>NZ_CP094343.1:4800000-6984680 GCF_022760135.1 Pseudomonas sp. M1
GTCTGCGCCGCGGTGAACACCCAGACGAACAGCGCGCCGGCCACAAGACCGGTGGCCAGGGCGCCCACCGGGTGCATCAGGTCGGAACCGGCGCACACTGCTACCAGCCCGGCCAGCGGGCCGTTGTGCAGGAAGCCGGGGTCATTGCGCCCCACCAGCAACGAGGCAATGGTGCCGCCGACCATGGCCAGCAGCGAGTTCACCGCCACCAGGCCGCTGGCGTGGTCCAGGGTCTGCGCGCTCATCACGTTGAAGCCGAACCAGCCGACCACCAGGATCCAGGCGCCCAGGGCCAGGAACGGGATGTTCGACGGCGCGAAGGCCACCAGCCGGCCCTCGCGGTAGCGGCCGTTGCGCGGGCCCAGCAGCAGCACCGCGGCCAGCGCCAGCCAGCCGCCGAAGGCGTGCACCACGACGGAGCCGGCGAAGTCATGGAAAGGCGCGCCGAACTTCAGCGCCAGCCAGGCCTGCAGGCCATGGTTGCCGTTCCACGCCATGCCCTCGAAGAAGGGGTAGACGAAGGCCACGATCAGCGCCGTGGCGCACAGCTGCGGGGCGAATCTGGCGCGCTCGGCGATGCCCCCGGAAATGATCGCGGGGATGGCGGCGGCGAAGGTCAGCAGGAAGAAGAACTTGACCAGCGCGTAGCCGTTCTCCGCGCTCAGCTCGCTGGCCGGCTTGAGGAAATCCACGCCGTAGGCGATCCAGTAGCCGATGAAGAAATACGCCAGGCTGGACACGGCGAAGTCCGAAAGAATCTTCGACAGCGCGTTGACCTGGTTCTTCAGGCGCACCGTGCCGACCTCGAGGAAGGCGAAGCCGGCATGCATGGCCAGCACCATCACGGCGCCCAGCAGGATGAACAGGGTATTGGAACCGTGGATCAGGGTTTCCACGGCACTGTTGAGGTTTTCCATGAATCAGGCAGCCCCGGCTCAGACCGAAAAAGCACCAAAACAGCTCATCGCCCCGGCGTGCCGCACCAGCATGAAGCGCAGGCGCACCGATAAGGTCCACCCCACTGCTCCACACAGCACACGAGGATGCGCAGGGGCACCTCTGTTTTTTTGATTTTTCTGTTGTCTTTCATATGGTTAATGGATTTTCCGGCGGTCTTCGGACGTCCCTGAACGCCCCTCTCTGGGGCACTCGCACCGGATGACGCACCATGGCGTTGCAAGCGGCATACCATGCGTGAAACGGGCGAAGCGGCGCGGACTGGTCTTCAATGAACGGGCCTGGGCCCTGCTCTGCATCGCCGCTTCGCCGGCGATTTATGGGAAACTTCCCAACGCCACGGGGCTCAGAAACCAGTGAACCCCTCGCAAACACAAGGAGCCTCACAATGCCCCGCAAGAGCACCGCGAATACCACCAAGGACGAACTGCTGGCCGAGTTCCAGGCCCTGGTGGCCGATACCGAGAAACTCCTGCAGACCTCCGCGGAACTGGCCGGCGAGGAAGCCGACGCCCTGCGCGAGCAACTGCGCTCCGGCCTTGGCCGGGCCCGCGAACGCATCGATGCGGCGCAGAGCGCCGTGCGCGACCAGGGCCGCGCCGCGGTGGACGCCACCGAGGACTACGTCGGCGAACATCCCTGGCAGGCCGTGGGCGTGGCTGCCGGCGTCGGCTTCCTGCTCGGCCTGCTGGTCGGACGGCGCTGACCGATGAGCGACGCCACGGACGCCCCGCAACACCATGGCCCTTCCGTGCGGCGCTTCGGCGCCGCACTGCTGGGCCTGCTGCATGGCCATGTCGAACTCTTCGGCCTGGAACTGCAGGAACAGAAGAGCCGTACCCTGGCGCTGCTGCTGTTCGCCGGGCTGGCGTTGCTGTTCGCCCTGCTGCTGATACTGGGCCTGTCGCTGCTGGTGCTGGTGCTGTTCTGGGACAGCGACCGGCTAGCCGCGGTGCTCGGCCTGTGCGCCTTCTATGCACTGGGCGGCGGGCTGTGCGCCTGGCGCCTGTACCAGTTGGTGGATGACGACAGCTCGCCGTTCAGCGCCACCCTGGAAGAACTGGCCCGCGACCGGGAGCAACTGCTGCCATGAGTGAACTGCCGCAACTCTCCCCCCGCCCCTCGCGGCGGGAACTGCGCAAGGCGGTGCTGCGCCTGCGCCTGGAAGTCCAGCGCCAGCAACTGCGCCAGGAAAGCGAGAAGCTCCTGCAGCCGCTGCGCCAGGCCCGCGACCTGGGCCAGGGCGTGCGCCAGCAGTTTAGCGGCGGCGCCTCCCTGTGGGCCGCCGGCGGCGCAGCAGCCGCGGCCGCCCTGATGCTGCGTCGCAAACGCGGCCTGGTGCGTCTGCTGCGCCTGGCCGTGGTGCTGGCGCCCCTGCTGCTCAAGCTGCGGCAGACGGCGGCCAAACCGGCGAAACCGACTGCGGACCAGGGCGGCTGAGCGCCCTGGCTGCATTCTTGCTAGGAGGCAATCCCGGGCCGGCGGCAACGCCTTCCTTTTCCTCCCACTAAGGATGTGTCCCTTGATCGACGGGCAACCGATCGCCTGCTTCCAGCCCTTCATCGATACCGCCACCGGCCTCATCGCCGGGGTCGAAGCCCTCGGCCGCATGCGCCAGGCCGACGGCCAGTTGCTCTCGGTGGGCCCGCTGTTCGTCGATCCGAAGATTCCCCCGGCCACCTTGCGCCGCCTCGACCGGCAGATCCGCGACGACGCCCTGGCGCGCCTGCCGGAAGCGCCGGCGGACTGGTTCCTCAGCCTGAACATCTCGCCGCGCTGGATCAGCCGGCTGCGCCCCAACCAGCCGCTGCCCAGCCTCAAGCAACTGCAGCAGCACGGCGTCGACCCGCACCGGGTGGTCTTCGAGATCACCGAGCTGGGCGGCGGCAACCAGCGCCTGCCCGAGGTGGTGGCGCGCTACCGCGACGCCGGCGCGCGCATCGCCATCGACGATTTCGGCGCCGGCTACTCCCAGCTCGACCGCGTGCTGGCGCTGCAACCGGACATCCTCAAGCTGGACATGCGCCTGTTCCAGCAGGCCGCCCGTGGCGGCCCCAGCGGCGAGGTGGTCAAGGCGCTGGCGCAGATGGCCGAGAAGACCGGCTGCTGGATCATCGCCGAAGGCGTGGAGACCGAGGCGGAACTGGACTTCGCCCTGGAATGCGGCGCGCGCTTCGTCCAGGGCTACCTGTTCGCCCGCCCGGCCCTGGACTTCCCCGCCAGCGACGCCTATCTCGACGCCTTCGGCCAGTGGCGCGACCGCTACGTGCAGCGCAAGCTGAGCGAACGCGCCCGACTGGTGCAACTGCGCCAGCAACTGGCCGAGCTGGTCGCCAACCTGCGCCCCTGGGCCGAGGGCGGCGCGCGCCTGGCCAGCCTGCCCACGCCCGACGGCTTCCCGCGCCTGCTGCGCGTCTACCAGTGCGACCGCCACGGCACGCAGATCTCGCCCAACCTGGAATGGAACGGCCTGTTCTGGAAGGAGGACCGGCGCTACGTCGGCCACAACTGGTCCTGGCGCCCCTACTTCTACCAACTGCTCGCCGAGGGCTGGGAAGAGCGCCGGCTGACGCTGTCCAACACCTACCGCGACGCCACCTCCAACCAGTACTGCATGACCGCCGGGCAGTTCATCGACCAGGGCCGCCGCCTGCTGCTGATCGACATCGACGCCGAAGGCCTGTAGACCGCGATTGAGATTGCCGCGGGCAAGGGGTAGCGTTGGCTGCACCACGAGCAATCGGACGAGCGAATGGACTGGCATACCCTGCTCCCCCGCGAGCGCCTCGGCAAACCCGTGCACAGCAGCGCGGAACTCGGCCGCAGCGCTTTCCACAAGGACCACGACCGCATCATCTTCTCCGGCGCCTTCCGCCGCCTGGGGCGCAAAACCCAGGTCCACCCGGTGTCGAGCAACGATCACATCCACACGCGCCTGACCCACTCCCTGGAGGTCGGCTGCGTCGGCCGTTCGCTGGGCATGCGCGTCGGCGAGATGCTGCGCGGCGAACTGCCGGAATGGTGCGACCCCAGCGACCTCGGGGTGATCGTGCAGTCGGCCTGCCTGGCCCACGACATCGGCAACCCGCCCTTCGGCCATTCCGGCGAGGACGCCATCCGCCACTGGTTCCAGCAGGCCGCCGCGCGCGGCTGGCTGGACGCCATGGACGCCGACGAGCGCGCCGACTTCCTCAATTTCGAGGGCAACGCCCAGGGCTTCCGGGTGCTCACCCAGCTGGAGTACCACCAGTTCGACGGCGGCATGCGCCTGACCTTCGCCACCCTGGGCAGCTACCTGAAGTACCCCTGGACCGCGCGCCACGCCGACTCCCTCGGCTACAAGAAGCACAAGTTCGGCTGCTACCAGAGCGAGCTGCCGCTGCTGGAACAGATCACCGAGAAGCTGGGCATGCCCAAGCTCGACGACGAGCGCTGGGCGCGCCACCCGCTGGTCTACCTGATGGAGGCGGCGGACGACATCTGCTACGGCCTGATCGACCTGGAAGACGGCCTGGAAATGGAATTGCTCGACTACCCCGAGGTGGAAGCCCTGCTGCTCGACCTGGTCGGCGACGACATCCCCGAGACCTATCGCCAGCTCGGCCCCAGCGATTCCCGCCGGCGGCGCCTGGCGATCCTCCGCGGCAAGGCCATCGAGCACCTGAGCAATGCCGCGGCAAGAGCCTTCGTCGAGCAGAAGCAGGCCCTGCTGGACGGCCGCCTGGGCGGCGACCTGGTCGAACACATGAGCGGCCCGGCCAAGCGCTGCGTGCAGCAGGCCAAGGCCCTGGCGCGGCAGAAAATCTTCCAGGACAAGCGCAAGACGCTGCACGAGATCGGCGCCTACACCACCCTGGAAATCCTCCTCAACTCCTTCTGCGGCGCAGCCCTGGAACAGCATGGCGGGCGCAGCCCGTCGTTCAAGAACCAGCGCATCCTCGACCTGCTCGGGCACAACGCACCGGACCCCGACTGGCCGCTGCACAAGGCCTTCCTGCGCGTCATCGACTTCATCGCCGGGATGACCGACAGCTACGCCACCGAAATGGCGCGGGAGATGACCGGGCGCTCCAGCCCGGTGTGAGGCCCAATGCCGTTCATTTAAGCGATGCTTTGAGTTGGCGAAGGCAGGAGCGTAGGGCGCATGACCTCCACCGCCATCCGTGCCGCCGGGATTTCCGGCGTGGCCGGTGAGCCCAATCGCGGACGGAGTCCTACGTCCGTGCCTTCCTGGAACTGTAGGAGCGGGCCCTGCCCGCGATTTCGCGCGCAGGGCGCGCTCCTACATGGGAATGGTGCGGGTGGGCGGCGTAGGAGCGGCTCTCATCCGCGAATCGCGCCGATATATCCGGCTATCGCGGACAGGGTCCGCTCCTACGAAGAGCCCCACGGCGTGGCCGGCAAGGCAGCCCCGTAGGATGGGTTGAGCCTGCGAAACCCATGCGGTGGTGGCACGGGGTGTGGTGTTTACCGGGGGTAGGAGCGAACTCTGTCCGCGATTCGGCTGGGCTCCCGAACCACGCCATGAGCCCAAATGAAAAATGCCGTTTCTCCCAGACGGAGAAACGGCATCCTTACGGCGCTAGGCCGGATCGTCCTCGGTGGCCGACTGCGCCGGGCGGATCTGGCCTTCCTCGTCCAGTCGCTTCAGGTGGCCATGCAGGCTGGCCTGCAGCGCATCCAGCGCCCTGCGCAGTTGCTCCACGGCACTGCGCAAGGTCGAGAACTCGGCGCGCTCGGTGCAGACCTTCTCCAGCTCCGCGCAACGATCATGCAGGGCCATGGCACCTACCAGCCGCGCCGCGCCCTTGATGCGGTGGGCCAGCTCGGCCAGGCGCCGCCTGTCCTGGGCGTGCAGCAAGGGTTCGAGCTGTTCGGCGTCCGCCTCGTTGCTCGACACCAGCTCGGCCATCAGGTTGCGCGTCAGCTGGGCGTTGCCGCCGGTCATCTCCAGCAGGGCGCCGATGTCCAGGTCGCCCTCCTCCTGCGGGTGTTTTTCAGGAACCGGCTCCGGCGGCATGATCTCGCCGCGCTGAAGTTGCTCCAGCTGCTCACGCAGTTGCTCGATGCTGATTGGCTTGAACAGACAGTCGTCCATGCCGGCCTCCTTGCAACGAACGATTTCGTCGGGCTGGGCATTGGCCGTGAAACCGAGGATGGGGGAACGCGCCGCGCCGCTCTCCCGCTCGATCTCGCGGATTCGCCGGGCCAGGCTGTAGCCGCTGAGCACCGGCATGTTGCAGTCGGTGATGATCAGGTCGAATTCACCGGGCCGCCACATCTGCAGCGCCTCGCCGCCGTCCGTGGCCATGGCCACGGTGTGCCCGAGGTGTTCCAGCTGCTGCGCCAGCAGCAGGCGGTTGACCGGGTGATCGTCCACCACCAGTACGCGCAGCGTCCTCTGCACCACCGCACTGCGCAGGATGATCGAATCGTCTTCCGGCGCCAGGGGCTCCAGCACCTGCAGCACCAACCTGACGTGCACCTTGGTGCCCATGCCGGCCACGCTCTCCAGGCGCACCGAGCCGCCCATCATTTCCGCCAGCTTGCGGCAGATGGTCAGCCCCAGCCCCGTGCCGCCATGGTTGGTGCGCCCCTCGCGCTGCACCTGGCTGAAGGGTTCGAAGAGCTGCTTCTGGTCTTCCTCGGCGATGCCGATGCCGCTGTCCTCGACACACACCTCCAGCGCCAGCCGCTCGTTCGGCAGCGGCTCGCCCGACACCCGCACCCAGACGCTGCCCGCATCGGTGAACTTGATGGCGTTGCTCACCAGGTTGGAGAGAATCTGCTTGAAGCGCAGCGGGTCGATGAGTACGTCGCAGGCGGCCTCGGTTTCGATCTCCAGTTTCAGCAGCAGGCCCTTCTGCCGGGCCAGGCCGTCGAAGACGCGGGCCACCGATTCGATCAGTTCGCGCAGGCGCGCCCGTTCGGGCAGCAGCGTCAGGCGGCCGGACTCGATCTTGGCGACGTCGAGGATGTCGCCGATCAACAGCAGCAGCGACTTGGCCGACTCGTAGGCCACCTCGATCGGCCCCTGTTCGCCGCAACCGCCGCAGCGATTGCGCGTCAACGCCAGTTCGAGCATGCCGATCACCGCATTCATCGGCGTGCGGATCTCGTGGCTCATGGTCGCCAGGAAGGTGCTCTTCGCCCGGCTGGCTTCCTCGGCCTGCTCCTTGGCGATCTCCAGTTGCTGGAGCAGGCGCTCGCGCTCGGTGACGTCGACCCAGCCGGAAACCACGCCGCGGAGCTTGCCGGACGCGCTGTGGTAGGGCGTGAGCCAATGGTGCACCTGGCGCGTCTCGCCGTTGATCTCCAACATGCGGTCGACGGCGACCGGCTCCCCGCTGGCCATCACCTGGAGGTATTCCCGGTGCAGACCCTCAGCCTGTTCCGCCGAGAGCCAGGTGCAGTCCGTCAGCTGCGAGCCCACCGCCAGGTCCTCCGGCAGCCCGGTGGCCTCGCGGAACGCCCTGTTGCAGGTGATCAGGCGCCCATCGGCGTCGCGCACCGAGACCGGCTGGGGAATGCCGTCGATCAGTGCGCGCTTGAACGCCAGGCGGTCCTGCAGCTCCAGCTCGGCGCGGCGGCGCGCGCGCATCCGCAGCAGCAGGTACCAGTTCCACAGCAGGATCAGCCCGAGCAGCGCCAGCCCGCCCCACAGCAGCCAGAAGAACTGCGAGCGGTAGCCTTCCCAGACGCTGTCCGGCGACGCGCCGCTGGTGGACCAGCGGCTGATGATACTGGCCATGTCTTCCGGCGAGATCGCCAGCAGGGCCTTGTTGAGGATGCTCAGCAGCTCCGGGTCGGCCCGCGAGACGCCCAGGGATATCTGCGCCGGCTCCAGGTCCAGGGTCGCGGCGATGCGCAGGTCGCGGTAGTAGCGATTGACCAGGAAGGTGGCGGTGAGCATCGGCTGCAGCGCGGCGTCCGCCTTCCCCTCCTGCAGCAACGGCAGGGCATCGCTGTAGTTGTCCACCTCGACCAGCTTCACCCGCGGGAACTGCTCGCGCACGTAGGACACCAGCGAGCTGCCATGGGCCACCGCCACGCGCTTGCCGTTGAGGTCCGCGAGGTTGTTCAGCCGGGTGTTGTCCTTGTGCGTGAGCAGCACGAAGGAGGTACTCAGGTAAGGCCGGGTGAAGTCTACGTGCGCCTCGCGCTCGACGGTGGGCGACATGGTGGCCAGGGCATCGACCTGGCCCCGGCGCACCTGGGTGAACATGCCGGAGATCGACGAGGTCGGCACCACCTCGAACTGCAGGCCGGTACGGGTGCGGATCAGGTCCAGCAGGTCCGCGACTATGCCGCGGAAATTGCCCTGGGAGTCGAAGAAGGTCAGCGGGGCCAGCGACTGGTCGATGCCCAGGCGCGGCCGCCGGTTGTGCTCCAGCCAGCGAAGCTCCTGGGGCGTGAGGTTCAGCCGGTGGTTGGAGATGGAGAACACGCCGCCCACGCTCCAGCGCCGCTGGATGGACAGGTGTTGCTGGGCGCTGATGTTCTGCAGCACCTCGTTGACGCTGTAGAGCAGCGGGCTGCCGTCCTTGCGCGCGGCGAAGGAAAAGCCGACGCCGTTGAAGTTGGCGAAGTTCAGCAGCTTGAGGTTGACCAGGTAACCCTGGCTGATCAGGTACTGCGCGCTCAGGGCGTCGCCGACGTAGGCGTCCACCTGCCCGAGGGCGACGGATTCCAGGGCGCGGCGCAGCGAGTCGAAATGCACCACCTCGGCATCGGGGAAATGGTCGGCCAGCTCCTTCGGCGAGAAGTAGTCGCCCACCACGGCGAGCCGCCGGCCGGCCAGTTGCAGGTCGCCTTCCAGGCGCATGTCCTGCTGCCCGACGATCACCGGCTGGTTCAGGGAATACGGGCGCGACAGCAGCAGGTCCGGGATCTCGGCCTCGAAGCCGGTGGCGCGGCCGATCAGGTCGATCTCGCCATCCTGCAGCGCCTGGATGGTCTGGCGCCGGGACGGGTAGCGACGCATCTCGATGCGGACGTTGAGCGCTTCGCTGACCAGCCCGAGGTAGTCGGCGGTGACCCCCTCCAGCTCGCTGCCGCTGACGGTGACGATCAGTGGCGCATAGTCCGGCGCGGCCACCCCCACCACCAGCGTGCGCTTCTCGCGCAGCCACTGCCAGTCCGACTCAGGCAGCTCGACCCGCGGCCTCTCGGGAAGCGCCGCGGTACGGGCCAGCAAGGCGAGTTGCGTCCAGGGCGCGGGGGCCTGGACCTCTGCGGCCCAGGCCCCCATCGCCAGCATCGCACCGAGAACGGCACCCAGCAGCGCCCTGCACTTCGAGCCCATGGCGGCTGTCTCAGACCAGTGCGTTGCGCTTGGCGAACTCGATCAGGTCGACCAGCGAATGGGCGTTGAGCTTCAGCAGCAGGCGCGTCTTGTAGGTACTGACGGTCTTGTTGCTGATGAACATCTGCTCGGAGATGTCCTTGTTCGAATAACCATTGGCCAGGTATTGCAATACCGACATTTCCCGGTCGGAGAGGCGCTGGATGAGTTCATGGTCATCCATGCTGCCGTTGTTCTTGCGCGCCGGGCGCACGGCCGTGCTGGGGAAATAGTTGTACCCGGCGATCACCGCATTGACCGCGCTGATCAACTCGGCCAGCCCGCCCTGCTTGCAGACGAACCCGGAGGCCCCGGCCTGCATGCAGCGCATGGCGTAGAGCGAGGCGCTCTGGCCGGTCAGCACGAGAATCTTCAGGGGCAGGTTGAACGCGGTCAGACGGCTGATGACTTCTAGCCCGTCCAGCTTGGGGATGCCGATGTCCAGCACCACCAGCTCCGGCAGCAGATCCTTCACCAGGGACAGGGCGTCCACGCCGTTGTCGGTTTCCCCGATGATGGTATGACCTTCCTTTTCCAGCAGAACGCGCATTGCCATCCGTATCACCGGATGATCATCGACGATAAGAACCTTGCTCAATTTTCAATCTCCGACAGACTTCCCAAGAGTGCGCCGTAAGATATCGTCTAGGAAATCAGTGTCGAGATTAACTGGTGCCACTTTTAACATCTTAAGTAAATTCCCATACATCAAAGTATAAATTCCTACACAAACTTGATCGACCAACTTCCGTTAACTTTCAAGCCGGACTTTTTCAACACCTCCTAATGCAATTTCCTACAACGGAAATGGAAGTTTTTTAAATAAATGGCACCCGCCAGCCGGCACACTGCGGCCGTTATCCAATTCGGTACGCGCGACCATGAACATATCGATCCCATCCAGCCTGCTGGTGCTGGAGGACCATGCATTTCTGCGCGAGGCCACCGTGCACGGCTTGCGGGTCCTCGGCTACGAGCAGGTCCTGGCCGCCGGCGACGGGGACAGCGCCATCGAACTGCTGAGGCAGAAGGGCGGAGTCGACATCTGCATCTGCGACGTGCTGCCGCCGGGCATGGACCTGCTCGGGTTCCTGCGCCTGGCGGCCCAGGAGAAGCTGCTGCGGGCGATCATCGTGGTCAGCGAGGTCCCCGCCGACCTGCGCCGGGCCATCGCCCACATCGCCACGCTGTACGGCCTGTCGGTGCTCGGCGAGCTGACCAAGCCGCTGCAGATGTCCAGCCTGCAGGCACGCCTGCGCCACTACAGCCCTGCGCCCGCCGCCGCCCCGCCGCTGCCGCGGCCGACGCCATCGGCGCTGGAGGTCTGGCAGGCCATGCGCAACCGGGAGCTCAGGGCCTACTACCAGCCCAAGGTCGACCTCGACACCCTGCAGGAGATCGGCGCCGAGGTGCTGGTGCGCTGGGACCACCCGGTCCACGGGCTGTTGCGCCCGGCCTACTTCCTCGCCGCGATCCGCCGGATGAAGCTGCTGCCCGACCTCTTCGACCTGGTTCTGGACCAGGCCCTGGATTTCGCCCGGCGCGAGCTGCGCCACGGCACCCAGCGGGCGCTGTCGATCAACATCGACCTCGAGGTGCTGCAGCAGCGCGACCTGGCAGGCCACCTGAAGGAAAAACTGCGGCAGACCGGCGTCGACCCTGCCAGCCTGACCATCGAGATCATCGAAGGGGGGCTGGCGACCACGCCCCTGGCCAGCCTGGAGAACCTCACCCGCCTGCGCCTGCTCGGCTGCAACGTCGCCATCGACGACTTCGGCACCGGCTACTCCTCGCTGCAGCGCCTTTGCGACCTGCCCTGCAACGAAATCAAGCTGGACGCCTCCTTCATCCGCGACATGCAGCACAACCCGCGCACCCACGAGTCGGTCGCCAGCACCCTGGTGCTGGCGCGCCACCTGCAGTTGCGGGTGATCGCCGAGGGCATCGAGACCTACCAGCAACTGCAGCGCATGCGCGAACTGGGCTGCCGGTTCGGCCAGGGCTTCCTGTTCGCCCGGCCGATGTCGGAGGACGCCTATCGCCACTGGACGGGCGTCGACCTGCAACCGCCGGAGGCGGAAGCCGGCTCCGCGCTGGAGTTGGAGGGCGCGCAGAACCCACCGGGCTGAACCCGGGGCGGGCGCCCACCCTCAGCCCGTTCTCAGCCAGGCTGGTGAATGGGCTGCTCCGGATACCAGGCATCCTGCAGGGGGCTGACCGAACTGCCGCTCAGCTCGCCCTGCTGCTTCAGCCAGTCCTCCACGGCCTTGCGCTGCTCCTCGGTGACCGAGCCGCGGCGCGCCAGGCACACGAAGCCGAAATCGTCGCAACCGGTATAGGCCAGGCCGTTGGCGCCGATGGCCTGCTCCACGAAGCGCTTCAGGAAGGCCTGCTGCTCCTGTTCGGGGAGCCCTTCGCGATAGTCGAGCGACAACTCGAACCCCAGTTCCTGGAATTCATCGACGCAGAGTTTCTTCCGCAGACGACGGGAACGGTTGCTGGCCATGTGGCGGATCTCCTCGATTGATGACGGCATGCGGGGCTGGGCGGGAGCCGCCCCGCACAGACTCTAGCAGCTCGGGCGCGGCGCTCCCACGCGCATCGGCTCACAAACCCCAGCGCATCCCGCAACGGCTTGCGGCATAATGCGCCGGCGCGTTGCCGCGTCACTGGCGCAATCGTCTATCGTCAGTGTCTTCTTTCGTCACCTTCGTCATGTCGATGCCCTGAACCGGGATTTCACTTCAAATATGTTCAAGTCACTGCGTGTTCTCGCCTTCGCCACCCTGCTGCCCTTCGCCCTGCCCACCCTGGCCGCCCCGATCAAGTCCGCCCTGCCCGAACGGGTGGAGAAGGCGCTCAAGGCCAGCAAGCTGACCAACGACGCCCTGTCGCTGGTGATGATCCCCCTGGATGGCCCGGGTACGCCCACCTACTTCAACGCCGACGTCTCGGTGAACCCGGCCTCGACCATGAAGCTGTTCACCACCTATGCCGCCCTGGAGTTGCTGGGCCCCACCTACCAGTGGAAGACCGAGTTCTACACCGACGGCAAGCTGCAGGACGGCGTG
Organism: Pseudomonas sp. M1; assembly: GCF_022760135.1. Classification (NCBI taxonomy): domain Bacteria; kingdom Pseudomonadati; phylum Pseudomonadota; class Gammaproteobacteria; order Pseudomonadales; family Pseudomonadaceae; genus Pseudomonas; species Pseudomonas sp. M1. The sequence continues at coordinate 4,812,373 of NZ_CP094343.1, forward strand.
CTCAACGGCAACCTCTACCTCAAGGGCGGCGGCGACCCCAAGCTGAACCTGGAAAAGCTCTGGCTGATGATGCGCGACCTGCGCGCCAACGGCGTGCTCAAGGTCAACGGCGACCTGGTGCTGGACCGCAGCTACTTCAACCAGCCGCAGTTGCCGGTGTTCAACGATGACGGCGGCGACGACAACAAGCCGTTCCTGGTCGGCCCCGACGCCGCCATGGTCAACCTCAAGAGCGTGCGCCTGGTGGTGCGCAGCGAAGGCAACCAGGCCTCGGTGATGATGGACCCGCCGCTGGCCAACGTGCGCCTGGAGAACCAGATCAAGGTCAGCGGCCCGGCCAACTGCCCGGCCTGGCCGAAGCTGCGCTTCGTCCCGGAAACCCGCGCCGAGGGCACCGTGCTGGTGGCCGCCGGCGAGATTCCGCGCGGCTGCAGCGCGCAGACCTACATGTCGCTGCTCGACCATCCGGGCTACACCGCCGGCGCCATCCGCGGCATCTGGCAGGAACTGGGCGGCAGCATCAGCGGCGCCGACCGCCAGGGCACGGTGCCGAAGAACGCCACCCTGCTGGCCCGCGCGCTGTCGCCGGACACCGTGGACATCATCCGCGACATCAACAAGTACAGTAACAACACCATGGCCCGCCAGGTGTTCCTCAGCATCGGCGCGCAGAACCGCACCAGCGCGGACGCCAACGATGGCCTGGCGGCACAGCGGGTGATCCGCCAGTGGCTGGCGCGCAAGGGCATCACCGCTTCGCACCTGGTGATGGAGAACGGCTCCGGCCTGTCCCGCGACGAGCGCGTCAGCGCCCGCGAGATGGCCGCCATGCTGCAGGCCGCCTGGCACAGCCCCTACGCCGCGGAGTACATCTCCTCGCTGCCGATCGTCGGCGTCGACGGCACCATGCGCAAGCGCCTGCGCCACACGCCCATGACCGGCGAGGCCCACGTCAAGACCGGCACCCTCAACACCGTCCGCGCCCTGGCCGGGTTCAGCCGCGACGCCCGCGGCAACAACTGGGTGGTGGTAGCCATCCTCAACAGCAACCGGCCGTGGGGCGCTTCGTCCATCCTCGACCAGGTGCTGCTGGACCTCTACGCCTCCACCCGCGGCCAGTGAAACCAGCCGCGGGGCCCTGGCGAATCAGCGAGCGCTGATGCGCCAGGCCCGGTGGATCTTCGGGTTGCGGGCGAAGTCCGGGTCGAGGGTCTGGGCGCTGATGTCCTCGACCTGGTAGCGCGCCGCCAGGCTCGGCTCCAGCTCGAACTTGCGGAAGTTGTTGGAGAAATACAGCACGCCGCCCTTGGCCAGACGGGTCATGGCCAGGTCGATCAGCTCGACCTGGTCGCGCTGCACGTCGAACACCCCTTCCATGCGCTTGGAGTTGGAGAAGGTCGGCGGGTCGATGAAGATCAGGTCGTACTCGCCGCGGTCCGCCCGCAGCCATTCCATGACATCGCTCTGCACCAGCTTCTGCTTGTCGGAGAAACCGTTGAGCGACAGGTTGCGCCGCGCCCAGTCCAGGTAGGTCTTCGACAGGTCGACGCTGGTGGTGCTGCGCGCGCCGCCCTTGGCCGCATGCACGGTGGCGGTGGCGGTGTAGCAGAACAGGTTGAGGAAGCGCTTGCCGGCGGCCTCGCGCTGCAGGCGCAGGCGCATCGGCCGGTGGTCGAGGAACAGCCCGGTGTCCAGGTAATCGGTGAGGTTGACCAGCAGGCGCACGCCGCCCTCCTCCACTTCCATGAAGCGGCCTTCGCTGTTCTGCCGTTCGTACTGCTTCCTGCCGGCCTGGCGCTCGCGGCGCTTGATGACGATGCGCTCGCTGGGGATGCCGAGGGCCTGCGGCAGCGCCGCCAGGGCGTCGAGCAGGCGGGCCTGGGCCTTGGCCGGGTCGATGGACTTGGGCGCGGCGTATTCCTGCACGTGCACCCAGTCGCGGTACAGGTCCACGGCCAGGGCGTACTCGGGCATGTCCGCGTCATACACGCGGTAGCATTCGATTTTCTCGCGCCTGGCCCATTTGCCCAGTTGCTTGAGATTCTTCTGCAGGCGGTTGGCGAACATCTGCCCGCCCTCGCTCAGGCGCGCCGGCTCCGCCGGAGCTTGCACGGCGCCGTCCTGGCGCGCCTCGGCACCGCGCTCGCCGGTGACGAACTGGCGCGGCTCCACCTCGAACATCAGCAGCTTGCACGGCAACGCGCCGTTCCAGAAGGCGTACTGCTTGTGGCTACGGATGCCCATGCGCTTGCCCAGCTCCGGCGCCCCGGTGAAGACCGCGGCGTTCCAGCCCAGGCAGGCCTGGCGCAGGCGCTCGCCCAGGTGTTGGTAGAGGTACAGCAGGCTGGCCTCGTCGCCCAGGCGCTCGCCGTAGGGCGGGTTGCAGATCACCAGGCCGCGCTGGCCCTTGTCCGGGCGCGGTTCGAAGGTGGCCAGCTCGCCCTGGTAGACCTTCACCCACTCGCCCAGACCGGCGCGCTCGATGTTGTTGCGCGCCGGCTGGATCAGCCGCGGGTCCGCCTCGTAGCCGCGGATCCACAGCGGCGGCCGCGCCAGGCCGACGGCGGCGCGTTGCTCGGCCTCGGCCAGCAGCTTGCGCCAGAGGACCGGGACGTGGCCCAGCCACTTGTCGAAGCCCCAGTGCTCGCGTTTGAGGTTGGGGGCGATGTCGGCGGCCATCAGGCCGGCCTCGATCAGGAAGGTGCCGACGCCGCACATGGGGTCGGACAGCGCCCCGCCCTCGGCGGCCAGCTGCGGCCAGCCGGCGCGGATGAGGATGGCCGCGGCGAGGTTTTCCTTCAGCGGCGCGGCGCCCTGCTGCAGGCGGTAGCCGCGCTGGTGCAGGCTGTGCCCGGAGAGGTCCAGGGACAGCACCGCCTGGCCGCGGTCCAGGTGCAGGTGGACGCGGATGTCCGGGTTGACCTTGTCCACCGTCGGCCGCCGGCCGAACTCGGCGCGCAGGTTGTCGACGATGGCGTCCTTGACCTTGAGCGCGCCGAAGTGGGTGTTGTCGATGCCCGAGCCCTTGCCGCTGAACTCCACCGCCAGGCTGCCGCCGGGGTCCAGGTGATCGCTCCAGTTGACCGCGTTCACGCCCAGGTAGAGTTCCTCGGCGTTGGCCACCGGGAAGCGCGCCAACACCAGCAGCACGCGGTTGGCCAGGCGCGACCAGAGGCACAGCCGGTAGGCCGTCTCCAGGTCGCCGCGGCCGCGCACGGCGGACACCTGCGCGCGGGCATCGCTCAGGCCCAGCGCCTGCGCCTCGTCCAGCAGCAGGCCATCGAGGCCCTTGGGGCAGGTGAGGAAGAGTTCGTAGTGTTCCGACATCGCCATTCCCGGGCCGCAGCCCTTTCCAGAGGGGCCTCGGCCCCTGTTGAGCGGATGCCGCGTGAAAACGCTGGCACCCGGCCATGGTTCATTTCAAAAGGTTTCACAAAACCTGCGACCCGAGGTCGCAGGTACTTGCCCGCTCGTCGGGATGAGAGAACCTCTCAATTTCCTGGCAGTTCGCCAGGCTGCCTCGCACAAGCCCCTGAACATGCGGTTTCGGGCAATTTGCCCGACCCGCCCGGGGGAAAAACTTATGGCTTGAACCCATAAGAGTTAAGTCTTTATGACAAATTGGTTGTTCACAGGCTCGAAGCCCATGGTTTAGAACTCAGCTTAACCCGTCGCCGCAAAGGTGTCGGGCGGGGTCTGTCACGCCGGCAACAGGCCCCTTTTTGGCGGAACTGTCCGCCAGGCCTCCCCAGGGGGCCAACGGGACATAACAGTCAACAAGTGAGGGCAACACCCTATGAGAAGACTCAAGCGTGATCCGTTGGAAAGAGCCTTTATGCGCGGTTACCAGTACGGCATCAGTGGCAAGTCTCGCGATCTCTGTCCTTTCACCCATCCCACCACCCGGCAGTCCTGGCTCAACGGCTGGCGCGAGGGTCGCGGCGACAACTGGGATGGCCTCACCGGCACCGCCGGTCTTCAACGTCTGAATCAGATGCAACACGCCACCAGTTGACCAAAGGATCACACCGATTTCCCCAAGGCACGCCCCATCCGGGCGGCAGGGCGTAAGCCCAAGGGCTCCGAAAGGAGCCCTTTTTATTTGCCTGCGCGCTGCGCCTGGGCGATGGCGTCCACCGCCTCGCGGATCAGCGCCGGCCCCTTGTAGATGAAGCCCGAGTAGATCTGCACCAGGCTCGCGCCGGCGGCGATCTTCTCCGCCGCATGGGCGCCCTCGGTGATGCCGCCGGCGGCGATGATCGGCAGGCGGCCGCCCAGTTCGCCAGCCAGCACCTTGACCGTGTGGGTGCTCTTCTCGCGCACCGGCGCGCCCGACAGGCCGCCGGCCTCGTCACCGAACGGCAGCCCCTCGACGCCTTCGCGGCCCAAGGTGGTGTTGGTGGCGATCACCGCATCCATCCCCGCCTCCACCAGCGCCGCGGCGACCAGGGCGGTTTCCTCGTCGGTCATGTCCGGGGCGATCTTGATCGCCAGCGGCACGCGCCGGCCATGCTGTTCGGCCAGGTCTTCCTGGCGCTGGCGCAGGGCCTCCAGCAGTTGCTTGAGCGAGTCGCCGAACTGCAGGCTGCGCAGGCCCGGGGTGTTCGGCGAGCTGACGTTGACCGTGACGTAGCTGGCGTGGGCGTAGACCTTGTCCAGACAGATCAGGTAGTCGTCCACCGCGCGCTCGACCGGGGTGTCGAAATTCTTGCCGATGTTGATGCCCAGCACGCCGCGGTACTTCGCGGCCTTGACCCGCTCCACCAGGTGGTCGACGCCCAGGTTGTTGAAGCCCATGCGGTTGATGATCGCGGTGGCCTGCGGCAGGCGGAACAGCCGCGGCTTGGGGTTGCCCGGCTGCGGGCGCGGGGTGACGGTGCCGATCTCGACGAAGCCGAAGCCCAGTTGGGCGAAGCCGTCGATGGCGTCGCCGTTCTTGTCCAGGCCGGCGGCCAGGCCCACCGGGTTGGGGAAGTCGATGCCCATGACCTGCACCGGCAGGCTGGCCGGCTTCGGGCAGAACAGGCCGTTGAGCCCCAGGCGGCCGCCGGCGCCGATCAGGTCGATGGACAGCTCATGGGAGGTTTCCGGGGACAGTTTGAACAGCAGCTCGCGGGCCAGGCTATACATGGTCGGGCATCGGTCGGCAAAATGGGGCGCTAGTATAGCCGGCCGGCCTGTCCCTAGGCGAGGCGCGGCCGCGGCGGGCCCGGCATGGCGCCCGCCCTTGAAAGGAAGGAAGCAACATTTGTCACTGCCCGGAAGCACAACCGCGACTGGCTTACCTATGCTTAGGGCTGTCGGCCGGGCATCGGGAGTTTGCCTTCGATCATGAATCCACCCCGCAACATGGCCCAGCGCCTCGCGGCCATCGCCCAGCGCCTGGGGCTCGGCAACGCCGACCTGCACAAGGTCTCGCAGCGCACCCGTTCCCTGGCCCTGAGCTTCAGCGCCCCGGCGAGCCCGCCCAGCGGCATCGGCTGGCAGTCCGGCGCGCCGCTGTACCGCCTGATCGACCTGCCGCGCGGCGCCCTGTCCGGGCCGGTGCAGGAAGACAAGGCGCGCGCCCATGCCGCACTGAAGAAACTGGTCGGTTCCCGTCTGCTGGAGCTGCACGATGTCGACCTGCGCGAGGTGGACGGCCTGTGCACCCGCGGCCCCCTGGCGAATTCGGCGCTACCCGACTTCGAAGCCGTGGCGGCCGGCGACGCCGGGCGCAAGGTGCGGATCATCAGCTACCGGGATTTCGGCAAGGCGCTCGGGCAGGCCCTGCCCGGCTTCGAGCGCGGCGTGGAGCTGCAATTGCGCCGGGCCGACTGGCATGGCCAGCGGCTGTTCCTGGAGCTGGACAACCACACCGAGGCGTTCGCCTGCGCGGTGGCCTATGCGCGCCGCCGCGGCCTGGAACTGCGCCTGCCCGGCAGGGTGCGCCAGTTTAGCCTGCAGGGCAGCGCCCTGGACGACCTGGAGCGGCGCTACCACATGCTGGCGATGCCGACCCAGGCCTGGAGCGATGCCGGGTTCATGGGCCTGCTGCTGGACACCGGCCTGCCCTATGCGCGCTTCGGCCTGTTCAACAGCGAAACGCCGGAATCCCTGCTGCTGCCCAAGGACCACCCGCAAGCCGACGAATTCGGCGCCGGCCTGCGCAGCATCGGCGCCCCGGACCTGCTGGGCTACCTGCGCGGCTGCGTCGCCTAGTCCCGCGTCTCTTCTTCGGACTCGTCGTCATCGTCGTCGGTCTCTGCGACGAGTTCGCGCCCCGGCTCATGGCGCAGGCGCTCGAGCACGTCGTGGTGGCGGTTGCGCCACTCCTCCAGGCTGAGGCTGCTGCTCTCCAGCAATGCGGGGTTCTGCTCCACCAGGTAGACGGCGGCGGACTGCGCCGAATCGGCGATCTCCCAGGCCACCGACGCCGAGTCGATGGGCCCTTCGTAGGTGATCCAGCGGGCGAAATCCGGATAGACGCTGCAGACCTTCTCGAAATCCTCGTCGCGCATGCGCTGGCGACCGAACTCGATGTTCTCCACCGTCTTGGCCTTCATGCCGACGATCTTGGCGAATTCCGGGCGTTTGAGCCCGGTCAGCTCACGCAGGCCACGTAGTCTTTCCCCAGCGGTAAAAAGGAAACGTTTCTTCACGATCTGTAATCCATTTCCGGACATTCGAAGCACCATACAAAAACACTAATATTTAGTGTATTGTCTCGAGAGAGTCATTTAGTCTCTCTCCCCTAATAGCGCAGGCCATGGTGCAGGACACCACATGAAAGTGGAAGAACCCTTCTCCCCCGCTCCCGAGGACGAAACCTATTACCTGAGCCTCGAGCGTTTCGCCGAATTGCTCGGGATGTCCGATCAGCCGGAGGTTCTGGAGGAATGGATCGCCAACGGCAAGCTGCCGACGCGGGTAATTGCAGGACATCGCCTGGTTGACCTCAGAGCATTCCTACGCCCGGACGGGAAACCAAAGCCCTGAACACGCCGGAACTCCCACATTTATAAGCAACCCACCGGGAGCAGGTGCGCGGTCATCCGCCATGCCTGGAGAATAGCCAGGGCGTTTTTCCCTGGCAGGGGCCGCCGGAAGGACGGCGGCCGAGGGGGCATCACTCTTCCCGGCTGGCCTCGACCAGGCGCTCGTAGGCCGGCGCCGCCGGAATGCCGATTTCCAGGCACAGGGCCATGACCCTTTCCAGGTCGCAGCGGTACACCAGCACCGCCTGCAGTTCGTCGTCCAGCGGTTCGCTGAAGTCCAGCAGCACGTAGCCGCCCTTTTCCGGATAGAGCGCGCTCAGTTGCACCTGGATGCGCTTCAGCGCGGTGAGCGGGTCGGCCTTGTGCAATTGCTTGGCCTGCAGCACGAAGTTCACGCTGGCGTCGAACGAGGCGCGGATGCCTTCGAACAGTTCCTTGTAGTCGTCGCCCTGGAACAGCACGATGTCCGGCAGGCTGCCGACCACCACCCACTCGCCCAGCGGGATGGGGAAGCTGTCGTCGTAGTTGATGTCCGGGTTGGCGGCGAGGAAGGCCTCGGGGTCGGCATAGGCCGCGGCGGCATCCTCGGCGATCTGGCGGATTTCCTCCGCGCCCATGCAGCCGGAGCTGATCAGGGTGAGGAGTTCGACGAGCTGTTCTTTCATGGCGCGGTCCCGGGAAGTGGCGAAGGCCGCGAAGGATAGCCGGATTCGGCCCGGCTTGCTGGGCCGCCGGAACCTATTGGCGCTCCCGGGTGTCGGAAGCCGGCTCGGACGATAGCGACTATCGACCGGGATGATTTCCCAGGCCGGCGAGCCATCGCTAGCCTTTGTCCATCCCCACTATCCATGCCCCGGGTGAACCCGCCATGTTCCGATTCCTTTCCAGCCTGGTGCTGGCCGTCCCCGTGCTGGTGGGCTGCGCCGCGCAACCGGCCGCCACCGAGCCCCAGCGGGCGTACAGCGACGCCGAGGTCAAGGCCTTCGCCCTGAAGATCCTCAGCGCCAGCAACATGGACAGCGACCTCTACGCGCGCTACCGCCGCGCCCTGACCGAGCCGCACCACGGCAACAGCGGCAGTTGAGGCCGCTCAGGGCGTCTCGACTTCCATCTCCGCCGGGTTCTCCACCCACACCAGGTTGCCATGCTCGTCGTTGTGCAGGGTCACCACCTGGGCCCCATGCAGGCGGGCCAGGGTATCGCCACTGATGTTGAAGCTGCGCGACAGCGCCTGCCGGGACAGGTCGGGCATGCGTGAGCGGCGCTCGTAGCGCGCCGCGCGAATCTGGTTGTAGCGGGCCCAGGACACCAGCAGCGCGGCGATCAAGGCGCTGCACAGCACATAGACCATCAGCGTATCCAGCGTCTGCAGGAACTGCCCGCCCCAGTCCAGGCGCGGCCCTCGCCAGCCGCTGGCGAGCAGGCTGGCAATGCCGCGCTCCATCAGCCAGACAAAGATCGCCCAGGCGCACAGGGTCAGCAGAACGTCCAGGCTCCGGGGCAGCCAGTGCTGCGGTGTCTTGATCAGGTTCATCACGAACTCCTCTTGATGCCACGGTCGGGGCTGGTCCAGCGCGCCCGGGCCTGGCGCGTCTTGAGCATGACCTTGGGGAAACTCACCAGGGTGGTCAGCAAGGTGACCAGCCAGAAGGCGAAGGGGTACCAGATCACCCAGAACAGCGAACTCGCCAGGTGGCGCTCGTAGCGCCGCTCGATCAGCAGGCTCAGGGCGAACTGCAACAGGCACACGCAGGCCAGCAGCAGCCCGGTGAAGGCCGGCGGCACTATGTTGGCGACGCGCAGGCTGGGCGGCATCTCGACCACCAGGCCAAGCGCCCAGAGCAGGATCGACAGCAGGAAAGTGAAGGCCCAGGCCGCCGACAGGCTGAACTCGATGAGCAGCGGCCACATGTAGCGGTAGCGCCAGGTCCAGATGCTGCGGATGTTCTTCAGCAGCACCTCGGCCCCGCCCTGCGCCCAGCGCAGGCGCTGCTTCCACAGGCCACGCAAGGTCTCGGGCATGAGGATCCAGCACAGCGCGCGCGGCTCGTAGAAGATCGACCAGTGATCCAGCTGCAGCTTCCAGCTGATGTCGATGTCCTCGGTGATCATGTCCGTGCTCCAGTAGTCGACCCGCGCCAGGGCCGTGCGGCGGAACGCGGCGACCACGCCGGAGACGGTGAAGACCCGCCCGTAGACGCGCTGGGTGCGCTTGATCAGGCCGATGATCGAGGAGAACTCGCCGACCTGGACGCGGCCGATCAGCGTCGAGCGCGTGCGGATGCGCGGGTTGCCGGTCACCGCGCCGACCCGCGGGTTGTCGATCAGCGGGGCCACCAGGTAGGCCGCGGCGTTGGGATCGAGCAGCGCGTCGCCGTCGATGCACACCAGGTACTCGCTGCGCGCGGCCAGCGCGCCCATGCGCAAGGCCACGGCCTTGCCCTGGTTCTGCGCCAGGTGCAGCACGCGCAGCCGCGGCTCGCCTTCGGCCAGGGCATCGAGCACCTGCGCGGTGTTGTCGGAGGAACCGTCGTTGATGGCGATGACTTCGATGTTCGGATAGTGCTGCGCGAGGGCCGCGCCTATGGTGTCGGCGGCGTTGTCGCCCTCGTTGAAGCAGGGGATCAGGATCGACACCAGCGGCTCGCCCTCCAGTTGCGGGACGTCCTCCGGCCAGGCCCAGTGGCGTTCCCAGTGCGCCCAGAAGTAGATGCCGCCGGCCATCCACAGGGCCGACATGAACAGTGGATAGAAGAACACGAAGTTCAGCAGTATCTCGCCGGTGAGGACGATGGCTACGCCGATCGGGCCGCCGAGCAACAGCAGCAGGACCAGCAAGGCAACGATGCGATCGATCATGGCTCGGGGTACCAGGCGTTGGAGATGGCCGGACGCAGCGCCTTGAGTTCGGGCTGGTCGTTGACGAAATCGTCCGGGTAGTAACCGAAGCTGCGCACGCCCTCCCACTGCAGGCGGTGCATCCAGCGCCGCAACTGCGCGGCGTCGATGGGCGCCTCGCGCCCCTCGCGCCAGTCGCGCGCCTGCAGTTCGAAGACGCTGCGCTGCAGCGCGCCGGGGCGCTTGGCCACTTCGCGCACCAGGCGCTGCAGCCAGGCCTCGGACTGCTCCAGGGGCACGCCCTCCATCAGCGGCATGGCCATGGGCGCGGTCCAGTCGTAGGCGGCCAGGAAGTCGTCCAGGTTCTGCGCGAACCAGGCTTCGCTCTGCGGTTCGAGGATCGGCAGCGCATAGATGTTGCGCGCCGTCTGCACCTGCGGGCCGCGGATGGCGCGTACGCGCTCGGCGAGCTGGCGGGTGAAGTCGATGAGGTAGCGGCTCTTGAAGCGCGTCCAGCGCTGCAGCGTCTGCGCATCGCCGCGCAGGCTGGCGATGTCGCCCGGCAGGCCGGCCGCGCGATAGGCCGCCAGCGCCTGGGGCCCGGCATCCTCGAAGTCGGAGAACAGCGCGTCGTCGTGGAACAGCAGGCCGGCGAAGGCGGCGTGCCCGGCCAGGTCCTCGTAGATCTCGGTGATCTGCCGGCGTACTTCGGGGTCGAACGGCGACAGCCGCCGGTACTGCTGCGGGTCGATCTCCAGGCGCCCGCTGTGCGGGTCCCAGCGCTGCACCCGCGGCAGCTGCGGCGACAGGTCGAAGGCCAGCACCGGCATCCAGGCGAACACTTCCACGCCGGCGCGGGTGCGCAGCTGCCAGGCGGCGCGGTTGAACAGGTCGGCGCGCATCGGCAGGTGCCGGTTGGGGAAGTACAGCGCCTTCACCGTGCCGTCGCCCAGCGGGTCGGCATAGGCCTGGAGGAACACGGTGTTGATGCGCAGGTCGGCGATGCGCTGCACCAGTTGCCCGAGGTTGGCCTCCATCTGCTGCGGGTCGGGATCGTAGACGTAGTCCAGGTCGACGTGGGCGACGCGCAGGTTGTCCTGCGCCTGGACGCGGCTGATGGCCGAGGTGAAGTGATGCAGGTTGGGGTCGCCGTTGAGCAGGAAGCGCGGCAGGTTGTCCAGGTGGTCGATGCTGCCCAGGCCGTCCTCGAGGGTCAGGGCCAGGGCGTAGCCGTCGTCGCCGACCACCTGCAAGGCGGTGCCGCTGGCCGCGCCGTAGGGCCACACCCACACCCGCGGCGCCTTGCCGGTGATGCTTTGCAGGGTGCGGCTGATGCGCTTGACGTCGATGCCCACGCGGTTGCGGTATTCGGCCTCGGTTTCGTAGCGCCCGGCATTGGCCAGGTACAGGCGGTTGGCCGCTGCCGGCAGCTGACTGCCCTGCGGGTTGCCGGGGCCACCGAAGTGCAGGGCCTCGGTGTGTGCGCCTATTTCCACCAGGCCGGACCGGGCGATTTCCGCGAGCTGCTGGCGGGTGAGGAAGCGCCGGCGCTCCACCGCCAGGCCGCCGAAGTCCACGCGCTGCTGGTCCGGGGTATCCAGCCAGACGCCTACCGGCGCCATGATCGCCGGCCAGTCGTAGGCCTTCAGGATCGGCAGCACGCGCTGGTAGAAGCTGCTGTAGCCGTCGTCGAAGCTCAGCAGCAGCGGTTTCTCCGGCAGGCTGCCGCGGCCGGCGCGGGCGGCCAGCAACTGGTCCACGGAAATCGCCTGGAAGCCTTGCTCGTGCAGCCAGGCCAGTTGGTCCACCAGGTTGGCGGTGCGCACGGTCATGAAGGCCTGGTTGGCGTCGCTGTCGGCGATCTCGTGGTAGGCCAGGGTCAGGATGCGCCCCGACGGCCAGGGCTTCTCGTTGGCGGCGAGGGTGCGTTGCGCCGGCTCGACGAAGGGGGGCGCCTCGCTGGCGCAAGCCCCGATCAGCAGCGCCAGCCCCAACAGCAGGAAACGGTAGGTGGCTCTCATGTTCGGGTCCTAGAAGCGGTAGCTGAGGTCGAAGACCAGGCGGTAGTCCAGTTCGCGGTCGCCGTCGTAGGGGCGGCTGACGGCGGACAGGTTGAAGCCTGCGTCGAAGCGGTCGTCCAGGCTCAGGCGCTGGCCGTAGCCGAGCAGGCCGACGGCGCCGGTGCCGTGGTGCTGCTGGCTGTAGCTGCCGGCGCCGAGCTGGCCCTGCTGGGTCCAGCGCGTCTGGTAGCGGCGGTAGAGGGTGTGCTCCAGGTTCAGGCTGGGCAGCAGCAGCAAGTCCGACTTCGGGTTGAAATAGGGGACGTCCTCCGACTTGCTGTTGCGGCTGCCGGAAACCTCCAGGCCGAGGTCCGCCACCAGGTAGGGCGAGCTATGGACACGTTGGCTGCCGGTGAGGGCGAGTTCGTGGCGCATGTTGCCGTCGCTGAAGTGCGAGGGTGAATAGGCCAGGCGCCATTCGCGCTGCTCGTTCTGGCGCCAGCGCAGGTAGCCGTCCAGGCGGTCGGAGCGGATGCCGCTGTTGAGCGCCCGCAGCGGCGTCTCGCGGGACAGGCGCGCGGCGCTCCAGCCGTACTGCCATTGGTCATCGATGTCGTGGACGCCAGACAGCCGCAGGCCCAGCTTGTCGCCGTCGCCGTAATCGTTGTGCGACACCTCCGCCTCCAGCGTGGTGTTACGCCCGCTCCATTCGCTGCCGACGCGCTGCCAGCGGTAATGCCCGGTGCCTTCCTCGAAATCGCCGGTGGCGTAGCCGGCGCCGCCGAACAGCCGCCAGTGGTCGGCGATGGGCGGGCTGTAGAGCACGCTGTCGAAGCCCAGGTCGCGGCTGCCGTTGACCTCGCCGCCGTTGGCATGACCGCCGTAGGCGCTGATGCGCAGCTCGGCCATGTGGTGGACCTGGCGCAGGTAGTCCAGGCGCTGGGCCTGCAACTGTTCGGGGAAGCGCTGGATGACGTCGTCGGCCAGCAGGTCCAGCTGCCGCCATTCCTGCAGCTCGCGCGCCACCATGCCCTGCTCGGTTTCCAGGGCCACGCCGCGCGGGTCGGTGCTTTCGGCTATCTTCAGCTGGTCTTCGGCGCGCCGCGGCCAGCCGCGGGACAGGTAGGTGCTGGCCAGACCGGTGCGCAGCCGCGAGTTGTCCGGCGCGCTTTCCACCAGGCTTTCGTAGTCCTGCTGCGCCGCCGGCAGGTCGTTGCGGTACAGCCGGCCGTTGGCCTGCAGCAGGCGGGCCTCCAGCCAGTCGTCGTTGGGCAGGGCCACCCCCATGCCCGGCGGATGCAGCCGCATCGGTTGCTGCGCCACCAGGCCATCGCTCAGGACAGGCACCTCGTCGAGTCGTTCGCTTTCCACCAGGGCGTAGAACAGCCCCTGGTGGTCGTCCATCCAGTCGCTGTCCTTGTCGTTCTCGCTGGCGATCACCTGGCGGTAGAGTTCCGCGGCCCGCTCCGGCTGGCGCTGGTACAGGCTGGCGCCGGCGACCCAGCGCAGGGCGTAGGGCGGCAGTTGCACGCCCTCGGCATGCAGCCGCTCGTATTCCTCGACCACCTCGGCCATGCGCGCCCGGGCATAGAGGCCGCCCAGGCGGTCGATGCGCACCCGGCGCACTTCCTGCGCCGCGGCCGGGTCACCGGCCCATTGCGCGAGGGACTGGTCGGCCAGGGCGATGGCCCGGTCGGCGACCACGAAGCGCTCGCTGTCGCGCAGGGGCGACACTTCCGCCAGGCGCACCAGCTCGGCGACGCGGTCGGCCTGCAGGCTGCGCTGCTGCGCCGCCGACAGCACGCCGGGGTGGCGCTCGCCGAAGGCCAGCGCCTGGCGCGGCAGGCCGGCGGCCTGCAAGGCATCGACGTATTCGCTGAGCACACGGCTTTGCTGCGGGGCCAGTTGGCGGGCCTGGTCCACCTGGAACAGCGCCGCATAGGGCTCGCCCATCTGCTGGTGGACATAGGCCAGGGCCAGGCGCCGCTCGGCATCGCGCGGCGCGGCGGCGACCAGGGCCGCGGCCTTCTGCAGCGCCTCGGCGCCACGCCCGGCATCCACCAGGGTCATCGCCTGCCCTTGCAGCAGAACCTGATCGCCGGGGTAGGCGGCCAGGCCGCGACGGTAGGCCTCCAATGCCTGGGGCCAGCGCTTGAGGTTGCGATAGGCCCGCGCCACCGAGGCCCAGGCGCCGCTGGACAACCGCGCCTGAGGATGGCGCTGGTAGGTCTGCAGCACCTCCTCGTCCAGCCCCGCCCAGCCGGCGATGATCAGGTGATCGTCGAGGCGCGCGGGGTCGTCGGGGGTCTGCCGCAGGCGCTGCAAGGCCGGCTGGTAATTGCCGGCGCGGGCCTCGCGTACCAGTTGGTCGTAATCCTCGGCGGCCTGGGCCCAGGCGCTGCCGAGCAGCAGCACGGCCAGGCACCCGCCAAGGGACAGCCCTCGCGGGAGCGGCCGTGAAGCAAGGAAGGACAAGGAAGTTTTGGACAGCACGAAGCAATCATCCCTAACTGCATGGAAGCCGCGCGAAAGCCGACACTCTGTCGATAACTGACGCAGCCGCCGCATGCCGGTTTATTGACATTGAGACGAGAAGAAAAGCTTTCCGTCAGAATTTAGTCAACTGCCGTTCGCGAAAAAACGCTGACGTCCTACGACGAACCACTCATCTCGGCCAAGAAGAAGACAATAAATTGACGAATACAGCCAAAACCTGGCAGCGCGATTTTTTGACGGAGGTGCGCTACGACTTCACAAGAGAGGCCATTCGGGGGCCTTAATACCGATAAATATCGACATTTATTCTTGTTTATCGGGAAACCCGTCGATGGATGGCCAATAGCCATTGACCATAGTCGGTTCTTCTGAAGGATCGAAAATAAAAGTAACAAGATATTTCAGAACTACCTCCTGTCCGGAAAAGGATCCTGTGGGTGGAAGGAGGAAGGCAGGGTGATGGGGAAAGTGTCGGTATCAGGCTCCCTCGACGTCGCGCCATTCTTCTGAACGCTGTCGATGGGGACAGTGAGAATAACGGCGTTATTTTCTCGGCATATTCATGATTATGTTGCCGTATTAAATATACGGCCCTTCTTTTGAACTCCAGCCACTTCCTCCGAATAGTTTTCAAGTCTTGCCCAGCAAAATATTCACGCACCCATTACCCCATATATTTCGCAGGTGCCCCCATCAGAACAAGAAAGTTCTCGGTTGATCCCTGGCGAGTGTCTGGTATTTAAGGAGCATAGCCCCCGATATTCTTTGCCGCGGCTCAAGATGAGCCGTACTTGAAGCATTCAAGCTCTTATCTAAGGGATATCGGTCCAATGAAACCTTTCAAACTCCTGCTGCTGACTTCCGCCACCTGCCTGATGGCGAACCATGCACTGGCCGCCGACGGCGTCATCAATTTCACCGGTGAAATCACTGCCGCTTCCTGCGTCGCTTCGGGGGGCGCCGGCGCTTCCGTCAGCGGTAGCAAAGGCAATCAGGTCATCGACGTGAACCTCGGCAAGGTCAGCATGGACGCCCTGGGCGGTTCCGCCGAAGCGGGCCTGGCCGCCGGCACCGCGATCAACCTGAACCTGGACTGCGGCAACACCGCCGCTGGCCTGAGCACCGTCAAGTTCGGCTTCGACCCGCTGTCCGGCTCGGGCGTCGACCCGAAGAACAACAGCCTGCTGAAGACCACCGGCACCGCCAGCGGCGTGGGCATCGGCATGTTCGACTCGGACAGCCACCTGATCAACCTGTCCGCCAACGAAACCTACGTCGCCCCGCTGATCAAGACCGGAGAAGGCCAGGACGCCCAGTACAGCGCAACGCTGAACATGCGTGCCTCCTACGTGGCCAACGGCAACCAGCTCCAGCCCGGCACCGCCAACGGCACCCTGCCCTTCACCCTGACCTACGAGTAAGCCGCCGAACGGGAGCGCCCAGCGCTCCCGTCACCCTGCGAGTCGAACGATGAAACCCAGGTTCCTGTTTCGCACCAGCCTGTTGCTGGCGCTTTGCTCCCTTTCCGGCCTGTGCCTGGCCGCCATCCAGGTCGGCGGCACGCGGGTCGTATTCCCCGCGACCGACCATGAAGCCTCCATCCAGGTGCGCAACGAAGGCACCGAGGACATCATGATCCAATCCTGGATCGAAGCCGCGCCGGGCCAGTCGGAAAGCGACCTGCCCTTCGCCATCACTCCGTCGCTGGCACGCCTGGGCCACAAGAAGCAGCAGATGCTGCGCATCTTCTACCAGGGCAAGGGCCTGCCGGAGGATCGCGAATCCGTGGTCTGGCTCAGCGTCCAGGAGATTCCCCAGGTCTCCAGGACCGAGAACAGCCTGCAGGTCGCCTTCCGCCAGCGCCTGAAAATCTTCTACCGGCCGAAGGGGCTGCCGGGCACGGCCGACGAGGCGGCGAACAAGCTGAGCTGGAAGGTCCTGGAAACTGCCGACGGGCTGGTGCTGCAGGCCGCCAATGATTCGGCCTTCCATGTTTCATTCGGCCAGGTGAAGGTCATTGCCGGGCAGAAGGAATATCCGGTCCAAGCCGCGATGATAAGTCCGCAGAGTAGCGAAAAGATGAAGATCGAAGGTCTTCCGAAAACGTTTAGAGATAGCGCGGAAGTTCACTGGGAATCCATAAATGATTATGGCGCCCTGATAAAACACAAGGCTGCGATTCAACTCTGACGCGTTTTTGAATCCTCTCCACACACTCCTCATGTACTTCATGGGATATCGCGCCCATAGGGCTTCCTGCGCAGAGAAACACTGTTCCGGCAGGACGCCCACTCCTTTCGAGAAAGATGAAAAACATCAGGAAGAAACCGAGCAGAAAGGACGCCAGGATGCGTTTCAACAAAGGATTCCCTTACTTGGCCGCCGTCAGCCTGCTGGGTGCGACTTCGGTATCCGCCACGCAATTCAACCCAATGTTCCTCAAGGACAAGGGTGCCCAGGTCGATCTGCGTTTCTTCGAGAAAAGCAACGGCATGCTGCCGGGGACCTACAGCGTCGACCTCTATCTGAACCAGCGTCTGGAGCGCCGCCAGGACATCGCCTTCAAGACCGACGAGAAGGCCGAAAAAGACGATGCGCAACCGGTCCTGAGTCTCGGCCTGCTGCGCGAGATCGGTGTGGACGTGGAGCGCCTGAAGAAGGAAGGCATCGTTCCCATTGATAGCGGCGACGCCGAACCGGTCGCCCTGCTGCGCATCGAGGGGGCGTCCGTCGAAATGGACGTCTCGAAACTGGCGCTGTATCTCAGCGTGCCCCAGGCCTATATCAAGCGCCACTCGCGCGGCTACGTCGACCCGTCGCTGTGGGACGACGGCGTGGCCGCGTTCTTCAGCAACTACCAGTTGAACTTCAACCGCAACAGCGGCGACGGCAGGCGCAGCGACTATGGCTACCTGGGGCTGCGCAACGGCTTCAACCTCGGCCAGTGGCACCTGCGCAACGAGTCGTCGATCAGCCAGAGCACCGGCGTATCACGCAACTTCTCCAGCAATCGCACCTACCTGGAGCACGACGTCACCGCCCTCAAGGGCCGCTTCGCCATCGGCCAGCTGTACACCAGTGGCGACATCTTCGACAGCAGCCGCTTCCGCGGCGTCCAGCTCGGCTCGGACGTCGGCATGCTGCCCGACAACGAGGCCGGCTATGCGCCGGTGGTGCGTGGCATCGCCGAAAGCCACGCGACCGTGGAAGTGCGCCAGAACGGCTACGTGATCTATTCCACCAGCGTGTCCCCGGGCGCCTTCGAGATCCGCGACATCTACCCCGGCGGCTCCAACGGCGACCTGGAAATCACCGTCATCGAATCCGACGGGCGCAAGCGCAAATTCACCCAGGCCTATTCCTACCTGCCGGTGATGGTCCGCCGCGGCACCTTCCAGTACAGCCTGTCGCTGGGCAAGTACGACAACGACGGCTCGGAATCGCCGCAACTGATGCAGGGCACGGCGGTCTACGGCGCGACCGACAACCTGACCACCTACGGCGGCATGCTCGGCGCCGACGGCTACACGGCATTCAACTTCGGCCTGGGGCTCAACACCCCCCTGGGCGGGACCTCGCTGGACGTGACCAACAGCCGCTCGCGGCCCGACCGCGGCAAGGCCACCAGTGGCCAGAGCGCGCGTTTCCTCTACTCCAAGACGCTCAACAGCACCAACACCACCTTCACCATGGTCGGCTACCGCTATTCGACAGTGGGCTACCGCACCCTGAGCGAACACATCCAGGAAATGGGCGAGGTCGACCACCAGAGCTTCGCCAGGGGCCGCCCGAAAAACCGCCTCGATCTCAACATCAACCAGACGCTGGGCGGCTACGGTTCGCTCTTCCTCAGCGCCGGCGAAACCAACTACTGGGACCGCAGCGGCAACACGCGGCGCCTGCAACTGGGCTACAGCGGCAACCTCGGCGAGGTCAGCTACAGCATTTCCGCCTCGCATACCCGGAGTGCGGGCGGCTGGGCCGACACGGACAATCAGTTGTCCTTCTCGGTGAGCATTCCCTTCGGCTCAACGCGCTCGCAACGCCTCTACAGCAGCTACACGAGTAGCAGCCGCGGCGACGACAGCCTGCAGGCCGGCGTTTCCGGCTACCTCGACGACGCCAACACCCTGTCCTACTCGGCCCAGACCGGGCGGTACGGCAGCGAGCACTCGGGCAGCGTCGGCCTGGCCTGGGACGCGCCCTCGGCCAAGCTCGCCGGCAACTATTCGAAGTCCGACGACTCGCGCCACCTGGACCTCACCGCCTCCGGCTCCATGGTGGCCCATAGCGGTGGCGTGACCTTCAGCCAGCCCGTGGGCGAGACCTTCGCGCTGGTGGAAGTGCCCGGGGTGAAAGGCGTGGGCATCGGCGGCTCGACCGCGCGCACGGATGGCGCCGGCTACACCGTGGAAGGCTACGTGCAGCCCTACCGCTACAACTACCTGGACCTCGACACCCAGACTCTGGGCGTCGACGTGGACGTCGACGAGACCTCGCAACGCGTGGTGCCACGCCGTGGCGCGGTGGTGAAGGCACGTTTCGCCGCCGCCTCCGGCCGCCGCGTACAACTCGACCTGAGCCTGGCCGACGGTAGCAAATTACCCTTCGGCGCCCAGGTGTCCGACGCCAGCGGCAAGCTGCTGGCGGTGGTCGACAACCAGTCCCGCGCCCTGGTGTTCGGCCTCGAGGACCAGGGCCGGCTGACCGTCAGTTGGGCCGATGGCAGTTGCTCGGCGCCCTACGAACTGCCGAGCAGGGACGCATCCCTGACCTACGACCAGGTGCAACTCGTCTGCGGCGTTCCATCCAGCGACGGAACAAATCCGTGAAGAAACTCGCTCTCCTTCCCTTGATCATCCTGGGCGCGGCAGGCATCGATACAGCCCACGCCGCCGACCTCTGTTACTGGTACCCCAACATGAATGACCAGCAGACTCGTATCGAGAACGCTAGGCTGCCCGCCTCAACGCGTCTGTATGAGGCAGCTATCGGCAAGTCGATGGCGGTTATCGATGTATCTATCACGCCCCTCATCGGCGATATAGAGAAAGTCAAATGTGCCATGAGCGTTCCTCGTGTCCGCTGGCAATATTCGGACGACGGGAAAGGGACCAACGTAGGACTCTACGATAATGTGCATAAGACCAACTTGCCCGGAGTGGGTATTCATATCGCTTGGGAGCGGGGGCTGTCTGGGAGCGGTGAATACGAGAACTCACCGACTTCAACAGTCTCTCTCTCGAGGACGGCCAGGCTCGTGTTGGTCCGTACCGCTCGTGAGGTGGCGGGAGGCAACCTCCAGCTGAACCACTGGGTGAAGTTCGTGGTGAACGGCTGGACTGCCGCGGAAGTTGGGCTCGTCGGCCAGATCAACCTGATCAACAATGGCTACTTTTCCGGCTGCACGGGCGTCAAGATGCTCGATCTCCCCATGGGGCGGGTTATGGCCAGCGAGCTGGGCCAGCAGGAGGCGGCCCAGAACTTCAACCTCGACGTATTGTGCAGTGGCTTGCCTGCCGGCTCGAAGCTACCGGTCAAGGTCTATTTCGAAGGCAGCTCGGATGGCCCTGGCCGCCTGAACCTGACGCCGGGCGGCGCCAAGGGCGTGGAGATTGCGCTGACCACCGACAACCCTGGCGTGAAGCTGCCTTTCACCAAGGCTGACGCGTTGGGCATGAAGTGGATCCGCAGCGAACCCAAGGGCGAGCTCTTCCGCCTGCCGATCAGGGCGCAATACGTACGCAAGGGAAAGGAGCCGGTCGGGGGAGGCAAGGCCAACGCCGTGCTCAATTACATTCTCGAATACAACTGAAACGCCTGCGCCGGGCCATGTCCTGCGCCTCTTCCGCCTACTCAGGCAGCAAGGAATCCAAACCGAGCCCCCTCCCCTGGGTTGCCTTGCCCATCCGTCCAACGAAAGAAGATGCCCCCATGAAGATGTCCATTCTTGCGCTCCTCCTGACAGCCCTGGCCGCCGCAAGCATCGGCACAGCCCACGCCCTTCCCATGTGTGGCTGGCCCCGAGACCCCCAGTTCCGCCAAACCAAGACCGAGTTGCCGCCTAGCCTAATAGACCTGGACAATGTACCAATCGGTCAGCCGATGGCCACCGTCATCCTGTTTGTCTATCAGGACAACCTGGGACAGGGGCTTGGTACAAGTTGGCCCTATTGCTCCTCCTTAGTGGACTACGTCTATTGGCGCTTCACGCCAACGAATGCCTCTCTGGCGCCAGGCTACTCGGATGTGTACACGACCAACGTGCCCGGGCTGGGCGTTCGGTATTTTCTGCACCCCTACAGGATGACAAGCGGGGAATATGGGAACTATCGCGGGGCGCACGTCCCGATCCCGCCCACGATCGACATCGAGCTCATCCGTACCGGGCAGAAGGTAGCGACCGGCGATAACATCTACCTGACCTACCCCTCGCTGGGGCTCTACGTAAACGACGAGTATATCCTGGAGATCAGGACCCCCCTCACGTCGCAACTGGCCAGCCGCGGCTCCTTTTCCAGCTGCGTGGGCAGCAAATTTCTCAGCATTCCCTTAGGGCGGGTAACGGCGGACAGGCTGGGCCAGCAGGAGGCCTCCCGCGACTTCGACATCGACGTACTCTGCACGGGCGTGCCGGCGGGCTCGCAGTTGCCGGTCAAGGTCTATTTCGACGGCAACTCGGACGGCCCCGGCCGTCTCAACCTGACGCCGGGCGGCGCCAAGGGCGTGGAGATCGCGCTGACCACCGACTGGGGCCTGAAGCTGCCCTTCGCCAAGGCCAGCGCGCTGAACATGAGCTGGATCAGGACCGAAGCCACGGGCGAGCGCTACCGCCTGCCGGTCAAAGCGCAATACGTGCGCAAGGGCGCGGATCCAGTCACTCCAGGCATGGCCAATGCCGTGCTCAACTACATTCTCGAATACGACTGATCCTCCTGCGCAGGGCCACGTCCCTGCGCCTGTTCATCGATCTCAGGCGGCGAAGCCCGCGCCCTGCAACTTCAGCCAGCTTTCCAGAAGATCCGCCCTCAAGGGTTCGGCGCGCAGGTAACCCTGGCCGGTGCGCACGCCCATTTCCACCAGGCAATGACGCTGCGCCTCGGTCTCGATGCCCTCCACCACCAGTTGCATGCCCAGCTCGCCGGCCAGCGCCAGCACGTGACGGGCCACGCTGCGGTAGTGCTCGCTGTCGGCGATCTGCCGGGTGAACTCGGCGGCCAGCTTGATCTCGTCGAAGGGCAACTGGCACAGGCGCAGCAGCGAGGAATGCTGGGTGCCGAAGTCGTCGATGGACAGCCGCACGCCCAGCAGGCTGAGCTGGATGAGGTTTTCCACGCAGGTCGCACCAGCGCTGGCCGGGCCGTCTTCGGTGATCTCGAAGGTCAGTTGCGACAGCGGCAGGGGATGCTGCCGCAGGCGCTCGACCAGGCGCTGGATCAGCGCGGCGTCGCTCGCCTGGCCCAGGCTGAGGTTGAAGGCGAACGCCAGGTCGTGGCCCTGGCGATGCAGCTCGAGCTGGCAGGCCAGGCCCTGTTCCAGCAGGTCGAACAGCAGATCGTCGAGCAACCCCTCGCGGCTCATCAGGGGGATGAAGCTGGCCGGCGCGAGCAGGCCACGGAAAGGATGCTGCCAGCGCGCCAGGACTTCCACCGCCCGCACCGCGCCGCTGCGCAGGTCGAACTTCGGCTGCACGTAGGCCTGGAACTCCCGATGCCAGAGCCCCAGGCGCAGGTCCTCGGCGCTGGGCGGTTCGGCAACGACATCGGCATCCAGCATGCCCAGCGCCGGCGAATAGTCGGCCAGCCGATCGATCAGCGGAATCCCCCGCAGTTGCGCCCAGTGGCGCATGCCACGCTCGATGGCCGGGTTGCCGGCGAGCAGCAGCAGCGAGCGGAACTTGCGCCCGCGCCGCGCCTGCTGGAGGAAGGCCAGTCGCTCCGGATTCGGCTGCGCCTCGCACAGGGCGACGTCGACCGGGCCGAACTGCTGCAGCAATGCCCGGGCGTGCTGGCAGTCCCTGGCGCTGAGGATGAGCGCGTTGGGGCATTCCCGGCGCAATTGCGAGGCGTAGGCGCGGCGGCTGGTTTCGCTGCTCAGCAGCAGGGCGCTCAGTGAGTGCTGGGGCATGACGGCTGGAACCTCGCTTCGAATCACCCGGAAAGCTTATGCGAGCGGTCTTCCGCACCCTCACAGACGCATCGGGGGTTCGACCGGGGCTCTTCCCGAGTCGGAACGAGACTTTTCCCGCCCGCGGGATTCAGCTCGTGCGCAACGCGCGATCGATCTCGCCCAGGGTTTCCAGCAGCGCGGTTATCGCCTCGCGCAGGTCGTCGGACAGCACGTTGGCGGCGCACAGGTCCTCGACCTCCACGCACTGTTCCAGCAGCTTCTGATGGTTCAGCAGGTAGGCAGTGCCCTTGAGCTTGTGGGCGATGCGCCTGATGGCCGGCAGGTCGCCGCCATCCAGCGCGTGGCCCATGGCCGCGCGCTCGCTTTCGTTGCTGCGCACCACCTGTTCGGCCATGGCCGCACGGATGCCGTCCATGCGCGACGGCATGCCCGCGGGTTGCGGCTGGCCTGCGCCGAACTTGGGAATCAGGCGGTTGAGCCCGGCCAGGTTGATCGGCTTGGCCAGCGCATGGTCCATGCCCGAGGCGCGGCAACGCTCCAGTTCCTCGCGCTGGGCGTCGGCGGTGAGGCCGATGACCAGGCAGGGACGCATCCCCTGCCCCTCTTCCAGGCGGCGGATGGCGCGGGTCATCTCGTGGCCGTCCATCTCCGGCATGTTGCAGTCGGTGATGACGATGTCGACTTCATGCTCGCGCCACGCGGCCAGCCCTTCCAGGCCGTTGCTGGCGGTCAGCGCCCGGTGGCCGAGGTAGCTGACCTGCTGGTACAGCAGGTACTGGCTGGGCAGGTGGTCCTCGACGATCAGCACCGTCAGCGGCCCCTCGGCGCCCTGCCCCGCCTCTTCGCCTTCGGTGGCCCTGGGCTGGGCAGGCTCGGCGATCACCCGGTCCAGGCTGACGCTGAAGGTCATCCTCGTACCGACGCCCACTTCGCTGCGCACGTCCAGGGTGCCGCCCATCAGCAGGCACAGCGACTGGCTGATCGCCAGGCCGAGGCCGGCGCCGGCGTTGGGGTCGTTCACCGCGCCATCGGCCACGAAGAACGGCTTGAACACCTGGTCCAGCTGCGCCGCGGGAATCCCCGCACCGCTATCGACGACCTCGATCACGAAGCGCAGCGCCGCCCCAGCCGGCGCTACCGTGCAACGGACGTCGACGCCGCCTCGTTCGGTGAACTTGATGGCGTTGCTCACCAGGTTGGAAAGGATCTGCTTGACCTTCAACCCGTCGACCCACACCAGTTCGGCGGCCAGCGGGTCGATGTCCAGGCTCAGGCGCAGCTGTTTCTGCCGCGCCAGGGCCGAGAACACGTTGCCCACCGACTCCAGCAGGTCCTTCATCCGCGCAGGCTCCGGCACCAGCGCCAGCTTGCCCGACTCGATGCGCGAGATGTCCAGGATGTCGCCGATCAACGCCAGCAGACCGATGGCCGACTCGTAGGCGATGTGCACCGACTGCGCATTCAGTTCGGCGTCGTCCCTGCGCGTCAGCACCAGCTCCAGCATGCCGATGATGGCGTTGAGCGGTGTGCGGATTTCATGGCTCATGGTGGCGAGGAACACCGACTTGGCGCGGCTGGCCTTTTCCGCCGACTCCTTGGCCCGCCGCAGTTCGTCCAGCAGTAACTGGCGTTGCTCCAGGTCGCGGCGCTTGCGGCGGATGCGCCCGCGCTGGACGAGGATCAGCAGAGCCGCCACCAGCAGCAGCACGCCGAGCACCTCGAAGGAGCGCTGGATGTACGAGGCCACGCCTTCCCAGTACTTGTCGTCGGTGGCCGAGTTGGCGCGCCAGCGGCCGACGATCTGCAGGTACTGGCGGGGCGTGATTTCCAGCATCGCCTTGTCGAGGATCGAGATCAGCTGTGGCTGCCCATTGGGCGCGGCGAACACGATCTGCGCCCCGGGGCCGTCGAAGATGCCGCCGATCTTCAGGCTGGTCTCGTATTTGTAGGACAGGTAGTAGCGCGCCACGTTGGCCGGCGCCAGCACGATGTCGGCGCTGCCGTCGCGCACCAGCTTGAAGGCCTCGCCCATGGTCTCGGTCTGCTTGAACGCCAGGTGCGGATAGTGGCTGGCAAGCATTTCCGGCAGCAGGTAGCCCCTGGCGATGGCCACCGTCGCCCGGCTGCCGGCATCCAGCGCGCCCTGGCCGGCATCCTGGCGCATCACGAACAGGTAGGGCGCGGTGGCGAAGGGCTGGGTATGCAGGTACGGCGGCTGGCGCGGGGTGATTTCCGGCAGGATGCTTAGGCTCGCTTCGCCACGGTCCAGCAAGGCGTCGGCCTCGCTCAGCGAGCTGACGCGGACGATCTTGAAGCGCATGCCGGTCTTGCGCCGGATGATGTCCAGCACATCCGAGGCGATGCCGTTGAAACGCCCGCGGCTGTTGAAGAAGGCGTAGGGCGCCAGGTCCTCGCTGACGGCCAGTTGCACGGTGTCGGCGCGCTCCAGCCAGGCCCGCTCCGACTCGCTCAGGCGGCTGCGGAAATCGTTGAGTTCGCAACCCTCGAGGTCGCCCCAGAGGTACTGCGCGTTGACGGTCTGGCAGCGCGTGAGGCCGCCGAGGGCACGCTGGAAGATACCCTGCAGCAGCGTATTCCCCGGCTCCAGGGCAAAGCCCACCGCCAGTTCGGGCAGTTGCGCGCTCTGGTTGATCGCCAACTGGTTGCTGAACAGCTGGCTGGACAGGTAGTGGGTGGACAGCGTGTCGCCCAGGAAGACGTCGGCATCGCCGGTGAGCACCGCGGCCATGGCCACCAGCGCCGAGGGATAGCGCTGGATGATGCCGCGTCCGCCGGCGGCGCGGTACATGTCCAGCATGACGTCGTTGGCCACGGCGATGCGCGTCTTGCCATCGGTGGTGCTGTATTCGCGCAGGTCGCCGCCCTCGGCGAACAGCGCCAGTTCGGTCAGCGCGTAGGGCGGCGTCAGCACCAGCCCACGGTGCTGCGCCATCAGCGGGGTGACGTTGCTGACCAGGTCGATGCTCCCGGCCTGCAGCGCGTCGTACATCGCGTCGCGGCTGTGAAACGGGCGCACCCGGATCGGCACGCCCAGCTCGCGCTGCAGGGCCACCAGGTAGTCGGCCATGATCCCTTCCAGTCCCTGCCGCTCGACGAAGATGCGCAGCGGCGGCAAGGGGTCGTGGAGCACGCCGACCACCAGCGTCTTCCTCTGCGCGAGCCAGCCGCGCTCCTGCTCGGTGAGCCGCACCTTCAGCTCATCCAGCGACTGCCGCGCGATGGGCGTGAGGTCCTGCGCCCAGGCCCCGCCCGTGACGCCGCAGAGCACGAGCGATAGCCATACGAGGCAGCGCAGAAGGATCGGCAACGGCTTCACCGACGGCCGGTCAGATGAGGTTGTGCTGGCGGGCGATATCGGCCAGCTCCACGATCGAGGTGACGCTGAGCTTGGTCAGGATGTTGACCTTGTGGCCGCTGACGGTCTTGTTGCTCAGGCTGAGCTTGTCGGCGATCTCCCGGTTGGAGAATCCCTCCGCCAGCAGCTTGAATACCTGCAACTCGCGGTCGGTCAGGTCCTCCAGGTCGCCCACCGCGCCGTCGCCGCCGCCGGGCAGCGGCATCGCGTCCCTGGGGAAGAATACGTAGCCTTCGGCGATGGTCTCGATCGCCTTCATCAGCTTGCCGATCGGCTCGCTCTTGCTGACGAACCCGCTGGCGCCCGCCTGCAGGCAGCGCGTGGCGTAGGTCTCCTTCGTCTGCGAGCTGTACACCAGCACGCGGGTGTCGAGGCGCTCCCGGGTGATGCGCTTGAGCACCGTCAGCCCATCCAGCTTCTCCAGGCCGATGTCGAGGATCACGATGTCCGGCTTCAGGGTTTCGATCATCCGCAGCGCGTCCACGCCGTCGGCCGTCTCGCCCAGCGTCTCGAAACCGACGGAGGCCAGCGCCTGGCGTATGGCCTGGCAGATCAGGGGATGGTCATCGACGATCAGTACAGTCTTGCTCATGAGTCTCGGGCAACCTGGGTGGGAGGAATGCAAGAAGCGCGAGCCATGCGGCCTGCGACGCCATGTGACGTCGTATGAGCCAGCCTGGGCACGACCGAAATTTCTCGTTTTCCGCAGCGCATTTCCTGCTATTTCGCAAGAAAGTTTGCAGGCAAGGCATCACGAAGACATCAAGCCGCTTGCCAGGAATTTTCCTGATTTTTCTCACCATGGTAGGAGACTTTTCTTGGTCGTACCTCGCCCTCCCCCGCCGAGCCCCATTCCAGACGATCCCCGGAGGAAATCGGGAAGCCTCCCGTGTTGCCCCACGCCTTCCCGCACTACGGTACTTCCCATTTACCGGGAGCCCAGGGGTGCAAAGGAAAGATCGCGGTGCTCGGAATACACCCCGGCTCGCTGCTGAACTACTGGAGCGCCCTCAACGAACTGGGGCATTACAGCGTCGTCCTCAGTGGCTCGGTGGAAGAGCTGGTGGAGCTTCTGGAGCGAGGCGAACGATTCGAACTGCTGCTCGTCGACGACCTCGGCAAGAGCCTCCATACCCGCTCGCTGGAGCTACTGGCCTGGTATGAGGCCATAGGCTCGATCATCGCGGTGGCAGACGCCAACTCGCAGGAGCGCCAGGCGCTGTTCCGCTGGGCGAGAGCGCAACGCATCCCGTTGCTGGGCGTGCTCCAGGCGCCTTTTCGGCCCAAGGAGCTGGCCAGGCTCATGAGCCTGGGCGGCGATGGCGAAACCGAGCCAAGGGAAATCTTCGGCGGAACCGGCCGATAAGCCCCACCCGCCCCCGTAGGAGCGGGCCCTGCCCGCGATTTCGCGCGCAGGGCGCGCTCCTACAGGTGGATTCGGAGGTGGGCGTGGCGTGTCCGCGAACCGCGCCGATATACCCGGCTATCGCGGACAAGGTCCTACGACGGTGGTTCTCCTTCTCCATAGGTCGCGCCGCGGGGCCCTGCCCGCGATTCGCGCGCAGGGCGCGCTCCTACAGGGGAATGGTGTGGATGGGGCCGTCGTAGGATGGCGTTGAGCGAAGCGATACCCATCGCCATGGCCGCATGGGTTTCGCCAAGGCTCAACCCATCCTACGAAAAGCGTTTCGACGCAGGCGGAACGTCCGGGCAAAAAAAGCCCCGCACAAGGCGGGGCTCGGGAACAGCGACGGACTCAGCCGGCGGGCGTCAGGCAGCGACGCTCGCGCCGTGCTGGCTGCTCTGCGCCAGGTCCAGCAGCTCGCGGTTGGCCACCGCGTACATGGCGTAGTCGGTGCTGGTGGAGGCGCGCAGCTCCACCAGCATGGCGCGCCAGCGCTCGGCCATTTCGTGGTGCTGGTCGATCCACAGCGCCACACGCTCGCCCATGTCCTGCGGGCCGTCCTGCATCTGCAGCACCGAGACGGTGATCGCCCGTTGCTGCCAGTCGAGGTCGTCGCGGAAGGCTTCGCGGGCCAGCGCCTGCCAGTTGTTCTCCACCGGCAGGTTACTGATCTGCTGCAGGTACCAGGTCAGCTCCAGCTCGCTGCCGATGGCGAAGTAGGCGCGCGCCACTTCGGCCGGGTCGCGGCCGGTGACGTCCGCCGCCTCGATGATCGGCAGCAGGGTATAGAGGTGGCTGGTGCCAGCGACCATGCGCGCCAGCAGTTCCGGCACGCCGGCGTCGACGTAGGCCTGGTAGCGCGCCTGCCACAGCTCGCGGGTCGGGCCTTCGAGCAGTTCGTTGAGCTTCAGCCCCAGGGCCGCGATGCGCGGGCCGAAGTGGGCCACGTCGCGGGCGGCGTCCTGCTCGTTGCGGCGGCTACGCAGGAACCAGCGGGTGGCGCGGCGGCCCAGGCGCATCAGTTCGTCCATCAGGGTCAGCTGGACTTCCGCCGGCACCTGGTAGTCGAGCTGCTCGATCTGGCGGAACCAGTGCGGCAGGTGGAACACGTCGCGGACGATCACGTAGGCGCCGGCGACGTTGGCCGGGGTCATGCCGGTGGACTCCTTCAGGCGCTGCACGAAGGTGATGCCCATGTGGTTGACCAGGTCGTTGGCGATCTGCGTGCTGACGATCTCGCGCTTCAGCCGGTGCCGGCGCATGGCCGTGCCGAACTTGGCCACCAGGGTCTGCGGGAAGGCCGTTTCCATGTCGCGGGTGAGGTAGTCGTCGTCCGGCACCAGCGACTTGAGCAGCGATTCCTTGAGGTCGATCTTGCTGTAGGAGATCAGCACCGACAGCTCGGCGCGGGTCAGCCCCTGGCCGGCGGCGATGCGTTCGGCCAGGGCCTCGTCGTTGGGCAGGAACTCCAGGGCGCGGTCGAGCTTGCCGCGCGCCTCCAGGTCGCTCATCAGCCGCTTGTACTCGGCGATGCGCTCGCGGGCGCGGCGTTCGGCCAGGCTCAGCGCCTGGGTCTGCTTGTAGTTGTTGCCCAGCACCAGGTCGCCGACCTGCTCGGTCATCTCGGCGAGCAGCACGTTGCGCTGCTTGCCGGTCATGTCGCCGGCGGCCACCACCTCGTTGAGCAGGATCTTGATGTTGACCTCGTGGTCGGAGCAGTCCACGCCACCGGCGTTGTCGATGAAGTCGGTGTTGCAGGCGCCGCCATTGAGGCCGAACTCGACGCGGCCCAGTTGGGTCACGCCCAGGTTGCCGCCCTCGCCCACCACCTTCACGCGCAGCTCGCGGCCGTCCACGCGCAGGGCGTCGTTGGCCTTGTCGCCGACGTCGGCGTGGCTTTCCTTGCTGGACTTGACGTAGGTGCCGATGCCGCCGTTCCACAGCAGGTCGACCGGCGCCTTGAGCAGGGCATTGATCAGCTCGGTGGGGGTCAGGCGCTCGGCCTGGATGTCGAAGCGCGCGCGCACCTCGGGGCTCAGGGTGATGCTCTTGGCGCTGCGCGGGAACACGCCGCCGCCGGCGGAGATCAGCGAGGCGTCGTAGTCCGACCAGGCCGAGCGCGGCAGGTTGAACAGGCGCTGGCGCTCGGCGAAGCTCACCGCCGGGTCCGGGTTGGGGTCGAGGAAGATGTGCAGGTGGTTGAAGGCGGCCACCAGCTGCAGCTTGTCGGACATCAGCAGGCCGTTGCCGAACACGTCGCCGGCCATGTCGCCGATGCCGATGACGGTGACGCTGTCCTTCTGCACGTCGATGCCGCGCTCGCGGAAGTGCCGCTGCACCGAGACCCAGGCGCCGCGGGCGGTGATGCCCATGCCCTTGTGGTCGTAGCCGGCCGAGCCGCCGGAGGCGAAGGCGTCGCCCAGCCAGAAGCCGTACTCGGCGGCGATGCCGTTGGCGATGTCGGAGAAGGTCGCGGTGCCCTTGTCGGCGGCCACCACCAGGTAGGGGTCGTCCTCGTCGTGGCGCACCACGTTCGCCGGCGGCACTACCTCGCCTTCCTTGAGGTTGTCGGTGATGTCCAGCAGGCCGGAGATGAAGATGCGGTAGCAGGCGATGGCCTCGGCCTGGATCTCGTCACGGCTGCCGCCCACCGGCAGGCGCCGCGGGATGAAGCCACCCTTGGCGCCCACCGGGACGATCACCGCGTTCTTCACCTGCTGGGCCTTGACCAGGCCGAGCACTTCGGTGCGGTAGTCCTCCTCGCGGTCGGACCAGCGCAGGCCGCCGCGGGCGACCTTGCCGCCGCGCAGGTGCACGCCTTCCACCCGCGGGCAGTAGACGAAGATTTCGTACTTGGGCACCGGCTTGGGCAGTTCGGGGATCGCCTTGGGGTTGAACTTGAAGCTGAAGTAGCTCTTGTTCTGGCCGGCGGCGTCGGGCTGGTAGAAGTTGGTGCGCAGGGTGGCCTTGATCAGGTCCAGGTAGCGCCGCAGGATGCGGTCCTCGTTAAGCACCTGGACGTCGTCCAGGGCGCTGAGGATCGCCTGTTCGAGCTTCTGCTGCTTGTCTTCCAGGTCCTCGGCGGTGAGCTTGCGGGCCAGGTAGAAGCGCGTCTTGAACAGCCGCACCAGT
The DNA here is from genome assembly GCF_022760135.1 of Pseudomonas sp. M1. NCBI lineage: Bacteria > Pseudomonadati > Pseudomonadota > Gammaproteobacteria > Pseudomonadales > Pseudomonadaceae > Pseudomonas > Pseudomonas sp. M1. The sequence goes on from NZ_CP094343.1 coordinate 4,842,727, forward strand.
TCGCGGGCGATGTCCACGTGGGCGTTCAGCGCGCTGGCGATGTAGCCCAGGTCGAAGCCCAGGCGGATCTGCTTGAGGTAGCGGGCGTAGGCGCGCAGCAGGGCGACGTCGCGCCACGGCAGGCTGGCGGTCAGCACCAGGCGGTTGAAGGCGTCGTTCTCGGCGTCGCCGTTGACGATGTGGATGAAGGCGTCCTGGAGGATTTCGTTGAGCTGCTGGATGTCCACGTCCAGGCCTTCGGCGTAGGTGAAGGCGAAGTCGTGGATCCAGTACTCGCGGCCGTTGGCGTGGCGCAGGCGGTAGGGGAACTCGCCGAGCACGCGCAGGCCGAGGTTCTCCAGGATCGGCAGCACGTCGGACAGCGCCAGCGGCGCGTCGGCGTGGTACAGCTTGCAGTGCAGCTGCTGTTCGCTCTGCGCCAGCGGCTGGTAGAAGCTCATCACCAGCGGGCGGGCGTCGGACAGGCTGAGCAGGTGCTGCAGGTCGACCACCGCGAAGTGCGGGGCGAAGCGCTCGCGGTAGCCGGCCGGGAAGCCCTTGGGGAAGTCCTCGAGGATATTGGTGCCCTGCCCTTCGCCGAAGTTCTCCACCACCAGCGCGGCGTAGTCGTCCTGCCAGGAACGGCAGGCCTGGATGGCCTCTTCCTCGAGCCGCTTGGTGTCGATGTCGATGCGCGTCTTCGGGTCCACCCGCAGGATGAACTGCACGCGGGCCAGGGTCGATTCGGAGAAGAAGGTCCAGAACTCGCAGTCGCTGGCCTTCAGGCGCTCGCGCAAGACCTGCTCGATCTTGATCCGCGTCTCGGTGGAATAGATGTCGCGCGGCACGTAGGCCAGGCAGTAGGCGAAGCGGCCGTACGGGTCCTTGCGCAGGAACAGGCGGATCTTGTTGCGCTCCTGGATCTGCACGATGGCCATGGCGGTGGCGAACAGCTCGTCCACCGGCGTCTGGAACAGGTCGTCGCGCGGCAGCACTTCCAGCACCTGGGCCAGTTCCTTGCCCAGGTGGCCGTTGGCGTCGAAGCCGGAGCGGCGCTCGACCTCGGCGACCTTGCCGCGGATCGACGGGATCTGGCTGACGCTCTCGTTGTACACCGAGGAGGTGAACAGGCCCATGAAGCGGAATTCGCGCAGCACCTTGCCCTTGGCGTCGATCTCGCGGATGGACACGTAGTCCGGGTAGGCCGGGCGGTGCACGCGGCTGGGGTGCGAGGCCTTGGCGAAGGACAGCAGCAGCGGCTCGCGCAGGTAGGCCACCGCGTAGTCTTCGATGTGCAGCTCTTCCTTGCTCAGGCCGGTGCGCAGCAGCTTGGTCACGCCGAGGAAGGATTTCTCGTCGTAGTTCACCCGGCCGCCGTCGGCCTCATCGACCACGGTGAACTCTTCGTAGCCGAGGAAGGTGAAGTGGTTGTCCAGCAGCCATTCGAGGAAGGCGCGCACCTCGGCGGTCTCCTCGGCGCGGGCCTTGGCCTTGGACTTGCCGAGCCAGGCCAGCAGTTCCTCAGCCTTGGCGCGCATGGCCGGGAAGTCGGCCACCGCCAGGCGCACCTCGCCCAGCACTTCCAGCAGGGTCTTCTCCAGGGTGCGCAGCTCGCCGACGTGGGAGGCGCGGTCGATCTCCAGGTACATCAGCGACTCATGGCGCACGTCCTTGCCCTGGCTGTTCTTCGGCAGCACTTCCAGCAGCTCGCCCTTGGCGTTGCGGCGCACGCTGACCACGGTGGTCTGCAGGGTGTGGATGCTGTAGCCGCGGCGGTTCAGCTCCATGCGCACCGAGTCGACCAGGAACGGCTGGTCCGGGTGCAGCACCTGCACGGCGGTGTGCGTGGACTGCCAGCCGTGCTTCTCGTAGTCGGGGTTGTACACGCGCACTTCCGGCTCGGCCGGGTCGAAGCGCTCCAGCAGGCGCCAGGAGGACAGGGTGCAGCCGACCAGGTCGGACAGGCGGCGCTGGGTCAATTCGTCGAGGGAGATGAGGCTGAAGAACTGTTCGGCGAACAGGGCTACTTGTGGCAGCACCTTTTCGCCGACGTGCTGCGCCAGGGCCGATTGCAGTTGCTGCTGGAAATCGGCTTTGCTGGCCGCGGTGAAGAACGCCATGGTCAATGCTCCGCTTGGCTTGTCATTGGGTGAAGCAAGGGCTTTCTCGAGCTGCGAATCGCCCCGGGAGTGGCGCCGGGCCACCGTCTTCCGATGAAGTTCAGCAGATGCTGGGCATTAATCCAGGCAGGGGAGCATCCAGGTAGGCGGCCGGACCGCCCGGTCACGATTCACTTGCGGAGCTTAACGAGACGGCGCGGCAATGGGATTACCAAGCCGCGACATATTCGTTCATGCAGGGGTAACAGGGCGTGCCGGCCGCCGGCCGGCACGCCCGTCGCGGCGGGCTCAGCGCTCCCAGGCGGGCTTCTGCAGGCGCAGGCCGTGGAGGCCGTCGTAGGCCGCGCGCTGCGGCGGCTGCCAGCCTTCGAGCAGGGCCGGCTCGACGCGGTAGATCTCCACGCCCAGCGGGCGGCAGACGCTCAGCGGGTCCTGGGCCTCGGGACCCCACATCGGCAGCGACAGGTCGCCGCCCGGGCAGGTGGACAGCGCGCAGAGCACGTCGATCTCGGCGAAGAACTCCAGGTAGTCGCCCTGCTTCGCCGGGCAGGCCTTCATGAAGTACATGTCATCGTGGTTCAGGCCGGTGCACTGGAAGATGTTCAGCACGTCGTGCACGTCGAACTCGGTGAGACCGTGGGGCAGCACCGCGCGGGTCAGGTTCGAGTGGCAGTGGTGGTGGAAGTCCTCGCCGGTGAGCATCTTGTTGACGTAGGGGTCGCAGCGCGTGCCCAGCAGGTCGTGCACGCGCCCGCCGTGCTCGTCGATGCCGTAGGCGGCCAGGCTGTCGTCGGTGATGGTCAGCAGCGGGCGGAGGAACGGCAGGTTCGACCACAGGCGGTCGTAGGTGCTGACGTGGGCGCCCTGCAGCTGGCGGGTGCGCGCGGCCCACATGCGCTCGCGCGGGTCGTTGGCGTTCCACACGTTGAAGTCGCCGACCTGCGGGCCCACCGGGGTGGTGACGCGGAACAGGTGCCCGGCCGGCACCTTCCAGGCGCGGCCGGTGCGGATCGGCACCTCGAACTGCTCGATGAGGCTGCGCGCGCCCTTGTCCTCGCGCAGGCGGTCGTAGAACGCCTTGTCCACCTGCAGGGCGGAACCCTTGTTGGCCTGGTAGGCGGCGGGATAGTCCTTGTACATGTTCGGTGTCTCCTGGTTCAGAGGGAGTGGGGCGTGCCGAGCAGGTCCAGCAGCGCGTTTTCGGAATCCTCGAGGTAGCTGGCCATGGCCTCCGCCGCCTCGTGCTTGCGGCCGGCGCCGAGCAGGTCGTGGATGTGCCGGTCGCGGTCGATCCAGGGGCGCTGGAAGTTCTCCTCGTTGGGCGCGAGGGAGAACACCAGGCGCATCTGCGCCGCAACGTTGGCGAAGAACTCGTCGAACAGCGGGCTGCGCATCAGCCCGACGATGTGCTGGTGGAAGTGCAGGCTGTGGGTGCCGAAGGCCTGCCAGTCCTCGCGGTCCTGGGCCAGCTCGGCGGCCTCTATGGCTTCGAGCATGCGGTCGGACTGGTACTCGCGCAGCGGCTTGCTGGCGAGGATCGCCTGCAGCTCCAGGGTGCGCCGCACCAGGAAGATGTCGCGCACCTCGGCCAGGCCCAGGCGGCGCACCATCACGCCCTTGTTGCGCACGTAGGTGGCCAGGCCCTCGCGGCCGAGCTGGTGCAGGGCCTCGCGGATGGTGTTGCGCGAGGCGTTGTAGCCCTTCACCAGCTCGCTCTCGACCAGCGCCATGCCCGGCAGCAGGCGCCCGCCGATGATGTCCTCGCGCAGTTCGTTGGCGACCTGGGCCGACAGCGACAGGCCGCCGGCGTCTTTGTTTTTCATCTGCGGCCCTCCTCAGGCCAGTTGGACGTCCTTGAGGAACCGCCCCATGCGCTCGCTGCGCTGCTCCAGCAGCTCGCGCGGCGGCCCGGCCTGGACGATGCGCCCGGCCTCCATGAACACCACGCGGTCGGACAGGCGGAAGGCGAAGTTCATTTCGTGGGTGACGATGACCATGGTCATGCCCTCCTTGGCCAGCTCCTCGATCACCGCCAGCACGTCGCCGACCAGCTCCGGGTCCAGCGCCGAGGTCGGCTCGTCGAACAGCATCACCGCCGGGCGCATGGCCAGCGCGCGGGCGATGGCCACGCGCTGCTGCTGGCCGCCGGAGAGCTGGTGCGGGTACTTGCCGGCGTGTTCGAGCATGCCCACCTTGTTCAGCAGCGCCAGGCTCAGCTGGCGCAGCTCTGCGGCGTCGGCGTGACCATGGTGGTGCGGGGCGAGCATGACGTTCTCCAGCACCGTCTTGTGCGGGAACAGGTTGAAGCCCTGGAACACCATGCCGACCTGGACGATGCCCTGCATGTGCACCTTGTTGCCCAGCGGCCCGCCCGGCTCGCGTGCGCCGCGCAGGAACGGCTTGCCGCAGAGAGTCACCTCGCCCTGGTCGAGCGCTTCCAGGCCGTTGAGGGTGCGGATCAGGGTGGTCTTGCCCGAACCCGAGGGGCCGATGATCGACACCACCTCGCCCCAGCGCACGTCGAGGTCGATGCCCTTGAGCACCTCCAGCTGGCCGTAGTGCTTGCGCGCCCCGCGCACCTGCAGGGCGAAGGCGCCCTGCCCGGCGCTGGCCTCGCTGCGCCGCGAAACCACCGCCGGCAGCTCGCCGACCGGCACCGGGCGCGGCTGCCGGCGGGTGACGTCGAGATGGTTCTCCAGGCGCCGCAGCAGGTAGCTGAACACGGTGACGATGAACACGTAGTAGAAGGCCACCGCCAGCATGGTCTCCATCACCAGGAAGTTCTGCGTGTAGAGCTGCTGGCCGACCAGCAGGATCTCGCTGAGGGAAATCACCGAGACCAGCGAGGTCAGCTTGACGATGGTGATGTACTCGTTGGCCAGGGTCGGCAACGCCACGCGCAGCGCCTGGGGAATCACGATCAGCCACTGCACGCCGCGGTAGCCGATGCCCAGCGCCTTGCCGGCCTCCAGCTGGCCCTTGGCGATCGCCAGCAGGCCGCCGCGGTGGATTTCCGCGATATAGGCCGTCTCGCTCAGGACCATGGCGATCAGCCCGGCGCCGTAGGGGTTGGAGAGCAGCGCGCTGGTGCCGGGGAAGACCTGCGGCAGGTTGTAGACGAAGATCAGCAGCACCAGCAGCGGCAGGCTGCGGAAGAACCAGATGTACAGCGCCGCCGCGTCGCGCAGGTAGCGCCGCGAGGATTGCCGGGCCAGGGCCACCAGGAAGCCGAGGACGATGCCCAGCAGCCAGGTTTCCAGGCTCAGCTCCACCACGGTGCCCACCGCGCGCCAGAAATCGGCGTTCCACAGCAGGCCCAGGGCATAGTGCCAATCGAAATGCATGTTCTTGCTCCGTATTGCTCGGCCGGTCGTCGGTTCAGTTGCCCAGCGCCTGGGCGACGTCCGCCGCGCTCGGTTCGGCGAGGTTGTAGCGCGCCAGCAGGGCCTGGTATTCGCCGTCCTGCTTCATGGCCTCGAAGCCCTGGCGCAGGCCGTCGAGCAGTTCGCCGTTGCCCTTGCGCACGGCCAGGCCGATGACCACCGGGTAGATCAGCTCGCGGGAGGCGATCTGCAGGCGGCCCTGCAGCTTCTCGGCGGTGATCTTGGCCACCGCGGCGTTCTCGAACTGCACGTCCACCGCCTTGGCCAGCAGGGCCTGGGCCGCTTCCGGCGAGGTGGGGAATTCCCGCGACTGGATCGCCGGCTTGCCCTGGGCCTCGCAATACTGGCGGGACACCTCCAGCAGCCTGGGAATCCACGAACCGCCCTTGATCGAGGCCACGCGCTTGCCGCACAGGTCCTCGGCGCGCTGCGGGCGGAAGTCGTCGTCGCTGCGCACCAGCAGCGAGGCGCCGCTCTTCAGGTAGGGCAGGAAGTCCACCTGGCGGGCGCGCTCGGGGGTGACGTAGAGCGCCGAGGCGACCACGTCGAAGCGCCGCGCGTTGACGCCCATCACCAGGTTGGCGAAGCGGGTGTCGCGGAAATCCGGCTGCAGCTGCAACTGCTTGCCCAGCGCCCTCATGAACTCCGGGTCGAAGCCGGCGGGCTGGCTCTGCTCGAGGTAGGCGTAGGGTGGGTAGGTGAGGTCCGAGCCGATGCTCAAGCGGCCCTCCTCCAGGGTGCCGGTTACCGCCGCCATGGCCGGTGCGGCCAGCGCCAGTACGCCGGGCAACGCCAGTGCCGCCAGCCAGCCCGCCTTGCCTGCAAATCGCTGTTTCATGGTGAAGCCCTCGCACGGTGATTGTTCAACAATCTTTTCGTTACGAGTAATCAAATTTGATGCCAATTAATAAAAAGGTCGACTGAAAATGGCGTTGGGAAGGAAAAAATCCGCGCTTTCGGGGGAAGTGCCGGCCCCCACATGCCCCACTACGGGGCGGGCGTTACCAAATGGAGCAGCGTGCTAGCGAAAGGCTACCCAGCGCCCCGGCGGTAACAGCGACAAACCAGGCAACGAGCAGGCTGCACGGCCTAAGGTGGCCGGTAACACGCCGGGAAACGCTCCGTTATCCGTGCCGCCTACGGGCTGGGCCAGGCGTGGATGGCCTGGCGCAGCGCCTGCGCGGTAGCGGGCATGCAAGGGTAGCGGGGGCGCCCAGGCAGCCGAGCTTCCCCCGCAACAGGCGCCCTGGGCGCGGGACTCAGAGCTGGCCGTAGAGCAGGTCGCTGACCAGCATGCAGCCCGGCGCATGGGTGATGAACAGCTCCGGCTCGGCCTCGGCCAGCACCGCCTGCGGAGTGACGCCGCAGGCCCAGAACACCGGCAGTTCGTCGGCGGCCAGGGCCACCGGCTCGCCGTAGTCCGGCGCTTGCAGGTCGGCGATGCCGATCAGCGCCGGGTCGCCGATGTGCACCGGGGCGCCGTGGGTCAGCGGGAAACGTCCGGTGATCTGGCTGGCGCGCACCGCGTCGGCGGCCTTCAGCGGGCGCATCGACACCACCATGTGGCCGGCCAGGCGCCCGGAGGGGGTGTTGGCGATATGGGTGCGGTACATGGCCACGTTGCGCCCCTGCTCGATGTGGCGCAGGGCTATGCCTTCGTCCTGCAGCGCCTGCTCGAAGGAGAACGAGCAGCCGATGGCGAAGGCGACGAAGTCGGCCTCCCACAGCTCGCCGATGTCGCTCGTTTCGCGGTGGGGCTGGCCGCGGCGATACACGCGGTACAGCGGCACGTCACTGCGCACGTCGATGTCGACGCCGAGCTTGTGCAAGCGCGGCGAGCCGGGCTCGGTGACGTCCAGCAGCGGGCAGGCGCGCGGGTTGAGCACGCAGAAGCGCAGGAACTCGTCGGCCCAGGAACGCTGCAGGATCACGATGTTGGCCTGCAGGTGGCGCTGGCCGAGGCCGCTGGTGTGCCCGGCGTAGTCGCCGCGGCGGATCAGCCGGCGCAGTTCGAGCGGGCTCAGGGAGGCGAGATCGTGGGGCTGGGCCGGGGTCATCGGCGGTCTCCTGATGGTGGGCAAGGCCCCCGTTCTAGTCGGCCGGCGCCGACGCCGTCCAACAAATAGTTTCCGCCCCCGGGCATCGGAAAAATTGATTCAGCGGCCCGCAGGCAGCAGCACGATGCGCGACTCGCCGGCGCCGGCCGCGTAGTTAGCGAGCACCGTCCGGCTCATTTCCACCACCTGCTCCACCAGCTCCAGGCCGCTGCCGCCGCGCCAGGAGGCCACCAATGGCAGCTCCGGCGGCGACGGCTCCACGTCCAGCACCCGCAGTTCGCCGCGCTCCAGCTCCTGGACCACCAGGGCCGGCGGCAGCGCGCCTATGCCGAAGCCATCGCGCACCAGGCGCGTCATCGCCGCCACCGAGTTCACGCAGTTCAGCCGCGGCAGGCTGACGTCGCGGGCCTGGAGCATGGTGAGCAGGTCCAGGTGCGGCCGCGAATGCTTGGAGAAGGTCAGCACACGCTCGCGGAACAGGTCCTCCAGCCCCGTGTAGTCGCGGTCGTAGGGCGAGCCCCGGGGCACCACCCAGCGCAGCGGGTAGCTGCCCAGCTCCAGGTTGAGCACCGATTCGTGGCGGATGGCGTCGGTCTGGAAGATCAGGTCCAGGTAGCCCTTGCGCAACTGCTCGGCGAGGTTGATCGCGGTGTCCGCCATCAGCTCGATCTCAAGGTCCGGGAAACGCTCCATGCCACGCGCCACCAGGGGGCTGAGCCAGGTATGGATGACCGTGTCCATGGCGCCGATGCGGATACGCCCCTGGCCGACGCGGCCGGCATCTATGGCCTGGCGCAGCGACTGCGCGGTGTCGAGCATGCGCTCGGCGTACTCCAGCACCTGGTGGCCCTCGGGGGTCAGGGTCACGCCGCGGGAATCGCGAACGAACAGCTTCACGCCCAGATCGCCTTCGAGCACGGCGATACGGCTGGAAATGGCGGCCTGGGTGCTGAAGAGCTTCTCGGCGGTGAGGCGGAAGCTCTTCAGGCGGGCGACCCAGACGAAGGTCTCGAGGAATTTCAGGTTCATGGCCGGTACCGGACGGGGACGCGCAAGCATAACCCCGCCCCGCCGGCGCCGCGAATGCCGCGCCAGGGGCGGGTATCGGAAATTCTTGTCACCGGCGACCGCATAAATTAGTTGGACGCATGCCCCCGCGCCTCGAAGAATCGGGGCCCAGGCGACGGCGAGATGTGGTACCGGCCGCTAGAACAATTCCAAGAACGCAAGAGCGGAGATCCCCCATGGAAAAGCAGGCGAGCCCGGCCGTCCCCCTCGACGTGAGCAGCGGCAGCTATTTCGGCTGGTACCGTGACCTGGACAAGCAGGAACGACGGACCTTCTGGAGCTGCAAGATCGGCTACGGCCTGGACGGCATGGATACCCAGATGCTCAGCTTCGTCATTCCCACGCTGATCGCCCTGTGGGGCATCAGCACCGGCGAGGCGGGCCTGATCCACACCCTCACCCTGCTGGCCTCCGCCGCCGGCGGCTGGGTTGCCGGCATTCTCTCCGACCGCATCGGCCGCGTCCTCACCCTGCAGTTGACGGTGCTGTGGTTCGCTTTCTTCACCTTCCTTTGCGGGCTGGCGCAGAACTACGAACAGTTGCTGATCGCGCGCACCCTGATGGGCTTCGGCTTCGGCGGCGAGTGGACCGCCGGCGCGGTGCTGATCGGCGAGGTGATCCGCGCCCGCGACCGCGGCAAGGCGGTGGGCCTGGTGCAGTCCGGCTGGGCGCTGGGCTGGGGCGTCACCGCCCTGCTCTACGCCCTGCTGTTCAGCGTGCTGCCGCCCGAGTACGCCTGGCGCGCGCTGTTCCTCCTCGGCCTGCTGCCGGCGCTGTTCGTGCTGTTCGTCCGTCGCCTGGTCAAGGAACCGGAGGTCTACCAGCGCGCCAAGGCCCTGGAGAGCGGCGAAAAGACCAGCTTCCACGAAATCTTCGCCCCCGGCATGCTCAGCATCACCCTGCGCGCCTCGCTGCTCACCACCGGCGCCCTGGGCGGCTACTACGCCATCACCTCCTGGCTGCCGACCTACCTGAAAACCGAACGCCATCTCAGCGTGCTCGGCACCGGCGGCTACCTGGCCATGGTCATCCTCGGCTCCTACGTCGGCTACGTGATCAGCGCCTTCCTCACCGACCTGCTGGGGCGCAAGAAGAACTTCATCCTGTTCGCGGTCGGCTCGTTCATCGTGGTGCTGCTCTACACCCAGCTGCCAATCCCCAACGCGGCCATGCTCTGGCTGGGCTTCCCCCTGGGCTTCTTCGCCTCGGGCATCTTCAGCGGCATGGGCGCCTTCCTCACCGAACTCTTCCCCACCCGCATCCGCGGCTCGGGCCAGGGCTTCTGCTACAACGCCGGGCGCGCCATCGCCGCGCTCTTCCCCATGCTCATCGGCATGATCAGCCAGCACGTGCCGCTGGGCCTGGGCATCGGCGGCTTCGCCGCGGTGTCCTACGGCGTGGTCATCCTCGCCGCCCTGAGCCTGCCGGAAACCCGCGGCAAGCAGCTGGAACCCTGAGCCGCAGCGACCTACGAGGACGACCATGCACCTCCCCCTGCTCAACTGCGACATCGGCGAAAGCTTCGGCGCCTGGAAAATGGGCCTGGACGCCGAGGTCATGCCGTACATCGACTGCGCCAACATCGCCTGCGGCTACCACGCCGGCGACCCCGGCAGCATGCGCCGCACCGTGGCCCTGGCGCTGGAGCACGACGTGCGCATCGGCGCCCACCCCGGCTACCCCGACCTGCTCGGCTTCGGCCGCCGTTCGCTGGACTGCAGCGCGCAGGAGATCGAGGACATGCTGCACTACCAGATCGGCGCCCTCGACGGCATCTGCCGCGCCCAGGGCGCCCAGGTGAGCTACGTCAAGCCGCACGGCGCGCTGTACAACGACATGATGCGCAAGCCCGAGCAACTGCGCGCGGTGATGCGCGCGGTCGCGGCCTACGACCGCGGGCTGCCGCTGATGCTGCTGGCCACCCGCGACAACCACGGCGCCCTGGCCATGGCCGCCGAGTTCGGCCTGCGCCTGTGGTTCGAGACCTTCGCCGACCGCGCCTACACCCCGGAGGGCCACCTGGTCTCGCGCCAGCTGCCCGGCGCGGTGCACCACGACAGCCGCCAGGTGATCGCCCAGGCGCTGACCCTGGCCCGCGGCGAGGCGCTCGGCGCCAGCGACGGCAGCGCGCTGCGCCTGCGCGCCGACAGCATCTGCGTGCACGGCGACAACCCCGGCTCGGTGGAGGCCGTGCGCCAGCTGCGCGCCGCCCTCAGCGCCCTGGTGCCGGCATGAAAGCGCGCCTGGAAGTGGTCGCCCTGGACAGCTACATGCTGCGCCTGTTCGACACCATCGACGAAGCCAACATGCCCTGGCTGCTGGCCGCCGCGCAGCGCCTGCGCGCGGTCTTCGGCGACGAGCTGCTGGAGCTGGTGCCTTCCTATACCACCCTGATGCTGCGCTTCGACCCACTGCGGCTGGAGCCGCTGGCGATCCGCGAGCGCCTGTTCGCCGCCCTCGACGGCCTGCGGCCGCTGGCCGGGGAGAACAGCCGCGAGCAGGTCCTGCCGGTGTGGTACGACCCCAGCGTCGGCCCCGACCTGGCGCGCCTGACGCGGCACAGCGGGCTGGGCGTGGCCGAGGTGATCCGCCGCCACAGCGGCCGCGCCTACCAGGTGTTCGCCCTCGGCTTCGCTCCGGCCTTCGCCTTCATGGGCCTGGTCGAGCCGGCCCTGGCCACCCCGCGCCTGGCCACCCCGCGGCAGCGCGTCGCCGCCGGCAGCGTCGGCATCGCCGAGCGCCAGACCGCCGCCTACCCGTTGGCCTCCCCCGGCGGCTGGAACCTGCTGGGGCGCACCCCGGCGCGCCTGTTCGACCGCGGGCGCGACGGCTACAGCCTGCTGCAACCCGGCGACCGGGTGCGCTTCGAGGCCATCGACCACGCCGAATTCATCCGCCTGGGCGGCGACGACACGCCCATGCCCGCCGAGGAGGGCCAGGCATGAAAATCCTCCACGTGGAAAAGAGCACCCCGCTGGCCCAGTTGCAGGACGGCGGCCGCTTCGGCGTGCGCCACCTGGGCGTGACCCAGGGCGGCGCCCTGGACTGGGAAGCCCAGGCCTGGGCCAACTGGCTGCTGGGCAACCGCCTGGACGCGGCGGTGCTGGAGATTCCCCTGGGCGGCGTGACCCTGCGCGCCCATGCCGACGTGCGCCTGGCCCTGGCCGGCGCGGACCTGGCGGCGGAAATCGACGGCCAGCCGCTGGCGCCCTGGCAGGCCTTCGAACTGCGCAGCGGGCAACGCCTGGTCTTCATCCAGCCGCGCAGCGGCGTGCGCGCCTACCTGGGGGCGCCCGGCGGTTTCCTTGGCGAGGCGGTGCTGGGCAGCTGCGCCACCGTCGTCCGCGAAGGGCTCGGCGGCCTCGACGGCCAGGGCAAGCCGCTGATGGCCGGCGACGAACTGCGCGCCGCCGGCGGAACGCCCCCGCAGCGCCATATGCAGGCCCACCAGCAACCGCGCTACGACGGCCCGGCGGAGCTGGAGCTGGTGCTCGGCGCCCAGGCCGGCGACTTCGCCGGGCAGAGCCTGTTCGACGCCTTCGACGCCACCTGGAGCCTGGACCAGCGCGCCGACCGCATGGGCATGCGCCTGCTCGGCCCGGCGTTGCAGTACCTGGGCCGGCCGATGATCTCCGAGGGCATTCCCCTGGGCGCCGTGCAGGTGCCGCCGGACGGCCAGCCGATCGTGCTGCTCAACGACCGCCAGACCATCGGCGGCTACCCGCGCCTGGGCGCCCTCAGCCCCAGGGCCCTGGCGCGCCTGGCGCAATGCCTGCCGGGCGCCGAGCTGCACCTGCGGCCCAGCGTGCAGCCCGCGGCGCTGGCGGCGCACCTGCAGTTGCTGGCGCAATGGCGACAGGTCGACTGAAGCCGGCCAACGATAATGGCACAATGGCATCCTCGACATCACGGAGGATGCCATGCAAGCCGTTCCCCCGTTACAGCGCCCGCTGCTGCGCCACCTCGCCAACCTGCTGGTCACCGCCCTGGGCCTGCTCCTGCTGGGCCTGGCCTGGCTGCTGCAGCCGCTGTTGCTGCAATACCTGCTGGCCGGCGCCCTGCCGGTGTACCTGGGCGTGCTGCTGCCGCAACTGGTCGGCCGCCGCGAGCGCCTGCGGCGCGTGCGTGCCGCGCGGGCGGCCTCGGTGGAGCGCTGGGGCTTCTGCAGCCGCGACAGGCCTGGCCCCTGGGTCAACTACATCGACTTCCCGCTGACGGTGTTCTGCGAAGAGGCCCGCGGCCGCTTCTTCTATAGCGAATGGCTGGTGATCCACGACGGGCGCATCATCGTCAACCCCGGGCACAGCGAGGTCGACCTGGCCCGCGGCGAGGTGCGTTACCACTTCGACCGGCCGCACACCTACGCCTGGGATGGCTGTTCGCCGAAGGTACCCTTCTACTGGCTGGCGATCTTCGGCACCCCGGACTGGTGGGAGCACCTGGAAGACGTGGCCTGCATCCGCGACGGCGAAATCCGCCGCAGGCAGGTGTTCTGGCCGGTGGCGCACCATGCCAGCCTGGTGCACGACGCGCTCTACCAGTTCCTCAACGTCTCGCCGCTGGACAAGGCCAGCGCCGACCGCCTGTTCCTGCGGATGCTGCGCAATGCCGGCATGCCCCGCCCGCTGGCCTGGGTCTATTACCTGGCGGTGGTGCTCGGCGGCGCGCCGAAGATGCGCCAGGTGCGCAACGGCAACAGCCCGCTGCGCTGCCTGACGCCGATCCCCGGCGCGGCCGCCGGGCCAGTGGGGGAAACCCGGTTCGGGGTGCCTGATGCGGTTCATTCGGGCAAGGGCTAAGCGTCCCTTTCCGGGGGCCCGTCACCCCAACCCTCTCCCGCAGCGGGAGAGGGGGCTGTTCGTGCCACCGGGGTGTCCGGCGTAGCCGGTGAATCCAATCGCGGACGGAGTCCGCTCCTACGCCCGTGCTTTCTGGAACCGTAGGAGCGAACTCTGTCCGCGATTCGGCGGATAACGCCGGAGGCGTTATGCGCCCTACGGATTTCCCGAGAGCTTTAGGTGCTGGGTTCGAGAGCGCCCTCTCCCCAACCCTCTCCCGCAAGCGGGAGAGGGGGCTGTTCGTGCCACCGGGGTATCCGGCGTAGCCGGTGAATCCAATCGCGGACGGAGTCCGCTCCTACGCCCGTGCTTTCTGGAACCGTAGGAGCGAACTCTGTCCGCGATTCGGCGGATAACGCCGGAGGCGTTATCCGCCCTACGGATTTCCCGAGAGCTTTAGCTGCTGGGTTCGAGAGCGCCCTCTCCCCGGCCCTCTCCCGCAAGCGGGAGAGGGGGCTGTTCGTGCCACCGGGGTGTCCGGCGCAGCCGGTGAATCCAATCGCGGACGGAGTCCGCTCCTACACCCGTGCTTTCTGGAACCGGAGCGGACTCTGTCCGCGATTCGGCGGATAACGCCGGAGGCGTTATGCGCCCTACGGATTTCCAGAGAACTTCGGGTGCTGGGTTCAAGAGCGCCCTCTCCCCAACCCTCTCCCGCAAGCGGGAGAGGGGGCTGTTCGGAGTGGGGGGAGAATCCTGAATCGTCCTGATACGCCTTACCTCACCCCGTCATTCCCGCGAACGCGCACTACTGTCCGGAATATTTTCGAGGGGGCGTCTGGAGGGCTTGCGGGGGCTGAAGGCACGGGTTAAACCGTTGAGCGCCAACTCAACCTCACAGCCCCCGCAAGATGTTCAGGATAAGCCGTTTTCACGATGTACTAAAAGCGCTGCCTCGCGGCGTCTTCGACCGACTGGTCGCCGAACACGGCGCCGACAAGCACAGCAAGCGCTTTGGCAGCTGGGATCACCTGGTCGCCATGGTGTATGCCCAACTGGCCGGCGTGAGCAGCCTGCGGGCGCTTGAAACCAGCTTCAACAGCCATCCCCATCAGCACTATCACCTGGGTACGGGCCCGATCCGGCGTTCCACCCTGGCCGACGCCAACGAACGCCGTAATACCGAGGTCTTCGCCCAGGTTGCGCACTACCTGATGGCGGGCGTCTGCCGGCAGTTACGCCGTGACGGGAAGGAACTGCTGTACCTGCTGGACTCCACCACGATCACCCTCAAGGGCCCTGGCTTCGACGAATGGACGCTGTCCAATCGAACCCGCTCCCAGGGGCTGAAAGTCCATGTGCTGTATGCCGAGCAGGCGGCAGCACCGGTGCATTGCAGCTTCAGCGCAGCCAACGTCAACGACATCGACGAAGGCCGGACGCTGGGTATCGAGCCACAGGCCACCTACGTATTCGACAAGGGCTATTACGACTTCAACTGGTGGGCGAGCCTGGATGCCCAGAAGGCCCGCTTCGTCACACGATTCAAGTCCAATGTGCGGCTCAAGGTCCTGGCCCAGCGCGAGGTTCCCCAGCAAGACCGGGAAACGATCCTGCGAGACGAAGAGGTGAACTTCTCCAACCGCAACCCAGGTGGCCGACGGCGTAATCACTACACCCAGCCCCTGCGGCGGATCCTGGTGAACCGCCCAGGCGATGAGCCGCCTCTAAGCCTGGCGACCAACGACCTGAGCAGCCCGGCGGCAGAAATCGCCGAGCGCTATCGGGATCGCTGGCGGATCGAGCTGTTTTTCAAATGGATCAAGCAACACCTGAAGGTCAGGCGTTTCCTGGGCCGTAGCGAGAATGCCGTGCGCATCCAGATTCTCTGTGCGCTGATCAGCTACTTGCTGCTGAACCTTTACCAACGCAGGACGGGAACGCGGCAGAGCCTGTGGATGCTGATGGTGGAGGTACAGGCGACGCTGTTTCAGCGTCCTGGCCTGGAGGCCGAACGTTACCGACGACGGCAGGAGCGAATACGCGAGATCAACCTGCGTCAGGGGCAGCTGTTAATAGCATGAGGCGTGCCGGACAGCAGTGCGCGAACGCGGGAACCCAGTGACGGGCGGGTTCGCGAGCAAGCTCGCTCCTACGAAAAGCAAAAGCGCGTTTGCTCTTGGATTTCCAGAGAAACATCCGAGCGCACCGGAACGCCCCTTCAGAAGGCCGAGCGAAACCCGCGCTCAGGAGGTCATGCGACATGGATGTCGCGAGAGCCCCGCGGGCTACAGGGACGTACCCTCGGGGCGGGCCTCCGTGGCGGGGGAGTTCGTGAGGGTAGCCCGGCTCCATCGGGCCCGTATGTTGGGGCAAGCCTTTTTGGTTCCTTTTGTGGCGTTTGACAAAAGGGACTCGCCCGAGGGGGCGAAACAAAAAATCTCCGCAGACTCGGAGCGGCGCAGAAACACCCAAGCCAAGGCAGCTGGGTTCCCGCGTTCGCGCACTGCTGTCCGGCACGCCTCATGCTATTACACGCCTCATGCTATTAACAGTTGCCCCTGACGCAGGTTGATCTCGCGTATTCGCTCCTGTCGTCGTCGGTAACGTTCGGCCTCTAGACCAGGGCGCTGAAACAGCGTCGCCTGCACCTCCACCATCAGCATCCACAGGCTCTGCTGCGTTCCCGTTCTGCGTTGGTAAAGACTCAGCAGCAAATAGCTGATCAGCGCACAGAGAATCTGGAGGCGCACAGCATTCTCGCTACGGCCCAGGAAACGCCTGACCTTCAGGTGTTGCTTGATCCATTTGAAAAACAGCTCGATCCGCCAGCGATCCCGATAGCGCTCGGCGATTTCTGCCGCCGGGCTGCTCAGGTCGTTGGTCGCCAGGCTCAGAGGCGGCTCATCGCCTGGGCGGTTCACCAGAATCCGCCGCAGGGGCTGGGTGTAGTGATTACGCCGCCGGCCACCTGGGTTGCGGTTGGAGAAGCTCACCTCTTCGTCTCGCAGGATCGTTTCCCGGTCTTGCTGGGGAACCTCGCGCTGGGCCAGGACCTTGAGCTGCACATTGGACTTGAATCGTGTGACGAAGCGGGCCTTCTGGGCATCCAGGCTCGCCCACCAGTTGAAGTCGTAATAACCCTTGTCGAACACGTAGGTGGCCTGCGGTTCGATGTCCAGCCTCCTGCCTTCATCAACGTCGTTGACGTTGGCTGCGCTGAAGCTGCAATGCACCGGCGCCGCCGCCTGCTCGGCATACAGCACATGGACTTTCAGCCCCTGGGAGCGGGTTCGATTGGACAGCGTCCATTCGTCGAAGCCAGGGCCCTTGAGGGTGATCGTGGTGGAGTCCAGCAGGTACAGCAGTTCCTTCCCGTCACGGCGTAACTGCCGGCAGACGCCCGCC
Organism: Pseudomonas sp. M1; assembly: GCF_022760135.1. Taxonomy (NCBI): domain Bacteria; kingdom Pseudomonadati; phylum Pseudomonadota; class Gammaproteobacteria; order Pseudomonadales; family Pseudomonadaceae; genus Pseudomonas; species Pseudomonas sp. M1. The sequence continues at coordinate 4,859,520 of NZ_CP094343.1, forward strand.
ATCAGGTAGTGCGCGACCTGGGCGAAGACCTCGGTATTACGGCGTTCGTTGGCGTCGGCCAGGGTGGAACGCCGGATCGGACCCGTACCCAGGTGATAGTGCTGATGGGGATGGCTGTTGAAGCTGGTTTCAAGCGCCCGCAGGCTGCTCACGCCGGCCAGTTGGGCATACACCATGGCGACCAGGTGATCCCAACTGCCAAAGCGCTTGCTGTGCTTGTCGGCGCCGTGTTCGGCGACCAGTCGATCGAAGACGCCACGAGGCAGCGCTTTTAGTACATCGTGAAAACGGCTTATCCTGAACATCTTGCGGGAGCTGTGAGGTTGAGTTGGCGCTCAACGGTTTAACCCGTGCCTTCAGCCCCCGCAAGCCCTCCAGACGCCCCCTCGAAAATATTCCGGACAGTAGTGCGCGTTCGCGGGAATGACGGGGTTAGGTTGGGTGCAAAGGATCAAAGCTCGCGAGCCAAGTCGCCCCCCAACCCATATGAAAAATGCCGTTTCCCCAGACAGAGAAACGGCACTCTTTCTCAAGCAAACAGCATCAGGCTCGCAGCACCGGCCTAGAGCATCCACTTCCAGGGAATATGCGACTCGACATCGCCGTTGCTGAAGATATCCCCCTCATCCTCCAGGCTCCCCACGTCCAGATAAAGCTCGGAACCACTGCCCAGCACACCATAGTTGACCAACCGCCCGGCATTCAGCCAGATCTCGTCATAGGCCAGGAGCGTGCCGTGGTTGACGAGCGCGTTGCGGATATCGAGCTGGGCATACATCCCGCTGATCAGGCTGCCACCACGCTCCAGCTCCATGGAGTCGGCACTGATCCTCAAGCCATCCTGGCTGAGCAACCGGCCGCTGCCGCTGTAGCGCCCGCTCAGCTCCAGCGACAACCCGGACTCGCTGGCGATCAGCCCGGCATTGCGCCAGTCGTGGCCGCTGCCGCGCACGCCGAGGGTGCCGTTCAGGCGCCCGCTGGCGCCCTGCTCCAGCTCACCCACCTCCAGGATCAGCTCGCGGGCCTGCAGGCTGCTGTTGTTCAGCCAGTGATCGCGCTTGATGTGCAGCACGGAACGGGTGACGAAGCGGCCGCCGGCCAGGCCCAGCTGCGCCAGGTCGATGCCGAAGCGGCCGTTGCCGCCGTGCCAGACCCAGCCGTTGTCGTTGAGCAGGCTGCCGCTGCGCAGGTCGAGGTCGCGGGCGTAGGTCTCCAGGCTGCCGTTGCGGTTGTCCAGCACACCGCCGATGCCAATGTCGGTGCCGCCCTCCCAGCCGCGGGCGCGGATGCGCCCCTGGCCGTTGCTCAGGGACGCGGCGTGCAGGCGCAGGCCGCCGCGGCTTTCGATCAGCCCCCGGCTGTTGTCCAGCGCCCCGGCCAGGCTCAGGTCCATGCTCTGGGCGCGCAGCTCGCCGCCCCGGTTGACCAGGCCGCCGCCCAGGCGCATGAACAGGCGGCCGGCGCTGTCCAGCCGGCCCTGGTTGGTCAGGCTCCCGGAAGCCCACAGCTCGGCGTCGCCCCCTGCGCTGACCGGCCCGCTCAGGTGCATGTCCCCGGCCTTCAGGCGCACGCCGCCGGCGCTCTGCAGGCGCGCCAGCTCCAGGCGGCCGTTGGCGTCGATGCGGATGTCGCCGGCGCTGGCGGCCAGTTCCCCGGCCAGCTTCACGCCCACGCCCTGCTCGGTGCCGACCAGGCGGATGGCGTTGGCGTACATGCCGCCCAGCGCCGAGCTGTCGATGGCCAGGCGCGGCCGCGGGCGGCCATCGTCGGCCTTGGCGCTGGCCGCCAGGCTTTCGCCGTCCACGCGGTTGCGCCCGGCCACCACGTCGAGCTGCTGCGCATACAGTGCGGCGTTGAGCGTGGCACTGCGGGTGATCAGCTCGAAGCGCCCCACCTCGCGGGCATCGAGCCCGGCGCCTTCGATGCCGATGTGCCCGCCGTCGACGTCGTAGCCCGCCAGGCGCTCGCCGTCGAATATCGGCTTGCCGGTGGTCAGGGTGGCCCGCGGCATGTTGATGAAGCCGCAGCCGTTGCAGGTCACCCCGTGGGGGTTGGCGAGGATGAAGTGCGCGCCCGGCCCGGCGATCTCGATGGCGCCCCGCAGCTGCGAGGGGCTGCCGCCGGTGACCTCGCCGAGGATCTTGCGCGCCGCGCCCTTGCCCAGGTTGGGGTTGCCGGCGATGGCGCCGCCCAGCTGCGACTGCGCCCCGCCCGGCGAGTTGTTGAGGATCAGGCCTTCGCGGCCGACGTTGAACTGGCCGAACTTGTTGTGCGACAGGCCATTGGCGTTGGGGGTGGCGATGTTGACCACGGGCACGCCGTTGCCGGCGGAACCCAGGCCGGCGTTGCCGGAACCGGGGGCCAGGCTCAGCGGCGCGGCCGCGGCGTGCGGGTGAGCGAAGAACAGCAGACCGGCCAGGACGGCCGGGAAATGCAGAGCATTGCGTTCCATGTCCATCTACTCCACGTTGTCCATGAGGAGCTTCCCAAATTAGTGGGAGTGCGCTTCGGAAACGCGTCCTTGTGCCGTGGGAAGCCTCCTCGTCAGCCCGTGGAAGCGGGGAGCCGCACGGCGGCGCCACGCCACCCTGCACGCGCCTGCGCCGATGCAGTAAAGTAATGCCCCCGGCGGCCCCGGCACGCCGCCTTCCCCACTCCAGGAACCCGCATTCGATGGAACACCGTGAGTCGCTCCTCGCGTTGCGACATTTCCTCTCCAGCCAGATCCTCGGCCAGGAAAAGCTCGTCGAGCGCCTGCTCATCGCCCTGCTCGCCGACGGCCACCTGCTGGTGGAAGGCGCGCCCGGGCTGGCCAAGACCAAGGCCATCAAGGACCTCGCCGAAGGCCTGGAGGCCGAGTTCCATCGCATCCAGTTCACCCCCGACCTGCTCCCGGCGGACATCACCGGCACCGAGATCTATCGCCCGGAAAACGGCACCTTCTGCTTCCAGCAGGGGCCGATCTTCCACCACCTGGTGCTGGCCGACGAGATCAACCGCGCCCCGGCCAAGGTACAGTCGGCGCTGCTGGAAGCCATGGCCGAGCGCCAGGTCAGCATCGGCCGCAGCACCTACGACCTGCCGCCGCTGTTCCTGGTGATGGCCACCCAGAACCCCATCGAGCAGGAAGGCACCTACCCGCTGCCCGAGGCCCAGCTCGACCGCTTCCTGATGCACGTGAAGATCGGCTACCCGGAAGCCTCGGTGGAACGCCGCATCCTCCAGCAGGCCCGTGGCGAGGCGCTCAACGGCGAGACGCGGCCGGAGCGCCAGGTGACCCAGGAATCGATCTTCGCCGCGCGCAAGGAAATCCTCGGCCTGTACATGGCCGACGCGGTGGAGGAATACCTGGTGCAGCTGGTCATGGCCACCCGCACCGCGGCCAAGTTCGACGCCGAGCTGGCCGAGTGGATCGCCTACGGCGCCAGCCCGCGCGGCTCCATCGCCCTGGACCGCTGCGCGCGGGCCCACGCCTGGCTGGCCGGGCGCGACTTCGTCAGCCCCGAGGACATCCAGGCGGTGCTGTTCGACGTGCTGCGCCACCGCCTGATCCTCTCCTTCGAGGCGGAAGCCGCGGGGATCGACCAGGACCGCGTGGTCCAGCGCATCCTCGACGTGGTCGCCGTGGCCTGATGCCGGACACCGCCAGCAACGGCGTGACGGTCAGCCTGCAAGAGCTGATCGACATGCGCCATCGCCTGCGCGAGGTGCAGCTGTTCTCCACCCCGGCCCGGCGCAGCCCGCTGATCGGCCTGCACCACTCGCGCCTGCGCGGGCGCGGCGTGGACTTCGACCAGGTGCGCGTGTACCAGCCCGGCGACGACGTGCGCACCATCGACTGGCGCGTCACCGCGCGCTCCCAGGAGCCGCACACCAAGCTGTTCCACGAGGAGCGCGAGCGCCCGGTGTTCGTCCTCGTCGAGCAGAGCCGGCGGACCTTCTTCGGCTCCGGCCTGTGCCTGAAGTCGGTGCTGGCCGCGCGCGCCGCGGCCCTGCTCGGCTGGGCCGCGCTGGCCCACAACGACCGCATCGGCGGCCTGGTGCTGAGCGACCACGACACCCACGAGATCAAGCCGCGGCGCAGCAAGCAGAGCCAGCTGCAGCTGCTCAACCTGATCGTCCGCGCCAACCACGCGCTGCTCACCGACGGCGCCGCGGCGTCCTCCGGCGACAACTTCGGCCTGGCCCTGCGCCGCGCCCGCGAGGTGCTGCGGCCGGGCAGCCTGGTGATGATCGTCTGCGACGAACGCGCCCTCGCCCACTCGCCCCAGGGCGACCTGGCCGAGCAGCAGCTGGGCCTGCTGGCGCGGCACACCGACCTGGTCCTGCTGCCGGTCTCCGACCCGCTCGACCACGCCCTGCCGGCCGCCGGGCTGATGCGCTTCGCCGAAGGCCAGGCCCTGCTCGAAGTGGACACCCACGTCGACGAACAGCGCCTGGCCTACCGCGCCCTGGGCGAGGCGCGCCGCGAGCGCTGGGCGCGGGTCAGCCAGCGCCTGGGCGTGCCGCTGCTGCCGCTGAGCACCCAACTGGACCTGGTCGAGCAACTGCTCGACCAACTCGAACAGCCCGCCGCGGGGAAACGCCCGTGAATCCCCTCGACGCCCTGGAACCGCTGATCCAGCCCGCCGCCGTGCCCTGGTGGCCGCCGGCGCCGGGCTGGTGGCTGCTGGCCGCGCTGCTGCCGCCGCTGGCCTGGGCGCTGTGGCGCTGGCGCCACCGCCTGCTGCCGCGCCGCCGCGCACCAGTTCCGGCGGAAGCGCCGCTGGAGCCTATCCGCGTCGCCGCCCTGGAAGAACTGGCGCGCCTGCCGCGGCCCTACGACGGCGCCCCCGCCGGCCCCTGGCTGCAGGCGCAGAACGCCCTGCTCAAGCGCCTGTCGCGGGCGCGCTGGCCGGACGACAGCTGCCACACCCTGAGCGGCCGCGCCTGGCTGGCGTTCCTCGACAACCGCTGCCCGGCCGCCGGCCTGACACGCTGGATGATCCTGGTGGAAGGCGGCTACCGCGCCGAATGCAAGCTCGACGACAAGGCCATCGACGGCCTCGCCGCCGCCGTGGAAACCTGGGTGCGCAAGCATGTTTGAGTTCGCCTGGCCCTGGGTCTTTCTGCTCGCCCCGCTGCCCTGGCTGCTGCGCATGCTGCTGCCGCCGGCCGACAGCGGCGAGGCGGCGCTGAAGGTCAGCTTCCTCGCCGAACTCGAAGGCCTGGCCGGCCGCCGCGCCCGCGCGCAACTGCCGGCCTGGCGCCTGCAGGCGCCCTTCGTGCTGCTCTGGCTGCTGTTGCTGCTGGCGGCGGCGCGCCCGCAGTGGGTCGGCGAGCCGCTGCCGATCCCCGCCAGCGGCCGCGACCTGCTGCTGGCGGTGGACGTCTCCGGCTCCATGGACACCGCCGACCTCACCTGGCAGGGCAGCGAGATCAGCCGCCTGAACCTGGTGCAGAAGCTCTTCGGCGACTTCATCGAAGCGCGCCGCGGCGACCGCGTCGGCCTCATCCTGTTCGGCAGCAAGGCCTACCTGCAGGCGCCGCTGACCTTCGACCGCCACACCGTGCGCGTCTGGCTGGACGAGGCGCTGATCGGCATCGCCGGCAAGGACACCGCCCTGGGCGACGCCATCGGCCTTGCCGTCAAGCGCCTGCGCCAGCGCCCGGCGCAGAGCCGCGTGCTGGTGCTGATCACCGACGGCGCCAACACCGCCGGCGAGATCCCGCCGCTGACCGCCGCGCGCCTGGCCGCCGAGGAGAGCGTGAAAATCTACACCATCGGTATCGGCGCCGACCCGCAGCCCGGCGGCGTGCTCGGCATGCTCGGCCTCAACCCCGGCCTGGACCTGGACGAAGGCACCCTGAAGGCGATCGCCAGCCTCACCGGCGGCGAATACTTCCGCGCCCGCGACGGCGCCGAGCTGGAGGCCGTCTCCAGCACCCTGGACAGCCTCGAACCGGTGACGCAGAAGCCCACCCAGGCGCGCCCGGCCCTGGCGCTCTACCACTGGCCGCTGGCCGCCGCGCTGCTGCTGAGCCTGCTGCTGGTGGCCGCGGAACTCTGGCCGACGCAGCACTGGCGCTGGCCGTGGAGGCGCCCATGAGCCTCTGGCCGCACCTGCTCTACCCCGGCTGGCTGCTGCTGTTGCCGCTGCTCGCCTGGCTGCTCTGGAAGCTGCTGCACCGCCAGCGCCGCGCCGGGCGCTGGCAACTGCTGCTGCCGGCGGCCTTCCACCCCTGGCTGCTCCAGGGCGGCAGCGGCCGCCCCGACCGCCGCCCCTGGCTGTACCTGGGCCTGGCCTGGCTGCTGGCGGTGCTGGCGCTGCTCGGGCCGAGTTGGGAGCGCGTCGAGCAGCCGGCCATGCAGCGCAGCGACCCGCTGGTGGTGATCCTCGAACTGACGCCGCGGATGCTCGCCGGCGACCTGCCGCCCAGCCGCCTGGAACAGGCCCGGCGCAAGCTCCTCGACCTGCTGCGCGCGCGCCCCGACGCGCAGACCGCCATCGTCGTCTACGCCGGTAGCGCCCACACCCTGGTGCCGCTGTCCAACGACCTGTTCACCGCGCGCAACCTGCTCGATGCGCTCAAGCCGTCGATCATGCCCGAGCCGGGGCAGCGCGCCGACCTCGCCGTACAGCAGGCGCGCCGCCTGCTCGACCAGGGCGCCCAGGGCAACGGGCGCCTGCTGCTGCTCACCGGCGGGCTGGAGGAAAGCGAACGGCAGGGCATCCGCCAGGCCCTGCACGGCCACGGCCGGGACTTCGCCATCCTCGCCGTGGGCACTGCCGGCGGCGCGCCCATCCCGCAGGAAGACGGCACCTACCTGAAGGACGACCAGGGCGGCATCCTCCTGCCGCGCCTCGACGAGGCCGGGCTGCGCCAGTTCGCCGCCAGCCTCGACGCCGGCTACCAGCGCCTGGGCGCCAGCGACCGCGACCTCAGGGCCCTCGGCCTGCTGGACGCCAACCGCGGCCTGGAAGCCGCCGGCAACGACGCCGTGCTGCGCCTGCAGCGCTGGGCCGACCAGGGCTACTGGCTGCTCCTGCCGCTGCTCTTGCTGGCCGCCTGCGCCGGCCGCCGCGGCTGGCTGTTCAGCCTGCCGCTATTGCTGCCGCTGTGGCTGGGCGCGCCGCAACCGGTCATGGCCTTCGAGTTCGCCGACCTCTGGCTGCGCCCCGACCAGCAGGGCCAGCGCCTGCTCGCCGAGCAGCGCCCGGCCGACGCCGCCCGGCATTTCGCCGACTTCCGCTGGCGCGGCCTGGCCCTCTACCAGGCCGGCGACTACGACGGCGCGGCCCGCGCCTTCGCCCTGGGCGACAGCGCCGCCGACCACTACAACCGCGGCAACGCCCTGGCCCGCGCCGAGCAGTACGAGGCCGCCATCGACGCCTACGAGCGGGCGCTGGAACTGCAGCCCGGCCTGCAACAGGCCCAGCGCAACAAGGCGCTGCTGGAGGACCTGCTGCGCCAGCGCGAGCAGGACGCCGCCCAGCAGCGCCCCAATGCCTCCCAGGCCAGCCGCAGCGGCGAAACCGAGCCGGCGCCGACGGCAGCGGCCAAGCCCTCGGAGCAGCAGAACCTGGAAGAACGGCCCACGCGCCCCTCCGCGGCCCTGCAGAACCGCCAGCAGGCCAGCGCCGAGCGCCTGCAGGCCGCCGGCCCGGACGACGAGCCGCCCGCCGATTCGACGGAACTCCCCGCCCCCACGGCGGACGAAGGGAAGCTCAGCGACGAAAGCCGCCAGGCCCTGGAACAGTGGCTGCGGCAGATTCCCGACGAACCCTCCGAACTGCTGCGCCGCAAGTTCTGGTACCAACAGCAGCAGCGCCAGGAAAACCTGCCATGAAACGGATGATCTGCCTGATCCTGCTCAGCCTGCTCGCATTCCAGGCGCAGGCCAGCTTCACCGCCAGCGTCGACCGCGCGCGCCTGACCGAGGGCGAGAGCCTGGACCTGACGCTGGAGTCCGACGACCCCACGCAGTTCGGCAAGCCGGACCTAACGCCCCTGGGCGACGCCTTCGAAATCCTCGGCACCCGCCAGGTCAACCGCCTGACCACCCTCGACGGCCAGGCCCAGGCCACCACGCGCTGGATCATCACCCTGCGCCCCACCCGCAGCGGCGCCCTGCAGATACCGGCGCTGCGCATGGGCAACGGGCAGACCCAGCCGATCGCCCTGCAGGTGCTCAAGGCCGAGGACGCGGACGAGCAGCAGAAGCTCTCGCCGGTGTTCATCGACGCCAGCCTCGACCACGAGTCGGTCTACGTGCAGGCCCAGGCCATTCTCACCCTGCGCATCTACCACTCGGTGTCGCTGTACGACGACAGCAGCCTCAGCCCGCTGCAGATCGACGACGCCAAGGTCGAGCAGCTCGGCCAGCCGCGCACCTACGAGAAGGAAATCAACGGCGTGCGCCATGGCGTCATCGAGGTGCGCTTCGCGATCTTCCCGCAGCACAGCGGCGAGTTGACCATCCCGGCGCTGAACTTCAGCGCCACCCGGGTGGCGCGCAGCAACCCCGGCGACGCCTTCGGCGTGCTGCCCGGCAAGCGCCTGCGGGTGAGCTCGCCGGAGATTCCCCTGGAAGTGAAACCCAAGCCCGCCGACTACCCGGCCGACGCGCCCTGGCTGCCGGCCCGCGCCGTCAGCCTCAGCGAAAGCTGGGCGCCGCAGCCGGAGCAGGCCAAGGCCGGCGAAGCCCTGACGCGCAACCTGATGCTGCGCGTCGAAGGCCTCTCCAGCGCCCAGCTGCCGCCGCTGCCCCAGGCCCTGCCGGCCGGGCTGCGGCACTACCCCGACCAGCCGCAGCTGGCCGAGGAACAGGGCGACCAGGGAGTGATCGGCAGCCGCGAGGAACGCCAGGCCCTGATCCCGGAGCAGGCCGGCCAGCTGAGCCTGCCGGACATCGAGATCACCTGGTGGAACACCCAGGAAGACCGCCTGGAGCACACCACCCTGCCCGGCCGCAGCCTCGACGTCGGCGCCAACCCGCAGTTGGCGGCCCCGCCCCCGGCGCCGCTGGAAGGCGCCGTGAGCAGCGACGGCCAGCGCCTCTGGCCGTGGCAGCTGGCGACCCTGCTGCTGGCCCTGAGCAGCCTGCTCGGCTTCGGCCTCTGGTGGCGCGCCCGGCGCCAGCCGGCCATCGTCCGCGCCGCGGCCAACGCGCCCAGCGCCCGCACCCTGCTCGACGAACTGCGCCGCTGCTGCCAGGCCAACGACCCCCACGCCACCCGCCAGGCCCTCGACGCCTGGGCGCGCCAGCAGCCGGAAACCCTGGCCGACATGGCGGCGCGCTTCGTGCCGCTGTCCGACGCCATGGACGGCCTCAACGGCGCGCTCTACAGCGACAGCGAGGGCGGCCACAACTGGGAAGGCGAGGACCTCTGGCGGGCGATCCGCACCCTGCCCGCCGCGGAAGGCGGCGGCGCGGCGACGGCCGAGGGCAACAGCCTGCCACCGCTCTACCCGCGCTGAGCCATGCCGGCCAGGCTGAGGAAAACCCCTGGCAAGAGGCAGCCCCATGGCCGAACGCCCATGGCGGCTCGCCACCCTGCCGCTCTGCGGCCTGCTGGCCCGCGGCGCCCAGGCCGGCCCCGCGGCCCCGCCGCAGCAGCCGCTGGATGGCCCCGGCGGCTCGCACCTGGCCCACGCCGACCTGCGCTCGCCCGGCGAGCCCATCCGCATCGACGAACCGCCGCGCCGCCGCGTGCGCGGCTGAAGCGCGGCCGGTCCATCCGTAGCGCCCAGCCCGCTCAGGGCTTGCCCACGCCGCGGTCTTCCAACTGGTCGGCCTCGAACAGCGTCTCCAGTTCCTGACGCGCCTCGCGGGCGGTCTGGATCACCGCCGCGGCGTCGTCGTAGACCTTGTACTGGGCCATCAGCACTTCCTCGTCGTGGCGGCGGAAGCGGCGGATGCGCGCCAGCGCCTGCTCCTCGGAAAGGCCCATTTCCACCAGCACCCGCCGGCTCATCTCCAGGCTGGAGTGGAACAGCTCGCGCACCGGGCTGGCCCCGGCGTCGAGCAGGTGGTAGACGTGCTGGCGGTTGCGCGCCCGGGCGATGATCTTCACGTGCGGATAGAGCTTGCGCACCAGGCGCGCGGTGTCGATGTTGGTCTGCGGGTCGTCGGTGGCGACGACGAAGAACTCGGCCTTGTCCACCTGGGCCGCGCGGAGGATTTCCGGGCGCAGCGGGTCGCCGTAGAAGATCGGGATGCTGCCGTAGCTGCGGCTCAGCTCGATGGTGTCCACCGAGGTGTCCAGGGCGATGAAGGGCACGCGCTGGGCGCGCATGATCCGCGCGACCACCTGGCCCATGCGGCCCATGCCGGCGATCACCACCCGCGGCGCGTCGCCCTCGATACGCTTGTACTCCTCCGGCGCCTCGCGCACCGGCACGGGCTCGGGCTTCATCAGGCGCGCGGCCAGCAGCACCAGCAGCGGCGTCACCGCCATCGACAAGGTGATGCAGAGCACCAGCAGGCTGTGCAGGTTGGCGTCCAGCAGCCCTTCGGCGCGGGCCAGCTTGAACACCACGAAAGCGAATTCGCCGCCGGCCGCCAGGACGATGCCCAGGCGCAGCGCCGAATGGCCGTCGAGGCCGCCGGTGAGGCGCCCGAGCAGGTACAGCAGCGGCAGCTTCAGGCCGATCAGCAGCAGCGTCAGGCCCAGCACCAGCAGCGGCGAATGCAGCAGCAGGCCGAGGTCGGCGCTCATCCCCACGCTGATGAAGAACAGCCCCAGCAGCAGGCCCTTGAACGGCTCGATCTGTGATTCCAGCTCGTGGCGGTACTCCGAATCGGCCAGCAGCAGGCCGGCGAGGAAGGCGCCCAGGCCCATGGACACCCCGGCCAGCTCCATCAGCCAGGCGGTGCCGACGACCACCAGCAGCGCGGTGGCGGTGGACAGGTCGGCCATGCCGGTGCGCGCCACCGTGCGGAACACCGGGCGCAGCAGGTAGCGCCCGCCGACCACCACCACGGCGATGCTCCCCACCACTTCGAGGAAGTGGCGCCAGTCGCCGCCCGGCGCGGCCTCGTCGGCCCGCGCGCCGAGCAGCGACACCGCGGCGATCAGCGGGATGGCGGCGATGTCCTGGAACAGCAGGATGGCGAAGGCCAGGCGGCCGTGGGGGCTGGCCAGTTCCTTGCGCTCGGCGAGGATCTGCAGGCCGAAGGCGGTGGACGACAGCGCCAGGCCGCCGCCGAGCACCACCGAGGTGTTCAGCGGCAGCTCGAAGGCCAGGTGCGCCAGCACGCCGATCACCAGCGCGGTGAGCAGCACCTGGGCCAGGCCGATGCCGAACACCGCCTTGCGCATCACCCACAGGCGCTTGGGCGACAGCTCCAGGCCGATGATGAACAACAGCAGTACCACGCCCAGCTCGGACAGGCTGGCGACGCTTTCCGGGTCGTCGATCAGGCGCAGCACCGAAGGCCCGATCAGCACCCCGGCCAGCAGGTAGCCGAGCACCGCGCCCAGTTGCAGGCGCTTGGCCATCGGCACCATGAAGACGGTGGCGATGAGGAAGACCACCGTCGATTGCAGATAGTTGGAACCATGCTCCATGCCGGAACGCTCCTTGGCAGGATGGGGCCCGGCGCGCGGCCGGGCGGGTGGAACGGAAAGGGTGTCGATCAGACCGGCGGCAGGCCCTGGTCGATCAGGTGGCGCTGGAACTGCCCGGCGAGCGCTTCGACCTGCTGCCAGGGCTGCGCGTGCCGTTCGTCCAGCGCGACGTGACTGGTGCCACGGATGTCGGCCGGCAATTCGACGGCGCGGTAGAAGGCGTTGACCACCTCGGCCATGGCCGAGCGCTGGTTCTCCATGAGGATGGCGCCGTGGGCCAGCACCACGTAGCGCCCGTCGCTCTGCCGGCGGCGCCAGCGCTGGGCGGTGCCGACCAGCTTGCGGCCGCCGATGTTGACGTTGTAGCGGCCGTCGCAGAAGGCGCCGTCGACCTCGCCCACGCCGGCGTCCAGGCCCATGGCCGCGAGCCAGTCGCAGAGCGGCTGGCACAGGCGCAGGTAGGCGGTGTCGATGCGCGTCTGCTCGTTGTCGCCATCGGGCACCGCGTAGCACAGGGCGACGTTGAGTACCGCCGGCGACTGCGGCACCGGCTCGCCGCCGGTGTCGCGCAGGGCGATCGGCCAGCCGAGTTCGGCGCAGCGCGCCTCGGCCTCGGCGAAACCGGCCAGGCGGCTGAGCCGACGCGGCATCACCAGCGCCTGCTGCAACGGGCGCCAGAACAGCAGGCGGCTGTCGACCTGGCCGCTGAACACCTGGTCCAGGGCGGCGCGTTCGGCATCCAGGCCGTCCTGTGCGGAAAACCGCAGTACCCGTTCGCCCATGTCCTACTCCTTTCGCCGTGCTGCCTGACAGGTAGCGGACTATGCCCAGCCGCCAGGCCAGGCTGCAAGCGAAAAGCCGCGTTCCCCCGGCAGGCGGCGGGACAGCCTGGCGGCATATGGCTATGCTCATAGCCGGATGCCATCGCGCACAGGACGAGCCCCGTGTCCCAGCCGTTCCCGCAACGCCTTCGCCAGCAATTCCGGCTCGCCCGCTCCCTGGCGCGACCGGTGGCCACGGAGAACCTCAGGCGCCTGGCCTGGCTGGCGCTGCTGGCCGTGCCCTTCGGCCTGGTGCACATCCTGGTGTTCTGGCTCAACCTGCAGGGCAGCCTCCCGGAATTCGACGGCTGGCGCCAGCACATCATCCTCACCCACGCGGTGGTGGCCGCGCTGCTGCTCGGCCTCGGCCTGCTCGCCTGGCAGGCCCGGCAGCGCCCGCAGGCGCCGCCGCCGTGGTACTGCGAGCTGCTGGCGCTGCTGGGCGCCGGCGTGCTGCTGGGCTTCGGCCTGGTCATCACCTGCTTCGACCAGGAGGTGACCAGCAGCATCACGCCCTTCCTCATGGGCGCGGTGGCCACGGCGCTGATCCTGCTGCTGCGCCCGGTGTTCGCCACGCTGCTCTACGTCGTGCTGTTCGTCGCCTTCGAGCTGGCCATGGAAATGGCCCAGCCGGACCCGCAGCTGCGCCTGTCCAACCAGATGGGCGGCCTGACCATCTGCGGCATCGGCCTGCTGCTGTCGCAGATCCTCTGGTTCGGCCACCTGCGCAACCTGCGCCAGCGCCAGCACCTGCGCCGGCAGCGCAAGGAGCTGGAGGAGAAGAACCTGCAGCTGGAATACCTGGCCGGCCACGACCCGCTGACCGGGCTGTTCAACCGCCGCCAGTTCGACCAGCTGGTGAAGCAGGAACTGGCGCGCTGCGACCGCCAGCCGATGCCGGTGAGCCTGCTGATGATCGACCTGGACCACTTCAAGTTCATCAACGACCGCTACGGCCACCCGCTGGGCGACGAGGTGATCCGCCACACCGCCACCCTGCTGCGCAAGCACACCCGCAGCAGCGACAGCGTGGCGCGCCTGGGCGGCGAGGAGTTCCTCCTGCTGCTGCCGGACACCGCCGCGCCCCAGGCCCGGGTGATCGCCGAGAAGCTGCGCAAGCTGCTGGAAGACACCCCGCTGCCGATGAAGGACGGCCTGCTCTACCTCACCGCCAGCTTCGGCATCGCCGGCCTGGCCAGCGGCGTGTCGAGCACCTACGAAAGGCTCTACAGCACGGCCGACCAGGCCCTGTACCGGGCCAAGGCCAGCGGGCGCAACCGGGTGGAAGTGATGGATGCCGCGCCCCATGGGACCTTGGAGTGAGCTTTTGTGTAGGAGCGAGCTTGCTCGCGAACAGCGTTTCCCGGCGGCTGCGGTGTTTGGGGTTGACTCCGCCCCCTCACCCCAGCCCTCTCCCAGAGGGAGAGGGGGCCGTTCGGAGCGGGCGGTAAATTCGGAGTCATCCTGACACTCCCATCTACTTCCGCCATTCCCGCGTCCGCGGTTATGCGCCCTACGGGCCGGCAGTCCCCAAGCAAGAACTGGCACGGCTCTTCGTAGGAGCGAGCTTGCTCGCGAACAGCGTTTCCCGGTGGCTGCGGTGTTTGGGGTTGACGCCGTTCCCTCTCCCCAACCCTTTCCCTGAAGGGAGAGGGGGCCGTTCGGAGCAAGCGGTAAATTCGGAGTCATCCTGACACTCCCATCTACTTCCGCCATTCCCGCGTCCGCGGTTATGCGCCCTACGGGCTGGCAGTCCCAAAGCAAGAACTGGCACGGCTCTTCGTAGGAGCGAGCTTGCTCGCGAACAGCGTTTCCCGATGGCTGCGGTGTTTTGGGTTGACGCCGTTCCCTCTCCCCAGCCCTCTCCCAGAGGGAGAGGGGGCCGTTCGGAGCGTGCGGTAAATTCGGAGTCATCCTGACACTCCCATCTACTTCCGCCATTCCCGCGTCCGCGGTTATGCGCCCTACGGGCCGGCAGTCCCCAAGCAAGAACTGGCACGGCTCTTCGTAGGAGCGAGCTTGCTCGCGAACAGCGTTTCCCGGTGGCTGCGGTGTTTGGGGTTGACGCCGTTCCCTCTCCCCAACCCTCTCCCTGAAGGGAGAGGGGGCCGTTCGGAGCGGGCGGTAAATCCAGCGTCATCCTGATACACCTAAGCCCGTATGGCGGATAACCGTGAACGGCTCCAGGGAGGTCGTGGTGATGGGTATCGCTTCGCTCAACACCATCCTACGACGATGTGCCTACCTGCCATGTAGGAGCGGACTCCGTCCTCGATTGGATTCGCCGGCCTTGGCGGCGGGTAGCCGCGTAGGCGTTTCAGGATGACTCCGGCCTCGCCGCTCGCTCGGGACAGCCCCCTCTCCCTCTGGGAGAGGGCTGGGGTGAGGGAACGGAGTCAACCCGAGCGTCACAGCCGCCGGGAAGCACCATTCGCGAGCAAGCTCGCTCCTACGCCTCAGGGCTGTGCGTAGCGGCGGCTCAACCCCGGCGGCACGCCGTTGGCGTCGGTGGCGGTCCAGGGGCCCTGCGGGCTTACGCCCCAGTACCAGGCGCCGTCCCAGTGGTAGTAGGTGCGCTGGCGGTAGTACAGGTCCTTCTGCCCCTGGATCACGTAGACGCCCAGGTTCGGGTCCCAGCGGCCCTTGCCGCCCGGCGGCGGGGCGAACTGGGTGTGGGTGCTGCGCGGCTTGTTCGAGGGGTTCTGCGGGTTCGGCGTGATGGCCGTGCGCGGCGCCGGCTTGTTCGACGGCAGGGCCGCCGGCGGCTGGCCGCTGGCGCCGGGTTGCGGGACCGGCGCCGGGGCTTGCGTGTGGGGCTGCTGGCCGGCGCAACCGGCCAGGGCGAGCAGGGCCGCGAGGGCGAGGATTCGGCCTTTCACGGGCGCACCTCCAGGAAGGGTTCGATCAATGCTGGTCCGGGCTGTCGATGGTCACCGCCTGATCGCCCGCGCCGGCAGTAGACAACGGCTGGCTGCGTCCGATCCATTCGCCGCTGATGGCATTGCCGGCGCGCGACACCCGCGCCACCAGCTCCACCTGCGGGAAGGCCGACAGCTTCAGTTGCGGCATCATGGCGTCGGCATCGCTGAGCGACACCTCGTCCGGCAGGTCGGCCACCTTCAGGCGCTTGACCGCCAGCGGCATCGGCGGGCCGTTCACCGCGCGGGCGAAGACGAACACGCTGTCGTCCGGCTTGACCTGGCCCTTCACCGCGTCGCTGAGGTCCACCCGCACCTTCAGCGTCACGCCGGCAGTGGCTGCCGCAGCCGGCGCTTCCGGCAGCTTCTCGCCACGCTCGACCAGATGCTGGCGGGCGCGCTCGATACCGCTCTGGATGGCCGCGCGCGACGGATCGTCGGCCGGCAGCGCGGCGACCAGGCGCTGCCAATAGCCGGCGGCGTCGGCGTAGCGCTGGTCTTCGAAGGCGGCGATGCCCATCAGGCCGAGGGTGGTGACTTCCTCCGGGTTCTGCTTGAGCGCCTCGTCGGCCAGGGCCTGCGCGGCGCCGGCCATCTTCTTGCCGTTGGCGAAGTACAGCGCCTGGGCCCACTGGCCGAGCACCTCGGACTGGCGCCCGGAGAGGTTGGCGGCGCGCTCGAAGGCCTTGGCGGCATCCTCGAAGCGCTCCTGGGTCATGTAGGTGCGGCCGAGGAAGTACCAGCCCTCGGCGGAATCCGGCTGGGCCTGCACGACCTTCTCCAGACGCTCGGTCATCTCCGCCATGGAGTGCGGGGGCTCGGCTAACTCGCGGGACAGCGCCAGCTTCTCGCTGGCGCCCCAGTGCAGGTACAGGCCCAGGCCCAGCAGCGGCAGCAGCACGGCCGCCAGCAGCGGCGCGGCGCGGCCCAGGCGCGAGCGGCGCTCGCCCTCGCCTTCGGTGTCGGCCAGCAGTTCGCGGGCGGCCTCGGCGCGCCCGGCCTGCAGCTGGGCGTCGTCCAGGGTGCCAGCGGCGTGCTGGGCGTCCAGCTCGGCGAGGCGTTCCTGGTACAGGGCGACGTTGAGGGCGGTGCGGTCTTCCTCGGCCTGGGCGCGGCGGCCACGCAGCAGCGGAATCAGCAGGAAAGCCATGGCCACCAGCGCAAGCAGGCCGGCGGCGAGCCAGAAATCGATCATTTGTCTTGGTTATCCAGCAATTGATTCAGGCGGGCCTGTTCCTCGGCGGACAGGCTGGCGGACGGACCGGCGGCGCTGCGGCGGCGGCGCGCCACCAGCACGCCCACCACCAGCACACCCAGGCCCAGCAGGGCCGCAGGGCCGAACCAGAGCAGCCAGGTGCGGGCGTTGACCGGCGGCTTGTAGCGCACGAAGTCGCCGTAGCGGTCGACCATGTAGTCGACGATCTGCTCGTCGCTCTTGCCCTGCTGCAGCTGCTCGTAGATCTGCTTGCGCAGGTCGGCGGCGATGGGCGCGTTGGAGTCGGCGATGTCCTGGTTCTGGCACTTCGGGCAGCGCAGCTCGGTGGTCAGGCTGCGGAAGCGCTGGCGCTCGGCCTCGTTGGGGAATTCGTAGGTGTCGATGGCGGCGTGGGCCACGCCGGCGAGGCTCAGGCCCAGCAGGGCCGCGGCGAGGAATCGCTTCATTTGCCCCCCGCCTCGTCCACCAGGCGCTGGTAGATCGGCGCCAGTTGCTCGCGCCAGACCTTCTCGTCGACGGCGCCGACCAGCTTGTGGCGGATGATGCCGTCCTTGTCGATCACGTAGGTCTCCGGCGCGCCGTACACGCCCAGGTCCAGGCCCAGGGTGCCCTGGGCGTCGGCGATGTTCAGCACGTAGGGGTCGTGCAGGTCCTGCAGCCATTTCTGCGCGGCGGCGTTGTCGTCCTTGTAGTTGATGCCGACGATCACCACGCCCTGCTCGGCCAGCTTGGCCAGCACCGGGTGCTCGAAGCGGCAGGTCGGGCACCAGGTGCCCCAGACGTTGACCAGCGCCGGGCGGCCCTTGAGGTCGGCCTGGGTGTAGGTCTTGCCCGGCTCCAGCACGCCGGGCAGGGCGAAGGCCGGGAACGGCTTGTCGATCAGCGCCGAGGGCAACTCGCTGGGGTCGAGCCACAGGCCACGGAACAGGAATACCGCGACGACCAGGAAGATCGCCAGCGGCAACAGCAGGATCGCACGCTTCACACTCAGGCTCCCTGTCCGGCGGCGAGGCCCAGCGCCTCGCGCACCTTGGTTTTCACTTTCAGCCGGTAGCGCCGGTCGCACGCCGCCAGCACACCGCCCAGGGCGGTGAGCAGGCCGCCCAGCCAGATGAAGCGGACGAACGGCTTGATGTGCAGGCGCACGGCCCAGGCGCCGTTATCCAGCGGCTCGCCCAGGGCGACGTAGAGGTCGCGGGTCAGGCTGCCGTGGATGCCGGCCTCGGTCATCATCGAGCGCTGCACGCTGTACAGGCGCTTCTCCGGATGCAGCACGGCCACTTCGCTACCCTTGCGGGTGACGCGGATGGTGCCCTTGTCGGAGGTGAAGTTGGGGCCTTCGAAGTGCCTGGTGCCTTCGAAGGCGAACTGGTAGCCGCCCAGCTCCACGCTCTCGCCCGGGGCCATGCGCAGGTCGCGCTGGGCGCTGAACTGGCTGGTGAGGACGATGCCGATGGCGCACACGGCGATGCCCAGGTGCGCCACCTGCATGCCCCAGTAGCTGCGGTTGAGGCTCGCGGCGCCGGCCACCAGGCCCTTGTGGCGGACCTTGTCGAGGAAGTCGCGCACGCCGCCGAGGATCACCCAGAAGGCCAGCAGGAACACCGCCAGCACCGGCCAGTGCAGGTCGCCGTAGAGGAAGGTGGCGACGCCGCCGAGCACCACGGCGCCGATCAGCACCGGCGTCAGCATGCGCAGCAGCCACTGCGTCGGGGTGTCCTTCCAGCGCACCAGCACGCCCACGGTCAGGGCCAGCATCATCCCCGTCATCAGCGGCACGAACAGCGCGTTGAAGTACGGCGGGCCGACCGACAGCTTGGCGCCGCTGATGGCGTCGAGCACCAGCGGGTAGAGGGTGCCGAGCAGGATCATCGCGGCGGTCACCACCAACACCACGTTGTTCAGCAGCAGCAGGGTCTCGCGCGACCACAGGGCGAAGCCGACCTGGCTCTTGACCACCGGCGCGCGCAGGGCGAACAGCGTCAGCGAGCCGCCGACCACCACCAGCAGGAAGGCCAGGATGAACACCCCGCGCTCCGGGTCGGAGGCGAAGGCGTGCACCGAGGTCAGCACCCCGGAGCGGACCAGGAAGGTGCCCAGCAGGCTGAGAGAGAAGGCGGCGATGGCCAGCAGCACCGTCCAGCTCTTGAACACCCCGCGCTTCTCGGTCACCGCCAGCGAGTGGATCAGCGCGGTGCCCACCAGCCAGGGCATGAAGGAGGCGTTCTCCACCGGGTCCCAGAACCACCAGCCGCCCCAGCCCAACTCGTAGTAGGCCCACCAGGAGCCAAGCACGATGCCGATGCCGAGGAAGGTCCAGGCCACCAGGGTCCAGGGCCGCGACCAGCGCGCCCAGGCCGCGTCGAGGCGGCCGCCGAGCAGCGCGGCGATGGCGAAGGCGAAGGCCACCGAGAAACCGACGTAGCCCATGTAGAGCATCGGCGGGTGGATGATCAGGCCCGGGTCCTGCAGCAGCGGGTTGAGGTCGTTGCCGTCGGCCGGCGCCTGCGGCAGCAGGCGGCTGAAGGGGTTGGAGGTGATGATCAGGAACAGCAGGAAGCCGGTGCTGATCATCCCCATCACCGCCAGCACCCGCGCCAGCATGGGCTCGGGCAGCTCGCGGGAGAAGATCGACACGGCGAAGGTCCAGCCGCCGAGGATCAGCGCCCAGAGCAGCAGCGAGCCCTCGTGGGCGCCCCACACGGCGCTGAACTTGTAGTACCAGGGCAGCGCGCTGTTGGAGTTGCTGGCCACGTAGGCCACGGAGAAGTCGTCATGCAGGAAGGCCCAGGCCAGGCAGGCGAAGGCGAACACCAGGAAGGCGAACTGCCCCCAGGCCGCCGGGCGCGCCAGGCTCATCCACTGGCGGTCGCCGCGCCAGGCGCCGACCAGCGGGAAGAAGGACATCACCAGCGCCATGCACAGCGCCAGGATCAACGACAGGTGGCCGAGTTCCGGGATCATCGTCAGTTGCTCCCCTGGGCCGCGGCGCCGGGCTGGCCGCCCTGCTGGTATTCACCGAGCTTGCCGCTGTCCTTCAGCGCCTTGGTGACTTCCGGCGGCATGTATTTCTCGTCGTGCTTGGCCAGCACCTCGTCGGCGGTCAGCACGCCGCTCTCGTCGAGCTTGCCGAGGGCGACGATGCCCTGCCCTTCGCGGAACAGGTCCGGGAGGATGCCGCGATACTTCACCGTGACTTCCTTGGCGAAGTCGGTGACCACGAATTCCACGTCCAGGGAGTCGGCCGAGCGTTTCAGCGAGCCCTTCTCGACCATGCCGCCGGCGCGGATGCGCGTGTCGTGCGGCGCTTCGCCGTTGGCGATCTGCGTCGGCGTGTAGAACAGGTTGATGTTCTGCTGCAGCGCGGACAGCGCCAGGGCCACGGCAACGCCGACACCGGCGACGATGGCGAGGACGATGTACAGACGCTTCTTGCGGACCGGATTCACTTGCTGGCCTCCCGGCGCAGACGGCGCGCCTCTTCTTGCAGGTAACGCTTGCGCGCCAGGATGGGCGCGGCCACGTTGATCGCCAGCACCACCAGGCTGATGGCGTAGGCCGACCACACGTAGGGGCCGTGGTGGCCCATGGCGAGGAATTCGCCGAAGGAATGGAAACTCATAGCGCGCGCTCCACCTCAGCCTTGACCCAGGACGCGCGGGCTTCGCGCTTGAGCACTTCCAGGCGCATGCGCATCAGCAGCACGGCGGCGAAGAAGCAGTAGAAGCCGAGCACCATCAGCAGCAGCGGGATCCACATCTCCGGCGGCATCGGCGGCTTCTCGGTGAGGGTGAAGGTGGCCGGCTGGTGCAGGGTGTTCCACCACTCCACGGAGAACTTGATGATCGGGATGTTGACCACCCCGACGATGGCCAGCACCGCGCTGGCCTTGGCCGCGCTGTCGCGGTTGCCGATGGCCTGGCCGAGGGCGATGACGCCGAAATAGAGGAACAGCAGGATCAGCATCGAGGTCAGGCGCGCGTCCCACACCCACCAGGCGCCCCAGGTCGGCTTGCCCCAGATGGCCCCGGTGACCAGGGCGACGAAGGTCATCCAGGCGCCGATGGGCGCGGCGCACTGCACGGCGACGTCGGCGATCTTCATCTTCCAGATCAGGCCGATGGCGCCGGCCACCGCCAGCATCACGTAGCAGGACTGCGCCAGGAAGGCCGCCGGCACGTGGATGTAGATGATGCGGAAGCTGTCGCCCTGCTGGTAGTCCGGCGGTGCGAAGGCCAGGCCCCAGACGAGGCCGACGGCCATCAGCAACGCCGCGGCGACGGCGAACCAGGGCAGCCAGCGTCCGCTGATCTCGTAGAACCACTTGGGCGACCCAAGCTTGTGAAACCAAGTCCAGTTCATCATCAGGCTCTGTGTGTCAGGGCACTTTTTTCTAGTGCCGGCGCCGCTCCGCGGCACCGGCAGGCGTCATTCGCCCACGCTGATCTTCAGGCCGGCAGCGATGGCGAAGGGCGTCAGCGTCAATGCTAACGCCGTCAGGCTGGCCAACCAGAGCAGGTGCCCGGCGGTCGGCAGCCCCTGCAGCGAGGCCTGGAGGGCACCGCTGCCGAGAATCAGTACGGGGATGTACAGCGGCAGGATCAGCAGCGCCAGCAGCAGCCCTCCGCGCTTGAGCCCCACGGTCAGCGCCGCGCCGACCGCGCCGAGCAGGCTCAGCACCGGGGTGCCGAGCAACAGCGACAGCAGCAGCACCGGCAGGCAGCGTACCGGCAAACCCAGCATCAGGGCCAGCAGCGGCGACAGCAGGACCAGGGCCAGCCCCGAAACCAGCCAGTGTGCCAGCACCTTGGCCAGGACCAGAAGAGGCAGGGGGTGCGGCGAAAGGACCCACTGTTCCAGGGAGCCGTCCTCGAAATCGCTGCGGAACAGGCCGTCCAGCGACAGCAGCACCGCCAGCAGCGCCGCCACCCACACCAGGCCGGGCGAGAGGTCCTGCAGCATCCGGGTTTCCGGGCCGACGGCCAGGGGGAACAGGGCGATGACGATGGCGAAGAACACCAGCGGGTTGGCCAGCTCCGCCGGGCGGCGGAACTGCAGGCGCGCCTCGCGCGCCAGGAGCAGGCCGAAGACGTTGCTCATGCGCCCTCCCCGGCCGTTTCGCGGGCGTGCTGGCCGAGGTCCAGGTCACGATAGCCGCTGGGCATGCGGCTCAGCGTGTGGTGGGTGGTGAGCACCACCAGGCCGCCGTCCTCGCAGTGCCGCGCCAGGTGCTCTTCGAGCTGGGCGACGCCCTGCTTGTCGAGGGCGGTGAAGGGTTCGTCGAGGATCCACAGCGGCGGCGCCTCCAGGTACAGGCGCGCCAGGGCGACGCGGCGCTGCTGGCCGGCGGACAGGGTGTGGCAGGGCACGTCCTCGAAACCGCGCAGGCCGACCGCCTCCAGGGCGCGCCAGATCGCCGTCTTGTCCGCCGGCTGGTGCAGGGCGCAGAGCCAGGCGAGGTTCTCCTCGGCGCTGAGCAGGCCCTTGATGCCGGCGGCGTGGCCGATCCACAGCAGGTTGCGCGCCAGCTCGCCGCGCTGTTCTTCCAGCGGCCGGCCGTTCAGGCGCACCTGCCCGGCGGTGGGCTGCATCAGCCCGCAGAGCAGGCGCAGCAGGCTGGTCTTGCCGCTGCCGTTGGGGCCGACCACCTGCAGCATCTCGCCGGCGGCCAGGCGCAGGTCCAGGCGCTCGAAGAGCATGCGCCAGTCCCGCTCGCAGGCGAGCGCCACGGTTTCGAGAAGCGGGCTGGTCAAGGCATCGGCACCCATCGGGAAAATCGAATTCAGGCTAAAGTCGGTGCAGCGCAGGCCGCTATAGTGGCCACGGGCGGCGCATTATACACGCCTGTTTCCGGCCCCGGCGCCGGCAATTTCGACAGCTTGTTAAGGCTTTTCAGGCATTCGCCGCCCCCGCGACGATGCGCCGCAAGCCCTGAAGGACGCAGATGCCGAGCGAGATTGGCGCTTCCCGCCCGCTCCCCATGGCCACGGCCAGCCGCTCCGTGCAGAACGCCGCGCAGCTGTCGCTCACGCTCGCCCGCAGCCTGGGCGACCTGCTGCCGCCCGGGCAAAGCGCCCAGGCCGAGGTGCTGGGCGTGAAGCAGGCGGCCTACAACTTCCAGCTGCTGCTGCGCCTGACCCTGGCCGGCGGCCAGCAGACGCTGGTCACCGCCGAGAGCCCGCAGGCCCTGCCCCAGGGCAGCACCCTGAACATTTCCGCCCTGAGCACTACCAGCCTGGCCGCCACCCTGCTCTCCAGCGCCCAGCAGGCGCTGGGCGACCTGCCGCCGCTGGACAGCCTCGACCTGGAACGACTGCCGGTGGGCAGCCTGCTGCAAGGCAAGGTACTGTCCAGCACGCCCCAGGGCGGCACCCCGGCGCAGCCGGCCAGCTACCGGGTGCTGCTCAGCCTGCTCGGCGGCCCCCTGGCCGGCCGCCTGCTGGACATCGACTCGGCGCGCCCGCTGAAGGCCGGCAGCCTGCTCAGCGCCCAGGTCCAGGACAGCCGCGCCCTGCTCTTCCTGCCCCTGGCCGGGCGCCTCGACCGCCTCGAACTGACCAGCCAGTTGGGCACCCAGCAGGCCCGCCAGGCCTCGACCGAGGGCCTGCTCGACAACCTGCTGGCGCTGAAGGCTGGCAACCAGTTGCCCGAGACCTTGCGCGGCGCCGTCGAGCGCCTGCTCGCCGGCCTGCCCGACGTGCGCCAGCTGAGCGACGCCAAGGGCCTGGCCCAGGCCCTGCAACAGAGCGGCGGCTTCCTCGAAGCGCGCCTGCTGCAGGGCCTGGCGCCGCTGCCAGGCGACTTCAAGGCCAACCTGCTGCGCCTGCTAGGCCAGCTCCTGCCCGCCGAACAGGGCAGCGCCGCGCCGGGCCTGCTGGCGAACCTCGCCAACAACGCCGCCGCCAACCTGGCCAGCAGCCTGCCGGCCTTCGTGCGCAACGCCCTGGGCGCGCTTAACCAGAACGGCAGCCCGCGCCTGCAGCAGGCGGATTTCCCGCTGCCCTCGCGCATGCTGCAAAAGCTGGAAGACGAAAACGACCTGGAGTCCCTGCTGAAACTGGCCGCGGCGGCCGTCGCGCGGCTGCAGACGCACCAATTGAGCAGCCTGGTGCAGAGCGAGCCGCTGCGCGGCGGCGGCCAACTGCACAGCTGGCAGATGGAGGTGCCCATGCGCACCGAGGATTCGCTGGTGCCGCTGCAGGTGCGCATCCAGCACGAGGACCGGCGCGAATCCAACGACCCGGAACAGCCGCGGGAAAGCCTGTGGCGCATCGACCTGGCCTTCGACCTCGACCCGCTGGGGCCGCTGCAGGTCCAGGCCACCCTGGCGCCGCTGGGCCTGAGCAGCCAGTTCTGGGCCGAACGCGAAAGCACCGCGAGCCTGATGGAAAGCGAACTCGGCTACCTGCGCCAGCGCCTGCAGGACGCCGGCTTCACCGTGCGCGAACTGTGCTGCAACAAAGGCCGCGCGCCACAAGGCGCGCGCACCGCGCTGGAACAACGCTGGGTGGACGAAAAGGCATGAAGAAACAGACTGCGCCGCGCCAGGCCATCGCCCTCAACTACGACGGGCAGAACACCCCGACGCTGAGCGCCAAGGGCGACGCCGAACTGGCCGAAGCCATCCTCGCCATCGCCCGCGAACACGAGGTGCCGATCTACGAGAACGGCGAACTGGTGCGCCTGCTGGCCCGCCTGGAACTGGGCGACGCCATCCCCGAGCCGTTGTACCGCACCCTGGCGGAGATCATCGCCTTCGCCTGGTACCTCAAGGGCAAGAGCCCGCCGCCGCGAGCGCCGCAGGACGCCGCGAAGGCCTTGATGTTGCGGCCCTAGAGAAACAACGAAGGCACTTCGGGGTGAAGTGCCTTCGCTATCGATGGCATGGCTTGGCGAACGCCAGCCCTATCCGCGCGCCGGCCACTCCGGCATGCCGTGAACCGGCTTCAGCGACGGGGCTTCGCTGGGAACCAGCGGATGGGCACCCGGGAAGCTTCCCTGGTCGGCTTCGGAATAGTCGACGAGGCTGGCGACCACCGCGCGCAGCTGGCCGAGGCTGAAGGGCCGTTCCAGCACCTGCAGCAGCGGCACGTGCTGGTTCCAGGCCCAGTCCAGCAGTTCGCGGCGCTGCGTGTCGCTGAAGCTGCCGACCAGCAGGAACTGCTGGATCTGCGGGTTGCGGCTCAGGTGCAGCAGGGTCGCGAGGTCGTCCTCGCAAAGGCTGAACTTGTCATAGATGAACAGGTTGTAGTGCTGCCCGCCGGACAGCGCCTGGTCCACCTCGGCCAGGCTCACGCACAGGCTCAGGTGGAAGACTTCCAGGCGGTTCAGCAGGATGCCGTACTGCTGCAGACAGCCGGGATGCGGGCAGAACACCAGGGTGCGGCGCGACAGCGGCAACATGGCGATTTCCTCGAAGATGGCGACAGCAGCCACTGTAAAGACAGCTTCTGAGGAAAGAGATCGGACAAATCCGAAAAGCACCTAAGGGTATACCGAGCGGCCGCCCGGCATCATTCCTCGGGCTTGTGGCCGCTGTGCAGGCGGGTGATCAGCTCCGCCTCGGCCTGGGACAGCCCGCAGGCCTGGGCCAGGTCGGCGGCCGAGGCGCCCATCCCGGCCAGGCGCGCGGCCTGGCTGAAGGACAGGCTGGTGGGGTCGCGCTGCTCCAGGCGCGCCAGGCGCTCGGGCAGGTTGGCCAGTTGCTTGCGCAGCTCGCCCAGTTCCTCGCCCATGCGCACGTTGACGCGCTGGTAGGCCTCGCTGCGCTTGGCCAGCTCCTTCAGTCGCTGTTCCAGGGCGGCCTGGCGCGTGGCCTGCTCGGCCAATTGCGCGGCCTGGCGGCGCTGCCCCTGCAGCAGCCAGGCGCAGAAGCCGCCCAGCCCAAGGCAGGCGACGGCGAGCAGGATGACGAGCTCGAGCACCTCAGATGCTCTCCAGCTCCGACCACTCTTCCTCGGTCATCATCTTGTCCAGCTCGACCAGGATCAGCAGCTCGCCGTTCTTGTTGCACACGCCCTGGATGAACTTGGCCGACTCGTCGTTGCCGACGTTGGGCGCGGTCTCGATCTCCGACTGGCGCAGGTAGACCACCTCGGCGACGCTGTCGACCAGGATGCCCACCACCTGCTTGTCCGCCTCGATGATGACGATGCGGGTGTTGTCCGAGACCGGCGCCGGGGCCAGGCCGAAGCGCTGGCGGGTGTCGATGACGGTGACCACGTTGCCGCGCAGGTTGATGATCCCCAGCACGTAGCTGGGCGCGCCCGGCACCGGGGCGATCTCGGTGTAGCGCAGCACTTCCTGGACCTGCATCACGTTGATGCCGTAGGTCTCGTTGTCCAGGCGGAAGGTGACCCACTGCAGGATCGGATCCTCGGCACCTTGCGCAGACGTCTTGTTCATATCCCTAGCCTCTCGTGTTCGGCCACGCTTGATGGGTAGCGCGGCGGTTGTCGTTCAATTGCGTTGCCGGCCCGTCAGTGACGGGCCTGGCTGCGGAGCGCGCCGCTGTCGATCAGCCCGGCCAGGGCCGAGACGTCGAGCAGCGCGCACATCTGTTCGATCACCGTGCCGGCCAGCCACGGGCGTTGCTGGCGCTGGCTGCGCCATTTCACCTCGGACGGGTCCAGGCGCACGGAACGGCTGACCTGGTGCACCGCCAGGCCCCATTCGTAGCCCTGCACGGAAATCACGTACTGCAGGCCCTCGCGGTAGTCGTCGCGGTAGCGCTCGGGCATCACCCAGCGCGCGGTGTCCAGCACCTTCAGGTTGCCCGACTGGCTGGGCAGGATGCCGAGGAACCAGTCCGGCTGGCCGAACAGCGGCGTCAGCTCCTTGCCGGCCAGCGGGTAGATCGAGCCCAGGCACACCAGCGGCACCGCCAGGGTCAGCCCGGCGACGTCGAACAGCAGGCACTCGAAGGGCTCGGCGGCCCACTCCGGGCGGCCGTCGTCGAGCAGCGCCAGCGGCGCCGGGGGCATCTGCGCGCTGCCCGGGCGGTGCAGGTCGATCACCTCGTCGGCAGCCTCCACCGGCGGCGCGGCTTCGACCACCGGCGCGACGGGCAACGGCGCCTCGGCCAGCGGCAGCGGGACAGCGGCGCGGGTGACCCGGTGGGCATCGCGCACCTGCTCCTCGAGCACCGCGGCCTCGAACTCGTCGAGACTGACGCTGCTGACGGGCTCGGGCTCGGCAACCGGCGCCGCCAGCGGCGCGGGCGCCGGCACGGCGGCCAGGACCGGGGCGGCCGGCGCGGGGGCCGGCGCCTCGACCTCGAAATCGTCGAATGTGGCCTCCTGCAGCAGCGCGTCCAGGTAGGACTGCAGCGCGAGCTGGGGGCGTGTGGCGGTAGCGGAACGGCTCATGCAGAAAATCCGCGCAAAGGGTTCACCCAGTCTATCGGCTGGACCGGGCCCGGACTTGAAGGCAGCCGTCGGAAAAACATCGCTCAGGCCACCTGGCTCGCCGGCACCTGGCCGAGCAGGTGCTTGAGCAGCGCGCGGTAGGCGATCACCCCGCGGCTGTTGGCGTCGTGGCGCGACGGCACCACGCCGTGGCGGCTGGCGTCGCGCAGGCGGGTGTCGATCGGGATGAACGCCGGCCAGAGGGTCTCCGGGTAGGTGTCGCGCAGCATGCGCAGGGCGCCGATGGAGGCCTGGGTGCGGCGGTCGAACAGCGTCGGCACTATGCTGAAGGGCAGCGCCTGGCGCCGCGAACGGTTGACCATGTTGAGGGTGTTGACCATGCGCTCCAGGCCCTTCAGGGCGAGGAACTCGGTCTGCACCGGGATCACCAGGTGCTGGCTGGCGGCCATGGCGTTGACCATCAGCACGCCCAGCAGCGGCGGGCTGTCGATGATGGCGTGGTCGAAGTCCTGCCACAGCTGCGCCAGGGCCTTGGAGATCACCAGGCCCAGGCCGTTCTGCCCGGGCGACTGGCGCTCCAGGGTGGCCAGGGCGGTGCTCGACGGCAGCAGGGCGATCTTCTCGTGGCTGGTGGGCAGCAGCAGTTGCCGCGGCAGGCCCTCGGGCACCGCGCCCTGGTGCTGGAACAGGTCGAAGACGCTGTGCTCCAGGGTGTCCGGATCGTGCCCGAAGTAGCTGGTCATGGAGCCGTGGGGGTCGAGGTCGACCACCACCACGCGCTTGCCGGCGTCGGCCAGCAGGCCGGCCAGGGCGATGGACGAGGTGGTCTTGCCGACGCCGCCCTTCTGGTTGGCTACCGCCCAGACTTTCATGCTGCTCTCCCCGGTCCGTATGCTCGGTTCATATACTTCATCTTTCTCAGCTTCCAGGCGCCGGCGGCGGGGAATTGACGCCGCCGGCCGCGGGCGCACCACTGGCAGCCACCGGTGCAGGTTGCGTGCCAGCCTGGCGCAGGGCGCCGTCGGGCTGCGCCTTGGCGCTGCCCACGCCGCTCACGCTGCGGCGCACTTCCAGGTTGCGGGAGATCACCAGCACCACCCGGCGGTTGCGCGCGCGGCCCTCGGCGCTGGCGTTGTCCGCCACCGGCTGGAACTCGCCGTAGCCCACCGCGGCCAGGCGCGAGGGGGCGACGCCGTCCTGGGCCAGCAGGCGGACTATGCTCGCTGCCCGCGCCGTGGACAACTCCCAGTTGGTGGGATACTGGGCGTTGTGAATGGGCACGTTGTCGGTGAAGCCCTCGACGTGGATGGGGTTCTGGTAGGGCGCCAGAATCCTGGCGACCTTCTCGACGATGCCGAAGGCGGCGTCCGCCGGCATGGCGTCGCCGCTGGGGAACAGCAGGCTGGAGTTGAGGGTGATCTCGATCCACAGTTCGTTGCCGCGCACGCTCAACTGGTCGCTGCCGATCAGGTCGCCGAACTGCTCGCGCACGGCGTCGGCGATCTGCGTCAGCGGGTCGCCGTCGACGTTGTCGTCGCCGCCCTGCTGCATGGCGTCGTTGGGCTGCTGGGTGGTGCGCGGGCGGTCGTCGCCCACCGGGATCGGCTTGATCGAACGGTCCGGCTGGTTGAACACGCCGGTCAGCGTCTCGGAGAGGATCTTGTACTTGCCCTCGTTGATCGAGGAGATGGAGTACATGACCACGAAGAAGGCGAACAGCAGGGTGATGAAGTCCGCGTAGGACACCAGCCAGCGCTCGTGATTCTCGTGCTCCTCGCGGGGCGGTCGACGGGCCATGGCGCAGCGCCCCTCAGCCGACGAAGCCTTGCAGCTTCAGTTCGATGGAGCGCGGGTTCTCGCCCTCGGCGATGGACAGCAGGCCTTCCATGAGCATCTCGCGGTAGCTGGACTGGCGCAGCACCAGGCTCTTGAGCTTGTTGCCCACCGGCAGCAGCAGCAGGTTGGCCATGCCCACGCCGTAGATGGTGGCGACGAAGGCCACGGCGATGCCGTTGCCCAGCTGGCTGGGGTCGGCCAGGTTGCCCATCACGTGGATCAGGCCCATGACCGCGCCGATGATGCCGATGGTCGGCGCATAGCCGCCCATGGCCTCGAACACCTTGGCGGCCTGCAGGTCGCGGCCTTCCTGGTTGAACAGGTCGACTTCGAGGATGCTGCGGATGGCCTCCGGCTCCACGCCGTCCACCAGCAGCTGCAGGCCCTTGCGGGCGTAGGGGTCGGGCTCGGCGTCGGCGATGGTCTCCAGGCCCAGCAGGCCTTCC
Source organism: Pseudomonas sp. M1 (assembly GCF_022760135.1). NCBI lineage: Bacteria > Pseudomonadati > Pseudomonadota > Gammaproteobacteria > Pseudomonadales > Pseudomonadaceae > Pseudomonas > Pseudomonas sp. M1. The sequence continues at coordinate 4,888,679 of NZ_CP094343.1, forward strand.
TTGCGCGCGGTCATGCTCCAGCCCACCACGCGGTTGATGCCGCCGGCCAGGTCGACCTTCGGTGGCAGCACTATCCAGCGCAGCAGGCTCAGGGCGCGCTTGAGCACCAGCACCGGGGTCTGCACCAGGGCCGCGGCCAGGGTGCCGCCGACCACGATGAGCGCCGCCGGGCCGTTGGCCAGGGCGCCGATGTGCCCACCCTCGAGGAAGTTGCCGCCGATGATGGCGACCAGCGCGAGGATCAGGCCGACCAGGCTCAGCACATCCATCAGCCACAGGCCTCGGAGAGGTGCCGGCCGATGTCGTCGAGGCTGTACACGGCGTCGGCCAGGCCGGCCTTGGCAATGGCCATGGGCATGCCGTAGATCACGCAGCTGGCCTCGTCCTGGGCCCACACCTGGCTGCCGCTCTGCTTGAGCATGCGCGCGCCCTCGCGGCCGTCGGCGCCCATGCCGGTGAGCACCACCGCCAGGACCTTGTCGCCGTAGGCCTTGGACGCCGAGCCGAAGGTGACGTCGACGCAGGGCTTGTAGTTCAGGCGCTCGTCGCCGGGGAGGATGCGCACCACCCCGCGCGAGTCGATCATCATCTGCTTGCCGCCGGGCGCCAGCAGGGCCAGGCCGGGGCGCAGGTGGTCGCCGTCCTCGGCTTCCTTGACGCTGATCTTGCAGAGCTTGTCCAGGCGCTCGGCGAAGGCCTTGGTGAAGGCCGCCGGCATGTGCTGGATGAGCACCAGCGGCGCGGGGAAGTTGGCCGGCAGTTGGGTCAGCACCCGCTGCAAGGCTACCGGCCCACCGGTGGAAGTACCGATGGCGACCAGCCGGTAGGGCTTACGCTTTGGCGCGGCGGAGGCCGCCGGGGCCGAGGCAGGCGCCGGCTGTGTGGAGGCGCGCGGCGCGGCGCTGGCCGGCGCCGGGGCGCTGGCGCTGCTGCTCGGCGCGCTGAGGACCGAGGCATAGCGGCGGTTGGCGCGGGCGATGCTGTGGACCTTCTCGCAGAGCAGTTGGCGCACCTTCTCGGGGGTGCGCGAGATGTCCTCGAAGTTCTTCGGCAGGTAGTCCACCGCGCCGGCGTCCAGGGCGTCGAGGGTGACGCGGGCGCCTTCGTGGGTCAGCGAGGAGAACATCAGGACCGGCGTCGGGCAGCGCTGCATGATGTTGCGCACCGCGGTGATGCCGTCCATCAGCGGCATCTCGTAGTCCATGGTGATGACGTCGGGCTTGAGCGCCAGCGCCTGCTCGATCGCCTCGCGGCCGTTGGTGGCCGTGCCGACCACCTGGATCTGCGGGTCGGCGGAAAGAATCTCCGAGACGCGGCGGCGGAAGAATCCCGAATCGTCCACTACCAGGACTTTGACAGCCATAAACACTCCTGATTAAAGCCTTGCGGGCGCGCGGGCGTCCCCGCGCGCCGGATCAGATACGCCGCGCGTAGCGCTTGAGCATGCTCGGCACATCGAGGATCAACGCGATGCGCCCGTCGCCGGTGATGGTCGCCCCGGCCATGCCGGGGGTGCCCTGGAGCATCTTGCCCAGGGGCTTGATCACCACTTCTTCCTGGCCCACCAACTGGTCGACCACGAAGCCGATGCGCTGGGTGCCCACCGAGATGATCACCACGTGGCCCTCGCTGGATTCGTCGCACTCGGCGCCCGGCACCAGCCAGCGCTTGAGGTAGAACAGCGGCAGGGCCTTGTCGCGGACGATCACCACCTCCTGGCCGTCGACCACGTTGGTGCGCGACAGGTCGAGGTGGAAGATCTCGTTGACGTTGACCAGCGGGAAGGCGAAGGCCTGGTCGCCCAGCATCACCATCAGCGTCGGCATGATCGCCAGGGTCAGCGGCACCTTGATGACGATCTTCGAGCCCTGGCCCTTGGCCGAGTAGATGTTGATGATGCCGTTGAGCTGGGAAATCTTGGTCTTCACCACGTCCATGCCGACGCCGCGGCCGGACACGTCGGAAATCTCGGTCTTGGTCGAGAAGCCCGGGGCGAAGATCAGGTTGTAGCAGTCGGACTCGCTCAGGCGCTCGGCGGCGTCCTTGTCCAGCAGGCCCTTCTCCACCGCCTTGGCGCGGAGGATGTCCGGGTCCATGCCCTTGCCGTCGTCGGAGATCGACAGCAGGATGTGGTCGCCCTCCTGCTCGGCGGACAGCACCACCCGGCCGCCACGCGCCTTGCCGGCGGCCTCGCGCTCCTCGGGCGACTCGATGCCGTGGTCCACGGCGTTGCGCACCAAGTGCACCAGCGGGTCGGCCAGGGCCTCGACCAGGTTCTTGTCCAGGTCGGTCTCCTCGCCCACCAGCTCCAGGTTGATCTCTTTCTTCAGGTTGCGCGCCAGGTCGCGCACCAGCCGCGGGAAGCGTCCGAAGACCTTCTTGATCGGCTGCATGCGCGTCTTCATCACCGACATCTGCAGGTCGGCGGTGACCACGTCGAGGTTGGCCACGGCCTTGGACATGGCTTCGTCGCCGCTGTTGCTGCCCAGGCGCACCAGGCGGTTACGCACCAGCACCAGCTCGCCGACCATGTTCATGATCTCGTCCAGGCGCGCGGTGTCCACGCGCACCGTGGTTTCTGCCTCGCTGGCGCTCTTTTCGTGGGCCGGCGCGGGAGCCGCGGCCGGGCGCGGGCTGTCCGCAGGCTTGGCGGCCGGCTTGGGCGCGGGCTTGGGCTTGGCCACGGCAGCCGGCTCGACGGCCTTGGCCGGCGCGGGGGCGGCTTGCGGGGCCGGCGTGGAAGCGGCGTCGGCACTGAACTTGCCCTTGCCGTGCAGTTGGTCGAGCAGCGCTTCGAATTCGTCGTCGGTGATGTTGTCGCCGCCGGCGGGCGCCTCGGCTTCGGCCGGCGCAGCGGAGGCGACCGGCGCGGCGGGTTCTTCCGCCGCACCGCCGAACTTGCCCTTGCCGTGCAGCTGGTCGAGCAGCGCTTCGAACTCGTCGTCGGTGATCTCGTCGCCAGCGGCCGGCGCTTCGGCCGGAGCGGGCGCGGCGGCCGGCTCTTCCGGCAGGCTGCTGGCGCCGCTGAACTGGCCCTTGCCATGCAACTGGTCGAGCAGCGCTTCGAATTCGTCGTCGGTGATCTCGTCGCCGGCGCCGGCGGCCTCGGCCTGTGGCGCTTCAGCCTGCGGCGGCTGTTCGGCCGGCGCGGCCTGGCTGCCCGGCTGCAGGGCGTCGAGCAGTTGCTCGAATTCGGCGTCGGTGATGTCGCCATAGGCGGCCGGCTCGGCGGCGGGCTGCGGCGCAGCGGCTTCTTCCTGTTCCTGGGGCGCGGCTTCGACGGCGTCGTCGTCGCCCGGCTCGGCCAGGCGCGCCAGCGCAGCGAGCAGCTCCGGGGTGGCCGGGGTCGGCTCTTCCTGGTCGCGGACCTGGGCGAACATGACGTTGACCGTATCCAGCGCCTGCAGGACCACGTCCATCAGCTCGGAGGTGACGCGGCGTTCGCCCTTGCGCAGGATGTCGAAGACGTTCTCCGCGATGTGGCAGCACTCCACCAGGGCGTTCAGCTGGAGGAAGCCGGCGCCGCCCTTGACGGTGTGGAAACCACGGAAGATGGCATTGAGCAGGTCCATGTCGTCGGGCCGGCTTTCCAGCTCGACGAGTTGCTCGGACAGTTGCTCGAGAATCTCGCCGGCCTCCACCAGAAAGTCCTGGAGGATCTCATCATCGGCGTCGAAGCTCATTCGGTGCTCCCCACGGTGTGTTCACACACCTCAAAAACCAAGGCTGGACAACAGGTCATCGACATCGTCCTGACCGGATACGACGTCCACTCTCTTATCGGCAGCAACCTGCGGACCTTCACCCTTGGACGATCTTTCTTTTTCCACCGCCGTGCGCAGGCCCTCGTGGTCGTGCTCGATGCCGGCGTAGCGATCCACCTGCCCGGCCATCCAGACCAGCTTGACCAGGTTGCTCTCCACCTCGGTGACCAGCCTGGTGACGCGCTTGATCACCTGCCCGGTGAGGTCCTGGAAGTCCTGCGCCAGCAGGATGTCGTTCAGGTGCGCGGAGAGCTTGCGGCTGTCCTGGGCGCTACTGTAGAGGAAGGCCTCGACGCGCTTGGCCAGCTCGCGGAAGGCCTCCGGGCCCAGCTCGCGGCGCATGAAGCGCGACCACTGTTCCTGCAGCTCCTTGGCCTCGCCCTCGATGTGGCCGACCAGCGGCGTGCACTCTTCCACCAGGTCCATGGTGCGGTTGGCCGCTTTCTCGGTCATCTGCACCACGTACGACAGGCGGTCGGTGGCGTCGGCGATCTGCGACATTTCCTCGGCGTGGCGCGAGCGCGGGTCGATCTGGAAATTGACGATGGCGTTGTGCAGCTCGCGGGTGAGCTTGCCGACCTCCTGGTAGAGGCCGCGGTCGCGGGCTTCGTTGAGCTCCTGGATGAGCTGCACGGCCTGCTGCACTTCGCCGCGCTCCAGGCTCTCGACCAATTCGCGCGCGTGTTTCTTCAGGGTCGACTCGAAGTCGCCCCCCTTGGATTCGTTGACGAGATCCATGACGCCCTCTTGGTCGGCTTCAGCCGCCGACCCGCTCGAATATCTTCTCGATCTTCTCTTTCAGCACCTGGGCGGTGAAAGGCTTGACCACGTAGCCGTTGACCCCGGCCTGGGCCGCTTCGATGATCTGGTCGCGCTTGGCCTCGGCGGTGACCATCAGCACCGGCAGGTGCTTCAGGCGCTCGTCGGCGCGCACCGCGCGCAACAGGTCGATGCCGGTCATGCCGGGCATGTTCCAGTCGGTGACGAGGAAGTCGAAGTTGCCGCTGTGCAGCATGGGCAGCGCGGTGGTGCCGTCATCGGCTTCCGCGGTGTTGGTGAACCCCAGGTCACGCAGGAGGTTCTTGATGATGCGCCTCATCGTGGAGAAGTCGTCCACGATGAGAATTTTCATGTTCTTGTCCAAACCTGCCTCCGTCCAGTCCCGGCGCGCCGTGGCGGGCGCGCCTTGAATACCCTTGGGCGGGCGCCTTGGCGGCGCCTGCCGTGTTGCTTGTCGGTGGCGGGGTGCCCCGCCCTTTTCGCCGCCCTCATAGCAAAGGGCCAGCAGTGTCGAACCGACGGGATTCTATACGCCCCGCCGGAAAAATCCGTTACTTCCTTGCGCCCACCGGTCGCTCAGTGTGCCCGCCACTCCGAAAGCCGGGCCCGCAGGCGCGCGGCGCACTGGCTGTGCAGCTGGCTGACGCGCGACTCGCTGACCCCCAGCACCTCGCCGATCTCCTTGAGGTTCAGCTCCTCGTCGTAGTACAGCGCCAGCACCAGGCGCTCGCGTTCGGGCAGCTTGGTGATGGCGTCGGCCAGCGCCTGCTGGAAACGCTCGTCCTCCAGGCCGTGGGAGGGCTCGTTGTCCAGGTGCGTGGTGTCTTCCGCCGGGCCCTGGGCGCCTTCCTGCAGCAGGTCGTCGAAACTGTACAGGCGGCTGCCCTGGGTGTCGCTCAGGATCGCGTAGTAATCGTCGAGACTCATATTGAGTTCGGCAGCGACCTCCTGATCTTTAGCATCGCGTCCGGTCCGCGCCTCGATGGTGCGGATGGCGTCACTCACCATGCGGGTGTTGCGGTGCACCGAACGCGGCGCCCAGTCGCCCTTGCGCACCTCGTCGAGCATGGCCCCGCGGATGCGGATGCCGGCATACGTCTCGAAGCTGGCGCCCTTGCCCTGGTCGTACTTCTTCGCCGCTTCGAGCAGGCCGATCATTCCGGCCTGCATCAGGTCTTCCACCTGCACGCTGGCCGGCAGCCGGCCCAGCAGGTGGTAGGCGATCCGCTTGACCAGCGGCGCATAGCGCTGGATCAGCTCTTCCTGGGCATTGCGCGCCTGCGTCTTGCTGTACATAAGCGCTCCGGAGCCGCTCATCATACGGTCGAACCCGTGGTCGGATGCTGCACCAGGCGCTCCACGAAGAACTCCAGGTGCCCGCGCGGGTTGGCCGGCAGCGGCCAGCTGTCGACTTTCTGGGCGATGGCGCGGAAGGCCAGCGAGGCCTTGCTGCGCGGGAAGGCTTCATAGACCGAGCGCTGCTTCTGCACGGCCTTGCGCACCGACTCGTCGTAGGGGATGGCGCCGACGTACTGCAGCGCCACGTCGAGGAAGCGGTCGGTGACCTTGGTCAGCTTGGCGAACAGGTTGCGCCCTTCCTGCGGGCTGTGCGCCATGTTCGCCAGCACGCGGAAACGCGTCATGCCGTAGTCGCGGTTGAGCAGCTTGATCAGCGCATAGGCATCGGTGATCGAGGTCGGTTCGTCGCAGACGACCAGCAGCACTTCCTGGGCCGCGCGGACGAAGCTGACCACCGAATCGCCGATGCCGGCGGCAGTGTCCACCAGCAACACGTCGATGTTCTCGCTGATGTCGCTGAAGGCCTGGATCAGCCCGGCGTGCTGCATGGGCGAGAGCTGCACCATGCTCTGCGTGCCCGAGGCCGCCGGGACGATGCGGATGCCGCCGGGGCCCTGGAGGATCACGTCACGCAGGTCGCATTCGCCTTCGATGACGTCGGCCAGGGTGCGCTTGGGCGAGAGCCCCAGCAGCACGTCGACGTTGGCCAGGCCGAGGTCGGCGTCTAGCAGCATGACGCGGCGGCCGAGGTCGGCCAGCGCCATCGCCAGGTTCACCGAGACGTTGGTCTTGCCGACGCCACCCTTGCCACCGGTGACCGCGATTACCTGAACGGGATGCATACCCATAGTCTTACCTTGTCTCTTCATCGTCCCCGGCGCGGCTGGCGCCTGGGTCTGCCGGTCGCGGTGCTCTCCCGCCACCAGCGCTTACGGATCTGCTCGAGCATCCGTATCCGCCTGGCGCCCCCGCGTGCGGGGGCGCCCCTGGAATCCGTCAGCCGACGTGTCGCGCCGGCTGCTGATAGAGGCCGGCGAACATGCCGGCCATGGTGTCTTCGCACGGCTCCTCGGGAGCCTGCAGGCTGACCGCGCGGCTGACCAGCTGGTGCGCGCGCGCCACCTGCAGATCATCCGGAATTCGCGGCCCGTCCGCCAGATAGGCAACCGGCAAGCGTTGTGCTATCGCCAGCGCCAGGGCTTCGCCCAGGCTGCCCGCCTCGTCCAGCTTGGTCAGTATGCAGCCGGCCAGGCCGCAGCTGCGATAGGCGTGCAAGGCAGCCTTGAGCACCTGGCTCTGGCTGGTCGCGGCCAGCACCAGGTAATTCTTCACGTTCAGGCTCTGCGCCGCCAGGGCTTCCAGCTGCATGCGCAGCGCCGGGTCGCTGGCCGGCAGGCCGGCGGTGTCGATCAGCACCAGGCGCTTGCCCGCCAGCGGCGCCATGGCCTGCAGCAGCGACTGGCCGGGGTCGACCAGGCTCACCGGCACGTTGAGGATGCGGCCCAGGGACTTGATCTGCTCCTGGGCGCCCAGGCGGAAGCTGTCCATGCTGACCAGCGCCAGGTTGTGCGCACCGTACTTGAGGACGTAGCGCGCCGCCAGCTTGGCCAGGGTGGTGGTCTTGCCCATGCCGGCCGGGCCGACCAGAGCGATCACCCCGCCCTGCTCCAGCAGGTCTTCGTCGGGGGTGCGGATGGCGCGCGCCAGGTGGGCCAGGAGCATGCGCCAGGCCTGCTTGGGCTCGGCGATGGAGGCCACGCGTTCGAGCAGCTGGCGGCTCAGGTCCGCCGGCAGGCCCATGCGCTGCAGGCGGCGCCACAGGCCGGCCTGCTTCGGACGCTGGTGCTGCAGCTGGCCCCAGGCGATGGAGCCCAGCTGCACTTCGAGCAGTTCGCGCAGGCCGTTGAGTTCGAAGCGCATGGCGTCCAGCGCCTGCTGGCTGACGGCGGCCGGCGCGGCGGCGGGCGCCGGGGCGGCCATGGCCTCGGCCAGGCTCGGGCGCCTGGCCGGCTCGGCGCCGTACAATTGACGGTCCTTGCGCGCGGTGGCGGCGGCGCGCACCGGGCTGTCCAGCTCGGCGCGGGCCTGGGCGATGCGCGCCTGGGTCTGGCGCAGCTCGGCCTCCAGCGCCGGGTTCGGCTTGCTGGCCGCTGCCGGCGGTTGATAGTCCAGCGCCGCGGTCAGCTCGACACCGCCGGCGACCCGGCGGTTGCCGATGATGGCGGCATCCGCGCCCAGCTCGTCACGGACCAGTTTCATGGCCTGACGCATATCGGCGGCGAAGAAGCGTTTAACCTGCATGGCGCTGTCCTTCAGTTCTGTCCAACGGTGGCGACGATGGTGACTTGCTTGTTATCCGGAATTTCCTGGTAGGCCAGCACGCTCATGCTCGGCACCGCCATCCGCGCGAAACGCGACATCATCGCGCGGATCGGCCCGGCCACCAGCAGGATCGCCGGCTTGCCGAGCATTTCCTGGCGCTGCGCGGTCTCGACCAGCGAGCGTTGCAGTTTTTCCGCCATGCCCGGCTCCAGCAGAATGCCGTCTTCCGAACCTTGCCCGGCCTTCTGCATACTGTTGAGCAAGATCTGTTCCAACCTGGGTTCCAGGGTGATCACGGGCAGCTCCGGCTCTAGTCCCACAATGCCTTGGACGATTGCGCGGCTCAGCGCCACGCGTACCGCTGCCACCATGGCGGCGGGATCTTGACTCTTGGCGGCAACGTTGGCGATGGCCTCGGCAATGGTGCGGATGTCGCGCACCGGCACCTGCTCCTGCAGCAGGTTCTGCAGGACCTTGAGCAGGGTGGACAGGGAAATCAGCCCCGGAACCAGTTCTTCCGCCAGCTTCGGCGAGGTCTTGGCCAGCAGTTGCAGCAGTTGCTGGACTTCCTCGTGGCCGAGCAGCTCGTGGGCATGCTTGTGCAGCACCTGGTTGAGGTGGGTGGCGACCACGGTGCTGGCGTCCACCACGGTGTAGCCCAGGGACTGCGCCTGGTCGCGCTGGCCGGGCTCGATCCACACCGCTTCCAGGCCGAAGGCCGGGTCCTTGCCGGCGATGCCGTTGAGGGTGCCGAACACCTGGCCGGGGTTGATCGCCAGCTCGCGGTCCGGGTAGATCTCCGCTTCCGCCACGCTGACGCCCATGAGCGTCAAACGATAGGCGTTGGGCAGCAGGTCGAGGTTGTCGCGGATGTGCACCGAGGGCATCAGGAAGCCCATGTCCTGGGACAGCTTCTTGCGCACGCCCTTGATCCGCGCCAGCAGCTGGCCGCCCTGGTTGCGGTCCACCAGCGGGATCAGCCGGTAGCCGACCTCCAGGCCGACCATGTCCACCGGGGTCACGTCGTCCCAGCCCAGCTCCTTGGTTTCCTGGCTGCGCTGGGCCGGCAGCAGTTCCTGCTGGCGCTGGGCTTCCTGGACCTCGGCCTGGGCCGCCTTGCGCTGGCGCTGGACGATCATCCAGGCGCCGCCGGCGGCCACGGCGCCGAGGCCGATGAAGGACACGTGCGGCATGCCCGGGACCAGGCCCATGGCGATGAGGATGGCGGCGGAGATGGCCAGAGCCTTGGGCGAGGCGAACATCTGCCGGTTGACCTGCTGGCCCATGTCCTCGGAGGAAGACACGCGGGTCACCATGATCGCCGCGGCGGTGGACAGCAGCAGCGACGGCAGCTGCGCCACCAGGCCGTCACCGATGGTCAGCAGGGCGTAGACCTTGCCGGCGTCGCCGAACGACATGGAGTGCTGGATCACGCCGATGGCGACGCCGCCGATCAGGTTGATGAAGAGGATCAGCAGGCCGGCGACGGCGTCGCCGCGGACGAATTTCGAGGCACCGTCCATGGAGCCGTAGAAGTCGGCTTCCTGGGCCACCTCGGCGCGGCGCTTCTTGGCCTCGGCCTGCTCGATGAGGCCGGCGTTGAGGTCGGCGTCGATGGCCATCTGCTTGCCGGGCATGGCGTCCAGGGTGAAGCGTGCGCTCACCTCGGAGATCCGCCCGGCGCCCTTGGTGACCACCACGAAGTTGATGATCATGAGGATGGCGAAGACCACGATGCCGACCACGTAGTTGCCGCCGATCACCACTTCGCCGAAGGCCTGGATCACCTTGCCGGCGGCGGCGTGGCCGTCGTGGCCGTGGAGCAGCACCACGCGGGTGGAGGCGACGTTCAGCGCCAGGCGCAGCAGGGTGGCGACCAGCAGGATGGTCGGGAACACGGCGAAGTCCAGCGGGCGCAGGGCGTACACGCAGACCAGCAGGACGACGATGGACAGGGCGATGTTGAAGGTGAAGAGCACGTCCAGCAGGAACGGCGGGATCGGCAGGGTCATCATGCCCAGCATCGCCAGCAGCAGCAGCGGCACACCCAGGTTGCCACGGCCCAGGCCGGCCAGGTTGCTGCGCACTGTTCCGATCAATTGCGTACGATCCACCCCGAACTCCCCTACCCTGGTACAACAAACTTTTGACGCCGAGAGTGGCGCCGACAGGGTATTTGCAGGAAGTGTTCCAACTTTGCCGAGGCCAGGTGTGGCGCGGATTTCCGACGAAGCCCGGGGGGGCGGCCAAGGCCAACGGCGGGAGCGGCGACGTAGCCAGGAGTATCAGGATGGCTGCGGATTTTCCGGCCGCTCAGGACAGCCCCCTCTCCCGCTTGCGGGAGAGGGTTGGGGAGAGGGCGCTCTAAAGCCCAGCACCTAAAGTTCCCTGCAAACCCCGTTCGCGAGCAAGCTCGCGCCTACGAAAAGCACCTCGGCAGCGCTTCCTTGTAGGAGCGCGCCCTGCGCGCGATTCGCGGGCAGGGCCCGCTCCTACACGTTCGGATATTTCCCGTCTGTGGACCCGCCCTCGCCCCGACGGGCAAAAAAAACCGCGGCCGGAGCCGCGGTTTTCTGGGTCACGCCAGGATCAGTGGACCAGGATCGAGGCCTTCTTCGCCCGGACCTTCTCCGGGTTGATCAGGAAGCGGGCCAGGGCCGGCAGCAGCCAGAGCGCGCCGAACATGTTCCACAGCAGCATGAAGGTCAGCATCAGGCCCATGTCGGCCTGGAACTTGATCGCCGAGAAGATCCAGGTGGCCACGCCGATGGCCAGGCACAGGCCGGTGAACAGCACGGCCTTGCCGGTGGACTTCAGCGTCTCGTAGTAGGCCTCCTGCAGCGACAGGCCCTGGCGCAGGAAGGTCTCCAGGCGGGTGTAGATGTAGATCCCGTAGTCCACGCCGATGCCCACGCCCAGCGCGATCACCGGCAGCGTCGCCACCTTCACGCCGATGCCGAGGGTGGCCATCAGCGCGTTGCCCAGCACCGAGGTGAGGATCAGCGGCAGGACGATGCAGAGGGTCGCGGTGAAGGAGCGGAAGGTGATCATGCACATGACCGCCACGCAGATGTACACCAGCACCAGGATGATCAGCTCGGACTGCTTGATCACCTCGTTGGTGGCCGCCTCGATGCCGGCGTTGCCCGCGGCGAGCTTGAACTTCAGGTCATCCTTCTCGTGGTCCTTGGCGAACTCCTGCACGGCGTGCACGGCGCGGTCGAGGGTCTCGGCCTTGTGGTCGTTGAGGAACACCAGCAGCGGCGCCAGCGAGCAGGCGCTGTTGTACAGGCCGTCGGCGCGGCTGATGGAGTTGTTCAGCACGTCCTTGTTGCGCGACAGGGTTTCCCACTTCAGGTTGCCCTCGTTCATGCCTTTGATCACCTGCTTGGACACGGTGACCAGGGAGATGGCCGACTGCACGCCCTCGGTGTTCTCCAGCTTCCACGACAGCTCGTCGATGGCCTGCAGCGTCTGGTGGCTGGAGCAGCCCTCGGCCGCCGACTCGACCATCACCACCAGCACGTCGGAGCTGGTGGAGTAGTTGCGGATGATGAAGTCGTTGTCCTGGTTGTAGCGCGAGTCCGGGCGCAGTTCCGGCGCGCCCTGGTCGAGGTCGCCGATCTTCAGGTGGTGGCCCTGCCAGAGGCCGCCGGCGAACATCACCAGGGCGATCAGGATGGAGATGGGCGCCACCTTGGCGCTGGCGAAGTTGGACAGCAGGCGCCAGAACGGGTGCTCGCGCACGGCGTCCTTCTTGCTGCGCTCCACGGCGCGCTTGCTGATGCCGATATAGGAGATCGCCACCGGCAGCAGGATCAGGTTGGTGAAGACGATCACCGCCACACCGATGGAGGCGCCGATGGCCAGTTCGCGGATCACCCCGATGTCGATCACCAGCAAGGTGATGAAGCCCACGGCGTCGGCGAGGATGGCGATCATGCCCGGCAGGAACAGCTGGCGGAAGGTGCGCCGAGCGGCCAGCAGCGGGGTTTCCGCGTCACTGGATTGCAGGGCGATGCCGTTGATCTTCTGCACCCCGTGGGAAATACCGATGGCGAAGATCAGGAAGGGCACCAGCATCGAGTACGGGTCCAGCCCGAAGCCGATGGTGTGCAGCAGGCCGAGCTGCCAGATCACCGCCACCAGGGTGGTGGAGAGCACGGCGATGGTGGAGCGCACGCACTTGGTGAACCACAGCAGCAGCACCAGGGTGATGACGAAGCAGATGCCGAAGAAGCCCACCACCATGACCAGGCCGTCAATCAGGTCGCCGACCTTCTTGGCGAAGCCGACGATGTGGATCTTCACGTTCGGGTTCTGCGCCTGGTACTTGTCGCGGATCTTCTCTTCCAGCTCATGGGAGAACTGGCGGTAGTCCAGCTTCAGCAGCTTGCTCTGGTCCTGGGCGTCGGGGTAGACCTCCAGCAGCGGCACGTCGACGATGCTGGACTTGAAGTTGTTGGCCACCAGGCGGCCGATCTGGCCGGACTTGAGGACATTGTCGCGCAGCTTGTCCAGGGCCTTGGCCGAGCCGTCGTAGGTCTGCGGGATGACCTCGCCGCCGGCGAAGCCCTCTTCCGTCACCTCGGTCCAGCGCACGCTGGGGCTCCACAGCGACTTCAGGCCGGAACGGTCGACGCCGGGGATATAGAACACCTCGTCATGGATCTGCCGCAGGGTGTCCATGTATTCCTTGGTGAAGATGTCGCCGTTCACCGCTTCCACCGAGATACGCACGGTGTTGCCGAGGTTGGAGAGGTCGTTGATGTGGCTCAGCATGTTCTGGATGAACGGGTGCTTGAGCGGGATCATCTTCTCGAAGCTGGTGGACGGCCGCACCTGGGTCGCCTGGAAGGCGAGGAACAGGGTCGCCAGCAGGCAGAGGATGATAACGATCGGGCGGTTGTTGAAGATCAGGCGTTCGAGCAGGGTCGCCTTGTCCTGGTGATGCGAGTTGACTGCGTTCATAGCGCTTCCCCGGCTCATTGTTGTTCTGTCAGCTCGGCGCCGGTCGCCGAAGCCAGGTGGATGCCGCCCTGGCCGACCAGCACCAGGTTGCCGTCGCCGGCCGCGCCGACCCCGGCCAGCGCCAGGCGGTCGGGCCGGTTGAAGATGTTGAAGGTGCGCCCGTCGTCCTTGCTCACCAGCACGCTGCCGCTGTTGCCGACCACGGCGATGCTGCCGTCGGGCAGCAGCGAGCCTTCGGCCAGGCCGAACTCCAGGGTGCCGTCACCGGCGATGGGCAGCGCCACCTGTTGCCAGGTGTCGCCGAAGTCGGTGGAGCGGAACAGGTGCCCGCGCAGGCCGTAGATCAGCACGGTGCCGGGCTGGGCGGTGCCGACGGTGCCGAACAGCGACCCCTCGTAGGGGCCCTGCAGTTTTTCCCAGGTGGCGCCCCAGTCCTTCGAGCGGAACAGGCTGCCGGATTCGCCCACCACCAGCAGGCCGGAATCCTTCACCGCGGCGATGCCGTTGAGGTGGAACTGGTCCTCGTTGTCCAGGCGCTCGCTGACGTCTTCCCAGCTCTTGCCGCCGTCGTGGGTTTCCAGCATGGCGCCGTAGGCGCCCACGGCCAGGCCGTGGTTCTCGTCCTGGAACCACACGTCCAGCAGCGGCGCTTCGCGCTTGAGGTCTTCGAACTGGCGCGTCCAGGTGGCGCCGCCGTCCTCGCTGGCGAGGATCTGCGCGTCATGGCCGACCGCCCAGCCCTTCTTGTCGTTGACGAAGAACACCGCGGTCAGCAGCTGGCGGGTGGGCACCTTGGCCTGGGCCCAGGTCTTGCCGTTGTCGTCGGAATAGAGGATGTGCCCGCGGTCGCCGACCGCCACCAGGCGCTTGCCGGCGTGGCTGACGCTCAGCAGCAGGCTGCTCGGGGCCTTGGCCGAGGCGATGGCGTAGCCATCGGTGTCGCTGGCCGGGGCTTCGCTCGCGCCGGCATGCAGCGGCGCGGCCGCCAGCCACAGCAGCGAGAACGCGCCGAGCAGCGAAAGCGACTTGCGCAGGGGGGACGGGGTGGCGGAAACCGAGAGCCCGGACGAACGCACGGACAGCTCGCCGGTGGCGTGCCGCAGATGCTCACGCATATAGCCTTACCTCTTTGTTTTTATTGCAGGCGGATAGGGAGTGGTCGTTATATGCCAGCCTTTGCCCAGCCTGACAATTAAAGGCACGTTATCTTTTGTTAAGCGCAGCGGGAGTCATCCGAAAGGACTAGGGAAAGCTGCAGCCCAGTAGCCACGCGGCCTCCAGCGCACAGGAAAAAAGATACCGACGGTAACACTCCGGGTATTTCCGGGTACCTGGAAACGCTCGCGGGAACACTTGGGAGCTTGGCTCGGTCGGCGGGCGGATGCTTTCCCGTAGGAGCGAGCTTGCTCGCGAACGGGGGTTGCCGGCGGCTGCGTGCGTTGAGGTTAAGAGCGCCCTCTCCCCAACCCTCTCCCGCAAGCGGGAGAGGGGGCTGTCCGGAGAACCGTAGGATGGCGTTGAGCGAAGCGATACCCATCGCCATGGTCCGATGGGTATCGCAAGCTCAACCCATCCTACGAAAAGCGTCGCGACGCTGCGGCGAGGCAGTTGCTTCTGCATGGCAAAAGGAGCACCGCCGTAGGATGGCGTTGAGCGAAGCGATACCCATCACCATGGTCCGATAGGTATCGCAGGCTCAACCCATCCTACGAAAAGCGTCCCGGCGCTGCGGCGAGGCAGTTGCTTCTGCATGGTAAAAGGAGCACCGCCGTAGGATGGCGTTGAGCGAAGCGATACCCATCGCCATGGTCCGATGGGTTTCGCAGGCTCAACCCATCCTACGAAAAGCGTCCCGGCGCTGCGCCCGCAAATCCACAGGCGAAAAAAAGGTGTTACCGGCGGGGCCGATAACACCTTTTTTCCGTCAGCCGGGAACGGCGTCAGGCGAGGCTCTTGCTGACCACCTCGTAGACGTCGCTGGACAGCTCGCCGGAGGCCAGGATGCGCTCCAGCTCGGCGCGCATCAGGGCCTGGCGCGCCGGGGCGTATTTGCGCCAGCGGGTCAGCGGCGCCAGCAGGCGCGAGGCGATCTGCGGGTTGAGCGCGTTGAGGGTGATCACCTGGTCGGCCAGGAAGCGGTAGCTCGCCCCGTCGGCGCGGTGGAAGTTGACCAGGTTCTGGTTGGCGAAGGCGCCGATCAGGGCGCGGATCTTGTTCGGGTTCTTCAGGGTGAAGGCCGGGTGGCCCATCAGTGCCTGCACGCGCTCCAGGCCGCCGGGCAGGGTGCAGCCGGCCTGAACGCTGAACCACTGGTCCATCACCAGCGGGTTGTCCTTGAAGTAGTCGGCGAACATCTGCAGGCCCTTGGCCTTCTCGTCGTCGTATGGCGAGTTGACCAGCACCGCCAGGGCGGTCAGGCGTTCGGTCATGTTATCGCAGGCCTCGTACTGCTCGAGGCAGGCCGCCAGCACTTCGTCGCCGCCCACCAGCATCAGGTAGGACAGCGCGATGTTCTGCAGGCTGCGCCGGGCGATGTGCTCGGCCTCGGCCAGGTACGGCGTCTTGCGCGAGGCTTCGCGGTTGGCCTGGTAACGCTGCCACAGCGGCTCGCGCAGGGCCTCGGCGATGCGCTTGCGGGCGAATTCGCGGGCGGCGTGGATGGCCTCGACGTCGGCCACTTCGCTCAGCTCCGTGAGGTAGGCCTCGCTGGGCAGCGAGAGCATCTCGGCGACCATCGCCTGGTCCAGGGCGTTGTCCTGCAGCAGGGTGTGGAAGGCAGCGATCAGGCGCTCGTCGAGCACCAGCTGCTCGCCGCGCTGGTGCTGGTCGATCAGCTCCTGGAGCACCTGCACCGACAGCTGCTGGCCGGCTTCCCAGCGGTTGAAGCCGTCCTCGTCGTACTGCATGAGGAACATCAGCTGGTCGCGGTCGTAGGGGAAGCTCAGCTTCACCGGCGCGGAGAAGCCGCGCAGCAGCGACGGCAGCGGCTTCTCGGCCAGGCCGACGAAGGTGAAGGATTGCTCGGCCTCGGTCACCTGCAGCACGCGGTTGCTGCCGTGGGCGTGTTCCTCGCCGGCCAGGCGCAGCGGCAGCGGGTTGCCCAGGTGGTCGAGCAGGCCCATTTCCACCGGGATGACGAAGGGCTGCTTGTCCTTCTGGCCCGGGGTCGGCGGGCAGCTCTGGCGGAAGGTCAGGGTGTAGCTCTGGGCGGCGGCGTCGTAGCTTTCCTCCACCGCCAGGCGCGGGGTGCCGGCCTGGCTGTACCAGCGCTTGAACTGCGTCAGGTCGACGCCGTTGGCGTCTTCCATGGCCTTGACGAAGTCGTCGCAGGTCACCGCCTGGCCGTCATGGCGTTCGAAGTACAGGTCGGTGCCCTTGCGGAAGCCCTCGGCGCCGAGCAGGGTGTGGATCATGCGCACCACTTCCGAACCCTTCTCGTAGACGGTCAGGGTGTAGAAGTTGGAAATCTCGATGAAGGAGTCCGGGCGCACCGGGTGGGCCATGGGGCCGGCGTCCTCGGCGAACTGGTTGGTGCGCAGGAAGGCCACGTCCTCCACGCGCTTGACGGTGCGCGAGTTCATGTCGGCGGAGAACTCGCTGTCGCGGAACACGGTGAAGCCTTCCTTGAGCGACAGCTGGAACCAGTCGCGGCAGGTCACGCGGTTGCCCGACCAGTTGTGGAAGTATTCGTGGGCCACCACGCCCTCGACGCGCTGGTGCGCGGCGTCGGTGGCGGTCTCGGCCTTGGCCAGCACGCAGCTGGAGTTGAAGATGTTGAGCCCCTTGTTCTCCATGGCGCCCATGTTGAAGTCGTTGACCGCGACGATCATGAAGATGTCCAGGTCGTACTCGCGGCCGTAGACCTTCTCGTCCCAGCGCATGGCCTTCTTCAGGCTGTCCATGGCGTGCTGGCACTTGTCGATGTTCTCCGGCTCGACGTAGATGCGCAGGGCGACTTCGCGCTCGCTCAGGGTGGTGTAGGTGTCTTCCACCGCCCAGAGGTCACCGGCGACCAGGGCGAACAGGTAGGCCGGCTTCTTGAACGGGTCCTGCCAGGTGGCCCAGTGCCGCCCATCCTCTTCCGAACCGCTGGCCACCGGGTTGCCGTTGGACAGCAGCACCGGGTACTTGTGCTGCTCGGCCGAGACGGTGGTGGTGAAGCTGCTCATCACGTCCGGGCGGTCGAGGTAATAGGTGATCTTGCGGAAGCCCTCGGCCTCGCACTGGGTGCAGAACATCTTGCCGGACTTGTACAGGCCCTCCAGGGCGGTGTTCTTCTCCGGGTGGATGCGCACGGTGCTGTCGACGGTGAACTGTTTCGCGGTCGGCTGCAGGGTCAGGTGGTTCTCGTCCAGCTGGTAGTCGCCCTCATCAAGCACGCGGTCGTCCAGGGCCACCCATTGCAGCTCCAGCTGCTGGCCGTCGAGCACCAGCGGCGGCAGGCCCTCGCCGCGCTCGGGGTTGCGCCGCATGACCAGTTGCGCGTGGACCAGGGTGTGGTCCTCGTACAGCTCGAAGGTCAGGTTGGTCTCGTCGATCAGGTACTCGGGCGCCTGGTAGTCCTTGAGGTAGATGACTTTCGGTTGATCGGTGCGCATGTGGCCCTCCGGGCAGCTTCAAGCTTCGAGCTTCAAGCCGCAAGTTCGTGGTTCGCCGGCTCAGCTTGCCGCTTGAGGCTTATAGCTGATGGCTAGCTGATAAGCTGTGTACTTACGGATATTGATGACGCCGGTGTCGAAGATCAGGTACTGGCCCTTGATGCCTTGCAGGGTACCCTCCACCACCGGCGTCTTGTCCAGATCGAAGCTGGTGATCTTGGCCAGGTAGGCCTCCACCGGGTAGCGGATTTCGATCGGCTCGATGTCGCTCACCGGCTGGATGGCCTGCAGGCCGAAGCGCTGCTGCAGCTCGCGCAGGCCCTCGGCGCAGTGGTCGAACAGCTGCTCGCGGATGGCCGCCAGGTCCAGCGGCTCGGCCTCGCCCTTGAGCAGGGCGCGCCAGTTGGTGCGGTCGGCCACCTGGCTGCGCAGCAGGTCTTCCACCAGCCCGGACTGCTGGCGCGTGGCCACCCGCAGGATCGGCAACGCCTGGCGCGCGCCCTGGTCGATCCAGCGCGTCGGCACCTGGGTGGCGCGGGTGATGCCCACCTTCACGCCCGAGGAGTTGGCCAGGTAGACCACGTGGTCGGTCATGCAGAAGCGCTCGCCCCACGCCGGCTCGCGGCAGGTGCCCTCGTCGTAGTGGCACTTTTCAGGGCTGACGATGCAACTGTCGCACTGCGCCAGCTTGGTGAAGCAGGGGTAGCAGTAGCCCTGGCTGAAGCTCTTCTTCGTCTTGCGCCCGCAATGGCAGCAGTGGATGGCGCCCAGGTATTCCAGGCGCAGGGTCCTGCCGATCAGCGGATTGACCGCGATTTCCTCCTCGCCGAGGCGGAAGGCGTACTGCACGGGGCTTTCAAGGCGCGCCGACATCTTGCTCAGGGCGCCGCGTCCTAGCTCTTCCATCAAAGCCCGGCCATCAGTGCAGCGAATTGGACGAGAAGAGGATGTTGGGGATCGGCTCGGCGTGGGACTCGCACTCCTGCGGGCCCATGTAGCCGGTGCGCTGGTCCTCGGGTAGGTTCTGCAGCTCCCAGGCGATCATCGCCTGCAGGCACAGCTCCTTCTGCTCCTGGGTGAGCTTGCGGCCGTCCGGCCACTTGCCGATCTCCACGGCGAGCTTGAGGCTCTCGTAGATTTCCGGGGTGATGTTCTCGATGGTTTCGGCGAAGGACGACATGGGGCCGGCTCCTGCTGGGGGCAAAACCGGCATTCTACCGGGCCGGGCGGCCTGGCGCACGAACAGAGGTCAAACGGTGGCATCGGCGTAGGGCGTATAACGCTCCGCGTTATACGCCGGTTGGCCGTGGCCGCCGGCCTGCTCGCGGTCATGCGGGAAACCGATAACCCTGGTGCCGGTGATGAATTGGATGTTGCGGCGATGGGTATCGCTTCGCTCAACGCCATCCTACGGCGCCAAGGATCAGGCCTGGCGCCCGCGCGCCAGCATGCCGCCCAGCGCGCCGGTCAGGCAGCCGATCGCCAGCCCGCCGACGTGGGCGCCGTTGGCGATGGAGCCGAAGCCCAGCAGGTCGATGACGCCGGACAGGCACACCAGCAGCCAGATCAGCATCATCGCCACCACGCCCTTCGGCAGGCGGTAGGCCGGGGTCGGCGCCAGCAGCTGGAAGATCCAGCAGTGCCCGAGCAGGCCGTAGAGCACGCCGGACAGGCCGCCGAACAGGCTCGGCCCGGAGGCCAGGTACTGCACGACGTTGGACACCAGGCCGAAGCCCAGGCTCAGGCCCAGCAACATGACGCCGCCCTGGCGGTACTCGATGCGCCGGCCCAGTTCCCAGTACCACATGGCGTTCATCGCCAGGTGCAGCCAGCCGAAGTGGATCAGCATGGGCGTGAACAGGCGCCACCACTGCCCCGCCGCCAGGCCCTCGGCCAGCGGCTGGAACAGCACCCGGTCGCTACCGACCAGCTGGAAGTCCTGGAAGGTGAACCAGCGCAGGGTGTCCGGGTTGCCGCCGAGCAGGGTCAGGGCGGCGACCGCGAAGGTCACCAGCAGCACCGCGGCGGTCACCTTGCTGGCCCGCACCTGGGCCAGGAAGCCCGGGCCGCGGCGCTGCGGCAAGGTATTGGAAGCCAGTTCGGGGTCGCCCTGCGGGTAGCGCCGGTAGAGGTCGCGCACCTGCTCGGCCAGGCTTTCGTCCGGCACCCAGAGCACCTGTTCGCCGGCCTCCTCGCTGACCCGGAAGGGCAGATTCAGGCGTTGCAGCAGGCCGACGAAACCGGCGAGGTCCGCCGCCAGGGGCAGGCGCATGGCCACTACCGCGCTCACTCATCCTCTCCCGGACGCTTCACGTCCACCCAGACGAACTTGTCGCGCTGCAGGCGCGTTTCCTGGTCCAGCCGGTAGGCCACCAGCTTGCCGTACATGACCGCGCTGTAGTCCAGGCAGGCCAGGTTCGGGCGGATCGGCGCCGGCGTGCCGCGACGCCAGTAGTGGCCGACGAACAGCAACGGCTCGTCGGCGCCGTAGCTCAGCAGGCTGGACTTCTGCTCGGCGCTCAGGCGCTCGGCGGCCACCTCGTCGGGCAGCGCGTCGGGCTGGAAGACGATGTCGCCGTAGGTCTCCGGCTCGCGGTCCTCTTCCCAGAACTTGGTGCGGAAGAACGCGCGGGTGAAGCCGTCGCTGCCGGTCAGGGTCATGCCGTTGGGCAGACGCATGTCGGTGCCACGCAGCAGGCGGTTGCATACCTGGTAGGCGAAGCTGCCGTGCTCGGCGGAGGACTGCAGGAAGGCCTCGTCGATGCGCCCGTCGGGGAACTGCCGGCGCAGCGAATCGATCAGCTCGTTGTCCCAGCAGGCGTGGACCATGCGGAAGCGCCCGGCGTCGAGGAACAGCGGCAGGCGCCGGAACCAGCCGAGGAAGTCGCGCCAGTCGCCGGGATGGCCCTCGAACTGGTCGAGGGTTTCCTGGATCAGCCGCGCGTGCCGCGGGGTGTGCTCGCGCAGGTACTGGCGGCCGCTGCCCGGCGCCGCCGGGGTGGACCAGCCGAGCAGGTTGTACTCGTGGTTGCCCATGATGCACAGGGCCTCGCCGGCGGCGACCATGTCGTGCACCCGGTGCAGGGCCTCGCGGATGCGCGGGCCGCGGTCGACGATGTCGCCGAGGAACAGCGCCTGGCGCCGCGGGTGGCGCCAGACGCCGCCGTGCAACTGGTAGCCCAGCCGCTCCAGCAGGCGGTCGAGGGTGTGTGCGCAGCCGTGGACGTCGCCGATCAGGTCGTAGCCACGGCCCGGGTCGAGTTCGCTCACTCGCTGCTCCCCAGCCGGCTGCCCCAGCCGAGCTTGGTCCGGCAGACCTCGTAGTAGTTGTGGTCGATCGGGTGGATCAGGCGCAGCTTCTGCGGCTTCTTGCTCACCGTGACCATGTCGCCCGGCGCGCAGGTGAAGTGGTTCTGCCCGTCGCAGGAGACCTGCGGGTAGATCTGCATGTTCGGCGACACCACTATCTTCAGCTCGCTGTTGCCGTCGACCACGATCGGCCGGCTGGACAGGGTGTGCGGGTACATCGGCACTATGACGATGGCGTCCAGCTTCGGATGCATGATCGGGCCGCCGGCGGACAGCGAGTAGGCAGTGGAGCCGGTGGGCGTGGCGACGATCAGGCCGTCGGCCTTCTGGCTGCAGACGAACTGGCCGTCGATGTGCAGCTCGAACTCGATCATCCGCGTCGACTTGCCGGGGTGCAGCACCACGTCGTTGAGCGCGTCGCCCTGGCCGATGGATTCGCCATGGCGGCGCACCTGGGCGTCGAGCAGGAAGCGGCTTTCGACGATGTACTGGCCGCCGAGCACCTCGTCCACCTTGGTTTCCAGCTCGTCCGGGCGGATGTCGGTGAGGAAGCCCAGGCTGCCGCGGTTGATGCCCAGCACCGGCACCTTGTGCCGGGCCAGCGCGCGCGCCGCGCCGAGCATGCTGCCGTCGCCGCCGACGACGACGACCAGGTCGCAGATCTCGCCCATGATCTTCCGCGAGCAGGTCTGCAGGCCGTGGCCGGGCAGCACTTCGGCGATGGTGTCCTCGAGGATCACGTGCAGGTGCCGCTCGGTCAGGAAGCGCTTCAGCCGGCGGATGGTTTCCAGCACCTGGGTGCTGCCGAGGCGGCCGATGATGCCGATGTTGCGAAAGGATTCCATGAGACTCCAGGCGGCGGGTGCGAGCGGGTAGTGCCCGGAATTATGGGGGAAACCCCCGAACAGCGGCAAACCCGCGCACCAGCGCGGGCGTTCGGCTAGGCTGCACGGATGAAGTCGACCGCCTACCTGCTCGATGAGCTGCTAGCCGAACTGCGCCAACCCGCGGTACGCGACCTCGCCTGGACGCTGCTCGGCGAACCCCTGCTGGATGCTGGCGCCCTGCCCCTGCGTCATCCGCTGGCGGCGAGCCGCTGGCTGGCCGAGCCGCGGCTGCTGGGCGGCTGGCTGCGCGAACAGGAAAGGCACAGCGAATCGCTGCAGGCCTGGTTGCAGCGTTCGCCGCAGCAACGCCTGGGCCGCTACTACGAGCGCCTCTGGCAGTTCGCCCTGCAACAGGCTCCGGACCTGCGCCTGCTCGGCGCCAACCTGGCGGTGCGCGACAACGGCCACACCCTGGGCGAGCTGGACCTGCTGCTGGAGGACGACGACGGCCTGCACCACCTGGAGCTGGCCATCAAACTCTACCTGGGCCCCAGCCGCGAAGGCCCGGAAGACTGGCTCGGCCCCGGCGCCGAAGACCGCCTGGCGAACAAGCTGCGCCACCTGCGCGAGCACCAGCTACCGCTCTCCTCCACCCCGCACGGCCGCGCCCTGATCGCCGGATTCAGCAGCGCCCCGGTGCAAGCCGCGCTCTGGCTGGGCGGCTACCTGTTCTACCCCTGGCCCGGCGAGTGCGCGGCGCCGGAGGGCGCCAACCCCGAACACCTGAGCGGCTCCTGGCTGCACCGCAGTCACTGGCCGCTGTACCGCGCCCAGGGCACGGGGCGCTGGCAGCCGCTGCCACGCAGCGAATGGCTGGCTCCGGCGCGCAAGACCGCCGAGCAGAGCTGGGCGCCGGAACGCTTCGATGCCTGGCTGGCGCAGTTGCCGGCGGATGCCTTCCCGCAGTTGCTGGTGCGCCTGGAGGAACAACAGGGGGAGTGGCACGAGGCAGAAAGGCTGTTCCTGGTCGGCGACCAGTGGCCGCGGGTGCATAACGGGTATGCCCATTGACGGTTGCCCTGGAGCGGCAGGGTAGTTCCGTAGGATGGGTGGAGAGCGCCCTCTCCCCAACCCTCTCCCTGAAGGGAGAGGGGGCTGTCCTGAGTTGCCGGAGAATCTGGAGTCAATCCTGATACACCTATCTATCCCCCATCATTCCCGCGAACGCGGGAATCCAGTGACGAGGGGTACGGCCTACACCTGTAGGAGCGGGCCCTGCCCGCGATTTCGCGCGCAGGGCGCGCTCCTACATGCCTGGGAATGATGAGGGTGGGTTAGCGTAGGAGCGGATCTCATCCGCGATCCGCGCCGATATATCCGTCCGACGCGAACGAATACCCTACGGCAATCGCCGCAAACGCTCTTCCATCGCCCGCCTACCCTGCAGGCCGCCGCTGTGCACTGCGACCAGGCGGCTGCCGCGGGGCACCCGCCCGGCGCTTACTTCGTCATGCAGGGCCAGCAGCAGCTTGCCGGTGTACAGCGGCTCCAGCGGCACGCCAGTGGCCGCCTCGAAATCGGCCATGAAGCGCACCAGCCCGGCATCCACCTTGCCGAAACCGCCGCGGCTGGCGTCCAGCAGACGATAACCGGCGTCTTCGTACCCCGCCTCGGCCAGCAGCCGCGGCAGCATGGCTTCCACGCCATGGCCAGGCGGCACCGCCAGGGCGCCGATCAGCGGGTGCGCGCCCTGCTCGCCCAGCACCAGCCCGGCCAGGGTGGTGCCAGTGCCACAGGCGGCCCAGAGCTGGTCGTAGCCGCTCCAGCCGATGCCCGGCAATTGCTCACCCAACTGTTCCACCAACGGCGCGCAACCCAGCGCGCCGGGCAAACCGCCGCCGCCCTCGTCCACCGCCAGCAGGCGCGGGTAGCGTTCGCGCCAGGGCGCCCAGAAGCCTTCGGCATGACGCTCGCGGTAGCCGGCGTAGCCGAGCCAGTGCAGTTGCATGCCCCAGGCGCGCAGATCGCGCACCGTGGGCGTGTCCTGCTCGTTTCCGCGCAGCAGGCCGACGGTGGCGAAGCCGAAGCGCTGGCCGGCGGCGGCCAGGGCGTGCAGGTGGTTGGAATGGGCGCCGCCCAGGCTGATCAGGCCTTCCAGGCCCTGTTCGGCGGCCTGGCGCAGGTAGGGCGCCAGCTTGAACCACTTGTTGCCGGACACCCGCTCGTCGACCAGGTCCAGGCGCAACAGCGCCAGCTCGACGCCAGCTTGTTCCAGCCAGTCGAGGCGCAGCTGTTGCAAGGGAGGTAGCGGGCGCCAGTCTGGGAATCGCAGGGCAGCCACCTAGCCCGCGGTCACGCCACGCAGGCCGCCGCTGGTCTTGTGCCGGGCGCAGCAGTTGCTGTCGCCGTCGACGAAGCGGCCCGGGGTATCCACCCGGTCGACCGGCAGCGCGCAACGTTCGCCGTTGGACAGGCGGCCGTCGCAGGTCGGCTGCTGGTAGTGGGCCAGCCACTGGCAATACTGGGCTTCGGAGACGAAGCATTTGGCGGCGGCGTAGGCCATGGGGTTTTCCTGGTAGCGCGGGATGTCCTGCAGCGGAATGGTCAGGTGCCCGGCGCCGGGATGATAGACGACGAAGATCACCCCGAGCGAGGTCAGCTTCTCCAGCAGCGCATCGCTCTGCGCCCGCGCCGCCTGGGCGGCCAGCTCGCGGCGCAGGGCCTCGTTGTCCTGCTGCAACTGGCGGTCCAGTTCGTTGCGGTAGCTCAGTTCGGCATCGCGCAGCGCCAGCTGTTCCTTGTACTGGGCGATCACCGCCGCGACCTTCGCATCGGCCTCGCCCTCGAACTGCGTGCGCAGCTCTTCCAGTTCCACGCGCCCCTGCTGCTCGATGCTGCGCAGTTGCGCGGTCAGTTCCTCGCGGCCGCGCTGGAAGCCGTCCACCCGCTCATCCAGCTCGCGGCGCAGGCCGGCATTGATCTCTTCCTCGCGCTTGAGCCCCTCGCGCAGCGCGGCCAGTTCGGCCTGCAGCACCTTGACCTGTTCCTCGGCGCCCAGGCGCAGGCGCTGCAGCTCCTGCTCGTGCTGCTGGCTCAGGCTGGACAGGCGCGAAGCCTGCTGGCCGAGCAGCTCGGCGGTCTTCTGCCGATGTTCCTCCAGCATCGCCTGGGCCAGCTTCTCGGCCTGCTCCTGCGGGTCCTGCGCCGGCGTCGCGTACCACTGGTGCTCGGCGGCCACCTTCAGGCGCTGCGGCTCGACGGCGACGGGCTCCTCCTCCACCAGCAGGCCGAGGTGGTTGCGCCGGATCGCGTCGCGCAGCATCACCAGGTGGTTGTTGCCCGTCACCAGGCTCGGGTCCCACAGGTGCATCTGATGCCAGGACACCGGGCACTGGCTGCGGCAGGCCAGGCGGATCGGCCCGGCGCCCATGTCCGGGCCGCGCCCGGCGCGGTCGGCGAGCTGGCGCAGCGGCAGGTTCCAGCCGCGGTCGGCCTCGCCGTTCTCGTCGAAATCCAGGTAGAAGAACACCGCCGCCTTGACCTGCAGGCGCCCGTTGATCAGCACATAGGCCAGGCGCATCTGCCGGTCGGCGAACTCGTGCATCTGCACGACGTTGTCGAGCAGGGCCTCGAATTCGGGATAGAGCATCTGCTTGCAGATGCCTCGCTCATCGAAGAAGGCCACGGCCTCGACCATCTGAGGCTTTTTCTGCAGGCTCATGACGGGACCTCTGGACTGTCGCGAACAGGGTTGGGCCCGCAGAGGGGCCGGCAGCCGGGCTTCGAACGCACCGCTGCCGGGGCAAGTCTAGGGGAAATAGTGACGCAGGCGATGTGACTGGGTTGGCAGTCACTCGGCTGGCTGTAAGAAGGCGACGTACGACAGACAGAAAACTGTGACGGGCTCCGCCCTTTGCCGCCCGGACGGTACATCCGGGCGGCAAGGACAGCGGATCAGAGCTCGGCAGCCAGGCGCGAGCCCTGGTTGATGGCGCGCTTGGCATCCAGTTCGGCGGCCACGTCGGCGCCGCCGATCAGGTGCACCTTCTGCCCGGCGGCGACCAGGCCGTCATGCAGCTCGCGCAGCGGCTCCTGGCCGGCGCAGACGATCACGGTGTCCACCGGCAGCACCTGCGGCTCGCCCTCGGCGATGCGGATGTGCAGCCCGGCGTCGTCGACCTTGAGGTACTCCACGCTGTTGAGCATCTGCACCCGCTTGTTCTTCAGCCCGGTGCGGTGAATCCAGCCGGTGGTCTTGCCCAGGCCGTCGCCGACCTTGGACTTCTTGCGCTGCAACAGGAACACCTGGCGCGCCGCGGCATGCGGGTGCGGCTGGATGCCGGCGACGCCGCCGCGGGCTTCCAGGTTCTCGTCGATGCCCCACTCCTTCCAGAAGGCGTGGCGATCCAGGCTGGTGGATTCGCCGTCATGGGTGACGTACTCGGAGACGTCGAAGCCGATGCCGCCGGCGCCGATCACCGCCACCTTCTGCCCCACCGGCTTGCGCTCGAGGATGGCGTCCAGGTAGCTGATCACCTTCGGGCTGTCGATGCCGGGGATGGCCGGGGTGCGCGGGACGATGCCGGTGGCCAGGAGGATCTCGTCGAAGCCGCCCTTGGCCAGGTCGTCGACCGACACGCGAGTGTTCAGGCGCAGGTCGACGCCGGTGGTCTCCAGCTTGCGCTTGAAGTAGCGCAGGGTCTCGTAGAACTCTTCCTTGCCCGGCACGCGTTTGGCCACGTTGAACTGTCCGCCGATCTCGCCGGCGGCGTCGAACAGCGTCACTTGGTGGCCACGCTCGGCGGCCACGGTGGCGGCGGCCAGGCCGGCCGGGCCGGCGCCGACCACGGCGACCTTCTTCACGTGGGTGGTGGGGATGTAGTTCAGCTCGGTCTCGTGGCAGGCGCGCGGGTTGACCAGGCAACTGGTCAGCTTGCCGCCGAAGGTATGGTCCAGGCAGGCCTGGTTGCAGCCGATGCAGGTGTTGATCTCGTCCGCGCGGCCTTCGGCGGCCTTGTTGACGAAGTCCGGGTCGGCGAGGAACGGCCGGGCCATGGAGACCATGTCGGCGTCGCCCTCGGCCAGCACCTGCTCGGCCACTTCCGGGGTGTTGATGCGGTTGGTGGTGACCAGCGGGATGCCCACCTCGCCGCGCAGCTTGGCGGTGACCTTGGTGAAGGCCGCGCGCGGCACCTTGGTGGCGATGGTCGGGATGCGCGCCTCGTGCCAGCCGATGCCGGTGTTGATCAGGGTGGCGCCGGCCTGCTCGATGGCCTTGGCCAGCAGGACGATCTCGTCCCAGGTACTGCCGCCTTCCACCAGGTCGAGCATCGACAGGCGGTAGATGATGATGAAGTTCGGCCCCACCGCCTCGCGCACGCGGCGGACGATCTCCACCGGCAGGCGCATGCGGTTCTCGTAGCTGCCGCCCCAGCGGTCGGTGCGCTGGTTGGTGTGGGCGACCAGGAACTGGTTGATGAAGTAGCCTTCCGAACCCATGATCTCGACGCCGTCGTAGCCGGCCTGCTGGGCCAGGGCCGAGCAGGTGACGAAGTCCTGGATCTGCTTCTGGATGCCCTCCTCGTCCAGCTCGCGCGGCTTGAACGGGTTGATCGGCGCCTGGATGGCGCTGGGCGCCACGGATTTCGGGCTGTAGGCATAGCGCCCGGCGTGGAGGATCTGCATGCAGATCTTGCCGCCGGCCTCGTGCACCGCCTGGGTGACGACCTTGTGCTTCTCGGCCTCCTCGGCGGTGGTCAGCTTGGCCGCGCCGGCGTACACGCCGCCTTCCTCGTTCGGGCCGATGCCGCCGGTGACCATCAGGCCGACGCCGCCGCGGGCGCGCTCGGCGAAATAGGCGGCCATGCGTTCGAAGCCGTTGGGCTTCTCTTCCAGGCCGGTGTGCATCGAGCCCATCAGGGTGCGGTTGCGCAGGGTGGTGAAGCCCAGGTCCAGGGGCGCGAGCAGGTGCGGGTAGCGGGCGGCGGTCATGATTCCTCCACATCGGGCATGGTGCCGGGGCCTCGGACGGGCCACGGTCGGTATGGGGCAGACTCTAAGCAGCGCCCCGGGCGCGCTCAATGACCGGAAATGACAACTTACTGATCGAAGATGACAGCACCGCTTGGCAAGCCGGCGCCGCTCCCCTACCCTGACGGCCAGTCCCGGAGCCCCGCATGCGCAAGCTGACATTCCTTATCCTGGTCACCCTCTTCGCCGCCTACGCCGGCTGGGCCGAGCGCCGCCCGGTGGGCCACTACCTGTCCGACCTGCGCAGCCAGGTGGTGCTCAACCAGGGCGCGCCTTCCGAACGCGGCAACCTGCTGGGCGTGCAGCCCGAGCTCTACGCCCCCGACTACCAGAACGTCGAGCGCCTGCGCCTGAAGCTTGCGGCCTACCTGGAGAAGGCCCGCAGCGAGGGCCTGCTCGGCCCGCGCACGGTGGTGGTGTTCCCCGAGCACATTGGCACCTGGCTGGTGGCCGCCGGCGAGAAGCCCGAGGTCTACCAGGCCCGGCACCTGGCCGAGGCCATGCAGTGGATGGCCGTCAGCAACCCGGTGAAGCTGGCCCGCGGCTGGCTCATCGCCAAAGGCCGCGACCGCTTCACCGACGCCCTGTTCCGCATGAAGGCGGTGGACATGGCCCACGACTACCAGACGCTGTTCGGCGGCCTGGCCCGGCAGTTCGGCGTCACCCTGGTAGCCGGCTCCATCGTCCTGCCCAACCCCAAGGTGGAGGACGGCGTGCTGGTCACCGGCAACGGCAGCCTGTACAACGCCAGCCTGGTGTTCGGCAGCGACGGCAAGCCGCTGGGCCAGCCGCAGCGCAAGGTCTTCCCCATCGACGACGAGAAGCCCTTCATCCGCGCCGGCCACAGCGACAACCTGCAGGTGCTGGACACCCCGGCCGGGCGCCTGGGCGTGCTGATCTGCGCCGACAGCTGGTACCCGATCAACTACGCGGTGCTGGCCTCGGAAAAGGTCGAGCTGCTGGCGGTGCCCGCCTTCCTCACCGGCAACGGCCAGTGGCAGCAGCCCTGGCGCGGCTACAACGGCGCGCGCACGCCTTCCGACGTGCAGCTCAAGCCCGGTGAGCTGAGCGAAGGCCAGGCCTGGCAACAGCTGGCCCTCGGCGGGCGCCTGGCCGCCAGCGGCGCCCAGGCCGGCATCGCGGTGTTCCTCCGCGGGCAGCTGTGGGACCTGGGCAGCTCCGGCCCCGGTCTGGTGGTCGACCGAGGCGGCCAGCAGCTCGCCGAAGACGGCCCCGGCGCGCGCCTGATCAACCTCTGGCTGTGACCATGAAGCAACCGGGCATGCGGCTGGGCGACCTCTCCATAGGCTTCGTCCACGGCCTGGCCGACGCCCTGGAAGACCGCGGCGTGCCGGCGCAGCCGCTGCTGCTGCAGTACGGGCTGGACGCGGCGCGCTTCGCCGAACCCGGCGGGCGCCTGTCGATCCCGCGCTACATGCGCCTGGGCCACGCGGCCATCCAGCTCAGCGGCGACCCCGCCCTGGGCCTGCGCATGGGCCAGTTCAGCCGCATCCAGCAACTCGGCCTGCCCGGCGTCACAGCCGCCCTGGCCCCCGACCTGCGCGCCGCCAGCCGCGCGCTGATCCGCTTCGAACCGCTCTACGCGCAGAATTACCGCGGCCGCTCCAGCCTGGCCGAGGACGCCGGCGGCGCCTGGCTGAGCTTCTATTCCATCAGCCCGTACAATGCCTACAACCGCTTCGTGGTGGATTCGGTGCTGGCCGGCTGGCTCAGCTACCTGGCGCGCATCGCCGGGCAGCCGCTGCGCCCGCTCCGGGTGGAGATCGAGTACCCGGCGCCGGACTACGCGGCCCGCTACGAGGAATTCTTCGGCTGCCCGGTGGAGTTCGCCGCCGGCGCCAACCGCCTGCGCCTGGACCAGGCCAGCCTGGCCCTGGGCAACCGCGAGCACTGCCCCAGCACCTGGCGGCAGATGCAGGAAATCTGCGAGAAGGAACTGGAGCTGCGCACCCGCACGCGCACCCTGCGCGAGCGCGTGGTACAACTGCTGGGGCCGCTGCTCAACGGCCGCGAGCCGGACCTGGAGGAGGTCGCCGCGCGCCTCAAGCTGCCGACCTGGACGCTGCGCCGCAAGCTGGCCGAGGAAGGCACCCAGTTCCGCAGCATCCTCAACGAGACGCGCCGCGACCTGGCGATGATCTACATCCGCGACACCGACCTGGCCTTCGGCGAGATCGCCTACCTGCTCGGCTTCGCCTCGGCCGAGGCCTTCCAGCGCGCCTTCAAGCGCTGGAGCGGCCAGCCGCCGGGGGAATACCGCCGCGCGCAGCGGCAGGCCGGCTGATCACATCTCGGTGGCGTCGTCCGCCGGCTCCGGCGGATCGCACTCGGCGCGGTGCTCTTCGAGCAGTTCTTCCTGGTAGTCGTCCATGGCTGCCTCCCATCGCGTTCGACAAGGTCATGGATGCAGCCTAGACGGCGCGGATGAAGCGCACATGACCGAGGACTTTTCCCGGCGCAATGAAAAAGCCCCCAGGCATGGCTGCCTGAGGGCTTGGAAAATGGCGCAGCGGACGGGACTCGAACCCGCGACCCCCGGCGTGACAGGCCGGTATTCTAACCGACTGAACTACCGCTGCGCGTCGGCTGGACTTGCGTCCAAGGGTGTTACGGCCTTCCATCCTGCCTGTCGCTACGGAGCCTTGACTCTACGTGGCGGCGAGTTCGGGGTGGTGAACTCCAGGAGGGGGAAGATGGCGCAGCGGACGGGACTCGAACCCGCGACCCCCGGCGTGACAGGCCGGTATTCTAACCGACTGAACTACCGCTGCGCGTAACTTGCGAGATGGTGGGTGATGACGGGATCGAACCGCCGACCCTCTGCTTGTAAGGCAGATGCTCTCCCAGCTGAGCTAATCACCCTTCGTCTCGAAGTGGGGCGCATTCTACCGGCGGCATTTCCTAAGTCAATGCCCTGATTGGATTTTTTTTGAAATTTCGTGCTTTGGAGGAGCGCGGGAAGCTGGCTGCCTTTGGGGCCGGGTGTAGCGCGCCGCTCCGAGCATCCGCTTTCCGGGTGCGTCGAGCCCGACCGCGACGCCGGGCATGGGTCTGGTGTAACGGCGGATAACCGCGAACGGTTATTCGCCCTACGCCAGTCTCGACCTTGGCGTAGGGCGCATAACGCCTACGGCGTTATCCGCCGTTTGACCTCGATTCCAGGCGCGCTTCGGGGACGGTCACGGAGCACTGCTTTCCGGGCGCTTCGAGCCCGACCGCGACGCCGGGCATAAGCTCTGTGAAACGGCGGATAACCGCGAACGGTTATTCGCCCTACGCCAGGCTCGACCTTGGCGTAGGGCGCATAACGCCTACGGCGTTATCCGCCGTTTGACCTCGATCCCAGGCGCGCTTCGGAGACGGTCACGGAGCCCCCGACCTCAGTCGAGATAGATCATCTTGCGCGTCATGCCGCCGTCGACGACGAACTCCTGGCCGGTGACGAAGCCGGCGTTGTCGCCCAGCAGCCAGGCCACCAGCGCGGCGACATCTTCCACCGTGCCGACGCGGCCGACCGGGTGCTGGTCGTGGTCCAGCTCGGTGAGCGGCGCCGCCTGGCGCTCGTGGAGGTCGCGGGCGTCTATCCAGCCGGGGCTGACCGCGTTGACGCGGATTTCCGGGCCCAGGCTCATGGCCAGCGCGTGGGTCAGGGCGAGGATGCCGCCCTTGCTCGCCGCGTAGGCTTCGGAGCTGCGCTCGGACTGGTGCGCGCGGGTCGAGGCGATGTTGACGATGCTGCCCTGGTGCGCCCGCAGGTAGGGCGCGCAGTGCTTGGCCAGCAGCATGGGGCCGCTGAGGTTCACCGCCAGGGTGCGGTTCCACTCGTTGAGCGTCAGGCTCTCCAGCGACGTGACGCCCGGGCGGGCGATGGCCGCGTTGCACACCAGGGCGTCGAGGCGGCCGAACTGCCCGAGCACCTCGGCCACGGTCTGCGCCACCTGGCTTTCCTGGGACACGTCCAGGGCGATGAACCAGGCCTTGTCGCCCAGCGCCTCGGCGACCTTGGCGCCGCGCTCGCGGTCCTGGTCGACCAGCACCACCTGCCAGCCCTCGGCGATCAGCCAGGCGCTGATCCCCAGGCCGATGCCCCGCGCCGCGCCGGTGACCAGCGCGACCTTGCCGTTGCCGATGATCGCTGCCAGGTCGCTCACAGTGCCGCCAGGCCTCGTGCCAGGTCCTTCTTGATGTCGTCGACGTCTTCCAGGCCCACCGCGACGCGGATCAGGTTGTCGCGGATGCCGGCGTTCTCGCGCTCCTGCGGCGACAGGCGGCCGTGGGAGGTGGTCGCCGGGTGGGCGATGGTGGTCTTGGTGTCACCCAGGTTGGTGGTGATGGAGATCATCCGGGTGGCGTCGATGAAGCGCCAGGCCGCGGCCTTGTCGCCCTTCACCTCGAAGCTGACCACCGCGCCGAAGCCCTTCTGCTGCAGCTTGGCCAGTTCGTGCTGCGGGTGGCTGGCCAGGCCGGCGTAGTAGACGCGCTCGATGCCCGGCTGTTGTTCCAGCCACTCGGCCACGTCCTGGGCCGCGGCGCAATGCGCCTGCATGCGCACGCGCAGGGTTTCCAGGCCCTTGAGGAAGATCCAGGCGTTGAACGGGCTCAGTGTCGGGCCGGCGGTGCGCAGGAAGCCGACCACGCCTTCCATCAGCTTGCGGCTGCCGGCGACCACGCCGCCCATGCTGCGGCCCTGGCCGTCGATGTACTTGGTCGCCGAGTGGATCACCACGTCCGCGCCGAGCTTCAGCGGCTGCTGCAGCGCCGGGGTGCAGAAGCAGTTGTCCACCGTCAGCAGCGCACCGTGGGCGTGGGCGATCTCGGCCAGTGCGGCGATGTCCACCAGCTCGGCCAGGGGGTTGGACGGCGACTCGACGAACAGCAGCTTGGTGTTCGGCTTGATCGCCGCTTCCCAGGCCTTGAGGTCGCTCAGCGGCGGGTAGTCCACCTGCACGCCGAAGCGCTTGAAGTACTTCTCGAACAGGCTGATGGTCGAGCCGAACACGCTGCGCGAGACCAGCACGTGGTCGCCGGCGCTGCAGTGGGTCATCACCAGCGAGAGGATGGCCGACATGCCGGTGGAGGTGGCCACCGCCTGCTCGGCGCCTTCCAGGGCGGCGATGCGCTCCTCGAAGGTGCGCACCGTCGGGTTGGTGTAGCGCGAGTAGACGTTGCCCGGCACTTCGCCGGCGAAGCGCGCGGCGGCGTCGGCGGCGCTGCGGAACACGTAGCTGGAGGTGGGGAACAGCGCTTCGCCGTGCTCTGCCTCCGGGGTGCGTTGCTGCCCGGCGCGTACCGCCAGGGTGTCGAAGGCGGCGCCTTCCAGGTCACTGTCCAGGCGACCGGCTTCCCATTCCTGTGCCATCCCCTGCTCTCCTTCAGTCGTTGTACAGATCGATGATGGCGCTGACCGCGTTGGCCTTGGCCTTGGTCGCGTCGTTGCGCGCCTGCTCGATCCGGTTCAGATAGGCTTCGTTGACGTCGCCGGTCACGTACTGGCCGTCGAAGACCGCGCAGTCGAAGTGCTCGATCTTGATCTTGCCGCCGCCGACCGCGTCGATCAGGTCCGACAGGTCCTGGTAGACCAGCCAGTCGGCGCCGAGCAGTTCGCACACCTCTTCGGTGCTGCGGTCATGGGCGATCAGTTCGTGGGCGCTCGGCATGTCGATACCGTAGACGTTGGGGTAGCGCACGGCCGGCGCCGCGGAGCAGAAGTAGACCTTCTTCGCCCCGGCCTCGCGGGCCATCTGGATGATCTGCTTGCTGGTGGTGCCGCGGACGATGGAGTCGTCCACCAGCATCACGTTCTTGCCGCGGAATTCCAGCTCGATGGCGTTGAGCTTCTGGCGCACCGACTTCTTGCGTGCGGCCTGGCCGGGCATGATGAAGGTACGGCCGATGTAGCGGTTCTTCACGAAGCCTTCGCGGAACTTCACGCCCAACCGGTTGGCCAGCTCCAGGGCGGAGGTGCGGCTGGTGTCGGGGATCGGGATGACCACGTCGATGTCGTGCTCCGGGCGCTCGCGGAGGATCTTCTCGGCCAGCTTCTCGCCCATGCGCAGGCGCGCCTTGTACACCGAGATGCCGTCCATCAGCGAGTCCGGACGGGCCAGGTAGACGTGCTCGAAGATGCACGGCGAGTATTTCGGGTTGGCCGCGCACTGGCGGGTGAACAGTTTGCCTTCCTCGGTGATGTACACCGCTTCGCCCGGCGCCAGGTCGCGGATCAGGGTGAAGCCGAGGACGTCCAGGGCCACGCTTTCCGAGGCGATCATGTATTCCACGCCGTTCTCGGTGTGGCGCTGGCCGAAGACGATCGGGCGGATCGCGTTGGGGTCGCGGAAGCCGACGATGCCGTAGCCGGTGATCATCGCCACCACGGCGTAGCCGCCGACGCAGCGGGCGTGCACGCCGGCCACCGCGGCGAAGACGTCTTCCTCGGTGGGCTGCAGCTTGTTGCGCACCGCCAGCTCATGGGCGAAGACGTTGAGCAGCACTTCCGAGTCGGAGTTGGTGTTGACGTGGCGCAGGTCGGATTCGTAGATCTCCTTGGCCAACTGCTCGACGTTGGTCAGGTTGCCGTTGTGCGCCAGGGTGATGCCGTAGGGCGAGTTGACGTAGAACGGCTGGGCCTCGGCGGAGCTGGAGCTGCCGGCGGTCGGATAGCGCACGTGGCCGATGCCGGCCTTGCCCACCAGGCGCTGCATGTGGCGCTGCTGGAAGACGTCACGGACCAGGCCGTTGTCCTTGCGCAGGTAGAGCCTGTCGTCCTGACAGGTGACGATGCCGGCAGCGTCCTGGCCGCGATGCTGGAGAACGGTGAGCGCGTCATACAACGCCTGATTGACGTTCGACTTGCCCACGATACCGACGATGCCACACATGCGACGCAACCCCTAGTTGGTTTACAGGCTAAAAAATCCATTGTCGCCGCCCCGGCGGGGCCGGCGTCGGGCGGCGCCTAGGCGCCACCCTGGCCCAGCCGTCACTGGCTGGGCAGCATACTCCCCATCCCGACCGGCGGTGCCAGCTGGCCACTGGCGAACCAGTGCCCGGCCAGGTTGAGGACGATGTTCTTCGACCAGTCGGCGACCAGCAGGAAGTGCGGCAGCAGCACCGACTGCTGCCACCACGGGTCCTGTTGCACCGGCGCCAGGCTCAGCAGGCCGACCAGCAGCACCACCAGCAGCACGCCACGGGCGCCGCCGAAGGCCATGCCGAGCACGCGGTCGGTACCGGACATGCCAGTCACCCGGACCAGTTCGCTGATGAGGAAATTGACCAGCGCCCCCAGCAGCAGGGTGACCACGAAAAGCAGCGCGCAAGCGGCGATGACGCGGCCGGACGGCAGCTGGATGTAAGGCGCGAGACGTTCGGCCAGCGCGCCGCCGAACATCCAGGCGACCGCACCCGCGACAATCCAGGTGAGCAGGGACAGGGCTTCCTTGACGAAGCCGCGGCTCAGACTGATCAGGCTGGAAATGACGACGATGCCGATCATCGTCCAATCGACCCAGGTAAATGCCACGTTGCGGCCCAGAAACGAAAAAGGCCCCGCATTTTAGCAGAGCCCCGGGGTTTAGCGGAGCCCCCGATGCATCGGGAGCCGCTCGCCGGTTTCAGCCGCGTTCGGGCTGGAAGCGCACCACGAAGCCGTTGAGCTTCTGCTGCTTGCTCAGCTGCTCCTTCAGGCGGTCGGCCTCGGCGCGCTCGATCACCGGCCCGACGAACACCCGGTTCATGCCGTCGAAGCTGCGCACGTAGGCGTTGTAGCCCTGGCTGCGGAGGCTCTTCTGCAGTTCCTCGGCACGGGCGCGGTTGGACAGGCTGGCCAGTTGCACCGACCAGCTCACCGCCAGCTTGTCGGCATCCAGGCGCTGGGCGGGCGCGGCGGGCGCGCTGGCCTGGGCCGGCGGCGTGGCCGGTTGCTGGGCTGGGCGCGGCGCCGGGGCGGCGGGCTGCTGGGCCGGCGTTTGCGGCAGGCTGGCGATGGGCGTGGAAGGCGCAGTGGTCGGCGCGGGACTGGGCACCGGCGCCTGAACCTGGGGCTGAGCGTCGGGGGCCTGTGGCGCTTCGGCCACCGGGGCCTGGGGTTCGGGCACCGGCGTCGGCTGCACTTCCACCGCAGGCATGGCCGGCGTCTTCGGCATCGCCGGGGCGTCGACCGTCACCTGGCGCACCTCGTCCTGGCGGCTGAACAGCATCGGCAGGAAGATCACCGCCAGCGCCAGCAACACCAGCGCACCGACGATCCGCTGCTTGAGCCCCTTATCCAGCAAAGCCATTGCCACTCCCCCGTTTCTTGACCGCTTGTCAGTCCTGGTTGCCGTCCAGCCAGCTCAGGGCATCCGCCACGCTGTAGAAGGAGCCGAACACCAGGATCTCGTCGTCCGCCGTCGCCTGCGCGCACTGTGCCTCGAGCGCCGCGGCGATGTCGTCATGCACGCTGGCCTGCGCGCCGCGCGCAAGCAAGGCTGCCGCCAGCTCGCCGGCCGGGCGCGAGCGCGGCGTGGGCAAGGGGGCGACCGCCCAATCCTGCACCAAGCCGAGCAAGGGTTCCAGCACCCCGTCCAGATCCTTGTCCGAAAGCAGGCCGAAAACCGCCAGGCGCCGGCCCTGCGGCGGCCGCGCGGCAAGGCGGCGGGCCAGGTAGTCGGCGGCATGGGGGTTGTGCCCGACGTCCAGCAGCAGGTGGCGCGGCTGCCCCTGCCAGGTCGCCTCGCGGCGGTCCAGGCGGCCGCTCACGCGGGTCCGCAGCAGGGCCGCGAGCAGGCGCTCGGGCTGCCAAGGCAGGCCCAGCAGCGCATAGACCTGCAGCGCCAGGGCGGCATTCTCCATGGGCAGGTCGAGCAGGCTCAGGTGGTGCAGGCGCAGCGGGGTGCCGTCGGCGCCACGGCCGTGCCAGTGCCAGTCGTGCTCGCCGATGGCCAGGTCGAAGTCGCGGCCGCGCAGCAGCAGCGGCGCGCCCAGGGCGCGGGCCTGGTCCAGCAGCGGCTGCGGCGGTTCCAGGTCGCCGCACACGGCCGGCTTGCCGGCGCGGAAGATGCCGGCCTTCTCGAAGGCCACGCTGTCGCGGTTGTCGCCCAGCCATTCGGCATGGTCGAGGCCGATGCTGGTGACCACGGCGACGTCGGCGTCCACCAGGTTCACCGCGTCCAGCCGGCCGCCGAGGCCGACTTCCAGCACAACCGCATCGAGACCGGCGCGCTCGAACAGCCAGAAGGCCGCCAGGGTGCCCATCTCGAAATAGGTCAGGGAGATTTCGCCGCGCGCCGCCTCGACCGCGGCGAAGGCCTCGCAGAGCGCTTCGTCGCTGGCCTCGCGGCCCTGAATGAGCACGCGCTCGTTGTAGCGCAGCAGGTGCGGCGAGGCGTACACGCCGACCTTCAGGCCCTGCTCGCCGAGCAGCTCGGCGAGGAAGGCGCAGGTGGAGCCCTTGCCGTTAGTGCCGGTGACGGTCACCACGCGCGGCGCCGGGCGCCCCAGGCCGAGGCGGACGGCCACCTCGCGGGAGCGCTCCAGGCCCATGTCGATGGCCGAGGGATGCAGCTGTTCGAGGTAGCCGAGCCAGTCGGCCAGGGAACGCTGGCTCATCCTGCGAGGGCGGTGCTGGGGGTGTTGGTGAACTTGGCCAGCAGCTTGGCCAGGCGGTCGCGCATTTCCGCGCGGTGCACGATCATGTCGATGGCGCCGTGTTCGAGGAGGAATTCGCTGCGCTGGAAGCCTTCGGGCAGCTTCTCGCGCACGGTCTGCTCGATCACCCGCGGGCCGGCGAAGCCGACCAGGGCCTTGGGCTCGCCGACGATCACGTCGCCGAGCATGGCGAGGCTTGCGGAAACGCCGCCGTAGACCGGGTCGGTCAGCACGGAGATGAACGGGATGCCTTCCTCGCGCAGGCGCGCCAGGGCGGCGGAGGTCTTGGCCATCTGCATCAGCGAGATCAGCGCTTCCTGCATGCGCGCGCCGCCGGA
This sequence comes from Pseudomonas sp. M1, assembly GCF_022760135.1. NCBI lineage: Bacteria > Pseudomonadati > Pseudomonadota > Gammaproteobacteria > Pseudomonadales > Pseudomonadaceae > Pseudomonas > Pseudomonas sp. M1. The sequence continues at coordinate 4,926,565 of NZ_CP094343.1, forward strand.
GGCGGAGAAGCAGATCATCGGGCAGCGGTGCTCCAGGGCGTAGTTGGCGGCGCGCACGAAGCGCTCACCGACGATGGAGCCCATGGAACCGCCCATGAACGAGAACTCGAAGGCCGCGGCCACGACGGGCAGGCCCTGCAGCTTGCCGCTCATGGCGATCAACGCGTCCTTCTCACCGGTGTCCTTCTGCGCGGCGGCCAGGCGGTCCTTGTACTTCTTGGTGTCGCGGAACTTCAGGCGGTCCACCGGCTCCAGCTCGGCGCCCAGCTCCTCGCGGCCTTCCTCGTCGAGGAAGATGTCCAGGCGGGTGCGCGCGCCAATGCGCATGTGGTGGTCGCACTTGGGGCAGACGTCCAGGGTCTTTTCCAGCTCCGGCCGATACAGCACGGCGTCGCAGGACGGGCACTTGTGCCACAGGCCTTCCGGTACCGAGCTCTTCTTCGCCTCGGAACGCATGATGGAAGGGATCAGCTTGTCTACCAGCCAGTTGCTCATGCTCTGTTCTCCAATGCGGGGACAGTGCGCTCAGCGGCCCGAAGCCTTGCGCCTGCCCGTGAGCAGAAAAAATCACCATCGGCGCCGTGGCTCGGCCACGGCCCCTCGAAATCGCGGCGCGCCCTGGGCGGCGCCTTCGCCAGGCCGACACGGGGCCGGCGCTCGCGTGACAAAACGTCAACAGCTCCTAATGACGGTGGCAGACCGCCTGCCGTCACATGCACCTCACCGGGAATCCGCCTCGCGGCAGCGGCGGATGAAGGCGCGGATCTTCTCGGCGTCCTTGATTCCCTTGCTCGCCTCCACCCCTCCGCTGACGTCCACGGCATAGGGGCGCACCTGGCGGATCGCCGCGGCGACGTTGTCGGCGTTCAGGCCGCCGGCCAGCACCAGCGGGCGCGGCAGGGCTTCGGGAATCAGGGACCAGTCGAAGGCCGCGCCGGTTCCACCGGGAACGCCCTCGACGTAGGTGTCCAGCAGGATGCCGGCGGCGCCGGGATAAAGCGCGGCCTGAGCGGCGATGTCGTCGCCGGCCTTCACCCGCAGCGCCTTCAGGTACGGCTTGTGGTAGCCCTCGCAGTCCGCGGCGCGCTCGTCGCCATGGAACTGCAGCATGTCCAGCGGCACCGCATCGAGGATTTCCCCCAGCTCGCAGCGGCTGGCATTGACGAACAGGCCCACGCTGGTGACGAAGGGCGGCAGCGCCGCGACTATGGCGCGCGCCTGCTGCACGCTGACCGCGCGCGGGCTCCTGGCGTAGAACACCATGCCGATGGCGTCGGCGCCCGCCTCGGCGGCGGCCAGGGCGTCCTCGACACGGGTAATGCCACAGATTTTGATGCGAACGGCGGACAAGATGCGGCGACCTTCCTTCAAAGCAATCCGTCGATGGTAGCAAATGACCCGGACAGCGTCAGCCGAGCGTATCGGGCAAAGATGAAAGGAAATGTGGCCCCAGGTAGCGCTGCGGCAGCTCGAAGGCTTCCGGGTATTCCACCCGCACCAGGTAGAGCCCGAAGGGGTGCGCGGTCACGCCGCCGGCGCGGCGGTCGCGCGCCGCCAGCACCTCGTCGACCCACTCCGGCTCCCGCTCGCCCGCCCCGACCGTCATAAGCACCCCGGCGAAGTTGCGCACCATGTGGTGGAGGAAGGCGTTGGCGCGCACGTCCAGCACGATGAAGCGGCCATGCTCCAGCACCTGCAGGTGGTGCACCGTCTTGATCGGCGACTTGGCCTGGCACTGCACGGCGCGGAACGAGGTGAAGTCATGGGTGCCGACCAGCTTCTGCGCCGCCGCGCGCATGCGCTCGACGTCCAGCGGCCGGTGGTTCCAGGTGACTTCCTCGGCCATGTGCGCGGGGCGGATCGGGTCGTTGTAGATGACGTAGCGGTAACGCCGCGCCACGGCCGAGAAACGCGCATGGAAGTCCGCCGGCATGACCTTGGCCCAGGTCACGCTGATATCCGCCGGCAGGTTGGCGTTGCTGCCCATCACCCAGGCCTTCAGCGGCCGCTCGACGCGGGTGTCGAAGTGCACCACCTGGCCACTGCCGTGCACCGAGGCGTCGGTGCGGCCGGCGCACATGACGCTCACCGGCTCGGCGGCCACCTTGGACAGGGCGCGCTCCAGCGCTCCCTGCACCGACGGCACGCCGTCCTCCTGGCGCTGCCAGCCGCGGTAGCGCGCGCCCTTGTATTCGACGCCCAGGGCGATCCTGGTGACGTCAGCGGTGGCGACCTCGCCCACCGCGCTCTCGAACTCGTTCAACTGCTCAGGCCATCCGAAAAGGCAATTCAGCGGGCTATTCTGCCTGGATTGCCGCGCCCGGGCGATGCGCCGCGATCGGCGCGCCGCCGCCAGGCGCGCAATGTCCGCGCCCTGAAACGACGATGGCAGCCCGAAGGCTGCCATCGCTTTACCTGCGACCTGCTCAGGACAGGCGTTCGAGCAGCTCGCGGGCTTCCTGCTGTTGCTGGTCGCTGCCTTCGCTGATGACCTCGTCGAGGATGTCGCGCGCGCCCTCGGCGTCGCCCATGTCGATGTAGGCACGGGCCAGGTCGAGCTTGGTCGCGGCCTCGTCGGCGCCGGAGAGGAAGTCGAACTCGTCGTCCATGTCGCCCTCGTCCAGCGCGGAGTCCAGCGACGGCTCGGTCTCGGGCTCCAGCGGCGCCGCCGGACTGGCCGGCTGCTCGAGGTCGCTGGCGAGCTTGTCCAGCTCGGCGCTGACCTGGTCCAGCTGGGCCGCGAAGCTGTCGTCGGCCGGCAGCTCCTGGGGAGCCTCTTCGGGCAGCGACAGGTCGAAGTCGTCCGCCAGGCCCTCGACCGGCTTGGCCGCGGGCTCGCTCTCGGCGCCCAGGTCGAAGCTGAAGTCGTCGTCGGCGCTCGCGGCGAGCCCGGCGCCCTCCTCGCCCAGGTCGAAGAGGAAGTCCTCGTCCTTGGCCGCGGGGGCCGCCGGCTCGTCCGGCAGGTCCAGGGTGAAATCGTCCAGCGCATCGCTGGCCGTGGGCGCCGCGGGGGCGGCCTTGGCCAGGTCGTCTTCCAGGTCGAGGTCGAAGGCGAAGTCGTCGTCCGTCTTCGCCGATTGGGCCGGCTGGGCCACCGCGGCGGGCTCGTCCAGGCGCAGGTCGTCTTCGAGGTCGAAGTCTTCCAGCGACAGTTCGTCGGCCTTGGCTTGCGGCTCGGCTGCGGCGTGCGGCACCTCGTCGTCGAGCTGCAGGTCGTCCAGGCCCAGGTCGAAGGCGTCGTCCAGGTCGCCGGCGGCCTGCGCGACCGGTTCGCCGGCGGGCGCAGCGCCGTCGTGGGTCAGGTCGAGGTCATCGAGGCTGAAGTGATCCAGCTCGTCGCTGCTGGCTGCGGCCGCGGCCAGGCCGCCGGCCACGGCAGCCGCCGCGACCATGCCCGGGTAGCGCGACTTCAGCTGCTCCACCTGCGGTTCGGCGCCGCCCAGTTCGCGCAGTTCGTTTTCCTGGCGGGCGAAGCCTTCGCGGTCGCCGATCTCGGCCAGGACCTCCATCAGCTTCAGGCGCAGGTCGGCGCGCTGCGGTTCGTCGTAGATGGCGCCCTGCAGCAGCTCGGCGGCCTGGTTGAAGCGGCCGTAGGCGATGTAGATGTCGGCCTCGCCCAGCGGATCGCTGGTCTGCGCGGCGACCTTTTCACCGGCGGCCGGCGCGCTTGCCGGGGCTGCGTCCTCGTCTTCCAGGCTCAGGCTGTCGAATTCGCCGGCAGCCAGTTCCAGCGGCTCGTCCGTTCCGCTCGGGCCGGCCGCGGCGGGCTCGACCTTGGCGGCCTCAGCCTGGGCCGCGCGGCGGCGCAGCAGGAGCAGCACCAGCAGCAGGACCAGCACCAGGCTGCCGCCGATGGCGGCCAGCAGCGTCGGGTTGGCCAGCAGCTCCTCGATCAGCCCCGGCTCGTTTTCGGCGGCCGGTGCAGGTGCAGCGGGCTTGGGCGCCGCCGGTTTGGGTTCGGCCGGCTTGGCGGCTGCCGGCGCGGCCGGTTGAGCGGGGGCGGCAGGCGTGGCATCGGGCTGCTGAGCCGCTGCCGGGGCGGCCGGAGCTTCGGCGCCAGGCGCCGGCGGCTGTCCCGCGGGCGCGGAGCCCGGCGCGGCGGGCTGCGGCGTAGTCGCCAGCTCGCCCTGCAACTTGGCCAGTTGCGCGTCCTTCAGCTCGATCAGCTTCTGCAGCTTGTCCAGTTGGCTCTGCAGGTCGGTCATGCGGCTCTGCAGTTCGTCGTTCTCGCGGCGGGTGCTGTCCAGGCTTTCCTGGGTGACGGCCAGCTTGTCGGAAAGCGCCTTGCCGTTCTTCGCGCCCTTGTCGGAGCCCTTGGCCTTGCCGGCTTCGCCGGAGACCAGGCGCAGGTTGTCCTTGCTCTCGGCCTGCTCGGGCGCCGCGCCGGCATTGGCGCGGCGGGTGGCGTCCAACTGGCGGGAGGAACCGGCCAGGCTGCGGCCTTCGCGCCAGGCGCTGCGCTGCTCGCGCACCTGCACGTCGGCCTCGCCCGCGGAGCGGCTGCGGATCTGCTCGGCATCGGGCAGGCGCAGCACCTGGCCGCTCTTCAGGCGGTTGATGTTGCCGTCGATGAAGGCGTCGGGGTTGAGATCCTGGATGGCCAGCATGGTCTGGTTGACGGTCACGCTGCCATCGGGCCGCGCGCGCGAGGCGATTTCCCACAGGGTGTCGCGGGAACCGGTGCGGTATTCGTTACCGTCCAGGCGGGCCTGGCGCGGCGCGCTGGCCGCGGGGGCCGGCTCCACGGCGCGGGGCGCGGCCGGGGCCACGGGCTGGCGCGCGATGGGCGCGGGCGCGGCGACCGGCGCACGCGGCGCGGCGGCGGCAGCCACCTGCGGCGAGTACAGCGGCGGGTCGAGCAGCACGGTGTATTCGCGCAGCACCCGGCCGCTGGGCCAGAGCACTTCCACGAGGAAGTTCAGGTAGGGCTCCTGCACCGGCTTGTCGGAGGTCACATGGATGACGCTCTTGCCGTTGGGCTGGACCACCGCGGTGAACTTGAGCCCGGTGAGGAAGAAGTTGCGATCGACGCCGGACTTGCTGAAGTCCTCCGGCGAAGCCAGCTTGGGAATGATCTCGCCGGCCGTCAGGTCGCGGACGTCCGTCACGTCGATATCGGCATTCAGCGGCTGGTTCAGCGCCGAGTGCAGGTGGATGTCTCCCAACCCCAGCGCATGCGCCATGCCGGTGGTCAACGCCGAAGCAGCCGCAATTGCCTGCACCAGTTTACGAAGCCGGACCATAATCTAATCCCTTGTTTTAACAGCTTTCTTCTGGATTCGAGCGTTTCGGAACAACACCTGGCGCCCGCTATGCCCGGCGTCGAAAACGCCGGGATATCCCCCCGCCAGGGCCGTCCAAGCCAGTATTGCCAAGCTAGAATGCTTCTTCAAATATTCGATAAGTATCTTTTACAGATAGTGTTTTATCAATAATGCAGCCAGGTTCGCAGCATTCAGTCCCAGGCCTTTTCGCACATTATCAGACGCAATCCACAAATTGAGGTTGCAAGGGCCGGCGGCACCCTGACGCACCCGGCCGACGTGAATGGCATCCTGGCCCAGGGCATCGCCGATCACCGTCGGGTAATCGTCCTCGACCAGCTCGATGCCCTCGGCCGCCTCCAGAGCGGCCCGGACTTCCGACAAGGCTATCGGCACGGCGCTGCGCAAGTTGAGGTTCAGGGCGTCGCCGAAGAACACCGGGGCCAACAGGCAGTCCGCCTGCACCCTGCCCTGCAGTTGCGGCAGCAGTTCGTTCAGCTCGGCGTTCAGGCGCCGCTCGATGGCGCTGTAGCCCGAGGCGTCGGCCGCACCGACCAGGCCCAGCAGGTTGAAGGCGTACTGGCGGTCGACCAGGCGCGGCTCCACCGGGCGCGCGTTGAGCAGCTCGGCGGTCTGCCGGGCCAACTCCTGCACGCCTTCGCGGCCCAGTTGCGAGGCGGACAGGCAGGCGGTCAGCGACAGTTCCTGCAGTTCGACGCAATCGCCCAGGGCGGCGACCACTTCGGCCACCTCGGCAGCCGGGGCGCAGGGTACGCGCAGCAGCGCCGGGAAGCTGAGCTCGTCCAGGCGCGCCGGGTTCAGCGCCGACAGCACCAGGGCGCCTTCCACGCTGCCGCTCAGGTCGATCACCGTGCAACCCTGGGCCAGGGCGCGCGCGGCGTGCTCGCCGGCGACCTCGGCCGAGGTGGCGAACAGCGCCAGCTTCACCTGGGCGAAGGAGAAACCGTCCAGCTCGCGCACCCGCAGGTTGCGGCCGCGGAAGGGCACGCTCTTGCCGGCGGACTCGCCGCTGGCCAGCAGGTGCAGCTCGGCCACTGGGCAATCCAGCTCTTCCAGCAATTCGACCAGCGCTTCGCCAACCAGACCGGTGGCCCCTACTACAGCAACGTCGACGGACATCGAAAATCCCATGGGCTAGAAGGAAACAAGACGCAGCACTTTACTGCCCCCTTCCCTGCCCAGGCAATCGTGCCCGTGCCCGTCGATCGCCGTTCGCCTTCCCCCTATCGGGCGACTTCCTGCGCGGCGGCCGGCGCCGCCTGCGGCGTTGGGCTGCCCGCCACGGCGACCGGCGGCTCAGCCTCGGTGGGCGCGGCCTGTTGCCGCGACTGCGCTGCCAGGCGCGCCACCAGGGTGGCGATCTGCGCGTCCTTGAGTTCGATGAGCTTGTTCAGCTTGTCCAACTGGCTCTGCAGGTCACCGATCCGGCTGGTCAGCTCCTCGCCCTGGCGGCGCGCGCTGTCCAGGTCTTCCTGCAGCAGCGCCAGGCGTTCCGCGGCGGCCTTCGCCTGGGGTTGCTTCGAGGCCTGCCCGGACTGCAGGCGCAGTTGGTCGCGCACCTCCGCCACGGCAGGCGCGGCGCCGGGCGCCGCCTTGCGGGTGGCGTCCAGTGCGCGGGGGCGTTCGCGCCAGCGGGCTTCCTGGGCCTGGAAGTGGCTCACCGCCTCGGCATGCCCCTGGGCACGGGCCTGGCTGGCGTCGGGCAGGCGCAGCACGGCGCCGACCCGCGGCAGGTTGGCGTTGCCGTCGATGAAGGCCTGCGGGTTCAGCGCCTGGATCGCCCGCATGGTCTGCATTACCGAGGCATCCCCGGCCGGCCGGTGGCGGGAGGCGATGGCCCACAGGGTGTCGCCGGCGACGATGCGGTGGCTGCCCGAAGGCACCGGTGCGGCAACGCCGGGCGCCTTCACCGGCGCCGCGATGGCCGCCGACGGCGCGGCGGAAACGACCGGCGCGCTGGGCGCCTGGGCGACGGCCTGGTAGTTCGGCGGGTCGAGCAGCAGGGTGTATTCGCGCATGGCCCGCCCCTGCGGCCAGGCCACCTGCAGGACGAAATTGACGTAGGGCTCGCGCACCGGGCCGCTGGATTGCACGCGGATCACCCCGCGGCCGTTGCGCCCGACCTCCGGAGTGAAGCGCAAGCCGGAAAGGAAGACGTAGTTGGGCTCCATGCCCAGCCGCTCGGCCTCCTGCTGCGGCACCAGACTGACCTTGAGGTCATCGGCGCCGAGATCGCCCATGCCGCGCAGTTCGATCCGCGCGTCCAGCGTCTGGCCCAGCGCGGCCTGCGAAGCGATATCCCCCAGTTCCAGCGCGCTGGCGCGTGCTGGCAGGAAAGCGGCCACGACGGCGGCGGCCAGAAATACGTGCGCGAAGCGGAACATCCCCATCCCCTGCTGTCGATGACTCCCCCGGCGGCCCCAACCCACCGGCCGGCCCGAACGGGCCGGGCAGCGAGGATAATCACAGGGCGCCAGACGCCAGCCCGCGCTCCGTCACAGAAAACGACACCGGCGCCGGCGACTTCGCCGTTCTGTCGAGTGATCGACTTTTTCCGCCTGTACAAAGCAAGACGCCGGCACAGGGCCGGCGTCTTCGGGGAGGCTGCGATCAGCGCTCCAGCAGGATGCGCAGCATGCGCCGCAGCGGCTCGGCCGCGCCCCACAGCAGTTGGTCGCCGACGGTGAAGGCGCCGAGGTACTGCGAGCCCATGTTGAGCTTGCGCAGGCGGCCGACCGGGACGCTCAGGGTGCCGGTGACGGCGGCGGGGGTCAGCTCGCGCATGCTGGCTTCGCGCTGGTTGGGGATCAGCTTGACCCAGGGGTTGTGCTGGCTGATCAGGCCTTCGATGTCGGTCAGCGGCACGTCCTTGTTCAGCTTGATGGTCAGCGCCTGGCTGTGGCAGCGCATGGCGCCGATGCGCACGCAGATGCCGTCCACCGGGATCGGGTTCTTGAAGCGGCCGAGGATCTTGTTGGTCTCGGCCTGGCCCTTCCACTCCTCGCGGCTCTGGCCGTTGGGCAGTTCCTTGTCGATCCAGGGGATCAGGCTGCCGGCCAGGGGCGCGCCGAAGTGCTCGGTGGGCAGGGCTTCGCTGCGGATGGCCTCGGCGACCTTGCGGTCGATGTCGAGGATGGCGCTGGCCGGGTTGGCCAGGTCGTCGGCCACGGCGGCGTTGATCGCGCCCATCTGCTTGATCAGCTCGCGCATGTTCTGCGCGCCGGCGCCGGAGGCGGCCTGGTAGGTCATGGCGCTCATCCACTCGACCAGGCCGGCTTCGAACAGGCCGCCCAGGGCCATCAGCATCAGGCTGACGGTGCAGTTGCCGCCGATGTAGTTCTTGGCGCCGGCGTCCAGCGACTGGTCGATAACGCGACGGTTCACCGGGTCGAGGACGATCACCGCGTCGTCCTGCATGCGCAGGCTGGAGGCGGCGTCGATCCAGTAGCCCTGCCAGCCGGCTTCACGCAGCTTGGGGAAGACTTCGTTGGTGTAGTCGCCGCCCTGGCAGGTCAGGATGACGTCGAGGGTCTTGAGTTCCTCGATGCTGTAGGCGTCCTTGAGGGTGGCGATGTCCTTGCCGATGGACGGACCTTCGCCACCGACGTTGGAGGTGGTGAAGAACACCGGCTCGATCAGGTCGAAGTCCCGCTCTTCCAGCATCCGCTGCATGAGCACCGAACCCACCATGCCACGCCAACCGATCAGACCTACACGCTTCATCGCTACTACACCTTCGAATAAGTAGTGGACCGCCGCCCCTGCCCGTTCTGTGCGGGTGCCAGGGGCGGGCGAACCGGAGAGATTACAGATTCCGCAGCGCGGCGACTACCGCATCGCCCATTTCGCGGGTTCCGACCTTCTTGCAGCCTTCGGACCAGATGTCGCCGGTGCGCAGGCCCTGGTCGAGGACCTGGCTCACCGCCTTCTCGATGGCGTCCGCCGCGGCGCCCTGGTTGAAGCTGTAGCGCAGCATCATGGACACCGAGAGGATGGTCGCCAGCGGGTTGGCGATGCCTTTGCCTGCGATGTCCGGCGCCGAACCGTGGCACGGCTCGTACATGCCCTTGTTGTTCGCATCCAGGGACGCTGAAGGCAGCATGCCGATGGAACCGGTGAGCATGGAAGCCTCATCCGACAGGATGTCGCCGAACATGTTGTCGGTGACCATCACGTCGAACTGCTTGGGCGCGCGCACCAGCTGCATGGCGGCGTTGTCGACGTACATGTGGCTCAGCTCGACGTCCGGGTAGTCCTTGGCCACTTCTTCGACGATCTCGCGCCACAGCTGGCTGGAGGCCAGGACGTTGGCCTTGTCCACCGAGCACAGCTTGTTGCCGCGCACGCGGGCCATGTCGAAGCCGACGCGGGCGATGCGGCGGATCTCGCTCTCGCTGTACGGCAGGGTGTCGTAGGACTGGCGCTCGCCGTTCTCCAGCTCGCGGGTGCCGCGCGGGGCGCCGAAGTAGATGCCGCCGGTCAGCTCGCGGACGATGAGGATGTCCAGGCCGGCGACGATTTCCGGCTTCAGGCTGGAGGCGTCGGCCAGTTGCGGGTAGAGGATGGCCGGGCGCAGGTTGGCGAACAGGCCCAGTTGCGAACGGATCTTCAGCAGGCCGCGCTCGGGGCGGATGTCGCGCTCGATCCTGTCCCATTTCGGCCCGCCCACGGCGCCCAGCAGCACGGCGTCGGCCTTGCGCGCGCGCTCCAGGGTCTCGTCGGCCAGCGGCACGCCGTGCTTGTCGATGGCGGCGCCGCCGATGACGTCCTCGGTCAGCTCGAAGCCCAGCTGGAACCTGTCGTTGGCCAGCTGCAGGACCTTGACCGCCTCGGCCATGATTTCCGGGCCGATACCGTCGCCGGGGAGAACCAGAATCTGTTTGCTCATCACTTTCTTCCTTCGGAATAGGTAAAAGGCTGCAGGCGCTTGCTTGTCGCCTGCAGCTCGTCGCCTGCAGCTCGTCGCTTGCAGCCGTTACTTGTTCGCCCAGAGCACCAGCACGTCGGTGCTGAAGGAACCCTCGGCGTCGATCTCGAAATACTCGCGCACCTCAATGCCCACGGAAAGCTGCAGGGCGCGGATGGCCTGGCGCATCACCTCCGGCGTGCGCATGCGCTCGACCCAGGAGGTGAACTCCAGGCGCAGGCGCTGGCGGCTGCACGCGGTGAGCGCCAGGCCCGCCTCGCCGACCAGGCGCGCCCATTCGGACGGCGAATAGTCGCGCACGTGGCTGGTGTCGCGCAGCACTTCCACCGCTTGCAGGTGGGTGTCCAGCAGCGGCAGCCCGGGGGCTGCCACGTCGATGAAGCAGGCCACGCCGCCCGGCTTCAGCACCCGGCGCACTTCGCGCAGGGCCTGGCCGACGTCGCGCCAGTGGTGCGCCGAGTAGCGGCTGAAGACGAAGTCGAACTCGCCGTCCTCGAACGGCAGGCGCTCGGCCACGCCCTGGCGCGTGCGGATGTTGTCCAGGCCACGCTCGGCGGCGGCCGAGGCCACCACGGCGAGCATCTGCTCGGAGAGGTCGTAGGCCACCACTTCGCCGGCCAGCGGCGCGACCTGGAAGCTGACGTGCCCCGCCCCGCAACCCAGGTCCAGCACGCGGGCGCCGCTGCTCGCCGACAGTCGCTCGCGCAGCTGGGCGAACTCTTCGCCCTGGGCATGCACGGTGCTGTTCAGGTAAGCGTTGGCCTGGGCGCCGAACTGGCGCTCGACCACGGCTTCGTGGCGACTCTGGGTCATGACTTTCTCCTCGCGGGGTGATGATGCGACACCGTCAGGCGTCGCGGAACAACCAGGGCTGGCGCTGCCTGTAGCCGGCCTCGAAGTCGCGGATGGCGTCCGCGTCCTGCAGCGTCAGGCCGATGTCGTCCAGGCCGTTGAGCAGGCAGTGCTTGCGGAAGGCGTCCACTTCGAAGCTGTACTGCTTGCCGTCCGGGCGGGTCACGGTCTGCGCGGCGAGGTCGACGGTCAGTTGGTAACCCTCGGTGGCCTCGCACTGCTGGAAGAGTTCGTCGACTTCCTCGTCCTTCAGGATGATCGGCAGCAGGCCGTTCTTGAAGCTGTTGTTGAAGAAGATGTCGGCGAAGCTCGGCGCGATCACCGTGCGGAAGCCATACTCGTCCAGCGCCCAGGGCGCGTGCTCGCGAGACGAACCGCAACCGAAGTTCTCGCGGGCCAGGAGCACGCTGGCGCCCTGGTAGCGCGGGAAGTTGAGGACGAAGTCCTTGTTGATCGGGCGCTTGGAGTTGTCCTGGTTCGGCTGGCCGACGTCCAGGTAGCGCCACTCGTCGAACAGGTTGGGGCCGAAGCCGGTGCGCTTGATCGACTTGAGGAATTGCTTGGGAATGATCTGGTCGGTGTCGACGTTGGCGCGATCGAGCGGCGCGACGAGACCGGTGTGCTGGGTAAAGGCTTTCATGTTCGGTCTCCTCAGGCCTGCATCAATTCACGGACGTCGATGAAGCGGCCGGTCACCGCGGCGGCGGCGGCCATGGCCGGGCTCACCAGGTGGGTGCGGCCACCGGCGCCCTGGCGGCCCTCGAAGTTGCGGTTGGAGGTGGACGCACAGTGCTCGCCGCTCTCCAGGCGGTCCGGGTTCATCGCCAGGCACATGGAGCAGCCCGGTTCACGCCACTCGAAGCCGGCCTCGATGAAAATCTTGTCCAGCCCTTCCCGCTCGGCCTGCGCCTTGACCAGGCCCGAGCCCGGCACCACCAGCGCCTGCTTGACGCTGGAGGCGACCTTGCGGCCCTTGGCCACGGCGGCGGCGGCGCGCAGGTCTTCGATCCGCGAGTTGGTGCAGGAGCCGATGAACACGCGGTCCAGCTGGATGTCGGTGATCGCCTGGTTGGCGTTCAGGCCCATGTACTTGAGGGCGCGGACGATGGAGTCGCGCTTGACCGGGTCGGCCTCGACGGCCGGGTCCGGCACGTTCTGGTCGACGGCCAGGACCATTTCCGGCGAGGTGCCCCAGCTGACCTGCGGCTTGATGTCCTCGGCGCGCAGCTCGACGATGGTGTCGAAGTGGGCGTCTTCATCGGAAACCAGGTCGCTCCAGGCTTCCACGGCCTTGGCCCAGTCGGCGCCCTGCGGGGCGAACGGACGGCCCTTGACGTACTCGATGGTCTTCTCGTCCACCGCCACCATGCCCACGCGGGCACCGGCCTCGATGGACATGTTGCAGATGGTCATGCGGCCTTCCATGGACAGGTCGCGGATGGCGCTGCCGGCGAACTCCAGGGCATGGCCGTTGCCGCCGGCGGTGCCGATCTTGCCGATCACCGCGAGGACGATGTCCTTGGCGGTCACGCCAAAGGGCAGCTTGCCCTCCACGCGCACCTGCATGTTCTTCATCTTCTTGGCCACCAGGCACTGGGTGGCGAGCACGTGCTCGACCTCGGAGGTGCCGATGCCGTGGGCCAGCGCGCCGAAGGCGCCGTGGGTGGAGGTGTGCGAGTCGCCGCAGACCACGGTCATGCCCGGCAGGGTCGCGCCCTGCTCCGGGCCGACCACGTGGACGATGCCCTGGCGCACGTCGTTCATCTTGAATTCGAGGATGCCGAAGTCGTCGCAGTTCTCGTCCAGGGTCTTGACCTGGATGCGCGAGACTTCGTCGGCGATGGCTTCGAGGCCGCCCTGGCGTTCGGCGCGGGTGGTCGGCACGTTGTGGTCCGGGGTGGCGATGTTGGCGTCGATGCGCCACGGCTTGCGGCCGGCCAGGCGCAGGCCTTCGAAGGCTTGCGGCGAGGTCACTTCGTGGAGGATGTGGCGGTCGATGTAGATCAGCGACGAGCCATCATCGCGGCGCTTCACCTCGTGCAGTTCCCAGAGTTTGTCGTAGAGCGTCTTGCCGGCCATCAGAGATTCCTCATCAGCGTATTTCTATGCCCCTTGGGCTTGTGGGGATGATGCTATGGTCTGTCGACGAATAACTCAAATTCATATTTTTTATTCAAAGGATTCCCAAATGGAATCCACCAGCTATAAGCTTCAAGCCACAAGCTGCAAGCGAACGCCGCAGCTTTTTTCTTGAAGCTTGCGGCTTGCCGCTTGGAGCTCCAAAAAATGGACCTGACCAGCCTCAATACCTTCCTCGCCATCGCCGAGTCCGGCAGCTTTTCCGAAGCCGGCGAGCGCCTGCACCTGACCCAGCCGGCGGTGAGCAAGCGCATCGCCGCCCTGGAAAGCCAGCTCGGCGTGCGCCTGTTCGACCGCGTCGGCCGCGAAGTGAGCCTGACCGAAGCCGGCCGCGCCCTGCTGCCGCGCGCCTACCAGATCCTCAATGTGCTGGACGATACGCGCCGCGCGCTGACCAACCTCAGCGGCGAGGTCAGCGGCCGCCTGGTGCTCGCCACCAGCCACCACATCGGTCTGCACCGCCTGCCGCCGCTGCTGCGCGCCTTCACCCGGGCGCACCCGCAGGTGGCGCTGGACATCCAGTTCTGTGACTCGGAAGTGGCCTACGAGGAAATCCTCCACGGCCGCGCCGAACTGGCGGTCATCACCCTGGCCCCGGAAACCGCCGAGCCGGTGCGCGCGGTGCCGGTGTGGGACGACCCGCTGGACTTCGTCGCCGCCCCCGAGCACCCGCTGGCCATGCAGGGCCCGGTGTTCCTCGCCGACGTGGCGCGGCACCCGGCGGTGTTCCCCGGCGGCAATACCTTCACCCATCACATCGTGCGGCGCATGTTCGAGGCCGAGGGGCTGACGCCGAACATCGGCATGAGCACCAACTATATGGAGACCATCAAGATGATGGTCTCCATCGGCCTGGCCTGGAGCGTGCTGCCGCGCACCATGCTCGACGAGACCGTCGTGCGCCTGCCGCTGCAGGACATCCAGCTCAGCCGCCAACTGGGCTACATCCTGCACACCGAGCGCACCCTGTCCAACGCCGCGCGGGCCTTCATGGCCCTGCTCGACGCCCAGGCGGTGGCGCCCATGGCCTGCGTGGTCTGAAACGGCGGGAAAGAAAAAGGCGCCTTTCGGCGCCTTTTTCATGGCTGGGTCATCAACCCTCCAGCGCCGGGCGCTGGCCGTTGATGGCGATCCGCTTGGGCTTGGCCTCTTCCGGAACGATGCGCACCAGTTCGATGCTCAGCAGGCCGTTCTTCAGCGATGCGCCGCGGACCTCGATGTGGTCGGCGAGGCGGAAGGACAGCTTGAAGGCGCGCTGGGCGATGCCCTGGTGCAGGTAGGTGACGTCGCTGGCAGCCTTCTCGCGCTTGCCGCCGCTAACGGTCAGCACATCGCGCTCCACTTGCAGCTCCAGGTCTTCTTCCTGCAGGCCGGCGGCGGCGACGACGATGCGGTACTGGTCGTCACCGTGCTTCTCGACGTTGTAGGGCGGGTAGGAACTGCCGTTCTCACTGCGCAACGCCGATTCGAAGAGGTCGTTGAAACGATCGAAGCCGATCGACTGGCGGAACAGCGGGGCAAGAGAAAGTACGTTGCTCATGGCGAATCTCCTGAATAATCAGCAAGGTCATTGGTGGAGCCTGTCTGCAGGACTCCGGAAGCGGGACCCGGTTTCGGCCTCCCGCACGGATACAGATAGGGTCGCCTCGCAGCCTTTCAAGACCACTCGTCGAAGGAACAGCCACATGCGCAAAGTCACCGGCGCCAGCCGCGGCATAGGGGCCGCCACCGCGCTGCTCGCCGCCGAACGCGGCTATGCCGTCGCCATTAACTACCACCGCCAGCGCGAAGCCGCCGACGGGCTGGTACGGCGCATCCGCGACGCCGGTGGCCAGGCCGAGACCTTCGCCGCGGACGTCGCCTGCGAAGAGGAAGTGGTGAAGCTGTTCCGGGAACTGGACCGGGCCTTCGGCCGCCTCGACGTGCTGGTGAACAACGCCGGCATGCTGGAGCGCCAGATGCGCCTGGAAGACATGGACGCGGCGCGCCTGCAGCGGGTGTTCGCGGTCAACGTCACTGGCAGCTTCCTCTGCGCCCGCGAGGCGGTGCGGCGCATGGCGAAATCCCATGGCGGCGCGGGCGGCAGCATCGTCAATGTGTCGTCCATGGCCTCGCGCCTGGGTTCGCCCAACGAATACATCGACTACGCCGCGGCCAAGGGCGCCATCGACAGCATGACCATCGGCCTGGCCAAGGAAGTCGCCGCCGAAGGCATCCGCGTCAACGCCGTGCGGCCGGGGCTGATCGACACGGAAATCCACGCCAGCGGCGGCGAGCCGGGGCGCGTGGAGCGGCTGAAGAGCGCCATTCCGCTGGGCCGCGGCGGGGAACCGGAGGAAGTGGCGCGGGCGATCCTGTTCCTGGCCGGGGAGGAGTCGAGCTACAGCACCGGGACATTCATCGATGTCAGTGGCGGGCGGTAGGGCGGGGAAACGTCATGCCTCACGGCGAACTGTGCGGGCCCTGCCCGCGATTCGCGCGCAGGGCGCGCTCCTACAGGGGGGATGACATCGGCGCTCGGGCTTTCCCCTCACCCCAGCCCTCTCCCGGAGGGAGAGGGGGCTAGTCCGTGCCGAGAGGAGGCCTGGTTTCAGCCGGCGATCCCTGTGCTAGCCAGCCAATGCCGAAACACCAATGCACTCCGAACACTCCCACTCCCCCGGGAGAGAGAGACAGTCCGTGCCGAGAGAAGCCCTGGTTTCAGCCGGCGGTCCCTGTGCTAGCCGGCTAACGCTGAAACACCAACGTACTCCGAACGGCCCCCTCTCCCTCCGGGAGAGGGCTGGGGTGAGGGGGCCGCAGGCCTGCTCGCTCGATTCCGTGCCCCTACGCGCTCCGTGAGACACCGCATTTCCCCCGCACCTACATGGGAATGACGTGGACGGGGCGGCGTAGCGGACCTTGTCCGCGATAGCCGGAACCACCGGCACGATTCGCGGATAGGATCTCCTACGCCGCCCCACCCGCACCATTCCATGTAGGAGCGCGCCCTGCGCGCGAAATCGCGGGCAGGGCCCGCTACGAAGAGCACCGGCGCAATCCATCCTACGCGGCTTCTTCCACCTCGACCTGCAGCAACCGGTCGATCAGCTCGCAGTCGCTCTCGCGGCGGATCTGCGCGAACAGCTCTACCGCCTCGGGGTAGCTGCGGGTGAGCATGCCCAGCCACTGCTTCAGGCGCCCCGGCGCGTAGCGCGGCGCCAGCTTGCGCCGGGCCTGGCGCCAGAAGTCGTCGAGCAGCACGCGCACTTCGTGCCAGGGCATCGGCTGCACTTCCCGGCCCTCGCGCCAGGCGGCTATCTGCCGGGCCAGATCGGGGCGCGAGACCAGGCCGCGGCCCAGCATGATGTCTTCGACGCCGCTGATGGCGCGGCAGCGCAGGTAGTCGTCGAGGGTCCAGACTTCGCCATTGGCGAACACCGGCACCTTCACTGCGTCCGCCACCTTCGCCACCCACTCCCAGTGCACCGGCGGCTTGTAGCCGTCGGTCTTGGTCCGCGCGTGGACCACCACGTGGGCGGAACCGCCGTCGGCCAGGGCTCGGGCGCAGTCCAGCGCGCCATCCGGGGACTCGTAGCCCAGGCGCATCTTCGAGGTCACCGGGATCTGCGCCGGCACCGCACGACGCACGGCTTCGACGATGGCGAACATCAGCTCCGGCTCCTTGAGCAGCACGGCCCCGCCGCGGGACTTGTTCACCGTCTTCGCCGGGCAGCCGAAGTTCAGGTCGATCACCGGGGCGCCCAGTTCGCAGGCGTAGGCGGCGTTTTCCGCCAGGCACTGCGGGTCGGAACCGAGGAACTGCACGCGCATCGGCGTGCCGGCGCGGGTGCGGCTGCCGTGCAGCAGCTCCGGCGCCAGCTTCTCGTAGGTGGCCAGTGGATGCAGGCGGTCGGTGACGCGGATGAACTCGGTGACGCACCAGTCGATGCCGCCGACGCGGGTCAGTACGTCGCGGAGGATTTCGTCGACCAGCCCCTCCATCGGGGCCAGGGCAATTTGCACGGCGGGGAACCTTTACTGTCGAAGGCGGCGAATTCTAGGGGGACTCGCCGCCCGCGCAAAGTGCCGTCAGGCCGGCGCGGCGCCAAGCAGCGCGCGGCCGTAGCCTTCGATGAACTCCACCGGCATGCGCCTGGGCCGGCCGCTGGACAGTTCGATGCAGACGAAGGTGGTGCGGGCGCGCAGCAGGGTCACGCCGTCGGCCGGGCGCACCAGCTGGAAGCGGCGGTCCATGCGCAGCTTCTGGTCGGACTCGACGATCCAGGTGGCCATCTGCAGTTCCTCGCCCTCGTAGGCGGCGGCGAGGTAGTCGATTTCGTGGCGCACCACCGCCATGGCACGGTCGAGCCGGCGGTATTCGGCCAGGTCCAGGCCCAGGCGCTGCGAATGGCGCCAGGCGCAGCGCTCCAGCCAGCTCACGTAGACGGCGTTGTTGGCGTGGCCGAGGCCGTCGATGTCCTCGGCGTTCACGCTGATGTCGATGACGAAGGGGTCGGGCAGGTCCCAGGCCATGCGCTTGCTCCAGTCCGGGGCCGGGTCCGGAGGACCCGGCCGCATGATCGAAGCCGGCAGTTTACAGGGCTCGGCGGCGTCCCGCCCCTCCCCTGTCGTCAGGAGGCCAGCGCCATGGGCAGCAGATACCGCTCTTCCTGGCCTTCCAGCAGCGCCAGCACGGCGTCGCTCAGGCGCGGATCGGCCAGCACGCGCTGGTGGCCGCCGCCTTCCAGGCGCAACAGGCGGCTGCGCGGCCAGGCCGCATGGATGTCCTGCGCATCCGCCACGGGCACTTGCGGGTCGTCCTCGGCGTGCACCACCAGCCCGGGCATACCCAGCGTGTAGCGGCTGACGTCCAGTTGCGCCGCCGGCATGCCGGTGTAGGCCTCGACCTGACGGATGAAGCGGTGCCTCGCCTCGGCCGGCAGCCCCATGAAGCCGGCGAAGCGGCGCAGCACGGAGAGGACCCGGCTCGGCGCGGCAATGCTGACCAGCGCCTCGGTGCGCAGCCCCATCTGCGTCGCCAGCAGGGCGCTGGCGCCGCCCATGGAATGGCCGATCACCGCGCGCAGCGGCGGCAACTCGCTGGCCGCTTCCAGCAAGGCACGGGCGAACAACAGCGGATGGGCCTCGCGCCCCGGCGAACGGCCATGGGCCGGGCCATCCAGCGCCACCACGGCGTAGCCGGCGCCGACCAGTTCGCGGATCAGGTGGGCGAACTGCGTCGGCCGCCCTTCCCAACCGTGCATCAGCAGTACCGCCGGCCCTTCGCCCCAGCGCAGCGCGGAGAGACCGAAGCGCAGGGTGATGCGCTCGGAACTGGCCAGCAGCGGCAACTCCCAGTCGCGCGGCTGCAGCGCCCGAGGCGTCATGAAGACTTCACGCGTGCGGCGCGCCGCCCATTCCGGCGCCACACGCCCCAGGGTGGCGTTGACGCCACGGATCCAGGTCAAGCTGCTCATTGCCAGGCCCTCCTTCGAGGTCTCAATCCACCGCTTTCTTGGCGGCACGCAGGACACGGTCGGACAGGTCGCTCGGGCCCAGGGCCCGCGCCAATGCCAGTCCGCCCACCATCAGGGCGATGTCGGCGAGCACGGTGTCGGCGTCCTCGGGACGCTCGGCCAGCTCGGCGACCATGAGTTCGAGGTGTTCGGCCAGGGCTTCGTGGAAGCTCTCCGGCAGTTGCGCCATGTCGCCCAGGGAACTGGGGATGGGGCAGCCTGGCTCCTCGCTGTCGCGGTGCCTGCGCGACAGGTAGAAGGCCGCGACCAGTTGCCGGCGCTCGCTGAACGGCATGTCCGCATCGAAGTGCTTGAGCTTGGCCCGGCGCGAAGACAGCAGGTGGCGGAAGGCTTCCAGCATCAGCGCATCCTTGCTCTGGAAATGCGCGTAGAAGCCGCCGACGGTCAGCCCGGCGGCGCCCATCACCTCGGCCACGCTCGGCTCCAGCGGCCCGCGGCGGACCAGGGCATCGGCGGCCGCGCAAAGAATGCGCTCACGGGTCTGGGCCTTCTTCTCACCCAGGCCTTTTTCGTTGCTGCCGGTCTTCGGATTCATGGCGCGCTCCAAAATATTATGAGTGAAATATTATGCTCATAATAAAAATCGGCAAGCGACGATGGCGACCGCTGGTCGGGCGAGAAGATTTTCGAAAGGGGAAAAAACAAAAGGCCACTCGAAAAGTGAGTGGCCCTATAGGCCCCGCAGAGCGGGAAAATTGGCGTCCCCTAGGGGACTCGAACCCCTGTTACCGCCGTGAAAGGGCGGTGTCCTAGGCCACTAGACGAAGGGGACGTATCCTTCGAGGAAATCCGCGCCTGGCGGACTCTGGCGATTTGGTGGAGCTAGACGGGATCGAACCGTCGACCTCTTGCATGCCATGCAAGCGCTCTCCCAGCTGAGCTATAGCCCCATATGACTCTGGCGGACGACGCGAACGCATCGTCGCTGGAATAAGTGGCGTCCCCTAGGGGACTCGAACCCCTGTTACCGCCGTGAAAGGGCGGTGTCCTAGGCCACTAGACGAAGGGGACGCAAACCTTCGATTTTCGGCTCCGCCCCGAAGCGGCGAAACCTACTGGTAATTTGGTGGAGCTAGACGGGATCGAACCGTCGACCTCTTGCATGCCATGCAAGCGCTCTCCCAGCTGAGCTATAGCCCCAAAGTACCGCTACATCTACCGTTCCGCTTCGCTCTGTCGTTCAGTTCGTCGCTGGAACGGGGCGCATCTTAGGGGCGGGAGGTAACCCTGTCAACAAGAATTTTCGACTTTTTTAAATTTTTTCTCCCAAAGAACAATCACTTAGCAAAGGAGCCCAGCTTCCCCTCCCCTGCGCCGCACCTTCGGCCCCTTAAGCCGCGGCCCGGCCCCAGGGATTATGGACATGAAAAAGGCCGGGCGCCCGGAGGCGGCCGGCCTTTTGTCAGGCGGGATCCGTCAGCCGGCGATGGCGTCGCGGATCTTCTCCCACTCCTTGGCTTCCTTCTTCGACGCCCCGCCCAGCAGTTCCAGGGCCTGGCGCAGGCGATAGCGCGACAGGTCGGCGCCGAGGATTTCCATGGCGTCGAGCACCGACACCGAGCTGGCGTGGCCGGTGATGGCCGGGAACATCAGCGGCATGACGTCGCGCAGCTTCAGGCCCAGGTGTTCGGCGACGGCCTGGATGGTCGCGGTGATGCGCTCCTTCTCCCACTGGCGCAACGCTTCCAGCTTCCACAGCACCAGTTGCAGGACCTGGCGCACCTGGGTGGCGTCGAGCTTCTTGTGCTCGAACAGCTTGGCGTCCAGCGGTACGCCGCCGCTGAAGAAGAAGCCGGCCAGCGGGGCGATCTGGCTGAAGTTCTCCACCCGGCCCTGCACGTGGGGGGCGATCTTCATCAGGTACTCGGGGTTGAGCGCCCACTTCTGTACTTCGCGGGCGAACTCCTCCACCGACTGCTCGCGGATCCACTGGCCGTTCAGCCAGGACAGCTTCTCCATGTCGAAGATCGGCCCGCCGAGGGACACGCGGGACAGATCGAAGTTGTCGATCATCTCCTGCAGGCTGAACTTCTCGCGCTCGTCGGGCATCGACCAGCCCATGCGGCCCAGGTAGTTCAGCAGCGCCTGGGGCAGGAAGCCCATGCGCTCGTAGAAGGTGATGGAGGTGGGGTTCTTGCGCTTGGACAGCTTGCTCTTGTCCGGGTTGCGCAGCAGCGGCATGTAGCACAGCACCGGCTGCTCCCAGCCGAAGTACTCGTACAGCTTGATCAGCTTGGGCGCCGAGGGCAGCCACTCTTCGCCGCGCAGCACATGGGTGATGCCCATCAGGTGGTCGTCGACCACGTTGGCCAGGAAGTAGGTGGGCAGGCCGTCGGCCTTCATCAGCACCTGCATGTCCATGCGGTCCCACGGGATCTCGACGTCGCCGCGGAGCATGTCCGGGACCACGCAGACGCCCTCGGTCGGCACCTTCATGCGCACCACGTGGGATTCGCCGGCGGCGATGCGGCGCTGCGACTCCTCTTTGGGCAGGTGCATGCAGTGGCCGTCGTAGCGCGGGGTTTCCTTGCGCGCCTGCTGTTCGGCGCGGATGGCGTCCAGGCGCTCGGCGGAGCAGAAGCAGGGGAAGGCATGGCCCTTCTCCACCAGCTCGTCGCTGTACCGCTTGTAGATGGCGCCGCGCTCGCTCTGCCGGTACGGGCCGTGCGGGCCGCCGACGTCCGGGCCTTCGTCCCACTCGATGCCCAGCCAGCGCAGGGCGTCGAAGATCTGCTGTTCCGACTCGCGGGTGGACCGCACCTGGTCGGTGTCCTCGATGCGCAGGATGAACTTGCCGCCGTGCTGGCGGGCGAAGCACAGGTTGAACAGCGCGATGTAGGCGGTGCCGACGTGCGGGTCGCCGGTGGGGGACGGCGCGATGCGGGTGCGGACAGTGGTCATGAAAGCTCTCGTGAAAACCGGAATGAAAGATGCGGACCGCGGCCCGCATTCATGGGTGCGATGTTATCAGGCGCGCCGCCCCCGGCTCCAGCCGATGGGCTTCGTCGATGGGCAGGCGGTGGATCAAGTAGTCGAGGAAGGTCTTCACCTTCATCGCCTGGAAGCGCCGCGAGGGGTACAC
The DNA here is from genome assembly GCF_022760135.1 of Pseudomonas sp. M1. Lineage (NCBI taxonomy): Bacteria > Pseudomonadati > Pseudomonadota > Gammaproteobacteria > Pseudomonadales > Pseudomonadaceae > Pseudomonas > Pseudomonas sp. M1. The sequence continues at coordinate 4,948,369 of NZ_CP094343.1, forward strand.
CGCATAGAGCTCGCCGATGGGCAGCTGCACCTCCGGCAGCAGGCGCTCCAGGCGGCCGCTTTCCAGCGCCACGTCGACGATCAGCTCCGGCAGCGAGGCGATGCCCGCCCCGGCCAGCACCGCCTCGCGGGCGAAAGAGATGTTGTTGCAGGACAGCACGCGCTGGCAGGGCACGCTCTCGTTCAACAGCGGCCAGTAGCGTTGCGAGTCCTGCGCCAGCAGCACCGCGCGGTGCCGCGCCAGGTCCTCGACGTGCAGCGGCCGCCCGTGCTGCTGCAGGTAGCCGGGGCTGGCGCACAGGCAGCGGCTGGTCACCAGCAGGCGGCGGGCGATCAGCGTCGAGTCCTCCGGCTGGCCGACGGTGATGGCGATGTCCACGCCCTCCTCCAGCGGATCGACGGTGCGCGAGCTGAGCTCCACTTCCGCGGTGATCTGCGGATAAAGACGCATGAAATCGCCGAGCACTTCAGCCAGGTACAGCTGGCCGAACTCGATGGGCGCGGTGATCCGCAGCAGGCCCGAAGGCTCCTGCTGCAATTGCATCACCGCCTGCTCGGCCTCGGCGAAATCGAGCATGATCTGCCGGCAGCGGTCGTAGTAGGCCTGCCCCACCTCGGTCAGGCGCAGCTTGCGCGTGGTGCGGTTGAGCAGACGCACGCCCAGGCGCTCTTCCAGCAGCGCGATGCGCCGGCTGACCGTGGACTTCTGCATGCCCAGGCTGTGGGCGGCCTGGGTGAAACTGTGGAATTCCACGACGCGGGTGAAGATCAGCGCATCATCCAGCCCCATTATTGTTCCTTATAAACAACAAAGTTTCCGAATTGTAGCGACTGCGCCCCGGCCGGGAACACTGTTACATTGCCGGGAAAAATTCTGCCAAACAAACGCTCGTTTATCATGCCCGCACAATTGAAACGCCGCCTGAGCATCTTCTTCGTCATTTTCTGCCTGGTCGCCCTGGCGTTCCTGGGCCGCTGGTACTTCATCGGCCGCTTCCAGGAAACCACCGACAACGCCTACGTCCAGGGCGAGATCACCCGCATCGCCAGCCAGTTGGGCGCGCGCATCGACCAGGTGCTGGTCACCGACAACCAGCACGTGAAAAAAGGCCAGTTGCTGGTCAAGCTGGAGGATGCCGACTTCCGCCTGGCCCTGGACCGCGCCAAGGCCGCCCTCGCCACCCACGAGGCGGAGTTGGCCCAGGCGCGCAGCAAGCTCAAGGGCCAGGGCAGCATGATCGCCGCCAGCGAGGCCGACCTGAACGCCACCCAGGCCACCTTCGGCCGTACCCAGATCGACCTCAACCGCGCCCAGACCCTGCGCAAGCCCGGCTACGTTTCCGAGGAGCGCGTCACCACCCTGACCGCCGACTCCCACGTGGCCCGCTCGCAGGTGGCCAAGGCCCAGGCCGACCTGCAGGCCCAGCGCATCCAGATCGACGCCCTGAACGCCGACATCAAGCGCCTGCAGGCGCAGATCGACGCCTCCCGGGCGGAAATCGCCCAGGCCGAGATCAACCTGGCGCGCACCGAACTGCGCGCCCCCGTCGCCGGCCTGGTCGGCCAGCGCAGCGCGCGGGTGGGCCAGTACGTGCAGGTCGGCAGCCAGCTGCTGGCGCTGGTGCCCGACGAAGGCATCTGGGTGCAGGCCAACTTCAAGGAGACCCAGGTCGGCCACATGCGCCCCGGGCAGAAGGCCCGGCTGGTCCTCGACAGCTTCCCCGACACCCCCATCGAAGGCTGCGTGGACAGCCTCTTCGCCGCCTCCGGCGCCCAGTTCAGCCTGCTGCCGCCGGACAACGCCACCGGCAACTTCACCAAGGTGGTGCAACGCATCCCGGTGAAGATCACCTTCGCCGCCGACAACCCCCTCAAGGGCCTGATCCGCCCGGGCATGTCGGTCGAGGCCGAGGTGCAGCTCGGTGAGCGCTGACGTCCTCGTCCGCCCCGCCGGGGAGCCCACCCGGCGCGACTGGATCGCCGTGCTCTCGGCGATGCTCGGCGCCTTCATGGCGGTGCTGGACATCCAGATCACCAACTCCTCGTTGAAAGACATCCAGGGCGCGCTGGCCGCGACCCTGGAGGAAGGCTCGTGGATCTCCACCTCCTACCTGGTGGCCGAGATCATCATGATCCCGCTCACCGCCTGGCTGGTGCAGCTGCTGTCGGCGCGGCGCCTGGCGGTGATGGTGTCGATCGGTTTCCTGTTCTCCTCGCTGCTGTGTTCCTTCGCCTGGAACCTGGAGAGCATGATCGTGTTCCGCGCCATGCAAGGTTTCACCGGCGGCGCGCTCATCCCCCTGGCCTTCACCCTGAGCCTGCTCAAGCTGCCGGAGCACCACCGGCCCAAGGGCATGGCGCTGTTCGCCATCACCGCCACCTTCGCGCCGTCCATCGGCCCCACCCTGGGCGGCTGGCTGACCGAGAACTTCGGCTGGGAATACATCTTCTACATCAACATCCCGCCGGGGCTGCTGATGATCGCCGGGCTGCTCTACGGCCTGGAGAAGAAGGCGCCGCACTGGGAACTGCTCAAGAGCACCGACTACGCCGGCATCGTCACCATGGCCATCGGCCTGGGCTGCCTGCAGGTGTTCCTCGAGGAAGGCCACCGCAAGGATTGGCTGGAGTCGAACCTGATCGTCGCCCTGGGCAGCATCGCCCTGGTCAGCCTGATCCTCTTCGTCATCCTGCAGACCTCGCGGCCGAACCCGCTGATCAACCTGGGCATCCTGCGCAACCGCAACTTCGGCCTGGCGAGCATCTCCAGCATCGGCCTGGGCATGGGGCTGTACGGTTCGATCTACGTGCTGCCGCTGTACCTGGCGCAGATCCAGGGCTACAACGCCATGCAGATCGGCGAGGTGATCATGTGGATGGGCGTGCCGCAGCTGTTCCTCATCCCGCTGATCCCCAAGCTGATGAAGATCATCGAGCCGCGCCTGCTGTGCGCCCTGGGCTTCGGCCTGTTCGGTCTGGCCAGCTTCAGCTCCGGGGTGCTCAACCCGGACTTCGCCGGCCCGCAGTTCAACCAGATCCAGCTGCTGCGCGCCCTCGGCCAGCCGATGGTGATGGTGACCATCTCGCTGATCGCCACCGCCTACCTGCAGCCGCAGGACGCCGGCTCCGCCTCCAGCCTGTTCAACATCCTGCGCAACCTCGGCGGCGCCATCGGCATCGCCCTGCTGGCGACGCTGCTGGATAGCCGCGCCAAGGTCTATTACGACTACCTGCGCGAAGCGGTGGTGCCGATGAATGGCGCGGTGGAAGAGCGCCTGGCCCAACTGGCCGCGCAACTGGGCAGCCAGCAGGCGGCGCTGGGCGAAGTGAGCGTGATCGTCCACCAGCAGGCGGCGATCATGGCCTACAACGACGCCTTCCACGCCATCGGCATCGTCCTTGCCGTGAGCATGCTGGCCGCCTTGCTGACCCGCCCCCTGCCCGCGGGCCTGGGCGCCCAGGCTGGAGCCGGAGCCGGCGCGCACTGAGCACTGCGGTGGAGGTCAGCCGACCTCCACCAGGCGTTCGCGCAGCTTGTGGATTTCGTCGCGCACCGCGGCGGCGGCTTCGAACTCCAGGTCCCGGGCCAGCTGGTACATCTTCTCTTCGAGCTGGCGGATGCGCTTGCCGATCTCGTTCGGCGAGCGCAGTTCGCCCTCGTAGCGCCCGCTCTCCTCCGCCACCTTGGCCACGCCGCGACGCTTGCCTTTAGCGCCCGGCACGCTGGCGCCCTCGAGGATGTCCTTGATGTCCTTCTTCACGCCCTTGGGCACGATGCCGTGCTGCTCGTTGAAGGCGATCTGCTTGTTGCGCCGCCGCTCGGTCTCGTCCATGGCGCGCTGCATCGAGCCGGTGACGTTGTCGGCGTAGAGGATCGCCTTGCCGTTGAGGTTGCGCGCGGCGCGGCCGATGGTCTGGATCAGCGAGCGCTCGGAGCGCAGGAAGCCTTCCTTGTCGGCGTCGAGGATGGCCACCAGGGACACCTCGGGCATGTCCAGGCCCTCGCGCAGCAGGTTGATGCCCACCAGCACGTCGAAGGCGCCAGTGCGCAGGTCGCGGATGATCTCCATGCGCTCGACGGTGTCGATGTCCGAGTGCAGGTAGCGCACGCGCACGTCGTGGTCGCCCAGGTAGTCGGTGAGGTCCTCGGCCATGCGCTTGGTCAGGGTGGTGACCAGCACGCGCTCCTCGCTGGCCACGCGCAGGCGGATTTCCGAGAGCAGGTCGTCCACCTGGGTGGAGGCCGGGCGCACCTCGATCTGCGGGTCGACCAGGCCGGTGGGCCGCACCACCTGCTCGATCACCCGCCCGGCGTGTTGCTCTTCGTAAGGGCCGGGGGTGGCGGAGACGAAGATGGTCTGCGGGCTGATCGCCTCCCACTCCTCGAAGCGCAGCGGCCGGTTGTCCAGCGCCGAGGGCAGGCGGAAGCCGTATTCCACCAGGGTTTCCTTGCGCGAACGGTCGCCCTTGTACATGGCGCCAACCTGGGGAACGCTGACGTGGGATTCGTCGATCACCAGCAGCGAGTTGGCCGGCAGGTAGTCGTAGAGGGTCGGCGGCGGCTCGCCGGGGCCGCGCCCGGAGAGGTAGCGCGAGTAGTTCTCGATGCCGTTGCAGTAGCCCAGTTCGAGGATCATCTCCAGGTCGAAGCGGGTGCGCTGCTCCAGGCGCTGGGCCTCCACCAGCTTGTTGTTGGTGCGCAGGTAGTCCAGGCGCACCTTGAGCTCTTCCTTGATCTGCTCCACCGCCTGCATCAGGGTTTCCCGCGGCGTCACGTAGTGGCTCTTGGGGTAGAAAGTGAAGCGCGGCAGCTTGCGGATCACCTCGCCGGTCAGCGGGTCGAAGGCGGAGATGCTCTCCACCTCGTCGTCGAACAGTTCGACACGGATGGCCTCCAGCTCGGATTCCGCCGGGAAGATGTCGATCACGTCGCCGCGCACGCGGAAGCTGGCGCGGGCGAAATCCATGTCGTTGCGGGTGTACTGCAGGCTGGTCAGGCGGCGCAGCAGCTCGCGCTGGTCCATGCGGTCGCCGCGGTCCAGGTGCAGGACCATCTTCAGGTAGGACGCCGGGTCGCCCAGGCCGTAGATGGACGACACGGTGCAGACGATGATGGCGTCCTCGCGCTCGAGCAGGGCCTTGGTCGCGGAGAGGCGCATCTGCTCGATGTGGTCGTTGATCGACGAGTCCTTCTCGATATAGGTGTCGGAGGACGGGACGTAGGCTTCGGGCTGGTAGTAGTCGTAGTAGGAGACGAAGTATTCCACCGCGTTGTGCGGGAAGAAGGTCTTGAATTCGCCGTAGAGCTGCGCGGCCAGGGTCTTGTTCGGCGCCAGGACCATGGTCGGGCGCTGCACCTGGGCGATGACGTTGGCGATGCTGAAGGTCTTGCCGGAGCCGGTCACCCCCAGCAGCGTCTGGTGCGAAAGGCCCGCTTCCAGGCCCTCGACCATCTGTCGGATCGCCTCGGGCTGGTCGCCCGCCGGCTTGAAGCGCGAATCCAGTTGGAATGTCGACATGGGAACCTCGCTGTGGGGTGTGACGCGGGCGCGGCTGCGGCGTCAAACCAGGCGAAAGCATGCGCGATCAACTCGCCGCCTGCCATAGAGGCCTATATAATACCGGCCCGTCGACGCATCCCCCAGCGCCGTGCGCGGGGGGTTGCAATTGCATCTTCACTCCCGCCTTAGAGCTGCTGCCAAAATGAGTCTGTTCTCCGCTGTCGAAATGGCCCCCCGCGACCCCATCCTGGGCCTGAACGAAGCTTTCAACGCCGATACCCGCCCGGGCAAGATCAACCTGGGCGTTGGCGTGTACTACAACGAAGAGGGTCGCCTCCCGTTGCTGCGCGCGGTACAGGCCGCGGAGAAAGCCCGCATCGAAGCACACGCTCCGCGCGGCTACCTGCCGATCGAAGGCATCGCCGCCTATGACCAGGGCGTGCAGAAGCTGCTGTTCGGCGCCGACTCCGAGCTGCTGGCCGAAGGCCGCGTGGTCACCACCCAGGCCGTGGGCGGCACCGGCGCGCTGAAGACCGGCGCCGACTTCCTCAAGCGTCTGCTGCCCAACGCCACCGTGGCCATCAGCGATCCGAGCTGGGAAAACCACCGCGCGCTGTTCGAGGCCGCCGGCTTCCCGGTGCAGAACTACCGCTACTACGACGCCGCCAGCCACGGCGTGAACCGCGCCGGCCTGCTGGAAGACCTCAACGCCCTGCCTTCGCAGTCCATCGTGGTCCTGCACGCCTGCTGCCACAACCCGACCGGCGTCGACCTGAGCCTGGACGACTGGAAACAGGTGCTGGACGTGCTCAAGGCCAAGGGCCACGTGCCCTTCCTCGACATCGCCTACCAGGGCTTCGGCGACGGCATCGACGAAGACGCCGCCGCGGTGCGCCTGTTCGCCCAATCCGGCCTGAACTTCTTCGTTTCCAGCTCCTTCTCCAAGTCGTTCTCGCTGTACGGCGAGCGCGTCGGCGCGCTGTCGGTGGTCACCAACAGCCGCGAGGAATCCGCCCGCGTCCTGTCCCAGGTCAAGCGCGTGATCCGCACCAACTACTCCAACCCACCGACCCACGGCGCCAGCGTCGTCTCCACCGTGCTCAACAGCCCGGAACTGCGCGCCCTGTGGGAAGAGGAACTGGGCGAAATGCGCAGCCGCATCCGCAACATGCGCGTCGCCATGGTCGAGCAACTGGCCGCCCTGGGCGCCAAGCGCGACTTCGGCTTCGTCGCCCAGCAGCGCGGCATGTTCTCCTACTCCGGCCTGACCGCCGAGCAGGTGGAACGCCTGAAGAACGAGTTCGGCATCTACGCCGTCGGCACCGGCCGCATCTGCGTCGCCGCGCTGAACAACGGCAACCTGGAAACCGTCACCCGCGCCATCGTCCAGGTGCTCTGAAAAAAATCGGGGAAGTCATCGGCAGAATGTTGACTTCCCCTTTTTAATCAGTAAGATACGCCCCGTTGTTCCGCGATAGCTCAGTCGGTAGAGCAAATGACTGTTAATCATTGGGTCCCTGGTTCGAGTCCAGGTCGCGGAGCCAAAATTCAAAAGCCCTCGGCATATGCCGGGGGCTTTTTCTTTGCGGGGGGCTCCCTGGACTCTCGCCAGGGACTACGTCCCAGGTGATACCCCCTTCGGGGCCGCGCTGAAGCGCGTTCGGCTCACGCCGTCGAGTCCAGGTCGCGGAGCCAAATTCAAAAAAGCCCTCGGCATATGCCGGGGCTTTTTCTTTGTGGGGGCTCCCTGGACTCTCGCCAGGGACTGCGTCCCAGGTGATACCCCCTTCGGGGCCGCGCTGAAGCGCGTTCGGCTCACGCCGTCGAGTCCAGGTCGCGGAGCCAAAATTCAAAAGCCCTCGGCACATGCCGGGGGCTTTTTCTTTGTGGGGGCTCCCCGGACTCTCGCCAGGGACTGCGTCCCAGGTGATACCCCCTTCGGGGCCGCGCTGAAGCGCGTTCGGCTCACGCCGTCGAGTCCAGGTCGCGGAGCCAAATTCAAAAAAGCCCTCGGCATATGCCGGGGGCTTTTTCTTTGTGGGTGTCCCGTCCTTCGGGGCCTCCTAACCGCAACGCGCCTAGAAAGCAGCCCTCGACAGAGCCGATGACGGAACGCCGGGACCGGCCTAGGCCGCCCCGGCCAGCAGGCTCTCATAGGGAATATTCAAGCCATCATGCAGGCGCTTGATCATCGCCAGGCTGAGGCCACGCTTGCGATTCAGCACCTCCGAGACACGGCCGCTGCTGCCGATGAAAGGTTCCAGGTCGCGCGGCGTCAGTCCTCGCTGCTCCATGCTGAACTTGATGGCCTCGACGGGATCGGCCGGGCCTATCGGGTAGTGCTTGTTCTCATACGCCTCGATCAGCGTCACCAGCACTTCCATTTCGTCGGCCTCAGCCGTGCCCTCCTCCGCCTGGAAGATGGATTCCAGGCGCTGGAAAGCCGCGCGCAGGTCCTCGTCGTTTCGGATGGGCCTAATATTCATTCACCGTCTCCACGTCTATCTGGTCGTACCGGGCATGAGTGCCGATGAACTTCACCCAGGCGATGCCGCAGCGGTACTGCATCTCCACAACCAGGCGATACTTGTTGCCGCCGATGTTGAACACCACGCGGTTGTTGCCGCAGATGCTCGCGCTGCCGAATTGATTCTTCACGTCCTGCGGAGTCTTCCATTCAGCATTGATCGCCGCGTCGTACCAACTCTCCAAAGGGGCCTTGGTATCTTCCTGGCCAGGAACCCCCCAGAACTTCACCAGCGTGCTCTTTGCAATAACTCGCATCTGCCTCACTTCTCCCATATCGGGAGATTCTAGATCGAGAGCCGGCCATCTGCCAAGAGCGGCCTCTCCCGTCCCATCTCTCCCGCAGACATCAACCCCGAGCCCGCCGGTGCAGGCTCTCTGCTTGCCCTGAGAACAGCACTGGTTCGTCGCCTGGACGCCTCCAGCGCCAGACACCCTCGGCCTGTCCCTGCAGGGTGATCGCCCCATGTCCACTGCTGACCAGGGTCAAGCGTCATCCCGCCTGCGCAACGAAAAAAGGCCGGCCCCCCCCCCGGACCGGCCTTTCCATCGCATAGTGCCTCAGTCGAGGCTGATCGCCTCCCGGTTGCTCTCCAGGATCGCCTTGCCGATGCCCTTCACTTCCAGCAACTGATCCAGGCTGGTGAAGGGGCCATTGGCCTGCCGATAGGCCACTATGGCTTCGGCCTTGGCCTTGCCGATCCCCTTGAGCCGCTTTTGCAGCGTCTCTGCGTCCGCCGTGTTGAGGCTGACCAGCCCTTCCTGCTCGTCGTGCACGGTGACCGTCGCCGGCGTCAGCTTCTCCGGCGCGGGAGCGGCGGCAGCCATGCCCGACAGGGAAAGGGAGGAAAGCACGACCAGCAGTAGCGCGAATGCCTTATGCATGAATAACTCCTTTTAGTCACTGGGTATGGCGAGCCAGAACGGGCTCGCCATTCACCTTTAGCGACAGGAGCGGGGCAAGGGGAAGAAGGGAAAATCACACTTTGAATGAATCAGGGGCTTCCTCGCCGATTGGACGAAGAGCCCCTCCTGCAACAAGGCAGCGTCCGACCGAGCACCGGCCTTGATCTGTCAGGGCTCCATACGGCGCTGCTGGTGGACCAGGTCGACGATATCGCCATCCGGGCAGTAGCCGTTGACCGTCTCGCGCAGCAGCATGCGCACCTGGGCGTAGTCGCCCCGCTCCACCGCCTTCAGCAGCGAGACCAGCACCGTCTTGAACGCCTCCCAGGGCAGCATTTCCTCGTTCGCCTTCATGATCATCGGGTGCTCGGTGGCGCCTACCTCGTCGCCGATCAGCAGCTCCTCGTAGAGTTTCTCGCCGGGACGCAAGCCACTGAACTCGATGGCGATGTCGCCGTGGGGCGAACTCTCCGAGCGCACGCTGAGCCCGGAAAGGTGGATCATCCGCTGGGCCAGCTCGAGGATCTTCACCGGCTGGCCCATGTCGAGCACGAAGACGTCGCCGCCGCGCCCCATGGAGCCCGCCTGGATCACCAACTGCGCGGCCTCGGGAATGGTCATGAAGTAGCGGGTGATCGCCGGATGGGTGACGGTCACCGGGCCGCCACGCTTGATCTGCTCGCGGAACAGCGGGATGACCGAGCCGGACGAGCCCAGCACGTTGCCGAAACGCACCATGGTGAAGCGGGTCTTGTTCACATGGTGGACCCCGGTCTTGTCGCCGAAGAGCACCGGCGCGGGCTCCAGACTGAGCGCCTGGAGGATCATCTCGGCCAGGCGCTTGGTCCCGCCCATGACGTTGGTCGGTCGCACGGCCTTGTCGGTGGAGATCAGCACGAAGTTCTGCACGCCGGCCTGGATCGAGGCCTGGGCCGCATACAGCGTCCCCAGGACGTTGTTCAGCACCCCTTCGGAAATATTGTGCTCGACGATGGGCACATGCTTGTAGGCAGCCGCGTGGTAGACGGTGTTGATCTTCCAGCTACCCAGCACCTCCAGCAGCCGCTCGGCGCTGCGTACCGAGCCCAGGATGGGCACGAGCTGCACCGGCAGGGATTGCCGCCGGACGCGCTGCTCCAGTTCCTGGTGGATGCGGTAGAGATTGAACTCGCAGTGTTCGAACAGCACCATCACCGTGGGCCCGCAAGGCAGGATCTGGCGGCACAGTTCCGAACCGATGGAGCCGCCCGCCCCGGTGACCATCACCGCCTGGCCGCGGATGCAGTGCTCCAGCAGCTCCTTGCGCGGCGCCACCGGGTCGCGCCCCAGCAGGTCGGCGATGTCCACTTCCTGGATGTCGTCCACCTTCACCCGGCCGTTGGCCAGGTCGATGATGCCGGGCACGCTGCGCACGTGCAGCGGATAGGGTTCCAGCAGACCGAGGATTTCGCGACGGCGCGCCCGCGAGGCGGAAGGAATCGCCAGGAGTATTTCCTGGGCCCCGGTCTCTTCGATCATCTGCTGGATATGCTTGGGCTTGAACACCCGCAGGCCGGCGATCACCCGGTTGGCGATCTCGTCGTCGTCGTCGATGAAGGCCACCGGCCGCATCACCCGCCCCATGCGCAGCGCGGCGACCAGTTGGTTACCCGCGGTGCCGGCGCCGTACACCGCGACCTTGATCAGGCCGTCATCCTGCTTGAGGAAGGGCACGACCTGGATCGCGCTGTACCAGTCGCCCATGAAGTACTGGCGCATGGCCAGGCGCAGCCCGCCGACCATCAGCAGGCTCAGCCACCAATAGTTGAGCACCAGGGAACGCGGCACCGCCTCGACGACCGAGCGGTTCCAGTAGACCACCAGCGAAAGCACCAGGGCCGAAATGGTCACCGCCTTCCAGATGGCGATCAGCGCATCGTTGCCCAGGTAGCGCATGACCGCCCGGTACATGCCGAAGCGGATGAACAGCGGTATCGCGATCAAGGGCGCGGCGATGAACAGCCAGGCATGCACACGGAAGGGATAGGTCAGGTCATCCGTGCCCAGGCGCACCACGAAAGAAAGCCACAGGGCCAGCCAGACCAGGAACACGTCCGTGACGACCTGCAGCATTCGCTTGTAACGTCGGGGCAACCTCAGCAGGCGCTCTCGCAGCATATCCTTTCATCCTTCCCAGTCCGGGAGCGCAGTCTCCCGTTACATTGACCACCATTTCCCATGGAGTTCACTTCGGTTGGCCGTTTTCAGGCCCACCGGCGCCCAGCGATGCCACGACCAGCACCAATGGAGCATAGGCAAGAAACAGACCGGCGACGCCGTCGATTCGGCCCAGCGCCACGAAAACGGCGATCGGCGACAGCCATATCAGATTGATCGCAGCCACCGACAAACTGATGGCGCGATGCTGGCCAAGACGCCGCGAAGCCCGCTGATAGGCATGGCTGCGGTGCGCTTCGTGAACCCGCTCGCCGCGCAGCAAGCGCCGCGCCAGGGTCCAGGTGGCATCGACGACGAAGGCGCCCAGCAGGATCAGCCACGACCAGAACAACTGCGGCGCCTGCCAGGCCGCCTGCAGCGAGAGCCCGCCCAGCATGATGCCGAGGAAGCCGCTGCCGGCATCGCCCATGAATATCCGCGCGGGCGGGTAGTTCCAGGCCAGGAACCCAGCAGTGGCCGCGGCGAGCAACAGCGGCAGCCAGGCGGCCGCCCCCGCCCCCGCCAACCAGCAGCAGAGCGCCGCGCCGCCGCAGACGGTAATCGCCTCCAGGCTGGCGATGCCGTCGATGCCGTCCATGAAGTTGTAGAGGTTCAGCAGCCACACCAGGTAGAACAACGCCAGCAGCGAGCCGAAGAGCCCCAGGTCCCAACGAGCGCCGGCGAACGACAGGGCCGGCAGCCCCCCCAGCATGTAGAGCAGGAAGGCCGCGCCGAGGAAATGACCGAGCAGGCGCCAGCGCGCCGGTACGTGACGGTGATCGTCGATGAAACCCACCAGGGCTATCCAGCCCCCCGACAGCAGCAGAGCAAGCATGGCGCGCGTATCGGTCAGGCCCATCTCCCAGGACAGCAGCAGCGCCAGCAGGAAGCTCAGGACTATCGCCACCCCGCCGCCCCTCGGCGTCGGCACACTGTGGGAGCTGCGCTCGTTGGGCACGTCCATCACGCTACGCGCCAGAGCGTAGTGGCGAACCCCGGCGGTACCGGCCCAGGCCAGCATCAGTGCAAGAAACAGCAGCAGGAAGGTCATGCGCGGGTCTCCCGGTACCAGCGCGCCGTCGTCGCGAGCGCCTGGTCGATGCTCACCGGCGGCTGCCAGCCCAGCAGCTCGCGGGTCTTGCCGATATCGACCTGCAACGAGCCCAGCACGCGCTGCGCCTGGGCCCCTCGCCCGAATAGCGCGGCCAGCCCCTGCAGCAAGACCACCGGCACCGGCAGCAGCCGCGGGCGTACGCCGAGCGCCACGGCCAGGCGACGGCACAGCTCGGCGCTGGAAAGATCGTGATCGTCACTGACCAGGAAGACCTGGTTGGCGGCACGTTCATGCCCCAGGCAGACACGCAGCAGATCGACCAGGTTGTCCCTGGCCACCAGGCTCCGCCGGTTGCGCACCCGAGCGAACGGCAGGGGCAACTGCCGCTGCACCACGCGCATCAGGCTGGCGAAGTTGGCCCCCACGCCCGGGCCGTAGATGAGCGGAGGGCGGATGACCACCCACTCCATCGCGCACTCTACGGCCAGGCGCGACAACGCCCTTTCCGCCTCCAGCTTCGACTGGCCGTAGGGATCGGCCGGCGCCGGCCGATCCTCGGCACGGAACGGCCGGCCGGGCGGCGTCGACTCGCCGTTCACCTTGATCGAACTGATGAAGATGAAACGCCGCACCCCCGCCGCCGCAGCCTGGCGCGCCAGGTTGAGGGTGCCCTCGACGTTGACCGCGCGGAACTCGGCCAGGGGATCGCCCGCGGTTTCGTGCATGACATGCACCCGGGCCGCGGCGTGGACCACGACGTCCACACCGGCCAGAGCGCTGGTCCAGTCCTGGGTCGCGCTCAAGCCGTCGATGGAGTGGACCTCCACGCCGGGAAATTCGCCAGACAGACGGGAACGCACCGCCACCGCCAAGTGCAATTCCGGTATCGCGGCAAAGGCTTCGAGAACGCCCCGCCCGACAAAACCGGTGGCACCGGTCAGAAGTACTTTCAACACCACTCCTAGAGATTCAAGGCGCCGGGGCACCATCCATGATTCCGGGCATCGGCATCACTGCTGGGGAGCAGCGATCGGCCTGAGCGTATTCCACCCGTGGCAGCCCGGACATTGCCAGTGCAGTTCACGCCCGGCGAAACCGCAATTGCCGCAGCGATAGTGCGGCATCGATCGATACAGGCCGAGGATGATCGGCTGCATGTGGGTGAACAGCTCCTGGTCCGCCCGTCCACCGCCCAGAGTGCCGAGCATGTCCAGCAAGCCTCGCCAGGAAGGTTGCTGCTGGACCTTAGCCAGCAAGCGGCCTCGCCAGCCCTGCCCATCCGCATCGAGCTGGGCCAGGATCGCCAGCAGCGCCGGCGATGCATCCGGCACCTCGGCAAGACGGCGCAGGCAGGCGAGGATTTCCGGCTCGGCACAACACTCGCGGCGCCGCAGCATGGGCAGCAGCTCGCCGAGAAAACCGGCATCGGCCGCACAGAGCTCGGTGATAGAAGCGTCGGCAGCCTGGAGGTTGCGCTGCCACAGCTCACAGTCCAGGCGCATCAGCAAGGCGCGCACGCATTGGGGATCGACCCGCCGGGCTTCCTTGAGAAGCTCGCGGGCACCGTCGCGGTCACCCGCGCGAATGCGCTCCTGAGCCTGCTCGCAATAATAGTTGGCCAACACCGTCTTCAGCTGAGGGCGCCGCCCCACCAGGCGTGCAGCGAGCTCCACGGCACGCGCCCAATCCTTCTCGCGCTCGGCGATGCGACGCAACTCGTCCAGCGCCTCCAGCGAGATGGCCTGGCCATCTCGCTGCATCAGCTCATCCAGCAGTTGCTCGGCGCTGCCAAGCAACCCGCCGGCGATGTAATCACGGGCGAGTTCGAGACTGATCTGCGCGGACAGCTCGGCGTTGGCCGATGCCTTGTCCAGCAGTTCCTGGTGGATCTGGATGGCCTTCTCGATATCCCCACGGCGACGGAACAGATTGCCGACATGAACGTGGCTTTCGAGTGTTTCCTCGTTCAGCGAAAGCCCCTGGGAAAGGCGCTCCAGCGCGTCGTCGGAATGCCGGTCGAGCAGGTTGTGCATGTTGCGCACCCGCTCGCGCAACGCCTCGTCAGCCGAAGATGGTCGGGAGCCTGGGTGTAATGAGCGTCGTCCCAGCCACCAACCGACGGCCAGGGCCAAAACGAACAGCAGCATTGCTACAACGCTGGACATCCCGGTGTCACTGGGTCTTCAGCGACTGGTCGCGCAGGGCCTGGTTTTCCTTGCGGAAGCGCGACACTTCGGAACGCAGCCCCGAGAGATGCAGGCGCGTGCGCGCCCGGAATGGAATGCTCAGCAGCAGGCCGATGACACCACCCAGGACGAAGGACAGGGTAATGAAGACCACCAGCGGCCACTCCGGCGTCTGCCAGCCCAGGAAGGCCAGCTGAACCCGCTGAAGGTTCTCCAGGACGAAGACGACCACGACTGCGCAGAGCAGGATGGCAGCCAGGAAGGCCAGAAAGCGTTTGAGCCGAAGCATGAAAAATCCTCGATCGTTCTCTAGCCGGCTACACGGGCTCGTTCACCCGATCGCGCAATTCCTTGCCCGGCTTGAAGTGCGGAACGAATTTACCATCCAGACGCACCGATTCGCCGGTCTTTGGATTCCGGCCGACGCGCGGTGCGCGGTAATGCAGAGAGAAACTGCCGAACCCACGGATCTCGATGCGATCGCCGGTAGCCAGAGCCTGGGACATCTGCTCAAGCATCGTCTTGATCGCCAGCTCCACATCCTTTGCGGAAAGCTGCCCCTGATGGGTGACGATTCTCTCGATCAACTCCGACTTGGTCATGGTTTTCCCTTCTTTTTCAAGCGGCTAGATCAGCTCTAGGTTCTTTTAGCACGCAGCTCAAGCTTTGAACAGCCTAAAGAAGGGAAAACGAAAAAGGGCGACCGAGGTCGCCCTTTTTCTTAGAGGAATCAGGACTTAGCCCTGATTCTCCATTTGCGCACGGATCAGATCACCAATGGTGGTCGGACCGGTGTTTTCTACTTCTTGCTTGCTACGCAGCTCTTTCATCGCATCCTTCTCGTCATCGACGTCCTTGGACTTGATGGAGAGGCTGATAACGCGGCTCTTGCGGTCGATGCTGATGATCTTGGCTTCGACTTCTTCGCCTTCCTTCAGCACGTTGCGGGCATCTTCGACGCGGTCGCGGCTGATTTCGGAAGCCTTCAGAACGCCTTCGATCTCGTCGCCCAGGCTGATGACGGCGCCTTTGGCGTCAACTTCCTTGACGATGCCGCGAACAATGCTGCCCTTCTCGTGCTGGCCGGCGTAGCTGGAGAACGGATCGTCTTCCAGTTGCTTGATGCCCAGGGAGATGCGCTCGCGCTCCGGATCGACGGAGAGGATGACGGTTTCCAGCTCGTCGCCCTTCTTGAAGCGACGTACGGCTTCTTCACCGGCTTCGTTCCAGGAGATGTCGGACAGGTGAACCAGGCCGTCGATGCCGCCTTCCAGACCGATGAAGATACCGAAGTCGGTGATCGACTTGATGGTGCCGGAGATCTTGTCGCCCTTGTTGAAGCGGCCGGAGAAGTCTTCCCACGGGTTGGATTTGCACTGCTTGATGCCCAGGGAGATACGACGACGCTCTTCGTCGATGTCCAGAACCTGAACTTCCACTTCGTCGCCAACCTGAACGACTTTCGACGGGTGGATGTTCTTGTTGGTCCAGTCCATTTCGGAGACGTGTACCAGGCCTTCCACGCCCTCTTCCAACTCGGCGAAGCAGCCGTAGTCGGTGAGGTTGGTGACGCGGGCTATGACGCGGGTGCCTTCCGGGTAACGAGCCTTGATGGCAACCCACGGGTCTTCGCCCAGTTGCTTCAGGCCCAGGGAGACGCGGTTGCGCTCGCGGTCGAACTTCAGAACCTTGACATCGATCTCGTCGCCGACGTTGACGATTTCCGACGGGTGCTTGATGCGCTTCCAAGCCATGTCGGTGATGTGCAGCAGGCCGTCCACGCCGCCCAGGTCCACGAATGCGCCGTAGTCGGTGAGGTTCTTGACGATACCCTTGACTTGCTGGCCTTCCTGCAGGGATTCCAGCAGGGCTTCGCGCTCGGCGCTGTTCTCGGCTTCCAGGACGCTACGACGGGAAACGACAACGTTGTTGCGCTTCTGGTCCAGCTTGATGACCTTGAACTCGAGCTCTTTGCCTTCCAGGTGAGTGGTATCACGCACCGGACGGACATCGACCAGGGAACCCGGCAGGAACGCGCGGATGCCGCTGACGTCGACGGTGAAGCCGCCCTTGACCTTGCCGTTGATTACACCCTTGACCACTTCATCAGCGTTGAAGGCAGCTTCCAGAACCAGCCAGGATTCGGCACGCTTGGCTTTCTCGCGGGACAGCTTGGTTTCACCGAAGCCATCTTCAACCGCGTCCAGCGCAACGTGGACTTCGTCACCCACCTTGATGGTCAGCTCGCCCTGTTCGTTGTAGAACTGCTCGACCGGGATGACGCCCTCGGACTTCAGGCCGGCATGCACGGTGACCCAGTCACCGTCGATGTCGACCACGATGCCGGTGATGATAGCACCCGGCTGCATGTCGAGGGATTTCAGACTTTCTTCAAAGAGTTCTGCGAAGCTTTCGCTCATGTTTATACCTGTAGTCAAAGGCCTGTAGGCCCGGCTCCGCGCCACCAGCGAACGCGGTCAAGTGATGAAAAAGAAGCCAGCAGGATCGAGACTGGTATCCTGCCGGCCCCTGGCCGCGCCAGGCCGAAGCCGGGCACTCCACATTCAATTTTTACGGGTTGCTCCGCCAACTATGGACGAAAGCCTCCCAATACAAGGTCTGGAATGTTAGCAATCGCTGTCACAGGCGTCAATCGAACAGCATGCGCCGATGGCGCTCGAACAGGCGTCGCGCCCAACGCAGAGGCGCTGTGACGCGCCAGGAAGAACTGCCGTACAGCGCCTGCAACTCCCGATGGACGGCCATGTTTTCCTGTCTCGCCATCTCAACTTGTTGTCGCGCCGAAGCGGCCTGGCGGTATGCCTCGGAAAGCTCGTCGGTCGTCGACGCCAAGCGGCCTTCCAATAGCTGGGCATGGCCTTGCCATTCATCCAGTTGCTGTCTGAACCAGCCCTGTTCCTTGAGGCGTAACGACTCACCAGTCTGCACGGTGGACTCCAGGCTGGCTATCCACCCGACCAATTCGGCCTCGCGCGCGACGAAATAACTCTTTTCCCGCCGGAGATACTCTCCTCCTTCCCACATCTCGACATCCTGCTTCCCGCAATGGCGCATCAAAGGCCAGAGTCCGGAGAAGTCACGTTCCACAGCCTGCAACAGAGACTCGAACCGTCCGTCGCCAGGCCGGACTTCATCCCGCGCCAGCCTGTCCAGCAGGTCATGCAAGCCAAGCAGCGCCGGAAAGCACCCCTCATGGACACGCAGGGCTGCCTCATCGAACTGGCTATGGCGCAACTCATCAGCGAGTATCCGCTCGCTGAACCTGGCATAGGCCTGCTCGTCAAAACCCAGCCCCAGCCGCTCCGCTATCCGCAGCAGAGCATCACGCGGCCTGTCCATGAAGCCGTCGTAATCGACAACCAGCATGCGCCGGGAACAGGCAAAGCGCAGGGCCCGATAGCTGTGCTCGTACCAGAGCAGCAGACTCTTGATCACCGGAAAGGCATCCCGTCGCGATAACGACGCGGCCACACTGAGTGGGTTACGCAGAGGCAGAACGAATGCGGTCTCCACACCAAGCTCCTCCAGTACCGGCAACCACACATCCATCAGGCGTGACATGCGTGGATCCTTGATACCGAACCGGGCATGGCTGCCCAGACGGGCTTCCAGCAGTTCAGCGAGTTCCTGCCGTACGCAAGGGTACTCCGACGCGTCCAGCAGGCACTCCACGTCAAAGCCAAGCGAAGAGGACAGGCTGCCCGCCAGAGCATGTAAGCGCTCGTTCAATTCGACGACATCCCGGTCCTCCCAGAAGCCCTTGGGGTTATCGTCCCTGGGGCCCAGCAGGAAGTCGCCGAACTCCACCCCCAGGCACTCCAACGCCGCAGACAGGACACTGGTCCCTGAGCGATGCATGCCCAGAACGACGATGACACGCTTTTTCATTCGATACTTCCCCATTTCCGCCGTCCTCTCTCGCGCAACCAGGCCGAACCATGAACGCCGACGTACAGCGATACCTTGACGAACAGAACCAGCAGGCGCCGGAAGCGGGAATGGCCCCAACCTCCCCAGCGCTCCAGCAGGCGCCGGCAGCGCCACTGCCAATACAGGCGAGCGACCGCCTCGTTGCGCTGCTTTACAGGCTGAGAGACGGGCAGCGGCACAGGCAAGCGGACAACCTCTTCCAGCAAACCGAGCAATCGCTGGCTGAAAGTCGCCGAATCGAATTTCCGGAGAATGCGTTCCCGGGCGCGGGCCCCCATGCCACGCAGCAGCACCGGATCCTTCAGCAAGCGGCTCAAGGCCGAGGCGTAGTCGCTGGCCGGATCCCTGTTCTCCGGTTCGACCAGATAGCCACAGGTATCGTCCACCAACTCAGCCTGCCCCCCCACATTCGATGCCACCACGGGCAGCGCACAGGCCATGGCCTCGTACAGCACCAAGGCTATGCCCTCCGCCTCCGATGGCAAGAAGAACAGGTCCGCGGCCTGCAAGGCTCGTCGGAAGGCTTCCTCATCGAGCCACCCCAGCAAGCGGACCCGTTCGTCCAAGCGCACGCGCTGCAGGTCGCGTCGCAAGTCTCCAGCCAATTCCCCATCGCCAATGACCAAGGCGATGAAGTCCTGATGGGTGTCGGCCAACTTACGCAGACTTGTGACGAACAGGTCCGGTCGTTTCTGCCGGCAAAGCCGACCGGCATAGACGATCACTGGCGTCTGCTGGCCTATTCCCAGTGCCTGACGGAACTGCCGCCTGATGTCCGCATCGGGGCGCCAGCGCTGCACATCGGCGAACCAGTGCAGCACCTCGACGCGATGCGCAGCGATGCCGTGCGCCAGTAGCCACTGTCGAAGGTGTCGCGAAACCACCCAGTGCTGAACCACGTCGGCATCATGGCGCACCGCCAGCCTCGGGTATCCGCCGCCGCCCCACCCCTCTTCCATATGGTTCAGGTCGATCACTGGCAACTTCGGGCAATGCATACGCAATGCCTGGAGGAGGTCGTAGGCGACGCGACAGTTGGACAGCAGCACCAGACCCGGCTTGCGGCTGTCGAGCAGGCAGAGGAGGAACTCCTCTATGGACTCGGCAGCGATAAAGCGCGGCAACACCATCACGTCGTCACTCAGTTCGCGGAAGCGCGGCGCCCAGGCATGGGCAGCCTCCAGCGTGGCGATGACAGTCAGCGTCCAGCCTTGCCCGACCAGGCAGCGGGCGATATCGAGGTTACAACGGTCGGCGCCCCCCGGTTCCAACCAGGGCAACAGCATCAGCAAACACCGGTCGCCATTGTTAGCGATTATCGACGGGGGTCCGGCGACGGCCGCTCCGCGCGCCCAGTGCGCTTGCCGCGACGGCGTGTTGCGGAGGGCGAACAGGCGAGCATCTGCTCCGGGATGCCCGGCATAGGCAGCGAACGCCGCGCCAGGATGACTTCGCAGGAACCACCAGAGCTGTTCGAAGGCTCGAGGAAAGAGCCAGGGCATAGCGGGTTCATCCAGGTCCATCCAGGCCACGCAGGCGGAGCTATCGGTCCAGAGCCGTATTTCCTCATCGCCCGTCACGAAGCTGATGCGCTCATCCTGCATCAGGTCAGAAGGCAACTGTACGCCACGAACCAGCCAGCGCCAGGCAGTAAGCGACTGCCCATGGAGCAGTTCCGCCATGCGTTCCAGAGTGGACTCGCTGCACGGTGTGCGGGTGACGATCACCAATAGTGGATCGCACCTCCCCGATACGGCCACGCCATCGCTCATGACACCGGCTCCGGCAGTACCGCGGCGATGCTGCGAGTTCTATGGAAATTCTCGACGAAGGCAGGCCATTGGCAGGGCTCCAGCAGAGCGGGCAGGCGATAGATGATTTCCGCCTGCCGCTGCAGCCAAAGCGGCAGCGGAGCTTCATGTTCGACGATCAGTTGCAGCGATGCTGCTCCCTGTTGCAGGCCCGCTCTGCAACGCTCGGCGTCGTCGGGGCGACGCAGATGGACCAGGGTCACGGCCGGGAAAGCGTGGTATTGCCCAGGGCGGGCAAGATTGCGCAATGGGTCGAAGACGACTCGCTTGCGGTAGCCATCGACCAGCCGACGGCGCCTGTCGGAAGCCTCGAAAAAGGCCGGATGCGCCTGGCGCAATGCACGATAGGCGCGCAACGCCCGACGGTTGATCCAGGCGAGACGGCTACCCGCATGTCGGCGGTAGAAGAACAGCGGCTCGGCGATAACCCGGCCACGAACACCCGCACAGGCAAGGCGCACCCAGTAGTCCCAATCCTCATGCTGGTTGCGCTCTAGAGTGAAGCCCCCCACCGCGAGCCAGTCCTCGCGATGGAAGACCGCAGAGACCCCGAGATGATTGACGTAACGAAGCAGTTCGGGGTCCAGATCGAGCGTTCTGGCCAGGCGCTCTTCCTCACCGAACAGTTGCATCCAACTGTGCGCCACACGGGTTCCAGCATCCGCCTCCAGTAGGATGACGCACTTTTCCAGGTAATCGGGCGCCAGCCAGTCATCGGCGTCCAGGCAGCACACATAGCGCCCCCTGGCTTTCGCCGCACCGGCGTTGCGTGCAGCCCCGGGTCCGGCATTGTCTTGCCGGAGCAGCGTCAGGGTCGTCCAGCGCTGCAAGCGGGCCAGCAGACGGAGCGTCCTCCGCTCGTCGGAACCGTCATCGACGATGATCACTTCGATATCCTGCAGCGTCTGCCCTTTCACGCTGCGCAACGCCTGGAGCAGGTAAGCGCCATAGTTGAAGCAAGGAATTACCACGCTGAGCAGCGGCTGCTGCGGGTTCCAGGGCTGCGCCTGGCAGGCCTCGCGCGTGAGCTCCTCGTTTCGACGATGCCGCCCAAGGAGCGAGCGGAGGGTCTGTCGGCCTGGGTCCCCTGCCAGGCGAGCCAACAACGGCCCCAGGAGGAAAACCGAATAGTCGGCGGCATGACGCAACCGCCGAACGAACATACTTGCGACCATGCGTTCAAACCGTAGCGGCGGTGGTGGCGGGCACAGGCAGGTAGCCCGGCAGTGCGGCTACCCCACGCTCGAACGCTGCCCAGCTGTGGCGGTCACGAATGCGTGCCTGGGCGTTTTCCACCCTGCCGGCGGCTTCGACAGAATCCCCCAGCGCCGCCCGTATGGCTTCGACATACGCCAGGGCACCCGCCCCCGGCTGCAGCGGATAACCACTGCGCTCGTCCAGCAGTTCGGAGATTCCCCCCACCGTCTCGGCGACGATCGGCAAGCCGGCTGCGCTTGCCTCCAGCAGGACGTTCGGCAAACCGTCATATAGAGAGGTATAGAGGAACAGGTCGTACGACCCACCACTGGCCAGTTCGGCAAAGCTATCGAATCGACCGCCCATGTAGAGGTTCGGCAACGTTGCCAGGCCATGGAGTACCTTTGCGGAACAACTGAGGTCAGCCTCGCCATAGACCTCGAACGACACATCGGGCATGGCCTTGGCTATTTCCAGAAGCATTTCGGGACGCTTCTGCAAAACGATGCGGCTGGCCCACAGTACGCGCCGCCCGCCCGTTACCACAGGATCCCGCATCTCCGGCAGGACACAGGGAAAATACAAGGTATGCATCCGCTCGGCGGGCAGGCCGTCGCGTCGATGGATTTCCTCGAGGAAGGTCCGGTTGTCCGACAGAATGCCGCTCAGGGCGCTCCAGGCCCTGGGCAGATAGTCCGTGGAATAGCTGCACCGGACCCCATAGCGGTCGCGGTCGTCGCAATAGACGCTGGCGAATATTCGCTTGCCGAGCGCTACCAGCGGCTTGCCGAAACGCTCGACGACCTGCCAACCAAGCTCCGAGTTGATCAGATGGATAGTGCGGGCCGGGGTCTGGAGCAACAGGCGCAACAAGATCAGACGTCGATCCTCGTCACCGGCACGGCGGGCCAGTTGACCGAACTCGATCACCCTGGCCTGTTCCGGTATGAGCCTGACCCAGGGAGACGATACGTCGCGGGTAAGCACCACAACCACCCGCAGCCCACGCTGCGTGCACAGGCGGACGTGGTGCAACAGGCCAAGGTCCGCACCGCCACGCATGAGGTGGGGAGCCAGAAAGACGATCTGCGGCGCCCAGGCAACGAGATCGTCGAACATTTCCCGATACAGCATGGCCGGATAGGGATCGACTGGTGGTTGCCAATGCCGGTACCCCGCCAACAGTTCAGCACGGGGATACAGTGCCGGTTCAATCGACGACAGCGCCTGCATCTCGTCGACGATCCAGTCCGGTAGCACGTTACTGTTCTGCGCCGTCGACATCTCGGTGGGCATGACCAGGTAACGATGCTTTAACCTATCGCCCAGGCGAACGATCCGCTGCAACTGATGCTCGCTGATGCGCCCCCGAAGCAAGAACATGCATTGGTGATAGCTCCTGCGCGCACAACGCAGGAGCAGGGATTTGAACCTCGCCTTCACACTCATTGCCACCTCGTAGCGCCAGACCACATAAGCGCTTGCCACCCTATCGCCGCGGGTTCCCGCATAGCCGTCATCCGCCTTTCCCCGGTCTCAGATCTCGAAACGACAGTTCTCGAAGAATCGGCTTGGACGCAGCACTGCCTGCCTGGCATTCATGTCCACCAA
This sequence comes from Pseudomonas sp. M1, assembly GCF_022760135.1. Lineage (NCBI taxonomy): Bacteria > Pseudomonadati > Pseudomonadota > Gammaproteobacteria > Pseudomonadales > Pseudomonadaceae > Pseudomonas > Pseudomonas sp. M1. Next base: position 4,971,307 of record NZ_CP094343.1, read on the forward strand.
CATCGAGTCGTGCTTGCGCCGATAGAAAAAGGCCGTCTTCTCCGCCACCGTATGGATGCGACCGGAAGCGATGACCTCGAGTCCCCAATGCCAATCTTCGTAACCGAACCCCGTTTCGCGAACCCGGGTAGGCTGGTAGGGAATGGCCTGGAACACCGACTTTCTGGCGAATACCGCCGAGCCCCAGGGATGGAACTTGAAGCAATTGGCAATGCTGTAGTCATCGCGCAACTGGTCGACGACCCGCCCCAGAGCCTGGATCGCGCCATGACTGACGATGTATTCCGGATGTACCACCGCTCGATCGCCGCTCGCACGGGCGACCGCCAACGCCTCAGTCAGCCAGTTGCCACTGCAGTAATCGTCGCCATCCAGGAAACCAACATAATTCGCGGTGGCGCATTCCATTCCGGAATTGCGCGAAAGGCCGAGATCCCCGTGTTCGACTTCATGCACCTGATCACTCGCGCAAAGCGCGGGATGGTCGTGGACGATTCGCCGAGTGTCATCGTCCGCACAGTCGAGCACCGCTACCAGTTGCACATTTATGCCGGCACTTTCCGCATGCCGCCGCATACGCTGGAATCCCCACAGGCTCCACTGGGCCAAAACCCCTTCGGCATGAAAGTTCATCACCAGACTCAAGTCATGCATGGCGTTCATTCCCCCATATGGCAGCCGCAACAAAGCGCCCTGCATCCATTCAGGCATCCCGCGGCAGTCGGACCAGTTCTACAGGACATATTGGAATTGCTCCGCGACTTCACCAGCCACTCCGGCGATGAGGTCGCGCTCCTCCTGATCCATCTCTACACGCCACCCCATGGGGGCCAACGTCGGTAACGCCCCCTCGTCCACAAGGCGCTTGGCCATCTCCTGGGGAGCGGCCAGCAGATCTTCATAGCGCAACCAGCGCAGCGCATCGCCGGCATCCAGCAACAGTTGGGCGAGATAGCGCCACCACAGCGCCCGGCGCAACGGCAGGTACTCCGTTCGGGCGATCTCGAGCAACGCCTTGCGCTGCCAGCCAGTCAGCCCCGGGTCATCCGGATGGCCTAGCGGCTGCTCCTGCACAGCGGCATTGCGTAGATGCTCGAAAGTCCGAGCCCAGGAATTCAGGCAGTCGTAGGGATGACGAACCAGGGCGACACAGCGGACCTGGGGCATCACTCGACGTATCGCCGGGAGGCACGAGAGATACGCCAGGGTATTCTTGGTACCGAGCGTGAACGCAGGAGTACGCACGTTCGCGTGATATGCAGTGGCCTGGTCATATCCCCGTGCGGTGTCATCGATCAAGCGGCCGCCCTGATGCTTGTTCGGCACCGGCCTACCGGCCAGCAGCTCACGCCGCAGCTCGGCATAAAGCCTTGGGATCCCCCACGGACGGGGCCCCTCCACCAGTGCCGGGAATACCTCTGCGGGCTCGTTGATGATCACTGTGTCGTCACGCTCGGAAAGCAGGCGACAGAAATAACTGGTGCCGCTACGCGGCAATCCGGTGATGAGCAGATCCACGCCGGATCGTGCCAGCTCGCTCCGCGACCTGTTTTCCAATAGCCGTGCCCAGTACGAGTCCCGGCACAGAACCTCGCCCAGCAATGGCCAGTTCTGCAGCAGCCCGTGCAGGTCATCCAGCAGGGCCGGCTCGCGGAGGAAGGAAGCCAGTTCGTGATAATGGCAGAGTAGCGGTTTGTACTCCGCCGGCCAGGGCTTCAGATGCAAAGGGAAGTTGTATCGCTCGGTCAACGCACGGGTGCGATAGCCCAGCTCCCGAAGCGCCAGCGGCAAGGCCAGTTGATCGAGCCACGGCCATTTGTGAGCGATCTCCGGCGCCGTCCGTATCCGTTCAGCAAGACTCAGCCAGCGGGAGGCGAAACGCGGAGCGTTGCGCACCCAGATGAACCCGGCGTTGTAATAAGGTGGGATGCTCTCTTCGGTGCAACTGGTCAGCACCCTCGCCACTGGCAACTCGAGCTCCGCCAGATCGTACAAGGACTGCCAATAGCCCGAGTCGGTCGGCACCAGAGCCATGTCGGCAGGCTTGAGCGCAGCGTCGAAGCGGCCCAGTTCATTGAAGTCCAGCGCCTCCAGGCAATACATGTCGCTGTCGAGGAACAAGGTATGCCCCTGCTCCTCGCCCAATGCCAGGGCGGCAAACTTATTGCCGATGGGATAAGAAGTGCCAAACGGATTGTTGATTTCCTGCAACTCGACATTCAGTTGGCGGTACAGGCGATACGACTCCGAACTCAACTCTCCCCACTGCGCGACCGGGCGAGCTAGCGCGGCAACGAGCCTGGCCTGCGAACCAAGCCTGGCACGCAAGGATGCCGCCAGCATGGCTGCCTTGAACTCCAACTCGCCGCCATGCACGACGAAAACCACAGTGAAAGGCATCTCAGGCCTCACCGGAGAATGCCTATCAGTCATGAACGGACAGTGCCTCGAAATGGCCGCGCAGGTTGACTACCGCATCGAAACACTTGCGGGAACTGAGAATACGTAGAGTGGCGGCGTTTACCTGTTTGTCGAGCAACTCGCAGAGGTTGTCCGAGCAGGCATCGTCCAGCCGTAGGGTCAGTGAGTAATCGCCGGCCTGGAGGTCGCCGGTAAAACTGATGCAGGCGCGTAGCCTTCCATCCTCATGAACCGGCAGTTCGATTCCCTGATGCGAGTTATTGAAGGCATAGAGGTTGTAACCCCGCAAATCACGCAGAATCAGGGTGAGCCTGGGACGCGCCACCGGCTGGAACAACTGCGCCGACACCTCGACAACGATGCGCTCTCCGCTTTCGAAGCAATGCCCCGCCTCTCCCGCCCCATTGAGCCGTAGACTCAGGATTCGCCCCTTGCCATTGCTGAACGCCAACCCACCGTCACCGAGTGCATGGGCCGCCCGTTGCCCGCCCCCATCTCCCACTCCCGAAGCAATCAAGCCGTCACGCTGGTAGAGTTCGCAGGCCGTCTCGCAGTCTCCATCGAATGCGGCCCCACCATCCTTCAGGTAGATCGCTCGAGTGCAATAGTTCTTGATCAACTGCACATCATGGGACACCAGCAATATCGTGACGCCCTTGGCTAACAATGTATCCAGCCTGTCAAGGCACTTGAACTGGAAAGCGGCATCGCCGACGGCAAGGGCCTCGTCGATGATCAGCACGTCGGCATCGACATGGGCATTGAGTGCGAAGGCCAGGCGGACATACATGCCGCTCGAGTATGTCTTGACCGGCTGATCGATGAATTCGCCTATGTCCGCGAAAGCGATGATCGCCTCCAGTTTCCCGGCTATTTCGTCCTTCGTCATGCCCAGCAACATGGCATTGAAGATTACGTTGTTCCTTCCGGTTTCTTCCGGATCGAACCCCATCCCCAACTCCAGCAAGGCGGCCACCCGGCCATGGACCTGCGCCCTGCCCCGGGATGGACGCAAGGTCCCTGCGATGATCTGCAGCAAGGTCGACTTTCCGGAACCATTGCGACCGATGATGCCAACGACCTCTCCCGCCGCTATTTGTAGTGATAGGTCGCGCAAGGCCCAGAACTCGCGATGAAAACTGAAGCGGTTGCCCAAAAGCGCCTGCAAGAAACGCTTGCCGGGACTGTCGAACAGATGGAAACATTTCCCAAGTCCGGAAACCTGGATCATGGGGCGTGGCTCAACACTCATCTCGCTACCATTGGCCGGCCATTACATGCTCGCCAGCACTTTCCTGTTGATTTCACGAACGTCATAACGTGCTTCGGCGATACGCCGGCTCTCCCTTCCCATCCGCAAGATGAGCTGGGGATCATGGATGAAACGAGCCATCGCCTGCGTCAGGGCCGTGGGGCTGCGGATCGGCACCAGAAAGCCGTTGACGCCATCGACGATGCTTTCCCGGCAGCCCACCCAGTCCGTGGTGATCACCGGTCGCCCCAGCGCCATTGCCTCCTGGATGCAGCGGGGAATGCCTTCGCGGTAATAGGAAGGCAGCACCAGGACGCTGGACTCGTTCAGCCAACCCCGCACATCCCTCACCCACCCAACCCAGCGCACCGAGCCTTCCTCGCTCCAGCCGAGGATCTCCTCTCTCCGAATGGAGTCCGGGTTGACGTCCGTGTCGCCAAGAACGATGCATTCGATCTCGGGGTGCTCAGCCTTCAGCGAACGGGCGGCCTCGACGAAATCCTGGATACCTTTCTGCTGCAGAAGGCGACCGACGAAGATGAAAACGACCGGGCTCACCGGCGGCCGCGAGGGTAGGAAATGCGTCAGATCCAGACCGATGCCCGGCAACAGCACGACCTTCTCCGCCGCCACCAGGCCGCCATGCACGAAGAGTGCGTAGTCATCGCCATTGAGCAGGAAAACCCGCCGGGATGACTTCAGGGTGAGGCGATAGAGCCCGCGCACGAGGCCACGTAACAACCCTCTGGCAGGGCTCGATGCGCCCACTTCAGAGAAGACGTAGCCCGCGCCCTCGATCATCGAGTAGATGATGCGAACCCCGGCCAACCTGGCGGCCAGCCCGCCAAGGATCACAGGCATGGGGAAGTAGCTGAAGACGGCATCTACCCTGAAGGAACGGAGCCGCCAGGCGGTTTTCACGATCGCCCATAAGGCGACGAAAGGGTTCATGCCGCTGCGCCCGATGTAACCCTCGACCGGCGTTGCACCCAACTGGCGAATCTGCTTTCTGCTGTGCTCGTCATGATCGGGAGCGAAGGCATAGACCTCCACGCCCCTGGCAACCATGTCGCGAATCAGTTCGCCGCGAAAATTGACGATCGAGAAAGCCTGGTTGGAAACCAGCGCCAGCCGCCGGAAACCAAGGTTGCACACACCGGGCCGGCCTGAAAGCATCATGCGTCCACACCCGACGTCTGCCAACGCCAGACATCGGCCACTATCTGCCCGATGTCCTTGCGGGACTTCCAGCCCAGCTCTCGCTCGACCTTGGCGACATCTGCCCAGCTTTCTGCGATATCTCCCGGGCGACGGTCAAGAACCTCATAGGGAACCGGCTTGCCGCATGCCGCTTCGAACGCCCTCAGGACCTCCAGAACCGAATATCCCCGGCCCACCCCCATGTTCCAGACGCGGACGCCGGCATGCCGGAGGAGGAAATCCAGGGCCTGCACATGTCCCTGGGCCAGGTCGCAGACATGCACATAGTCGCGTACTCCCGTACCATCTGCCGTGGGGTAGTCATTTCCATATATCCCCACGGCCGGCTGCAGGCCCACGGCGACACGGCCGACGATGGGCAACAGGTTGTTCGGCTGGCCTTTGGGGTTTTCGCCGATCAGGCCGCTGGCGTGCGCACCGGCCGGGTTGAAATAGCGCAGTATCGCCACCGCCCAGCGCGGATCGGTGGAGGCGAAGTCCCTGATCACTTCCTCGGCGAAGAACTTGCTTCGGCCATAAGGGTTGACCGCACGCCCCGCCGGATGCGTTTCGGCAACAGGGGCGCTTTCGGGGTCGCCATACACAGTGGCGGACGAACTGAAAACCAGGCGATGAATTCCCGCCTCCGCCATCGCCTCCAGCAACGTCAGGATGCCGCCGACATTGGTGGAGTAATAATCCAGCGGCAGCCTTACGCTTTCCGCCACGGATTTCAGCCCCGCCAGATGGATAACGGCATCGATGGCATGCTCGGCGAAAAGCTCCCGAAGCAAGGAGATATCCCGAACGTCCCCCTTCACGAAACACAGGGGCTTGCCGGCCAGGGCTTCCATTCTGTCGAGCATGGCCAGGGAACTGTTAGCCAGGTTGTCCAGGACAACGACATCGCTCCCCCACTCCAGCAAGTGAACGACCACGTGGGAGCCAATGAAACCTGCCCCGCCTGTCACCAACACTTTCATCGCAACACCAGTGAAAACGTCATGCCTCGAAAAGCAAAAGTGAAGAGGCGGTTCACACCGCCTCTCCACGACCTCATGACCTGGGCCAGAGATCAGTTGCGGTTGTTGCCACCGCGATGGTTGACAGTAGAGGACGGACCGGAGTCGCCATTGAAGTTGCCCTGGGTGGTGGAGGTCATGTTCACCAGGGTGCCGTTCGGCGTACGGATCAGACCGAGCGCCTCACAGGTGGGGAACTCGCCTTCCAGCACCAGGCGGGCACGGCCACCTGCACCGTTCCAGTCGGCACCGTTGACACCGAAGGCGGAAGCGACCTGCTCCACGCTGTAAACACCGGTTTCGTGGGCCTGGAGAACCTCCTTGCCGCTCTGGTCGACGATGTAGGCGCTGCCGACTTCCGGATAACGCTTGCCGTTCTGGTCGAACAGCACGCCACGGACCTTGCCGGCACGACCGCTGTCGCTGGTGTTGGTCAGGCGGATGAAGAACGCATCGGCGTTGTTGGCGGCCGGCAGGTTGAACAGGCTGGCAACGCAGCTGCTCTTCCAGAAGTGGTCGATCTCGCCACCGTTGATCACTCGGTCGACATAGCGGACGTTACCGAAGTCGATACTCAGCGGACCTACGACGAAGCTCTGCTGGGCGACCATGGAGTCCGCGCCATTGGACTTCACGCAGATGTTGTAGGTCTGGTTGACGTCGCCATTCACCAGTTCCAGCGACAGCTTGGTCGTGCCATTGGATCCCGGCTTGGGCTTGAGGGCCTCACCGGTCCAGGAGTGGGCGATCTGGTCGGCAGCGGCAGTGCCGTTGGCGTAAGCCTGGCAGTTGGCGGTGGTCAGAGCTACGGACTCGAGGCCGCTGAAATTGCCGCTGATGTAGCTGTGCAGCTTGTCACTGCCGTTGAAGCCGAACACGTTGCGACCGTCTTCGTTGAGCACGTCCTGGTTGACGCCAAGACGCACGCTGCCCAGACGGGCGTAGTTGGCGCCGTAGTTGTTCGGATCGGTCACATCCGGCTGCACGGAGACGGAAGTGTCGAAGCTCTTGTCCTGGTTGGCCAGGTCCAGCGAGTGGAGAACCTGGTACTGTCCCCAGACGTTTGTATTAAGGACATCCCAATAGACTGCCGGCAGGGAGGTGAATACCATCAGCGGCGGAGCGGAGTCGTTGTTCTTCGCGTCGCCGCCGTTCGGGCCGGTCGTGGTGTCCAGCTGGGCGGAAACGGTCACGTTGAAGCGGCGCTCGTTCAGCGGGTCGTCCATCATGCTGACGTTGGACTGACTCAGGAAGGTCGCGTCACCTTGCAGAGCGGCGCGCAGGCGATCGATCCGCCCCGGCTGCAGGCCGGCGGTGCTGTTGGTGCGGAAGTTGAAGTGAACGATGGAGTTATCGGCTGCCGCTTTCTTGATTTCCTCAGCACCGGCGGTGTCCAGCGTGAGGCTCAGGGTATTGACGCCGGTACCACTGGTGATGGTGAAGCCTTCACCGGCGGGCAACGTACCGATCTGGATCTGGTTGGGGCTGATCGTGTTGGCGAACTGCGCCACGGTACGATCCAGGGTCAGCTTGATGGTGTGACCAGGTGCAACATTGACGGCCTTGACCAGGTCGATGGCGTACTTGAGGTCGGGAAGGTCGAACTGGGTGGTTTCGGAGAGGTTGCCGAAGACTTCCTGGGCGATGGTGATGTTGGCGGCGCGGCTGGTGTAGTTCGCGCCGGTCTCGATACTTACGCCTTCCTTATAGTTCGACTGGCCCGGAGCATATTGATCTTCGGCCCCCGGAGAGTTCTGAAGAACGGTCCCGTTGGAACTCGGACCGACAACGATGCTGACCACGCCGGCATTGGCCGCGCCCGCGAACATGGCAGAGACAATAGCCGCGCTCAGCAGTGTTCTTTTCAACATTTTTCAAGCTCCTAACTTTTCTAGTATTTCCATCCAGTCGAACGACTGGTTTGCCGACGGCAATTACATACGGGCCATATATACCCAAAGCGGAAGGCCGCATCGGGCCCCACTCCAGGAACGGTTCGCCGCTCCCTGGCCAGCCGCTCCGGGCCAGTCAGAACTGGGAAAACTGCCTATAGCCATATGACTTACTTCGCACCACTCCACTACTTACAGCCATATCTGACCGAATATTGGAACAGTGCAAGCCAACACAAAATTCAGCATCAGCTTCAGGCAGCGTTATATATTCGGAACTTCCTCAAAACAACGGGCCACACCTCGCAAACCCCCAAATAGCAAAAATATGGAAAACGCCTACAGACCAGGAAACTAAAATCCTAAGAAAATTCGAAACTTTATATTCAGCAATTTCAACAACCCTCTCCGCTGACCGAAACAGCGCCGAAGTTGCAACCTTTGTGCGACGCAATGGAAGCAGTCCTCTCCCCGCGCTGTAGGAAGAGGGTTATGGAAGAAGGACGAGACCAATTGCCAATTGGCGGTGGGGGGTGAGAATGCGATGCGGGGTCTGCAGCCCGAATCGAAGCATCGCGGCAAAAGGGGTCCCGCCCCTGCGGAGTCCCCTCGGAATGTCAAATGAGAGGGAGGGCAAGCGCTCATGGATGACCAGCTCTGCCCGTCCGAAGATGCCGCCTGGCTACAGGCGGCGGCATTCAGCCAAAGACTTCTCGCAACCGAGCGCCGGTTCGATCATCCGACGAAGTTTCTCAGTGACCTCTCTGGCCTCTTCCGCTCCGTCGATGACGTAGGGCTGGATAAGCATCACCACCTCATCCTTGGAGGTGTTCCGGGTCTGTTTGCCGAACAGATATCCCAGAACCGGCAGGTTCTTGAGCCACGGGACACCGTCATTGCTGTCCGCTTCATTCTCGTTGATCAACCCCCCCATGAAAATGGAGCCGCCACTCTGCAGGGTCAGCGAAGTTTCCAACGAGGTACGCTTGATCGGGGGAGAGGAAATATCGCCACCTTCGCTACCAGAAGACCCAGCTCCACCGCCATCGCTGACTTCCTGGCTGACAGTCAGGTCCACCCGGTTGTTCGAATAGACGACAGGAGAGACGTTGAGGATGACGCCGGTCGAACGATAAGAGATGGACTGCAGGAGGTTGGAGTTCCCGCCGGTATTGCTGCCGTCGGTTTGCCGCCCGGTCACGACCGGAATGTCGGTACCGACATTGATGTTGGCCTGTTCTCCGCTTTTCACCAGAATCCGTGGGGTGGCAAGGATCCGAGTCCGCTTGTCACTTGCCAGCGCGGTCAGTGTCGCCTTCGTGCCACCGGCCGTATTGATCAGGTATTTGAAACCCTCTTTCCCTGCCGATATTTCACGAGAGAACTTGGAGCCGGAATTCGCCGCCCCACTCAGCAAGGACCATTCCAGGCCCGCCTCTTGGTTGTCGCTCAGCGTCACACTGGCGACCGTCACCTCGATCAACACCTGGCGCGCCGGCTTGTCCAGTTGCCGCAGCAGCGGCTGCATCTGCTGCCAGACCCTGGCCGGGCCACGGAACAGGATAGCGTTACGGTTCTCGTCCTCGACTATGGTGCCGCTGCCCGACACACCAGCCGCCAGGCTATCCATCAGGCTGCTACTGCCGCCCGACAACAAGGCCTGGGCCCCGGCAAGGCGGACGAGCGGAGCGACACCGGACTGGCCGCCACCCATGTCGCCGCCGCCACGTCCCGACGCCGAGCGTGGCGGTACGGCATTGTTACCAGAGGCCGCCGCGGCCCGGCTCGAAGCGCTGCTGCCCAAGCCCGGCGTCAACCCGTAGGCACCACTGCCCGCCGGACCGGAAACCAGCGCCCGCAGCGAGCGAGCCACTTCGGTGGCGCGGGTGTTACGCACTTCGTAGAAGAACAATCCCTCGCTTTCCGCCCCAGCCCCGGCGGAATCCACAGCGCTGGCCAGGGGGACGCGATCCACCTGCCCGGCCCAGTCTCGGGCCAGGTCCAGCAGTGAACGCTGGTTGGAGAACACGATCAGGCCATTGGAGCTTTCCAGCGGCACCAGCACGACGCTGCCGGAGGCCTCACCGATGCCAACGCTGTAACCCTGGGCTTCGAGCAGAGTCTTCAGTTGTTTGGCCATCTCCGCAGATGTGATGAATGCCGGGTCGATGCGCAAGCTGTGCTGCCCCCGCATGAACGGCTGGTCGAGCAGCCGCACGGCCTGCGCCGCCTGCTTGACCAGGGATGCCATACCCTTGAGCATCAGGCCGCCGCGCGGATTGTCCGCGGAGGCCGACAGCCCGGATTTGTCGTAGGCATTGTTCAACCAGGGAATCACGTCCTTGGGATCGACGTTGTGCAAGGGTATGAACTGGAACACGGGCCGGTAGGCGTTGGGCACATCAGGAAGCGCTTCGCCGCTGACGAGGATCGGCGGCTCCTCAGGGCTCAGGCCGATCTGCTTGACCTGGAAGCGCAGGATGCCACCCTGCTTGACGATCTCTACGCCGTAATTGGCCATGACCTGCGAGGCGATGTCGTAGACCGTCTGCTGGGTCTGCGCCTGCTCCAGGCGCAGGGTGACCCGGTCGTTACGTTTCTTCAGGTTGTCGTCGATCTCGAACGACAACCCCAGCAGGTTGCCGAAGACTTCGTTGATGAAGCCCGGCAGGGCGACGTCCTCGATGTTCACCTGCAGGTCGGCGTTCTTGTCATCGAGCACCAGGCGATCGGCCTTGTCCACCAGCCCACCCACGGGCCCGGCGGGAGGTGCTGGCGTCGGGCTCACCTGCGGCCCCGCCGATTGCTGCGGGCGCTGCACCGTTCCCTCGGCCCCCTCCTGCGGCATGTTCTCCTCCATGGCCTGGCGAGGCTCCAGCAAGGGCGCGGGCAATTGCAGCTGCGTCGTACCACAGCCTCCCAGCAGTCCCAGACAGATCGCGAGCAACAGCGGGTGCCGGGGAAAGGCCGCAAGGGCATTATTCGAGGGGGGCATAGAGTTTCCTTTCAAAGTCCTGTGTTGCGCCATCCTCGGACAGCGAGAAACGAATGCCCTGCCCTTCGATCCGTTCGAGGCGTTCGCCTCCCGGTAGCTGGTCGCCCGGGGCATAGCGCAACAGCGGCGCGGCGGCATCCTTGGCGATCAGGGCGAAACGCTGTCCGCCCTCGGCGACCACACCGCGAAACAGCCATTGGACCTTGACCCGGGCCACGCCCTGCTCGTCCACGCTGATGCGCGCCGAGCGTGCTTTCTCGGCCTCCTCCCTGGCGCTGCCCCACCAGGCCATGCTGGCGATCTGCGCCGGAATGCTGGCATTGCGGGAGACAGGCCGGACCTCCGGTAGCCGCCACTGCGCAGTCTCAGCCGGAGCCTCGGGTATGGCTGCCCGTGGCTGCCAGAGCAGCGCCAGCAGGACGCCGCCGGCAAGCGCCGCCCAGGCCAATCGGAAGGGGAAGAAGGAAGTCATAGGAAACCGATGAATCGATACCGCTAGGGAAAGGTGCATTCGAAACAAGTTGAAGGCGGGATTCTGTCATTACAGAAATGCTGCCTTTGCCGCTTTCCATGAAGGAAGTTTCCCAACCTGGGACTGCGAACGATCGACAGTGCCTGAATGGCCTGAATGTCCGTCCGAATCAGGGCGTTCCGCGCTCATCCGCTCAAGGGGGCGTTGCGTTCGGACGAAAATGGAAGGTGAGTTGCAGGCTCACCGACGGCGAGCCGCGGTCGTTCAACTCGAGGGCGTCGATGCTCACCCAGTGCTCCGCCGTTTCCAGCGCATGCAGCAGCTGGCCGAAACTCTTCGGCTCGAAACGTCCGCGCACTTGTGCCTGGACCCGGGCGCCGACGCCCTCCTTGTCGAAGTCCAGGGGCGGCAACACCGAGATGCGGGCCTCCTGCAGGCCACTCTGCTTGGTCTGGACATCCAGCCAGGCCTGCACATCGGCCCTGGCCAACGAGGGGTTCTGCGCCTGCCACAAACGTATGCGCAATGCGCTGCGCACGTCTTCCGCCTGGACGGCGCGGTCCGGCCAGTGCTCCTGGGCGGCCAGCGCGCGCATCTGCGCCAGGCGCCTGGCCGACTCCTCGAACGCCTGACGGCGGGCTTCGCGCCAGTCGTTGCCCAGCAACAGCAGATGCACGACCAACAGCGCCAGGATCATCCATCCCGCCAGGCGCAGGCGGGGCTGTTCCCGCCACTGCTCGCGCAGCCGGGACCAGTGGGGCAGCATCTCTTGCAATCGAGCGTCCATCTATTCCCCCTGTCGAATGTTCATGGCCAGTTGCAGGCCATCGCCCCTGGGCGAGGGTTCGACCCGGACATCCTGGAACCTGCCGCCCTCCTGCAGCCGCTGGACGAAGAACCGCGGGTCCGCGCGACTGGTCTGGATGAGCAGTTCCAACGCGTTTTCCCGGAAGCGCCAGCTCAGCAGGCGGCTATCCTCCGGCAGCAGCCCCGCCACGGTGCGCAGCAGTTCGACCTGCGAAGGTGCATCCTGCAAGCGCAGCAGAGCCTGGATTTCGCTCTCGGCCTGCATGGCCCGAGTACGTGCCGCCAGCACCGGCTCGACCTGCTGGGCCAGCGCGACCTGCTGCCCCGCCAGGCCGCGCTCGGCCCACCACCATTGCGCCCCCTGCGTCAGGTTGAAAGCGCTGCCCGCCAGCAGGGTGGCCGCCAGGCCATAGGGCAACCAGCGCTCCCAGTCCCGTCCCACCAGACTGGCGCCGGAGGCCCAGGGACGCTCGAGGCAGGCCGGCACCTCTTCTTCCAGCCGCTCGGGCAGGCGCACGCCGGGAACCCCTCGCACTGCCTGCCAGGCCATCGCGGACAGCGGCAGGCCATCCTGGAAGACGCTCGCCCGCAGCACGCCGGCCCGCCAGACCTGCAGGTCCACACCGTCCTGGACGCTCACCAGGCGAACACTTGGCTCCGGCGTCGCCGCCGGCGGAGCCTGTAGCAGGGTTTCCGGCAGGCAGAGGCAGCCGGACGCAGCCTGTTGCGCTTCGGCGAGCCGCTGGCGCTGCTGTTCGTCCCAGAGCCACAGCTGCACCCAGCCGTCGCGCCAGACCGCGTAGTGCCCCGGCAAGCGGAACGGCGACAGGCCGGCAAGCTTCAGGGCAAGGGCCTGGGCCCTACCGCTGGCCGGCACATGGGACAGATCCAGGCAGCGGTACAGGCATTGCGAACGCTCGATGACCCATTGCGTGCGGAGCATCCGCCCCAGGCCACGGGGCTGGCGCCGCCACTCCAGGCAGGGCGAGCCATCCGCGTCATGGGCTTGCCACAAGCGGGGCGGAAAGCAGTCCAGGCGCCTCATGATGGATGGGCGCTGTGTCGGTGATGGGGACATTGCGCGGCAGGGACCTCCGTTGCAGAAATTGCCAGGGCGACCCTTGCAGGTCATCGCTCTCGAGTCGCAGTTGGTATTCGTAACGCGCCACGGCGTCCGCGGGGCGCAGGCGGATGAACAGGGTGGCGCTGGCCAGGCGCGACCAGTTCTCCGCGGGTAATTGCTGCAGATACATGCCCAACACGCCCTCGAGGTCGCCCACGCCTCGCAACGGCCGCTCATGGCGCGCCGCGAGCAACAGCGCCAGGCTGTCCTCCGGAAGCCGCCAGGCCAGGCGCAGGAGTTGGCCGCTGGCGGTGTTCACGTTCAGGGACGGCTCGCCGACCGTGACCAGTTCCTCCCAGCCGGCAGCCCGCAACGCGGCCTCCCAGGGGCGCCAGCTATCGAGGACGAAGACTTCCTGCGGGGCATGCAGGCTGCGCAGCGCGGCGCTACCCGGTGGGCCGCGCAAATGGCCGGCAAGCTCCGCCAGCATTGGCGCTATCCTCTCCGGCGCTATCCCCAGCCCTTCCAGCAACGAGGCCAAGGCCGCCGGCGGGGCCTGCTCCAGGCCAAGACGCGATGCGCGGTCGACGAAGGCGAAGCACCAGCCGTTGGCCAGGCAGTATTCGCGGCCATCCAGGGCCAGCTCGGCCCCTACCGGCAGGACCGACATATCCATGTCGGCAAGGCTCGGCGCCGGGCTGTCGGGTGTGGTCAATCCGGCCAGGGTCAAGCGCTGGGTCGATGCCAGCCAGGTCAGCCGGCTGAGCATGGAGCGCTCCGTCATGTCGCGCAGCAACCCCTGACGCTCCTTTTCGATACCGTCCAGCGAGCGTTCGATCCAGGTCACGGCCGAGGCCACCACCAAGGTCATGATGGCGAGAAACCAGATGACGCCGACCAGCACGAAGCCACGCTCAGTCCGCATCCGCATTCACCTGTCGAAGCGGCGTCGCGACCCTGGCCAGGCGGAACAGGCGCTCCTCGGGCGCGTTCAACGCCACCGCCGCAGGAAGGCTGTCGGCCAGCACCGGCAAGGGCGGCCAGTTGTCATGCCAGGCCCCCTGCTCGTCGCGATAGAGAAAATGCGCAGCCCCCTGCAATTCCAGCAGTGGCCAGCGGCTGGCCTGCAACCGGCGCACGTAGATCATCGCGGTCCGCTCCCGGCCCGGCTCGCCAAGCCGTTCCAGGCGAAAGGCAAAGGGCACCGGGACGCCTTCGATACGCTCGGCGCTGGCCAGGGAGACGGCTTCGAAGCTGAGCGGATCGCCGCGGAAACGAGCCGGCGCATCCCCCCTGGCCGGCGCAGCCAGCTGCGCTATCGCGTCGTCGAACCAGCCGAAGGCCAGCACCCGTAGTTGCCGTGACTCGCCCTGGCGCAGGAAGCTGTCGTTGGCCCGCGAGACATAGTCCATCCCCTGCATCAACAGGGTGGTGACCATCGCCGCCAACAACAGGACCACGATGAGTTCCAGCAGGGTGAAGCCCCGCTCCCGCCCCCGAGGAATGCGCCGGCTCATGGCGCATCCCCGCCGTCCGGCAGGCGAGCCATCCGGTACCCCGCCAGTTCCAGGCTCAAGGGCAGCGGCGGTAGGTCCTCGCCGGACAAGGTCGCCTGGACGCGATACAGGGCGCTGTCGAAGGGTCCGGGGTGGCCGCTGTAGCGGCTGACGACGGGGCGCGGAGCGGCGAGAAGCCGGCTCTCCCAGTCCAGCCGGTAGCTTCCAAGGGCGGCGCTGCCGCTCGGCTGGAGCATCGGGTTGAGCCCCTCGAGAAACGCCAGGCCGGTGCGGGTCGCATCGATGCGGCGCTGAACCTCGTTCATTCGCTCCAGGCTGCGGAAGCCCGTCCCCAGCCAGGCCAGCAGCGCGCTGCCCACCACGGCCAGCAACGTCAGGGCGACCACCGCTTCCAGCAGTGTGAAACCGGCTTGCCGCCCGCGCTTCACTGGACGAACTCCGGCAAGCATTGCGGCGGAACCAGTTGCAACTGCCGAGCGACATCCCCCTGCCGCAACTCCAGCGTCCCCCCCAGGCAGACGCCATTGGCCAGGTAGACGACGGGCGCGCTTGCGCTCAGCGTCCAGCCCTGGGGCAGCTTCAGCATCTGCGGCGGCTCGACGCCAGCCGGCCCGATGAGGGTCTGCCGGGCTTCCAGACGGGCCCGGTAGCCCAGCGTCTGCAACTGGTTGGCGATGTCCTGCAGGTCGATACGCCGACGCCAGGCCTCCTGCATGTTCAGCAGGTTGGGCATGACGACGGCGCCCACCGCGGCAACCAGGGCCAGTACCACCAGCAGTTCGAGCAGGGTGAAACCGCCGCAGCGCTCATTGCCGGGGCAGGAAGCCGATGTCCGCATTCTCCCCTTCCCCGCCAGGCTGCCCGTCGGCCCCCAGGCTGTACAGCGAGAACGGCTGTTCGGCACTGGGCGCGTTGCTATATATGTAGGCGCGGTTCCAGGGATCCAGCGGCACCCCACCGTCCAGATAGGGGCCTTTCCAGAAGGCCTTGATCCGCTCGTCCGCGGGCGCCGCATTGAGCAGGGCCAGCCCTTCCTGCTCGCTGGGCAGGCGGCCGATGTCCAGGCGCATGGTCATCAGCGCCCCCTTGAGCATCTTCACCTGGGTATCCGCGGTCTGCACCTTGGCCTTGTCGGCCTGGCTGAACAGACGTGGCCCGACCAGCCCCATGAGCAGCCCGATGATCACCAGCACCACTATCATTTCCAGCAGGGTGAAACCGCGCTCGCATCCCGGCGCCGGCACTTTCCTGCTCCCCTGCCGGGGCCCCCTTCCCTCATGCCCGTCGCGCATCCACTTCCCCTTTTTCAGAACACAATGTCGTTGGCGCTGGTGATGGCCAGCACCACGCCGGTGATGATCACGCCGAACAGCGCGCCGATCAGCAGGATCGCCAGCGGCTCGATCAGCGCCAGGACCTTGCGCATGCGCGAACGCCCCAGCCCCTCGTAGAGTTCGGCGAGGCTGTCGAGCATCTCGGCCAGGCGCCCGGACCTTTCGCCGACGCGCACCAGATTGCCGCCCGTAGCGGTGATCGCCCTGCGCAGTTCCAATGCCTCGGACAGGGAAGTCCCGCCCCTCACGTCCTGGGTGACCCTTTCCAGCAGCTCGCGTTGCAGACCGATGCGCACGCCCGCGCTGGCCAGGCGCAGGGCCTCGACCAGCGCCACGCGGTTGCCCAGCAGGGTGCCGAGGACCTTGGCCCACTGGGCGATCTCCGCCTGCAACAGCCAGTCGCCGAGCAATGGCAAACGCAACAAGCCGTTGAGGAAGCGGCCGCGAACCTTCTCGCTCCTGGCCAACGGCAGCCCCAGGGCACCCAGCAGCAGGCCGGCGAGCAGCAGCGGCAAGGCGTTGGCCTTGCTCCAGACGCCGGTGCTGAGCACTGCCCAGGCCAGCCAAGGCAGCTTGTCGGCGTGCTCCAGCAGGTTGGCGAACTTGGGCACGACGAAGACGAACATCACCATGACCGCCCCGATTCCGCTGAGCACCAGCACGCTCGGGTAGATCAGAGCGTTGCGCACTTCCTCGCGGGTGCGCCGCTCGTACTCCATCTGCGTCACGCAGTCCCGCAGCGCCGCCGCCAGGTTGCCGGTCATCTCGCCCGCCGCCACCAACTGGTAGGCGTAACGCGGCAGGGGCAAGCCAGCTGTCTCCAGCACCTGAGGGAAGGAACGTCCCTGGCGCAGGCCTTCGCTCATGCTCTGCAGCGCCGCGCAGAGACGTGGATGGCTGCTCGAGCGCTCCTGGGCGGAGACCGCGTCGGCCAGGGCAACGCCTGCCCCCAGCAGGGTCGCCAACTCGTGCAGGGCCATGTTCAATTCTTCCGCGCGCAGGCGCCGGCGCCCGGGTTGCAGCGCACGCTGGCCCGCCTCCAAGCTAAGGGGCGTCAGGCCCTGGGCCTCCAGTTGACGAAGCGCGTCGCTGCGAGAGCCGGCATCGAGGTCGCCACTGCAACGCCGGCCTTGCCGGTCCACTGCCTGGTATTCGAAGCGCATGCCGTTAACCGCTGGTGACCCGATGTACCTCGTCCAGCGAGGTCAGGCCCAGCCAGGCCTTGATGAAGCCGTCTTCGCGCATGCTGCGGAAACCCTGGCTGGCCGCCAGCCGGCGCATCTGTTCGACGGGCGCCTGTTGCAGGATGAGCGCCTGCAGTTCGGGGCCGACGTCCACCATCTCGTAGATTCCCAGCCGCCCGTGATAGCCCGTGCCCTGGCACTGCTCGCAGCCCTTCGCGCGGAGCCAGTTCGGTGCCTGCCCGGGGTAGAGGCGCTGGATCGCCGCGTCCAGCGCAGCCTTGTCCTCTGCCGCCAGGCCGGGCTCATAGGGCTCCGCGCAATGCCGGCACAGAGTGCGCACCAGACGCTGGGCCTGGACGCCGCGTACCGGCGAGGCGACCAGGAACGGCTCGATGCCCATGTCGATCAGGCGGGTGAAAGCGCTGAGCGAATCGTTGGTGTGCAGCGTGGAGAACACCAGGTGGCCGGTGAGGGACGACTGCACGGCGATCTCCGCCGTCTCCAGGTCGCGGATCTCGCCGATCATGATCACGTCCGGGTCCTGGCGCAGGATCGAGCGCAGGGCGGCGGCGAAGGTCAGGCCGATGTCGGCGTGGGCCTGGACCTGGGTGATGTTCGGCACCTGGTACTCGACCGGGTCCTCCACCGTGATGATCTTGCGGATGCCGTCGTTGATGGCCTCGAGCGTGCCGTAGAGGGTCGTCGACTTGCCGGAGCCGGTGGGCCCGGTGACCAGCACGATGCCGTGGGGCTCGGCGATCCAGGCGCGCATCAGTTCCAGGTGGTCCGCCAGCATTCCCAGGCGGTCCAGGCGCAGACCTTCGCGGGCCTTGGGCAACAGGCGCATCACCACCGACTCGCCATGCACCCCGGGCAGCGTGGAAACGCGGACGTCCATATCCTGCCCGCCCACTCTGGTGCTCATCCGCCCGTCCTGGGGCAGGCGCCGCTCGGCGATGTCGATGGCGGAGATCAGCTTGATCCGCGAGACCACCGCGGCGAAGCGCTCCCGCGGCAGGCTAAGCTGCGATTGCAGGACGCCATCGATGCGGAAGCGGATATGGAAATTGAATTCGCGCGGCTCGATGTGGATGTCCGAGGCGCGTTTCTCCACCGCCTGGCTCATGACGTTGTTGACCAGCTCGACGATGGGCGCCTCCTCCGCCATTTCCCGCAGTTGGCGGATGTCGTCGGAGGCGAAGCGCAGCCCCTCGCGGCTCTCCTGCTGCAGGCGCTCCTTGAGCAGTTCCAGCCAGGCGTCGAGATCCTGGGAGCGGCACAGCACCGTGCGCAATGGCTGCCCGGGATGGAAATAGCGCAGGACCTCCAGGACGAAGGACGCCATCGGGTCACGGGAAGCGACCAGCAGGCCGCCCTGGGCATCGCTCCAGACGACCACCTGTTCGGCGACGAACCATTCCACACCGATGGAGGTCGCTTCGAGGAAGGCCAGCAACTCGGCGTTGCCGGGGGCCTCCAGGTCCACGCCCACCAAAGGCAGGCGCAGTTGTTCGGCGAGCACTTCCAGCAGGGCCGCCTCCGAAACACCGCCCGAGCGCAGCAATAGCGCCCCAAGGCGCCCGCCGATCCTGGCCTGTAGTTCCAGCGCGCGTTCCAGCTCCTGGGCGTTGCACAGGCCGCGCTCGATGAGCATCTGCCCCAGCGGGCGGGCATCGGCAACGACCGCCGGCACGGTGTCGGCGAGCGGTTCAGAGGACATCGGCGAAACCGTCCTTCATACGCCGGAACCACAGCCAGCCCAGCACCGCCAACAGACAGGCGATGGCGGCATAAGCCAACTGGACGCCCATCGGCGGCATCGGCATGCCGAACAGGCAGGCCCTCACCGCTTCCACCGGAACGCTCAGCGGATTGAGCAACAGGTAGGGGCGCAAGGCTTCCGGCAAGGCGCTCACGGGGTAGAACACCGGGCTGAGGAACAGCAGCAATACGAGAAGAAACTGGATGAACTGGCTGGTATCGCGGAAATAGGCGCCGAACACGGCGATGATCCAGCTGAGGCCGCACACGCACAGCACGAAGGGCAGCAGGACCAACGGCAGGTAGAGGATGCTCCAGCCCAGCGGTTGCCCGAGCCAGGGCATCAGCAGGAGCAGTACGAGAAAGCCGATGACGGCGTTCGACAGGGCGGAGAGTGCCAGCGAAAGCGGCAGGAGTTCCAGCGGGAAGACCAGCTTCTTCACCTGGTTGCGGTGATTGTGCATCACCGTGACCGCGCGGGACAGGCTGTCCGCCAGCATGCCGTGGAGCAGCAGCCCGGCGAAGAGCGTCAAGGCGAAGGAGGCCGTGCTCTGCTCCGCCCCCCAGCGCGACTTGAGCACCTGGCCGAAAACGAAGGTGTAGACCGCCAGCAGCAGGAAGGGCGACAGCAGCAGCCACAGCCGCCCGAGCAGAGCGCCCTGGTAGCGTGCGAGGATTTCCCGCCGGGTCAGTGCGAGCAACAACTGGACCCACGCGCCCTGCGAAGAATGCAGTGCGGCGGGGACGGGACTGTCGGACAAGGGGCCTCCACGCTATTCACGGCCCGCTCGGGTCGAGCGGGCGCTATTGAACAGCGCGGAAGTTTGGCAGCCCGGGCAAGACGTCTCTAGAAGAAACGTCCTCAGCATCAAGAGGAATCATCCTCAGAAATATCTTCAAGCACGCGACGCCGAAAACTGCCGCAGCTGAAGGATTCCCAGGCCTCAGTCGGTCAGACCGAGCCTCTCGACCTCACCAAGAATGCTGTCCACCACCGCCTCGATGCTCATGCTGGTGGAGTCGACCACGATGGCGCCTTCGGCTGGTTTCAGCGGGGCCACGCTGCGCTGGCTGTCGCGTTCGTCGCGGGCGCGGATTTCCTCGGTGAGCGCGGCCATGTCGCAGTCCACGCCCTTGCCCTTGAGTTGCAGGTAGCGGCGGCGGGCGCGCTCTTCGGCCGAAGCGGTGAGGAAGATCTTCAGCGGCGCGCCGGGGAACACCACGGTGCCCATGTCGCGGCCGTCGGCCACCAGGCCCGGGGCTTCGAGGAAGGCGCGCTGGCGTTGCAGCAAGGCGTCGCGCACCGCCGGCAGCGCGGCGACCTGGGAGGCGCCGGCGCCGACCTGTTCGGTGCGGATGGTGTCGGTGACGTCTTCGCCTTCGAGGATGATGTGCTGGCCCTCGCCGCCCTTGGCGTGGGTGAACTGCACGTCCAGGTGCGCGGCCAGGACCTTGAGGGCTTCCTCGTTGGTCAGGTCGATGCCGTGGTTGCCGGCGGCGAAGGCCAGCAGGCGGTACAGCGCGCCGGAGTCCAGCAGGTTCCAGCCCAGGCGCTTGGCCAGGATGCCGGCCACGGTGCCCTTGCCGGAGCCGCTGGGGCCGTCGATGGCGACCACCGGCCAGGCCGCGGCGAAGTCGGAGGCGGCCATCAGTTGCCCTCCTCCGCCACGCGGATGCCGGCACCCGCGGCCAGGCCGAGGAAGTTCGGGAAGGAGGTGGCGACGTTGGCGCAGTCGTGGATGCGGATCGGCGCCGAGGCGCGCAGCGAGGCCACGCTGAAGGACATGGCGATGCGGTGGTCGCCGTGGCTCCAGACTTCGCCGCCGCCGTAGGGGCCGCCGTCGATGATGATGCCGTCCGGGGTCGGCTCGCACTTCACGCCCAGGGCCAGCAGGCCGTCGGCCATGACCTGGATGCGGTCGGATTCCTTCACCCGCAGTTCTTCGGCGCCGCGCAGCACGGTGCGGCCTTCGGCGTTGGCGGCGGCGACGAACAGCACGGGGAATTCGTCGATGGCCAGGGGCACCAGGTCCTCGGGGATGTCGATGCCTTTCAGCCTGGCCGAACGCACGCGCAGGTCGGCCACCGGCTCGCCGCCCACTTCACGCTGGTTCTCCAGGGTGATGTCGGCGCCCATCAGCTTGAGGATATCGATGACGCCGGTGCGGGTCGGGTTGATGCCGACGTGTTCGAGGACGATCTCCGAACCTTCGGCGATGCTCGCCGCGACCAGGAAGAAGGCCGCGGAGGAGATGTCCGCTGGTACCTCGATGTTGGTGGCGCTGAGCTTGTGGCCGCTTTCGACCTTGGCGGTGCTGCCTTCCACCTCCACCGGGTAGCCGAAGCCGCGCAGCATGCGCTCGGTGTGGTCGCGGGTCGGCGCCGGCTCGGTCACCGAGGTTTCACCGGCGGCATAGAGGCCGGCGAGCAGCAGGCAAGATTTCACCTGGGCGCTGGCCATGGGCATGTCGTAGTGCATGCCGGTCAGCTTCTGGCCGCCCTTGATGGTCAGCGGCGGGCGCCCTTCGGCGGCGGTCTCGATCACCGCGCCCATCTCGCGCAGCGGCTTGGCCACGCGGTTCATCGGGCGCTTGGTCAGCGAGGCGTCGCCGGTCAGGGTGCTGTCGAACGGCTGCGCCGCCAGCAGGCCGCTGAGCAGGCGCATGGAGGTGCCGGAGTTGCCCAGGTAGATGGGGCCCGGTGCCGGCTTCAGGCCATGCAGGCCGACGCCATGGACGGTCACGCGGCCGTGGTGCGGGCCTTCGATAACCACGCCCATGTCGCGGAACGCCTGAATGGTGGCCAGGGCGTCCTCGCCCTCGAGGAAGCCTTCCACCTCGGTGGTGCCTTCGGCCAGGGAGCCGAGCATGATCGAGCGGTGGGAGATGGACTTGTCGCCCGGAACGCGTACGCGCCCGGACAGGCGGCCACCCGGCTGGGCCAGGTAAATCAGGTCGTTGTTGTGCATGGCGTCCACATAGGCCCGGCGGGCCAGGATTTTGCTGAAATGTTCACGGGCGACGCGGGCGCGGGTGAAGACGCCCATCAGTTGCTGCCCGTCCCCTGCATCGACGGCCTCGCGCAGGGCATCGAGGTCGTCGCGGAAAACGTCGAGGATGCGCAGCACCGCCTTGCGGTTGGCAAGGAAGATGTCGTGCCACATCGTCGGGTCGCTGCCGGCGATCCGCGTGAAGTCGCGGAAGCCGCCGGCGGCATAACGGAAGATTTCCAGATTTTCGCTGCGCTTGGCCAGCGAGTCGACCAGCGTGAAGGCCAGCAGGTGCGGCAGGTGGCTGGTGGCGGCGAGCACTTCGTCATGGTGCTCGACTTCCATCAGCTCGACGTCCGCGCCCAGCTCGCGCCACAGTGCCTCGACGCACTGGACCGCGTCCGCGTCGGCATTATCCAGCGGCGTGAGGATGACTTTATGACGGCGGAACAGTTTGCCGTTGGCCGCTTCCACCCCGCTCTGCTCGGAGCCGGCGATGGGATGGCCGGGAACGAAGCGCGCCGGCATCTCGCCGAAGGCGACCCTGGCCGCGCGCACCACGTTGCCCTTGGCGCTACCGACGTCGGTGAGCACGGCGTGGCCGAGGTCGAAGGTGGCCAGTTCGGCCAGCACCTTCTCCATGGCCAGGATCGGCACGGCGAGCTGGATCACGTCGGCGTCGCGGCAGCCTTCGCGCAGGCTCTCCTCGCAACGGTCGACCACGCCCAGCTGCACTGCCAGGCGGCGCGTCTGCGGGTCGCGGTCGACGCCGACCACTTCTTCGAACAGGCCTTTCTCGCGCAGCCCCTTGGCGAAGGAGCCGCCGATCAGGCCCAGCCCCACCACCACCAGACGGCGGAGCTTGTGCGGCGTCACCTCAGGCACGGGCGAGCACCTTGGCCAGGGCTTCGAGGAAGCGTGCGTTCTCTTCCGCCAGGCCGATGGAGATGCGCAGGTGCTGCGGCATGCCGTAGCCGCCCACCGGGCGGACGATCACGCCTTCCGCCAGCAGGGCCTGGTAGACCGGGCCGGCGTCGCGCTGCAGGTCGACGGCGAGGAAGTTGCCCTTGGACGGAATCCAGGCCAGGCCCAGGGCGCGCAGGCCGTCCTGCAGCTGCTGCATGCCGGCGTCGTTGATGCGCTTGCCCTCGGCCAGGTAGTCGGCGTCGTCCAGCGCGGCGCAGGCGGCGGCCAGGGCCAGGCTGTTGACGTTGAACGGCTGGCGCACGCGGTTGAGCGCGTCGGCGATCTGCGCCGAGGAGATGGCGTAGCCGACGCGCAGCGAAGCCAGGCCGTAGGCCTTGGAGAAGGTGCGCGAGACCAGCAGGTTCGGGTAGCGGGCCAGGTAGGCCAGGCCGTCGGGCAGCTCGTCGCCCTCGGCGTACTCGATGTAGGCCTCGTCCAGCACCACCAGGACGTTTTCCGGTACGCGGGAGAGGAACTGCTCCAGCGCATCCGGGCCGAACCAGGTGCCGGTGGGGTTGTTCGGGTTGGCGATGAAGACCACGCGGGTGTTGGCGTCGATGGCCGCCAGCATGGCTTCCAGGTCATGCCCCCAGTCTTTCGCCGGCACCGCCCTGCCCTCGGCGCCGACGGCCTGGGTGGAGATCGGGTAGACGGCGAAGGCGTACTGGCTGAACACGGCGTTCAGGCCCGGCGCCAGGTAGGCGCGGGCGACTAGGTCGAGGATGTCGTTGGAGCCGTTGCCGAGGGTCACCTGGGCAGTGGTCACTCCGCAGCGGGCGGCCAGCTTGCTCTTCAGCTCGAAGCCGTTGCCGTCGGGATAGCGGGTCATTTCCGCCAGTTCGCCGCGGATCGCTTCCAGCACCTTGGCGCTGGGGCCCAGCGGGTTTTCGTTGCTGGCCAGCTTGACGATCTTCGCCGGGTCCAGGTTCAGCTCACGGGCCAGTTCGTCCACCGGCTTGCCCGGCACGTAGGGCGAGAGTTTCTGTACGCCCGGCTGGGCCAGGGCGAGGAAGTCGCAAGACATTTTTTCAGCTCCGCTGGAGCTGAAAGCCGAAAGCTGGAGGCTTGAAGCTGGAAGCGACCGCGCGACTCCAACTTCCAGCTTCGGGCTTCCGGCTTCCAGCCGCTTGTTAGAGTACCGCCTTGGGATAGGAGCCCAGCACCTTCAGCGCCACGGCTTCGCTGTTGATCTTCTCCAGCACGTCCTTGATCAGCGGGTCCTTGTGGTGGCCGACGAAGTCGATGAAGAACACGTAGGTCCACTTGCCGCTGCGCGACGGGCGGGTCTCGATGCGCGTCAGGTCGATGCCGTTGGTGTGGAACGGCACCAGCAGTTCGTGCAGCGCGCCGGGCTTGTTGCGCATGGAGACGATGATCGAGGTCTTGTCGTCGCCGGTCGGCGGCACTTCCTGGTTGCCGATGATGAGGAAGCGCGTGGAGTTGTCCGGGCGGTCCTCGATCTTCTCGTGCAGCTTGTCCAGGCCGTACAGGCTGGCCGCCATGTCGCCGGCGATGGCCGCGCTGTTCCACTCGCTCTTCACCCGCTTGGCGGCGTCGGCGTTGCTCGGCACCGCCACGCGCTCGACGTTCGGGTAGTGCGCGTCCAGCCACTTGCGGCACTGGGCCAGGGACTGGGCGTGGGAATAGATGCGGGTGATGCTGTCGGTCTTGGTGTTCTCGCCCACCAGCAGGTGGTGGTGGATGCGCAGCTCGACCTCGCCGCAGATCACCATGTCGTGCTCGAGGAAGCTGTCCAGGGTGTGGTTGACCGCGCCCTCGGTGGAGTTCTCCACCGGCACCACGCCGAAGTTCACCGCGCCGGCGGCCACTTCGCGGAACACTTCGTCGATGGCCGCCATCGGCGTGCTGATCACCGCATGGCCGAAGTGCTTGAGCGCCGCGGCCTGGGTGAAGGTGCCCTCGGGGCCGAGGTAGGCGACCTTGAGCGGCTGCTCCAGGGCCAGGCAGGAGGACATGATCTCGCGGAACAGCCGCGCCACTTCCTCGTTGCCCAGCGGCCCCTTGTTCAGTTCCATGATGTGCTTGAGCACCCAGGCCTCGCGCTCGGGCCGGTAGAACACCGGCTTCTCGCCCTCGGCCAGGGACTGCATCTTCACCCGCGCCACGTCGGTGGCGCAGCGGGCGCGTTCGCTGATCAGCTCGAGGATCTTCTCGTCGAGGCTGTCGATGCGTACGCGCAAAGCCTTGAGCTGGTCAGCGTCGCTCATCAGCCGTGCTCCTTCTCGAACTCGGCCATGTAGGCTACCAGGGCCTCGATGGCGTCCAGGCCCAGGGCGTTGTAGATGGAGGCGCGCATGCCGCCCACCGAACGGTGGCCCTTGAGGTTGAGCAGGCCACGGGCGTCGGCGCCGGCGAGGAAGGCCTTGTCGAGCTTCTCGTCGGCCAGGCGGAAGGGCACGTTCATCCAGGAACGGGCGCTGGGCTGGATCGGGTTGGTGTAGAAGTCGCTGGCGTCGATGAAGGAGTACAGCAGGTCCTTCTTGGCGCGGTTGCGCTGCTCCATGGCCTCGACGCCGCCCTGCTCCTTCAGCCACTGGAAGACCAGGCCGGAGAGGTACCAGGAATAGGTGGCCGGGGTGTTGTACATGGAGCCGTTGTCGGCGGCGACCTTGTAGTTGAGCATGGTCGGGCAGATGCTGCGGGCGCGGCCGAGCAGGTCTTCGCGGACGATGACCACTACCAGGCCGGAAGGGCCGATGTTCTTCTGCGCGCCGGCGTAGATCAGGCCGAACTTCGACACGTCGACCGGGCGCGAGAGGATGTCCGAGGACATGTCCACCACCAGCGGCACGTCGCCGACCTGCGGAATCCAGTCGAACTCCAGGCCGCCGATGGTCTCGTTGGACGCGTAGTGCAGGTAGGCTGCGTTCGGCGTCAGGTTCCACTCGTTCTGCCCGGGAATGGCGAAGTAGTCGTACTTGGAGGCGCTGGCGACCACGTTGACGTTGCCGAAGCGGCGCGCTTCCTCGATGGCCTTCTTCGACCAGATGCCGGTTTCCACGTAGTCGGCCACGCCGTCTTCGGGCAGCAGGTTCAGCGGGATCTCGGCGAACTGCTGGCTGGCGCCGCCCTGGAGGAACAGCACCTTGTAGTTCGACGGCACGCCCATCAGGTCGCGCAGGTCCTGCTCGGCCTTCTCGGCGATGGCCACGTAGTCGTCGCTGCGGTGGCTCATCTCCATGACCGACAGGCCCTTGCCCTGCCAGTCGAGCAGCTCTTCGCGGGCGCGCTCCAGCACCTCGGTGGGAAGCGCAGCTGGACCTGCGCAGAAGTTATAGGCTCGCTTGCTCACATCCACTCTCGCTAATCAGTCTTCGCTGGCCTGCGGCGCTTCCTCGGCCGCGGCTTCGCCTGCTTCTTGATTCTCGTCGAACGCTTCGTCGTCCACGACCTCGCCCTCGACCACGGTCGGCTCCTGCACCCGCTCCAGGCCCACCAGGGTCTCGTCGGCGGCCAGCTTGATGAGGATCACGCCCTGGGTGTTGCGGCCCGCGCCGCGGACTTCGTCGACGCGGGTGCGGACCAGGGTGCCCTGGTCGGAAATCAGCATGATCTCCTCGCCGTCCAGCACCTGCACGGCGCCCACCAGCTTGCCGTTGCGCTCGTTGATGACCATGGCGATCACGCCCTGGCCGCCACGGCCGCGACGCGGGTAGTCGGCCAGCGGGGTGCGCTTGCCGTAACCGCGTTCGGAGGCGGTGAGGATCTGCGCCTCGCGGCATTCGGGGATCAGCATGGAGATGATGCGCTGGTCTTCGGCCAGGCGCATGCCGCGCACGCCACGGGCGTTACGGCCCATGATGCGCACCTTGCTTTCCTTGAAGCGGATCACCTTGCCGGCGTCGGAGAACATCATCACGTCCTTCGAGCCGTCGGTGATGGCGGCGGCGATCAGCGAGTCGCCCTCCTCCAGCTTCAGCGCGATCAGGCCGTTGGAGCGCGGCTTGGTGAACTGGATCAGCGGGGTCTTCTTCACGGTGCCCTTCATGGTGGCCATGAAGATGTACGCGCCGGTCGGCTCGTCCTGGCTGAAGTCGGCGTCGTCGCCCTCTTCGGCCTCTTCGGCTTCCACCACTTCGGCGACCTGCTCGGCGACCACGTCGTCGTCATCGCCTTCCTCGCCGGCGAACTGGGCGCGCACGGCTTCCAGGTCGATCTGCAGCATGGCGGTGATGCGCTCGCCCTCGTCCAGCGGCAGCAGGTTGACCAGCGGACGGCCGCGCGCGGTGCGCGAGGCTTCCGGGATCTCGAAGGTGCGCAGCCAGTAGACCTTGCCCTTGCTGGAGAACAGCAGCAGGGTGGCGTGGCTGTTGGCCACCAGCAGGTGTTCGATGTAGTCCTCGTCCTTCACTCCGCTCGCCGACTTGCCCTTGCCGCCGCGGCGCTGGGCCTCGTAGGCGGCCAGCGGCTGCGACTTGGCGTAGCCGCCGTGGGAGATGGTCACCACGCGCTCTTCCTCGGTGATGAGGTCGGCGATGGTCAGGTCCACCTGGGAGGCGACTATCTCGGTGCGGCGGGCGTCGCCGAACTCGGCCTTGACCTTCTCCAGCTCCTCGCGGATGACTTCCATCAGGCGCTGCGGGTTGGTCAGGATGCGGATCAGCTCGCCGATCAGGGTGAGGATTTCCTGATATTCGGACAGGAGCTTCTCGTGCTCCAGGCCGGTCAGGCGGTGCAGGCGCAGTTCCAGGATGGCCTGGGCCTGCTCCGGCGACAGGTAGTACTTGCCCTCGCGCAGGCCGTACTGCGGGTCCAGGTCTTCCGGACGGCAGGCATCGGCGCCGGCGCGCTCGACCATGGCTTCCACCGCGCTGGATTCCCAGGGGGTGGCGATCAGGCGTTCCTTGGCCTCGGCCGGGGTCGGCGAGGTCTTGATCAGCTCGATCACCGGGTCGATGTTCGACAGCGCGACCGCCTGGCCTTCGAGGATGTGGCCGCGCTCGCGGGCCTTGCGCAGCTCGTAGACGGTCCGCCGGGTCACCACTTCGCGGCGGTGGCGGATGAAGACTTCGAGCATGTCCTTGAGGTTCAGCGTGCGCGGCTGGCCGTCGACCAGGGCCACCACGTTGATGCCGAACACGCTCTGCAGCTGGGTCTGGGCGTAGAGGTTGTTCAGCACCACCTCGCCGACTTCGCCGCGGCGCAGCTCGATGACCACGCGCATGCCGTCCTTGTCGGACTCGTCGCGCAGTTCGGTGATGCCCTCGATCTTCTTCTCTTTCACCAGCTCGGCGATCTTCTCGATCAGCCGCGCCTTGTTCAACTGGTAGGGCAGCTCGGTGATGATGATCTGCTGGCGGTTGCCGCCCTTCTCCATGTCCTCGATATCGGCGCGGGCACGGATGTAGATGCGCCCGCGGCCGGTACGATAGGCCTCGATGATGCCGGCGCGGCCGTTGATGATGCCGGCGGTCGGGAAGTCGGGACCGGGGATGTACTGCATCAGCTCGTCGACGGACAGCTCGGGGTTGTCCATCAGCGCCAGGCAACCGTCGATCACCTCGCCCAGGTTGTGCGGCGGGATGTTGGTGGCCATGCCCACGGCGATGCCGCTGGAACCGTTGACCAGCAGGTTGGGGATCTTGGTCGGCATGACCGCCGGGATCTGCTCGGTGCCGTCGTAGTTGGGCACCCAGTCGACGGTTTCCTTGTCCAGGTCCGCCAGCAGCTCGTGGGCCAGCTTGGCCATGCGCACTTCGGTGTAGCGCATGGCCGCGGCGTTGTCGCCGTCCACCGAACCGAAGTTGCCCTGGCCGTCCACCAGCATGTAGCGCAGCGAGAACGGCTGGGCCATGCGCACGATGGTGTCGTACACCGCGGTGTCGCCGTGCGGGTGGTACTTACCGATCACGTCGCCGACCACACGGGCGGATTTCTTGTAGGGCTTGTTCCAGTCGTTGCCCAGTTCGCTCATGGCGTACAGGACGCGGCGGTGCACGGGCTTGAGGCCATCGCGTGCATCGGGCAGGGCACGACCGACGATCACGCTCATGGCGTAATCGAGGTAGGACTGTCGGAGTTCGTCTTCGATGTTGACCGGGAGGATTTCTTTGGCCAGTTCGCCCATGAGAAGCCTGGTTCCTTTTGCAGATGGAACTCCGCCTCGCCCGTCCCGAGCCCGGCGGAGTGCGACAGCGCCATCAGAACGCCATCGACTCACAACAAATCAACGACTTAGGTCAATGATCCGCGCAATCGACGGGGCCAGAAAAAGGCCCCACTGAGAACCGTCGGAGCTTACCACAAGCCAGGGGGAACACCTATCCCCGCCGGGCGCCCTCAATGCAGGCGCTTGCGGCTCATCAACTGGGCCATGCGCTCGGTGTCCGGACGCTCGACCACGCCGCGTTCGGTCACGATGGCATCGATCAGGTCGGCCGGGGTCACGTCGAACACTGGATTGTAGGCATCCACCTCGGCCGCCATCCGCTTGCCGCCGATTTCCAGGAGTTCGCGGCCGTTGCGCTCTTCGATGGGGATGTCCTCGCCGCTCTCCAGGTTCATGTCGATGGTCGAGCTGGGCGCCACCACCATGAAGCGCACGCCGTGGTGCATGGCGTTGATCGCCAGCTGGTAGGTGCCGATCTTGTTCGCCACGTCGCCGTTGGCGGTGATGCGGTCGGCGCCGACGATGACCCAGGTGATGCTCTGGGTCTTCATCAGGTGCGCCGCCGCGGCGTCGACATTCAGGGTGACCGGCACGCCCTCGTTGGCCAGCTCCCAGGCGGTCAGGCGCGCGCCCTGCAGCCAGGGGCGCGTCTCATCGGCGTAGATGCGCTCGACCAGGCCCTCCAGGTGCGCCGCGCGGATCACCCCCAGGGCGGTGCCGAAGCCGCCGGTGGCCAGGGCGCCGGTATTGCAGTGGGTGAGGATCTTCTGCGGGCCGGAGTGCTGCTTGCGGATCAGCTCGACGCCGAGCTGGGCCATGGTCAGGTTGGCCTCGCGGTCGCTCTCGTGGATGGCGATGGCCTCGGCTTCCAGCACCTGCAGCGGGTCGTCGCCCGGCTTCAGGCGTTCGAGGCGCTCGCGCATGCGGTTCAGCGCCCAGAACAGGTTGACCGCCGTGGGCCGCGATTCGGCCAGCACGCGGAAGTCGTCCTCCAGGGCCTCGCGCCAGGCGCCGCCGTTGTTCAGGCGGGCCTGCAGGCCCAGCACCAGGCCGTAGGCCGCGGCGATGCCGATGGCCGGAGCGCCGCGCACCACCATCTGGCGGATGGCCTCGGCAACGCCGGCGGCGCTGTCGTAGCTCAGCCAGGTTTCCTCCAGCGGCAGCAGGCGCTGGTCGAGCAGACGAAGGGTGCCCTTGCGCCAATCAATGGCCGTGACCCGCTCGGCCGCCAACAGTCGCTCACGCATGGAACACCTCGTTCTTCTATCAGGTCCGGGCGCGCCGGGCGGCGCGCCGATATCGAGCCCGGCCAGGGCCGGGAAAACCCGCGAGTATAACGAGCCGCAGGCCAAGGTGCTCGGGTATACTGCCGGCCACCCGTTCCCGCGCCGCAGGAAGCGCCCCATGCCCGACGCCAAAGCCCCTCTCGACCTGCTTCTGCTGCCGACCTGGATAGTCCCGGTGGAACCCGCCGGCGTGGTCCTGCGCGACCATGCGCTGGGCATCCGCGACGGCCGCATCGCCCTGCTCGCTCCGCGTGCCGAGGCCCTGCGCCAGCCGGCGGCGGAAACCCGCGAGCTGCCGGGCATGCTGCTCGCCCCGGGCCTGGTCAACGCCCACGGACACGCTGCCATGAGCCTGTTCCGCGGCCTGGCCGACGACCTGCCGCTGATGACCTGGCTGCAGGAGCACATCTGGCCGGCCGAGGCGAAATGGGTGGACGAGGACTTCGTGCGCACCGGCAGCGAGCTGGCCATCGCCGAGCAGATCAAGGGCGGCATCAGCTGCTTCTCGGACATGTACTTCCACCCCCGGGTGACCTGCGAGGCGGTGCACGACAGCGGCATCCGCGCCCAGGTGTGCGTGCCGGTGCTGGACTTCCCCATGCCCGGCGCCCGTGACGCCCAGGAGGCGATCCGCCAGGGCGTGGCGCTGCACGACGACCTCAAGCACCACCCGCGCATCCGCGTGGCCTTCGGCCCGCACGCCCCCTACACGGTCGGCGACGACAAGCTGGAGAACGTGCTGATGCTGGCCGAGGAACTCGACGCCGGCATCCAGATGCACGTCCACGAGACCGCCTTCGAGGTCCAGCAGGCCCTGGAGAAGAGCGCCGAGCGCCCGCTGGCCCGGCTGCACCGCCTGGGCCTGCTGGGGCCGCGCTTCCAGGCCGTGCACATGACCCAGGTGAGCGACGAGGACCTGGAGCTGCTGGTGGAAACCAACAGCTCGGTGATCCACTGCCCGGAATCCAACCTCAAGCTGGCCAGCGGCTTCTGCCCGGTGGAACGCCTGTGGCAGGCCGGGGTCAACGTCGCCATAGGCACCGACGGCGCGGCCAGCAACAACGACCTCGACCTGCTCGGCGAGACGCGCACCGCCGCCCTGCTGGCCAAGGCGGTAGCCGGCCAGGCCACCGCCCTGGACGCCCACCGCGCGCTGCGCATGGCCACCCTGAACGGCGCCCGCGCCCTGGGCCTGGAGCAGGAAATCGGCTCTCTGGAGCTGGGCAAATCCGCGGACCTGGTGGCCTTCGACCTCTCCGGGCTGGCCCAGCAGCCGGTCTACGAGCCGGTTTCGCAACTGATCTACGCCAGCGGCCGCGACTGCGTGCGCCACCTGTGGGTCAGCGGCAAGCAGCTGCTGGACGCCGGCCGCCTGACGCGCCTGGACGAGGGCCGCCTGGCCGCCGAGGTCGGCGCCTGGGGCCGGCGCATCGCCGGCGCCTGAACACTGCCGGGCGCGGCTGCGACAATCTGTCATGCCGCGCCCATCCGCCGCGCGAAGCTGGCATCATAGTCGGCCTGCGCGCCACGATTTCCCATGATTTGCAACGAAGGTACGCCATGAGCAACGTCGACCACGCCGAGATCGCCAAATTCGAGGCACTGGCCCATCGCTGGTGGGACCGCGAGAGCGAGTTCAAGCCGCTGCACGACATCAACCCGCTGCGCGTCAACTGGATCGACGAGCGCGCCAGCCTGGCCGGCAAGAAGGTGCTGGACGTCGGCTGCGGCGGCGGCATCCTCAGCGAGGCCATGGCCCAGCGCGGCGCCACCGTCATGGGCATCGACATGGGCGAGGCGCCGCTGGCGGTGGCCCAGCTGCACCAGCTGGAATCCGGGGTGCCGGTGGAATACCGGCGCATCACCGCCGAACAGCTGGCCGAGGAAATGCCCGGGCAGTTCGACGTGATCACCTGCCTGGAGATGCTCGAGCACGTGCCCGACCCGGCCTCGGTGATCCGCGCCTGCCACAAGATGGTCAAGCCCGGCGGCCAGGTGTTCTTCTCCACCATCAACCGCAACCCCAAGGCCTACCTGTTCGCCATCGTCGGCGCCGAGTACGTCATGCGCCTGCTGCCGCGCGGCACCCACGACTTCAAGAAGTTCATCCGCCCCTCCGAGCTGGGCGCCTGGTCGCGCGATGCGGGCCTGGCGGTCAAGGACATCATCGGCCTGACCTACAACCCGCTGACCAGGCACTACAAGCTGGCCGACGACGTCGACGTCAACTACATGATCCAGACCCTGCGCGAGGAATGACGGCGATGCAGCTCAGAGCGGTTCTCTTCGACATGGACGGCACCCTGCTGGACACCGCGCCGGACTTCATCGCCGTCTGCCAGGCCATGCTCGCCGCCCACGGCCGCCCGCCGATCGACGCCCAGCGCATCGCCGACGTGGTCTCCGGCGGCGCCCGCGCCATGGTCGCCGCGACCTTCGACATGGACCCCGAAGCCCCTGGCTTCGAGACGCTGCGCCAGGAATTCCTCGACCGCTACCAGGACCACTGCGCGGTCTACAGCCGCCTGTACGACGGCATGCCGGAGCTGCTGGAAAGCATCGAGCGGGCCAACCTCATCTGGGGCGTGGTGACCAACAAGCCGGTGCGCTTCGCCGAGCCGATCATGCAGCAGCTGGGCCTGGCCGAGCGCTCGGCGGTGCTGGTCTGCCCGGACCACGTGACCAACAGCAAGCCCGACCCGGAGCCGCTGCTGCTGGCCTGTAGCCAACTGGGCATCGACCCGGCGCAGGTGCTGTTCATCGGCGACGACCTGCGCGACATCGAATCCGGCCGCGCCGCCGGCACCAAGACCGCGGCGGTGCGCTACGGCTACATCCACCCCGAGGACAACCCCGCGCACTGGGGCGCCGACGTGATCGTCGACCACCCGCGCGACCTGCTGGCGGTGCTCGACCGCGCGCTTTGTTCCTGTTGAGCTTGAAGCTGGAAGCCTGAAGCCGGAAGCGCTCCGCCGCTCGACTTCAAGCTTCCGGCTTCAGGCTTCCAGCGCTCCCAAGGAGTTTCCATGTTCGACTATTCCGCCCGCCCCGACCTGCTCAAGGACCGGGTGATCCTGGTCACCGGCGCCGGCCGCGGCATCGGCGCCGCCGCCGCGCGGGCCTATGCCGCCCACGGCGCAACCGTGCTGCTGCTGGGCAAGAGCGAAGAAAACCTCAACCAGACCTACGACCAGATCGAGGCCGCCGGCCACCCGCAACCGGTGGTCATCCCCTTCAACCTGGAAACCGCCCAGCCGCACCAGTACGACGAGCTGGCGGCGACCATCGAGAAGGAATGCGGCAAGCTCGACGGCCTGCTGCACAACGCCTCCATCCTCGGCCTGCGCTCGCCCATCGAGCAGATCTCCGGGGAAAACTTCATGCGCGTCATGCAGGTCAACGTCAACGCGGTGTTCATGCTGACCCACGCCATGCTGCCGCTGCTCAAGCTGGCCAGCGACGCCTCGGTGATCTTCACCTCCAGCGGCGTCGGGCGTAAGGGCCGCGCCTACTGGGGCGCCTACGCGGTGTCCAAGTTCGCCACCGAGGGCCTGATGCAGGTGATGGCCGACGAGTGCGACGGCACCAACGCCGTCCGCGCCAACAGCGTCAACCCCGGCGCCACCCGCACCAGCATGCGCGCCATGGCCTACCCGGGCGAGAACCCGGCGAACAACCCGGCGCCGGACGAGATCATGCCGGTCTACCTGTACCTGATGGGCCCGGACAGCATCGGCGTCAACGGCCAGGCCTTCGACGCCCAGGCCTGACCGGCGCGGGGCGGCGCGACAGCCGCCCCGCCGGTTTTCCGACTACGCCCGAGGAAATCCCCCACGCATTCCTCGGAAAGTTCGCCATCATTTTGACATCCCACCCTCCGGAGCACTCCCAGCCTACGGAACCAAGCCCGCGCCAGACGGTCCCTTGAGCCGTCAGAACAGAACTTTTCGCGGGTTGGCACGAAAATAGCTCAGCCCTCACTGTCGCCGTTTTGCGCCAGAGGTCGCCACGCGTCATGGCCCCGCCCAAGCAGTCCAACACCATCGATTTCGATACCGCCAAGCTCCAGCGCCTGAGCCAGGTCGAGAGCGGCCGCCCGCGCGGCCGGCGCCCGGCCAGCCTGACGGACGTGCGCCGGCAGCTCGCCGTGCAGTTGCAGACCAGCCTCGAGATCGAACGCGTCCTGGGCCTGTTCTTCCAGGAGATCCAGGCGCTGCTGCCGCTGGACTACCTGAGCTACCAGAACGGCAGCGCCGACCTGCGCCTGGAGTTCGGTGAAGCGGCCAGCCACGGCGCCACCTACAACCTCAACCATGCCGGGGAATACCTGGGCGAGCTGGCCTTCCGCCGCCGCCGCCCCTTCGACGAAACCGAGCTGGGCCAGCTGGAAAGCCTGATCGCCAGCCTGCTCTACCCGCTGCGCAACGCCCTGCTCTACCGCGCGGCCATCCAGGCCGCCCTGCGCGACGCGCTGACCGGCACCGGCAACCGCATCGCCATGGACCAGGCCCTGGGCCGCGAGGTCGAGCTGGCGCGGCGCAGCCTGCAGCCGCTGTCGGTGCTGATGCTCGACCTGGACCACTTCAAGCGCATCAACGACCAGTATGGCCACAGCCACGGCGACGAAGCCCTGCGCTGCGTGGCCAGGGCGATCAAGGCCAGCCTGCGCAACGTCGACATGGTCTTCCGCTTCGGCGGCGAGGAATTCCTCGTGCTGCTGTCCAACACGCCCAGCAGCAGCGCCGCCCAGGTCGGCGAAAGGCTGCGGCATGCCATCCAGGAGCTGGACTTTGCCGTCGATGGCAAGCCGGTGCCGCTGTCCGTCAGCCTCGGCTGCGCCACCCTGATCGCCGGCGAGCGCGTCGACGACCTGCTGCACCGGGCCGACGCCGCGCTCTACGCAGCCAAGCGCGACGGCCGCAACCGCCTGGCCTGCGCTGGCTGAGCGGACTTTCCGGAAGGCGAAAAAAAGGGCTCCGCGGAGCCCTTTTTTCATGCCTGACGCTTAGCGCTTGAAGCCCGGACGCATGCCGTCGCCGGCCGGCTGCGGGCGGCGCTTGTTCAACGGCTTGCGCGCCACCGGCTTGGACGGGCGCTCGTCACGCTCGGCGCTCGGCTTGGCCGGACGCGAACGCGGCGCTTCGCCGGCCGGGGCCTTGCCACGGCCTTCCGGACGCGGCGCGCGGGCCGGGCGCTCGGAATCCTGGCGCGGACCACGGGCCGGACGCTCGGAATCCTGGCGCGGACCGCGAGCCGGGCGATCGGAATCCTGACGCGGGCCACGGGCCGGACGGTCCGAATCCTGGCGCGGGCCACGAGCCGGACGATCCGAGTCCTGGCGCGGACCACGAGCCGGACGGTCGGCATCCTGGCGCGGACCACGGGCCGGGCGATCCGAATCCTGGCGCGGACCACGAACCGGACGATCAGAGTCCTGACGCGGCCCTCGGGCGGGACGCTCGCCGGCCACCGGACGCGGACCACGGGCCGGGCGCTCGCCGCCGAAGGATTCCTTGCGCTGGCGGTTGCCGCGACCGGCATCCGGGCGCTCGCTGCGCGCCAGCGGCTTGGCCAGCTTGCGCTGCTGGCGTTCGAGCTTGTCCTTGGCCTTGGTGGTCATCTCCGGCAGTTTCACCGGCTTCAGGCCAACCTCCTCGCTGAGGATATCCAGTTCGCGCTGGTCCATCTCGCGGTAGCGGCCCATGGTCAGCTCGGAGGTGAGGAACACCGGGCCGAAGCGCACGCGCTTCAGGCGGCTCACCACCACGCCCTGGGATTCCCACAGGCGGCGCACTTCGCGGTTGCGGCCTTCCATCACCACCACGTGGTACCAGTGGTTGAAGCCTTCGCCGCCGGGCGCCTGCTGGATGTCGCTGAACTTGGCCGGGCCGTCTTCGAGCATCACGCCGGCTTTCAGGCGCTCGATCATCTCTTCGTCGACTTCGCCGCGCACGCGCACGGCGTACTCGCGGTCCATCTCGTAGGACGGGTGCATCAGGCGGTTGGCCAGCTCGCCGTCGGTGGTGAACAGCAGCAGGCCGGTGGTGTTGATGTCCAGGCGGCCGACGTTGATCCAGCGGCCGCTGCGCAGGCGCGGCAGGCGGTCGAACACGGTCGGGCGGCCTTCCGGGTCGTCGCGGGTGCAGACCTCGCCCTCGGGCTTGTTGTAGATCAGCACGCGGCGCACGTGCTCTTCGGCCTGCTCGCGGCGGATCAGGTGCTCGTCGACGGCGATGGCGTCGTGGCCTTCCACGCGCTGGCCGAGGCTGGCGACCACGCCGTTGACCTTGACCCGGCCTTCCTCGATCCAGGCCTCGACGTCACGGCGCGAGCCGACGCCCAGACGGGCCAGGACCTTCTGCAGCTTCTCGCCGGCGGGGGAAATTTCGGTGGTTTCGTGCGTGTCGTTCATCTGGGCACCTCCCGGTGTGTCATGCAACGAAGAAAAAGGTCGCGCATCATACGCGCTTGGGCGCGGCAAAGCACCGTCCGTGATCGGGAAAGCCTAGCCGCTTTTGCCATTTGCGCCGCTTTCAGGGGGAAACCGAGTTGAGCGACGAATCCGCCTTCACCGGCGCCAAGCTGGCGCTGTTCCACGACGGCCACCTGGTGGTCTACCTGCGCGACGAGAAACCCGGTATCCCCTTCCCCGGCTGCTGGGACTTTCCCGGCGGTGGCCGCGAAGGCCAGGAAACCCCGGCCGAATGCGCGTTGCGCGAGTTGGAGGAGGAGTTCGCCATCCGCCTGGGCCAGGAGCGCATCGAATGGCAGCGCCGCTACCGCGCCACCCACGGCCCGGCGCCCTGGGCCTGGTTCCTGGTGGCGCGGCTGCGGGCGGCGGAGTTCGCAGCGATCCGCTTCGGCGACGAGGGGCAGTATTGGCGGCTGATGGCGGTGGAGGAGTACCTCGGGCTGGATGAGGGGGAAGCGGTGCCCTATCTGCAGGAGCGGTTGCGGGATTATCTGGAGGGGATTGTTTCGTAGGAGCGAGCTTGCTCGCGAACGGGGTTTCCCGGTGGCGTAGGTGCCGGGTTTAAGAGCACCCTCTCCCCAGCCCTCTCCCTGAAGGGAGAGGGGGCCGTTCGGCGTGCTTGGGAAGTCAGGCGTCAGCCGGAAACCACAGGACCACTCGGGGACCTCAGCAGGCAGAGGACAGTCCCCTCTCCCTTCAGGGAGAGGGTTAGGGAGAGGGAGCGGAGTCAAACCCCACGTCGGTACAACCGACGAGTACCGTTCGCGAGCAAGCTCGCTCCTACGAAGAGCCCCCCCATAAAAAAACCCGGCACAAGGCCGGGCACGTCCGATCGTGGGACAGCTCAGTGTGATTCGAGCAGCGCCAGGGCCTCGCGCGACAGGCGCTCGACCTCAGCCCAGTCTCCGCTGGCGACGGCGGCCTTGGGCAGCATCCAGGTGCCCCCCACGCACATCACGTTGTCCAGGCGGTAGTAGTCGTTCAGGTTGTCCGGTCCTACCCCGCCGGTGGGGCAGAAGCGCACTTCCGGGAAGGGGCCGGCGAAGGCCTTGAGCGCTTCCACGCCGCCGCACACCTTGGCCGGGAACAGCTTGAAGCGGCGCAGGCCGTGGCGGTAGGCGGCCATGATCTCGGAGGCGGTGGCCACGCCGGGCAGCAGCGGCACCGGGCGGCTCACCGCGTGCTGCAGCAGTTCCTCGGTGCAGCCGGGAGTGACGATGAACTGCGCGCCGGCCTCTTCCGCCTGGCGGAAGGTTTGCGGGTCCAGCACGGTGCCGGCGCCCACGCACAATTCCGGGCGCTGTTCGGCCAGGGTGCGGATGGCGGTCAGGCCCAGCGGGGTGCGCAGGGTCACTTCCAGCACGGTGATGCCGCCGGCGGCCAGGGCGTCGGCCATGGGCAGGATGTCCTGCTCGCGATCGATGGTGATCACCGGCAGGATGCGGGCGCGCTCGGCGAGGGCGTCGATGCGCTGGATGTGGGATTCGAGACTCATGTTGCGGTAACTCCGTGCCTCAGGGGCACCAGTGGATCGACAGGGGAGCGCGGAGGAAGGCGCTCACCGGCATGCTTGCTTCGTCTTCGGCGGCCAGCGCGGCCTTCAGGGTGGCCAGCTTGGCCTCACCCTGGATCGCCAGCAGTTGCACCCGCGAGGCGGCCAGCAGCGCGCGGCTGAGGGTCAGGCGCTGGTGCGGCACGCTCGGCGCCCAGGCCGGCAGGCAATGGCGTGCGCCGGCCGGGTCGAGGGCCTCGGCCAGGCCGGGGCTGGCCGGGAACAGCGAGGCGGTGTGGCCGTCGTTGCCCATGCCCAGCACCAGCACGTCGATGGGCAGGGCCAGCTCGGCGACCTGGCGGTCGGCGATGGCCGCTGCTTCCTCCAGGCTCGGCGCCGAGT
Organism: Pseudomonas sp. M1; assembly: GCF_022760135.1. NCBI lineage: Bacteria > Pseudomonadati > Pseudomonadota > Gammaproteobacteria > Pseudomonadales > Pseudomonadaceae > Pseudomonas > Pseudomonas sp. M1. The sequence continues at coordinate 5,009,964 of NZ_CP094343.1, forward strand.
GATACAGGCCGCAGAACAGCGCCTTGGCCGCCGCGCCCTTGAGCAGGTGGCGGCGCACCAGGCCGGCATTGCTGTCCGGGTGGACTTCCGGCACCCAGCGCTCGTCGGCGAGGGTCACGGTCACCTTGTCCCAGTCGAGGACTTCGCCGCTCAGGGCTTCTAGGAAAGCCACCGGGCTGCGTCCGCCGGACACCGCCAGCAGCGCGCGGCCGCGCTCGGCGATGGCCCCGCGCAGTTGTTCGGCCACATTGGCGGCCAGGCCGCGGGCCTGCGCCACCGGGCTTTCCCAGGCCGTCCAGCGCACGCCGGCCGGCAGTTTCAGATCAATGGTCGCCATACCAGTCCTTCCCGTCTCTCGCGATCAGCGCCACGGCCGCCTGGGGTCCCCAGGTGCCGGCGGCGTAGGGTTTGGGGGCGTCGCCCAGGCGTTCCCAGCCGGCGATCAGGTGGTCGCACCACTTCCAGGCGAACTCCACTTCGTCCTTGCGCACGAACAGGTACTGGTTGCCCTGCATCACTTCCAGCAGCAGCCGCTCGTAGGCATCCGGCACGCGCGCGGCCTGGTACGCCTCGGAGAAGCTCAGCTGCAGCGGCCCGGTGCGCAGTTGCATGCCCTTGCCCAGGCCCTGGTCCTTGGTCATCACCTGCAGGGAGATGCCCTCGTCCGGCTGCAGGCGGATGATCAGGCGGTTGCTGATCAGCGAGCGCTGCTCCGGGGCGAAGATGTAGTGCGGCGGGTTCTTGAAGTGGATGACGATCTGCGACAGCTTCTGCGGCATGCGCTTGCCGGTGCGCAGGTAGAAGGGCACGCCGGACCAGCGCCAGTTGCGGATGTCCACGCGCAGGGCGACGAAGGTCTCGGCGCCGCTCATGCGGTTGGCGTGTTCCTCTTCCAGGTAGCCGGGCACCGCCTTGCCGTCGATGAAGCCGGCGGTGTACTGGCCGCGCACTACGCGGCCGGCCAGTTGCTCCGGCGGGATCGGCTCCAGCGCGCGCAGCACCTTGACCTTCTCGTCGCGGATGCTGTCGGCGGAGAGGTCGCTGGGCGGGTCCATGGCGATCAGGCAGAGCAGTTGCAGCAGGTGGTTCTGCACCATGTCGCGCAGCTGGCCGGCCTGGTCGAAGTAGCCCCAGCGGCCTTCGATGCCGACCTTCTCGGCCACGGTGATTTCCACGTGGGAGATGTGGTTCTGGTTCCACTGCGTCTCGAACAGGCTGTTGGCGAAGCGCAGGGCGATGAGGTTCTGCACCGTTTCCTTGCCCAGGTAGTGGTCGATCCGGTAGATGCGGTTCTCCGGGAAGAACCTGGCCACCGCCTCGTTGACCTCGCGGGACGACGCCAGGTCGTGGCCGATGGGCTTCTCCAGCACCACCCGGGTGCGCTCGGCCAGGCCGAGGGCGGCGAGGTTCTCGCAGATGCCGCCGTAGACCGCGGCCGGGGTAGCGAAATAGGCCACCAGCGGCAGGCCGGCGGGCACCGCGTCGCGCAACGCCGGGTAGGACGCGGCGTCGAGGAAGTCCATGCTCAGGTAGCTCAGGCGCTGCTGGAAGCGCGCCCAGACGGCGTCGTCCCATTCACGCGCCGGCACGGCCAGGCGCAGGCGCTTCTCGACGGTGGCCAGGTGGGCGGCGGGGTCGCCCTCGTCGCGGGCCAGGGCGAGGATGCGAGTGTCGCCGTGGAGCAGGCCTTCACGGTCGAGCTGGTAGAGGGCGGGGATCAGCTTGCGCAGGGCGAGGTCGCCCAGCGCGCCGAACAGCGCCAGGGTGCAAGGCAGAACGCGGACATCAGGCATTTGTTGTTACCAAACAGATTTTGAGGAACATTTGCCGAATACACCGAGCCATTAAGGCAAAAATGTAGTAATTAAACAACATATTTTTCCCAAGATGCGGTCCTGTTGGTCGTCTGCCGACCTGACGTTAGGATAGCGCCGCTGGCCGCAGGTACGTCCCCGGCCGTCGATTGCCCCGCCGGGGCCACCAAGGAGAACGGATGAAGAACCTGCTGGAGCAGATCCAGACGCGCCTGGAAGACTTGAACAAGGCCGAACGCAAGGTCGCCGAGGTGATACTGCAGAACCCGCAGCAGGCCACCCGCTTCAGCATCGCCGCGCTGGCCCAGGCCGCGAGCGTCAGCGAACCGACGGTGAACCGCTTCTGCCGTTCCTTCGGCATGAGCGGCTACCCGGAGCTGAAGATCCAGCTGGCGCAGAGCCTGGCCAGCGGCGCGGCCTTCGTCACCCAGGCGGTGGCCGAGGACGACGGCCCCGAGGCGTACACGCGGAAAATCTTCGGCAGCACCATCGCTTCGCTGGACGCCGCCTACAAGCTGATCGACCCGCGCGCGGTGGACCGCGCCGTGGACCTGCTGATCCAGGCCCGGCAAATCCACTTCTTCGGCCTAGGCGCCTCCAGCTCGGTGGCGCTGGATGCGCAGCACAAGTTCTTCCGCTTCAACCTGGCGGTGTCGGCGCAGAGCGACGTGCTGATGCAGCGGATGATCGCCTCGGTGGCGCACACCGGCGACCTGTTCGTGGTGATTTCCTACACCGGCCGCACCCGCGAGCTGGTGGAGGTGGCGCGCCTGGCGCGGGACAACGGCGCCTCGGTGCTCGGCCTGACCGCGGCCGATTCGCCGCTGGCCAAGGTCTGCACCCTGACCCTGGACATCCCGCTGCCGGAAGACACCGACATCTACATGCCGATGACCTCGCGGATCATCCAGCTGACGGTGCTCGACGTGCTGGCCACCGGCGTGACCCTGCGCCGCGGCGTGGACTTCCAGCCGCACCTGCGCAGGATCAAGGAGAGCCTGGTGCCGACACGCTACCAGCTGGACGAGGAAGACTGACGCCCGAGGGAGAGGCCTCTGTAGGAGCGAGCTTGCTCGCGAACGAACCCCGCAGCGGAGTCTGTTCGCGAGCAAGCTCGCTCCTACGAAAAGCGTTGTGCAGGTCCGCGGCTCAGACCAACCCGGCCTTCAACCGCAGGCGCATGCGCTCGCCCTGGGCCAGGATCAGGCCGCCGGGGCGGTAGCCGGCGGCGCCGATGCACAGGAAGCGGTCGGCCTCGCCCGGCTCCACCTGCTCCACCGCGCGGCTGCCAGGGTGCCAGATGACGCTGCCGGCGGCGGCGTTCTTGTCGATGCGCAGGCGGCGCTGCCAGCCGGCGTCTTCCAGCACCAGCGCACCGGTGTTGTACAGCACCTGCTTGACCGCGCCCCGCGGCGTCCAGGTATTGGGCAGCGGCGCAGCCGGGCGCTGGCCGCCCTCCAGCTCCATGCCGTGGACCACGCTGCGGCGCAGCGAGCCGATGCGCCAGTAGGGTTGCAGGGCGAAGCTGAACAGGCAGTCGCTGTCGTCCTCGTGGTAGCTGGACAGTTCCATCTCCAGCTCGCGGCCCAGGCGCGCGTCCAGGCGCACGTGCCAGTCCTCGATGTCCAGTTGCCAGCTCACCTGCACCAGGCTCTCGTCGGCGTGGGCGTCGAGCAGGCGCCATTCGCGCTGGCGGGCCCAGCCGTGGGGCGGCCAGTCGGGCTCGCTGGGATGGCTGCCGAACCACGGCCAGCACACCGGGATGCCGCCGCGGATGGGCGCCGTGCTCAGCGCCGGCCACTGGCTGGAACACCACAGCATGGAGCGCTCGCCCTGGGGCCGGAAGTGCAGCAGTTGCGCGCCCTGGCGGCTGAAGACCGCCTGGCACAGGGGATGATCGATCAGCAGCAGGTCGCGGCGCTGGAAGCGCACCCAGTCGAAGGGGCGCTTGGCACGCATGGAATGGAAGAAGCGCTGCAGCGGATGCTCGAGCATTGTCCGGAGGTCCTGAATCAATCCCTTCCCGGACGCTCCCGGGGCATGACATCTATGTAGTTTTACTACACGTTGGTGAAAAAAGCGCAGATTCTACCTGAAAAGCATAGAACCCCAGTCACATGTCCGGATTTTTTCGTCCTGGGCCGGTCACGTAGGGCGGATAACGCCTACGGCGTTATCCGCCGTCTGGCCTCGCTGCCCGGCGGCTACCAGGTTGACCTGGGCGCTGGCCGTGGCCCGGCGTATCGGCGGATAACCGCGAACGGTTATGCGCCCCACGAACAAAAAGCCCGCCCCGATATCGGCGGGCGGGCCAAGTACAGCAGCACCTCAGGAGCGTGTCGTTTGGCGTATCAGAAGCTGGACTGGATCTTCAGGCCGGCGACCAGGGCGTTGTCCACCTCGTAGACGCCGCCGGGATGCTTGATGTACTGCAGGTTCGGCCGCACCGTCAGCCAGTTGGTGACATGCACGCCGTAGTACAGCTCGGCGTCGTATTCGCTGTGCTGCACCGGCTGGAACAGCGGGTTGTCGTAGTCGTCGATGCCGGAGACTTCGTTGATCTGCTTCTGGTGTTTGGTCACGTCATCGTTGATGTGGATGCGCGCCACCGCCAGGCCGATATCGTCTTTGGGCCGCGCGTCGAACAGGCCTTTGTAGACCATGCCGACCTGCTGGTAGTTGTCGATGCTGTTGGTCGCCTGGTCATGCACGGTGAAGTTGGCGAACAGGCTCAGGCCACGCGAGGCGTCGCCGTCGTGCGCGGTGACCTGCTGCTGCGCCACCACCCACCAGCCGTGCTTGCTGCCGTGGGACTTGAAGGCGTTGCCGGTCAGCGCCTGGGGCTGGCCATCGACGTCCTCGTAGACGTCGTCGGCCTTGGCGGTGCTGTAGTAGTAGCCCAGGCGGTATTCGCCCGGCAGCCCGCCGACCTTCGGCGACCACACCAGCTCCACCGGCAGGATCGCGCCCTTGGTGCCGCTGCCGCTGAGCTTGAAGCCGTTGCCGGTCTCCAGGTTCGAGGGGTTCTGCTCGTAGGCGCCGACCTGCACGAAGAACTCGGGGCTCAGGTTGTACTTCACCCGCAGCGCCCACTGCGCCACCGGCCAGTTGTACCAGATGCCGCCCACCCAGTTGCCCACCTGGGAGCCGCAGAAGGCCAGGTTCTGGAAATCACAGGGGAAGCTGTTGAAGTCCTCGCCCTCGCCGAACTGGCCGACCTTGATGTCCAGGGCGTCGTCGAGGAAGGTCTGCTTGTACCACATCTGCGTCAGCCGCCAGGTCTGGCCGCGGCCCCAGACTTCCTGCACCGAGCTGAGCTGGCCGGCGCGCGGGTCGCTGATACGGTCGTTGGAGAGGTTGTTGCCGCTGCGCTCGGTCACCGTCAGCTGGAACTCGGCGCCGTGCCAGCCGAGGATCTTCTGCAGGTCCAGGTGGGCGCCCAGCGCCCACTGGTCGGTGTAGCGCGCGGTCTTGTCGTCGTTGTAGCCGCCGTGCAGGTTGCCCGCGGCCTCGCCGACGTAGTCCAGCTTGAAGTCGTAGCCCTTCTCCAGCAGCTCGCTGCGGGTGCCGCCCCAATCCCCCAGGCCCCACTTCGAATCGGCGGAGAAGGCCTCGTCGGCGCAGGCCAGGCCATTCAGGCCGACGGCGCCCAGGGCGAGCAGGCAGCCCAGGGCGGGCCGGATCTTGTTGTTCTTATGCATTGCTGACGTCCTCGTTGGTGAAATGCCTTGCGGCGTTCAGTGCTTGTGCCGGGCCAGCGGGGTGACCTTGGCCTCCCCCGCCCCGCCCGGCGCCTTGCGCAGGCGCTCGCCGCTGCCCGCGTCGAACAGCAGTACCCGCGCCGGGTCCAGGCGCAGTTGCAGGGTCGAGCCCAGGGCCGGCGCGGCGTCCGGGGCCAGGCGGCAGCAGACCTTGGCGCCGTTGAGGGTGACGAAGGCCAGGGTGTCCGGGCCGGTAGGCTCCAGCACTTCGACCTCGGCGCGCACGTCCACCAGGCCGTTGCCGTTCTCGGCCACGCCGATCTGTTCCGGACGCACGCCGAGGATCAGCTCGCGGCCTTCGGCCACTTCGGCGTCCAGCTCCAGCGGCAGCTCGCAGCGGTCCTGGCCGCTGTCCAGCAGGCCGACCAGGCGGCTGCCCTGGCGCTGCACGCGCAGCGGGATGAAGTTCATCGGCGGCGAGCCAATGAAGCTGGCGACGAACAGGTTGGCCGGGTCGTTGTAGATCTGCTGCGGGGTGCCGAACTGCTGGACGATGCCGTCCTTCATCACCGCCACCTTGTCGCCGAGGGTCATGGCCTCGATCTGGTCGTGGGTGACGTAGACCGTGGTGGTCTTCAGGCGCTGGTGCATCAGCTTGATCTCGGTGCGCATCTCCACCCGCAGCTTGGCGTCGAGGTTCGACAGCGGCTCGTCGAACAGGTAGATCTTCGGCCGCCGCGCCAGCGCCCGGCCCATGGCCACGCGCTGCTGCTGGCCGCCGGAGAGCTGCGAGGGCTTGCGCTGCAGCAGGTGCTCGATCTGCAGCAGCTTGGCCACCCGCGCCACCTCTTCGTCGATGGCCGCCTGGGGCAGCTTGCGGATCTTCAGGCCGAAGGCGATGTTCTCGCGCACCGTCATGGTCGGGTACAGCGCGTAGGACTGGAACACCATGGCGATGTCGCGGTCCTTCGGGCTCATGCCGCTGATGTCGCGGCCATCCACCAGGATGGCGCCGCCGCTGATGTCCTCCAGGCCGGCGATGCAGTTCATCAGCGTGGACTTGCCGCAGCCGGAGGGGCCGACCAGGATCAGGAACTCGCCGGACTCGATCGCCAGGTCGATGGACTTCAGGGTGTCCGCCAGGCCGCTGCCGTAGGACTTGTGCAGGTTGCGCAGTTCGAGTGTTGCCATGTCCGATTACCCCTTGACCGCGCCGGCGGTCAGGCCGCGCACGAAATACTTTCCAGCCAGTACGTAGACGATCAGCGTCGGCAGCGCGGCGATCATCGCCGCGGCCATGTCGACGTTGTATTCCTTGACCCCGGTGCTGATGTTCACCAGGTTGTTCAGCGCCACCGTGATCGGCTGGGCGTCGCCGCTGGCGAACACCACGCCGAAGAGGAAGTCGTTCCAGATCTGGGTGAACTGCCAGATCAGGCAGACCATGACGATGGGCGTGGACATCGGCAGGAGGATGCGCGTGAAGATGGTGAAGAAGCCGGCGCCGTCGAGCCGCGCGGCCTTCACCAGGGCATCCGGGATGGCCACGAAGTAGTTGCGGAAGAACAGCGTGGTGAAGGCCAGGCCGTAGATGCAGTGGACCATCACCAGGCCCGTGGTGGTGTTGGCCAGGCCCAGCTTGCCGAGGGTGAAGGACATCGGCAGGAGGATCACCTGGAACGGCAGGAAGCAGCCGAACAGCAGCGCGCCGAAGAACAGCTGCGAGCCGCGGAAGCGCCACATGGACAGCACGTAGCCGTTCAGCGCGCCGATGAAGGTGGAGATGAGCACGCCGGGGACGGTGATCTTCACCGAGTTCCAGAAGAAGTCGCCCACCGCGCCCCAGGCCTTCGCCCAGCCGATCAGGGTGAACACTTCCGGCAGCGCCAGCAGGTTGCTGTTGCGGATGTCCTCGGGGCTCTTGAAGCTGGTCAGCAGCATCACCAGCAGCGGGATCAGGTACAGCGCCACGGCGCCCCAGAGGGTGGCGTGGACCGCCAGGCGGCCGAGGCTGGGCTTGAAGGTCGCGTCACGCATGGCGCTTGCCTCGCAGTTCGGAATACAGGTAGGGCACGACTATGGCCAGCACCGCGCCGAGCATCAGCATCGCGCTCGCCGCGCCCAGGCCCATCTGGCCGCGGGTGAAGGTGTGGGCGTACATGAACATCGCCGGCAGGTCGGAGGAGTAGCCGGGGCCGCCGGCGGTCATGGCGGCGACCAGGTCGAAGCTCTTGATGGCGATGTGCGCGAGGATCATCAGCGCGCTGAAGAACACCGGGCGCAGGCTCGGCAGGACGATGCGCAGGTAGATGGTCGGCAGGCTCGCGCCGTCCACCTGGGCGGCGCGCACGATGGCCGGATCGACGCCGCGCAGGCCGGCGAGGAACAGCGCCATGACGAAGCCCGAGGCCTGCCACACGGCGGCGATCACCAGGCAGTAGACGACGCGCTGCGGGTCCACCAGCCAGTCGAAGCGAAAGCCCGTCCAGCCCCAGTCGCGCAGCAGCTTGTCCAGGCCCAGGCCGGGGTTGAGCAGCCACTTCCAGGCGGTGCCGGTGACGATCATCGACAGCGCCATGGGGTACAGGTAGACGGTGCGGATGAAGCCCTCGCGGCGGATGCGCTGGTCCAGCAGCACGGCGAGCAGCACCCCGAGCAGCAGGCAGATGGCGATGAACAGGCCGCCGAACAGCAGCAGGTTGCGGCTGGCCACCCACCAGCGGTCGTTGTCCCACAGGCGCAGGTACTGGCCGAGCCCGGCCCAGCTGTAGCTGGGCATGAAGCGCGAATTGGTGAAGGACAGCAGCAGCGTCCAGCCGATGTAGCCGTACACGCAGACCAGCACCACGAGCATGCTCGGGGCCAGCACCAGTTTCGGCAGCCAGAGCTGCAGGCCGTCGAGCAGCGAGGCGCGCGGGGCCGCCGCGGGGGTGAAGGTGGGGTTTTCTGTCGCCATGGGTCTTCCCGGGTGCGAGTGAAGCCGTCCGGGCCATGGCGATGGCCCGGAGTGGGTCGGCTAGGAGTGGGGCGGCGCCTGGCGGAAGGCGCCGCGCGGCTTACTGCGCCGCCGCCTCGATGGCCGCGTAGAGCTGCTGGGCAGCCTTCTGCGGGTCCGCGGCGGGGTCGTTGAAGAAGTTGGTCACCACGTCGAAGATGGCGCCCTGCACGTAGCTGGAGGCGGCCATGCTGTGGGCCATGCTCGGCACCAGGGTGCCGGCCGCGGAGGCCGCCTTGAAGTCCTTCATCGACTGCTGGGCGCAGGCGTCGAAGGGCGCCATGTCGGCGTCCAGGCGCACTGGGATGGAGCCCTTGGCCAGGTTGAAGTCCTTCTGGAACGCCGGGTCGAGCACCGCGCGGGCCAGGTCTTCCTGGGCCTTGCGGTTCTCGGCGTTGCTCAACTTGAACATCACCAGGGAGTCGATGTTGTAGTCGAAGTCCTTCTGCGTGCCGGGGAACGGCAGGCACTGGTAGTCCTTGCCGGCGACCTTGTTGGCGGCGGTGAACTCGCTCTTGGCCCAGTCGCCCATGATCTGCATGCCGGCCTTGCCGTTGATGACCATGCTGGTGGCGACGTTCCACTCGCGCCCGGCGGCGTCGGCGTCGATGTAGCCGCGCAGTTTCTTCAGCGCGCTGAACACCTCGACCATCTGCGGCCCGGTGAGGGTGGCCTTGTCCTGCTCGACGAAGGCCTTGCGGTAGCCGTCCGGGCCCATCTTGCTGAGCACCAGGTTCTCGAACAGGGTGCCGTCCTGCCAGGGCTGGCTGCCATGGGCCAGGGCCACGAAGCCGGCGGCCTTGAGCTTGTCGGCGGCGGCGAAGAACTCGTCGAGGGTGGTCGGCGGCGTGGCGCCGGCCTTCTTGAAGACCTCGGGGTTGATGTACAGCCAGTTCACCCGGTGCACGTTGACCGGCACGGCGACGTAGTCGCCCTGGTACTTCATGACCTGCGCCACCTGCGGCGGCAGCAGTTGGTCCCACTTGCCCTCGGCGGCGACCTGGTTGAGGTCGGCGAGCAGGCCGAGCTGGCCCCACTCCTGGATGTCCGGCCCCTTGATCTGCGCGGCGGCCGGCGGGTTGCCGGACACGGCGCGGGTCTTCAGCACGGTCATGGCGGCCTCGCCACCGCCGCCGGCGACGGCGAAGTCCTTCCAGGTGTGGCCCTTGGCCTGGACGAGTTTCTTCAGGGTTTCGGCGGCGCGCGCTTCGCCGGGGGAAGTCCACCAGTGCAGGACTTCGACTTCGCCGGCATGGGCCGGGGTGGCGAGATAGAGCGAGGACAGACAGACAGCGGCGGAAAGGCGGCGGAGCGCATTCATGGGGAAGGACCTGTTCTTGTTATTCGGGGCAAGTCTGCGCTTGCGGTAGTCCGAGTCTATCCAAGGCATTTCCTGCTCCGGGTAACGAAGGGATGGAGGATTGTCACGGGGTGGTGACATTTGGGGGTTGGTTGGGTTGGGGTTGAAGAGCCAAGAGCCCCTCTCCCTAACCCTCTCCCTGAAGGGAGAGGGGACTGGTTCTGAGTGGCTGTATGTCCTGAGTCATCCTGATAGTCGAATGTTGCCGGCGAGCGCCATCGCCTCGCTTCACTCCGAGCTGCCCCCTCTCCCGTCAAGGAGAGGGGCTGGTCCTGAGGGGCTATATGTTCGGCGTCATCCTGATAGCAAGGTGTTGCCGGCTAACTCCATGATTGCAGCCCGCGCCGAACGGCCCCCTCTCCCTTCAGGGAGAGGGATGGGGAGAGGGTTGCGGACTCGAATCGAGCGCCAAGCGTATCGCCTCCAGCACCGAATCCATCCTCAACAACACGTCATGGTTCCAGAACCGTAGCACCTGGAAACCTCGGGCGCTTAGCCAGGCATCTCGCTCCAGATCGGAAGCAGAGCCCAGGTGCTGGCCGCCGTCCAGTTCGATCACCAGCATTCTTTCCAGGCAGATGAAGTCGACAATGTAGTGGCCTACCACTTTCTGGCGCTTGAACTTCAAATCCATGAAGCGGTGGCCGCGGAGTTGTTGCCAGAGGGCCCGCTCAGCGTCGGTCTGGTCCTTGCGGAGTTGGCGGGAGAAGTCTCGGTATGACGGCATCCTTGATCTCCTTTTTTGTGAGATCAGGGAAGTTACTCGGCCTTGGTTGAAGAGCCCCTCTCCCCAACCCTCTCCCTGAAGGGAGAGGGGGCTGTCCTCTGCAAGGCGCAATCATGGAGCACGCCGGAACCTTCTGAGCTGAGGAAAGGAAGCGTCTTTACTCGACCACCAACCTGGGCAACCGCAACGTCACCCGCAGCCCCCCTTCCCGCCTGTTCTGCAAACTCACCTCCCCGCCATGGGTATGCGCGATATTCCTGGCGATCCCCAACCCCAACCCATAGCCCTGCCCCCGCTGCGACAGGCGCACCCGCGGTTCGAACACCTGCTCCAGGCGCTGTTCCGGCACCCCGGGCCCCTCGTCGTCGACGTGCACGACCAGCGCTTCCAGGCCGTCCTCGACCTGTACCTGCGCGCGTTCGCCGTACTTCAGGGCGTTGTCCAGCAGGTTGCCGATGCAGCGGCGCAGGGCCAGGGGCTTGCCGGGATAGGGTTCGCCCGCCTCCCCCAGCAGCTTCACGCGGCCGTCGGCCAGGTAGGGGCCGGCTACGTGCTGCAGCAGCTGGTTGACGTCCACCGGCTCGATGTTCTCGTGGATGTCGGTGTCCTTCACGCATTGCAGGGCGCCCTTGACCAGCAGTTCCAGCTCGTCGAGGTCCTGGTTGAGCTTGTCGCGCTGCGGCTCGTCGTCGAGCAGTTCGACGCGCAGGCGCAGGCGGGTGATGGGCGTACGCAGATCGTGGGAGATGGCGCTGAACAGCTGGCCGCGCTCGCTGAGGTAGCGGTCGATGCTCTCGCGCATGGTGTTGAAGGCGCGGCTGACTTCCACCAGCTCGCGGGCGCCGCGCTCTTCCAGCGGCGCCGCCGGGCTGCCCAGGGCGACTTCGCGGGCGGCGCGGGCCAGGCGTTTCAAGGGGCGGCTCTGCTGGTGCACCAGCAGGCCGGCGAAGAGCAGCAGCAACAGGCTGGTCAGGCCGATGGAGAGCAGTTGCTGCGGCTGCAGCGCCTCCGGCTCCAGGCTGACGTAGGGAGCCGGCATCAGGCTGGCGATGTAGAGCCATTCGTTCTCGCCGATGCGGATCTGCGTCACCAGCACCGGCGGGTTCACCGGCTCCAGGGTCAGCGCGTAGTGGGCCCAGGAGCGCGGCAGTTCCTCCAGCTTCAGCTGGCTGTTGAACAGGCGCAGGTCGTCCGGGGCGACGAACTCCACTTCCAGCTCCACGTCCTTGCCCAGCTTCTGCTGCAGCACGTCGCGGACGATGTCCAGCACCGCCTGCTTGTTCGGCGTGTCCGGCAGGCTCTGCATCTGCAGCGGGCGCTCGTTGAGCGAGACGAAGAAGCGCGTGCCGCCCATGCTGCGCAGCTGGTCCAGCACCAGCGGGCGGTAGCCGATGGGCAGCGAGCGGAAGTAGCTGACGCTGGCGGCCATGGAATAGGCCAGGCTGCGCGAGCTGGTGAGCAGGCCCTCGCGCTGGCTGGAGCGCAGGTGCGAGAGCCAGAACAGGCTGGACAGGCCCTGGGCGACGAGGATCGCCAGCAGCGTCAGCAGCAGCATGCGCCCCAGCAGCGAGCGCGGGACCAGCGGCCAGCGCCGCCGCTCGCCCATCACAGCCCCAGGTGCGGGCGGACCTGCGCCGCCAGCAGGTAGCCGCTGCCGCGCACGGTCTGGATCAGCCGCGGCGCCTTGCCGGTGTCGCGCAGGCGCTGGCGCAGGCGGCTGACCGCCATGTCGACGATGCGCTCCAGCGGCATCACCTCGCGGCCGCGGGTGGCGTTGGCGATGGTGTCGCGGTCGAGGATCTGCTGCGGGTGGTCGAGGAACAGCTTGAGCAGGGCGAAGTCGGCGCCGCTGAGGAAGAACTCCTCGCCGTCCTCGTGGAACAGCCGGTGGCTGACCGTGTCCAGGCGCCAGTCGTCGAAGGCCAGCACCTCGCCGCCGCGCACCTGGGTGAACTGCGCGCGGCGCAGCAGGGCCTTGATCCGCGCCAGCAGCTCGCGCGGGCTGAAGGGCTTGCCCAGGTAGTCGTCGGCACCCAGCTCCAGGCCGATCACCCGGTCGGTTTCGTCGGAACTGGCGGTGAGCATGATCACCGGCATGCAGGCCAGGCGCTGGTGCGAGCGGATCCAGCGGCACAGGCTGAAGCCGTCCTCGTCGGGCAGCATCACGTCGAGGATGGCCAGGGCGGCCTCATCTGCCAGCAAGGCCTGGCGGAAGGCCGCGCCGTCGGCGGCGCTGCGCACCTGGAAGCCGGCGCGGCTCAGGTAGGTTTCCAGCAGCTCGCGGATTTCCTGGTCGTCATCCACCAGCAGGATGGATTTGGCGGGTGCGTTCACGGGGCATCCCTTGTTGTTGTTCCAGTGGTTGCCGTTCTGGTTCAGGCTTTTGCCTGCAGCGCCTGCTCCAGGGCCACGCCGGCGCCGAACAGGCCCGGATGGCTGGCGGTCATCACCCATACCGGCACCTGGCTCAGGTAGGGGCCGCTGGTCTTGCCGCGGGTGCAGAAGGCCTCGGCGAAACCGCTGCGCTGGAAGCGTTCGAGGAAGCGCGGGACTATGCCGCCGGTGATGTACACGCCGCCCAGGGCGCCGACCGTCATCACCGCGTTGCCGGCGACCCGCGCCAGCCACACGAAGAAGTGCTCCAGCACCGCGTCGCAGTAGGCGTCGCCGGCCAGGGCGCGTTCGCCGATCTGCGCCGCGGAGAGCGCCAGCGGCTCGATGCCGTCGACCTTGCAGCTGGCCTGGTAGATGTTCTCCAGGCCGCTGCCGGAGAGCGCGCGCTCGGCCGAGACGTGGCCGTACTTCTCGCGCAGCTGCTGCCAGATGGCGAAGTCGCGCTCGCCGGTCACCGGCAGGTCGACGTGGCCGCCCTCGCAGGGCAGCACGTCCCAGCCGCCGCCGGGCAGCGGCACCAGGCTGCCGACGCCCAGGCCGGTGCCGGGGCCGATGATCAGCTTGGCGCGGCCCGGCAGGGCCTGGCCGTCGCGCACCTGCACCAGGTCCTCGCCGCCCAGGCGCGAGGCGGCCCAGGCCATGGTGCTGAAGTCGTTGACCAGCAGCAGGTGGTTCAGGCCCAGCTCGGCGCGGAAGGCCTCGCGCCTGATGACCCAGTGGTTGTTGGTGAAGCGGAAGTCCGCCTCGCCCACGGGACCTGCGCAGGCCAGGCAGACGCTGTGGATGGCGCCGAGCGGCTGGCCGACGCGCTGCAGGTACTCCAGCACGGCGTCTTCCGGGCGCGGGTAGTCGGCGCAGGCCAGCACCTCGATGGCCTCCAGGCGCTGCTCGCGCCAGAGGGCGAAGCGGGCGTTGGTCCCGCCGATATCGCCGACCAGCGCGATGCCGGTCGGTGCTTGGGATTTGTTGTTGGAATTCATCGCAAGCTCGGGCAACTGAAAGGTTTGAGCGGGTTCCGGGAGGCGAATGCTCCGCCAAGCATAGCCCCTACCGCAAGCTGTCCAGCTCGGCGGTGAAGGCGCAGGCGCCCTGCTCCGCGGAGCTGAACGACTGGCGCATGAAGGCGAACAGCTCGCGGCCCATGCCGCTGCCGTCGTCCTCGGGCAGCGGCGCCAGCGGGCGGGCCTGCCATTCGGCAGCATCGACCAGCACGCGCAGCTCGCCGGTGGTGCCGTCGACGCGCACCACATCGCCATCGCGCAGGCGCGCCAGCGGGCCGCCGGCGCTGGCTTCCGGGGATACGTGGATCGCCGCCGGCACCTTGCCGGAGGCGCCGGACATGCGCCCGTCGGTGACCAGCGCCACCTTGAAGCCGCGGTCCTGCAGCACGCCGAGGAAGGGCGTGAGCTTGTGCAGTTCGGGCATGCCGTTGAAGCGCGGGCCCTGGAAGCGCACCACGGCGACCAGGTCGCGCTCCAGCTCGCCGGCCTTGAAGGCCGCGGCCAGGCTGGCCTGGTCGTGGAAGATGCGCACCGGCGCCTCGACCACCTGGTGTTCGGCGGCCACGGCGGAAACCTTCATCACGCCGCGGCCGAGGTTGCCTTCCATCAGGCGCAGGCCGCCCTCGGCGGAGAACGGGCGCGACAGCGGGCGCAGGATGTCCTCGTCCAGGCTGTCGGCCGGGCCTTCGCGCCAGACCAGCTTGCCACCGTCGAGGAAAGGCTCCTGCAGGTAGCGGCGCAGGCCCTTGCCGACCACGGTCTGCACGTCTTCGTGGAGCAGCCCGCCGTCGAGCAACTGGCGGATCAGGAAGGACATGCCGCCGGCGGCCTGGAAGTGGTTGATGTCGGCCTGGCCGTTGGGATAGATGCGCGCCAGCAGCGGCACTATCTCGGAGAGTTCGGCCATGTCCTGCCAGCTCAGCTGGATGCCGGCGGCTTGGGCGATGGCCAGCAGGTGCAGGGTGTGGTTGGTGGAGCCGCCGGTGGCCAGCAGGGCCACCACCGAATTGACGATGGCGCGCTCGTCGATGACCTCGGCCATGGGCACGTACTGGCCGTTTTCCGGGGTCAGGCGGCTGGCCTGGCGCGCGGCCTCGCGGGTCAGCTCGTCGCGCAGCGGGGTGTTCGGGTTGACGAAGGAGGCGCCCGGCAGGTGCAGGCCCATCACTTCCACCAGCAGTTGGTTGGTGTTGGCGGTGCCATAGAAGGTGCAGGTGCCCGGCGCGTGGTAGGAGGCCATCTCCGAGGCCAGCAACTGCTCGCGGCTGGCCTTGCCCTCGGCGTAGAGCTGGCGCACCGCGGCCTTCTCCTTGTTGGAAATGCCGGTGGGCATGGGCCCGGCGGGGACGAACACCACCGGCAGGTGGCCGAAGCGCAGCGCGCCGATCAGCAGGCCGGGGACGATCTTGTCGCACACGCCCAGGCACAGCGCGGCGTCGAACATGTTGTGGGACAGCGCGATGGCGGTGCCCATGGCGATCACGTCGCGGCTGGCCAGGGACAGCTCCATGCCCGGCTCGCCCTGGGTCACGCCGTCGCACATGGCCGGCACGCCGCCGGCGAACTGGCCCACCGAGCCGATCTCGCGCAGGGCGTCCTTGATCAGCGCCGGGAAGCGCTCCAGCGGCTGGTGCGCCGAGAGCATATCGTTATAGGCAGAGACGATGCCGACGTTGGCCTGGTTCATCAGGCGCAGCGCCTGCTTGTCGTGCTCGCCGCAGGCGGCCACGCCGTGGGCCAGGTTGCCGCAGGGCAGCGTGCCGCGGTGCGGGCCCTTGGTGGCGGCGGCCTTGACCATGGCGAGGTAGCGCTGGCGGGTGGCGGCGCTGCGTTCCTGGATGCGACGGGTGACTTCGAGCACGCGCGGGTGCATGGCAGCATTCTCCTGCAGACTAACGATTGTTGTTTTTACAACATAATCATCGATTAAAGGATATTTACTTTTGTTTGACGAAAAAATTTAATGGTTTTTACCACAAAAACACAAAAGAGACGACCTCCATGACCATTCGCCTGGCGATCAACGGGTTCGGCCGCATCGGCCGCAACGCCCTCCGCGCCCTTTATACTGCCGACTACCGCCAACAGCTCGAAGTGGTGGCCATCAACGACCTCGGCGACGCCGCCATCAACGCCCACCTGCTGCAGTACGACAGCGTCCACGGGCGCTTCCCCGGGCAGGTCGAGCACGACGACGACAGCCTGACGGTGAACGGCGACCGCATCGCCGTCACCGCCCTGCGCGACCCGGCGCAGTTGCCCTGGAAAGGTTTGGACGTCGATATCGTCCTGGAGTGCAGCGGACATTTCACCCTGCGCGACAAGGCCGCCGCGCACCTGGCCGCCGGCGCGCGCAAGGTGATCGTCTCGGCGCCGGGGGCCGGCGTCGACGCCACCATCGTCCATGGCGTCAACCACGAGCTGCTGCGCGCCTCGCACCAGATCATCTCCAATGCCTCCTGCACCACCAACTGCCTGGCCCCGGTGGCCCAGGTGCTGCACCGCGAGCTGGGCATCGAACAGGGCCTGATGACCACCATACACGCCTACACCAACGACCAGAGCCTGTCCGACGTGTACCACGGCGACCTCTACCGCGCGCGCTCGGCCACCCAGTCGATGATCCCCACGCGCACCGGCGCCGCCGAGGCGGTGGGCCTGGTGCTGCCGGAGCTGGCCGGCAAGCTCACCGGCCTTGCGGTGCGGGTGCCGGTGATCAACGTCTCGCTGGTGGACCTGACCGTGCAGGTCGGCCGCGACACCACGGTCGAGGAGGTCAACCAGTTGTTCAGGATAGCCAGCCAGGGCTCGCCCATCCTCGGCTACAACAGCCAGCCGCTGGTCTCGGTGGACTTCAACCACGACCCGCGCTCGGCCATCTTCGACGCCAACCACACCAAGGTCAGCGGCCGGCTGCTGAAGGTCATGGCCTGGTACGACAACGAATGGGGCTTCTCCAACCGCATGCTGGACAACGCCCTGGCGCTGTGGCGGGCGCCGGCCTGAGGCGCGGCGGTGAACGCGGTTATCCGCCGTTGGCCCGGAACACCGTTGCGTCGGCCAACGACGGGGCCCCTGTAGGAGCGGGCCCTGCCCGCGATTCGCGCGCAGGGCGCGCTCCTACAAATGGGTCCGGAGGTGGGCATGACGTAGGAGCAACTGTCTTGCCGGCTACACCGCGAGGCTCTTCGTAGGAGCGGATCTTATCCGCGAACCGCGCCGATATGCCCGGCTATCGCGGACAAGGTCCGCTCCTACGCCCGAGCATCCCCGTAGGGCAGATAACCGCTGGCCTAGCGGTATTTGCGCCGCCCCTGCGCCTGCAGCACCAGCAGGCGCATGTCGGCTTCGGCCAGCACCGCCAGGCGTTCGGGCTTGTCGAGTTTCTTCCAGGCCTTGACCTCGGCGCGGCTGCGGCCGCAGCCGCGGCAGATGCCGTCGTCGAATTCGCAGACCTTGATGCAGGGATCTTTCACGGGGCCTCCCGATGGGTCGCGCACACCTCCACCATGGGGATATGCCGGGCCTACTTGAAGGCACAGGCGACGAAAGGTCCAACGCAGAAAAGACATCGCCCCGATTGGCCGGGCCAATCGGGGCGATATCGTGGTTCGGCACGCCGGCTCAGAGCAGGGTGAACTGGCTTTCCTTCACGTCGTCCGAGTCCAGGCCGATCATCACCTTGAACTCGCCCGGTTCCGAGGCGTAGCGCAGGTTGCTGTCGTAGAAGCGCAGGTCTTCCTCGCGGATCGGGAATTCCACCACCTTCGACTCGCCCGGCTGCAGCATGACCTTGCGGAAGCCCTTGAGCTCTTTCACCGGGCGGCTGATGGAAGCCACCTCGTCGCGCAGGTACAGCTGCACCACGGTCTCGCCGGCGCGCTTGCCGGTGTTCTTCACCGTCACCCGCGCCTTGAGGGTGTCGCCCTTGTGCATCCGCGGGCTGGACAGCTGCACGTCGGAAACGCTGAAGCGGGTGTAGCTCAGGCCGTAGCCGAAGGGGTACAGCGGGCCGTTCTGCGAGTCGAAGTAGCGCGAGGTGTACTTGTTCGGGTGCTCGTGGTCGAACGGGCGGCCGGTGTTGAGGTGGTTGTAGTAGATCGGGATCTGCCCCACCGAGCGCGGGAAGGTCATCGGCAGCTTGCCCGAGGGGTTGTAGTCGCCGAACAGCACGTCGGCGATGGCATTGCCGCCCTCGGTGCCGCTGAACCAGGTCTCCAGCACCGCGTTGGCGTTCGCGGTTTCCCAGCGCAGGTCCAGCGGGCGGCCGTTCATCAGCACCAGCACCAGCGGCTTGCCGGTGGCCTTCAGCGCCTTGAGCAGGTCGTACTGGCTCTGGGCGATGTGCAGGTTGGTCTTGCTCGACGCCTCGTGGGCCATGCCCTGGGCCTCGCCGATCGCCGCCACGATGACGTCGGCCTGCCTGGCCTTGGCCACCGCCTCGTCGATCATTGCCTGCGGGCTGCGCGGGTCGATCTTCACGTCCTCGTTGTATTCGTTGAGGTACTTGATGATCTCTTCGTCGTTGGTGACGTTGGCGCCCTTGGCATACAGCAGTGCAGCCTTGCCGCGGGTGGCATGGCCCATGCCTTCGAGCAGCGTCACCGCCTGGAAAGCCTTGCCGGCGGCGGACCAGCTGCCCATGACGTCGCGCTTGCTGTCGGCCAGCGGGCCGACCAGGGCGATGGTGCCGCCGCGCTTGAGCGGCAGCACGTCGCCTTCGTTCTTCAGCAGCACCATCCCGCGGCGCGCCACGTCGCGGGCCTCGGCGCGGTGCAGGCGGCTCTCGGCGTCGGTGTCGAGCGGGTCGGCGCCCTGCAGATAGCGGTACGGGTCCTTGAACAGGCCCATGTCCCACTTGGCCGCCAGCACGTCGCGGCAGGCGCGGTCGATGTCGGCCTGGCTGATGGCGCCGGCCTTGAGCAGCTCCGGCAGTTCCTTGCCGTAGAGGTCGTCGTTCATGTTCATCTCGACGCCCGCGGTCATCGCCAGGCGCGCGGCCTCGCGCGGTTCGCCGGCGACGCCGTGCTTGATCAGCTCCATGACCGCGCCGTGGTCGCTGAGCAGCACGCCCTTGTAGCCCCATTGCTTGCGCAGCACGTCCTGCAGCAGCCACTTGTTGGCGGTGGCCGGCACGCCGTTGACGCTGTTCAGCGAGACCATCACCGCGCCGGCGCCGGCGTCGATGGCCGCGCGGTACGGCGGCAGGTAGTCCTGGAACATGCGCGGCAGGCTCATGTCCACGGTGTTGTAGTCGCGCCCGCCCTCGCCGGCGCCGTACAGGGCGAAGTGCTTGACCCCGGCCATGATGGTGCCCGGCTGGTCCAGGCCCTTGCCCTGGTAGGCCTTGACCACGGTTTCGGCGATGCGGCTGACCAGGTAGGTGTCCTCGCCGAAGCCCTCGGACACGCGCCCCCAGCGCGGGTCGCGGGCGATGTCGACGGTGGGCGAGTAGGTCAGGTTGAGGCCGTCGGCGCTGGCCTCCAGGGCGGCGATGCGCGCGCTGGTGGCGACCGCGTCCATGTCCCAGCTGGCGGCCAGGCCCAGGCCGATGGGGAACACGGTGCGATGGCCATGGACCACGTCGTAGGCGAAGAACAGCGGGATCTTCAGGCGGCTGTGCATGGCCGCGTCCTGCAGGTCGCGGATGCCCGGGCGGACCACGGTGTTGAAGATGGCGCCGGTGGTGCCGGCCTTGATCTCTTCCAGCAACACCGGCTTGGGATGGTCGGGGCCGAC
Source organism: Pseudomonas sp. M1 (assembly GCF_022760135.1). Classification (NCBI taxonomy): domain Bacteria; kingdom Pseudomonadati; phylum Pseudomonadota; class Gammaproteobacteria; order Pseudomonadales; family Pseudomonadaceae; genus Pseudomonas; species Pseudomonas sp. M1. The sequence continues at coordinate 5,029,695 of NZ_CP094343.1, forward strand.
GCTGACCAGGCGCAGCTGGCCGATCTTCTCGTCCTGCGTCATCTGCTGCATCAGCTGGCTGATGAAGGCGTCCTTGGACTGCCCCGGCAGCGGAACCGCCGGCCCCTCGGCAGCGAGCAGGGAGACGCTGTTCAACCCCAGCAGGAGGCCGAGGCAGAGGTGTGTTCTCTTCATTATGTATGCGCACTCAGTGGCCCGCGCCAGGGCGGCGGCCGACTGTTGAATGTTGGAAGGTTCGATGACGGCCATGCCCGGCGCTGTTCCGGCGGCTCCCCCAGGTGCTGCCGCCGGCGCCCGTGCGGCGCGGCACATAAGGTCGTCCCGCGCGCGGCGGAAGTCAACGGTTGAAAGCTTTCAGGGGCGGCGCCCCGACTTTCGGATGCGCGAATCAGTGGTCGCGTTCCCTGGCCATGGCCTCGAGTTCCTCACGCATGGCCTCGGCCAGGGCGCGCTCCTCGTCGTATTCGTCGGCCTCGGGCACTGGCGCGGCGGGCTCTGCGGCGGGTTCCGGGGCAGCCTCGACGGCATCGTCGGGCGCTGTCGGCAAGGCTTCTTCGGCCGCTGCGGGGTCGTCCGTAGCCTCGTCTTCGGCGACCGGCGGCGGTTCGATCAGGTCGTCGAAGTCGGTCTTCAGGCCCTGCTCCATTTCGTCCAGCTCGGCCAGCAGGCTGCGGAAGCTGGTTTCCTCGGGCTTCTCCTCCGGCGCCGCGGGCTCCGGCTCTTCGCCGGCTTCGCGCAGCGCCTGGTCGGCCAGGGCCTGGATCGACGCCGGCACGTAGTCCTCGTCGAGGATCGGGCTGGGCAGGTGGACCGGCACCAGTTGCACGTCTTCCGGCTCGGCTTCCATCTCGCGCAGCTCGGCCAGCGGCGGCAGTTCTTCCAGGCTCTTGAGGTTGAAGTAGTCGAGGAAGGCGCGGGTGGTGGCGAGCATCGCCGGGCGCCCCGGCACCTCGCGGTAGCCGACGATGCGGATCCACTCGCGCTCCATCAGCGTCTTGATGATCTGGGTGTTCACCGCCACGCCGCGGATTTCCTCGATCTCGCCGCGGGTGATGGGCTGGCGGTAGGCGATCAGCGCCAGGGTTTCCAGCAGCGCGCGGGAGTAGCGCTGCGGGCGCTCCTCCCACAGCCGGCCGACCCAGGGCGAGAGCGGCTCGCGGATCTGCAGGCGGTAGCCGCTGGCCACTTCCTTGAGCTCGAAGGCACGCCCGGCGCAGGACAGCGACAGGATCGCCAGGGCATCGCGGAACTGCTGCGGCTCCGGGCGCTCGGCCTCCTCGAACAGCTCGCCGAGGCGTTCCAGCGACAGCGGCCGGCCGGCGGCCAGCAGGATGCCTTCGAGCAGGGTCGCCAGTTCGTGGGGGTCGGAGAGGTTCATCGGGTCGCTCGGTTCGGGTTGCGGGAATCGCCGGTCTGGCGGGAAAACTACTCAATGCGCGGCGCCAGGGCAACGCCGGGGGCTCAGAGCGGCTCGTCGTCCAGCTCGGCCGGGTCAGCTGTCTCGTCGAAGCCGCCGTCCTCGAAGGTCGGCTCCGGCGCCGGTGCCTCGGTCTCCTCGAACACGCCTTCGTCGCCCTCCTCCAGGGCCTCGACCGGTGCCGCGCCCTCCTCCACCTCGATGCGGGCGCGCACGTGGATGGGCGCGAAGGCCTGGTTCTGCACCAGCTCCACCAACTGTTCCTTGACCAGCTCCAGCACCGCCATGAAGGTCACCACCACGCCCAGGCGGCCTTCCTCGATGCGGAACAGCTCGATGAAGGGCACGAAGCCGGCGTCCTTGAGGCGTTCGAGGATTTCGCTCATGCGCTCGCGGGTGGAGAGCATCTCGCGGGTCACCTGGTGGCTCTCGAACAGGTCGGCGCGGCGCAGCACCTCGGCCATGCACAGCATCAGCTCCTGCATGTCCACCTGCGGCAGCAGCTTGCGCGCCTTGGCCTCCGGCGCCGCCACGGTCGGCACCACGTAGTCGCGGCCCTGGCGCGGCAGGCCGTCGAGGTCTTCGGCGGCCTGCTTGAAGCGCTCGTATTCCTGCAGGCGGCGGATCAGCTCGGCGCGCGGGTCTTCCTCGTCCTCCTCGGTCTCGGCCGAGCGCGGCAGCAACATGCGCGACTTGATCTCGGCGAGCATGGCGGCCATCACCAGGTACTCGGCGGCCAGCTCCAGGCGCACCGACTTCATCAGCTCGACGTAGGTCATGTACTGGCGGGTGATTTCCGCCACCGGGATGTCGAGGACGTCGATGTTCTGCTTGCGGATCAGGTACAGCAGCAGGTCGAGCGGGCCTTCGAAAGCTTCGAGGAAGACTTCCAGGGCGTCCGGCGGGATGTACAGGTCCTGGGGCAGCTCGGTGACCGCCTCGCCATAGACGAGCGCCAGCTGCACCGGTTCGCGATATTCGGTGGGGCTGGGCGGGGTTTGCGGCTCGTTCAGGTCGCTCATCGGCCTCTCGTCGGGCGGGGCGGGCTCAGGGCGGCATTATCCCTGCTTTTCAGCGGCGATGGTGAGGGAATTGGACGGAATGGCACCCACCCACACCATCCCCTGTAGGAGCGCGCCCTGCGCGCGATTTCGCGGGCAGGGCCCGCTCCTACAGGCTGCCGTGAAGCACGGTATTCCTCCCCCGTAGGAGCGGACCTTGTCCGCGATAGCCGGAACCTCCGGCGTGATTCGCGGATGAGATCCGCTCCTATGCGGCCCCACCCAGGCCATTCCCCTGTAATTGGATGGACTCACCCTCACCGAGGCGTCGAGGCGCCACGGTGGCGGTCTAAGAAGCCACCGACAGTGAGGGTGAGTCCATGAAAAAGCATACGACGATGAATAAGCCGGTGTCTGCAACCGATGTATCGGTGTGCACGACAGTCGCCGTGGATCTGGCGAAAAAGGTCTTCCAGGTGGCGGGGGAAGACGCCCAGGGTCAACTGGCATACGAACAGCGAATCAAGTCGCGTGAAGCGTTTCAGGTGTTTCTGCAGAAGCTGCCGGAGGGCGTGACGGTGCTGATGGAGACCGGTCCTGGAGCACAAGCCTGGGCCCGGCTGCTGCAGGCGCAGGGCAACCCGGTGCGTATCCTGCCGGCCCAGCGGGTGGCCGAGCACCGGAGCGGAGCGAAGAATGATCGCAATGATGCCCACGCCATTCTGCGGGCGGGCCGGGATAGCAGTATTGCGTCGGTGCCGGTGAAGAGCGTCGCGTTACTGGCGATGCAGGCCTGGCACCGTGTCCGGCGGGGCTATGTGCGGCGGCGCACCGCCATGGGTAATCAGATCCGCGGGCTGCTGCTGGAGCAGGGTATCGCCCTGGCGCAGGGGGATGTGGGCTTGAAGCAAGGTGTCACCCGGGTGCTGGAAGACGCCCGCCAGCCGTTGCCGGATCTGCTGCGCGAGCTGATCGACGAGATGCTGAACGAATGGCAACGGCTGGGCGAGCGTATCGCCGCGCTGACCGGGCGCCTGGAAGCCTGTGCCGCCGCCGACCCGACAGCGAAACGGCTGATGACGGTACGTGGTATCGGTCCGATCACGGCCACGGCCTTGCTGGCCAAACAGGTCGAGCCGGAGCGTTTCGCCAATGCGCGTCAGTTCGCTGCCTACTTCGGCATCGTGCCCGACCAGCACAGCAGCGGGCAGAAGGTAAGGCTGGGCAAGATGACCAAACGTGGCGACGCCTATGTGCGCAGCCTGATGGTCGTGGGCTCGCATGCGGTGTTGAAGCAACTGCGGCCCGATTCCGAACACCCGGACGATCGGCGCCTGCAGCGCTGGCTACAACGTCTGGGGCGCAAGGGCGCGGCAGTACGACTGGCCAACCGCAACCTGCGTATCGCCTGGGTGCTGCTGTGCAGCGAACAGACCTACCAGCGCAAGCCGAATGCTTGCCGGGAGATGGAAATGAGCCACTGATCAACGAGTTCCCGCCAACGGGGCGCCAAGTCGCTCCAACCCTTGCTGAAGAACATTGACCCCTGGTCAGACCGTCGCGGATCGATGCCTACGCTCCTACCGGCCTTCGAGGCCTCTTTGTAATCGGCATTCCGCGGGCTTACCCAATGTTGGCCAGAAGCCCGACGTGGCTTCCTCGAACAGGCCTAATACATAGATGCAGTCGGGTTTTCATGTTCAAAAGCGGGTTGACGGTGGGGGTGAGTCCATACATAGGAGCGAGCTTGCTCGCGAACCGCATGGCACCGCGTTTGTTCGCGAGCAAGCTCGCTCCTACGAAAAGCCATGCTCGCCTGCAACGCAGCCGGGCCACCTAGCGGTACACCAGCCCCATGGCCTGGCGCACTTCCACCAGAGTCTCGCGCGCCGCTTCGCGGGCGTGTTCGGCGCCCTCGGCGAGGATGCTGCGCACCAGCTCGGGGTTGTCCTCGTAGTCCTGGGCGCGCTCGCGGATCGGCGCCAGTTCCTGGTTGATCGACTCGATCAGCGGCCGTTTGCAGTCCAGGCAGCCGATGCCGGCGCTGCTGCAGCCCTCCTGCACCCACTGGCGGCAGGCGTCGTCGGAGTAGATCAGGTGCCACTGCCACACCGGGCAGCGCTGCGGGTCGCCCGGGTCGTTGCGCCGCACCCGCGCCGGGTCGGTGGGCATGCGCGCGATCTTCTCCTCCACCTCCGCCGGGCTTTCGCGCAGGCCGATGGTGTTGTCGTGGGACTTGGACATCTTCTGCCCGTCCAGCCCCGGCATGCGCGAGGTGCTGCCGACCAGCGTCTGCGGCTCGGGCAGCAGCACGCGGCTGCTGCCCTCCAGGTAGCCGAACAGCCGCTCGCGGTCGCCGAGGGTCAGGTTCTGCTGCTCCTTGAGCAGCGCCCGCGCGGTTTCCAGGGCATCTTCGTCGCCCTGCTCCTGCCAGGCCTTGCGCAGGCTGCCGTAGAGCTTCGAGGTCTTCTTGCCCAGGCGCGCGACGGCGGCCTGGGCCTTGTCCTCGAAGTCCACCTCGCCGCCGTAGAGGTGGTTGAAGCGCCGCGCCACCTCGCGGGCGAACTCGACGTGGGCCAGCTGGTCCGAGCCCACCGGCACCAGGCCGGCGCGGTAGACCAGGATGTCCGCCGCCTGCAGCAGCGGGTAGCCGAGGAAGCCGTAGGTCGACAGGTCCTTGTGGCCGAGCTTTTCCTGCAGCTCCTTGTAGGTCGGCACCCGCTCCAGCCAGGGCAGCGGGCAGATCATCGACAGCAGCAGGTGCAGCTCGGCGTGCTCGGGCACCTGGGACTGGATGAAGAGGGTCGAGGCGCTGGGGCTGACGCCCACCGCCAGCCAGTCCACGGCCATGTCGCGGACGTGCTGGCGGATCGGCCCGACGTCGTCGTATTCGGTGGTCAGGGCATGCCAGTCGACGATGGAGAAGAAGCATTCGTACTCGTGCTGCAGGCGCACCCAGTTCCGCAGCACGCCGTGCAGGTGGCCCAGGTGCAGGCGCCCGGTAGGGCGCATGCCGGACAGCACACGGCGCTGGGATTCGACATTGCTCAAGCGCGGGACCTCGGCAAGGGCGGCAGTATGGAAGAGCGCTTCAGGCGTAGGCCTCGAAGGGGGCCGGGTCGCCGCAGCCGACGCGGATCACCTCCGGCTCCTCGCCGGTGAGGTTGATCACCGTGGAAGCCTCGACGCCGCCGTAGCCGCCGTCCAGCACCAGGTCCACCTGGTGCTCCAGCGCGCCGCGCATCTCATAGGGGTCGCTCATCGGCTCGGTCTCGCCGGGCATGATCAGGCTCACGCTCATCAGCGGCTCGCCCAGCTCCTGCAGCAGCGCCTGGGCGATCGGGCAGGCCGGCACGCGCAGGCCGATGGTGCGGCGCTTGGGGTGCAGCAGCATGCGCGGCACCTCGCGGGTAGCGTCGAGGATGAAGGTGTAGGGCCCCGGCGTGTGGGCCTTGAGCAGGCGGAACAGACGGGTGTCGACCTTGGCGTACAGGCCCAGTTCGGACAGGTCGCGGCACACCAGGGTGAAGTTGTGCTTGTCGTCGAGCTTGCGCAGCCGGCGGATGCGCTCCACCGCGCCCTTCTCGCCCAGGCGGCAGCCCAGGGCGTAGGAGGAATCGGTGGGATAGGCGATCACCCCGCCCTGGCGGACGATCTCCACCGCCTGCTTGATCAGGCGTGGCTGGGGGTTTTCAGGATGGACCTGGAAGAACTGGCTCATGAAGTCTCCTCGAGGGCCCGGGCCGCGCCGGCGAAGCGCGTCCACAAGGGCGGAAGGTCGTCCGGCACGGGCCGGTACAGCCCCAGCTCCGACCAGTCGCTGGGGCCGTGGAAATCGCTGCCGGCGCTGACCAGCAGGCCGAATTCGCGGGCCAGGATGCTCAGCACGCCGACCTGCTCGGCCGGCTGCAGGCCGTTGACCACTTCGATGGCATGGCCGCCGGCGTCGATGAAGTCGGCGATCAGCTTGCGCCGCTTGGTGCGGGTGAAATCGTACTGGTAGGGGTGCGCCAGGCTGACCCAGGCCCCCGCCGCGCGCAGGGTGCCGACCGCCTCGGCGAGGCTCGGCCAGTGCTGCTTGACGTCGCCCAGCTTGCCGGCGCCCAGCCACTTGCGGAAGGCTTCGGCGCGCTCGGCGACATGGCCGGCGCGCACCAGGAACTCGGCGAAGTGCGGCCGCGCCGGGGCGTTTTCGCTGTCGCCCAGCTCGCGCTGGATGGCCCGCGCGCCCTCGAAGGCGCCGGGCATGCCCTTGGCTTCCAGGCGCCGGCCGATCTCCTCGGCGCGCGCCCAGCGCCCGCGGTGCAGGTCGTCCAGGGCGCGAACCAGCGGCTCGGCGGCACTGTCGAAGGCGTAACCCAGGACGTGGATGGTCGCCCCGCCCCAGGTGCAGGACAGCTCCACGCCGTTGACCAGGGTCACCCCCAGTTCCTCGGCGGCGGCGCGCGCCTCGGGCAGGCCCTCCAGGGTATCGTGGTCGCTCAGGGCGAGCAGGCGCACGCCGCGCTGGTGCGCGCGGGCCACCACGGCAGCGGGCGGCAGCTGGCCGTCGGAGGCGGTGCTATGGCAATGCAGGTCGACACGCATGGGCATACCGGGACGGGTTTTACTTCTGTATAGACGCTGCGCGGCGGCGATTCACGGCGTGCGAGCGCAACGGCACGAGACGGGTGACTATTTCAGTTCTTCCGCAGGTTGGTATTATGCCGCCACAACTGGGCTCTGGCTGCCGTAATGAAGCAATTCATCGATTTCATCCCCCTCATCCTGTTCTTCATCGTCTACAAGCTGGACCCGCGCACGGTCGAACTCGCCGGACACTCCTTCAGCCTGGGCGGCATCTACAGCGCCACCGCGGTGCTGATCGCCTCCTCGGTGGTGGTCTACGGCGCGCTGCTGATCAAGCAGCGCAAGCTGGACAAGGGCCAGTGGCTGACCCTGGCCGCCTGCCTGGTGTTCGGCGGCATGACCCTGGCCTTCCACAGCGAGACCTTCCTCAAGTGGAAGGCCCCGGTGGTCAACTGGCTGTTCGCCCTGGGCTTCCTCGGCAGCACCCTGGTGGGCGACCGCCGGCCGCTGATCCAGCGCATCATGGGCCATGCCGTGCACCTGCCGGAACCGATCTGGCAGCGCCTGAACCTGGCCTGGGTGCTGTTCTTCGTGTTCTGCGGCTGCGTCCAGCTGTTCGTCGCCTTCACCTTCGAGCGTTTCTGGGTGGACTTCAAGGTCTTCGGCAGCCTGGGCATGACCCTGCTCTTCCTGATCGGCCAGGGCGTGTTCCTGGCCCGCCACATGCACGACGCCCCAACCGGCGAAAAGCCCAAGGACTGACATGCTCTACGCAATCATCGCCCGCGACATCACCGCTTCCCAAGAACGCCGCCTGGCCGCGCGGCCGGCGCACCTGGCCCGCCTCGAGCTGCTCAAGGACGAGGGCCGCCTGGTCCTGGCCGGGCCGCACCCGGCCATCGACAGCCCCGACCCGGGCGCGGCCGGCTTCACCGGCAGCCTGATCGTCGCCGAGTTCGAGTCGCTGGCCGCCGCCCAGGCCTGGGCCGATGCCGACCCGTACCGCGCCGCCGGCGTCTATGCCGAAGTCGTGGTCAAGCCGTTCAAGAAAGTCCTGCCGTAAACCGGCGAGCGGCGGCGTACGGACAACGCCGCATGGCCGGACACACAGGCCCGGCCCCGCGACCGGACAGCGCCCGGAGCGCGGTGCCCGGCGGCTCATCAGCGTACAAGGAGTTCCGATGTCCCGACGTCATCTGCTGCCCCTGCTGTTCTGCCTGAGCCTGCCGCTCGCCGCCCACGGCGAGGAGCCCGCCACCGACCCCGGCGCCGGGCCAGCCCCCTCCGCCACGCCGGCCCCGGCCAGCGACGACCTCGCCCAACTGCAACAGCGCCTGGACGAGAGCGAGAAGCAGCGCACCGACCTCGCCGCCCAGCTGCAAGGGGCGGAAAGCGCCGTGGTGGGCCGCCTGCGCCAGGAAAACCAGCGCCTGAAGCTGCAACTGCGCGAGCTGCAGGCCCAACAACCGCCGCGCCTGCTCAGCGACGAGCAGACCTGGTTCGCGACCGGCGGCGCCGTCGCCCTGGTCGCCTTCGTCCTCGGCGCCCTGAGCCGCGGCCGTCGCCGCCGGCGGCGCGAATGGATCAACTGAAAGAAGCCCGAGCAATGAGTGAGCTGCTGCTGATCGACGACGACCGTGAACTGTGCGAACTGCTGTGCACCTGGCTGACCCAGGAAGGCTTCAGCGTGCGTGCCAGCCACGATGGCGGCGCGGCCCGTAGCGCCCTGGCCAGCCGCACGCCGGACGCCGTGGTGCTGGACGTGATGCTGCCCGACGGCAGCGGCCTGGAGCTGCTCAAGCAGCTGCGCAGCGAGCACCCCGACCTGCCGGTGCTGATGCTCTCCGCCCGCGGCGAGCCGCTGGACCGCATCCTCGGCCTGGAGCTGGGCGCCGACGACTACCTGGCCAAGCCGTGCGATCCGCGCGAACTGACCGCGCGCCTGCGCGCCGTGCTGCGCCGCAGCCACCCGGCGCAGCCCAGCGCCCAGGTCGAACTCGGCGACCTGAGCCTGAACCTGGCCCGCGGCGTGGCCAGCGTCGCCAGCCAGGAGGTCAGCCTGACGCTGTCCGAGAGCCGCATCCTCGAAGCGCTGCTGCGCCAGCCCGGCGAGCCGCTGGACAAGCAGGCCCTGGCGCAGATCGCCCTGGGCCGCAAGCTGACGCTCTACGACCGCAGCCTGGACATGCACGTGAGCAACCTGCGCAAGAAACTCGGCGCGCACCCGGACGGGCGTCCGCGCATCCTCGCCCTGCGCGGGCGCGGCTACTTCTACGCGCCCTGAGCGAACGGCCGGGAACCCCGCCCCAGAGCGGTAGACGCAATCTTTACCGAAGCTTTACCCGGCCCTGACCGCCCTTGACCTTGCCATCCCTAGACTGGGCACATCCGGTTCAGAAACCGGTCCACGAAAGGAGAAGATTCATGCGCAAGACCCTCACCGCCCTGATGTTCGCCGCCGCCCTGCCGACCCTGGCCATGGCTGCCACGCCGGTCCCGACCGATACTCCGCCGCCGCCCGCCCATATGATGGGCGGCCACATGAAGGACGGCCACGGCCCGCGCGGCGGCTGGAACGGCCCCTTCAAGGCCCTGAACCTGAGCCCCGAGCAGCGCCAGCAGGTCGGCAAGCTGATGGGCGACTCGATGAAGAGCCGCCACGACATCACCGACAAATACCTGAGCAAACTCTCGGCCGCCGACCAGAAGGCCATGCAGGACGAGCTCAAGGCCAGCCACGACAAGACGCAGAAGGACATCCGCGCGCTCCTGACGCCCGAACAGCAGAAGAAGTTCGACGAGCTGAAGAAAGAGCGCGAGCAGCGCAAGGCCGAATGGGCCGAGTTCCAGCAATGGAAAGCGCAGAAGGATGGCAAGACCAACTGATAGCGCCAGCCACCCGGGCGCCGGGCTCACCCCCGGCGCCTCGGCGTGCCCGCGCCCCTGACCCGAAACGGACATGCGACTGAACCGAAAGACCATGCGCTCGCTCTTCTGGCGAATCCTCGCCGCCTTCTGGCTCGCCCTGCTGCTGGTTGCCGGCCTGTCCATCCTGCTCGGTCGCGCGCTGAACCAGGACACCTGGATCATCGCCCGCTACCCCGGCATGCACGACCTCGCCCAGCAATGGACGCGGCTCTACGAGAACCAGGGCCCCGCCGCCGCCCAGCAGTTGCTGGAGCAACGCCGCCGCGACTACGACCTGTCGGTGCAGGTGCTCGACGAAAGCGGTCAGCGCCTGGTCGACGGCACCTACCTGCCGCGCCCGCCACGGCGCAACAACGACGAAGGTTTCGACCGCCGGAACCTGCCGCGCTTCCCCTGGCGCCAGCTCAGCCAGGAATACACCAGCGCGGAAAGCGACCACACCTACCTGTTCATCTACCGGATTCCCCACGGCGCGCTGGAAGCCTGGCACCGCGGCAGCCTGCTGTGGCCGCTCAGCGCGCTGGGCATCGCCCTGGTGGTGCTGACCATCTTCAGCCTGCTGGTGACGCTTTCCATCACCCGCCCGCTCAATCGCCTGCGCCGCGCCGTGCACGACCTCGGCCAGACCGCCTACCAGCAGGACAGCCTGGCGCGCCTGGCCCGCCGCGGCGACGAGCTGGGCGTGCTGGCCCGCGACTTCAACCGCATGGGCGCGCGCCTGCAACGGCTGATCAGCAGCCAGCGCCAGCTGCTGCGCGACGTTTCCCACGAACTGCGCTCGCCGCTGGCGCGCCTGCGCATCGCCCTGGCCCTGGCCGAGCGCGCCAGCCCCGAACAGCGCGCCAGCATGTGGCCGCGCCTGGAGCAGGAGTGCGACCGCCTGGAAGCGCTGATCGCCGAAATCCTCGCCCTCGCCCGCCTGGACGCCGAGCCCGGGCCGACCAGCCGCGTCGAACTGCTGCCGCTGCTCGAACGCCTGCGCGAGGACGCCCAGCTGCTTTCCCCGGAACAGCACATCCAGCTGCGGGTTCCCGCCGACCTGGCCCTGGATGGCTGGCCCGACATGCTCGAACGGGCGCTGGACAACCTGCTGCGCAACGCCCTGCGCTTCAACCCGACGGACAAGCCGCTGGAAGTCGAAGCCGACAGCGACGGCGCCGTGCTGCGCGTGCGCGTGCGCGACCATGGCCCGGGGGCCGACGCCGAGCACCTGGCGCAACTGGGCGAACCCTTCTTCCGCGCGCCCAACCAGGACAGCCCCGGCCACGGCCTGGGCCTGGCCATCGCCCGCCGCGCGGTGGAGCGCCACGCCGGCCGCCTGCGCCTGGCCAATCATCCCGACGGCGGTTTCGTCGCCACCCTGGAAATACCGCTGGCGCGCCACGCTGCCTGACCTCGGAGCCCGATCATGAACCTAGCCGCCGAATACCTGCCGTCCCCCACTCCGGCCCTGCCGTTGGCGGCCGCCGGCCTGCCGCGCGAGCGCCCGCGGGACGAGCCGCAGAGCCTGGTGCTGGCGGTGGAACTGGGGCTGCTGGCGCAGCGCTGGCGGCGCCGCTGGCCGGAACTGCGCCTGAGCCTGCCGCGCGGCGGCACCTGGCCGCTGCACAGCTGGCCGCAGGCGCTGCACGAAGCCCTGGATGAATTGCTGGATACCGCGGTGGAATGGCAGCAGGACGCCGCCATCGTGCTGGAACCGCGCCTGGAGCGCGGCCTGCTGCGCCTGGATCTGGGCGGCACCGACGAACAGGCCCGGCGCTGGCTGCCCCGGGCCCTGCGCGCCGCCCAGCGCCTGGCCGCCTGGCAGGGCGGCCGGCTGCTCTGGCGGGCCGGCGGGGCGCGCTGGAAAGTCCGCCTGAGCCTGCCGCTCAGCCCCGCCAGGCGCTGACGAAGGCCGCAGGGTCCAGCGGCGCCGGCTGGCGCAGCTCACCCATGGGCGTGCCCAGGTAGATGAAGCCGACGATGCGCTCGTTGGCCGCCAGGCCCAGGCCCTGGTGCACGACTGGATCGAAAGCCATGGCGCCGGTGCGCCACATGGCCCCCAGCCCCTCGACGAACGCCGCCTGGACGATGCCGTAGGCGGCACAGCCGGCGGCCAGCATCTGCTCGATCTCCGGCACCTTGGGGTGCTCCTGCAGGCGCGCGATGGCCACCACCAGGGTCGGCGCGCGCAACGGCATGGCGCGGGCCTTGGCCAGCGCCTCGGGGCTGGCGTCGGGTTGCTCGGCGCTCAACGCGCGGGCGAACAACTCACCCAGCTGCTGGCGCGCCTCGCCTTCCACCGTGAGGAAGCGCCACGGGCGCAACTGCCCATGGTCCGGCGCGCGCAAGGCAACGCGGAACAGCCGCTCGAGCTGCCCGGCAGTGGGCGCCGGCTCGCCCAGGCGGGCATGGGATACACGGTTGACCAGCGCTTCGTAGGCCTCCATGGGCTACCTCCTGTACACACAAGGACGGCCATTGTAGTCGCAAAGGCTTCTCATCTGCCTGCTCACCTGCAGCCAGGGTGCTTCGTATCCGTGTAGGAGCGAGCTTGCTCGCGAAGGGGGCTTGCCGGCGACTCCCGTGTTTCGGATTGACGCCCTTCCCTCTCCCCAACCCTCTCCCTGAAGGGAGAGGGGGCTTGTCCGTGCCGAGAGAAGGAATGGTTTCAGCCGGAGGCCTTCGGAATTGCCGGCTGACTCAGGACTGTCAAAACGCACCGAACGGTCCCCTCTCCCTTCAGGGAGAGGGTTAGGGAGAGGGGCTCTCGGGATAAACACCAGCGCTCGCCGATGAGCCCCCTTCGCGAGCAAGCTCGCTCCTACAGGGAGCCCAAAGTCATGCGCCCACAGTCAAGCCACCCGCTCCGGCGACGGCGTGATGATCGGCTGCAACGGCGGCGTCAGCGGCGGCAGGCCGTAGGCGGCGCGGGCCGTGTCGCAGTTGGGGTTGTGCTGGCCGTCGACCCAGGAGGCCTCGAACTCCCGGCAGGTGCTGGATCGCTGCTCGTAGACCGTGCAGCGCACGCCGCAGCCGACCTCGCCCAGCAACCCCACGCAGCGCACCGGCTTGGCCTCGGTGCCGCGCATGGCGGCATGGTACGGGCCGACCTGCACCACCAGGTCGTCGGGTACGTTGCCGCCGGCGGAACGGCACTCGCCCCAGTAGAAGGACACACGGAAATGCGCGCAGCAGGCGCCACAGTTCAAACACGGATTGTCGATGGACATGATGTGCGAATGCACCAGAAGAAACCGGCGAGCGCCGGCGGGCAGCGCAGAATTCTAGCGATTGCGCAGCCGTTGTGAAGAGCCCTCCGGCGCGCTGCGCATCGCGCCGAGGGCAGGTACAATGGAGGGTTCATGTCCATCGAGTCCGCTTCATGGCGCTGCCGACACTACGCACCCTCGGATACATCATCGGCCTGTTCCTGATCACCCTGGCGGTGGCCATGCTGGTGCCCATGGCCACCCTGCTCTACTACCACCGCCCGCAGGAACTCTCGCCCTACATCTGGTCGAGCCTGATCACCTTCAGCGCCGGCCTCGGCCTGGTCCTGCCCGGCCGCCCCGAGCAGGCCCACCTGCGCCCGCGGGACATGTACATGCTCACGGTCTCCAGTTGGGTGATCGTCTGCTTCTTCTCCGCCCTGCCCTTCATCATCGCCCGCCACATGAGCGTCACCGACGCCTTCTTCGAGAGCATGTCGGGCATCACCGCCACCGGCTCGACGGTGCTTTCCGGGCTGGACAACATGTCGCCGGGCATCCTCATCTGGCGCTCGATGCTGCACTGGCTGGGCGGCATCGGCTTCATCGGCATGGCGGTGGCGATCCTGCCGATGCTGCGCATCGGCGGCATGCGCCTGTTCCAGACCGAATCCTCGGACCGCAGCGACAAGGTCATGCCGCGCTCGCACATGGTCGCCAAGTACATAGTCGCGGTGTATGTCAGCATCACCATCCTCGGCACCCTGGGCCTGTGGTGGGCCGGCATGGGCCTGTTCGATTCGCTCAACCACGCCATGTCGGCGATCTCCACCGGCGGTTTCTCCACCTCCGACCAGTCCCTGGCCAAGTGGCACCAGCCGGCGGTGCACTGGGTGGCGGTGGTGATCATGATCCTCGGCAGCCTGCCCTTCGCCCTCTACGTCGCCACCCTGCGCGGCCATCGCAAGGCGCTGCTCAAGGACAGCCAGGTGCACGGCTTCATCGGCCTGCTGGTATTCACCTGGCTGGTGATGGGCACCTGGTACGCCTTCAATTCCGACCTGTCCTGGCAGGACGCCTTGCGCATCGTCGCGGTGAACGTCACCTCGGTGGTCACCACCACCGGCTTCGCCCTGGGCGACTACAGCCTGTGGGGCCACTTCTCGATCATGGTGTTCTTCTACCTGGGCTTCATCGGCGGCTGCTCCGGCTCCACCGCCGGCGGTTTGAAGATCTTCCGCTTCCAGGTCGCCTACATCCTGCTCAAGGCCAGCCTGTACCAGCTCATCCACCCGCGCGCGGTGCTGCGCCAGAGCTACAACGGCCACCGCCTGGACGAGGAGATCGTGCGTTCGATCCTGACCTTCTCGTTCTTCTTCGGCGCCACCGTCGGCGGCCTGGGCCTGGCCCTGACCTTCCTCGGCCTGGACTGGATGACCGCGCTGACCGGCGCCGCCAGCACCGTCTCCGGCGTCGGCCCGGGCATGGGCCCGGTGATCGGCCCCTCGGGCAACTTCTCGTCCCTGCCGGATGCCGCCAAGTGGCTGCTGTGCGCCGGCATGCTCGCCGGGCGCCTGGAGATCCTCACCGTGCTGGTGCTGTTCACCCCGGCCTTCTGGCGCCACTGAGGCGCGTCAGCCGAGGATGCCGGCGGCGATGTTGATGCTCAGGCCGAGGATCGCCGTGTTGTACAGGAAGCAGATGATCGACTGCGCCAGGGCCACCCGGCGCAGCGCCGGCGAGGCGATGGCCACGTCCGAGGTCTGCACGGCGACGCTGAGGGTGAAGGAGAAGTAGGCGAAGTCCCAGTAGTCCGGCTGCCGCCCGCGGTCGGGGAACTGCAGCGGCGCCTCGCCGTCCGCCGCCGTGTAGAACATGCGCGCGTAGTGCATGGCGAAGATGGTCCCGATGAGGAACCAGGAGCCCAAAACCGTGCTGCCGGTGAAGGCGTAGCGCAGCAGCCGCTCGCTCCCCGGCAGCTGTCGCGCGCCGGCCAGCTCGTAGACGATCGCCACCAGGCTGGCGATGGCCGCGGCGCTGACCAGCACCAGCACTGCTTCGGCGTTCTCGTCCTCCACCTCGGCTAGCAGGCGGGCGTCCTCCGGCCGGGCGCTGATCGCCAACCCGGCGATCAGCGCGGTATACAGCCAGGCCATGCAATTCCAACCCACCAGCACGCGGATCATCGGCTCCAGCCGATAGCATGCCAGCGCCACCAGGGTCGCTATGAGCACCGCCGCGATCAACCGCGGATGCGCATGCAACAGGGAAAGATTCAGACGCATGTCGACATCCACCGCCCGAACCGGGACGGCTGGCAATACTCCAACGCAACGGGTGGGGCGGACATCGACGATTGGCTCCGAAGGCGGGTCTGAATGCAGACTAGCATGGCGCGCAGAGACAAATTGCCACTTGCCGAAGCCACTCCCTGCTCAGTAGTCTGCCGACGATTTTTCCCCGCCCCTCATGGACGAACCTATGCCAAGCATCCGCCTCAGCCCCTGGCTGCTGGGCCTGGCCCTGACCTGCAGCCAAGCCCTTGCCGACACTCCCGAGCAACTGTTTCAGAAGTTCGCCCAGTGCGATGACGGATTCTTCCGCGCCCTGCCCGCCGAAGCATCGGCACTGGCCAGCAACCTGACCCTCGCCGTCCATGATGGTGTCGCCTCGCCCAATGTCGGCGACCGTCTGCTCGAAGGCGGCCGCTACCAGGCCTTCGCCACGCCACTGGAAGTGCAAGGCGTGCGTCTGGTGGGCTACTACGACGAGGCCTCTTCGGTGAACGGCATGGGCGACTTCCTCTTCTGGGGCTTCGTCGCCGAGGGCTCGGTGGACGAGGTGCAGGAACGCCTGCGCCCATTGATCGTCGATGCCGGGCGCCTGACCAAGCGTGGCGAGAGCTGGGCCCGGGTGGAAATGCGCAAGGTCGGCGACCCCATGCTCAAGTGGCGCACCGAAGGTCTCGCCGGGGCCGGCGTGCCAACACCCTTCGGCCAGGTCGAGCGTGTCCTGCTGGTCGAGCCCGGCAAGGAACCGCCGTTCAACGGTCGGGTCAAGGTGATGTGCTCATTGCAAGGCACGGTCACGCCACCACTGCTACAGGTCTATCGCCCCGACCTGAACGCCCACCTGCTCGACTGACAAGGATGCCGCGATGAAGCTTTCACATTCCTCAATCGCCAGCCTGCTGCTGGTCTCGTCGCTGCTCGCCGGCTGCGCGAACAAGCCGCTCGACCCAAGGCTGGTGCCCTGCCGAGACGCCCTGAACCTGTATGACAGGAACGAGAACGTCAATACGCTCGCCATGGGCCGGCAGCTCTACGATCTGGCCGGCCAGTGCGTGGCGCAGAATCCTCCGAGTCCGAAGGTACTGCGCACCATGTACCTGATCCAGGCGGATGCGGCTTCGGAGCGGATGCACGACTATGCCAAGGCGATAACCGCCATGGAGAGCGCAATCCGCCTCAACAACGGAACCAATCCGCGAGACACCCTGACGCTGAGCCGCTATTACCGTCTCAATGGCCAGCGGGAGAAAGCCCTGGAACTGGTGCAGGGCAATATAGACAACGGTCTGGGCGAGACCGGCAAGGGCACCGGCTTCCACATGCCCACCTACTACCACCTGGGCCAGGCGCTGTACGACCTGGGCCGGTATCGCGAAGCCGCAGAAGCGTTCAGCGCCGGTCTGCGCCAGCAGAAGGACTATGCCTGGGCCTACTGGGAACGCGGTCGAGCCTATGACAGCCTGCAGCAGACGGACGACGCCCGTCGTGATTTCCAGCGTTTCGCCCAACTGGTGAACAAGGACTACATAGGTCCGGAACAACGCAGCAAGCTGGCGCAATACCAGATTCCACTATGAGATTGTCCCGGGGAGCGCAGGCTCCCCGCCTTCAGTAGACCGGCGGCCGCAGGCGCTGGGCGAATTCGTCGAGCTGCTTCTGTTCCTGTTTGTCGGCCAGCAGCCGCGCTTCCTCGCGGTAGCGTTCCACCAGCTTGCGCAGGCCTTCCAGGCGGGCGTACTTCTCCGACCAGGTGACACGCGCCTTCTCCACCACGTCCTGGTGCCAGGCCAGGCTGCGGTTCTGCTGCTCCACGGCGGTTTCCAGCTGCGCCAGGAAGCGCTGGTAGTCCAGCAGCCACTGGCCGCTGACGCCCTGGCGGCCGCGGTCGATCCACTGCTGCTGGTAGTCGGCACGGAAGCGCTCCAGCTCGGCCAGCTTGCGCTGCGCCTGGAGCAACTGGTTCTGCGCCAGGCCGAGCTGGCGCGCGGCCTCGCGTTCGGCCTTCAGGGCCATCTCCACGACAGGGGCCAGGCGGTCGGCACGGCGGTTCATGGCAGGCGGGCCTCAGGCATGATGCGGCAACCTCAACCGGCCTTGCCGGACAGCACGGTGTCCAGCAGCTGGGCGCTGTCTTCCAGGCTCTGGCTTTCGTTCAGGCCCTGGCGGAGGAACTGGCGCATCACCGGGAAGCGCTGAATGGCCAGGTCGGTCTCGGCATCGCCGCCGGCGACGTAGGCGCCGACGCTGATCAGGTCGCGGCTCTGCTGGTAGCGCGACCACAGCTGCTTGAAGCGCTGGGCGTGCTGCAGTTGCTCGGGGCTTACCACCTGGGGCATCACCCGGCTGATCGAGGCCTCGATGTCGATGGCCGGGTAATGGCCTTCCTCGGCCAGCCGGCGCGACAGCACGAAGTGGCCGTCGAGCACGCCGCGGGCGGAGTCGGCGATCGGGTCCTGCTGGTCGTCGCCCTCGCTGAGCACGGTGTAGAAGGCGGTGATCGAGCCGCCACCCTTCTCGCCGTTGCCGGCGCGTTCCACCAGGCGCGGCAGGCGGGCGAACACCGATGGCGGGTAGCCCTTGGTCGCCGGCGGCTCGCCGATGGCCAGGGCGATCTCGCGCTGGGCCTGGGCGAAGCGCGTCAGCGAGTCCATCAGCAGCAGGACGTTCTTGCCCTTGTCGCGGAAGTATTCGGCGATGCGCGTGCAGTACATGGCCGCGCGCAGGCGCATCAGCGGCGCGTCGTCGGCGGGGGATGCGACCACCACCGAGCGCTTGAGGCCTTCCTCGCCGAGGATGTGCTCGATGAATTCCTTCACCTCGCGGCCCCGTTCGCCGATCAGCCCGACCACGATGATGTCGGCCTTGGTGTACTTGGTCATCATGCCCAGCAGCACCGACTTGCCCACGCCGGTGCCGGCGAACAGGCCCAGGCGCTGGCCGCGGCCGACGGTGAGCAGCGAGTTGATCGAGCGGATGCCGACGTCCATGGGCTCGTGGATCGGCTCGCGCTTGAGCGGGTTGATGGTCGGGCCGTCCATCGGCACCCAGTCCTCGGCGCGCATCCCGCCCTTGCCGTCCAGGGCGCGGCCGACGCCGTCGAGCACCCGGCCGAGCATGGACATGCCCATGGGCAGGCGGCCGCTGTCGGGCAGCGGCACCACGCGGGCGCCAGGGGCGATGCCGGCGAGGCTGCCGACCGGCATGAGGAAGATCTTGCTGCCGGAGAAGCCCATGACCTCGGCTTCCACCTGCACCGAGTGGTAGCCGCTGTCGTTGATCACCATGCAGCGGCTGCCCACCGCAGCCTGCAGACCCTCGGCCTCCAGGGTCAGGCCGACCATGCGCAGCAGGCGGCCCTCCACCACCGGCTGCGCCGGCAGTTTGGCGGCTTCCATATAGCCTTCCAGGCGCTTGGCGAAACTTACCCGGTCAAGGCGCATCGGGCTGGTCCAGGTCGATGTGCAGGTCCGGCTCCAGGGCGTGGGTGGCCTGCTCGCGCTGCTGCTCGAAGAGTTGCTTGGTGATCTGCGCCAGGCGCGTCTCGATGCTGGCGTCGATGCGCGAATGCTCGGTCTCGATGCGGCAGCCGCCGGGCAGCAGCTGCTCGTCCTCGAGGATGCGCCAGCTTTCCTCGTGGCGGTCGCGCAGCGCCTTGACCAGTTCGAAGTCCTGCGGGTTGACGTGGATGCGCACGTTGTCGCTGCCCATCGGCAGTTGCTTGAGCGCCTCGCGCAATACCTGGCGCAGTTGGCTGGAGTCACCCTCCAGCTCGCGCTGGATGACCTGGCGCGCCACCTGGCCGACCAGGTTGACCAGCATCTGCTCGATCAGCAGGTCCTGCTCGGCGATGGGCTCGAACAGCTGGCCCATCAACGTCTCCAGGCCGGCCAGGCGCTCCTGCAGCGCCACCTCGGCCTCCTGTCGGGCCTTGAGCTGGCCGGCGTGGAAGCCGTCCTTCTCGCCGGTGGCGAAGCCTTCGTTGTAGGCGTCCTGGCGGATCGCTTCGAGTTCTTCGAGCGTCAGCGGTTTGACTTCCTCGACGGGGACTTCCTCCACCGCCGGGGTTTCCGGCGCCTCCGGCTCGGGCGCAGGCTCCGGCGGCCGTTCCACCACCGGGTCGAAGCTGGGCAGCGCCCAGCGGTCGAAGCCGGCGACGTCGCGCGCGCGAATCAGGCCATCGTGTTCCTCGCCCTTGGGTTTCGCGGGACCACTCACTTAGATCATCTCCTCGCCACCCTTGCCGCCGAGGACGATCTCGCCGGAGTCGGCCATGCGCCGGGCGATGGTGAGGATTTCCTTCTGCGCGCCCTCCACTTCGCTGACGCGCACCGGGCCGCGGGCCTCCAGGTCGTCGCGCAGCAGTTCGGCGGCGCGCTTGGACATGTTGCGGAAGATCTTCTCGCGGATGCCCTCGTCCGAGCCCTTGAGGGCCAGCACCAGCACGTCCGAGGAGACTTCGCGCAGCAGCGCCTGGATGCCGCGGTCGTCGACGTCGGCGAGGTTGTCGAAGACGAACATGAGGTCCTCGATCTGCCCGGAGAGGTCTTCGTCGACGTCGCGGATGGCGTCCATCAGGGCGCCTTCCACCGAGCTGTCGAGGTAGTTCATGATGTCCGCCGCGCGCTTCACCCCGCCCATGGTGGTGCGGGTGGCGTTGGCGTTGCCGGCGAACTGCTTCTCGAGGATCAGGTTGAGTTCCTTCAGCGCCGAGGGCTGCACGGTGTTCAGCGAGGACACGCGCAGGACGATGTCCAGGCGCACCTTGTGGTCGAAGTGGCTGAGCACTTCGGCGGCCTGGTCCGGGTCCAGGTAGGCGACGACGATGGCCTGGATCTGCGGGTGCTCGTAGCGGATGACGTCGGCCACCGCGCGCGGCTCCATCCACTTCAGGCTGTCCAGGCCGCTGGTGTTGCCGCCCAGCAGGATGCGGTCGATGAGGTTGTTGGCCTTGTCCTCGCCCAGGGCCTGGGTGAGCATCTTGCGGATGTAGCCGTCGGCGCCGACGCCCAGGCTGGTCTGGTCGCCGACTACCTCGACGAACTCGCTCATCACCTGCTCGACCTGCTCGCGATGCACGTTGCGCATCTGCGCCATGGCCACGCCGACCCTCTGCACTTCCTTCGGGCCCATGTGCCGCAGCACCTGGGCCGCGTCGGTCTCGCCGAGGGACAGCAGGAGAATCGCAGCCTTGTCGACCTTGGTCAGTTTGGCGTTCAACCGGGTCTCGCTCATACCGCATCACTCATCGGAGTTGATCCAATCCTTCACTACCTGGGCCACGCGGCCCGGGTCCTGAGCCACCAGGCTCTTGATCGCGTTCAGCTGCGCATCGTACCCCTCGCTGGGGCTGGGCAACAGGATGCTCGGCGGGCCGCCCAGGCTGACGCGGTCCTCGGCCAGCTCGCCTTCCAGGCCGCCCATCTCGCCCAGGGCCATGTCGCCGCCGGCGCCGGCCACCAGGGCCTTGTTCTTGTTGCCGGCGAGGTTGTTCAGCACCGGGCGCAGCACGCCGAACACCAGCACCAGGATGAAGACGATGCCCAGCACCTGCTTGACGATGTCCCAGAACCAGGGCTGCGAGTAGAACGGCGGCGAGGCGATCTCCAGGTTCTGCTCCGGGGCGAAGGGCGCGTTGATCACGCTGACGCTATCGCCGCGGCTGGCGTCGTAGCCCACCGCGTCCTGCACCAGGCGGGTGAAGCGCGCCAGTTCGTCGGCGCTCCAGGGCTTGTGGCTGACCTCGCCGGTCTTGGCGTCGGCGACCATGTGGTCGTCCAGCACCACCGCGACGGAAAGCCGGCGCAGACGGCCCTGTTGCTGCTTGGTGTAGCTGATGGAGCGGTCCAGCTCGTAGTTGCGGGTGTTCTGCTCGCGCTTGTCGGTGGGGTACGGTGCCAGCACCGGACGGCCGGTCTTCGGGTCGATGATGGTCTGGCCGTTGGCGTCCTTCAGCGGCTGGCCCGGGGCGACGAAATCGCCGCCGGCGCTCTTGCCGGTCTGCTGCGGCGCGCTGGCCGGGCCCGGCGGCTGGTTCGACAGCGCACCCGGCACGCCCTGCGGGCCGTTGCTGTTCTGGCGTTCCTCGTTGTTCACCTGCTCGCTGCGCAGGGCCGGCTGGTCCGGGTTGTAGGACTCGGCGGTGGATTCCACGGCGCTGAAGTCGACGTCGGCGGACACCTCGGCCTTGTAGCGGCCGTCGCCCAGCACCGGCTGCAGGATGCTGTGCACGCGCTGGGTGAACATGCTTTCCATGCGCCGGGAATAGTCGAACTGCTTGCCGGCCATGGTCAGCTCGGACAGCTCCTGCTGGTCGGAGAGCAGGTTGCCCTTCTGGTCGACCACGGTGACCTGGGACTTGTCCAGTTCCGGCACGCTGGTGGCCACCAGGTTGACGATCGCCAGCACCTGGCTGGGCTCCAGGCTGCGCCCCGGGTACAGCTCGACCAGCACCGAGGCGGTGGGCTTGCGCTCGTCGCGGACGAACACCGAGCTCTTCGGGATGGCCAGGTGCACGCGGGCGGCCTTGACGTTGTTCAGGCTGGAGATGGTGCGCGCCAGTTCGCCTTCCAGGCCGCGACGGTAATTGGTCGCCTCCATGAACTGGCTGGTGCCCAGGGCCTGTTCCTTGTCGAGGATCTCGAAGCCGACGTTGGTGTCGGTGGGCGTCAGGCCGGCGCCGGCCACCTTGATGCGGGCGCGGCCGAGGTCGTCGGCCTTGACCAGCAGGGCGCCGGAGTTGGGGTCGACCTTGTAGCCGATGTCGGCGGCGTTCAGCGTCTCGATCACCTTGTTGGCGTCGACGCCGTTGAGGCTGCCGTACAGCGGCTTGTAGTCCGGCTGCTGGGACCACAGCACCATGCCGAAGCCGATGGCGATGCTCGCCGCCAGCCCGACCAGCAGGCCGACCTGACGCAGCACCGGCATCTCGGCGAGGTTCTCGAGGAACTGCAGGCCCATCAGCGGCTTCTTCAGCATTTCGGCTGCGCCGGCTTTGGCGGGGACCTGGTTGTCTACAGTGGCTTCGGCCATGAACTATCTACCTACCCCGTGGCTCAGATGGGCATCTGCATGATGTCCTGGTAGGCCTGGACCAGTTTGTTGCGCACCTGGGTCATGGCCTGGAAGGACACGCTGGCCTTCTGCGAAGCGATCATCACGTCGGTCAGGTCGACGTTGCTCTGGCCCACCTCGAAGGCATTGGCCAGCGCGCTGGCGGCCTGCTGGGTGGAGTTCACCTTGTTCACCGCCTGGCCGAGCATGTCCGAGAAGCTCGGCGCGCCCTCCACGGCAGCCGGCGCCGAGGCGGCCGGCTTGGCCTTGGCCATGGCGTCCATCTGCATGGAGCGCATTTCCAGCAGCAGGCGGTTGAACTCGATACCCTGACTCATTTGCTTTCCCTCTGACTACGGGCCGCGGCTTTTTTGACGCCGCGGCGCTTTGGCATAGGGGATTGCAACAAGGGTGCCAGGTTTCAGGGGGGCTTGTAGGATGTGGCTGTTGGGGTAAAGAGCCCCCTCACCCCAGCCCTCTCCCGGAGGGAGAGGGAGCCCCTCCTCTGCCGTGCGCAGGAAGGTGTGCAGCCGGGAACATTGGTGTCGGCCACACCTATATGCCAGGAGAAATCCATTACTTGTCGCCGCGCCGAACGGCCCCCTCTCCCTCTGGGAGAGGGCTGGGGTGAGGGTGCTCTATCCAGACTCCAATGCCAACAGAATCGCCTCCAACACCCCCTCCGTCCGCACCAGCACGTCGTGGTTCCAGAACCGCAACACCCGCAGCCCCTGGCCCCTCAACCAGGCATCCCGCTCGACATCCGCGGCACTTCCCAGGTGCTGCCCGCCGTCCAGTTCCACCACCAGTTGCCGCTCATGGCAATAGAAATCCACCACATACGGCCCCAGCGGCACCTGACGCCTGAATTTCCAGCCGAGTAGCCGGCGATCCCGCAGACGACTCCACAACAACCGCTCCGCGTCGGTTTGCCGACGCCGCAGTTCCCGGGCGAATTCCGTTGGCCTCGACATGCCCTGCCCTTCCTCCATGGAAAAGCAGAACCCTGCGCCACCCACCGCCGTCACGACTGCCGGCAAGCGCTGAAACCACCACGGGAAACGCCCCTCACCACACAAAGAAAAGGCCCGCGAACAGCGGGCCCGAACAGGGGAAATCGGCGCCACTCAACTGGCGTACAAGTAAGCCTCCACATCCATCCCCGCATCACGCATCTGCGCCAGCTTGTAACGCAGGGTGCGCGGGCTGATGCCCAGGCGTTCGGCGGCTTCCTTGCGGCGGCCGCGTTCGCTGCGCAGGGTGTCGATGATCATCTGGAACTCGCGGCGGCGCAGGTCTTCGCCGAGGCCGCCGGCGTTGTCCGCGGGCGCCGACGGAATTCCGGCGCTGGCGGCGGCCGCCACCGGGACGGGCTGCACCAAGGGGATCACGGGCGCTGCGGACGCCATGCCGATGGGGGCGTTCAGGCACAGGTCCAGGGCGCGGACCTGGCCGCCCTGCTGCAGGATCAGCGCGCGCTGGATGGCGTTGTCCAGCTCGCGCACGTTGCCCGGCCAGGGGTGCGTCAGCAGGGCGTCGCGGGCGTCGGCGGCCAGGCTCACCGCGCCCAGGTTCATCTTCTTCACGTACTTGGCCAGCAGGCGCTCGGCCAGCGGCAGGATGTCCGCCGGGCGCTCGCGCAGGGCTCGCCAGGCCAGAGGGAAGACCGACAGGCGATAGTACAGGTCCTCGCGGAAGCGCCCCGCCGCCACCTCGCCGAGCAGGTCGCGGTTGGTGGTGGCCAGCACGCGGATGTCCAGCTCGATCGGCTTGCGCGCGCCCACGCGCTCCACCTCGCGCTCCTGCAGCACGCGCAGCAGCTTGGCCTGCAGCGCCAGGGGCATCTCGGAAATCTCGTCGAGGAGAATGGTGCCGCCGTCGGCCAGCTCGAACTTGCCCGGCTGCGCGGCGATGGCGCCGGTGAAGGCGCCCTTCTCGTGGCCGAACAGGGTGGCCTCGAGCATGTTGTCGGGGATAGCCGCGCAGTTGATGGCGATGAAGGGCTTGTTGGCGCGCGGCGACTGCTGGTGGATGTAGCGCGCCAGCACTTCCTTGCCGGTGCCGGACTCGCCGGAGATCAGCACGGTGGAATCGCTGCGCGCCACCCGCGCGGCCAGTTCCAGCAACTGGCGGCTGGCCGGCTCCATAGCCACCGGGCCCTCGCCTTCGGCGGCGACCGCCTGGCCCTGGGCATGGCGGGCCACCAGTTCCAGCAGCACCTTGGGTTCGAAGGGTTTCACCAGGTAGTCGGCGGCGCCCTGGCGCATGGCGTCGACGGCGCGCTCGACGGCGCCGAAGGCGGTCATCAGCAGCACCGGCAGCTGCGGGTAGCGGGCGCGGATCAGGCCGAGCAACTGGTGGCCGTCCATGCCGGGCATGTTGACGTCGCTGACCACCAGGCCGAAGGCCTCGCGCTGCAGGGCGACCAGGGCCGCCTCGGCGCTGTCCACGGCGGTGAACTCGCAGCCGCCGATCAGCAGGGTATCGGAGAGGGCTTCGCGCAGGGCGCGGTCGTCTTCGACGAGCAGGATTCTGGCGGGCATGGGGTTATTCCTTGTGTTCACGGACGGGGGCCGCGATCAGCGGCAGGACCAGGCTGGCGCAGGTGCCGCGGCCTGGTCGCGATTGCAGGCGCAGTTCGCCGTGGTGCGCCTTGGCCACCGCCTTGACCACCGCAAGGCCGAGGCCGGTGCCGGTGGTCTTGGTGGTGAAGAAGGGCTCGCCCAGGCGCGCCAGGGTGGCGGCGTCCATGCCCGGGCCGCTGTCGCTGATGGCCAGGCGCAGGCTGTCGCCACGAGCGTAGAGGTGGACTTTCAGGCGCACGTCCTGGCCGCCGGCCTGGATGGCGTTGTGCAGCAGGTTGAGGACGCTGCCGACCAGGGTGTCGCGGTTGCACAGCAGCTCGCCGCCGCGCACGTCGCATTGCCAGCGCAGCTGCAGGCCGGCGACATGGGCCTCGGCGGCGGCGCGCAGGCTGGCGAACAGCTCCGCCGGGCTCAGGCGGTCCGGCAGCGGCAGGTCGCCGCGGGCGAACACCAGCATGTCGCGCACCTGGTTCTCCAGTTCCTGCAGGCGCTCCTTGAGGCGCCCGGCGAAGCGCTGCTGCTGCTCCAGCGGCAGCGCCTGCTCGCTCAGGTGGCCGGCGTAGAGCATGGCCGCGGACAGCGGCGTGCGGATCTGGTGGGCCAGGGACGCGACCATCCGGCCCAGGGCCGACAGGCGCTCGTGGCGGGCCAACTGGTCCTGCAGGCGGCGGGTCTCGGTGAGGTCGTTGAGCAGTACCAGTTGCCCCGGCTCGCCGTTCAGCGAGCGGGTGGCGATGGACAGGCGGCGCCCGTCGCGCAGGGAAATCTCGTGGCCGTCATCCTTGCGCGGCGCGAAGCAGCGGGCGATGACCTGGCGCCACAGCATGCCTACCAGGGGCTGGCCGAGCAGGCCGCGCGCCGCCGGGTTGGCCTCGCGCACCACGCCCTGGCCGTCGATGACGATGACGCCGCCGGGCAGCAGGTCCAGCAGGCTCTGCAGGCGGTTGGCCAGGCGTTCCTTCTCCGCCAGCTCCTGCATGCGCTGGGCGCTGACCAGGGCCAGCTGTCCCTTCAGTTCGCTGACCCGCGCCTCCAGCATGCTGTACGACTGGTTCAGCTGGGTGGACATCTGGTTGAACAGGGCGAAGGCCTGGTCCAGGCCGGCGCGGCCGTTCTCCTCCGGCGCATCGCTGGAGGTCGGCTGGGACTGCTGGGGTACGGCTGGCATCATGCTGTCTCTCTTCCATCCGACGTCGTGAAAGCGTCGGCTGGCAGAGTCTTAGCAATCTGCGTGCCTAAAAATTAGTCCTTTATTTTCAGTCACTTATTGAAACGCAAAGGCAAGCGGCGTCAATCCTCCGCCACTTCCTCCTCGCGGCGGCTCATGCCGTACTTGCGCATCTTCTCCACCAGGGTGGTGCGGCGGATGCGCAGGCGCTCGGCGGCGCGGGCGACCACGCCGTTGGCGTCGTCCAGGGCCTGCTGGATCAGCCCCTGCTCGAGGTTGGCCAGGTAGTCCTTGAGGTCGATGCCCTCGGCCGGCAGCATCGCCGGCGAGTCCAGGCCCGGCAGCCCGGCGGTGATGGCGGCGCGCTCTTCCAGCTCCTCGCGCAGGCTGCTGGCGAGTTGCTCGTCCTCGTCGTCGACGTGGCGGAATTTCTTCGGCAGCTCGCCCACGCCGATCACCCCGTAGGGGTGCATGATAGCCAGGCGTTCCACCAGGTTGGCCAGCTCGCGCACGTTGCCCGGCCAGTCGTGGCGGCACAGCGACATGATGGCGGCGGAGTTGAAGCGGATGGAGCCGCGCTTCTCGTGCTCCATGCGCGAGATGAGTTCGTTCATCAGCAGCGGGATGTCTTCTACCCGCTCGCGCAGCGGCGCCATCTCGATGGGGAAGACGTTGAGGCGGTAGTACAGGTCCTCGCGGAAGCTGCCGCCCTCGATCATCTTCTCCAGGTTCTTGTGGGTCGCGGCGATGATGCGCACGTCGACGTTCTGCGTCTTGTTGCTGCCGACGCGCTCGAAGGTGCGCTCCTGCAGCACGCGCAGCAGCTTGACCTGCATCGGCAGCGGCATGTCGCCGATCTCGTCGAGGAACAGGGTGCCGCCGTTGGCCAGCTCGAAGCGCCCGGCGCGGCTGGTGATGGCGCCGGTGAAGGCGCCCTTCTCGTGGCCGAACAGTTCGCTTTCCAGCAGCTCGGCGGGAATGGCCCCGCAGTTAACCGGCACGAAAGGCGCTTCGCGGCGCTTGGAGTGGTAGTGCAGGTTGCGCGCCACCACTTCCTTGCCGGTGCCGGACTCGCCGAGGATAAGCACGCTGGCGTCAGTGTCGGCCACCTGCTGCATCATCTGCCGTACCTGCTGGATGGCCCGGCTGGTGCCGACCAGGCTGCGGAACAGGTTGGGCTCGCGCTGGCGGCCGCGCTCGCGGGCCTGGTCGTACATCTCGCGGTAGACCTGGGCGCGGTGCAGGGAATCGAGCAGCTTGTTGTAGCTGGGCGGCATCTCCAGGCTGGCCAGCACGCGGCGGCGCAGCTCTTCCGGCCAGTCGGTCGGCGCCGAGTCGCCGATCAGCAGCACCGGCAGGAATTCGTCCCAGGCCGAAAGCTGCTTGAGCAGCTCCAGGGCGCCGCCCTTGTGCTCGACGCTGCCGAGCAGCACGCAGAGCACGCCGCGGCTGCCGTTGGGCAGGTCGTCGACCGCCAGGCGCCATTCGCGGCTGCGGCAGGACAACTGGTCCTCGCCGAGGAAGTTGAGGATGGTGGAGAGTTCGCGGCAACGCTCCAGGTCGTCGTCAATCAGCAGAATCTTGGTTTCACGCCACATCTTGCTCTTGTCTTCCGAAGGCATGTGGGCCGGCGAACGGCAACGGGAAAGAGGCGGAAACAATCCGCCATCATTTAGCCACCAAGTAAAGTCAAAAATGTGGCAGGAGTCAAATTTATGGCGTGATTTATTCGTTGTTTCCGACGGAAGAACTTACCTGCTGGCACGAACGGCGGCAACGGCGAAAACGGGGGGCCGCGCCGAACGGGCGACCCGCGGGGCTCAGCCGAAAAGCTGATAGACCTTGGCGCCCTTGTGCGACCGATTGACGCGGATGATCTCCTCGGCCACGCCCTGGCGCTGGCGGGTGACTTCCTGGACCAGTTCGCGGTACAGCACGAGCAGGCCTTCGAGGCTGCGCTTGAGGTCGCTGTCGTCGTCCAGCGGCTCGTGCATGGCGGCATCCACGTGCTGGCGGCACTCCAGGTCCAGCCGCGCGATGGCTTCCCAGTCCTGCTCCGCCAGGGCGGTGCCCAGGGCAGTGCGGGTTTGTTCGATACGCTCGACGGCGAGGGTCATGCTTCGTGTCTCCTGGAGGGACGGTATTACTGCGGGATACCGTCCCAACCTTCCTTGATGCTGCGAAGCAGGTTGGCCACTTCGTCGAGCATATGTTCGTCGTTCTGCCGGTTGGCCTCAAGCAGGCGGCGCCCCATGTAGATGTACAGGGCGTTCAGGCGCTCGGCATAATCGCCGCCGGCTTCCAGGTTCAGGCCGTCGCGCAGGCCACCGATGATGGCCACGGCCTTGCCGATCAGCTGGCCCTTCTCCGCCATCTGGCCGCGCTGCATGGCGCCGCGGGCCTGGGCGATGCGGCTCAGGCCACCTTCCATCAGCATCTGGATCAGGCGGTGCGGACTCGCCTCGTGGAGCTGTGCCTGGACACCCACGTTCTGATATTGGCGAAGCGCTGCCATCGCATTCATTTCGAGATCCCCTGGTGTGGAAGGTTTCATATCCGATGTCCAGGGTATCGGCGCGGCGGCGCCAGACTTTAATCGCGAATTGCGTCTGCGCCGGGCGCTGCCGGTCGGCTAGACGCTGCCGGCGTCAGTCGTCGGAGCTCTTGTTCAGCGCATTCAGCGTGGTCATCACACTGCTGCTGGTGGCATTGAGCTGGGCGACCAGGCTGTCCATGGCGTTGTACTTGGCGTACAGGATGTCGGTCAGCTTGGCGGTGCGGTCGTCGAGGTCGGTCTGCTGCTTTTTCAGGCTGCTGATGGTGGCGTTGATCGAGTCGGTCTGCTGGTCGAGGATGCCATTGGTCTTGGCATAGGTGTCGACGGCGTTGTACATGCGCTTGAGGAAGCCGTCGCTGCCGGTGAAGAAGCTCTGGATGTTGCCCGCATAGGTCTCCAGCCCCTTGCTCAGCTTGCTGCTGTCGACGCTCAGGGTGCCATCTTTCTGGCTGGTGATGCCGAGCTGCGACAGCACCTGCAGGGTACCGCTACCGCTGGACAGGTTGACGAACTCGTTGCGCAGACCGTTGAGCAGGGTGCGGGTGGTGGCATCGCTGGACAGCGGCCCCGCACTGGTACTGGTGGTACCGTCCTCATTGGTGGTGGTGGTGATGTCGGTCAGACTGGAGATCGACTTGACCATCGTGTTGTAGGCGTCGACGAACTTCTGGATGTTGGCGGTCAGGTCGTCGGTGTTGGTTGCCACCGTCACGGTGGAACTGCCGGTCGTCAGTAGATTGAAGGTCACGCCGCTGACGGCCTTGTCCAGGGTATTGCTGGAACTGGTCATCGACAGGCCGTCGAGCTTGAACTCGGCATCGCCGGCCTGAACCAGATAGCCGCCGGTAGAGCTGCTGTAGGCTGCCGAGCCGTCGATCGCCAGCTTGCTCAGGCTGCTGTCGCCCGAGGCCTTGACGCTGATATCGGTGCCGGCACCGGTGGTGGTGGAACTGAGCACCAGGCGCGAGCCGCTGGAGTCGGTGACGATGTTGGCGGAGATGCCGCTGGTGGAACTGAGCTTGTTGATGTTGTCGCGGATGGTCGACAACGAATCGCCAGCGGACACCGTCACGTAATAGTTACTGCCGCCTTGGCTGAGGGTAAGACGACCGGCGCCGAACTTGTCGGAGCTGCCGACGTACTGGCTGGCCACCTTGGAGGCGGTTGCCAGCTTGTCGACCTCCAGGGTGTAGGTACCGGCGGTAGCCGAAGCGCTGGCGGTGGCAGTCGCCTTCGTGTCGTCCGACGAAGTAGCCTTGAGCCCGGAGAAGGAGTCGGCGGTGTTGAGCGTCGCCACTGCCAGCTGGAAGGTCGAGAGCGCGCTCTTGAGCGAGCCCACGGCGGATAGCTGGGTAGTGTTCGACTTGGTGAGGTTGGTGATCTGCGTCTGCTTGGCACTGGTCTGTGCCTTCACCAGGGCGCTGACGATCGAGTCGATGTCCAGGCCGGACCCCAGGCCGGTAGAGGCGATGCTGCCCGACGAGGAAGAACTGATCGTAGTCATTGCCGCGCTCCTTTAAACGGTTTCTTGACGCAATTGCTCGTACCAGAGCCTTCAGGCAAGAAGCAGGCCAGCTTCCTAGGCCTGCTCCCGGAACAGCAGGTTGCCGGCTTCCTTGATGCTCTCCGCCAGCTTCACCGCGACCTCGGAGGGAATCTGCCGGATCACGTCGCCACTGGTGCTGTCCACCACCTTGACCACGGTGATGCCCGACTCCTGGTCGACCGAGAACTCCAGGTTGCGGTGGATGACCTGGGCATTGCTGCGCAGGCTGTCCAGCGCACGATCCAGGGTAGCCTTGTCCGGCGCAACCTGGGTACTGCCGGTGGACGGCGAACCCTTGCCGTCGACGGCAACGGCCTTGCCGCCGGCCGCGATGGGCGTGGCCGCCTGGGCCTGGTCCGCCCTGACGGGGGCTCCCAGTCCGATCGTAGAGAAAGTCACGCTCATCATCGACTCCTCATTGTTCTGGACAAATGCAGGAAGGGCGCAGTGCGCCCTTCCTTCGTATCAACCGCCGATGACCTTACTGCAGCAGCTTGAGTACGGCAGAGGGCAGCTGGTTGGCCTGGGCCAGTACAGCGGTGGCTGCCGACTGCAGGGTCTGCTGCTTGGTCATCTCCGCCGTTTCCGCGGCGAAGTCGGCATCCTGGATCGTACTGCGTGCCGAGGTGGCGTTCTCTGCGATGTTCTGCAGGTTGGAGATGGTGCTGTCCAGACGGTTCTGTACCGCACCGAGGGCCGAACGCTGGGTGTCGATCTGCTTCAGGGCATCGTCGATCACCTGGATCGCGGCCTGGGCCTTGTCGGCGGTGCCGATGTTCAGCGACTGCACGGTCTGGCCGGAAGCCACGGTGGCGGTGCCGCCGGTCAGGGTGCCGCCCGCGGTGACGGTGATGTCGTCCTGCGAGGTGACCTTGATGCTGCCGCCGCTGGCGACCGCGGTGATGCCGCTGACGTTGGTGTTGATCGAGGCGACGATGTCGTTGAGGCTGGCGCCCTTGGCGTAGTCGACTTCGACACCGTTGACGGTGATGCTGCCCGAGGTAGCGGCGGTGGTGGTGTCGTTGACGCCGGTGACCGCGATGGTGCCGCTGGCCAGGGTGTAGCTGCCGTTCAGGGCCTTGGCGCTCATGTCGTTCAGGGTGAAGCTGACGGTTTCGTTGGCGTTGGCGCCGACCTGGAAGGTCATGGTGCCGTTGGTGCCGGCTTTACCGTTGAGCAGGGTCACCGCGGTGCTGCCGCCACCGAAGGTGGTGGTTTCGGAGATGCGGGTCAGTTCGGCGGTCAGCGACTTGAACTCCTGGTTCAGCGAGGTACGGTCGTCTTCGCTGTTGGAGCCGTTGGCGGACTGCACGGCCAGGACACGCATGCGCTGCAGGATGTTGGTGGATTCCTGCAGGGCGCCTTCGGCGGTCTGGGCGATGGAGATGGCGTCGTTGGCGTTGTCCACTGCCTTGTTCAGGCCGTTGATCTGGCTGCTCAGGCGGTTGGAGATCTGCAGACCGGCGGCGTCGTCCTTGGCGCTGTTGATGCGCAGGCCGGTGGAGAGCCGGGTCATGGCAGTGTTGAGGTTTTTCGAAGCGTTGTTCAGGTTCTTCTGAACGGTCAGCGAAGAGATGTTGGTATTTACGGTAAGGGCCATGACGAGATCCTCGTGGATAGGCGACTGCTTTCAGTTGGTCCCTGGCCCTTGGCTAGTGCCGCCCGGTATGGCCTGGAGAACCTTCGTTAGGGTTATCGTCCGTGGCGGATTTTGCTTTAGGGCGATTTTCGATTTTTTTTCAAGCCCCTCTTGCACCCTGCCCTAGGAAAGTGCTGAAAGCCCCGCTTGGCGGGGCTTTCAGCATTCGGGCAGCGGTACCCGGGAACTCAGTCCGGTTGCCAGGCGCGGTGCCAGGTCTGCAGGTTGTCGCCCTGCAGCATCCATTCGGCGCGCACCCTGTCACGCAGCTCGTCGCCCATTCGTGCCGTGGCGTCGAGGTCGGCCAGGTGCATGCGGATCGCCTCCACCCAGTCGCGGAAGCGGTTCTTCACCCGGGTCGCCGGCAGGTCGCCGGCATAGGCACGGTTGTCGCTGCACACCACCGGGAAGCCACAAGCGCCGTATTCCAGCAGGCGCAGGTTGCTCTTGCACTGGTTGAACAGGTTGTCCTCCAGCGGCGCCAGGGCCAGGTCGAGATCCAGGCTCGCGAGCTTGGCCGGGTATTGCTGTATCGGCAGGCCCGGATGGAACTCGTGCACATAGGGACGGATCCTTTCCGGGCACATGCCGAAGAAGACCCATTCGACTTCGTTGGCCAGTTCCTTGACCACGTCGGCGATCAGTTCGAGGTCGCCGGTGTGGCTGACCCCGCCTGCCCAGCCCACCCGCGGCTTCGCCGAACGCCGCCGCTGGCTCGGCTGCAGGCCGCCCCACCAGCCGGGAGCCAGGCGGTTGTAGGCGACGCGGATATCCGGATGCAGGTCGGAGAAGGCCTCGGCCAACGCCTCGGTGGAAACCACGAAGCGGTCGACGTAGCCCAGGCCGCGGCGCAGGGAGCGGAGGATGTCCTTGGGCATGTGCTCGCGGTGCTGGTTCTTCAACGGCAGGTTCGGCAGGTAGTCGTCGAGCTCGTAGACCTTGAAGGCACGGGAGAAGGCCTTCATGCGGCGCATGGCGTCCAGGCGCTCGTCGCCGATCTGGCGCTGCAGCAGAACCACGTCCGGAGAGAAGCGCTCCAGGTCGGCGACATGCAGCAGGCCGTGGGTCACTACGCCTTCGATCAGGCCCTGCTCGCGCTGCGCGAGGAAGGGCTGGATAACCCGATAGTGCCCGCATCCGAAGGTGTCGGCGAAATGCGCCAGCACTGTCGGCAATGGCTGCCAGGCCAGGGGCCGGAAGGTCAGCTGGGTGTCGGTGAGGACGAAGCCGCCGCGGGCACGGACCAGGGAGAAGTTCGGGTTGTACGCCGGATCGCGGGCCAGGCGCGGCAGCCAGCGGGCGTAAAAGGCGTCCTGCAGCTCCACCGGCTCGGCTTCCGGAACCTGGCTGTGCAGCAAGGTCGCATGGGGCGTCCACGACACCAGGTAACCGGCCTCGCCGGCGCGCAGGCAGAGATCGACATCGGCGCCCCGTTCGGCGAAGTCGCCCTCGTCCAGGCCACCCAGCTCGTCGAACAGCGCCTTGCGGATCATCAGGCAGCCATCGGAGACCGCGCTGTAGTTCTGCGCCACCTGCAGGCGGTTCATGTAGCCGGTGGC
Source organism: Pseudomonas sp. M1 (assembly GCF_022760135.1). Taxonomy (NCBI): domain Bacteria; kingdom Pseudomonadati; phylum Pseudomonadota; class Gammaproteobacteria; order Pseudomonadales; family Pseudomonadaceae; genus Pseudomonas; species Pseudomonas sp. M1. Next base: position 5,063,196 of record NZ_CP094343.1, read on the forward strand.
GTTCATGTCCTCGCCGATGAAGGCGTGCCCGGCGACGCCGCGCAGGCCCAGCACCAGCCCGGCATGGGTGATGCGTCCGTCACCGTCGATGGTCCTCGCGCCGACGACGCCGACCTCCGGACGCTGCGCCTGGTTGACCAGCTCGCCCAGCCACTCGCCCTGGAAGACAGCGGTCTCCGGACGCAACAACAAGAGGTAGTCGCCACGCGCGTGGGCGGCAGCCAGGTTCTTCAGGTGCGCATCGGCCAGCGGCTCGCCCGAGCGCAGCACGCGGACGCGCTCGGCGGCCATCTGCTCGACGCCCTCCAACCACTGGCGGGTGGCCGGGTTCTCGCTGGCGTTGTCCACCAGCAGTATTTCGTAGTTGGGGTAGGCCGTGTGTTCGAGCAGGCTCATCACGCAGCGCTGCACGGCCGCGAGCTGGTCGCGCAGGACGATGAGGATGGACACCGGCGGCTGCGCCGCATGGCCGTAGTCGATGTGGTAGCGCCCCGGCAGATGGCTCTGCACCCGCGCCTGCCCGTAGCCACGCGCGGCGAGATGGCGCTGCAGGGTGCGCTCCTCGTCGGGGTTGGCCTGCAGGCTCGGCGCGGCGGTCGACAGCAGCGGCTCGGACAGGTGCGCCAGGCCATCGAGGCCGCCCTGCTCTACCAGGCGCAGCAGCAGATCCAGCTCCAGCGCCTGGGGATACTCCCCGTCGAAACCGCCTATCTGGAGGATGGCCTCGCGGTTGAACAGGCAGTGATGCGCCAGGGAGGTGGGGAAGCTGATCAGCAGGTCGAGGTTGAAATCCGGACGCATGGCCGGCCCTTCGCGGCCATCTTCGCCACGCAGCACCAGGTCGGTGGACACGGCGCGGCAACCGCCCGCCCCCATCAGTTCGAGGCCGGCGACCATCAGCCCGGATGCGGTGAAGAGATCACCGGCACCGGCCAGCACCGCCCAGTCGGCGGTGCTGCTGCGCAGCGCCTCGTTGATTGCGCAGGCCATGCCATCGTTTCCCACCGGCTGATGACGCAGGCGAAGCCCGCTGTCCACAGCCTGCGTCTGGGCCCCCAGCAACGTCACACTGACATTCGGGTAGAGTTGGGCGGCCACCGCCAGGCTGTCGAGCGTCGCCTGCAGCGCCGCGGCATCCTCGCCCGCCGGCAGCAGCACTTCCACGTGCACGCCCAGGCCATTGGCCCGCAGGTGCTCGTCGATCAGGCGCTTCTGGATCGGGCTCGGCTTGCGCGCCGCCAACCACTCGTCGAAGCGCTCGGTCATCTCGCTCAGGGCATGGGCCTGGCGCAAGGCGGCAAGCAGGTCGACGCGTTCGGGGACCTGTTCTCGATGCAACGGCGAAACACCGACCAACTGGTCGCCGCCCTCGATGTACCAGCCCAGATCCCGCACGGCCTGGCGGAAGTCCTGGTGGCCCTTGTCGCCGATGCCCGGCTTGTCGCGGCCGAGCTGGCTGAACTGCTCGCGGGAGACGCGGAAGTCCACCAGGGGGGTGGAGAGGAACGCCAGGTCCCCCTTCTGCAGCAGCTTGACATAGAGCGCCAGGTCGCCCACCCAGCGGATGGGTACGCCATTGAGCGCCATGACCTGGTCGCCGAACGCAGCCACCGCCTCCCGGCGGCACAGCACGGTGCTGGGCTCGCCGATGAAGTTGACCGTGTGTTCGGCCAGGAACGACGTCAGGCCGATACCATCGACCAGCGCATCCTCCACGAACGGTAATGCGGTGGCCAGGATGTCCGGCAGTTGACGCCCCTGATCGTCGATGCGTCGCCGCCGCGAACTGACCAGTTCAATCCCTGGCCGCTCGCGCATGGCGTCGACCATGCGTTCGACGCACTCCGGATGCAAGACGTCGTCGTCATACAGGAACTTCAGGTATTCGCCGCTGGCCAGGCTGACGCACTTGGCCAGGTTCTTCGATTCGTGCAGGCGCGTCTCGTTGTACGAGTAGTGCACGGGGAAATCGAGAATGCCGCGGTACTCGTCCACGACCGCCCGGACTTCGTCCGTCCGGCAGTCATCGCAGATCACCAGTTCCAGGGGGCGATAGGTCTGATCCTGCAGGCTCTGCAGGGCCTCCTTGAGGTAGGCCGCCTTATAGGCCGGCATTACGACGCTGACCAGCGGGTTGATATCGTTGGGTTGGTTCACCATCACACCTCAACTTGGCTTCAGGCAATCCGCGGGCACCATGCCCACGGCTTGCGAATTGAACTCGTCAGAACAGCAGATCCATCGCATCCACATCGAATACGGGAATGCCATGGCGTCGGGACACGTCCAGACGTTCGGGAAAATGGTTGTCGATGAAGATCGCCGGCGCGCGCACATGGTCGGACTTGGGCTCGCCTTCACGCAGATGGACGATCCGTTCGAACATCGTCAACGGGATATGCGCGGCCTCCAGGGTGGCCGTCAGATCACCGGCATGGCGCGTGAGCAGCACCAGCCGCTTGTCCAGTTGCAGCAGCCGGTAGGCAAGGCGCATCGCCTGCGGATTGGCGCGGCCGGCGCACACCAGGGTGTCGTCCAGGTCCAGGTAGCAGGTATCGAAGTCGTAATCGAGCACCGCCTTGTTCTCCAGGCGGCGCTCGACCAGTTGCAGGCGCGGCTCCGGCAACAGCAGCAAATCTCGCCCGAGGTAGTCCTGCACCGCCAGCAATGGCAGGTTGACGCCAAGGGCGCGCGCCACGACCGAGCTGGTGGACAAGCGACTGCTGAACTCCAGCAGTTTCCAGTCGCCCTGGCGGTCCCGGCGAACCTGGAAGAACCAGGGCCCACGCAGGGCGAGCCGGGCGTTGAGCGTGGTGGCGATGTCGTTCAGTTGCGTATCGGTGGGCCGAGGTCCCGAGCGCATGGCGATGCCGCCCACCACACGCTCGCGGGAGCGCGCCCCGACGTGCAGCAGTTGGCCACGATGACTGGTGAAGCAATCCACGGTCAGCTCTTCGCCCGGCAGGTACTCGCAGACCAGCGGTTGCTGCACGACAGCCAGCGCCACGGCCAGCTCATCGGCATCGGCGACCAGGGTCACTCCCTGCCCGCCCTGCCCCTGGTCGGGCTTCACCACCACAGGCCAGGCCTCCACGGCCGCGGCATCGGCATATCGACGCGGAACCCACGGCGTATCGTCCAGCAATTCATAGGTCAACGATTTGCGCCGGGCGATGTGCGCCGTTCGAGCGTCACCGTTGACCAGTTGCACGCCAAGGCCTTCGACACGGGGCGCCAGGTAGTCCTGCACGCTGTCGTGGGTGGCGAACACCAGGTCGATGTTCCACTGCGCCAGCAAGTGCGCGAAGCACTCATCGAAGGCCGCATCGGCAATGTTGGGCAGGTGTGCGTGCCGGATATAGGCCTGCTCGCCATGGTCGACGCGGCTGGAAGCACCGTGCAGTTCGACGTGCAGCGAATGCTCCAGGGCACGGGCGATCTCCAACCCCACTTCGGTGCCGCAGGGAAACACCAATACCCGTACCTTGCTCATTCCGACGGCGCCAGATGATGGTCGGCGAAATATTGGGAAATGCACTCGCCGATAGCCGGATCGCGGTAGAAGAACACGTAGCGCTTGCGCGGGCCGCCGGTACTCATCTTCAGAGCAATGGCCGGGGTGCGGAAATCCACCTTCACGCCGAAACGCCTGCCGATCTCGATGAGCGAGCGACCGGAATAATAGGAGGTGTGCCCTTCTTCGAACGGATAGGTGACAGTTTCCAGCGGCAGGCCATCACGCAGGTTGGTACTGGCGATGACCAGCCCGCTATCGCGCACTTTGTGCAGCAGGTTGGCGAAGTCCTCGTCCAGGTCGGTGAAATGCTCCACCACCTCGCAGGCGACCATCAGGTCGAATTCCGCCTCGCGTGAATCGAAGGGGACGAAATCCTGCGCTTCCTGGAAATTGCCCAGGTCGGATACGGCGACCCTGGAAACCGGCAATTGCTGCTGGATCAGCACATGGTCCTGGGACAAGCCGGCGCCATAGACCACCACATCGGGTGCGAATGCCTTGCCGAAGTGATTTTGCAGGATTTCGATGCCCATCTCCGCCATCCGATACTCGCGGCGCGGAGTAACCCCATCGCCAGCGCGTACGCTGGTCTCGGGCTGGCTGCCGGGGTCGAAGGGGGCGCAACGATAATCGTGGGTGTTGCCCGGATTGCCAGCGTACCCACAGCAACTGCAGATCACGAAGTCACAGGTTTTACCCAGCCATTTCTGGATGGTGCAGGTAACGGTTTCGAAGGAAAGGTCGGTGCTTCCGCACGCGTTGCATTCTAGGGTGGTCATGATTCTGATCCTTGCGGTTTGGCAACCTGTTTCGCTTAAGGCAGGGGGCGGCGCAACTCGGCCGAGTGCCCGACGGGCAACTTGGGCGGGCGCTGCAGTATCGGTAGGCTGGTGATGACGTAGAGCAAGGCCAGCCAGCGCGGCGAACGAGCCAGGGACGTGTCCAGCGACTGAGACCTGATCGGCTCCCCCCGCAGGTTGCGCACGATGTCCGCCAGCGTGAGCGCAGGTGAGTATTCGGTGTTGCTTCCATGGCTGTACATGGAGTCGGTCAGGTGGGAAATCTCCTTGACCACCTCGGGGTTGAATCTGTTGCGGGCGAAGTGATCGATCGACCAGTCGAACAATGTGCGCATGGCGTCGACTTCGTCCTGCAGCGGCAGCCGGCAGAGTTCGCGGGCGAACTTCGGCAGTTCGCGCTCCATGGCCTCATGCAATGCCATGTCGCAGTCGCGCGGCGGAATCACCGGCATGAAGTCTCCGTCACGCTGCTCATAGCCGCTGGTGCTCGCATAGGGCAGGTTGGCGAAGAGAGTCTCCACGAACAGTAGCGATGCCCTGCTCACCGTCAGGTTGTACCGCGCCCTGCCGGGCTGGCTGCGGTAGATGCTTCGCGCGTAGTAGAAATCGGCAGGCACGGGGCTGCCCGCGGCCAACTCCAGGAGCCGCGCCAGGCAATCCTGGGTATAGCCCCGCCCCCAGTACTCGACGAAAGCGAAGCGTTGATCGAAATCGATCTGCGAACGCAGGTAACCAATCGCCGTGGGGCGCTCCCGGTTCCCCACCTCCAGCAAGTGCCGACGGTATCGCTCGGCGTTCTTCGCTTCGTGCACCGCCAGGGTGACGAAGGTCGTCGGCAGATCATCCCGCCTGGCGGGCACGCTCAGGTCGGGGAAGAACTCCGCGAACTGGCCGGCGTCAAGCCGCAGCCCTTCCAGCAGGCCGTCGAAGGAAATCGCCCCCGTGTAGGCGAGAATGCTGGCGAAGAACTCCGGATCGATCTCATCGACATAGGACGCCACCCACCAGGCCTGGCGCGAGCCATAGAGATAGCGGGTCTGCAACGGCAAACCGCACTCCTCGATGATCGCATCGGCGATTCGCTTGAGGTGGTGGCCATCGCGGGCGACGAAGTACAGGCACTCGATACCGCGCGCCATAGCATCGCGCACCACCCACATCGCATAGCAAACCAGATACAGGGAGGCCCGGGTGTAGGCATAGCAGGCTTTGCCATCCTGATTCCGATGGCGGAAGCGAGCCATGAGCGCAGCGACGCAATAGGCGTCATAGCTGCCCAGGCTCTCGACGATCTCCCGCTCGAATGCATCGAACTGCGGTAGTTCATGCAGCACCGGAGAGATTCCCAGCGCAGCGGCACTCTTGCCGTCGGCGTTGGGGTTGTCGCCATAGTGGAGCCATCTGGAGAAACGATATCCCGCCTCCCGGAACGCATCCAGATAAAGGGTACGGGTGCTTTTCTGGGTGCCTCGCGTGGACGAAAGGAACAGCGGCAGCTCGGCCAGGCGCGGATCGGCCTTGGCCAGCAAACGCCGGATGAAGTCCTCCGGCAGGTACATGTCGGACAGCAAGATCACCCGTTCGCCGCGCTGCAACAGCTCGAGAGCGTCAGCGATCTTGTCCGGGCATGGCTGGCAGGAGACGAACTCGCTTTCCAGCTCCTGCTCGCGCAGGAATGCCGCCTGTTCCGGCGTCAGCCCATAGACATCGGCCAGGCGCTCGATGATTTCGTCAAAGGTGATTTCCAACAAGTCGCTGCCACGCTGAAGCTTCGTGGCGCTGTACATGTAGCGAACATTGGACTCGGCCCCCATGCGCGCTTTCGGGTAGTCGGACAGCAGCGATTGAGGAAAGCCCAGGCCGGAATCACGCATCGCCCGCTGCACCCGGAAGAACACGCCTGCAGGTTCCAGCGTCGTGCGCTGAATGAGGGTGTCGAACACGTCGAACGAATACAGGGTGGGTGAGACCAGGGCCGGCGTACGGAAGGCGCGCGCCGACTCGATCAGGTAGTCGTTGTTGTCCGCCCGGGAGTATGACCAGAACAGCTCGGAAATGGCCGCCCGCTCGTGGTCGGGCTGCTCGCGGTAGCGACCTAGCGCCTGCAGAAGCTGGTCGAAGTCATCGCATTCGAGGCCACAGGTCATTTCCCGGCAGTCGTAGACGAAATCGCGGCAGTTGCCGTTGGTGCCGTAGTCGAAGAAATAGCGGATGAAGTACGGAACCCCGGCTGCCAGCAAGTCGTAGAAGATTGACGAGTAGTCGATGATCGCCGCATCGACCTGGCCCATGACCTCGTAGAAGTCCTCGTGGTTGTCCCAGAACAGCAGACGAGGCTGGTCGGCATAGCGCTGCTTGAGCGCCTTGTACTTCTGATAGCCCTCGATCATCGGATGGACCTTGAGGATGAACAGCAGACCGTTCTCCTCCAGCGTGCCGAGCAGCTTCTCCATGTCCGGCAGGGCGCGATTGAAGAAGTCGTTATGCGACTTCTCCCGATAGGTGGGGCAATAGGCGACGATCCGAGTATCCGGCGGCAGGTTCCTACGCCCCAGCAGGTCGTGGTCGAAGGTCTTGACCGCGACCGTCTCATGGCAGCGGGGATAGGCTCCCCGCAGGATCGAATGGGGCTCCAGGGCGCACTGCTCGATGAAGTGCTTCTCCATCAGCGGCGAAGTGGTCAGAAACAGCTGGTGATTGCGATAGGTTTCGTGATGGACGATGTGCTTCTTGACGATCCTTTCATGCAGGAAACCGCTGCTGACGCCCCGCTCGACCGTCTTGCAGCCCACGCCGTGCCACAGGTTGAGGATGGTGATCCCCTGCAATTCCTCCTGGATGACTTCCTTGAAGTTCTCCACCACGTACACGCCGGCTTGCCGCATGATCCGGCGGGCAGCCGGCGAGTCGTAGCGATGGGCGCTCCAGCCTTGCCGGCGCACCAGCGCAATGGTCTGGTCGTCGTCGCACAGCCAGTGCGCCTGGATATCGGGCCGCTTGTACTGGATGTAGGCAAACAGCCATTTCGGATTGCCGGCGAAGTTCATCCCGGCATTGAACACCCAGATGCTGTCGTTTCTGCTGTTCTGTGACATGGTGCGGTCCATTGGTCAGCTTGTTGCAGGCGCTCATGCGCCATCGGCGGAAGTCAGGGAAGCCAGGGCTATGCGGTGGCCGGAGTGGCGTCGCTCCAGCGGAGGCAGTTGCCGGAAGTCGCCATAGATGCTGGTGAGATAGGCCTCGGTCTGCTCCGGCGCGCGGAAACCGCGCCCATCGAACACGACCGAAGCCCCCTTGCCGAACACCTGGGTAGGCACTATTTCGCGCTCGCCATACAGGCCGTACAGGTTGCCTTGCCACCCGCTATCGCTCAGCGAAACCATTGCCACCAGGCGGTCGTAGGCGGCGAAAAGCAGGGCACGGGGCACCAGGCTCGCCATCACGGCCACCAGCGCGAAACGCCAACGCTGGCCCGGCGGGACGGGACGTGGGTAGTAGCCCTTCTGTTTGTTCATGGTCATCGAGCGCAGCAGCGCGATGGACTTGTGCAACAGACGGCGACGCAGGCCGGGAGGCGGAACGCCGTCCAACGGGAAGATATCCACCCCGATGCCCCGGTCGAACGGGCGTGCGTAGTCCACCACCCAACGCGAATGGCGATCGCTCACCACCAGGAACGGATAAGGCGTATGGGCATCGATGGACGGATGGATCGCCCGCAACGTCGACGGCAATCGATCCAGCAACCCGAGCAGACGGCGGTAATCCTTGCGCGGCACGACGATGTCGATGTCGTCATCCCAGGGAATGAAACCGCCATGGCGCACGGCGCCCAGCAGCGTGCCGCCGACCAGGTAGTAGTCGATTGCATGGGCCCGGAAGAAATCGACCAGCGCGCACAGTACGGCGAAGGCCCGCTGCTGGATCTGCTCCAGGGGCACGCCGGCCACCGTGGCCCGATCAAGCATGACGGCGGACATCGAACACCATGCCTGTCAGGGTCGAGCCCAGCGCCTGCAGGGTAGCGAGCGCCACAGCCGAAGGGTCCAGCAGGCTCTCGACCGGCTCGGCACCGAAGTTGCGCGTGCGCATCGGCGTGCGGGTCCGTTCGGGGTTGATGCAGACCACGCGGATTCCTTCGCTCGCCCACTCCTCGGCCAATGCCTGGGTGAGGTTGACCACCCCAGCCTTGGTGGCGCTGTAGGCGGCGTAGAATGCGCGGCCCCGGGTGTAGGAGCTGGAGGCGAAATTCACCAGGCAGCCGCGGCTTTCTCGCAGATACCCATGGGCGGCCTGGGCCAGGTGGATGGTGCCGGTGAGGTTGGTGGCGATGAGTTGCTCGACCTCGGACTCGCTCAGCAGCGTCAATGGCTTGTGCAACAGCATGCCGGCGGTATTGACCACCGCGTCTATCCGCCCTTCACGCTGTGCCACTTCAGCCAGGAAGCGTTCCACGTCGCTGCGCCGGGAGATATCGATGTTGCCGTCGCCACGGCTGGCGCCATGGACGCGAGCGCCATGGGCCCTGGCCAGCTCGGCCACCGAAGCGCCGATGCCGTAGCTTGCGCCGATCACCACCACCACGCGGTCACGCAGCAGCCCTTGCAGGCCGTCGTCCTGCGCAGCCTCGGTGCTGCGGATCTGGATCAGCTTTTCGGCGATATACAGGTCCACCCCGTCGGTGATCTTCAGATTGGACGGAGAGCCGGAAACAGTGGCGATGGTCACCTCGGGCATCTCCCGGCGCAGTACGCCGCAATCGCAGGTCACGCCCTCCAGTCCATGCCGCAGGGCGAGCCGATAGGCTTCACGCAGGATGCCCAGCCGGAACCCTTGCGGCGTCTGCCCACGGCGCAGCCGGCTGCGGTCGGGAATGTCGCGAATGTGCCCCTCTTCTGCCACCTCGACGATGGTATCGCTGGCAGGCACCACCACGTCCACGGCCTCGTATCGCTCCAGCGCATCGAGGCAGCGAACGATGGTCGGCTGGTCCAGCAGCGGGCGAGCCGCATCGTGAATGAGAATCCGCGCCTGTTCCGGCTGCCCGTCCAGGGCGGCGATGGCCGAAGCGGTGGAGTCGGCACGGTCGCGGCCACCGGCGACGATCTTCGCCACCTTGCGCCAGCCGTTGCGGGTGACCGCCTCCCACAGCACGCTTTCGTAGCCGCCGGGCACCACCAGCACTATCTGCTCCACTGCCGGCGAGTGCTCGAAGACTTCGACGGTATGCTCGATGACCATGCGCCCAGCCAGCTTGACGAACTGCTTGGGCACCTCGCTGCCGAAGCGCAGGCCACGCCCTCCAGCGAGCACTACGGCGATGACCGGGGATTCGATTGCGCTGGTGGTCATGCTGCATCCTCCAACTCGCCCATCGACAGCATCCGCTCGACGGCCTGAGGCGGGTTGTGCATCAGCACATCGATCATCGACAGGCCTGGCATGAAGTTCTCCACTTTCTGTTGCTGGTAGGCAGGAAAGCAGCCGTGCACGAAACGCAGTTGCACGTGCTGTTCCCGGAACGCGGCGGCGCTGTACAGCGAACGGCCACCGCTGGCGTTGTGGTAGGTGTCGGCGTCAAAGAGCCGGCAAAGCTCCAGAATGCGCTCCTGCCCCCGAAGCGCGCTGGGCTTCTGCGAAGCGAAGGAAGCCGAAAACGGCCTGCCGAGATAGGCGAACACCGCCTGGATGGACGCGGCGCAGACGTTGGCGACGTTTTGCTCGGGCATCCTGCAAATGGACTCGACCAGGGCGAAAACCTCGTCGAAGAAGGGAGCCTGCCGGTAGGCATGACGCAGCACCTGAAGGAACTTGTCGTGCTCACCGACGAAACGGTGCTGGTCGATCCGCATGTTCTGGCTGGCCCCTGCCACCGGCAGCGTGAAGCGGAACGGCTGGCCGTCGAGCAGGATGTTGTTGCGGTGGATGAACCCCCGGCGGATGAATGCCACATCGTCCAGGAAGACGAAGTGATCCACGCTCCCCGCCAACTGGTAATAGCCCAGGTAGGGGAAGAAATAGGGTTGCATGACCGCGAGAATCACGCCCGGACTCCCGCGCTGACGACCAGGTCGCAGATGCGCTCGACATCCTCGTCGGCCAGGTCCGGGTAGATCGGCAGGCACAGGACGCGGCTCGCCACCTGGCGGGCGACCGGCAGGTTGCTCGGCTCGGCCGACGGCAACCCGCGGTACATCGGGAAGTCGCTGATCAGCGGATAGAAATAGCGGCGCACCACGATGCCCTGATCGCGCAGCAGTTCGTACAGCCGGTCGCGCTCCAGGGCGAAATCCTCGTCGATCAGCACCGGGAAATAGGCGTGGTTAGACACGCAGCCGGGGCGGAACTCGATGAAGCTCAGCCCCGGCAAGCCGGCCAGGCGCTCGCGGTAGAGGCCGTCGATTTCCTTGCGCCGCGCCAGCGCGCGGTCGATGTGCTGCAGCTGCAACAGGCCGAAGGCAGCGTTGATCTCGCTCATCTTGCCGTTGATACCGGGGGCCACCACCGTGGTTTCGTTGACGAAGCCAAAGTTCTTCAGGTGACCGATGCGCCGGTAGGTCTTCTCGTCGGGACAGATGATCGCCCCGCCCTCGAAGGTGTTGAACACCTTGGTGGCGTGGAAGCTGAGCACGCTCAGGTCGCCATGGCGCAGGATGCTGCCGCCGGCGTCGCGCACCGAGAAGGCATGGGCCGCGTCGTAGATCACCCGCAGGTTGTAGTTGTCGGCGATGGCCTGGATGGCCTCGACGTCGCTGGGGTTGCCGTAGCAGTGCACCGGCATGATCGCGGTGGTCTGCGGGGTGATCGCCGCCTCGATCTTCGCCGGGTCCAGGCTGAACGTCTGCGGATCGATGTCGACGAACACCGGACGGATGCCGTTCCACAGCAGCGAATGGCCGGTGGCGACGAAGGAGTAAGGGGTGGTGATCACTTCCCCGGTGACGCGCAATGCCTGCAGGGCGGTGACCAGCGCCAGGGTGCCGTTGGCGAACAGGGCGATGTGCTCGACGCCCAGGTACTCGCACAGCGCCTTCTCCAGCGCACGGTGCATGTCACCGCCATTGGTGAGGATGCCGCTGGCCCAGACCCGTTCCAGGTAGGGCAGGAATTCTTCGAGGGGCGGCAGCAGGGGCCGGGTGACCGGGATGATCTTGGTCATGACTACTCCCTGCCGACCGACATCGGGCGGACGCAGCGACGGGAATACGACAGGGGGAAGTCGGGCTTCCCCTCGTATCCATCATTCATGCGGAGGCGGTTCGAAGGCTCCTGGCCAATACCGGACCTGGCCGGGGCTCCAGAGGGAATGATCGTGTTCGACATGCTGCATCTCTCCCCGCCTGCCGCTACGGCAAGGTCTGGCGAAGGTTCCGAAAGCACTGGCGGTTGGACTCCCGTAGGAGTCCAGCCAGTGGACGGGGCGTCAATTCGCTGACTGAAAGAATCGCCCCGAGAGGACCTCAGCAAATTGAATGCCATCTTCCGCGAAGGTGCGCGGGACGCGGCGTATGAGGGATTGGGGAAGGCTTGAAGCGCTGGCAGGAGAAAGCGGGAGGCAGCGGCAAGGGATTGCCGCCGAAGGAAACGCCGCGCGCCCTCCCACGGGAGGCGCACGGCGATCGAGTAGGCTCAGAGCTTGTTGAACAGACTCAACTGGCTGACCCGGGCAAACGCCGCCTGGGCCGCTTCGAGCATGGTCTGCTGCAGCACCAGCTTGGAGGTGGCCTCGGCCATGTCGGTGTCGCGGATCGACGACTGGGTGGTGCTGTTGGTCAGGCTCAGGCTCTGGTTTTCCTGGCTGAGCACATCGATGGTGTTCAGCCGCGAGCCCACCGACGACTGCACGTTCATCACCTGGTTCATGCCATTGTCGATGTTGGTCAGCGCCGAGGCCACCATGTTGCGGATGTTCAGCTGGGCCTGGGGATCGTCGGCGGTGGAGGCGCTCAGCGCGGTGCGCAGGTCGCCGATGGTGTTGAGGATGTTCTGCCGCTCCGGCGAGCTGGCGGTGACGCTGAACTGGTCGCCGGCCGCCGGCGAGGCGCTGATCGAGAGGTCGACGCCGGCCACGCTGATGGTCTGCGGGAAGGTGCCGCCGAGGGTCCCGCTGGAGATCGGCGTGGCGCCCTGGGCAGCCGGCAGCGCGTAGACCTCGTAGTCGGTGGCGCTGGTGAACTTCAGCTGCACGCCGTTGGCCGGGAACTGGGTGGCGTAGGCGGTCTGGTTGCTGACCGTGCCGCTGGTGATCTGCGCGCCCGAGGTGTTGGTGGCGCTGCGCTTGATCGAGATGTCGTCGGGGGCCATGCCGAAGCTGAAGCTGTAGCCGCCGACCAGGCTGTCCATGTCGCTGGCGTCGTCGCTGCTGGGCAGCGAGACGTCGAGCTGGAACTGCGCGCCGCGGAAGCTGATGGCGTTGCTGTCCGCGGAGGTGGCGTCGTAGGTGCCGTTGGTGTTGGCCTCGCTGGTGACGTCGTTGCCGTCCTTGTCGAGGATCTGGTACTGGGTGCCGCTGAGCACGTTCAGGGTGTAGGGCGCGCCATCGCGGAAGTTGGCGTTGTAGGTGCTGTCGCTGGTCACCGTGCCCTGGGAGAGGAACGCCCGCTGCACGCCGTCGCTGTTCGGGTTGCTGCTCAGCGAACTGGTGGTGCGGCTGGCGTTGGCCGCCATCTCGAAGATGCTCCAGCCGTTGTCGCTGGTCGGCAGCAGCAGGTTGTCGGCGATCTGCAGGTTCAGCGAGCTCTGGTCGCCCTGGTAGCTGTAGGTGCCGTCGGCGTTCTGGATGAACGGCTGCACCGTGCTCTTGCTGCCGGAGAACAGGTAGTTGCCGCTGGCGTCCTTGCTGTTCATCAGCGTCAGCAGCTGCTGCTGGATCTGCCCGAGCTGGTCGGCCAGGGCCTTGCGGTCGTCGTCGGTGAGGGAGCCGTCGCCGGCGCGTACCGCGACCTCGCGGGCCTGCTGCAGCACGTTGGTGATCGAGGACAGCACGCTCTCTTCCTGGTTCAGGGCGTTCTGCGCTGTGGTCATGTTGCTGCTGTATTGCGTCAGCAGCGCCTGCTGCTGTTGCAGTTGCAGCAGGCGCGCGGCGCCGACGGGGTCGTCGGCGGGGGTCTGGATGCGCACACCGCTGGAAATCTGCTCCTGGGTCTTGGCCAGGCTGGCGTAGCCGCGGTTGTAGTTGTCGATGTTGGAACTGAAGATCTGCGGGGTGGAAATACGCATCACGGCCGCCTCAGATGTTGTTGATCAGGGTGTCGAAGAGCGTCTGCGCGGTCTTGATGATCTGCGCGGAGGCCGTGTAGTACTGCTGGAACTTCACCAGGTTGGCCGCTTCCTCGTCGAGGTTGACCGCCGACAGCGAGTCGCGGGTGTTCTGCGCCTGGGTCAGCACCGCGTTGGTGGCGGTGGCGTCAAGCTTGGCCTGGTTGGCCTGGGCGCCGACGGTCTCGGTCAGGCTGCTGTAGGCGCCGGTCAGGCTCATGCCGCTGCCACTGCCGGTGCCGCTGCCCACGGTCTTGGCGCTCTGCAGGTCGATGAGCTTCTGCGCGTTGCCGTTGTCGGCGTCGCCATCGGAATTGAAGGCGACGGTGAAGCTGTCGCCGCTGCCGGGGTAGCCGCCGATGCTGGTCTGGAAGCTGAACGACGGCGTGCCGGGCACGGTGACGCTGATGTCGTTGCTCTGCCCCGGCACTATGCTGCCGGTGCCCAGCGAGTTGCCGGCAGAATCGTAGATCGTGTAGCCCTGGGTGCCGTCGCCGGCGGCGGCGTCGAACACCAGCTTGACCGGCATGCCGGCCTTGATCGCCGCCGCCAGGTCGGCGCTGTTGCTGGCGTCGAGCTCGGTGGTCAGGCTGGTGCCGCTGATGGTGCCGCTGCCGATGTTGCCGGTGGTGGTGGTGGAGACCAGCGGCGAGGCCAGCGCCAGGCGGTTGGCGTCGGTCATGGCCACGGAGATGTCCGCCGCGGCGGTGCGCGTGGGGATCACCGTGAAGCGGTCGCCGGCCTGGATGGTGCCGACGCTCTGCTGGCTGAGGCTGAAGCCGTCGAATTCCTTGGGCGGATCGTCGGTGAGGTCGCCGCTGCCCATCACCTCGCCATCGGACAGGCGCCTGACGGTGTAGCCGGTGGCCGAGGTGAAGGTCACCTCGTAGTCGCTGGTGGTCAGCGCGCTGCTGTCGTCGATGCTGACGTTGAGGTTGCCGGTGCCGCTGTTGAGGCCGTTGGCCAGGCTGCGGTTGCCGATCACGCTGGCGTCGTTGATGTCCTTGAACAGCGCGGCGCCGAAGTTGCCGTTGAGGTCCAGGCCCTGGGCCAACTGGCTGTTGAAGGTGTCGGCGAGGACGATGGCCATGCGCCCCAGTTCGTTCTGGGTGGTGTTCAGCACCTCGCTGCGGTAGCGCAGCAGGCCGCCCATCTGGCCGCCGGTGACCACCGAGGTGACGTCCACGGTCACGCCGCTGGAGCTGGAGTTCAGCGACAGGCTGTACTGCGACGGGTTGCTGGCGCTGGGCGCGGCGCTCAGGGTCGAGGCGTTGCTGCCCACCACCAGCGGCTGGCCGGAGCCCAGGTAGAGGTTGTAGCTGCTGCCCTGCTTGACCACGCTGACGCCGATCATGTCCGACAGTTGCACCACCGCCTGGTCGCGCTTGTCCTGCAGGTCGTTGGCGCTGGCGCCGGCGGACTCGGCGGCGGTGATCGCCTGGTTGTACTGGGCGATGGTCTTGGCCAGGTCGCTGACCTGCCCGGCCAGGCTGCTCATCTGGGTGTTGACGTAGCTGTTCTGGGTGCCCAGCTGAGTGGAGATGGAATTGAAGCGTTGCGCCAGGTTCTTCGCCTGGGTCAGCACCAGTTGCCGCGAGGCGGCGTCGGTCGGGGTGCCGGCCGCGGTCTGCAGCGAGGCGAAGAAGTTCTGCATCACCGAGGACAGGCCGGTGGTGCTGTCCGACAGCAGCGAGTCGACCTGGTTGACCTGGCTCAGGTAGGTCTGCGCATCGCTGTTCACCGCCGTCGCGCCACGCAGCTGGTTGGCCAGGAACTCGCTGTACATCCGGCGCACGTCCTGCACCGTGGTGCCGGTGCCGACGTAGTAGCGCCCGGAGAACTGCGCGGCCGAGCTGACCTGCATCGACTGCTGGCGGGTATAGCCGGCGGTGTCGACGTTGGTGATGTTGTTGCCGGTGGTGCTCAGCGCCGTTTGCGAAGCGTTGAGGCCGGACAGTCCTATGGATAACAGGCTCATGGGCTTTCCTTAGAGCGTTCCATTCTTCAAAGCGTACGGGTCGGGGCGTCGGCCATGGCCACGGTCTGGTAGACCTGCACCTGCCTGGCGATCTGCGAGACCTTGCGCGCGTATTGCGGGTCGGTGGCATAGCCGGCGCGCTGCAATTCCTTCATGAACTGCTCGGGGCGCGCGGCGGAGTCCAGGGCGCCCTGGTAGCGGTCGTTGTTCTGCAGGAAGCTGACGTAGTCCTGGAAGCTCTGCTCGAAAGAGTTGTAGGCACGGAACGAGGCCACTTCCTTCACCTGCTTGCCGTTCTCGTACTCGCTGGTGAGCGCGCGTGCCGAATCGCCCCTCCAGCTCGAGCCGCTCTTGATACCGAACAGGTTGTGGCTGCTGCTGCCGTCGCGCTGGGCGATCATCTTCTTGCCCCAGCCGGTTTCCAGCGCGGCCTGGGCCACCAGGTAGCGCGGGTCGACGCCGATGCGCTTGGCCGCGCGTTCGGCCATGGGCAGCATGGTGGCGACGAAGTCGTCGGCCGAGGCGAACATGGACTTGCCCGGCCTGATCGAGATCGCCGAGGTATCGGCGACGGCGGTGCTGCTGGCGGTATCGTCCTGGCGGGTGTAGCCCTTGCCGTTGCGCCAGTCGCTGCTGGCCAGCTGCGTCGGCTGGCTGGCGCTGGCGGCATTGGCGTCCGGCACTATGCCGGCGGCGATGCGCTTGGCCAGCGTGCCCGGCAGGGCCAGGCGCCGCGCGTTCAGCGCCTGGCGGTCGTCGCGGCCGGGCTCGGGCTGCGTCAGCGGCTTGCCGCTGGCGGACCACAGGCTCTTCGCCCGCTGCCTGTCCTGCCCCGCCACCGCCTGGGTGGCCTGGGTATCGGATTGCGCCTGCACCTGGGCGAAGGGGTTGTTGCCGGTGTGGCGCACGCCCTGCATCTTCTCCATCTGCTTGACCAGCACGTCGGCCAGGCCGATGCCGTGCCCCTCGCGCGCCAGGGACACCGACAGCTGGTGGTCGTACATGTCCTGGTACTGCTTGGCGGTCTCGCTGTTGAGCGGGTTGTCCTTGGCGAACACCTCGTTGGCCGAGCGCATCGACTTGAGCATCTCGTTGAGGAACAGCGACTCGAACTCCTGGGCCACCTTGCGGATGTTGCCCTGGCTGTTGCGGTCGCCGCTCTTCAGCTGGCTCAAGCGGTTGAGGTCGGTGTAGGCCTGGCTGGCGCCGGCGCTGGTGCCGGAGTTGAGCAGTCGTGCGTCCATGGCGGCGTCCTCAGATGACGATCAGCTCGGCCTGCAACGCGCCGGCCTGCTTGAGGGCTTCGAGAATGGCCATCAGGTCGCTGGGCGCCGCGCCCACCTGATTCACCGCGCGGACGATCTCGTCCAGGGTGGTGCCGGGGCCGAACTTGAACATCGGCTTGGCTTCCTGCTCGGCGTTCACCCGCGAGCGCGGCACCACCGCGGTCTCGCCGTTGGAGAAGGGGCCGGGCTGGCTGACGATCGGGTCCTCGGTGATGGTCACGGTGAGGCTGCCGTGGGTCACGGCGGCCGGCGACACGCGCACGTTCTGGCCGATGACGATGGTGCCGGTGCGCGAGTTGATGATGACCTTGGCCACCGCCTCTCCGGACTGGATCTCCAGGTTCTCCAGCACCGACATGTAGTCCACCCGCTGGTTCGGGTCCAGCGGCGCGCTGACGCGCACCGAGCCGCCGTCGATGGCCTGGGCCACGCCCGGGCCGAGCATGTCGTTGATGCGGTCGACGATGTGCTTGGCGGTGGTGAAGTCGGGGCGGTTGAGGTTCAGCGTCAGGCTGTTGCCCTGGTCGAAGCCGCTCGGCACCGCGCGTTCGACGGTGGCGCCGGAGGGAATGCGCCCGGCCGACGGCACGTTGACGGTGATCTTCGAGCCGTCGCGACCCTCGGCGTCGAAGCCGCCCACCACCAGGTTGCCCTGGGCGATGGCGTAGGTCTGGCCGTCGATGCCCTTGAGCTGGGTCATCAGCAGGCTGCCGCCGCGCAGGCTCTTGGCGTTGCCGATGGAGGAGATGGTCACGTCGATGGTCTGGCCCGGCTTGGCGAACGCCGGCAGGTCGGCGTGCACCGACACCGCGGCGACGTTCTTCAGCTGCACGTTGCCGCTGCCGGCCGGCACCTTGATGCCGAACTGCGCCAGCATGTTGTTGAAGGTCTGCAGGGTGAAGGGCGTCTGCGTGGTCTGGTCGCCGGAGCCGTTGAGGCCGACCACCAGGCCGTAGCCGATCAGCTGGTTGCTGCGCACGCCCTGGATGCTGGCGATGTCCTTCAGGCGCTCGGCGTGGGCGGCGAGCGTCAGGCAGGACAGGCCGAGTACTAAGAGCAGGCGGGAGAACATCGACATCTCAGGTCACCTGCTCAGAACGGCCACAGCGGGCTGAGGAAGAAGCGGTCCAGCCAACCCGGCTGGCTGGCGTCGGCGAAGGCGCCGGTGCCCGAGTAGGTGATGCGCGCATCCGCCACGCGGGTCGAGGACACGGTGTTGTCGGTGGCGATGTCGTCGGCGCGGATCAGCCCGGCGATGCGCACCAGCTCGTTGCCGGTGTTCAGCGTCATCCACTTCTCGCCGCGCACGGCGAGGATGCCGTTGGGCATGACTTCGGCCACGGTCACGGTGATCGAGCCGGTCAGGCTGTTGCTCTGCCCCGCTGCGCTGTCGCCCTTGGTCTCGCGGTTGCCGCTGTACTCGGCGCTGAGGCTCAGGTCGCCGCTGCCGAAGGGGTTGTTGGTGGTGGCCTTGCTGCCGAACAGCGAGGTCAGCCCCATCTTGTTGCTGCTGTCCTTGGAGATGTCCGAGTTGGCCTTCTTGCTCGCCTGGGTCTTCTCGTTGAGGGTGATGGTGATGATGTCACCGATGCGGAAGGCCTTGCGGTCGCCGTAGAGGTTGTTTTCGAACCCGGCCTGGTAGATGGAACCGTTGTTCTGCGCCGCGGGCATGGGCGTGCGTGGCATGACCGGCGCGTAGTACGGGTCGTCCGGCTTCGGCGGAGGACTGACGCAGCCGGCCAGCGCGGCGAGCGCCAGCAGCGGGAGAAGATGGGAACGGTTCATTGCAACTACCTCTCGGGGAGAGCCACTAACTGGCGGGCCGCGGGGCCCGCGTCATGCATCAAAGGTTCTGGGTGACGAAGGACAGCATCTGGTCGGCGGTGGAGATCACCTTGGAGTTCATCTCGTAGGCGCGCTGGGTGGTGATCATGTTGACCATCTCCTCCACCACGCTGACGTTGGAGTTCTCCAGGGTGTTCTGCTGCACGGTACCGAGGCCGTTCAGGCCCGGGGTGCCGACCTGCGGCGCGCCGCTGGCGGCGGTTTCCAGGAACAGGTTGTTGCCGGTCGCCTGCAGGCCCGCCGGGTTGATGAAGTCGGCGGTCTGGATGTTGCCGATGATCTGCGGCTGCGAGTTGCCGGCCACGGTCACCGAGACGGTGCCGTCGTTGCCGACGGTGAAGGTCTGGGTTTCCGCCGGGACCACGATGGCCGGCTCCAGGGCGTTGCCGTTGGAGGTGACGATCTGGCCGTCGGAGTTCAGGTGGAAGCTGCCGTCGCGGGTGTAGGCGACGGTGCCGTCCGGGGTCAGCACCTGGAAGAAGCCGCGGCCGTTGACCGCCATGTCCAGCGGGTTGTCGGTGGTCTGCAGGCTGCCGGCGGTGAAGTTCTTCTGGGTGCCGACGATGCGCACGCCGGTACCCAGCTGCAGGCCCGAGGGCAGTTGGCTGTCCTGGGTCGACTGGGCGCCGGGCTGGCGCTTGATCTGGTACAGCAGGTCCTGGAACTCGGCGCGGTCGCGCTTGAAGCCGGTGGTCGAGACGTTCGCCAGGTTGTTGGAAATGGTGGTCAGGTTCATGTCCTGGGCGGACAGGCCGGTCTTGCTGACCCACAGTGCCGGAAGCATATGTCTTCTCCTCGGGCGTCGGATTCATGACGCCTCGATCTGGTGATTAGCTAAATTGCAAAACCCGCGCCATGGCCTGGGAATCGTCCTCGGCGGTACGCATCATCTTCACGTGCAGCTCGAACTGGCGGGACAGCGCCAGGATCGAGGTCATCTCTTCCACCGCGTTGACGTTGCTCGCCTCGAGGAAGCCGGACTGCACGGTGGCGTTGGCGTCGGGCTGCGGCGCCGGCTGGCCCTGCTTCATGCGGATCATGCCGTCGGTGCCCTTCTCCAGCTGCTTCGGGTCCGGGGTGACCAGCTTGATGCGGTCGACGGTGGCCAGCGCGTTGGGATTGTTGCCCTGGCCGCGGACGGTGATGGTGCCGTCCTCGCCGATCTCGATCTTCTCTTCCGGCGGAATGGCGATCGGCCCGCCGTTGCCGAGCACCGGCAAACCGTCGCCGGTGCGCAGCTGGCCGAGGGCGTCGATTTCCAGGCTGCCGGTGCGCACGTAGGCTTCGCCGCCATCCGGGGCCTGCACGGCGATCCAGGCGTCGCCCTTGGCGGCGACGTCCAGGTCACGCCCGGTTTCCTGCAGGGCGCCGGCGGTGAAGTCGGTGGCCGGGCGTTCGCTCATGGCGAACACGCGCGCCGGAAAGCTGTCGCCGAAGACCGGCATCGCGCGCGCCTGTTCGAAGTCGCGACGGAAACCGGTCGTGGAAATGTTCGCCAGGTTGTTGGCGTGAGCCTGCATGGCCTGCGTGTTCTGGCTCGCGCCGCTCATGGCGACATACAGCATTCTGTCCAAGGTATTCCTCCAGTGCCGGGTCGGATTCCCGGCGGTGCTGGAGGTGTCTCAGCAAGGGCTGTGCCAGAATTGAAAAATCAACGCAAGCCGCTGATTCAAAAGGACGAATGAAAAAGAAAAGGCTCCCGAAGGAGCCTGAGGGGCCGTCAGGCGGCGAGGGGCTGCCGCCTGCGGCAAGAGCGCTTTGCCGCCATCAACGCAGGTTGATGATGGTGTCGGAGATGGTGCTCTCGGTCTGCACGGTCTTGGCGTTGGCCTGGTAGTTGCGCTGCGCGACTATCAGGTTGACCAGTTGCGCGGTGAGGTCGACGTTGGACTCTTCCAGCGAGCCGGAGCCCACCGAGCCCAGGGTGCCGGAGGTCGGCGTGCCGATCACCGCCTCGCCCGAGGCCAGCGACTGTTTCCAGGCGGTGCTGCCGACCGGGGTCAGGCCCTGGGTGTTGGCGAAGTTGGCCAGCACCAGTTGGCCGATCACCTTGGACTGGCCGTTGGTGTAGGTGGCGTACATCTGCCCGTCCACGTCCACCGACAGGCCGGACATCTGGCCGGTGGCGTAGCCGTCCTGGGTCACCGCGGTGACCGCGAAGGCGGCGTTGGTCTGGGTGGTCTTGGTCAGGTCGAGGCTGATGCCGCCGGTGGCCCCGGCTGCGCCGTTGGCGCCCCAGGTCACCGGGTCGGTGGTGGAATCGGTGATCGCCGCCGGCACCCAGCCGGTGAGCGTCATGGTCTTGTCCGCATTGACGGTCATGCCGGTGGAGGTGACGCCGGTCAGCTGGCCGGAGCTGTTGAAGCTCAGCTGGCTGGTCAGCGGCGTGGTGCTGGTCGGGTCGGTCGGCGAGCGGCCATCCACCAGGGTGTGCATGGTCCAGTTGTTGCTGCTGTCCTTGACGAAGTAGTTCGTCATGGTGTGCGAGTTGCCCTGGGAGTCGTAGATGTCCACCGAGGTCGACCAGTTGTAGCTGTCGGAATCGGCCGGGTCGAAGGTGGCGTTGGTCGGCGTGCTGGCCGCCGAGTTCAGGCTCAGCGTCGAGGTGATCTTCGAGGTCGGGCTCGGCGGCTGGTTGGCGGTGTCCACCTTCAGGTCGGTGATCACACCGTTGACGACCGAGCCGTTGCCGTTGACGCCATAGCCCTGCAGGCGGTTGCCGGAGCCGTCGACGATGTAGCCGTTGGCATCGGTGTTGAAGGAGCCGTTGCGGGTGTACAGGCGGCTGCCGTTGTCGCTGACCATGAAGAAGCCGTTGCCGCTGATGGCCAGGTCCAGGCTGCGGCCGGTGGAGGTCAGGTTGCCCTGGGTGAACTGCTGCGACACCGACTGGGTGATCACGCCGCTGCCCACGGCGTTGCGCCCGGTGCCGAGCATCGAGGCGGCGTACAGGTCGGCGAACTCGGTGCGCGAGGACTTGAAACCGGTGGTCCCGACGTTGGCGATGTTGTTGCCGGTCACGTTCAGGTCCGTGCTAGCGGCGTTCAAACCACTCAGGGCGGTATTGAAAGACATGGTCAGCTCCCGTGCCGAAGGACGGCGTTATTTTCCGATGGTCTGAATGCTGGAGGCGGAGACACTGCCGATGCCAGCGAGATTGAGGGTCATTTCCCCGCCGCTCTGGCCCAGCGTGACGCTGTTGACCGTGGCCGGCAGGTAGGTAGTCAGGGCGGTGCTGGTGCCGTCCAGCGAGGCCGTGGCCTTGATGGTGTAGGTGCCGGAGGCCACCTGCTCGCCGCTGTCGTCCTTGCCGTCCCAGGTGAAGTCGATGTTGCCGCTCTTCTGGCTGCCCATGTCGATGGTGCGCACCAGCTCGCCGTCGTCGTCATAGATTTTCAGGGTCACGCCATCGCCGTTGGACGGCATCACCAGCGAGCCCTGCACGCCGGCGCTGGGGTCGTCGACCTGGACCTTGCTGGAGTTGACGATCACCGAGCGGCCGACCAGGGACGAGGCCTGCAGCGCCTGGGACGACTGGAACGAGGAATAGAAGTTGCCCAGTGTGGTATCCAGGTTCTCCATGCTCTCCAGGCTGCTGAACTGGGCGAGCTGGGAGACGAACTGGGTGTTGTCCTGCGGGTCCAGCGGGTTCTGGTTGTTCAGCTGGGTGACCAGCAGTTGCAGGAACGAATCCTTGCCCAGCGCACTGGTGCCGGTTTCCGAGGTGGAAGACGAGGAACTCGACCCGGCGTTCAGCGACGAGAGGACCGAGTTCGAAGTGCTACTGGTGTTGTCGATGCTCATGGGGCGTCCTCTGCGCTTACTGACCCAGGGTCAGGACCTTCTGCATCATCTGCTTGGCGGTGTTCATCATTTCCGCGTTGCTCTGGAAGGAGCGGCTGGCGGACATCATGTCGGCCATCTCCTCCACCACGTTGACGTTGGGGTAGTACACGTAGCCGTTGGCGTCGGCGGCCGGATGGTTCGGCTCGTAGCGCGGCACCAGCGGGCTCTGGTCCTCGACCACGCCCAGCACCTGCACGCCGGTGCCGGCCTGGTCGGTGTCCTGGAACAGCGAGCCCTGACCGCTCTGCGCCTGCTGGAACATGGCGGAGAACACCGGGTGGCGGGCGCGGTAGGTCTGGTCGATGCTCGAGGACACGCTCTCGGCGTTGGCGATGTTCGAGGCGGTGGTGTTCAGACGGGTGGTCTGGGCACTCATGCCGCTACCGGCGATGTTGAAGACACTGGCAAGGGACATGGCTATCACTCTCCGCGCAGGGCGCCCATCAGGCCTTTGAACTTGCTGTTGAGGAAGGTGAAGCTGGCCTGGAACTGCACTGCGTTCTGCGCGTAGTTGGCCTGCTCGACCTGCTCGTCGACGGTGTTCTGGTCGATGGAGGGGTTGGTCGGGATGCGGTATTTCAGCGAGTCGTCGCCCATGGCCACGCCGTCGGCCTCGATGTGCCGGGCGTTGGTGACGGCGGTGCTGAAGGTGCCGCTCTTGGCCTTGTCGGCCTGGGCCGCGAGCACGGAAGCGAAGTCCAGGTCGCGCGCCTTGTAGTTGGGGGTGTCGGCGTTGGCCAGGTTGTTGGCCAACACTTCAGCGCGCTGCGAGCGGAAGCTGAGCGCTTGTGCGTGGATGCCGAGGGCGGAGTCGAAGCTGATGCTCATGGTCACGAACCTGTTTGCCGGTGTGGGCTTGCCAGCACTTCAGCAAGGTGCGTGCCAAAACGTTAAAGCCTTATGAATCAATGGACTGCCGCTGAATCAAGAGCGGCAAGGGGCGGCAAATCGCGGCAAGCGGCAAGGCCTTACCGCCCGGCGGCAATGCGTTCTGCCCATTCGAAGGGGTTACCCTCACCCCGGCCCTCTCCCGCAAGCGGGAGAGGGGGCTACCCGAGCCACCGGGGCGTCCGGTGTGGGCGGTGGGTCCAATCGCGGACAAGTCCGCTCCTACGCCCGTGCTTCCCTGGAACCGTAGGATGGGTTGAGCCTTGGCGAAACCCATGCGGTTGCGGTGATGGGTATCGCTTCGCTCAACACCATCCTACGAAAGCCATGCTCGCTCATGCGGTAGGAGGACCTTGTCCGCGATTGGACTCACCGCACACGCCGAAACGCCCCTTCAATCCATCCTACGAAAAGCCCCCAGGCACAGCCGGCAAGACGGCGAACGGCTCGTACGGATAGGCGAAGGGCGCCCCAGGGGCGCCCTTCTGTGATCGGCATAATGCCCGGCTACCTGGCCTTGTAGATGATCCCCGGGTTGCACTGGACCATCTGGTAATGCTCCGGCAGCCCGTTGAGCGCCTCGGAGGCGCCGAGGAACAGGTAGCCGCCGGGCTTGAGCGCCGCGTGCATGCGCAGCAGGATGTCGCGCTTGACCTCGGCGGAGAAGTAGATGAGCACGTTGCGGCAGAAGATCAGGTCGAACTTGCCGAGGGTGGCGTAGCTCTCCAGCAGGTTCAGCGCGCGGAACTCGACGCGGCCCTTGATCGCCGGCTTCACCGCCCAGCGCCCCGGCCCCTTGGTGTCGAAGTAGCGCTGCAGGCGCTCCTGGGACAGCCCGCGGCCGATGGCCAGGCTGTCGTACTCGCCGGCCTTCGCCGCGTTGAGCATGGAACCGGAGAGGTCGGTGGCGACGATCTGCACGCCGGCCTTGAGCTGGCCGAGGTTGGTCTTCTCGAACTCGTCGATGGTCATCGACAGCGAATAGGGCTCCTGCCCCGAGGAGCAGGCCGCCGACCAGATGCGCAGGCGCTGGCCCGGGTTGGCCTTGATCAGCTCGGCGAGGATGCGGTTCTTCAGCACCTCGAAGGGGTAGGTGTCGCGAAACCAGAGGGTCTCGTTGGTGGTCATGGCATCCACCACCTGCTCGCGCAGTTGGCTGCGGACCTGGATCTTCTGCACCAGCTCGCCCAGGCTCCTGATGCCCTGCTGCTCCATCAGCTTGTTCAGGCGGCTGGCGACCAGGTACTGCTTGTTGGCACCCAGGACGATGCCGCAGGCCTTTTCCAGGAAGTCCCGGAACAGCTCGAATTCCATGTTGGTCGATGTCACCGATCACGCCTCTTTCCAGTTGGCCGGGCGTCGATCCCGACGCCAGGCGGCCGGGGTCGCCCCCGGCCGTTGCAGACTACCCCGAAGTGCCCTCCTCAGCGTGCGTCCGCCGCCTTGATGCGCTCGACGACACGCGCCGCCAGATCATCGGGCCGGAACTTGGCGAGGAAGTCGTTGGCGCCGACCTTCCGCACCATCGCCTGGTTGAACACCCCGGACAGCGAAGTATGCAGGAGAATGTGCAGGTCCTGCAGCCGCGGATCGTGGCGAATCTCCGCGGTCAGGGTGTAGCCGTCCATTTCCGGCATCTCGATGTCGGAGATCACCATCAGCAATTCCTGGCCCGGATTGCCACCGGCGGCCAGCATCTGTTGAAGGTAGTCCAGCGCCTGGCGTCCGTCATTGAGCGCGAGCACTTCCACGCCCACGGTCTCCAGGCAGCGGATCAACTGCTTGCGCGCCACCGAGGAGTCGTCCACCACCAGCACCCGCTTGGTCACCGCCTGGGCCTGGGTGTCGGCGTCGATCACGCCCTCGGAGATGTCCTCGCTGGTGGGCGCGACCTCGGCGAGGATCTTCTCCACGTCGATGATCTCCACCAGTTGCTTGTCCACCCGCGTCACCGCCGTCAGGTAGTGGTCGCGGCCGGTGCCCTTGGGTGGCGGATGGATCTCCTCCCAGTTCATGTTGACGATGCGTTCCACCGAATGCACCAGGAAGCCCTGCACCTTGGTGTTGTACTCGGTGATGATCACGAAGCTGTTGTCGATCTCGCGCAGGCCGCGACGGCCGGTGGCCATCGACAGGTCGAGGATCGGAATGGTGCCGCCACGGATGTTCGCCACCCCGCGCACCACCGGACTGGACTTGGGCATCACGGTCAGGCGCGGGCACTGCAGTACCTCCTTCACCTTGAACACGTTGATGCCGTACAACTGGCTGCCATCCAGCCGGAACAGCAGCAGTTCGAGACGATTCTGCCCAACCAGCTGCGTTCGCTGGTTGACCGAATCCATGACTCCGGCCATTGCGCCCCCTTCGTATCCGCCGTGCCGCCCAGGGCGGCAATCGGCACGAGCCTTGCTTGAAGTCGTGGCATGAAACTGCCAACGACGTTTTTCCGACGGTCCCGAGCCCATGCCCTGTCACTCTGCGGAGTGCTCGGCATGCTGGGCGCGTTCGCCCCGGGTCCGACCTGGGCCGACGACTTCACCGCGCCCGAGATTCTTATCGGCTCCACCCAGGGCTTTCTTGAGTTCAAGGTGGAAGATTATCTGCAACGCAGCGGCATCGAGGCACGCTACGAGATAGAAGTGGCGCGCATCGACCCGCGCCTGCGTCTGGCGGCCTGCGACAAGGACCTGACGCAATCCCTGGAAAGCCCTGCGCAGCCCGTGGGGCGCGTCTCGGTGCTGGTGCGCTGCGAAGGCTCCTCGCCCTGGTCGGTATACGTGCCGGCCCAGGTCAAGCTGTTCCGCCAGGTAGTGGTGACCACCCAGCCGCTCAAGCGCGACCACGTGCTGGAGCCGGGTGACATCAGCCTGATGGAGCGCGACATCGGCCTGCTCAGCCAGGGCTACCTGACCGACCCGCAGCAGGCCGTGGGGCAGAAGCTCAAGCGACCGACGGTCAGCGACCAGATCCTCGCCCCGGTGTTCCTCGAACAGGCCGCGGCGGTGCGCAAGGGCGACCAGGTGGTGATCCGCGCGCAAACCGGCGCGGTCAACGTGGTGATGCCCGGCGAGGCCATGGCCGACGGGGTGCCCGGCGAGCAGATTCGCGTGCGCAATCTGCGTTCGCAGCGCATCATCAAGGCCCGGGTGGTGGAGCCAGGCGCGGTGCAGGTCACGCTCTAGCGGCGGAAGTCTGGCGCTTGCGCGCCAGCCTTCACTAAACTGTGCGAAGGCGCACGAAAAACCGCCCTAAAGTTTTAAGGATGTCAGCCGAAACCTACAGGCAAGCGTCCTAAACCCGCAGAGGTTCACTACCATGGTCATCGACTTCAACCGGCTGAACAATGCCAGCGCGCCGGTCTCCACCGGCAGCACCGGCAAGCCCCAGGCCGGCCGCAGCGAAGCCGCCGGCAGCGAAAGCGCCGGCAGCGCGTCGGCCGCTGGCAGCGGTGAGTCCGTGCAACTGAGCAGCACCGCCCAGCAATTGCAGAAAGCCAGCGACCAGCTGAAAGACCAACCCGTCGTCGACTCGGAAAAGGTCGCGCGGCTGAAGCAGGCCATCGCCGATGGCAGCTACCAGGTCGACAGCCAGAAAGTCGCCGGCAAACTGCTCGACTTCGAATCCCAGCGCTGAGCGCGGGGTTCCCCAAGGACGCCCTGAACGCCGAGCCGCCATGCCAAACGCCAGCCTGCTCCATCTGATCACCGAGGATATCGGCGCCGCCGAGGCTCTTCTGCAGCTGATCGAGGACGAATTCCACGCCCTCGACGCGCGTGACCTGGAGCGCCTGCAGGGCCTGCTCGACAGCAAGCTGCCGCTGCTCCAGCAGCTGGAGCGCAATGGCCGCCAGCGCAGCGAGACGCTGCGCCAGGCCGGCGTCGGCAGCGACCGCGCCGGCCTCGCCGCGCTGGCCGCGCAGGGCAAGGTGGAGCCGGGCACCGTGGAACTCAGCGAGCGCCTGGCGGCGCTGCTGGAACAATGCCAGCAGGCCAACCTGCGCAACGGCCGCATCATCCGCAACAACCAGCACGCCACCGGCCGCCTGCTGGACATCCTCCGCGGCCAGGACACCCCCAGCCTCTACGATCGCCGTGGCGGCGCGACCCAGGGCAGCCGCCAGCGTCCCCTCAGCCAGGCCTGAACCCTGGCGTCCGGCAGGGCGATGCGGCAGAATGCCATCGCCTTGCAAAAGAAAATTCCCACAATAAATACATCTGGAGATCGTAGGACAGTGGCAAGCCCGTTCGCCGAGGAAAATGGCCCGCAACCGCCGAAAACGCTCAAGGCGGCCGTGGAGATCCAGGCCAACCTGCGAATCCTGATGGATAGCCATGACCCGCTGGTGATCAGCTTCGCCGAGCGCAACCAGCGCTTCCAGAGCTTCGTCGTCGCGGTGGACCGCGAACGCAACCGGGTGGCCCTGGACGAACTGATCCCCAATGACGGCGAGCGTTTCCTGCAGAATGGCGAGAACTTCCGCATCGAAGCCTTCCATGAAGGCGTGCGGATCGCCTGGGAATGCCAGCAGGCCGCGCAGTTCAGCGAACTCGACGGCGCCCGCTGCTACTGGCTGCCGATGCCCGCCGAGATGCTCTACCACCAGCGCCGCAACGCCTACCGCGCGCCCCTCAAGCAGACCCAGCCGGTGGCCGTGGAACTGGCCGGCGACAAGCTCAAGGCCGCGCTGAGCGGCAACCTGCTGGACATCTCCGCCACCGGCTGCAAGGTGCGCTTCGCCGGCGACGTGCACGAGCGCCTGCAACCCGGCCAGCTCTACGAGCGCTTCACCGCCCGCCTGCCGTTCGGCGCCATCACCGTGGAAGTGGAGCTGCGCCACGTGCACTTCGACGAGAAGGTCAACGCCAGCTTCGCCGGCCTGCGCTTCAACTGCCTGAGCGGCCTGGAGCAGCGCCACATCGAGCGCTTCGTCTACCAGCTGCAGCGCGAAGCGCGGCGCTTCGAGAAGGACGAGCTGTTCTAGCGCCCGCCCTTCCCCGCCCTACCCCGGCCGGCTTTCCTCTTCCGCCTCGGGCACGCCGGCTGCCTCCGGCACCGCGGGCGCTGGCGCCGGGGTGGTCTTCATCTGTTCTTCCACCGTTTCGTCGGCCACCCGCGGGTCGAGCGCCGCCGACAGCGGCGAGCTGGCCAGGCTGTCGGCCATGGGCACGTGCTTCACCGGCGCCTCGTCGACACGGTGCAGACCGGTGACCTTCTCCGGACGCACGCGCCAGATGACGATCAGCGCGCAGGTCGCGGCGAAGGCGTAGAGCATGTTCGGGCCGAAGGCGCGCATCAGCGCTCCGGTCGCCAGCGGGCCGACGCAGGCGCCAACGCCGAAGGTGACCAGCAGCATGGCGGTCAGCGATACCCGCCGCTCGCCCTCGACGTGGTCGTTGGAGAAGGCCACCGCCAGCGGGTAGAGGGTGAACTGCACCAGGCAGACCATGAAGCCCATCGGCACCATGGCCTCCATCGGCAGCGACGGCAGCACCGCCAGCGGCAAGGCGAACACCAGCAGCAGGATGCCGGCGCTGCGGATCAGCAGCGCGCGGTCGTAGCGGTCCGACAGCCAGCCCAGCGGCCACTGCACCAGCAAGCCGGCGAAGATGCACACGCCCATGAACACGCCGATCTGCTCGACGCTCAGGCCCTGCTCGGTGGCGTACAGCGGCGCCAGGCCGTAGAAGGAACCGATCACCAGCCCGGAGACCAGCACCGTGGTCAACGACTGCGGCACCCGCTGGATGAAGAAGCGCGGCTCCAGCGGAGCCGGGTGCAGCGGCGCGGGGTGGACCTTGTGGGTGATGGACACCGGGATCAGCGACAGGGCGAAGGCCAGCGCGATCATCATCGGCAGGTCCGGGCCCAGCCCCGGGTGCGCCACCAGGATCAGCTGGCCGGCCACCAGGCCCAGGTAGGAGGCCACCATGTAGCCGGCGAACACCGCGCCGCGCTGGCGCGCCTCGGCCTGCTCGTTGAGCCAGCTCTCGATGACCATGTACTGGCACATCATGCCCAGGCCGATGAGCGTGCGCAGCAGCAGCCAGATCGCCGGCCAGCTGGTCAGGCCGATGCCCAGCACCGCCGCCACCACCAGGCCGCCGCAGGCGACGTAGGCGCGGATGTGGCCGACGCGGGCGATCAGCCGGTGGCCGATCTTGCCGCCCAGCACCAGGCCCAGGTAGTAGGCCGCCATCATCGCACCGATCCACAGGCCGTCGACCTTCTCGGCGGCCAGGCGCAGGCCCAGGTAGGTGCTCAGCAGGCCGGAGCCGGTGAGCAGGGTGAGGGTGGCGAAGTAAAGCGCACGGAAGGCAGTGAAAATCCGCATCGGACCTCCGGTCCAAGACGGGCGGCAGGACGCCGCCGTACTACACGAAGCACGCCCGCGCGAAGGCGGGCGTTCGCTACCAGCCTAGAGCCTGCCGCAAGGCGCGTCGAGCCCTTTGACGGGTACGCAAAGAAAGGCGTCGTCCACGGCAAAGCCGGCGGTCGGAACCCGCCGTGGCGGGCTCCGACCGGTCTCAGGCCTGGGCGGCCAGCACCCGGCGTTCCCAGGGGGTGATCTCGTCGAAGAAGCTGGTCAGCTCCAGCTCCTTGCTGGCCACGTAGCCGTCGACGAATTCGGCGCCGAACATCCGCCGCGCCAGCTCGCTGCGCTTCAGGCGGCGCAAGGCGTCGTACATGGTGCAGGGCAGCAGCAGCTCGTCCGGCACCTCGAACTCGCCCTGGATGGCCGCGCTGGGCTCCAGCTCGTTGTCGATGCCGTGCAGGCCGGCGGCCAGGCTGGCGGCGATGGCCAGGTAGGGGTTGGCGTCGGCGCCCGCCAGGCGGTTCTCCACCCGCCGCGCCACCGGCGGGCTGGCCGGGATGCGCAGGCCGGCGGCGCGGTTGTCGTGGGACCAGCAGGCGTTGTTCGGCGAGGCGTAGGGGTGGCACAGGCGCTGGAACGAGTTGACGTTGGGCGCGAACAGCAGGGTGAAGTCGGCCAGGCAGGCCTGCAGGCCGCCGATGAAATGACGGAAGGCCGGCGTGGCCTCGCCCTCGGCGTCGCTGAAGATGTTGCGGCCCTCGCCGTCCACCACGCTCTGGTGGATGTGCATGGAGCTGCCCGGGGTGTGCGCCAGCGGCTTGGCCATGCACACGACGAGCAGGCCGTGCTTGAGCGCCACTTCCTTGAGCAGGTGCTTGAACAGGAAGGTCTGGTCGGCCAGCAGCACCGGGTCGCCGTGCAGGAAGTTGATCTCGAACTGGCTGGTGCCCATCTCGTGCATGAAGGTGTCGCGCTCCAGCCCCACCGCGGCCATGCAGCGGTAGACGTCCTCGAAGAACGGGCGCAGGCCGTTGTTGGACGACACGCTGAACGCCGAGTGGCCCATCTCGCGGCGGCCGTCCAGGCCCAGCGGCGGCTGGAACGGCTGCTGCGGGTCCGGGTTGGGGGCGAAGACGAAGAACTCCAGCTCGGTGGCCACTACCGGTTGCCAGCCATGTTTGGCATAGCGCGCCACCACCTGCTTGAGCAGGCCGCGGCTGGACAGGCCGGAGGGCTGGCCGTCCAGCTCCACCGCGTCGCAGATGGCCAGGGCGCGCGGGCTGTCGCTCCAGGGCAGGCGATGGACCTGGGTGGGCTCGGCGATCAGGGCCAGGTCGCCGTCGTCGCTGCCGTAGAAGCGCGCCGGCGGGTAGCCGCCCATGATGCACTGCAGCAGCACGCCGCGGGCCAGCTGCAGGCGCCGCCCGGAAAGGAAGCCCTCGCCGGTCATCACCTTGCCGCGCGGCACCCCGTTGAGGTCGGGGGTGACGCATTC
The DNA here is from genome assembly GCF_022760135.1 of Pseudomonas sp. M1. Taxonomy (NCBI): domain Bacteria; kingdom Pseudomonadati; phylum Pseudomonadota; class Gammaproteobacteria; order Pseudomonadales; family Pseudomonadaceae; genus Pseudomonas; species Pseudomonas sp. M1. The sequence continues at coordinate 5,094,425 of NZ_CP094343.1, forward strand.
GATCTCTTCGACTCCAGCCAGGCGCTCGGCGAGCGGGCTGCGTCCTTCGCTAGTCATGACTTCTTATCCTTGTAATACGGCCGCACACAGGCTGTGCGACCTGTACAAAATACGCACCGGTCGTTCGATATTTCAAGCAGGTGGATGAAGGGAATTTCCGTACGCCACCGTAGTGTGCCGACTGCGCCGAGGCGCTCTTCGTAGGATGGGTTGAGCTTGCGAAACCCATCGGGCCATGGTGATGGGTATCGCTTCGCTCAACCCATCCTACGGGGCTGCCCCGCCCGCTCCTGCGGGGTACGCCACACACCGCGCCTATGAACGAAAACGCCGCCCCGAGGGGCGGCGCTGCGAACCTGGCGATCCGTCAGAACAGCTTGGTGAACAGCCAGTACAGCGAGCCAGATAGCACGATCGCCGCCGGCAGCGTCAGCACCCAGGCCATCAGCAGGTTGCGGATGGTGCGCATCTGCAGGCCCGAGCCGTTGGCCGCCATGGTCCCGGCCACGCCGGAGGACAGCACGTGGGTGGTGGACACCGGCAGGCCGTACATGTCCGCCGCGCCTATGGTGAGCATCGCCACCACCTCGGCCGAGGCGCCCTGGGCGTAGGTCAGGTGGCTCTTGCCGATCTTCTCGCCGACGGTCACCACGATGCGCTTCCAGCCGACCATGGTGCCCAGGCCGAGGGCGATGGCCACGGCGATCTTCACCCACAGCGGGATGAAGCGGGTGGCGTCGTCGATCTTGCCCTTGAAGGCCATCAGCCGCGCCTGGGTATCGGCGTCGAAGTCGCCGGCCTTGTCCTTGTCCATCACGCGGATGGTCTCGGAAGCCAGGTACATGTCGTTGCGCACGTTGGCCATGGCCTCGGCGGGCACCTTGGCCAGGCTGCCGTAGCTCTTCACCTCGGCGCCGATGCTGCCGGTCAGCGCGGCCAGCGAGGGCACCACGGCCGGCTTCACTTCATGGGTGCGGATGTATTCCGAGAGCACCGGGCGCGGGTCGGCCGGCGCCGTGCCCTGGGCGCTGCGCTGCAGGCCCTGCTGGGTGGCCTCGGCGAGGACCACGAAGGCGGTGGTCTGGTCGGCCGGGATGGCGCGGTTCAGCGCGTAGGCCATGGGCACGGTGCCGATCAGGATCAGCATGATCAGGCCCATGCCCTTCTGCCCGTCGTTGGAACCGTGGGCGAAGGACACCCCGGTGCAGGTCAGCACCAGCAGCCCGCGGATCCACCACGGCGGCGGCGCCTTGGCCTTGGGAGCCTTGTACAGCGCGCGGTTCTTCACCAATAGGCGCAGGGCCAGCAGCAACAGCGCCGAGCAGGCGAAGCCGATCAGCGGCGAGAGCAGCAGCGAGTAGCCGACCTTGGTCGCCTGCGCCCAGTCCACGCCGCTGGTGCCGTCGCGGCCGTGCATCAGCGCGTTGGCTACGCCGACGCCGATGATCGAGCCGATCAGAGTGTGCGAGGACGACGCCGGCAGGCCCAGCCACCAGGTGCCGAGGTTCCACAGGATGGCGGCGATCAGCAGGGCGAAGACCATGGCGAAGCCGGCCGAGGAGCCGACCTGCAGGATCAGCTCCACCGGCAGCAGGGCGATGATGCCGAAGGCCACCGCGCCACTGGAGAGCAGCACGCCGAGGAAGTTGAAGCAGCCGGACCAGACCACCGCGAAATGCGGCGGCAGCGAATGGGTATAGATGACGGTGGCCACGGCGTTGGCGGTGTCGTGGAAGCCGTTGACGAACTCGAACCCCAGGGCGATCAGCAGGGCCACGCCGAGCAGCAGGAAAGGCGTCCAGGTGGTGACCGCGCTGGCCACCTCGTCGACGTCATGGACCAGGCTCCAGGCGGAGAACAGCAGGCCGACGGCCAGCAATGCATAGAACGCCAGGGCCGTGAGGCGGCCGGGCTTGCTGTCCAGGTGCGGACGGCCTTCGAGAACGGCGGCGCCGTCCCTGGCCAGGGTTTCGCTAGTCATGCGGGAATCCGGTTGCGGGAGATGACCGCGCCAGCATGACGGGCAAGTGTGACAATTTATGTCTGGGAGGCCGAGAACATCCCTGGCGTAGGGCGGATAACCGTTCGCGGTTATACGCCGCCTCACCCTCCTCTCCGCCCCTGCCTCGGCCGAACCGGGAGAATGCGTGACCTGCGCCAAGCTCGACAGCGAGCGGGCCGGCGACCAAGGTCAAACGGCGGATAACGCCAGAGGCGTTATACGCCCTACGCGAAGGCCGAACCTGGCGTAGGGCGTATAACCGTTCGCGGTTATACGCCGCCTCACCTTTCTCATCGACCCTGCCTCGGCCGAACCGGGGGAATGCGTGACCCGCGCCAAGCTCGACACCGAGCGGCCGGCGGGCGAGGTCAAACGGCGGATAACGTGGAACGTTATCCGCCCTACGCCTGCTCTGGATTCAATAATGCTCCGGCACCACCATTTCTCCCGGCGTGGGGATGCGCACGTAGTCGGCATGGCGCTGGCGCATCGGCAGTTCGACGTGCAGGTGCGCCACTTCCTCGTAGGGCACCTGGCCGAGCAGATGGTGGATGCAGTTGAGCCGCGCGCGCTTCTTGTCGTCGGCCTGCACCACCCACCAGGGCGCCTCGGCGATGTGGGTGCGTTCGAGCATGATCTCCTTGGCCTTGGTGTAGGCCTCCCAGCGGCGCCGCGATTCCAGGTCCATGGGGCTGAGCTTCCATTGCTTGAGCGGGTCGTGGATGCGGCTGAGGAAGCGCATGTGCTGCTCCTCGTCGGTGATCGAGAACCAGTACTTGACCAACTGGATGCCCGAGCGCGCCAGCATGCGCTCGAACTCCGGCACGCTGCGGAAGAACTCCTCGTACTGTTCGTCGTTGCAGAAGCCCATCACCCGTTCCACCCCGGCGCGGTTGTACCAGCTGCGGTCGAACAGCACGATCTCCCCCGCCGCCGGCAGGTGCGAGACGTAGCGCTGGAAGTACCACTGGGTGCGCTCGCGGTCGTTCGGCGCCGGCAGCGCCGCGACACGGCACACGCGCGGGTTGAGGCGCTGGGTGATGCGCTTGATCACCCCGCCCTTGCCCGCCGCGTCGCGGCCTTCGAAGAGGATCACCAGCTTGTGCCCGGTCTTGACCACCCAGCTCTGCAGCTTCACCAGCTCGCCCTGCAGGCGGAACAGCTCGCTGAAGTAGCGGCGGCGGGCGATCTTCTCCTCGTCGCCGTCGGGGATGTGGTCGTCGAACAGCTCGTCGAGGTTGCGCACGTCCTCCAGCAGTTCCAGCTCCAGTTCCTCGTCGCTGTGGTCGAGAAGCTCGCGGTGGATGCGGCGGATCAGGTTGTCGTTGCTCAGTGGCATGGCCGGGACCTCGCTGGCGGGATGCGTGTCGCGCCAGCCTAGGCCGCGCCGGTGTCAGGCGCGTGACAGCTCAGGCGTCGTTGCGCTTGCGGAAGGCCCAGCGCCAGGCCAGCAGGGTGAAGCTGGCCACCAGCATCACCAGCAGCCAGAAACCGTGGGGGTTCTCCGCCAGGGGAATGCCGCCGACGTTCATGCCGAAGAAGCCGGCGACTATGTTGATCGGCAGCGCCAGCACCGTGACCACCGTCAGGGTGAACAGGGTGCGGTTGCTCTGTTCGTTGAGCTGCGCGGCGATCTCTTCCTGCAGCAGCTTGATGCGCTCGCCCAGGGAGGTGAGGTCGCTGATCACCAGGGAGAATTCCTCGGTGGCCTCGCGCAGGTCGCGCACGTCGGCCTCCTGCAACCATTCCGGCGGGCGGTTGAGCAGCCGCAGTAGCGAACCCGGCTCCAGCGCCAGCAGGCGCTGCAGGCGCACCAGCACGCGGCGCATGGCACCCAGGTCGGCGCGGTTGTCGGAGAGGTTCTGCGACAGCAGGCGGTCCTCGATGCGGTCCACGCCCACGGTGGTCTCGCGGACGATCTGGGTGAGGATGTCGCCCTGGTCGCGCAGCAAATGCACCAGCAGCTCCAGCGGCGAGCGGAAGCACTCGCCGTGCTTGACCGAGGAGCGCAGGCGGTCCACCGAGCGCAGCGGCTGCATGCGCGCGGTCACCAGCAGGCGCCGGCGCGCGCAGACCCACAGGGTGGCCACGTCCGAGGAGACGCTGCCGAAGTTGAACACCACGTCGTTGACCACCGCCAGCAGCGCCGCGTCGACGTGCTCGATGCGCGTGGAGCGCGAGCCCTCGCGCAGGGTCTCGAAGAAGGTTTCGGGCAGCTCCAGGTGGCCCTTCATCCAGCGCTCGCAGGCGGCGTGGGCGAGGTTCAGGTGCAGCCAGACGAAGTCCTCGCCCTCCCCCGGCGCCTCCAGCCAGCGCAGCGCGGCGCTGGAATCCAGTTCCTGGCCGCGCTGCCCGGGGTGGAAGCGGAAGCCGTAGAGCAACCCGAACAGGTCGGAATCCCAGGGGTCCTGGGTGAAACGTTGGTTCATGCGCGCTCGCTGAATGTGGCATCGCCCTGGGCCGGGCCGGCGGCCTTCCTGCTTAGCAGGCCGGCATGACGATCCGGTGACAGGGCCATGACGGGGCTCCTCAGCCGAACAGCCCGGCGATGGTCCGCTCGCCCAACGCCGGCCCCACGCTCATGCCGACGCCGGTGTGCATCAGCACCGCGCTGATGCCCGCCTCCACCTGCAACACCGAGAACGGTGCCGGGCCACGCGCGCCGTACACGCCCTGCCAGCGCTCGACCACCTCGACGCGCATGCCCAGGGTGTCCTCGGCCAGGTCGAGCATCAGGCGGTCCACCGCTTCGGCGTTGAAGGGCGCGGCATCGCTGCCGTAGTCGTGGGAATCGCCGATGATCAGCTCGCCGTAGGGCGTGGGGCTGATCAGCAGGTGGATGCCGTGGCTCTCCAGCGCCGGCGTCTCGCGGCGGATCTGTTCGTGGATCGCCTGGGCCTGCGGCAGGTCGGCGAAGGCGCCGTAGTGCACGCAGCTCAGCCCGGTCAGCAGCGCGTGGCCCAGGCCCAGATCGCGCTCGGGGCGGGCGCGGAGCATCTGCAGGCGGCACACCTGCGGCTTCAGCGCGGCCAGTTGCTCGGCCAGCAGGGTCTGGTAGTCGTGGCCGGAGCAGACCACTATCTGCCCGGCCTGGAAGGTGCCGGCAGTGGTGCGCAGCAGGCCCGGCTCGATGTCGCGCACCAGGGTGGAGAAGTGGAATTCCACCTTCAGCTCGCGGCGCAGCCAGTCGATCAACGCCGGCAGCGCTTCGCGAGAGTAGAGCTGCTGGTCATCGAGGCTGTGCAGGGCCGCGCGGTGCTTGCTGAAAGCGCCGTCGTAGAGCGCGTCCAGGGCCTTGCCGCGGAGCAGTTCGGCGCGGTAGCCGTGCTCCCTGGCGCGGCCGGCGCAGAAGGCTTCCAGCAGGTTTTCCTCGGCCTCGCTGCGGGCGAACAGCAGCGAGCCGTTGCGGCGGATGGCGAAGCCGGCGCGCTCGGCCCATTCGGCCCACAGCGGGCGGCTGGCGCGGGCCAGGTCGAGCATGACGCCCGGCGGCTGGCCGCCGACCAGGGCCTGGCCGAAATTGCGGATGGAGGCGCCGAGCGGCGTGGCGCTGCGTTCGAAGACGCGCACGCGGAGGCCACGGCGGGCGGCGGCGTAGGCGTGGGACAGGCCGAGGATGCCGGCGCCGATGATGGCGATGTCGGTGTTTTGTTGGGACATGGGGGTGGTCCTTGGGTGCGTGAAGAGCCCCTCTCCCCAACCCTCTCCCTGAAGGGAGAGGGGGCTGTTCGGCGCGTGGATCGATATCTGAGCCCGCCTGAAACCTCAGGAGGAACACCATGACGATGACGCTGCAGAGGGAGTCCCCTCTCCCTTCAGGGCGGGGCGCGCAGTCGAGGGCTAGGGAGAGGGTGCTCTCCTCTGCTTCACGTTTATTGCTGCGCCACCTTCTCCGACTTGCCGTCATAGCGCTTACGCCATTCGGCCAGGATGGCGTCGCGGTTCTTCGAGGCCCAGGCGAAGTCGTTCTTGATCAGGCGCTGCTCGTAGTCCGCCGGCAGTTCGGTCTGCGGCTTGGCGATGCCCGGCTGGGCGAGCACGGCGAAGTTCTCCTTGTACAGCTCCATGGCCGCCGGGCTTGCGGAGAAGTCGGCGAGTTTCTTCGCCGCGTCCAGGTGCTGGGTGCCTTTGACGATGCCGGTGGCCTCGATTTCCCAGCCCAGGCCTTCCTTGGGCAGCACTATGTCCAGCGGCGCGCCCTGGCGCTTGAGTTGCACGGCCGGGTACTCGAAGGAGATACCGATCGGGAACTCGCCGGCGGCGGCCAGCTTGCACGGCTTGGAGCCGGAGTGGACGTACTGGCCGATGTTCTCGTGCAGGGCGTCCATGTAGGCCCAGCCCTGTTTCTCGCCGAAGGTCTGCAGCCAGGCGGAGACGTCGAGGAAGCCGGTGCCGGAGGACGCCGGGTTGGGCATGACGATCTTGCCCTTGTACTCGGGCCTGGTCAGGTCCTGCCAGCTGATGGGCTTCGACAGGCCCTGTTTCTCGGCTTCCACGCTGTTGAAACAGATGGTCGCGGCCCACACGTCCATGCCCACCCAGGCCGGCGGGTTGGCCGGGTCGCGGTAGTTCTTGCCGATGGCGGCCAGGTCCTGGGGCGCGTACTTCTCCAGCATGTCCTGCGCATCGAGGATGGCCAGGCTGGAGGCGGCCAGGCCCCAGACCACGTCGGCTTGCGGGCGGTCCTTCTCGGCCAGCAGCTTGGCGGTGACGATGCCGGTGGAGTCACGCACCCACTTGATCTCGATGTCCGGGTTCTGCTTCTCGAAGGCTTCCTTGTAGGCCTTCAGCTGCTCCGGCTCCAGGGCGGTATAGACGGTCAGTTCGGTGGCGGCGCTGGCGTGCAGGCTGAAACCGGCGAGCACGGCGGCGGCGAGGGCGAGGCGTTTGAACATGGTGCGCTCCTTCTGTTTGTTGGGCCCCCGCGTTCGCGGGGGTGACGCTCAGGTGCAACGTGGGTCGAGGGGAATCAGTGGTCGCTCCGGCGCCAGGCCTGGGACCGGCGCAGCAGGCCGCGCGAGGCCAGGGCCAGGACGACGGAAGCGGCCGCCGAGGTGAGCAGGATCAGGGTGGACATGGCGGCGGCGCCGCCGACGTTGCCGGCGTCGTCCATGTTCAGCACGGCGACGGCGGCAAGGATGCTGTCCGGGCTGTAGAGGAAGATCGCCGCCGATACCGTGGTCATCGCCGAGACGAACAGGTAGCGGACGATGTCCAGCAGCGCCGGCAGGCAGATCGGCAGGGTCACCTTCAGGTAGTGGCGCCACAGCGGCATCTTCAGCGACAGCGCGGCGGCCTCGAACTCGCCGTCGAGCTGGCGCAGCGCGGTGGTGGCGGTCATCTGCGCGGTGGTCAGGTAGTGGGCGATGGTGCACACCACCAGCAGGGTCATGCTGCCGTAGAACACGTGCAGCGGGTTGCCCGGCAGGTTGAAGAAGAACACGTAGCCCAGGCCCAGGACCAGGCCCGGCACCGCCATGGGCACGAAGCAGAACATGCGCAGCAGCTGGTTCAGCCAGGCCTGCTCGCGGGTCTTCTCCAACAGGTAGGCGCCGGTGAAGATCAGCGCACTGCCGAACAGCGCGGTGCAGCAAGCCAGGGTCAGGCTGTTGCGGTAGGCCAGCCAGCCGCCGCCGGCGGTTTCCTCGAAGGCATAGTGGCGCAGCGACAACGACAGGTTGTACGGCCAGAACTTCACCAGCGAGGAATACACGGCCATGCCCAGCACGCCGAGGATCACCGCGCTGACCAGCAGCACCAGCGCCAGGTAGGCGCCATCGCGGCGGTGCGAGGGCTTGGGCTGGTAGACCTGGGCGCGGCCGCTCATGGAGTCGCCCTGGCGCCAGCGCAGCCAGGCGTCCACCGCGAAGCTCAACAGCGCCGGCAGCAGCAGGAGCATGCCGATCTGCGCACCGCGGCCGAACTGCTGCTGGCCGACCACCGCCTTGTAGGCTTCCAGCGCCAGCACCTGGTAGTCGCCGCCGACCACCACGGGCACGCCGAAGTCGGTGATGGTCAGGGTGAACACCAGGCAGAAGGCGGCGAACACGCCCTGCCGCGAGGCCGGCCAGGTGATGCTGCGGAACGCCTTCCAGGGGCTGGCGCCCATGCTGGAGGCGGCGTCGAACAGCCGCGCGTCGGCCAGCGACAGCGCCGAAAGCAGGATCATCAGCGCATGGGGGAAGGTGTAGATGGCCTCGCCCAGGACGATGCCCCAGAAGCCGTAGATGTTGTCCGGCACCCAGCTGCGCAGCAGGCCCTGGTTGCCGAACAGGTAGATCAGCGCGATGCCCGGCAGCATCGATGGCGCCAGCAGCGGCAGCAGGGAGATGCCGCGCCACAGGCCCTTGGCCGGGATCAGCGTGCGCTGCAGGGCGTAGGCGAAGCCGTAGGCCAGCGGCACGACTATGGCCGCCACGCTCAGCGAGACCTTCAGGCTATTGCCCAGCAGCCAGTGGAAGTTGGCGCTGGCCAGCAGCTCGGCCATGGCCGCCAGGCCGCCGCCCTGCCCTTCGGCGCCGCTGAAGCCGCGCCAGAAGATGGCCAGCAGCGGCAGCAGCACGGCCAGGGCCAGCAGGGCGAGCAGCAACAGCTTGCCGCCGAGGATGAACAGGCGGTCGCCAAGGTCGCCGCGCAGCTTGCCGGCGGCCAGGGCCGGGTCGAGTTTCACTGCGGCATCCATCTCAGGCGAACACCTGCAGGCTCTGCGGCGGCAGCGAGACCCAGATGTCCGCGCTGCCCAGGCGCGGCATCTGCTCCGGGGCCAGTTCGGCCAACAGCGCGTGGCCGGGCAGCTCGTGCAGTTCGAAGCTCATGCGGCAGCGGTTGCCGAGGAAGGTGATCTCGCGGACCTGGGCGCGGAACAGGTTCTCCTGGTGCACCACCGGGTTGATGCCGATCGCCTCCGGGCGGCAGAACAGCCGGCCGCGCGTGGCGTTGGCGCGCTCGCCATGCAGGCGCAGGCTCAGGCCGCCGACCCGCGCCAGGCCGTCGGCGCCGCGCTCGAAGGGCAGCCAATTGCCCTGGCCGACGAACTCGGCGACGAAGGGCGTAGCCGGGGCGCTGTAGATGTCCTGGGCGGTGCCGTACTGCTCGACCTTGCCGTGGTTCATCACGGCGATGCGGTCGGCCATCAGCATGGCCTCGTCCTGGTTGTGGGTGACCATCAGGGTGGTGATGCCCAGGCGCTTCTGCAGCTGGCGCAGCTCGCCGCACAGGTGCTCGCGCACCCGGGCGTCCAGCGCCGACATGGGCTCGTCGAGCAGCAGCAGAGAAGGCGCCGGGGCCAGCGCGCGGGCCATGGCCACGCGCTGCTGCTGGCCGCCGGAGAGCTGGCCGGGGTACTTCTTCTCGCTGCCGGCCAGGCCGACCAGTTCGAGCATCTCGCCCACGCGCTGGCGCGCTTCCTCGCGGCTGGCGCCGGTCAGGCCGTAGGCGACGTTCTGCTCGACGCTGAGATTGGGGAACAGCGCGTAGGACTGGAACAGGATGCCGTAGTCGCGGGCCTGGGGCGGCAGGCGCGAGACGTCGCGCTCACCGATATGGATGACGCCGCCGTCCTGGCGCTCCAGCCCGGCGATGCAGCGCAGCAGCGTGGTCTTGCCGCAGCCGGAGGGGCCGAGCAGGCAGACCAGCTCGCCGCCCTCGATATCCAGCGAAACGCCGTCGAGGGCGGCGAAGTGGCCGAAGCGCTTGTGCATGTCGCGCACCCGCAGCGGGGTGCCGGTGGGGAGGGAATCGTGCATGGCGGAACCTCTTGCAGCTGGCCCGCGGCGACAGACCGCGGGGCTCGATGGAAGGCCATGCTAGGGAAGGAATGCGAAGGCTCTGTTGCGATGGGTGCAACTGCGCCGATAGAGGTATAGGCAGATTTGCGATGGCGAAAGGCTTTTTGCAGGAGCGGGCCCTGCCTGCGATTTCGCGCGCAGGGCGCGCTCCTACAGGGGAATGGCGCGGGTGGGGCAGCGTAGGAGCGGATCTCATCCGCGAATCGCGCCGGAACGTCCGGCTATCGCGGACAAGGTCCGCTCCTACGAAAAACCCTAGGCAATTGCAGCTACGCGGCGGGCGCGGTTTCCCGTGCCAGGGCGAGGAAGGCGCTGGTCAGGCGCGCCTGGCGGCGTTCCTTCAGGCAGAACAGGTATTCGTCGATCAGCGGCGCGCCCTGCAGCTCCAGTACCCGCAGTTCGGGGTTATCCGGCACTTCCTGGCGCGAGATGATGCTCACCCCGAGGTTGCGGATCACCGCCTCGCGGATCGACTCGCGGCTGCCGATCTCCAGCATCGAGGCCGGCGTCACCGCGGACTCGCGCAGCAGCTTCTCGGTCAGCTCGCGGGTGGTCGAGCCGGCCTCGCGCATCAGCAGGCAATGGTTGCGCAGCTCGCCCAGGGCCACCGAGCGCTGCGCCGCCAGCGGGTGGCTGCGGTGCACCGCCAGCACCAGCGGGTCGCGGCCGAGCACCAGGTGGATCAGCCGCGCGTCCTCCACCGGCTGCGACGAGGCCGCCAGGTCCACCCGGCATTCGTAGAGGGCCTCCAGCACCTGCTGCGAGTTGCCGATCTCCACCGACACCTCGATCTGCGGGTAGCGTTCGCGGAAGGCCTTGATCAGCCCCAGCACGTAGTAGGGCGAGGTGGCGCCGATGCGCAGGCTGCCCTGCATCTGCCCGCAGTTGCGCAGGAAGAACTCGATATCCGACTCCTGCTGCAGCAGCGCCTGGACCATGGGCAGCAGGCGCGCGCCTTCATCGGTGAGGGTCAGGCGGCGGCCGCCGCGGTAGAACAGCTCCACGGCGTACTGGCCTTCCAGGCTGCGGATCTGCGTGGTCACCGTCGGCTGGCTGAGGCCGAGCTTCTTCGCCGCCTGGGTGATGCTGCCCAGGCGGGCCACCATATAGAAGGCCTTGAGTTCGGCGCTCAGCATCGCTCGGACCGCTCCGGGAAATGGCTCATCGCTTCTCCGTCATCGCCAGACGTCTGGATTCGACTATCGGGTATCGGCGCCAGGCGCAGTGGCAAGAAACCGGGGGCAATGAGGAAACGGCGGGAAGGATGGCGTCCCCAACTGGATTCGAACCAGTATCTAGCCCTTAGGAGGGGCTTATTCTATCCCTTGAACTATGGGGACACGCCTGGGCCCGCGGCGGCTGCCGGGACCGGGTGGGCATGTTAACCAGCGTCGACGCATTTGTCATGCCGCGGCGCGGATTTCACACCTGCCGAGAAGGCCCGCCTGAACGAACAGCGGCCTCAGCCTGGCGTTGCCGCTGCGCTGAGCCCGGCATCCTCCAGCAGGGCCAGCAGGCCGCGCACGCTGGTCTCCAGGCTGGCGGAGTTGTCCAGCACCCGCAGCGGCGGCGCCAGGCCCTCGGCGAAGGCGGCATTGCGCGCCAGGCGCGCCTCGATCTCCGCCAGGGTTTCCCGGCCGCGGGCGACCAGGCGCTGGCGCAGCACCTCGGGGGCGACCTGCAGCAGCACCGCGAGCAGGCCCGGATAGCGGCGCCGCGCTTCCTCCAGGTAGCCGCGCGAGCCGTTGACCAGCACGACGCGCCCCTGGGCCAGCCAGTGGTCGATCTGCCGCGGGATGCCGTAGCACAGGCCATTGGCCCGCCAGCTCATGGCGAAGGCGCCCTCGCGCTCCAGGCGTTCGAAGGCCTCGGGGGTCACCGCTTCGGCGTCCTCGCCGCGGGCCTCGGCGGAGCGGGTGATCACCCGCCGCACGACCTGCCCGCCCCGCTCGGCCAGCGGCGCCGCCGCGGCCTGGAGCAGGCTGTCCTTGCCCGAGCCCGAAGGCCCCATCAGATAGATCAACTTGCCGCTCATGCTCATCTCTGCACCGCGCCTCCCGGGGCGCGGACGCCGCGTATGATACCCGCCCGCCGGCGCCGCGGAAGCGGGAAAATGGCCGACTCGGCGCTGCGTGGCGAGCCGGGTCGTGACATCATCCGCGCCCCTCGTGAACCATTGCCCGCGCGGGTGGTCGGATGATGGCGCAATGGCGGCCGGGACCGGGGACTTGAGCTAATCTGAGCGAATGGAGCCCATGGGCCGCGCCACCCATCGAAAGAAAGATATGCAGATAGCCTCGCATTTCGGACGATTGGTGCTGGCATTTAGCCTTCATACGACGCAAAATACGTCGCAGAATTGACGTCAAGTAATTGGTCGGCCACCTGATTACTGCCCTTGCGCTGAACGGCCAACGGATTTCGCTGTCATAGGGACTCGAACACAGACCCCCTGGCACCGTTTCCCTGACTTACAGGTTTAATGTATGCGCCCATTGAAACAGGCAACCCCAAGCTACTCCAGTCGCACCGCCGACAAGTTCGTCGTCCGTCTGCCCGAAGGCATGCGCGAGCGTATCGCCGAGGTCGCCCGCAATCACCATCGCAGCATGAACTCGGAAATCATCGCCCGCCTGGAGCAGAGCCTGCTGCAAGAGGGTGCCCTGCAGGACAATCTCGGCATCCGCCTGGACAGCCCCGAGCTGAGCCTGCACGAGCGTGAGCTGCTGCAGCGCTTCCGCCAGCTGACCCACCGCCAGCAGAATGCGCTGATCGCCCTGATCGCCCACGATGCGGAAATGGCCAGCAACGCCTGAGCCCAGCTGCACCGAAGCGCTGTTCGCTTAAACGGAAATGCCGTTTCTCCCATAGGGGAAACGGCATTTTTCATTCCCGCGCCCCATGCCCCGTCCGGCGTGGCCGGTGAATCCGATCGCGGACAAGGTCCGCTCCTACGCCCGTGCCTCCCTGAACCTTAGGCTTGCGCCGAGGTGCTCTTCGTAGGATGGGTTGAGCTTGCGAAACCCATCGAACCCTGATGATGGGTATCGCTTCGCTCAACGCCATCCTACGAAAAAGCCGTGCTTCCTGGACATGCGACACGGATGTCGCGAGAGCCCCGATTCCTGCCTGCAAAAAACCGCCCCCGAAAACGCAAAAACCGCCCGAAGGCGGTTTTTCGCGGCCACTGTGGGCCTACATCAGGAACAGCGTGGCCAGGCCCAGGAAGATGAAGAACCCACCGCTGTCGGTCATGGCGGTGATCATCACGCTGGATCCCATCGCCGGGTCGCGCCCCAGGCGCAGCAGCGTCATCGGAATCAGCACCCCCGCCAGCGCCGCCAGCAGCAGGTTGAGGGTCATGGCCGCGGTCATCACCACGCCCAGCTCCCAGTTGCCGTACAGGTAGAAAGCCACCACGCCTATCACCCCGCCCCACACCAGGCCGTTGACCAGCGCCACGCCCAGCTCCTTGCGCAGCAGGCGCGTGGCGTTGCTGGTCTGGATCTGGTCCAGGGCGATGGCGCGGACGATCATGGTGATGGTCTGGTTGCCCGAGTTGCCGCCGATGCCGGCGACGATGGGCATCAGCGCGGCCAGCGCCACCAGCTTCTCGATGGAGCCTTCGAACAGGCCGATCACCCGCGAGGCGACGAAGGCGGTGATCAGGTTGGTGGCCAGCCAGGTCCAGCGGTTGCGCACCGACTTCCACACCGAGGCGAAGATGTCTTCCTCCTCGCGCAGACCGGCCATGTTCAGCACTTCGGTCTCGCTCTCCTCGCGGATGAGGTCGACCATCTCGTCGATGGTCAGGCGGCCGATCAGCTTGCCGTTCTTGTCCACCACCGGGGCGGAGATCAGGTCGTAGCGCTCGAACGCCTGGGCGGCGTCGTAGCCGTCCTCGTCGGGCTGGAAGGTCACCGGGTCGGTGGCCATGACCTCGGCCACCTGCTTGTCCGGGTCGTTGACCAGCAGGCGCTTGATCGGCAGCACGCCCTTGAGCAGGCCGTCGTAGTCGACCACGAACAGCTTGTCGGTATGCCCCGGCAGCTCCTTCAGGCGGCGCAGGTAGCGCAGCACCACTTCCAGGCTGACGTCGTCGCGGATGGTGACCATCTCGAAGTCCATCAGCGCGCCGACTTCGTCTTCCTCGTAGGACAACGCCGAGCGCACGCGCTCGCGCTGCTGCGCATCGAGGGTTTCCATCAGCTCGTGGACGACGTCGCGCGGCAGTTCCGGCGCCAGGTCGGCGAGTTCGTCGGCGTCCATCTCCTTGGCCGCGGCGAGGATCTCGTGATCGTCCATGTCGGCGATCAGCGTCTCGCGGACGGCGTCGGAAACTTCGAGGAGGATGTCGCCGTCGCGCTCGGCCTTGACCAACTGCCAGACCGTCAGGCGGTCGCCCAGCGGCAGCGATTCGAGGATGTGGGCGATGTCGGCGGGGTGCAGGTCATCGAGCTTGCGCTGCAGCTCGGCGAGGTTCTGCCGGTGTACCAGGTTCTCGACGAGGTCCTGGTGCTGGCCCTCCTGGCGGTGCGCCAGGTCTTCGACCAGCTTGTGCTTGTTCAGCAGCTCGACCACCTGGTTCAGGCGGTCCTGCAGGCTTTCCTGCGGCTTCTTGGCTTCTACTTCGGTCATAGCACGCTCCACCCCCAGCGGCGGAGCGCGCACGGGGGCTTAAAACATCAGGTCGTGTTGAGGCAATCGGGATTCTGGGTAACTACTGGGTAAGTCCATGGTGGTGTGCCCACGCGCCCATATCGGGCAGATAGGAGAAATGATAACACTCCGGAGCCTGTTCAGCGTTACAAAATAGCGGCTAGAACAATCGCTTGCGGCACAAAGTTGAGGGTTACTTCACTGGCTATCACAGACGCCGGAAAAACCTGTCGAGACACCCGGAAATTTCGCGGAGGCCAGGCGGGATAGGCTGCATGCAACCCTGTCACGGAGGATCGGAGATGCGCCTGTCGCCCCTGCACTGCCTGCTGCTCCCGCTGCTCGCCCTCATGCCAATGGACAATCCCGCCGCCACGCCGTTCCGCTGCGAGGCCGCCGATGGCCGTGTCAGCTTCCACCAGCATGGCTGCCCGCCGGGCCAGGCGCAAAGCCGGCAGCGCGCGCACAACCCGACGCCGGGCAGCGGCAGGCCGGTGCCCCTCGCCCGCCCTTCCCAGGAGAGCCGGCGCACGCCATCCGACACGCCGCTGGTGGTGGTCGGCGAGCGCGAGGACGGCTGCGGCAACCGCCTCGACGACCGGGAAAGACGCACCGCGATCCTGCAGAAACGCATCCGCACCGGCATGACCCGCGCGGATGTGGAAAGCGCCTTCGGCCGCCCGGACCGGATCAGCCAGTTGGATGACCGGCAGCGCTACCACTACGACGCCAGGCCCGGCCAGGGCCGGCGCACGGTGACCTTCGACGAGTTCGGCTGCGTGCAGGGCAAGGCCACACGCAAGCGGCGCTGAGCCCGGCCGACTTGGAAAAATGCGGACAAAGAAAAAGGGCCTGCATTGCTGCAGGCCCTTTCGGTGTATGGCGCACTCAGGAGGATTCGAACCTCCGACCGCTCGGTTCGTAGCCGAGTACTCTATCCAGCTGAGCTATGAGTGCGCTGGTTGGTGCAGTTTAGCCAGGTTCACCAACTGGTGCAGCTTCTCGGGCCGAGGCCTTTCGTCGCTGCTGGCGTCCGCTTTCGCGTACCGCCTGTGTAGTGGCGCACTCAGGAGGATTCGAACCTCCGACCGCTCGGTTCGTAGCCGAGTACTCTATCCAGCTGAGCTATGAGTGCGCTGATGGGGCGCAAATTCTAGTCCGAACATTCAGACGTGTCAAACAGATTTTTCAATCTTTTCAGTAGCTTAGCTACCTGACTCGTCATTCGCAGCAGAACGTGCAAATGGCGGAGAGGGGGGGATTCGAACCCCCGACACCCTTTTGAGGTGTACTCCCTTAGCAGGGGAGCGCCTTCGGCCACTCGGCCACCTCTCCGCAACACGGGGCGCATGATATCCATGTTTTCCCCGTTTGCAAAGAATTTTTTATAGAAAAATTAATGGTTTGGTTCTTGGTCTTTCTCTTTCTGGATGCGCTGGTAGATCTCTTCGCGGTGAACAGCGACTTCCTTCGGCGCGTTCACGCCAATGCGCACCTGATTTCCCTTGACGCCCAGCACAGTCACAGTGACGTCATCACCAACCATCAGGGTCTCTCCGACCCGGCGAGTCAGAATCAGCATTCCTTTCTCCTTTCGTGTTTCGGATAAGCAGTCTGCAAAAAAAGAAATGGCGGCAGAGCCACTGAATATCAAGTGTGTGCTCCTTCACCCAAGTATTGACCAGTCCGCGCGGAATGAAAGTTCCGGCGGCCCGGTCAAAAACGACAAAAGGCGCGGGATGAGCCGCGCCTTTTGCATGATGCCCTCTTACTCGCCCTGGCGGGCCGGGGCATCCAGCTCGAAGGCAGTGTGCAAGGCGCGCACCGCGAGCTCCAGGTATTTTTCCTCGATGACCACGGACACCTTGATTTCCGAGGTGGAGATCATCTGGATGTTGATGCTCTCCTTGGCCAGCGCCTCGAACATGCGGCTGGCGACGCCGGCGTGGGAACGCATGCCGACACCGACGATGGAGACCTTGGCGATGTTGGTGTCGCCGGTGGCTTCGCGCGCGCCGATGTTGGCGGCGGTCTGCTTGAGGATTTCCAGGGCGGCCAGGTAGTCGTTGCGGTGCACGGTGAAGGTGAAGTCGGTGGTGTTATCGTGCGAGACGTTCTGCACGATCATGTCGACTTCGATGTTCGCGGCACTGATCGGCCCGAGGATCTTGAAGGCCACCCCGGGGGTATCCGGTACGCCACGGATGGTCAGCTTGGCTTCGTCGCGGTTGAAGGCGATGCCGGAGATGATCGGCTGTTCCATGGATTCCTCTTCATCAAGGGTAATGAGGGTGCCCGGACCCTCCTGGAAGCTGTGCAGCACGCGCAGCGGAACATTGTACTTGCCGGCGAACTCCACCGAGCGGATCTGCAGCACCTTGGAGCCGAGGCTGGCCATTTCCAGCATTTCCTCGAAGGTGATCTTGTCCAGTCGGCGGGCCTGCGGCACTACGCGCGGGTCGGTGGTGTAGACGCCATCGACGTCGGTATAGATCTGGCACTCGTCGGCCTTCAGCGCCGCGGCCAGGGCCACGCCGGTGGTGTCGGAGCCGCCGCGGCCGAGGGTGGTGATGCTGCCGTGCTCGTCCACGCCCTGGAAGCCGGCGACCACGACCACGCGGCCGGCCTTGAGATCGGCGCGGATGTTGGCGTCGTCGATGCTCAGGATACGCGCCTTGGTGTGCGCGCTGTCGGTCAGGATGCGCACCTGGTTGCCGGTGTAGGAAACCGCCGGCACGCCGCGCTTGATCAGGGCCATGCTCAGCAGGGCGATGGTCACCTGCTCGCCGGTGGAGACCATGACGTCCAGTTCGCGCGGAACCGGTTGGTCCATGATCTGCTTGGCCAGGCCGATCAGGCGGTTGGTCTCGCCGCTCATGGCGGAAACCACCACCACGATATCGTCACCCGCCTCGCGGAATTTCTTCACCTTCTCGGCTACCTGCTCGATACGCTCGACGGTGCCGACGGAGGTCCCTCCAAACTTCTGTACGATCAAAGCCATTTCAAAAGCCGCCTGATTCCTGAAGGGCGCCCATTAGACAGACATCGCTGCCCCTTGCCAAGGCCCGCCGGGCGCGCCGCGGGCCTGGCCTTGCCGGTGCTTACCGGCCCTGTTCGACGAAGGCCTTGGCCAGGGCCAGGGCCTCGTCCAGCTTGCCGGCGTCGGTGCCGCCGCCCTGGGCCATGTCCGGGCGACCGCCGCCCTTGCCGCCCACGGCTGCCGCGGCCTGCTTCATCAGGTCGCCGGCCTTGAGTTTGGCGGCCAGGTCCTGGGTCACCCCGGCGACCAGCACCACTTTCTCCTCGAACACGCCGCCAAGCAGGATCACGCCGCTGCCCAGCTTGTTCTTCAGCTGGTCGACCAGCGCCAGCAGCGCCTTGCCGTCCAGGCCGTCGAGACGCGCGGCCAGCACTTTCACGCCCGCCACGTCCACGGCCGAGCCGGCCAGGTCGTCGCCGGCGGCGCTGGCGGCCTTGGCCTTGAGCTGCTCCAGCTCCTTCTCCAACTGGCGGTTGCGCTCCAGCAGGCCGGCGAGCTTGTCCAGCAGGTTGTCGCGGCTACCCTTGACCAGGCCGGCCGCTTCCTTGAGCTGCTCTTCGGCGCCATTGAGGTAGGCCAGCGCAGCCGCGCCGGTCACCGCCTCTATGCGGCGCACGCCGGCAGCCACGCCGCCTTCGCTGGTGATCTTGAACAGGCCGATGTCGCCGGTGCGGCCGACGTGTGTGCCGCCGCACAGTTCGACGGAGAAGCCGCCGCCCATGGTCAGCACGCGCACCTGGTCGCCGTACTTCTCGCCGAACAGCGCCATGGCGCCCTTGGCCTTGGCGGTGTCGATGTCGGTCTCTTCGGTTTCCACGACGCTGTTGGCGCGGATCTCGCGGTTGACGATGTCTTCCAGCTGCTTCAGCTGCTCGGGCTTGATGGCCTCGAAGTGGCTGAAGTCGAAGCGCAGGCGCTGGCTGTCCACCAGCGAGCCCTTCTGCTGCACGTGGTCGCCCAGCACCTGGCGCAGCGCGGCGTGCAGCAGGTGGGTGGCGGAGTGGTTCAGCGCGGTGGCCTGGCGCACGCTGGCGTCGACCTCGGCCTTGACCGCGGCGCCGACGCTCAGGCTGCCCTGGGCGACGATGCCGTGGTGCAGGTGGGCGCCGCCGGCCTTGGTGGTGTCGCGCACGTCGAAGCGCACGCCGGCACCGGAGAGGGTGCCGCAGTCGCCGACCTGGCCGCCGGATTCGGCGTAGAACGGCGTCTGGTCGAGGACGACCACGCCCTCCTCGCCTTCATTGAGTTTTTCGACGGCCTTGCCGTCCTTGAACAGCGCGATGATCTGGCCGGCGCCGGACACGCCCTGGTAGCCCAGGAAGCGGGTGTCGCCGTCGACTTTCACCAGGGCGTTGTAGTCCATGCCGAAGGCGCTGGCGGAGCGGGCACGCTCACGCTGGGCCTCCATCTCGCGCTCGAAGCCTTCCTCGTCGAGGGTCAGGCTGCGCTCGCGGGCGATGTCGTTGGTCAGGTCCACCGGGAAGCCGTAGGTGTCGTACAGCTTGAACACCACGTTGCCGGGGATGACGCTGCCCTTGAGCTCGCTCAGGTCCTGTTCGAGGATCTTCAGGCCCTGCTCCAGGGTCTTGGCGAACTGCTCTTCCTCGGTCTTGAGCACGCGCTCGATGTGCGCCTGCTGCTGCTTGAGTTCGGGGAAGGCCTCGCCCATCTCGGCCACCAGCGCGGCGACGATCTTGTGGAAGAAGCTGCCCTTGGCGCCCAGCTTGTTGCCGTGGCGGCAGGCGCGGCGGATGATGCGGCGCAGCACGTAGCCGCGGCCCTCGTTGGACGGCAGCACGCCGTCGGCGATGAGGAAGCTGCAGGAACGGATGTGGTCGGCCACCACCTTCAGCGACGGCGCGTCGTCGTTGGCGCAGCCGATGGCTTCGGCGGAGGCTTTGAGCAGGCTCTGGAACAGGTCGATCTCGTAGTTCGAGTGGACGTGCTGCAGCACGGCGCTGATGCGCTCCAGGCCCATGCCGGTGTCCACGCTCGGCGCCGGCAGCGGGTGCATGACGCCGTCCGCGGTGCGGTTGAACTGCATGAACACGTTGTTCCAGATCTCGATGTAGCGGTCGCCGTCCTCTTCCGGGGAGCCGGGCGGGCCGCCCCAGATGTCGGCGCCGTGGTCGTAGAAGATCTCGGTGCAGGGGCCGCAGGGGCCGGTGTCGCCCATCGCCCAGAAGTTGTCGGAGGCGTAGGGGGCGCCCTTGTTGTCGCCGATGCGCACCATGCGCTCGGCGGGCACGCCGACTTCCTGGGTCCAGATGTCGTAGGCCTCGTCATCGCTGGCGTAGACGGTGACCCAGAGCTTGTCCTTGGGCAGGTTCAGCCACTTGTCCGAGGTGAGGAATTCCCAGGCGTAGTGGATGGCGTCGCGCTTGAAGTAGTCGCCGAAGCTGAAGTTGCCCAGCATTTCGAAGAAGGTGTGGTGGCGCGCGGTGTAGCCGACGTTTTCCAGGTCGTTGTGCTTGCCGCCGGCGCGGACGCACTTCTGGCTGGTGGTGGCGCGGGTGTAGGCGCGCTTTTCCAGGCCGAGGAAGCAGTCCTTGAACTGGTTCATGCCGGCGTTGGTGAACAGCAGGGTCGGGTCGTTCGCCGGAATCAGCGAACTGGACGCTACGCGGGTGTGCCCCTTCTCTTCGAAGAAGCGGAGGAAGGCTTCACGGATTTCAGCGCTTTTCATAGGTTCTTCCACGGAAAAATGCGGCCACGAATCGCCGGCAAAGGGCCGCATTATATCGGCCCTGCGCACCGGGTACAGTGTGTTTCTACGATAGATGGCAGCTATTGCGCCTCTATCCTAGTCAGTCGCGACGAAAGGCGGCGAAAGCCTCGACGATACGGGGAATGTCCGCGGTTTTCACGTCCAGGTGAGTAACCAGGCGCAGGCGCGGGGCGGCGCTGACGCGGATGCCGCGCTCGCCGAGGAAGTCGCGCAGGGCCGCGGCACGCTCGCCGAGGTCGACATAGACCATGTTGGTCTGCACCGGCTCGACGGCGTAGCCCAGGTCCGCCAGGCCGCGGCCGAGGGTTTCGGCGTTGGCGTGGTCCTCGGCCAGGCGCTGCACCTGGTGGTCCAGCGCGTACAGCCCGGCCGCCGCGAGCCCGCCGGCCTGGCGCATGCCGCCGCCGACCATCTTGCGCAGGCGCCGGGCCTTGCCGATCAGCCCGGCGCTGCCGCACAGCACCGAGCCCACCGGCGCGCCCAGGCCCTTGGACAGGCACACCGAGACGGAATCGAAGTGGCGGGTGATCTCGCCGGCGTCCACGCCCAGCTTGACCGCGGCGTTGTACAGGCGCGCGCCGTCCAGGTGCAGGGCCAGGCCGCGGCGCTGCGTCAGCTCGCGGGCGGCGGCCAGGTAGGCCAGCGGCAGGACCTTGCCCTGCATGGTGTTTTCCAGCGCCAGCAGGCGGGTGCGGGCGAAGTGGAAGTCGTCCTGCTTGATGGCCGCCTCGACCTTGGCCAGGTCCAGCGAGCCGTCGGCCTCGCCCTCGATGGGCTGCGGCTGGATGGAGCCGAGCACCGCGGCGCCGCCGCCTTCGTATTTATAGGTGTGGGCCTGCTGACCGACGATGTACTCGTCGCCGCGTTCGCAGTGGGCCATCAGCCCGAGCAGGTTGCTCATGGTGCCGCTGGGCACGAAGAGCCCGGCCTCGAAACCCAGGCGTTCGGCCAGGACGGCCTCCAGGCGGTTGACGGTGGGGTCCTCGCCATACACGTCGTCGCCCAGCTCGGCCCGGGCCATGGCCTCGCGCATCCCGGCGCTGGGCAGGGTGACGGTGTCGCTGCGAAGGTCGATGACGGACATGACGGGGCTCCTGGAACGCGGGGAAAGAGCCCGATGCTATGTGCTTGGCTGCCTGGGGACAAGGCTCGGAAGGCAGCTCTTCGCGGGCAGGGGAATGGCGTGGGTGGAACAGAGTAGGAGCGGATCTTATCCGCGAATCGCGCCGGTGTGTCCGGCTATCGCGGACAAGGTCCGCTACGGCGTGAGGAATGTCGTGCCTCCCGGCAACCTGTAGGAGCGGGCCCTGCCCGCGATTTCGCGCGCAGGGCGCGCTCCTACAGGGGAATGGCGGGGGTGGCGCAGCGTAGGAGCGGATCTCATCCGCGAATCGCGCCGGAACGTCCGGCTATCGCGGACAAGGTCCGCTCCTACGGCGGGAGGAATGTCGTGCCTCCCGGCAACCTGTAGGAGCGGGCCCTGCCCGCGATTTCGCGCGCAGGGCGCGCTCCTACAGGGGAATGACGTGGGTGGGGCAGCGCCCAAACGCCGGGCGCTCAGAGCTTGGTGGGCACCACGAGAATGCCGGCGCGCAGGCCGTTCCGCACCCGCGGGTTGGGGAAGATGATGCGCGCGCCTTTCTCTTCGACGATCCAGCGGGTGCCGCCGATGTCCTCGGCGAGCAGGTAGCCATGGTCCAGCTCGGTGAAGTTGTCCACGGCGTCGTCCAGGTGCAGGCGGAAGTGGTCGCTGTGCTTGATCACCTCGCGGGACACGGCGAACAACTGCAGGCCGTCCAGCCCGCCCTCCTCCACCGGCGCCTCGCTGCCGTCGACCAGCACCTGCAGCAGCGCCTCCAGGCGGCCCAGGTTGACCACCTGGTTCTGCCCGAACGGCCGCGCCTTGCCCAGCTCCAGGGTGAAGGCCTCGGCGCCCAGGCGGCTGTAGGTGTAGGAGCTGAAGGTGATGCCGGTCTTGTTCTGCAGCAGCACCGCGTCTATCCCGGCGCTGCGCAGGCGCGCCAGCTCCACGCGGGAGTGCTCGCGGCCTTCGCTCCAGGGGTAGAGGGCAAATTGCTCGATCTTCGAACCGCGGATCGCCGTGTGCAGGTCGTAGTGCAGGCGCTGGCGGCCGTCGCGGGCGAAGAAGGCCGCGGCCAGGCGTTCCAGTTCGGCAGCGCGCAGGGCCTCGCTGCCGCTGCCGTCCTCGTGGCGGCCGCAGAACAGGCGGTTGATGTCCTGTTCCAGGTAGCGTTCGCCGCGGCGCATGGCTTCCGGGTTGCCGAGCAGAAACAGCAGGCGCGCCGCCGGCTTCAGCTCGCCGCGGGCGATGCGCTGGACCAGGCGGTCGAGCAGTTCGATGGGCGCCGTCTCGTTGCCGTGGATGCCGGCCGAGAGCAGCAGGTCCAGGCCGTTGTCGCGGCCGCTGGCGGGGGTCACCTCGAGGGCGCCTTCGGCCAGCCAGTGCAGGCGCGTGCCGTCGGCGGTGAGCTGGATCTTCTCGGTCGGCTCGCGACCGACGAGGGTCAGGTCGAGCAGCTTGCCCAGTGCTAGCATGCGCGGGTCTCCCGGTTGGCCGCCGGCACCTGCGGGCGGCGGCCCCTGCGATCAGTGATGGTCACATCCACAGTCTGGACCATGTTCGTGGACTTCGGCGGCCTCCAGCTCCAGGCTCAGGCTGAGCTGGTTGACCGCCTGCGGGCGGACCACCAGCAGCGGTACCTCGGTGTCCTCCTCGAAGGACTCGGCGTAGATCAGCAGGCCGCCCTTGCCGTCGGCCTCCAGCCACAGGTCGCGGCCCTCCAGGCGGATGGCCAGGCGGG
Organism: Pseudomonas sp. M1; assembly: GCF_022760135.1. Taxonomy (NCBI): domain Bacteria; kingdom Pseudomonadati; phylum Pseudomonadota; class Gammaproteobacteria; order Pseudomonadales; family Pseudomonadaceae; genus Pseudomonas; species Pseudomonas sp. M1. The sequence goes on from NZ_CP094343.1 coordinate 5,117,466, forward strand.
CGCTGTGGGTCTCGCGACGGGCGCCGGTGGCGTCTTCGAGGATCAGCGGAAGGCTTTCGGTGGTCATGATGTTCAACTCATCTGGAAGGGATAGACGGAGCCCAGTTTAAGGATCCGGCTCAGTTCATCCAATGCCGTCCGGCACTCCACCAGCAACTGCGGGTCGGCCAGGTCGGCTTCGGACAGGCGGTCGCGGTAGTGCTTGTCGACCCAGGCCACCAGGGTGTCGTACAGCGCCGGGGTCATGACCACGCCCGGGTTCACCGCGGCCAGCTCGGCCTCGTTGAGCGCCACGCGCAGGCGCAGGCAGGCCGGGCCGCCGCCGTTCTGCATGCTCTGCTTGAGGTCGAAGACCTTCACTTCGCGGATCGGCCCGCCCTCGGCGGTCAGGCGCGACAGGTAGTTCCACACGCGCTCGTTCTGCCGGCACTCTTCCGGGACGATCAGCAGCATGCTGCCGTCGGCGCGGCTGAGCAGCTGGCTGTTGAACAGGTAGGACCTGACCGCGTCTTCCACGCTCACCTGGTCGCCCGGCACGCAGACCGGCTGGAAGCGGCCGCCGCGGCGGCCCAGCTTGGCGTCCAGCTCGGCCAGCACCTTGTCGGTGTCGAGGAAGGCGTCCTGGTGGTAGAACAGCACCTCGCCGTTGCCCACGGAAATCACGTCGTTGTGGAACACACCCTGGTCGATTACCGCCGGGTTCTGCTGGGCGTAGACCACGCCCTCCTCGCCCAGGCCGTGCAGGCGGGCCACCGCCTGGCAGGCTTCGAGGGTCTGCCGCGCCGGGTAGCGCTGCGGCGCCGGGAAGCGGCTGTCGAAGGCGCTGCGGCCGAACACGAAGAACTCCACGCCGGCCTCGCCGTAGCCCTTGCAGAAGCGCGTGTGGTTGGCCGCGCCCTCGTCGCCGAACTGCGCCACCGCCGGCAGCGCAGCGTGGTGGGCGAAGTGTTTCTCGTCGCCGAACATGGCGCCGAGGATGCGGCTGGTGACCGGATGCTCGATGGAGCGGTGGAACTTGCAGTTCAGGTTGGCCGCGGTGAAGTGCACGCGGCCATCGGCGGTGTCGGCGCTGGGGCTGACGGTGGCGGCGTTGGCCGTCCACATGCAGGAGGCCGAGCTGACCGCGGCGAGCAGCGGCATGGCTTCCTTCGCCGCCTTGGCGATCACCTCGGCATCGCTGCCGCTGAAGCCGAGGGCCCGCAGCGAGGCCACAGCCGGGCGTTCCTGAGGGGCGAGCACACCCTGCTTGAAGCCCATTTCCATCAGCGCCTTCATCTTCGCCAGGCCCTGCTTGGCGGCTTCCTTCGGGTTGGACGCCACCTGGCTGTTGCTCTGCGAGGCGACGTTGCCGTAGGACAGGCCACCATAGTTGTGCGTCGGGCCGACAAGACCGTCGAAGTTCATTTCATAGGCGGTCATCACAGGCTCACTCCCGGAGTCAGGGTTGCAGGCAGGGCAAGGCTTTCGCTTTCCAGCGAGGCCACCGGATAGGCGCAGTAGTCGGCGGCGTAGTAGGCGCTCGGGCGGTGGTTGCCGGAGGCGCCGATACCGCCGAAGGGCGCGCTGCTGGCGGCGCCGGTCAGTTGCTTGTTCCAGTTGACGATGCCGGCGCGGCTGTCGAGCAGGAAGCCCTCGAAGCGCTCGCGGGAATCGGACAGCAGGCCGGCGGCCAGGCCGTACTGGGTGGCGTTGGCTTCGCGCACGGCTTCGTCGAAATCGCCGTAGCGGATGACCTGCAGCAGTGGGCCGAAGAATTCTTCGTCCGGGCGCTGCGCCATGCCGGTCACGTCGAGGATGCCGGGGGTCAGCAGGGCCGCGCCTTCCAGCGGCTGGGACATGGCCAGCAGGGCCACGGCACCGTTGGCCAGCAGGTGCTCCTGGGCCTTGAGCAGGTGCTCGGCGGCGGCCAGGGAGATCACCGAGCCCATGAAGGGCGCCGGCTGTTCGTCGAAGCGGCCGACCTTGATGCTCGCGGTCACCGCCACCAGGCGCGCCAGCAGGGCGTCGCCCCACTCGCCCGCCGGCACCAGCAGGCGCCGCGCGCAGGTGCAGCGCTGGCCGGCGGAGATGAAGGCGGACTGGATGATGGTGTAGACGGCGGCGTCGATGTCCTTCACTTCATCGACGATCAGCGGGTTGTTGCCGCCCATCTCCAGCGCCAGGATCTTCTGCGGCTGGCCGCCGAACTGGCTGTGCAGCAGGTTGCCGGTGCGGCTGGAGCCGGTGAAGAACAGGCCGTCGATGTCCGCGTGCGCAGCCAGGGCCACGCCGGTGTCGCGGGCGCCCTGCACCAGGTTGAGCACGCCCGCCGGCAGGCCGGCGTCGATCCAGGCGCGGACGGTCAGCTCGGCGACCTTGGGCGTCAGTTCGCTGGGCTTGAAGATCACGCAGTTGCCGGCCAGCAGCGCCGGCACTATATGGCCGTTGGGCAGGTGGCCGGGGAAGTTGTAGGGGCCGAACACCGCGACCACCCCGTGCGGCTTGTGGCGCAGCACGGCCGTGGCGTCGGCCAGCGGGCCGCTCTTGATGCCGGTACGCTCGCGGTAGGCCTGGACCGAGATGGCCACCTTGTTGACCATGCTGGTGACTTCGGTGCCGGATTCCCACAGCGGCTTGCCGGTTTCCTCGCCGATCGCCCGGGCCAGCTCGTCGCTGCGCGCCTTGAGGGTGGCGGCGAAGGCTTCCAGCACGGCGATGCGCTCTTCCAGCGGGCGCCGCGCCCAGGCCGGGAAGGCGGCGCGGGCGGCGGCCACGGCGGTGTCGACCTGTCCGGCGCTGGCGGCGCGGCCGCTCCAGACCACGGCCTGGCTGACCGGGTCGAGGGATTCCAGGGTAGCGCCCTCGCCCGCCTGCCACTGGCCGGCGATGTAGTGGGTAGTCATCTCTTGTTCTCCTCCGATCCGCGCGGGATCAGCGTTTTCCGGCGGACAGCGGCACCGCGCGCACCGAGGCGCCGGCGGACAGGCGCAGGCGCTTGGCGGTCTGCGCGTCGACCACCAGGGAGCCGGCGGCGACCCGCGCCGGGGCCGCGGCGATGCGGCATTCCTCGCGCTTGCGGTTGTGGATCAGGTAAGGCTCGGCGTCGTCGCCGGGCGTGCCGATGGCCAGCACCAGCGCCTGGCTGTCGGCGATGGCGCGGATCTTCTCGGTCGGTGCCTCGATGGCGGGGCCTGCGTCGAAGATGTCGACGTAGCCCTGGTAGCTGAAGCCCTCGGCCTTGAGCATGGCCAGCGCCGGCTCGGTGTCCGGGTGCACGCGGCCGATCACGTTGCGCGCCTCTTCCGAGAGGAAGCAGGTGTACAGCGGGAACTTCGGCATCAGTTCGGCGATGAAGGCCTTGTTGCCGACGCCGGTCAGGTAGTCTGCCTGGCTGAATTCCATCTTGAAGAAGTGCCGGCCCAGGCTTTCCCAGAACGGCGAGCGGCCGTCGGCGTCGGACATGCCGCGCATCTCGGCGATCACCTTGTCGCCGAACAGCTCGCGGAACTCGGCGATGAACAGGAAGCGCGCCTTGGACAGCAGGCGGCCGTTGAGGCCGCTGCGGTAGTCGGCGTGCAGGAACAGCGAGCACAGCTCGGACTGCCCGGTGAGGTCGTTGGCCAGGAACAGCGTGGGGATCTCGCGGTGGATGCCCAGCTCCTGGGAGGCGCTGACGGTAAGGCCGACGCGATAGTTGTACCAGGGCTCGCGCAGGCCGACGGCGCCGGCCACGGCGGAGATGCCGACGACCTTGCCGGCATCGTCCTCGAGGACGAACAGGTAGTCGGCGTCGGCGCGCTCGGCTTCGCCGCGGAAGGCCTTCTCGGCCCAGCCGACGCGGTGCGCCAGGCGCTGTTCGTTGGCCGGCAGCGTGGTCAGCCCGGTGCCGGTGCTGCGCGCCAGTTCGATGAGGGCCGGCAGGTCGGCGCTGGTGACAGGACGAACGATCATATTCACTCCGTTCAAGCTATGAGCCGGAAGCCGGAAGCTGGAAGTTGAAAGCGCTGAGCCTCCAGCTTCCGGCTTCTGGCTTCCAGCTCGTTAAACCGCTACCAGACGCACGCTGGCGCCTTCGCCGATGCCCAGGGCCTCGGCGGTTTCGGCGCTGAGGGTCACCGGCTTGCCGGGCACCCAGTCCAGCTCGGCGACCACTGCGCGGTAGTCCTGCAGCAGGCCGTTGGTGACCAGGTAGCTGCGGGTGGCCTTGGGCACCTCGCCGATGCGCACCGGCACCAGGCGGCTCTGGGCGATGGAGCGGATGCCCGAGGTGCGCGCGTGCAGGGTCGGGCCGCCATCGAAGATGTCGATGTAGTTGTCGGTCTCGAAGCCTTCGCGCATCAGGATGTCGAAGGTGATCTGCGCCCGCGGGTGCACCTGGCCCATGGCTTCCTGGGCCTCGTCCGGCAGCAGCGGCACGTAGATCGGGTAGTGCGGCATCAGCTCGGCGAGGAAGGTGCGGCTCTTCAGGCCCGAGAGCTTCTCGGCCTCGCTGTAGTTGAGGTCGAAGAAGTTGCGCCCCACGGCGTTCCAGAACGGCGATTCGCCCTGCTCGTCGCTGTAGCCGACGATCTCGGTGACCACGGCGTCGGCGAAGCGCTCCGGGTGGCTGGCCATGAACAGCAGGCGGCCGCGGGAGTTGAGCTCGGCGATGGGCGTGTTCACCAGCTCGCGCTGCACGTAGAAGCTGGTCAGCAGGCTGTTGCCGGTGAGGTCGTGGCACAGCGAGAGGACGTGGATCTTGTTGTGGATCTTCAGCTCGCGCGAGGCGTGCACGAAGGTCTCGTTGCGGAAGCTGTAGAAGGGCTCGGAGAAGCCGGCCGAGGCGACTATGGCCGAGCAGCCGACCAGTTGCCCGGTCTGCGTGTCCTCGAGGACGAAGAAGTAGCTTTCCTCGCCGTTGTAGCTGACTTCGGCGGCGAACGAGGCCTCCGAGGCCAGGATCTTTTCCTTCAGCCGTTCCGCGTCGTCCGGCAGCGACGTGACGCCGACCGGGCTGTCCGCGGCGAGACGCTGCACCTGCTGCAGGTCGGCCGCTTGGGCGGGGCGCATCACCAGCATGGCGTCACTCCTCTAACCAGACAAAACCATATGAACTTCCCCGTCGCGTCGCGGGCACGGCACAGCCTGCGCCAACGCATTCGGGGCCTGCGAAAAACGGCCGGGCAAGCCGGCCGCATCGAACCGGCGCCGGCGGGATGCCCGGCGCCGTACTGCGGATCAGCCGCGGGTGAGCTTGGCCACCGCGCGCTCCAGGCGATCCAGGCCTTCGTCGATGTCGGCGTCGTCGATCACCAGGCTGGGCGCGAAGCGCACCACGTCCGGACCGGCCTGCAGGATCATCAGGCCTTCCTTCTCGGCGGCGTTGAACACGTCCTTGGCCTTGCCCTTCCAGGCATCGGCCAGCACCGCGCCGATCAACAGGCCGAGGCCGCGGACCTGGGTGAAGATGCCGTATTCCTGGCCGAGCTTCTCCAGGCGCGCCTTGAAGCGCTCGTGCTTGGCGCGCACGCCTTCGAGCACCTCGGGCGTATTGATCACATCGAAGGCCGCGCCGGACACCGCGCAGGCCAGCGGGTTGCCGCCGTAGGTGGTGCCGTGGGTGCCGACGACCAGGTGTTCGGCGATCTTCGCGGTGGTCAGCATGGCGCCGATGGGGAAGCCGCCGCCCAGGCTCTTGGCACTGGAGAGGATGTCCGGGACCACGCCGTAGTGCTGGTAGGCGTAAAGGTAGCCGGTACGGCCGAAACCGCTCTGCACTTCGTCGAAGATCAGCAGCGCGCCGTTGTCGTCGCACAGCTTGCGCACGCCTTCCAGGTAGGCCTTGTCGGCCGGCAGCACGCCGCTCTCGCCCTGCACCGGCTCGATGATGACCGCGCAGGTCTTGTCCGAGATGGCGGCCTTGAGCGCGTCCAGGTCGTTGAACGGGATGTGGGTGATGCCTTCGACCTTCGGCCCGAAGCCGTCGGAGTACTTGGCCTGGCCGCCGACGTTGACGGTGAACAGGGTGCGGCCGTGGAAGCTGTTGACCATCGAGATGATCTCGTACTTCTGCGGGCCATAGACGTCGTGGGCGTAGCGGCGCGCCAGCTTGAGCGCGGCCTCGTTGGCCTCGGCGCCGGAGTTGGCGAAGAACACCCGCTCGGCGAAGGTGGCGTCGATCAGCTTCTGCGCCAGGCGCAGGGCCGGCTCGTTGGTGAACACGTTGGATACGTGCCAGATCCTGTTGGCCTGCTCGGCCAGCGCGCCCACCAGCGCCGGGTGGCAGTGGCCCAGGGAGTTCACGGCGATGCCACCGGCGAAGTCCACCAGCTCGCGGCCGCTCTGGTCCCAGACTCGCGAACCCTGCCCACGCACCGGAATGAAAGCGGCCGGGGAGTAGTTGGGGACCATCAGCTGGTCGAAGTCGGAGCGTTGTACCTGAGCGTGCGGAGCGGACATCGGTGTTCTCCTGCCTGGTGAGGCGGCTATCGATGGAAGGATTGTAGGGACGAAAAACCGGTTGGCATTGCCGCCAAGCGACAACTTCTTATAGCGCCAACCCGTGGATTTCCGAGGCTTTCGGAAATGCGACAGAAAGCGTCGGTAAGGCGCAGTGTAAAGCCAGGGCGGGCCTGCGGGTACAAGGCGCGGGGGAATTTGTTCGATGGTCGGACGGGGGAAGGTTGGGTGGGGTTTTCGTGGGAGCGAGAGGACGCCTGGCCCTTCCCCTTCGGGGCGTTCGGCGGTGCCGGGAAATCCCGATTGTTCGCGAGCAAGCTCGCTCCTACGAAAAGCCCACGCAGCACCGCGCTTGCTCTTGTAGGTGCGAGCTTGCTCGCGAAGGGGATTCCCCGGTGGCTACGGTGCCTTGGCTCGGCTCCGCCCCTCTCCCTAACCCTCTCCCTGAAGGGAGAGGGGACCGTTGGGCAGGGCTGGATGTTCTGGCGTCAGCCGGCAACGCCAAATATCGCCGACTGAAACCTGGCCTCCTCTCGGCACGGACGGCTCCCTCTCCCTTCAGGGCGGGGCGCGCAGCCGAGGGCTAGGGAGAGGGAACGCGGCCACGCCCAACACCAGCGTAACCGGGAGCCTCCCCCACTCAGCTCACCCCCGCTCCCCAGGCCCCGGCGCACCATCGGCAGCCCCCTGCCCACGACGCTGGTTCCGGTCTTCACGAGGGGTCACACCAAAGAAATTGCGGTAAGCACTGGAGAAGTGCGGCCCACTGGAAAACCCGCAGGACAGCCCGATCTGGATGATCGACTTGCTGGTCTGCATGAGCATCTGCCGCGCTCGGTTCAGGCGCAGTTCCAGGTAGTACTGGCTGGGCACGCGGGTCAGGTACTGCTTGAAGATGCGCTCCAGCTGGCGGCGCGACACGCAGACGTGCTGGGCGATCTCGTCGGTGGTCAGCGGCTCTTCGATGTTCGCTTCCATCAGCAGCACCGCCTGGGTGAGCTTCGGGTGGCTGGAACCGAGGCGGTTCTTCAGCGGGATGCGCTGGCGCTCGCTGCCCTCGCGGATGCGCTCGACCACCAGTTCCTCGGACACCGCGCCGGCCAGTTCCGCGCCGTGGTCGCGGGACAGCACCGCCAGAAGCAGGTCGAGCACGGCCATGCCGCCGCAGGCGCTGAGGCGGTCGCGGTCCCACTCGAACAGGTGGTTGGTGGCGATGACCTTGGGGTAGCGCTCGGTGAAGTCGTCGTGCCAGCGCCAGTGCACCGCGGCGCGGTAGCCGTCGAGCAGGCCGAGCTGGGCCAGCGGGTAGATGCCGGCGGACAGCGCGCCGACGCTGGCGCCGCCGCGGGCCAGTTGCTTGAGCGCGGCGGCCAGCGGCGCGGAAACCTGCTGCGGCGCCTCGTCGGCGACCAGGAAGACGCGCTGGCACTGCTCCAGCACGCCCTGCCAGGCCTGCCCCGGCAGGCGCCAGCCGTCGCCCTCGGCGGGCTGCTCGGCGTTCATGAACACCGGGTCGTAGAGCGCTTCGGGGTGCAGGCGCCGGGCGACCCGTAGGGCCTCCTCGGCGAGCGCCAGGGTCAGCGCGCGGGTCTGGGGCCAGAGCAGGAAACCGATGCGTTGGGCAGTCATGCGGAGGCTTCTGTCGACTTCGTCGGGGGACAGCTTACTTCAAGCTGCCGGAAAGGAACTGCTTGAGGCGGTCCGATTGAGGATTTGCCAGGACTTCCTTCGGGCAACCGCGCTCTTCCACCAGGCCCTTGTGCAGGAACACCAGTTGGTTGGAGACCTCGCGGGCGAAGCCCATCTCGTGGGTCACCACCACCATGGTGCGGCCTTCCTGGGCCAGGTCCTGCATGACCTTGAGCACCTCGCCGACCAGCTCCGGGTCCAGCGCCGAGGTCGGCTCGTCGAACAGCATCACCTCCGGCTCCATGGCCAGGGCGCGGGCGATGGCCACGCGCTGCTGCTCGCCGCCGCTCATGTGCGCCGGGTAGGCGTCCTTGCGGTGCGCCACGCCGACCTTGGCCAGGTAGTGCTCGGCCTTCTCCAGGGCTTCCTTCTTCGACACGCCAAGCACGTGCACGGGCGCCTCGATGACGTTGTCCAGGGCGCTCATGTGCGACCACAGGTTGAAGTGCTGGAACACCATCGACAGGCGCGAGCGCATGCGCTGCAGCTGGCGGGTGTCGGCGGCCTTGAGCGCGCCGTCCTTGTTCGGCACCAGCTTCAGTTCCTCGCCGTTGAGCAGGATCTTGCCGGCGTGGGGCTGCTCCAGCAGGTTGATGCAGCGCAGGAAGGTGCTCTTGCCCGAGCCGGAGGAGCCGATGATGCTGATCACGTCGCCCGCTTTCGCCGCCAGGGAAACGCCCTTGAGCACTTCGTGGGTGCCGTAGCGCTTGTGCAGGTCTTGGATTTCCAGTTTGTACATGTCGGTTACTCGAATTCAGTCGTTGATCAGCCGGCCCGTACGGAACGGCTCGCGCCCGGCCACCTTGGCCATCCAGTGTCCCGTCAGCGCATAGCGCCCCCGCTCCAGGGCGAAGAGCACGCCGGCGGTTCCGGCGCACACGGTGCTGACCTTGTCGTTCAACGGGTCCACCACCTCGAACAGCGCCTCGCCCTTCTCCACCCAGTCGCCGGCGCGGCGCAGGAAGCTGACCACCCCGGCGTGGGGCGCGGCGAGGTATTCGGTGCCCTCGAAGGGCATGCCTTCGCAGCATTCGGCCGGCGCTTGCGGCCATTCGCCGGCGATCAGCCCCTGTTCGGCGAGGAAGGCCAGGATCGCCTCGGCGTTGTCGCGCGCCTGCTCGACGCGGGTGTCGCCCATGCTGCCCAGCTCGACCGTGGTGGCCATGCATGCCGCAGGCACGGCGGCCTGTGGATAAGCACGGGCCAGACGCAGCCAGGGCAGCGAGCAGGATTCGTCGAAGGAGTTGCCGCCGGAGTCCTCAGCCAGCAGCGCCACGCCCGCCTTCAGCCGTGCAGCGAGGGAACGCCACTGCGGCCAGTGCTGCGGGATGGCGTAGAGGTGGATGCAGGCCTCGAAGTCGCAGTGCAGGTCGAGCACCACGTCGGCGTCGCAGGCATGGCGCAGCAGCAGGCGCTGCATGGCTTGCAGCTCGGAGGTGGCCGGCGCCAGCGCGTCGAGGACTTCGCGCATGTGCTGGCGGATCAGCTGCACGTTGGCCTCGGCGTCGTCACCCAGTTGGCCGGCGATGCGCGGCTCGACCAGGGATGCCAGGTCGACGAAGCCGCGGTTGAAGTTCTGCCCGCTGTTCGCCTCGAAACGCCCGAGGTGGCTGGCTTGCAGCCACTGGTCGAGGCCGATGGGGTTGGCCACCGGCACCAGCTCGACCGTGCCCAGCAGGCGGCCTTCGGCCTCCAGCGCGGCCAGGCGCAGCTTCAGCTCCCAGGCGGTGCGCATGCCCGGCAGCTCGTCGGCGTGCAGGCTGGCCTGGATGTAGGCCTTGCGCGGGCCGGCGCCGTAGCGGAACAGGCTCAGGCGGCGTTCGCTGCCGAGGCTGGCGCAGGGCAACAGGTGATCGATGCGTTGCATGTTCCCCTCCTCCGCCTCAGTGCTTGCGCGGCGCCAGGTAGGCCAGCCAGCGGCGTTCGGCGGCCTTGAACAGGCGCACCAGGATCAGCGTCAGGATCAGGTAGAAGACCCCGGCGGTGATGAAGGCCTCGAACGGCAGGTAGTACTGCGAGTTCACGGTACGCGCGGCGCCGGTGATGTCCACCAGGGTGACGATGGAAGCCAGGCTGGTGGTCTGCAGCATCATGATCACCTCGTTGCTGTACTGCGGCAGCGCGCGGCGCAGCGCCGAGGGCAGGAGGATGCGGCGGTACATCTTCAGGCGCGACATGCCCATGGCCTTGGCCGCCTCGATCTCGCCATGGGGCGTGGCCTTGAGGCTGCCGGCGAGGATTTCCGCGGTGTAGGCGCTGGTGTTGATGGCGAAGGCCAGGCAGGCGCAGAAGCTGGCATTGGACAGCCAGGGCCAGAACACGCTGTTGCGCACCGTCTCGAACTGGGCCAGGCCGTAGTAGATCAGGAACAGCTGCACCAGCATGGGCGTGCCGCGGATCACGTAGGTGTACAGCCAGGCCGGCAGGTTCACCGCCGGGCGCTTGGACACGCGCATCAGCGCCAGCGGCACGGCCAGCAGCAGGCCCACGGCCAGGGAGATCAGCAGCAGCTTGAGGGTCACCAGCAGGCCGCCGAAGTACAGCGGCAGGTTTTCCCAGATGACGGTGTAGTCGAAAATCATCGCGTGGCTCCCCTTACAAATCCGCGACCTTGACGCCCACCGAGTAGCGGCGCTCGAGCAGGCGCAGCAACAGCAGCGAGACGCTGGTCACCACCAGGTAGAGGGCGGCGACGAACAGGTACCAGGTGAACGGCTCGCGGGTGGCGTCCGCGGCCTGCTTGGCCTTGAACATCATGTCCTGCAGGCTGACCACCGAGATCAGCGCAGTGGCCTTGACCAGCACCAGCCAGTTGTTGGTGAAGCCGGGGATGGCCAGGCGGATCATCTGCGGCACCTGCACGCGGAAGAACACCTGCAGGTGGCTCATGCCGTAGGCGAAGCCGGCCTCGGCCTGGCCCTTGGGGATGGCCATGAAGGCGCCGCGGAAGGTTTCCGAGAGGTAGGCGCCGAAGATGAAGCCGAGGGTGCCGACGCCGACGACGAAGGGGTTGAGGTCGATGTAGTCGTCGTGACCCAGCAGCGGCGCGACGCGGTTCACCAGGTCCTGGCCGCCGTAGAAGATCAGCAGGATCAGCACCAGGTCGGGTACGCCGCGGATCACCGTGGAGTAGGCGTCGCCGCACCAGGCCAGCCACCTGACCGGCGACAGGCGGAAGGCCGCGCCGACCAGGCCGAGCACCGCCGCCAGGGCCATCGACAACAGGGCGAGCTGGAGGGTCAGCCAGGCACCATCGACGATGGTGGCCGCGTAACCGTTGAACATGGTCAGCACCTCATGCAACCGCTCGCCGCAGCGGCGAACGCAGAACGACGGGCCACGGAGCCCGGGAAAACCGGCCGCGGTCGCCCAGCGTCCGCCGCCCAATAAAAAAGTGGCACAAACAGCAGGGACCGTTACCGTTTCGTCACGGCCGCGACGGAACAATTTTTTGCGCGGGGCAAGGTGCACGCGTCACGGCTCGGTCATCCCAGATGAACAGCGAGCGAGGCCCCCGCACAAAAAATAGCCCGTCCCTTCGGGTTGCGCGGCAAATGACGCCATGCGTCGTTGCGGGATTTGGCAAGGGAACACCATTGCCTGCATCCCGCGCCTAGCCTGGCGTCATTTGTCGCAGCAACGCGACTCGCGCCGAAACGGCAACGGTCCCCGGGCCTCGGCCCGGGTTTGCGCCACTTTCCGGTCAGGGATCAGTTCGAGCCGTAGACGTCGAACTTGAAGTACTTGTCCTGGACCTGCTTGTACTTGCCGTTGGCGCGCAGCGCGGCGATGGCCGCGTTGAACTTGCCGGCCAGGGCGCTATCGCCCTTGCGCACGGCGATGCCCACGCCTTCGCCGAAGTACTTCTCGTCGGTCAGTTGCGGGCCGACGAAGGCGAAGCCCTTGCCGGCGTCGGTCTTGAGGAAGCCGTCGTCGAGGTTGACCGAGTCGGCGACCACCGCGTTCACGCGGCCGGCCACCAGGTCCATGTTGGCTTCCTGCTGGGAGTTGTAGCGCACCACTTCCACGCCGGCCGGGGTCAGTTCGCCGGAAGCGTAGCGATCCGCGGTGCTGCCACGCAGCACGCCGACCTTCTTGCCCTTGAGGTCGGTCAGCGGGTCGTTCAGCGCCGAGCCTTCCTTCATCACGTAGCGGGCCGGGGTGTTGTAGTACTTGTTGGTGAAGTCCACGGACTTCTTGCGCTCGTCGGTGATGGTCATCGACGAGAGGATGGCGTCGATCTTGCGCACTTTCAGCGCCGGGATCAGGCCGTCGAATTCCTGCTCGACCCAGGTGCACTTGACCTTCATCTCTTCGCACAGGGCGTTGCCGATGTCGACGTCGAAGCCGGCCAGTTGGCCATCGGGAGTCTTGAAGGAGAACGGCGGGTAGGCCGCTTCGATGCCGATACGCACGGGCTTGTCGTCGGCGTGGGCCATAGCGGTGATAGCGGAGAGCGCCAGCGCGCCGAGAAGTGCGAACTTCTTCATCAGTAACTCCTTCGAGGGTAGGACTTCGATTGGCAGGAGAAAGGGGTTGGCCCAGGCTGCCCGTGCAGAAGTGAAGGTTATTGTCGTCTGCGCGCATTGCCGTGGCGGGTTTCTCGTGGAAAACCACGCCATCCAGGGTGAGCGGCATTCTAGCGACAGCCCCTGGGCGGTTATTTCTTCAATGCGACAACTAATTATAGAAGCACCGGAGAGCGGGCTCCGACGTCTTGACGGGGCGGATTTTAGGTGATCAAGGCGGGAAGAGTAAAACCAATTTTCACTGCAGGTATCGAGCCAATTAATGGACACCTCAATGAATACGCGGCCTCCAGCCTGGGGTAGTTTTCTGGAGTTCAGAAAAGGCGCACAGAAAGCGGGCGAAATGTTTCCAGGCGCCTCATTTTGTCGCAGCAGGGCGGGAGGTGTTACCGCTTGCGCAAAGGCCGGTCCCTACCCTGTCGTTCTGAATCTGACCTGGCGGACTTCTTCTCGGAGAGTGGTTCGCCATTGCCAGGACGCATCGTCGCCAGCTCTTCAAACCCTTCCAGTAGCTCGGCAAAGATGTCGCGCTTTCTCGTCATGCTGATCTCCCATCCAGAATCATGAATCCTGCATGGCATGCGTCATGGTGAACGATCGAAAACGGACGAAACGGCGGTAGGAGTGGTCTATCAGCCCTCAGGAAACCGCCTTGGCAATCAACCTGTAGGATCTCATCCGCGAATCGCGCCGGGACGGTCGGCTATCGCGGACAAGGTCCTCCTACAGTTCCAGGGAAGCCCCGTAGGATGGGTTGAGCGAAGCGATACCCATCACCGCCACCGCATGGGTTTCGCAAGCTCAACCCATCCTACGAAGAGCACCTCGGCGCAGCCGGCAAGACAGTTGCTCCTACGTTACAGGCGAGCATGGCTCCTACGAAGAGCATTCTGGCTCGGTCTGTCCTACAGTGGAAGAAAGAAAAACGCCCCGGCAAGCCGGGGCGTTTTTCGTTGCGGAGGCGGATCAGGCGGCTTTCATCGCCCGGTGGGTGTCCACCAGGTGCTGCACCACGCCCGGGTCGGCCAGGGTGGAGATGTCGCCCAGGGCGTCGTACTCGGCGGTGGCGATCTTGCGCAGGATGCGGCGCATGATCTTGCCCGAGCGGGTCTTCGGCAGGCCCGGGGCCCACTGGATGACGTCCGGGGTGGCGATCGGGCCGATCTCCTTGCGCACCCAGGCCTTGAGTTCCTGGCGCAGCTGCTCGTTGGCTTCCTCGCCGGCGTTCAGGGTGACGTAGACGTAGATGCCCTGCCCCTTGATGTCGTGCGGCACGCCAACCACCGCGGCCTCGGCCACTTTCGGGTGGGCGACCATGGCGCTCTCGATCTCGGCGGTGCCCATACGGTGCCCGGAGACGTTGAGTACGTCGTCGACGCGGCCGGTGATCCAGTAGTAGCCATCCTCGTCGCGGCGGGCGCCGTCACCGGTGAAGTACATGCCCTTGAAGGTCTTGAAGTAGGTGTCGACGAAGCGGTCGTGGTCGCCGTACAGGGTGCGCGCCTGGCCCGGCCAGGAGTCGAGGATCACCAGGTTGCCCTCGGCCGCGCCCTCGATGATGTTGCCCAGGTTGTCCACCAGCGCCGGCACCACGCCGAAGAACGGCTTGGCGGCGGAGCCCGGCTTCAGCGCGTGGGCGCCCGGCAGCGGGGTCATCAGGCAGGCGCCGGTCTCGGTCTGCCACCAGGTGTCGACGATCGGGCAGCGCGACTGGCCGACGGTCTCGTAGTACCACTGCCAGGCTTCCGGGTTGATCGGCTCGCCCACCGAGCCCAGCAGGCGCAGGCTGGAACCGTCGGCGCCTTCGACCGCGGCCTTGCCCTCGGCCATCATGGCGCGGATGGCGGTGGGCGCGGTGTAGAGGATGTTGACCTTGTGCTTGTCGACGATTTTGGCGACGCGGGTGATGTCCGGGTAGTTCGGCACGCCTTCGAACAGCACGGTGGTGGCGCCGTTGGCCAGCGGGCCGTAGACCACGTAGCTGTGGCCGGTGACCCAGCCGATGTCGGCGGTGCACCAGAAGACCTCGCCAGGGCGGTAGTCGAACACCCGCTCATGGGTCAGCGAGGCGTACACCAGGTAGCCGCCGGTGGTGTGCAGCACGCCCTTGGGCTTGCCGGTGGAGCCGGAGGTGTAGAGGATGAACAGCGGGTCCTCGGCGCCCATTTCCTTCGGCGCGCAGGTGGTGCCGGCGACCTTCATCAGGTCTTCGTACCAGACGTCGCGGTGCGCGTTCCACTTGATGTCCGAACCGGTGCGCTTGCAGACGATGATCTTCTGCACGCTGTTGGTTTCCGGGTTGGTCAGGGCGTCGTCGACGTTGGCCTTGAGCGGGGTCTTCTTGCCGCCGCGCACGCCTTCGTCGGCGGTGATCACGATCTTCGAGCGGCAGTCGATGATGCGCCCGGCCAGGGCTTCGGGGGAGAAGCCGCCGAACACCACGGAGTGGATGGCGCCGATGCGGGTGCAGGCGAGCATGGCCACCACGGCTTCCGGGATCATCGGCATGTAGATGGTCACCACGTCGCCGCGGTGCACATCCTGGCCGCGCAGGGCGTTGGCGAACTTGCAGACCTGCTCGTGCAGCTGGCGGTAGGTGATTTCCTGGTGCTCGGACGGGTCGTCGCCTTCCCAGATGATCGCCAACTGGTCGCCGCGCTCGGCGAGGTGACGATCCAGGCAGTTGTAGGAAACGTTGAGCGTGCCGTCGGCGAACCACTTGATGTCGACGTGGTGGTCGTCGAAGGAGGTCTGCTTGACCTTGGTGAAGGGCTTGATCCACTCCACCCGCTGGGCCTGCTCGCGCCAGAAGCCGTCGGGGTTGACCACCGACTGCTGGTACAGCTTCTTGTAGCTAGCTTCGTCGGTCAGGGTATTGGCGGCCACTTCGGGACGCACGGGATACACGGATGCCGCACTCATGACGCATTACCTCGGTTCGGAGTGTTGTTCTTGTTGGGACCAAGTTGTAACGGCCGGGGTGCGCAGGGACCATACGACCATGGTCTTACCAATCCTTAGTCGTAGTGATAGGCCCCATCAGCCCGGCTGACGGGGCCTGCGGCAATGCGTCACATACCCAGCGCCTGCGGCAGCGCGAGGGAGATGAAGGGCACGTAGGTGACCAGGATCAGGAACAGCAGCAGGATCATCAGCCAGGGTAGCGCCGCGCGGATGGTCGCCCCCAGCGGCATGCCGGTGACCGCCGAGGTGACGAACAGGTTGAGCCCCACCGGCGGGTGCACCAGGCCGATTTCCATGTTCACCACCATGACGATGCCCAGGTGGATCGGGTCGATGCCCAGCTTCATGGCGATGGGGAAGAAGATCGGCGCGAGGATCAGCGTGATCGCCGAAGGCTCCATGAAGCTGCCGGCGACCAGCAGCACCACGTTGACCATCAGCAGGAAGCCGATCGGCGTCAGGCCCTCCTGCACCACCCATTCGGTGATCTGCTGGGGGATCTGCTCGGTGGTCAGCACGTGGGCGAAGAGCATGGCGTTGGCGATGATGAACATCAGCATGATGCTCAGCCGCCCCGACTCCACCAGCACCTTGGGGCAGTCGCGCAGGCGCATGTCCTTGTACACGAAGAGCGCGACGAAGGCCGAGTAGACCGCCGCCACCGCCGCCGCCTCGGTCGGGGTGAACAGCCCGGAGTAGATGCCGCCGAGAATGATCACCAGCAACGCCAGGCCCCAGCCGGCGCGGCGCGCGGTGGCCAGCCACTCGCGCAGGCTCACCCGCGGTTGCGCCGGCAGCTTCTTGATCCGCGCGACTATGTAGATCACCACCATCAAGATCACCCCGAGCAGCAGCCCCGGCACCACCCCGGCGACGAACAGCTTGCCCACCGAGGTCTCGGTAGCGGCCGAGTAGACCACCATGACGATCGATGGCGGGATGAGGATGCCCAGGGTACCGGCGTTGCAGATGATCCCGGCGCCGAACTCGCGCGGATAGCCCGAGCGCACCATGCCGGCCACGGCGATGGAACCCACCGCCGCCACCGTCGCCGGCGAGGAGCCGGACAGCGCGGCGAACAGCATGCAGGCCAGCACCGCGGCGATCGCCAGGCCGCCGCGGATATGCCCGACGCAGGCGTTGGCGAAGTCGATCAGCCGCTGGGCCACCCCGCCGGTGGTCATGAAGGCCCCGGAGAGCAGGAAGAACGGGATCGCCAGCAGCGTGTAGGCCTCCGAGGTCTCGAACAGCTTGATCGCCAGCGAGCGCACCGAGTCCTGGCTGAACATCAGGATGGTCAGGGCCCCGGACAGGCCCAGGGAGATGGCGATGGGCACGCCGATGAACATGAGCAGGAACAGCAGCAGGAACAGCACCAGGACGGTCATGGGCGCGTCTCCTTCGCTTCCTCGCCGGCCAGGCGGGTGGCCTCGGCGGCCTCGTCGGCCAGGCCCAGGCCGAGTTGCCTGCCGCGCAGCAGGCGCACCAGGATTTCCAGGTAGCGCACCAGCACCAGGGCGAAGCCGATAGGCACTATCACGGCGATGTAGGCCTGGAGGATGCCGAAGTGATCGAGGTCCTCCGCGCCGATGCCGGCGATGAACAGGGTCTTCACCCAGGCGAAGCTGGCGACCATGAACAGCCCGGCGTAGGCCAGGCAGCAGAGGCAGGCGACTACGCCGATGGCCCGCTGCACCCGGCGCGGCGCCAGGCGCACCAGGGCATCGACGCCGAGGTGGCCGGCAGTGCGCACGCCGTAGGCGATGCCGAAGAAGATCAACCAGCCGAACAGCGCCTTGGTCAGGGCATTGCTCCAGGACATGTCCTGGGCAACGCCCAGCAGCGCGTCGCCGATGGCGTAGGCCGGCCGCTGCAGGGCCGGCAGGTTGTCGCCGAGGTCGTAGAAGACGGTGAAGACGTTGGTCAGCACCACGTAGACGAAGGTCACCAGCGTCATGGCCGCCAGGAGCAGGGCGATCACGCCCTCCTCCAGGTGGTTGCAGACGCGCACGAGGGATTTCATGGCTGCGCACTCCGAAGCGCCCCGCCAGGCGGGGCGCTGCTGGGGGTCATTGGGGGCGGTTGGCGGCCTGGGCGGCCTGGAGGAAGTCGGCGCCGACGTTGCCTTCGAACTTGCGCCACACCGGCTGCATGGCCTCGCGCCAGTCGGCGCGCTGCTGCGGGGTGAGCTTGCGAATCTCGCTGGCGCCGGTGGCCAGGATGCGTTCGCGCGCCTGCTGGTTGAGGCGTTCGGCCTGCTGGTTGACCTGCACGGTGACCTCGTCCATCACCGCCTGCAGCGTTTGTCGCACATCCGCCGGCAAGCCGTTCCAGAACGCCGCGTTGGTAATCACCATGTAGTCCACCAGGCCATGGTCGGACTCGGTGAAATACTTCTGCACCTCGTTGACCTTCTGGCTCTCGTAGTTCGACCAGGTGTTCTCGGTGCCGTTGACCACCCCGGTCTGCAAGCCCTGGTAGACCTCGGCGAAGGACATCTTGCGGGAGATCGCGCGCAGCGCGCGGAACTGTTCGTTGAGCACGTCCGAGGCCTGCACGCGGAATTTCAGGCCGCGGGCATCGGCCGGCTCCAGCAGCGGGCGGTTGGCGGAAAGCTGCTTCATCCCGTTGTGCCAGTAGGCCAGGCCGAGGATGCCCTTGCTCTGCATGCTGGTCAGCAGGCTGCGGCCCTGGGGGCTGCGCTGGAAACGGTCGACGGCCTGGATGTCGTCGAACAGGAACGGCAGGTCGAAGATCTGCACCTTCCTGGTGTACTGCTCGAACTTGGCCAGCGACGGCGCCAGCATCTGCACGTCGCCCAGCAGCAGGGCCTCCATCTCCTTGCCGTCGCCGAACAACGAGGAGTTGGGGTAGACCTCCACGCGCACCCGGCCGGGCAGGCGTTCCTCGGCCAGGCGCTTGAACAGCAGCGCGCCCTGCCCTTTGGGGGTGTTCTCCGCGACCACGTGGGAGAACTTGATCACTATGGGCGCGTCGGCGGCCTGTGCCGCGACGGCGCAGGACAGCGCCAGAACGGCGAGCAGAACCCGCCGGATCGATCCGAACATCGCATCACCCTCAGGTTGTTCTTGTAGTGGCGAGGTGGGCCGGGTGGTAGGCCCGCGATGAGACTGACGCAATGCTGGCGTTCGGAGAATTCGCGTTTTCCCAAAGCCGCATTCGGTTTGCTGGAACGCAGCCCACAAGGCCACGCGCGACGGGCTGTGGGACGAATCCGGGAAGCAAGGCGCCGCCCGGGCGGGCGGCGCGATTCAGGCGGCCTGGCGCCTCAGTTGGGCAGGCGCGCGCTGTGTTCGAGCATCAGTTGCTCGTCCTCGGCGAGCATGCCGGGGATGCAGTCGCGGAGGAATTCGACCCAGGTGCGGATCTTCGCATCGAGGAACTGCCGCGACGGGTAGAGCGCGTAGATGTTCAGGTGGAACAGGCTGTAGCCGGGCATCACCCGCACCAGGCTGCCGTTGCGCAGGCCCTCCACCGCCGAGTACACCGGCAGCGCGCCTATGCCCATACCGGCCACCACCGCCTCGGTCAGGGCATCGGCGGTGTTGACCTGGAAGTGGGTGTGGTCGATGTGCGCCAGCTCCTCGCCGTCCGGGCCGTGGAACAGCCACTTGTCCAGCGACATCACGCTGTTCACCAGGCGCAGGCAGCGGTGCCCGGCCAGTTCCGCCGGCACCTTGGGCGAGCCATGCCGCGTCACGTAGGCGGGCGCCGCGCAGAGCACGCTGTGGGTCTGCCCCAGGCGCTTGGAGACGAAGCCGGAGTCGGGCAGCTCGGGGGCGATCACCACCGAGATGTCGTAGCCCTCGTCGAGGATGTCGGTGGTGCGGTTGGCCAGGGTCAGGTCGAAGCTGACTTCCGAGTACATCTCGCAGTACTGGGAGATCGCCTTGATCAGGTAGTGCTGGCCGATGCCGGTCATGGCATGCACCTTGAGCTTGCCGGCCGGGCGCGAGTGGGCGTCGCTGGCCTCGGCCTCGGCTTCCTCGATGTAGCCGAGGATCTGCTGGCAGCGCAGCAGGTAGCGCTGGCCGGCCTCGGTGAGGGCGATGCGGCGGGTGGTACGGTGCAACAGGCGGGTACGCAGGTGGGCTTCGAGCTTGGCCACGGTACGCGAGATGTAGGCCGTGGTGAGGTCCATGCGCTGGGCGGCGGCGGTGAAGCTGCCGGTCTCGGCGACACAGACGAAGGCACGCATGTTGTGCAGCAGGTCCATCATTTCTCCTGAGAGCCTGTCCGCGCGCCGTGCCGGGCGATGCCGGCTACAGCAAAGTCTTGTTACAGATTCGCGACAGGCGGCGAATTGTCGCATAACTGCCCACGGCGAATTGTTGTTTTTCAGGCAACAATAATTCGCCCAACTGTCAGCTTATCCTGCCTCCGGCGGTTTTCTAGAATCGCCTCCCCACCGCGGCCCCTCCGCAGTTCCCAGGATTCACAGCTGTGTTCCGCCATACGCGCCAGGCTCGTTTCGCCCCTGCTCCGTCGCCCTTCCCGCAGCCCTGCGGCTGCACAGCTCCCGACTCGCCGCTGCCCCGATGAACAGCCTCACCCGCATCAGCGCGCGCCTGCCCGGCGCCGACGCGCTGCGCCAGGCGGCGTCCGCCTGGGCCCATAGCGACGGGGTGACCTGGGTGTTCATCGGCAAGACCCTGCTCACCGCCTTCCTCGCCCTGTGGCTGGCCTACCGCCTGGAGCTGCCGCAGCCGAACACCGTGCTGGTCAGCGCCTTCATCGTGCTGCAGCCGCAGAGCGGGCAGGTCCTGGCCAAGAGCTTCTACCGCATCCTCGGCACCCTGGCCGGGCTCACGGTGATGGTCACCTTCATCGCCCTGTTCGCCCAGGAGCGCGTGCTGTTCCTGCTCTGCGTGTCGATCTGGGTCGGCCTGTGCACCGCCGGCGCCGCGCGCTACCGCGACTTCCGCGCCTACGCCTGCCTGCTGGCCGGCTACACCGCGGTGATGATCGGCATCCCCGCCACCCTGCACCCGGAGGGCGCCTTCATGGCAGCGCTGTGGCGGGTGCTGGAGATCACCCTGGGCATCTTCTGCACCGGCCTGGTCAGCGCCCTGGTGCTGCCGCAGACCAGCAGCGCCGCGCTGCGCAACGCCCTGGACACGCGTTTCGGCGACTTCGCCGGGCTGGCCGCCGCCGGCCTGGAAGGCACCCTCGACCACGCCCGCTTCGAGCAGGCCGCCGCGCGCATCGCCGCCGAGGCCGTGGGCCTGGAGAACCTGCGCAACGTCACCGCCTTCGAAGACCCGCACATGCGCCTGCGCAGCGGCCGCCTGGCGCGTCTGAACAGCGAGTTCATGCAGCTGACCACGCGCTTCCACGCCCTGCAGCGCCTGCTCGACCGCCTGCGCGAACGCCAGGCCGGCGCCGTGCTGGAAGTGCTGATGCCGTGCCTGGTGGAGGTCGGCGGGCTGCTCGCCGGCTGGCATGGCCGGCCGCTGCGCGACGCCGACGCGGCCTTTCTCGCCGCCCAGCTGGAACACTGCCGCCAGCAGCTGATGCCGCAGATCCGCGAGGCCCGCGCCAGGCTCGCCCACGCCTGCCCGCGGGAAGCCGACCAGTTGGACTTCGAGACCGCCGCCGAGCTGCTGTTCCGCTTCGCCGGCGACCTCCATGACTACGCCCAGACCCACGCCTCCCTGGCCGCCCACAAGCACATCCGCGAGCAGTGGAAGGAACGCTTCACGCCCAAGGCCAACGCCGTGGCCGCGGCCGTCGCCGGGCTGCGCTGCGCGCTGCTGGTGCTGGTCGGCGGGGTGTTCTGGATCGAGACGTCGTGGCTCAGCGGCGCCACCTTCACCCTCACCTCGGTGCTGATCGCCGCGCTGTCCTCGGCCTCGCCCAACCCCAAGCGCCTGTCGCTGCAGCTGACCCTCGGCACCCTGCTGGGCGCCACGCTGGGCTTCATCCTCACCTTCCGCGTGCTGCCGCACCTGGATGGCTTCCCGCTGCTGTGCATGGTGCTGGCGCCGGTGTTCGCCCTCGGCGCCTTCCTCATCACCCGCCCGCAGTGGAGCGGCTACGGCGTGGGCCTGCTGGTGTGGTTCTGCATCGCCTCGCTGCCGGCCAACCTGGCGCGCTACGACGCCTACACCTTCATCAACGAATACCTGGCAATGCTGCTGTCCATGGGCATGGCGGTGGTGGCGGCGATGGTGATACTGCCGCCCAACCGCCCCTGGCTGTGGGAGCGCCTGGAGGCCGAACTGCGCATGCGCGTGGTGCACACCATCAGCGACCCGCTGAAGGGCCTGTCGGCCGGCTTCGAAAGCGGCACCCGCGACCTGCTCAACCAGGCCTATGGCCTGGCCAGCGGCCGCCCCGACGTGCAACGCCGGCTGCTGCGCTGGATGTTCCAGGTGCAGGAGGTGGGCCTGGCGATCATCGAGCTGCGCCGCGAACAGGCGGTGCTGCCCGACGAGCCCTGGTACGCCGAGCACATGCCCTGGCGCCGCGCCATCCGCGCCATGGGCCGGGCGCTGATCCGCCTGTTCATCCAGCCCGGCGAGCACAACCGCCTGCGCGCCCTGGCGGCGGTGGAGCACGCCATCCACAGCACCCGCAGCACCCAGGAACCGCGCCCGCCGCACTTCGACACCTCGCCGCTGCGGCGCATGTGCAGCTACCTGCACTTCATCCGCACCTCGCTGCTCGACCCCAGCTCGCCGCTGCGGGAGAGCTCGCGGGGTTGAGGAAGCCGCGCGCCGTGCCCCACCTGTAGGAGCCCGCCCTGCGCGCGAATCGCGGACAGAGTCCGCTCCTACCGCATGAGCGAGCGTGGCTTTTCGTAGGATGGTGTTGAGCGAAGCGATACCCATCAGCGCAACCGCATGGGTTTCGCAAGCTCAACCCATCCTACGAAGAGCGTCTCGATGCGGCCCGCAAGACAGTTGCTCCCACGGTTCCAGGAAGCACGGTCGGAACGGACCTTGTCCGCGATAGCCGGACCCACCGGCGCGATTCGCGGATGAGATCCGCTACGCTGCCCCACCCGCACCATTCCCATGTAGGAGCGCGCCCTGCGCGCGAATCGCGGGCAGAGTCCGCTCCTACCGCATGAGCGAGCATGGCTTTTCGTAGGATGGTGTTGAGCGAAGCGATACCCATCACCGCAACCGCATGGGTTTCGCAAGCTCAACCCATCCTACGAAGAGCGTCTCGGTGCGGCCCGCAAGACAGTTGCTCCCACGGTTCCAGGAAGCACGGTCGGAACGGACCTTGTCCGCGATAGCCGGAACCACCGGCGCGATTCCATGTAGGAGCGCGCCCTGCGCGCGAAATCGCGGGCAGGGCCCACTCCTACAATTGGTGCATCCTGATACCCATTGCGCGACGGCTGCGACACGACCGCGCAGCGTCATCATGGCCACCCTCGCCCCGCAAACCCGCGCCGCTGCTGGATTGTTGCCTTTTAGTACGAGGTATTTTTGGCTTCCAGGCATATGAATATGCCCGCCGCGGACCTACCATTTGCTTGCTGTTGAAGCGCGCCGCAACACCCAAGAACCCGATCGCAACATCCCTAAAGACATCTTCCCGATGAAGCCGATGAACTTCGTCCTGGCCGCGTGCGCCCGGATGCGGCTCCCGCTCGGGAAAAAGGCAGGAAAATTCATGAAAGCCCTAGTCGTTCTGGCCCTGGCCGGCTTCTCCTCGCTCGCCCTCGCTGCGCAAGCGGACGAGGCTGCCCAACCTCAGAGTCCGGCAGTGGAGCAATACACCTACGGAATGAACCTGGACGTCGCCCACGTGGTTTCCACCACCGATGTCTCCAACCAGTGCGGGGTCGTGCCCGCGCAGATGACCTACGAAGACTCGAAGGGCGAGCGTCACACCATCGAGTACCAGGTCTGGGGCAACGGCTGCACTGGCGGCTAGGCCCATCCGGAACGCAACCGCGAAGGGTCCACGCCCCCTTCGCGGCGCGTTGCAGGTTCTCTCCCCTCCCCCTTCCCTAACGCTGCAGCACCGACCTCGCCAGGTTGCGGCTGTGCGCCCCGAACGCCCGGATCAACGCCAATAGCTGTTCGTCCAGCTGCGCATCGTGCTGCAGCGGCGCCAGTTCGTTGCCGGCGCTGAAACCGACGCCGGCATCCGCCGGGACCCTTGCCAGCCAATGACCGATCGCCGCATCGAAGGCCGCCGCATGGGCATGGGATTCGGCCGCCACCACCTCCCGCGGGTAATCGGCCGAATACGCCGGATAGCCCCCGTCGCCGGAAGCATCGGCATAGGCGGCGAGCAACGACGAACCCTGCGGCTTGCGCAGCGATTCCAGCAGCCAGTCCAGCTGGTAGCGCTCCACGCCCAGGTGGCGGCTGGCCACGCGGCTGATGGCGGCCTTCTTGTCGGCGTCGAAGCCGGCCATGGCCTTGAGCGCGGTCCACAGCATGCTGGCGGTGGTTTCGCCGGGTAATGGCGTGCTGTGGTAGGGCTGCGTCAGGTCCTGGATGTAATGCATCGACCAGCCGAGGAAGCGGTAGCCCCAGTACGGGTGGCCATGTTCGAAGGCATAGCGCGCCAGGCCGTGGAACTGGTAGGCGCGCCATTCCGGCCAGCTGCGCTGCAGGTAGGGCGCGCCGGCGAAGATGATCGGCGACTCGTGGTAGAAGCCCATGTGGAATGGCGCCTGGGAGCTGAACTCGTAGCCCGGGTCGCCGAACGGCTGCGGGCCGAAGCCGTAGCGCTGGCCGGCCGCGTCGGGGTTGTCGCTGAACAGGTGGATGTCGTGGCCGAAGTCCGGCTCGTCCGTGGCGCTGGCCAGCACCGCCAGGGCCGAAACCGGCTCGCCCGGCTGCAGGGCGATGAAGCGCCAGCGCGCCCAGCCGGCGAGGTCGTGGAACACCAGCACGTCGGACGCCTTCAGGTGCGGCCGCCCGGGCTGGTCGTGCCCCGGCTCGGGCTGGATGGCGTTGGCCAGCTTGATCTCCGGGTTCAGCCGCAGGGCCGCGAGGAAGGCCAGGCGCAGGTCCTGCTCCGCGCCGGTGAAGCGCAGCGCGTCGGGCCGCGCCGGGTACTTGCGGAAGTGCTCGCGGGCGAAGCGCTCCTGCTCGTCGAGCAATGGCACCAGGCCCTCGCGCTCGGCGGCGAGGAAGGTCTCCAGCGGCTCCATGGGCACCGCCGGCGCAGTGGCCACGGCAGGCAATTGCGCCAGGGCCAGGTAGCTGCCCAAGGCATGGTTGGACCAGGCCCAGAGGCAACGCGGCAGGATCAGCAGGGACAGCAGCAGGCAAATGCGCAACCGGTGGCTCATGGGACCTCCACTCTTCTCGGACGATGCCCCGCAGCCTAGCAACCCCGGCGCCGCGGGGCACTGTCGCAGAGGGCCAGGGCGATTCACCGATAAGGCCAGGCTGACCATCATCAATGGCGAGTGCGGGGCCAGCCACTACACTTGCCGGGCATGACCTGCCGGCAGGGCGCCGTTGCCGCCGGCCATCGCAAGAAGGCATTTCCCCCATGCTGCAATCCGTTTCACCGAAGAACGACCTGCCGCTGAAGAACGAGGCCGATCCCCAGCGCAGCGGTGTGCTCGCCCCGTTCGGCATCGCGGCCTTCCGCATCATCTGGATCTGCAACCTGTTCGCCAACCTGGGCACCTGGGCGCAGTCGGTGGCCGCCGCCTGGGTGGTCACCGAGGCCCACGCCAGCCCGCTGATGGTGGCGATGATCCAGGTCGCCTCGGCGCTGCCGCTGGTGTTGCTGTCGATCCTCTCCGGGGTGCTGGCGGACAACCACGACAGGCGCAAGATCATGCTCGTCGGCCTGTCCATCGAACTGTCCGGCGCCGCCCTGGTGACGCTGCTGGCGTTCCTCGGCTACCTCGACCCGCTGCTGCTGATCGCTTCCATCCTCTGGCTGTCCCTGGGCAGCTCCATCACCATCCCGGCCTGGCAGGCGGCGGTGAACGAGCAGGTGCCGGCGCGCCTGGTGGGCGATGCGGTGCTGCTCAACAGCGTCAACTACAACGTCGCCCGCGCGGTCGGCCCGGCCATCGGCGGCCTGCTGCTGTCGGCCACCGGCGCGCCCTGGGTGTTCCTGTTCAACTGCCTGTGCTACGCCTCGCTGATCTGGGCCATCTGGCAATGGCGCCGCGAGGTGCCCAAGCGCACCCTGCCGCCGGAGCACATCGTCGAAGGGGTGGTGGCGGCGCTGCGCTTCACCCAGTACTCCAGCGTCACCCGCCTGGTGATGCTGCGCTCGGCGGTGTTCGGCCTGTCGGCCAGCGCGGTCTGGGCGCTGCTGCCGCTGCTGGCGCACCGCAACCCCGACGGCAACGCCTCGGTGTACGGCTACATGCTCGGCGCCCTGGGCCTGGGCGCCATCCTCGGCAGCACCCTGGTCGGCCGCCTGCGCAAGGTGATCGGCACCAGCCGGCTGATCAGCCTGGGCGGCGGCACCCTCGGCCTGGTACTGCTGATCCTCGGCACGGTGGACAGCCTCTGGGTGCTGTTCCCCGCTCTCATCCTTGGCGGCAGCTGCTGGATAGCCGCGGTGGCCAGCTACAACTCGGCGGTGCAGATACTGGTGCCGGACTGGGTCAAGGCGCGCGCCCTGGCGCTGTACCAGACCGCCATCTACGGCGGCCTGGCGCTGGGCTCGTTCCTCTGGGGCCACTTCGCCGGCACCCTGGGCGTGCAGGGCGCGCTGCTGGCCGCCGGCTGCCTGCTGCTGGTGTCGGTGGCGCTGCTGTACAACTCGCGCCTGCCTGAGCTCAACCCCGGCAGCATCGCCCGCGCGCCCAGCACCCTGCCGGGGGAGCCGACCTTCGTCTTCGACACCCAGCGCGGCTCGGTGCTGGTGACCATCGAATACCGCATCCCGGCCGAGCGCACCCGCGACTTCGTCCGCGCGGCCAAGGCGCTGCGCCGCCTGCGCCTGCGCAACGGCGCCGAACGCTGGGCGCTGTACCGCGACATCAGCGACAAGGAGGCCTGGCAGGAGGTGTTCCTGGTGGACAACTGGATCGCCCACCTGAGGATGCTCGACCGCATGACGCTGGAGGACAAGACCATCATCGACACGGTCACCAGCCTGCATGCGGGGGATGCGCCGCCGAAGATGCGGCATGGGGTGAGCTATGAGTCGGGGAGCTACGAGGCGCCGCCGGAGACGTTGGGGTGAGGGTGTTCGCCTGGGGGTGAGGTGCCCGGCGGGAAGTCCGCTCCCTCTCCCCAGCCCTCTCCCTGAAGGGAGAGGGGGCTTGTCCGTGCCGAGAGAAGGAATGGTTTCAACCGGAAACCCTCGGCATTGCCGGCTGACTCAGAAATATCCAAGCGCTCCGAACGGTCCCCTCTCCCTGAAGGGAGAGGGGGCTTGTCCGTGCCGAGAGAAGGAATGGTTTCAGCCGGAAACCCTCGGTGTTGCCGGCTGACTCAGGAATATCCAAGCGCTCCGAACGGTCCCCTCTCCCTTCAGGGAGAGGGTTAGGGAGAGGGGCGGAGCCAACCCAACACACCGGCCTGACCGACTGATTACCCTCGACCCTAAATCGCCAACCCCACCAACACCGCACACTCCACCAACTCCACCAAAGCCCCCGCCGTATCCCCGGTCGTGCCATCCAGCCGCGCCATCAGCCGGTTGCGCCACCAGAGGAACACCGCCAGCGCCACCACCAGCGCCACCAGGCCGCTCAGGCCGGTGAGCGGCATCAGCGCGGCGTTGAGCGCCAGCACCCAGGGCAGTGCGCGGCGCGGCAGGTGGTCGGCCAGGGCCTGGCCGAGGCCGCCGGGGCGGGCGTAGGGAGTAGTGAGGAACAGCAGCGGCAGGGCCACCCGCGCGAGCCAAGGCGCCAGCAGCAGAGCCCAGAAGTGGTGGGCGTCGAGCAGCGCCGCGATGGCGCAGAACTTCACCAGCAACAGCACTACCAGCACCACCACCGCCACCGGGCCGCTGCGCGGGTCCTTCATGATCGCCAGGGTGCGCTCGCGGTCGCCCAGCCCGCCCACCCAGGCGTCGGCGGTGTCGGCCAGGCCGTCCAGGTGCAGGGCGCCGCTGAAGGCCACCCACACGGCCAGCAGCAGCGCGGCGTGCAGCAGCAGGTAGGTCTCGCCGAAGAAGTAGCCCAGGGCGTAGAGCCCGCCGCCCATCAGCGCGCCTACCAGCGGGTAGAACAAGGTGGCGCGGCCGAACTGCTCGGGCGTGGGCACCTCGCCCAGGCGGATCGGGATGCGGCTGAGGAACTGCAAGGCGATCAACGGCAGGAACAGGTTGCTCATCGGGGCGCGCTCACGGCGGACTCGACCGGTTGGATGCTCCAGCCGCCGGCCTGCGGCTCGATGCGCAGCGCCAGCCGTTCGCCGTGGGCGACGCTCACCTGCAGCAACTGCTCGCGCGGCAGGCCCTGGGCGCGCGCGCCGAGCAGGCGCATCACGCCGCCATGGGTCACCAGCAGCAGGTGCTTTCCGGCATGCGTCGCGTACAGCCGCTGCAGGGCGGCGAACACCCGCGCCTCGAAGGCCGCGAGCGGTTCGCCGCCCGGCGGGGTGAAGGCGTAGGGGTCGTTCCAGAAGCGGGCTAGCGCATCGCTATCAGTCTCCATCAGCTTAGCTGTGGAAAGCCCTTCCCACTCGCCGAAATCCATCTCGCGCAGGTCCGGTTCCAGCTGCAGCGGCAGGCCGCTTGCGGCCGACAGGCGCTCGGCGAAGGCGGCGCAACGGCGCAGCGGCGAGCTGACCAGGGCCTCCCAGGGCTGCTCCAGGCCCAGGCCGGCCTGCATCTGCGCCCAGCCGGCGGCGGTCAGGGCGTCGTCCAGGCGGCCGCGGAAGCCGCCGCCCAGTTCGGTTTCGCCGTGGCGCAGCAGGTCCAGGCGCAGGCTCATGCCGGGCGGTCCGACACCGCCGCCTCGGCGAAGGTGGCCATCCCGGCGTGCAGCCGGCAGGCCTGGCGCAGCAGCGGCACGGCCAGGGCGGCGCCGCTGCCCTCGCCCAGGCGCAGGCCCAGGTCCAGCAGCGGCTGCGCCTCCAGGGCCTGGAGCACGCGCTGGTGGCCGGGCTCGGCGCCGCTGTGGGCGAACAGCAGCCAGTCGCGGCACTGCGGGTTGAAGCGCACCGCGCAGAGCGCCGCGACGCTGCAGATGAAGCCGTCCACCAGGGCGACGATGCCCTTCTGCGCGCAGGCCAGGTAGGCGCCGGCCAGGGCCGCCACCTCGAAGCCGCCGAGGCGGCACAGGGCCTCGAATGGGTCGGCACAGTGCCCGCCATGCAAGGCCAGGGCGCGTTCGATGACCTCGGCCTTGTGCGCCACGCCTTGCGCGTCCAGCCCGGTGCCCGGGCCGACCAGGGGCGCCGCGCGCTCGCCCAGCAGGCCGCAGGCCAGGGCCGCGGCGCAGGTGGTGTTGCCGATGCCCATCTCGCCGCCGATGAACAGCTCGCTGCCGGCCTGCTGTGCGCGGCGCACGGATTCGCGCCCGGCCTCCAGGGCGATCAGGCACTGCGCGGCGGTCATCGCCGGCTCGCGGGCGAAGTTCAGGGTGCCGGCGCCGACCATCAGGTGCAGCACGCCGGGCAGCGGTTCCAGGGGCACGGCGGTGCCCAGGTCGATCACTTCCAGGCGCGCGCCCAGGTCGCGGGCCAGCACGCTGATGGCCGCGCCGCCGCGCACGAAGTTGCGCAGCATCTCGCCGGTCACCGCCTGCGGATAGGCCGAGACGCCCTCCTCCACCACGCCGTGATCGCCGGCGAACAGGGCGATCCACAGGTGCTCCAGGCTCGGCCGCTCGCGGCCCTGCAGGCTGGCCAGGTGCACGGCCACGTCCTCCAGGCGGCCCAGGGCGCCGCGCGGCTTGGTCAACTGGTCCTGGCGCGCGGCGGCCTTGTCGCGCGCCACGCGGTCCGTGGGTTGGCAGGCTTCGCGCCACCATTGCAGGCTCATACGGGGTCTCCCTTGAGGGTCATGGGCAGGCCGGCGACGGTGAACAGCACCCGCTCGCTGGCCTCGGCCAGGGCCTGGTGCAACCAGCCGGCCTCGTCGACGTAGCGCCGCGTCAGCTCGCCCAGGGGCACCACGCCCAGCCCGGTTTCGTTGCTGACCAGCAGGATGCGGCCCGGCAGGGCCGGCAGCCTGGCCAGCAGTTCGTTCACTTCGTGTTGCAGGTGCGCGCCGTCGTCGGCGAGCAGCAGGTTGGTCAGCCACAGCGTCAGGCAGTCCACCAGCAGGCAGCGGTCCGGCGCGGCGTGCTCGGCGAGGGCCCGCGCCAGATGCAGCGGCTCCTCCACCAGGCCCCATTCGGCGGGGCGGCGGTCGCGGTGCTGGCGGATGCGCTCGCCCATCTCGCCGTCGCCGGCCTGCGCGGTGGCGAAATAGGTGACCGGCAGGCCGCTGTCCCGGGCCAGGCGCTCGGCCAGGCGGCTCTTGCCGGAGCGGGCGCCGCCGAGGATGAGTTCAAGCATGGGTTTTCTCCGCACGGAACGCTTTTCGTAGGATGGGGGGAGCGAAGCGATACCCATCGATTGCCCCCGGCTCAAAGGCCACATAGGGATTTCAGTTTTTGCGTGTCCAGATGCGCCTCCACCTGGTCCGCCAGACGCTCGATGTCGCGCTCGCGCAGGGCGTGGTAGTCCAGCTGCTGCACTTCGCCCAGGCCGGCCCAGCGCAGCAGCGCGACGCAGGCGGCGGGGGACTCGAACAGGCCGTGCAGATAGGTGCCCATGACCTGGCCATCGGCGCTGAGCGCACCGTCGCAGCGGCCATAGTCCAGGCGCACCGCAGGGCTCTCCAATGCCGGCCCGCTGGTGACGCCAGCGTGGATTTCATAGCCGCCGACCTCGGCGTCTTCCAGGGCCAGTCGGCCACGGACGTTGCGCAGTTGCTTCTCCGGTTCCAGCACCGTGTCCAGCTCCAGCCAGCCGAGGCCGGCGCTGTCGCCGGCGGCGCCTTCCAGGCCGTGGGGGTCGGACAGCGTGCGGCCGAGCATCTGCAAGCCGCCGCAGATGCCCAGCAGCTTGCCGCCATAGCGCAGGTGGCGCTCGATGGCGGCGTCCCAGCCCTGGGCGCGGAGGAAGGCCAGGTCGGCGCGCACGCTCTTGGAGCCGGGCAGGATGACCAGGTCCGCCGCCGGCAGCGGCTGGCCGGGGCCGACGAAGGTCAGTTGCACCTGCGGGTGCAGGCGCAGCGGGTCGAAGTCGGTGTGGTTGCTGATGCGCGGCAGCACCGGCACCGCCACCTTGAGGCTTTCCCCGGCCTTGGCGGCCTGGCGGGTGTCGATGGCGTCCTCGGCTTCCAGGTGGAAGTCCATCAGGTAGGGCAGCACGCCGAGCACCGGGATGCCGGTGCGTTCCTCCAGCCAGTCCAGGCCCGGCTGCAGCAGGGCGATGTCGCCGCGGAAGCGGTTGATGACGAAGCCCTTCACCCGCGCCCGCTCGCTCTCGGAAAGCAGTTCCAGGGTGCCTACCAGATGGGCGAAGACGCCGCCGCGGTCGATGTCGGCAATGAGGATCACCGGGCAGTCCACCGCTTCGGCGAAGCCCATGTTGGCGATGTCGTTGGCGCGCAGGTTGATCTCCGCCGGGGAGCCGGCGCCTTCCACCATCACCACCTGGTAGGCGTCGAGCAGGCGCTGGTGGGACTCCAGCACGGCCTGTTTGGCGACCCTCTTGTAGTCGTGGTAGGCGGCGGCGTTCATGCTGGTCACCGCGCGGCCGTGGATGATCACCTGGGCGCCCACGTCGCTGTTGGGCTTGAGCAGCACCGGGTTCATGTCGGTGTGCGGCGCCAGGTGGCAGGCCTGGGCCTGCACCGCCTGGGCGCGGCCGATCTCGCCGCCGTCGGCCGTCACCGCGCTGTTCAGCGCCATGTTCTGCGGCTTGAACGGCGCCACCGCCACGCCCTGGCGGCGCAGCCAGCGGCACAGCGCGGTCACCAGGGTGCTCTTGCCGGCGTCGGAGGTGGTGCCTTGCACCATTAAAGTAGTGCCCTGCACCATTAAAGTAGTGCCGGTGGTCATGTCGGGCTCCATTCGCCGAGGGCCTGGTCCAGGCGCTGCCAGCCGGCTTCGTCGGCGGGCAGGCCGAAGCGCAGGCTCGGCGGACTGTCGAAGAGGCGCACGAGGATGCCGCGGCGGGCCAGGTGCTCGTGCAGTTCGCCGGCCCGAGGGTAGGCAAGCCACTGGAACAGCGCGGTGCCCTGGGTCAGCAAACGGTGCGTTTTCAGAAGCGCGGCCAGGCGTGCGCCGGCCTGCTCCAGCGCTGCGCGGCGTTCACCTTGCCGCGCATGGTCGGCCAGGGCGTGCCGGGCCACCCAGCGCGTCGGCCCGCTCACCGCCCAGGGCCCGAGCAGCTCGGCCAGGCCCCGCAGCAGCGATGGCTCGGCGAAGGCGAAGCCCAGGCGCGCGCCGGCCAGGCCGAAGAACTTGCCCAGCGAACGCAGCACCACCAGGCCCGGCTGGCCGCCGGCCAGGGGCAGCAGGCTGTGCCCGGGAGTGCAGTCCATGAAGGCCTCGTCCACCACCAGCCAGCCGCCGCGGGCCCGCAGGCGCTGATGCCAGGCCAGCAGGCGTTGACTGTCGAAGCGTCGGCCGGTGGGGTTGTTGGGGTTGACCAGCAGCAGCACGTCGAGCTGGTCGATCAGGCTGTCGACCTGGTCGCCGGCCAGCTCCAGCAGCTCATGGCCATGCTGTTTCCAGGCCGCCGCGTGTTCGGCGTAGCAAGGCGCGAGCACGCCGACCCGGCCCGGTGCGCGCAGGCGCGGCAGGGCCTGGATCGCCGCCTGGCTGCCGGGCAGCGGCAGCAATGAGTCACAGCCGTAGTAGTCGCGCGCGGCCTGCTCCAGGCCGTCGTCGTTTTCCGGCAGGCGCTGCCAGGCGCTGGCGGGGATGTCCGCCAGCGGCCAGGGCCAGGGCGCGATGCCGGTGGACAGGTCGAGCCAGTCCTCCAGCGCTATGCCGTAGCGCTGCGCGGCCGCGCGCAGCTTCCCGCCGTGCTCAAGCATGCAGCAGCGCCCCCAGGCCGAGGATCGCCAACAACCACAGCAGCACGCCCTGGCGCACCAGGGCCAGGGCCCGCCAGATGTCGCGGGCGCCCGGCGCCGGGCCTTCGCCCAGCTGCGGGCGCTCGTGCAGTTCGCCGTGGTAGACGGCGTTGCCGCCCAGGGCCACGCCGAGCGCACCGGCGCCGGCGGCCATCACCGGGCCGGCGTTGGGGCTGTCCCATTGCGGCGCCTGGCGGCGCCAGCTGCGCAGGGCCAGGCGGGTGTTGCCGAGCAGCGCGTAGGTCAGCGCGACCAGGCGCGCGGGGATGTAGTTGAGGGCGTCGTCGATCTTCGCCGCGGCCCAGCCGAAGCGTTCGAAGCGCGGGTTGCGGTAGCCCCACATGGCGTCCAGGGTGTTGCTCAGGCGATAGAGCACCACGCCCGGCGCGCCGGCCACGGCGAACCAGAAGAGCGCGGCGAACACCGCGTCGCTGCCGTTCTCCAGCACCGATTCGGTGGCGGCCTTGGCTACGGCGCTGTCGTCCAGTTCGGCGGTTTCGCGGCTGACCATGTAGCCCACGCGCTTGCGCGCCTCGGGCAGGTCGCCGTCGCGCAGGGCCAGGGCCACGGGTTCGGCGTGCTCGCCCAGGCTGCGCAGGCCGATGGCGGCGTAGAGGGCGATGGCGGAGACCAGCCAGCCGAGGTGCGGGACCAGGGTCAGCAGCCAGGTGAGGAAGGTCAGCGGCAGCACGGCCAGGGCCCAGGCGGTGACGCCGTGGCTGCGCCAGCCTAGGCCGGGGGTGTGGTTATCGGAGGTTGGGGAGGTTGGAAGAAGAGCGCCCTCTCCCCGGCCCTCTCCGGAAGGCGGCCCCCCCTGAAGGGAGAGGGGGCTATCCGTGCTAACCGTCGACAATGGCACTCGGGCGCGATTGAAGCGGCGCTCCAGGCGATCGGCCAGGCGGCCGAAGGCCACCAGCGGGTGCCAGCGCTTCGGCTCGCCCAGCAAGCCGTCCAGGGCCACGCCGGCGACGCTCAGCAGGGCCAGGCTCATGGGCGTTCTCCCCAGTGATTTTCATAAAGCAGTTCGTTCAGCGGGCGCGGCTGGCGCCAGCCTTCCAGGGCCAGCATGGGCGCCGGGTAGAACTCCGCCACCGGGCCCAGGCAGAGCACCGCCACCGCCTCGCTGCCCGCCGGCAGGCCGAGCAGTTCGCCCAGGGCGGCGGGATCGAACAGCGACACCCAGCCCAACCCCAGGCCTTCGGCGCGGGCCGCCAGCCAGAGGTTCTGGATGGCGCAGGCCAGCGAGGCCAGGTCCATCTGCGGCAGGGTGCGGCGGCCGAAGACGTGGGCCTCGCGGCCGTCCGCCAGGGCCGCCACCAGCAGCTCGGCGCAGTCGCGGATGCCCTCGACCTTCAGCCGCATGAATTCCTCGGAGCGCTCGCCCAGGGCCTCGGCGGTCTTCACCCGCTCCGCCTCCACCAGGCCGTGGATGGCCTCGCGCAGTGCCGGGCGGGTGATGCGGATGAAGCGCCAGGGCTGCATCAGGCCGACGCTGGGGGCCTGGTGCGCCGCTTCCAGCAGGCGCGCCAGCAGCGCCGGGGCTACCTCGCCGCCGCTGAAGTGGCGCATGTCGCGGCGCTCGGCGATGGCGCGGTAGATGGCCGCGCGTTCCTCGGGGCTGTAGGCGTGCTCGTTCATGGGCGGAAGATCGCGGCGGCGGCCGCCGGGTTCGACGGCAGGTAGAAGTGGATATAGGACGCGGTCAGGCGGCCCAGGCGGAACACCGCCTCGGCCACCGGCTTGGCGTTCGGGCAGGTGCCGCGCAGGGCCGGCTCCAGTTGGCTGTCCAGCAGCGAATGGTGGAAGGTGTGGCCGCGCAGCGGGCCTTCCGGCAGTTCCACTTCCTGCAGGGCCAGGGCGGCCAGGCGCTTCTGCAGGGTGGCGCGGCCGGGCAGCAGGCCGAGCAGTCGACCGCTGCGGCCCTCGGCATCGGTCAGGCCGTCGAGCAGGTAGAGCATGCCGCCGCACTCGGCCAGCAGCGGCTTGCCGGCGGCGTGGTGGGCGCGGATGGCCTCGGCCATGGCGCGGTTGTTCTCCAGCTGCGCCAGGTGCAGTTCCGGATAGCCGCCGGGTAGATAGAGGCTATCCACCTCCGGCAAGTATTCGTCGGTGAGCGGCGAGAAGAACTTCAGCTCGGCGCCCAGCTCGCGCAGCAGGTCGAGATTGGCCTGGTAGAGGAAGGCGAAGGCGGCATCCCGCGCCACTCCGATGCGCACATCGACCAGGGACGCTTGCAGTTCGTGCTTGGTGGGCGCCGCGAAGCTCACCGGCGGCGGCAGGTCCACCGCGCTGCTGGCGGCCAGGGCGTCGGCGGCGGCGTCCAGGCGCGCGTCCAGGTCGGCCAGTTCCTCGGCCTGCACCAGGCCCAGGTGGCGGCTGGGCAGTTCCAGGTCGGCGCTGCGCGGCAACGCGCCGTACCAGCGAATCCACTCCGGCAGGCTGTCGCGCAGCAGGTCGCTGTGACGCTGGCTGCCGACGCGGTTGCCGAGCACGCCGGAGAACGGCAGGCCCGGCTGGTAGGTGGCTAGGCCCACGGCCAGGGCGCCGAAGGTCTGCGCCATGGCCTGGCCATTGATCACGCCGAGCACCGGCACATCGAAGGTGCGCGCCAGGTCGGCGGCCGAGGGCGTGCCGTCGAACAGGCCCATCACCCCTTCGATGAGGATCAGGTCGGCCTCCCCCGCCGCTTCCCAGAGCAGCCGGCGGCTCTGCGCCTCGCCGACCATCCACAGGTCGAGCTGGTGCACGGGCGCGCCGCTGGCGCGGGCGAGGATCATCGGGTCGAGGAAGTCCGGGCCGACCTTGAACACCCGCACCCGGCGCCCCTGGCGCGCGTGCAGGCGGGCCAGGGCGGCGGTGACGGTAGTCTTGCCCTGCCCCGAGGCGGGAGCGGCGATCAGCAGCGCCGGGCACTGGCGCGCCCGGGTCATCAGAACTCCACCCCTTTCTGCGCCTTGATGCCGGCCTTGAAGGCGTGCTTGACCAGGCCCATCTCGGTGACGGTGTCGGCGGCGTCGATCATGCCCTGCTGGGCGGCGCGGCCGGTGACCACCACGTGCTGGTGCGCCGGGCGCGCGGCGATGTCGGCCAGCACGGCGTCCAGTTCCAGGTAGCCGTGCTTGAGGGCGATGTTCAGCTCGTCCAGCAGCACCAGGCCGACGGCCGGGTCGGCCAGCAGCTCGCGGGCCACGTCCCAGGCCTGCCGGGCTTTCTCGATGTCGCGCCGGCGGTCCTGGGTCTCCCAGGTGAAGCCCTCGCCCATCACGTGGTAGCGCACCTGCTCGGGGAAGCGGCGGAAGAAGGCTTCCTCGCCGGTGCTCGCGGCGCCCTTGATGAACTGCACCACGCCGGCCTGCATGCCGTGGCCGAGGGCGCGGGCGAGCATGCCGAAGGCCGAGCTGCTCTTGCCCTTGCCGTTGCCGGTGAGCACCAGCAGCACGCCGCGCTCGTCCCGGGCCTGGGCGATCTTCTCGTCGATCACGTCCTTCTTGCGCTGCATGCGCGCGCGGTGGCGCTCGTCCTTTTCCGGGGATTCGCTCATCGTTGGGTCTCCTGGCCGAAGGCGGCCGTGCTCGCGATGCCAAGGCACCGGGGCTGAAGGGGCGTGCGGGAGGGACGACGGAAAGCAGCCGCGCGGCGCGGGGCCGTGGCTGGAAGGAGAATACTCATCTGCCTGATCGCTCCACCGCTCTCACCCGCGCGGCTAGTAAACCGGGATGACGCGGGGCGATCGGAGCGCGGCCTGGGCAGCGCCCGACGGCTTCCTGCGCGTCGTCGTCGCTACGGGCCGGTCTCCGGGCTCGCGAGTGAAGGTCACCGGACCTCTGCGGCTGCGCCTTCCCATGCCGTTGGCACAGTGGCTGTTGCGTCCGCGTGACTCGCCTACCGTTGCGGGGGCAGCGCCGGAATGACCGAATTGGCTCGGTTGCACCGGCTTCCCTGTTTCACCTTCGGCCATGGCCGAGGGCACCTGTAGCAGGCGCGCAGCTTAGAGGCAGGCGGGGTGGCCGGTCAATCGGAGGCGGCGATGGGTCGCGCCTGCTGCGCGGGCGCGGCGGCCGGGTCCTGGCGGCACCAGCGCAGCCAGATGAACTGCAGCTGGACCAGGGTGGCGCGAGCCAGTTCGCGGTCCTCGGCCGGCAGCCGGTGGTCGTTTTCCAGGGCCTTGAACAGCGCCACGCTGGCCGCCTCCAG
This sequence comes from Pseudomonas sp. M1, assembly GCF_022760135.1. Classification (NCBI taxonomy): domain Bacteria; kingdom Pseudomonadati; phylum Pseudomonadota; class Gammaproteobacteria; order Pseudomonadales; family Pseudomonadaceae; genus Pseudomonas; species Pseudomonas sp. M1. Next base: position 5,154,263 of record NZ_CP094343.1, read on the forward strand.
GGCCTGCTCGCGGCCGGCGCGCGGGCCGCCGGCGAGCAACAGGTCGTGCAAACACAGCAGGTAGGCGTCGCGGGCCCGGCGCACGGGGCCGCGGGCAGCGGTCAGGCGCGCGCGCAGGAACAGCAGCTCGTCGCCCAGGTCCAGCGCCAGCAGGCCGCCGCGCCAGCGCGCGCGGCGCTCGGCCGGCAGGTTCTTGTAGAACTGCGCCAGGCGCAGCAGGCGGTCGGCGCTGCGGCCGTCGAACCAGACCTCCAGCGGCGGCAACGGACCGCGGGTGAGCCGCGCGAGGTCGGCGAGGATGGCCGCCAGCACGCGGCGGTAATGGCGCTGCCCGGGCGCCAGGCGCACCAGGTTGAACACCAGCACGGCGAAGGCCACGCCGATCACGGTGGCCAGCGCCGAATTGAGGAAGTGGCCGAGGTCGTAGCTCATCTCGTTGCTCGGCCCGATGTTCTTCACATAGAAGATGCAGAAGGACGAGGCGATGGCAGCGATCGGCGGCCGCGTCATGCACAGCGCGGCGATGAACAGCGGCACGCCCAGCACCAGCGCCAACGCCGGGAAGCCATCGCACAACGGCAGTATCACCAGGCCTGCGACGCCGGCAAAAGGTACCGACAGGACGATGCCGCGCAGGAAGTTCAGCCCGGCGCCGGCCGGGTTGTCGCGGCTGGCGAACAGGCTCAGCACCACGCCGGTGATGGACACCGCGCCCAGGCCGCTGGGCCAGGCCGTGGCCAGCCAGAAGGCCGACACGCAGAGGAACGCCAGGGCGCTGCGCAGGCCGTAGAGCAGACCGCGTTCGATGTCGCGGTGCCAGACGATCACCCCCGGCGCGTTGCGCGGCGCCTCGCCGTAGACCAGCGCCTGCATGCTGCGCTGGGCCTCGCCGGCCATCTCCAGGGTGCGCGCCAGGCATTCCAGGCACAGGCGTTGCTGGGCGTTGTCGCGTTCCCGCGCGGCGTCGCCGAGGCGTTCGCGGCAATCCTCGAAGGCGCGGTACCCGGCCTTCTCCAGCAGCGCCATGACCTCGCGCCGCCAGGGCTCCAGCGCGGCCGCCGCGGCCTGGTCCAGCAGCCGCCACTCCCGCGCCACCTTGCGCGCCGCGCGCAGCAGGCCCAGCAGGTCGGCGTTCAGCACCCGCAGCGCCTGGGCCCGGCGCCGGCCGCTCTCGCCCTCGAACCAGGCGTGTTCGCGCTGCGCGTCCACCGCCACGATGCGGCCCATGGCGCGGATCAGCGGGCCGCGCTCGTCGGCGCCGGTCAGTTCGGCAGCGGCCGCCTGCAGGCCGGTTTCCCAGGCGCCCTTGCCCTGCTCCGCCAGTTGCTGCTGCACGCGCCGCGGCCAGAGCACGATGCTCACCAGCGATGCGCAGAGGATGCCCAGGCCGATCTCCGAGCAGCGCGCCACGGCCTGGTCGAACACCGTCATGGGCGCGGCGCTGGAGGGCAGCGCGATGATCGCCGTGGTATAGCCGGCGAGCACGAAACCGTAGGAGGAGAAGTTCTGCAGCAACGAGGCGCCGGCGGTGCAAAATGCCAGCCAGGCGGCCATGGCCAGCAGGAAAGGCAGCGGCGCCTGGCCGAACTGGGCGATCAGCGCCACCGAGACCACGGCCCCGATGCAGGTGCCGAGTAGGCGGAACATGCTCTTGGCCAGCACCATGCCGCTCAGCGGCTGGCTGACCACGAATACCGTGACCAGCGCCCATTGCGGTTGCTGCAACTCAAAGCGGAACGCCAGGTAGAGCGCGAGAATGCCGGCCAGCAGCGACTTGCTGGCGAACTGCAGGTCCGTGCGACGCGGGCGCAGCACGGCGCGAAAGAACTCGGTGAACAGCGAGAGGAAGGCAGGCATGCAGACATACCGGCAAAATCGTTGACCGAACTATTAAATAGCTTGCTAACAATGTCAAGAAACATCCTGTAACCGCCCTGAGTGGAAGGCGACGGATGGTCTCGTCACACAACTCCGCTAGACTCCGTGGGATGACCGAAACCGCTCAAGCCGGCCAGCTGCGCCTGGACACCTCCGCCTCCCCGCCCCTGCTGCAAGTCAGCGGCGACTGGACGCTCGCCCATTTCGCCGACCTGCAGCGCCAGGTCGGCGCCCTCGACGGCCAGCGGACCCACGCTGGGGGCTTCGACTTCAGCCGGCTCGGCGCCCTCGACACCGCCGGCGCCAGCCTGCTCGCCGACCTGATCGGCGCCAGCGGCCTGCAGCGCCTGGACGAGATCGCCGCCGAGGTGCCCAGGGAGCGCCGCGACCTGCTGCGCGCGGTGGGCAGCTCCATCACCCAGTGCCGCCTGCACGAGAAGAAGCCGCCACCAGGCAACGCCCTGGTCGACCTGCTGGAACGCATCGGCCGCGCCATGGAGGTCTTCTGGAAGGACCTGGTGGGCGTGCTCGGCTTCATCGGCCTGACCCTCGAAAGCCTGGCGCGCTGCGCCCTGAACCCACGGCGCTGGCGGCCCACCTCGCTGGCCGCGCACATGGAGCAGACCGGCCTGGACGCCGTGCCCATCGTGGCCCTGCTGACCTTCATGGTCGGCGCCGTGGTGGCCTTCCTCGGCGCCACCGTGCTGAACAAGTTCGGCGCGGCCATCTACACCGTCGACCTGGTGGGCTTCTCGTTCCTGCGCGAGTTCGGCGTGCTGCTCACCGCCATCCTCCTCGCCGGGCGCACCGCCAGCGCCTTCACCGCGCAGATCGGCTCGATGAAGTCGAACCAGGAGATCGACGCCATCCGCGCCCTGGGCCTGGACCCGATGGAACTGCTGGTGCTGCCGCGGGTGCTGGCGTTGCTGCTGGTGCTGCCGCTGCTGACCTTCCTGGCGATGCTCTCGGGCATCGTCGGCGGCGGCGTGGTCTGCGCGCTGTCGCTGGACATCTCGCCGCGCATGTTCATGGTCATGCTGCAGAACGACATCGCCGTGCAGCACTTCCTGGTGGGCCTGGTGAAGGCGCCGGTGTTCGCCTTCGTGATCGCCGTGATCGGCTGCCTGGAAGGCTTCCGCGTCAGCGGCAGCGCGCAGTCGGTCGGCGAGCACACCACCTCGGCGGTGGTCCAGTCGATCTTCGCGGTGATCCTCATCGACGCCATCGCCGCGCTGTTCTTCATGGAGATGGGCTGGTGAGCGAAGAAGCCATCATCCAGGTCCGCGACCTGTGCAACCGCTTCGGCGACCACGCGGTGCACGAGCACCTGGACCTGGACGTGCGCCGCGGCGAAATCCTCGGCGTGGTCGGCGGCTCCGGCACCGGCAAGTCGGTGCTGCTGCGCGCCATCATCGGCCTGCGCCGGCCCCAGGAGGGGCAGATCCACGTGTTCGGGCAGAACCTGCTGGAACTGCCGCCGGAGCAGCGCTCGAAGATCGAACGGCGCTTCGGCGTGCTGTTCCAGAACGGCGCGCTGTTCTCCTCGCTGACCGTCAGCGAGAACGTCTGCCTGCCGCTGATCGAGCACGCCGGGCTCACCCGCGACGACGCCGAGTACCTGGCCAAGGTGAAGATCTCCCTGGCCGGGCTGCCGCCGGAGGCCGGCGACAAGTATCCCGCGGAGCTGTCCGGCGGCATGGTCAAGCGCGCAGCCCTGGCCCGCGCCCTGGCCCTGGACCCGGACATCCTGTTCCTCGACGAGCCCACCGCCGGCCTCGACCCGATCGGCGCGGCGGCCTTCGACCAGTTGATCCTGACCCTGCGCGAGGCCTTCGGCCTCACCGTGTTCCTGGTCACCCACGACCTGGACACCCTCTACACCATCTGCGACCGCGTCGCCGTGCTGTCGCAGAAGCGCGTGCTGGTGGTCGGCAGCCTCGACGAGGTTGCGGCCAACCCCGACGCCTGGGTCCAGGACTATTTCCACGGCCCGCGCGGCCGTGCCGCGCAGCAGGCGGCGGACCGCCTGCGGGAGGAGAACTGAATGGAAACCCGCGCCCACCACGTGGTCATCGGCCTGTTCACCGTGCTGGTGGCGGCCGGCGGCCTGCTCTTCGGCCTGTGGCTGGCCAAGAACAGCAGCGACCAGCAGTACAACTACTACGACGTGATCTTCACCGAGGCGGTGACCGGCCTGTCCCAGGGCGGCACCGTGCAGTACAGCGGGATCAAGGTCGGCGACGTGGTCAGCCTGCGGCTGGACCCGCGCGACCCGCGCAAGGTGCTGGCGCGCATCCGCGTGTTCGACCAGACGCCGATCCGCCAGGACACCCGCGCCAAGCTGGCCATCACCGGGGTCACCGGCACCGCCATCATCCAGCTCAGCAACGGCTCGCCGGAAAGCCCGCCGCTGGTGGGCAAGGACGGCCAGGTGCCGGTGATCAAGACCATCCCCTCGCCGCTGAGCAAGCTGCTGGCCAACGGCGAGGACATCGCCACCAACGTCAGCAACCTGATCAACAACGTCAACCGCATGTTCTCCCAGGAGAACGTCGACCGCATCAGCCGCACCCTCGACCACATCGACCAGGCCACCGCGGTGATCGCCGAGCAGCGCGGCGACATCCGCCGCACCGTGCAGGAACTGGCCGCGGCCAGCGAACAGGCCAAGCTGACCCTGGCCAACGCCAGCCAGTTGCTGGGCAACGCCAACCAGTTGCTCGGCAGCCAGGGCAAGGATTCGCTGGTCAGCGCCCAGCAGACCCTCGCCGCGCTGCAACGCAGCAGCGAGAAGGTCGAGCGCCTGCTCGACAGCAACTACGACTCGGTCAACGGCGGGCTGAACGGCCTGGGCGAGATAGGCCCGGCGGTACGCGAACTGCGCGCCACCCTGGAGAACCTGCAGCGGGTCACCCGGCGCCTGGAAGAGAACCCGACCAACTACCTGTTCGGCGGCAACCGCACCAAGGAGTTCCAACCATGAAGGCCCCCCTGCGCCTGCTCGGCTACAGCGCCCTCGCCGCCCTGCTCGGGGCCTGCTCGATCCTGCCCAAGGCGGAGACCCCGGACATCTATCTGCTGCCGGCGCAGCAGCAACCGCCGCGCGCCACGCCGGCGGTGGACTGGTCGCTGCGGGTGCTGGCGCCCAGGACCAGCCAGGTGCTGGACAGCAACCGCATCGCCGTGCAGCCCAGGGGCGACCTGCTCAGCGTCTACAAGGGCGCGCGCTGGGCCGACGGCGCCCCGCCGCTGCTGCGCGACCGACTGCTCGACGCCTTCCGCGCCGACGGCCGCATCCAGGCCCTGAGCAGCGACGAAGTCAGCCTGCAGGCCGACCTGGAACTGGGCGGCGATCTGCGCGCCTTCCAGGCCGAATACCGCGACAAGGGCGTGGAAGCGGTGGTCATCCTCGAAGCCCGCCTGGTGCGCAGCACCACCCAGCGCATCGTCGCGACACGACGCTTCGAGGTCCGCCAGCCGGCCGCCGGGGAAAAGGTGCCGGAAGTGGTCAGCGCCTTCGGCCAGGCCACCGACCGCCTGGCGGCAGAGGTGGTGGGCTGGACGTTGCAGCAGGGGCAGGCGCAGAAGTTCGAGCGGTGAAAGAACGCGCCTAATGGCAACACGTAGGGCGCATAACGCCTGCGGCGTTATGCGCCGTTTGGCCTCTGTTCCCGGCGGCTCCGAGGCCAACCTTGGCGTTGGCTGTGGCCCCGGCGTATCGGCGTATAACCGCGAACGGTTGTACGCCCTACGGAGCGCCTTTCGTAGGATGGGTTGAGCGAAGCGATACCCATCGCCACGGCTAGTCGGAAACCCGCCTGCGCCGACCCGGATCGGTCAAGCGATAACACTGCAGGGGACTGCGCGGAGAATCCGGTTGGGTCATTTCTAGCAATCCGGACGCCATCGCCGGCCCCAGGTAGTTCTTCCGGAAGGTTGGCCGGTGCGACAACCCCAACCTGCGCATGATTTCCGAGGACTTGAGGGCTTCTCCCTTGTTGAAAGCCTGCAACAGCTGTTGCACGCTCTCGTTTACTTGATCGGTAACTTGATCGCTTACTTGTTCGGTCTGCGCGACTTCGTCCATGGCTGCCAGTAATGCCCGCAACATGTAGTCAACGAAGGGCGTCGCCTGTGCAACATGATCGGCCTCGGCCAAGGCCGCGTAGTAGGCCTCCTGCTGAGCATGGATGACCCTCTCCACCGGCAAGTAAGCCAACAGCGGATTCCAGCGACTGAGTATCAAGGTCTGCCAGAGTCGTCCCATGCGCCCGTTGCCATCGGCGAACGGGTGAATGAATTCGAACTCGTAATGAAAAACACAACTCGCCAGTAGCGGGTGCCAGTCCGTATGGCCCAGCCACTCCAGCAACTGCCCCACCAGCGTCGGGACACGGTTGGCCGGCGGCGCCATGTGTAGCAGTTGGTCACCCCGGTAGATGCCGACACCACCCTGTCGAAAATGCCCCGCGTCGTCGATGAGCCCTTCCATCAGGCTGGCGTGGGCTGCCAATAGGTCGGGTTGAGAGGTCGGGTGCCAGGAAGGCAGGTATTCATAGGCGCGAAAGGCATTGCGCACTTCCTGGATTTCACGGGGCAATCCCAGCACCCGCTTCCCCTCCAGCACGGCAGTGACCTGCTCGACGCTGAGGGTGTTGTTTTCGATGGCCAGAGAGGCCTGGATGGTACGGATACGGTTGCCGCGCCGTAGTTGAGGCGTCAATGCCGAGTCGCCACCCACCGAAAGCCGACCGACCCGCTCGCAGATTTCACCGACCAATCGCAGCAGTGAAGCGGAAAGGGCAAGCGGTGGTTCATAGGCCTTCATGGCGATATCTGGTCCGAGTCTGCGCAGGCATCCGAAGCGATAGTGCGTACATTGACGGCAGTGCCACCCGTGGCAAACACCGAGCGCACGTTATTGGTTCTCCACCCGCCGCAACAGATAGGTATCCATGATCCAGCCATTGGCCTCGCGGGCCTTCAGGCGGGTGTCGCGGATGCGTTCGGCGACTTCGTCCAGGCGGCCGGCGATCAGCAGTTCGTCCGGGGTACCGACGTAGGCGCCCCAGAAGATTTCCAGGTCCTGGCCGCGCAGGCCGGTGTAGCTGTCCTGGGCGTCGAGCATCACCACCACGTCCTGCACGCCGGCGGGCAGGCCTTCGCGGGCCAGGCGGCGGCCGGTGGTGATCTGCACCGCGCCGCCTATGTGGTTGAGCGGGATGCGGTGGCGCGCGGCCAGGGCCTGCACGCTGGTGATGCCGGGGATGACTTCGTAGTCGAAGCGCAGCCGGCCGCTGGCGACGATGGCGTCGAGGATGCGGATGCTGCTGTCGTACAGCGCCGGGTCGCCCCAGACCAGGAAGGCGCCGCATTCGTCTTCGGCCACGTGCTCGTCGATCAGCCGCTCGAACAGCGCCTGCTTGGCCGCGTTGAGGTCCACCACGCTGCCGGCGTAGTCGGCCACGCCGCGCTCGCGCTCCGGCAGTTCGGCCTCCACCACGCGGTAATCGCCGCGCTCGACGTAGCGCTCGCAGATGTCGCGGCGCAGGTCGAGCAGCTTGGTCTTGCTGGCGCCCTTGTCGAGCAGGAAGAACACGTCGGCGCGGTTCAATGCCTTGACCGCCTGGAGGGTCAGTTGCTCGGGGTCGCCGGCGCCCACGCCGATCAGCAGCAGTCGTTTCATGGTCATTTGCAATGGTAGGGGCTCTCGCCTTCCAGTTCCTGGTCGGCGTCGATATCACGGATGATCACCGTGGCCTTGGGATAGCTGGAGCAGAGCGCGTTGCGCACCGTGTAGATGCCGCTGCCCTGGGCCAGGAAGGACTTCTTGTTGAGCTTCTGCCCGTTGGCGTCGACGGCGTCTATCTCGTAGTGGCCGCCGAAGGTCTTGCAGCCGCCCAGCACCAGCAGGCTGGCGCCGAGCAACAGGGGAATCGCTTTCATTGCCTCTCCTTGTCTGCGACCGGCAAAAGTGCGAGCCGGTCATTCTGAGGATGTCGGGCCTGTTTCGACAAGCCCGGCGGCCATTTGCTCCCCGCCGGGGCGCTCAGCGCTTGCCCATGGAGCGGCGCGAACCGCGGGGCGCCGGCGGGCGGCGTACATCCTTGTCGTGGGCCTTGCGCGGCTGGTAGCCGGCGGCGGCGTCCTTCTGCGCGGCGAGGGCGGCGCGGGTCAGTTCGGCCAGGGACAGCGGGGCCTGGGCCGGGGTGTCCGCGCTGTCGTCGCGCGGCGGCTGTTGCGAGGAAGTCATGATAGAAACCGGGTGAAAGATGCGGAAACGGCGCCCATCATACCCGATAGGCACCGTGCCCGCTGCTCCTCAGGCGCCGACCGGCTGGCCGGACGCCCCCTCCGGGCGCGCCTGGCCGAGGCTTTCGTCGAAGCGCAGCAGGCGCCCGGCGTTGCCCAGCACCAGCAGGGTGCTGAGGTTGTGCAGCACGGCGGCGATCATCGCCCCGGCGGCGCCGAGCAGGCCGAAGGCGGCCGCCGCGACTATGGCCAGGGTCCAGCCCAGGCCGATCGCCACGTTCACCTGCAGGGTGCGCCGGCACTGGCGGCTCAGCCGCACGCAGGTGCCCAGGCGGCGCAGGTCGCTGCCGATCAGCACCACGTCGGCCGAGGCCAGGGCGATGTCGGCGCCGCCGGCGCCCATGGCCACGCCCACCACGCCGGCCTTGAGCGCCAGCGAGTCGTTGATGCCGTCGCCCACCACCAGCGGGCGGAAGCCCTTGTCGATCTCCTCGCCGACGCGGTGCAGCTTGTCTTCGGGCAGCGCCTGGGCGCTGACTTCGGCGATGCCCACTTCGCGCGCCACGCCTTCGGCGACGCTCTGGCGGTCGCCGGTGAGCAGCAGCTGGCGGCCCAGGCCCAGTTCGCGCAGCTCGGCCATGGCCTGCGGTGCCTCAGGGCGCAGGCTGTCGGCCAGCAGCAGCCAGGCGCGGAAGCGCCCGCCCAGGGCCAGGCCGGCGATGGGGCCGTCGTGCTCGGGCACCGGCGCGGTGGCGATGCCCAGTTGGGCGAACAGTTCGGGCCGGCCAAGAGCTGCCTCGCCCTGCGGGGTGTGGGCGATGACGCCCAGGCCCTGGCGTTCGCGGATGTCTTCCAGCGGGTGGTAGGCATCGTGGGGCACCAGCGCGGCCAGGGCGCGGCTGACCGGGTGGCTGCTGGCCGCGCCCAGGCTGGCGGCCAGTTGGCGCAGCGCCGCCGGGTCTTCCCCGGGCTCGCCGCGCAGGGCCTGCAGGCGCAGGCTGCCGTGGGTCAGGGTGCCAGTCTTGTCGACCACCAGCGAGGTCAGGTCGGCCAGCTCTTCGAGGAAGGCCGAACTGCGGATCAGGATGCCGTGGCGCGCCGCCACGGCGATGCCGGCGATGGCCGTGGCCGGCGCAGACAGCACCAGGGCGCAGGGGCAGGCGGCGACCAGCACGGCGAGCATGGCCTGGGGGTCGTTGGTGACGAACCAGGTGACCGCGGCGATCAGCAGCACCAGCACCATGTAGCGCCCGGCGTAGCGTTCCAGCAGGCGGGTGATCGGCGGCTTGGCGCGCTCGGCGCGCTGCATCAGGGCGATCACCTTGCCCAGGGTGGATTCCTCGCCGGTGCGCGTCACCTCGATGCGCAGCAGGCCGTCGAGGTTGATGGCGCCGCCGTAGACCTCCATCCCGGCCTGCGCCTCCAGCGGCACCGATTCGCCGGTGATGGGCGCGGTGTCCAGGCTGGCCTGGCCGTCCAGCACCCGGCCGTCGGCCGGCACGCGGTCGCCGGCGCGCACTTCCACCTGGTCGCCGGCACGCAGCTGGGCGTTGTCCACTTCCTCCACGGCGCCGTCGGCGCGGATGCGCCGGGCCTGGCTGCGGGTCAGGCGGCCGAGGGCCTCGATGGCTTCCTGGGAGCCTATCACGCTGCGCTCCTCCAGCACGTGGCCGAAGATCATGATGATCGGCAGCAGCGCTGCGGTCAGCAGGTCGCCGGTGGCCCAGGCGCCGAGCATGGCCAGGGCGATCAGCTGGTCGGTGATGCCGTGCAGGCTGGGGTGGCGCAGGCTGGCGGCGGCCGAGCGCAGCACCGGCACCGCCACCAGCAGCGAGGCGACGCCCAGCAGCATCTGCGCCACGCCTTCCTGCTGCGGCGCCAGCCAGCGCCAGAGCAGGCCGAGCAGCAGCAGGCCGAGGGCGAGCATGGCCAGGCTCAGCTGGCGGGCGGCGGCGCGCTGCTCGTCGCGGCTGAGCATCGCCCCCGTGAGGTGGCCGTGGCTGTGGCCATGGTGATGGCCGTGGTGGTGGTGTGCGCTCATCTATCGCTCAGGTCATTGGCTCGACGCGGTCTCGTCGTCCTTGAGGAGGGTGGCCCGGGGCGGGAAGCGGGTGTCCGGGCGCTGTACGTATTCCTCGGCCTCGGCCTCGGTCAGCACCCAGATCTGGTTGACCTGGCCGCTGAGGCCGCTCTTCAGGGCGACGAACTTGTCCTTCAGCTGCGGCATCAGGCCATTGACGATGAACAGGTTGTTCTCGTTGCGGATGCGCACCGAGACCGCCACCGGGTAGCTCACGGTCTTCTGGTACAGGCCCAGGCTGACCACTTGCTTGAGCAGGTTGGGCTTGGGCCGCTTGAGGGTGATGACCGGGAAGCTGGCGCTGTCCACCACGCCCACCAGCATGCCCGAGGGCAGTTCGCGGCCGGCCTCGGCGCTGCCGGCGCCGAGCAGCAGGCCCAGGGCCAGCAGCAGCGCGCCCAGGGGGCGCCAGCGGTTGCCCCGCGACGAAGTGGAAGAGTGCCGGTAAGCGACAGCGTTCATGGAGTGTCCCGCCCTAGGTGTTTTCTCGGAATGTGGGTGTCGGGCCTGCGGCCCTCGGCGAGCCTAGCGCGTCCGTGTGACATCTGTCCGCCCATTGCTTCACGGCTGCGGCCCCTGGAGGATCAGGCGGCCGGCGTCGCGGGGGTCGACGGTGGTGACCGCGCCGGCCTTGCCGAGGATGCCGGGCACTCGCTCGCGGTACAGGCGCAGCAGCAGGCCGGGGTCCTGGCTGGCGGCCAGGCTGGTGATGGTCGCGGTGTCGGCATGGGCCTTGGCCAGGCGCTCGCCGGCCTGGGCGCGGGCCACCTGCAGGGTGCGGTCGGCGGCCTGGGTGGCCGCCTGGGTCTGCCGCGCGGCGTCGTTCTGCGCGCTGGCGACGTTCTGCTCGGCCAGCTGGCTGGCGGTGAGCACGGCGTTGAAGGCGCTCACCGCCTCGCGCGGCAGCGAGGACTGCACGTCCACCCGCTCGATCTCGATGCCCAGCCCGCTGCCGGCGGCGGCCAATGCAGCCAGGCTCTGGTTGACGCCCTGCTGCAGGTCGCCGCGCAGGCGCTCGCGGCGCTCGGCCACGGCGCTGTCGCTGCCGACCAGTTCGGGGCGGGCGACCAGGATGGTGTCCAGGTCGCGGGCCGCGCACACGCTCACGGCATTGCGCGCCACCAGGCGGTCGAGCGCCGGCAGCACGTGCTCGCCCTGGAGCACGTAGGCGTAGGGGTCGACCACCTTGTAGAACACCCGCACGTCCAGTTGCACGACGCCGGCATCGCCGGTCAGCAGGTAGCCGGAGCCGGCCGTGGCGTCGTTGACCAGGCTGACGTCGAGGTCGGCCTTCTGCGCCTGGGCCGAGCGCAGCAGGGTTTCCACCCGGCGCTCGATGACGCGCTCGGCCGCCGGCAGCAACACCACCTGCTCGAAGGGCTGAGGCCAGGCCAGCAGCAGGCCGGGGTTGGCGATGCGCTGCAGGGCGCCCATGCGCAGCACCACGGCGCGGCTGTCCGGGCCGATCTCGCGGACGTTGGACAGCGCCCAGCCGAGCGCCGCCAGCAGCGTCACGCCATAGAGCGCGACGAACGCCAGGCGCCCGGCCTGCAGCCAGGGGCTGCCGCCCTCGGCGCGCTCACTCATGCTGCGCACCCGGCTTGGGCGCCGGCAGTTGCGGCGGGCCGTCCACCAGCACGCGGAAGGGCGCGGCATCGGTACGCAGGACCAGGCGGGTGCCGGAGTTGACGATGGTGCCCAGGGTATCCAGCGAGCGCAGCAGGTTGTACAGCTCGGGCGAGCCGGCGTAGGCCTTGGCGTAGATGTCCGCCGCCTCGACGCGGGACTGCGCCTCGATGTCGGCGGCCTTGACCGTGGCGTCGGCCTGCAGGATGCGCGCGTCGCGCTCGGCGGCGGAGCGAATCTCGGCGGCCTTGCGCTTGCCCTCGGCGGTGCGCTCGGTGGCGATGGTCTCGCGCTCGGCGCGCATGCGGTCGACGGTGGCGCCGAGGGTCACCGAGGGCAGCGTCAGGCGCTCGATGCCCACCTGCAGCACGCGCACGCCGTAGGTGTCGCGCAGGGTCTTGTCGATCTGCCCGCGCAGGCGCTGCTCGAAGTCGGCGATGCGCACCTTGCTGCCGTCGGTGTTCACCAGGTCGGCCAGGTCGAAGCCGCTGGCGGTGGTTTCCAGGGCCGAGCCGACGAAGGTGCGGATCTGCCGCGCTGCCTCGTCGGGCTGGTTCTGCACCGCGCGCATGAAGCGCTGCACGTCGTCCGCGTCGGGCTGCACCTGCCAGGCCACGTAGGCCTGGACGATGATGCGCAGGCCGTCGCGGGTGCCGACGTCCTGCAGGCCGCTGGAGGTGGTGCGCAGGCGCAGGTCCACCGGGATGGCCGCCTCGAACGGCACCGGCAGGCGCCAGGCCAGCCCCGGCTGCAGCAGCACCCGCACCGGGTTGCCGAAACGGGTGACCACGGTCGCCTCGCCGGAGCGCACCTGCACCAGGCAGGCGGTGGCGGCGGCGAACAGCACCAGCAGCGCGGCCAGGCCGAGGCGCCGCCAGGGCAAGGGCCCGGCGCCGCCGTGCGCATGCTCGTGAGGGGGGTGGCCGTGCTCATGGTCGTGGTCGTGGTGCGCGTGGTCGTGGCTGTGCGACGAACTCAAGGGGCGAGCTCCTGTTTGGCCGGCTTGCGCGCCGGGTCGAAGGGCGCGGTGAAATAGCCGCGCAGGTCGAGGGTCGGCGCATCGCCGGCGCCCAGTCGATGGTCGATGACCAGGGCGTTGGCATTGCCCAGGCCCTGGCCCAGGCGGGCGAAATACTGTTCCAGCAGGAACGACTGGCCGGCGTCCTGCCAGGCCTTGCGCTCGGCGCCGAAGCGCAGGTCGGCGGCCCGCGCCGCGGCCAGCGTCTCGCGGGCATCGGCATTGGCCTTGTCCACCGCCTGGCTGGCGGCCAGGCGGGCCTCGTTGCCCTGCTCGGCGGCCTTGCCGCGCTCGCGGGCGATCAGGGCCTGGGCGGTGATCTGCGCCGCCTGCACGCCATGGTAGGCGTTCGCCGCGCCGGCCGGCGGGTGGATGGCCTCGACCACGGTGGCGAGGATTTCCACGCCGCTGTGCAGCTCGTCGAGGTCGGCCTGCACGGCCTTGCCGATGTCCTGCGCCAGGGCCTCGCGCTCGCCGCCGAGGACGCCGTCCAGGGTGCGCGAAGCGAAATCGTGGACCAGCACGCGGCTGGCGGTGCTGCGGATCAGCGCCGGCACGTCGGCGCTGTTGTAGGTCGCCGCCAGGGCCGCGGCGTCGTCCAGGCCGATGCGGTAGACGAAGCGCACGTCCATGTTGACCACCTGGAAGCTCTGCTTGCCTTCGGCGGCGCTGGCGATCACCTGGGATTTCTCGCTGCGGTGGGAGGCATCCCACAGGCGGTTGGCGCTGTCCGGCGCGGGGCCATCGGCCGGGCCCGGCGGGTCGGCGACGGCGGAATCGCCGGAGGTGGCCAGTTCGTGGATCACGCCGTTCTCCACCGCGATCACCCGCCCGAACGGCCAGGGCAGGCCAACATGCAGGCCCGGCTGCAGCACCGCCTCGGGCTTGCCGAAGCGCTCGTAGACGCCGCGGCCGTCCAGGGGCACCTCGTGTATGCCGCTGAGCAGCCAGCCGACCAGCGCCACCAGCGCGGCCACCGGCAGGAAGGCGCGGCGCATGAAGGCGAAGGCCCAGACCTGGCGCAGGTCGATACCGAAGCGTTGCTGCAACTCGTCCTGCAGGAACTGCAGCGGCCGCGGCGGCCAGCGCAGTTGCCCGGCCACCAGGCTGCGGGCGACCAGGCGCGGCTCCTCGCGCTCGCGTTGCGGCAGGAAGGCGGAAAACACCGCGCGCGCCAGCAGCTCCACGGCCACCGCGGCGGGCAATAGGCCGAGCAATACCAGCAGGCGCACCGGCCAGAGGTTGTCGGCGCTGGCGAACAGCAGGCCGGGCAGCGACAGCAGCTGCACGGCGATGACCAGCCGCAGCAGCGGCGCCAGGGCGGCGGCTTCCGGCCACTGGGCCTCGCCGCTGGCGGCGAAGTGGCGCTCCAGCACCAGCAGGCCGAAGGCGCCCAGCAGCAACAGGCCGGCACCGATATAGGCCGCCTGGCCAAGGTCGGCGCCCGGCAGCGCCAGGCTCCAGCCGGCGCGGATCACCAGCAGCGCGGCGACGCAGAGCCCCGCCAGCCAGAGCGCGCCCGGGCCGATGCGCCGCAGCAGCGAACGGATGCCACGGCCGATGCTGTCGAGGAAGCGGTCATAGGCGCTCAACGCTTCGGGGGCTAGCGGTTCGTCCGCCGTCTCACGCCCGCCGAACCAGCGCAGCGAGGGCTCCTGTCCCAGGGCGCGCGCCCGCCAGGCGTCGACGCGCCAGGCCGACTGCGCCGCCGCGGCCAGCAGCAGCAAGGCCGCGGCGTTGTTGCACAACAGCGGCAGCCAGGGCGAGCGGGCGGCGAACAGACCGATGAGGATCGCCAGGAGGAACAGCAGCGCGGCCAGCAGGCCGCTGCCCAGGGCCAGGGCGAACAGGCGCCGGGCATGCACCGCGGCCTGCTGGAAGCGCGGCAGCGCCTGCAGGTCCTCGCCCGCGGTGTCCAGGTCGACTCGCATCACAACTCCAGAGGCGGCCAGGAGGCCAGCCGGTACATCGGCGCGCAGGGAAACAAAATGTAACCTTATAACAATCGGCGTGAAATTCTCGTCGAGACGCGGCGCAAAGAAAAGCCCCGCCGTCGAATTGCCGCGCGCCCCCGCCCCGTTCTATCTTGGCGAACCGTTCAAGTACCGCCGAGGTCCCCTCCGATGAGCTCCCTGCGCGACGCCCTCGCCCGCTTCCCCCGTCTCGACCTGGTCGGCGCCCCGACCCCGCTGGACAAGCTGGAGCGCCTGTCGGCGCAACTGGGCCGGGAGCTCTTCGTCAAGCGCGACGACCTCACCCCGCTGGCCATGGGCGGCAACAAGGTGCGCAAGCTGGAGTACCTCGCCGCCGATGCCCTCGCCGCCGGCGCCGACGTGCTGGTGACCGCCGGCGCCATCCAGTCCAACCACGTGCGCCAGACCGCGGCGCTGGCCGCGCGCCTGGGCCTGGGCTGCCTGGCCCTGCTGGAAAACCCCATCGGCACCGACGACGCCAACTACCTGGGCAACGGCAACCGCCTGCTGCTGGACCTGTTCGGCACCCAGGTGGAAGCGGTCGCCAACCTCGACGACGCCGACGCCCTGCTGCAGGACGCCTGCGAGCGCCTGCGCGCCCAGGGGCGCAAGCCCTACCTGGTGCCCATCGGCGGCTCCAATGCCCTCGGCGCCCTGGGCTACGTGCGCGCCGGCCTGGAGCTGGCCGAGCAGGTGCGCGCCAGCGGCCAGCACTTCGCCGCCGTGGTGCTCGCTTCCGGCAGCGCCGGCACCCATGCCGGGCTGGCCCTGGCGCTGGCCGAGGCGCTGCCGGAAACCCCGGTGATCGGCGTTACCGTCTCGCGTCCCGACGCCACCCAGCGACCCAAGGTGGAAGGCCTGGCGCAACGCACCGCGGACTTGCTCGGCCGGCCGCTGGCGGCGCACTTCGCCGTGCACCTGTGGGACGCCTACTTCGGCCCGCGCTATGGCGAGCCCAACGCCGGCACCCTGGATGCGGTGCGCCTGCTCGCCGCGACCGAAGGCCTGCTGCTGGACCCCGTCTACACCGGCAAGGCCATGGCCGGCCTGCTCGATGGCGTGGCCCACGGCCGCTTCGCCGAAGGCCCGCTGCTGTTCCTGCACACCGGCGGCGCCCCGGCGCTGTTCGCCTACCCGTCGCTGTTGTGAATTCACTCAAGTTATATGAAAAGGATATTTCATTATTTTATTGCATAACCATTGACCCCCTATAGTCGCGCAGCCTACTAACCTGCTTGAAACACCAAGAACGAGGGCAACCATGAACTTCTCCATCCTGCGACGCGGTTTCATCTTCGCCGGCCTGACCCTGGCCCTCGGCGCCAGCTTCCTCGGCCAGCAGGCCTCGGCCGACGAGGACCTGCTCAAACAGATCCAGGGCAACGGCGCGATCAAGGTCGGCCTGGAAGGCACCTACCCGCCCTTCAGCTTCGTCGACGAGAACGGCAAGCTGTCCGGCTTCGAAGTGGACTTCGCCGAGCTGCTGGCCAAGGAACTGGGGGTGAAGGCCAAGCTCCAGCCGACCAAGTGGGATGGCATCCTCGCCGCCCTGGAGTCCAAGCGCCTGGACGTGGTGATCAACCAGGTGACCATCTCCGAGGAGCGCAAGAAGAAGTACGACTTCTCCGAGCCCTACACCGTCTCCGGCATCCAGGCCCTGGTGCGCAAGGGCGACGAAAGCAAGTACGACACGCCCGAGAAGCTCGCCGGGGTGAAGGTCGGCGTGGGCCTGGGCACCAACTACGAGCAGTGGCTGAAGCAGAACGTGCCACAGGCCGACGTGCGCACCTACGAGGACGACCCGACCAAGTTCCAGGACCTGCGCAGCGGGCGCATCGACGTGATCCTGGTGGACCGCCTGGCCGCCTTCGACATGGTCAACAAGACCAAGGGCGCCATGGCCCTGACCGGCGCGCCCTTCGCCCGCCAGGAAGCCGGCATCGCCCTGCGCAAGGGCAACCCCGAGCTGCTCGGCGCGCTGAACAAGGCCATCGAGAAGTTCAAGGCCGATGGCTCGCTGAAAAAGCTCTCGGAGAAGTGGTTCCAGGCTGACGTCACCCAATGATCGACGAAAGCCTGCAGCTCGCTCTGGATTCCGCGCCCTTCCTGCTCAAGGGCGCGGTCTTTACCGTAGTCCTCAGCATCGGCGGGATGTTCTTCGGCCTGCTGCTGGGGTTCATCCTCGCCCTGGCGCGGCTGTATGGCCATGCGCTGTTCAGTTGGCTGGCGCGCATCTACGTGTCGTTCTTCCGCGGCACGCCGCTGCTGGTGCAGTTGTTCATGATCTACTACGGCCTGCCGCAGCTGGGCCTGGAGCTGGACCCGCTGCCGGCGGCGCTGATCGGCTTCTCGCTGAACATGGCCGCCTACGTCTGCGAGATCCTCCGCGCCGCCATCGGCTCCATCGACCGCGGCCAGTGGGAGGCAGCCTCCAGCATCGGCATGACGCGCGCCCAGACTCTGCGCCGGGTGGTGCTGCCGCAGGCCGCGCGCACCGCCCTGCCGCCGCTGGGCAACAGCTTCATCTCGCTGGTCAAGGACACCGCCCTGGCCGCCACCATCCAGGTGCCGGAGCTGTTCCGCCAGGCGCAGCTGATCACCGCGCGGACCTTCGAGGTGTTCACCATGTACCTCACCGCCGCGCTCATCTACTGGGTGCTCGCCAGCGTCCTGGCGCACCTGCAGAACCGCCTGGAAGAGCGGGTCAATCGCCATGACCGGGAGCACGAGGCATGATCGAGGTACGCAAGCTCACCAAGCAGTTCCGCGGCCAGGAGGTGCTCAAGGGCATCGACCTGTCGGTCGCGGCCGGCGAGGTGGTGGCGATCATCGGCCCCAGCGGCTCGGGCAAGACCACCCTGCTGCGCTGCCTGAACCTGCTGGAAATCCCCAACGGCGGGACCATCCGCGTCGGCGACATCGAGATCGACGCCTCGCGCCCGCTCAAGCCGCAGCAGGGGCTGATCCGCAAGCTGCGCCAGCACGTCGGCTTCGTGTTCCAGAACTTCAACCTGTTCCCCCACCGCACCGCGCTGGAAAACGTCATCGAAGGCCCGGTGATCGTCAAGAAGGAGCCCCGCGACAGCGCCGTGCAACGCGCCCGCCAATTGCTGGCGAAGGTCGGCCTGGCCGGCAAGGAAGACGCCTATCCCAAGCGCCTCTCCGGCGGCCAGCAGCAGCGCGTGGCCATCGCCCGGGCCCTGGCCATGCAGCCGGACGTGATCCTCTTCGACGAACCCACCTCGGCGCTCGACCCGGAGCTGGTCGGCGAAGTGCTGGCGACCATCCGCGGCCTGGCCCAGGAAAAGCGCACCATGGTCATCGTCACCCACGAGATGAGCTTCGCCCGCGACGTCGCCAACCGGGCGATCTTCATCGACAAGGGGGTGATCGTCGAACAGGGCGACGCCAAGACGCTGTTCGCCCAGCCCCGCGAGGAACGCACCCGGCAGTTCCTCAGCAAGTTCCTCAACCCCGACCAGGGGCGACCTGAATAAATCTGCAAATTCGATAAATCAGCTCGGATATTTGCGCTTTTATATCGACTAAAGCGGGATCAACATAGCCTCCATGAACCGCGCAGGCCGGCCAACTCGCCGGCCCGGCGCCCCAAGAGGACTGATCCCATGATCGAACGCAGACCCTTCGCCCAGCTCGGCGGCGCCCACCACGGCTGGCTGAACGCCAAGCACCACTTCTCCTTCGCCGAGTACTACGACCCCGAGCGCATGAGCTGGGGCAACCTGCGCGTCTGGAACGACGACGAGATCGACCCAGGCACCGGCTTCCCGCCGCACCCGCACCGCGAGATGGAAATCATCACCTACGTGCGCCAGGGGGCGATCACCCACCAGGACAGCCTGGGCAACAAGGGCCGCACAGAGGCGGGCGACGTGCAGGTGATGAGCGCCGGCAGCGGCATCGTCCACTCCGAATACAACCTGGAGCAGGACGTGACCAGGATCTTCCAGATCTGGATCCTGCCGACGCAACGCGGCGGCACGCCGTCCTGGGGCGCCAAGCCGTTCCCCAAAGGCGACCGCGCCGGCCGCTTCGTGATCCTCGCCAGCGGCGACGAAAACGACGAAGACACCCTGCGCATCCGCGCCGACGGCCGCCTGGCCGCCGCCACCCTGAAAGCCGGCCAGAGCGCCGAATACGCCCTGGGCAGCGAACGCCGCGCCTACCTGGTGCCGGCGGCTGGCAAGGTGGAAGTCAACGGCGTGGTCCTGGAAGCCCGCGACGGCGCGGCCATCGCCGAGGAAGCGGTGGTGAAGGTGACGGCGCTGGAGGACAGCGAGGTGATTCTGGTGGATGTCGCCTGATCCCCACCTACAACGAAAAGGCACGCCTCGGCGTGCCTTTTTCGGTCCATCAACCACTGCACTTAAGGCTGATTTTGATCTGTTCGACGACCTGGTTCTGCTCCGCTTCGGAAATCCCCAGCCACAAGGGCAAACGCACCAGGCGCTCGGATTGCCGTTCAGTCACCGCCATGCTGTCGTGCACTCGACCGTAGCGCTCACCTGCCGGGGAGGCATGCAGCGGCACGTAATGGAAAACGGCCCCTATCCCCTGTCGCTTCAGATCGTCCAGCAGTTGCTCCCGACTTGCAGCGGAATCCAGTAGCACATAGTACATGTGGGCGTTGTGCTGACAGTCGGCAGGCACCACAGGGCGACGCAGGAGGCCTTCCTTCTCCAGCGGCTCGAGCAGTTCGTGATACAGCTCCCAGCATGCCAAACGCTCCTCAGTGATGCGTTCGGCTTCGTCGAGCTGCGCCCAGAGGAATGCTGCTATCAATTCGCCAGGGAGGAATGAGGACCCCACTTCCTGCCAGGTGTACTTGTCCACTTCGCCTCGGAAAAATCGGCTGCGGTCGGTCCCCTTTTCGCGAATGATCTCCGCGCGCTGGACCAGCAGCGGTTCGTTGACCAGCAATGCCCCGCCCTCTCCGGAGATGACATTCTTGGTCTCATGGAAGCTATATGCCCCAAGATCTCCAATGCTTCCCAGAGCACGTCCCTTGTAAGATGCCATCACACCCTGGGCCGCATCTTCCACGACCTTGATCTGCCGTTTATGCGCGACGGCCATGATGCTGTCCATTTCACAGGCGACACCCGCATAGTGAACCGGCACCACTGCACGGGTATGTTCAGTGATTGCCGACTCGATCAGGCGCTCATCAAGATTGAGAGTGTCCTCGCGGATATCTACGAAGACCGGCACTGCTCCGCGCAAGACAAAGGCATTGGCTGTGGAAACGAAGGTGAACGAAGGCATTATGACTTCATCCCCCGGCTGGATCTTCAGCAGCAGAGCAGCCATTTCCAAGGCCGCAGTGCAGGAATGGGTCAAGAGCGCCTTGGCCGATCGGGTGTATCGCTCCAGCCAGGCATGGCACAACTTGGTGTACTGACCGTCTCCAGAGAGATGCCCGGAAAGATGGGCATTGGCGATATTGTAAAGCTCTCGTCCGGAAATGTACGGACGATTGAATGGAAGCTTTTTCGACACGGGCTTATCCCTTGTTTCCGGTTATACATCTGGCATTGACGACAACAATGCTGCCAAGATTCTTCACGACCTTGAGTTCCAACTCTCCTCGGTGCCGTTGCATGCAGTAGTTGAGAAGATATTCTCCCTGGGCTGGAATCGGTCTATCGGCATAGCCACTGAAGTCGAGGCCTTGCGAGGACAACAGGCGTTGTACGAACCAGCCCGGTTTCTCACTTTCCAGCCGATAGGCCAGCGAAGTCGGAGCATAGGTTCCGGATGAGAGGGAGTAAAAACGAAATCCTGCGTTGTGCAGATTACGATCAAACGGCGAGTAGACATATTCATAAGGGAAATACCCCCCCCAGGTTACGATCACATCCGTACCCAACTCTTTGACGTCGCGCCGGATATCCTGGACCATCTCGTCTATCTGCTGATGCTGTTTTACTGTTTGCCAAAAGGTACTGGCTGCCAAAGAACAAAGCGCTATATATGCCAGCCACCGGCGCGTACCCCGCAACGCCGACGCCTGTGCAATCATCCACAGAAGGCAAGCACTCAACGCTGGATAATAGGCCCTGAAGACTCCTGGCCTACCTATATAACCGGTATAGAACAGACCAGCGTAAAATAAAAAAAGGCATAGCCATACTCGCAAACTACCCAATAGCGCACCGATGACCAGTCCTGCCAGCGCAAGTGGAAAAGCACGCGGATCCTGCCAAGCAGAACGGATGGATTCGATCCCCCTCCCAACGTTACGCGGCGCACTGAGTTCACCCGGCACAGCCTGGCGTAACGCCTCCATGGTCCGCGAAGAAGTCAGGTTGTCATCGACAAAGAACCAGTTCCTCAACAGGTCGAAATCATTGCTGCTCAGGTCGCTGGAAGAATGCAGGGGAAGGGTTTTCAGATAGTCCGCCAGGCCATAGTCCGTAAGCTTCACCCTTACGGCATTGAAGGCGTTGTACTTCGCCCAACTGATATCCGAATAGGACGCGCGATCGAAAGCGATTGCCGCAAGACTGGCAGCAGCAATTGCAAGGAACAGCAAGAGAAACGCCCGATCACGCAGGATACGGAGCGACAACCAGAGCGGTATCGAAACAGCAACGATGAAGAGAAACTCGTTCCATCGAATCAGATAGGACACCAGGGCCAGAATGAAGCACAGGAACAGCGCCCCGTTGCCACGTCGCTCCCGATAATCCAGCAGCGCCAGCACGGCTGCCATCCCAGCCAGCCCTGAAACAACTGTGAACTGTGGGAAGACGCACGGGTAAAAGAATACGCTGAATACCGCAACCACGGCGGCCCAGGGGCCCATGCCTCGACGGATGAGAAAATGGCAAGCCACTAGCGCAACTGTCAGCAGAACCAGATAAGTGACCAACGAATATCCGAGTAACCCGCGGACACTCGGTATGCATTGAATGAACGCCCCCCACAGGGCATTGGAGAAGATCAGATTGCGACTGGGCACGGCAATCGAGCCGAACCCTTCCACACGCATCGCCATGCCTACATCGTCATTGGTCTGCCAGTAGGGCTCCCATACCGACAATGCACTCAACAACAACACACAGAGCAGCAACGGCAACGCCAATGGCAGGGTACGCGCCCAGCGGGCAGAAACCGATATCGAATTCACGTGCGTTTTCCAGCACCGATCAGGGTATGCAATGCCGCTACGGCACCGCCGATCAGGGCAAGCGCCACACGATTGAGATACATCAGGAAAGCGAGCAACACAGCGTCCGCGACTGGCACGCCGACTCTTCCCAGCAACCAGACCATCACACCTTCCCGAACGCCTATCCCCCCCAGTGAAATGGGTAATACAGTCGACAGATAGATGATTGGAATGACTACTAGGCAGAGTGCCAGGGGCAGTTCCAGTGCCATGACATGCGCGAAGTAATAGAAAACCAGAATATCTGCGGCCTGGAACAAAGTGCTAAGCAGCAAAGTAGACAACAACGTCCCCGACGGGAGACTCCATAACTTCTGGTAGAGCACCACCAATCTGTCCAGATGCTGGCTGACGAACCTGCTACCAAGCCATTTCAGCAACATCGGGGCAGCACTCAACGCCACGATGAAAACCAATAGCGAGGCCACAATCGTCGGAGCAATCAAGAGTGCCTCCGAACCCAGCTTGCGACTAAGGACATCGTTCAGCGCAAGCACGCCCAGCGAACCGACCAACGCCACACCACAGAGTCCCAGTCCGCGTTCGATGGCCACGGAAGCCAGAACCCTGGGTAGAGCCCCACGCTGGCGCGCCGCACACAGCGCTACCCGCACAGCATCCCCCCCCAGCACACCGGGCAGCATGACACCGTAGAAGGTGCCCACCAGATACAGATAGAGAGCACTCGAAGATCGCAGGACAATACCTAAAGCGGCAAGAACCAGGCGCCAACGATTGGCAGCCATGACCAGCCCCACGAGAAGAATCAATGGCCCGGGCCAAAGACGATAAAGGCTCCCATCGCGCAGCAGCGAGGCGACAGCCGACCAATCGAGAAAACGAATGAGGTAGACGACCACGGCAACAGAGAAGCTTGCCTGGAAGAGAACCAGCCACATACGACGAGACATCAACAATCCGTCAGCTCTGATAGTTTCGGTTCAATAGGACTTCCAGTGCCTCAGCATCAGGAGCCGAACTCAATAGATCGAAGTGTCGCTGAATATCATCGGCTGACCAGTCCCACCACTGCAGCTCTTCCAGCTTCCGGATGATCGCTGCCGGGAAGCGATACTTCACCACCCTGGCTGGCGCTCCAACCACCACGGCATAGGGCTCAACGTCAGCCGTAACTACGGCATTGGCTCCAACGACAGCGCCGTTACCTATGCGTACTCCGCGACAGACCACTGCACCCGCGGCTATCCAGACATCGTGCCCGATGCTCAACGGTTTACTGAAACGGTCATAAGGAGCTTCCGTCGTGAAGGGACGAAGTCGATCTTGATCGTTGTACAGAAATGAGTGCTGAACGATGCGCGAGTGATCGTGCTCAGCACCACCGATACTAACGTTCCATGAAATAGAACAGAAACTGGCAATATTGGCATGCATGATCACTGTATTCATGCCGGTATAGGAATGTCGCCCAAGACTTGCATGAAACAAATGATTAGAGCGATCTATCCTGACCTGGCTGGCCAACTGGCTGAAGTCGATACGGGAGAAACTTCCGACTGAAACATACTCGGCCAAGGTAGACATCTTGATTCGTGCGCCAGCATACACCGTGGCCGATGGGTGTATTGTGCTATCAATATTATGATAATCCATATTTTTCCGCTTCCCGTTTATCGCGTAGCGTCATGGCAATATCATCAGCTGCTGCTTGCAGAGTCCAAGCCGGGGCCCAGTCAAACTCTCGACGAAAACGCGAGCTATCCATCAGCGAATGCTCCAGCGTCTTGTCCATATTCTGCGCCTCGCTTACCCTATATTCCCGACCAAATGCGTGAAATATTTTCAGGGCAACCTGTTTAAGTGACGGACACTCCCCCGACCCCAGATTAAAAACACCGCTGCCCGGCCTAAGCAATACGGCCTCAACGGCGGTAGCGATATCCTTGACATAAAGATACTCTCGCAGAATACCTGTAACTGTGAGGACCACTGGCTCGTCGCGGTAAGCTTTGCGAATAAAGGTTGCAATGGCACTACTTGGGTACTCGCCTAGGCCGAACACCTGGGCCAAACGAAGGGAGACGACATTAAGTCCGCGCCGCACGAAGTAGTCTGCAGTCAGTTCAGAATGCCATTTGGCCAATGCATAAGGTGACTCCGGAGCAGGCACTTGGCTCTCGCACCACGGCGCAGGCAGCCGCCCATAGACACCTCGGGTAGAAATCAATACAACCTGGTGGAGCGCACACCGTTCCGCGCAGAGCAGCACCTGGTAATCCAGATGCGCATTGCCCAAAACATCGGAATCGATCCCCCCCTTGGGTCGACTGGCAGCCAAATGTACCAAGCCGTCCATCCCCACCAAATGTTGCTGCAGGGATGCGGCAGAATAGTCGGTCGCGATATAGGTCACTCCCGGTATTCGCTCGTTGGGCATCGTACGCGACAGGGCGAACACCATGTGATGCGGGCTGAGCAACTCAACCAAGTGTTTGCCGACGAAACCACTAGCACCGGTGATGGCAAGCTTCATGGACTAAAGTTCTCCCATAACGATCTGATAGCCGCACTTCTCCATGACCCCGTTGGTGCTCCGAACGTACTCGCCAGGTGCGTAATAGAATTCGACATGAACGGCATCAGGATGCGCATCGACCAAGGCGAAGCTCTCGCCGGGCGGCTGACAAAAGAACTCCAGATAGGCTGGCCGGACGCTCAAGGTAGCGGGCATGGTGACCGTCCGCCCTTGCAGCCGCTTGATGCAACCATCCAGCAGATCGACACCGGTGCTGGCCAGAATCAGGCGCCACAGATGGCAGCCATCCAGTCGCGGGGCGACCTCGATCAAATAGGGAAGGTCTCCATTCATCTTGATCTGAAAATACAGCGGTCCTTCCTGTATACCCAATTGCGCCGCTGTCCGTAGTACCAGTTCACGAACTGCCTCTTCCGCCCTATCCGAGAAGCTGGCTGGAAGGATGTGTCGGCGAATGATGCCGCCATCGAACTGGGCCCAGGACTCCCGCTCGGAAGGGAGGAAGAAGACCATCTCCCCCTCGGCGAAGAAGGCATTCACGGATATCTCTCGCCCTTCGATTTTCTGCTCGACTATGACGCGACCGGAACGGGAGAAGCCGACCGCCGCGGCAAAAGCCGTCGGTATCTGCGCGTACGCCGACACACTGCAAACACCCCGCTGCCCCTGACTGTCGACTGGCTTGAGCATCGCCGGCAAGGGCACGCTGGTCGCCTGGTTCGCATGCTCCAGCACCTCGAACTCCAGCGATCCGGGCAAGCCCTGCAAGTGATGCCGCAACAACCCCTTGTTGTTACAAGTCACCGCAACCTCTTCACTGACCAGCCGCGGCAAATGAAGTTGCTCCGCCACGTACCCCACCGTAGGCATGGCAACATCAGACCCGACGGAGTAGATCTGATCCACGGCATGGTCGCGTGCATAGCGCAGGACGGAATCTCTATCGGTAATGTCTACCTGAGCGAAATGCCGTGCATGGATTCGACCTGGGCCAGCCGTGGTATTGCTCAATGCATGCGTTTCAAATTCGCCCGGCAAACGCGCCAACAGATCAGCCTGCGCTGCACCAACTCCCAGTACCAGAAATCTTTTAGTCACTCCAAGCCCTCATCCATCCGTCCTAGCGCTGGCTACCACCATCATAGCCCCCATGCAGCTCGGCTTCAGTAACGCTCGTCTGCCTGCGCACGAAGTACTGGGGAGTGGCATTGACCCGCTGGAGAATCCGCAAAACATATTCACCGATCACCGCAAAGGCGAAGAAGTTGAAACCGGAGAGGAACAGCAACAGCAAGGTTGTTGTCATCCAACCAGGAACTGCAATACCGCCCAGAAAATACCGGCATAGCAGGTAGGCGGAGAACAGCACGCTGAAGATGATCCCGAAACCACCGATCACCCCAAGAAGACGAAGGGGAAGAACGGACTGCCCGATGAAGTTGCTCATCGTTGCCCGCAGCAGGCGCGACAAGGTATACCCGCTTTTACCTTCCCGACGGGGATAGTGCGGAACAATGACATTGACAATACGCCGCGTTACCGAATTTAGCATAACGCCTAAAACAGGATTCAATGCCCGTAGCTCAAGCAAAGCATCAACCACCGGCCGCCGAATGGCTCGAAAACTGGTAAACCTCAAATCCCGCGGTTTCCCCAGGAACAGCGCATTCATTTCATTTACCAAGTGGCTCCCCAAGCGCCGAAACAAACTATGCTGCTTTTCGGCTGGCACCCCCATTACGACGTCTACATCACTTTCCAGCCCCCTCAGTAAAAGTGGGATATCCTCCGGTGCACTTTGTAGATCGTCGTCAATGGTCACTACAACCTGACCACGCGAATGAGCCATGCCGCACAAAGTGGCACTGCCTTGACCGAAGTTGCGCATAAGCTGAATAGCAGTAGTATGAGAATCCTTTTCGGCAAGCGCCTGTAGGATAGCCCACGTATTGCCGGGTCCACAATCATCAACAAAAACGATCTCATAACTCGTCCCCTGCGTCTTCAACGTCTCTATCAGGCGTTCATGAAGCTCGCGAAGGGTAAGTTCCGAACCATAAACTGGAACAACGACACTATACGCGACAAAGTCATTCACTTTTAAACCTCTCAAATACTCCTCGCAGGGCATGAAACAAAAACATATCAATCCTCGCCAGAAAAATCCTTAGCTACGAACACACGACAAGACGGACAACGAGCATCGGAGCCAGGTAAAGCGTGGAAATTTTCCACTACATACTCATATATATGCGGATTAGTATTTCTAAACCTCAGTTCCTCACGACCATCCAGAGGAAGGTCGACAATAATTATCACACCTGGATTCGCCGCTTTGATTCGCTCAATTTCCTCTTGCTCAAAATCGACCCCACGCGACCACAGGGCGTAGTTCGCCCAAAGTGGAGACTTGACACCAAGCAGCGCATAGGCGCCCGGCCAATACGGAGTCGCTATAAATGCGCGATGCTCTCCTGAATACTTTTCAGCAAGATCCAATATGAGCTGGACATTTTTTGCAGTCGCAGAATCCACTTCCAACTTATCGCCAGCTACCACTAGCTTGTCGCATCGGTTATCTCCACTACAGTTCCAACCTGGCTGATTGGCTCCGACACCGATTAGACTAATCGCCAATAGCCCCAATAGCAAAAGCCCCCTCCTCTTCCCATTCTGTCGGAAGATCAGGAGTAAGCAACCTATAAGCAGAGGGAAAATCCCTTGAGAAAGATGACCTACATCCGCACGTGAATAAGCATAGTGCGCGTAAGGTAGCGACAAGAAAGCAGCACCTACAAAAACCGGCGGAACGGCCCTACCTCTCAGTCTTTCAAGAAAAACCCACAGAAGAGAAAGGCCCCCAAATATCAATAAAGAAACAAAAAGAACACCAACCAAAAACGCTCGCAGGCTGTCCAACCAAAATGACGTGGAAAAATCAACAAGCCATGGCCAGGGAATAGGGAGAGGGAGGTTCGTTGAGCCTCGGGAAATCTGAAATTTCACTCCATTTAAAAATGCATCCTCAAAACCAGGAACGAAGAGAATCAAGAAAAGCATAGGAGCGTATCCCACCACAACGCCTACGCACCAAGAAGAAATTTTCTTTACTGCAGCCTCTCTCGCCCCCTCCCCAATTAATAACCAAGCCATTACAGCCACGCTCGCCACAGCCCCATACACTCCGTGGTTACGCCCTAAAAAAGCAATCAATCCGACCCCAACTCCCGCCCCAAAATAGTGACGAGGAGTTCTGGAGCCCGCAAGACATGCCAATATCCCGACCAGAAATATCGAAATGGAAATATCAAACAACTTATGACGCGGAAACATCCAAAGCACAAAAACAGCTGCAGCAAACAGGAGAACGACCCCATCTACGCTCCTCAAGCGGGGACGAGACCGAGCGATTAGATATACCCCACAGAACAGCCCAAAAAATTGAAAAATAGAAACTGCCACACGAAGAAAGACTATTCCATCTCCCCCCATCATGGACATCACCGCCGCCGACCAGTAATAACGCCCCGGATCATATGACATAAAGTCTTTGAGCGGCACTTCCCCCAACATAGTCCGCTGAACGCCATACCACAGGAAACCCTCATCCCACAGATTCAAGCCTCGATGGCCAAACCACAAGAATGCCACCAAGACAAAGAGCAGAGATACCGCCCCACTCCACGTAAATTGTCTAAATAAATCGCTTCTTTGCCCTACGAGCGCCTTCAATCCATAACCCTCAAAAGTAAACATAAAAATATTTTATATATAAAGCAGCGCCCATGTAAGGCATAAAAAACCCAGCCGAATGGCTGGGTTCTCTAATAGCTGGTGGACCGAAGGAGGATCGAACTCCCGACCTCCGCATTGCGAACGCGGCGCTCTCCCAGCTGAGCTATCGGCCCGATAGGGTAGGAATCTAACCCAGGCATTATCTGCAGGCAACGATGGCACTGTCGGAAAAAATGGATACCCGCTCAGCACCAATTCAGCGCTTGCGGCACAGCCCCATGCCGTCGCCCAGCGGCAGCAGCGAATAGTCCACCCTCGCGTCGCTTTTCAGTGCCAGGTTCAGTTGCTGGATGGCGCGGGTGTCGGCGCTTTGCGGGTTGGCTTCGAGTACCCGGCCGCTCCACAGCACGTTGTCGAAGATCGCCAGGCCGCCCTGGCGCAGCAGGGCCAGGGCATGTTCCAGGTAGCGTGGGTAGTTGGCCTTGTCGGCGTCGATGAAGGCGAGGTCGAAGCTGTCCGCCTGGCCTTCCCTTTCCAGGCCGGCCAGGGTGTCCAGCGCGGGGCCCAGGCGTAGTTCGATGCGGCTTTCGACGCCAGCGTCGCGCCAGTAGGACTGCGCCGTGGCGTTGTAGTCGCCGGGCAGGTCGCAGCAGAGGATGTGGCCGTCTTCAGGTAGCGCCTCGGCCATGCACAGGGCGCTGTAGCCGGTGAAGGTGCCCACTTCGAGGATGCGCCGGGCGCCGGTCAGCTTGACCAGCAGGGCGAGGAACTGGCCCTGCTCGGGGGCGATCTGCCAGCGCGCCGTGGGCAGGGCGGCGGTTTCCTCGCGCAGGCGCGCCTTCAGCGGGGTGTCGCGCAGGGAGGTGTCGAGCAGGTACCGGTAGAGCGCGTCGTCGAGGTTGAGCGTGCGGGTGGTCATGGGCCCTCCTGGAGATCAGGGGTGGAGGGCGAGGCTCTGTACCGCGAGGACGCGCTTGGCTTCCAGGAAGGCCCGCTGCCAGTAGGGGCTGTCCAGGCTGTCCAGGCGCACGGTCCCGCCCGTTCTGGGCGCATGCACGAAGCGCCCCTCGCCAACATAGATACCCGCATGGCTGACGTTGCGTCCACCGTTGGTGGCGAAGAACACCAGGTCGCCGCTCTGCAGGCCTTCGCGGCCGACCACGGGGGCGCGCATGCCGATCATCTCGCGGGTGGAGCGCGGCAGTTGCAGGCCGGTGGCGTCGCGGTAGACGTAGCCGATCAGGCCGCTGCAGTCGAAACCGCCATCCGGGGTGTTGCCGCCCCAGCGATAGGGCGTACCCACCAGGCCGATGGCGCGGATCAGCACGTCGTCCGCAGCCTGGGAATCGCTGAAGTTGTTCGAGGGCGCGTAGACCACCGGCGGCGGCGCGGGCGGCGTATGGCTGGCGCAGGCGGCCAGCAGGGAAACGAGTGCGAGGGAGATGATGCGGAGGGAGGTATGCATGTGATGGCATCCCCTGTTCAGGAATGCCATCACTTTGCACCGTCAAACGCTTAAGCGCAATACTTAAAGTAAAACTTTAAGATTAGCGCGTTACCGTCTGTTGCGCCTGGTAACCCGGCTCCAGGACGCGCTTGGCTTCCATGTAGCTCAGGCGCCAGTAGCTGTCGTCCAGGTTGTCCACCCGTACACCACCGCCACGGCGGCTGGCGGAGTG
This sequence comes from Pseudomonas sp. M1, assembly GCF_022760135.1. Taxonomy (NCBI): domain Bacteria; kingdom Pseudomonadati; phylum Pseudomonadota; class Gammaproteobacteria; order Pseudomonadales; family Pseudomonadaceae; genus Pseudomonas; species Pseudomonas sp. M1. Next base: position 5,184,196 of record NZ_CP094343.1, read on the forward strand.
GATGAACTGGCCATCGCCGATGTAGATGCCGGCGTGGCTCACACGTCCGCGACCACGGTTGTTGAAGAAGATCAGGTCGCCCGGTTGCAGGTCTTCCTTGGAGACCAGCGGGACGTCCATGGTGATCATCTCGCGCGTGGAACGCGGCAGCTTGATCCCAGCCTCTTCGCGGAACAGATAGCCGACGAAGCCGCTGCAATCGAAACCGGTTTTTTCCGAACGGCCCCCGAAGCGATACGGCGTGCCGATCAGTTCGAATGCGCGATCCAGAATGCTGGAAACCCGCCCTGACGGGTTCCCGTTATCATTTCCTGCCCCCTCGTCTTCTACATCCGCCAGCGTTGCCTGATGGTGGTCAATCTGAGCCCAGCTGCGGGTGGCCTGCTCTACGGCGACCTGCTGTTGACCCGGCTGGGACTCTGGCGAATGGCTGGCGCAAGCGGCCAGCAGCAAGACGAAACTCATGGGCACGAGGGGTGCGAAGCGTCTAAGCATGGGCACGACCGTGTCTCATTAGTTCCATTAGCGCGCTAATTTGCCCGCTCGATCGAGCCGATGCAAGTTTTTTATCGCGAAATGTGACCTATCAGTTGCGGCAGAATGTCTAAGGCTCGTCCTGCAATTTTTACATCGACCCTCGAACTGAGGTCGGTCGGCGCCGGATTCACCTCGGCGACGAAGCCGCCGGCGGCCCGGGTGCGCAGCACCGGCTCGACGATGTAGGGGAAGCTCGCCGTGGTCCCCACCAGCAGCACCACGTCGAAGCCCTTGCGCAATTCGCCGTAGAGGCTGTCGATCGCCGCCTCCGGCAACATCTCCTCGAACAGCACCACCGGCGGCCTCAGTACACCGCCACAGACCGCGCATCGCGGTGGCAGCGGACGCTGCAGGTGCTCCTCCAGCTCATCGCTCTCGGCCCCGCAGGACTGGCAGAACAGCGGCCGCAGTTCGCCGTGGATCTCGATCAGCCGTTCCATCGGCGAACCGGCACGGCGGTGGAAACCGTCGATGTTCTGCGTCAGCACCCAGCACTCCGGCTTGCGCCGCTGCAGTTCGGCGATGGCCTCGTGGCCGGCGTTGGGCGCTGCCGCGAGGCAGGCCCGGCCGAGTTGCGCCAGGTACTTCCAGCACAGCGCCGGGTCGCGCCGCAGCATGGGCCCGGAGATGGCCTGCTCGATGGCGATGCCCTCCTCGGTCACGCCGTTGTACAGGCCGCCCAGGCCACGGTAGGTGGGCATGCCGGAATCCGCCGAGAGGCCGGCGCCGGTGATCACCAGGATGCGTTCGGCGACCTGCACGGCTTGGACGAGCGCGGCCATTGATGAGTCCATGGGCGGGTTCCTGTCAGGCCGGAGTGTCGCCGGCGGGTGGGTGCTGTACGGCCAGGCGCTGCAGGCGCCCCAGCAGTGTCGTCCGTGGGATGCGCAGGCTGGCGGCGGCCTGCGAGAGGTTGCCCCGCGCCCGGCGCAAGGCCTCTTCTATCAGCTTGCGCTCCTGTTCCGCCAGCCTCTCGCGCAGGCCCAGCGCCGGCGGCTCGTCTCCGGCCACCGCCATGCCCCGTGGCTCCTCGTCGGCGAAGACCACTTCGTCGAGCACCGGTCCGCCCTGGCCATGCAGCAGCAGGCTGCGGCGGATCACGTTCTCCAACTGGCGCACGTTGCCCGGCCAGGCGCAGGCCTGCAGGCGCGCCAGGGCCCGCGGCCCCAGGGCCGTCACCCGCGAGTTCAAGCTGCGCGCGTCGCGGCGCACGAAGGCCCGGGCCAGCAGCTCGACGTCAGCGGGGCGCTCGCGCAGCGGCGGAATGCTCAGGCAACCGACCTCCAGCCGGTAGTAGAGATCCTCGCGCAGGCGCCCCTCGGCGATCGCCTGGCGCGGCGCCTGGTTGCTCGCAGCGACCAGGCGCACGTCCGCGCGCAACGGCCGCAGACCGCCCAGCGGCAGATAACTGCCGTCCTGCAGCACGCGCAGCAGCTTGCTCTGCAGGGCCATGGGCATGGAGTTGATCTCGTCGAGGAACAGTGTGCCGCCTTCGGCCAGGGCGAACATGCCCTTGCGGTTCTCGGCGCCGGTGAAGGCGCCGCGGGTGGTGCCGAACAGGGTGCTCTCCAGCAGTGTCTCGGGGATGGCCGCGCAGTTCAGGCTGATCATCGGGCCGCTGCGCCGCGGGCTGAGGGCGTGGGCGCGGCGGGCGAAGAGTTCCTTGCCGGTGCCGGTCTCGCCATGGATCAGCAGTGGCAGGTCGGTCGCGGCGAAGATGTCCAGGCGCTGCAACTGCCGCTGCAGGCCGGGGGTGACGCTGAGGATCGGCGGGCAGTCCGGCTCGTCGTCCGTTGCGGCGCATTCCGCCACCACCTCGCCCACCTCCATCGCCCCGAGCAACTGGCCGCCGCGGCCGTGCAGCGGGATCGCCCGGTGCCGGTACTGCAGCAGCTCGCCGCCGGCACCGACATAGGCCTGCAGCGTGTCGATGGATGGCCGCTCCTGGGCCAGGCAGCGCAGCAAGGTGCTCTGTTCCGCCTGCAGCCAGGGCGCGCTCTGCAGCACGTGCATGCCCAGCGCCTGCCGCGGGTCGAGGCCGTCGAGCAGGCCGCTGGCCTGGTTGTAGTAGACGAAGCGCCCCTGGGTGTCGACCACCGTGACCGGTTGCCGCAGCCCATCGAAGATCGGCGCCAGGCTGTCCACCAGCCAGCGCAATTCGTCCTTTTCCGTAGGAACCGTCGCATTCTCGACAATAGCCATGGCAGCCCAGCCCTTTATATCCGTCGGATTTTCGACAACCGTTCCAGTTTCGACGAAAACGCGCGAGCCCGCCCCGCTGCGGGTCAACGCCAGGCCAGGAAAACCGTCCGCGGCGCGCCGACCCGCCTGGCGCACGCCTTGCAACACGGCAAGCATCCACCTGCAAGAGGAAATGCCATGTTCAAGCACATCATCGCCCGCACCCCGGCCAGCAGCCTGGTCGACGGCCTGACCTCCAGCCACCTGGGCAAACCGGACTTCGCCAGGGCCCTGGAGCAGCACAACGCCTACATCCGCGCGCTGCAGACCTGCGACCTGGACATCACCCTGCTGCCGCCGGACGGGCGCTTCCCCGACTCGGTGTTCGTCGAGGACCCGGTGCTCTGCACCCCGCGCTGCGCCATCATCACCCGTCCCGGCGCCGAGTCGCGGCGCGGCGAGACCGCAATCATCGAGGAGACCATCCAGCGCTTCTATCCGGGCAAGGTCGAGCGCATCGAAGCACCCGGCACGGTGGAGGCCGGCGACATCATGATGGTCGGCGAGCACTTCTACATCGGCGAATCGGCGCGGACCAACGCCGAAGGCGCCCGGCAGATGATCGCCCTCCTCGCCAAGCACGGCTTCACCGGCTCGGTGGTGCGCCTGGAGAAGGTGCTGCACCTGAAGACCGGGCTGGCCTACCTGGAACACGGCAACCTGCTGGCTGCCGGCGAGTTCATCGACAAGCCGGAGTTCCAGCACCTGAACATCGTCGAGATCCCCGAGGAGGAGGCCTACGCGGCCAACTGCATCTGGGTCAACGAACGGGTGATCATGCCCGCCGGCTACCCGCGCACGCGGCAGAAGATCGCCGACCTCGGCTACCGGGTGATCGAGGTCGACACCTCCGAGTACCGCAAGATCGACGGCGGCGTCAGCTGCATGTCCCTGCGCTTCTGAACGGCCGCTCCAGCGGCGGGCCTGCCGGCCCGTCGCGCCGGCACGGGCCCCCTCCCCTGCGTCGGCGTCATGCGTGGCGGCAAGTGCCGCCACGCCACCGGTTGCCGTTTCGGAGGCGCAAGATGTCGATTTCGGATAAAGGAAAACTCGGCCTGCCGGCGCTGACCGCCCTGGTGGTGGGCGGCATCATCGGCAGCGGTATCTTCAGCCTGCCGCAGAACATGGCCGAAGGCGCCGGCGCCGGGGCCATTCTCATCGCCTGGGGCATCACCTTCGTCGGCATGCTGACGCTGACGCGGGTCTTCCAGTGGCTGTCGACCACCTGCCCGGAACTGGACGACGGCGTCTACGGCTACGCCCGCGAGGGCTTCGGCGAGTACCTGGGCTTCAATGCCGCCTGGGGCTACTGGATTTCCGCCTGGGTCGGCAACGCCGGCTACCTCGTCGTGCTGTTCAGCGCCCTGGGTTCGTTCGGCGCGCTGGCCTTCTTCGGCGACGGCACCACCTGGCCGGCGCTGCTCGGCGAGCTGGCGGTGCTCTGGCTGATGCACGCCTTCGTCCTGCACGGGGTGCACAACGCGGCCATCACCAACGCCATCGTCACCCTGGCCAAGGTGGTGCCCATCGCTCTGTTCATCCTCTGCGTCGCCCTGGCCTTCCGCGTCGAGGTGTTCCGCCTGGACTTCTGGGGCAGCCCGGCGCTGGGCAGCGTCACCCGCCAGGTGGAAACCACCATGCTGTACACCGTGTGGGTCTTCCTCGGCATCGAAAGCGCCACCGTCTATGCCAGCCACGCGCGGCGCGCGGCCGACGTCAGCCGGGCCACCCTGCTCGGTTTCGTCATCACCCTGCTGTTGCTGGTCTGCGTCTCGGTGCTGTCGCTGGGGGTGGTGCCGCAGCACGAGCTGGCGCAGATGAAGAACCCGTCGATGGCCCAGGTGATGGCCGCGGCCGTGGGCCCCTGGGGCGCCACGCTGATCAACGCCGGCCTGATCGTTTCGGTGGGCGGCGCGCTGCTGGCCTGGACCATGCTGGCGGTGGAGATGCTCTACCTGGCCAGCCGCGGCGAAGGGCACACCGCGCCGGCGCTGTTCGGCAGGACCAACGACGTGGATACGCCAGCCCCGGCGCTGTGGCTGACCAACGCGCTGATCTCGGCGCTGCTGCTGGTCGCCTTCCTCAACGCCTCCGGCTACAACGCGCTGATCCAGCTGGCCACCTCGATGGCGCTGATCCCCTACCTGTTGTGCGCCGGCTTCTGCCTCAAGCGCGTGCTGCGGCAGCCGAGCCCGGCGCTGCTGGCGATGGCGACGCTGGGCACGCTCTACGGCGTCTGGCTGCTGTATGCCGCCGGCCTGAAGTACCTGCTGCTGTCGATGATTCTCTACGCCCCGGGGCTGGGCTTCTTCGTCCACGCCCGGCGCCAGCGCGGCCTCACGGCCTTCGGCAACACCGGGGAGCGGGCGCTGGGCGCGCTGGTGCTGGCCCTGGCGCTGGCCGCGCTGTGGATGGTCGGCAGCGGCCGCCTGGGGCTCTAGTGGTTGACGGTGTACGACAGCATCATCGAGAGCTGGCACAGCGACCGCCCGCTCTGCTCGTGCCAGGTGTTGAAGGCGGCCTGCACGGCGGCGAGGTCCTTCTGGCTGGTGGGCGCCTTGTCGACGATCTCCTGGGCCTTGAGCGCGGCGACCACGTCGTCGCTGGGGATGAAGGTGTCCTTGCCGGCCATGCGCAGGAAGCGCGGCGCCGACAGGCCGCCGAGCTGGTTGCCGCGCTTGGCCAGCAGCTTCCACAGGCCGACGATGTCGGTCACCGGCCAATCCGCCAGCAGCTTGCCGAAGCTGCCATGCTCATGGGCGATGTCGAGGATCATCTGGGCGTTGCGCGGCACGCTCTTGAGCTTGCCCAGGTGGCGGATCAGGCGGGTGTCCTGCATCAGGTTCTCCAGGCGCTCGCCGCCCATGAGCACCACCTTCTGCGGGTCGAAGCCGAAGAACACTTCCTCGAAGGCCGGCCACTTGGCGTCCACCAGGCTGTGCTTGAGGCCGGCGCGGAAGATGCGCAGGCTGATCAGCGACAGGTAGCGGTCATCGCTCACCGCGGCCAGTTCGGCCGGGCTCTTGGGCTGCGGCAGGCGCGCCTCCAGCGCCGCCGCCGAGCCGAAGCGGTTCAGGCAGTATTCGTGCAGCCATTGGTAGTCGCGCATCGCCCTTCCTTTATTACAGGTTCATCACGTCGACGAAGCGCGGCGTGGCGGTGTCGTCGATACGCAGGCTGGCGAAGTCGAACAGGTTGCGGTCGGCCAGTTGCGAGGGCACCACGTTCTGCAGGGCGCGGAACATGATCTCGGTGCGGCCGGGGGTCTTGCGCTCCCATTCCAGCAGCATTTCCTTGACCACCTGGCGCTGCAGGTTCTCCTGCGAACCGCAGAGGTTGCAGGGGATGATCGGGAATTCCTTGAGCACCGAGTAGGCCTCGATGTCCTTCTCGTTGCAGTAGGCCAGCGGGCGGATCACCACGTTGCGGCCGTCGTCGGACAGCAGCTTGGGCGGCATGGCCTTGAGGGTGCCGCCGTAGAACATGTTGAGGAAGAAGGTCTCGAGGATGTCGTCGCGGTGGTGCCCCAGCGCCATCTTGGTCGCGCCGATTTCGTCGGCGTAGGTGTAGAGGGTGCCGCGGCGCAGGCGCGAGCACAGCGAGCAGGTGGTCTTGCCCTCGGGGATCTTCTCCTTCACCACCGAATAGGTGTCCTTCTCGATGATGTGGTACTGCACGCCGATGGACTCCAGGTAGGCCGGCAGCACGTGCTCGGGGAAGCCGGGCTGCTTCTGGTCCATGTTCACCGCGACGATCTCGAACTGGATCGGCGCGACCTTCTGCAGGTACAGCAGGATGTCGAGCAGGGTGTAGCTGTCCTTGCCGCCGGACAGGCAGACCATGACCTTGTCGCCGTCCTCGATCATGTTGAAGTCGGCGATGGCCTCGCCGACCTGGCGGCGCAGGCGTTTCTGCAGTTTGTTCTGGTTGACCGAAAGGGTGCTGGCCATGGTGCTGTGGAATCCGGGGGGAAGACGAAAAGCTGGTTATTTTACGCGCACCCCGCCTTCATCGGTAGCCTGATGCTAGGCTCATGCCCATGACTCCCGACCTCGACGCCCGCCTCGACCTCGCCGGGCAGTTGCTCGAACTGCTGCGCGAGGCCCCTGAAGGCCTTTCCGAATATCAGTTGATCCAGCAGCTGAAGGCGCGGCATTCCACCCATGTCCCGCACCTGCCGCTGCTGGACAAGCTGGTGCTGTTCCGCACCCACTTCCTGGTGTTCAACGCCCTCTACCGCCTGCGCGATAAGCTTTGCGCCGACGAGGCCGGCTTCCTGCAGATCGGCCCGCTGCAGATCCGCCTGCTGCCCTGGCAACCCGGCGCGCCGGGCCTGGTGGAGAGCGACCCGCTGCGCGACTACTACCTGGACGAAAGCAACCTGCGCGACACCACCGAGCGCGACGTGGAGAAGCTGCTGGAAAGCTTCTGGACGCGCATGCAGGGCGACGGCGAGAAGGCCGCCGCGCTGGCCCTGTTCGAGCTGGAGGACGGCCCGGTGGACTACGCGCTGATCAAGCTGCGCTACCGCCAACTGGTCAGCCAGCACCACCCGGACCGCGGCGGCAGCACCACGCGCCTGCAGTCGATCAACAAGGCGATGGAAATTCTCGAGCGCTATTACAGCCGCCCATGAAGCTCCGATTTGCTCTAACCCCAGGCAGGACGCGGCCTTCGGGGCTTTCCTATACTGCGACACAAGGTCGCACGAGTCTGACGGGCACCGGAAGGCGCTGGCCATGCGTCCCCGGCGCGGCGCTGGGAGGCGGCCTGCATAATAACGAGGAGGTTGCCGAGATGATCCATCATGTGTGGGGGCTCTTCACCCATCCCGATCAGGAATGGCAGGAAATCCGCGGCGAAGAAGAAAGCATCAGCCACATGTACCTGACCCATGTGCTGATATTGGCTGCCATCCCGGTCATCTGCGCCTACATTGGCACCACCCAGGTGGGTTGGGTGCTGGGCAGCGCAGGGCCGGTCAAGTTGACACCGGCGAGCGCGATCCAGCTCACCGTGCTCACCTACGTGGCGATGCTCGCCGGCGTCGCCGTCATGGGCGCCTTCATCCACTGGATGGCGCGCACCTACGACGCCACTCCGAGCATGACCCAGTGCATCGTGTTCGCCGCCTACACGGCGACCCCGCTGTTCATCGGCGGCGTGGCCGCGCTCTACCCGCACCTGTGGCTGGGCATGGTCATAGGCACCGCGGCGATCTGCTACACGGTCTACCTGCTGTACGTCGGCATCCCGACCTTCATGAACATTCCCAAGGACGAAGGCTTCCTGTTCTCCAGCTCGGTGCTGGCGGTGGGCCTGGTGGTGCTGGTGGCGATGATCGCGCTGTCGGTGATCCTCTGGGGGAGCGGGGTGGGGCCGGAATATACCTGAGGCTTGACTGGCGAATGCAGACCGGGCCCTGGGGGCCCGGTTTTCGTTTGTGGGGGGTCGGTTTCTGGCTTGGCTCAGGAGCGTTGTCGAAGTCCGCAACCCTCTCCCCAGCCCTCTCCCTGAAGGGAGAGGGAGCTTGTCCGTACCGGCTGATGGGCATGGTTTCAACCTGAACCTTCGCCTCCAACTGACGCCGAAACACCCAACCTCACCGAACGGCCCCCTCTCCGGGAGAGGTGTGCCAAGCCAAACAGGAATAACAGGGAAACTCCCTTCGCGAGCAAGCTCGCCCCCACAAGATGCAGGAAGAGCACCGTCGTAGGATGGCGTTGAGCGAAGCGATACCCATCACCACCGCCGCATGGGTTTCGCAGGCTCAACCCATCCTACGAAGAGCGCCTCGGCGCAGCCTGCAGCCAGCCTTGCCTGAAACTCCACCCCGCTTGCCCGAACCTGCACGGCAGACGAGCGGCCTGCACAACGCCAGCGCCTGCGGCATAATCGGCAGCCGTCGGAGAAAACACTGTATGCCCGAACAGCTCAACGCCCGTGTCGAAGCCTGCTACCAGTTGGCGGAAAGCTTCTTCCAGCGCCGCTTCCCGCGCCCGGAAGTGAGCTTCCGCCTGCGCGGGCAGAAGGCCGGGGTCGCGCATCTGGACGAGAACCTGCTGCGCTTCAACCCCCAGCTCTACCGCGAGAACCGCGAGCACTTCCTCAAGCAGACCGTGGCCCACGAGGTCGCGCACCTGATCGCGCACCAGATGTTCGGCCCGCGCATCCGCCCCCACGGCGAGGAGTGGCAACTGATCATGCGTGGCGTCTATGGCCTGCCGCCGGACCGCTGCCACACCTACGAGATCAAGCGGCGCCGCGCCACGCGCTACATCTACCGCTGCCGCTGCGACGAGAACCCCGACTTCCCCTTCTCCGCCCAGCGCCACAACCTGGTGGCCCAGGGCCGCCGCTACTACTGCCGGCGCTGCCGCACCACCCTGGTGTTCACCGGGGAAGTGGTCCGCGAGTAGCTTCAGCCCACCGCGCCCGCGGCCTTAAGCGCCGCCACCTGCTCGTCGCTGTAGCCCAGTTCGGCCAGGACCTCGGCGCTGTGCGCGCCCGCCGCCACGCCTATGTGCTTCGGCGCCGGCAGGCCGGCGGAGAAGCGGATCGGGCAGGCCATCTGCCGCTGGCTGCGGCCATCGCCGCGGGGCACCTCGGTGACCAGGCGCCGGGCCTGGATCTGTGGGTGCTCCACGGCTTCGGACAACGGCAGCATCGGCTCCACGCAGGCGTCCACGGCGGCGAAGCGTTCGCACCAGTCGGCGAAATCGCGCTTCTCGAACTCGATGGCGATCTCGCGCTTGAGCAGTCGCTGGTCCTCGGCCTTGGGCGACAGGCCGCGCGCGGCCAGTTCCGGGCGACCGATGGCGGCGCAGAACTGCTGCATGAACTGCGGCTCCAGGCTGCCGACCGAGAACCAGCGGCCGTCACGGGTGCGGTAATAGTCGTAGAAGCTGCCGCCGTTCAGCGCCTGGGCTTCCATGCCCGGCTCCACGCCGCAGGCCAGGTAGCCGGCGCCGGCCATGCCGTTCAGGCTGAAGGCGCAGTCGGTCATGCTGATGTCCACCTGCTGGCCTTCGCCGGTCTGCTGCCGGTGGATGACTGCCGCGAGCAAGCCCATCACCCCGTGCAGCGAGCCGCCGGCGATATCCGCCAGTTGCACGCCCAGGGGCAGCGGGCCGGTGTCGCGGCGCCCGGTGTAGCTGGCCACGCCAGCCAGGGCCAGGTAGTTGATGTCGTGCCCGGCGCGGTCGCGGTAGGGCCCGGTCTGGCCGTAGCCGGTGATGGAGACGTAGATCAGCTTCGGGTTGATCGCCTTGAGCGCCTCGTAGCCCACCCCCAGCTTGTCCATGACGCCGGGGCGGAACTGTTCCAGGACGATGTCGTACTCGCGCACCAGTTGCTTCACCACCTCCACCGCCTCGGGACGCTTCAGGTCCAGGGCGATGCTGCGCTTGTTGCGGTTGAGGTAGGCGTGGCTGGCCGAGACGCCGTCGTCATGGGGCGGCAGCACGCGCACCAGGTCCATGCGCGTGGGCGATTCCACCCGCAGCACCCGGGCGCCCATGTCGGCCAGCAGCAGCGAGGCGAAGGGCCCCGGCAGCAGGGTGGAGAAGTCGAGGACTTTCAGCGAGGCGAGCGGGCCTTTCATGGGAACTCCTGGGTCTGGTTTTCCGCGCCCCCGCGTTCGCGGGGGCCCAGTGAAGCAGCCGCGCCTCAGAGCTTCATGCCGCGGCTGATGATCTCCTTCATGATCTCCGAAGTGCCGGCGAAGATGCGCTGGATGCGCGCGTTGGCGTACATCCGGCAGATCGGGTATTCCCACATGTAACCCCAGCCGCCGTGCAGTTGCACGCCCTCGTCGACCACCTTGCCGAGCAGTTCGGTGGTGAACAGCTTGGCCTCGGCGGCCACCTCGGGGCTGAGCTTCTTCTGGTTGTGGTCCATCACGCAACGGTCGGTGAACACCTGGGCCACGTCCACCTGGGTGCGCATCTCGGCGAGCTTGAAGCGGGTGTTCTGGAAGTGCGCGATGGGCCGGTCGAAGGCCTTGCGCTCCTTCACGTAGTCGAGGGTGGCCTGCAGCGCCGCCTCGGCCCCGGCCACCGCGCCGCAGGCGTTGGTCAGGCGTTCCTGGGCGAGCATGTTCATCAGGTAGTAGAAGCCGCCCTTGGCGTCGCCCAGCAGGTTCTCCTTGGGCACCTTCACGTCGTTGAAGAACAGTTCGGCGGTGTCCTGGCTCTTCATGCCCAGCTTCTTCAGGTTGCGCCCGCGCTCGAAGCCGGGCATGCCGCGCTCGACCAGGAACAGGCCTATGGCGTGCTTGTTGTTCGGGTCGGTCTTGGCCGCGACTATCACCAGGTCGGCCAGCAGGCCGTTGGAGATGAACACCTTGGAGCCGTTGAGGACGTAATGGTCGCCCTTGTCCACGGCGCTGGTGCGCATGCCGGCCAGGTCGGAACCGGCGGCAGGCTCGGTCATGGCCACCGCGAGGATGGTCTCGCCGCGGATGATCCCGGGCAGGAAGCGCGCCTTCTGCTCGGGGCTGCCGTACTCGGCGATGTAGGGCCCGCACAGCGCCGAGTGCAGCGGGATCATGAAGCCCGGCTCGTTGATGCGCGCCAGCTCCTCGCACATGATCTGCTCGTAGCGGAAGTCCTTCAGCCCGGCGCCGCCGTACTCCTCGTCGGCCCAGGGCAGCAGGAAGCCCTGCTCGCCGGCCTTCAGCCAGACGCTGCGGTCGACCACCCCGGCCTCTTCCCAGGCCTCCTGGTGCGGCACCACTTCCTTGGCGAGGAAGGCGGCGAAGGCATCGCGGAACAGGTTGTGCTCGGTCTCGAAGTGTATGCGCTGCATGCTGGCGAATCCTGGTCGGTGGAAGTGCCGGCAGGTTAGGTGCCAGCCCCGCCACGCCTCAATGACGGCAGCGCTCAGCCTGGATTGACGCTTTCGGTCAAGCGCCATGCCTGGACGGCAGCCAGCATTGACGGTGCGCCGAGGCGCCCTTCGCAGGATGGGTTGAGCGTGCGAAACCCATCGGGCCATGCTGATGGGTATCGCTTCGCTCAATGCCATCCTACGGGTCTTGTGTTTGCCGGAGGGCGTAGGAGCGGACCTTGTCCGCGATAGCCGGAGGTATCGGCGCGGATCGCGGATGAGATCCGCTACGCTGCCCCAGCCGCGCCGCCCCCCTGTAGGAGCGCGCCCTGCGCGCGAATCGCGGGCAGGGCCCGCAGCTGGGAAATCGCGGTGTTCCCCCTGTAGGAGGACTCCGTCCGCGATGGGCGGTTCGGCGGATAAAAAAAGCCCCGCCAGGCGGCGGGGCTCAAACCATAGGAGTGACGTCTTGCTTCAGCCCGCCATTACCACAGCGGCATGGTGTAGCTGAGGATCAGGCGGTTCTCGTCGGCCTTGTTGGACGAGGCGCTGTTGCGGGCGAAGTCGCTGCGGGTGGTCGCGTTGCGCCACTTGATGCCGAAGCCCTTGAGCGCGCCTTCCTGGACGACGTAGGCGATGTCGGTGTCGCGTTCCCATTCCTTGCCGTCGTCGCCGCTGGCGTTCAGCAGGTCGACGTTGTCGCCCTTCACGTAGCGGGTCATGAAGGTCAGGCCGGGGATGCCGAGGCCGGCGAAGTTGTAGTCGTAGCGGGCCTGCCAGGACTTCTCGTCCTTGTTGGCGAAGTCCAGGATCTGGATGTAGTTCACCAGGTAGGGGTCGGTGCCGTTGATGTAGGCGAAGCCGGTGTCGCCGCTCATCTTCTGGTAGCCGACGCCGAAGGCGTGGTAGCCCAGGTTGTAGGTGACCATGGCGTTGAACGCCTTGTTGTCGACATTGCTGCCGCCGTCATCGGTGGACTTGGCCCAGCGGACGTCGGACTTCAGCGACTGGCCTTCGGCGATCGGCAGGGTCCAGCCGAGGGTCAGGTAGTGCTGCTTGTAGAAGTCGTCCAACTGGCCGTAGTGGTAGCCGGTGCTGAAGTTCTTGGTCCAGTTGTAGGTGGCGCCGGCGTAGTCGAACTCGTTGGTGGTGTTGCCGCTGCGCACGGTGATGTTCTTCTTGCCGCCGGTGGTGACGGTCATTTCCTCGTAGTTGGAGGAGTCACGGCGGTTGGTCTGGTTCAGGCGGCCGGCGTCGAAGTTCAGGCCTTCGAGCTGGGTGGAGTTGACCGCACTGCCCACGAAGAGCTGCGGCAGCAGGCGGCTGTCGTTGGTCACCACGACCGGCAGCTTGGGCGTCAGGGTGCCCATCTTCAGGGTGTTTTTCTCGTAGCGCAGCTTGAGGGTCGCGCCGCCCTTGCTGAAGTCGTCCGGCGCGTCGCCGTCGGCGGTCTTCGGCAGCAGGCCGGTGCCGGTGCGGTCGGCGCTGGAGTCCAGCTTCAGGCCCAGCGCGGCGATGCCGTCGACGCCCACGCCGATGGTGCCGTCGGTGTAGCCCGACTCGAATTTCAGGATGAAGCCCTGGCCCCACTCCTCCTGCTTGCTCTGCTGCGCCTGGGTGGAGCTGCGGAAATCGCGGTTGAAGTAGAAGTTGCGCAGTTCAACGTTGGCCTTGCTGTCCGAAATGAAGTCGGCGTGAGCGACTGCGGGTACGACAATGCTGGCGCCGAGCACGGCCTGCGCCAGGCCGCCCATGGCAAAACCGGCGTAGTTCTTACGGATCATCAGGATTCCCCTTATGGTGTTTTAAGCGTTGAACACGCTGAGCGCCTGGCATGCAGGGCGCGGCCCCCATGGTCTCGCGCAGCCGTTTGGCGGCTCTTCTGTGTTGCGGGGAATCTTGGCGGGGGGTTATTTCAGATCGGCTGCATAGATATAAACTTTTTGTTACAGCTGAACTTTTCCGAAAAATTCGACTACGCGGTCATGGGCTGACAGCAGCGGCTGTCAGCGGGGACTGACGCACCGGACGAGCGGCAGTATGCTGTCGCCTCCCCCTCCGCCACCGCGCCCATTCCATGCAAGAACTGCAACCGCTGATCGAACGCTACGGCCCCGCCCTGCTCTTCCTCAATGTGCTGCTGGAGCAGCTGGGCCTGCCGATTCCGGCCTACCCGGCGCTGATCGTCGCCGGCGCCCTGGCGCTGCAGGGGCACGGGGTGTCCCTGGGCGAGGCGCTGGCGGTGGCCACCCTGGCCTGCCTGATCGCCGACACCGCCTGGTACTTCGCCGGCCGCCGCTACGGCGGCTTCCTGCTGCGCAGCATCTGCAGGGTGTCGCTGTCGCGCGACAGCTGCATCCGCCAGAGCCAGAGCCTGTACCTGCGCATCGGCCCGCGCGCGCTGCTGATCAGCAAATTCCTGCCCGGCGCCGGCGCGCTGTCCACCAGCCTGGCCGGCATGACCGGCACGCCGCTGCGCCGCTTCCTCGGCTACGACTTCGCCGGCTCGGCGCTGTGGGTGGGCTCGGCGCTGCTGCTGGGCGCCATCTTCAGCGACACCGTCGACAGCCTGCTGGGCTGGCTGCACGACTACGCCACCCGCGGCCTGCTGTTGCTATTGGCGGCCTTCGCGCTGTTCATCGCCTGGCGCCTGTGGCAGCGCTACAGCCTGCTGCGGCGCACCGCGCGGATTCCCCGGATCAGCGTCGAGGAACTGCGCGAACGCCTGGACCAGGGCGACACCCCGCTGATCCTCGACGTGCGCGCCGAGGCCGGCGAGGACGGCATCCCCGGCGCCATCCCGATGACTCTGGACACCCCGCTGGACGGGCTCGCCGACAGCCTCGGCCAGGCCGACGTGGTCATCTATTGCGCCTGCCCCAACGAACTCTCCGCGGCCATGCTCGCCGAGCGCCTGCGCAAGCACGGCTACCCGCGCGCCTGGGCGCTGTCCGGCGGGCTGGAGGCATGGCGGGCGAGCCAGGCCCAAGCTGGCGCCGATGGGCTTTCGTAGGATGGGGTGAGCGCAGCAATACCCATCACCACAGCTATCACGGGCAGACATGGTTCCTACAAAAAGCGCGGCGTCCATCGATTGACGTTGCGCCGACCAGCCCTTACCGTTGCCCAGCCGCTCAACCGAGCGGTGCGGGATTGGCGTCCCGGTATCAGAACAGACGCGAGCCTCAGGGCGAGCGTCGGCATGGTCGTACCTGTGTCATGGGCAGGCCGTGCAGGGCATCTTCGGATGCGCCGGATGTTCTGACCGGTACGCCAACCTGTACGGTCTGCCCTCCCTGATTGGCGTCAGACGGGCAGTTCTAGGTACTTTTCGTCAGGACACAACCATGCATCCATTACATATTTCCAAAGAAGCGACTTCCCTCGACCTCTTCGACGCCGCCCTGGGCAGCCTCGAACTGTTGCTGCGCGATGCAGCCCGGCTCTACGAGGCCGCTAGAGAACGGGCCTGAGCGCCGAGGCGCCTTGCGTAGGATGGGTTGAGCTTGCGATACCCATGCGGTTGCGGTGATGGGTATCGCTTCGCTCAACCCATCCTACGGTGTGCTACCTGCGCCATTCCCCCTGCCCGCGCCTGGAGGCACGGTATTTCTCCTCCCGTAGGCGGACCTTGTCCGCGATAGCCGGAGGTTTCGGCGCGGATCGCGGATGAGATCCGCTCCTACGCTGCCCCGCCCGCGCCATTCCCATTGTAGGAGCGCGCCCTGCGCGCGAATCGCGGGCAGGGCCCGCTTACAAGGTAGCCGGGAAGCACGGTATTCCCCCCGTAGGAGCGGACCTTGTCCGCGATAGCCGGACGATCCGGCGCGGTTCGCGGATGAGATCCGCTCCTACGCTGCCCCACCCACGCCATTCCCCTGTAGGAGCGCGCCCTGCGCGCGATTTCGCGGGCAGGGCCCGCTTACAGGGAGGCACGAATCTCATCCGCGACTGCGCTCAGCGCCGCGAGTGGTCCCGGCGCAGTTCGGCCAGGCGGGCGGCCAGCAGGTCCAGGCCGGTGGCGCGGTCTTCCGGCAGGCGGCGCACGCTGGCCTGGGTCAGGCGCATCTGGCGGATGAAGCGCCGGCAGTGGCGGCACAGCAGCAGGTGGCGGCGCACCGCGAGTTTCTCGCGCAGGCCGAGCTGGCTGTCCAGCAGGTCGCTGGAGAGGGCCACCAGTTCCTTGCAGGTCAGCATTGGCCGGTCTCCTCGAAATGCTCCAGGGTGGCGAACAGCTTCAGCCGCCCGCGGTGCAGCAGCACCCGGACATTGGAGAGGGAAAGCGACAGAAGATTACAGATCTCCTGCAATTCCAGGCCCTGGCGCTCGCGCAGCAGGACCACGCTGCGCTGCAGGTCCGACAGGCTCAGCAGGGTCTTTTCCAGGCATTCGCGCAGTTCGTCCTCGGCCAGCAGGGCCTCGGGCGAGTCCGAATGCCAGGCCAGGGGCGCGGCGCTCCAGTGGCCGTCGGCGGCGAAGCGGGTGTCGTCGATGCTGCCGTGGGGCGCCGGCAGGTCGTCCAGGGAGACTTCCCGGCGCACCTGGCGCAGCTTGCTCTTGGCGGTGTTGGCGGTAACGGTCAGCAGCCAGGTCTTGAGGCTGGAGCGGCCCTGGAAGCCGTCCAGGTGGCGCACCACGGCGAGCCAGGCGTCCTGCACCACCTCGTCGGCGTGGGCGCTGCCGACGATGGCCAGGGCCACGGCGCGCATGGCGCCCTGGTAGGCCGCGACCATCTCGCGGAAGGCCGCGTCCTCGCCGGCGCGCAGGCGCGCCAGCAGTTCGCCGTCGGCTTCGCCCACCCGGTCAGCGCTTGCGCAGGATCACGCTGCCGATGGAGTAGCCGGCGCCGAAGGAGCTGAGCACGCCGATGGAACCGGCGGGCAGGTCCTCGTGGTACTTGTGCAGGGCGATCACCGAGCCGGCCGAGCTGGTGTTGGCATAGGTGTCGAGGATCACCGGCGCCTCGTGGGCCTCGGCGTCGCGGCCGAGCAGCTTGCGGGTGATCAGCAGGTTCATGTTGAGGTTGGCCTGGTGCAGCCAGAAGCGCTTGACGTCGCCGACCGGGATGTCGTTCTGCGCCAGGTGCTCGCCGATCAGCTCGGCGACCATCGGGCAGACGTCCTTGAACACCTTGCGGCCTTCCTGGACGAACAGCTTGTCGCGCTGGCCGATGCCCTCTTCCGCGGCGCGGTTGAGGAAGCCGAAGTTGTTGCGGATGTTGTTGGAGAACTGCGTCAGCAGCTTGGTGCTGACGATGTCGAACTGCTGCTTGCCGATGGCCTGGTCGGCGCGCTCGACGATCACCGCGGTGGCCGCGTCGCCGAAGATGAAGTGGCTGTCGCGGTCGCGGAAATTCAGGTGGCCGGTGCAGATTTCCGGGTTGACCATCAGGATGGCGCGGGCCTGGCCCAGTTGCACGGCGTTGGCCGCGGCCTGCAGGCCGAAGGTGGCCGAGGAGCAGGCGACGTTCATGTCGAAGCCGAAGCCCTGGATGCCGAGGGCGGCCTGGACCTCGATGGCCACCGCCGGGTAGGCGCGCTGCAGGTTGGAGCAGGCGACGATGACGCCGTCGATGTCCGCCGCGCTGCGGCCGGCCCGGTGCAGCGCCTCCTTGGCGGCGTGCACGGCCATCTCGCAGAGGATGCCCCAGTCGTCGTTGCTGCGCTCGGGGATGCGCGGGACCATGCGCTGCGGGTCGAGGATGCCTTGCTTGTCGACCACGAAGCGGCTCTTGATGCCGGAGGCCTTCTCGATGAACGCCGAGCTGGATTCGCTCAGCGCTTCCAGCTCGCCCTTGGCGATGGCTTCGGCGTGCTGGTCGTTGTACTGGCGGACGTAGGCATTGAAGGACTCCACCAGTTCATCGTTGGAGATGCTGAACGGCGGGGTATAGAGACCGGTTCCGCTGATGACGACTTTATGCACGGTCAATCCTCTTCTCAATCTGGCTGCCGGCCCCGGCAGCATGGTTAGGCATCGATGTGCCCGCCCGCGGGCCGGCACTGCAAAAGGGGTTCGGCCCGCATGGGCCTGAGGGCACGGCCTGATGACCAGGCAGTGTGCCATCGAAGGTGGCGCGCCGGCATCTTCCACCGCCCAACGGCGACGGCGCTGCGCGGCGCTCGAATAACCGCCGATTATGCGGCAAATCGTCGGCAAATGCCGCTACCGCGGCGCAGTTTTCCAGCATACAGACCTTGTACCGGCCGGTGATTGAAATTCCCGAAAGCCTCGATAGCCAGGCCATCCGGGCGAGTTGGCGGAAGCGCCCTGCGCTCTTGCGCAAATGCCCTTGGGGCGAATACCCGCATGCCACCGGGCAGGTGCGCTGAACCCCGGCGGGAAAACCGCTGTCGAGGAAAGGGGCGCCCGCCGGCGCCCCTTTTCATTGGCAAGCACAGAGGTAGCGATGCTGGTTTCCCTTCAGGCGCTGCGGGCCCTGGCCGCCTGGCTGGTGGTGTTCCATCACTTCATGCAGGTGTTCTTCGATTTTCGCGCCGACAGCCTCGGCGGGCGCCTGCTGTCCACCCGCGGCCAGGTCGGGGTGGACATCTTCTTCGTCCTCAGCGGTTTCGTCATCCAGCTGTCCTGCGCCGGGCGCCAGGTGCCCGGCCTGACCTTCCTGGCCCAGCGGCTGGCGCGCATCGCCCCGGCCTACTGGCTGTACACCGCCATCACCGCGCTGATCCTCTACGCCTTCGGCAACCTGATGCCGGTCTACGGCGTGGCCCTGCCGCAGCTGCTGCTGTCGCTGCTCTTCCTGCCCAGCCAGAACCCCGGCGGCTTCGGCTTCTACCCGATACTGCCGGTGGGCTGGACGCTGAACTTCGAGATGCTTTTCTACCTGCTGTTCGCCCTCTCCTTCGCCGTGGGCGAACGCTGGCGCCCCTGGCTGGTGGGCGCGTTGCTGGCGCTGGTCAGCGGCGTGCTGGCGAAGGCGCCGTGGCTGAGCAATTTCTACCGCAACCCCATCGTCTGCGAATTCCTCTTCGGCCTGCTGCTGGCCGAGCTGTACCGCCGCGGCCTGCTGCGCCTGCGGGCATCGCTGGCACTGCCCCTGGCGCTGGGCGCGGTGCTGGTGCTGCTGCACTTCCCCGCCGACCATCCCTGGCGCCCGCTGACCTGGGGCCTGCCCAGCGCGGCGCTGGTGGCCGCCTGCGTGGCGCTGGAGCCATGGTTCGCCGGCTGCCGCCCGCTCAAGGCGCTGGGCGACTGGAGCTATTCGGTGTACCTGGTCCACGTGATAGTGCTGTGGCTGGCCAGCTACTGGCTGCACCAGCGCCTGGGCCTGGGCCCGTACCAGACGCTGGCGCTGTGCCTGCCGGCTATCCTGCTGCTGTCTTGGCTGAGCTACGAATGGGTGGAACTGCGCCTGGGCCGGCGCCTGAAGCAGGCCTGGGCGCCGCGCCCGGCCACGGCCTAGCCGTCGCTGCAGACCAGGCGGTTGCGCCCCTGGGCCTTGCCGCGGTACAGGCGGTGGTCGCAGCAACGGTACAGGGCCTCGGCGTCGTCGCCGTCCACCGGCCACTCGGCCAGGCCGAAGGTGGCCGACAGCGGGATGACATGGCCGCGGTACAGCAGCGGGTTGGCCGCCAGGTCCGTGCGCAGGCGCTCCACCAGCGGGGCGGCGTCGAAGCGGACGGTGTTGCGCAGCAGCAGGGCGAACTCCTCGCCGCCCAGGCGGCCGATCATGTCGCCGGCGCGCAGGTGCAGGCGCAGCCGGGCGCAGAGGTACTGCAGGGCCTTGTCGCCGGCGTCGTGGCCCCAGCGGTCGTTGACGTCCTTGAAGTGGTCCACGTCCAGCAGCACCAGCACCCAGCGCTGGCCGTTGCCGTGGGAATCCTCCAGGCAACGCAGCACCGCGCGCTGGAACGCCTCGCGGCTGGCCACGCCGGTCAGCGCGTCGCTCAGCGCCAGGCGCTGCAGCAACTGCTGGGCCTGGGCGCGGCGGGTTTCGTAGATGTGCACGAAGGCCATGATCAGCAGGCCGCAGAGGATGGCGTTGCCCAGGTCGATCATCCCCGGGGCGTCCAGGCGCAGCGGGTGCTGGCGCAGGTAGAGCAGCGCGGCCACGCCGACGAAGGGCACCGAGAGCAGGAAGCCGCGCCACGCGCCCAGCAGCAGGTAGGCCATCACCGGCATCAGGTAGAGCCAGACGAAGGCCGTGGCCGAGGCCTGCGGCATGATGATGATGTAGACCAGGAAGCAGAAGGTGGGCAGCAGGTAGGCGTAGATCCACGGCGTCAGGTCGCGCACCCGCGCCAGGCGCGAGGTGGCCCACAGCAGCAGCGCGCAGACCAGCGCCTCCAGGCCCGCCAGCAGGTAGTTGCCGTTGAGGCACTGGAGCACCGAGAAGATTCCCAGGGTCAGCCCGGTGCAGAAGAAGATCAGGCGCATCAGCAGACGCTGGTCGGCCAGGTCCAGTCCGCTGGTGCTGGCTGCCGGCTCCCCCGGCGCATTGGCTTTGGCCTTGTCGTGCATGGCTACCTTTCCCTGGCCCCGCCAGGCATGGCGGAGCGCTGGACGAAACGACCGCCCATCCGCGTGGATGGAGTCTAGCCAGTCCGCCCGCCCGGCAGCACAGCCGGTCGTCGCCCGCCGGACGGTGCAAGCATGGCGACCAACGCCGTGAATTCACGGCAGCTTCATCGCCGCTGCGCTAGCCTTCGAGGAACCCCAACCACGGAGGGCGCCCATGCGCGCATTGATCGCTTCGCTGTCCCTGCTGGCCCTGGCCGGCTGCTCGTCCTACCAGGCCAGGGAAACCGGCCCGGTGCCCGCCGACCGTTTGCTGGGCTTCCAGCAGGAGGCCCAGGGCGGCGCCAGAGTCGAGGTCGAGCGCGACCTGGGCTTCCTCGGCGGCGGCTGCATGGTCGCCTTCAAGATCGACCGCCAGTTGGCCGCGCGCATCGCCGTGGGCGAGACCGCCAGCTTCCAGCTGCCGCCCGGCCAGCACATCGTCGGCATCGGCGCCGACGAACAGGGCGAGGGCCTGTGCAGCAAGGGCCTGCTGCGCCGCGAACTGCTGGTGGACCTCGCCGCCGGCGAGACCGCGCAGTTCCGCATCCTCAGCGACGCCAACAAAGGCTTCGACATCCTCCCGGCCCAGCGTTGACGCCCGGGCGGGGCCACGGCCCCGCCCTTCCCCGGCTTACCCGTTGATGCGTCGCACCAGGCGCGCCTGCAGCTGCTCCAGCTCGGCCGGGTCGGCCTTCTGCACGGCGTGGATGCCCAGGCCCTGGCCGGCGTAGCGCGGCACTATGTGCACGTGGATATGGAACACCGTCTGCCCGGCGGGCGCGCCGTTGAACTGGGCCACCTGCACGCCGTCGGGGTTGAGTTCCTCGACTATCGCGCGGGTCAGGCGCTGCACCACGCCCATCACCTTGCACAGCGCATCGGCGTCGACTTCGAGGATGTTGCGCGCGGCGCTGCGCTTGGGCACCACCAGCGCATGGCCGTGGGACTGCGGGAAGAGGTCGAGGAAGGCGAGCACGTCGTCGTCCTCGTACAGCTTGTAGCAGGGGGCGTCGCCGCGAATGATCTGGGCGAAGATGTTCTGCGGGTCATAGGTGCCTTGCAGGCTCATGGCGCTGTCCTTGAGCGGTGGATCGGAGACGGCACCATACCGGCTCGCGGCGCCGCTGGCACCTCCCCCCTGCGCGATCGGCGGCGTATGCTGGGCGTTCGACTTTCAGACCGGAGTTCCCATGCCTTCGCTCGCCGACTTCCCGATCACCCGCAAATGGCCCGCCACCCGCCCCGACGTCCTGCAGCTGTACTCGCTGCCCACGCCCAACGGGGTGAAGGTCTCGATCATGCTGGAGGAAACCGGCCTGGCCTACGAGCCGCACCTGGTCAGCTTCGAGCGCAACGACCAGTTCAGCCCGGAATTCCTCTCGCTGAACCCGAACAACAAGATTCCCGCCATCCTCGACCCCAACGGCCCCGGCGGCCAGCCGCTGGCGCTGTTCGAGTCCGGCGCCATCCTCATCTACCTGGCCGACAAGACCGGCCAGTTGCTGCCCAAGGACCCGGCGCGGCGCTACGAGGCGATCCAGTGGCTGATGTTCCAGATGGGCGGCATCGGCCCGATGTTCGGCCAGTTGGGCTTCTTCAATAAATTCGCCGGCCGCGAGATCGAGGACAAGCGGCCGCTGAATCGCTATGTGGAGGAGTCCCGGCGGTTGCTCGGCGTGCTCGACCAGCGCCTGGAAGGGCGCGACTGGGTGATGGGGCAGGAGTACGGCATCGCCGACATCGCCATCTTCCCCTGGGTGCGCAACCTGGTGGGCTTCTACGAGGCGGGCGACCTGGTGCAGTTCGAGCGCTTCGGCAATGTGAAGCGGGTGCTGGAGGCGTTCCTGGCGCGGCCGGCGGTGCAGCGGGGGTTGGGGATTCCGCAGCGGGGTTGAGCGGTACGCCTGTAGGGGCGACTGTCTTGCCGGCCGCGCCGAGGCGCTTTTCGTAGGATGGATTGAGCTTGCGATACCCATGCGGTTGCGGTGATGGGTATCGCTTCGCTCAACACCATCCTACGAAAAGCCATGCTCGCTTATCCGCGATGTTCTGTGCGCAGGCTCGGCCCATCGCGGACAGAGTCCGCTCCTACCAAAAGCAACCAGCCCGGCGTCAGGCCTCGACCTGGCTCCACTGCTTGCCCAGCCGCTTGTCCGACACCGGCACCTTCGTCCCCAATTGCTGGGCGAACAGCGACACGCGGTACTCCTCCAGCATCCAGCGGTACAGCACCAGTTCCGGATCGCGCTTGCCTTCCTGGGCGTGCTTGGCCTGGCGGGCCTTGTACTGGTCCCAGTAGCCGGCCATCTCGCCGCTCCACACGCGGTCGCGCTGGACCTGGCCGGCGACCTTGTCCAGGCGCTGTTCCACCGCCTTGAGGTAGCGCGGGTATTCCTTCAGCCATTCCAGCGGGGTGTCGCGGACGAAGCCGGGGTAGACCAGGTTGGCCAGTTGCCCCTTCACGTCGTTGAGCGGCACCGTCATGGCCAGGTCGACCTTGCCCTTGAAGCGCTTCTGCAGGCCGTGCCAGAGCTTGAGGATGTCCAGCACCAGGCGGGCGATGCGTTCGGCGTGTTCGGTCCAGGCGCCGCGTTTCTTCTCCGCCAGCGAAGCCAGGGCCGCGCCGTCGCGGGGCAGGCTGGCCTCGCCTTCGAGGATGCAGGCGTCCAGGCTGGCCAGGAGGATGTCTTCCACCAGCGCCTCGACGCGGCCCAGTTCGCGGTACAGCAGGCCCATCTCGGTCTGCCCCAGCAGCTTGCCGCGCAGGAACTTGGCCGGCTCGGCCAGTTGCTGCAGCAGCAGGCGCTGCAGGGCGCGGCGGTGCTGGTACTCGGCCTCGGCCTGGGTGGGGAAGCGGTTTTCCTTGACCACCCCGCCCTCTTCCACCAGCGCCGGGTAGACCGTCATCGACAGCCCGGCGATCTTCTGCTGGGCCTTTTCCGCCACTTCGGCGAAGCCCTTGGCTTCCACCGGCTTCTGCGGCTTGTCGGCCTGGGGAATGGCCAGGGCGGCCTGGCTGGCTTCGGCGAAGCGCGCGGTGAGTTCGGCAAGGTCGCGGCCTTCGCCGAGGAACTTGCCGCGGGCGTCCACCACTTCGATGTTCATGCGCAGGTGGCTTTCCACCTGGGTTTCGGCCTCGGCCCAGGCTTCCTCGGCCACGCGGTTGCCGGTCATGCGTTGCAGCTCGCGGCCCAGGGCCTCGGGCAGCGCGCCTTCGGCAAAGGTCATCTTGCCGATGGCGGCGCGGACGAAGTCCGGCACCGGCACGAAGTTCTTGCGGATGGCCTTGGGCAGGTTGCGCACCAGGGCCACGCACTTGGCTTCCAGCAGGCCCGGCACCAGCCATTCCAGGCGCTCGGCGGGCAGTTGCGGCAGCAGCGGCGCCGGTACCCGCAGGGTCACGCCGTCGCGCGGGTGGCCCGGCTCGAAGTGGTAGCTCAGCGGCAACTGCAGCTCGCCCAGGCGCAGGCGGTCCGGATAGAGGCCGGCGGTGACTTCGCTGGCGTCGCGGGCCAGCACGTCTTCCTCGCGCATGATCAGCAGGTCGGGCTGCTGCTTGTGCTCGCGCTCGTACCACTTCTCGAAGCTGGCGGTCTGGTAGATGTCCGCCGGCAGACGCGCGTCGTAGTAGGCGAACAGGGTTTCCTCGTCGGCGAGGATGTCGCGGCGGCGCGCCTTGGCCTCCAGTTCGTCGAGCTTCTCCAGCAACTGGCGGTTGGCGGCAAGGCACCTGGCGCGGCTGTTGATCTCGCCGCGCACCAGGGCCTCGCGGATGAACAGCTCGCGAGCCACCGGCGGGTCGATGGGGCCGTAGTGCACGGCGCGGCGGCCGACGACGATCAGCCCGTAGAGGGTCACCTGCTCGTAGGCCACCACCTGGCCGCGCTTCTTCTCCCAGTGCGGTTCCAGGTGGTTCTTCTTCACCAGGTGGCCGGCCAGGGGCTCCAGCCAGTCCGGCTCGATCCTGGCGACCATGCGGGCGAACAGCTTGGTGGTCTCCACCAGTTCGGCGGCCATGATCCACTGCGGCTTCTTGCGCCCGATCACGCTGGAGGGGTGGACCCAGAAACGCCGCTGACGCGCGCCCAGGTAGTCGCCGTCCTCGGACTTCTGGCCGATCTGGCTGAGCAGGCCGGAGAGGATGGCCTTGTGCACGGCGGCGTAGTCGATGTCGCGCTTGGGCTGCTCCCCGTCTTTGTAGGAGCGAGCTTGCTCGCGAACGCTCTTCGCGTCTTTGCCGGCCTGGGGTTTCGCAGCGTTGGGTTGTTCGCGAGCAATGGCTGAGGCGCCCCCCTCGCTCCTACGAGAGCCTTCCGGCTTGCCGAAGGGGAGTTTGAGTTCGCGGCAGATCAGGGTGAGCTGGCGGTGCGCATCGCGCCATTCGCGCAGGCGCAGGTAATTCAGGAAGTTCTTCCGGCACCAGGCGCGCAGGGCGTTGGAGCCCAGGGCCTGGCGCTGCTCCTCGAAGCCGCGCCAGAGGTTGATCAGCGCGGCGAAGTCGGAATCCGGGTCCTTCCACTGGGCATGGGCCTGGTCGGCGGCCTGCTGGCGTTCGATCGGGCGTTCGCGCGGGTCCTGCACGGAGAGCGCGCTGGCCACCGTCAGCACTTCGTTCAGGCTGCCCTGGTGGGCCGCCTCCAGCAGCATGCGGCCCAGCCGCGGGTCCACCGGCAGGCGCGCCAGCTGGCGGCCCAGCGGGGTCAGCTGGCCCTCGCGGTTCACCGCCGAGAGTTCCTGCAGCAGGGTGAAGCCGTCCTTGATCGCCTTGCCGTCCGGCGGCTCGATGAAGGGGAAGGCCTCGATGTCGCCCAGGCGCAGGTGGAGCATCTGCAGGATCACCGCCGCCAGGTTGGTACGGAGGATTTCCGGGTCGGTGAAGGCCGGCCGGCCGTTGAAATCCTCCTCGCTGTACAGGCGCACGCAGATGCCCGGCTCGACCCGCCCGCAGCGGCCCTTGCGCTGGTTGGCGCTGGCCTGGGAGATGGCCTCGATGGGCAGCCGCTGGACCTTGGCGCGGTAGCTGTAGCGGCTGATGCGCGCGGTGCCGCTGTCGATCACGTAGCGGATGCCCGGCACCGTCAGCGAGGTCTCGGCGACGTTGGTGGCCAGCACTATCTTGCGCCCCGGCATGGGCGCGAAGATCTTCTGCTGCTCCGCCGGGGTCAGCCGCGCGTACAACGGCAGCACCTCGGTGTGGCGCAGGTTGGCCTTGCGCAGCATGTCCGCGGCGTCGCGGATTTCCCGCTCGCCGGGGAGGAACACCAGCACGTCGCCGGGACGCTTGCCGACTTCGCGCTCGTGGGCGGCGATTTCGTCCAGGGCGCGGAGGATGCCCTCGTCCACCGAGAGGTCGTCGAACAGCGCCTCGCCGTCCTCGTCCACTTCGGCGGCCAGCGGGCGGTACCAGGTTTCCACCGGGTAGGTGCGCCCGGAAACCTCGACGATAGGCGCATCGCCGAAGTGCTTGGAGAAACGCTCCAGGTCGATGGTCGCCGAGGTGATGATCAGCTTCAGGTCCGGCCGGCGCGGCAGCAGGGTCTTGAGGAAGCCGAGCAGGAAGTCGATGTTCAGGCTGCGCTCGTGGGCCTCGTCGACGATGATGGTGTCGTAGCGCTCCAGGTAGCGGTCGTGCTGGGTCTCGGCCAGCAGGATGCCGTCGGTCATCAGCTTGACCAGGGTGCTGTCGTCGCTCTGGTCTTCGAAGCGCACCTGGTAGCCCACCAGCGAACCCAGCGGCGTGCCGATCTCCTCGGCCACCCGCGTGGCGACGCTGCGCGCGGCCAGGCGGCGCGGCTGGGTGTGGCCGATCAGGCCGTGGCTGCCGCGGCCCAGTTCCAGGCAGATCTTCGGCAGCTGGGTGGTCTTGCCCGAGCCGGTCTCGCCGGCGATCACCACCACCTGGCTCTTCAGCAGCGCGGCCTTGATCTCGTCGCGCTTGGCGGCAATCGGCAGGCTGTCGTCGTAGCGGATCGCCGGGACGCTGGCGCGGCGCGCCTCGACCTTGGCGCAGGAGGCCTGGAAGCGCTCCACCCACTGCGCCAGCTTGCCGTCGTCGGGGTGCTTGCGCAGTTCGTGGAACTGCCGGCGCAGGCGGTGGCGGTCGCGGATCAACGCGTGGTCGAGGCGTTGCAGGAGCTGTTCGGGGCTGGGCGTTACGTCGGTCATCGGCTGCGCTGGCGTCTGTGCGAAAGGCGGCCGCGCGCCTGGCGGCGGCCGCTTCCGGAAAGGGGCAAAGACGGGATTGTCGCAGAGTAACGCCCCGCGTCGCCACGCCCAGTGCATGGCGGCGGGGTTTCAGGCGCGAATCAGATGCGGAACTGGCCGACCAGCTGGCGCAGGCGCTCGCCCAGGCCGCTCAGCTCGCTGGCGGTGCGCGCGCCCTGCACGGCGTCCTCGGCCACCCGGTCCACGCCGTCGGCGATCTGGTGCACGCTGCGGTTGATCTCCTCAGCCACCGCGGTCTGTTCCTCGGCGGCGCTGGCGATCTGCGCGTTCATCGAGTTGATGGTGCCGATCAGGTTGGCCATGGCGTCCAGCGACTGCCCGGCCTGGTCGGCCTGGCTGCGGGTGCGCCCGGCCATCTCGCTGGCGCGCTGCATGGCCTGCACGGAGCCGGCGGTAGTGGCCTGCAGGCGGTCGATCATCTGCTGGATCTCGCCGGTGCTCTGCTGGGTGCGGCTGG
This sequence comes from Pseudomonas sp. M1, assembly GCF_022760135.1. Classification (NCBI taxonomy): domain Bacteria; kingdom Pseudomonadati; phylum Pseudomonadota; class Gammaproteobacteria; order Pseudomonadales; family Pseudomonadaceae; genus Pseudomonas; species Pseudomonas sp. M1. The sequence goes on from NZ_CP094343.1 coordinate 5,211,005, forward strand.
CCAGCGCGCGCACTTCGTCGGCGACAACCGCGAAGCCGCGCCCGGCCTCGCCGGCGCGGGCCGCCTCGATGGCGGCGTTGAGCGCCAGCAGGTTGGTCTGCTCGGCGATGGAGCGGATCACTTCCAGCACGCCGACGATGCCGCGCACGTCCTGGCTGAGGGTGTCCAGGGCCTCGCTGCTGCTGCTCACCTCGCCGGCCAGGTCGTTGATCTGCGCCACGCACAGGTCCACCTCGCGCTTGGCCGCCTGGCCCTCGCGGTCGGTGTCGCGGGCGGCGTCGGCGGCGCGCTGGGCGCTGCGCGCCACTTCCTGGGCGGCGGCGGTCATCTCGTTGATCGCCGTGGCCACCTGGTCGGTCTCGCTGCGCTGGCCGGCCATCGCCTGCTCCGAGCGCTGCGCCTGCTGGGCGACGTTGCCGACCAGCCCGGACAGTTGCCCGGTGGTGCCGGCCACCTGCTGCACCAGGGTGTGGATCTTCTCGACGAAGCGGTTGAACGACTGCGCCAGCTCGCCCAGTTCGTCGCGGCTTTCCACCGGCAGGCGGTGGGTCAGGTTGCCGTCGCCGGCGGCCATGTCGTCGAGGTTGGCCTTGATCCGCAGCAGCGGGCGGACGATGGCGTTGCCGGTGGGCACCGCCACCAGGGCGATGATCACCAGCAGCGCCAGGGCCGAGCCGATCATCAGCGTCAGCAGGCTGTTGATCTGCCCGTGCAGCTGCTCGCGGGCCTTGGCCACGTCTTCCTCGATGTCGTCCAGGTTCAGCGAGGTGCCGAACACCAGGTTCCACTTCGGCAGGTACTGGGCGTAGCCGATCTTCGGCACGATGGCGCTGTTGCCCGGGCGGGTGAAGCTGTAGTGCACGTAGTGGCTGTCGTCCTGGCCGGCGCGCACCAGCTCGCGGATGGCGTAGACGCCGTTGGGGTCGCGGAAGCTACTGAAGTCTTCGCCGATGCGCTCTTCGCTGGTGCCCTGGAAGACGCGCACCGAGCGGGTGTCGTAGCCCCAGAAGTAGCCGCCGTTGCCGTAGGCCAGGCGCTTGAGCAGCGCCACCCCGGCCTCGCGCGCCGCCGCATCGCCTTCGGCCGCGGCCTGGTACTGCGGGCCGACCGCCGCCAGGGCGACGTCGACGAACTGCTTGAGCTGGACCTGGCGGTCTTCGATCAGGCTCTGGCGGATCTGTTCTTCCTGCTGGCCGGACAGCCGCTGCAGCGCCACCAGGGTCACGGCGCAGAGCACCAGGGTGAGGATCAGGATCGGGAGTAGCGCCAGGCTCAGGACCTTGGCGCGCAGGCGCAGGGAGGGAATCACGGTGGCAGCCTCCATAGGCAGGGGCAACGGCATCAAAAAACCCGCCGTGGGGCGGGTTTCTTGTTATCGGCTCAGGCCTGAGCCTTCTTTAGCTCCTGGTCGCGCAATTCGCGACGGAGGATCTTGCCGACGTTGGTGGTCGGCAGGCTCTCGCGGAATTCCACGTACTTCGGACGCTTGTAGCCGGTCAGGTTGTCGTGCATGTGCTTGACCACCTGCTCCTTGGTCAGGGTCACGCCCGGGCGCGGCACCACGAACACCTTGATCACCTCGCCGGAACGCTCGTCCGGCACGCCGATGGCGGCGCACTGCAGCACGCCCGGCAGGGTGGCGAGGACGTCTTCCAGCTCGTTGGGGTACACGTTGAAGCCGCTGACCAGGATCATGTCCTTCTTGCGGTCGACGATGCGCATGTAGCCGTCTTCCTGGATGATCGCCACGTCGCCGGTGCGCAGCCAGCCGTCCTTGTCGAGGATCTCGTCGGTGGCCTCCTGGCGCTGCCAGTAGCCCTTCATCACCTGCGGGCCCTTGACGCACAGCTCACCGCGCTCGCCCAGGGGCAGCTCGTTGCCGGCGTCGTCGACGACCTTGCACAGGGTCGACGGGACCGGGATGCCGATGGTGCCGATCTGGATGTTCTGGAACGGGTTCACCGACACCACCGGGCTGGTCTCGGTCATGCCGTAGCCTTCGCAGATGGAGCAGCCGGTGACTTCCTTCCAGCGCTCGGCCGCGGCCTGTTGCAGGGCCATGCCGCCGGAGAGCGTCAGCTTCAGGCTGGAGAAGTCCAGCTTGCGGAACGCCTCGTTGTTGCACAGGCCGACGAACAGGGTGTTCAGGCCGACGAAGCCGGTGAACTTCCACTGCGCCAGTTCCTTGGAGAAGGCGTTCAGGTCGCGCGGGTTGGTCACCAGGATGTTGTGGTTGCCGGTGAGCATCATCGCCATGCAATGGAAGGTGAAGGCGTAGATGTGGTACAGCGGCAGCGGCGCGATGAGGATCTCGCAGCCCTCGTTGAGGTTGGCGCCCATCAGTGCCTTGCACTGCAGCATGTTGGCCACCAGGTTGCGGTGCGTCAGCATGGCGCCCTTGGCCACCCCGGTGGTGCCGCCGGTGTACTGCAGCACGGCCACGTCGTCGCTCTTCGGTGAGGACTCGCGCACGCTCTTGCCGCGGCCCTTGGCCAGGGCGTCGTTGAGCTTGACGGCGTTGCCGATGTGGTAGGCCGGGACCATCTTCTTGACGTACTTGACCACCGCGTTGATCAGCAGGCGCTTGAGCGGCGGCAGCAGGTCGGCGACCTCGGTGATGAGCACGTGGCGGATGCCGGTGCGCGGCAGCACTTCCTCGGCCAGGTGGGCCATGTTGGCCAGGCACACCAGCGCCTTGGCGCCGGAGTCGTTGAACTGGTGTTCCATCTCCCGCGCGGTGTACAGCGGGTTGGTGTTGACCACGATGAGGCCGGCGCGCATGGCGCCGAACACCACGATGGGATATTGCAGGACGTTGGGCAGCTGCACCGCGATGCGGTCGCCCGGCTGCAGGTCGGTGTCGTTCTGCAGGTAGGCGGCGAAATCACCGGAGAGGCGGTACAGGTCGCCGTAGGTCAGGGTCTTGCCAAGGTTGCTGAAGGCAGGCTTGTTGGCAAAGCGTTGGCAGGACTCCTTGAGCACCGCGAGGATGTTCGGGTACTGGTCGGCATTGATCTCGGCAGCGATACCTGCTGGGTATTTGTCCTTCCAGAAATTGTCGATCATGGAAGCCCACTCCTAAGCAACAGCTTATCTTTACCGCGTACGCGGTTCTTTGTTGTGTTTGTGCCGCTTTCCCCGTGTCGGGGAGCGAAAAGCGGGCCGAGATTAACAGCTTTGCCAAAACCCGACCAGCACCAAACACAGCCTACCCAGTCATAAAAATGACCAAGAGCAGGTAAATCGGTCACAACCCGCCCATCGGTCGGAAAAGCCCGTGCCAGAAGGGCTGCGGCCTTGTTGGATTGTCTGACAAAGACACTGCCGGGGAAAGCGAGACGAAAAAAACGGAGGCGGGTCGGCGGACCAGCCTCCGTTCGGAGGGTTGCGAGGGCTGATGCGGTCAGGCGCTTTCGCGCAGCTCGCGGCGGAGGATCTTGCCCACCGGGGTCATCGGCAGGGCCTCCTTGAGGACGATCTGCTTGGGCACCTTGTAGCCGGTGAAGTTCTCCTTGCAGTAGGCCTTCAGCTCCTCCACCGTCAGACCCGGCTCACGGGCCACGACGAAGAGTTTGACGGCCTCGCCGGAACGTTCGTCCGGCACCCCGACCGCGGCGCAGTTGGCCACCTTCGGGTGGGCCATGACCACGTCCTCGATCTCGTTGGGGTAGACGTTGAAGCCGGAGACGATGATCAGGTCCTTCTTGCGGTCGACGATGCGCACGAAACCGTCCGCGTCGATCACCGCGATGTCGCCGGTGCGCAGCCAGCCCTCGGCGTCCAGCACCTCCTCGGTGGCCTCCGGGCGCTGCCAGTAGCCCTTCATCACCTGCGGGCCCTTCACGCACAGCTCGCCGCGTTCGCCCAGGGGCTGCTCGTTGCCCTCGTCGTCGATCACCTTCAGCGCGGTGCCCGGCACCGGGATGCCCACGGTGCCCAGGCGCGCCAGCTCGCCGTAGGGGTTGGTGCTGACCACCGGCGAGGTCTCGGTGAGGCCGTAGCCCTCGACCACGGTGCAGCCGGTGGCGGCCTTCCAGCGCTCGGCGGTGGCCGAGACCAGCGCGGTGCCGCCGGAGTTGGTGACCTTGAGGTTGGAGAAGTCCAGGTCCTTGAACTCCGGGTGCTCCATCAGCGCCACGAACAGGGTGTTCAGCCCCAGCAGCGAGGAGAAGCGCCACTTCTTCAGCTCCTTGATGAAGCCGGGGATGTCCCGCGGGTTGCTGATCAGCACGTTGTGGTTGCCGTTGTGCATCATGCACATGCAATTCGCGGTGAAGGCATAGATGTGGTACAGCGGCAGCGGCGCGATCATCACCTCGCCGCCCTCGTTCATCAGCGGGCGGCCGTCGGGGCCGTGCTGCGACAGGCAGGCGTCCACCTGCAGCATGTTCGCCACCAGGTTGCCGTGGGTGAGCATGGCGCCCTTGGCCACGCCGGTGGTGCCGCCGGTGTACTGCAGCACGGCAAGGTCCTCCAGGCCGACCTTGACCGGCTGCAGCGCATGGCCGCGGCCCTGGCGCAGCACCTCCTTGAAGGGCACCGCCTGGGGCAGCCGGTAGTCCGGGACCATCTTCTTCACGTGCTTGACCGCGGCGTTGACCAGCAGGCCCTTGAGTGCCGGCTGCAGGTCGCCCATCTGCGCCTCGATCAGGTATTCGATGCCGGTGTCCGGCAGCACTTCCTGCACCAGCTTGCCGAACAGGTTGACGTAGACCAGCGCCCGCGCGCCCGAGTCCTTGAACTGGTGGCGCATCTCGCGGGCGGTGTACAGCGGGTTGGTGTTGACCACCACCAGGCCGGCGCGCAGGGCGCCGAACACGGCGATGGGGTATTGCAGGATGTTGGGCATCTGCACGGCGATGCGCTCGCCGGGCTTGAGGTCGGTGTTGCGCTGCAGGTAGGCGGCGAAGGCGGCGGACAGGCGGTCCAGCTCGGCGTAGGTGAGGGTCACGCCCATGTTGCTGAACACCGGGCGGTCGGCGAAGCGCTTGCAGGAGCGCTCGAACACTTCCACCACCGATTTGTAGGCGCCCAGGTCGAGCTGGCTGGGCACGCCGGCGGGACGTTTGTCGTTCCAGAATTCCGCTTGCATTGGCTGTTGTCCTCTTTATTACCTGCAAGGCTGTTCCCGGCCGGCTCCCTCGGGCATCCGGCGCAGGGGCATCCGTCGCAAAGTAGCAGTTGCCCGGTGCAGCGCAAATAGTTCGGCCATTCCCATTTACTTCGTGAATCTTGCGCCACCGCTGGCGGGATGCTGCGCGGCGCCGGGCACTGCTAGAATGCCGCCACCCCGAGCCGGCACAAGGATTGCCCATGCCGTACGCCGCCTACTGGCTGACCGCCAGCGACCAGACCCCGCTGTACACCCACCATTGGACCGCAGACGCAGCCAAGGGCGTGGTGATGCTCTCCCACGGCATGGCCGAGCACGCAGGGCGCTACGCCCGCCTGGGCGAGGCGCTGAACGCCGCCGGCTGGTCGCTGCTGGCCATCGACCAGCGCGGCCACGGCCGCACCGCCGAGCACGGCGACCTGGGCCACTACGCCGACCAGGGCGGCTGGGGCAAGGTGGTGGGCGACCTGCTCAGCCTCAACCGCCACGCGCGCGAACAGCACCCCGGCCTGCCGGTGGTCCTGCTCGGCCACAGCATGGGCAGCTACATCGCCACCGCCTACCTGCTGCAGCACAGCGCCACGCTGCAAGGCGCGGTGCTCTCCGGCTCCAACTACCAGCCGATAGCGCTGTACCGCGCCGCGCGCCTGGTGGCCCGCTTCGAGCGCTGGCGCCAGGGCCCGCTGGGGCGCAGCGCGCTGATCGAGTTCCTCTCCTTCGGCTCGTTCAACAAGGCCTTCAAGCCCAACCGCACCGAGTTCGACTGGCTCAGCCGCGACACCCGCGAGGTGGACAAGTACATCAGCGACCCGCTGTGCGGCTTCCGCTGCAGCAACCAGCTGTGGCTGGACCTGCTCGGCGGCCTGGAGGACATCACCCCGGTGCAGCACCTGGCGCGCATCGACAAGGCCCTGCCGCTGCTGATCATCGGCGGCGAACGCGACCCGGTCAGCCAGGGCAGGCGCCTGCGCGACCTGGCCGCGGCGCTGGGCCGCGCCGGGCTGCGCGACGTGCAGACGCAGATCTACCCCGAGGCCCGCCACGAGTTGTTCAACGAGACCAACCGCGACGAGGTCACCCGCAACCTGATCGCCTGGCTGGACGGAGTCCTTTCCGCAGGCCAAGGCGCGAACCACGAGGAAAAGCCATGACCCAGGTGCAGAACGTTCCCTACGCCGAGCTCGAAGTCGGGCAGAAGGCCAGCTTCCAGCGCCCGGTCGGCGAGCGCGACATCCAGCTCTTCGCCGAAGTCTCCGGCGACCGCAACCCGGTCCACCTGGACGCCGACTACGCCGCCACCACCCTGTTCAAGGAGCGCATCGCCCACGGCATGCTCAGCGGCGCGCTGATCAGCGCGGCGATCGCCACCACCCTGCCCGGCCCGGGCACCATCTACCTGGGCCAAAGCCTGCGCTTCACCCGCCCGGTGAAGATCGGCGACGTGCTCGACGTGGAACTGGAAGTGCTGGAAAAACTGCCGAAGAACCGCGTGCGCATCGGCACCCGCGTGCTCAACCAGAACGGCGAGGCGGTGGTGGAAGGCGAAGCCGAGGTGCTGGCGCCGAAGCAGAAGCTGGACATCGAACTGCCGGCGCTGCCGCCGATCACCATCGGCTGATCCGCGCCCACAAAAAAACGCCGCTTTCCCCGGGGAAAGCGGCGTTTTTCATTGGCCAACCGTAGGGCGCATAACGCCTAGGGCGTTATCCGCCGCCTGGCCCTGGTCTCCGGCACCTTCGGGGCCAACCTTGGCATCGACCGAGGCCCCGGCGTATCGGCGGATAACCGCGAACGGTTATGCGCCCTACTCTCCAGTCGTAGCCGACTGCGCCGAGATGCTTTTCGTAGGATGGGTTGAGCTTGCGAAACCCATGCGGTCGTGGCGATGGGTATCGCTTCGCTCAACCCATCCTACGATGGCGTTTCTCCTGCCCTACCCGGCCCCATGAAAAATCGCAGGCAAAAAAACGGGCGACCGAAGTCGCCCCAAGTGCCTTGCGTGCTCTGTGATCGGGAAGGCGATCAGCCCTTCTTGTGGCTGTCCTTCCAGATGAAATATCCGACTCCACCGCAGAACAGGACCATCAGACCAACGGTGACAATGCCGGCGAGAACCACTTCGTCGATGAACATGATGCTGGCCTCCTGATTCCCTGTGCGTTTTGAAGATGGGCTCAGGTTAGCGTCGGCCGGGGGCGCGATATTGACCTGGATCAATGGCCGCAAAGCCCCGGTTCACGGGGCTTCGGATAACTGATCCAGATCAAGTTCGGGGCGGGTTGGGATGCGGTGCATGGCCGCGCGGGGCGACTTCTGGCGGGATGTTCGGAACGGGCGGAGCGGATTCAGCGCTTCTTCGGCTTGCCCTTGCCCTTCTTGCGTGCCTTGCCCAGCGGCAGGGCCTGCTCGAAGGCCTTGCGCACTTCCTGCAGGCGCTTCTCGTGGACGTCGTGGATGCGCTTGTCGCGCTCGGCGTTGAAGTCGATCAGCTTGTCGTCGTTGCTCATGATCAGGCATGCACCAGGCGGAAGGTCAGGTTCAGGCGGGGGGCGACCGGGCGCCGCGTCTTGGCCACCTGATGCTGCCAATAATGCTGCGTTGCGCCGGACATGACCAGCAGGCTGCCGGAATCCAGTTGCAGGGAGTGTTCGATGGCCGCGCGGCCCTTGCGGCGCAGGTCGAAGCGCCGCGTGCCGCCGAGGTTCAGCGAGGCCACCAGCGGGTTGCGGCCCAGCTCCGGCTCGTCGTCGCTGTGCCAGCCCATGGAATCCTGGCCGTCGCGGTAATAGTTGAGCAGCACGCCGTTCAGGCGCTGGCCGACCTCGGCGTGCACGCGCTCGCGGATTTCCGCCAGCAGCGGCGTCCACGGCAGCGGCCGGTGGACCAGGCCGGAATAGCGGTAGCTGGCCTCGGCGTCGCCGTACCAGGCCAGCAGGCGCGGCACCGGGTAGTCGCGGCCGTGCAGGTGCACGCTGGGCCGCTCCCAGGGAGTGTGCTCGACCAGCTCGGCGAACCAGGCCGTGGCGCAGGCTTCATCGCACCAATGCGGGATCAGGCGCAGCTCGGCGTGTTCGAGGTGGATGGGCGCGTCGGCGAAGAGCATGGCGGTGACGGGAGGCAGGTCGGAAAGAACAGCTTACTACGCGGCACGCTCAGACCTCGATGTCGATCCACACGCCCTTGCGCGGCGCCTCGCCCAGGCCGTCGTCGGCGGGCTCCTCCGACGCCTCGGGCTCAGCCTCCTCGCCCTGCGCCTGCTGCCGGCGCCGCTGGTGCTGCGGGTACTCTTCCTCCGGCGTCATTTCCGCCGGGCGGCGCTCCAGGCCCACGGCGGCATCGCCCGTGGCAGGAACCACCGGCGCCACCGGGGCGACATCCGGGCGCGAGCGCGCCGGGTCCTGCTGCGCGGTGACCGGCAGTACGTCGCTGGGGATCGGCGGGATCATGGCTGTCGCTGGCTCCTCGCGGGCTTCAGGTTGTCGGCTGGCGGCGGCAGGCGCCGGGGCCGTCGCTACACTTCACGGAACAATCCGCATCCATCCCGGTCCTGGCCGGCGGCGCGGAGCCGGCGCAGGCCCATCGCCCCCCGAAGCGGCGATGCCACCCGGCCGCTGCGTGCGAACGGGCGTCGCTGAAAGCCGCGTGTTCCGTTACCATAGCCGGCTTTTTGCGGGAGGTGTCCATGGCGCAGTATCAACCGGGTCAACGCTGGATCAGCGACAGTGAAGCAGAATTGGGGCTGGGCACCATCCTGGCGCTCGACGGACGGCTGCTCACCGTGCTCTATCCGGCCACCGGGGATACCCGCCAGTACGCAGAACGCAACGCCCCGCTGACCCGCGTGCGCTTCGCCCCGGGCGACGAGGTGACGCACTTCGAAGGCTGGAAGATGACCGTCCGCGAGGTCGAGGAAGTCGACGGCCTGCTGGTCTACCACGGCATCAACTCGCACAACGACGCCAAGATACTCCCGGAAACCCAGCTGTCCAACTTCATCCAGTTCCGCCTGGCCAGCGACCGCCTGTTCGCCGGGCAGATCGACCCGATGCCCTGGTTCGCCCTGCGCTACCACACCCTGGAACACCGCACCCGCCTGCTGCAATCCTCCCTCTGGGGCCTGGGCGGCGCCCGCGCCCAGCCCATCGCGCACCAGTTGCACATCGCCCGCGAGGTCGCCGACCGCATCGCCCCGCGCGTGCTGCTGGCCGACGAAGTGGGCCTGGGCAAGACCATCGAGGCGGGCCTGGTGATCCACCGCCAGCTGCTCTCCGGGCGCGCCAGCCGCGTGCTCATCCTGGTGCCGGAGAACCTGCAGCACCAGTGGCTGGTGGAGATGCGCCGGCGCTTCAACCTGGAGGTGGCGCTGTTCGACCGCGAGCGCTTCGCCGAGAGCGACGCCAGCAACCCCTTCGAGGACAGCCAACTGGCCCTGGTGGCCCTGGAGTGGATCCGCGCCGACGAGCGCGCCCAGGACGCCCTGTGCGCCGCCGGCTGGGACCTGCTGGTGGTCGACGAGGCCCACCATCTGGTCTGGCACCCGGAGCAGGCCAGCCGCGAGTACCAGTTGGTGGAAACCCTGGCGCAGATCATCCCCGGCGTGCTGCTGCTCACCGCCACCCCGGAACAGCTGGGCCTGGACAGCCACTTCGCGCGCCTGCGCCTGCTCGACCCGGACCGCTTCCATGACCTGGAGGCCTTCCGCCGCGAGAGCAGCCAGTACCGCCCGGTCGCCGAGGCGGTGCAGGAACTGATCGACCACGGCCGCCTGTCCCCCGCCGCGCGCGAGGCCATCCATGGCTTCCTCGGCGCAGCCGGCGACGAGCTGCTGGCTGCCGTCGAGGGCGGCGACGACGATGCCCGCGCGCGCCTGATCCGCGAACTGCTGGACCGCCACGGCACCGGCCGCGTGCTGTTCCGCAACACCCGCGCCGCGGTGCAGGGCTTCCCCGAGCGCCAGCTGCACAGCTACCCGCTGCCCAACCCGGTGGAGTACATGGAACTGCCGGTCGGCGAACACCCGGACCTGTACCCGGAAGTGAGCTTCCAGGCGCAAGTCGACGACAACACCGACGAGAACGCCCGCTGGTGGCGCTTCGACCCCCGCGTGGAATGGCTGATCGACACCCTGAAGATGCTCAAGCAGTTCAAGGTGCTGGTGATCTGCGCCCACGCCGAGACCGCCCTGGACCTGGAAGACGCCCTGCGCCTGCGCTCGGGCATCCCGGCCACGGTGTTCCACGAGGGCATGAGCATCCTCGAGCGCGACCGCGCCGCAGCCTACTTCGCCGACGAGGAATTCGGCGCCCAGGTGCTGATCTGCTCGGAAATCGGCAGCGAGGGCCGCAACTTCCAGTTCGCCCACCATCTGGTGCTGTTCGACCTGCCGGCCCACCCGGACCAGCTGGAACAGCGCATCGGCCGCCTGGACCGCATCGGCCAGCGGCACACCATCCAGATCCACGTGCCGCACCTGGAGAACAGCCCGCAGGAACGCCTGTTCCAGTGGTACCACCAGGCGCTCAACGCCTTCCTCGCCACCTGCCCCACCGGCAACGCCCTGCAGCACCGCTTCGGCCCACGCCTGGTGGAACTGCTCGAAGGCGGCGGCGACGACGCTTTCGCCGCCCTGCTCGAAGAAGGCCAGGCCGCGCGCCTGGCCCTGGAAGCGGAAATGCACAGCGGCCGCGACCGCCTGCTGGAGCTGAACTCCGGCGGCGCCGGCGAGGGCGAGGCGCTGGTGGAAGCGATCGAGGAACAGGACGACCAGTTCGCCCTGCCGATCTACATGGAGAAGCTGTTCGACACCTACGGCATCGACAGCGAGGACCACTCCGAGAACGCGCTGATCCTCAAGCCCAGCGAGAAGATGCTCGACGCCAGCTTCCCCCTGGGCGACGACGAGGGCGTGACCGTCACCTACGACCGCGCCCAGGCCCTGGCCCGCGAGGACATGCAGTTCCTCACCTGGGAACACCCCATGGTGCAGGGCGGCATGGACCTGGTGCTGTCCGGCTCGCTGGGCAACACCTCGGTGGCGATCATCAAGAACAAGGCGCTCAAGCCCGGCACCGTGCTGCTGGAGATGCTCTTCGTCAGCGAGGCGGTGGCCCCGCGCAAACTGCAGCTGGGGCGCTTCCTGCCGCCGGTGGCGCTGCGCTGCCTGCTCGACGCCAACGGCAACGACCTGGCCGCCCGGGTGGCCTTCGAGACGCTGCACGAGCAGCTGGAAAGCGTGCCGCGCGCCAGCGCCAACAAGTTCGTCCAGGCCCAGCGCGACGTGCTGGCCAAGCAGTTCGCCATCGGCGAGGCCAAGATCGCCCCGCGCCACGCCGAGCGCGTGGAGAAGGCCCGTCAGCAACTGGTGGCGAGCCTGGACGAGGAACTGGCGCGCCTGACCGCGCTCAAGCAGGTCAACCCCAGCGTGCGCGACAGCGAGCTGGAAGCCCTGCGCACCCAGCGCGACGAGAGCGTCGCCCTGCTGGACAAGGCCTCGCTGCGCCTGGAGGCGATCCGCGTGCTGGTCGCCGGCTGATCCGCGCCACGCCAAGGAGGCCGCCCCGGGAAACCGCGGCGGCCTTTTTCATGCCCGCCCAATTGGCGTCACCCCGTAGGAGCAACTGTCTTGCCGGCTGCGCCGAGGTGCTCTTCGTAGGATGGGTTGAGCTTGCGAAACCCATGCTGCCATGGCGATGGGTATCGCTTCGCTCAACCCATCCTACGGGCTTCCCCACCCCCGCCATTCCCATGTAGGAGCGCGCCCTGCGCGCGAAATCGCGGGCAGGGCCCGCTCCTACAGGTCGCCGGGAAGCACGGCATGCCTCCCCGTAGGACCTTGTCCGCGATAGCCGGACGAACCGGCGCGATTCGCGGATGAGATCTCCTACGCTGCCCCACCCACGCCATTCCCCTGTAGGAGCGCGCCCTGCGCGCGAAATCGCGGGCAGGGCCCGCTCCTACAGGTTGCCGGGAAGCGCGGTATGCCTCCCCCGTAGCGGACCTTGTCCGCGATAACCGGACGTCCCGGCGCGATTCGCGGATGAGATCCGCTCCTACGCCGCCCCACCCGCGCCATTCCCCTGTAAGAGCGCGCCCTGCGCGCGAATCGCGGGCAGGGCCCTACAACTCACCATGAGGCATGGCGTCCCCCGTAGGAGCGGACCTTGTCCGCGATAACCGGACGTCCCGGCGCGATTCGCGGATGAGATCCGCTCCTACGCTGCCCCACCCGCGCCATTCCCCTGTAGGAGCGCGCCCTGCGCGCGAAATCGCGGGCAGGGCCCGCGCTCCTACAACTCAGGCATTCCCCTCCCACCGCCGGCACATCCGCCCTCACGGTCTACTATTGACGCTGCGCAAGGGAATCCACCCCGGGGAGAGCTAGAGTTTTCCCACCAAGCCACTCATTGAGGGATACATCATGTACGAGCGCATTCTGGTAGCAGTGGACGGCAGCCCGGTTTCCGACCGCGCGCTGGGCGAGGCGGTCAAGCTGGCGCAACTGACTGGCGGCGAGCTGCGCGTCATCACCATCGTCGATAGCCCGCTGCGCCACCTGCCCGACTATGCCGTCTACTACAACCCCGAGCCGCTGCGCGAAGCCGCGCTGAAGGCCGCCGACGACGTGCTGGCCAAGGCCCGCGAGCAGGTCGGCGACAAGGTCAAGGCGAAGTTCGACCGTGTGTGCCAGGAGCGTGCCAGCGAGGAAGTCGCCGAGCGTATCGAGCTGGAGGCCGAGGACGCCAAGGCCGACGTGATCGTCATGGGCACCCATGGCCGCCGCGGCGTGCGCCGGCTGATGCTGGGCAGCGTGGCCGAGGGCCTGCTGCGCGTCAGCAACCGCCCGGTGCTGCTGGTCCGCGACAAGTAAGTCCAACCCCTATGAAAAAGGCCGTGCGGGATGACCCGTACGGCCTTTTTTTCGCCTGAAGCGCCCCTGTAGGAAAAGCGGAAGGCTACGGCATCGGCGTCATTCGCCCGCCGCCACCGCGTTGCCGCGGCAGGAGTGGAAGATGTCCAGGCCGGGCTGATACAGGCTGGTGCGCACGTCCAGCAGGCCGAGCACCGAGTGGAACAGGTTGTCGTGGCTCAGGTCCTGCTCGTCGCGCTTGCCGGCCAGGCAGCCGCGGTCGATGCCCAGGTCGCGCAGGGTCGAGGGGCCGAACCACATCACCATGGGCACGTGGGTCTGCGCCGCCGGGGCGATGGCATAGGGCGCGGCGTGCAGGTACACGCCGTTCTCGCCCAGCGACTCGCCATGGTCGGAGACATAGAGCATCGAGGTGTCGTACCTGTCGCTGTTCTTCTTCAGCAGCTCGATGACCTTCGACAGGAAGAAATCGGTGTAGAGGATGGTGTTGTCGTAGACGTTCACCAACTCGTCCTTCGAACAGCTGCCCAACTGGTTGGTGCGGCACACCGGCTTGAAGCGCTCCATGTCCGCCGGGTAGCGGTCGTAGTACTCCGGGCCGTGGCTGCCGTCGGCGTGCAGGACGATGATGGCGTTGTCCTTCAGGCCGTCGATGTACGCCTGCAGGTCCTGCAGCAGGGCCTCGTCCAGGCAGCGGTTGCCATCGCAGAACGGCCCGGGCTGGTTCTTCGGGATGTCGCGGTGCGGCACGCGCAGGCAGGTGCCCTTGCAGTCGCTGTTGTTGTCCAGCCAGAGCACCTGCAGGCCGGCGCGCTGCAGCACGTCCAGCAGGCTCTCGTAGGTCTTGCCCTTCTTGTCGCTGTAGTCCTCGCGGGGGAACCTGGAGAACATGCAGGGCACCGACACCGCGGTGGAAGTCCCGCAGGAATGCACCTGGGTGAAGTTGAGGATATCCAGCTTCGCCAGCTCCGGGTTGGTTTCGCGGGCGTAGCCGTTGAGCGAGAAGTGGTCGGCCCGCGCGGTCTCGCCGACGACGAAGACGAACAGCGACTTCTTCGCCCGCTGCGCGGCCTTGGCGCTCTGCACCGCGTCCTCGCCGATCTTCTGCACCACCAGGTCGGCCTTCTTGATGCCCAGGCGCTGCTTGCCGTACTTGCTCACGGCGTAGATGTAGTTGGTCGGGTTGATGAAGTGGGTCAGCTTGTCTTCCTCGCGGAAGATCGGCGCATAGGTGGAATAGAAGCTACCCACCATCACCGCCACTGCGGCCACGCAGGCGAACACCACCAGCACCTTGTTCAGCAGCCCGCGCAGGAACGGCTTGTAGGCCACCGGCAGCGCCCAGACCAGCGCCGACGGCAGCGCCCCGAGCAGCAGCAGGTAGGCCACCAGCCTGCCGCTGAACAGCGCCTCGGCCTCGCCCGGGTTGGTCTCGAAGACGTTCTGCACCATCACCGTGTCGATGGCGATGCCGTAGCTGTTCATGAAATAGGCGGCGGCGGCCGAGCACAGCGCCACCAGGGTCAGCGCCGGCTTGAGCAGCGGGCGGAACGACACCAGGGTCAGCAGCAGGCTGAAGGCGGCCCAGAGGAAGACGCCGAAGGAGGCGAAGAAGGCGATGCGATACGCCCCCTGCAACGGCACCAGACCGTCCAGGGCCTTCCAGGTGGCGAGGTTGTAGAACAGCACCAGGGCCAGGGAAAACAGCAGCACCAGGCGGTTGGAACTGATCGTGGGTAACAGGCGGCGGTTGCCCTCGGACATCGAGGCACTCCTTGACTGGGCGCAGCGGAAGAACGGCATCGCCCACCGTCACGGCGGGCGCGCCGAATCTACTGATCAGTTAGTCAAAAAAGTGTCAAATTCGCCACTGAATCGATACAACGTTTGTCGGCTCAGGCCGATTTCAGACGTTCCCGCCAAGCCGGCAACCAGCCCAGGCCAGCGCTGGTGGCGCCAACCGGGCGGTATTCGGCGCCCAGCCAGCCGGCGTAGCCCTGGGCCCGCAGGGCCGCCAGCGGCGGTTCGAAGTCCAGTTCGCCGCTGCCCGGCTCGCCGCGCCCGGGGGCGTCGGCGAACTGCACGTGGCCGATATGCCCTTGCAGCTGGCGCACGCAATCCGCCAGGTCCAGGTCCATGCGCGCCATGTGGTAGAAGTCCAGCTGCGCCGCCAGGTTCGGGTGGCCGACGCGCGCCAGCATGTCCAGCAGATGCTGCGGGGTGTTGAGCAGGAAGCCGGGCATGTCGTGCAGGTTGATCGCCTCCATCAGCACCGCAATGCCGCGCCCGGCGAAGGCCTCGGCGGTCTGCCGCAGGTGTTCGGCCAGCAGCGCCAGCGCCTGCTCGCGTTCGACGCCCTCGGCCAGACGCCCGGCCAGCACGTTGATCTTCTGCGGCCGCAGCACCTCGGCGTACTCCAGGGCCTGGCGCAGCCCGGCGGCGAACTGCGCCTCGCGCCCCGGCACCGCGGCCAGTCCGGCGCCGCCCTGCATTAGGTCGCCGGCCGGCAGGTTGAACAGCACCAGCGGCATGCCACTGCGCTGCAGCTCGGCCTGCAATGCCGCGGCCGGCACCTCGTAGGGAAACTGGATCTCCACCCCGGCGAAACCGGCCTCGGCGGCGGCGCGCACGCGTTCCAGCAACGGCAGCTCGGTGAACAACAGGGACAGGTTGGCGCAGATCGGCATGGCGGCTTTCCTCAATCGCGGGGTTGGCGGTACTGCTCGACCAGGGTGGCCGGGTCGTGCGCCAGGTGGCCCTGGCTGCCGTGCAGGCGCATCAGTTGCGCGGCCAGGCCGCTCATGGGCGTGGCCGAGCCCTGCTCGCGGGCCAGCTTCACCGCGGTGTCCAGGTCCTTGAGCAAAGTGCGCACGTGCCACTTGATCGGCTCGAAGCGGCTCTCGGCCATCTGCGGGGCGAGGATCTGCAAGGGCTTGGAGTCGGCGAAACCGCCGGCCAGGGCCGGGGCGATCAGGCTGGCGTCGACCCCGGCGCTCTCCGCCAGGGCCACCACTTCGGCGATCACCAGGGCGTTGCAGGCGACGATCATCTGGTTGCACACCTTGGTCACCTGGCCGGCGCCGACCTCGCCCATGCGCGTCAGGCGCTGGCCGAGGTGGGCGAGAACGGGGCGGACGCGCTCGATGTCCTCCACCCGGCCGCCGGCCATTATCGCCAGGCTGCCGGCCTCGGCGCCCGGGGTGCCGCCGGAGACCGGCGCATCGACCCAGCGCATGCCGCTGCGGGATTCGAGTTCGGCGGCCATCTCGCGGGTGGCGGCCGGTTCCAGGCTGGAGAAGTCCACCAGCAACTGCCCCGGTTTCGCCCCTTCGACGATGCCGCCGGGGCCGAACACCACCTCGCGCACGGCGGCGGTGTCGGCCAGGCAGAGCATGACGATCTCGGCATCCGCGCACAGCTGCGCGGGGCTCTGCGCGACGCGGGCGCCCTCCCCGGCCAGCAGCTCGCGCTTGGCGGCGGAGCGGTTCCACACGGTCAACGGGTAGCCGGCGGCCAGCAGGCGGCGGCTCATGGGCACGCCCATCAGGCCGAGGCCGGCGAAGGCGATGGAGGGCAAGGCAGACATGGATGGCTCCTGTCGGGCAAAATAGCGGGCACGGGGACGGCCATCTTAGCCGCCCACCGCCGCCTTCGCCGAGCCTGCGAGCCCGCCGCCGTGGTCATTTCCACGCGCACCGGCAGACCGCCACTATACTTCCCAGGCTTTTTCCGCTATTGAACCGGAGACTGCTCCCATGCTGAAACGCACCCTGGCGCTCGCCGCCTGCTTTGCGCTGTCCCTTTCCGCCAACTTCACCCAGGCCGAAACCCTGAAGGAACTGAAGGTCTCGGCGATCCCCGACGAAGCCCCCACCGAGCTGCTGCGCAAGTTCAAGCCGCTGGGCGAATACCTGCAGGAACGCCTGGGCATGCCGGTGAAGTTCATCCCGGTGTCCGACTACGCCGGCGTGGTCGAGGCCCTGGCCGCCGACCGCCTGGACATGGCCTGGCTGGGCGGCTTCACCTTCGTCCAGGCGCGGCTGAAGACCGGCAACGCCATCCCCCTGGTGCAGCGCGAGCAGGACCAGCAGTTCACCAGCAAATTCATCACTGCCGATGCCAACGTGAAGTCGCTGCAGGACCTCAAGGGCAAGACCTTCGCCTTCGGCTCGGTATCCTCCACCTCCGGCAGCCTGATGCCGCGCTACTTCATGCAGAAGGACGGCATCGTCCCCGAGCAGTTCTTCTCCCGCGTGGCCTACTCCGGCGCCCACGACGCCACCGTGGCCTGGGTCCAGGCCGGCAAGGTGGACGCCGGCGTGCTCAACGCCTCGGTGTGGCAGAAGCTGGTGGACGCCGGCAAGGTCGACACCAATAAAGTGAAGGTCTTCGCCACCACCCCGACCTACTACGACTATAACTGGACGGTGCGCGGCAACCTCGACCCGGCCCTGGCCGAGAAGATCAAGCAGGCCTTCCTCGACCTCGACCCGAGCAAGCCGCGCGACAAGGCCATCCTCGACCTGCAGGCGGCCAGCCGCTTCATCGAGACCAAGCCCGAGAACTACAAGGGCATCGAGGAGTCGGCCCGCGCCGCCGGCCTGTTGAAGTGAGCCTGCGCCTGACCGGCGTGGAGCACCAGCACGCCAACGGCCAGCGCGCCCTCGCCGGCATCGACCTGAGCGTCGAGGCCGGCGAGCGGGTGGCGATCATCGGCCCCTCGGGCGCCGGCAAGACCACCCTGCTGCGCGTGCTGGCCACCGCGCTGAAGCCCAGCCACGGCGAGATCGAACTGCTCGGCAGCCAGCCCTGGCGCCTGGGCGCCCGGGCCCGCCAGCGCCTGCGCGCGCGCATCGGCCTGATCCACCAGGCGCCGCCGCTGCCGCCGCGCCAGCGGGTGGTCAACGCCGTGCTGGCCGGGCGCCTCGGCCAGTGGCCGCTGTGGAAGAGCCTGGCCAGCCTGCTCTACCCGCTGGACATCGACGGCGCCCGCGAGGCCCTGCGCAGCCTGGACCTGGCCGACAAGCTGTTCCAGCGCTGCGACCAGCTTTCCGGCGGCCAGCTGCAGCGCGTCGGCATCGCCCGTGCGCTGTACCAGCAGCCGCAGCTGCTGCTGGCCGACGAGCCGGTCTCGGCGATGGACCCGGTGCTCGCCGGGCACACCCTCGACCTGCTCACCCGCGAGGCCGCCAACCGTGGCCTGACGCTGCTGGCCAGCCTGCACGCGGTGGACCTGGCCCTGGCGCACTTCCCGCGCATCGTCGGCATCCGCGACGGCCGCATCGTCTTCGACAAGCCGGCCGCCAGCGTCAGCCCGGACGACCTGCAGCAGCTCTACGCCAACGAGCAACTGAGCCTGGATGCCCCGGCGCCGGTCGAGCCCCTGCACGTGGTGCAGATCCCGCGATGCTGAAACCCCGCGACCCCGCCGCCCTGCCGCGGCTGCTGCTGACCGCCCTGGCGCTGCTGTTGCTGTGGCCCGGCCTGCGCCTGAGCGAGCTGGACATTCCCGGCCTGTTCACTGGCGACAACGCGCGCACCATGGCCGGCTTCCTCGCCGGCTTCTGGCCGCTGGCCCACGACGCCGAATTCCTCGCCATCCTCGGCCGCGCCACCCTGGAGACCCTGGCCATCGCCACCGCCGGCATGGCCCTGGCCTGGCTGATCGCCTTCCCCGCCGCACTGCTGGCCACCCGCGCGCTGTCGCTGTCCGCCCTGCCCCGCGGCGGCCTGCCGGCCTGGTGGGCGCAGGCCCTGCGCTGGCCGGTGCGGCTGCTGCTGATCGTGCTGCGCAGCATCCCGGAGATCGTCTGGGCGCTGCTGTTCGTCCGCGCCGTCGGCCTGGGCCCCACCGCCGGCGTCATGGCCATCGCCATCACCTACGGCGGCATGCTCGGCAAGGTCTACGCGGAAATCTTCGAATCGGTGGACCCGCGCCCCACCCGCGCGCTGCTGCTGGGCGGCGGCTCGCGCCTGGGCGCCTTCGCCTACGGCCTGCTGCCCCAGGCGGCGAGCGAGATGATCTCCTACACCGTGTACCGCTGGGAGTGCGCCATCCGCGCCTCGGTGGTCATGGGCTTCGTCGGCGCCGGCGGGCTCGGCCAGCAGGTCGACCTGTCGCTGCGCATGTTCGCCGGCGGCGAGGTGGCGAGCATCCTGCTGACCTTCCTGCTGCTGGTGCTGGGCGCCGACCAGCTGAGCCGCTTCCTGCGCCGGAGGCTGGAATGAACCGCGCCCGCGCCGGACTCTTGCGCGCCATCGGCTGGAGCCTGGCGATCCTGCTCGCGGTGGTAGCGTCCTTCGTCTACCTGCAAGTCGACAGCGACGGCCTGCTTAGCAGCGAAGGCCTGCGGCAGATGCTCGGCTACGCCGGCGACTTCTTCCCGCCGGACCTGTCCGCCACGCACCTGAGCGCGGTGGCCCGCGGCGCCCTGGAAACCCTGGCCATGTCGGCCCTGGGCACGCTGCTCGCGGCCGTGTTGGGGATGCTCTTCGCGCTACCGGCCGCCGGCCGCTTCGGCGCCGCCGCGCAGAGCCTGGCGCGCTTCGTCCTCAACGCCCTGCGCGCGGTGCCGGAACTGGTATGGGGCGCGCTCATGGTGCTGGCCGCGGGCCTTGGGCCCAACGCCGGCACCCTGGCCCTGGCGCTGCACACCGGCGGCGTGCTCGGCCGGCTGTTCGCCGAGGCCCTGGAAAACACCCCGGCCGAACCCGCCGAGGCCCTGCGCCTGGGCGGCAGCGGGCGGGTCGCGGCCTTCGCCTACGGCACCCTGCCGGCGGTCTGGCCGCAACTGGTGGCCTACATCCTCTACCGCTGGGAGAACAACATCCGCATGGCCAGCGTGCTCGGTTTCGTCGGCGCCGGCGGCCTGGGGCAGATGCTCTACTTCAGCCTCAGCCTGTTCCAGCAGGCCCAGGCGGCCACGGTGATCCTCGCCATGCTGGTGCTGGTGCTGGGCGTCGACAGCCTCAGCGCCTGGGCGCGGCAGCGGTGGGTCAGCGCCTGAGGGCGGCTAGCGGGAGCGGTATTTCCAGAGCAGGAACGACAAGCGGGCGATGCGCTTTACGTATCGCATGGCGAACAGGGCCAGAAGCAGGGATACCACCAAGGCAACGGTGGCCACGAAATCCATGAAGTTTTCCATGCCATACAGGCCCATGGCATTGCTTGCCCAATCCAATACCTTGACGGGTAGTGGGCTATACAAAAAACGTCCTACGAAGGGGAGAAATAAATAGATAAGGCCTGCAGTAGCGGCGATATACAAAAGAACGAGAATTATCTTTTTCATCTTACCTGCAGCACACCGTAGGCACGACTTCCATCGGCAAGCACCATTGGCAAAGTACATTTCAAAGCCGCCGAGAGCCAATCGAACTGAACTGGGTATTGCAACACCACACAGCCCTTGCTAAGCGCGCCTGGGCCAATCGGATGCAATCTGAAATTTCCTCGTTGGACGCTCTGAACATACGTCCAGTCATCAATCACTCCATCATCCCTGTACAACGAAAACCAGCGCTCGCGACCGGTGCCGAATACGCGGGTTGCGCTGTTGTAAAGCCAGCCGAGACGTCCGCCGGACTGGCGATCGAATATGTAGTAACGCCCTCGAGGTAGAGGTCCTTCGTCCACTCTGGAGACGAATCTCGGATCGTTGCGGGTCGTGCCATCTCCGGAAAAGGCCGGAAATCGCCCCACCCCGCCACAATCCAAATCACTGAACAGTTGGCCATTTAGTCTGAATGTGCAGTAAACGGGCACGCCGATGCACTCCGAGTAGCTTTGATGGCCACCCAGGCTGCCCCTGCCGTTGATTGGAAAATATCGCCGGGATCCTCGAATCGTTTCGGAAAGGTCCGTTATCAGTTACGAAATCAGCGCATAGGGCGAATAACGCGAAGCGTTATCCGCCGATTGGAGGGTTCATATTGCAGCCGGAGTGCCCATTGGAAACCGCTACCCATGTCTCCCGGCAGAACACCTGCGAAACCCATGCTGCCGTGACGATGGGTATCGCTTCGCTCAACACCATCCTACGACGGTGTTTCTCCTGCGCCTTGCGGGAGACGCCGTCCGCGGTTACCGGTGGCAGCCCAGCGGTTTCGCGCCCATGAAAAAGCCCGGCACATGCCGGGCTTCTTCGTATCGCGGCTCACTCGCCGCCATGGAGCACCTTGTCCAGGTCCACCGGGTCGCCCGGTTGGGTCCCCAGCTTGACGCGGATGTCCTCGAACATCGCATCGTATTCCTTGTGGATACGCACGATCGGCCCGAAGCGCGGGTGCAGGCCATGCTTCTGCGCAATGCGGGTGGCATCGCTGGCGAAGTTGAAGGCCTGGTCCTTGGGCATGTCGAACTCTTCCTTGAAGGCATTGCCGTCGATGCTGCCGTCCATGGTGAAGTGGACGTAGGCGCCCTTCTCGGCGTCGTGGCGAATCTCGTAGTACAGGTTGATATCCAGCGCCTGCTGGTCAAGGCCCGGCAGGGCGTGGAGATGCAGGTGACCAGGCTCGAACATGACGTGACTCCTTGCAGTGGTCACGCAAGTCTAGCTCGCCTGCGGGCAACGCAAGCCGCCCCGGGTCAATGCAGCGTGTTTTTTTCCGCACGCTCCTGAACCAACACCCAGGGCGCCACCACCACCGCCCACAGCTGCGGGTCGCGCTCCAGGAAGTCGCGGGCGCGGGCCTCGTCGACCCGCGCCAGGTCGCCGCTGGCCAGCCAGGCGGCGACCTTCTGGCGGTCGTCCTCGGCCACGGCCTGCGCGGCCTCCACCAGATCGACGGCCCCGCCCACCTGCAGCAGGGCGCCGCGGGCGAAGAACGGCTGCAGCTCCTGCCAGGAAATCATCGCGGTCTCGCCGAGCAGCTTGGCATAGAGGGTGCTAGTTTGTTCAGTCATGGTACTCACCGGGAAATCAGGCGGCGCCATGATACCGCCCGGTCGTCGCCAGGCAAGTTTCCCGGGAGTTGCGCGGGGGTGGATGTGACCAAAGGAGGGCTACTGGCACAACGCCGTTTTTCTATACGTTTGTTTCGTCTTTGCGACATGGGGCGAAACGCCCCGCCGCCAGCGGCTTTTCAAGCGGCGAAGCGGCACTCTACACTGTACCGGTACAGTTGCCGGCGGCTTCCCCCGGGCGCAAAGCCCGTCGAACCGCGGCCACGAACCACAAGAACGAAAACACAAGAAAGAGTGGAGCATTATGAAAAAGGGTACCCAACGTCTTTCCAAACTGTTGACCGCCATGGCCCTGGCCGGCGTCGCCAGCTATTCGATGGCCGCCGATACCATCAAGATCGCCCTGGCCGGTCCGGTGACCGGTGCGGTCGCCCAGTACGGGGAGATGGAGTTCGTCGGCGCCAAGATGGCCATCGAACAGATCAACAAGGCCGGCGGCGTCGACGGCAAGCAGCTCGAAGGCGTGGTCTACGATGACGCCTGCGATCCGAAGCAGGCCGTGGCGGTCGCCAACAAGATCGTCAACGACGGCGTCAAGTTCGTCGTCGGCCACCTGTGCTCCAGCTCCACTCAGCCGGCCTCGGACATCTACGAGGACGAAGGCGTCCTGATGATCTCCCCGGCCTCCACCAGCCCGGACATCACCAGCCGCGGCTACAAGCTGATCTTCCGCACCATCGGCCTGGACAACATGCAGGGCCCGACCGCCGGCAAGTTCATCGCCGAGCACGTCAAGCCGAAGATCGTCGCGGTCATCCACGACAAGCAGCAGTACGGCGAAGGCATCGCCACCGCGGTCAAGAAGACCCTGGAAGACGCCGGCGTGAAAGTCGCCCTGTTCGAAGGCATCAACGCCGGCGACAAGGACTTCTCCTCGCTGATCGCCAAGCTCAAGCAGGCCAAGGTCGACTTCGTCTACTACGGCGGCTACCACCCGGAACTGGGCCTGCTGCTGCGCCAGACTTCCGAGAAAGGCCTGAAAGTCGGCTTCATGGGCCCGGAAGGCGTCGGCAACAAGGAAATCTCCGCCATCGCCGGCCCCGCTTCCGAAGGCCTGTACGTGACCCTGCCGAAGTCCTTCGACCAGGATCCGAAGAACCAGGCCCTGGTCGCCGCCTTCAAGGCCAAGAACCAGGACCCGAGCGGCCCGTTCGTGTTCCCGGCCTACGCCGCCGTGCAGGTCATCGCCGACGGCATCAAGAAAGCCGGCAGCGAGGACACCGAAAAGGTCGCCGCCGCCCTGCGCAGCAACACCTTCGACACGCCCACCGGCGCCCTGGCCTTCGACGAGAAGGGCGACCTGAAGAACTTCAACTTC
The DNA here is from genome assembly GCF_022760135.1 of Pseudomonas sp. M1. Classification (NCBI taxonomy): domain Bacteria; kingdom Pseudomonadati; phylum Pseudomonadota; class Gammaproteobacteria; order Pseudomonadales; family Pseudomonadaceae; genus Pseudomonas; species Pseudomonas sp. M1. Next base: position 5,234,268 of record NZ_CP094343.1, read on the forward strand.
GTGGTCTACCAGTGGCACAAGGACGGCACCAAGACCGAAGTCAAATAAGGTCTGCCGCCTGAGGTCCAGAGCCCACTGCGCCCGCAGTGGGCTTTGTTTATTCCGCGTATTCCGGGGGTCCGTCGCGCCACAAGCGCCGCTTCACGCGACGCCCGAGGAGTTAGGTGATGCCTGAGCTCTATCACTACCTGCAACAGCTGGTCAACGGCCTTACCGTTGGCAGCACCTATGCCCTGATCGCCATCGGCTACACCATGGTCTACGGCATCATCGGCATGATCAACTTCGCCCATGGCGAGGTCTACATGATCGGCTCGTACGTAGCCTTCATCGTGATCACCGGCCTGGCCATGATGGGGATCGTCAGCCTGCCGATCGTCATCTTCTGCACCTTCGCCGCCGCCATCATCGTCACCAGCGCCTATGGCTACAGCATCGAACGGATCGCCTACCGCCCGCTGCGCGGCAGCAACCGGCTGATCCCGCTGATCTCGGCCATCGGCATGTCGATCTTCCTGCAGAACGAGGTCCTGCTCGCCCAGGACTCCAAGGACAAGGCCATCCCCAACCTGCTGCCGGGGAACTTCGTCTTCGGCGATCCCACCTACGGGGTGACCGTCTCGTACATGCAGGTGCTGATCTTCATCGTCACCCTGCTGGCCATGTACGGCCTCAGCCTGTTCATCTCCCGTTCCCGCCTGGGCCGCGCCTGCCGCGCCTGCGCCGAGGACATCAAGATGGCCAACCTGCTGGGGATCAACACCAACAACATCATCGCCCTGACCTTCGTCATCGGCGCCACCCTGGCCGCCGTGGCCGCGGTGCTGCTGGGCTTGCAGTACGGCGTGATCAACCCGAACATCGGCTTCCTCGCCGGCATCAAGGCCTTCACCGCCGCGGTGCTCGGTGGCATCGGCAGCATCCCGGGCGCCATGCTCGGCGGCCTGGTGCTGGGCGTCGCCGAAGCCTTCGGCGCCGACGTGTTCGGCGACCAGTACAAGGACGTGGTGGCCTTCAGCCTGCTGGTCCTGGTGCTGCTGTTCCGCCCCACCGGTCTGCTCGGTCGTCCGGAGGTGGAGAAGGTATGAACAAGCGACTCAAGACGGCTTTCTTCAGCGCCCTGCTGGTGCTGGCGGTGGCCTACCCGATCCTCGGCCTGAAACTCAGCGTCATCGGCATCGGCCTGCAGCTGGAAGGCGTCAGCCCCAGCACCCTGTGGACCATCGCCGCGTGCGCCGTGGGCATGTTCGTCTGGCAACTGGTGCGCGACCGCTTCAGTTTCAGCCGTGGCCGTACCCTGCACATGGGCGAGAACAACTTCCTGTACCGCTCGCTGACGCAGCCTTCGGTGCAGCGCAAGGTGATCATCGTGATGATCCTGGTCGCCCTGGCCTGGCCCTTCTGGGGTTCGCGCGGGGCGGTGGACATCGCCACCCTGGTGCTGATCTACGTGCTGCTGGGCCTGGGCCTGAACATCGTGGTGGGCCTGGCCGGCCTGCTCGACCTGGGCTACGTCGGCTTCTACGCCGTGGGCGCCTACAGCTACGCGCTGCTCTCGCACTACTACGGCCTGGGCTTCTGGACCTGCCTGCCGATCGCCGGGGCGATGGCCGCGCTGTTCGGCTTCCTGCTCGGTTTCCCGGTGCTGCGCCTGCGCGGCGACTACCTGGCGATCGTGACCCTGGGCTTCGGCGAGATCATCCGCGTGCTGCTGCGCAACCTCACCGGCCTGACCGGCGGCCCCAACGGCATCAGCAGCATCGAGAAGCCCACCCTGCTCGGCCTTACCTTCGAGCGCCGCGCCCCCGAGGGCATGCAGACCTTCCACGAGTTCTTCGGCATCGCCTACAACTCCAACTACAAGGTCGTGTTCCTCTACCTGGTGGCGCTGCTGCTGGTGCTGCTGGTGCTGTTCGTCATCAACCGCCTGCTGCGCATGCCCCTGGGCCGCGCCTGGGAAGCGCTGCGCGAAGACGAGATCGCCTGCCGCGCGCTGGGCCTGAACCCGACCATCATCAAGCTCTCCGCCTTCACCCTCGGCGCCTGCTTCGCCGGCTTCGCCGGCAGCTTCTTCGCCGCGCGCCAGGGCCTGGTGACCCCGGAGTCGTTCACCTTCATCGAGTCGGCCACCATCCTCGCCATCGTCGTCCTCGGCGGCATGGGCTCGCAGCTGGGCGTGATCCTCGCCGCCGTGGTGATGATCCTGCTGCCCGAGCTGATGCGCGAGTTCAGCGAATACCGCATGTTGATGTTCGGCGCCATCATGGTGCTGATGATGATCTGGCGTCCGCAGGGCCTGCTGCCGATGCAGCGCCCGCACCTGGAGTTGCGTAAATGAGTCGACCGATTCTTGAAGTATCCGGCCTGACCATGCGCTTCGGCGGCCTGCTGGCCGTCAACGGCGTCGCGCTCAAGGTCGAGGAAAAGCAGGTGGTCTCGATGATCGGCCCGAACGGCGCCGGCAAGACCACCGTGTTCAACTGCCTGACCGGCTTCTACCAGCCCACCGGCGGGCAGATCCTGCTGCGCGGCGAGCCGATCCAGGGCCTGCCGGGCCACAAGATCGCCCACCGCGGCGTGGTGCGTACCTTCCAGAACGTCCGCCTGTTCAAGGAAATGACTGCGGTGGAGAACCTGCTGGTGGCCCAGCACCGGCACATCAACACCAACTTCTTCGCCGGCCTGCTGAAGACCCCCGGGTTCCGCCGCGCCGAGGCCGAGGCGCTGGACTACGCGGCGCACTGGCTGGAAGTGGTCAACCTCAAGGATGTCGCCAACCGCCCGGCCGGCACCCTGGCCTACGGCCAGCAGCGCCGCCTGGAGATCGCCCGCTGCATGATGACGCGCCCGCAGATCCTCATGCTCGACGAGCCGGCCGCCGGCCTCAACCCGCGCGAGACCGAGGACCTCAAGGCGCTGATCGCCATGCTGCGCGCCGAGCACGGCGTGACCGTGCTGCTGATCGAGCACGACATGAAGCTGGTGATGAGCATTTCCGACCACATCTACGTGATCAACCAGGGCACGCCCCTGGCCGACGGTACCCCGGAGCAGATCCGCGACAACCCGGACGTGATCAAAGCCTATCTGGGGGAGGCCTGAGCCATGCTGAAGTTCGACAAGGTCTCCACCTTCTACGGCAAGATCCAGGCCCTGCACGAGGTCAGCCTGGAAGTGCAGCAGGGCGAGATCGTCACCCTGATCGGCGCCAACGGCGCCGGCAAGTCGACCCTGCTGATGACCCTCTGCGGCTCGCCGCGGGCGGCCTCCGGCAGCATCAAGTACCTCGGCGAGGAACTGGTCGGCCAGGAGTCCTCGCACATCATGCGCAAGAGCATCGCGGTGGTCCCCGAAGGCCGCCGGGTGTTCGCCCGCCTGACCGTCGAGGAAAACCTGGCCATGGGCGGCTTCTTCACCAGCAAGGGCGACTACCAGGAGCAGATGGACCGCGTCCTGGGCCTGTTCCCGCGCCTGAAGGAACGCTTCAGCCAGCGCGGCGGCACCATGTCCGGCGGCGAGCAGCAGATGCTCGCCATCGGCCGCGCGCTGATGAGCAAGCCCAAGCTGCTGCTGCTCGACGAACCGTCCCTGGGCCTGGCGCCGATCATCATCCAGCAGATCTTCGACATCATCGAACAGCTGCGCAGCGAAGGCGTGACCGTCTTCCTCGTCGAACAGAACGCCAACCAGGCGCTGAAACTCGCCGACCGCGGCTACGTGCTGGAGAACGGCCACATCGTGATGCAGGACACCGGCGCCAACCTGCTGGTCAACCCCAAGGTGCGCGACGCCTACCTGGGGGGTTGAGCCTCTTGCGGCAAGAGAAAACGGCCCTTCGGGGCCGTTTTTCTTTGGCTCTCCAGCAATGTATATCCCATTGACATATCCCGCGCTATCCTTACCATGAATCCTCCCCTTTCCCCATCCCGGAGGCCGAGCATGGAACAAGGCGCCGTATTCCAGAGCAACCGCAGCCAGGCCGTGCGCCTGCCCAAGGCCGTCGCGCTGCCTGAAGACGTGAAGCGCGTAGACGTCGTGGCCATCGGCCGAACCCGCATCCTCACCCCGGCCGGGGAGAGCTGGGACAGCTGGTTCGACGGCGAGAACGTCAGCGCCGACTTCATGAGCGAGCGCGAGCAACCGGCGGAACAGGAACGCGAGGGGTTCTGATGCTGAAGTTCATGCTCGATACCAACATCTGCATCTTCACCATCAAGAACAAGCCGCAAGTCGTTCGCGAGGCCTTCAACCAGCACCATGGGCAGTTGGCGATCAGTTCGGTGACGCTGATGGAACTGATATACGGTGCCGAGAAGTCCTCCATGCCGGAACACAACCTGGGCATCGTGGAAGGCTTCGCCGCCCGCCTGGAAGTGCTCGACTACGACGGCAACGCGGCGGCCCACACCGGGCAACTGCGCGCCGAACTGGCGCGAATCGGCAAACCCATCGGCCCCTACGACCAGATGATCGCCGGGCACGCCCGTTCCCGCGGGCTGATCCTGGTCAGCAACAACCTGCGCGAGTTCGAGCGGGTACCGGGGCTGCGCCTGGAGGACTGGACTGCGGCCCCATCGCCTTAGGTGCCGCTGCGGAATCTGTTCGCGAGCAAGCTCGCTCCTACGAAAAGCCGTGCACGCCTGTAGCGTAGAAGCAGGCCCTGCCTGCGAATCGCGCGCAGGGCGCGCTCCTACATTGGAATGGCATGACCGAAAAGGCCGGCGCTCGGTCATGCATGGCGATGGGTATCGCTTCGCTCAACCCATCCTACGACTGCGCCCTCTGCAGACCTGCGAAAACGGCAGGATGAAACCTCCCTCCCCGGCCGCACGGACAGCCCCCTCTCCCGCTTGCGGGAGAGGGTTGGGGAGAGGGAGCGGAGTCAATCCGAAACACAGCTGCCACCGGTAGACACCGTTCGCGCTCCTACATCGGCATGACATGGCAGATAGCCGCAGGAATGCACGGTCGTAGGAGCGGACCTTGTCCGCGATAACCGGAACCTTCGGCGCGATTCGCGGATGAGATCCGCTCCTACGCCGCCCCACCCACGCCATTCCCATGGGGAATTCACCCCGCCGCCCGCGCCTCGTCCTCTTCGCGCTGGGCGAGGAACTCCAGCATCTTCTGACTGCCATCGGTGAGGTCGGCGCAGATGGCCGCTCGCGCCGCGGCGCCATCGCCTTTGCGCAGCGCGTGCAGCACTTCCCAGTGGTGCTCCACCGCCATGCGTTCGTTGAAGCTGCCGTAGGTCCGCGCGATCAGCGGCCCGGTGCGCATCCACAGGCTGTCGAGGAAGCCCTTGAGCAGCGGCATGCCGGCGATCTCGGCGAGGGCGAAGTGGAAGGCCTGGTTGAGCTTGAGCGCCGCCACCAGGTCGTCGGCGTGGATGGCCGCGAGGTTGTCGCGGATGTTCTTCTCCAGCATCGCCAGTTGCGCGGGCGTGACGCGGCTGGCCGCGGTCTCGGCGGCCAGGCCCTCCAGGGCCACGCGGATGCTGCGGATTTCCAGGTACTGCTCGCGGCTCAGCACCGGCACGCGGATGTCCCTTGGCGTGCGCAGCACCAGCGCCTGCTCCTTGGCCAGTTGCAGGATGGCGTCGCGCACCGGCGTCACGCTGGTGCCCAGTTGCTGCGCCAGGTCGCGGATGCGCAGGCGGTCGTCGGGCTGGAAGCGTCCGGTGATCAGCGCCTCGCGCAGCAACGCGTAGACGCCGCTGCCCAGGTAGGCGTGGTTGAGGCCGTCGATGGGATAGTTCATGGGCTCCTCGTGCTATTCCGGGCGCGATGATGCGGCGGTCGCCGGCGAATTGCCAGCCACCCGCTCAGACGTGCTGGCCACCGTTGACGTGGATTTCCGCGCCGTTCACGTACGAAGCCCCCTGGGTGCACAGGAAGTGGATCAGCGAGGCCACCTCCTCCGGCTTGCCCAGGCGGTGCATGGGGATGTCGCGCTCGACGATCAGTTCGGTGCCCGACGACAGGATCGAGGTGTCGATTTCCCCCGGCGCGATGGCGTTCACCCGCACGCCGTGGCGGCCGAAGTCGTAGGCCATCTCGCGGGTCAGCGCCGCCAGCGCGGCCTTGGACGAGGCATAGGCGACGCCGGCGAAAGGGTGCACCCGCGAGCCGGCGATGGAAGTGACGTTGATGATGCTGCCCTGGGCCGCCTTCAGCTCCTCGAACAGCCCGCGGGCCAGCAGCGCGGTGGAGAACAGGTTGACGTTGAACACCTTCAGCCAGGTGCCGTAGTCGCTCTCCAGCACGCCCATGCGCTGGCCTTCCGGGCCCTTGGGCGAAATGCCGGCGTTGTTCACCAGGGCGTCCAGTCGGCCGCCGAGCTTCTCGCGGATGGCTGGCAGGGCGGCCTCGACGCTGGCGATGTCCTCGAGGTCCAGGTGGATGTGGTTGAGCAGCCCCTCGGCCCAGGGGCATTCGGCCACCCAGTCCTGGCGCGAGGCGGTGAACACGCGCCAGCCGGCGGCGTTGAAGTGCTTCACGGTGGCGTGGCCGATGCCGCGGCTGGCGCCGGTGAGCAGCAGGGTCCTGGGTTCGCTCATGTGCGTGTCCATCCATTCGGGCTTGCGGAGTGCGTTCGATGATGACGCAATCGGCCACCGAATAAAATATGATGCATCATATTTTCTTTATGCTTTAATGGCCGCCAGCCCCACAAGAACGACAAGCACGACAAGAACCGGAGCCACCGCGCATGCCGCTGACCGCCCTCGCCCACGATCCCCTGCTGGAAGCCGCGCCCGCCCAGGTCACGCCGGACCAGGCCGCGACCATCGCCCGCGACTGCTTCGGCCTGGAAGGCCCGCTGCGCCGCCTGGCCGGCGAACGCGACCTGAACTTCCAGATCGGCGCCCACGATAGCGCCAGCCGCCTGCTCAAGCTGTCCCACCCGCTGGAGGACCCGCAGGTGGTGGACTTCCACAACCGCGCCCTGCTGCGCGTCCAGCAGGCCGACCCGGACCTGCCGGTGCAGCGCGTCTACCCGGCCCTCGACGGCCAGTACCAGACCTGGGTGGAAGTGGACGGCCAGCGCATGCTGGCGCGGCTGATGTCCTTCGTCGAAGGCCTGCCGCTGCACCGCGTGCCCCAGCGCTCGACGGCGCTGCGGCGCAACCTGGGCGAAGCCCTGGCGCGCCTGGACCTGGCCCTGCACGGCTACCAGCACCCGGCCTCCGGCCACGAACTGCTCTGGGACCTGCAGCACGCCCAGCGCCTGCGCCCGCTGCTGCGGCACATCGACGACGGCGAGCTGCGCGGCCTGGTCGAGCGCGCCCTGAACAACTTCGAGGAACACGCCCTGCCGCGCCTGCCGACGCTGCGCGCCCAGGTGATCCACAACGACCTCAACCCGCACAACGTGATAGTCGACGCCGCGCACCCCGAGCGGCTGCGCAACATCCTCGACTTCGGCGACATGGTCCATGCCCCGCTGGTCAACGACCTCGGCGTGGCCGCCGCCTACCAGTTGGGCAGCGAGGGCGACGTGCTGGCCCCGGCCCTGGAATTCATCGCCGCCTATCACGCGCGCAACCCGCTGCAGGAAGCCGAGCAGGACATCCTCTGCGACCTCATGGCCACCCGCCTGGTGCTCACCCTGGGCATCACCGCCTGGCGCGCCAGCCTGCACCCGGAGAACCGCGACTACATCCTGCGCAACGCCCGCCAGGCCCGCGCCAGCCTGCAGGGCCTGGCCGGGCTGTCCCGATCCGAGGCGCGCGAACGCATCGCCCGCGCCTGCCACGAGGAGTCCCCCGCATGACCATGACCAATGGCTACAGCCCAGCCGACGCCGAGCGCCTGAGCGACAAGGAACGCAGCCTGATCGAGCGCCGCGAGCGCCTGCTCGGCCCGGCCTACCGGCTGTTCTACGAGCGCCCGCTGCACACTGTGCGCGGCGAGGGCGTGTGGCTCTACGACGAGCAGGGCCGGCGCTACCTCGACGCCTACAACAACGTCGCCTCGGTCGGCCACTGCCACCCGCGGGTGGTCGAGGCCATCGCCCGCCAGGCGGCGGTGCTGAACACCCATACGCGCTACCTGCAGGAAGGCATCCTCGACTACGCCGAGGACCTGCTGTCCACCTTCCCCGCCGAACTCGGCCAGGTGATGTTCACCTGCACCGGCAGCGAGGCCAACGACCTGGCCCTGCGCATCGCCCGCCACCACACCGGCGGCAGCGGTGTGATCGTCACCCGCTTCGCCTACCACGGCGTCACCGGCGACATTTCCGAACTCTCGCCGGCGCTGGGCAGCGGCATCACCCTGCCCGCCCACGCGCGCACCGTGCGCGCGCCGGACGCCTACCGCCTGGGCGCGGAGAACGTCGCCCGCCTGCTCGCCGAGGACGTGCGCGCCGCCATCGCCGACCTGCGCGCCAACGGCATCGAGCCCGCCGCGCTGCTGGTGGACGGCATCTTCGCCAGCGACGGCGTGTTCGCAGGCCCCACCGGCGTCCTCGCCGAGGCGGTGGCCGTGGCCCGCAGCGAAGGCCTGCTCTACATCGCCGACGAAGTGCAGAGCGGCTTCGCCCGCACCGGCGAGCACATGTGGGGCTTCCAGCGCCACGGCGTGCAGCCGGACCTGGTCACCCTGGGCAAGCCCATGGGCAACGGCCAGCCCATCGCCGGCGTGGTCGCGCGCCCCGAGGTGCTGGAAAGCTTCGGCCGCAGCGTGCGCTACTTCAACACCTTCGGCGGCAACCCGGTGAGCTGCGCGGCCGGCCAGGCGGTGCTCGACGTGATCCGCGAGGAAGGCCTGCAACAGCGCTCGGAACGGCTCGGCAATTATCTGCGCGAAGGCTTCCAGCGCCTGGCCCAGCGCCACGAACTGATCGGCGATGTGCGCGGCGCCGGGATGTTCCTCGGCGTGGAGCTGGTCGCCGACCGCGCCAGCAAGGCCCCGGCCGCCGCGCAGACGCGCCGGGTGGTCAACGCCATGCGCGAGCGCGGCGTGCTGATCAGCGCCGCCGGCCCGCAGGAGAACATCCTCAAGATCCGCCCGCTGCTGGCCTTCGAGCAGGAACACGCCGACCTGCTGATCGACACCCTGGACGCCGCCCTGGCCGAAACCGCTGGCTGAGCGGGCACGCCGCTACAGGTGCACGCCCAGGTTGATCATCCCGGCCGAATTGCCCAGCACCACGAACTCGCTGGCGAAGCGGCCGACCTGGGCGCCGACCGAGGGAATGACGGCCGGCGCCACGCCGTAGCGGTTGAGCGGGATCTTGTCGCGGTACTCGCCGCGGTAGCCCTGGATGGCGCCGCCGGTGACCTTGAAGTAGAACGGCGAGTCGTCCAGGTCGAAACGCTTGCCGGCGTAGACGTAGTTGGAGCGCTGGCGGAACGAATTGCGGAAGGTCGCGCCGCCCCACACCCAGCCATCGTCGCGGTTGCGCTCGACACCGATCAGGTCCTGGTGGTTGTTGTGTTGCGGGTCGTGGTTCCAGTGCCGGGTGAGCACGCTGGTCTGCAGGTACCAGGAGTCGCCCTCGCCGGCCCAGGCGGCGGGCGCCAGCAGCAATGCCGCCAGCAGGATCAGCGCCTTGTTCATGACTGTGCCTCCTGCACGGCGGCTCAGAGCGTCACGCGGCTGGCGCCGTTGACGCTCATGATGCGGACGCGGTCGCCGACGCGGAAGCGCTGGCCGGCATCCACGGCCTGGACGTAGGCGCGGGACATGCCGTCGTCCTCGCGGACCACGATTTCCACGCCCTGGGTTCGCGTCAGGCCCTCTTCCAGCGCCGAGCCGGCGGCCCCACCGGCGACGCCGCCGAGGACGGTGGCGATGGCGGCGCCACGGCCACCCCCGATGCCGCTGCCGGCGATACCGCCGACGGCGGCGCCGGCCAGGGTTCCGATCGGCGTCCTGGTGCCTTCGATCTGCACCGCGCGCAGGGATTCGATGGTGCCCATGCGCACGCTCTGCACCGCGCGGGCATCGGCGCGGGAATAGCTGCTGCCGGACAGGTTCGAGGCACAGCCGGACAGCACCAGGGCGCTGCCGACGAAGGCGGCGAGCAGCAGGGAGCGGGAGGCTTTCAGGGTCGGGGTTTTCATGCTCAGGTCCTCGCGGACGGTCACTAAGGGAATGGACAAAGCCTATTCCCTCGTCACTGAACACCCCCTGAACTCCAGCTGAACCCACACTGAACGAAGCTGAACGAAGCCGGTTTCAGCCCTGTAGTTGCAGCAGGCGCTGGCGGGCGCGCTCGAACCAGGCCAGCAGGTAGTCCACCAGCAACTGCGTGCGCCGCGGCAGCCCGCCCTGGTAGGGGTGCACCAGGAACACCGGCGTGCTGCGCGTCTGGTAGTCGCGCAGCAGCCAGCGCAGGCGGCCGTCGGCCAGTTCGTCCTGGAGCATGTAGGACGGCAGCCGGGCGATGCCGACGCCGGCCAGCGCCGCCTTCTTCAGCAGGGTGTAGTGGTTGCTCGCCAGCACCCCGCCAACCTCCACGCGGAACAGCTCGTGCTGGCGCTGGTACAGCCACGGGCCAGGGCCCGGGTAGTGGGTGTTGAGCAGGCAATTGTGCGCGGCCAGGTCCGCCGGCCGCTGCGGTTCGCCGTGGGCGGCGAGGTATGCCGGGGTGGCGCAGGTCAGCTCCTGCAGGGCGAACAGCGGATGCGCCACCAGGCGCTCGTCGCCGCCGACGCCGGAGCGGATCGCCAGGTCGAAGCCCTCGGCCACCAGGTCGCGGCGCTCGTTGGCCAGGTCCAGCTCCAGGCGGATGCCCGGGTGGCTGCGGGAGAACTCCACCAGCCAGGCGTCGAAGAAGGTCTCGCCGAGGGACACCGGCACGCTCATGCGCACCGTGCCGCGCGCCTCCTCCTGCAACCGCGCCACCGCCTGCCGCGCCCGCGCCGCCTGGGCGTTGAGCGCCTGGACCTCGGGCAGCAGGGCCTGGCCGGCGGCGGTCAGCGCCAGGCTTCGCGTCGTGCGGTGCAGCAGGGTCACGCCCAGGGCCTGCTCCAGGGCGCTGATGCGCTTGGACAACTGCCCCTTGCTGCAACCCAGGCGCTCGGCGGCGCGGGTGAAGCTGCCGCATTCCAGCAACACGGCGAAAGCCGAGAGATCTTCCAGTTCGCCCATGATTGTTTCCCCATGAAAACACCAGGTTGCCGATTACCCCGGTTATCTCAACAAAATACGTCCCTAGACTGGCTCCGTCACCCACTCACTCCCGGAGTCAGCATGAAGATCATCCTCGTCGGCGCCAGCGGCACCCTCGGCCAGGCCGTGGCCAGCGAACTGGGCCAGCGCCATGAAATCGTCCGCGTCGGCCGCAGCAGCGGCGACCTGCGGGTGGACATCACCGACAGCGCCTCGATCCGCGCCCTGTTCGAGCAGGTGGGCCCCTTCGACGCCTTGGTCAGCGCCACCGGCAAGGTGCACTTCGCCCCGCTCGCCGAGATGGGCGAAGCCGAGTACGCCGTCGGCCTGAAGGACAAGCTGATGGGCCAGGTCAACCTGGTGCTGATCGGCAGCCGCTACGCCAACGACGGCGCCTCCTTCACCCTGACCACCGGCATCCTCAGCGAGGAGCCGATCCGCCAGGGCAGCTCGGCGACCATGGTCAACGCCGCGGTGGAAGGTTTCGTGCGCAGCGCCGCCATCGAACTGCCGCGCGGGCAGCGGATCAATGCGGTGAGCCCGAACGTGCTGGTGGAGTCGATGGCGGGCTACGGGCCGTTCTTCCGCGGCTTCAAGCCGGTGCCGGCGGCGGATGCGGCGCTGGGGTTCGCGCGGAGTGTGGAGGGGGCGGAGACGGGGCGGGTCTACAAGGTTTGGTGAGTGTGGGGCGGGGGCTACTTGCTACTTGTAGGAGCGAGGGGGACGCCTAGTTCTTGCTCGCGAATCCTCAAGAGCGCCCTCTCCCTAACCCTCTCCCTGAAGGGAGAGGGGACCGTTGGGCAGACACGGATGTTCTGGAGTTAGCCGGTAACACCGAAAGCGACCGGCTGAAACCTGACCCTCTCTCGGCACGGACAAGCCCCCTCTCCCTTCAGGGAGAGGGCTGGGGAGAGGGTACGGAGGTAGGCATAGCAGCGGAGCCACCGGGTAACCTCGTTCGCGAGCAAGCTCGCTCCTACGAAAAGCCCCTTCACTCCTTCTTCCCCGCATAGCAAACCGGCGAACTCCCCTCTCCCACCCTTTCCATCTCGTCCTCCAGGAATTCCGCCAACACCCGCGCATTGTTGTGCTCGGTATCCTTCGCGCCATAGAGCAGCGTCAGGTCGCCCTTACCGGCGATGCCCAGCAGCTTCCACCAGTGCTCCGGATGCGCCGCCAGTTCGGCGTGGTAGGCGCGGCGGAATTCCTCGAACAGGCCGGGATCGTGGTGGAAGCGCTGGCGCAGCTCGGTGGACGGCGCCACGTCCTTGAGCCATTCGTCCATGTGCAGTTCTTCCTTGCTGATGCCCCTGGGCCAGAGCCGGTCCACCAGGACCCGGTAGCCGTCCTCCGCGGCCGGGGCCTCGTAGGCGCGCTTGTAGCGAATCATCGGATGCCTCCTTTTGCGACTGTCCCTACCACTGTAGCCCTTGAGCCGGTGCCACTGGCTCGGTAACGTGGGCGCATTTTTCCGGGAGCCCTATCTCATGCGTCAAGCCCGCCTCTTCCTCTATGCCCTGCTGCCCCTGTTCGCCGCCTGCCAGGTGTGGAAGCCCGAGCCCACCCGCCTGGATGCGCCGACGCGGGTACAGGGCGAGGTCACCCGCGAGGATGGCGGCCTGGTGCTGCGGCCGTGCAACGAGCAGCGCCGCTTCAACCTGGTGGACGGCGCCGACAGCGCCGTGGCCCGCGAGTCCCGCGACCTGTTCGCCGACGGCGCCGGCAAGCTGTTCATCGATGCGCGCGGCGCCTATTCCGGCGGCCAGGCCAGCAACACCGACGGCAAGTTCGAAGTGCGCTCGCTGTACCGCCTGCAGAACGAGGGCCACGGCTGCGACGACCCCAACTTCAGGCAGACCATCGTCCAGGCCGGCGGCAACGAGCCGGGCTGGAGCGTGATGGTCAACGCCCAGGGCCTGCTGCTGCAGCGCCCGGGGCAGCCGGACCAGGTGCTGCCCTACGTGGTGGAAAGCGTGCCCGGCGGCAGCAGCAGCTATTCCACCGAGGCCAACGGCGAGAAGCTGGAGCTGTGGGTGGCCCCGGCGCGCTGCGTCAACAGCATGAGCGGCGCGGTGAACAACCTCACCGCCGAGCTGCGCCTGGACGACAAGGTCATGCGCGGCTGCGCCTACCCCGGCGCCGCCTACCAGGAATAAGCCGGCCCGTCACAAGCCCAGCGCCGGCAACGCCTCCGGCAGTGCGCTGCCCTGCTCCACGCAGGCACGCACCGCGTCGATCAGCGGCTCCAGCTGGAAGCCCTGCTGGATCAGCCACAGCGGGTCGTAGTAGCTGGTCGCATAGCGTTCGCCGCCGTCGCAGAGGATCGCCACGATCGAGCCGGACTCGCCGCGCGCGAGCATGCTCCGCGCCGCCAGCAGCGCGCCCACCAGGTTGGTCCCGCTGGAGCCGCCGACGCGCCGGCCCAGGCGCTGCGCCAGGTAGTGCATGGCCGCCAGCGACCAGGCGTCGGGCACCTTGACCATGGCGTCGAGCACCGCCGGCAGGAAGGAAGCCTCCACCCGCGGCCGGCCGATGCCCTCGATGCGCGAGCCGCAGTCCAGGGTCAGGCTGCGGTCGCCGGTGCGGTAGGCATCGAAGAACACCGAGCGCTCGGCGTCGGCGCAGAGCACGCGGGTCTGGTGCCGGCGGTAGCGGGCGAAGCGCCCGAGGGTGGCCAGGGTGCCGCCGGTGCCGGGGCTGGAGACCAGCCAGGCCGGCTCGGGGAAGCGCTCGTGGCGCAGCTGCTGGAAGATCGATTCGGCGATGTTGTTGTTCGCCCGCCAGTCGGTGGCGCGCTCGGCGTAGGTGAACTGGTCCATGAAGTGCCCGCCGCTCTCGCGGGCCAGGCGCTCGGATTCGGCGTAGATCTGCGTGGGGTCGTCCACCAGGTGGCTGCGGCCGCCGTAGAAGGCGATCTGGGCGATCTTCTCCTTCGAGGTGCTGGCCGGCACCACGGCGATGAAGGGCAGCCCCAGCAGGCGTGCGAAGTAGGCCTCGGAGATCGCCGTGGAACCGCTGGATGCCTCGATCACCGGCGCCCCCGGCTTCAGCCAGCCGTTGCACAGCGCATAGAGGAACAGCGAGCGCGCCAGGCGGTGCTTGAGGCTGCCGGTGGGGTGGCTGGATTCGTCCTTGAAGTACAGGTCGATGCCAGGCAGGCCGGGCGCTTCCAGGGGGATCAGGTGGGTGTCGGCGCTGCGCTGGAAGTCCGCCTCGATGATGCGGATGGCTTCGCGGGTCCAGTCACGGATGTCGATGGACATGGGGCGGTTCCTCGTTCGGTCAGTCGAGCACGCCGGCTGGCGCGGGCGTGGCGCTGCGCCACTGGCTGAGGGCGACGCCGGCGAACACCAGGCCGGCGGCCAGCAGCTGCTGGCCGTTCAGACGCTCGTCCAGCAGCAGCCAGGCGAACACCAGGGTGAACACCGGGATCAGGTTGATGAAGCCGGTGGCCTGGCTCGCCGGCAGCCGGCTGACGCCGAAGTTGTACAGGCCGTAGGCGCCGACGGTGACCACGCTGCCCAGGTAGACCAGGGCGAACAGCCCCTGGCCGCTGGGAGCCGGCGGCACGCCCGAACTGAAAGCCGCCAGCGGCAGGAAGAACACCGAGCCGATGAAGGCCTGCATGGCGGTCAGGATGAAGGGCGAGTAGCGCGCCGACAGGTGCTTGAGCAGCAGGGTGTAGCCGGTGGCGCAGACCATCGCCAGCAGTTCGAAGAAGTTGCCCAGCAGCGGCTGCGGCGCATGCTGGTCGGGCTCGCCGGCGAGGGTCAGCCAGAGCGCGCCGAGCACCGCCAGGGCGAAGCCGGCCCAGGTGTTGCGGGCGATGCGCTCGTGCAGCAGGAGGAAGGCGCCGACCGCCACCAGCAACGGCAGCAGCGCGGTGATCATCCCGGCTTGGGCGGCGCTGGTGTACTGCAGGGCGAAGGACTCGCAGACGAAGTACAGGCACGGCTCGCACACCGCCAGGCCCACCAGGTACTTCCAGTCGCCCGCCCGGTAGTCCATCCGCCCGCGCCAGCGCCAGGCGGCGAGGAAGATCAGGCTGCCGATGGCCATGCGGGCGAAGATCACCCACATCGCCGGCCATTCGGCGAAGGCCAGTTTCAGCGCGATGAAGGAACTGCCCCACAGCGCCATGGCCAGGACCAGGCATGCCAGGGCGAAGGGCCGGGACTGCTGCACGGGACGCTCCAGGAAATGAATCCCCGCAGTATAGAAGCGCGCCGCGGGTGGCCGACAGGCACAGCGCCGGGGGAAAACTGTAATGGCCTGCGCCAGCGTCTCTCCCGCCCGTAGGCGCGGACTCCGTCCGCGATTTCGCGCGCAGGGCGCGCTCCTGCAGGGAATGGCGTGGGTGGGGCAGCGTAGGCGGATCTCATCCGCGAACCGCGCCGGAACCTCCGGCTATCGCGGACAAGGTCCGCTCCTACCCCCTCCGGCAAGCACGAGACCCGTAGGATGGTGTTGAGCGAAGCGATACCCATCAGCGCAACCGCATGGGTTTCGCCAAGGCTCAACCCATCCTACGAAGAGCACCCCGGCGCAGCCGGAAGCCCTACTCCCAGGGCTCCCCACGGGTACGCGGCGTGCGCGGCAGGCGCGCCTGCATCGCGGCCTTGGCCAGCAGGTGGGCGCTGACCGGCGCGGTGATGAACAGGAACAGGGTGATCAGCACCTCGTGCAGGCTCACGCCGTTGCCGCTGGTGCTGAAGTACAGCAGCGAACCCAGCGCCACGCCGCCCACGCCGAGGGTCGAGGCCTTGGTCGGCGCGTGCAGGCGCGTGTAGAAGTCCGGCAGGCGGTACAGGCCCACGGCGCCGAGCAGGGCGAACAGGCTGCCGCCCAGCAACAGCGCGCTGACGAGGATTTCCACGAACAGGTTCATTCGATGATGTCTCCACGCAGCAGGAACTTGCACAGCGCCACGGTGCTGACGAAGCCCATCACCGCGATCAGCAGCGCCGCTTCGAAGTACAGGCCGCTGTCGCTCCACAGGCCGTACAGCAGGATCAGCGCGATGGCCTCCACCGACAGGGTGTCCAGCGCCAGGATGCGGTCGGCCGCGCTCGGCCCGCGCACCAGGCGCGCCACCGTCAGCAGCAGGGCCAGGGCGATCAGCGCCAGGCACAGCGGGATCACGTAGGCGAGCATTCGAACACCTCCTTCAGCGGCGCCTCGTAGCGCGCCTTGATGTCCGCCACCAGGGCCTGCGGGTCGGGCACGTCCAGGCCGTGCACCAGCAGGCTGCGGCGGTCGGCGCTGAGGTCGGCGGAGACCGTGCCGGGGGTCAGGGTGATGACGCTGGCGAGGATGGCGATGGGCAAGTCCTCGCGCAGCTCCAGCGGCACCTCGACGAAGCCCGGCTGCAGCTTGCCGGTGGGCCCGAGCACCAGGCGCGCGACCTGCAGGTTGGCCACCACGATGTCGTACAGCACCAGGCCGATGAAGCGCAGCAGCAGGCCCGGGCGGCGGATGCGCAGCGGCGCCAGCAGCATGTCGCGGCACAGCAGCGGCAAGACCAGGCCGAGCACGGCGCCGAGCAGCCAGTGGCCAAGGGAGAAGTCATCGACCAGCAGCACCCAGCCCAGCAGCAGGCACAGGCTGAGCAGCGGATGCGGCAGCAGGCGGCGGATCATGCGCCACCTCCAGCCAGGATCGCCCGGCGATAAAGGTCGACATCCAGCAACTGCTCGGCGGTGGCCTGCAGGTAGGCCTGCAGCGGCTTGGCGAACAGCACCAGCAGCACCGCCGAGGCCAGCAGCGCCACCGCCGCCAGCAGGCGCAGCGGGTCACGCTCGGCGTTGCCGAGGACGCTGCGCCCGGTGTTCCAGAACAGCGTGCTGCCGGCGCGGCTGAGGGTCACGGTGACCAGCAGGCCGCTGCCCAGCACCACAGCCCACAGCGCCAGCGCCTCGCCGCCGCTGGCCGAACGCAGGATCAGCAGCTTGGCGAAGAAGCCGGAGAACGGCGGCAGGCCAGCCACCGCGATGGCGCCGACGAAGAACAGCGCGCCCAGCAGCTGCGGCTGCAGCAACGCCGGGCCCTGCACCAGTTGCCCGGCCTTGTCGCCGCGCTGGCGGGCGATCAGGTCGGCGAGCAGGAACAGCCCGCCCACCACCCAGGTGCTGTGCAGCAGGTAGAACAACAGCGCCGCCAGGGATTGCGCGGAACCCAGCGCCAGCACCGCCAGCTGGGTGCCGGCGGAAATCACCACCAGGTACGCCAGCAGGCCCTGCAGGCGCGTCGCCGCCAACGCCCCAAAGGTACCGACCAGGATGCCGGCCAGGGCCAGCGGCCACAGCCAGGCCTGGGCCAGGTTGGCCAGCTCGCCGGCGTGGTCGCCGAAGATCAGCGTGTACACCCGCAGGATCGAGTAGATGCCCACCTTGGTCATGATCGAGAACAGCGCCGCCACCGGCGCGCTGGCTTCGGCATAGGCCCGCGGCAGCCAGAAGTACAGCGGCAGCAGCGCCGCCTTGAGGCCGAACACCACCAGCAACAGCAGCGCCGCCGCGCGCACCAGGGGCGCGTCGGCCGCGCCCAGCTGGGCTACGCGGACGGCCATGTCGGCCATGTTCAGGGTGCCGGTGACGCCATAGAGCGTGCCCACGGCGATCAGGAAGAACGCCGAGCCCACCAGGTTGAGCACCACGTAGTGCACCCCGGCGCGCACCCGCCCTGCCCCGCCGCCGTGCAGCAGCAGCGCGTAGGAGGCGATCAGCAGGATCTCGAAGAACACGAAGAGGTTGAACAGGTCGCCGGTGAGGAAGGCGCCGTTGAGGCCGAGCAGCTGGAACTGGAACAGCGCGTGGAAGTGCTTGCCGCGGCGGTCGTCGCCGCGCAGCGCGTACAGCAAGGCAAAGCTGGCCAGCACCGCGTTGGCCAGCAGCATCAGCGCGCTCAGGCGGTCGAGCACCAGGATGATACCGAACGGCGGCTGCCAGTTGCCCAGGGCGTAGAACTGCACCTGGCCGCCGGCAGCCTGTTGCAGTAGCAGCGCGGCCAGCGGCAGCAGCGCCAGGGTAGCCAGCAGCGAGATGCCCCGCGCGGCGCGCGAGGCGTGGCCGACGAGCAGCAGCAGGCAGCCGGCGAACAGCGGCAGCAGGACTGGCGCAATCAGCAGGTGATTCATTCGCCGTCCTCCCGCGCCTTGCCGTCGACGTGGTCGTCACCGGTCTCGGCCAGGCCGCGCAGGGCCAGGACGATGACGAAGGCGGTCATGGCGAAACCGATGACGATGGCGGTCAGCACCAGCGCCTGGGGAATGGGGTCGCCGGGGTTGGCCACCTGGCCCAGCACCGCCGGCTCGCCGGCCAGGCGGCCCATGGCGAAGAGGAACAGGTTCACCGCATAGGAGATCAGGGTCAGGCCCAGCACCACCGGGAAAGTGCGTGCCCGCAGCAGCAGGTACACGCCACTGGCGGTGAGCAGGCCGAGGGTGATGGCGAACAGCGCTTCCATCAGCGGGCCTCCTTGGCCGGCGCCGTCTGCGGCGGCGCGTTCAGCTCGCCGAGGCCGGCGAGGATCAGCAGGGTCGCGCCCACCACCGTGAGGTAGACGCCCAGGTCGAAGAGCATGGCCGTGGCCAGCTCGAACTCGCCCACCAGCGGCAGCTGGAAGTGGCCGAAGGACGAGGTCAGGAAGGGATAGCCGAAGGCCCAGCTGCCCAACCCGGTGAGGCCGGCGACGAATACGCCCAGGCCGGCCGTGCGCGAGTAGTTCAGCGGCAGGCGGGTATGCACCCAGCGGCTGCCGCAGGCGATGTACTGGAGGATCAGCGCCACCGCGGTGACCAGCCCGGCGATGAAGCCGCCGCCCGGCAGGTTGTGCCCGCGCAGGAAGATGAACACCGCCACCAGCAGGGCCAGCGGCAGCAGCAGCCGGGCCAGGGTGGCGAGGATCGGCGGATGGGCGTCGGCCGACCAGGCCAGGCCCTCGGCGTCGCGGGCGCGGCGCGGCAGGCGCAGGCCGTCGAGCAGGGCGAAGATGCCCACCGCAGCGATGGCCAGCACGCTGATCTCGCCCAGGGTGTCGAAGCCGCGGAAGTCGACCAGGATGACGTTCACCACGTTGTGCCCGCCGCCGCCGGAAACGCTGTGCTGCAGGTAGTAGCCGGCGATGCTGTCGTAGGGCCGGCTGAACACCGCGTAGGCCAGCAGCGCCACCATCACCCCGCAGGCCAGCGCCACCAGGAAGTCGCGCAGGCCACGCAGGCTGCTGCTTTCCTTCGGCGTGCGCTGCGGCAGGTAGTAGAGCGCGAGCATCAGCAGCACCATGGTCACCACTTCCACCGCCAGCTGCGTCAGCGCCAGGTCCGGCGCGGCGAAGCGGGCGAAGGCCAGGGCCACCAGCAGCCCGGCGATGCTCAGCAGCACCAGCGCCACCAGGCGCTGGCGGTGGAACACCACGGTCAGCGGCCCGGCCAGGGCCAGCAGCGCCAGGCACAGGGCGGTGACGGCGTCGACCTCGACGAAGGCGCGGCTGCCGGCGAGCGCGGGCAGGCCCGCCAGGCCGGCGCAGACCACCACCACGGCGGCCAGCAGCAGCCAGAGCACGTAGCGCTGCAGCGAACCGTTCTCCAGCAGCCCGGTCAGCGCGCCGGCGAAGCGCGCCAGGCGTTGCACCTGCGCCTCGAACACCGCCTTGGCGTCCACCGCCGGCAGGCCGGCGAACCAGGCGAACAGCGGCTGCCGCTGCAGGTACAGGGCGATGCCGCCGACCAGCGCGATCAGGCTCATCGCCAGCGGCGCGTTGAAGCCGTGCCAGATCGCCAGGCTGTAGGCCGGCAGCGCGCCGTTCAGGCTCGCCGAGGCGGCCGCCGACAGCAGCGGCGCCACCGTCCAGGCCGGGGCCATGCCCACCAGCAGGCACAGGCCCACCAGCACCTCCACCGGCACCTTCATGTAGCGCGGCGGCTCGTGGGGCGTCTTCGGCAGGTCGACCGGCTCGCCGTTGAAGAACACGTCGTGGATGAAGCGCACCGAATAGGCCACCGAGAACAGCGTGGCCACGGTGGCGAGGGTCGGGATCAGCCAGTTGAAGGCGCCGGCCATGTTCTGCGAGAGGGTCTCGCCGAAGAACATCTCCTTGCTGAGGAAGCCGTTGAGCAGCGGCACCCCGGCCATGGACGCGGAAGCCACCATGGCCAGCACCGCGGTGTGCGGCATGTACTTCCACAGGCCGTTGATGCGGCGCATGTCGCGGCTGCCAGTCTCGTGGTCGATGATCCCGGCGGCCATGAACAGCGAGGCCTTGAAGGTGGCGTGGTTGATGATGTGGAAGATCGCCGCGACGTTGGCCATGGGCGAATCCAGGCCGAACAGCAGGGTGATCAGGCCCAGGTGGCTGATGGTCGAGTAGGCCAGCAGGCCCTTGAGGTCGTTCTGGAACAGCGCCAGGAAGGCGCCCAGCAGCAGCGTCGCCAGACCTGTCAGGCCGACCAGGTAGAACCACAGGTCGTTGCCGGCCAGCGCCGGGTACAGGCGCGCCAGCAGGAACACGCCGGCTTTCACCATGGTCGCCGAGTGCAGGTAGGCCGACACCGGCGTGGGCGCCGCCATGGCGTGGGGCAGCCAGAAGTGGAAGGGGAACTGCGCCGACTTGGTGAACACGCCCAGCAGCACCAGCACCAGGATCAGCGGGAACAGCGCGCTGGCCTGCAGCACCTGGCGCGCGGCGAGCACGTCGCTCAGCTCGAAGCTGCCCACCACCTGGCCGATCAGCAGGATGCCGGCGAGCAGCGCCAGGCCCCCGCCGCCGGTGACCGCCAGGGCCATGCGCGCGCCGCGGCGGGCGTCGGAGCGGTGGCTCCAGAAGCCGATGAGCAGGAACGACGACAGGCTGGTGAGCTCCCAGAACACCAGCATCAGCAGCAGGTTCTCGCTGAGCACCACGCCGAGCATGGAGCCCATGAACAGCAGCAGGAAGCCGTAGAAGCGCCCGGTGGGCTCGCGCTCGGAGAGGTAGTAGCGGGCGTAGAGGATCACCAGCAGGCCGATGCCGAGGATCAGCAGGGCGAACAGGAAGCCCAGGCCGTCCAGGCGCAGGCTGAGGTTCAGGCCCAGCTCCGGCAGCCAGTCGTAGCGCGCCAGCAGGCGCTCGCCGCCGAGCA
This sequence comes from Pseudomonas sp. M1, assembly GCF_022760135.1. NCBI lineage: Bacteria > Pseudomonadati > Pseudomonadota > Gammaproteobacteria > Pseudomonadales > Pseudomonadaceae > Pseudomonas > Pseudomonas sp. M1. The sequence continues at coordinate 5,255,505 of NZ_CP094343.1, forward strand.
CGCCGCGTTGGCCGAACAGAATCCCCAGGCCCAGCAAGGGCGCGACGGCCGCCGCCGCGGCGCAGGCGTTGCGGCCCAGGCGCTCGAACAGCGCAGGCAGGCAACAGCCCAGGAAAGGCAGCGCGATCAACAGCGCCAGCATCATCACCTTCTCCTTAATCCTTCAGACATGGCTGACTTACCAGGAAAGCCATGGAACCGGGCGATTATCCATATCTATCGAATGCGCGTCTTGGATAGAACTATTACGAAAGGCTGGGCGCGGGAAAAAGCGCTACCCGGAAACGATAGCGCGCGACACCGGAAACCGGTGTCGCGCGCCAGGAACCGCCGCCCGGGTGGGCGGAGCGGGCCGATCAGTGGGAAACGCGGCTGGTGCCGTTGACGGTCAGGATGCGCACGCGCTCGCCGACGCGGAAGATGGCGCCCTGGTCGACTTCCTGCACGTAGGCGCGGGAGCTGCCGTCGTCTTCGCGGACGGTGATCTCCACGCCCTGGGTGCGCGTCAGGCCCTCTTCGGTGGCCGCGCCCAGCAGGCCGCCGGCCACGGCGCCGATGATGGCGGTCACGTAGCTGCCCTTGCCGCCACCGATGGCGCTGCCGCCGATGCCGCCCACGGCGGCGCCCGCCGCGGCGCCGATCGGCGTCTTGGTGCCCTCGATCTTCACCGGACGCAGGGCTTCGATGGTGCCCCAGCGCACGTTCTGCACGGTGCGGGCCTCGTCACGGCTGTAGGTGTCGCCGGTCAGGCTGGACTGGCAGCCGCCGAGGGCCAGGGCCACTGCAGTGAAACCGGCGAGCAGGAAGGCGGATTTACGCATACGGGAACCTCCGGATAGATATGTGAATATTAGACTCTGCCGCGCCACTTGCTGTCACGCCGGCCAGGTCAAAGTTTTCGTTCGATTCAGCCGCCGTACAGCTTCGTCCTACAGCTGCGGCAAAAGCGCGCGTTCATTCCCCCATCCCGCCTGGGGTAAGGTCAGCATCCCCACGAGGAAGGCCCATGGACTACTTCATCATCGTCGTCACCACCGCCGCCGGCCTGTACTTCCACTGGTGGCTGTTCGTGCGCATCCGCCGCTGGATGGACCGCGACCTGGCGCTGTCGCTGGCCGGCGACGACCCGCACAAGCGCGAGTACCTGCTGCAGTGCCTGCAACTGGCCCGCGACGAAGGCGTGTCGCGCAGCGAGCTGCCGGCCTGGCTACAGCGCGCCGCCGACGACTACCGCGCCGGCTGAGCCAGGCTCCACAGCCGCGCCAGCTCCTCGGCGCGCGCCTCCAGTTCACCCGCGGCGCCGGCCATGGCCTCGGCCAGGCTGATCGGCCCCGGGACCAGGCTGAAGGCCGCGGCGATGCCCGCCTCGTGCAGGCGGCCATAGCCCTTGCCCAGGCTGCCGGCCAGGGCGATCAACGGAACCCCTGCCTCCCGTGCCAGCCGAGCCACGCCGATGGGCGTCTTGCCGTGCAGGCTCTGCTCGTCCAGGCGGCCCTCGCCGGTGATCGCCAGGTCCGCGCCCTGCAGCGCCTCGGCCAGGCCGGAAACCTCGGCCACCAACTCCACGCCCGGGCGGAAGCGCGCCCTGAGGAAGGCCCGCGCGGCGAAGCCCAGGCCACCCGCCGCGCCCACACCGGGGAACAGGCTGTGATCCTGGCCGAGGGTGCGCGCGGCGACTTCGGCGTAGCGCGCCAACGCGGCATCGAGCTGGCGGACCTGCTCGGGGCTGGCGCCCTTCTGCGGGCCGAATACCGCCGAGGCGCCGTGTTCGCCGCACAGCGGATTGTTCACGTCGGCGGCGACTTCCACTTCGACCCCGGCCAGGCGCGGGTCCAGGCCAGCCAGGTCGATCGCGTGCAGTCCGGCCAGCGCCGCGCCACCGTCGCCCAGGGGCTCGCCGCGTTCGTCGAGGAAGCGCACGCCCAGCGCCTGCAGCAGGCCCATGCCGCCGTCGTTGGTGGCGCTGCCGCCGAGCCCGAGGATGATCTTGCGCGCGCCGGCGTCCAGCGCCGCGCGGATCAGCTCGCCGGTGCCGTAGCTGGTGGTGCGGGTGGCGTCGCGCTGCTGCGGGGCGACCCAGTGCAGACCGCTGGCGGCGGCCATCTCGATCACCGCGGCGCCCTCCTCCAGCCAGCCCCAATGGGCCTGTACCGACGCGCCCAATGGCCCGCGCACCGCACATTCGCGGCGCTCGCCGCCGGTGGCCGCCAGCACCGCATCCACGGTGCCCTCGCCGCCATCGGCCATGGGCCGCAGCAATATCTCGTCGAGCGGCCGCGCCCGCGACCAGCCCCGCGCGATGGCGGCGGCGACCTCGGGGGCGGACAGGCTTTCCTTGAAGGAGTCGGGGGCGATGACGAGTTTCATGGGTGGGTCCGTGGGCAAGGCGAGAGGAGGAATCCTACACCGCATTACCCAGGGTTTCCCCGTAGGGCGCATAACGCCTACGGCGTTATCCGCCGCTTGACCTTGGCCGTATCCCACTCGGACTCATGCCGGAGCGCTCTTCGTAGGATCGAGGGGGACGCCTAGCTCTTGCTCGCGAATGAGCCCCGCAGCGGAGTCTGTTCGCGAGCAAGCTCGCTCCTACGAGAAGCCGTGCCCGCCGGGCCCTGCCCGCGAATCGCGCGCAGGGCGCGCTCCTACATGGAGGGGCGCGGAGCTTTGTACGAGCCGCCGTAGGATGGCGTTGAGCGAAGCGATACCCATCACCGTGACCGCATGGGTTTCGCAAGCTCAACCCATCCTACGAAAAGCACCGTGCGGGGATCAGGGCGCCAGGCGCTCGCGCTGCCAGGCGCCGTCCACCAGGCGGTAGTTCAGGCGGTCGTGCAGGCGGCTCGGGCGGCCCTGCCAGAATTCGATGCGCTGCGGCAGCAGGCGGTAGCCGCCCCAGTGGTCAGGGCAGTGCGGGGCGACGTCCATGAAGCGCTTCTCGGTTTCCGCCAGCATCCGCTCCAGCTCCTCGCGGCTGCCGATCACCCGGCTCTGCGGCGAAGCCCAGGCGCCCAGGCGGCTGCCCAGCGGGCGCACGCGGTAGTAGGCGTCGGACTCTTCCGGCGAGACCTTCTCCACCCGGCCTTCGATGCGCACCTGGCGCTCCAGGGCCGGCCAGAAGAAGGTCATGGCCGCGCGCGGGTTGGCCGCGAGCTGGTCGCCCTTGGCGCTGTCGTAGTTGCTGAAGAAGGTGAAGCCGCGGTCATCCAGCCCCTTGAGCAGGAGCACCCGGCAGTGCGGTTGGCCGTCGGTATCCACCGTGGCCAGGGTCATGGCGTTGGGTTCGACCGGCAACTGCTCGGTCTTCACCGCGTCCTCGAACCATTGCTGGAACAGCACGAAGGGCTCCGCGGGCGCCTGGGCCTCGTTGAGTCCGTCCCGGGTGTATTCGCGGCGCATGTCGGCCAGGGTCTGGGCCATCGTCGTCTCCTCGAAAAAGCCAGTGCATTAGCTTAACCAGTGGTAGCCGAGATTGCTTGACCGGCGACAAGCGCCGCGCTGCTTCAGTTGCTCTGGGCCAGGGCCAGCAGGCCGCCACGCGGGGTCAGCATGACTTCGACGCGGCGGTTCTTGGCGCGGCCGGCCTTGGTCTTGTCGTCGGCGACCGGTTGCGCGTCGCCCACGCCCTTGTAGCGCAGGCGGTCGTTGCCCAGGCCACTCAGGCGGAAGATCGCGGCGATGGCCACGGCGCGCTGCTGGCTGACCTTGTCGTTGGCCGCCTTGTCGCCGCTGCTGTCGCTGTGGCCGAGGATGAACACGCCGGCCTGCGGGTCCTTCTCGACGATCTTGGCGACGTTGGCCAGCGGCGCCAGGGTGATCGGCAGCAACAGTTCCTGGCGCTTGGGATTGAAGGAGCCGTCCACCGGCGCGGTCAGCACCAGGGCGTTGTCGCGGCGTTCGACGCTGAACTTGCTGCCGGCCACGGCGGCGCGCACGGCAGCTTCGTGCTGGTCCAGCCAGGCCTTGGTGTCCTGGGCGCTGGGCGCGGCCACCGGGTTTTCCGCCTTGGCCTGGGCCGAGGCGGAATCGCCGAAGGGCCACCACCAGTGGCCGCCGGCGGACTTGTCGGTGGCCGCATCCACCTGGGCCACCACCGGCTTGGGCGCCACCGCGGGGGCCTTGGCCTCGGCCTGGGCGCTGGCTGCGCTGTTACCGAACGGCCACCACCAGTGGTTGCCGCCGTCGGCCTTGGCCTGGCTGGGCGCCGGCGCGGCGGCGTCCTGGGACTGGAAGTGGCTGCAGGCACCGAGGGTGACGCAGAGGGTCAGGGTGGAAAGCTTGAGCAGTCTCATGGGCGGAATTCCATTGGACGGTCTTGGGCAACAGGGACGGACACAAGTTAATGTCGCGAATCAAGATTCGAACATAACTTACTAAGGGAAATGGGTATTTTGCTCTTCAACTGACGAGCGGTGGAACCCCGGCCGTAGCAGCGGGGGAAAAACCGCGGCGAACCACGGCGCGGTTTCCCCATGAAGTCGCCATTCGAGCGGAGCCGCGGCGGAAGGTTCCGCCGCTTCGTCGGCCAGGCGCTGCGCGGCGTCTGGCCCGGGCGCCTACAGGCAGTCGCCGGCGATGCGCGCCAGCTTCTGCGCGCGCGGGTCCATCAGCACGTAGGGGCCGAGGGTGTTAGTGACGAAGCCGAAGGCCAGGCTGCGCTCGGGGTCGGCGAAGCCCACCGAGCCACCGGCGCCGGGGTGGCCGAAGGCCTGCGGGCCGAGGCCGTAGGTGGCGTTGGCCAGTTCCGGCTGGTCGAGCATGCAGCCCAGGCCGAAGCGGGTGCCGGTGAGCAGGGTGCGGTCCTCGCCGCGGGCGTGCTCGCAGGTCAGCTCGGCGAGCAGCGCGGCATCCAGCAGCTTGCCCTGCAGCAGGCCGTCGTAGAAACCGGCCAGGGCGCGGGCATTGCCGTGGCCGTTGGCGGCCGGCTGCTGCATGCGCCGCCACTCGGGCTTGTTGGTGCTGGTGAGGATCGACGGCGGGTTGGTGAAGGCGCGGGTAGTCAGCGCGTTCGGCTCGCTCATCATTGTGCGCAGCAGGCGCTGCGCCGCGGCGTCGCCGAGGTTGCCCTTGGCCCGGGCGATGTGCGCCACGCGCGGGAACTCGGCGTCGTCCAGGCCGATGTGGAAGTCCAGGCCCAGGGGCCTGGCGGTGCGCTCGACGATGGCGGCGCCGGGCTCGCGGCCATCCACCCGGCGGATCACCTCGCCGATCAGCCAGCCGTAGGTGATGGGCGCGTAGCCGTGCTCGCTGTCCGGCGTCCACCAGGGCGTTTCGGCGGCCAGCGCGGCGGTCATCGCCTGCCAGTCGTACAGCGCCTCGGCGGGCAGCATCTCGTGCAGCGCCGGCAGCCCGGCGCGGTGGCAGAGCAACTGGCGCACGGTGATGGCCTGCTTGCCGGCGGCGGCGAACTCCGGCCAGTAGCGCGCCACCGGGGCGTCCAGTTCCAGGCGGCCCTCGCCCACCAGTTGCAGGGCGGCCACCGCGGCGAAGGTCTTGGTGCAGGAGAACAGGTTGAGGATGGTGTCGGCCTGCCAGGCCTGGCCTTCGTCCTTGCCGGCGTTGCCGGCCCAGAGGTCCACCAGGGTCTCGCCGCCGACCTGGATGCACAGCGCGGCGCCTCGCTCCTGCGGGTCCTCGAAGAGCGCGGCGAAGGCGTCGGCTACGGGGGTGAAGCGGCTGTCGCAATGGCCTTGCAGGGTCATGGGGCACTCCGGGCTGTGGGCGAAAGACGCATTCTTCCAGCCCCCTGCCGGCTTGTGAACCCGACCAGGGTAGGGCCGCGGCCATCATGGTCGCGGCGAATGCCGCTCTATTGCACCGCTGGCGCGTCCGGCGCGGCGCTGGCGGTAGCGTCCGGATCGACCCGCGGGGTGGGCGCCTCGGGCGCCGCCTTGGCGGCGGCGCGGGCCTCCTCCAGCATGGTCTTCATCACCTGCTGGTTGCCCTTGCGCACCGCGTCGATGAAGCCGGCGAACGGCAGGTCGGTGATGCCGACCAGGCCGATGTGGCCGTTCTCGCCGTCGAGCAGGCGGCCGCTGGCGGGCTGGTCGAGGTACTGGAACCAGTGCGCGCCGACGATCTGCGGGTCCTTCACCGCGGCGGCGAGGAACTGCTGGTAGCGCTCGCCGCGCTGCTGCTCGTTGTACACCTCGGAAACCCCGCCCCAGAACGGGCCGCGGTCGCGGGAGCCGAAGTGGAACTCGCTGATCAGCACCGGCTTGTCGAGGCTGCGCACGTAGGCGGCGTCGTAGCCCTGCTGCGGCGTCGGTGCGTAGAGGTTGAAGCTCAGTAGGTCGCAATACTGCGCGCAGGAGGCCAGCGCCTCGGGGGTGTTCACCGCAAAGCGCCCGCCCAGCAGCAGGTGGTTGGGGTCGTGCCAGCTGAGGGAGTCGCGCAGGGTCTTGAAGTACTGGTCGGCGTACAGGCGCAGGAAGGCGCTGTAGTCCTGCTCGATGGCCGGGTGCTCGGCCTGCACTTCGGGGGCCTGGTAGCCCGGCGCGTCCAGGTCTTCCCAGGCGCCCAGCTCGACGCCCCAGGCTGCGGCCAGGGCCTCGTGCTCGTGGTACTTGTCCTTGAGCTGCTTGATGAAGGCGCGCTTGGCCGGGCTGTCGGTGGACAGCGCCAGGGTGCCGAAGGCCAGGGCGTAGCGGTTGCGCGGCTCGCTGCCCTGCCCGGCCCAGGCCAGTTCGTTGTCGGCGTAGTAGCCGAGCAGCCAGGGGTCTTCGCGGTGGTCGCGGGTGGCGATGGCGATGGCGCGCTCGGCGGCCATGGCGAATTTCGGGTCGAAGGGGTCGGGCATGGCGCCCCACCAGTCGTAGCCGGTGCTGACCGTGGCGTAGTCGCCGCCGATGGCCAGCGGCAGGCTGTAGGGTATCCGCGAGGCGCCGGCGAAGGCCGGCTGGCTCCAGTTGCCCAGGCCGTTGAAGCCCCAGGCGTCGAGGCGCGCCAGGGTGCGCTCCAGCCAGGCGTCGGCGGCCGGCTGGCCGCTCAGCCCGCCCGTGGCGCGGTAGCGGTTGGCGGCGTAGAAGTCGTACCAGCGGCCGTGGCCGAAGGCCCTGCCCTGCTGGGCGCCGACGCCGTCGCGGTCGTCGCTCTGGCCGTAGAAGTCGGCCAGCGGCTCGCCCTCGGCGGGCAGCTCGGCGAACATGTATTCGCGGCCTTCGACGTAGGTCTGGCTGCTTTCGCTGTTCACCGTGTTCACGCCCAGGGACCAGTACGGGTGCCCGTCCGGCGTCACCAGCCACCAGCGGCCGTTGCGCTTCTCCGTGCGGAAGAAGCCGGTGGCCTGGAAGTCCGGGCCTTCCAGCAGGCCGCCGAAGGTGTCGGTGGGCTGCGCCTGGGCCTGCCATTTCTTCAGTTGCTCGCCCTCGGCCTTCCAGGCATTGGCCAGTTGCTCGACGCTCCTGACCTTCTCCGGCCAGTCGCTGCGGGTCGACTGGCCATAGGCGTCGATGATGCCGGTGTAGGCCTTGCGCAGCTCGTCGCCGCCGGAACGGGTGCCGAAGCGGCCGACGAGGATGTCCTGGGCCGCCTTCGGGGCGTTCAGGTAGATGCGCACCGCGCCGACCTTGTTGCGCTGCAGCTCGCCGGTGACCACCGGGGCGATGAGCACGCGCTGGCCGTCGAGGCTCATCGGCATCGGCACCCCGGCGCGCATGCCGAACAGCTGCGGCGCGGTGGCCTGCAGCGGCACCAGCAGGGTCTGCGCCGGGCCGGCGGGTAGCGCGACGCTGGCGTGCAAGCCGGGCGTGCCGTCGAGGTTGTCGATGTCGATCTCCAGGGTCAGCGCCCAGTCCATGGCGCTCTGGATGCGCAGGCTCATGGCGTCGGCCCGCGACCAGTCCCAGCTGCCGCCGGCGGGCTTGAGGGTCAGAGTGGGGCGCGCCGCCGGATGGAACTTCACCCGCCGCAGGATCTCGCCCTCGGGCGTGGCCTCGGCGGTGGAGCTGGGCAGGTCGGCATCCTGCAGGCCGACGCTGACCACCGCCATCGGCTTGACGAAGTTGAACAGGACGTCCTCGCTGGGTGCGGCCCACAGCGGGGCGCAGGCGAGGCTCAGGCTGAACAGCAGGGGCAGATGCCAACGGAGTGAACGCATGCAACCTTGTCCTTGGGGCGGCGCCGGGCGCCACCGGGATTTGCGACCTGGGACGGCGCGCCGCCCCTGTTACGGATGCCGCGCCTTAGGCGATCTCGCGGCGGAACGGCGGCAGCGCGTTGAGGATGGCCTTGCCGTAGCGCTGCGTCACCACACGGCGGTCCAGCAGGCTGATGGTGCCGCGGTCCTGCTCGGTGCGCAGCAGGCGCCCGCAGGCCTGCACCAGGCGCAGCGAGGCGTCGGGCACGGCGATCTCCATGAAGGGGTTGCCGCCGCGCGCCTCGATCCACTCCGAGAGCGCCGCTTCCACCGGGTCGTCCGGCACCGCGAAGGGAATCTTGGCGATCACCACGTGCTCGCAGTAGGCCCCCGGCAGGTCGACGCCCTCGGCGAAGCTGGCCAGGCCGAAGAGCACGCTGGGCTCGCCGTCGTCGACGCGGGCCTTGTGCTTGTTGAGGGTCTCCAGCTTGGACAGGTTGCCCTGGATCAGCACGCGCTTGCGCCAGTCGCGCTCCAGGCCGTCGAACACGTCCTGCATCTGCCGCCGCGAGGCGAACAGCACCAGGGTGCCGCGGGCGCCCTCGACCATGGCCGGCAGCTCGCGGACGATGGCCGCGGTGTGGGCGGCGGCGTCGCGCGGGTCGGCCTTCAGGTCCGGCACCCGCAGCAGGCCGGCATCGGCGTGGTGGAAGGGGCTGGGCACCACGGCGGTGACCGCCGCGCGCGGCAGGCCGGCGCGCATGCGGTAGCGGTCGAAGGTACCCAGGGCGGTCAGGGTGGCGGAGGTCACCAGCACGCCGTAGGCCACGTTCCACAGGTTGCGGCGCAGGGTCTCGGCGGCGAGGATCGGGCTGGCGTTGGCCTCGATGTCGTAGAAGCTGCCGCTTTCGGCGAGGGTCAGCCAGCGCGCCATGGGCGGGCTGTCCTGCGGGTCCTCACAGGTGAAGGCGGTCCACAGTTCCCAGTTGCCCTGGGCGCGCGACAACAGGCTGCCGAACAGCGGGTACCACTCCTCGGCCTGGTAGCTGGCGACACCGGCGGTGCCCTCGCCGTCCATGGCCTGCTTGAGCAGTTCGGTGAGGCGGGTGAAGAGGTCGGTGAGTTTGGAAAAACCCTTCTTCAGCTCGATGCCCATCTCGCGGATGTGCTCGGGGACCACCCCGCCCACGAAGCGGTGGCGCGGGCGCTCGCGGCCTTCCATATCCTCGCCGGCACGGAAGTCGCCGATCTCCTCGCAGGCGGTGAACATGAACTGCTGCTGGGTGCGCAGCTCGCGGGCCAGCTCCGGCACCTGCTCGATCAGCCGGCCGAGGTCGCCGGGCAGCGGGTTCTGCGCCAGCAGCTTGGTCAGGTTCTTTTCCACCTGCCCCAGCCAGTCGGCGGTGGCGCGCAGACGGGTGAAGTGGGCGAAGTGGCCGATGGCCTTGTCCGGCAGGTGGTGGCCTTCGTCGAAGACGTAGAGGGTCTCGCGCGGGTCCGGCAGGATGGCGCCGCCGCCCAGGGCCAGGTCGGCCAGCACCAGGTCGTGGTTGGTGACGATGACGTCGACCTTGGTCATGCCCTCGCGCGCCTTGTAGAAGGCGCACTGCTGGAAGTTCGGGCAATGCCGGTTGGTGCACTGGCTGTGGTCGGTGGTCAGCTGCGCCCAGTGGGCGTCCTCGATGGCCTCGGGCCAGGAGTCGCGGTCGCCGTCCCAGCGGTTGCCGGCCAGGCGCTCGATCATCTGGTTGAACAGCTTACTGCCGCTCTCGTCGACGTCGATGCGGAAGCCTTCTTCCTCGAACAGCTGGGCCGTGGCGTTCTGCGCCTGGCCCTCCTGCAGCAGGTGGTCGAGCTTGGACAGGCACAGGTAGCGGCCTCGGCCCTTGGCCAGGGCGAAGCTGAAGGCCAGGCCACTGTTGCGCAGCAGGTCGGGCAGGTCCTTGTGGACGATCTGCTCCTGCAGCGCCACCGTGGCGGTGGCGATCACCAGGCGCTTGCCGGCGGCCTTGGCGCAGGCGATGGCGGCCAGGCTGTAGGCCACGGTCTTGCCGGTGCCGGTGCCGGCCTCCACGGCCACCACCGCGGGCTCGCCGCTGCGCTGGCCTTCCTCGTCGGTCTCGATGGTGCCCAGGACCTTGGCCACTTCGGCGATCATCAGGCGCTGGCCGTAGCGCGGCTTGAGTTCCTTGGCTTCCAGGAAGCGCGTGTAGGCGCCCTGGATGGTGGCCTTGAGTTCGTTGCTGAGCATGGAATTCCCGGGCATGCGGGACTGTCCATCGGGACATGTCCGGATGCTGGATAAATTTTCAGTGGTAGCAGGGTCTGTTGGCGTTTTGTCACGACCGCGACGGAGCCATTTTTTGCGTGGGGCAAGGCGCGAGGAGAGCGGTTTGGTCATTCCAAATGAACGACGAGTAACGCGGCACCACGCAAAAAAGGGCCCGTCCCTTCGGGTTGCGCGGCAAATGGCGCCATGCGTCGTTGCGGGACTTGCCAAGGGAACGCCATTGCCTGCGTCCCGCGCCTAGCCTGGCGCCATTTGTCGCTGCAACGCGGCTCGCGACAAAACGTCAACAGACCCTGTGGGGCGGCTATGATAGCGCGCTTATTTTCAACCGCCAGCGGAGATCGCCGAATGACCGCCTTTGCCCCCGTCTATGCCCTGCACGTCCTGGCCGCCCTGGTCTGGGTCGGAGGGATGTTCTTCGCCTGGACGATCCTCCGTCCGGCGGCCGTCGCCGCGCTGGATGCGCCGGCGCGGCTGAAGCTGTGGGCCGAGGTGTTCCGGCGCTTCTTCGTGTGGGTCTGGGTGGCGGTGCTGGCGCTGCCGGTGACTGGTATCGGCATGTTGCAGCTGAGTTTCAACGGCGTGGCCGGCGCGCCGCGCTACGTGCAGGTGATGATGGGGCTGTACGTGGCGATGCTGGCGCTGTTCCTGCGCGTGCAGGCGCTGCAGTTGCCGGAGCTGCGCCGCGCCATCGAGGCGTCCGACTGGCCCGCCGGCGGCGCGGTGCTGGGACGCATCCGCCGCACCGTGGGCGGCAACCTGCTGCTGGGCCTGGCGCTGGTGGCGATAGTCGCCGCGCGCCCGCACTGGTGAGCCTTGGCGCGGGCCGCGGGGCCCGCGCCGGTTTCAGTCAGAAGCGCGGCTAACTCAGAAGCAAGTCAGAAACGCACCACATCCAGACGGCCCTGGGCACCGCTGGGGCCGGGCTTGCCGGCGTTGCCGTCGTGGCCGGCCTTGCCGCCGTCCACCGAGTACAGCAGGCAGCCCTTCTCGCCACTGCGCGCGCCGGCCTTGCCCGGCTTGCCCGGGGCACCGCCGGCGCCGCCTTCCAGGCGCACCTTGACCAGTTCCACGGGGAATTGCTGGGGCACTTCCAGGCGCACCACGCCGCCGGCGCCACCGGTCTGGCCGTCGCCGGCGTCCTGGCCGTCGCCGCCCTGTTCCGCGCCGCCCCACAGGCAGCCGCCGCTGCGCGCGTGGGCGCCGTCGAGGCCGTCGTAGCCCGGCGCGCCGACGCCGCCGCGCACGTCGACCAGCAGGTTCTCCACCTGCACGTCCTGCAGGCGCAGGGTCAGGGTGCGGCCGGCGCTGGCCGGACGATGGAAGCTGCCGGAAGCGCCCTGGGCGGCGATCACGCTGCCATCGGCGAGGTGCCCGCGGGCCACCTCGATGCGCAGCGGCTGCTCGCCGGGGAACACGCCGAGGCGGGCGTTCTTCTGCAGGTCGAGTTCGTCGATGTGCAGCACCTTCACCCGCGACGGGATCAGCAGCGCGCCGCCCTCCGCCACGCGGACGTGTTCCAGGCTCAGGGACTCGCCCTTCACCGGCAGGCGCAGCACGGTATTGGCCTCCACCTGCACCGAAGCGGCGCTGGCGGCCTCGATCGGCGCCAGCAGCATCAGGCCCAGCAGCAGCTTACGCATGGCCGCCCTCCTTGGCCGGTGCCGGCAGCGAGAGGAAATGGAAGATGCCGAACAGCAGGACCTGGATGCGGTCCAGCCAGGGGGACGAACGCCCCTTCAGGCGTGCGCCGAGCGCCAGCAGTTCAACGATGTGGATCAGCAGGATGAGGCCCCCGGCGACCTTCAGCAGGGTCGCGAACGGATGGGCGAAGGGATGCAGCAGATTGGCCAGCACCGCCAGCCAGAACAACAGGGCAACCAGCTTGCCCAGCCCCACAAAAGCCTTCATGTAGATGCTCCCCCGGTTTCTTGTGCCGGCACCATACTCCGGAGGCGGTGACGATTTCCATAGGCGGCGGAAACACGAAAGGGGCGCATAGGCCCCTTTCGCTTCAGCACGCGCCGGGTGTCACTGGCGCTTGATCAGGATTTCCACGCGACGGTTTTCCGCGCGGCCTTCCTTGGTCTTGTTGTCGGCGACCGGTTTGCTTTCGCCGTAGCCTTCCACCGACTTGATGCTGCTGGCAGGCACGCCGGCATCCACCAGGTAGTTGGCCACCGCGTGGGCGCGGCGATCGGACAGTTTCTGGTTGTAGGCGTCGGTGCCGACGCTGTCGGTGTGGCCGGAGATATCCAGCGTGGTGGTGGAGGCTTCCTCTTTCAGGCGGGTGGCGATGGTGTCGAGCTTGTCCTTGTCACGGTTGTCGATCTTCGACGAGTCGAAGGCGAAGTGCAGGTCCCTGACAACGATGGTCTCTTCCTTCGGCAGCGGTGCCGGAGCCGGTTCGGGAGCCGGTGCGGGCGGCGGCGCCTCGACCACCTTCTCGCCTTCGCCATGCACCCAGCAGTAGGACGCGCCGAGCACGCCGCCGATCAGCGCGCCCCAGCCCGCCCAGGCACTGCTTTCGATGGAGCCCAGGCCAGCGCCCCCTACACCACCGACCAATGCGCAGGTCGGCCAGTCGGACTTCTGCAACCCTGCGCACCCGGTGAGCAGCGTGCTTACCAGCAGCAGGGGTAAAGCGGTCCTTTTGATGCTCATATATCAGTCTCTCCTGTGAGATGGGTCTGAACCGACAATTACCGAGTAAAGACGGCGATGCACGAATACGCCAGCACTAGGCCATGAAGGGGTTCACAGGCTAGTCTCTGCGCATTCCGAACGAGAGTTTCCGCACACCGATGATTTCCGATCGCACGCCCCAGCAGGCGCTGGCCGCCCTGCTCGACCGCTACGCCCCGCAACGCCTGCTGCTGGTAGGCGCCAGCGGCATTCCCGCCGTGGAAGCCTTCCGCCAGGCCCACCCCGATTGCCAGGTGCACGGCGCCGCCGCGGGCGAGCTGCCGGCGGAACTGGCGGCGCAGCGTTACGACCTGGCGCTGCTGGCCGACTGCCTGGAACACCTGGAGCGCCGCGCGGCGCTGCAACTGGTCGGCGGCATCCGCAACCTCAACAGCAGCCGCGTCGCCGTGCTGGTCGACCTGGCCGAAGCCGGCGTCGCCGAAATCGACTTCTACGCCCTGGGCATGCAGGCCAGCGAACGCTTCCAGCGCGACGATCAGACACTCACGCTGTTCACCTACGATCTGCGTGAATACAAGCAGGTCCCGGATTGGCTGAACGCCAAGTTCTGGGCCAACCCGGAAAACTTCGGCAAGTACTGGTGGTGACCATGACCGAGCCCTGCTGCCCCTGTGGAAGCGGCCTGTCCCTGGCGGACTGCTGCGGCCGCCTGCACGCCGGCCAGCCGGCGCCCACCGCCGAGGCGCTGATGCGTTCGCGCTACAGCGCCTACGCCCTGGGCCTGGTGGACTACCTGCGCGACACCACGCTGCCGGCCCAGCAGCCCGGCCTGGACCTGGAGGCCATCCGCGCCTGGAGCCTGGGCAGCACCTGGCTGGGCCTGGAGGTGGAAAGCCACGAGGTGCTCGGCGGCACGCCCGAGCATGCCCGCGTCACCTTCACCGCGCGCTGGCACGACGCCAACGGCGAGCACAGCCACCGCGAATGCTCCGGCTTCGTCCAGCGCGACGGCCGCTGGTATTTCCTCGACTCGACGGTGCCGCTCAAGCTGGGCCGCAACGATCCCTGCCCGTGCGGCGCCGGCGGCAAGCTGAAGAAATGCTGCGGGCCGTGGATCGGTTGACACGGCGGACGCACCGGGGCGTGCCTCGTAGGATGGGTTGAGCGAAGCGATACCCATGCGGCCATGGTGATGGGTATCGCAAGCTCAACCCATCCTACGTCAGCGTTTCTCTTGCACCGGTAGCCGGCGGCCTTCCGGCGGGCGTGGATAGCAAAGGATTCATTGCCACCAAAAAGGGACACCGCATGCACCCATTGGGTGCATCGGGCCCATCGGCTAGAATGCGCGCTTTTCCGCGGGCCCCGCCATGCTGCTGACCACCCTCTACATCATCGCCATCATCGCCGAGGCCATGACCGGCGCGCTTTCGGCCGGGCGCCGCAGCATGGACCTGTTCGGCGTGGTGCTGGTGGCCTGCGTCACCGCCCTGGGCGGCGGCTCGATGCGCGACATGCTGCTGGGGCACTACCCGCTGACCTGGGTGCGCCACCCGGAATACCTGGCGCTCACCGCCGGCGCCGCGCTGGTCACGGTGTTCATCGCGCCGCTGATGCGCCACCTGCGCTCGCTGTTCCTGGTGCTCGACGCCATCGGCCTGGTGGCCTTCACCCTGATCGGCTGCCAGGTCGGCCTGGAGATGGGCCACAGCCTGCTGATCGCCGCGGTTAGCGGGGTGATCACCGGGGTGTTCGGCGGCATCCTGCGCGACATCTTCTGCAACGACGTGCCGCTGATCTTCCGCCGCGAGCTGTACGCCAGCGTGTCCTTCGCCAGCGCCTGGTGCTACCTGATCTGCATCCAGCTGGAGCTGCCCAACGAGCAGGCCATGCTGATCACCCTGTTCGCCGGCTTCCTGTTCCGCCTGCTGGCGATCCGTTTCCACTGGGAAATGCCCAAGTTCGTCTACAAGGACGATCCCCAGCAGAACGGCTGAGCGCTCAGTCGGCCAGCTTCAGATGGCTGGTGTCGGGCGCCGGCGCGGCGGGGTCCGCCTTGGCCTGGCCCATGTCGCTGCCCACCGGGGCCAGGCTGAACTGGCTGA
The DNA here is from genome assembly GCF_022760135.1 of Pseudomonas sp. M1. Taxonomy (NCBI): domain Bacteria; kingdom Pseudomonadati; phylum Pseudomonadota; class Gammaproteobacteria; order Pseudomonadales; family Pseudomonadaceae; genus Pseudomonas; species Pseudomonas sp. M1. The sequence goes on from NZ_CP094343.1 coordinate 5,270,620, forward strand.
GGTCGACCTGCGGCGCGCGCGGCTCGGCCTTGTCGTCCTGCAGGTCGGCGCCCACCGGGGCCAGGCCGAAGTCCGGCGCGTCCACCTCGGCGAAGGCCGCCATGTACTCGTCGCGCGGGGCCACCTTCAGCCGTCCCGGCGTAGCCGCGGCCGGTGCCGGGGTAGGAGCGGGTTCGGCGGCGGGCGGCGGGGCCAGTTCGATCTCCTCCACCGCGGGGGCCATGTCCACCACCTCGACGCGCGCGCCGGCCCGTTCCAGAGCGGCTCGGTACTTGTCGGCGGCGGTGGCGTCGAGGTTATTCTTCAGCACCAGGCGGCGGCCGGAAAACAGCAGGGCGATGCGTTGCGCATCGGCCTGGAACAGCTTGGCCAGGTTGGCCTTCACCGCTTCCGGATCGGCGCCTGGAAGCGTCTGACCGGAAAAGACGATTTCGTAACGGCTCATCCATCACACTCCTGTGTTCTCCCGTCTGCCGACGGGCGGCCCAGTATGGGACAACTTCTTTTAACGCAACAACAACTTGCGGCCAAGCAGCCGCTTGGTACACTGGGACGTCTTGGGGGATTGAAATGAATTATCAGGCGCAAACGATAAGAATTATCAGCCTAGTCTGGATTTTCGCGCTCCTCTCCGGTTGCAGCTGGATGACCGGTAGCTTCGAAAGCCCCGACGTGAAGCTGATGAAAGTGGACGTGGTGAAAGCCCGCCTGCTAGAGCAACAGTTCACACTGCACTTCCGTATCGACAACCCGAACGACTTCAGCCTGCCGGTGCGCGGCCTGGCCTACAAGGTCAAGCTGAACGACGTCGACCTGGCCGAAGGCGAATCCAGCGTCTGGTTCACCGTGCCCGCCAATGGCCGGCAGTTCTTCGAGGTACCGGTGCAGACCAACCTCTGGCGGCACATGAAGTACATCGTCAAGCTGCTGGAAGACCCGGACAAGCCGATCCGCTACAGCCTCGAAGGCGACGTGAAGACCGGCCTGCTGTTCGGCCGCACCGTGCATATCGCGCGCAATGGCGAGATAATCCCCGGCGATTTCATCCCGGAGTGAGGCACCCATGAGCCAGGAACCCCATGTACATGGTCCCGACTGCAACCACGACCATGATCATGACCATCACCACCACGTGCACGGCCCGCACTGCAACCACAGCCACGAGCCGGTGCGTAATCCGCTGAAGGACGTTGGCCGCAACGATCCGTGCCCCTGTGGCAGCGGCGCCAAGTTCAAGAAGTGCCACGGCGCCTGAGGCGGGTGGGCTAGGTGAGAACGCCGTTTCTTCCGTGAGGGGAAACGGCGTTTTCGTTTCCGGCGGGCACAAAAACCCCCTGTAGGAGCAATCCGCTCCCACGAGGGAAATGCCATGCCTCCCCGGTGATCGTAGTGCCGACTGCGCCAAGGCGCTCTTCGTAGGATGGGTTGAGCCTCGGCGAAACCCATGCGGTCGTGGTGATGGGTATCGCTTCGCTCAACACCATCCTACGCGGCGTCGTATTTGCCGGAGGGCGTAGGAGCAACTGTCTTACCGGCGGCGCCGAGGCGCTCTTCGTAGGATGGGTTGAGCCTTGGCGAAACCCATGCGGTCGTGGTGATGGGTATCGCTTCGCTCAACACCATCCTACGCGGCGTCGTATTTGCCGGAGGGCGTAGGAACAACTGTCTTACCGGCGGCGCCGAGGCGCTCTTCGTAGGATGGGTTGAGCCTTGGCGAAACCCATGCGGTCGTGGTGATGGGTATCGCTTCGCTCAACGCCATCCTACGCGGCGTCGTATTTGCCGGAGGGCGTAGGAACAACTGTCTTGCCGGCGGCGCCGAGGCGCGCCTCAACGGATGGGTTGAGCCTCGGCGAAACCCATGCGGTCGTGGTGATGGGTATCGCTTCGCTCAACACCATCCTACGGGGCCTTGTGTGCCGGTGAGGTAGGAGCGGACTCCGTCCGCGATTGGATTCACCGGCCACGCCGGACGCCCCGGCGGCACGAACACCCGTTCTCGCGAACATCCCCGACGCACCCTCCCGAACCACCCACACCCCGCGAATTCCCTGCCCCCGCGGCTTGCGCGAAGGTGCGCGGCTCTCTAACGTAGCGGCTTTCCGCAAGCCCTGTGCAGGAGCACGCTTCCATGGCCTCGCGAGCCTTCCGCCCGCTTCCCCGACTCGGCCTCGCCGCCACCCTCAGCGCCGCCGTCAGCCTGACAGGCTGTCAGACCTGGCTGAACGACCGCTACGCCGACAGCCTGCCGCCCACCTCCGGCGTGCAGCCGATCAAGGGCCTGGCCGAAAGCGTGTCGGTGCGCCGCAATGCCCTGGGCATGCCGCTGATCGAGACCAGCACCTTCCACGACGCGCTTTTCGCCATGGGCTACGTGCATGCCAGCGACCGCATCGGCCAGATGGTCGGCCTGCGCCTGATGGCCCAGGGGCGGCTGTCGGAGATGGTCGGCCCGGGCGCCCTGGAGATCGACCGCTTCATGCGCACGGTCAACCTCAGGCAGGCCGCCAATGCCCTCTACGCCGGCTCCTCGCCGCGCCTGAAGCGTTTCTTCGAAACCTACGCGCGCGGCGTCAACGCCTACCTGTTCCGCTACCGCGACAAGTTGCCGATGGACGTCGCCGAGTCCGGCTACCGCCCGGAATACTGGAAACCCGAGGATTCGGCGCTGGTCTTCGCCCTGCTCAACTTCGGCCTGGCGGTGAACCTGCAGGAGGAACTGGATTCGCTGGTGCTCGCGCAGAAGGTCGGCGCCGGGAAGCTCGCCTGGCTCACGCCCATCTACCCCGACGAGGAACTGCCCTTCGCCGAGGCCGACAAGCTCAAGGGCCTGAACCTCGCCGGGCAGATTCCCGGCCTGGCCGAGGTCGGTGGCGCCGCCGAGGCCGTGGCCGGGCTGCAGATGCTCGGCGTGGCCGCCTCCAACAACTGGGCCATCGCCCCGCAGCGCAGCCGCAGCGGCAAGAGCCTGCTGGCCAACGACACCCATCTGCCGCTGTCGATGCCGTCGATCTGGAACTTCATGCAGATCCGCTCGCCGAAGTACAGCGCCGCCGGCGTCACCATCGCCGGCGTGCCCGGCGTGGTGGCCGGCTTCAACGGCAAGCTGGCCTGGGGCATGACCATGGTCATGGGCGACAACCAGGACGTCTTCCTCGAACAAGTACGGCGCCAGGGCGGCAAGCTCTACTACCTGGCCGACGGCCAGTGGAAGCCGGCCAGCGAGCGCGTCGAGACCTTCTTCATCAAGGGCCAGCGCCCGGTGCGCGAGACCCTCTACGAAACCCGCCACGGCCCGCTGCTCAACAGCGCCCTGCTCGGCGCGAAGAAGAACGACCTGCAGCCGCTGCCGATGAGCAGCAGCTACGGCCTGGCCTACCAGAGCATCCAGGCGGTGTCGGACAAGAGCCTGGACGCCTTCTTCGACCTGTCCCGGGCCAAGAGCGTCGAGCAGGCCTTCGATGCCACCCGCGAAGTCCGCGCCATGCCGCTGAACATCGTATTCGCCGACGAGAAGCACATCGGCTGGCAGGTCACCGGGCGCTTCCCCAACCGCAAGGACGGCCGCGGCCTGCTGCCCTCCCCCGGCTGGGACGGGCGCTACGACTGGGACGGCTATGCCGACCCGATCCTCCACCCCTCCGACCAGGACCCGCAGCAGGGCTGGCTGGGCACCGCCAACAACCGCACCGTGCAGCCCGGCTACGGCGCGCAGCTGTCCAGCTCCTGGTACTACCCCGAACGCGCCGAGCGCATCGCCCAGTTGGCCAACGCCAGCAACCGCCACGACGCGCGCAGCATGATCGCCATGCAGTACGACCAGAGCACGCCCTTCGCCGCCAAGCTGCAGGGCATGCTCGACGCGCCCGGCATGGCCGCGCCGCTGAAGCAGGCGATCCAGGCGCTGCCCGAGGGCCAGCGCGAGCGCGCCCGCGAGGCCCTGGACCGGCTGATGGCCTTCGACGGCAAGCTATCCGCCAACTCCGCCGACGCCGCCCTCTACGAAGCCTTCCTGCAGGAAAGCGCGAAGCAGATCTTCCTCGACGAACTCGGCCCGGAAGACAGCCCGGCCTGGAAGGCCTTCGTGCAGAACGCCGACCTCTCCTACTCGGCCCAGGCCGACCACCTGCTGGGCCGCGACGACAGCCCCTTCTGGGACGACGTGAAAACGCCGCAGAAGGAAGACAAGCCAGCCATCCTCGCGCGCAGCCTGGCCGCCGCCACCGCCTTCTGCGAGCAGAAGCTCGGCGCCGACCGCCATGCCTGGCAGTGGGGCAAGCTGCACACCTACAACTGGGTCAGCGACGGCACCAAGATGGCGCCCTACCTGGACGCCGGACAGCGCGCCGGCCTGGGCGCCATCAAGGGCTACCTGGACCGCGGCCCCTACCCGGCCGGCGGCGACCACAGCACGCTGAACGTTTCTGCCTACAACTGGGGCCAGAACTTCGACACCTGGCTGATCCCGGCCATGCGCATCGTCGTCGACTTCGGCCAGAGCGAGCCCATGCTCGGCGTCAACAGCAGCGGCCAGTCCGGCAACCCGGCCAGCCCGCACTACGCCGACGGCATCGACGCCTGGCTGAAGGGCGACTACATGAGCTTCCCGTTCCAGAGCCAGAACCTCGACCGCGTCTACGGCAGCAAGCGCCTGACCCTCGTCCCGCAGAAATGAGCGCGCGGCGCGGAACTTCCGCCGCGCCGGCGGGTCGGATCTGTCGACTTACTCCATGATCATCTTCAAGGCACCCTCGGGTGCCTTTCTTTTTTGCTGCCCACGCCACAACCGGCGCACCAGGCTGTTACCGAAAACCCCGCCTCCTCGCCCCGTCATGGGGCATCCCTTCCCCGACCGGCTGCTATACCTGTCGTAGGAACGCGCCTGTCGTCCGTCTCCTACCGCCGAGGCCCGTGGTTGCGCCTCTGGTTCGAAACTTGCTGTCACATTGATGTTATGCCTTTGGTTCCACTGCTTGAATCAACCACCAAGGATTCCAACCGATGAAAAAAGCATGGCTGACCCTCTCCGCCCTGGTGCTGCTGGCTGGCGCCGGAGCTTTGCAGGCCAAGGAATGGAAAGAAATCCGCTTCGCCACCGACCCGTCCTACGCGCCCTTCGAATCCAAGGCGCCTGACGGCAGCCTGGTCGGCTTCGACATCGATCTGGGCAACGCCATCTGCGAGCACCTGAAGGTCAAGTGCGTGTGGATGGCCAACGACTTCGACGGCATGATCCCGGGCCTGAAGGCTCGCAAGTTCGATGGCGTGATCTCCTCGATGACCGTCACCGAGGCGCGCCAGAAGGAAATCGACTTCAGCGACAAGCTGTTCACCAGCCCCACCGCGATGATCAGCAAGAAGGGCTCGGGCCTGGAGGCCACCGCCGCATCGCTCAAGGGCAAGACCGTCGGCGTCGAGCAGGGCACCATCCAGGAAACCTTCGCCAAGGCCAAGCTGGAGCCGGCCGGGGTCAACGTGAAGAGCTACCAGAACCAGGACCAGGTCTACGCCGACCTGGTGTCCGGGCGCCTGGACGTCTCGCTGCAGGACATGCTGCAGGCCGAGCAGGGCTTCCTCACCACCGACCAGGGCAAGGGCTTCGAGATCAGCAAGCCGGTGCATGACCCGCTGATGCCGGCCGACATCGCCATCGGCATCAAGAAGGGCAACAACGAACTGCGCGAGATGATCAACAAGGGCATCAAGGCGATCCACGCCGACGGCACCTACGACAAGCTGCAGAAGAAATACTTCGGCGATATCGACATCTACAACGACTGACCCGCGCCACCGCACCCGGCTGCCTTGGCGGCTGCCGGGTGCGGTCTATTCTGCTGATAACGCCGCACAAGGAGTTGCCTGCGCATGCTCCAGGACTTCTTCCGTACCCTGGCCGAGACCATGAGCCTCAAGGGCTACGGCTCCATCCTCCTCGACGGCACCTGGATGACCGTCAAGCTGTCGATCTGCTCGCTGCTGCTGTCGGTGACCCTCGGCCTGCTGGGCGCCAGCGCCAAGCTGTCCGGCTCCAGGCTGCTGCGCTTCCCCGCCACCTGCTACACCACGCTGATCCGCGGGGTGCCCGACCTGGTGCTGATGCTGCTGATCTTCTACAGCCTGCAGACCTGGCTGGCGGACCTGACCGACTACATGGAATGGGACTACATCGAGATCGACCCCTTCAGCGCCGGCATCATCACCCTCGGCTTCATCTACGGCGCCTACTTCACCGAGACCTTCCGCGGCGCCATCCTCGCCGTGCCGCGCGGTCAGCTGGAGGCGGCCAGCGCCTACGGCCTGACGCGCCTGCAGCGCTTCCGCTTCGTGCTCTTCCCGCAGATGATGCGCTTCGCCCTGCCGGGGGTGGGCAACAACTGGATGGTGCTGATCAAGTCCACCGCGCTGGTCTCCATCATCGGCCTCTCCGACGTGGTGCGCGCCGCCCAGGACGCCGGCAAGAGCAGCTACCGCCTGCTGTTCTTCCTGCTGGTGGCCGGGGCCATCTACCTGCTCTTCACCACCGTCTCCAACATCGTGCTCAACGCCCTTGAGCGCCGCTACGCCATCGGCGTGCGCGAGGCCCTGCGATGATCGAGTTGCTGCAGCAGTACGGCAAGGCCTTCCTCTGGAGCGACGGCTACCACATCACCGGCCTGGCCATGACGCTCTGGCTGCTGACGGTGTCCATCGCCTTCGGCTTCACCTTCGCCATTCCCCTGTCCATCGCCCGCGTCTCGCGCAACCCGCTGCTGCGCTGGCCGGTGCAGTTCTACACTTACGTGTTCCGCGGCACGCCGCTCTACATCCAGTTGCTGGTCTGCTACACCGGCATCTACAGCGTGGCGGCGGTGCGCGAGCAGCCGATCCTCGACGCCTTCTTCCGCAACGGCCTGAACTGCACGCTGCTGGCCTTCGCCCTGAACACCTGCGCCTACACCACCGAGATATTCGCCGGGGCCATCCGCAACATCGCCCACGGCGAGGTCGAGGCGGCCCGCGCCTACGGCCTGAGCGGCTGGCGCCTGTACCGCTACGTGATCATGCCCTCGGCGCTGCGCCGCGCGCTGCCCTACTACAGCAACGAGGTGATCCTCATGCTGCACTCCACTACCGTGGCCTTCACCGCCACGGTGCCGGACATCATGAAGATCGCCCGCGACGCCAACGCCGCCACCTTCCTCTCCTTCCAGTCCTTCGGCATAGCCGCGGCGCTGTACCTGGTGACCTCCTTCACCCTGGTCGGCCTGTTCCGCCTCGCCGAACGCCGCTGGCTGGCCTTCCTCGGCCCCAGCCATGGCTGAACCCATCCCGGCCGCGCGGCGGTCGTAACCTGAGGACTCCATGACCACACTGAAGATCGAAGGCCTGTACAAGCGCTACGGCGACAACGAGGTGCTCAAGGGGGTGTCCCTGGAGACCCGCACCGGCGACGTGGTGAGCATGATCGGCGCCAGCGGCTCGGGAAAGAGCACCTTCCTGCGCTGCATCAACTTCCTCGAACAGCCCGACGAAGGCCGCATGAGCCTGGATGGCGAGGAAATCCGCATGGTCGCCAGCCCCGGCGGCATGCGCGTGGCCGACGCGGCGCAGTTGCAGCGCATTCGCACGCGCCTGGCCATGGTGTTCCAGCACTTCAACCTGTGGAGCCACATGACGGTGCTGGAGAACGTCACCCTGGCCCCGCGCCGCGTCCTGGGCGTCGAGCGCAAGGAAGCCGAGGAACGCGCGCGCAGCTACCTGGCCAAGGTCGGCCTGCCGACCCAGGTGGAGGACAAGTACCCGGCCTTCCTCTCCGGCGGCCAGCAGCAACGCGTGGCCATCGCCCGCGCGCTGGCGATGGAGCCGGAGATCATGCTGTTCGACGAACCCACCTCGGCGCTGGACCCGGAACTGGTGGGCGAGGTGCTCAAGGTGATCAAGGCCCTGGCCGAGGAAGGCCGCACCATGATCCTGGTGACCCACGAAATGGCCTTCGCCCGCGAGGTTTCCAGCCAGGTGCTGTTCCTCCACCAGGGCCGCGTCGAGGAACAGGGGCCGCCGCAGGAGGTGCTGGGCCAGCCGAAGAGCGAGCGGTTGCGGCAGTTTCTCAGTGGGAATCTGAAGTAGGGGTGGTGCCAGGCTCGGCGCTGGCGTGCCATCGGAATCCGTTCCCCTCACCCCAGCCCTCTCCCGGAGGGAGAGGGGGCTTGTCCTGAGCGGGCTGAAGATCAGGAGTCAGCCGGCAACGCCATAGTCTCGCAGGGAGCTCCGTAGCCCGCTTCACACCGAACGGTCCCCTCTCCCGCTTGCGGGGGAGGGTTAGGGTGGGGGAGCGGAGCCAAGCCCGGCTCCGTCGTGTCGTCGAAGTCCGTCCCCTCTCCCCAGCCCTCTCCCTGAAGGGAGAGGGGGCTTGTCCTGAGCAGGTTGAAGGTCAGGAGTCAGCCGGCAACGCCATAGTCTCGCAGGGAGCTCCGTAGCCCCGCTTCACACCGAACGGTCCCCTCTCCCGCTTGCGGGGGAGGGTTAGGGTGGGGGAACGGGGCCAAGCCCAGCGCCGGCGTATCGTCGAAGTCCGTCACCCTCACCCCAGCCCTCTCCCAGAGGGAGAGGGGGCCTGTCCTGAGCAGGCTGAAGATCAGGAGTCAGCCGGCAACGCCATAGTCTCACAGGGAGCTCCGTAGCCCCGCTTCACACCGAACGGTCCCCTCTCCCGCTTGCGGGGGAGGGTTAGGGAGGGGGAACGGGGCCAAGCCCAGCGCCGGCGTATCGTCGAAGTCCGTCCCCTCTCCCCAGCCCTCTCCCTGAAGGGAGAGGGGGCTTGTCCTGAGCAGGCTGAAGGTCAAGAGTCAGCCGGCAACAAAAAACCGGGCCAAAGCCCGGTTTCTCGCATCCGCCTTCAGCCTCAAGCCTTGGGCAGCGTTACCCCAGTCTGCCCCTGGTACTTGCCCCCACGATCCTTGTACGACACCTCGCAGGCCTCGTCCGACTGCAGGAACAGCATCTGCGCCACGCCCTCGTGGGCATAGATCTTCGCCGGCAGGTTGGTGGTGTTGGAGAACTCCAGGGTCACGTGGCCTTCCCACTCCGGCTCCAGCGGGGTGACGTTGACGATGATGCCGCAGCGCGCGTAGGTGCTCTTGCCCAGGCAGATGGTCAGCACGTCGCGGGGGATGCGGAAGTACTCCACGGTGCGCGCCAGGGCGAAGGAGTTCGGCGGGATGATGCAGACGTCGCTGTTGATGTCGACGAAGCTCTTCTCGTCGAAGTTCTTCGGGTCCACCACCGCCGAGTGGATGTTGGTGAACACCTTGAATTCCGCGGCGCAGCGCACGTCGTAGCCGTAGCTGGAGACGCCGTAGGAGATCACCCGGCTGTCGTCGGCGCCGCGCACCTGGCGCTCGACGAAGGGCTCGATCATCCCGTGCTCCAGGGCCATGCGGCGAATCCACTTGTCCGATTTGATGCTCATGGCGGGCGTCCCGTAGCTGCTGAAAAAGAAACGCGAATCTTACCGGCAGCGCCCGTCGGCAGCAAAGGCTGCATGACCAACGTCGAGAACACGTTGCGCACAGGGCCGCCGAAGACCTTCCAGCAATGCACGAATGCAGGCCACGAGAGTAGCGGGCCAACGCGTATTTCAGATATTGCCGAGATACTTCCGAATTTTTAAGAAAAATCTCACAAGACTCAAAAGAAACCTCACCTGCACCTTGAACCGGACGTGAAAGATACTTTGTCCCCTGCCCCGCCATAAGTTGCCTACAGCGGAAATCACAATAAACGCCCCGCAGGGAACTCCCATGAATCCAAAGATTCCCCTCCTGCTGTTTCCCTTGTTGCTGATTGCGTGCACGACAAACGACCCGAAGCCGGTTTGCGATGAACAAGGCTGTGGAGCACAACAGCCCCCAGCGTCATCTTCAGCTGTCGGCAATAACCCCACGGATATCGACGCGGACCGAGCCTCGAGCGCGCTCCTGTCCCTCGCCGCCAGCGACCCGCGCGCGGCCTACGACCTGGGGCTGCGCTATTTCCGCGGGGATGGCGTGGCCCAGGACAGCTATCAGGCGCTGCAGTGGATGCGCAGCGCCGCGGAGCGCGGGGACCTGGAGGCGCAGAAGGCCCTCGGCGGCCTCTACCTGGGCGGCCTTGAGGAAATGGGCGCGGACCCGCAGGAAGCCGAGAAATGGCTGGCGATGGCCGCGGGCCAAGGCGACCAGGAGTCGATGCAACTCCTGGCCCAGGCCCGCGCCGCCAAAAGTTCCGAAGCCGCCTATTTCAAGTGGAAGAACGACTGGCGGGAAATGACCCTGCGCTATTGGTACTCGGCCTATCCCTATCGCAGTTATTGGCGGGATGACAACTGGCACTGGCGCTAGCTGGAAGTCACAAGTCGAAAGTTTCCGCAACGGCAACTGGCAGAAGAACAAACACCCCCCAACACCAAACGGCAAAACAACATGAAATCAAAATCGAAGAGCATTGTTAAATACATGCTGGGCGCGGCCATTGCCGGCACATTGAATGGATGCGCGGCACTGGGCGGGGGGTTGATCTCGCCGGGGGGACAGCATGCCGGGGTTTCCGGCGCGGCGGCCGGCGGCAACAGCAGTGGCGCGCAGCAATCGCTGCAGCGCTGCGACAAGCCACTGGGCACCATCGCCGTGGACGACGGGCGCGAGGCCGACTGGTACGGCCCCTTCGGCAGCGCCACGCAGATGACCTCCATCGAACCCCTGCTGCGCCTGGCGGTACAGCAATCGAACTGCTTCGTCATCACCTCGATCGGCAACCAGCGATCCGACGCCCGCCTGTCGCGCATCACCAAGATACAGCGGCTATCCGGCGAATACCGTGCCGGTTCTAAACAGCACAAGGGCCAGCGGGTCGCCGCCGACTATTACCTGGAACCGCAGATCATCATCAACGATTCCGCCATTGGCGGCCTGGCCGGAACCCTCGGCGGCCTGATCGGCAACGCCGCCATCGGCCAACTCGCCGGCGCGCTGCAAACCAAGGCCTCGGTGGTCACGCTCTCGCTGTTCGACATTCGCTCTTCGGTGCAGATCGCCGCAGCCGAAGGCAACTCGACCGCGACCAACTACGGAGCCGCGCTGGCCGGCTTCGGCGGTGGCGTCGGCGGAGGGCTGGGCGGCTTTTCCCGCACGCCCGAAGGCAAGGCCACGGTGGTCGCCTTCATCGATGCCTGGAACAAGATGGTCGTGTCCCTGCAGGACTACAAGGCCCAGAACGTCGAGGGCGGGCTGGGCCGTGGCGGCAAGCTGAAGGTCAACTGAGGCCACCGCGGCCATGGCGTCCGGCAAATGACGAGCGCGGCCGCCAGGCCGCGCCCTTGATCAGTCCTCGCTGATGGAGATGCTCGGCATCGCCGGCGCGTCCTTCTCGCTCAGGGCGATGCGCGCGCCCACGCAGCGGGCCATTTCCTGGTAGATCATCGCCAACTGGCTTTCCGGGTCGGCGATCACCGTCGGCTTGCCGCCGTCGGCCTGCATGCGGATGGCCATGGACAGCGGCAGCGAAGCCAGCAGTTCCACGCCGTACTGCGCCGCCAGCTTCTCGCCGCCGCCCTCGCCGAACAGGTGCTCGGCGTGGCCGCAGTTGGAGCAGATGTGCACCGCCATGTTCTCCACCACGCCCAGCACCGGGATGTTGACCTTGCGGAACATTTCCACGCCCTTCCTGGCATCGAGCAGGGCCAGGTCCTGCGGGGTGGTGACGATCACCGCGCCGGCCACCGGGACCTTCTGCGCCAGGGTCAGCTGGATGTCGCCAGTGCCCGGCGGCATGTCGATCACCAGGTAGTCCAGGTCGTTCCAGGCGGTCTGGGTGATCAGTTGCAGCAGCGCGCCGGAAACCATCGGCCCGCGCCACACCACCGGGGTGTTGTCGTCGGTGAGGAAGGCCATGGACATGACTTCCACGCCATGGGCCTCCAGCGGCACGAACCACTTCTGCTCGCGCACCTTCGGCCGGGTGCCCTCGGGAATGCCGAACATAATGCCCTGGCTGGGGCCGTAGATGTCGGCGTCGAGGATGCCCACCTTGGCCCCTTCGCAGGCCAGCGCCAGGGCCAGGTTGGCGGCGGTGGTGGACTTGCCCACGCCGCCCTTGCCGGAGGCCACGGCGATGATGTTCTTCACGTTGCTCATGCCCGGCACCTGGGCCTGAGCCTTGTGCGCGGCGATCTTCACGTCCACCTTCACCTGGGCCGAGTCCACGCCGTCGAGGGCTTCCAGGGCCATCTGCACGGTCTGCGCCAGGCCATTCCTGAACAGGCCGCAGGCATAGCCCAGCTCCAGGCCCAGGGCGATGCGCCCGCCCTGGATATCGAGATCGCGCAGGTAGCCGGCGTCGAGCAGGTTCTGGCCGGTGTGCGGGTCGGTGATCTGGCGGAGGACGGCCTCCACCGTGGCGCGGGTGACGACGCTCATGGGTTCTCCCGAAAAAAGGCTGAGCACGGTAGGCGGGAATATTAACAGCAGCGGCAGGCTATAGGTTGCAGGCTTCAGGCTTCAGGCTTCAGGCTTCAGGCTTCGGGCTTCAAGCACCGATCGCTCTTCGCTCCTACCTGTAGCCTATAGCCTGCTGCCTGCAGCCTGTTATAGTTACCGACTTCCCTCGTTTTGCCCCAATGGCCTGAGCATCATGTCCGAAAACCGCCAGATCCTCGTCACCAGCGCCCTGCCCTACGCCAACGGCTCCATTCACCTGGGCCACATGCTGGAATACATCCAGACCGACATCTGGGTGCGTTTCCAGAAGATGCGGGGCAACCAGGCGGTGTACGTCTGCGCGGACGATGCCCACGGCTCGGCCATCATGCTGCGCGCCGAGCGCGAAGGCATCACCTCGGAACAGCTGATCGACGCCGTGCGCGCCGAGCACATGACCGACTTCGCCGACTTCCTGGTGGACTTCGACAACTACTACTCGACCCATTCGGCAGAGAACCGCGAGCTGTCCTCGGCCATCTACCTGAAGCTGCGCGACGCCGGGCACATCGCCACGCGCCCGGTGACCCAGTACTTCGACCCGGAAAAGCAGATGTTCCTGGCCGACCGCTTCATCAAGGGCACCTGCCCGAAGTGCGGCACCGCCGACCAGTACGGCGACAACTGCGAAGCCTGCGGCGCCACCTACTCGCCCACCGAGCTGAAGGACCCGAAGTCGGCCATCTCCGGCGCCACCCCGGTGCTCAAGGAGTCGCTGCACTACTTCTTCAAGCTCCCGGACTTCGACGCCATGCTCAAGCAGTGGACGCGCAGCGGCGCGCTGCAGGAGTCGGTGGCCAACAAGATCGCCGAATGGCTGGACGCCGGCCTGCAGGAATGGGACATCTCCCGTGACGCGCCCTACTTCGGCTTCGAGATCCCCGAGGCCCCGGGCAAGTACTTCTACGTCTGGCTGGACGCGCCCATCGGCTACATGGCCAGCTTCAAGAACCTCTGCGCGCGCCGCCCGGAGCTGGACTTCGACGCCTTCTGGAACAAGGATTCCAAGGCCGAGCTGTACCACTTCATCGGCAAGGACATCGTCAACTTCCACGCGCTGTTCTGGCCGGCCATGCTCGAAGGCGCCGGCTACCGCAAGCCCACCGCGCTGAACGTGCACGGCTACCTGACCGTCAACGGCCAGAAGATGTCCAAGTCCCGCGGCACCTTCGTCAAGGCGCGCACCTACCTGGACCACCTGGACCCGGAATACCTGCGCTACTACTACGCCTCCAAGCTCGGCCGCGGCGTCGACGACCTCGACCTGAACCTCGAGGACTTCGTGCAGAAGGTCAACTCCGACCTGGTCGGCAAGGTGGTCAACATCGCCAGCCGCTGCGCCGGCTTCATCCACAAGGGCAACGCCGGCGTGCTGGTCGAGGCCGACCCGGCGCCGGAGCTGGCCGCAGCCTTCAAGGCCGCCGCGCCGAGCATCGCCGCCGCCTACGAAGCCCGCGACTTCGGCCGCGCCATGCGCGAAATCATGGCCCTGGCCGACCAGGCCAACGCCTGGATCGCCGACAAGGCGCCCTGGGCGCTGAACAAGCAGGAAGGCAAGCAGTCCGAGGTCCAGGCCATCTGCGCCCTGGGCGTGAACCTGTTCCGCCAGTTGGTGATCTTCCTCAAGCCGGTGCTGCCGAAGCTGGCCGAGGCCGCCGAAGCCTTCCTCAACGTCGCCCCGCTGAAGTGGAGCGACCACGAGCAGTTGCTGGCCAACCACCAACTGAACCCGTTCAACCCGCTGATGACCCGTATCGAGCCCGCGAAAATCGAAGCCATGATCGAAGCCTCCAAGGAAGACCTCGCCGCCGCCAACAAACCCGCTGGCAACGGCGAACTGGTGAAGGACCCGCTGGCCGCGGAAATCAACTTCGACGCCTTCGCCGCCGTCGACCTGCGCATCGCGCTGATCGAGAAGTGCGAGTTCGTCGAGGGCGCCGACAAGCTGCTGCGCCTGTCCCTGGACATCGGCGACGAGAAGCGCAACGTGTTCTCCGGCATCAAGAGCGCCTACCCGGACCCGAGCAAGCTCGAAGGCCGCCTGACCCTGTACGTGGCCAACCTGGCCCCGCGCAAGATGAAGTTCGGCGTCTCCGAAGGCATGGTCCTGGCCGCCGGCCCCGGCGGCGAGGAAATCTACCTGCTCAGCCCGGACAGCGGCGCCAAGCCGGGCCAGCGCGTGAAGTAAGCGGCACGCGCCGAACGCGACGCCGGCCCCGGGGCCGGCGTCGTCGTTTCTGCCTTGCCCGGGCAAGACCATGCGCATAACCTATGCGCATAAACCGTGGAGGTGCCCATGCACGCGACCTACGATCCCCAAGCCCCGAAGAAAGCCACCAACCTCAGCCTGAACAGCGACCTGCTCAAGCAGGCCCGCGAGTTGGACGTGAACCTCTCGGCGGTGCTGGAGGAAGCGCTGGCCGACGTGGTGCGCGAACGCCTGCGGCAACGCTGGCTGGAACAGAACCGCCAGGCCATCGACGCCTACAATCAGCATGTGGACGGCGCCGGCGTGTTCGCCGACGACCTGCGGAGCTTCTGATGCCGCAGTTCGACCTGTACCGCAACCCCAGCCCGCGCAGCCGCGAGGACATCCCGCTGCTGCTGGACGTGCAGAGCGACCTGCTCGCCTCGCTGAACACCCGCGTGGTGATCCCGCTCAGCCGCGGCAAGGGCCTGGCCGGCATCGAGCGGCTGATGCCCGAGGTGACGGTGGGGGGCGAAACGCTGCTGCTGCTCACCCCGCAGATGGCCGGCGTGGCGCGCCGCGAGCTGGGCGAACCGGTGGGCAGCCTGGCGCACCTGCGGTTGGACATCATCGCCGCCATCGACCTGCTGATCACGGGAATCTGAGCATGCCCAAGCTCCGCCACCGCCCGGCCCGAGGCGCCCGGCCATGACCGAACTCGCCCTGATCCTGGTCAGCGCCATCCTGGTCAACAACTTCGTGCTGGTGCAGTTCCTCGGCCTGTGCCCGTTCATGGGCGTGTCGCGCAAGATAGAGACGGCCATCGGCCTGGCCCTGGCCACCACCTTCGTGCTGACCCTGGCCTCGATCTGCAGCTACATCCTGCAGCGCTACGTGCTGCGCCCGCTAGACCTGGAGTACCTGCGCACCATCGGCTTCATCCTGGTGATCGCCGTGGTGGTGCAGTTCACCGAACTGCTGGTGAAGAAGAGCAGCCCGCTGCTGTACCGCGTGCTGGGCATCTTCCTGCCGCTGATCACCACCAACTGCATCGTCCTCGGCGTGGCCCTGCTCAACGCCAACAAGCCCGAGTACGGCTTCATCCAGTCCAGCGTGCAGGGCTTCGGCGCCGGCCTGGGCTTCTCCCTGGTGCTGGTGCTGTTCGCCGCCCTGCGCGAGCGCATCGCCATCGCCGACGTGCCCAAACCCTTCCAGGGCGCAGCCATCGGCATGATCACCGCCGGGCTGATGTCCCTGGCCTTCATGGGCTTCACCGGGCTGATCAAGCTATGAGCGCCGTGCTGCTCGCCGTCGGCGTGCTGTTGGCCCTGTGCCTGGCCAGCGGCGCCCTGCTCGGCTACGCGGCGGTGCGCTACCGCGTCGAGGGCGACCCGGTGGCCGAACAGGTCAACGCTCTGCTGCCGCAGACCCAGTGCGGGCAATGCGGCTATGCCGGCTGCAAGCCCTACGCCGAGGCCATCGCCCAGGGCGACGCGATCAACAAGTGCCCGCCCGGCGGCAGCGCCACCATCGCAGCCCTGGCCGACCTGCTCGACGTCGAGGCGCCGCCCCTGGACGCTCCGGCGGAAACCCCGCCGCGCGTGGCCTTCATCCGCGAGGCCGAGTGCATCGGCTGCACCAAGTGCATCCAGGCCTGCCCGGTGGACGCCATCGTCGGCGCCGCGCGGCAGATGCACACGGTGATCGCCGCCGAATGCACCGGCTGCGACCTGTGCGTCGAGCCCTGCCCGGTGGACTGCATCGACATGCTCGACCTGGAAGTCGGCGTGCGCGACTGGAAATGGCCGCTGCCCGATGCCCGGCTGATCGCCAGCGACCGGGAGCAGGCCGCATGAACGCCAAGGCCTGGGACTTCCCCGGCGGCCTGCATCTGCCGACCAACAAGGCGCAATCCACCGCCGGCCCCATCGTCCGGGCGCCGCTGCCCAGCCGGCTGATCCTGCCGCTGCAGCAACACACCGGCGCGCCGGCCCTACCCTGCGTGGACGTCGGCGAGCGCGTGCTCAAGGGCCAGATGATCGCCAGCCCCGGCAGCGCCATCAGCGCCGCCGTGCATGCGCCGACCTCCGGCACGGTGGTGGCCATCGGCGAGCAACCTTATCCACACCCTTCCGGCCTGCTGGCCGAAGCCATCGTCATCGACGCCGACGGGCTGGACGAATGGGTGCCCTTGCAGCCCTGCCCCGACTACCGCCAGGAAAGCCCCGCCGCCCTGCTGGAGCGCATTCGCCAGGCCGGCATCGCCGGGCTCGGCGGCGCCGGCTTCCCCACCGCCGCCAAGCTGGCCGCCCGCGCCGCCGAAGACCTGCACACCCTGGTGATCAACGGCGCCGAGTGCGAGCCCTACATCAGCGCCGACGACATGCTGATGCGCGAACGCGCCGCCGAACTGGTGGAAGGCATCGAGATTCTCATGCACCTGCTGCAGCCGCAGCAGGTGCTGCTCGGCATCGAGGACGACAAGCCCCAGGCCATCGAGGCCCTGCGCCAGGCCATCGGCGAGCGCGCCATCGAACTGCGGGTGGTCCCGACCAAGTACCCCTCCGGCGGCGAACGCCAGCTGATCCAGCTGCTCAGCGGCCGCGAGGTGCCCAGCGGCGGCCTGCCGGCGGACATCGGCATGGTCTGCGTCAACGTCGGCACCGCCGTGGCGCTGCGCGATGCGCTGATCCTCGGCCGCCCGCTGATCTCGCGCATCACCACCCTGACCGGCGCCGCCCTGGCGCGGCCGATGAACGTCGAGGCGCTGCTCGGCACGCCGGTCGGCGAACTGCTGGAATTCGCCGGGCTGGACCGCGGCCGGCTTGGCCGCCTGGTCATGGGCGGCCCGCTGATGGGCATCACCCTCGGCGACCTGCAGGCCCCGCTGATCAAAACCGCCAACTGTCTGCTGGCCGCGACCGCCGAGGAACTACCGGTGCCGCCGCCGGCGCTGCCGTGCATCCGCTGCGGCGACTGCGCCCAGGCCTGCCCGGCCAGCCTGCTGCCGCAGCAGCTGTACTTCTTCGCCCGGGGCGACGACCACGAGCAGTTGCAGGCCTACAACCTGTTCGACTGCATCGAGTGCGGCGCCTGCGCCTACGTCTGCCCCTCCAGCATCCCGCTGGTGCAGTACTACCGCGCGGCCAAGGCGGACATCCGCGAACTGCAGCTGAAACAGCAGAAGGCCGAACACTCGCGCCTGCGCTTCGAGCACCGCCAGGAACGCCTGCGCCGCGAGGAGCAACGCAAGGCCGAGGAACGCCAGGCCCGCCTGGAACGCGTCGCCCGCGCCCGCCAAGCCCAGGCTGCCGCGCCGGTGGCGGAAGCACCGCAAGCGGTCATCGAACGGGTGAAGGCGGAGAAGGCCGTGGGCAACGCCGGCGCCGACCTCAAGCGGCTGAAGATCGAAGCCAGCATGGCCCGCGTCGCCCTGCAGAAGGCCGAGAAACAACTGGCCGCCCACGACACCGAACAACTGCGCGCCCAGGTCGAGACGCTGCGCCAGGCCGCCGAGCAGGCCCGCCAGGCCCTGGAAGCCGCCGAAGCCGAACCAGCCCCCGCCGCTCCCAAACCAGCGATCGGCGACGAAGCGGTCCTGAAGAAGGCGAAGATCGACGCAGCCATGGCCCGCGCCCAATTGAAGAAGTCCGAGAAAGCCTTTGGCGAAGCGCCAGACGAACAGCAACAGACCACCCTCGCCCAGCTGCGCGAAGCCGTCGAACAGGCCGAGCGCCACCTGGCGCAGTTGCAGGCAGCGCCCGAACCCAAGGCGGAGCCCGCCGGCGACGGCATGGCGAACCTGAAGAAAGCCAAGATCGCCCTGGTCACCCGCCGCGCCGAGCTGAGGAAAGCCGAGCAGGACGGCGCCGGCGAAGCCGACCTGGCCCTGCTGCGCGAAGCCCTGGCCGAGGCCGAGCGCCAGCTGCACGCCGCCGAGGACGCCAGCGGCAAGCCGGCGCCGGACCTGCAACGCATCGACAAGCGCCCGGTGGACGCCGCCACCCGCGCCCTCAAGACCGAACTGGCCTACGCCCGCGCCGACCTCAAGAAGCTCGAACGCGAAGGCGCCGACCCAGCCCGCCTGGCCGCCGCGCGCGAGCGCCTGGCGGCGGCGGAAAACGCGCTGGCCGCGCGCGATACGGAGTGACCCATGGCCCTGCCGCGTTTTTCCTCGCCCCACGCCACCGGCGCCAATCGCACGCAGAAGGTCATGCTGCAGGTGCTAGCCGCGCTGGCCCCGGGCGCCCTGGCGCTGATCGCCCTGTACGGCGTCGGCCCGCTGTTCAACCTGCTCTGGTGCAGCGCCGTGGCCCTGGGCACCGAAGCGCTGATGCTGCACCTGCGCAAGCGCCCGCTGGCGGTGTTCCTCAAGGACGGCAGCGCGCTGGTCACCGCCGTGCTCCTGGCCCTGGCCCTGCCGCCCTACGCGCCCTGGTGGCTGAGCCTGCTGGCTACCGCCTTCGCCCTGGTGTTCGGCAAGCACCTGTACGGCGGCCTCGGGCAGAATCCGTTCAACCCGGCGATGCTCGGCTACGTGGTGGTGCTGGTGTCCTTCCCCCTGGAAATGACGCGCTGGCCCAGCCCCGACGCCGGCCTCGGCCTGGTCGACGGCCTGTCGCGCATCCTCGGCCTGGGCGCGCCGCCGCCGGACGCCTGGGCCGGCGCCACCGCCCTGGACGTGCTGAAGAACAACCACAGCCTGACCATCGACGAGCTGGTGACGCAGAGCACGGCCTTCGGCCATGTCGGCGGGCGCGGCGTGGAGCTGGTCAACCTGGCCTTCCTCGCCGGCGGCCTGTTCCTGCTCTGGCGCAAGCTGTTCACCTGGCATGCGCCGTTGGGCATGCTCGGCGGCCTGTTCGTCATGAGCTTGCTGTTCTGGAACGGCTCGGGCTCGGATTCCCACGGCTCGCCGCTGTTCCACCTGTTCAGCGGCGCGGCCATGCTCGGCGCGTTCTTCATCGTCACCGACCCGGTTTCCGGCGCCACCAGCAACCGCGGGCGCCTGGTGTTCGGCCTCGGCGTGGGTATCGTCACCTACGTGATCCGCGCCTGGGGCGGCTACCCCGACGGCGTGGCCTTCGCCGTGCTGCTGATGAACCTGGCGGCGCCGACCATCGACTACTACACCCGGCCGCGCACCTACGGGCACAAGAAGCCCAAGCGCGGCTTCAAGCTGGGGGAATGAGATGGCCGACAGCCGCCGTTCCATGCTGAAGAACGCCCTGCTGCTGGGGGCCTTCGCGGTGCTCTGCGTCGGCCTGGTGGCGGTGGTTCACCAGTTCACCCAGGCGCGCATCGAGCAGGCCCAGCGCGAGGCGCGCGGGCGCCTGCTGCTGGAACTGCTGCCGCCGAGAAGCTACGACAACCACCCGCTGGACGCCCCCGTCGAAGTCTTCGAGCCCAAGCTGCTGGGCAAGCCGCAGCCGGCCCAGGCCTTCGTCGCCCGCCTGCAGGGCCGCGCCACCGGCGTCATACTCCCGGCCACCGCGCCGGACGGCTACAGCGGCGCCATCGAGCTGCTGGTGGGAGTCAGCGCCGAAGGCCGCCTGCTCGGCGTGCGCGTGGTGGCGCACAAGGAAACCCCGGGCCTGGGCGACAAGATCGAGCCGGGCAAGAGCGACTGGCTGCACGGCTTCGACGGCCGTTCCCTAGCCGACCCGGACGAGGCCGGCTGGAAGGTGAAGAAGGACGGCGGCCAGTTCGACCAGTTCGCTGGCGCCACCGTCACCCCGCGCGCCGTGGTCAAGGCCACGCACAAGGCGCTGCAGTATTTCGATGCGCACAAGGCCGCGCTGCTGGCGCCGGCGGCCGGAGGCGAAGAGCATGAATAGCTACCGCGAGATCGCCCGCCAGGGCCTGTGGCGGAACAACCCCGGGCTGGTCCAGCTGCTGGGCCTGTGCCCGCTGCTGGGCACCAGCAACTCCATGGTCAACGCCCTGGGCCTGGGCCTGGCGACCATCTGCGTGCTGGCCTGCTCCAACGCCGCCATCTCCGCGACACGGCGCTGGGTCGGCGAGGCGGTGCGGCTGCCGGTGTTCGTGCTGATCATTGCCGCGCTGACCACCTGCATCGAACTGCTGATGCAGGCCTGGACCTACGAGCTGTACCAGATCCTCGGCATCTTCATCCCGCTGATCACCACCAACTGCGTGATCCTCGGCCGCGCAGAGGCCTTCGCCGCGCGCAACGGCGTCGCCCGCGCGGCCTTCGACGGCCTGATGACCGGCGCCGGCTTCGCCCTGGTGCTGCTGGTGCTGGGCAGCTTGCGCGAACTCATCGGCCACGGCACCCTGCTGGCCGACATGAACCTGCTGTTCGGTCCGGCCGCCGCCGGCTGGAAGCTGCAGATAGCCGACTACCAGGGCTTCCTGCTCGCCGTGCTGCCGCCCGGCGCCTTCCTCCTGCTGGGCCTGCTGATAGCCCTGAAGAACCGTATCGATGAAAGCCTGGCGGAACGCGCCAAGGCGCAGGCGGGCAACGTACCCGCCGCAGAGCGCCAGCGCGTCCGCGTGACCGGAGTGATCGAATGAATGCCGCCAAGCGCGCGGAGATTTTCCGCCGACTGCGAGAAGACAACCCCGACCCCAAGACCGAGCTGGCCTACGACTCGCCCTTCGAGCTGCTCATCGCGGTGATCCTCTCCGCCCAGGCCACCGACGTCGGGGTGAACAAGGCCACCGCCAAGCTCTACCCAGTGGCCAACACTCCGGAGGCCATCTACGCCCTGGGCGTGGACGGGCTGTCGGAGTACATCAAGACCATCGGCCTGTACAACAGCAAGGCGAAGAACGTCATCGAGACCTGCCGCATCCTCATCGAGAAGCACGGCAGCAAGGTGCCGGAGAACCGCGAGGACCTGGAGGCCCTGCCCGGCGTCGGGCGCAAGACCGCCAACGTGGTGCTCAACACCGCCTTCCGCCAGTTGGCCATGGCGGTGGACACGCATATTTTCCGCGTAGCCAACCGCACCAACATCGCGCCGGGGAAGAACGTCCTGGAGGTGGAACGCAAGCTGCTCAAGTTCGTGCCCAGGGAATACCTGCTGGACGCCCACCACTGGCTGATCCTGCATGGCCGCTACGTCTGCAAGGCGCGCAAGCCGCAGTGCGGCAGCTGCCGCATCGAGGACCTGTGCGAGTACAAGCACAAGACTTCCGACGATTGAGTGCTATCGTCAAAAGCATCGCTGCTCATTGAAAAAATCTTTTTTACCGCCCCGAGCTTTGTCGCTATAAGGGGCGCCAAGCACACCCCGCACGTTGGAGTGATCGTTATGGCCGATAAAGAAGATCTCGAGCTCGAAGACGAAGTGAGCACCGACGATGCCGACGACAGCGTCGAAGCCGTCGTCGAAGTCGCCAAGACCAACCTCACCAAGCGCCGCATCATCGACAACTACCTCGAAGAGCGCCGCCTGCAGCGCCAGCTGTCGGACTACGATTTCGACCTCTGAGCCTTGCGCCCAAGCTGAAAAAAGCCCCGCACTTGGCGGGGCTTCGTTTTTCCGGCGCGGCCATGGCGCCTGATCCCGGCTCCGCCCCCTCGCCCCAGCCCTCTGGCTGTTCGTGCCTCCGGGGCGTGCGGCGTGGCCGGTGAATCCGATCGCGGACAAAGTCCTACGCCCGTGCCTCCCTGAACCTTAGGCTTACGCCGAGGTGCTTTTCGTAGGATGGGTTGAGCTTGCGATACCCATGCGGTTGCGGTGATGGGTATCGCTCCGCTCAACGCCATCCTACGAAAAGCCGCGCTTCCTGGAGTCGTAGGAGCAACTGTCTTGCCGGCCGCGCCGAGACGCTTTTCGTAGGATGGGTTGAGCCTTGGCGAAACCCATGCGGTTGCGGTGATGGGTATCGCTTCGCTCAACACCATCCTACGAAAGCCATGCTCGCTCATGCGGTAGGAGCGGACCTTGTCCGCGAAAGGTGTTCACCGGCGGCAACGGTGCATCGGACTGACTCCGTTCCCTCTCCCCAACCCTCTCCCGCAAGCGGGAGAGGGGGCTGTCCGGCATGGACGGGAAGTTCGGCATCAACCTGTAGGAACAACTGTCTTACAGGCTGCACCGAAGTGCTCTTCGTAGGATGGGTTGAGCTTGCGAAACCCATGCGGTTGCGGTGATGGGTATCGCTTCGCTCAACACCATCCTACGAAAGCCATGCTCGCTCATGCGGTAGGAGCGGACCTTGTCCGCGATTCGGCGGATAACGCCGTAGCCGTGGCGGGGCTTCGTCTTTCCGGCTCAGTCCTTGCGCTGCGGCGACAGCAGCTCGATCTTGTAGCCGTCCGGGTCCTCGACGAAGGCCAGGATGCTGGTGCCGTGCTTCATCGGGCCCGGCTCGCGGGTGATCTTGCCGCCGCGCGAGCGGATGTCCTCGCAGGCCTTGTAGACGTCGTCCACTTCCAGGGCGATGTGGCCGTAGCCGGTGCCCAGCTCGTACTTGTCCACACCCCAGTTGTAGGTCAGCTCGATGACGCTGTTCTCGTCCTCGGCGCCGTAGCCGACGAACGCCAGGGTGAACTGGCCGTCCGGGTAGTCCTTGCGGCGCAGCAGGGTCATGCCCAGGACTTCGGTGTAGAAGGCGATGGACTTGTCCATATCGCCGACGCGCAGCATGGTATGCAGCAGTCTCATGGGGGTCGTTCTCCTCATCCGGCCCGTTTCGGGCGCATAAAAGCAAACCCCGGCTCGTGGCCGGGGCTTGTCTGGCTCAGGCTGGCAAGCTTATCAGAACAGCTTGCGGCCCTTGTTCGCGGCGATGCGCATGCGCAGCGCGTTGAGCTTGATGAAGCCCGCGGCGTCGGCCTGGTTGTAGGCGCCGCCGTCTTCCTCGAAGGTCGCGATGTTGGCGTCGAACAGCGAGTCGTCGGACTTGCGGCCAACCACGATGACGTTGCCCTTGTACAGCTTCAGGCGCACCACGCCGTTCACGTACTCCTGGGAGGCGTCGATCATCTGCTGCAGCATCTCGCGCTCCGGGCTCCACCAGTAGCCGGTGTAGATCAGCTTGGCGTAGCGCGGCATCAACTCGTCCTTCAGGTGGGCGACTTCGCGGTCCAGGGTGATCGACTCGATGGCGCGGTGGGCCTTGAGCATGATGGTGCCGCCGGGGGTCTCGTAGCAGCCGCGGGACTTCATGCCGACATAGCGGTTCTCGACGATGTCGAGGCGGCCGATGCCGTTGGCGCCGCCGATGCGGTTCAGCTCGGTCAGCACCTGCGCCGGGGTCAGTTCCTTGCCGTCGATGGCGACGATGTCGCCCTTGCGGTAGGTCAGCTCGATGTAGGTGGGGGCGTCAGGGGCCTTCTCCGGGGAGACGGTCCACTTCCACATGTCTTCTTCGTGCTCGGTCCAGGTGTCTTCCAGCACGCCGCCTTCATAGGAGATGTGCAGCAGGTTGGCGTCCATGGAGTACGGCGACTTCTTCTTGCCGTGGCGCTCGATCGGGATGCCGTGGGTCTCGGCGTAGTCCATCAGCTTCTCGCGGGACAGCAGGTCCCACTCGCGCCAGGGGGCGATGACCTTGACGCCCGGCTTGAGCGCATAGGCGCCCAGCTCGAAGCGCACCTGGTCGTTGCCCTTGCCGGTGGCGCCGTGGGAGATGGCGTCGGCGCCGGTCTCGTTGGCGATCTCGATCAGGCGCTTGGCGATCAGCGGACGGGCGATGGAAGTGCCCAGCAGGTACTCGCCTTCATAAATGGTGTTGGCGCGGAACATCGGGAAGACGAAGTCGCGGACGAACTCTTCTCGCAGGTCCTCGATGTAGATTTCCTTCACACCCAGGGCCTTGGCCTTGGCGCGGGCAGGCTCGACCTCTTCGCCCTGGCCGAGATCGGCAGTGAAGGTCACCACTTCGCAGTTATAAGTATCCTGCAGCCACTTGAGAATCACCGAGGTATCCAGGCCACCGGAATACGCCAGGACTACCTTCTTCACGTCCGCCATGCCATCACTCCACGGGGGGTTGTCACGAAAACCCCCGATTCTACTGCCGCGCTTCAGGAAATTACAGAGGCGCGACAGCTTTTGACGACAAAGCGACAGATTCTATCGTGAGTGCGACTAGGCGCCGCGTGCTGGCGACTGGCCCGGCGGCGCCGAAGCCGGGGCATTGCCGGCCGGTGTCTTGGCCTGCGGGGCAGCGGGCGCGGGGGCTGGCGGCGCGGGCGGCGCGGGCGGCGTCGCGCTGGGCGCGGCGGTGGGCGCCGGCGGGGTTTCCGGCACGGCCTCGCGGGACAGGTGCAGGGTCACCCGGCGGTTGCGCGCGCGGTTGGCCTCGGAGTTGTTCTTCACCAGCGGGTAGCGCTCGCCGTAGAAGCGCACGGTGATCTGCTCCTCGGGCACGCCGTGGGCCTTGAGGTACTCCATCACCGCCACCGCGCGGCGCCGCGAGATGTCGCGGTTGCTCAGGCGGTTGCCGCTGTTGTCGGAATGGCCGTCCAGCTCGATGCGGTTCACCGTCGGGTCGGCCTTGAGGTACTGCAGGACGATGTCCAGCTTGGCGCGGGCCACGGCGTCCAGGGCGTCGCCGCCGCCGGGGAAGCCGACCTGCGCCTGGCGCACCTGCTCGAAGTTCACCGGCAGCATCTTCGTCGAGCAATCCTGCAACTGCGCGTAGCCATCGGCGAAACGCGCCGGCAGCAGGCGTACCCGCAGGTCCTGGCCGCCCATGGCGCGCAGGCGCACCTCGGGGCTGCGCCCTTCCAGCACGCCGTCGAGCAGGCGCCCGGCCTGCTGCTGGCTGCTGGTGAAGGGCACATCGCCGGCGACCAGGGCCACCGAGCCCAGGTTGATGTCGCCCTGGGTCGGCCGCCACGGCGGCGCCGCCGCCAGGAGCGTCGCCGAACCGCCGCCGGCCCAGTTGCGCTGCGGCTTGAGGCGGAAGGTCGGCTGCTCGCCGGCGCGCCAGACGAACTCGCCGACGCCGAAGCCGTCCACCTGTTGCGACAGGCGGCATTCGAACTGGTCGCCCGCCGCCGTCCAGCGCGCGTTCTCCAGGCGCGTCTGGAAGGTCAGCCCCCAGGCCGGCAGGCTGGCGCACAGGCCGAGCAGGAGAAAGTAGGAATGGCGCACAGACGGCTCCGGGTAATGCTGGAAAGTACCCAGGAGATATCGGACGGTCCCGGCGAAACTTGATAGCGAGTGCCGGCCGCGGGCTTTTCCGGTAGCATTTCCCCACTTCAATTCCGCTGCAAATCGTCCTCTGGTATCCCCATGTCCGACCGCCTGACCCTGCTGCGCCCCGACGACTGGCACATCCACCTGCGCGACGGCGCCGCCCTCGCCCAGACCGTCGGCGATGCCGCGCGCACCTTCGGCCGCGCCATCGTCATGCCCAACCTGGTGCCGCCGGTGCGCAACGCCGGCGAAGCCGACGCCTACCGCCAGCGCATCCTCGCCGCGCGCCCGGCCGGCAGCCGCTTCGAACCGCTGATGGTGCTCTACCTCACCGACCGCACCAGTGCCGAGGACGTGCGCAACGCCAAGGCCAGCGGCTTCGTCCACGCGGCCAAGCTGTACCCGGCCGGCGCCACCACCAACTCCGATTCCGGCGTGACCAGCATCGACAACATCTTCCACGTGCTCGAGGCCATGGCCGAAGTCGGCCTGCCGCTGCTGGTGCATGGCGAGGTGACCCGCGCCGAGGTGGACGTGTTCGACCGCGAGAAGCGCTTCATCGACGAGCACCTGGCCCGCGTGGTCGAGCGCTTCCCGACGCTCAAGGTGGTGTTCGAGCACATCACCACCGGCGATGCGGCGCAGTTCGTCCTGGCCGCCCCGGCCAACGTCGGCGCCACCATCACCGCCCACCACCTGCTGTACAACCGCAACCACATGCTGGTCGGCGGCATCCGCCCGCACTTCTATTGCCTGCCGATCCTCAAGCGCAACGTGCACCAGGAAGCCCTGCTCGACGCCGCCACCAGCGGCAATCCGAAGTTCTTCCTCGGCACCGACTCGGCGCCCCACGCCCGCCACGCCAAGGAAGCGGCCTGCGGCTGCGCCGGCTGCTACACCGCCTACGCCGCCATCGAGCTGTACGCCGAGGCCTTCGAGCAGCGCAACGCCCTGGACAAGCTGGAAGCCTTCGCCAGCTTCCACGGCCCGGACTTCTACGGCCTGCCGCGCAACGCCGACAGCATCACCCTGGTCCGCGAGGAATGGCAGGCGCCGGCCAGCCTGCCCTTCGGCGACCATGAGGTGGTGCCCCTGCGCGCCGGCGAAAAACTGCGCTGGCGCCTGCTGGAGGCCGGCGCATGAGCGAGGAGCATTACGAAGAGGAGTTCGACGGCAACTTCCCCCCCGGCCCGCGTCACCCCATGGCGCGCCGCTTCCGCGGCTACCTGCCGGTGGTGGTGGACGTCGAGACCGGCGGCTTCAACTGCGCCACCGACGCCCTGCTGGAAATCGCCGCGGTGACCATCGGCATGGACGAGAACGGCTACCTGTTCCCGGAACATACCCATTTCTTCCGCGTCGAGCCCTTCGAAGGCGCCAACATCGAACCGGCGGCCCTGGAGTTCACCGGCATCAAGCTCGACCACCCGCTGCGCATGGCGGTGGCCGAGGAGCAGGCGCTCACCGAGATCTTCCGTGGCGTGCGCAAGTCGCTGAAGGCCAACGGCTGCAAGCGGGCGATCCTGGTCGGCCACAACAGCAGCTTCGACCTGGGCTTCCTCAACGCCGCGGTGAACCGCACCGGGATCAAGCGCAATCCGTTCCACCCCTTCTCCAGCTTCGACACCGCCACCCTCGCCGGCCTGGCTTACGGCCAGACGGTGCTGGCCAAAGCCTGCCAGGCCGCCGGCATGGAGTTCGACAACCGCGAGGCGCACTCGGCGCGCTACGACACCGAGAAGACCGCGGAGCTGTTCTGCGGGATCGTCAACCGCTGGAAGGAATGCGGTGGGTGGATGGAGGATGAGGACTGATCCTTGTTCTTGGCCCTCTGCTATGAGAAAGCCCCGCCGATCAGGCTGTGTGAAAACCTCCGGATCGGTCCAGCTGGTTAAAAAACAACCTGGATTTCGCGTTTCTACGCGGATTCTGGGTTGGCTGAATAGCCAAGCCTTTTCAGATTTCACGTAGGAACGCACTCTTCGAAGAGCCGCTCGGGTTTTCACACAGCCTGCGATGCGGGGCTTTTTATTGGATCGATGCCTGGGGCTGTTCGTGCCACCGGGGCGTCCGGCGTGGCCGGTGAACCCCATCGCGGACGGAGTCCGCTCCTACGCCCGTACCTCCCTGAACCTCAGGCTTACGCCGAGGTGCTCTTCGTAGGATGGGTTGAGCTTGCGATACCCATGCTGCCGTGGTGATGGGTATCGCTTCGCTCAACGCCATCCTACGAAAAGCCATGCTTCCTGGAACCGTAGGAGCGGACTCCGTCCGCGATTGGGCCCTTCCGCCCCTTCAAAAGACCGTTCGTCGACACGCCAAAAAGTCTCCTCTCAAGCTTTGACAATCATTCTCATTAACATTAGTATCGACGCCAACAACCCCACACCAGTAGTGCCATCCATGTACGTCTGCCTCTGCCAAGGTGTTACCGATACCCAGATCCGCGACGCGATCTATGAGGGATGCTGCAGTTACCGCGAAGTGCGTGAAAGCACCGGCGTCGGCACTCAGTGCGGCAAGTGCGCCTGCCTCGCCAAGCAGGTGGTCCGCGAGACCCTCGGCGACCTGCAGGGCGCGCAAACGATGAACTACTCGCTGGCCTATGCCGCCAGTTGAGCGATGCCGATTCGGCATACGCCAGAAGAACCGGGCCCAGGCCCGGTTTTTTTATGCCCGCAATTCAAGTATTTAGCGCCTAACTGCAGAATGAAAACATTCGTATTCATATTCCTTTTTATAACTAAATCAATAGCTTACGTTTGACATCCGGTTATAAGAGGGCGAAAATTCCAGTCCTACCCACTCCACACGGCAGGACTCGGCATGAAAGGCGACAAGAAAGTCATCCAGCATCTGAACAAGGTCCTCGGTAACGAGCTGATCGCCATCAACCAATACTTCCTGCACTCGCGCATGTGGAACGACTGGGGCCTGAAGCGCCTCGGCGCCCACGAGTACCACGAGTCGATCGACGAGATGAAGCATGCGGACAAGCTCATCGAGCGCATCCTCTTCCTCGAGGGCCTGCCCAACCTGCAGGACCTGGGCAAGCTGCTGGTCGGCGAGAACACCCAGGAAATGCTGCAGTGCGACCTGAACCTGGAACTCAAGGCCGCGAAGGACCTGCGCGACGCCATCGTGCATTGCGAAAGCGTGCATGACTACGTCAGCCGCGATCTGCTCAAGAACATCCTCGAATCCGAGGAAGAGCACATCGACTACCTGGAGACCCAGCTCGGCCTGATCCAGAAGGTCGGCCTGGAGAACTACCTGCAGTCGCACATGCACGAAGACGACTGACGGTTGCGGGCGCCGCCTCGCGCGGCGCCCCCGTTCTTCCCTACCCCGCCTGCTGCGGGCGGCGCACCAGGTGCGCCCAGAACAGCAGCCCCGCGCACAGCCCCACCACCACCAGCAACGCCTGGCGCAGGCCGATGTGCTCGGCCAGGATGCCGATCAGCGGCGGCCCCAGCAGCAGCCCGCCATAGCCGAACGACGCCACCGCCGCGACCCCGCTCGATGCCTCCACGCCCGGCCGGTTGCCGGCCGCGCCGATGAGGATCGGCACCACCACCGACAGGCCCAGGCCGACCAGGGCGAAGCCCGCCACCGACAGCTCGACGCGGCCGCCGAACAGCGCCAGCAGCATGCCGGCGATGGCCAGCAGGCTGAGCCAGCGCACCAGGGCAACGTCGGCGACGTGCACGCGCAACCGGTCGCCGAACAGCCGGCCGATCACCATGGTCGCCGAGAAGGCGGCAAAGCCCAGCGCGGCCATCCGCTCCGAAGCGCCCAGCACGCTATGCAGCAGCAGCGCGCTCCAATCCGCCACCGCGCCTTCGGAGACGAAGGCGCAGAGCGTCAGCAGCCCCAGGCCGACCAGCGCCGCCGGCGGCAGCCGGAGCCCCCGCCGGCGCGGTTGCGCGTCGGCCTGTGGTTCGCTGCGCCCTTCCAGCAGGCACCGGCCGAATAGCGGCAGGGTCAGCAGCGCCAGCACGGCGAGCAGGCTGAAATGCCAGAACGGCGTGAGCCCCGCCAGCAAGGCCGCGCCCAGCGCGCCGAGCAGGCCGCCGAGGCTGTACATGCCATGCAGGCTGGACAGGCAGGGCCGGCCCAGCAGGCGCTCCACCTCCACCGCCTGGGTGTTCATCGCCACGTCCAGGGTGGCGAAGGTCAGCCCTACCAGCAGCAGCGCGAGAGCCAGCGCCCACCAGCTCTGGCACAGCCCCAGCAGCGGGAACACCAGCAGCAGCGCCGCGGCGCTGGCCAGGGTCACCCGCCGGCTGCCGAGGCGCCGCACCAGGGAGCCGGCGAAGGAGAACGCCAGCAATGCGCCGAGCCCGGCGCCCAGCAGCGCCTGGCCCAGGCCCTGCTCGTCGACGCCGGCGAGGTTCTTCAGCGCCGGGATGCGCCCCATGGTGCTGCCATGCACCAGCCCACCGGCGCCGAAGCAGAAGGCGCAGGCCCAGCGGGCCGCGCGGGCTCTCTTGCGGTCGTCCATCGGTTCGAATCCTTTCTCCGCACAAATGAAAAACCCCGCGCTGGCGCGGGGTTCTTCGCTACGGCGACTACGCCTGCGATCAGGCTTCGGTCTTGCCGACGGCCTGCTTGATCAGCGGCTGCAGTTCGCCCTTTTCGAACATCTCGACGAGGATGTCACTGCCCCCGACCAGTTCGCCCCCCACCCACAGCTGCGGGAAGGTCGGCCAGTTGGCGTACTTCGGCAGGTTGGCGCGGATTTCCGGGTTCTGCAGGATGTCCACGTAGGCGAATTTCTCGCCGCAGGCCATCAGCACCTGCGCGGCACGGGCGGAAAAACCGCACTGCGGAGCGTTCGGCGAACCTTTCATGTACAGCAGGATGGGGTTGTTGGCGATCTGCTCTTTGATGGTATCGATGATGTCCATTGGCTAACCTCGGCTGAACTTCGCTACTGCCCGGCAATGCAGCCGGTACTTTGCCGACAGTGTACCGGAAAGCCGAGCACAGCGCTCGGCTTTGCCGCGCGCCTCAGGCCGCCTCCACCTCCACCGGCACGCCGTTGAGCGCGGCGTTGCCGGACAGCGCGTCGAGGTGGCGCTCGTCGGTCAGGTCGTTGGCGCTGGCGCCGCCCTGCTCGCTGGCGATGGCCAGTTGCACGCCGGGGCGCGCATGGCCCCAGCCATGGGGCAGGCTGACCACGCCGGCCATCACTTCGTCGCTGGCCGCCACCTCGATCTCGACGCTGCCCACCCGCGAACGCACCCGCACCCGCTGACCGTCCACCAGGCCGCGGCTGGCCAGGTCCCGGGGGTGCATCAGCAACTGGTGGCGCGGCTTGCCCTTCACCAGGCGGTGGTAGTTGTGCATCCAGGAGTTGTTGCTGCGCACGTGGCGGCGGCCGATCAGCAGCAACTGGCCCTCGGCCGGCGCCGGGGTGTCGGCGAAGCGCCCGAGGTCGGCGAGAAACAACGCCGGCGCGGCTTCCACCTGCCGGCTGGGAGTCTTCAGGCGCGCCGCCAGGTTCGGCCGCAGCGGGCCAAGATCCAGGCCATGGGGATGCTCGCGCAGCCGCGCCAGGCTGAGCTTGTGCTCGCTGGCATCGCCATAGGGACCGAAGCGCAGGCCCATGTCGATCATCTGTTCCGGCGCCATGGTCGGCTTCAGCTCGGTGCCCTGGCGCGCGGCATAGGCCCTGGCCAGGCCGACGAAGATTTCCCAGTCGTGCAGCGCGCCGGCGGGCCTGGGCAGCACCGCCTCGTTGAAACGGGTGACGTTGCGCACCGCGAAGACGTTGAAGGTGCTGTCGTAGTGCTCGTGCTCCAGCGGCGCGGTGGGCGGCAGGATGAGGTCGGCGTAGCGCGTGGTCTCGTTGATGTAGAGGTCGATGGCGAGCATGAACTCCAGGCCGTCGAGGGCCTGCTCCAGGCGCCGCCCGTTGGGGGTGGAGAGCACCGGGTTGCCGGCCACGGTGATCAGCGCGCGGACCTGGCCCTCGCCCTCGCTGAGCATTTCCTCGGCCAGGGCCGCCACCGGCAGCTCGCCGCCGTACTCCGGCAGGCCGGACACCCGGCTGCGCCAGCGGCCGAAGGCGCCGCCGGAAGTGCTCGCCACCAGGTCCACGGCCGGCGTGGTGCAGAGGCTGCCGCCGACGCGGTCGAGGTTGCCGGTGACCAGGTTGATCAGTTGCACCAGCCATTGGCAGAGGGTGCCGAAGCGCTGGGTGGAAACGCCCATGCGCCCGTAGCACACCGCCTTGTCGGCGGCGGCGAAATCCCGGGCCAGGGCGCGGATGCTCGCCGCCGGTACGCCGCAGCGCTGCGCCATGGCCTCGACGCCGAAGGGCGCCAGCGCCGCGCGCACCTCCTCCAGCCCAACCACCGGCAGGTGGCTGGCGCGCCCCAGGTGCTCACCGAACAACACGTCGAGGATGCCCAGCAGCAGCGCCGCGTCCTGCCCCGGACGGATGAACAGGTGCTGGTCGGCCAGCGCCGCGGTCTCGGTGCGCCGCGGGTCCACCACCACCAGGCGACCGCCGCGGGCCTTCAGGGCCTTGAGGCGTTTCTCCACGTCCGGCACGGTCATGATGCTGCCGTTGGAGGCCAGCGGGTTGCCGCCGAGGATCAGCATGAAGTCGCTGTGGTCGATGTCCGGGATGGGGATCAGCAGGCCATGGCCGAACATCTGCTGGCTGACCAGGTGGTGCGGCAGCTGGTCCACGGAGGTGGCCGAGTAGCGGTTGCGCGTCTTCAACTGGCCGAGGAAGTAGTTGCTGTGGGTCATCAGCCCGTAGTTGTGCACGCTGGGGTTGCCCTGGTACACGGCCACCGCGTCGTTGCCGTGGCGCTCGCGGATCTCCGCCAGGCGCGCGGCGACCAGCTCGAAGGCCTCGTCCCAGGCGATCGGCTGCCACTCGCCGCCGACCCGCCGCATCGGCTGGCGCAGGCGGTCGGGGTCGTTCTGGATGTCTTGCAGGGCCACTGCCTTGGGGCAGATGTGGCCGCGGCTGAAGCTGTCCTGCGCATCGCCCTTGATCGACAGGATGCGCTGGTCCTCGGTTTCGATGGTCAGGCCGCAGATGGCCTCGCACAGGTGGCACGCACGGTGGTGGAGGGTCTTGCTCATGGCTCGCCTCTTGTTGTTGCGCCGGCCTTCATGGGCCGGTCGTTACCAGAGCGAGCACTATGGAACCGCGCCGCGGCGAACGCCACAAGCCTAAGTGCAGTGAATCGGGGGATATAGACATGAATCGGGCCGGCACGAGGCCGGCCCTCCACCAGGGGACGACGGTCGGCAGAGGGGGGATGCCGACCGTGCCGGCATCAGCGGATGCCGGCGATGTTGCCTTTGTTGCCGGTGACCTTGACGTCGACCTTCTTGAACACGAAGTAGTCCTGTACCGACACCTCGTAGCGCGGCGCGACGATCAGGTCGGCGCCGGAGCTCTTGACGGCCTTGAAGGCCGCGGCGGACTTGACGCTGGACACCGGGTCGAAGGACAGCAGCGAGCCGCCGTCGGTGCCGCCGTAGGCCACGCCGTCGGCGAACTGGTTGTCGCCGCCGAACTTGAGGAAGCCGAACAGGATGTTCACCGAGGATTGGCCGGTGATCGGCTCGCCGACGCGGACGTCGGCCTTGAGGTCGGTGCTCACCACGCCATCCATGGGCGCCGACGGCTGGTTGACGTTGTAGCTGGTGCAACCGCTGGCGGTCACGATCACCGCTGCCAGGGCGGTGCTCATCCATAGTTTCTTCATTGAAAGCTTCTCCTAATGGCTTGTGCCGCCGGACTCGGCGGCGGCGAAAAGCTATCAAGGGAGACGCGGGCATTTATGTAGTCCCGCTCGCCAGACCCAATAGGACCTTTCCGTTCGTTTGCGAAATGTTCCGAAACCCGCCGTCACCGGGCCCGGCGGGGCTCTCCGCGGCAAACTTGCGTGGATGCGTAATTTCCTTATAGGATCGCGTCTTCCCCCTAAATTTCCGCTGCATGCGGTCAGGCCGCAGGTTCAGTCCGTTTTTTCTCGAAAAGCCGGCCAGACCCTCGGTCGCAACTCTGAGAACAAGCAGTAGGTACTGAATCATGAGCGCAAGGCACTTCCTCTCGATGCTGGATTACACGACCGACGAACTCCTCGGTCTGATCCGCCGCGGCAGCGAGCTGAAGGACCTGCGCGACCGAGGCGTGCTCTACGAGCCACTGAAGAACCGCGTGCTGGGCATGATCTTCGAGAAGGCCTCGACCCGCACGCGGATCTCCTTCGAAGCCGGCATGATCCAGCTCGGCGGCCAGGCGATCTTCCTCTCCCCGCGCGACACCCAGCTGGGCCGCGGCGAACCCATCGCCGACGCGGCGAAGGTGATGTCGCGCATGGTCGACGCGGTGATGATCCGCACCTTCGCCCACAGCACCCTCACCGAGTTCGCCGCCAATTCGCGGGTGCCGGTGATCAACGGCCTGTCCGACGACCTGCACCCCTGCCAGTTGCTGGCCGACATGCAGACCTTCCACGAGCACCGCGGCAGCATCGCCGGCAAGACGGTGGCCTGGATCGGCGACGGCAACAACATGTGCAACAGCTACATCGAGGCGGCCATCCGCTTCGACTTCCAGCTGCGCGTGGCCTGCCCCGAAGGCTACGAGCCCAGCGCCGCGCTGCAGGAACTGGCCGGCGAGCGCGTGCGCGTGGTGCGCGACCCGCGCGAGGCGGTGGCCGGCGCGCACCTGGTGAGCACCGACGTCTGGGCCTCCATGGGCCAGGAAGACGAAGCCCAGGCGCGCCTGCGCACCTTCCGCCCCTACCAGGTGAGCCGCGAACTGCTCGACGGCGCCGCCGCGGACGTGCTGTTCATGCACTGCCTGCCGGCGCACCGTGGCGAGGAGATCAGCGAAGACCTGCTGGACGACCCGCGTTCGGTGGCCTGGGACCAGGCGGAGAACCGCCTGCACGCGCAGAAGGCACTGCTCGAACTGCTGGTCGAGCACGCCCACTACGCCTGACCTTCACCCAGCCGCACGGCCCCGGCCCGCCGTGCGGCACGGGGTCGCCGCGTTCGCGCCGGCGAGTAATTCTCATTCGCCACGTGTAAACTCTCTGCCTCCGCTTCTTTCTCCACGGCCCGATCCATGACCCGACCGCTGTTGCTCGAACTCAGAAACCTCTCCTGTGGCTATGGGCAGCAGCGCGTGGTGCAGGACGTCAGCCTGCACCTGAACGCCGGCGACATCGGCTGCCTGCTGGGCCCTTCCGGCTGCGGCAAGACCACCACCCTGCGCGCCATCGCCGGGTTCGAGCCGGTGCAGGCAGGCGAGATCCACCTGGCCGGCGAGACCATCTCGCGCCCCGGCTTCACCCTGGCGCCGGAGAAGCGCCGCATCGGCATGGTGTTCCAGGACTACGCGCTGTTCCCGCACCTGACGGTGGAGGACAACGTCGCCTTCGGCATCCGCAAGCACCCCGAACGCCGGCGCATCGTCACCGAGCTGCTGGAGCTGGTGAAGCTCGACAAGCTCGGCCGGCGCTACCCCCACGAGCTGTCCGGCGGCCAGCAGCAGCGCGTGGCCCTGGCCCGCGCGCTGGCCCCCGAGCCGCTGCTGCTGCTGCTCGACGAGCCCTTCTCCAACCTCGACGTGGAGCTGCGCCGCAAGCTCAGCCATGAGGTCCGCGAAATCCTCAAGGCGCGCGGCACCAGCGCCGTGCTGGTGACCCACGACCAGGAAGAGGCCTTCGCCGTCAGCGACCAGGTCGGCGTGTTCAAGCACGGTCACCTGGAGCAGTGGGACACCCCCTTCAACCTCTACCACGAGCCGCAGACGCCCTTCGTCGCCAGCTTCATCGGCCAGGGCTACTTCATCCGCGGGCAGATGCTCGACCCGGACAGCGTGCAGACCGAACTGGGCGTGCTGCGCGGCAACCGCGCCTACAGCCTGCCACAGGGCAGCGCGGTAGACGTGCTGCTGCGCCCGGACGACCTGGTCTACGCCCCGCAGGGCACCCTGAAGGCGCGCATCGTCGGCAAGTCGTTCCTCGGCGCGGCCACCCTGTACCGCCTGCAACTGGCCACTGGCACCCTGCTGGAATCGATCTTCCCCAGCCATGCCGACCACCAGCCGGGCGAGGAAGTGGGCATCGGCGTGGCCGCCGACCACCTGGTGCTGTTCCAGGCCGAGGGCAGCGTGGCGCTGGACTCGGCGCGCTGACGCCGCCCCGTTGTTCGTGCCGGTGAATCCCATCGCGGATGAGATCCGCTCCTACGCTGCCCCACCCACGCCATTTCCATGTAGGAGCGCGCCCTGCGCGCGATATCGCGGGCAGGGCCCGCTCCTACAGGTTGCGGGAAGCACAGTATTCCTCCCCCGTAGGAGCGGACCTTGTCCGCGATAGCCGGACAATCCGGCGCGATTCGCGGATGAGATCCGCTCCTACGCTGCCCTACCCACGCCATTTCCATGTAGGAGCGCGCCCTGCGCGCGAATCGCGGGCAGGGCCCGCTCCTACAGGTTGCGGGAAGCACAGTATTCCTCCCCCGTAGCGGACCTTGTCCGCGATAGCCGGACAATCCGGCGCGATTCGCGGATGAGATCCGCTCCTATGCCGCCCCACCCGCAGCGTCCCCATGTAGGAGCGCGCCCTGCGCGCGAATCGCGGGCAGGGCCCGCTCCTACAGGTTGCCGGGAAACACGGTATGCCTCCCCCGTAGGAGCGGACCTTGTCCGCGATAGCCGGACAATCCGGCGCGATTCGCGGATGAGATCCGCTCCTACGCTGCCCCACCCACGCCATTCCCATGTAGGAGCGCGCCCTGCGCGCGAATCGCGGGCAGGGCCCGCTCCTACAGGTTGCCGGGAAGCACGGTATGCCTCCCCCGTAGCGGACTCCGTCCGCGATTCGGCGGATAACGCCGTAGTGAACCGCATTGCGCCGCGGCTCAGGCCTTCTCCGCCTGCCCCGCCTCGACGATGGCCAGCACCGCCGCTTCGTCCACCACATCCATCTGCTCCGGCCGCAGGAAGCGTTCGCCGTACTCGCGGTACACGCCGCTGGCCACGAACAGCCGGAACAGCCCCGCGTCCACGTGGCGGTCGCGGGCCATGCAGGCGAGGATCTTCAGCGACTCGGACAGCGTCTTCGGCGCCTTGTAGGGGCGGTCGGCGGCGGTCAGCGCCTCGAAGATATCGGCAATGGCCATGATCCGCTCGGGAATGCTCATCGCCTCGCCCGACAGCCGCCGCGGGTAGCCGGTGCCGTCCATCTTCTCGTGGTGGTTGGCGGCGATGGTCGGCACCCGGCGCAGGTGCCGGGGCAACGGCAGCGCGCTGAGCATCATCAGCGTCTGGACGATGTGCTCGTTGATCTTGAAGCGCTCCTCGTCGGTCAGGGTGCCGCGGCGGATGCCCAGGTTGTACAGCTCGCCGTAGTGGCTGGCGAAGGCCGGCAGGCGCATGTCGAAGCCCCAGGTGTTGCGCGGGTCGTCCTTGGCCACCGGCGGCTTGCGTTCGCCCCAGGGCACCTGGTGCGCGGGCTTGTCGGCCAGCAGGCGTTCCTCCGCCGGCAGCGGCTCGACCGGCGTCGCAGCCAGGCGCTCGGCCTCGTCGTGGGAAATGCCGATGCGGTCATCGAAATGCCGCCACCAGCGGCGCTCGCCGATGCGCGCCAGGCGCTCGATGTCCTCGTCCTTCATGAACTCGCCGCCGACGTTGGCCTGGGCGACGAAAGCGAAGTCCTCGCGCAGCGCCTGCTGCTCGGCATCGCGCCGCTCGCGCAGCTGGCTTTCCTCGCCGCCCTCGGCGCGGTCGCGCCAGTAGCGGATGTCGGCGTCGCGCCAGAGCACCTCGAAGCGCATGCGGACTTCGTGCAGGCGGTTGTACAGGGTCTCCAGCTTGGTGGCCTTGTCCACCACGTACTCGGGGCTGGTGATCTTGCCGCAGTCGTGCAGCCAGGCGGCGATCTGGAATTCGTAGCGCTCGGCGTCGCTCATGGCGAAGGCCGCGTAGGGCCCATCGCGGTCGTCGATGGCTTTCTGCAGGAGCATGTCGGCCAGCTGCGGGACGCGCTCGCAGTGGCCGCCGGTGTAGGGGCTCTTGGCGTCGATGGCGTCGGCCAGCAGCTTGATGATGGCATCCAGCAGGCGCTGCTGCGCCTCGATCAGCTGGCGCGTCTCGATGGCCACGGCGGCGGCGCCGGACAGCTCCTCGACGAAGCGCTTGAACGGCCGCCGCGGCGTGCGCCGGCGCTCGCCCTCCTCCTGCAGTTGCAGCACCAGGATGCCCAGCAGTTCCTCGCTGCGGTTGCGCAGCGGCACCTCCATGTGCCGCCCGCGGCCGCTCAGGGCCTGGTCCAGCAGGCTGGCCAGCTGCGCCTCGTCGAAGCCCTCGATGAGCAGCGACTGCGGGTAGTGCTCGCCGTTCACCGCGCAGGCCTGCGCCAGGCGATTGTCCTGCTCCTGCAGCAGGTACACCGCGCCGCCCTGCACGCCGGTGGCCACCACCAGGCGCGACAGCACCTCGGCGAGCATGCTGTCCAGGCGCGTCTCGCGGCTCAGGCTGAGGGTGATGCCCTGGAAGTTGTGGATGGTCCGCGACATGCCGCCGAGCACCCGGCTCAGCTCGCGCACCTCGCGGATCTTCGAGTCGACGCCCACCGGCCGGGCGAAGTCGAAGGCCGCCAGCGCCCCCACCTGGTCGGCCAGGGCCCGCAGCGGGCGGGCGATGCGCCGGCCGATCAGCCAGCCGAGCAGCAGCAGGGCCAGCAGCAGCGCGCCGCTCCAGGCGGCCTGGCGCAGCAGCATCTGTCGCGCGCCGGCCAGCAGTTCGTCGGCCGGGATGCCGATCAGCACCCGCGCCTGGCCGCTGGCGAAACTCACCAGCGGAACCCAGATGCCGTACCAGTCCTGGCCCGCCACCTGGTAGCGCTGCGGCGTGCCGGGCGGGCCACCGAGTTCGACCAGGCGCTCCAGGGCGGGCACGCCGAGTTCGTCGAGATGGGCCAGGCGCACTTCGTCGCCCCGGTGCAGCAGCAAACGCTCCAGGTCCGGGTAGGCGATCACCGTGTTCTGCGCGCCGAGCACCGCCAGCTCGGTGTTGGCGGTCTGGCGCAGGCCGCCCATCTCGGTGGCCAGGTCGTCCACCGAGGCGTCCATGCCGATCACCGCCGCGCCGTCGACGCTGCGCAGGGCCAGGGTCAGGCCGATCTCCTGGGTGGTGAAGAACACGTAGGGCTGCGTCAGCACCGTGCCCTTGCCGGCATAGGCGTCCTTGTACCAGGGGCGCTGGCGCGGGTCGTAGCGGTAGTCGGGGCGTTCCTGGCGCTGCAGCAGTTGCAGGCGCGCGTCGTAGAAGCGCCACTCGCCGACCTGCGCGCCCTGCTCGCCGAGGGTCTGGCTCTGCACCAGGTAGAAGGTCTTGTCCGGGGCCTTGAGCGCCTGCCGCGCCTTCGTCGTGCGCAGGGCGCGGATCAGCAGGAACTCGCCGTTCGGGTAGCCGACGTAGAGCGCGCTGAGGGTGCGGTTGGCGCGCAGGTTCTCGGCCAGCATCGGCAGGCGCTCCAGGCGCGCCGGCAGGTTGTCGGTCTGCGAGATGCCGTCGTAGCTGAGCAGGCGCAGGGTGTTCTGCGCCGGGTCGAGCAGCCGGCGGATGCGCTCGTTGACCGTCACCCCCAGCTGCGCTGCGGATTCCCCCGCCGCCGTCACCAACGCCCCTTCCACGCCCCGGTAGCCCTGCACCAGCAGGGACACGGCCAGCACCAGCATGCTCAGGATGATGGCGCCGGTCACCAGGACCTGCAGGGGGATGCCGCGTTTGTCTGCCCTCATGGTGCCTCGTCCTGTCCGCCTTGCCCGTCGGGGGTCGGCCGGTAGCCGTTGTCGAGAAGCGCCGCGGCGACGTCCAGCGGCGCGTTGCGCAGGAAGATGCGGACCAGCGAGCCGTCCAGCCGCAGGTCCTCGAACAGGCGCTGCCACTGCGCGCTCTGCGCCGCATTGAAACGCCCGCGGGCCAGCACCAGGCTGCGCGGCACGCCGGGCCCGCGGGCCACGTCGATGCCGCGGAAGCGGTGGCGCAGCGCCGGCTCGTGGAGCAGCCCGGCCAGGCTCAGTTCGTGGCCGATCAGCCCGTCCACCTCGCCGCCCAGCAGGGCGTTGAAGCAGGCCGTCTCGTCGACGTATTCGCGCACCCGCCCCTCGCTGCGCAGGATGCGCAGCATGGCGTCCAGGTAGGGGCCGTGGTTGTAGCCGGCGACCGCGCCCAGGCGCACGCCCGGCAGCGCATGGAAGTCGTCCAGGCTGTGCAGGTCGGCGGACAGGTCCAGCGGCACGATCAGCCGTTCGCGCAGGCGCAGGTAGGGCACGAAGTAGGCGTAGCGGCGCTGCTCGACGGTGGCCACGGCGCTGGTGGCCATGTCCAGTTCGCCGCGCTGCAGGGCCGTCCAGATCTGCGCCCGCGGCCGCACCGAGACCTCGAAGGCGCAGCCGGTGCGACGCGCCAACTCCGCCACCAGGTCGGCGTCCAGGCCCTTGCCGTCGTGGTAGAACACCTGGTTGCGGTAGAACGCCAGGCGCACCGGTTGCGCGCAGCCGTAGAGGTCATCCGCGGCCGCGGGCGGACCCGCGCAGGCCAGCACGGCGAAAACCAGCCCGGTTCGCAAAACAGGGTGCACGACCATGAATCCGACCCATCCGTTGTGTCGGCCAGGGAGGAGCGCAACGACCTCTTCCGCGGCAGGAGAATTAGTAAGAAAGAGCTGTAGGAAAGTGTAATAGGAGGCTGGCCTTTTGCCGGAAAAACGCAGTTCGTCGGATTCCACCCCGGCGGCGGCGGGAAAACGCCCGCCACAGGCTTGCGGCGGGCGAACCGTCCTGCTTAACTCTGGCCCATGCGTGACTCATCGGTCACGCATCACGTCCAAGAAGATTTTTTCCGCTCGGCACTTCTCGCCCAGCCTTTCCTACCTGCCTCGAAAGCCCTGCGCACGGCCCTCCCGAAGAGGTTCGGCGCTTCGCTTTTGCACTTATAAGTTTTTGAAAATAAAAGAAATATGAACTTTCGCCAGGTGACATGAAGCTGTCACCTCAAGGCGCTTTCCTTCTGCCTGGTAGTTCTCTCGTACCCAATCGTGGGTGCATCCATTCGAGCTGCGTATGGAGGAAGCGACATGAGGCCGGAAACCGCCGTCGTCGAAATTCTGCAACACCGGGTCTACACGGAGTTCCACGCCAACAGGGAAGCACGCCAGACCATCATCCTGGTCAACGGCTCGCTGGCTACTACCGCCTCCTTTGCGCAAACGGTGAAATACCTGCAACCGCACTTCAACGTGGTCTGCTACGACCAGCCCTATGCCGGCCGGTCCAGGGCGCACAACGACTGCCGCGAATTCATCAGCAAGGAGTACGAGGCGCAGTTGCTGCTCGGGCTGATCGAGCACTACCGCGCCGACGTGGTGATGTCCTTCTCCTGGGGCGGGGTGGCCACCCTGCTGGCCCTGGCGCAGCGCCCGAGCCGCATCCGCAAGGCGGTGATCAGTTCCTTCTCGCCGCTGCTCAACGCCGCGATGCTCGACTACCTGCACCGCGGCCTGGACTACCTGGGCGCCTGCGACCGGCCGAACATCGCCAACCTGGTCAACGACACCATCGGCCGCTATCTGCCGCAGCTGTTCAAGCGCTACAACTTCCGCCACGTCGCCGGCCTGGACGAGCACGAGTACCGGCAGATGCACTTCCACGTCTGCCAGGTGCTCAAGCTCAGCGCCGAGAGCTACATGGAGAAGTTCGCGGCCATCGACATCCCGCTGCTGTTCCTCAACGGCGAGCTGGACCTCTACACCACGCCGGCCGAGGCCAAGCTGTTCCAGCAGCTGATCCGCGATTGCGAGTTCCGCACCATCCGCAATGCCGGGCACTTCATCGATGTCGAGCACAAGCAGGGCTGGCAGGACACCCGCGATGCCCTGCTCGGCTTCCTCAAGCCGCAGCGCCAGCCGGTCAGCCTGTCCCTGGGCAACGGCTACCTGCCCAACCACGAAGGCATTCCGCTGGCCGCCCTGGCCGGCTGAACGCCCCATCCCGTCGTCCGGCTCCCGCCTTCCCGGCGGGTGGCCGAGGCCTTCCCGCAGCCGTGATGGCAATCCGCAGGGCTCGCGGCCTCGCTCCCCACGCACTACTA
Organism: Pseudomonas sp. M1; assembly: GCF_022760135.1. Lineage (NCBI taxonomy): Bacteria > Pseudomonadati > Pseudomonadota > Gammaproteobacteria > Pseudomonadales > Pseudomonadaceae > Pseudomonas > Pseudomonas sp. M1. The sequence continues at coordinate 5,312,566 of NZ_CP094343.1, forward strand.
TCCGCTTAAGCCCCACCCTCACCGGGCCGCCCTTGCGGCCATATCGGGGCAGGACACCGCCACCCGCGCGGTCGAGTACCCAGGTGCCCTCCCGGGCATCCGCACCAATGGAAGCTGTAATGTCCCCCAGACCCACCATCAATGCCTCGGTCAGCCCCAAGGGCACCCTCGAAACCCTGTCCCAGCGCGAAGTCCAGCAACTCAGCGAAGCCGGCTCGGGCAGCGTCTACCAACTGTTCCGCCAGTGCGCCCTGGCCATCCTCAACACCGGCGCGCGGATCGACAACGCCAAGACCATCCTCGACGCCTACCGCGACTTCGAGGTGCGCATCCACCAGCAGGACCGCGGCGTGCGCCTGGAACTGGTCAACGCGCCGGCCGACGCCTTCGTCGACGGCGAGATGATCGCCGGCACCCGCGAGATGCTCTTCAGCGCCCTGCGCGACATCGTCTACACCGCCAACGAGCTGGACAACCAGCGCGTCGACCTGCACACCTCGCAGGGCATCACCGACTACGTCTTCCACCTGCTGCGCAACGCGCGCACCCTGCGCCCGGGCGTGGAGCCGAAGATAGTCGTGTGCTGGGGCGGCCACTCCATCAGCACCGAGGAGTACAAGTACACCAAGAAGGTCGGCCACGAGCTGGGCCTGCGCAACCTGGACGTCTGCACCGGCTGCGGCCCGGGCGTGATGAAGGGGCCGATGAAGGGCGCCACCATCGGCCATGCCAAGCAGCGCCACCACGGCGGCCGCTACCTGGGCCTGACCGAGCCGGGGATCATCGCCGCCGAGGCGCCCAACCCGATCGTCAACGAACTGGTGATCCTGCCGGACATCGAGAAGCGCCTGGAGGCCTTCGTCCGCGTCGGCCACGGCATCATCATCTTCCCCGGCGGCGTCGGCACGGCGGAGGAATTCCTCTACCTGCTGGGCATCCTCATGCACCCGGACAACCAGGACCTGCCCTTCCCCCTGGTGCTCACCGGCCCGCGCAGCGCCTCGGCCTACTTCGAGCAGCTGCACGCCTTCGTCGGCGCCACCCTGGGCGAGGCGGCGCAGCGGCGCTACCAGATCATCGTCGACAACCCGGCCGAAGTGGCGCGGCACATGGCCCAGGGCCTGAAGGAGGTCAAGCAGTTCCGCCGCGAGCGCAACGACGCCTTCCACTTCAACTGGCTGCTGAAGATCGACGTCGGCTTCCAGCGCCCCTTCGACCCCACCCACGAACACATGGCCGCCCTGCAGCTGAGCACCGACCTGCCGGCCCACGAACTGGCCGCCAACCTGCGCCGGGCGTTCTCCGGGATAGTCGCGGGCAACGTCAAGGAAAAGGGCGTGCGCGCCATCGAGGAATTCGGCCCCTACGAAATCCACGGCGAACCCGCGCTGATGCGACGCCTGGACGAACTGCTGCATGCGTTCGTCAAGCAGCACCGGATGAAGCTGCCGGGTGGGGCGGCGTATGAGCCGTGCTATCGGGTGGTGGAGGGCTGACCTGCTCCTACGGGGGCGCCGCCATTGCCCTTGGGCATCGGCATTCCGGACTGCACGGCTTTTCGTAGGAGCGAGCTTGCTCGCGAACGAGGTAACCGGCGGCTCCGCTGCCATGCCAACCTCCGCGCCCTCTCCCTAACCCTCTCCCTGAAGGGAGAGGGGACCGTTGGGCAGGGTTTGATGTTATGGCGTTAGCCGGCCACATCAATGGTTCCCGGCTGAAACCTGGCCTTCTCTCGGCACGGACTAGCCCCCTCTCCCTTCAGGGCGGGGCGCGCAGCCGAGGGCTGGGGAGAGGGAACGGCCCCCACCCACCCCACCGAAACCACCGGCGAGCCCCCACAAAAAACACCCCTCACTCCCCCTGCAAGTTCGCCTCCACCCGCGCCAACAACCCCTGCAACTGCTCCCGCTCCTGCGCGCTGAACCCCCGCACCGCCACCTCCGACAAATGCCGGCCCTGCCCTTCCACCTCGGCGTAAACCGCCTGGCCAGCGGCGCTCAGGCTCAGGCACACGCTGCGCTTGTCCAATGCATCGGCGCTGCCCTCCAGCAAACCACGGTTGCGCAGGCCCTGGATCAGCCGGGCGATCTGCGCCTTGTCGCGGCCGCTGTGTTCCACCAGTTGACGCTGGGTGGCGCCCGGGCGGCGGGCGAAGAAGGCCAGCACCTTGAATTCCATGTGCGTCAGGTCATGGGGGCCGTCGCGCAGTTCGCGGTATTGCCGCGAACGGTACAGGTGCATGACGGAGTGGATGGTTTCGAGAACGTCGTCGGCTTTCATGGCTATACGGTTGACTTTATCAACTAATGATTCTTATGATCGTTGATATTATCAACCATAGCCCAAGAGGGCCACCCATGACTCAAGCCACCCAACAACGCCGCGTGCAACGCGTCCGCCACGAACTGCGCATGCGCGAAGTACAGGTCGCCCGCCGCGAACAGCTCAGCCCGCACTTCGTCAGCCTCACCTTCGCCGGCGAGGCCCTGGCCGATTTCGTTTCCGCCGGCTTCGACGACCACGTCAAGTTCATGTTCGAGGACGACGACGGCAGCATCGTCCGCCGCGACTACACCCCGCGCCGCTTCGACGCCGCTGCCCGCGAGCTGACCGTCGAGTTCGCCCTGCACGGCCACGGCAAGGCCTGCCAGTGGGCCGAGCACGCCCAGGTCGGCGACAACGCGGTGATCGGCGGCCCGCGCGGTTCGATGATCGTCCCGCTGGACTTCGCCTGGCACCTGTTCGTCGCCGACGCCACCGGCCTGCCCGCCGTGCACCGGCGCCTGGAGGAAATGCCGGCCGGCACCCGCGCCATCGTCCTGCTGCAGGTGGAGGCGGCCGACCGTCGCCAGTTCACCACTGCCGCCGACCTCGAACTGCGCTGGTTCGATGACGGCGAAACCCTGCTGGCCGCCGTCGAGGCCCTGCACCTGCCCGCCGGCGAAGGCTTCGCCTGGGGCGCTGGCGAGGCCGCGGCCATGGTCCGCGTGCGCAACCTGCTGCTGGAGAAGGGCCAGGCGAAGGAAGCCATGCGCGTCGCCGCCTACTGGCGCCAGGGCCAGGCCGACTACCACGAGGAACTCAGCCAGTGAAACCCGCCCGCCAGGCGTCGCCGCCCCCGGCAACGCCTGCGCAAGCGCCCCATAAACAAAACCGATACCCGCTTAAGGATTTCCCAGAGGCAGGCCCCGCCCCTTGAGCCTTACAGTCGCCCCACGCCGAAAAACGGCGAGGTGATTCCTGCCGGTCATCATCGTTTTCGAAGCCTGTTGGAATTTTCACCACTACAAGAACAAAAGGTGAACGCGAATGCTCAAGCAAAACCCCGGTGGCATGGAGACCGTCGATGTCAAAGACTGGATCGACAGCCGCCCGATCTCGGCCTACCAGTGGCTCATCCTCTCGCTGTGCTTCCTCATCGTCCTGTTCGACGGTTTCGACGTCGCCGTGATGGGCTTCATCGCCCCGTCGCTGATGCAGGAGTGGGGCCTGTCCCGCGCCGCCTTCGGCCCGGTGATGAGCGCCGGGATGATCGGCCTGGCCATAGGCGCGCTGACCGCCGGCCCCTACGCCGACCGCCTCGGCCGCAAGAAGGTGCTGCTGATCGCGGTGACCGGTTTCAGCCTGCTCAGCCTGGCCTGCGCCTTCGCCCGCAGCCCCTACGAACTGGCCTTCCTGCGCCTGCTCACCGGCGTCGCACTGGGCGCGGCCATGCCCAACAGCACCACGCTGCTGGCCGAATACCTGCCCGAGCGCAGCCGCTCGCTGCTGATCACCATCATGTTCACCGGCTTCAACATGGGCTCGGGCCTGGGCGGCTTCCTCGCCGCCTGGCTGATCCCGCACCACGGCTGGCAGGCGGTGCTGCTCGCCGGCGGCCTGCTGCCGCTGGCCCTGCTGCCCTTGCTGCTGTGGCTGCTGCCCGAGTCCGCGCGCTTCATGGCCGCGCGCAAGGCCCCGGCCGAGCAGATCGCCGCGGCCCTGGCCAAGCTCGGCGGGCACTTCGCCGAAGGCACCCGCTTCAGCGTCAGCGAACCGCCGGTGCAGCACAAGGCGCCGGTGCGCCAGCTGTTCGACGGGCGCTTCCGCCTGGGCACCCTGGCGCTGTGGGCCACCTACTTCATGGGCCTGCTGGTGATCTACCTGACCATGGGCTGGCTGCCCACCCTGCTGCGCGACGGCGGCCTGTCCATCGAACGCGCCGCCACCATCACTGGGCTGTTCCAGATCGGCGGCACCGTCGGCGCCATCGTGGTCGGCTGGATCATGGACCGGCGCAACCCCAACCGCGTCATCGCCATCGCCTACGCCCTGGGCGGGCTGTGCATCGTCAGCCTCGGCGCGCTGAGCCTGGAATCCAGCCTGCTGGTGGTCGGCGTGACCGCCGCCGGCTTCTGCATGAGCGGCGCGCAGACCGGCCTCAACGCCTTCGCCCCGGGCTACTACCCCACCGAGTTCCGCGCCACCGGGGTAAGCTGGATGCTCGGTATCGGCCGCTTCGGCGCCATCTTCGGCTCGCTCATCGGCGGCGCGGTGCTCAGCCTCGGCCTGGGCCTGCCGCTGCTGTTCACCTTCCTAGGCCTGCCGGCGTTCGTCGCGGCCCTGGCGATCCTGGCCAACGGCCACGCCCGGCGCCGCGCGAGCCAGGTACTGGCCACGCAGTAACCTGAACCAGAGGACCCCGTCATGGCACGCATCATTGGTGGCCTAGCCGTCTCCCACACCCCGACCATCGGCTTCGCCGTCGACCACGACAAGCAGGAAGAGGCGGCCTGGGCGCCGATCTTCAAGAGCTTCGAACCGATCCGCGCCTGGCTCCAGGAACAGCGCCCGGACGTGCTCTTCTACATCTTCAACGACCACGTCACCTCGTTCTTCTTCGACCACTACAGCGCCTTCACCCTTGGCGTCGACGACCGCTACGGCGTCGCCGACGAGGGCGGCAACCCGCGCGAGCTGCCGCCGGTGGGTGGCCACGCGGCGCTGTCGCGGCACATCGGACAGAGCCTGATGGCCGACGAGTTCGACATGAGCTTCTTCCGCGACAGGCCGCTGGACCACGGCTTCTTCTCGCCGATGTCGGCGCTGCTGCCCTGCGCCGACGGCTGGCCGCTGCAGATAGTGCCGCTGCAGGTCGGCGTGCTGCAGCTGCCGATCCCCAGCGCGCGGCGCTGCTACAAGCTCGGCCAGGCCCTGCGCCGCGCCATCGAGAGCTACCCGGAAGACCTCAAGGTCGCCATCGTCGCCACCGGCGGCGTGTCGCACCAGGTCCACGGCGAGCGCTGCGGCTTCAACAACCCTGAGTGGGACGCGCAGTTCATCGAGCTGCTGGTCAACGACCCCGAGCGCCTGACCGAGATGACCGTCGCCGAATACGCCACCCTCGGCGGCATGGAAGGCGCCGAGGTGATCACCTGGCTGATCATGCGCGGCGCGCTGTCCGCCAGCGTCGACAAGCTGCACCAGGACTACTACCTGCCGTCCATGACCGGCATCGCCACCCTGCTGCTGCAGAACCGCGACCAGCGCCTGCCGGCCCCGGCCATCGAGCGCCATCGCCAGCACATGCAGCACCAGTTGGCCGGTGCCGAGAAGCTGGAAGGCACCTACCCCTACACCCTGGAGCGCAGCGCCAAGGGTTACCGGCTGAACAAGTTCCTGCACCGCATGATCGAGCCGCAGTGGCGCCAGCGCTTCCTCGCCGAGCCCGAGGCGCTGTACGAAGAAGCGGGCCTCAGCGAGGAAGAGCGCGACCTGCTGCGCCGCCGCGACTGGCGCGGGCTGATCCACTACGGGGTGATCTTCTTCGTGCTGGAGAAACTCGGCGCCGTGCTGGGCGTCTCCAACCTGGACATCTACGCCGCCATGCGCGGCCAGAGCCTGGAAGACTTCATGAAGACGCGCAACCAGCAGGTGCGCTACTCGGTGGCCGGCAAGGCCCCGCGCTAACCCCGCTCCCCCCAGCTTCACCGCCCACCAGCGACGCCACCGCGCCGCTGGCCGGCGACGCTTTGCCCAAGAAACGGAGAACAACAACAATGATCCGCCCGTCCCATAAGCACCGTCTCGTCTGCACCCTGGCCCTGGCCTCGGCCCTGCCGCTGGAGGCCCTGGCCGAAGGCTTCCTCGACGACGCCAAGTCCAGCCTGACCCTGCGCAACTTCTACATGAACCGTGACTACACCGGCGACGCCGCCCAGGGCAAGGCCGAGGAATGGACGCAGAGCTTCATCCTCGACTTCAAGTCCGGCTTCACCCAGGGCACCGTCGGCCTGGGCCTGGACGTGCTCGGCCTGTACAGCATCAAGCTCGATGGCGGCAAAGGCACCGCCGGCACCCAGCTGCTGCCGGTGCACGACGATGGCCGCCCGGCCGATGATTTCGGCCGCCTGGCGGTGGCCGGCAAGGCGCGGGTATCGAAGACCGAACTGAAAGTCGGCGAATGGGCCCCGGCGCTGCCGATCCTGCGTTCCGACGACGGCCGCTCGCTGACGCAGACCTTCCAGGGCGCGCAGCTCACCTCGAAGGAACTCGCCGGGCTGACCCTCTACGGCGGCGAATTCCGCCAGAACAGCCCGCGCAACGACGCCAGCATGGAGGACATGAGCCTGTTCAACCGCACGGCCTACACCTCCGACCGCTTCGACTTCGTCGGCGGCGAATACCGCTTCAACCACGAGCGCACCCTGGTCGGCCTGTGGAACGCCGAGCTGAAGGACATCTACCAGCAGCAGTACCTGCAGGTGCAGCACTTCCAGCCGCTGGGCGACTGGGTGCTGGGCGCCAACCTGGGCTACTTCTGGGGCCGGGAAGACGGCAGCGCCAAGGCCGGCGACCTGGACAACCGCACCGCTTCGGGGATGTTCTCGGCGAAGGTCGGCGGCAACACCTTCTACGTCGGCCTGCAGAAGGTCATGGGCGACGACGAGTGGTTCCGCGTCAACGGCGCCAGCGGCGGCACCCTGGCCAACGACGCCTTCGGCTCCAGCTTCGAAAGCGCGAAAGAGCATTCCTGGCAGTTGCGCCATGACTTCGATTTCGCGGCCCTGGGCGTGCCCGGCCTGACCCTGATGAACCGCTACATCCACGGCGACAACGTGCACAACGCCAGCACCGACGACGGCACCGAATGGGCCCGCGAGAGCGAGCTGGCCTACACCGTGCAGTCCGGACCGCTGAAGACGCTGAACGTCAAATGGCGCAATTCCAACATGCGCCGCGACTGGGGGCGGACCAACAGCTTCGACGAGAACCGGTTGATCGTCAGCTATCCGCTGAGCCTGCTGTAGGCCCCACGCCGAGGCGCCTTCGTAGGATGGGTTGAGCTTGCGAAACCCATGCGGCCATGGCGATGGGTATCGCTTCGCTCAACCCATCCTACGACTGCCCCACCCGCACCATTCCCCTGTAGGAGCGCGCCCTGCGCGCGAATCGCGGGCAGGGCCCGCTACAGGTTTCCGTGAGGCATGGCATTCTCCCCCGTAGGAGCGGACCTTGTCCGCGATAGCCGGGCGTTCCGGCGCGATTCGCGGACAAGATCCGCTCCTACGCCGCCCCACCCACACCATTCCAATGTAGGAGCGCGCCCTGCGCGCGAAATCGCGGGCAGGGCCCGCTCCTACAGGTTTCCGCGAGGCATGGCATTCTCCCCCGTAGGAGCGGACCTTGTCCGCGATAGCCGGAACCTCCGGCGCGATTCGCGGATGAGATCCGCTCCTACGCTGCCCCACCCGCGCCACTCCCCTGTAGGAGCGCGCCCTGCGTGCGAAATCGCGGGCAGGGCCCGCTACGGTTCCAGGAAGCACGGCTTTTCGTAGGATGGCGTTGAGCGAAGCGATACCCATCAGCGCAACCGCATGGGTTTCGCAAGCTCAACCCATCCTACGAAGAGCACCTCGGCGCAAGACAGTTGCTCCTACAGGGTGTGGGGCCCCTGTCCCCTGGACCACCTCGCGGATGCTCTGCATCAACGCCGCCGACACCGGCGAATGCAGGCAGCCGCTGCGGCAGGTCAGGCCGATGGCGCGGGTGGTCTGTTGCAGCTGCACCGGCAGGCGGCACAGCTCGCCGGAGGCTATCTCGTGTTCCAGTTGGTGCGCCGACACCGCCGCGAGCATGTCCGAGCGCAGCAGCAGGCCGCGGATGGTCGCCAGATCGCCGCTCTCCACCACCGGCCAGGGCGCGGCCATGCCCGAGGCGGCGAAGCAGGCGTCGAGCAGGCCCCGGGCCGGGGAGCCCGCGCGCGGCAGCACCCAGCGCGCCCGCTGCAGTTCCGCCAGCTCGCGGGTGCCTTCCAGCAGCGGGTGGCCGCGGCGCGCCAGCAGCACCATTTCCTCGGTGAGCAACGCCTCGCCGGCCAGGTCGCTGGCGTAGTCCGCCGAGCGCAGGGCGCCGAAGACGAAGTCCAGGTCGCCGGCGCGCAACTCGGTGGCCAGCAGGTCGAACGGGCTTTCGTTGGTGATCACCCGCACCCCGGGATGCTCGGCGGTGAGGCGGACGATGGCCTCGGGCAGGATGCGCGTGCGCCCCAGCGGCAGCGCGCCGACGTGCACCACACCCTGCAGGCTGCCGCGCATGGCGCTGAGGTCGGTCTCGATGTGGCGCAGCTCGTTGAGCGCGCGGCGGATCGGAAAGAGGATCTCGTGGCTCGCCCGCGTCGGCTGCAGGCCGCGCGGGGTGCGCTCGAACAGCGGCCGGCCGCAGCCGCCCTCCAGCACCTTGAGCGCCGAGCTGACCGCCGGCTGGCTGAGGCCGAAGTGGCTGGCCACGGTCTGCATGTGGCGCGTCTCGCAGAGCTTGACGAAGACCTCCAGGCGCCGCCCCTGGAACAGGTACAGCGGCTCCACCGGCGCCGCGCCCAGCACCCTGGGCACGCTCTCCAGCTCGGCCAGCACGCGGCGCGCGCGGGGCAGCACGCAGTCGCCGTAGTCGGTCAGGCGCATGCCGTTGGCGTGGCGCTCGAACAGCGGCGCGTCGAGCCGCGCCTCCAGCTCGGAGATGGCGCGGGTGACCACCGACTGCGCGCGGAACAGCGCCTCCGAAGCCCGCGACACGCTGCCCAGGTCCGCCACGCGGACGAAGGCGCGGACCTGCATCAGGTTCGGCAGCTCGAAGTCGCTCATATCCCCTCCCGGCGCGCAGCCCTACTCCGACGGGACTATGCCCAGCCCTCCCGACAAGCGCAATAAGCAGAACGCATACCTCCAACAACTGAACGCATTAGTCCGCCGCGGCCCTCGGTGACATCCTCGACACATTCCCAACCGGAGCCCACCCACATGAACGCAGCACAAAAATCCGCCCTGGTGGTCAGCGCCCATTCCGCCGATTTCGTCTGGCGCGCCGGTGGCGCCATCGCCCTGCACGCCGAGCAGGGCTACGCCGTGCACATCGTCTGCCTGTCCTTCGGCGAGCGCGGCGAATCCGCCAAGCTGTGGCGCAAGGGCGAGATGAGCGAAGCGAAGGTCAAGGCCGCGCGCCGCGAAGAGGCGCTGGCCGCCGCCGAAATCCTCGGCGCCAGCGTCGAGTTCTTCGACATCGGCGACTACCCGATGCGCGCCGACAAGGACACCCTGTTCCGCCTGGCCGACGTGTTCCGCCGCGTGCAGCCGGAATTCGTCCTCAGCCACTCGCTGAAGGACCCGTACAACTACGACCACCCGCTGGCCATGAACCTCGCCCAGGAGGCGCGCATCATCGCCCAGGCCGAGGGCTACAAGCCGGGCGAGAAGATCGTCGGCGCGCCGCCGGTGTACGCCTTCGAGCCGCACCAGCCGGAGCAGTGCGAATGGCGCCCGGACACCTTCCTCGACATCACCGGCGTGTGGGACAAAAAGTACGCCGCCATCCAGTGCATGGCCGGCCAGGAACACCTGTGGGAGTACTACACCCGCGTCGCCCTGCAGCGCGGTGTGCAGGCCAAGCGCAACGTCGGCATCACCAGCGCGCGCAACATCGTCTACGCCGAAGGCTTCCAGAGCGTATTCCCGCGCGTGACGGAGAACCTGGCATGAGCGCGCTGATCGGCAAGACCGGCATCGTGGTGCGCAACATCCCGCGTGTCGCGCAGGAAACCATCGACGAACTCGGCCGCCTGGGCGTGGCCACCGTGCACGAGGCCCAGGGCCGCAAGGGCCTGCTGAACACCGGCATCCGCCCGATCCAGCAGGGCGTGGCGGTGGCCGGTAGCGCGGTGACCGTGCTGGTGGCGCCGGGCGACAACTGGATGTTCCACGTCGCCGTCGAGCAGTGCCGCCCCGGCGACCTGCTGGTGGTGGCGCCCAGCTCGCCGTGCAGCGACGGCTACTTCGGCGACCTGCTGGCCACCTCGCTCAAGGCCCGCGGCGTGCGCGGCCTGGTCATAGACGCCGGCATCCGCGACAGCCACACCCTGCGCGAGATGGGCTTTGCAGTCTGGTCGAAGGCCATCAACGCCCAGGGCACGGTGAAGGAAGTGCTCGGCTCGGTGAACCTGCCGCTGCTGTGCGCCGGGCAACTGGTGAACGCCGGCGACATCGTCGTCGCCGACGACGACGGCGTGGTCGTGGTGCGCCACGGTGAAGCGGCCCAGGTGCTGGAAGCCGCACGCAAGCGCGCCGATTTGGAAGAACAGAAGCGCCTGCGCCTGGCCGCCGGCGAACTCGGCCTGGACATCTACGAAATGCGCCCGCGCCTGGCCGCCAAGGGCCTGCGCTACGTGGACAGCCTCGACGAACTGGGAGGCTGAACATGGGCCAGACGCGCATCCCCTGCCTGCTCATGCGTGGCGGCACCTCCAAGGGCGCCTACTTTCTGAGCACCGACCTGCCCACCGACGCCGGGTTGCGCGAGCGCGTGCTGCTGGCGGTGATGGGCTCGCCGGACAAGCGCCAGATCGACGGCCTCGGCGGCGCCGACCCGCTGACCAGCAAGGTCGCCATCGTCCGCGCCTCGCGCCGCGACGACGCCGACGTCGACTACCTGTTCGCCCAGGTGCTGGTGGACGAGGCGCGGGTGGACTACGGGCAGAACTGCGGCAACATCCTCGCCGGCGTCGGCCCCTTCGCCATCGAGCGCGGCCTGGTGCCGGTGCGCGGCGCCAGCACGGCGGTGCGCATCTTCATGGAGAACACCGGGCAGATCGCCGTGGCGCACGTCCCCACGCCCGACGGCGAGGTGGAATACGCCGGCGACACGCGCATCGACGGCGTGCCCGGCAGCGCCGCGCCGCTGGTGGTGGAATTCGCCGACGTGGCCGGCTCCAGCTGCGGCGCCCTGCTGCCCACCGGCAATGCCCGCGACAGCTTCGACGGCATCGAGGTCACCTGCATCGACAACGGCATGCCGGTGGTGCTGCTGCGCGCCGAGGACCTGGGCCGCAGCGGCTGCGAAAGCCGCGAGGAACTGGACGCCGACGCCGAACTGAAGGCGCGCCTGGAGTCCATCCGCCTGCAGGCCGGCCCGCGCATGAACCTGGGCGACGTCGGCCAGCGCAACGTGCCGAAGATGTGCCTGGTCTCGGCGCCGCGCCAGGGCGGGGCGATCAACACCCGCTCGTTCATCCCGCACCGCTGCCACGCCTCCATCGGCGTGTTCGGCGCGGTGAGCGTGGCCAGCGCCTGCCTGGTGCAAGGCTCGGTGGCGCAGGACGTCGCTCGCGCCGGCGAAGGCGAAGTGCGGCGCCTGGCGGTGGAACATCCCAGCGGCGAATTCAGCGTGGAAATCCGCCTGCACGACGGGCGCATCGCCGGCTGCGGCCTGGTGCGCAGCGCACGCCTGCTGTTCGACGGCCAGGTGTGCATTCCCCGCGCGGTGTGGGCCGGCCACTGACCCGGGCGAACCGCGCGGCGCTCTGCCGCGCGGCTTTGACATAAATCATCGCAGTTGTAAAAAAACGGTAAATGCGAGTGATTCCAACTCGCTTCTGTCGTATCTATGGGCGTTTCCCAACCGCCCGCCATCTTCGGCGCCTCAGGAAAACCTCCATGCAAGCCCGAGCCCTTCCCCTCTCCCGCCGCCTGCTGGCCTGCGCGGCCGCCGCCGTCACCAGCGCCTTCCTGCTCCTGCTGCCCAGCGGCGCCAGCGCCGCCACCCTGGACACCGCCTTCGGCCCGGTGCAGGTCAAGGACCACCCGCAGCGCGTGGTGGCCCTGGGCGAGAACACCCTGGACGCCGCCCTCGCCCTGGGCGTGCAACCCCTGGGCGCGCTGGCCAGCCGCGGCGGCAGCGACATCCCCGAATACCTCAAGGCCAAGGCCGGCAAGCTGCCGCTGGTGGGCACCGTGCGCGAGGTCAACCTGGAGGCGGTGCTCAAGCTGCGCCCGGACCTGATCCTGGCCAGCCCCGGCCTGACCCGCGAGCAGTACGCCAAGCTCAGCCTGATGGCGCCCACCGTGGTGCCCAAGGGCGGCGCCCTGGACGACTGGCGCGCGGCCTTCCGCACCTACGCCGCGGCCCTGGACAGGAACGCCGAGGCCGAGCAGCGCCTGCAGGAGCTCGACCAGCGCATCGCCGGGCTGCGCCCGCGCCTGCCGGCCAACACCAGCCTCAGCGTGGTGCGCTGGAACCCGCAGGGGCCGATCATGATGTCCAGCCACCTGTTCGCCGGCCAGTTGCTCGACCAACTGGGCCTGCAACCCAACCCGCTGGCGGCGCAGCAGACCCAGCGCCCGCACACCGACATCCTCAGCCTGGAAAACCTGTCCAAGGCCGATGCCGACTGGATCTTCCTCGCCACCCTCAACCCCGACGGCGAGAAGGCCCTGGCCGAAGCCCGCCGGCAGCCGGCCTTCACCCGCCTGAAAGCGGTGCGGGCCGGGCACCTGGCCAGCGTCGACGGACAGATCTGGAGCAGCAGCTCCGGCTACCTGGCCGCCCAGCAGGTGCTGGATGACGTGGAGAAGGCGCTGGCCAACTGATGCTGCCCGCGCGCCTGCCCCAGCCGCTGGCCCTCGGGCTGGCGGCTTCGCTTCTGTTGCTGCTGTGCCTGTCCAGCCTGCTGCTGGGCGCCGGCGACGCCGGCCCCTGGGCCAGCCTGCAAGCCCTGTTCGGCGGCGCCGACGAAGACACCCGCTTCGTCGTCGGCGTGCTGCGCCTGGCGCGCACCGAGCTGGCCCTGCTGGTGGGCATGGCCCTGGGCGCCGCCGGCCTGCTGTTGCAATCGGTGACGCGCAACCCGCTGGCCGAGCCCGGCCTGCTGGGCGTCAGCGCCGGCTCGGCCTTCGCCGTGACTCTGGCGATCAACCTCGGCGCCACCGCCGCCGGCCTCAACCTGGCGGTGGCCGTGCTCGGCGCCCTGGGCGGCTGCCTGCTGGTGCTGGCGGTGTCGCGCCTGCGCGGGGTGGGCGACGACCCGGTGCGCCTGGTGCTGGCCGGGGTGGCCTTCTCCGGTCTGCTCACCGCCCTGAGCAGCCTGGTGCTGCTGTGGGACCAGCGCACCGCCGACGAGGTGCGCTTCTGGGTGGTCGGCAGCCTCGCCGGCCGCCCGCTGGATACCCTGCACTGGAGCCTGCCGGGGCTGCTGCTCGGCCTGCTGGTGGCGCTGCCGCTGGTCCGCCCGCTGGCCGCCCTGGCCCTGGGCGAACGCGTGGCCAGCGGCCTCGGCCACCACCCGCAGCGGGTGCGCCTGGCCACCCTGCTGGCGGTGGCGCTGCTGGTAGGCACGGCCAACGCCGCCGCCGGCCCCATCGCCTTCCTCGGCCTGATCGTGCCCTTCATCGCCCGCCGCCTGGTGGGCAGCGACATCCGCAGCTGCTTCGGCCTGTGCCTGCTGCTGGGGCCCTGCGTACTACTGCTGGCCGACATAATCGCGCGCCTGCTGGTGCGCCCCTACGAGATGCCGGTAGGGGTGGTCACCGCCTTCGTCGGCGCGCCCATCCTCATCGCCGTGGTGCGCTCGCACCGCCTGCCGACGCTGCAACGCCAATGAACGCGCCCTATCCCCACGGCTACGGCCTGCTGCGCCTGGGCCGGCTGTCGCTGCTCTGGCACCGCCGCAGCCTCATGGTCGGCCTGGCGTTGCTGGCGGCGCTGGCCGCTGCCTTCCTGTTCTGCCTGAGCGGCGACGGCCTCGGCGCCGGCCAGGCCATCGCCGCCCTGCTCGGCCAGGGCGACCCCTTCCAGCAATTGCTGGTGCGCGAACTGCGCCTGCCGCGCCTGCTCGCCGGCCTGCTCAGCGGCGCCGCCCTGGGCGCCGCCGGCTGCCTGATGCAGACCCTGGCGCGCAACCGCCTGGCCACCCCGGGCATGGTCGGCCTGGACAACGGCGCCACCGCCTTCGCCGTGGCCTCCATAGTCGCGGTGCCGACCAGCCTGGCGCCCTCGGCCCTGGCCCTGACCGGCGCCGCCAGCGCTGCCGCGCTGACCTTCCTGCTCGCGGCCGGGGCCGGCGCCCGCGGCTATCGCTTCATCGTCGTCGGCCTGGGCATAGGCGCGCTGTTCGGCGCCCTGACCAACCTGATGCTGGCCCGCGCCGACATAGACGCGGCCAACGCCGCCTACCCCTGGACCGTCGGCAGCCTCAACGCCCGCCCGCCGCTGGCCGTGTGGCTGCTGGCCGGCGGCCTGGCCCTGGGCCTGCCGGCGGCGCGCCTGCTGACGCGGCCGCTGACGACGATGCGCTTCTCCGACAGCGTGGCCATCGGCCTGGGCGTGCGCCTGGGCGCCATGCGCATCGCCACCCTGGCGCTGAGCGTGGCCCTCACCGGGCTGGCCGTGGCGGTGGCCGGGCCGGTCGGCCTGGTGGCGCTGATCGCCCCCGAGGCGGCGCGCTACCTGGGCGGCCAGCACGGCGTGCCGGTGCTCAACGCGGCCCTGGCCGGCGCCCTGCTGACGCTGCTGGCCGACTGGCTGGGGCGCACCCTGCTGGCGCCCATCGAAATCCCCGTGGGTATCGTCATGGCGGTGATAGGCGCGCCCTACCTGCTGTGGATCATCCTGCGCCAACCCTCCGGGAGACAGCCATGAACCCGAACCCCGTCGCCCCGCTGGAAACCCGCGGCCTGTGCATGGCCTACGGCAAGCGGCCGATCATCGAAGGCCTGGACCTGCGCCTGCCGGCCGGCCAGGTCACCGCCATCGTCGGCCCCAACGGCTGCGGCAAATCCACCCTGCTGGCGGGCCTGGCGCGCCTGCAGAAGCCCAGCGGCGGCGCCGTGCTGCTCGACGGCAAGGCCATCGCCAGCCTGCCGTCGAAGGAAGTGGCGCGGCGCCTGGCGCTTCTGCCCCAGGACGCCAGCGCCCCGGACGGCCTCACCGTGGCCGAGCTGATCCGTTTCGGCCGCCAGCCGCACCAGGGCCTGTTCCAGCAATGGAGCGCCGAGGACCAGAAGGTGGTGGACGCCGCCCTGGCCGCCGCCGACCTCATCGAGCTGGCCGAGCGGCCGCTGGAGTCCATGTCCGGCGGCCAGCGCCAGCGCGCCTGGATCGCCATGGCCATCGCCCAGGACACGCCGCTGCTGCTGCTCGACGAACCCACCTCGGCGCTGGACCTGGGCCACCAGATCGAGGTCTTCGAACTGATCCGCCACCTGGCCGAGGCCGGCAAGACGGTGGTGATGGTGGTCCACGACCTGTCCAGCGCCTGCCGCTACGCCGACCACCTGGTGGCGATGAAGGGCGGCCAGGTGCTGGCCGAAGGCGCGCCGGCCCGGGTGGTGACCGCGGAACTGGTGGAGGCGCTGTATGGCGTGCGCTGTACGTTGCTGAGCGATCCGTACAGCGGCACGCCGCTGATCGTCGGGGCCAGTCGGGTGCGAGCCTGCTTTTCGTAGGAGCGAGCTTGCTCGCGAATGGGGATTCGGCACCAAGACTGAGAGCACCCTCTCCCTAACCCTCTCCCTGAAGGGAGAGGGGACCATTGGGCAGACACGGATGTTCTGGAGTCAGCCGACAGCACCGTTGGTTTCCGACTGAAACCATTCCTCCTTCTCGGCACGGACAAGCCCCCTCTCCCTTCAGGGAGAGGGCTGGGGAGAGGGGACGGGCTTCGACATCGCTCCGGAGCAAGGCCTGACGCCATTGTTCGTGAGCTCGCTCCTACGAAAAGCACCATCCCATCCCCCCAGCACTCAGATGCGACGAAATGCCAGCACCCAGCCATTGCCCCGCCCCCACCGCCAGTGGGATCATTTGCAATTGCTTTTTGTTCTCATCCATGGCTGATCACGTGTCACCGCAACTACTCCTCGTGGAAGACGACGCCCACCTGCGCCCGGCCCTGGAACGCCACTTCCTGGCCCGCGGCTTCGCCGTGCGCGCCTGCGAGAACGGCACCCAGGGCCTGGCCGCGCTGCGCGAGGGCCGCTTCGACCTGGTGCTGCTGGACATCATGCTGCCCGGCGTCGACGGCCTCAGCCTGCTCGACGAACTGCGCCGCCGGCAGACCGTGCCGGTGATGCTGATGTCCGCCCTGGGCGCCGAGCAGGACCGCATCAGCGGCTTCACCCGCGGCGCCGACGACTACCTGCCCAAGCCCTTCAGCCTGGCCGAGCTGGACGCCCGGGTGGACGCCCTGCTGCGCCGCGTGGCCCTCGACCGGCGCCCGGCCGAGGCCCCCCGGGACGGCGAGCTGACCCTCGACGAAGAGGCCCGCGACGTCACCCACCAGGGCCGCGCCGCCGGCCTCACCGGCTCCGAGTACCGCCTGCTGGCGACCTTGCGCGCACACCCCGGCGAGGCGCTGAGCAAGGCCTTCCTCTACCAGAGCGTGCTGCACCGCGCCTACACCCGCCTGGACCGCGGCCTGGACGTGCACGTCTGCAACCTGCGCCGCAAGCTCGCCGCCATCGGCGCGCAGCACCTGCAGATCCAGGCGGTGCGCGGCCAGGGCTACGTGCTGGTCGAAACGGACGGCGCCTGATGCGCCGCCACCCGCTGCTGTGGAAGCTGGCCCTGCTGCAGGTGGGCTTCTGCCTGACGCTGACCTGGCTGATCTGGAACTGGGGCCTGTCGGTGGAGCGCAGCACCTACTTCCTCGACGAAGCCGACCGCCTCTACCTCGCGCGCTACGCCCTGCAGGCCGAGCAGGCCTGGCGCCAGAACGGCGCGGCCGGCGCCGAGGCCTTCCGCCGCCAGCTGGAACGCGAGGAAGACACCTGGGTCGCCCTGGTCGGCCCGCGCCTGGAAAGCCTCGGCACCACGCCGCTGAGCGCCGAGGAGGCCAGCCACCTGACCTTCATGCGCAAGCTCGACTGGCCCATGAGCCGGCGCCTGCAGGACGAGCTGCCCTACGTCAGCATCGAATTCCCCGAACGCCCCGAGGACGGCCGCCTGGTCATCCAGCTGCCCGAGCGCCTGCTGCCCAGCGGCCTGACGCCCTGGACCCACGTCATCACCCACGGCGTGGCGCCGACCCTGCTGGCCCTGCTGCTGGGCCTGGCCCTGTACCGCCACCTGGTGGTGCCGCTCAACCGCCTGCGCGACCGCGCCGACGCCCTGCGCGCCGACGACCTCGACAGCCCCGGCCTGCCGCTGCAGGAGCGCCGCGACGAACTGGGCGAACTGGCCCAGGCCTTCGAACACATGGCCGCGCGCCTGCGCCAGAGCCTGGCCCAGCAGCGCCTGCTGCTGCGCACCCTGTCCCACGAACTGCGCACGCCCCTGGCGCGGCTGCGCATCGCCCACGACGGCGAGCTGCCGCCGGAGCAGTTGCGCCAGCGCCTGGGCCGCGAAGTGGCCGACATGCAGCGGCTGCTGGAAGACACCCTCGACCTGGCCTGGATGGACACCGAGCGCCCGCAGTTGCCCACCGAACCGGTGCTGGTGCTCTCGGTGTGGGAAGCGCTGCGCGAGGACGCCTGCTTCGAAAGCGGCTGGGAGCCCGCGCGCCTGCCCTGCTCGCTGGGCACCGAATGCAGCGTGCAGGTACACCTGGACAGCCTGGCCCAGGCCCTGGAGAACCTGCTGCGCAACGCCATCCGCCATTCGCCGGCGGGCGGCCGCGTCAGCCTCGACGGCTGGCGCGAAGGCCGGCACTGGCACCTGTGCCTGCGCGACCAGGGCCCCGGCGTGGCCGAGGCCGACCTGGAACGCATCTTCGAGCCCTACCAGCGCCTGGAAGGCAGCGGCGCCGGCTTCGGCCTGGGCCTGGCCATCGCCCGCCGCGCCATCGAGCTACAGGGCGGCCGCCTGTGGGCCACCAACGCCCACCCCGGCCTGTGCCTGCACCTGCTGTTGCCGGCGGCCTGGAAGTGTTTAGAAAGTTAATGCGCTTTACTCGCAATTGTGAGTAATTATCATCTTCGATCTCTCGCCTTCAGGCTGAACTTCCGGAGATCGAAGATGTCGTCCCGTGCCCAACCCCTAGTCCCCTTCCTGCTGCTGTCCAGCTGCCTGCTGGCCAGCGCCGTCCATGCCGCCAGCCAGGACGAGCAGCCCGTCGAACTGGACAGCCAGACCGTGGTCGCCACCGCCCAGGAAGAAACCAAGCAGGCCCCGGGCGTGTCCGTCATCACCGCCGAGGACATCGCCAAGCGCCCGCCGGCCAACGACCTCTCGCAGATCATCCGCACCATGCCGGGGGTCAACCTCACCGGTAACTCCACCAGCGGCCAGCGCGGCAACAACCGGCAGATCGACATCCGCGGCATGGGCCCGGAGAACACCCTGATCCTGGTCGACGGCAAGCCGGTCAGCAGCCGCAGCTCGGTGCGCTACGGCTGGCGCGGCGAGCGCGACACCCGCGGCGACACCAACTGGGTGCCGGCCGACCAGGTCGAGCGCATCGAAGTCATCCGCGGCCCGGCGGCGGCGCGCTACGGCTCCGGCGCCATGGGCGGGGTGGTGAACATCATCACCAAGCAGGCGGCCAAGCAAACCCACGGCAACCTCACCGTCTACCAGAACTTCCCGCAGCACGGCGACGAAGGCGCCAGCAAGCGCGTGAGCTTCGGCCTCAACGGCCCGCTAACCGATACCCTCAGCTACCGCGTCTACGGCAACCTGGCCAAGACCGACGCCGACGACTGGGACATCAACGCCGGCCACGAATCGGCGCGCACCGGCAACCAGGCCGGCACCCTCCCCGCCGGCCGCGAAGGCGTGCGCAACAAGGACATCAACGGCCAACTGAACTGGAAGTTGGCGCCCAACCAGAGCCTCGAGTTCGAAAGCGGCTTCAGCCGCCAGGGCAACATCTACACCGGCGACACCCAGAACACCAACAGCAACGCCAACGTGAAGAGCATGCTGGGTCACGAGACCAACATCATGTACCGCGAGAACTACTCGGTTACCCACCGCGGCGACTGGGACTTCGGCAGCTCGATGGCCTACCTGCAGTACGAGAAGACGCGCAACAGCCGCATCAACGAAGGCCTGGCCGGCGGCACCGAGGGCATCTTCAGCAACACCGACTTCTACACCTCGACCCTGCGCGACCTGACCGCCCACGGCGAGGTCAACCTGCCGCTGCACGCCTGGCGCGACCAGACACTGACCCTGGGCAGCGAGTGGAACCAGCAGAAGCTCGACGACCCCAGCGCCAACACCCAGACCACCACCGAGGGCGGCTCGGTCGCAGGCCTGACCAGCAGCGGCCGCGACACCACCTCGCAGGCGCAGATCTTCTCGCTGTTCGCCGAAGACAACATCGAGATCCTCCCCGGCACCATGCTCACCCCGGCGCTGCGCTTCGACCACCACAGCATCGTCGGCGACAACTGGAGCCCGTCGCTCAACCTGTCCCACGCGCTGACCGACACCCTCACCCTGAAGGCCGGCATCGCCCGCGCCTACAAGGCGCCGAACCTGTACCAGCTCAACCCCGACTACCTGCTCTACAGCCGCGGCCAGGGCTGCTACGGGCAGAGCACCAGTTGCTACCTGCAGGGCAACGAGAACCTCAAGGCCGAGACCAGCGTCAACAAGGAACTGGGCATCGAGTTCAAGGACGACGGCTGGGTCGCCGGGCTGACCTACTTCCGCAACGACTACAAGAACAAGATCGACTCCGGCCTGACCCCGGTGGGCACCGCCAGCGGCGGCACCGGCAGCTACGCCAACGCCTCGATCTACAAGTGGGAGAACGTGCCCAAGGCGCTGGTCGAGGGCCTGGAAGGCACCCTGAGCATCCCGCTGGCCGCGCAGCTGACCTGGAACAACAACTTCACCTACATGCTGCAGTCGAAGAACAAGGAAACCGGCGACGTACTCTCGGTAACGCCGAAGTACACCCTCAACTCCATGCTCGACTGGCAGGCCAGCGACGACCTCTCGCTGCAGCTGAGCGTGGCCTGGTACGGCAAGCAGAAGCCGAAGAAGTACGACTACCAGGGCAACCGCGTGACCGGCAGCGCCAACGACCAGCTCTCGCCCTACGCGCTGACCGGCGCCAGCGGCACCTACAAGCTCAGCAAGAACCTCAGCCTCACCGCCGGCGTCGACAACATCTTCGACAAGCGCCTGTACCGCGCCGGCAACGCCCAGGGCGTGGCCAACATCGCCGGCGCCGGCGCCGCCACCTACAACGAACCCGGCCGCACCCTCTACACCAGCCTGACCGCGTCCTTCTGAGGACCACCCGGCCCCCGCTCCCGGCGGGGGCCGGCAGACGAGATAGCCTGATGAAAACCACCACCCTGCCCCTGGTCCTGGCGCTGGCACTGGCCGCGCCGGCCCCGGTGGCCCTGGCGCAACCGGCGCCGGACCAGAAGATGGACACCACCTTGCTGCAACGCCAGGACCTGGCCTACCGCTTCACCCAACTGGACCTCGACTCCGCCGACGGCCAGCGCCACTATCGCCTGTGGGTCGGCAAGCCCGAGCGCCCGGCGCCCGTCGCCGGCTACCCGGTGCTGTGGATGCTCGACGGCAACGCCGCCCTCGGCGCGCTCGATGCCGCCAGCCTGGAAAAGCTCGCCAGCGGCCAGGCGCCGCTGCTGGTCGCAGTCGGCTACCAGACCGAGCAGCGCATCGAACGCAACGCCCGCACCTACGACTACACCCCGCCGCTGCCCGGCGAAGCCAGGCAACTCGACCCGCTGACCGGCCAGCCCAGCGGCGGCGTCGACGCCTTCCTCGACCTGCTGCGCCAACGCATGCGCCCCATGGTCGCCGCCGTCGCCCCCATCGACGCCAGCCGGCAGACCCTCTGGGGCCACTCCTACGGCGGCCTGGCCGTGCTCCACGCCCTGTTCACCCGCCCCGGCGAGTTCAGCGCCTACGCCGCCGCCAGCCCCTCGCTGTGGTGGCACGACGGCGCCATCGTCCGCGAAGCCGCCGGCCTGCAACAGCGCCTGGGCGAAAGCCGCCCGCGCCTGCTGCTGATGCGCGGCGGCGACGAACCGGGCAACCCACGCGGCCCGCTGAAAGGCGACGCCGAACGCCCGGCCCGCGAACTGAGCGCCGACCTGGCCAAGGTGCCGGGCCTGCAGGTGCAGTACCAGCGCTTCGACGGCCTGGGGCATGGGCCCATGTTGCCGGCGTCGCTGCGTTATCTGCTGGAGCATTACCCGTAACCGAGGCGCGCCGGGGAGCACGGTCAAACGGCGGATAACCGCGAACGGTTATTCGCCCTACGCCAGGTCCACCCGGTGATGCAGGGCATACAACCGTTCGCGGAAATGACGATGTGCAAGGATGACACCTGACCCCCAGCCCACTCAGGACAGCCCCCTCTCCCTTCAGGGAGAGGGTTGGGGAGAGGGCGCTCTTGAACTCAACACCTACGCCACCGGTAACCCCTGTTCGCGAGCAAGCTCGCTCCTACGAAAAGCCCAAAAGCCAAAAAGCCCAAAAGCCAAAGCCATCCCCTACGCTCTTTCCCCCTTTTTCACACTGGCAATGAAGTTTGCGGCAGGAGCACAATCCAAGGTTCGCCCCTCCCCAGGAAGCCCCCGGATGCCCGACAGCCTGCATGCGGCCCTGCGCCACTTCGTTTCCACCCTGCGCCACGACCCGGCCTTCCGCTCCCTGCGCCTGGTGCAACGGCACAGCCTCGATTGCGGCGTCACCCGCGACCAGCCCGACCCGGTGCGCCACGGCCTCGACCAGGGCGCCATGCTCTGCGCCGAGGTCGATGGCGTGGAAGCCTTCGCCGCCACCAGCGACCTCGGCGAACAAGGCCTGCGCCAGGCCTTCGAGCGCGCCCGCCAGCTCGCCGCCGGCATCGCCGCCCGCGCCCTGCCGCGCCCGGCCCAGGCCGGCGCCGACCTCGGCCGCCAGCGGCGCAGCAGCCCGAACCTCGACACCCCGCTGCCGGACCTGGCGCAATGGCTGGACCTGCTGCGCGCGGAATGCGCCGCGGTGCCGCGCGAGGAACGCATCGTCGACTGGAGCGCCAGCCTGCGCGTGGTGCGCGAACGGCAGCTGTACCTCGACCGCCACGGCAGCGACCTGCTGCACGAGACCCAGCGCCTCTACCCCTGGCTCTCGGTGACCGCCTTCGACGGCCGGCAGAGCCAGACGCGCACCTTCGACGTGGCGCGCCAGGGCGGCGCCGAAGTGGTGCTGCACAGCGGCTTCGCTGGCGCCGCCACGCGCGTCGCCGACGAGGCCCTGCAACTGCTGCTGGCGCCCAACACCCCGGAAGGCACCCGCGACCTGCTGCTGATGCCCGACCAGATGATCCTGCAGATCCACGAATCCATCGGCCACCCGCTGGAGCTGGACCGCATCCTCGGCGACGAGCGCAACTACGCCGGCACCAGCTTCGTCACGCCGGACATGTTCGGCCATTACCAGTACGGCTCGCCGCTGCTCAACGTCAGCTTCGCCCCGGACGTGCCCGACGAACTGGCCAGCTACGCCTACGACGACGAAGGCACCCCCGCCGAGCGCCAACTGCTGATCGCCGGCGGCATCCTCCAGCGTCCCCTGGGCGGCGCCCTGTCCCAGGCCCGCAGCCAGCTCGCCGGGGTGGCCAACAGTCGCGCCAGCAGTTGGAACCGCGCGCCCATCGACCGCATGGCCAACCTCAACGTCGAGCCCGGCGACGAGAACCTGGCGCAACTGATCGGCGGCATCGAAAAAGGCATCCTCATGGCCACCAACCGCTCCTGGTCCATCGACGACGCGCGCAACAAGTTCCAGTTCGGCTGCGAATGGGGCCAGCTGATCGAAAACGGCGAACTCGCCGGCGTGGTGCGCAACCCCAACTACCGCGGCATCTCCGCGCAGTTCTGGCGCAGCCTGGGCGCGGTGGGCGACACCTCCACCTTCAGCGTGCTGGGCACCGCCAACTGCGGCAAGGGCGAGCCCAACCAGGCGATCACCGTCGGCCACGCCTCGCCGGCCTGCGTGTTCAAGGACGTCACCGTGTTCGGAGGGCAGGCCTGATGCAACTGCGACTGTCCCCCGAACACCTGCGCGAACTCGCCGACTGGCTCAAGGGCCGGCTGCGCGGCGACGAGGAATTCAGCCTGTGGCTCGCCGCCGAGGACTCCGACTTCGTGCGCTTCAACCACGCCCGGGTGCGCCAGGCCACCCGCGTGCTGCAGATCGAGGCGCAGCTGCGGCTGATCCGCGGCGCCCGCCACGCCAGTCTGGAGCTGAGCCTGACCGGCGGCGCGGAGGAAGACCGCCAGCGCCTGCAGCAAGGCCTGGAACAACTGCGCGGCACCCTGGAAGTGGTTCCGGAAGACCCCTACCTGCTGCTGGAGGACGAGCCCTGGACCCGCGTCCAGGAAGCCCCCGGCCGCTTGCCGGAAGTCCGCGAGGTGATCGACCAGGTGGACGCCCAGGCGCAAGGCCTGGACCTGGTCGGCATCTACGCCGGCGGCCCGCTGTACCGCGGCTTCGCCAACACCCGCGGCAGCTTCGGCTGGCATGCCGCCGGCAGCGCCAGCCTGGACTGGAGCCTGTTCGCCGACAACGGCGAAGCGGTGAAGACCACCTACGCCGCGCGCGACTGGGATGCCGCAGCCCTGGGCCAGGCCTTCGCCCGCGCCCGCGAGCAGCTGGACTACCTGCAACGCCCACGGCGCACGCTGCAACCCGGCGCCTACCGCGCCTACCTGGCGCCGGCGGCGCTGGAGGAAATCATCTCGCTGCTGTGCTGGGGCGGCTTCTCCGCCCGCGAACTGGCCACCCGCCAGAGCCCGCTGCTGTCGCTGCACCTGGGCCATGCCAGCCTGTCGCCGCAGGTCAGCCTGGAGGAAGCGGCCAGCGCCGGCCTGGAACCGCTGTTCGACAGCGACGGCTTCCTGCGCCGCGACCAGGCGCTGATCGAAGGCGGGCGCATGGTCGGCCAACTGGTCAGCCCGCGCTCGGCGAAGGAGTTCAACCTGCCCGCCTACGGCGCCAACAGCCACGAGACACCGCAGTCCCTGGTCATGGCCGCCGGCGAACTGCCCGAGGACGAAGTACTGGCGCGCCTGGGCACCGGCCTGTACATCGGCAACCTCTGGTACCTGAACTACTCGGACCTGGCCGCCGCGCGCATCACCGGCATGACGCGCTTCGCCAGCTTCTGGGTGGAAGACGGCCGGATAGTCGCGCCCCTGGCCAGCATGCGCTTCGACAACAGCCTCTACAGCCTGCTCGGCGAACACCTGCAGGCGCTGACCCAAGAACGCTCGCTGCGCATCGACACCAACACCTACGGACGCCGCAGCGCAGCCACCCAACTGCTGCCCGGCGCGCTGGTGGAACGTTTCACGCTGACGCTGTAGGGCGTACAACCGTTCGCGGTTGTACGCCGTTACACCCATCTCGACGCTGGCCTCCTGGTCAAGCCCGGAGCGCTCGGAAACGGGAGCTTCGGGTTCGAATCCAGCGCGGCCTGGGGCCAAGGTCAAACGGCGGATAACCGCGAACGGTTATTCGCCCTACGTCACGGTCAGGCCTGGCGTAGGGCGCATAACGCCTACGGCGTTATCCGCCGTTTGGCCTTGGTCCCCGGCGGCTCCGGGGTTGGCCTAGGCGTTGGCTGTGGCCTCGGTGTATCGGCGGATAACCGCGAACGGTTATTCGCCCTACGCCACGCCCAACGCCGTTACCAGTCGCAGTAGCAGCCGGTGGCGAGGGTGCTGGGGGACTTCACCTGGCGGCCTTCGACCAGCGCCTGGATCACCGGCTCGATGAAGCTGTTGGCCGAGGTGCAGGTGGCGCCTTCGCTGTAGGGGCCGAAGTAGGCCAGCTTGCCGTCGCGGTCCCACACCGCCACCGAGGGGCTGGCGGCGATGGGCGGCGGCGAGGGGAATTCCGGCAGCGGCTTCAGGCCCCACAGCTCGCTGGCCAGGCGGCCCTGGGTGCCGGGCTTGCGGTAGGCGTAGAAATCCACGCCCTGGGGCTCGAAGCGCTTGATCAGCGAGGCCAGATGCTGCTGGTTGGCAACGTTGCACGGGCATTCCGGGTCCCAGAAATGCACCACGCGGATGTGCCCCGGGCCGGCCAGTTGCGCCGGCAGTTGCAGCGCCTGGCCATCGAACAGTTGGGTGGTATCGGGATAGCTGCGCAGGTAGCGGCCTTGGAACGACCAGAAGGCGGCGAACAGGATGCCGAGCCAGGCCACGATGAGCACGCCCGCGAGAACGACTTTGCGATTGAGCGACATGATGCGGAAGGGGTGGACAGGAGGGCCGCTAGCTTGCCACGTCCAGCCGCCAGGGCAAGCCTTTCCTGACCGGCAGGCTGTGGCCGCAGCCTGCCGGATGACGACAAAACCAGGCGGCCCCGTTCGCATACGCAGGCTAGAGCGAAGCTCGCAGGCGCCCCAGCCAGCCACTGCCTTCGCCGCTGCAAGGGCTGAAGGTGGGCAATTGCTGCAGCGGCACCCATAGCTCACCCTGCCAGTCCAGCAACGTCACCCGTTGCGAGCGCCAGCTCATCAGCACCCGCCGGGGCCGTTGCGGATCGACGCGGCCCTGGTCGCGCAGCAGCGGAATCACCTGCTCGCCCAGCCAACGCCCCAGGGCTCGGTTCTCCGGGTGACCGAAGCGGATCAACGCCTTGTACAGCGCGGCTTCGTTGACCACCTCCAGCCACTCCTCGGCGCCGGAGGCCGCGCACAACAGCACCGAGCGCGCTTCGTGCGCATCCAGCCGCCGCGCCAGCGCCTGTGGATGATGCAGCCCGAGCAGGCGCGCCAGGTCGTGGGCGACGAACCAGGGTTGGTCATCGATCAGCAGGCCGCGCAGGGGACGGTTGTGGCGGAGGAAGGTGGTGGCGATAAATGCATCGTGCATGGCGTAGCTCCTGGAGAAGAGTAGAGAGCTGCCACTCATCGCTGTCTTCGAAGGGTGGCAGACCGCGCGGGGTTGACAGACCGGCTCCAGGACCGGCAGACCGTGAAGGCCTCCCCGCGCGGACCGCCATTGAAGCGTTGCAGAAGAATCCTGCATTCGCACGGGGACCTGCGAAAACGGTTCGCCGTTTTCACATGCACCAGCGTGGGCGCATCGCGCCTGGAGATCGAGCTGTCAAACCCGGCCACGGGATCGACCGTGACCGGCGGAGAATAGAGAGGCGCGATGTAAGCCCGTAACGGATAGCCATGTGGGAAGCCTCCGAAACGCTGTTCGGGGCATGGTCCGAGCGGGCCCGCTCAACCATCGTCCAGCCTTCGCCTATCGGGAGCACCACCATGAACACACGCCAACATACGGCACGCGCCGTTTCGCTCACCCAGTTGAAAAGAACGCTCGACGCCAGGCTGCGGGAAGTCGCGGCGCGAAAGCACGAGAAACTGGTAGTCGTCAGGGGCAGGATTCCCATGGCGGTCATCCTGGACGTCGAGTCCTACCAGGCCCTGCTCGATGAGTTGTACGACCTGCGCCTGGAGAACCTCGCCCATGATCGCCTGGCCGGTTTCGAACCGGGCCAGGCGATCCGCCATGAGGATCTCGTGGAAAGCTTCAGCGACCGCTGAACACCTCTTCAGGCGCCGCCACATGGGCGAGCGCCGGTGCTCCCATGGAGCACCGGCATCCGTCGCCCCACCTTCGCCACACCCCGCGCCGGTGTTAGCATGCGCGCCCCATGCGCCTGACCGATTTCGACCAACGCCTCGCCGACCTCGGCGCCCTGCCCCGCCATCGCGGGCGGATGCTGCGTGCCTGGCTGCAGGGCCGGGCGCTGGATGCCGGGACCAAGCGCCAGGCCAGCGAGGACTTCCTGCCGCTGGCGGTGCGCACCGCCGTGCCGGAGCTGGCCGCGCAGCTGGAAGGCCTGGCGCGCCTGCATTCCCGCCACCCCGCCGGGGACGGCTCCGAGCGCCTGCTGGTGAGCCTGGCCGACGGGCAGATGGTGGAGAGCGTGCTGCTGCCGCGCGATGGGCTGTGCGTCTCCAGCCAGGTCGGCTGCGCGGTGGGCTGCCGCTTCTGCATGACCGGCCGCAGCGGCCTGCTGCGCCAGGTCAGCGCCGCCGAGATGGTCGCCCAGGTGGTGCTGGCGCGGCGCCTGCGGCGGGTGAAGAAGGTGGTGTTCATGGGCATGGGCGAGCCGGCGCACAACCTCGACAACGTGCTGGAGGCCATCGATGTCCTTGGCAGCGACGGCGGCATCGGCCACAAGCACCTGGTGTTCTCCACGGTGGGCGACCCGCGAGTGTTCGAGCGCCTGCCGCAACAGCGGGTGAAGCCGGCCCTGGCCCTGTCGCTGCACACCACCCGCGCGGACCTGCGCGAACACCTGCTGCCCAAGGCGCCGAAGCTCACCCCGGACGAGTTGGTGGAACTGGGCGAGGCCTACGCCCGCCAGGTCGGCTACCCCATCCAGTACCAGTGGACGCTGCTCAAGGGCGTGAACGATGGCCAGGATGAATTGGACGGCATCCTGCGCCTGCTCAGGGGCAAGTTCGCGGTGCTCAACCTGATCCCCTTCAACGCCCTGGAAGGCGACGCCTACCAGCGCCCGGACGGCGGGCGCATCGTCGAGATCGTGCGCTACCTGCACAGTCGGGGGGTGCTGACCAAGGTGCGCAACAGCGCCGGGCAGGATGTGGAGGGTGGTTGCGGGCAGTTGCGGGCGCGGGTGGTGGAGTTGGTGGATACCAGCCGGCTGAGCATCGCGCCAAGGCGCTCTTCGTAGGAGCGAGCTTGCTCGCGAAGGGAGTTTCCCGGTGACTGTGGTGTTGGGGGTAAGAGCGCCCTCTCCCCAACCCTCTCCCTGAAGGGAGAGGGGGCCGTTCGGAGCGAATGGCACCCTCTCCCTTCAGGGAGAGGGGGCCGTTCGGAGCGAATGGCGAATCCAGAGTTACCCATAGGAGCGGACCTTGTCCGCGATGGCCGGAACCACCGGCGCGGTTCGCGGATGAGATCCGCTCCTACGCTGCCCCACCCGCGCCATTCCCCTGTAGGAGCGCGCCCTGCGCGCGAAATCGCGGGCAGGGCCCGCTCCTACAGGTTGCTGGGGAGCACAGCGTGCCTCCCGTAGGAGCGGACCTTGTCCGCGATAGCCGGAACCACCGGCGCGGTTCGCGGATGAGATCCTACGGGGCTGCGTCCTCGGCGGCGGCGCACGGCGCCAGGGCCTGGCGGGCGTGTTCGATCCAGTCGTGTTCGCTGGCGAAGTCGGTCGAGTAGTCGGCCAGGCCCACGCTCAGCGAGAGCGGCGGCAGCGAGGCTTCGTCGAAGTTGCCGAACAGTTGGGCGATGCGTTCGACGCAGGCCCGGGCGCCGGCGCCGTGGGTCTGGCGGAACAGCACCAGGTATTCGTCCGGGTGCTTGCGGCTGACGTGGTCGGTGTTGCGCACCTCGGCCTTGATCAGGTGGCCCAGGCGCACGCTGAGGGCTTCGGCGGTGAGGTTGCCGTAGCGCAGGCGCAGGCGGGCGTGGTCGTCGATGCGGATCAGCGCCAGGGTCGCCCGCGGCCCGCCGCGCCGGCAGCGGCCGAATTCCTGGGCCAGGCGGTGCAGCCAGACGTCGTAGGACAGCAGCAACTGCTGGTCGAAGCAGTCCACCAGGGAAAAGGCGCGGCGCTGGGCGTGCAGGCGGCGCGCCAGGCTGTAGCTGGTCCAGCCCACCGCCAGCGGGTAGAAGAACAGCATCGGCAGGCAGGCCCAGATCACCCGCCCGGGCGTCTCCAGGTCCACCTGGTAGCCAGTCAGCAAGCCCATCGCCAGGATGCCCGCCGCGTTGGCCAGCAGGCCCTTGAGCATGAAGCCGGGGCCGTTGGCCGCCACGTTGTGCATGGTGACCATCGACAGCAGCAGCGCCGAGGGCAGCAGGCTGAAGTGCATGATCGCCACCCAACCGCCGGCGAACAGCGAATCCAGCAGCAGGTTGCGCAGCTCGGCCCGGTAGGGCACGGCGGCGCGCACGGCGATGAAGCGGGCCAGGCCCGGCCAGAGGAAGCCGTTGACCAGCATCCAGGCCCAGAGCGCGGGGTGCCCGGGATAGGTGAGCACCGCGATGAAAACGAAGCTGAGACCACAGCCCAGGCTGCGTGGCGCGTAGATGCGCCTGGCGAAGGCGATACCGGCGCAAGTACTGCTTTCCATTTCCATACATCAATCCAGAGACGGCCTTCGGCGAAGGGTCGCCAGGCGGCATCGGCAACTGCGCCTGTAAATTGCCAGCATGTCTGACGTGCCTTTCCCGCTGGGCGCGTTATGCTTCCCCATTGGGTGAAAGCGTCAGCCTTCCGTCCACATAGCGGCGACGTTTACCCGCAAGACCGGCAATGTCAAAAAATCGCCATTGCCATGAACATTGATGACTTGCCCCTCGCCAGGCGGGTGGCAAGCGTTGACGAATCGGTCAGGAATGGAAGCCACCGCCTCCCTGCCGGACAGGGTCCCAGGCCATTACCGCACGCGCGCAGCTCTAGCGGCTGCTGCGAATCGAGAAGGGCCGTGCCGTCCCCTGGCTGCCAGGCGCAGCGGGGCACAACCGGCACGGGCGGCCGCACGGCTGGCCAACCTTAAAATACGAACGTATTCTAATGCAGAAGAGGCCTGATGAGTAAGCGCCCCGTCATTGATAGAGGCAAGGTCCTGGATGCCGCCGAAGGCCTGGTCATGCGCGAAGGCGTTGCGGCGCTGTCCATTGGCGAGGTGGCCAAGGCCGCCGGGATCAGCAAGGGTGGCGTGCAATCCTGCTTCGGCACCAAGGATGGGCTGATCGAGGCCATGTTCAACCGATGGAAAGCGGAGTTCGAGGTGGCTGTACGCGACAACGCCCCAGACGAAGCGGAACCGCTCGACAACCTGCGCGCCCACGTGCAACTGCTGGCCGCCAGCGACGAGGCCCTGGCCAAGCGCGCCGCGGCCGTGCTGGCGGCGATGCTCAGCCGGGAGGAACTGCGCCAGCGCTCCAGCGACTGGTACCGCCCCTTGCTGATCCAGGACGGCGGCGACGACGAGCGCAGCCGCAACGCCCGCCTGGCCTTCCTCGCCGCCAAGGGCGCCTTCCTGCTGCGCTCCTTCGGCCTGATGGAGATGAGCGAGGCGGAATGGCAGGCGATCTTCCGCGAGATCGACACACTGCTCCCGCCAGGGGAATGAACGTTCGATGACCGGGGAGGGGCAGGCCTTCCCTTCCCGCAGTGCACCCGCCGCCCGAGAACCCACGCCGATAGTCCACCGGGATAACCCCGGGAAAGTCGCGCCTATTCAATAACTAGACGAAGCAACTAGTTCCATGTGGATATACCCAAGTTATCCACCCACTTCCATAATTCAAAAGTCGAGCCCTATGCAAAACCAGAAGAACGACTCATCCTTCATTCAAGGAATGCCATGCAAGCGAAAGTTCAATACGAGGACTCCGGTCTGCTCTGGATGTATGGTCATCTCAGAAGAATAGGTTGCAGCTTCCCCACCGCCCTGTACCGCAGCATGCGCTTCAGGCTGCTGGGTGATACCGGTGACTTCAGAAGCGAGGTCAGCTGGCAGAAGATCCGCTTCTCCAGGGCCCGGGCCGGCTAGCCCGGCGCGCAACCTCGCCCCCTTCGCGCAGCCGCTACGTTCCTAGCCGCGCGCCCCTGAGCAACACCTGGCCGCCCCGTTGCAGGGACAGCCTCCCGCCTTTTCTACCTCATTCGTCTTCAGGATTGCGCCGCCTACGGGCGGAGTTTCTCAATACGCGGAGAAACTCAAGGACAATAACAACAAGCACGCCAGCAAGAATCGCCAACAGCATATCAATGCCCTCGCTATATCATCGTCGCAATCAATCGTTCTTCGAATGATGAAAAACAAAGTATGCCCCGGGGGCAACTTTGCCCAACATCGGAATCTATTTCTACATCGCAAGAAAAAACCGGCGAACTTCTTCGCCGGCAATCATCACCCCGGAACTTTCAGCCTTCCGCCAGGGGCAGGCGGATGACGAATAGCGCCCCCGTTTCGGCGTTGCTCACGCACAGGCTGCCGCCCATGTTGCGGATCAGGTCGTGGCTCACCGACAGGCCCAGCCCGGTGCCCTGCCCCACCGGCTTGGTGGTGAAGAAGGGTTCGAAGATGCGTTCCAGCAGTGCCGGCTCGATGCCCCCGGCGCTGTCGCACACGTGCAGTTCCAGCCACCCGGGCTCGGCGCAAGGGTGCTGGCCCAGGCGGATCCACCTGTCGCCCTCGCGCTTTTCCAGCAAGGCGTCGCGGGCGTTGGCCAGCAGGTTCACCAGCACCTGTTCCAACTGGTCGGCGAAGCCCATGACCTTCGGCCGCGCCTGGGGCGCCTCCAGCTCCAGGGTGATGCCCTGCTGGGTCATGCTCTCGCCCAGCAGCAGCACCACCGCCTCGCAGCAGGCCTGGGGATCGAACGGGGCCATGTCCAGGTCGGACTTGCGGCTGAACACCCCCATGTGGTTGACCACGCGGGTCAGCCGGTCGACCTGGGCATCCACCCGCTTGAGCTTCTCGCCCAGGTACTGCGGGTCGTCCAGGCGCTGCCAGGCGTTGAACAGCGCCAGGCGCATGACGTGCAGGGGCTGCTTCATCTCGTGGGCCATGCCGCTGACCATCTGCCCCAGGGCGGCCATCTTGGCGCCCTGGGCGAGCTGTTGCTGGGAATGGCGCACCGAGGTGTTGTCGCGGGCGACCGCCTGGACTTCGCGCAGCCGGCCCTGGTCGTCGAACAGCAGGCGGTCGCTCCAGATCAGCCAGCGGCACTCGCGCCCGGGCAGGTTGAAGCGCAGCTCCCAGGATTCCTCGACGCCACCGCCGGCCCCTTCGACCAGGCGGGCGCGCAGGGCGCTGCAATCGCGCTCGGACAGCCAGTAGTCCAGGCGCCGCCCCAGCAGGGCCTCCACCGGCTCGCCGAGGAAGCTGGCGAAGGTGTGGTTGACGAAGGTCAGCACCAGGCTGGCCGAATAGCGGCAGATCAGCGCCGGCGAATCCTCCACCAGCATCCGGTAGCGCTCCTCGCTCTCGGCGATGCGCTGCGCGGCCTGGTGCCGCTCGGTCACGTCCAGCCACAGGCCCACCACTTCCCGCGGCAGGCCCTGGGCGTCGCGCAGCAGCTTGGCCTCGTCGTACAGCCAGTGCCATTGCCCGGCGCCGTCGCGCAGTCGGTATTCGGCGTTGACGCGCCCTTCGCGCAGCAGCGTGCGGCCGCGCTCGAAGAAGCTGCCCAGGTCGTCCGGGTGCACGCGCTCGGCCAGGGCCTGCCAGCTGTTCGCCTGCAGGTCCAGGCCCAGCAGGTTGCCGGCGCTTTCGCTGTAGAACTCCGGAATCAGCTGGCCGTCTTCCACGCGCTGCACGTAGATCACCACCGGCGCCTTGTCGATCAGGTTGCGCAGGCGCGCATGGGTGGCCTCGGCCTGCTGCGCCTGCTGGCGGGCCTCGCTGACGTCGAGCAGCACGCCGTCGAGGAAACCGTGCTCGCTGCCGCCCTGCCAGCGCCCCTGCAGGTGCAGCCAGCGGCGGATGCGGGTCCAGGAGTCCGGGCAGAGGCGCAGGTCCTGCGCCAGCTCCCCGCCGGGGCCCAGTTGGCGCAGGCGTATCAGCAGTTCGTCGGCATCGGCGGGATGCAGCCGCTGCAGCAGTTCCTCCCGCGACAGCCGCGTCTGCCCCTCGGGCAATTCCAGGATGGCCGCCACCGCGGCGGAGAACTCGAAGCCTTCGCGCGCCGCGTCGTAGCGCCAGTAGCCGCCCTGCACCCTGCTCTCCAGCAGGTTCAGCCGGTGCAGGGCATTGCGCAGGCGCTTGCGTTCGAGGCGGCCGAAGACCTGCAGCGCCAGTTGTTCGGCCAGGCACTGCCAGTCGCCGGGCGACAGTCCCGCGCGGCCTTCGTCGAGGCCGTCCGGTTCGCCGATCAGCCAGGCGCCCTGCCCGCCCTGCGGCGTCGCCGGCACCACCCGCAGGCGTTCGCAGCACAGTTGCTTGAGCAAGGCCGAGCCGGGCCCGCCGGCGCCGAGCAGGGTGCTGTCGGCCAGGGCGGCGAGCCCGCAATCCGGCAGGGCCAGGCCTTCGCGCAGCAGGCTGTGGGCGCCGGGGCGGACGTAGCAGGCGAACACCCGCCCGCCGCCGCCCGGCTCCGCCAGGACCAGCGCCATGGATTGCAGCGCGAAGCTGTTGGCCATGACCTCCAGCACTTCGCCCAGCGCGCCCGGCAGCTCGGCCAGGGCGACGTGGCTGAGCCGGGAGAGCAACTGCTTGATCACGTTGAAGCACTGCATCTGCGACTTTTCCCGGTCGCTCTGCCAGTTCAGGTCGGAGATGTCGGTGCCCAGCAGCAGGCAGCCGCGGCCGGCCAGCGGGCTGACCTGCACGCGGAAGACCAGCGGCTGCTGGTCGAGGCTGCGCAGGGCCAGGTCCGCCTGGCGGCCCTGGCGCAATTCCAGCGGCGCCCCGGCGGGCCGGGACCTGCGCTCCAGGTAGTCGCCCAGGCGCGCCGCATCGGCATGTGTCGGCTGCGCCAGGCAGCGGGCGCGGCGCCCGCCCAGGCGGCACACGCGGTCCTCGGCATCCAGCTCGATGCACAGGTCCCAGTGCGCCTGGCTCCATTGCCAGAACGGCTCGTCCAGGCCGCTCTGTGTCTCTTGCATCAGCGCATCGCCACCGGGTACCGGGGCGGCCTTGTCGTTGGACTGGCCACGGAACAGGCCTCGCATCGTCGACCTCACAGCAGCAGGCTGGCCTGGGCCTGCAGCACCGCGGGCAACCGCGGCACCGGGCCAATGCCCGGCAGTGTCAGCACCGGCACCAGCGGGGTGGCATCAGCGGGGTAGCGCACGCAGACGGTGATGCGCGTGTAGCGGCCCTCGGCCACCGGCGCGGCCACGTACTTGCCGCCGCTGCAGCCGGTGTACCAGCGGCTCGGCATCCAGCCCAGGCGGCTCGACACGGCCTGGGCCACGGTGTCCTGCAGGGCCGCCTGGTACTGCTGCGAGCCCAGCGAGTCGTTCACCGACAGCGCCACCCGCGCGCCGGCGGCCGCGGCGTCGTTGAACGACTGCAGCACCAGCATGGGGATGCCGTACGCCAGCACGCCGTACATCACGGTGAAGAACAGGATGAAGGCGGCGGCGAACTCGATGGTCACGGCGCCGCGCTGGCGGCTCGGGTGTTTCTGCTGCATGGGTTCCCCCGGGTAGAGTCGTGGTTGCCTGGCGACGGCCGTGGCCTAGATCAGGAGTTGGGCGCCCGGGGTGCGCAGGTCGATGATGCGCACGTCGAGGGTGCCGGTCTGGATGCCCAGCAGTTGCAGCAGCGGGTCGATCAGCTGGCTGCCCAGGCTGGCGAGCACCGAGGCCAGCGCCTGGGTCAGCAGGCTGGTCAGGTCGCCGAGCGAATTCACCAGGCCGCCGACCACGCCGTCGAGCAGTTTCCCCAGCGGGCAGAGCAGCCAGCCGACCAGGGGCGCCTTGCACAGCAGGCCCTGGGTGTTCAGTTCGACGGACAGGCTCAGGTTCCGCGACAGGCTGGCGATGCCCGCCGCCAGCGAGGCGCCCAGGGGGCTCTGCACGCGCTGCACGGCGCTGGGCAGGTCGGCCGGCGAGGCAATGTCGAAGGCCAGCGGCTGTTCCCCGGGGGCAGCCAGCGCCACGTCGCCCTTGCGGGTATTCACCGACACGCTGGCCAGGTAGGCGTTGCCGTTGCCCAGCAGCTTCACGCTCAGGTCGTTGAGCGCCACCGCCGCCACGCCGGGCTGCGCCTTGACGTTGACTTGGGAGGCTCGCTGGGCGCCGCCGCAGGCGATGCTGTCCAGGGCGGCGTAGCCCTGGGCCACGCTGGCGCCCAGGTCGATATGGGCGTTGACCAGCCCGAGCTTGAGCAGGTCCACGTCGGCCACTACGTTCAGGGCCACCTGCACCGAGCTGGCGCGGGTCCGCCACTGCCCTGTGGCGTCCTTGCCGGGGTAGCCGACGGCGATGGTTGGCGGGCTGATCACCGTGAGCTTCACCGTCAGGCTGGTCAGCCCCGGCACGTTCAGCGTCAGGCCGGGAATCGCCAGCGCATGCTGCTTGTTGGCCACCAGCGCGGTGGTCATCAGCAGGTCCAGCAGGTTGACGTCGGCGCCCAGGGCCGCGTTGCGCGCGCTGTCCGGGGCGATGACGCTGATGATCTGCCCCAGGCTGATGTTCGCCGAGGGCACCTTGATGCTGGCCAGGGCGCTGCGCAGCAGGGCGAGGTTGACGCCGGCGACCTGCGAGGCGTCGGCGGCGTCGATGGCGGCCTGCAGCAGTTGCGCC
The DNA here is from genome assembly GCF_022760135.1 of Pseudomonas sp. M1. Lineage (NCBI taxonomy): Bacteria > Pseudomonadati > Pseudomonadota > Gammaproteobacteria > Pseudomonadales > Pseudomonadaceae > Pseudomonas > Pseudomonas sp. M1. Next base: position 5,348,056 of record NZ_CP094343.1, read on the forward strand.
ACGCTGACGTCGGCGTCCAGCAGGCTGTCCACCGAGCCGAGGTCGAGGTCGACGCCGGCCAGTTGCAGCTGTTCGCCCAGGGCGAGCAGGTTGACGTTGGCGCCGGCGATGCCCTGGTAGGTCACCAGGTCGAGGTTCAGCCGGGTGCCCAGCAGGCCGCCGAGCAAGGCGTTGAGCAGAGGTGAATTGCTGCTGTCCAGGCGCAGCAGGCCGCTGCCCGCCGACAGCGCGGCCATGGCCTGGCGCCGGGCCACCGCCTGGGCCTGGAGGGTGACGCTGGTGGGCGTGCCGGCGCCGAACACCGAGGCGACGTTCAGCACCAGGCTCGAAGGCACCGTGCGGCTGGCGACGACCTGCACCGAGTCGTTCCAGCTGCTATTGGCGGCGCGGAACACGCGCCGCTGGCCGCTGCCGTCGAAGACCACGTCGCCCAGGCTTGCGACCAGCCGGCCGTCGTCGGGGAAGCCGTTGCGCCGCGCGCTGGTGATCGCCAGCGCCTGCACGTCGGCGTTCGCCTGGGTAGCGCACATGCCGCTCTGGGTGGCGCTCTCCAGCGCCGCCATGTCTGCCACCCGCTGCAGCTTGCGCTGCTCCAGGTACAGGCGCCCGGTGTCCACCACCAGGGCCATGCAGATCAGCACCAACAGCAGGGTGACTGCCGCCAGCACACCGATAGCGCCGCGCTGCCGCTTGCCGAACATGGACATCTCCTTGACGTCGGGGATCACTTCTTGCCGGTGTTGAAGCCCTGGTTCTCGTCCAGCAGGTACTCGGGGATCGGGTGGCTGTAGCTGTCCAGGTAGCGCCGGTAGGCGCGGTCGCGCTCGGCCGCGGTGGCGGCCTGGCGGTTGGCCGAGGCCTGCCGGCCGCTGGCCTGCAGTTGCAGCCACTGCTCGACTTCCCACTGGTCGCGGACGCTGCTGCCCGCTTGCGGCCGCACCGACTCGGTGGCGCCAAGGCTCAGGGGGGCGGCCAGCAGAAGGCCGCTGAGGATGATCCGTTTCATAGCTAGTCTCCGTTTCCATCGCGGGCCCTGGCCGCCTTGCGGCCGGGCGCCCGCCGTCGATTACCTGATCTGCTGTTCCACCAGCGGCTGCGGCAGGGGCTGCGCCTGCACGCGGACCTGGGCCACGCTGGCGCCGTCTGCTGCCGGCACGGCTGGCAGCGGCGCTGCCACTTGAGCCGCCCGCGGCGCCGGCGCGCCGCTCCTGAGCGCATCGGCGCGCTGGCGGGCCTGGCGCACCTGCTCATCGGACAGCCGCGCCTTCTCGGCCAGCGCCGTGGCCTGGGCGGTCTTGCCCTCCAGCAGCAACAGGCTGAGCAGGTTGCTGGCCGGCAGCTTGTCGTCGCCGTCCAGTTCCAGGGCGGTGAGGAATTCGAAGCGCGCGCCTTCGCGGTCGCCCTTGCGCAGCAGCACCACGCCCAGGTCGTTGCGCACCAGCCGGTCGGTGGGCTGCAACCGCGCCGCCACGCGCAGTTCGCGCTCGGCCTCGGCGATGCGCCCCTCGCGCAGGGCGATCTGGCCCAGGCCGTGGTGCGCCTCGCCGGCCTTGCAGGTGCCGAGCAGGGCCTGGTACTCGGCCCTGGCCTGCGGGCTGCCGATGCGGCGCAGCGCCACGGCCTTGCTTTCGCGCACGTCCAGCGACTGCGCCGGCAGCGTCTGCAGGTGCGCCAGGGCGGCGTGCAGGCGGCCCTCGCGCAACATGCCGCGGGCCATGTCCAGCTGCAGTTCCTGGTCCTGGCTCAGGCGGCTGCCGCAGCTCTGGCCGAGGGCCGGGAAGCTCTCCGCCAGGTTGCCGCGCAGGTCGTCCGGCAGGTTGGCGCAGCCGCCCAGGGCCAGGCCGATAAAGCCCAGCAAGCACAACGTCCTCATCACATTCCCCCCAGTGCCTTGGTGATGGCCATGAACCCCGGCCCGGCCAGGATGATCAGCAGCGCCGGGAACAGCAGGGTGATCATCACCAGGCTCATCTTCGCCGCCAGCTTGCTGATCTTTTCCTGCAGCGAGGTCAGCCGGCGGTCCTCGAACAGGGCCTTGAGCGTCGCCAGCGAGGCCCGTGCGCTGCCGCCCTGGCGCAGCATCTGGCGCAGCACGCCGCAGCAGTCGGCAAGCTCGGCCACCTGCAGGCGCCTGGCCAGCTGGTCCAGCTCGTCGGCCAGGTCCAGGCCGCTGTCGGCGTGGGCCAGCACCAGGTCCAGCTCCTGGGTCAGCAGCGGCACGATGTTGCGGCCCTCCAGTTGCACCACCCGCAACGCCTGTTCCACGGTCAGGCCGGTGTCGAAGAGGATGCGGATCAGTTGGATGAAGACGATGACTTCCTCGGCCAGGCGCCGGCAGCGCTTGTCCGCCAGGTGCGCCAGCACGCGCTTGGGCAGCAGGAAGCCGAGGCCGGCGGCGAAGACCAGCGGCAGCAGCAGGTCGTCCAGGGCGTCGCCGCGCAGCAGGCCGGCCAGCGCCACCAGGGCGCAGGCCAGCAGCGGCAAGGCCAGCTGCGCGGCCTGGTAGAGGCTGCGCGGCAGGTTGCCGTTCCAGCCGGCGCGGGCCAGCAGGTCGCGCACCTCCTGGTCGCCCGGCTGCAGGCGCCGCCCCAGCGGGCCGTCGCCGAGCCGTTCGATGGCCCGGGCGCCCCAGCGCGCGGCGTCCTCGCCGCCCTGCGCGGCGGCGCCCAGGCGTTGTTCGATCAGGTGCTGCTCGCGGTTGGCCGCGCGGCTCTGCGACACCAGCAGGGCCAGCGCCGCGCCGAACAGCAGCAGGGCCAGGAGTACGTACCAGGTTGCGTCCATGTCCGTCTCCTACACGCTCTTGAGCATGCGCCACAGCGTGACGCAGCCGACCGCCTGCAGCCCCAGCGAGGTCAGCAGCAGCGTGCGGCCGAAGCCGTCGCTCCACATGGCCATCAGGTAGCCGGGGTTGCTGGCCAGGATGTACATGCCCAGGCCCAGCGGCAGCACCGCCAGCACCAGGGCGCTGAAGCGCGTCTCGCCGGTCATGGCGCGCAGCTGGCGGCCGATCTTCTCGCGCTCGTGGATGACCTTGATGATGTTGTCCAGCAGGTCCGTGGTGTTGCCGCCGTAGCGGTAGTTCACCGTCACGCCCAGGGCGAGGATGTGCAGCTCTTCCACGTCGTAGAGTTCGGCGATGTCCTGCAGCGCCTCGGGCAGGCTGATGCCCAGCTGCACGTGGCTGCTGGCGCGGGCGAAGATCGAGCGCAGCGGGTCGTCGGCCGCCGCCACCGCCTGCTCGATGGCGTCGCCCAGGGTGCGCCCGGCCTGCAGGCTGCGTACCACCTGGTCGAGGAAGGCCGGCATCTGCCGGATCATCTTCTGCAGGCGGCGCTGGTACAGCAGGCCGAGCAGGCCGTTGAACAGCAGCAGCACCAGCGGCACGGCCAGCAGCACGCCGAACACGTTCAGCAGGCGCCAGCCCGGCACGACCAGCGCCAGCATCGCCAGCCCCGCCCCGACCAGCCAGGGGCGCATCTGCACGATGCCGGCGCGGCGCATGCGCCGCACCAGCCAATGCTGGGTGCGCGGCCGCGCCGCGGCGAGGTCGCCCAGGGCCTGGCCGGGCACCAGGCGGCGCACCACCTGTTCGTTGTTGCGTGCGCGCAGGCCCAGGCCGAGCAGCAGCACGGCCAGGCCCACCAGCGCCAGGCTGGCCACCGCCAGCAACAGCGCCCCGGCGCTCATGCCGCCACCTGGCGCAGCTTCAGCCCCGACGGCACGCCGGTGCGCACGAACCTGCCGCTGGCGCGCCGGTCCAGGCTGAACAGCGAGTTGGTGACGTAGATGCCGTCGCGCACCTCCAGCACTTCCAGCACTTCGCTGATGCAGCGCCGGCCGTTGGCCTGGCGGGTGATCTGCACCACGATGTCCAGCGCCGCGCAGATCATCTGCCGCAGCGTCTGCTCGGGCAGCTTGTGCCCGGCCAGGCCCACCAGCATTTCCATGCGCAGCAGCGAGTCCATCGCCGAGTTGGCGTGCACCGTGCTCATCGAGCCGTCGTGGCCGGTGTTCATCGCCTGCAGCACGTCGAGCACTTCCACCCCGCGGATCTCGCCGAGGATGATGCGGTCCGGGCGCATGCGCAGGGCGTTGCGGATCAGGTCGCGGGCGGTCACCTCGCCGTAGCCCTCGGCGTTCGGCGGGCGCGTCTCCAGGCGCACCACGTGGTCATGGCCCAGCTGCAGTTCGGCGGTGTCCTCGATGGTGACGATGCGCTCGCGCGCGTCGATGAAGCCGCTCAGCACGTTGAGCAGCGTGGTCTTGCCGGTGCCGGTGCCGCCGCTGATGAGGATGTTGCAGCGGTTCTCCACGGCCTGGCGGAGGAACCCCAGCAGCGCCTCGTCGACGCTCTGGTAGGCCAGCAGGTCGGCGCTCTGCAGCAGCTCCTTGCTGAACTTGCGGATGGAGATGCACGGGCCGTCCAGGGCCACCGGCGGGATGATGGCGTTGACCCGGCTGCCGTCGGGCAGGCGCGCGTCGACCATCGGGCTGGATTCGTCCAGGCGCCGCCCCAGGGGCGCCAGGATGCGCTGGATGACGCGGTACACGTGGTGGTCGTCGATGAAGCGCAGGTCGCTCTGGTACAGGCGGCCGCGCTGTTCGATGAAGACGCGGTCGGGGCCGTTGACCAGGATTTCGCTGATGTCCGGGTCGCGCAGCAGCACTTCCAGCGGGCCGAAGCCGGTCAGCTCGTCCACCACTTCCTCGGCCAGGCGGTCCAGCTCGTAGCGGGAGATCGCCAGTTGGCGCCGCGCGGCGTACTCGCCGACCTTCTCGGCGACGTACTGGGCCACCGCCGGGCGCGCGCCCTCCAGCAGGTTCACGCCGTCTTCGTCGATCTCGTCGATGATGTAGCGGTGCAGGCGCATCTTCAGCAGCTGCATTTCCTGCTCGTGCGCGCCGAGGCTGCTGGCGTAGCTCATGGACGCGCGCCCCGGAAGCGGCCGAACCAGGGGAAGCGCCGCCGCGCCTGGCCGCCCACCGCGCCGAGCGGCTCGGCCAGGGCGCGCAGCTTGAGCGCCAGGGGGTCGCGCGGGGCCACCTCGAACAGGCTGCGCCCGAGGTTCTTCGCCCGCAGGCGCGCCTCGGCCGAGGCCGGCAGCACGCCGAAGAGTTCCAGGCCGAACATGCGGCACAGGGCCTGCTCGTCCGGCGGCACCGCGGGCAGGTAGCGCTCCACCAGCAGTTCGATGCGCGGCAGCGCCTGGCTGTTCTCGCGCAGGCGGCGCAGGCTTTCCAGGCCCTTCCGGCACGAGGGCACGCTCTGGTCCACCAGCCACAGCACGCGGCTGGCCTGTTGCAGCAACTGGCGGGCGAGCTCGCCTTCGGGCATGGCGGTGAAGTTGATCAGCACGTGGCTGAAGGCGCCGCGCAGGTTGCCCAGCAGCAGGTACAGCTCGGCGGTGGTCATGCGCTCCAGCACCCCGGGCTCGTCGGTCAGGCTGAGCAGGCGCAGGCCGGAGTCGTGGCGGCTGAAGGCGCTGTCGATCAGCGTCTGGTCGAGGCGGCGCAGGTTGCGCATGGCGTCGGCGAAGGTGAAGGGCGCGTCCATGCCGAGGATGGCCAGGGCCTCGCCGGCCGGCTGGCCGATGTCCACCAGCAGCACCCGGTTGCCCTCCTGGGCTTGCAACGCCAACGCCAGGTGCAGGGCGACGAAGGCGCCGTCGGCGTCCGGCCGGGCGCTGGCCAGGGCGAACAGCTCGCCCTGCTGCACGGCGCTCACCGGCACGCTGGGCAGGCGTCCGCCCAGGCGCCGGACCAACCCGCCCAGTTCGCTGGCGCGGGCGCCGTAGGTGACGAAGTCGCGGGCGCCGGCGCGCATGGCCGCCAGCACCAATTGGTTATCCAGGCCATCGCCCACGGCCACCACCGCCAGCATCGGCCGCGCCGACACCAGGCCCTCGATCAGGGCGCCATGGACCATCAGGTTGGCCTTGTTCAGGCTGATGAAGAGCACGCCGGCGCCGGTCACTTCCAGCAGCGCCAGCAGCTCCTCCAGGGTGCCGCTGGTGGCGGCGACCACCTGGCCGGCGCTGGCCAGGCTGCTCTGCAGCCATTCCAGCTCGCCGGCGTGCTGGGTCAGCGCGACGAAGGTCTGGGCGGCGTTGCGGCTTTGCGCGGCGGGCACGCGGCTGCCACTGCGGCCCAGCGGATCGCCGGCCATCACTGGGACATCCCGCTGGCCGAAGCGCGGCCGTCGTACTGGCCGTTCTCCAGGAAGTAGAACTCGCCGAAGCCGGGGTCGTAGTTGCGCAGGCCCTCGCCGGGCAGCTTGGGCAGCGCGGCATTGGCCGCCAGCGGCTGGACCAGGTGCGGGGTAACCACCATCAGCAGTTCGCGGTCGTCCTTGTCCAGCTGCGAGGAGCGGAAGAACGCGCCCAGCACCGGCAGGTTGCCCAGGCCGGGGAACTTGTCGACGTTGCTCACCGTGTTGCTGCTGATCAGGCCGCTGATCACGAAGCTCTCGCCGTCGGCGAGGATCACGCTGGTGTCGGTGCGCCGCACGTTGAGCGCCGGCACCGCGATGCCGTTGGTCTGGATGCCGGCGGAGAAGTCCAGCTCGCTGACCTCCGGCGCCACCTTCAGGGCGATGCGCCCGGTGGACATCACCGTCGGCGTCAGGGTCAGGCGCACGCCGTATTCCTTGTACTCAATGGTGATGTTGTTGTTATCGCCGTTGGGCACCGGGATGGGGAACTCGCCGCCGGCCAGGAAGGACGCGCTCTGCCCGCTGGTGGCCACCAGGCTGGGGCGCGCCAGGGTGTAGGCGAAGCCGCTGCCTTCGAGCATGTTGAGGAAGCCCAGCACCTTGCTGCTGCCGCCGCCCCAGATGACATTGAAGCCGCTGTCGCTGGTGCCGAAGTTGCCCGTCACGCCGCCGTCGGAGCCCACGCTGATGCCGCTCAGGCTGCCCGGCGCGCCGAGCATGAACAGGTTGGAGCCGCGCCGCACCAGCGAGGTGCTGGCCTGCTTGAGCTTGCTGCGGCTGACCTCGACGAAGCGGATGTCGGTCTGCACCTGGCTGGCCAGGTTGGCGGCGGCGACGGCGTCGCTGGTCGCGCCCACGTCGCGGATCGAGCGCCCGGCCACCTGCACCTGGGCCCGCAGCGGGTCGCCCGGGCAGCCGGTCCAGACCAGCAGGCTGGTCTCGCCCTGGGCCTTGCCGGTGACCAGGAAGTTGCGCTTGTCCAGCAGCTGCACGTCGGCGATCTGCGGGTCGCCAATGGCCAGGCGCTTGATCGGCAGCGGCAGCTGCTGGTCCTGCTGGGCGCCCTGCTGCAGCGCCAGCACCAGCTTCTGCGGCAACTGCGCCAGCCCTTCGCAGGCCTTGGGCGCGGCCTGCGCCGAACCCAGCAGCGCCCATGCCATGACGCCCGCGAGGCAAACGCCCGCCCCACCAGCCGGACGCCGGTATCCCATATTGCAAGCCATCCTAACTACTCCCTCTCCCTGCTTCAGGGGCTGATTCAAGGCGCCTCGTGCGCGACCGTGCCGCCGCGGTAGACCGTCACGCCCGCAGCGGCCCGCGGCCGGGCCGGGCTGCGCGGAGCCGCCGCGGCCACCGGCTGGCGGCGGCCGAGCAGTTGCTCCAGGGTGATGGACTCGGTGTTCGCGGCGGTCAGGGCGGTGTGCTGGTAGCTGCCCTGCTGCTCTTTCTCGTAGAGCTTCTCGTCCTTGCTGCGCACCGCCAGGCGCAACGAGCCGGCCTGGCTGGCCAGCATCAGCCGCGCGGTGGCATTCGCCGGCACCGCCAGCACCGCGGTGCGCGCCACCTTGCGTTCCTTGCCCTGGCCGTCGTCGGCATTGCGCTGCTGGCCGTCGCCGGCCACGGCGATCTGCTCGCCATAGGTGAGGACGCGCACGCCCGGCAGCACCAGCTGGGCGCGGACGTCGCGCTGGATGCCCTGCTGGTCGGCGACGTAGAGCACCACATCGACGTAGTCGCCCGGCAGCACGAAGCCGCCGCCGCCGACCACGTCGTCCACGGCGATGGCCATGGCCCGCTCGTCCGCGCGGATGGTCCGCGCCAGCGGGCCGCCGGGTTCGAGCACGGCGCCGGAAAGGATGCTGCCGGCCGCCACCGGCACCCACACGCGCTGGCCGAGCAAGGCCTCGACCTTGGGGTAGCTGCCCGCCGGCGCGGTCTGCAGGTATTCCAGGCGCAGGTCGTCCTTGCCCAGCAGCGCCAGCGCCGGCAGGTCGCGGGTGACCACCACCACGGGGGTGCGCTGCAGCTTGTCCGGGTCGGTGGGGAGCACGGCAGGAACGGGTTCGCTGGCGACCACCGGCGCCTCGGGCCTGCCGATGGACAACCCCAGGTAACCGACCACCACCGCCCCCAGTAACAGAAGCCCGGCAAACGCCATCAACAATTTACTTTTCATGATGATTATTTCGTTGCAGCCAGCGGAAAGCACATTCGGGAAGCAAGTATCGAAAGCAGACTCGTCGATCTCGCGAGAAGGCCGGCAAGCTACCTTGGCGCCCCGATAAATAAAACGACCAAAAGCTACTATGCCCTTCCTACTAGTTGTAAAAAGTTACTCCCCATAAAAGAATCGGAAGATATACCCGCAACGGAGGCACCATGAACTTCAAGTTGAAAATCCACAAACTCGTCTCTTCCATGAAGGCATTCGCCAAGGACAAGGAAGGGGCCACCGCGATCGAGTACGCGGTCATCGCCGGGCTGATCTCCGTGGCCATCATCGCCACCTTGAAGCTGCTAGGTCCCAAGCTGGTCTCGGTCTTCGAGAAGATCACCAACTCGCTCTGATTTCCCGCCGCGGCAATAGCACCGCCCCACTTCATATCCGCAATCGAAGTGGGGCAAATTCATGAATATCCGCGCGCGCACTGAGCAGGTTCAATCAATAAGACCTGCCCAGCGGAAATGCAAAAGGAAACAGGCGAATACCACTCTCCGCAGAACTTCGGTAAAAGCGATGCTGACCCGATCGGAACTTCCGCTGATATTGCTCGTTGACGACGACCCGGACGCACTGGCCTCGACGGCGGAGTTGTTCGAAAGTCTCTTCAATATAAAAACCGCGGGCTCCGGCCACGAAGCCCTCGGCACGCTGGAGGAAACGCCCCTGCCGGACATCGTCATCGCCGACCTGGGCATGCCGGGCATGAACGGGCATCAGTTGTGCGAAGCGATCAAGTCCGACGCGCGCACCCGCGACATCACCATCATCTTCCTCACCGGCGAGGACACCACCGAAGCCGAGCTGGAGGGCTTCGAGCTGGGCGCGGCCGACTTCATCCCCAAGCCGGTGGAGCCCCGCACCTTCGTCAGCCGGATCAGGTCGCACATGCGCAGGAAGCTGGAGCGCGACAGGCTCCAGGACCTGAGCGAATACCTCGAACTGCGCTCACGGAACCTCACGCAATCCAGCTGAACCGCCGGGGCCCGGCGCCTGCGCAACAAGGTCTGAACACAGTGGCTACGACAAGAAAAGCGAACCTGCACGGGCACCAGGCACTCATCCTCGACGACGAGCCCGACATCGTCGAAGAGGTCGTCGACCTGCTGAACTGCGCCGGCTACCCCTGCCTGGGCGCGCACACCGCGGAACAGGCCCTGGCGCTGTTCCAGGCCAACCCCGGCATCGACATGCTGATCCTCGATTTCGACCTGCAGGACAGCCAGGGCCCGCGGGTGCTGGAGCGCATGCAGGCGCTGGCCGGCAGCGAAAGGTTGTTCGAGGCCATCACCATCAGCGGGCGGGCCGGCAAGGACGAACTGATCGACGTGCTGCGCAGCGGCTTCTGCGACTTCCTCGCCAAGCCGCTGAACCCCGAGCACCTGCTGGCCGCGCTGGAGAAGCTGGCCGAAAAGCTGGAGGAACGGGCCCGCGACCGGCAGCGGGTCATCCGCGCGGAGTCGCGCCTGGACGTGCTGACCGAGAGCCTGAAGTCCCTGGCCAGCGATGCGAAGAAGGCCATCAACTACGCGAGCACTGCGTCCAGGCCCGCCAGGGGCGAGCCCTCGAAGGACGACGAGGCCCTGTTGAACACGCCGGAAGACCAGTTGGCCAACCCCTTCTTCGCCAAGCTCTCCCTGCGCCAGCTCGACGTGGTCAGGCTGATCGGCAAGGGCCTGAGCAACTACCAGATCGCCTGCAAGCTAGGCATCAGCGAGCATACGGTGAAGCTCTACGTCTCCCAGTCGCTGCGCCTCACCGGGCTGAGCAACCGCACGCAGCTGGCGCTCAAGTCATCGCCCAGGCGCAAGGCGAACCACGACCTGTAGGCGCCCGCTTATTGCGGATTACCTCAGCGCCCCCCTGGCATCCACGCCCCCCGGCGCGCCGGAGGAGGCGGCCAGCAGCATGGCCAGCTGGGTGCGGTTACTGACCCGCAGCAGCTTGAATATCTGGGTGATGTAGAGCTTCACCGTGTTCTCGGAAATGCCCAGCTCATGGGCCACCCGGTAGTTCGAATAGCCCTTGCAGATCAACTGCGCGACTTCCTGCTGGCGCTGCGTCAGGTTGAAGAACAGCGGGCTGCTGATGTCGACCTTGTCCGGGGCGGCGTGCTCGTCATCGTCCAGGTCGAAGACGTTCGGGCCGCCGTGGACGTCCATCTTGATCGCGCTGACGTCCTGGAACAGCGAGTTCAGCGACTCCGCGATATGTTCCAGCCGGCCGTTGAGGTGAAGGATCCTGCGTTGCCGGCGGATGCTCTGCAGCAGCTTGCCCTCCACCCGCTCCACCGACTCGATCAGCTCCTGCGGCGACACCGGCTTCATCAGGAAGTCCGAGGCCCCGGCGCGCATCGCCTCGACCACCTTGTCGCTTTCGCCGTACCCGGTGAGGACGATGACTTCGAAGAGGTAGTCGTCGCCCACCGCGCCTTGGATTTCCTTGATGGCGTCCAGGCCCCATTCGCTGCCCAGGTTCAGGTCGCACACCAGGATGCGCAACTTGGCGTTCTTCTTGAACAGCGCGACCGCCTCGGCGATGGAACTGCAACCGACCGAGGAGAAACCGACGCTCTCCAGCACTTCGGAAAGCTCCGATGCGACCAGCGGCTCATCGTCGATGACGAGCACCTCGAACGCCCGGCGTTGTTTGTTTTTCATTTGACTCCCCACACTCGCCCCCTAAGCCCGCAAGCCGCCAGGGCCTTTCCTTTCCAAAAATAAAACGCGGGACTTCACGGGTTGCTTCCCAGTAACCCCATCATTTCTTCCATGGAGTCCAAGTCCCCTGTTTCTGCCAGTTCTCGCAAGTACACCGCCAACTCCCCAGAGGCATCGGCGAGTGTTCGACTCCATTCGATGAGGTCGGTGATGGCGCCCGCTTCCACGAGCGCCTGAAGCTGTTGCCGCTGCCCTCGGCTCAAGGATTCCAACTGCCCGGCCAGCGCTTGCTGACGGCGGTCAGGCTTTTCGGTCACGCCGGCCAGGCCGCCGCGCAGGCGCAGCAGTTGGGCCAGGGTCACGCCCAGGTCGGCCAGGCTGATGGGCTTCACCAGGCTGGCGTCGAACGGCAGGCCGCCCGCCTGGCCGAGGGAATGCATGGTCTGCTGGGTGGCGGACATCAGCACCACCGGCAGCCCGGGCCAGCGCTCGCGCAGCGCCAGCAGGAGCTCACCGCCGTTGCAGCGCGGCATCAGGTAGTCGGTCAGGACCAGGTCCGGCCGCTGCCCGCCCGGGCCCATCAGGCGCTCCAGGCAGTCCTGCCCGTCGACGGCCGCCTCGACGCGGAAGCGACTGGCCTCGAGCAGGTCCACCAGCATGTCGCGGATGTCGGCGTTGTCCTCGACGACCCACACCAGCTGCCCCTCGCCGCGCACCGGCAGGCTCTTCATCGGCAGGTCGAACAGTTGCGGCTGGGCCATGTCCTGCTCGGTGCCGACGGCCAGGGTCAGCTCGAAGAAAACCCGGGTGCCTTCGCCGGGCGCGCTCTGCACCGTCACCCGTCCGCCCATGAGCTGGACCCAGTGCTCGACGATGGCCAGGCCGAGCCCGGCGCCTTCCACGCCGGTGGCGTCGCAGCGGAAGAACGGGGTGAAGAGCTTGGGCAGGTCCTGCTCGGGGATGCCGCAGCCGGTGTCGCTGACGCAGAAGCGCAGCTGCGCCAGGCCCGCCTGCGGCGGCTGCCCGGCGGCCTGCACCTGCAGGGCGATGCGCCCGTCGCGGGTGAACTTGGCGGCGTTGTCCAGCAGGTTGGTCAGCACCTGGCGCAGGCGCTTGGCATCCAGTTGCAGCACCGTGGGAATGTCGCCGCACAGCGTCAGGCGGAAGGCGTTGCGGTTGCGCTGGGCGAGGATGTGCGCGTCCATCGCCACCGCGTCGAGCAGGCCGTGGATGTACACCGGCTGGATGTCCAGGCGGTCGCTGGAAACGCCGCGGGCGTGGTCGATCAGGTCGTTGATCAGGGTCAGCATGTGGCCGGCGCTGCGCAGGATGACACCGGCCTTGCGGGTGCTGCGCCCGCCCTCCTCCAGCAGCAGCTGGGCGTAGCCGATGATGGAGGTCAGCGGCGAACGCAGGTCGTGGCTGACGCGCCCGAGGAAGTCGATCTTCGCCTGGTTGGCGTCCTTGGCCTTCACCAGCGCGGCCTGCAGCTCCGCGGTGCGCCGGGATACCGCCTCTTCCAGCTGCGCCTTCTGCCGGCGTTCGCTCTGCAGGCTCTCGGTTTCCAGGCGTTGCTTGCGCATCTGCTGCTGCAGGGTGAACAGGCCGATGATGCCGATGATGATGCTCAGCCTGAGCATCACCACGTCCACGCTGAACTGCCCGCTGTAGCCCAGGTTGAGCAGGTAGCGGAGGATGAACCAGAAGCTTTCCGCCCAGCTCAGCAGGAACAGCCCCGCCAGCACCTGCCGGCAGAAGTCGCCGCGCAGCCGCAGCGAGAACAGCGACAGCGGCCAGCAGGCCAGGAGGCAGAAGCTCAGCGACAGGTTCAGCGTGCGCACCAGGTTGTTCGGCAGCAGCGGCAGGGCGACGGCCAGCGCCAGGCAGGCGAACACGCCGGCCAGGTACAGGCGCCGCCATGCGCCCTGCCCGGCCAGGCCGAGCAGGCGCCGGGCGGCGACCAGGAAGCCGACCAGGGAAACCAGCCAGAAGGCGATGCGCATGCCCGGGCCGTGGATGAACTGCCCGCTGAACAGGTGGAAGGCCAGGTAGCCCTCCTTTTCCGCCTCCAGGGCGTAGGCCGCGCCCAGCCACACGGCGAGCATGGCGAAGCTCCAGTCCAGGCGCAGCAACAGCAGCACGGTCAGGGTGAGCACGCAGCCGAACAGCATCGCATGGGTCAGTTGCTCGACATTGTCCTGGGCCAGCACGGCGCCCATGTCCCACAGGTTCAGGGCCAGGCTCGGGCGGCTCTCGCTGCGCACCCGCAGCAGCAGCTCGCGGCTCTCCCCGGGGGCCAGCGCCACCGGCAGCAGGTTGCGCCGGCTGTGCAGCGAACGCTCGGCCAGGGGCACCGACAGGCCGATGCGCCAGTGCCCGTCGACGCGCCCGCCGGCCGCGTCCAGGCGGTACAGGTCGACCTCGCCGACGCGCCAGGGCGCCACTTCCAGCCAGCGCTCCCAGGCGAGGGCGTCGGGGTTTTCCAGCCGCAGGCGCAGCCAGAGCGTCGACTCCCGACGCGGCGCCGCCAGGCTGCTGGCATCGGCCGGCCGCCAGTCCGCCTGGCGCCAGGCCTGCTCGGGCGTCAGCGCCTGGCCGGGGGCCTCCTCGAACACTTGGGCGCTGCGGGTCAGGTCGATGTAGGGCGCCTGCAGGTCGCCGCGGTTGAGGAACAGCGACACGCCCATGACCAGCAGCAGCGCCAGGCTCCCCAGCAGGGCCGTGAAGGCGGCGCGCGGGTCAGGGCGCATCGCCGGGCTCCAGGTCCAGGCGCGACTGGCGGAACTGGCTGGGCGAGAGGCCATAGCGCTCGCGGAAGGCGGTGGAGAAGTTGGCCCCGCTGGTGAAACCCACCTCCAGCGCGATGGCCTGGATCGGCAGGCCGGTGCCGCTGAGCAGCACGCAGGCCTCCTTCATGCGTTCCTCGCGCAGGTACTCGAAGACCGTCACGCCCACGCACTGGCGGAAGGCCTCGTTCAGGCGCTTGCTGTTGGTGCCCACGGCCTCGGCCAGCTCCTGCAGTTCCGGGGTGTGCGACAGCGCGCGCAGCAGCACCTGGCGGGCCGACTGGAAGAGGATGCTGTCGAGGTTGCCGGCGTGGCTGGGCGGCATGGGCGAGGCTTGCCGGTCGGTGCCCCAGCGGCGCAGGTGGATGGCCAGGCGCAGGCGGATTTCTTCGAGGTTGAAGGGCTTGGTGATGTAGTCGACGGCGCCCACCAGCAGCCCCTGGACGCGCTCCTCGGGGGTGTTCGCCCCGCTCAGGAACACCACCGGGATGTCCCGCGTATGGGTGTTCGCCTGCATCATCCGGCAGCAGGTCAGGCCGTCCCACACGGGCATCAGCACGTCCATCAGCACCAGGTCCGGGTTGATCATCTGGACTTTCTTGAAGGCGTCCTGGCCGTTGCTCGCCAGGTAGATGCGGCAGCCCTGCTGCTGCAAGTATTCGGCGAGCAGGCGACGCTCGCTCTCCAGATCATCGACGACCAGGATGCGCTGCCCCTCCAGCGCATCGGGAATAAAGCTCGGCATTCCGATGAGTTCCTACACGTCAGTCCCCGCCCGACCGTTACTTTGCCATTACAGAGGGAATTTTCCGTATACGACGAAAATATTTTGCCTGCTGGCAAAGGGCCACAGCACTCCAGCAGAAGCGCTACTTCCTGGCGCCGAGATAATGGCACCGAACGAAGGAGAGGCCCCTTGGCCCGTAGGTACCCCATGCCAGCAGAGTGCGTGACTGTCTCGCCCGCCCGCCCCGGCCGGCGTTCCCCGGAGGGCTGCCGCAGCCCGGCGCCGCCGCCACGGAGCCTGCCCCATGCTTAAGCGGATTCGCACCGACCAGGTTCGCCTGGGCATGTTCATCCAGTCGCTGGAGGGCAGCTGGCTGTCCCACCCCTTCTGGAAGACCCGCTTCATGCTGGAGAACCCCGGCGACCTGCGCGCCCTGCAGAACAGCGGCGTGCAATGGCTGTGGATCGACGACGCCCGCGGCCTGGGCGTCACCGACGCCGTCGCGCCGGCGGCGCAGGGCCCCGGCGCGGCGCCCGCCGCAGGCATCGCCGAGCCGGTCGTGGCGCTGGCCAGCGAGGCGCCGCCGGCCATCTATCCGAACGAGTTCTTCGAAGCCGCGCGCATTCTCGAACGCTCCAAGCTGACGCTGATGGAGCTGTTCCGCGAGGCGCGCATGGGCCGGGCGATCGACCTGGACCTGTGCCTGCCGCTGGTGGAGGACATCTGCGCCTCGCTGGCCCGCGACGCCTCGGCGCTGATCAGCCTGGCGCGGCTGAAGAACAAGGACGAATACACCTACATGCACTCGGTGACGGTGTGCGCGCTGATGGTCGCCCTGGCCCGCCAGCTCGGCCTGGACGTCGAGGCCCAGCGCGAGGCCGGGCTGGCCGGGATGCTCCACGACATCGGCAAGATGGCCATGCCGCCAGCGATCCTCAACAAGCCCGGCAAGCTCGACGAGGCCGAACTCGCCATCATGCGCACCCACCCCGAACGCGGCCACGAGATGCTGCGCCAGCACACCCGGCTGTCGCCCCAGGTGCTGGACGTCTGCCTGCACCACCACGAGCGCTACGACGGCACCGGCTACCCGCACCGCCTGGCCGGCAACCAGATCAGCCTGCTGGCGCGCATGGCGGCGATCTGCGACGTCTACGACGCCATCACCTCGGACCGCCCGTACAAGTGCGCCTGGGAAGCCGCCGGCTCCCTGGCGCGCATGGCCAGCTGGGAGGGGCATTTCGACCCGCAGCTGTTCCAGGCCTTCGTCAAGACCATCGGCATCTACCCCATCGGCAGCCTGGTGCGCCTGGAGTCCGGGCACCTCGGGGTGGTGGTCCAGCAGAACCCGGAGAACCTGACGCGCCCGCAGGTGCAGGTGTTCTTCTGCTCCCACCGGCGCCAGGCCATCGCCAAGGAACTGCGCGACCTGGCCGACGTGCGCATCTACGACCGCATCGTCCAGCGCGAGGACCCGCTGCGCTGGGGCTTCAGGAACCTGGAGCGGCTCTGGCTGCCCGACGGCCTGGTGCCGCCCGGGATGGTCCCCAGCCGGGGCCACGACGACGGGCACGACTGAGGGCGTGCCCAGGCCCCGGCGGCGTTCGGGGCTCAGACGTGGAAGCGGCCGACCAGCGCCTGCAGCTCGCCGCCCAGCCGCGCCAGCTCCACGCTGGAAGCGGCGACCTGCTCGCTGGCCGCGGCGGTCTGCTCGGAAACGTCGCGCACGCTGACCACGCTGCGGCTGATCTCCTCGGCCACCGCGCTTTGTTCCTCGGCGGCGGTGGCTATCTGCTGGTTCATCGCCTGGATGCTGGACACCGTGCGGGTGATGCTGCCCAGCGACTCGCCGGCCTGGCGGCTGAGGGCCACGCTGCTGGCGGTCAGCTCGCGGCTGCCGAGCATGGCGCTGGAGACCTGGCGGGTGCCGTTCTGCAGGCCGGCGACCAGGGCTTCGATCTCCTCGGTGGACTGCCGGGTGCGCAAGGCCAGGCCGCGCACCTCGTCGGCCACCACGGCGAAGCCGCGGCCGGCTTCCCCCGCGCGGGCCGCCTCGATGGCGGCGTTGAGCGCCAGCAGGTTGGTCTGTTCGGCCACCGACTTGATCACGTCCATCACCTTGCCGATCTTCTCGCTCTCCTGCTCCAGGCGCTGCATGGCATCGGCCGAGCGCTCCACCTCCCGGGCCAGGCGCTCGATGCGCTCCACCGCCTGGTTCACCACGCGGTCGCCGTCGCGGGCCTCGCGGTCGGCGGCGGACGCGGCCTGGGAGGCCTGCTCGGCGTTGCGCGCCACTTCCTGCACGGTGGCGGACATCTCGTGCATGGCGGTGGCCACCTGGTCGGTCTCGACCTTCTGGCTGTTGGCGCCGGCGCTGGTCTGTTCGGTGACCGCCGAAAGCTGCTCGGCGGCGCTGGCGATCTGCGTCACGCCATCGCGGATGCCGCCGATCAGGTCGCGCAGGTTCCAGCTCATGCGCTGCATGCTCTGCTGCAGGCTGCCCAGCTCGTCGCGACGGCGGACCTGGATGTTCTGCGACAGGTCGCCCGAGGCGATGCGCTCGACCACCTGCAGGGTGTCGTGCAACGGCCGGGTGATGCGGCGGGTGATGAACCAGGCGGCCAGGGCGCTGGCCAGTATCGCCAGCAGGGCCACGCAGGCCTGGGCCATGCGGCTGAAGGCCGCCACCTCGTCGCGCAGTTCGATCTGCTGGCGGGTCAGCTCTTGGGTGATCTCGCGGGTCTGCTCGGCGACCTTGACCAGCACCTGGCGGGCCTGTTCCACCGTGGCGGTGGCGGCCCGGTAGGCCTCGATGCACTTGGCGTAGCTCTGCTGGTCCGCCGCCACCGCCAACAGCTCGGCGGGGGGCTGTGCGCCGAAGACCTTGGCCTGGCGCGGGAAGTTCTCCATGGCCAGGCGCATCTGTTCGTTCAGCAGCCGCTCGGATTCCGACCCGGGGTGGGCCACGTAGCCCGCCGCGCGGTAGCGGACCAGCAGCAGGTCCTGCATCAGCTGAGTGCCGGCCTGGTAGTAGGCGAAGCGGCGTTCGTCGTGTTCGTCCAGGCCCGCCGCCAGCGCTTGCAGGGCGCTGAGCGCCGCGAAGGCCCGCTCGGCGCGCTCGGCCATCTCGTCGCGAACGGCGCTGGCCGCATGGTTGGCGGCCTGCAGCTTGCCAAGGGCCTGGCGGTAGTCGCCGACCAGTTCGCCCTGTTGCTGCTCCAGGGCGAGCAGGTCCGCGCGGGCGAACAGCTTGCGCGCCCGCATCGCCGCCTGCTGGCGCTCGAAGTCATCCAGCGCCACGCCCAGGCGCTGCTCGCTGGCCGCCTTGGCGCCGTCCAGCAAATAGTCCTGCAACGACAGGCGCAGTTCCGCCAGCGCTTCGTTGAGCGCGCCGTAGACCTCCTGGGCCCGGCTGCGCTGCAGCAGGCTCTCGCGGCTGATCCAGTCGCCCACCGCGAGCAGCGCGGTGAGGCACAGGACCAGGCCGAAGCCCAGCCCCAGCTTGTAGGTGACGCCGAGGTTGTCAAACCAGTTGCGCATGGCGCGAGTCGCTCCCGTTCCGGGGCCCCCGGCACCCGGCGTGCGCGGAACGGGCCAGTGGATCCAGCTGTGCGAAACGGCCCCGCCGGCGATTGCCGGCGGGGCCCGTTGCGGTTGCTAGAAGTTGTTGGCGAGGTCGATGCCGGACTTGCCCGGCGAGAGGATGTTGTTCGGGTCCAGGGCGCGCTTGATGGCGTGCTCCACCCGGCGCTTGACCGGGCCGTAGATCTGCGCCACGCGGTCCTGGAAGGCGGTGTTCACGCGGTACACCGCGTAGCCCTCCTTGGCGAACTCGTCCAGCAGCTCGGCGAAGCAGTCGTGGGCGCGCTGGGTCTCCTCCGGGTCGGTGCGGTCGTAGAGCACGTCGATCACGTGGTGCATGTCGCGCCAGCCGACGATGAACTCGCCGGTGTAGTCCAGACCGTGCTTGTTGAGGATGCGCTTGGCCAGCACCTTCTGCTTGTCGCACTCGCTGCCGCGCGCCTGGCTGACCGGGGCGAACCACATCGAGCCACCGCCGCCGCGCCAGTTGTACAGGCCGAATTCCTGCAGGTTGGGCACGCCGCTCATCAGCTCGGCGCGGTACTTGAACGGCTGGGTGTCGCCGGCCTGCTCCTGGGTGACGATGCGGCCCTTGCCGGACTTCTTCACGGTCTCGGTGACGATCTTCCAGTTCACCTCCACCTGCTCGGCGGTGCCGTACAGCGCCGCGTAGACGTTCCACTGGCCCAGGCCCTTGTCCTTGACGATCTGCTGGACCACGGAATCCGGTGTCGCGCCCTTCTCCTTGATGTAGTCCGAGCGGCGCACGCTGATGCCGCCGGCCTCCCACAGCGCGTTGGCGATCACCACCGCGTTGGGGATGATCTGGGCGATGCGCAGCGGGCGGATCATCTCGACGATGTCGGCGATGTCCGCCTCGTCGTCGTAGACGATGCTGAAGGGCTTGAACACCGGCGGCTTGGGCATCAGCCAGAAGCCCATCTTGGTGCAGATGCCGTAGTTGGCCTGGGTGAACATGCCGTCCAGGGTCGGGCCGTAGCCCCACTTGAACACCTGCCAGGCCTTGTCGCCGGGCACCCCGCCCATGCCGGTGCGGTAGACGTCGCCGTTGGCCAGCACCACTTCCATGCCGCACTGCATGAGGAAGTGCTCGCCGTAGGGGGTGTAGCCCACGCCGCGGTCCATGGTGTTGCCCACCGGGCCGGCGATGGCCGAGGGCGCGGAGAACGACAGCATCAGCGGCAGGTTATTTTCCTGCAGGTAGTCGTAGAGCTGGCCGTAGGTGACGCCGGGCTCGACCAGGGCGGTGCACAGCTCCGGGTCGACGTGGATGATCTTGTTCATCTTCTTCAGGTCGAGGATGACCTGGCCGCGTTGCGCCGGGGCCGCCGAGCCGTAGCCGAAGTTGCGGCCGGTGGAGATGGTCCACAGCGGGATCTTGAACTCGTTGCAGATCTTCACCACGCCCTGCACCTGCTCGAGGCTGGTGGCGGTGACGGCGGCGGAGGGCGCGTGCTCGGCGTTGTCCACCGGCATCATGATCTTGCCGTAGGGGATCAGCTGGTCGTCCTTGGCCAGGACGTTCTCCTCGCCCAGCAGCTTGCGGAACTTGGCCAGCGCCTGCTGGAAGTGGCTGGCGTCGACGCCGCGCGGGAGCACGGCCTTGTTGGTTGCGTCAGTCATGGGAGGTGCTCCTTCAAGCCTGGATCGAGAACGAAACGAAATGCCCGGCCAGCGGGCTCGGGCGGCCGGCCACCAGCGGCGCGGGCGCCGGCGGCTGCGCGCCGAGCGAGGCCAGGCCGTAGCCTAGGGTGGCGGCCCATTGCTCGGCATTGCCGGCGCTGCGGCCGGCGGCGCCCAGGCGCAGGGGCTGGCGGCTGCCCAGCGGGCACTGCTCGCGCAGGTCGAAGCCGGCGCCGCAGGCGTCCAGCTGCAGGCCCAGTTGCAGGGCGTGGCCGTGGGCGGCGTCCGCGGTGATCAGCCGGTGCCGCGAGGCGCGCGCATCGGCACTGTGCTCACCGAGCCACTGCACGCGGGCGCCGGCGCTGCGCGCCAGGTCGACCACCAGCGCGGCGCTGGCGTCGTCCAGCAGGCCGACGATGCGCTGCGGCCGTCCGGCCTCCAGGCGCCGTTGCAGTTCACGGACGAAAGCCAGGCTGGCATCGCTGCGCAGCAGCTCGGCCCGGGCCGCGGCCGGGTTGGCGGCCAGGCCCTGAAGGAAGGCCGAGCCGGCCACCACCGGGCTGATCAGCACCAGCGTCGGCTGTGCCACGGCGCTGCCGGCGACGCCACGCGCCAGGGCCAGGCCGGAGCCGCCCATGGCGATGCCCGCCAGCCCGCCCAGGGCCATGCCCTTGAGCAGGGAACGACGTTCGAGATTCATGGCGCGCTCCTCAGGGCTTGGCCGCCGGCGCGGGCGCCTGCGAGATGTAGTCGGCGACCTGTTGCAGCGCCTTGTCGTCGATGAAGGAGGCGGGCCAGGCCGGCATCGCCCGCAGGCCGTTGCGCGCCACCGCGACTATGTAGGGCGACGGCAGCTGGCGCCCCTTCAGCTCCGGCCCGATGCCGGTCTCGTGGCAGCGGCCGCAGACTTTCTCGTAGACGTTGGCGCCGCCTTTCCACACGCCGTCGCCGTCGGCGAAGGCGCTACCGGCCAGCACGAGCAAGGGCACGCAAAGGCAAGCAGCGAAGGTCCGTTTCACAGCCGGGCTGTCGAAGGATAAGGACATTTCGTACTCCATCTTGTTATTGGATTGGTGGGGCCGGCGGCCGCTCAGAAGGGATAGGGCCGCGGCGAGTGCTGCAGGGTGATCCAGTGGTCGGTGGTGAATTCCTCGATCGCCCAGTCGCCGTTGAAGCGGCCCAGGCCGGAGTTCTTCTCGCCGCCGAAGGGGGCGTTGGGTTCGTCGTTGACCGGCATGTCGTTGACGTGGGTCATGCCCGCGTGGATGCGCTGGGCGAACTGCACGCCGCGCTCCAGGCTCGACGTGAACACCGCGCTGGACAGGCCGTATTCGCTGCCGTTGGCCAGCTCCAGCGCATGCTCGGCGTCGCGCGCGGCCTGGATGCCCACCAGCGGGCCGAAGATTTCCTCGCGGGCGATCTCCATGCCGGCGTGCACGTCGCCGAACACGTGGGGCGGCATGACGTTGCCCTGGGGCTCGCCGCCGACCAGCAGGCGCGCGCCCTCGTCCAGGGCCTTGGCGACCTTCTCGCGCAGGCCTTGCAGCTGGCGGTCGTTGATCACCGGGCCGACCACGGTTTCCGGCTTGCGCGGGTCGCCGTAGGGCAGCGCCTGGACGCGCTCGACGAAGCGCCGGGTGAAGGCTTCCAGCGCCGGCTGCTCGACGATGATGCGGTTGATCGCCATGCAGATCTGCCCCTGGTGGAGGAACTTGCCCACCACCGCGGCGTTCACCGCCTGCTCGATGTCGGCGTCGGCCAGGACCACGAAGGGGCTGTTGCCGCCCAGCTCCAGGGCCACGTGCTTGAGGTGCGCGCCGCCGCTGGCGATGCGGCCGATGTTGCGCCCGACCTGGGTCGAGCCGGTGAAGGAGATGAAGGCCGGCACCGGGTGCTCGACGAAGGCGTCGCCGATCTCGCTGCCGGCGCCGACCACCACGCTGAGCACGCCGGCCGGCAGCCCGGCCTCCTCGAACACGCGCGCCAGCAGCAGGCCGCCGGACACCGGGGTGTCGCTGGCCGGCTTGACCACCACCGCGTTGCCCAGGGCCAGGGCCGGGGCCAGCGAACGCTGGGTGAGGTGCAGCGGGAAGTTCCACGGGCTGATCACCCCGACCACCCCGAGCGGCACGCGGTACACGCGGCTTTCCTTGCCCTGCACGTTGGAGGCGACGATGCGCCCGTGCACGCGGTTCGGCAGGCTGGCCGCCTCCAGGGTGATGGCGCGCGCCGCGCCCCATTCGATCTGTGCCTTGAGCAGGGTGCTGCCGGATTCGCGGACCAGCCAGTCGATGATCTCCTCGCGGCGCGCATCGAGGATGCGCACCGCTTCGAGCATCACCCGGGCGCGCTCGGCGGGCGCGCTGGCGGCCCAGGCCACCTGGGCCTCGGCGGCCTTGGCATAGGCGGCGTCGAGGTCGGCGCGGTCGGCCAGGGCCAGGCGCAGCAGGCTCTGCCCGGTGTAGGGGTCGACGACTTCCATGTGCCGGCCGCTGCTCCCGGCGCGCCAGGCGCCGGCGATCGGCTGCAGGTCGAGGTTCTGGTAGGGCTGGGGTCTGGTGCTCATCGTTGCTGGTGCCTCTTGTCTGGACGAGGGACGGCCGCCGCCGGCCTGGGCGAAGGCCACGGAAACAGGGAAACGGGCTGGGCGAAGGTCAGTCGCCGGGGCGGGCCGGGCGGCGCCGGGCAAGGGCGGGATGGGCTAGCGCACGGGCATGGCGGAAAGCGCGGAAGATGTTCATGTCGAAATCACCGGTTTCTTGTTATGGATTTTTCAGTTGCAAGTGTTTCGGCATTAACAACTATCGTGCCAGCTGCGCTTTTTATAAAAATATCCTTTAAAAACAAATAGTTGTTATTTTATCGGAGGATTTCTGCGGCGCCTTTCGCGCTGGCGGCGCGGCGGCCGCGGAATTTTGTGCAGAGAAAATCGCGGCGCTGGAGAAAGCTCGACGGACGCGGCCAAAAACGGGATTTCGTGCGGTTATCGTACGTTTTGCGCTCGCCGCCCCTCCCCCTCAGACTGGAATCCGATTGACCGCCGTGGCCGGGCCGGCATACTCCCCAGACCAGCCTGCGTCTTCTTGAACTGCCTTATGACTATTACAAATCCGGGCAAGCACGGGCGCGCGGTGGACGAAGAGTTCTTCCGGCACATGCTCAGCCGGCAGAAACGCCTGATCGTCGACCGCGCCTGCCAATTCGATCCACGGGGCCTGCCTTCTGCCGAGCAACTGGCCGAGACCGTGGCCTTCTCTCCCCAGGATGGCAGCATCTGGCTGTGCGGCCAGCGCATGATGCTGCTGCAGGGCTCCGCCTTCGGCGCCATCCGCCGCGAACTGATCGAGGCCCAGGGGCTGGACAAGGCCCGCGGCCTGCTCACCCGCATCGGCTGGCAGGCCGGCGCGCGCGACGCGGCGCAGGTCAGCGAGCAGTGGCCCGAGGGCGACCACGCCAGCCTGTACAGCGCCGGGCCGCGCCTGCACATGCTCGAAGGGATGGTCAACGTCGAGCCGATCAACTTCGAGATCGACACCAGCATCGGCCACTTCTACTCCGAGTTCTTCTGGCACAACTCGCTGGAGGCCGACGAGCACATCGCCACCTACGGCCTGGGCAGCGAGCCCTCGTGCTGGATGGGCATCGGCTACGCCAGCGGCTATGCCTCGTCGCTGCTCGGGCGCCTGGTGGTGTTCCGCGAGGTGGAGTGCCGCGCCATGGGCCACCACGCCTGCCGCATCATCGGCAAGCCGGCGGAGGAATGGGACGACATCGACGCCGACCTGGCCCACCTGGACGCCAGCGACTTCCTCGGCCGCAGCACCTACGGCAGCAGCCAGGCGACCACGGTCGCCACGCTGCCCAGCCCCGACGATGACCAGCCGATGGTCGGCATCTCCGCCGCCTTCATGGCCGCCAGCCAACTGCTGCAGCGGGTGGCGCCGACCCAGGCGACGGTGCTGCTGACCGGGGAATCCGGCGTGGGCAAGGAACTCTTCGCCCGCACCCTGCACCAGGCCAGCAAGCGCAGCCAGGGGCCGCTGGTGGCGCTGAACTGCGCGACCCTGCCGGAGAACCTGGTGGAGGCCGAGCTGTTCGGCGTCGAGCGCGGGGCCTTCACCGGCGCGGAGCGCTCGCGGCCCGGGCGCTTCGAAAGGGCCAACGGCGGCACCCTGTTCCTCGACGAGATCGCCACCCTCAGCCTGGCCGCGCAGAGCAAGATCCTGCGCGTGCTGCAGGAAGGCGAGCTGGAGCGGGTCGGCGGCACCACGGCGATCCGCGTGGACGTGCGGGTGGTCGCGGCCACCAACCTCGACCTGCGCCGCGAGGTGGAGGCCGGGCGCTTCCGCGAGGACCTGTTCTACCGCCTGAACGTCTTCCCCATCCACCTGCCGCCGCTGCGCGAGCGCCGGGAAGACATCCCGCTGCTGATGAGCTACTTCCTGCGCAAGTTCAGCCTGCGCCACGGCCGGCAACTGGCGGGCTTCAGCACGCGCCTGGTCAACGCGCTGCTGACCTACCGCTTCCCGGGCAACATCCGCGAGCTGCAGAACCTCATCGAACGCGGCGTCATCGCCGCCGCCGATGGCGAGGTGATGGACGTCATCCACCTGGCCGAAGGCGGCGCCGCGCCGATAGCCGCGCCCATAGGGCTGACGGCGGAAGGCCGGCTGTCCCGCCCCCTCGCCGAAACCGCCAGCGAACCGCCCGCGCAGGCGCCAGCGACGCCCGAGGCAGCGCCCGGCAAGGCCGTGGAAGAACCCGAACTGGCCAGCCTGCTCGCCTTCGTCTCCGGCCGCAACCCGACCCTCGGCATCTCCCTGGAAGACGTGGAAAGACGCCTGGTGCAAGTGGCGATGGAACGCACCGGCGGCAACATCACCGCCGCCGCGCAGATGCTCGGCATGAGCCGCGCCCAGGTCAGCTACCGGTTGAAGGGGCGCTGAGGCCGCAACTGTCTTGCGAACTGTGCCGAGGCGCTTTTCGTAGGATGGGTTGAGCTTGCGAAACCCATCGGGCCATGGTGATGGGTATCGCTTCGCTCAACCCATCCTACGGGGCGTCATGTTTACCGTAGGAGACCTTGTCCGCGATTCGCGCGCAGGGCGCGCTCCTACAGGGGAATGGCGTAGGCGGGGCAGCGTAGGCGGATCTCATCCGCGAATCGCGCCGGTGGTTCCGGCTATCGCGGAGAAGCTCCGCTCCTACGAAGAACCCCTACCCTCTCAAAGCGGCGTGGTGAACTTGAACCAGAAGGTCTGCCCATCCGGGCGGTTGCGCACGCCCGTATCGTCCTGCCACTTGGCGCTGAAGAACCAGCCGTCCTTGCTCGCGTACTGCACCGCCGGGCCGATGGAGAAGGTCCGGCCGCGGGAATCCTCGACGGTATGGCCATCGAGCTTGTCGTCGCTGATCTGCTGGTAGGCGTGGCCGCCGACGCCGAGCACCCAGCCGTTGCCCATGCCCCAGCCGAGGGTGTAGTCAGCGTGCAGTTCACGGCCGGACTGGTAGTCGGTGGCGCGGTTCTCGAAGTTGTAGTCGTGCATCAGGCGGATGTCGGCGTTGGGCCCCGCCGGGTCCACGTAGGTCATCGCCAGCACCGCCTGCACTGTGTAGTAGTGGGTGCCCAGGTTGATGATGTCGTCCTTGTCGTAGCTGCCGGTGGGCAGCACGAAGTCGACGCCGGTGGCCACGTGGAACTTCTCGCTCGGGTGGAAGCCGATCACCGGCCCCAGGTGGGCGTCGCCGATGCCGCGCTTGTGGTCGTGGGGGCCATTCTTGATGTTCAGGCGCATGTCGGTGAGCGGCAGCAGGGCGTGGAAGCCGAGGTCGCCGCCCAGCACCTTCTGCTCGGTCACCCAGACGAAACGCGGCACCAGGGTGGAAACGCGCAGGTCGATGTCGGCGGCCTTGTGGCCACCGTTGTCGCGCAACGTATCGGCCAGGTAGTTGCCCGCGAACAGCTGGGCGTAGGTGCCAGGCGGTGGAAGGATGCCCATCCCGTAGATCTCGATGCCCATGGGCCAGGAGGAGGTGCCGCCCTCCGTGGCGAGGGCCGAGGTGGCGGCGCCGGCCAGGAGCATGGCGCAGGCGAGGCGGGATACGCGAAGGCGAACGGATTGATCGAACATGGGAGTGCCGGCCTTTTGTTGTTATCGGATTGGCGCGCGGCCACTTGCGTGCCGCGCCGGCGACCCCCAATCAATTACCATGCCACGATTTAAATACTTAAAAATCAATTAGTTATAAATATTCAGCGGACAAGCCAAGCGAATACTCTTAAGAAAATTCCACTCTTCGCGGAAAAGTCTCCAGCCCTGCCCTCCCGCCGTAGATCGGCCACCTGAGCGATCCATGAAAAGTCCAGGTTATCTGTTGGATAGTGACTTCTGCAGCAGAATCCACCCACCAAAAATGCAGGCGCCAATAACAACAACCGAACCGCGACCTGGAGACATGGTGATGGGCATATTCGACTGGAAACACTGGCTGGTCCTGCTGCTGGTGGCGCTGCTGGTATTCGGCAGCAAGCGGGTGAAACACCTGGGCAGCGACCTCGGCGAAGCCATCAAGGGCTTCCGCCGCTCGGTCAACACCGACAACGAGCCGGCGGCGGCGCAGAAGCTGGCCGGGGAAGAAGCCATCGCCGAGCCCCGGCGACTGCAGGAAAGCGCCCGCCAGCAAGCCTGAAAGCCCACAACCTGTAGCGGGCCCTGCCCGCGAAATCGCGCGCAGGGCACGCTCCTACAGGGGAATGGCGCAGGTGGGGCAGCGTAGGAGCGGATCTTATCCGCGAAGCGCGCCGATACATCCGGCTATCGCGGAGAAGCTTCGCTCCTACGTTGCAGGCGAGCACGGCTTTTCGTAGGAGCGAGCTTGCTCGCGAACCGCATGGCGCCGCGCTTGTTCGCGAGCAAGCTCGCTCCTACAAGAGCACCTCGGCCAAGCGCCCCACCGCCTGCTCGAACGCCGCCTTCATCTCCTCCACCACCGCATCGGTATGGGCGAAGGACAGGTACAGCCGGCCATAGGGCGACGGCATCAGCAACAGGCCCGCGCGGCGCAGTTCCAGGTGCAGCGCCTTGCTGAAGCCGGGGTTGGCGATGCGCGCGGCTTCGTCGAAGTCCCGCGGCGCCTGCTCTGCCGGCCAGAGGCCGAAGACGTTGCCGTAGCCGCTGGTGGCCAGGGGCATGCCGCGTTCGCGGAACAGCCGCTCGAGCCAGCTGCGAAGCGCCTCGCCACGCGCCATCA
This sequence comes from Pseudomonas sp. M1, assembly GCF_022760135.1. Taxonomy (NCBI): domain Bacteria; kingdom Pseudomonadati; phylum Pseudomonadota; class Gammaproteobacteria; order Pseudomonadales; family Pseudomonadaceae; genus Pseudomonas; species Pseudomonas sp. M1. Next base: position 5,375,141 of record NZ_CP094343.1, read on the forward strand.
GCGCGGCATAGTCGGCGTCTTCGAGCTGCGCCAGCGTCGCCTGCACCGCCGCGCAGGCCATGGGGTTGCCGCTGAAGGTGCCGCCGCGCAGCACCCGGCCTTCCTCGAAACCGGCCAGGATGTGCGCCTTGCCCAGCACCGCCGAGACCGGCACGCCATTGCCGATGGCCTTGCCGACGCTGGCCAGGTCCGGGTCCAGCCCCTCGTACAGGCTGCTCAGCCCGGCGTGACGGCGAAAGCCCATCAGCACCTCGTCGCTGATCACCAGCGCGCCATGGGCGTGGGCCACGCGCTGCACGTGCGCCAGGTAGCCGGGCGCGGCCATGATGCAGCCGGCATTGGCCAGCATGGGTTCGAGCAGCACGGCGGCGATGTCGCTGTGCTCGGCGAACAGCCGCTCGACGTCGTCGAAGTCGTTGTAGCGCAGCAGCGTCAGGCGCTCGCTCGCCGGGCGCTCGCCAGGGGCGAAAGTGGCTTCGGCGGAACCGACGTTGCCCAGGGTCACCTCGTCGAACCAGCCGTCGAAGCCGGCGGCCATCTTGGCGATGCGCGGCCGGCCGGTGTAGGCGCGCGCCGCGCGGCAGGCCAGGTGCACCGCCTCGCTGCCGGAGTTGGTGAAGATCACCTTGTCGAGCGCGCCGCCGTGGCGCGCCAGGCAGTCGGCGGCGGCATGCTCGCGCACGTGGGCCCAGGACGGCGCGGCGGCATCCTGCAGGGCGGCGCCCACCGCCTCGATCACCGCCGGCTCGGAATGGCCGAGCAGCACCGCGCCGAAGCCCAGCGCGGTATCGATGTAGCGCCGCCCCTGGGCATCCCAGAGGTAGGCTCCCCTGCCCCGCTGGATGAACAGCTTCTCGCCGTCCAGGTCGGGAAGAATGCGCGCGGCGCTGGATACGTCACCCACCAGATGGGCCATGGTCTACTCCTGCATCGCGCCCGCCATGCGGGCGCCTCGTGAAAGGGTCGTAACGGACTGCCCTAGGACAGGCTCCAGGGTGCCTCCCGCAGGCGCTGTTCGAGGAAGTCGCGGAAGACCTTGATCCTCGGGCTCAGGTGCTTGCGGTTGGCATAGATCAGGTACACCGGCTCGCGCAGGTCCGAAGGGTATTCCTCCAGCACCTGCACCAGGCGGCCGGCGCGGATGTCGGCGCCGATATGGAAGTCGGCCAGGCGCACGATGCCGGCGCCGGCCAGGGCCATGTCGCGCAGCAGGTCGCCCTGGGCGAAGGTCGCCGCGGGCGTCACCGGCACGCTCAGGCGCTCCGGGCCTGCGCGGAAGCTCCAGCGGTTCCACGGGCTGTCGAAGCTGAACTGGAAGCAGCGGTGGCGCAGCAACTCCTGCGGATGGCGCGGCGTGCCGCAGCGCGCCAGGTAGGCCGGGGCGGCGCAGGTGATCCACTGCGTCTCGCCCAGGCGCCGGGTCACCCGGCTGGAGTCCGGCAGCACGCCGCTGTGGATGGCCAGGTCCAGGCCCTGCTCGAACTGGTCGACGTACTGCGCGCCGACCTGGATCTCCACCTGCAGCGCCGGGTAGCGGTCGAGGAACTCCGGCAGCCAGGGCGCTATCTGGTGCTTGGCGAAGGTGGTCATGGTGTGGATGCGCAGGGTGCCGCTGACCCGCGTCGGCAGCGCCTCGGCCAGCGAGTCCGCCTCGGCCATCGCCTCCACCACGGCGCGGGCGCTGCGCAGGTAGGCGGCGCCCTCCTCCGTCAGCGTCAGGCTCCGCGTGCCGCGCTGGAACAGGCGCACCTGCAGGCGATCCTCCAGGCGGCTGATCAGCTTGCTGACCGCCGAAGGCGTCATCTCGTGGGCGCGCGCCGCGGCGGAGAAATTGCCGTGCTCGACCGCCCAGATGAAGGCCAGCAGTTGCGAATAGTTGTCCATGTCCGGTCCTCGATGCGCCGTGGCGGCGAGCATAGCGCCCACCGTGCCGGCCCGCTTCAGCGGATGAAGCGCTCGACGTAGTCCTCGCCCAGGCCGATGGACGCATAGTGCCGGCGCGCTGCCTCCAGCTTGGTGAAGACGTCCTCGTAGCCCACCGCCACGCCCTGCGGATCGACGTAGGTGTAGCCGCCCTGGACGTGGAACCAGGTGATCATTTCCTCGACGTCCTCGGGCACGAACAGGGTGTGGGTCTCGCCCGGCGGCTCGAAGGCGAAGGAGCCCTGCTCGGCGATCCAGTCGTGCTCCAGGTACCACCAGCGGCCCTTGAGCACCAGCGCGTGCACGCCGCCGGTGTGGCGATGGCGCGACAGCACGCCGCTCTGGCGCACGCGCAGCAGGTTGATGTAGTAGCCGCCGCTCACGCTCAGCAGCAGCGGCTTGAAGGAGACGCTGGCGGTCACCGGGACCCACAGCCGGTCGTCTTCCAGCCACTGGTCCAGCACGCCGGGCAGGACCATGTCCGGCGCCATGAACGGCACCTGCGGCAGTTGGTAGGGAATCGCCAGTTCGTCCGGCTTCATCGCGATGCTCATCGATCACTCTCTATCAGGCGGTTGGGGAAGGCCACGGCGGGCTCGGCGAGCCGCGCCACGGGCAGGTTAGGTGTGCTCCGGCGGCGGAAAAACCGGGCCGCCGGCACAGGCGTTGTGAAGCGGCGTCACAGCGCCGCCAGTTCGCCGAAGCCGCCCTGCGCGCGCTGCGCGGAGAGCTGCGGCTGGCGCTTCTGCAGGTACAGGCCGATGCCCGCCAGCACGGCGCTCAGGGCCAGGGTGGTGAGCAGTTCTCCGCGGTGGCCGGGGAACACCGACATGATCGCCAGGATGCCGACGATCAGCGCGATGGTCGCCAGGGTCAGCCAGGGGAAGGCCCACATCTCCACCGCCAGGGGCTCGCCGCTGGCGCGCAGCTTGCGGCGCATGCACAGCTGGGTGATGGCGATCACCAGGTACATCAGCAGGGCGATGGCTCCGCTGGAGGCGAGCAGGAAGTCGAACACCTCCTTGGGCAGCAGGTAGTTCGCGCCCAGCGCCAGCAGGGCCACGCCGGCGGTGCTCAGCACCGCGCCCAGCGGCACGCCGCGGCGGTTGGTGCGGCCCCAGGCGCGCGGCGCATCGCCGCGATAGGCCAGCGAGTAGGCCATGCGCGAGGCGGTGTAGATCGCCGAGTTCAGGCAACTGCTCACCGCCACCAGCACCACCACGCTCATGATCTGCGGCGCGTAGGGAATGTTCATCGCCGCCAGCACCGACTGGTAGGAACCCTGCGCCAGCCCCGGCGCGTTCCACGGCACCAGGCACACCACCACCAGCATCGAGCCGAGGTAGAACAGCCCCAGGCGCCAGACCACCGCGCGGATCGCCTTGCGGATATTCGCGCGCGGCTCCTTGGTCTCGGCGGCGGCGATGGTCACGATCTCGCTGCCCTGGAAGCTGAACATCGCCGTGAGCATGGCCGCCACCACCGACACCGGGCCCTTGGGCATGAAACCGCCGTCGGCATACAGGTGCTGCACGCCGGAAGTGGAAGAACCCGGCAGCAAGCCGAAGATCGCCAGCACGCCGAGGACGATGAAGCCGACGATGGAAACCACCTTGAACAACGCCAGCCAGTACTCCAGCTCGCCGAAGTTGCCGACGCTCAGGCAGTTGCACAGCGTCAGCGCCAGGGTGATGCCCAGCGCCGCCACCCAGGGCGCCACGCCCAGCCAGGGCGCGAGGATGTTGCCGGCGACTATGGCCTCGATGCTGATCACCAGCACGTAGAACCACCAGTACAGCCAGCCGATGGAAAACCCGGCCCAGCGCCCCATGGCCTGGTCGGCATAGGACGAGAAGGAACCGGTGTCCGGCCGCGCGGTGGCCATCTCGCCAAGCATCTGCATCACCAGCACGACGATGACCGCAGCCAGCAGATAGGCCAGCAACACCGCCGGCCCGGCGGTGGCGATGGCATTGGAGGAACCGACGAAAAGCCCGGCGCCGATCACGCCGCCGATGGAAATCATGGTCACCTGGCGGCTCTTCAGGCCGTGGCCCAGGCGGTTCTTGGGTGGGTTCTCAGGCGTCGCGTTCATCGACAGCACCTCGGCACGCAGGATTGTTCTTGTGATTGTCCAGGGCCTCATGGGCCCTGGTCTGCGCAGGGTAGGGAGCCGGGGGCGGGGTGATAATCCCCGTTGGTGGCATAGGGGCTGTGAACTGGGTTCACAGCTAGGGATGAGGGATAGCCGAAGGATTCAGCACAGTCGGAACCGCGCTGCTCATTGAAGCAATCGCCATTTGGGTAGTGATGCGCGATTCAACCCGCTCATAGGCTGAACGTCACAGTGTTGGCAGAGGCAAAGAAAAAAGCGTCCGCAGACGGTTCAAATTCGGTCCGAATTCAGGCTACGATACGAAACCGATCGGCAGATTCAACTGTCGACGTGTGAATCCCATCGGTTGCCTGGATATGGAGCCTGGTGGAGTTCGAACACCGTAGAACCTGAGCTCCAGGCCTTGAGTGTTCCCACAGCAATGGAGGTACCGACTCATGCGAGTCGAGACAATTAGTTATTTGAAACGCCATGCGGCTGACCTGGATTTATCCGAGCCAATGGTCGTCACACAGAACGGTGTTCCTGCCTACGTGATTGAGTCATATGCAGAACGAAAGCAACGTGACGAAGCAATTGCGTTGGTGAAGCTGCTTGCGATCGGCTCTCGTCAATACGCAGAAGGCAAACATCGCTCTGTAGATGATCTGAAAGCTCGTCTTTCCAGGAGGTTCGATCAACCAGAATAAGGAGGTTCGATGTCCAAGCTCGTCATCCGTCTCACCGATACCGCAGAACAAAGCATCGAAGACCAAGTACACCACTTGGCTCAATTCCAAGGTTCGCAGGCTGCACTCCAGTCAGTGCTGAGCCTTTTGGATGAGATTGAAGAGAAGATTTCTCTTACACCCCAAGGTTACCCTATCAGCCAGCAGGCAAGCCTTTTGGGGGTGTTGAACTATCGCGAACTCAATACCGGCCCTTATCGCGTCTTTTACGAACTACACGAAGAGCAAGGCGAGGTCGCGGTTATCCTGGTCTTACGCCAGAAGCAGAGTGTGGAACAGCAATTGATTCGCTACTGCTTGGTGGGGCCTATCGGGTGATGGCTCTCTGCGCCCAAGTGCGTATGAGCAAGTATGCCTCGACACTTTTTCGACACCTTCCCGCCCCCCAAAAAGCAAAACCCCCGAAACGCTAGGCATTTCAGGGGCTTGGCAGGGTGTTCTGGAGCGGGCGAAGGGAACATCACGCCGCACTCATATCGTTGATTGATAACGGGTTTATTCCGTTGGCGCTACGGAATCAGGCCAGATCATGTACCGGTCGAACCGCATCGGCAACCAGATACTGTCCGCATTTGTCTGCGGACATTCGCGATCAGTCATCAACGCGCGCTCCAGGCAGGCGAGTTTCATTCTATCGTTTGATGTATAAGATCAACGAAATCAAGGAACACCTTTGGGACGATGGAAAGATCCTCACATGCCCAGCGCGCTCTTGCCCTGCTCCACAAGCAGGGCTTCCTGCGCACCAGCGACTTGGACACCATCGCCGCGCCGCGGGTGGTGCTGACACGTCTGTCTACTTCCGGGCAGTTGGAGCGTGTCGGGCGCGGCCTCTACCGTTTGCCAGGCACCCCCATGTCCGAGCACGAGGACCTTGCCACGATTGCAGTCAAGGTTCCCAAAGCCGTGTTCTGCTTGCTGACGGCACTCCAGTTCCACGAACTGACCACGCAACTGCCTCGCCAGGTTTGGATTGCCATGCCTCGCGGCAGCCACACCCCACGTATCGAGCAGCCGCCGATCAAGATGGTGCAGATGGCGGGTGATGCCTATGCCTCGGGCATTGATGAGCACGAACGCGACGGCGCTAGACTGCGGATCTACAGTGCCGCAAAAACCGTGGCGGACTGCTTCAAGCACCGCAACCAGATCGGCCTGGACGTGGCCATTGAGGCAGCTGCCTGGAGGACACGCAAGGCTTCAGCCGATGACCTATGGCGCCATGCCAAGGTCTGTCGGGTCGCAAATGTCATGCGTCCTTACCTGGAGGCGGTTTCGCATGAGTGACCACGCTGCCTTGATTCACGCTTGCCGGGCGAGCCGATCCGTAAATTCGGATCGAGACGTCGTTGTCAACGAACGGCTCGAATAGGCAGCCCATCATGGCACTGGACCACCTCACGCTCACGACATACCGCGATCGGCATCCTGCATGGCGATTGCTCGCCTCGCCACATGCGCCATTGGTAGCAAGCTTCCTGTACCGGGTGTTCGTTGCACCGAACGTGCGGCTGACGAGCGAAGCGGATCTGGCCGAAATGCTGGAAGACGAGTTGTTTGCCCTGCGCGAACAGCTCGGTGCCGAGGCGTATCCGAAAGCCGCAACCGAATACCTGAATGACTGGTGCGCGCCGGACAAGGGCTGGCTGCGCAAATTCTACAAGCCCGGCACCGACGAGGCCCAGTTCGATCTCACCCCTGCCACGGAAAAGGCCATCGCCTGGCTGGTGTCGCTGACCGAACGGCCTTTCGTCGGTACCGAATCGCGCCTGCTGACCTTGTTCGCGCTGCTGGAGCAGATCAGCACCGGAAGCGAGGCCGATCCAGCCAAGCGCCTGGAGGAACTGCGCCGCAAGCGCGATGAGATCGACGCCGAGATTGGCCGCGTCCTGTCCGGCGATGTGCCGCTCATGGATGACACGGCCATCAAGGATCGCTTCCTGCAATTCCAGCAGTTGGCGCGCGAACTGCTGAGCGATTTTCGCCAGGTGGAACACAACTTCCGCCAACTCGACCGCAGCGTCCGCGAGAAGATCGCGTTGTGGGACGGGAGCAAGGGGGCGCTGCTCGACGAGGTCATGGGCGAGCGCGACGCCATCGGGGATTCCGACCAGGGGCGCAGCTTCCGTGCATTCTGGGACTTCCTGATGTCCAGCCGTCGCCAGGAAGAACTGTCCGCACGGCTCGACCAGATCCTCGGCCTGCCCGCCGTGGTTGCGCTCAAGCCGGAGCCGCGCACCCGCCGGGTGCACCACGATTGGCTGGAAGCGGGCGAACATACCCAACGCACGGTAGCGCAGTTGTCGCAACAACTGCGCCGCTTCCTGGATGACCGGGCCTTCCAGGAAAACCGCCGCATCCTCGAACTCTTGCACGGCATCGAAACCAAGGCGCTGGCCTTGCGCGACATGCCTCCGGCCGGCGACGTGATACGCCTCGACGAGATGGGCGCGGACATCGCCTTGCCGCAGGAACGCCCCCTGTTCGCGCTTCATGCCAAGCCACGCCTGGCGGAACTGGTCCTTGAGGACGGTGACGACGACATCGACACCGCACGCCTGTTCGACCAGCACGTCGTGGACAAGACCCGCCTGCGTCAGGCCCTGCGGCAGGCATTGCGGCAGCAGTCGCAGATCAGCTTGCGCGCGTTGCTGGAGACGCAGCCGCTGCAACAGGGATTGGCCGAGCTGGTGACCTGGCTGGAACTGGCGCACGCGGGCAGCCGCGGGCTGGATGGCCTCAGGGCCACGGTGGATGACGATGTGCAGGAGATCGTCGAATGGGCCATGCAGGACAGCGATGGCTCAACGGTACGACGGCGGGCGCGAATGCCCCGCGTTATTTTTGCGCGTTGAATGCAAGCTGCGACGGATAGAGCGAAGAGCCATGAACGACATGCACCAGGATGATCCAGAAGGCAGTACCGAGTCCCGCCCGCCCGTTGTCGCGGAACTCTCGCAACTGATGGTGCATTTGCTCAAAGGCGTGTTGTACCGTCAGGACGACGAGCGCCTGTGGGCCAGCCTGCTGAGCCTGCAAGCGCGGGTGCGGGAGCAGGCGGCGGTGCTGTTGCTGGATCTGGTACTGGACGAAGCCGAGGGTTACGCCTTCCTCAAAAGTCAGCCGGAGCCGGAGCATGCGGACGCCACACCCCGTCCGCCACGCCTGATCGCGCGACGGCCGCTGTCCTACCCGGTCAGCCTGATGCTGGCCTTGCTGCGCAAGCGCATGGCCGAATCCGACGCCAGCGGCGGCGATACCCGGCTGGTGCTGTCGCGCGAGGAGATCGCCGAATTGATGCGCGTGTTCCTGCCGGACGGCACCAACGAGGCGCGCCTCATCGACCAAGTGGATTCGACCATCACCAAGGTGGTGGAACTGGGTTATCTGCGCAAGCTCAAGCCCGCTGCTGGCGCAGCTCAGCAGGCAACTCGCTACGAGGTACGGCGCATCCTCAAGGCGTTCGTCGATGCACAGTGGCTGGCCGACTTCGATGCACGCCTGGAGGGCTATCGCACCGCATTGTCAGGTGCCGATCGCGACAAGGAAGCCGGCCGATGAACGATTTTTCGCCACAGGAGCTCGATTTCGTGGCCGACGACAGCCGCGTCGGCTTTCGCCTGCAGCGGCTGGAAGTCCTGAACTGGGGCACATTCGACCGGCGTGTCTGGCGCTATGAACTCGATGGGCGCAACGGCCTGCTGACTGGCGACATCGGTTCGGGCAAATCCACCCTGGTCGATGCCGTCACCACGCTGCTGGTGCCGGCGCAACGCATCGCCTACAACAAGGCTGCAGGCGCCGAGACGCGTGAACGATCACTGCGGTCCTACGTGCTGGGCCACTACAAGAGCGAGCGCAACGAAACCACCGGCAGCACCCGCCCGGTGGCGCTACGCGACACCACCAGCTACAGCGTGATCCTGGGTGTATTCCGCAACGAAGGCTACGGCCAGGCGGTCACACTGGCGCAAGTCTTCTGGTTTCGCGAACCACAGGGCCAGCCTGCGCGCTTGTTCGTGGCTGTAGAGCGGGAACTGTCCATCACCGAGCACTTTTCCGGATTCGGCAGCGACATCAACGGCCTGCGCAAGAAGTTACGCGCGATGGGCTGCGAACTGAACGACAGCTTCCCGCCCTACGGCGCCTGGTTCCGCCGCCGCTTCGGCATCGAGCACGAGCAGGCACTGGAACTGTTCCATCAGACGGTTTCCATGAAATCGGTTGGCAATCTGACCGATTTCGTGCGCAGCCACATGCTCGAACCGTTCGACGTAGGGCGCCGCATCGAGGCACTGCTCGGCCATTTCGATGACCTCGACCGCGCCCACCAGTCGGTACTCAAGGCCAAGCGCCAGATCGAGTTGTTGGCTCCGCTGGTGGAGGATGGCCTTCGCCACGGGCAAATCACCGGCGAGATCCAGGCGCTGCGCCAAGGACGCGATGCATTACGCCCGTACTTTGCCGGTTTGAAGGCAGCATTGCTGGAGAGGCGCCTGGAATTGTTGACTCAGGATGCGACGCGCTGGGATGCCCGCATCAAGCAATTGGGAGAGCAACGAGACAACGCCCGAATCGAGCAGGGGAAACTCGAAGGCGCACTGCGCGAGAACGGCGGCGACCGGCTGCAACAACTCGCTGCCGCCATTCAGCAGCAGGAGGCCGAGAAACAGCAACGGCAGGAGAAAGCCGACGCGTACACCACGCTATTGACGCGCATTGGCGAAGCAGCGCCGGGAGACGAAGCTGCTTTCATGACACAAAGATCCACCATCGGAGAACACGCCGAAGCGCTGCGTACAAGCATTGCGGACCACGATACGCAGATCAATGAAGACGGCTATGCGCTGCGGCGGGGTCAGGAAGAACACAAAGCGCTCAGCGACGAGATCGACAGCCTTGCGCGTCGCAAGAGCAATATCGACGCGGCCCAAGTGCGTATCCGCGAGGCATTGTGCACCGCCCTGTCCATCGCAGAGGAAGACCTGCCCTTTGCCGGTGAACTGATCCAGGTGCGCGAGGACGAACGCGACTGGGAGGGCGCGGCCGAACGCCTGCTGCATGGCTTCGGCCTGTCCCTGCTGGTGCCGGATGTGCACTACAAGGACGTGGCCGATTGGGTGGAACGCCAGCACCTTGGCACGCGTCTGGTGTACTTCCACGTGCGTGCGCGCAAGTCCACGCAGGCCGTCAGCCTGCCCCCCCAGTCGCTGGTGCGCAAGCTGCTCATCAAGCCCGACACGCAGCACTACGATTGGCTGGAACGCGAACTGCACCACCGCTTCGACCTGGCCTGCTGCGACAACACCGAGCAGTTCCGCCGCGAGACCCGCGCCATCACCCGCGCCGGACAGATCAAGGACCCGAGCGGACGCCACGAAAAGGACGACCGCCGCCGCATCGACGACCGCAGCCGCTACGTGCTGGGCTGGAGCAACGCCGACAAGCTGCGCATCTTGCGCGACGAACGCGAGGGCTTGGAACAGCAACTGGGCGACATCGGTCTGCGCATTGCCAACACACAGCGATTGCGCGGGCAATGCCAGGCGCAACTGGAGGCCTTGGCCAAGCTCGAAGTCTTCACCCGCTACAGCGAAATCGACTGGCAGGCACCGGCACGCGAGATTGCCCGGCTGACCGAGGAACGCGACCGCCTCAAGGCGGCCTCCGATACCCTGCGGGAACTGGAAAGCCAACTGGCGCAGGTCGTTGAGCGCCTGAAGGAGATCGAAGACGATCTTGGCGAGGCACAAGGCAAACGCGGAGAAATCCGCAGCAAACACGAAACTGCCCAGGCACAGCATGCGCAGGCTCTCGAAATCCAGACGCAAGCCGCACTCGACGACATGTTGCTGCAATCTCTTGAGGGCTGGCGCGCCGAAGTCCTGGGCGACCACCAGCTCACGGTGGAATCCTGCGACAACCGCGAACAGGACGTGCGCAATGGCTTGCAGGCGCGCATCGATGCCGAAGACAAGCGTCTCTCACGCTTGACCGAACGCATCATCAACGCCATGCGCGGTTTCAAGGAGGCCTTCAAGGCAGAGACCGCCGAGATCGACATCAGCCTGGCCGCGCTGCCCGAGTTCGAGCGACTGATGAAGGATTTGCAGCACGACGACCTGCCGCGCTTCGAAGCGCGTTTCAAGGAACTGCTCAACGTCAATACCATCAACGAGATCGCCAACTTCAATGCCCAGCTCGCGCGCGAGCGGGAAACGATCAAGGAGCGGGTCGATGTCATCAACCAATCCTTGCAGGTGATCGACTACAACCCCGGACGCTACATCCGGCTGCTGGCGCAACCCAGCCCCGATGCGGAGATCCGCGACTTCCTGCAGGATCTGCGTGCCTGCACCGAAGGCGCGCTGAGCGGCTCGGAAGACGAACAGTATTCCGAGACCAAGTTCCTGCAGGTCAAAGCCATCATCGACCGCTTCCGGGGGCGTGAGGGACTGGCCGAGATCGACCGGCGCTGGATGCAGAAGGTGACCGACGTGCGCAACGGCTTCCTGTTTTCCGCCAGCGAGCGCTGGCGCGAGGACGATGCCGAGCACGAACACTATTCCGACTCCGGCGGCAAATCCGGCGGGCAGAAGGAGAAGCTGGCCTATACCGTGCTGGCCGCCAGCCTGGCCTACCAGTTCGGCCTGGAATGGGGGGCGGTGCGCTCTCGCTCGTTCCGTTTTGTCGTGATCGACGAAGCCTTCGGGCGCGGCTCGGATGAATCGGCCCAGTATGGGCTGGAACTGTTCCGCCAGCTCAACCTGCAACTGCTGATCATCACGCCGCTGCAGAAGATCCACATCATCGAGCCATACGTGTCCAGCGTCGGCTTCGTGCACAACGAAGGCGGCCGTGAGTCGCGGCTGCGCAGCCTGAGCATCGAGGAATACCGGGCACAGAAGGCTGCCGCCAGGGGCGGCGCTGTATGACATGGAGCCAGCCCGCCGACCTTCGCGCGCAGATCGAACGGCTGTGGCAGCGCGGCGAGTTGCTGCGTGCCGTGGTCGGCGACGGCACGCTGGGCTGGCCGTTGCGTCTGTCGCTGAAATCGCCGTCCGCCGCCGATCTCAGCAACCGTTTCGATGCCGTGCGCGGCTGGGTGCGCGACATCAGCGCCATGCCACTCGTGCGCATCGAATGGCGCGAGTGGACGCACCGGGTGCAGGGACGGCAGCGCCTGCCGGATACGCTCTGGATCGATACGCTGGAAGACGCGCTGGCGATGATCGGTAAGACCGGCGATGCCCACCGATTCCAGGCGCTCTGGCAGCAAACTGCCGAAGCGCAACCCGCACTGCTGCCGTGGCTGCACAGAGCACCGTTGCAGACCTTGGCACTGGCCGAACACTGGCCGCGCCTGCTGGCCGTGGTGGCCTGGGTGCAAACCCATCCGCGCCCCGGCGTCTATCTTCGGCAGGTCGATGCTCCGGGCGTGGACAGCAAGTTCATTGAAGCGCATCGCGGTACGCTGGCTCAGTGGCTGGACCTGGCCTTGCCGACTGAAGCCATTGAGCCTGCTGCAACCGGGATGACCGGGTTTGCCCGTCGCTACGGCTTTCTGGAAAAGCCCGTTCGCATCCGCCTGCGCTTGCTCGATCCGCAACTGCCCCAACTTCCCGGCTGCACCGGCCTGACCGACATCACCCTGGATGAGGACAGCTTCGCCGCGCTCGCACTGCCTGCGCAGCGTGTCTTCATCACCGAAAACGAGGTGAACTTCCTGGCCTTTCCGCCGGTGTCCGGTGCCATCGTCGTGTTCGGTGCTGGCTATGGCTGGGGAGCGCTCGCCCGGGCCGACTGGCTGCATCGCGCCTCTCTGCACTATTGGGGAGACATCGATACCCATGGCTTTGCCATTCTGGACAGCCTGCGCAAGTATTTCCCGCTGGCCGCTTCGTTTCTCATGGACCGCTCCACCCTGATGGCCCACGCACTTCAATGGGGTGAGGAGCCCCTCGACAAACGCCATACGTTGCCCTTGTCCCGACTGGTCGATGATGAACCCGCTCTCTACGACGACTTGCGCGGTGATCGAATCCGGCCACAACTGCGGCTGGAACAGGAACGCATCGGCTATCGCTGGCTGTGCGCGGCGTTGGTCGCAACAGTCCGGGACGATTTCCGGCCGTAGCGGCATTTCCTGCCGGCGTTGTCAGGGCGTGGTCGATTCGACGAACGCCGGCTCGAAGTCCAGCAGGTCGGTGCCGCGCATGCCCAAGCCCCGGGCCACCGCGCGCCAGCCCGCCACGGCCTGGGCCACCTCGTTCCAGATCGCTCCCGCTTGCGCTGGATCCAGCCTGAAATACGGCGCCGCGGCCATCAGCATGTCCCGACTATCGATGACGCCCGCATCCTCGGTCAGCCAGGTCTTGCTCTCCCGACGGTCGCCCGGCATCGGGTTCAGGTCGAAGGCCGGCGACAGGCGCCAGCCGCGCTGGCGCGCGTCGTACAGGAAGCCGGTGTTGCACAGGTGGTCGTCGGTGTTGCAGATCAGGAAATTGAAGACCAGCCGGCGCCACAGCTCATGGATGTCGGCAATCGGATCGGCGCCGGTCTGGAGCAGCACATCCACCAGTTCGGTGTAGGCATGCGTCGCGTCTCGGCCATCGGACTGGAGCATCGTCGCGGCCGACACGTAGGGGATGCGAGCGCCGTCGTCGGTGCGGTCGAAACGCCGGATGACGGCGACCGCCGTGCCGCCGATCACTTCCACGCGCGCCGGCGCCACGCGGATGCCGGCCTCGTCCGCCAGTTGCATGGCCAGCACTTCGCCCCGGATCACGTCGCGCCGATCCGCCTGGCTGGGAAATTTGCCGACCGCCAGGCGTCCATCGGTATCGCGCACCGTGGACTTGGGCCTGGCACCACCCAGCGAGGTGCCTTGCCCCAGCAGGTAGCGCAGGTCCTGCACGCTTTCCGTTCCGTCTTCCAGGGCGCGGGCCGCGTGGAGCACCTTGTCCAGTTCCACCAGGGGCGGTACACGCCGATTCGCTCCTCCGGCGCGCAGGTAGGCGCCAGATTGCGGATCGAACAGGCGCAGCGCGCCGATGCGCGCCTCGTCATCCACCCACATCACGAAGTCCACCGGGTCCAGGGCGGGCGTGTCGCGGTCTTCCTGCCGCAGCTTCGCATGGGCGCGCCGGATCACGCGCTCGCCCCAGGCGTCGGGCGCGGTGTCCTCCAGCGCGAGGAAGAACACCTGCCGGGGGTGCTGCACGCCGGCCACCGGCTGGAGATCGGGCGACAGCGTGAAGAAACGGGCATCCCGCAGCCAGCCTTCGTCGTAGCTGAACGCGCTGCGCCGGCCGCTGCCCAGATGTAGGCGCCCCACGACCAGGCCGCTCGCCCCCAGGTGGACTTCGAGGTCCGGACGTCGTGTGGGCCGAGGCGCTGCCATCAGAATCCCTTCAGGTCATCGGCCGGCGCGGGCACATCGCCTTTGTCGACGACGGGGGCTGCCTGCCGCTTCCTGCCGGCAGAGGTGCGTACCCGCTGCGGCAGTTGCTCCCGCACCAGTTCCATGCCGAGCGCGTCGTTCTCCAGGGTCATCGCCTGGGTCAGTTCATCGAGCCGGCCCAGCACGTGCAGCGCGCGCAGGAAGGTGTGCAGCGCGGTGCCGGGATAGCCATCTTCCATGCGCCTGACGGTGCTCAGGGACGTGCCGATGCGTTGAGCAAGGTCTTCCTGGCTCAGGCGGCGCATGCGCCGCGCCGCCGAGATGTCCTGCCCTAGGCGGCGCAATGCGCGCGCGACAGGCTGCGGCATCGCCACCTGCGCGCCAGAACGCTTTTGCTCGGAAGAAGACATCTTTTACGGCCTCAAATATGAGCTTATTTACCAAATAATCGTTCATATTTGAACGCAAAAATGGAGGGCGGTCAATCCAGCCCATGCCTGCCCCTTGCAGTTCCGGTGACCGCGCTGTTCCATTGCGAGCGGTCCTGTTCGGGGGAGGTAACAACGGGCTGCCAGCACCATTTGAAATCCGACGGGTGATCTCGCCTCTTCACCGCTCGATTGCGTTGCAGGAGCCACCAAACGGCTCTTTCGCACGCGTGCGAGAAACGGGGGGCATGCTTTGTCGATCTGGAGGCAGACCGCTGGAGTCTTGCCCGAAACCTCGTCGCACCCCGTCTAAGCGGCATCACTACACCTGATTCCGCCCGAACCGCGTCTGCTGACAGACCGTCGCTGTCTTGCATGCCGGTGACGACCAGGCTCTAACGCGAGAAGACCGAATCCGTCTTTCGCCTTGATGGCGTCTGTAGCAAAACCTCGTTATCGAGCCATCCTGCCATGAGCAGTCAACCCCTTGAAGCATACCGCCACGCAGAGGCTCGGTGCTGGTGGACAAGTGCCATATCGACAGGCGGCTGCTCTGGTGAACATCCGTCATCCCGGCCTTTCCCACAAGCCAAGCCGCCACCGTCTCGCGCCGTGAAGGTGCGTGCCGGCAGCGATTCCAATCAACGAGGGAAACAGATGTCCTGAATCCGGTTACCAGGGAGCAGCCATGCGAAAGCCACCTTCATCCGGCCCCCAAGCCAAGGTCTTTTACCGTCCGATCGAGGCGGCCATCCGGTGGACGGGGCTGTCACGCTTCGAGCGCCGCATCCTCGATCTCGCCAGGGGGATGAACCGGCTGCCGATGTCGGTGATCTGGTCGGCGATACGGAACTGGATCGACCAGGGGCTGGTGTAGCCATGACCACGGCCGGCGCACCACGGCGCGAAGGCCCGGTTGCGCTGTCGGCGGTGTTCGACGAGGCGCTGCGGCACCTTGAGCCGAAGGAACCGGCGCAGGGCACGGCGCCAAGCCAGGACGGGTTTCTCTACAGCGGCAACCGCCATGAGAGCGTGCCGCGCCGACTGTTCCTCGACCGGCGCCTGACCCCGCTGGAGCGCAACGCCTGGCAGGTGTTCCGCCTGCAGCTCAACGACGACGGCGTGACCGCCTTTCCCACCTACGACCAATTGCGCCCCTACCTGGCCTCGATGCCCTGCGCGGCGCAGGCATCGCACGAGACCGTGGCGCGCGCCCTGACGCTGCTGCGGCTGACGCGCTGGCTGAGCCTGGTGCGACGACGGCGCGACCCGAAGACCGGCCGCATCCAAGGCAACCTCTATGTGCTGCACGACGAACCGCTGTCGCCCTTCGAGGCGATGCAGCTCGATGCCGACTACCTCGGCCTGGTCAGCCAGGCGCTGACCCATGCCGCCAAGGCGGTGCAGATCGTGGGCATGAACACGCTCAAGGAGATTGCCGAAGACCCGCTGCTCAGCGCCGCACGCTGCCGACCCGCCTGCAGGTGCTGGCGCAGCGCATGGCGCTGCATGGCCGAACGACGCCAGGTTATCCACAGGAGGGTGCGGACCACGAATCCGAAGAAGGCCAGGAAGCCCATCTTCGGAATGCTGCGCGCCCGTCTTCGGAATCCGAAGCAGGGCCGAAACCCGCGCCGGACGGCTCTCTTCGGATTCCGAAGGAGGACCGTACAGTACGTAGTGATCGTATAAATGAAGTACGTACAGTACCGCGCGCGAGGGCCTTGCAGAACCTGCGGCTACCCGAGCGTTTCCTGCGCCTGAAGGACGAGCAGCAGGCCGGTGCGCTGGTGGCACTGCAGCAGGTGGACGAGGCCCAGCGGCAGGCCGTACTCGACGAGTGGGCGGCACGCTGCCGAAACGGCGCGGTGCGCAACCCGGCCGGCTATCTCTTCGGCATCATCCAGAAGGCGATCCGCGGGGAGTTCAAGGCGTGGGCGGGCGACGGTGCCACAGTAGCGCCAGCAGTTCGTCCACCGCCATCCGCACCGGCACCGGCACCGGCACCGGCATCCCCCGAGGTGGTGCGTGCCCACCTGGCACGGCTGCGGGCGGCGCTGCGCGACCCCTGACCGAGCGGGCTATCCCCAGGGGATGGCTGGGACAGGGAGCCTTCCGGGAGGCTCATTGGCATAAAATGCCAACACTGCTATTCTGACGCTGTTTCATCGTGGAGGCCAAGACCATGCCCACCCGCAATGTGGTGCTCAGTGAGCATCAACACGCTTTTGTCGAGGCCCTGGTTCAGTCCGGGCGTTACCAGAACGCGAGCGAAGTGCTGCGCGAAGGCCTGCGCCTGATCGAGCGGCGCGAGCAACTCGAAGAAACCAAGCTCAAGGCGCTGCAGAAAGCCGCCAAGACGGGCTGGGCCGATGTGGCCGCCGGCCGCTATACGGATGTGGACGATGACAAGCTCGAAGACTTCATCGGGCAGTTGGGGCAACAAGCCGCCGGTCGGGTGCAGACAGCTCGCTGATGGCGCGATATCGACTATCCGCTGCGGCACAGACGGACCTCATCGACATCCTGGCCTGGACGCACGAACACTTCGGCGACGTAGCACGCAAGCGCTACGAGGCGTTGATCGTGGCCGCGTTGCGCGATGTTTCCGCCCAACCTGACCGGCCCGGTAGTATCGAACGACCGGAGCTTGGCGACGGCGTGCGCTCCTGGCATCTGCACTTGAGCCGGGAGCGTGGCCGCACCGATAGCGGCATCGTACGTCGGCCGCGGCATTTCCTGATCTACCGCACGGAGACCGACGTGACCGTCGTCGGTCGTGTGCTTCACGACGCGATGGAGCTGGCACGACACCTCGACCCCGAGGCGTCCTAGGAATAACCGGCACCTCCTGCGGCACACCTATCCCCAGGGGATAGCCGGCACACACAGCCTTCCGTGCGGAACAAACCGGGCGCGCATGGGCTGCGGTTTGTTGACTGACGGCCTTCCTGCCGATGCCGATGCTGGCGACTCGCCCCTTCACCGCGAGTCGCTCCCATGGCCAACGAACGCACAGAACCCCTGCAACTGAATCTCGGATCGCTGCGCAGCGCGATGTCGCTGACGCTGCACACTCATCACGCTTCGCGCATCTGGCACGGCCGCGCACCGGCGGAGGGACGCGCCGGCATCATCGGCCTCAACGGCTTCATCAGCGCGATGAACAAGATGAAGCGCGGTTCCGAGCAGGATGATCCGTACTCCGATTTCTGGATGCTGCGTATCGAAGACAAGCTGGAGCAGACCAAGAGCACGCTGCAGGCGCTGCGCGAGCAGGTGGACCAGGCGCTGGCCGATGTACCCCCGGCGCTGTCGCTGGGCGAGAACATGAACGTGCAGCCAGTGAAGCTGCCGCTGTTCGTGAACGCCCAACTCGGCTTCATGGCGGTGTACCTGCTGGCCGACTACGACGACCTGGCACGCAAACTCATCCTGGCGCACCACACGGCGCTGATCGACCGCAGCACCTTGGAGCGCTGGCTCAATGATGGCGCGCACGCGTTGCGCAGCCTTTTCTCGCTGGCCCAGCAGTACCGCTACTCGGGCACGACGCGCGACGACTTCGCGGCGAAGAACGCCGCGGCGAGAGCAGCATTGGAGAAGTTCGGCGAACTGCCGCAGGACGTGCTGGAAGGCACGCGCCGCTCGCGCTTCGCGCCACCGATCGCGCGGCGGACAACCAAGCCCGGAATGCCGCCTGTTGCGCCTGCCATCAAGCCCGATGCGCCGGTTCCCACGGACGGCGCAGCCGATGGTGCGGCGGGCGACAAGGGGGCTGGCGCATGACCGCATCGCCCCCCATCAGCCACTCCACGCGCTTCGTGGCGCTGGAACAGGCGGACTTCCAGCGGCTGGAACACGCAGGCTACCTAAAAGGCCTTTTACAGCCTTTTAAGGGTAAGGGGAGTCTGGAGACCTGGGCCAGCCAGTGCGCAGCGCTGCGCGACGACGTGATTGGCCTGGCGCAGCGGCGCGTGCTGCCCCAGGCGCGCGCCTACCCCTTCAGCCTGCTCGACGTGCAACTGGCCCAGCAGGCCACTGGCGCAGGGACGACCTTCCTGCGCTGGCGCAATCTGGACCGTTCCTCCATGGGCGTGTCGTTGTGGGAGGCCCTGCTGGCCAACCCCGCGACGCCGGCGTCGCTGATCGACGAACTGTACGCGATGGAACTGCAGCGCATCGTGCTGAACATGCAGATCAGCCTGACCCACAGCATCGCTCGCCAAGCCCTGGAATGCGCCAGCAAGGCCGCCCAGGCGGAAGCGGCTTACCTGCGGCGTGTCCACGGGCATACCGCGGCCGTTCCACCCACCACCAAGGAGTCACCATGAGCACGCACTTCGTCGGCGAGGGCAACATCGGTTCTGCGCCGGACTATCGCGAATTTCCGAACGGCAACGACGAGCCGCGCCGGCTGCTTCGCCTGAACGTCTACTTCGACAACCCGATCCCGAAGAAGGACGGCGAGTACGAAGATCGCGGCGGCTACTGGGCACCGGTCGAGCTGTGGCATCGCGACGCCGAGCACTGGAAGACGCTGTACCAGAAAGGCATGCGGGTGCTGGTCGAGGGCCGCACCGTGCGCGACGAATGGGAGGACGCCGACGAGAACGAGCGCGTCACGTTCAAGGTCGAGGCGCGGCGCGGCGCGTGGGCATCCTGCCGTACCGCATCGAGTCGGTGGCGCTCAGCGCCAGGCCCGCCGCCGGACAGTAATTCGCCCATCGCCGTTCCCCCGAGGGCGGCTGTAGCAACCGTCATGCGCCCGCGATGCACCAGCGAGCCATCCCCAGGGGGGGCTCCAAGGTCGTCCACGGAGTTCCAGCCGCCCCTCCCGAAACGACGTCCTTGCTGCGCCAGATCCTGCGGTCTATGCGCACCGCTGCGGCAACGGACTGCCTGCCGATCACAAAGCGGCGCCTGCTTCAATCGGCTTCCTTGCTGCCGGCATCTCCTGGCCCTGCCAAGCTGACGCCCATCCGATGAACCGCATATTTCCGAGGAGGCTTCATGCGCGTATTCCTGTGCGAGAAGCCGTCCCAGGGCAAGGACATTGCCCGTGTGCTGGGCGCTGGCCAACGCGGCAACGGCTGCTACAGCGGTGCCGCGGTCGTCGTGACCTGGTGCATCGGTCATCTGGTCGAGGCGGTTCCGCCCGAAGGGTACGGCGAACAATACAAGCGCTGGGCCATCGAGCAACTGCCCATTCTTCCCGAGCGCTGGCGTGTCGAGCCCAAGGCGGCGACCGCGGTGCAATTCAAGGTCGTGCGGCAACTCGTCGCCAAGGCAAGCGAACTGGTGATCGCGACTGACGCCAACCGCGAGGGCGAGATGATCGCCCGCGAGATCATCGACCTGTGCGGCTACCACGGGCCGATTCAGCGCCTGTGGCTGTCGGCGCTCAACGATGCGTCGATCCACAAGGCGCTGGGCGCGCTCAAACCGTCCGCCGAGACGCTGCCACTGTATTTCTCCGCACTCGCCCGATCGCGCGCCGACTGGCTGATCGGCATGAACCTGAGCCGGCTGTTCACCCTGCTCGGGCGCCAGGGAGGCAACTGACGATCCATGTGCCCCCCGATCTGCGCTCGGGCAGCACCCGCGCCTGGTGGGATGTGCCGCCCGAGAGTGTCTATGCCTTCGCCTTCTACGTCTGGCAGCAGGTCCAGCGCTGGCCGACGGATGGCGAACAGAATTACCCGCGCAACCTCCACGCGCTGTCGGCCTATTTCACACCGGCCTGCCAGGCCTTCCTGCGCCAGGACTACGAGCACCGGCGCAGCAGCGGCGAACTGCGCCAGCGGGTGCGCGGCATCTACGAGATTCCGGGGCGCGGCTTCGGCGACAACCCCACGATGCGGGTAAAGACGGTTTCCAGTCGCGACTGGATCGTCACGCTCGATGTCAGCGCGGACGAGTACTACGGCGCCGAGCAGGTCAAGCGGGCCCTGGTGCGCTATCCACTGAAAGTAGTGCGGCTGGACGTCGATTCCCCGCGCAACCCCTTCGGCCTTGCGCTGGACTGCTATGACGGCGCGCCGCAGCGGATCGAGGCACCGTCGCAGGCAGTGCCTCCGTCCGGCACGCCCGGCGGCGGCCTTTCGCAGGGAGGCAACCCTTGAAACACCACGTCTTCACCATCGTGGCGAGCCTGGCCCTTGGCTTCGGCCTGGTACCGGACAGCCATGCCATCGAGATCCTGCGCTGGCAGCGGCTGCCGCTGGCCGTCCCGCTGGTCGTCGGCCAGGAGCGCGTGGTCTTCATCGACCGCAACGTGCGTGTCGGCCTGCCCCCGAGCCAGGGCGAGCGGCTGCGCGTGCAGAGCGCGGGTGGAGCCATCTACCTGCGCGCCAGCGAGACCATCGCGCCGACGCGGCTGCAACTGCAGGACGTGGAATCCGGTGCCATCGTGCTGGTCGACATCGCCGCCACGGACGCCCGGGAAGGCGAGCAGCCGCTGGAGCCTGTACGCATCGTCCTGCAGGACGCCGCCGCGGAGGCCAGCAAAGACACCGCCGCCGGTCCGAGCCAAGCAGCGCAACCCGCCAAGCGTCGGCAGACGCCGGTAGCCGTTGTCCTGACGCGCTACGCTGCGCAGAACCTTTACGCACCGCTGCGCACCGTCGAGCCCGTGGCCGGCATCGGGCGCGTGCCGCTGCGGCGCCCGCTCGCGCTGGACACACTGCTGCCAACGCTGCCGCTCAAGGCGCGGGCGCTGGCAGCCTGGCGACTCGAAGACCAGTGGGTCACCGCGGTGCGCCTGACCAACACCTCGCCTCACCGTATCGATCTCGATCCAAGGGCGCTGCAAGGCGACTTCGTGGCCGCGACCTTCCAGCATCCCGACCTGGGGCCAGCGGGCGCTTCGACCGACACCACGATGGTCTATCTGGTCACGCGCGACCGCGGCCTGGCCGAGTCCCTGATGCCGGTGCTCAGCCCCATCGATGCCGGCACGAACTTGCCGCCGGCCGCCGCTGCGGGGAGGACGTCCGATGAGGAGTAATCCCCTGTTGAAGTGGCTGCTGATTCCGATGGCATTGTTGCTGGTGTTCGTCGGTGCCAGGCTGTTCTCGGGCAGCGACGCCGCACCTGGCAAGCCGGATGTCCCCGGGCAGCTCACTCCGGAGGAAATGAAGGCGCTCGGCATCGCGGGCGACACCCCGCGCGACACCGTCGCCACCCTGGTCGCGCAGGTCAAGCAACTCCGTACCGAATTGCAGACCGCGCTGAGCGACAACCGCCAGCACAAGGCCGAGAACGAGCGCCTGCGTACCCGCGAGGGTGCGATCGACCAGCGCATCCAAAACGCTCTCGACAGCGAACGCCGTCGCCTGGAACAGGAGCGCACCCAGGCCGCCAGCGACCGGCAGCAGACGCAAGGGCTGATGCAGGAACTGCAGCGCCGCCTGGACGAGCTGTCCGGCAAGGGCGATGTCGCCGACCTGCCGATCGGCCTTGGACTGGACGGGCACGACGGCGGGCCGCTCAAGGATGGCGGCATGCGCTGGATCGAACCGGATGATGCCCGGCCCGATCCGAAGGGCGGTTCGAGCAGCCCGCGCTTGCCCGCCTTTCCCTCCAGCTTCGGCCCGGCCTCGCCGGAGCTGTCGGCCGCGGCGGAAGCCGTCAGCGACAGGACGGCGCAGGCCGTTGCCGACACCACCCGGGCGGTCTATACGGTGCCCGCCAATGCCACACTCATGGGCTCGGTCGCCATGACCGCGCTGATCGGGCGCATTCCCATCGACGGCACCGTCAACGACCCGTTTCCCTTCAAGGTGCTGATCGGGGCCGACAACCTGGCGGCCAACGGCATCGAGATTCCCGACGTGGCCGGTGCGGTGGTCAGCGGCACGGCCTCGGGCGACTGGACGCTCTCGTGCGTGCGTGGGCAGGTCCGCTCCATCACCTTCGTGTTCAGCGACGGCACCATCCGCACGGTGCTGGAGGAAGACGGCAAGCGCAGTCGAAGCCAGGACAGCACCAGTCTGCTGGACGGCCTGAGCTGGATCAGCGATCCCTACGGCATCCCGTGCGTCTCGGGCGAGCGCCGCAGCAACGCCCAGCAGTACCTGGGATCGCAGGCGTTGATCACCGCTGCCGGCGCGGGCGCCGCTTCGCTCATCAAGTCTGACAACGGCAGTCACGCCGGCTTCATCCTCTACATGACCGACGCCGCACAGGACCAGGCAGACATCGACAACCTGCGCACAGCACTGAAGAACGCAAAGGGCCCGGGCAACTTCCGCAACCTGTTCATCTACGCGCCCAACGGGAAGAAGGAGGGGATCCAACTGATCCCGGTCAGCGAGGTGGCGGCGAAGGACGACTTCGGGGCGATCAAGAACATCAGTCGCGACGACCAGCTCGCCGCGCTACGCGTCTACCCGCAGCTGCTGGGTGTGGTGCCGCAGAATGCCGGCGGCTTCGGTTCGATCACGGACGCGACGGCGGTGTGGGAGGCGAACGAACTGGCGCCGCTGCAGGCGCGGTTGCGCCAGGTGAATGACTGGGTGGGGGAAGAGGTGATCCGGTTCCGGCCCTTTGAGCTTCCTGTTCAAGAATGACCGTCCATCTCGAACCATCGTGAAAAAACGAAAAACCCCCGCATTGGCGGGGGCTTTTCTAAAATTCGCCGGATTAACTAGCTGCGGCAGCTGCCAGCACCTTGCGTTGGCGCTCGGTGGATTTTTTCATCACATCGTTGTAGACGCGCTTCTTCTCCGCCGAGGAAGCATTACGGATGAAATCAGAGAATTTGGTGGATTTGACCGGCTTGGTCATCGTGAAGAAGCTCATTTCTGATCCTCAGCCTCGCTGTAAAAGCACCTGCTCAAGGGACGCGCGATCATAGGTTTCGGGGACATGACTGTCAATCCGATCTATGTTCGCCTCATAAACCCGGTGCGACCCATCGTTGTTTTTCAACAATAGGTCCACCTCTATCGACCTCCCGAATCGTTGCTTGAGGCGATTCACGACGTCTCTGGCCGCGAAATACTGTCTCACAAACTCTTCGATCGGGATGTTCCTTCCTTCTACTCGCTCGCGTGCTTGGACGAAATTCCAAGCCAGTTCCGGCCGCTGATACACGTACAGGATTAGCACAGCCCTGTTCTTATGCAACGACCGCTCGATGTTCTGCTCGGCGATTTCGTAATTCGCTAGCGTGCCATCAAGTAGAAACGACTGCCGCTGCGCCAATGCAAGATCGTGAATCTTGTCTACCAGAATCGATACACCTCGCTGGAAGAGCCAGGAATTACCTCCTGTGTAGCCTGGAAACTCAGACCTCAACTCGTCAGGATCAATCCGCAGAATCCGGAATCCGTTCTCGTCAAAATGCGACAGCAGCTCAATCGATGCCTCTGTCTTACCTGCCCCAGGCGATCCTGCCATGAATACCGAAACCGGGTTTTCCTCTCGGGCATAGATCTGGGGATCGGTAAGACGCTTTGCAATAGCCTTCTTGTTCGCCCTAGCGAACGCAATCGCGTCATCGCTGATGTCCTGCTCCCTGGCACTGAAGGCCATGACTCCTCCTTTTCACCCAATGTGGACCCAATTTCGCCCACCACTCCCGAGTCATGCAAATCAGCTTTATCTATCAGGAAACCTGCCCCTTTAAAGAAAGCAGGGGATCCTGCCGTAGAACGTCAGCAGATTCGGCTCGATCAAGGAGCCCGCGCAAGTCTGGGCACCCAACGATGCTGGAGCCGCTGCAGGCGCGGCTGCGCCAGGTGAATGACTGGGTGGGGGAAGAGGTGATGCGGTTCCGCGAGTCCGTCCTGCCAGAGTAGCGCCAGACCGAAACGACAAAGCCGCCCTCGAGGCGGCTTTTGTCTGTCCTGCAGACGAGGATTTCCGCCGTTCAGCAATACGAAAAGCCCTAATAAACATACCATTTTCACTCCGCCCAAGCCAGTAGAATCGGCCTGAAATTCCCGTATTTACTGAGCTGGTGACCAGTGGTGCGTGTCACTCCAGGGGATTGCGCATGCGCTCGCCGACGTCGTCCAGCAGCCGGTGCCAGCGGGCTAGGTCGGGGCGCTGGGTGGGGCGCTGGGTGGGGGCCATGAGGGGTGGAAATGACTGTATGCACAGCCAGCACTTCCAACTGAACGGAGGCCGGACAGCACCCGGCGCGCGCAGTCGTCCCCCCGCCACGCCTGCGGGCTAAAGGGGGCACTTTTTCTTCACCCCTGCGGAGCCCTCCAGGCGGCCCAGGCTGGGCGCTGGCTGCACGTTTCGGCGGTGGGAAATACCTGCGAATCCCTGCACCGGAGCCCCTTTTCGTGAGGACGGTAGAGCCGAGGAATGGAGTTCGGGATAGGGGGGGTATTGAGAAAAGAGTAATTTCAGTGATCTGTGCTCGGACCACCGCTGGAAGCCGCGTCGTTCGGGGCTTCGCAGATTACAAAGAGGAGTAACACTGGAGTAATGGGAAAAGTAATTTTTCCGTAAGCATTTAATTTTAAAGGCTTTTTTAATCCTGAAAAATCACTTCAATAAAGAGTAACCAGATTACTTCTATGTTACTCAGAAATTACGCCATCGCCGGAAACCCTTGCGGTTCAACGGCTTGCGGTATTCAGACGGTCAAGATTACTGATGTTACTCTTTTTGCAGCCCCCCAGTACCTGGGATTCATCCCCCGTGCATAGGGCGGGAGCGCAGGCGCGACGGTTGTTCTGTGCGTGCCTGCTGACTGTCGGCTACCTCGGCCATCTGGGGCCCTGAAACGGCCCCCGAAACGGCCCCCAGCTGTTCGCGAAGGTCTCGCTGGGCCGCTGAGAGGCCCGTGGATTCTGGAGCGGGCGAAGGGAACATCACGCCGCACTCAAATCGTTGATTGATAACGGGTTTATTCCGTTGGCGCTACGGAATCAGGCCAGATTATGTACCTGTAGCGAGCCCTCGGCAACTCGGCTTGCCCGCTGCTGCCGCATTGGTGGTTCACGCAGAGCTGTCAGACGCTACCTGTGCGAGATGCAAGAGCCCCCAGCCTTTCCCCGGCTCATCCAGCCACCTCACGTCTCACGCAGGGGCAACGCCGTCCGGCAGGAAGCCACCATGTTCATCGTCATGCAGGCTGAGGTACTCAAGTCGCCATTGATCCACGCGCCGAAGGTCAGCGAGGGTCATGTGCGTATCCGGGACTGGCTCGCAGGCGTCGAGGGCGATTTCCGTTGCCGCATCGGGAGGGCCGTACGCTTCGATGAAAAGCTCTCGCAATTGTCGTACTACGCTTTCGGCGGACTCACGCGCGCCTGGCCCACCCTCGATGGCGTCATAAGCCACCGATATGGACAGCGCATAGGGTTCACCATCAGAAGCCTCGATGCCCCGCTGCTCACCCAGATCGAAGAACAATCCCACCAGATGTCGGGCTTCGGGAGCGAGGATGCGGGCGATCCGGCTCTTGACGTCTCTCTTGCCGACACGCTTCGCAAGCCGGTTCTCGAAGGCGTTGGGGAACGCGGGCCGGCCATAGCGTGCCGCCAGCCATTGCTTCAGGGTGCGCTTCGACTCATCCGAAAGCGACGCCTCAAGAAACCGAGACGCACTCTGGCCAAACTCGACTCTCGGGATGGACCTCTTCTCTGCATGCCGCAACTCCAGCACCATCGAGCCTCCATCCGCCTTGTCATACGCAAGATGCAGCCGCCGGGGGTTCTTGGCATGGGACAGTTGCGGATCCTCACGGGCATCGCCGATCAGATCCGCTACGATGACCTCAATGCAGGGTTCGTGCGGGTGGGGGATGTCACAGTCGTGGGAGATCACGACAGCGAAGCGGCCATCCTCCAGTGACTCGACCAATCCCAGTTGCAGCGATCCATCGCTGGTCAGCAAATCTCCCTGCCGCCATGACGTCTCCCGGTCCAGCATCGCGCGATCCCCGAATCACTGCTCGGGATAGCCCGGAATGGAAGCAGCGGAACGCCAATCATCCGTTGGCGCGGCCTTGCTCTTGGCCAGTCCCGAGCTTTCGTATGCCGCATCCATGGCCTGGGCCTCTGAGATCAGCGTTTGGACATGCTCCATGACAGTCTGGTTTGCAGCGATGAGATCCAGGAGAGACCTGCCGTCAAACGCCTTCATCTTCAGCATCATTGGCGCCCGTTTGACGCCTGCTTCGCGAAAGGCGTCAGCCACTTGGCTGAGTGCCTGTATCCGAGCGAAGTTGTCCGCTTCTGGCGTCGACTCTCCCCCCAGCCATTTGTAGATCGCTTGCCGGGAAACACCAAAGGTCCCGGCGAGATCAGCGATTGCTGGATTGAGCACCTCACGGATGTTGGCCAGATGCTCCGAAGCGCTTCGCAGATCGGGACGAACTGCCTCCTCGCCATCCACCTCGATTTCGACGTGAATGGGAGTCCGCGCCTCCACCAGCCTGCGCCATTCCCCCGCCCGGGTCACATCGAACACGCTGCCAGTACCGCCAACCAACTGTGTGATCCCCATCAGGGCGAAGGCGGCCGTGGCCGCGACCCGAACGGGCACGATCGACGGCGAAGTCCTGATTGTTGGGAACGTCTCGGTGTACATGCGGGTCTCCAGTGCTACGCCCATGCCCGGCGCGCATGGTCTGTGGTGGTTGCCTTGAACACGGACTTGATCGGGGCATGCAACGAGCGCAGTTGTTCTTCGAGCTTGCCGAGGTCGATAGGCATGCGACCTTCGCAAAAATGGTCGGTATCGAGCACACCATGCTCACGTGGCGCGGTCATGGCGAAACGCGGATTCAGTGCCAGCCCGTTCGGCAACATATCGGGAGGGAAACCAAGCTGCGCCGTTGCCCTGTATACCCTTGCAACCAAGGTTCCGCCGGGAACGAGTGGACCAACATCGGTCGAGAATACGGATTCGCTCATTGCGTGCCGGCGAACCGCGTCGAATCCCACCCCATGGACTCCACCGACAAGGTACTGTTCGACGGACTCCCCGTCTGCCGGCACCACCGCATCCAGGTAGCGCAACCCAAGCCGACCCACATGGTCAAGGCTGACTGCCTCATGCACGGCATCCAACCCCCGCAGTAATTCCGGAATGAATGTCTTGTGGGTGTCGTAATGCGTCGTATGAA
The DNA here is from genome assembly GCF_022760135.1 of Pseudomonas sp. M1. Classification (NCBI taxonomy): domain Bacteria; kingdom Pseudomonadati; phylum Pseudomonadota; class Gammaproteobacteria; order Pseudomonadales; family Pseudomonadaceae; genus Pseudomonas; species Pseudomonas sp. M1. The sequence goes on from NZ_CP094343.1 coordinate 5,402,835, forward strand.
ACGTGATTGTCGAAGGGGACAGGATAAAGCCCGCAGATCGATCGCTCCTGGTCAGGAGCCAGGATACCGTTTGCTGGATCTTTGGTTCGGCTTGTTGTGCCTGGCCTGGCCCGGACACGACCAAGTGAGTGACCTGCTGCGGCTCGAACAAGGGGTACCCTTCACGACGCAGTCGATCTTGTATTTGGTCGACATACTTGACCATGGCCGCCACCGGATTGAAATGCGCCTGTGCCAGCGCGTAGTACACCGGCGCATTGGACATTCGTTCGCTCACAGGCCGCTCCATCTTCTCGGTTGACACTTCAGTTGCCAGTTTACACCATGATTGACATCCATTCCAGGGGACTTGCTCAATGCGGCTGGATCAGGGGGACGCAAGCCAAGGAGAAGGCGCCGTCAAAAGCCTTCCATTACGTCGACACTCCCGCTCGCGTCACCATCGCCGGCTCCCGACGTTCGCCCAGCCGGCTGCCCTTGCCAGCGGGAAACGCTGCGCACCCGCTGTGGCAACGATTCCCTCACCAGTTCCATGCCAAGGGCGTCCTTCTCCAGGGTCATCGCCTGGGCCAGGTCATCAAGCCGGCCCAGCACGTGCAGCGCGCGCAGGAAGGTGTGCAGCGCGGTGCCGGGATAGCCATCTTCCATGCGCCTGACGGTGCTCAAGGACGTGCCGATGCGCTGCGCAAGGTCTTCCTGGCTCAGGCGGCGCATGCGCCTCGCCGCCGAGATGTCCTGCCCCAGGCGGCGCAGCGCACGCGCAACAGGCTGCGGCATCGCCACTTGCGCACCAGAGCGCTTTTGCTCGGAAGAAGACATTTTTTATAGCCTCAAATATGAGCTTATTTTATATATAAGCGTTCATATTTGAACGTAAAAATGGCAAGCAGTCAACCCAATACGTGCCTACCCCTTGCAGTTCTGGTGACCGCGCTGCGCCATTGCGAGCGGCCCTGAGCGGCTCTTTCGCACGAATGAGAGAAACGGGGCGTCATGCTTTGTCGATCTGGAGGTAGATCCCTCGGGTCTTGCGCGAAACCTCGTCGCTCCTTGTCGAAGCGGCATCGCCACGCCTGTTCTGGCCCGAACTGCGTCTTCTGATAGACCGTCGTTGTTTTGCACGCCGGTAACGCCCAGGCTCGAACGCAAGAAGACCGAATCCGTCTTTCGCCGCGATGGCGTCTGTAGCAAAACCTCACTACCAAGCCTCCCCGTCATAGGCGAGAAACATTTTGAAGCATACCGCCACGCGGGGGCTCGGTGTCGGTGGACAAGGTGCCACATCGACTGGGGGGCTGGGGTGAGCATTGCAGCCATTCGCCGTCACTACAACCTTTCCACAAGCCAAGTCGCCACCGCTCCGCGCCGCGAAGGTGTGGGATGGCGCCGACCAGACCACGAGAAAAGCCGATGTCCTGAACCCGTTCACAAGGGAGTAGCCCATGAGAAAGTCATCTTCTTCCGGCGCCCAAGCCAAGGTCTTCTATCGTCCGATCGAGGCGGCCATCCAGTGGGCGGGGCTGTCACGCTTCGAGCGCCGTATCCTTGATGTCGCCGAGGGGAAGAACCGGCTGCCGGAGCACGCTGCACTGGCGCGCTGGCCACAGCTTCGCCTGAACGCGGAACGGATCTACGACGCACTGGTGCATCTCGACCTTCCCTACGGCAAGGATGGCCTCACGAGCAACGATCCCGCCTTGCTCGATGATCCTGGCCTCACGATCCGCCACGTCGATCTGAAGGCTTGGATGATCCGTTTCTATCCCGACCAGCGACCGGCATTCCTGTTCGATGCCTTCGAGCGTCACCTGCATCCGGCCGTCAGTGTCGATGCCGTGCAGGCACTGGTCATGGATCGCGAGGCGTTGAAGCTCCAGCTAGCCGACAAGGTGCAGGCCTGGGACGCGCTCTATGAGCAGTTCCAGACGCTCAGCCAGGAGCACCAGGCGCGCACGGAGCGCGAGAAGCGGTCCGGGATGCCAGGCGCCCGCAGTGAATCCACCTACCTGAACATCGTTGGCGGTCTTCTGACCTTGCTGTTGGGCAAGTCACCCAATGGCGTTCCCTATTCGTCTTTCGAGACGCTGGAATCGGTCATCAATGCGCTGGTAGCCCATTACGGCGACAAATCCGGAATCAGCGAGCGAACGCTGTGGGCGAAGTTTTCGGCAGCCAAGCGTCATCTCGCCACCCAGGACCGCTGACTGCAAGTGCAGACGGCGTGTCTGCACTTGCGGTGACCGCGCGGGAACCGCGCTATTGAATACGGGGCACTTCCATCACCGCCGCTACACAGCGCCAAGGAGTGTCCCTCGTGACTGCCCAGACCATCGCCACCGCGACGCCGAACGAACACCGCATCCTGCGCCGCGCGGAAGTTGAGGCCAAGACCGGCTTCAAACGCGCCCACATCTACAACCTGATCAAGGAGGGCAAGTTTCCCAAGCCCCTGCGCCTCGGGGTACGCGCCATCGGATGGGATTCGGTGGAGATCGATCAGTGGATCACCGATCGACTCAGGGAGCGGGCGTGAGCCCGCGCGCCCCCCGGAATCCCTTCCACGAGGAGTCGCACCATGCAGGTGGTATCCATCATTTCGACCAAGGGTGGCGTCGGCAAGACGACCACCGCAGCGAACCTGGGCGGCTTCATCGCCGATGCGGGACTGCGCGTGCTGCTGCTGGACCTGGACGTACAGCCCACCTTGTCGAGCTACTTCACGCTCGACACGCATGCGCCTGCCGGCATCTATGAGATGCTGGCCTTCAATGAGCAGCGTATCGAGCGATTGGCTTCGCAGACCGCTGTGGCGGGTCTCGACCTGGTGGTGTCGAACGACCATCGCGGCGAACTGAACACACTGCTGCTGCACGCACCCGACGGTCGGCTGCGCCTGCGTCACCTGCTCCCCGCGCTGGCGTCGCACTACGACCTGCTGCTGATCGATACCCAGGGAGCGCGCAGTGTGCTGCTGGAAATGGCGGTACTGGCCTCCAGTCTGGCGCTGTCACCGGTGACGCCGGAAATCCTGGCGGCGCGTGAGCTGAGGCGCGGCACGCTGCAACTGATCGAGGACATCGCTCCGTATCGGCACCTCGGCATCGAGCCGCCACCGCTGCGCTTGCTCATCAACCGGGTGCATCCGGTTTCGTCGAACGCCCGACTGATCCAGCAGGCCCTGCGACAAGTGTTCCAGGCGCACGCTGGCATACAGGTCCTGAACACCGACGTCCCGGCCATCGAAGCCTACCCACGTGCTGCAACACGGGGACTGCCAGTGCATCGCGTCGAGTACCGGCAGCCGGTGGGCCGCACTGCACCTGCGGCGTTGGAGACGATGCGTGCGCTGGCTGGCGAGCTGTTCCCGGCATGGCGGGAGCGCTTTGCGTGCGTTACCGGCAGAGGCCGCGCAGGGGGAGCCAGTCATGGCGAACGCGCATGAACTGGCCCGCGGCCATGCGCGACTGCGTGCGCTGATCGAGTTCGCGCTGGGCGAAGGTTGGCACGTGAAACGCACGCGCGGCGGGCACCTGATGTTCACCAAGCCCGGCTGCGCCGCGATCTATACCAGCTCGACTGCGAGCGATCACCGCGCTAGTCGAAACGCACGCGCGCAGCTTCGCCGCGCCGATCGACAGGCACTGACGGCATCTCGGGAGAGCAGCGATGGCTGATCCGACGCCGCAGGACATGGCCGCCAAGCTGCTGGCCAAGGGCTTCGAACGCAACGGTCCTTCGGCCGCGGCGTTGACCGACCCCATCGCCGACACACCGATGGTGGTGACGCTGGACGAGCTGCGTCCCTATGAACATGACCCACGCGTGACGCGCAACCCGGCCTATGAGGAAATCAAAACCTCTATCCGCGAGCGCGGGCTGGACGCACCGCCCGCGATCACGCGCCGGCCGGGCGAGGCGCACTACATCATCAGGAACGGTGGTAATACGCGGCTCGCCATCCTGCGCGAATTGTGGAGCGAGACCAAGGAGGAACGCTTCTTCCGCATTGCGTGCCTGTTCCGCCCGTGGCCGGCGCGCGGCGAAATCGTGGCGCTGACCGGGCATCTGGCCGAGAACGAGCTGCGCGGCGGGCTGACCTTCATCGAGCGGGCCTTGGGCATCGAGAAGGCGCGCGAGTTCTACGAGCAGGAAAGCGGCCAGGCGCTGTCGCAGAGCGAACTCGCGCGGCGGCTGACTGCCGACGGCTATCCGGTGCCGCAGTCACACATCAGCCGCATGAACGATGCGGTGCGCTATCTGCTGCCGGCGATCCCGACGCTGTTGTACGGCGGATTGGGCCGGCATCAGGTGGACCGGCTCGCAGTGCTGCGCAAGGCGTGCGAGCGCACCTGGGAGCGGCGTGCGCTGGGCCGGCCGCTGACCGTGGACTTCGCTTCGCTGTTTCAGGATGTGCTGTCGCAGTTCGACATGCGGCCGGAGGGCTTCTCGCCCCAGCGCGTGCAGGACGAACTGGTGGGTCAGATGGCCGAGCTGCTGGAAGCGGACTACGACACGCTGGCATTGGAGGTCGATGACAGCGAAAGCCGTCAGCGAGCATTGACCAGCGAGCCGGCCGCGCCGAACCCGGCAACGCCTGTCGCACCTGCGGCGCCAGCCATCACGCCGCAACTGCCGCCCGCGGCGCCAACGCCACGGGACACCTCGCCCGTCGCGCCACCGGCAGAGACACCCTCGGCACCACCTGCCGCTGCACCAAACGCCCGGGACGGGCAGCGCGACGAGCGCCTGCAGGGGCACATCGTGACGCCGGCCCCGACCACCGAGCGCCTGCAGTCCATCCAGCGGATGGTCGCGGATCAGCTCGGCGACAAGCTACCCGACTTTGAGGCAGATGTGCTGCGTGCGATCCCGGTGCAGGTTGGCGGGCTCTTTCCCATCTCGGATGTCTGGTACATCGAGCCGGGCCTGGACGTGCCGGATCGCCTGCGCGTGCATATCGCGCAGTTCGCTCGCGAGATCGCGGGGGAAGCGGCGGTGGCCGACCACATCGAAGCCAGCGATGGCGGCATCGGCTTCGTCTGCGTGACGCCGGCCGTGGGCCAGGCGAAGGCGCTGCCGGCGTTCGCGCGTGCGATGCTGACCCTGCTGCACGCGCTGAGCACCGCGCCGGCACCCGCGACCGGGCTGGACAGCGCGCGGCTGGCCGATGACCTTGGGCCGCTGCTGCATGGTCACGGCGGCTTGGTCACGCGCCTGAGCGATGCCGGGCTGGTGAAGCTGTTCCGTCTGCTGCGCCTGGCGCGCCGGTTGCTGGACCTGCAAGCCGGCGAAGCGGGCCAGGCTTCCTGAGCGCGCAGGAGGCTCCCGCATGTCGGCACCGCACCCGCTCAACCAGGCCGTGATCGCCCAGGCGCTGCATGACCTGCGCAACGGGCAGTTGCGCCGCTGCAAGGCGATGGGCTTCGGCGAGGAGGAGCTGGATGCACTAAAGCACCCCGAACTCGTGAGCATGCTGGTGAATGCCACGGTGTCGTGGTGCTCGGTGTCGGTGAACCGGGAAGTGTTGAAGCGGCTGCTGAGCCAGGTGCACGACGTGGAGCGGGAGATCGCCACGGTGGACCGCATGCTGCGCCTGGGAGCGAGCACGGAGATGGTCAGCAAGTTCTACGGCCTCACGCATCAAGAAGTGGCGCTGCGCCGCGACATCCTCGGACTGCCCAAGCGCAAGGGCCGGCATCCGGTGCTCGACGAGGCGCAGGACGTGGCCCTGTGGGAACGCTGGAAGGCCGGCATCACGGAGCGGCACATCGCACTGAACGACGACATGGCGATGTTGGCGCTGACCATGGACCTGGCCGAGGCCATGACCCTGCCCATGTCGGTGATCTGGTCGGCGATACGGAACTGGATCGACCAGGGGCTGGTGTAGCCATGGCCACGTGCGGCGCACCACGGCGCGATGGCCCGGTTGCGCTGTCGTCGGTGTTCGACGAGGCGCTGCGGCACCTTGAGCCGAAGGAACCGGCGCAGGAAACGGCGCCGGCCGCCGACGGTTTCCTCTACAGCGGCAACCGCCATGAGAGCGTGCCGCGCAGGCTGTTCCTCGACCGGCGCCTGACGCCGCTGGAGCGCAACGCCTGGCAAGTGTTCCGCCTGCAGCTCAACGACGACGGCGTGACCGCCTTTCCCACCTACGACCAGCTCCGCCCCTATCTGGCGTCCATGCCCTGTGCGGCGCAAGCGTCGCACGAGACCGTGGCGCGCGCCCTGACGCTGCTGCGGCTGACGCGCTGGCTGAGCCTGGTGCGACGACGGCGCGACCCGAAGACCGGCCGCATCCAAGGCAATCTCTACGTGCTGCACGACGAACCGCTGTCGCCCTTCGAGGCGATGCAGCTCGATGCCGACTACCTCGGCCTGGTCAGCCAGGCGCTGACCCATGCCGCCAAGGCGGTGCAGATCGTGGGCATGAACACGCTGCGGGAGATCGCCGAAGACCCGCTGCTCAGCGGGCGCACGCTGCCGACCCGATTGCAGGTGCTGGCGCAGCGCATGGCGCGGCATGGCTGGACGACGCCAAGTTATCCACAGGAGGGTGCCGGCCACGAATCCGAAGCAGGGCTGGAACCCGCGCAGGACGGCCATCTTCGGATTCCGAAGGAGGACCGTACAGTACGTATGAATCGTATAAATAAAGAAGTACGTACAGTACCGCGCGCGAGGGCCTTGCAGAACCTGCGGCTACCCGAGCGCTTCCTGCGCTTGAAGGACGAGCAACAGGCCGGTGCGCTGGTGGCCCTGCAGCAAGTGGACGAAGCGCAGCGCCAGGCGGTGCTCGACGAGTGGGCGGCGCGCAGTGGCGGCAGCACGGTGCGCAATCCCGCCGGCTACCTGTTTGGCATCATCCAGAAGGCGATCCGTGGGGAGTTCAAGGCCTGGGCGGGCGACAGCGCCACGGTGCCGCCTGCTTCCCGTCCACCCGCGCCGGCACCGGCGCCATCGACACCGCCGGTATCCCCCGAAGTGGCGCGCGCCCACTTGGCGCGGCTGCGGGCGGCCCTGCGCGACCCGTGACCGGCCGAGCTATCCCCAGGGGATAGCTGGGACAGGGAGCCTTCCGGCGGGTCGATCCGGCTGCACCCTTGCCAAGGTCTCAATTGAGATACAAAATAGGGGCTAATGCATAACAGGAGAAGCAACGATGGCCGCACAGACTTCGATGCTGCACATCCGTGTGGACGATAAGCTCAAGGCCGATGCCGCCGAGAAGCTCGCCGGGGTCGGCCTCACCGTTTCGGACGCCGTGCGCATCCTGCTGACCCGTGTGGTCAAGGAAGGCGCGCTGCCGGCTGGCCTCACGGCGGACCCGGAGGCCTACGATGCCTGGTTCCGGGCGAAGGTCCAGGAGGCGCTGGCCGACACACGGCCGCCGGTGCCGCACCAGCAGGTCATGGACGAGGCGCAGGCCCTGATCGACAGGAAGCGGCGTGCGCGTACTTGAGTGGCGGGAAGCTGCCCGCGCCGACCTGCTGGCGATTGTTGACTACATCTCGGACGACAACCCCGATGCCGCGCAGCGGTTGAAGGACGACATCGAGGCCAAGGCCGCGAAGCTGCCGGAGCGCCCGAAGCTCTACCGGCCTGGCCGCGTGGCCGGCACGCGGGAGATGGTCGTGCGTGCGAACTACGTGGTGGTCTACATGGAGGACACCCGCGCGGTGTCCATCCTGCGCGTGTTGCACGCCGCGCAGCAGTGGCCGCCGGCACGGGAGTGAAGGCGGTTTTCCTCACTGGAGATTCACCATGAATGCCAAGGAGCCTGAAGCAGCCAAACTCAAGGCGCTGCAGGAAGCAGCTTGCATGGGCTGGGCCGACATCACCGCCGGCCGCCATGCCGATGTCGCCGACGGCCAACTCGAAGGTTTCATTGCACAGTTGGGACAGCAGGCGGCGCTTGCCGTCGCTACCCGCCGCGAGGCTATCCCCAGGGGATAGCTGGGACAGCCAGCCTTCCCGGCACGGACAAACCAGGCACACGCCGATTGCGGTTTGTTGACTGACGGCCTTCCGGTCGGTGCCGATGCTGGCGACTCGTTCCGTTAATGCGAGTCGTCACCCATGGCCAATGAACCCCTGCAACTGAATCTCGGCTCGCTGCGCAGCGCGATGTCGCTGACGCTGCACACTCATCATGCTTCGCGCATCTGGCACGGCCGTGCGCCGACCGAGGGACGCGCCGGCATTATCGGTCTCAACGGCTTCATCAGCGCCATGAACAAGATGAAGCGCGGCGCCGAGCAGGACGATCCGTACTCCGATTTCTGGATGCTGCGTATCGAAGACAAGCTGGAGCAGACCAAGAGCACGCTGCAGGCGCTGCGCGAGCAGGTGGACCAGGCACTGGCCGATGTACCCCCGGCGCTGTCGCTGGGCGAGAACATGAACGTGCAGCCGGTGAAGCTGCCGCTGTTCGTGAACGCCCAGCTCGGCTTCATGGCGGTGTATCTGCTGGCCGACTACGACGACCTGGCACGCAAACTCATCCTGGCGCACCACACGGCGCTGATCGACCGCAGCACCTTGGAGCGCTGGCTCAATGATGGTGCGCACGCGCTGCGCAGCCTGTTCTCGCTGGCCCAGCAGTACCGCTACTCGGGCACGACGCGCGACGACTTCGCGGCGAAGAACGCGGCGGCGCGGGCGGCGTTGGAGAAATTCGGCGAGCTGCCGCTGGATGTGCTCGAAGGCACGCGCCGTTCGCGCTTTGCGCCACCGATCGCGCGGCGGACAACCAAGCCCAGCACGCCGCCTGCTGCGCCTGCCATCGTGCCCGATGCGCACGCTCCCACGGGTGGCGCAGCCAATCAGGCGACGGGTAGTGAGGGTGCTGACGCATGACGGCATCGCCCCCCATCGGTCACTCCACGCGCTTCGTGGCGCTGGAACAGGCGGACTTCCAGCGGCTGGAACACGCAGGCTACCTAAAAGGCCTTTTACAGCCTTTTAAGGGTAAGGGGAGTCTGGAGACCTGGGCCAGCCAGTGCACAGCGCTGCGCGACGACGTGATTGGCCTGGCGCAGCGGCGCGTGCTGCCCCAGGCGCGCACCTACCCATTCAGTCTGCTCGACGTGCAACTGGCCCAGCAGGCCACTGGTGCAGGGACGACCTTCCTGCGCTGGCGCAACCTCGACCGTTCCTCCATGGGCGTGGCGTTGTGGGAGGCCCTGCTGGCCAACCCCGCGACGCCGGCCTCGCTGATCGACGAACTGTACGCGATGGAACTGCAGCGCATCGTGCTGAACATGCAGATCAGCCTGACCCACAGCATCGCTCGCCAAGCGCTGGAATGCGCCAACAAGGCCGCGCAGGCCGAAGCGGCTTACCTGCGGCGCGTCCACGGGCATGCCGCGTCCGTTCCACCCACCACCAAGGAGTCACCATGAGCACGCACTTCGTCGGCGAGGGCAACATCGGTTCTGCGCCGGACTACCGCGAATTTCCGAACGGCAACGACGAGCCGCGCCGGCTGCTTCGCCTGAACGTCTACTTCGACAACCCGATCCCGAAGAAGGACGGCGAGTACGAAGATCGCGGCGGTTTCTGGGCACCGGTGGAGCTGTGGCACCGCGACGCCGAGCACTGGAAGACGCTGTACCAGAAAGGCATGCGGGTGCTGGTCGAGGGCCGCACCGTGCGCGACGAATGGGAGGACGCCGACGAGAACGAGCGCGTGACGTTCAAGGTCGAGGCGCGGCGCGTGGGCATCCTGCCGTACCGCATCGAGTCGGTGGCGCTCAGCACCAAGCCGGCCGGCGGACAGTAATTTCGCCCATCGCCGTTCCCCCGAGGGCGGCTGTAGCAACCGTCATACGCCCGCGATGCACCAGCGAGCTATCCCCAGGGGATAGCTCCAAGGTCGTCCACAGAGTTCCAGCCGCCCTCCCGTAACGACGCTCTTGCTGTGCCAGCTCCTGCGGTCTATGCGCACTGCTGCGGCAACGGACCGCCTGCCGATCACAAAGCGGTGTCTGCATCGATCGGCTTCCTTGCTGCCGGCATCTCCTGGCCCCGCCAAGCTGACGCCCATCCGATGAACCGCACATTTTCAAGGAGGCTTCATGCGCGTGTTCCTGTGCGAGAAGCCGTCCCAGGGCAAGGAAATCGCCCGTGTGCTGGGTGCCGGCCAACGCGGCAACGGCTGCTACAGCGGCGCCGGTGTCGTCGTGACCTGGTGCATCGGTCATCTGGTGGAGGCGGTTCCGCCCGAAGGCTACGGCGAGCAATACAAGCGCTGGGCCATCGAGCAACTGCCCATTCTTCCTGAGCGTTGGCGTGTCGAGCCCAAGGCGGCGACCGCAGCGCAATTCAAGGTCGTGCAGCAGCTCGTCGCCAAGGCGGGCGAGCTGGTGATTGCGACCGACGCCGACCGCGAGGGCGAGATGATCGCCCGCGAGATCATCGACCTGTGCGGCTACCGCGGGCCGATTCAGCGCCTGTGGCTGTCGGCGCTCAACGATGCGTCGGTCCGCAAAGCGCTGGGTGCGCTCAAGCCGTCCACCGAGACGCTGCCGCTGTATTTCTCCGCACTCGCCCGATCGCGCGCCGACTGGCTGATCGGGATGAACCTGAGCCGCTTGTTCACACTGCTGGGGCGCCAGGCCGGCTACTCCGGCGTGCTGTCGGTGGGCCGCGTGCAGACACCGACGCTGAAGTTGGTCGTGGACCGCGATCGCGAGATCGCGCGCTTCGTCTGCGTACCGTTCTGGGCCATCGAGGTTGCGCTATCGCATGCAGGCCAGTCCTTCGTCGCAAACTGGACGCCGCCGCAAGGCAGCACCGACGATGCGGGCCGCTGCCTGCAACAGCCGGTGGCGCAGCAGGCCGCCGAGCGCCTGCGCACGGCCGGCTCCGCCCAGGTGCTGTCGGTAGAAACCGAGCGCGTTCGCGAAGGGCCGCCGCTGCCGTTCGACCTGGGCACGCTGCAGGAGGTGTGCTCCAAGCAGTTGGGCCTCGACGTGCAGGAAACGCTGGACATTGCCCAGGCGCTGTACGAGACGCACAAGGCGACAACGTATCCGCGCTCGGATTCGGGCTACCTGCCCGAGAGCATGCTGGCCGAGGTGCCGGCCGTGCTCGACAGCCTGGTCAAGACCGATCCCAGCCTGCGGCCGTTGATCGACCGCCTGGACCGCCAGCAGCGTTCGCGAGCGTGGAACGACGGCAAGGTCACGGCGCATCACGGCATCATCCCCACGCTGGAGCCAGCCAACCTCTCGGCGATGACCGACAAGGAGTTGGCCGTCTACCGGCTGATCCGCGCCCACTACCTCGCGCAGTTCCTGCCGCATCACGAGTTTGACCGGACGGTGGCGCAGCTCACGTTCGGCGGGCAGTCGCTGGTGGCGGTCGGCAAGCAGATCGCGACGGCCGGATGGCGCCAGGTGCTGGCGGCGCCGGCCCTTGACGACACGGACGGAGAGGATGCACGGCGCGGCCAAGTATTGCCAGCGTTGAAGGCTGGCGATGCCTGTCAGGTCGGCGAGGTCGAGCTGAAGGCATTGAAGACGCTGCCGCCCAAGCCCTACACGCAGGGCGAGCTGGTCAAGGCCATGAAGGGCGTCGCCAAGCTCGTGACTGACCCGCGCCTGAAGCAGAAGCTGAAGGACACCACGGGCATCGGCACCGAGGCCACGCGCGCCAACATCATCAGCGGGCTGCTGGCCCGCGGCTATCTCTTGAAGAAAGGCCGCGCCATCCGCGCATCGGATGCGGCCTTCACGTTGATCGACGCCGTGCCGGCGGCCATCGCCGACCCGGGGACCACGGCGGTGTGGGAGCAGGCACTGGACATGATCGAGGCCGGCCAGATGACGTTGGACACCTTCATCGCCAAGCAATCGAGCTGGGTCGCCCAGCTCGTGCAGCAGTACCGCAGCGCCACGCTCGCCATCAAGCTGCCGCCCGCGCCGAACTGCCCGCAATGCGGCGCCCCGATGCGCCGGCGTAGCGGCAAGAGCGGCGCGTTCTGGTCGTGCAGCCGCTACCCGGACTGCAAGGGCACGCAGCCGGTCGAAGATGCCCCGGCAGGCAAGCGCGGCGCATCCGGTCGCACCTCCAGGACACCGCGCCGGCGCCCCAAGGCGAACTGACGCCCACGCCTCCCTCTGCCCCGCCGGCCCTTGCGGACGGCGGGGCAAACCTCCCGCGCCCCGCGGGACTCCCCAGCGCGCGTTCCCTTCTGCAACGGTGTGCGCGTCCTGCACAGGCCAATCACGGCTTGCAGGGCGAGAAGGTCATTGCTCCGTCGAACCGCGCTCGCCGCGGTTCCGTTGATCGAGGTGTTTCCGTCCATCCACGAGCGGTCTCCTGACGCCTTGGCCCGCAAGGCTGCGAGGTGCCAGGAGACCGCTTGCGGTCGACGGTATTCGGTGCCGGTGCCCGCCGGCGGAACAACGGGTTCCCTTTGTGTGTGGATACACGCCAGAGGATGCCGGCCCCAGCCACGAAACGGGCCGGGTGAGATTGCTGACGCAGCGAATGGCTTTGACGACGGCCTGGCCTGCTTGCAGCCCACAGGTGGATTGATTCCTCTCCAGCCGAAGCCTTGCGGGGCTTCGGCGCCTTTGTCGTGGGCGGAAGGATCGTGCACTGCTGCTGCCGGCAGTGCTCGGGCCAAACCGGACGGCGCGCGGTTCCGTTTGATCGGCGACGGCACGGTGCCGCGCTTCCATCCTTCCCGCGTGTGTCGCTGACGGTCGTCAGCACCATGCCCTGGCAGCCTCGGTCCTCAAGGCTGCAACGCGGTTCGCCGCGTTGACCGATCCGGTCCGCTTCGCACCGCCCCCCGCGGACGCGCGTCGCCACGACGCCGGTGTTTTCGATGTTCAACCCTTCGGGACGTATCCGCTCCCGACAGGGCGTGGTGCTCCCGGTCTTCAACCACCAGGAGAAACCCATGTCCCTTTCGTTCGCATCGGCACCTTTGAGTGCTGAACAGGCCCGCGCCGAATCCATCGGCTACCAGGCCCTGGCCTACGTCGGCAAGCGCCTGCCCCTGCAGGTGCTGTGCAGCGCGGCCGGCCATTACATCGGCACCGCCGATGCGGACGGTCCCGTCTCGCGCGAGTCGGTCAGCTACTTCCGCTCGCACCACGCCGCCGAGCACGCCCTGCAAACGGGCCGCTGGCAGCAGCGCCTCAACCCGTGATGTCCAACCACCAGGAGCCCATGTCATGAACCGTGCCCTGCCTCAAGACATACTTGATCAGATCGAGCTGGAACACCAGCACTTCGCCGCCGCGCCCCAAGCCTTCTTCGAGGCGTGGAAACGCGGCGTCAACATCGCCGGAGCCGAATGGTTCGGCGACGGCACCCGCGAGGGCCTGCAGCGTGCCACTACCAAGTGGGATCTGCGGCCGAAGCTGCTGATGCTCAATGACGCCCTCGGCGTGCTGAGCAGCGGTCAGCGGATGTTCCTGTCCGCGATGGTGAGCTTCTACAACGCCCGCGAGGGCGGCGCGATGCTCAAGCGTTGCGGCTTCGAGGGGCTGTCCGACCTCGGCGGTCTCGACCTGGAACGGCGCAAGGTCATCGCCGACCTGACGCTGCACTACAGCGGCTGGTGAGCCACGCACGGCACACCATCGTCCTTTCATCCCACCCCACAAGGGACATGCGTCCCCACGCGGGGCCATGTCCCTCCTTCTTCAAAGGAGCGGCCATGTACCGACACCACACCATCTGCTGATTTTCGCGAGCGCCGGCTGACCGGCTGCCACTTCATTCACTCGCTGGGGTTCAATCCCCAGCAGGGGATTGCCTTGGCCATCCCTTGCTGGAGAGATCCCATGTCCCATTCCAACAATCCCTTCGTCCGTGGCTACGATGGCCTGTCCGTGCGACGGCTGCTCGCCATTTCCTACGACGACGATTGCCCGCTGAGCCATCTCCCGCTGCACGCCTCGCAGGCGCACTTGCCTGACAGCCAGATCGAGCGCCACGCTTGCATCTTCGGCGACGACTTCGCGCTGATCACCGAACGCCAGGACGTGCCGCCCGAGTTGGAGGCGCAATGCCGCAGCCACGGCATCGTCCGCACGGTGGTCTATGCCGTGATGGCAGAAGAGGCGGGCCAGCCGCTCCACGTCGGCGACGCCTGCACCGAGGAAGCCGCACGCGAGGTGGTACGGCGCCTGAAATTCGAGACCGGCTTCTACAGTCGGGCCTGGGAAATCAGCAGCGGCCACCTCACCGACGAGGCGAACCGCTACCTGGCCGAACTGGCGGACATCGCCACGCCGACGCGCTTCCTGTTCATCGCCTTTCGCATCCCGTACTCCCCGGCAATTGGCGTGAAGCTGATCGCCACCCCATGGACGGATGACAATCTGCAACAGGTTGAAGGCATCACCGCCGTGCGCCTGCGGCAGGAACACCGCAGGAAAGGCATGCCCGAATGTCTCGTCGAGGTATTGCACCTGGCCGCGCTGGCCGACGTGCGCATGCTGGTGTTCGACGCCGATGCGCCGATCCTCGAAGGATTGACGCTGTACGAAAACGAGTAGCCCCTCTTGAGCCCCTGCGAGGGGCTCTTCTTCTTGGTGGAACGCGGTGTCAAGCCGATCAAGCGCCTTTGGCCAGCAGATATCCACCCGCTCCGATCATCAACGCGCCCGTCGTCACGCGAACCGGCCGCTTGAAAGGCAAGTCCTTGGACGCGGAAACGACCGCGCGCGCAGCCACCGCGTAAGCGACCTTGACGCCGCCCACGGCGACGACGGTGATTGCGGCGATGAGGCTTGCATCAAAGGCCGTCAGAGCGGAAACGTCGACGAAGACGGGGAACAGTGCCGCATAGAAGAAAACCGCCTTCACATCCCCGAGCGTCAAGATCATGCCAGCGGCAAAGCTTGCCCAGATGCCACCGGTCTCATGATTCCCCCTGGGCTTGGGTGGCTGGTCGCGATGTCGGATCAGTCCCACGCCAATCCATATGAGGTAGGCCGCGGCGACGTAGCGCAGCACGGCGAAGACGCCTCCCATGACTTCGACCGCGGCCACGAGTCCCGCAATTGCCAGAACGACGAAGAGCAGGTCGCCCACGACAATCCCCAGTGCAGTGGCAACACCATGGCGTACCCCAAGCGTTGCGGACCGGACAACCACCAGGGCCACACTCGAACTGGGCATCGCAGCGAGCGCGATCATGGCAAGGAACAGAGACAGGGCAGCGATTGCGGTCATTGGACGGCCGAATCCAGAAGGCGCGGGGCGCGCGAAGAGACATTATCACCGTGTCGTCGGCAGAGGGCGCACCTGACCGCCGTGCAACATCACGCCCGGCCACATTCGGTGCCATACAGCAGGAATGTGGATGGGCGCAAATGCCGATTGCCGCTCGCCCGCACACCACCCTGACGCCACGCTCACTGCCATGTTCTGCTGACTTGCGTCAGCAACATGCCCAGGTCGTCACGGTCTTCAAGACGACGACGCGGTTCCGACCGCGTTGATCACCCCAGTTCGCACCGGCATCCATGCGCGAACGGCCATCGGTTCTCGATGGCGATGCCACCAAGCTGTTCCATCAACCCACGCGGGGGTTCCACACCTTCCCCGCCTTGGGTCGGGTGTGTCTCCGCCTCATTGTTCCCAGGAGATTCACCATGACCACTTCCACCGAAAAGTCCTACTTCGATCTGCACATCACCGGCCTCGGGTACCTTAATCGCATCCGCGAAGTGAAGCCCAAGAAAGGCGATGCGTTCCTGGCCTGCGACATCGCGGCCCTGAACGGTCCCAGCGATGACGTCTCGTATGTGCGTTTCGACACGCGCGTATCGGGTTTGGAAACGCAGCACCTGGTGCGCCGCTGCATTCAGGCGGTCGACGCCGAGAAGAAGGTGATGATCGGCTTCCGCCTGGGCGACCTGTGGACCGACACCTTCACCTACTCCAGGGGCAAGCGTGCCGGCGAGCAGGGTGTGAGCCTCAAGGCCCGCCTGCTGTTCGTCAGCTGGATCAAGGTCGACGGCAAGCTCGTCTACAAGGCAGAACCCAAGCCGACCGAGACCGACGAGCGCGACCCGGAAGTCCCTGTGACGTCCGACGCGCCCGCTGCGCAGCAAGCCTCGGCACCGGAGCCTTCCAAGCCCGTCGCCGATGCTGCCGACGACGCTGCCGATGCCCCCGCATTGGCCGTTGCCGAGTCGTTCTGATCCGCAAGGTCCCATTCCCGGGGCCTTGTCTTCTCTTCGTCAGCAGGAGACCTTCATGATCACCATCCCCGGCCAACTGGCCATCAAGACCATCCACGGCAGGAACGGCGACTTCAACGTCGGCCGCCTGGCGACCTCGATCGGCGAGTTCGTCGTGAAGAACGCCGAACTCGATCAGTACCGCGAGGGCAAGTACGACGGTGATTTCGTCATCGTCGAGATTCGCCCCTCCACGTACAACGCCAACGGCCGCATGGTCATCGAGATCCGCGCCCATCTGGGCGGGATGACGCTGTCCAACATCGACGCCCTGAGCCGCGACGAAGCCCACCGGCTGAGTCCGCAGGAAGTCGATCCAATCGACGAGGAGGCGCAGGCGCCCGTGCCGGCAACGCCCCCGGCCAAGCCGAAGGCGAAGCCGCGCAGTCCGCGCGATCCCCTGGTCGATACCACGCCGTTCGGCAGCGAACCGGCTCCCGTGTCCGCTGCGGCCTCAGCCGAGGCAGACGACGCGGCGCTGTTCGGTGCCTTGTGGCCCCTGGGCGAGACCGTGAAGCTCGATGCGACCGTGGATCGTCGTGTGCTGCGTCAGCAGCGCGACCGTCTCGACAAGCTGGGCTACGAGTTCGCTCCGTTGTCCCAGGACTGGCACCTCAAAGCTGCCTGATCCATCCGCCGCCTTGCGCGGCATTCCGCCACCCGCCGGGGTTCTCCCCCGACGGGGAGGGCTCCGGCCTTTTCTTCAAGGAGACCCTCATGGGCTGGACCTTCGTTCGTCAGACGCGCGATCAGTTGATCCGCGAGCTGATCGCTCCGCAGGCGTCCGAACGCGCTTGCTGCGAAGTCATCGACCACACGCTGGACGGCGACGTTCTGTGGACCGTGGTTCGCGTCACCGCCAGGCAGACGGGCGTCATGGGCCTCACGGCCGGTGAGTCCGTCTGCTACATCGGCTGCCACCTGCTGGAAAGCTCGGGCGGCGATTGGGGCTACAAGTCCCTCGATGAGTCCGTGCATCCCTACTACTACTCGTGCCCGCTGCGCTATCTCGACATGGCGCCGGTGCAAAGCCCCGAGTGGCGCGAGCGGGTTCACCGCTTCCACGCGGGGCGCGCTGTCTAGCGGCACGCATCTTCCTTCACCCAACCGGGGCGAGCACGGCCCCGTGGGCTGTGGTTGCTCCTTCTTTTCCAAGAGGACATCAACATGCCTGCACCTTCTTCCGCGAAACCGCTGTACCGCATCGACGAATGCCCGGACCTCATGGCCGACGGTTGCGTCGGTGACGAGCAGGGCAATCTGGTCTTTCTCTCGATCTGGGCGCGCGACACCGCCGTTCAGGAGTTCCTCGCCCGCCTGACCCTCGGCCGGGATGAACAGGGGCTCGACCAGTTCCACGTCATCACCGGGCAGGGCGCATCCATCCCGGTCTTCGTCGGCAACGTCGAGAACCTGGAAAAGCGCATCACCCGTGCCTATCGGCGAACGCTGTTCGGTTCGCTGACGAATGTGTGGCTGTTCGATCGTCGCTGCGTGAAGCCAGACAAGGCCAACGCCAGCGCGCTGGCGCTTCTGCCCAGGGATTCCGCTCACCGGCGCGACCGGCTGTGGACGCTGGTGCAGGACACCTGCCCGCTGCCACTGCTCGACCACTGGCGCGACACCGTGCTGGCGCTGTTGCAGACACGGCGGATGCTGACCGGTCTTCCCTTGGCCCTCGGGCCGCTGGAAGGCCATCGGCTGGCCCTCGATGTCCCGGCGCTGACGAAGGCGCTGGGCGAGCTGATCCGCAACGGCACCCTCGGCGCCACGCAGTACGAACTGGCCGCGAACGCACCGCTTCGGCGTGTGGCGTGAGCCATCCCAACGGGCATGCGCGCCGCGCGTGCCCGCCTTCCTTCATCCATCACCAGGAGAAATCCATGGCACTCATGTTTCCGCGCCTGGCGCGCAACTTCATACGTAACGGATACTTCCCCACCGACGAGCCGACATTGGAGCGGGCCTTGTCCGCACTGGCGCCGTCTCCCGGCACCATGTCCATCCTCGATCCCTGCGCCGGCGAAGGCGTGGCGATCGCCGAAGCCGCCCACGCCCTCGGGCGCGAGCAGGTCAAGGCCTTCGCCGTCGAGTACGACGCCGAGCGTGCCCGCCACGCACGGCAACTGGTCGATCGCTGCATCCACGGCGACCTGATGGACACGCTGATCTCGCGCCAGTCCTTCGGGCTGCTGTGGCTGAACCCGCCGTATGGCGACCTGAGCAAGGACGTGAACGGCAACATCGGCTATCAGGGCCAGTGTCGTGCGCGGCTGGAAAAGCTGTTTTATCAGCGTGCGCTGCCGCTGCTGCAGTACGGCGGCGTGTTGATCTTCATCGTGCCGTCCTACGTGCTCGACGCCGAGCTGGTCGGATGGCTGACGCGCCACTTCGCCGACCTGCGTATCTACCGTGCGGTGGAGACCCAGTTCAAGCAGGTGGTGATCTTCGGTCGCAGGATCCGTCAGCGCGACCAGGCGTCGGAGTCGGCCAAGGCCGTGCGCGGTCTGCTGCTGCAGATCGGACAGGGCGACGCCGAAGCCGAGGAACTGCCGCTCGAATGGCCGTTCCTGCCGTACACCGTCCCTGCCAGCCCGGCCGAGCCGGAGCACTTCTATCGCGTGACGATGGAGCCCGAGCAGTTCGCCGATGAAGTCGGCCGGCTGCAAGGACTCTGGCCGGCGCTCGATACCCACCTGGGCGCCGCGCAGCAGTCGCTGCGTCCGCCCGCGCGGGCCTTGTCGCACTGGCATCTCGCCCTGGCCTTGGCCGCAGGCGCGATCTCCGGCGTGGTGACGTCCAAGAGCGGGCGCGTGCTCGTCGTCAAAGGTGATACCCACAAGGAGAAGACCCTCCAGACGGAGTACACCGAGCGCGACGACGGCTCCGTGGCCGAGACGCGCATCCTCACCGACAAGTTCGTGCCGGTCATTCGTGCATGGGACTTGACGCTGGGCTCGCCCACGTGGGGCGAAGTGCTGACCATCCGCTGATCGCTGTTCCCTGACGGTTCGCCGTCGCCTTCATCCACCCACCGGGGTCACGTTGCCCCCGATGGGGGTGCCGTGGCCCCTGCTTCCAGAAGGAGAAACCACCATGGCACTCGCAATCCTCAACCTCGCGTCACAAGCACGCTTTTCGCCCGGGCAGGTGGTCATGACCGCCGGCGTCGACGAGCTGGTCCGACAGGGCCGGCTCGACCCCACGCCGTACCTGCGCCGCCATCTTCATGGCGACTGGGGCGACCTGGACGACAGCGATCGACGGCAGAACGATGCCGCGCTGAAGTCCGGCGAGGATCGTCTTTTCTCGTCCTACCAGGTCACGCACGACCTGAAGCTCTGGATCATCACCGAATGGGATCGCAGCGTTACCACGCTGCTGTTGCCCAGCGAATACTGATCCGCATCCAGCGGCACCTACACGTTTCTTTGCCGCGTCTTTCTTCCCACCCACGGGCATGTCACCGCCCCGTGGGGGAGGCGCATGCCCCATTGCCTTGGAGCATCACCATGTCCCTCGATCTCGAAACCGTTCCCGAAACCGCTGTGCAGGGCGACCTGCTCGAAGTGGCCGCTTCACCCCTCACGCTCAGCCTGCAGGACTTCGTGTCCGAGTTCGGCGACGAGCTGCTTGATTCACTCAACCGCGCCAATCCTCCGGTCTACACCGGCCAGATGCGGGTGCATCGGCAAATGATCCTCGCCGCGCTCAAGCGCAAGCTGTTCCCCGCGCAAGCCGATGTGGTCCACGCCGTCACCGAACTGTTGGTCGATCGCGGCGAACGCGCCGCGATCGTCAATGGCGAGATGGGCTGCGGCAAGACGACAGTGGGTATTGCCACCGCCGCCGTGCTCAACGCCGAAGGCTACCGCCGTACCCTGGTGCTCTCGCCACCCCACCTGGTCTACAAGTGGCGGCGCGAGATCCAGGAGACGGTGGCCGGCGCCAAGGTCTGGGTGCTCAATGGCCCGGACACGCTGGTCAAGCTGCTGAAACTGCGCGAGCAGTTGGGCGTGCCGGCCCAGGGCCAGGAGTTCTTCGTCCTGGGCCGCGTACGGATGCGGATGGGGTTCCACTGGAAACCTGTCTTCGTCCGCCGGCGCACGCCTCACGGCGACGTGGGGGCCTGCCCGGATTGCGGGCATGTCATCACCGACCTCGACGGCGAGCCGATCAACCCGGTCGAACTCGAAGCCGAGGAGTCCCGCCGCAAGTGCAGCCACTGCCGTGCACCGCTGTGGTCGTTGATCCGTCCGAGGGGCTTGTCCGCGAGCGACCAGTCCTCCGCTGTCCTCAAAGCCTTGAAGCGCATCCCAACCATCGGGGAAGTCACCGCGCAGAAGCTGATGCAGAAGTTCGGTGACGCCTTCCTCGCGTCGATGCTCGGGGACAACATCCACGAGTTCATCAACCTGATGGACGACCGCGGCGAACTGGTCTTCTCGGACCGGCAAGCCCACCGGATGGAACGCGCGATGGCCAACATGGAGTTCGGCTTCGGCGAGGGCGGCTACCAGCCGTCCGAGTTCATCAAGAGGCAGCTTCCCCAAGGCACGTTCGACCTGCTCATCGCCGACGAGGCGCACGAGTACAAGAACGGCGGCTCCGCTCAGGGCCAGGCCATGGGGGTGTTGGCGGCCAAGGCGCGCAAGACGCTGCTGCTCACCGGCACGCTGATGGGCGGCTACGGTGACGACCTGTTCCACCTGCTGTTCCGAGCCCTGCCGGGGCGGATGATCGAAGACGGCTACCGGCCGACGAAGAGCGGCAGCATGACCTCGGCCGCGATGGCGTTCATGCGCGATCACGGCGTGCTCAAGGACATCTATTCCGAGAGCACCGGCACGGCGCACAAGACGGCCAAGGGCACCAAGGTATCGGTGCGCACGGTCAAGGCGCCGGGCTTCGGTCCGAAGGGCGTGCTGCGTTGCGTCCTGCCGTTCACCGTCTTCCTCAAGTTGAAGGACATCGGTGGCAACGTGCTGCCGCCCTACGACGAGGAGTTCCGCGAAGTCGCCATGGACACGGCGCAGGCCGCGGCCTACCGCGATCTGGCGGGTCGGCTGACCCAGGAGCTGAAGCAGGCCTTGGCGAAGCGCGACACGACACTGCTCGGGGTGGTCCTCAACGTGCTGCTGGCCTGGCCGGACTGCTGCTTTCGATCGGAAACCGTGGTGCATCCGCGCACGCGCAACACCTTGGCGTTCGTGCCGGCTCAGTTCAACGAGCTGGAGGTGATGCCCAAGGAACGCGAGCTGATCGAGATCTGCAAGCGGGAGAAGGCAGAGGGTCGCAAGACCCTGGTCTATTCGGTCTACACCGGCACGCGCGACACCACGTCGCGCTTGAAGGTGCTGCTGGAGCAGGAAGGCTTCAAGGTGGCGGTACTGCGCGCGAGCGTGGATGCCTCCCGCCGCGAGGACTGGATCGCCGAGCAGTTGGACCGTGGCATCGACGTGCTCATCACCAATCCCGAGCTGGTGAAAACCGGCCTGGACCTGCTGGAGTTCCCGACCATCGTGTTCCTCCAGAGCGGGTACAACGTGTACTCGCTGCAGCAGGCCGCCCGGCGTTCCTGGCGCATCGGCCAGAAGCAGCCGGTGCGCGTGATCTACCTCGGCTACGCCAACTCCTCGCAGATGACCTGCCTGGGGTTGATGGCCCGGAAGATCATGGTGTCGCAAAGCACGTCGGGCGACGTGCCGGAGTCCGGGCTCGATGTCCTGAACCAGGACGGTGATTCCGTCGAGGTGGCATTGGCACGACAGCTCGTGGCGGCATGATCCATGCGTTGCATGCCGGCGGCCCTATGGTCGCCGGCATTTTTCCTGGCAAATCGGGAGCCGACGGATTCGCTTTGTTTGCTGTGACAAAGGGCTGGCGTGGCGATGGTGATGGCTCGTTGTTTCAGGACACCGATCCATGCGCCCATCCCGCCAGCCCTTCCGTATCGCCGGACGCAGCCACCTGATCCGTTTGCCCGGCTTGCTCCTGGCCGCCATGGCCAGCGGCTGCGCGACGACGAACGCCGTGCCACCGACGCCCGCATCCGAAGCCATCGACATCGCGTCCGAAGCCGTGGCGGAGGTCGTGCCGGTGACGCGGTATGGCCGCTATACCCTGGTTGAACTCGCGCCGACGGCAGCCCAGCACGACCTGTTGCTGCAGGTGGTGGATGTGGATATCCCCGGCACGCTGGGCGCCACCGTCGGGGATGCGCTCCGGCACCTGGTCCTGCGCTCCGGCTACCGGCTGTGCGACGAGCAGTCCGCCGACCTGCTGGCCTTGCCGCTGCCGGCGGCTCACTACCGGCTCGGCCCGGTCCTGCTGCGCGATGCGCTCTTGACCCTGGCCGGCCCCGCCTGGGATCTGCAGGTCGACGACGGTGAGCGGAAGGTGTGCTTCATCCGCAGCCTCAGGGAGGCTCGTACGCCGCACGAGCCCAAGCCACCGGAAAGCAACCGTTCGCAGGAGACCCCTCCGCTGATCCGGGAGGTTTCGCCATGACCATCCGGGACTCAGCGACGGGCCAGCGCACGACGCTGCTGCGGGTCGCGGCCGCAACCTGGTTGTTGCTCGTCAGCGCTGTGGTGCTGGTGGATCACATGGCCTTGTCCGGGCTGGCGGAACAGACCCAGGCCTTCGCGCCCACCGCGCAGGTGTCCCTGCTCGAAACCCGAGTGGATGGCCTCTCGCATCGGATCGAACAACGCCATACTCAGCCCGCCGCCTTGCCGCAGGCGCGCTACGAGCAAGACACCGCGGCGTTGGACCAACGGCTGGCGGCGATCGAGCTGGCGCAGGCCCATTACGCCGCGACCGATGCGCTGCACGCATTGGAAACCCGCGTCACGCGACTGGAAGCCCGCCCGGTCTCGCGCCAGCCCAAGCTGCCCGCACCACGGCCATCCCAACCTGTGGCGGCCCAACCCAAGCCTGTTGAGCCTTCATTCCGCCTGATCGGAGTGGAACTGCGTGCGGGAGAGCATTTCGTGTCGGTGATGCCTGTCGGTGGCACCGGGCTGGCCGATGTCCGCCTGCTGCGCGCCGGAGAGTCGGCGGGTGGCTGGCGACTGGACGGGATCGAGCGCGATGGCGCCGTCTTCCGGCAGGGAGACGAGATCCGCAGGCTGCCCATCCCGCCCCGATAAGGAGGCCCACACCGATGGTCCCGCGCCACTTGACCCCGCCGTTGCTGGTTGCATTGCTGGCTGCCTCCGCCATGCAGGCGGCGCTCGCGCAGCCCACCGGCGCAACCACCGTGGCCAGGACGGCGCCGAGCCGTGAAGCGCCTGCGGCCATCGCTCGCAGCGACGAACAGCGGGCGCAGGACTGGGGGCTGCGCACGGATGAATGGACGCGCTATCGCGAGTTGATGCAGGGGCCGCTGGGCGTCTACTCGCCCAGCCTCGACCCGCTCACGGCCCTCGGTATCGAAGCACGTTCCGACGAGGAGCGCCGCCGCTACGCGGAATTGCAGGTTCGGGCCGAAGCCCGGCGGGTCGAGAAGACGCTGGCCTACCAGCGTGCCTACGACGCCGCCTGGCAACGGATCGCGCCGGGCATGGCGAGGGTCAACCTACCCGGTGCCAAGCCGACCGGCGCGGGCACCGCCATCGCATCAGGCACCGACCGAACCGCCATCTTCGTGAAGGACGGCTGTACCGCCTGCGACCAGGCCGTGCAGCGGCTGCAGGCGTCGGGCGTCGAGTTCGATGTCTATGTCGTCGGTAGTCGCGCCGACGACGCGCGCATCCGTGAATGGGCACGCCGGGCCCGTATCGACCCGGCGAAAGTGCGCGCACGGCACATCACCCTCAACCACGACGGTGGCCGCTGGTTGTCCCTCGGCCTGCAGGGCGAACTGCCCGCCGTCGTGCGCCAGATTGGCGGCCAATGGCAGCGACAGTAGGCCTCGCCCGTCTCCCGCTCCTGCTGCTGGCTTGCTGGCCACTCGGCCAGGCGAAGGCCGAGGAGGTACCGCCGCCGGCCTACCAGTTCGCGGCACAGCGCGCGGGCATTCCGGCGGCGGTGTTGTACGCGGTGGCCTTGCAGGAGAGTGGCGCCCAGTACCACGGCCGCCTCGTGCCCTGGCCCTGGACGCTCAACGTGGCCGGGGCATCGCGTCGATTCGCCACCCGTACCGAGGCCTGCGCCGGCCTGCACCAGGCATTGCGTGACGTGCCGCGCACCCGCATCGACGCTGGCCTGGGCCAGATCAATTTGGGCTACCAGCGTCACCGCTACGACCACCCCTGCGAACTGCTCGATCCCTATCGGAACCTGGCGCTGGCCGCGCAGATCCTGCGCGAGCAGCACGCGCCTGGCCAGGACTGGCTGATCACGATCGGCCGCTACCACCGTCCCGCTGGTGGCGCACCCGCTGCGCGCTACCGCCAGAGTGTTGGCCGCCACTTGGCCCGCGTACTGGGCGAGCCAGCGCGGGGCTCGGATACCCGGAGAACCCTGCCATGAAGCCTCGAATCTTCCGTCCGGCTGTGCGGTGGCTGATCGGCTTGCTGCCGCTCGTGTCCGTGCCAGCCACCTTCGCGCAATCGCCGCCCTTGATCGTCGTCGAAGATCGCGGCGGTGCCTCCGCGCAGCCTTACTACCGGGCCCTGGACCTGCAACCGCGCACCGGAAGCAGGCCATCTCCCAGGATCGATATGCCACGCCTGCCCGAAGGGCCTTCTGGCGAGGCGGCCATGCTGCCGGTGCGTTCTGCCCATTTGGCCCCTGGCGATGTGGCTCCCCGGGCGATCCAGGCGCCGGGGCTCACGCCGATGTTCCTGGTTGGTGATGACCAGCGCTCCCATGCCTGGCTGCGCCAGCGTGCCCCGGCGCTGCGCGAGCTCGGGGCCGTGGGGTTGGTGGTCCAGGTCGAGTCACCGCAGGCACTGGCGTCACTGCGTGCCCTGGCGCCCGGGCTGATGCTGGCACCGGCGTCCGGGGACGAACTGGCCGAGCGCCTGGGGCTGCGCCACTACCCGGTGCTGGTGACCGCCACCGGCATCGAACAGTGAGAACTGCCCGATGGCCCAGCCGCACGCCGTCGAAGTCCTGCTGCGGCCAGCGGTGGAGCTATACACCGTTGCCGTATGCGCAGGCGCCGCGGTGGTGTGCGTGGTGGCACCTTGGTCGCTCGCGTTGAATCCGGTACTCGGCCTCGGCAGCGCGCTGGCCTTCCTGGCCTTCGGCGCGATTCGCCTGCGCGACGCCTGGGCCATCCTGCGGTACCGCCGCCACATCCGTCGTCTGCCTCGCTACGTGATGACGAGCCGTGACGTGCCAGTGAGCCAGTACCGTCTGTTCGTTGGGCGTGGCTTCCGCTGGGAGCAACGACACACCCATCGGCTGACGCAGACCTACAAGCCCGAGTTCCGGCGCTACGCCGAACCGACGACGTTCTACCGCCTGGCGCGCCGCCTGGAGGAGCGGCTGGAGTTCGCGCCGCCGCCGCTGCCTAGGCTGGCGCGGGCACTGGCCTGGGACAACCCGCTCAACCCGGTCCGGCCTTTGCCGCCAGTGGGTGGCATGCCGCGCCTGCATGGCATCGAGCCGCACGAGACCGACGTCACCCTGCCGCTGGGCGAGCGTGTGGGCCACACCCTGGTGCTCGGTACCACGCGCGTGGGCAAGACGCGCCTGGCCGAACTGTTCATCACGCAGGACATCCGCCGCAAGGTCCATGGCGAGCACGAGGTGGTGATCGTCTTCGATCCCAAGGGCGATGCCGATCTGCTCAAGCGCATGTATGTCGAGGCCAGGCGCGCCGGACGCGAGGGCGAAATGTACGTGTTCCACCTGGGCTGGCCCGACATCTCGGCACGCTACAACGCCGTGGGCCGGTTCGGGCGCATCTCGGAGGTCGCCACGCGCGTTGCGGGGCAGCTTTCCGGCGAGGGCAACAGCGCCGCGTTCCGCGAGTTCGCCTGGCGCTTCGTCAACATCATCGCGCGCGCCCTGGTGGAACTGGGGCAGCGGCCAGACTACCTGCTGATCCAGCGCCATGTCGTCAACATCGACGCGCTGTTCATCGAGTACGCCCAGCACTTCTTCGCCCGAACCGAGCCCAAGGCCTGGGAGGTGATCGTCCAGCTTGAAGGACGCCTCAACGACAAGACCATCCCGCGCCACATGGTCGGGCGAGAGAAGCGGGTGGTGGCACTGGAGCAGTACCTGTCGCAGACGCGAACCTATGACGCGGTGCTCGACGGCCTGCGCTCCGCGGTGCGCTACGACCGCACCTACTTCGACAAGATCGTCGCCTCGCTGTTGCCGCTGCTGGAGAAGCTCACCACCGGCAAGATCGCGCAACTGCTCGCGCCGAACTATTCCGACCTGTCCGACCCGCGCCCGATCTTCGACTGGATGCAGATCATCAGGAAGCGGGCCGTGGTCTATGTGGGACTGGATGCGCTGTCCGACGCCGAAGTGGCGGCGGCCGTCGGCAACAGCATGTTCAGCGACCTGGTGTCGGTAGCGGGGCACATCTACAAGCACGGCATCGACGATGGCTTGCCTGGAGCATCGGCCAATGCCAAGGTCGCCATCAACGTTCATGCGGACGAGTTCAACGAACTGATGGGCGATGAGTTCATCCCGCTCATCAACAAGGGTGGCGGTGCAGGCATGCAGGTCACGGCCTATACGCAGACGCTCTCGGACATCGAGGCGCGCATCGGCAATCGCGCCAAGGCCGGCCAGGTCATCGGCAACTTCAACAACCTGTTCATGCTGCGGGTGCGCGAGACCGCCACCGCCGAACTGCTGACGCGACAACTGCCGAAGGTGGAGGTCTACACCACCACCCTGGTCAGCGGCGCCACCGACAGTTCCGACATCCACGGCCCGACCGACTTCACGAGCAACGCGCAGGACCGCATCAGCACGTCGAGCGTGCCGCTCATCGAGCCCGCACACGTGGTCGGCCTGCCCAAAGGGCAGTGCTTCGCCCTCATCGAAGGCGGTAACCTGTGGAAGGTCCGCATGCCGTTGCCAGCGCCCGATCCGGACGAAGCCATGCCCCGGGACCTGCAACAACTGGCCGGCTACATGCGCCAGCACTACGCCGAGGCGGGCGAATGGTGGGAGGGCAACGGGCTGCTCCGGTTGCACGACGACGACGCGTTGCCAGCGGATCTGGCCGAGGAAGTGCAAGAAGGCACGCCGGATGAAGAGGCCCCATCGTGAAAGAGCCCGCCGCGACCGCCGAGCGACAGCAGGCACGCCAACGCGGCCTGGTCGCCAGCGTGGTCACGCTGCCGTGGCGCCTGTTCGGCGTACTGGTCGCCTCGCTGCTGCTGTCCATCGTCATCGAATGCGTCGGCATGCACCTATTTTGGCCCGACCAGGGCTGGCGCCACGCGCAGGGCATGCTCGACTACGAACTGAACCAGCTCTCCACCCATTTCACCCGGAGCGCCGTCATGCAGGAGCCGGGACGCACCGCGCGCTGGCTGGTGGAGGGCGCCTACGAGTGGGTTTTCGAGAGGACGGGCTTGCTGGATTGGATACACGACGCCTCGGCGCAGGCCAGCGCACCCAGCCGAGGCGTGCACCGGGACTTCCGCTATTACCTCGCCCAGGTCTATGTCTGGACCGAGCGCTATCTGATTGCCGCCGGCTTCACCGTCCTGACATTCATCGTCCGCCTGCTGGTCTTGGTGCTCACGCTGCCGCTGTTCCTGCTCGCGGCCTTCGTCGGCCTGGTCGATGGACTGGTTCGCCGCGACATCCGCAAGTTCGGCGCGGGGCGGGAATCGGGCTTCGTCTACCACCGGGCGAAGGCGGCCTTGATGCCGCTGGCGGTGCTGCCGTGGGTGACCTACCTGGCGCTGCCGGTGTCATTGCACCCCTTGATGATTCTGCTGCCTGCAGCGTTTCTGCTGGGGCTGGCGGTGAACATCGCGGCGGCGAGCTTCAAGAAGTACATTTAGCCGATTGTTGGATCAGGACTACACACTACGAGCTTCATCGACCCCCGAGTCATGGCCACATAGAGGTTCTGGGCACTCATACCCTCGACATTCAGCAGCACCGCGACTTCGGCTTCCAGCCCCTTGAGCAACAGCGTGCTGCCGACGGCGCGTTTGGGTAGCGGGCGCCCCAACAGCCGGTTCTCTTCCCGCACGCGCCGGGCCGCTTCTGCCAGAGGGACGGCCCCCGACGAGGCTTCCCGGAGCGCCTTAAGCACCCCGTAGAGGATGGCCGGCCTATGCACACGTACGTTCGGCAGTGCCCGCAGTTCCGACAACAGCGCGGCGGCCGCAGCAAGAGAGGGCGCGCGCCCGAACGCCAGTGCGCGGCTTTCTGTCTCGTTCGGAGGATTCCTTGCAGTTCCCTTTGCCAACGACTCCAGGCGCCGCGTCAACTCCGCCACGCCCACATTGGTCATGACGCTCTGCGCCAGCGCCAGTAACTGCGCGAGAGCATTCGGTGCCCCCGCATCAAAGTTGCTAGCGAAGGCGATGAGGTCTTGCAGATCGACGGCCTCGACCGTCGAAGCGCCCGGCGTCTGGCTCGCAAAGTTCTGCTGTGCTGCTCGGTTGCGGCTATCGGCGATGATGAGCACGCGCCCGTCAGCGGTTGGCGATGCCGTCCTCGCAGCGGCTAGGCGCTGGGCATGGTCGTTGGGTGGTACGGCCTGCATCCAGGTCACATGCTCCGGTGGCCCACTACGCAGGTCCACCGACTGCCCCGCCGCCAACAACCGGCGAGCCTCCAGCAACCATTGTCCCAGCGCTTCCGCGCCGGCGTTGCGCCATCGCCAGGGCGTTGCCAGTTCCCCGACTACAGGAAAATGCGCGCACACGTGCTGGTTCCAATCGGCCAGTGCATTGCCCCGGAACCCGAAGATCGCCTGCATGGGGTCGCCCAGCACGCAGGTCGGCAAGATCAACGAGAGGAAATAGACGATGTAGTGCTGAGGCACCGAACAATCCTGGTACTCATCCACGATCAGATGCGCATACGAGGCTTTCAGCACCTCACTGACGTGCCCGGCCTGCAGGAGCTTCCAGGCGGCGTCGCGGATAGCCGGGTAGTCCCGCGCAGGTGCAGCCAGCCGCAGAATCTCCGGATCGTGGGCGCTGCGGCCCGAAAAGGTCGAGATGAGCCGGATGGCCCAGCCATCGATCGTGCTCAATCGATAGGCGCTGGCTGGCACACCGGCGCGGTCCAGCCGGCCACGCAAGGCCGCGACCCCGGCATTCGTGTGTGTCAGCACGAGAATGGGCTTGTTGCCCCGATGACCGGCAAGCGCGTGGGCAATCAGCTGTGTCTTGCCGCAGCCGGCCGGTGCGGTGACGGTTCCGCGTTGGATTGCACGAAGGTCGATTTCAACGTGGTCCATCAGCGGCCCACCCGAATACCCGGTCCATCAGCGCACGGAAGCCCTGATCGCAAAGATGCAGGTCCGGTGCAACGATGGTCCTCGCCACGTCCTCCATCCACGAGATAGACTTGAACCAGCCCGCCTTTCGGATGCGCGCTGCCTGGCCAAGGATAGCCCTGTGTTCGACCGGCAGGAGGCCGGTGTTCTGGATCTCGTCCCAGATCTGCTGGAAGGTGAGCGTGTTGTTCGAGACGGTGCGCAGGTGTTCGACGATCAGGTCGCCATGCAATTCGTTGGCGTAGCTGATCAGCCTCTGGCAGGCAGCCGGCGTGAGACTGCCGAACAGCTCGTCCTCCAGCGCCCGGCCCGCGCGGTAGGCGACGACGGTGCCACCGTTCTCGACAAAAGCCTGCTCGACCGCAGGTGTGGGCTTCTTGTCGTCGTCGCGCAGCACCATCACCCGGTAGCCCAGAGACTGGAACGCGGAGGCCCGGGCATACGGTCGATCCGGCTCCCCGCCACCGCAGTCGACGAGGGCCACACCCAATGCAGCCAGTGACGCATTCCCCTGGTCAAGCCTGTATAAGTCCAGCCCGCGCAGCAGGCCTATCTCGCTGGCTCCCTCGCACACGACCACGGAGCCAGCCAGGAAGGCCTCGGGATAGAGGCGGATCGTGCTCTGGATGTCATTGTCGGCGCCGACCAGGCGAGCCTCGTGGCCGAAGGGGCCGCGGCGCAGCACGAAGAGCTGGCCGCCCGACAGTTCTCTCAGTGCCACGGGTGAGTGGGTGGTGAGAAAAACCTGCAGCGGAGCAGCAGCCTCCTTAGCACCGAGGGAGCCCAGGAACCGCGCGATGCGGTGCGGCTCTAGCCCGTACTCCAGTTCATCCGCGAGCACGATCGTCGCCTGACCGGCCGCCTTGCGCTGCAGGCCAGCGACAAGCAGACGCGTGGACCCGACGCCTAGGCTGCGAAGCGGGATGCCGCTCTCGTTATGTAGGGAGATGGTGCCACCACCGAACGACACCGAATGCGAATCTAGCAGCGCCTTGGCCTTGGCACCGATGTGGACGCCCAGCTCCTGAGCGGTAGTGGTGACGATCCCCAGCGCTTCTCCCAACTGTTGTTCGGCCTGGTCTCCGAAGGCACTCCGCGCATCTCTTGCGGCCTTGACAAGGGCGGCCGAAGCGTCGGCTCGCTCTTCCGAGATGCGGTTCAGTACCGAGCCGCGCTGCCATCCCAGGTTGAAGTCCGCCAGCGCGCCGATGCGAGTGGGCGCCAGGGCGACGCGATCCTTCCATGCGAGCGTCTTGACGATGCCTTGCTGTGCGGCGCGGTCGGAGACAAGGGTCCACGAAGGCTCCAGGTCACTAGCGACCGTCAGGTTCAGGCAGAGCACAACCTCCACGCCGGCAGAGGGCTCGTCTTCGACGACGCCAGTGTTGGCGTGGTATCCGCGCAGGAATACACCAAAGCCCTCCAGCGTCCTCATGCTGTCATCGAGGTCGCCGAGCGTCAGCGTGATGCTGATTGGGGTTGTGATGTCCAGGCCGAAGAAGTCCGCATCCGAGAACTGGACATTGCGTCTGGCCCCCAGGCATAAGTCGATCGCGTCCAGCACCGTGGACTTGCCGCTGTCGCCCGGGCCGATCAGGCAGTTGATG
Source organism: Pseudomonas sp. M1 (assembly GCF_022760135.1). Lineage (NCBI taxonomy): Bacteria > Pseudomonadati > Pseudomonadota > Gammaproteobacteria > Pseudomonadales > Pseudomonadaceae > Pseudomonas > Pseudomonas sp. M1. Next base: position 5,434,055 of record NZ_CP094343.1, read on the forward strand.
CCAGGCGTCGGGCACCAAGTCAGCAGTTGGATGCCGCGGAAGTTGGAGATCTCGATTTTTCTGATTCGTGCCATGCCTATCCCCACGCATTGAAGCCGATGCCACTGCAATCGCAGCACCTCACTATCCGCTCGGGCCGCCTGCCGCAGTCCAACATCAAGCGACGCTACCTCCTAACTTATGCCTTCGCAGCCTCTACCAGCACGTCCTCCACCGAACGCGCCACGACGTACTTCGCCGGATTCTCACCAACCGCCAGCGCCTCAAAATGCGCCTCGCCGCAGGCGATTTTTGCGCGCTCCTTGTTGCGCAGGTCGTCAGTGAACAGGCTGCCTTTGGTCTCCACCACGAAGTACAGTCGCTGCGCTCCACCTTCCTCCACCAGCACGGCCCAGTCCGGGTTGTAGGTTCCCAGCGGCGTGGGCACCTTGAACCAGCCTGGCAGCTTGGCGTAGAGCTTGATGGCGTCGTTCTTTTCCAGCGCGTCGGCGAAGTCGCGCTCGGTGGTGGAGTCGTAGACCACGTGCTCGTAGATGGACTTGCCCGTGTCCATCAGCATGTTCTTCAGGTAGCCGGTCAGCTCTTCCCGCTCGAACAGTTCCTGTGCATAGACGTGCTGATCGCCAAGCTTCTGGTACTTGATGCCGTCGACCAAGGCCAGGCGCTTGCAGCGGTTGATGGTCTCGGCGGTCAGCTCGATGAACTGCTGCGGGTTGCGCTTGAAGTCGTCCAGCCGCCCGCAGCCGCTCAGGATGGTGACGATGCTCCGGCGGGTGAGCTGGGTGCGATCTTGGAGGTCGGTGAGCAGGTCCGGCAGTTCGATGTCCGTCTCATCCAGGACGACGGTTGCCGCGCCCGCTTTCTCCGTCGCCTCCACTCCGGCCTTGCCGATGGCGATGTCGGCCTTGCGCCATTGCAGGCGGGCCTTGGGGATGGCCGGGGCTTGGCGGAGCGAATCAATGCAGTTCTGGATCAGTTTCTCATTGTCGAACTGCACCCGGTAGGTCGTCTTGTGCTTGATGCGATCCCAAAGCTCCTTGAACTCCGGGCTGAGATAGACGCCCTTGCGCACGGCAACCTGCTTGCGCTCGTCGGCGTTCTTGATCTCCAGGCGGCCCGACACCTTGCGCAGTACCTCGGCGATCTGACTACGCTGCGCGTCGAACTCCGTAGGCAGCGCCAGCGTTCCATCCTTCAGCGCCGTCTTCAGCGAGTCCTGCACCTTGCCCTTGGCGTCGATGTGTCCCGCAGCCTTCAAGTGCTCCCATAGCACCTTCGACTGTTCGACACCCAGGGGCACGGTCTGGCCATCGGCCGCCGTCACGGCGATAGCAGCGAACTGGTGTTGCTCGACGATGCCAAACCGGATGCCGGTATCGGCCTCGATCTCCTTCTGCAGGTTCTCGGCGAATTGCTCGTAGCTCTCGGTGGCGATCACGGTCAGGGTGTTGACCTCGAAGCCGCGCACGCGCTCCCCGTCCTGGTTGACCGCGAGGCGCAGCCCCCGGCCGATGGTCTGCCGGCGTTCGCGCTCGGTCTGAATGTCGCGCAGCGTACAGATCTGGAAGACATTGGGGTTGTCCCAGCCCTCCTTGAGCGCCGAGTGGGAGAAGATGAATTTCAGCGGCGTATCGAAGGACAGCAGCTTCTCTTTCTCCTTCATGATCAGGTTGTAGGCACGCTCGGCGTTCTCGCGGTTGCTCGCGTTGTTTTCGCTGGTGTCGGTCCAGCCGCCCTTCTTGTCGATCGAGAAGTAGCCGTTGTGGACTACATCGGCAGCAGAGGTCAAATCAATCTCTTCGAACAGGCTCTGGTAGGCCGGAAGCTTGGCTGCACGGCGATACTCTTCCTCGAAGATGCGCGCGTAGGGCCCTTTGATCGGGTTGCCGTCCGCGTCATAGGAGCGGTACTTAGCCACCTCGTCGATGAAGAACAGCGACAGCACCTTGATCCCGAGCGGGCGCAGCCGTTTCTCCTTGTCGAGGTGCTCCTTGATGGTGCGGCGGATCATCTCGCGCTGCACGGCCAGGGCATCGACATCACCATGCGCTTGCCCCACCCTGAGAAAGGTTTCGCCGCCGGGGTAGCGCAACTCCAGAAACGCTTCGTCCTTGGCAGTACTGATCTCACCGACGCGAAAATCGGCGTAGATGGCGCGCTTGGCGACCTGTTCCAAGTCATCGCCATCGGAAACGGTGACTTCTTGCCGTTTCACGCCACTGGCGGTTGCCACGTCGAGCTCCACGCGGGCGGAGATCGTCCCGCGGCGGTTGGCAACCGACACCAGCCGAACGAACGGTTTGTTGTGGGCGTTCTCAACGGTGGCCGATGCCACTTCGATCTGCTTGACCAGCCTGCGCTCATAGGCATCCACGGCATCGAGCCGGAACACCATGTGATGCTTGTCCACGTGGGTCGCGGAATAGCGCAGGGTGCACAGCGGATTCATTGCATCTAGTGCGGTCTTGCCAGCCCCGGTCAGACCGCCGTCCACGCTCTGCGGCTCGTCGACGATCACGACGGGCCGCGTCGCCTTGATCAGATCGATGGGCTTCTCGCCGCCGGTCTTTTCGCTGTCCTTGTAGAGGTTGTTGACGTCCTTCTTGTTGATGGCGCCCACCGTGACCACCATGATCTGGATGTTTGAGCTGGTGGCGAAGTTGCGCACCTGGCCGAGCTTGCTGGAGTCGTAGAGGAAGTAGTCGAAGGGCACGCCGGCATAGAGCCCCTTGAAGTGCTCCTCGGTGATCTGCAGGGTCTTGTAGACGCCCTCCTTGATCGCCACCGACGGCACCACGATGACGAACTTGGTGAATCCGTAGCGCTTGTTCAGCTCGAAGATGCTGCGCAGGTAAACGTAGGTCTTGCCGGTGCCGGTTTCCATTTCGACGGTGAAATCGCCCGAGACCAACGCGCCGGAAGGCGGCAATCCCCCACGCAACTGGATGTCGGCCAAGTTCTGGTGCAGCTCGTCGTCCAGCAATGTGAGGCGGTTGCCGACGCCCAGGTCCGATTCAGCCACGCCGAGCGTCATTTGCTGCGGCCCTGTGCCGGTGGCTGAATCGTCCGCAACGGGTGCCTTCATGGTCACCGTGAACTCGGTACGGCACACCTCCTGGCCCCGGAACAGATCGCAGACCGCCTCGATGGCCTGCAACTGGTAGTCGAGGTTGGGCTCGAAATGCAGTTTCATCGCCACGCCCTCACAGACTGCGCACGTTCTGGATGCCGTGCTGCTCCAGAATGGCGGCCAAGTTGGTCTTGGCCACGTCGTCGGCGAAGGCGCTGTCGCGGAACACGCAGGTGGTGTCGCCCGCCGGCTGAAGTTCCTCGTGCCAGGCGACGATGCCTTGCGCCAGCGGCTCCACATCGTCGCGGGTGATGTGCTCGGCGAGGCAGGCCATCAGCACGCCGCCGCCCACCGAATGCACGTCCTTGCCATGGATCGAGCGCTTCTCAATTGGTACGCACAAGTCCAGTCCCAGCTTGAGCAGCAGCTCGTAGAGAATGTCCGATTCGGTGCGGCCATCGACCAGATGATCCCGGTGGGCGAACAGTGTCTGCTCCAGATCGGCCGGGTTAGGGTTCCAAGCGCGGATGTTGGAGGTGTCGAGTTTGAAGACGCGGAAGCCCACATCGCCAGTGAAGAGCGGGTCGGCCTCGCGATGGCGCTTACCGGCGCTACGGATACGGGCGCGGGTGACGTCAGCGATGGTCTTCCAGCCCGACGCCGCGGCACCGTCCAGAGGCTCGGGCAACTGCACCAGGATGCAGCGGCGCTTTCCGCCGTCCTCGGCATTTTGGGCAAACACCGCGTCCATGGTCGTCCCCGTGCCGGCGAAGAAATCCACCACCAAATCCGCGGAATCCGGTGCGGTAGCCAGTTGAAGAATGCGGCGCATCAGGCGCGTGGGCTTGGGCGTGTCGAAGACCACGTCGGAGTTGGGGAAGGTCACGGCCGCGAGGAGTTCTTTCTTTGCTTCCTGTGTGTGCCCGACTTCGTCATAGGTCCAGAGAGTTTGAGGGACACGGCCAGATTTCACTTCACTCAAGAAGCGCTTAAGGCGAGGCATGTTGTTGCCATCTGCCCCCCACCAGATGCGTTTGTCCGCGTCCAGTTCATCAAATTTGGCCTTGGAGACACGCCAGTAGGTTCCCGGTGGAGGGCCGTCGATTACCCGACCAGATGGGCAGGTAACGGCGTAAGTTCCTTCACCGTAAAAATTGCGAGCAGATAGATCTCCCGACGTCCAAGGGCCGCGTGCGTCGTCATCAGGATTTGCGTATCGCGCTTCCATTTCTTCGGTACGCGGCAACAGGCGCGGCGTCCAGACCTCCGCGTTCTTCGCATACACCACGATGTAGTCGTGGTCTTCGGAGAAATGCCGTGCGGAGTTTTTTGGCGAAAACACTTTCTGCCAGATCACCGCCGCGACGAAGTTCTCTTCACCGAACACCTCGTTCATTACCGCCCGCAGGTTGTGAATCTCGTGGTCGGCGATGCTGACGAAGATCACACCCTCGTTGCGCAACAGGCTGTGCGCCAGCTTCAGGCGCGGATAGATCATGTTCAGCCAGTCGGTATGAAACCGCCCGCTGGCCTCGGTATTGCTGCTGATCTTCTGCCCGCCTTCGACCTGCCCAGTCAGCTCTAGATAATTTTTGATGTTGTCCTGGAAGTTATCCGGGTACACGAAATCCTTACCGGTGTTGTACGGCGGGTCGATGTAGATCAGCTTGACCTTGCCGGCATAGCTCTTCTGCAGGAGTTTGAGCACTTCGAGGTTGTCGCCCTCGATCATCAGGTTCTGCGTGCTGTCCCAGTCGACACTCTCCTCGGGGCAGGGGCGCAGGGTGCCGGTCGAGGGGGTGAGCGCCAGTTGCCGCGCGCGCCGCTTGCCATGCCAGTTCAGGCCGTATTTCTCGTCAGCGTCGGTAACGGTGGCATCGCCGACCAGCGCCTTGAGCACGTCCACGTTCACCGCCGTGCCATTCTGCCCCTCGGTGATGAGTTCCGGGAACAGCGCCTTGAGTTGCTCGATGTTGCTGGCCACAAGGTCTGCGGACTGGGCCTCCGGGCTGGTCGCATCGATTTTCTGCATCTTTTTCTCCGCCATTCTTTCAATCTTCATAGCTGTTCGCGTGCTGCGGCCAATTCGACCAGCACGCGCTTGAGCGCGAGGTTGAGCTCAACCTGTCGCGCCAGTTGTTTTTCTTTGCCCGCCTGCGTGCGCAAGTGGGCCGCCTCGGACTCCAGCCGTGCGCATTCCTGCAGGGCAAGGCGGCGAGCTGCAGCCTGCTCCGGGCTGTCGGCCGCCTTGAACATCCCGGTCAACTTCGCCGCCAACAGCGCCTGCGCGCTGTCCATCCACCCCTGATACAAGGCGAAAAGCGAGGACCGAGGCTGGCGAGTCAAAGCGATGGCCTGAACGAATGCGGTCAGCGCATCGAGAGACGGCGCGTCCTCGGGCAACGACATGGACACCATGCCGCCGTCCAGCACCACTTTGCTCGCTTCGTTCTGTGCCCAGCGCTTATGTGCGAATGAGAGCGTCATGCTCTGCCCGGAGTACAGCAGCAACAGGACCGGATAGGGGACCGCGCGGTGCACCAGCTCGGCGAGGCGGGCAGCGTTCGCTGGCTTGGCTTTGTCTTGCCCGGGCTGGCTGCGCAGCGTCACGGCAAGCACCGCGATCTCCAGGTACACGCGCTGGTCGTCGCGATAGTCGGGCACGCCGATGGTGTTCGGCTTGAGTGCCGCGACCCACTGTATCTCCTCGACGGTATCGGCGATCAGTCGTTTGTCGGCGGCCGTGGGGGCTCCGTTCTCCAGCAGCAGCTTCTTCGGCACGCGCTGATCGACTCGGCAGCCGTCGGGCAGACCGAGCGAGGCGATGAATCCTGGTACGTCCAGCAGCATGGTTCGCATCACACCCTTGCACGAGCACGCGCCTGGACGCGGGCTTCAAGCACGGCGCGTACCTCGGCGTAGAGGTGGGCATTCGCCTGCTCGCGGTCGGCGAGCACCGCAGCAAGCGCATAGGGCTCTTCGCCATCGCGGCCGTTCGACCATGGGCTGTCCTGGCGAGTCACCACCACGAAGACCTTGTTGCCGTTCGCAAGCGCCTGTTTGAAGCTCCAGCGAGAAACCTGCAACGTGCCGTTCTTGCGTGCGTCGTTGGACAGCCAGCGACCGTTGCTGCGCTCTCCCATGCCTTGCTCACGGTTCCGACGGAAAGCCTGAGTGACCTCGTCCAGGCCACTCGCTGTTACCACGGAGAACCACAGCTTGCTCATGCGGTAGTCCAGCCGCGTGGTACGGACGGCTGGACTGTGCGCCAGGGCAACCGTTATCTCCCGCGTACGGCGACCGCCCGCCCAGAAGCTGTCAGGTAGCGGCAGCTCGAAAAAATGATGCTGGTCGTTGCCGATGCGCTCTTCGGTCAGCAAGGTGACGGTGTGGTCCAGCGAACGAAAGAGGGCAGCATCCTCGACACACCCATAGCCGATCAGACGCAGCAGCTTGTCGCGCCCTTCACCGTTGCCGTCGGGGTTGAGCAAGGTCTCGCAGGCTTGTGGCCAGCTGGCATGCGCGCCGATCAACGCACGCAACAGGTTCGGGGTGGCATTCGGCAGTTCGGCCAGGATCCTAGCCGCCTTATGCGCGACGACTGGGGCAGCATAGCTCGTCCCAATGTCCTCGCTGAACCCTGATCCGCCGGCAAAGCCGCCGTTGAGCGAGACCACGCCCAACCCTGCATGCCGCGGACGTGCAACCGCCCGCATCAGCGCGACATTGCCGGCATGCTCGACGACATCGGGTTTGATCGCGCCATTGATCGATAAGCCGCATCGCGTGAGCGGAAACGGCTGGTCAGTTCGCGCCAATGGTTGATCCTCAAGGGCGTTCGGATGCCGCTGCGCGTCCCTCGTCGCTTCGTTCTGCGCAATACCGCCTACCGTGAGCGCGTTCAGGGCAGTGGCCGGATCAAGCAAGCGCGCGGAGTCGGCAAGCAGATAGTCGGGATAGCGTTCTCGCGCGTCGTCTGGCAGCTCGGAAAGGTGCAGGTTGCCGGTGGGCACCACGAACAGGACACCAAGCTCTCGCGTCAGGCGATCCAGGGTGTAGGCCAGGCCGCGAACGTGGCGCCCGTCATAGACCTTGTTGAGATCGCCATAGCTCAGATTGAAGACACGACACCCGTACTGGCCGTGCAACTCGCGCACAGCCTCCTCCACCGCCTTCTCGACGAACTCGGTCTGGTCGTTGCCGTCGTCATTGAAGACCTTCCCGGAGAAGAGCCGGAGCTGCGGGACGAAGCGCCCGTCGCGGATCGCAGCCCCCACGTCCCCATACAGCGCCAAGCCGGCGACAAAAGTTCCGTGCCAGGGCTCATCGTCATGCGGGGTCCGATGGGGAGAAAGGTAACCTTGTGCATCGCCCACTGCCGGCCCCAGCAAGGGGTGCCCAGGCGTCAGTCCCGAATCGAGTACCGCGACGGACGGAGCGCCGCCATCTGGAGGCAAGACAGCGGGAAACTGGTTGACGTCAGTGAGCAGCAACTGGACGGCAATGCCGAGTCGCGGAGGAAGGTCGACCGTGCGCACGTCGCGATGCCGCAGGACGCGATCCGCTTGCTCTCGCGTACAGCGCATCCGCACCATCAGGAGGGAAGGCTGCGTGAGGCTATCCAGCCGCTCTATGCCGTATTCCTGCAGCCAGCGGGAAAACGCCTCCATAAGCGCCTGGCGTCGATCCTGCCGCTCCTGGGGCCATAGTTCGACGTCGAGCGTGAAGGGCTCCTCGACGGGAAACCCCTGCTCGCGCAGCGCTGCGCCGGTACGATCCTGGGGTGTCCAGTGGTCGAAGTCCTCGATGACGAACAGAAGCTCCTTGCGCGTCACGATGCCGTCGCGGGCGAGCGTGCTAAGACGACTCTCGAACTCGGCGAGACCTTCTTCTGTGGCGAAGGCCAGCACGATCGACTCGTCTTCCTGGCTGACGATCTCAACACCGGGAATAGCGTCGAATGCAGGAACGCTCTTGTCGCCAGCACGCAGTTGAATCTTGAGGAGCTTTCTGTCGTCGAATCCTCCCAGATCTTCTGCGGCGATCCGCTCCCGCGCCACGACGAGCTTCTGCGCCAACATCGCGCCATGCGCTCGGGGGTCGGCCGGCGGCCGAACACCGGGATGTCGTCTTGGATGCCGTTCAGTCGACGGCGCCTCTCGCTGCAGGCGCAGGTGCTCGTAAGCCACAGTCTCTTACCCCCCCAACTCAGCCCTTATGGCGGTATTCGCGAGCCAGCGCGGTATCGATGTGGGCCTTCTCGAGGAACTCCCGTCCGGACAGGATCATTTCCTTCACCGCCCGGCGCAGTACGCGCTCGATATCGGCATGGGACATTCCTTTGAACTGCGAGGCAACCTGGCCGTCGTCCGCCTCGAAATTTCGTCGAATGCCGGACAGCTTCAATGACAGCAGGCGTTTGATCTGCTCCAGACTGGGCAGCTCGAAACGCAAGATCTCGTCGAAACGCCGCCACACCGCCTTGTCCAGCAGGGACTCGTAGTTGGTCGTGGCGATGAGGATGCTCTCCCCACGGTAGCCGTCCATCATCTGCAGGACTGCGTTCACGGAGCGCTTCAGCTCGCCGTGATCGGCGCTGTCGCCACGATCCTTGGTCAGCGCATCGAATTCGTCGAAGAGCGCCACTACCGGCTGACTCGCCACGTAGTCGAACACTTTGCGCAGATTGGCCGCCGTCTCACCCAGGAAGGACGAAATAAGCGAATCGAGCCGGACCAGAACCAGTGGCATCGACAAGCTGTGCGCGATGACCTCCGCAGCCAGCGTCTTGCCGCAACCCGGCGGCCCACAAAACAAGAGCTTCTGCGCGGGATGCATCCCAAAGGATCGCAACACATCGGCACGGTTGTGCTCCATCAGGATCTCATCCAGCGCCGACTTCGTGGCGTCAGAGAGGATGATGTCCTTTTCCTCTCGAACCACGGCACGCTCTTCGAGCAGCGCCAGACCATTGTCCTTGTTCGTGGGCAGATTGGTCACGGCATGCAGCCTGCGGGAGCCAGGACCGGGTTTGGCCTGATCGCCGTATAGCAGGTGCTCGAGATCGTTGGCGAGCAGATGATGGTTCTTCTCGCGCTCTTCCTTGATGACCGCTTCGGAGGCGGAACGGAATCTGGCGAGATCCCCTTGTACGCCGGATTTGATCAGTTGCCTGAGCAATTTTCCGCTAGCCATAAATGTCCCCTAGATTCTTCAACGCATTCTCTCGGTAAGTTTCCTGTTCACTCTTGGGACAGCACTACCATGAATGCCAACACTTCAAAGTCATTGCTTCCGGCGAACTCGCCTTTGATGGCATGCGTGCCGCCCGGCGAAAACAGACTGGCCACTGCGCGTTCCTCGTTCTTGCCAACCACCGACGCTACGCCTGCTGCGAGCAGCTTTTGTGCATGGCGCATGTCTTCGCCGTGCTTGGTGGCCTTGTCGAAGCGAACGCAGGCGCCAGCGTCGGGCAGGTCGCGACCCAGCGCCAGGCGCTTGAGCCGGTCGAGAATGCGTTTGGCCTGGGTGTAGGGCAGCAATACGGCGCCGTCGTCGCCGACGTGGACGAGGTAATGGGGTGCCAAGGGGTAGTCCGATTCCTTGGCTTTGTGTGCCGCCGGGCCCTCGGCGCGCAGGCAAAAGATCACACCAGGCGGAATGTCGGCGTCGATACTGGTGGTGACCGCGTAGGCCCCCAATGGCTGATTATCCAGCTTGCCGGGATGCGCCTTGAGGTGCTGGGCCAGATCGATGCGGAAGTCGGTGAGCGTCAGGTCGGTAATTGATACGCCGGTGGACAGGTCTTCCAGATCGATTACCGTGTCCTGCAACTTGAGCAGCTGCTTGCGCCGGTACTCCAGGTCGTTCATCGGGTTGCCGGACTGCTGCTCGATGAGGTTTTCCTCACCGGTGGCGGAGACGTCGAGCAGCACCATGCGGCCGCTGACACGCTGTTCCAGATTGATGTATTCCTCCAGCTCCATGTTGGGCCAGAAGTTGACCAGCTGGATGCGTTCGTTGGGCGAGCCGATGCGGTCGATCCGGCCGAAGCGCTGGATGATGCGCACCGGGTTCCAGTGGATGTCGTAGTTGATCAGCCAGTCGCAGTCCTGCAGGTTCTGGCCTTCGGAAATGCAGTCGGTGGCGAAGAGCAGGTCCAGCTCGCCCTCGTCGGCCAAATCCGCTGGCCGCTCCTTGGAGCGCGGCGAGAACGCCGTAAGGATGGACGCCAGGTCCTTGCGCAGACGTGGCAGTGTGCTCTGATTTCGGCCCGCACCGGTAACGAGCGCCGACTCGATGCCGAGCGTGGCCTTCGCCCACGGCGCCAGTTGCGCGTAGAGGTATTCGGCGGTGTCGGCGAAGGCGGTGAAGACGATGAACTTGCGGTTGCCGGCATTGATCGGGTTGCGGCATTTGTCCTCGATCATGTTGCGTAAGGCGGCCAGCTTGGCGTCCCGAGCGGCATCGACCTGCTTGGCTGCGGCCAGCAGGGTGGCCAGACGGTTACGGTCTTCGATCAGGTCTTGTTTCCAACGGATGAGGTCAACGTCGCTGAGCAGCACCTTGACCTTGCGCCCGACCAGCAAGGTCTCGAAGGCGGGGTCATCGATGTCGACGTCGGCGATGTCGATTTCCTCGATGTCGGAAGCAGAAGCCTCAATGCGTGCGAGCGTGGTCTCCACGTCGCGAAGCTGGCGCTCGACGGTCAGGGTGAACGAGGACACTGCGCTTTCCATGCGCTTGAGCACGTTGACTCGCAGCAGGTGGATCAGGCTCTCTTCGCGGTCCACTTGGCGGAAGAAGCTTTCACCCCCACGAATCTGGGTGCTGTACTTTGCGTCGTAGGCGGCTTGTTTGTGGGGCAGAACGTAGCGCAATGGCGCATAGCTAGCCAGATTGAGCCGCCGGATTTCGAAGTTGATATCCCGGATGCTGCGGAACTCGCCGGCACGGTCCACATCGGCCTTGATGTTGATCGGTGGCAGACGATCCGGGAAGCGGCCTGTCTCGCTGGTGCCGTAGTACTTCTCGATGTGCTTGCGCGAGCGGGCGATGGTGAGGTGATCCAGTAAGGTGAAGTAGTCGAAGCCCAGCATCTCGACCAGCCTCGCGGGTGTCTTCTCGGACTCGTCGAGGTTCAACCAGCGGTTGAACTGGGTCTGCGCCTTGCGGGTGGTCGCCTCGATACTGGCGATGCCGTGTTCCAGTAAGGCGTTGTCGTCGCCCTCCGTGACGAAGGCGATCTGGTTGCGCAGGTCGGCGAGGCGGTTATTGACGGGCGTGGCCGACAGCATTAGGACGCGCGTCTTGACACCTTCCTTGATGATCCGTCGCATCAGACGGTCATAGCGGGACTCCTTGCCCTTGTGCGTGGCCTTATTGCGGAAGTTGTGGGACTCATCGATCACCACCAGGTCGTAGTTGCCCCAGTTCACGTGCGACAGATCGATGTCGCCAGACGTGCCGCCGTCGCGCGAGAGATCGGTGTGGTTCAGGACGTCGTAGTTGAAGCGGTCGGCCGCCAGGACGTTGCGCTTGTCGTTGGCCTTGTAGAGCGTCCAGTTATCACGCAAGCGCTTGGGTGCCAGTACCAGCACGCGATCGTTGCGCAGCTCGTGGTACTTGATGATCGCCAGGGCCTCGAAGGTTTTGCCGAGGCCCACGCTGTCGGCGATGATGCAGCCGCCGAAGCGGTTGAGCTTGTCGATGGCACCGACCACACCATCACGCTGGAATTTGAAGAGCTTCTTCCACACCACCGTATTGCGGATACCCGTGGCGGACTTGACGATGCGCTCCTCGTCCATTTCATCACCGCTGTCGCGAAACAGATGATGCAAAATGAGTGCGTACAAGGAGAAGGGGTCGCGGTGCTCGCCAATCGTGCGCAGTGCTTCGAGCAGAGCTTCGCGCCCGCTACTGGCGTCCGTGGATTGAGTTCGCAGAGCGGACCATTGATGATCGAACCACTTGGCGAGCTGCGCAGCTTCGTCGGCCGACTCGGAAGCCTGGATCAAGCTCAAAGGGTTTCCCGGAGTCACGCCGAGTCCATCGGTGCTGAAGGCAAAGGAACCGAGGACCGCCTGCTCCGGCAGCCCATGACCATTCCGTATGACTGCTGCCCCTTGCGGCACCGGGCCCGCAGCTCGCCGCAAGTCGACCTTGTCGCCGATCCATTTCGCACACTGGTTGGCCAGCCACCGGACCTGTAGGCGGTTGCGTGCGGCACGATCGCCTTCGACACCTAAGAACCCCAACTCAGCGTCGCCGGAAGGCAGAACGAGCTGGACGCGTTCCAGCGCCGTGAGCGCATCTCGCAGCTCTGCAAACGCGAAGAGGGAGAACGACGGGGTCACGCAGCCGAGCTGGTTGCCTTGCTTTAGGTGGGGGCGCATCAGGTCGATCACGCGGTCTACGCCCGTGTTGTGGATCAGTTTCATGACCGGCGCCCCCCTTTCAACAGATCATCCCCGCCTTCTTGCTGATCGCCCGACGACTGCTGCCGGATCCAGCCGTCGATGTCTGCACGGGAGAAGCGCCATATCCCGCCCACCTTAAAGGCCGGAATCTTCTTGGCTGCTGCCAAGCGATAGACCGTGCGCTTGCCCACCTTGAGATAGGCAGCCACTTCATCGAGGGTCAATATCTGTCCGGGCTCGTCTTTCATTGCTTCCCCACCCGGTGAGGGTGGCACAGGCGGCAGTGGAAATCCTGGCAAGTGTAGAGCAATCCGGTGCATTTCTGAACAGCTAAATGCGCAGTTTGCCGGCGCGAGGTCATCCAGTTCGAGGGGATAGCCCCACCACGGGGGCGAGCGCCACGTCGCGTCAAGCCGCAACCGCGGTGACGACCTCGGCCAGCGGAGAGAAGTAGGCGCACCGCGCCAGCAGGGTTTCCACATAAGTGGCCGGCCCGTCTTGCTCTAGCAGCCAGGTCTTGAACTACCGGCCTTTGTCCGGAAACGACGCTACGCCAACCATCGAGGCAAATCCGGTGCTCCGCCCGTTCCGATTCTTTGCGGCACAACCCGGCCCCACGCCGCAGCATCCCGCCATCCAGACGACTGCGAAACGGCGTGATGACACCCCTTGGCACCCCGACGACTCCCTGCCGCCGTGTGCCGGCCCTGGCCTTGGCGCTGACCATCGCGCTGGCCGGCGCATCGCCCGCATCGGCCGCCGACGGCCTAGCCTCGGAGCGTGAGCAACTCGCCGCGCTCACCCGCCAGCTCGATCTGATCGACCGCCTCGCCGAGCACGCCGCCCATACCGCTCCGCAGGAGCACACCCGCTACCACTTCGACCATGCCCGCCTGCGCAAGGACCTCCAGCGCGTCCGGGCGGGCATTCAGGACTACCTGACGCCGCCGCGCGCCCAGCCGCGCGACCCGGTCGAGCTGTCCGGTGACTACCGCCAGTCCAACCCGCCCTCCGACGAGGAGGCCCCCCAATGAACGCCGCCCAGGTCAGCGCCTTCCAGGCCAATGGCGGCTTCGCCCCCGCCGCCGTGGCCACGGTGGTGCTCGGCCTCGTGTTCGCCGTCCTGCTCCTGTGGGGCGTTTGGGCCATGCGTACCGCCTACACCGGGTGGGCCGAGCAGCGCCTGTCCCAGCGCCAGTTCCTGGGTGTCGTCGTGCGCTTCGTCGCGATGTACCTGGTGCTGACCTATTTCCTCCTGTCCTGACCACCACGAAAGGCCCGACCGCCATGAAGACCCATCCGATTCCCCATCGCGTTGCCACCACCATCCTCGCGCCACTGATGCTGCTGGGCCTGCCGCTGGCGGCCCGGGCGCAGGGCCTGCCGACCATCGAGGACCCCTCGCGCGGGCAGGGCAGCGGCATCATGCAGACGCTGCAGAACTACGGCTACGACATCGTGCTGCTGATCGCGCTCCTCGTGGTCGCCTCGATGTTCGTCGGCGTGTGCTACCACGCCTATACGCGCTACTCGGAAATCCATACCGGTCGCGCCACCTGGGGCCAGTTCGGTCTCACCGTGGCCGTGGGTGCGATCCTGCTGGTGGTCGGTATCTGGCTGCTGACCAAGGCCACTGGCGTGCTCTGAGCGGCGATGGCTGCCTTGAACGATATCGCGCGTGACGGGTTGGTGACCTTCCTGCCGCACAGGCTGAACCGCCAGCCCGTGGTGGTGAGGGGCCTGACCGCCGACGAACTCTGGATCTGCGCCGGCCTGTCTGCGGTGGCGGGGTTCATCGCCGGCGTGCCGCTGGCCTGGGCCACGCACAGCGTCGCCATGGTGCCGACCCTGATCGTGGCCGGCGTGGCGGCTGGCGTGTTCGGTGGTGGCGGCTTCCTGCGCCGGCAGAAGCGCGGCCGCCCGGACACCTGGCTGTACCGGCAACTGCAGTGGCGCCTGGCGCTGCGCCATCCGCTGGCAGCGTCCTGGCTCGGTGGGCACCGTCTCATCACGCGGTCGGGGTACTGGACCACCCGGCGCTCACGCGGAGCAGCCGCCTCATGAGCCGTTTCAGGAACGAAGTCCATCACCTGCAGGCCCATGTGCGCACGCTGCGCCTGAGCGCCGGTGCGTTGTTCATAGTGGCGCTGCTGCTCGGTTTCGGCTGGTGGAGTGCGCCGAGGCAACTGACGATCCACGTTCCCCCCGATCTGCGATCGGGCAGCACCCGCGCCTGGTGGGACGTGCCGCCCGAGAATGTCTATGCATTCGCTTTCTACGTCTGGCAGCAGGTCCAGCGCTGGCCGACGGATGGTGAGCAGGACTACCCGCGCAACCTCCACGCGCTGTCGGCCTATTTCACACCGGCCTGCCAGGCCTTCCTGCGCCAGGACTACGAGCACCGGCGCAGCAGCGGCGAACTGCGGCAGCGGGTGCGCGGCATCTACGAGATTCCGGGGCGCGGCTTTGGCGACAACCCCACGATGCGGGTGAAGACGGTTTCCAGCCGCGACTGGATCGTCACGCTGGACGTCAGCGCGGACGAATACTACGGCGCCGAGCAGGTCAAGCGCGCCCTGGTGCGCTATCCGCTGAAAGTGGTGCGGCTGGACGTCGACCCCCAGCACAACCCCTTCGGCCTTGCGCTGGACTGCTATGACGGCGCGCCGCAGCGGATTGAGGCACCGTCGCCGGCAGTGCCTCCGTCCGGCACGCCCGGCGGCGGCCTTTCGCAGGGAGGCAACCCATGAAACACCACGTCTTCACCATCGTGGCGAGCCTGGCCCTCGGCTTCGGCCTGGTGCCGGACAGCCATGCCATCGAGATCCTGCGCTGGCAGCGGCTGCCGCTGGCCGTCCCGCTGGTCGTCGGCCAGGAGCGCGTGGTCTTCATCGACCGCAACGTGCGTGTCGGCCTGCCCCCGAGCCTGGGCGAGCGGCTGCGCGTGCAGAGCGCGGGTGGCGCCATCTACCTGCGCGCCAGCGAGGCCATCGCGCCGACGCGGCTGCAACTGCAGGACGTGGAATCCGGCGCCATCGTGCTGGTCGACATCGCAGCCACGGAGGCCCGGGAAGGCGAGCCGCCGCTGGAGCCTGTACGCATCGTCCTGCAGGACGCCGCCGAGGAAGCCAGCGGTGACACTGCCGCCGGTCCAACCCAAGCAGCGCAACCCGCCAGGCGTCGGCAAACGCCGGTAGCCGTTGTCCTGACGCGCTACGCGGCGCAGAACCTTTACGCACCGCTGCGCACCGTCGAGCCCGTGGCCGGCATCGGGCGCGTGCCGCTGCGGCGCCCGCTCGCGCTGGACACACTGCTGCCAACGCTGCCGCTCAAGGCGCGGGCGCTGGCGGCCTGGCGACTCGAAGACCAGTGGGTCACCGCGGTGCGCCTGACCAACACCTCGCCTCACCGGATCGATCTCGATCCAAGGGTGCTGCAAGGCGACTTCGTGGCCGCGACCTTCCAGCATCCCGACCTGGGGCCGGCGGGCGCTTCGACCGACACCACGGTGGTCTACCTGGTCACGCGCGGCCGTGGCCTGGCCGAGTCCCTGATGCCAGTGCTCGGCCCCATCGATGCCGGCACGAACCTGCCGCCGGCCGCCGCTGCGGGGAGGACGTCCGATGAGGAGTAATCCCCTGTTGAAGTGGCTGCTGATTCCGATGGCATTGTTGCTGGTGTTCGTCGGTGCCAGGTTGTTCTCGGGCAGCGATGCCGCACCTGGCCAGCCGGATGTCCCGGGGCAGCTCACTCCCGAGGAAATGAAGGCGCTCGGCATCGCGGGCGACACCCCGCGCGATACCGTCGCCACCCTGGTCGCGCAGGTCAAGCAGCTCCGCACCGAGTTGCAGACCGCGCTGAGCGACAACCGCCAGCACAAGGCCGAAAACGAGCGCCTGCGTACCCGCGAGGGTGCGATCGACCAGCGCATCCAGAACGCCCTCGACAGCGAACGCCGCCGCCTGGAACAGGAGCGCATCCAGGCCGCCAGCGACCGGCAGCAGACGCAAGGGCTGATGCAGGAATTGCAGCGCCGCCTGGACGGGCTGTCCGGCAAGGGCGGTGCCGCCGACCTGCCGATCGGCCTTGGACTGGACGGGCATGACGGCGGGCCGCTCAAGGAGGGCGGCATGCGCTGGATCGAACCGGATGACGCCCGGCCCGATCCGAAGGGCGGTTCGAGCAGCCTGCGCTTGCCCGCCTTTCCCTCCAGCTTCGGCCTGGCCTCGCCGGAGCTGACGGCCGCGGCGGAGACCGTCAGCGACAGGACGGCGCAGGCCGATGGCGGCACCACCCGGGCGGTCTATACGGTGCCCACCAATGCCACGCTGATGGGCTCGGTCGCCATGACGGCGCTGATCGGTCGCATCCCCATCGACGGCACCGTCAACGACCCGTTTCCCTTCAAGGTGCTGATCGGGGCAGACAACCTGGCGGCCAACGGCATCGAGATTCCCGACGTGGCCGGTGCGGTGGTCAGCGGCACGGCCTCGGGCGACTGGACGCTTTCGTGCGTGCGTGGGCAGGTCCGCTCCATCACCTTCGTGTTCACCGACGGCACCATCCGCACGGTGCCGGAGGACGACGGCAAGCGCAATCAAAGCCAGAACAGCACCAGTCTGCTGGACGGCCTGGGCTGGATCAGCGATCCCTACGGCATCCCGTGCGTCTCGGGCGAGCGGCGCAGCAATGCCCAGCAGTACCTGGGATCGCAGGCGTTGATCACCGCGGCCGGCGCAGGCGCCGCTTCGCTCATCAAGTCCGACAACGGCAGCGTAGCCGTGGTCGCCAGCAACAACGGTTCGCTGGGCACGGTCGGCATTTCGGGCAACGAGGCCATGGGCCGCATCCTGGCCGGTGGCGTGCGCGACATGGCCGACTGGGTCAACAAGCTCTACGGCCAGGCCTTCGCTGCGGTCTACGTGCAGCCCGGCGCCAGGGTGGCCGTGCACCTGGAGCAGCCGATCACCATCGACCACGACGCCAAGGGGCGCCGGGTGAATCACCTCATGGGAGAAGCACATGCGTCGGACCTGGATTGACCGCCCCCTTGTCCTGCTCGCCGCCGCCGTTCTCGCGGGTTGTGCCACCAGCTCGGAAAAGCTGCTGCCCCGGGGCGAGCACACCATGCTGGACATCTGGCAGCACGAGACTGGCGGCCATAGGGGCGACCAGGCCGGCCGCCTGCTGCTCGACGCACGCCAGGACCTGCGCCGTCCGCTGACCGACGCTGACACCCTCGCGGCGCCCGCCCGGAACGCGGCCTACACCCGCACGGCAGCGAACGAGGTCCAGCGACAGTTCCATCGACTGCCGAACCCCGATCTGGTGATGTATGTCTTTCCGCACCTGGCCGGCACCGACCCGGTACCGGTGCCCGGCTACAGCACCGTCTTCCCGCTCTACCAGCGCGTGCAGTACGCGATGCCGGGCGAGCGGCTGGAGGACTACTGATGGGCTGGCGACTGCCGTGGCCGCGTCGTCCGGCCCCCAGGCCAGTCCAGGCCGACATCGAGCCGGACACCTGGACGCGGCATGTCGCCCGCCTCGCCGCGCACGGCATCGAGGCACCAGGCGCCGCCCTTGGGTCGAATCATCGGCGCCCTGCGACGCAGGCCGACCACGCGGCGCTCTACGACGTGGCGCCGTCCTTCGCCGACCTGCTGCCCTGGGTCGAGTACCTGCCGACCACGCAGTGTATGCTGCTCGAAGATGGCCAATCGGTGGCGGCGTTCTTCGAGTTGCAGCCGGTCGGTACCGAAGGGCGCGAGACCGCCTGGCTGTGGCAGGCCCGCGATGCCCTGGAGAATGCGCTGCAGGACTCCTTCGACGAGTTGGACGAGAACCCCTGGGTGGTGCAGCTCTACGCGCAGGACGAAGCCGATTGGGACCACTACCTGCGCACGCTGGGGGCATACCTGCATCCACGCGCGCAGGGCAGCGCGTTCAGCGAGTTCTACCTGCGCTTCTTCGGTCATCACCTGCGCGCGATCGCCAAGCCGGGCGGCCTGTTCGAGGACACCACGGTCACGCGCCTGCCATGGCGCGGCCAGACCCGGCGCGTGCGCATGGTGGTTTATCGGCGCACCCCGGACGCCGCATCGGCCCGGCGGGGGCAATCGCCCGAGCAGGCCCTGGCGACGATTTGCGACCGCCTGGTCGGCGGCCTGGCGAATGCCGGCGTCAAGGCCCGGCGCCTTGGCGCGGCGGACATTCACGACTGGCTGCTGCGTTGGTTCAACCCGAATCCCGGCGCGCTGGGCAGCACGGCCGAAGACCGGGAACGCTTCTACGCGCTCGCCCGCTACCCGGAGGAACGGGAAGAAGGTGAGATCGAGCTGGCCAGCGGCGACTTCGCACAACGCCTGTTCTTCGGTCAGCCGCGCTCGGATGTCGCCCGCGGCCTGTGGTTCTTCGACGGCATGCCGCACCGGGCCATCGTCATGGACCGCCTGCGCTCGCCGCCCGCGACCGGACACGTGACCGGCGAGACGCGCAAGGGCGGCGATGCGATGAACGCGCTGTTCGACCAGATGCCTGAGGACACGGTGATGTGCCTGACTCTGGTCGCCACGCCGCAGGATGTGCTGGAGGCGCACCTCAACCACCTGGCCCGCAAGGCGGTTGGCGAGACGCTCGCCAGCGAACAGGCACGCCAGGACGTGCAGCAGGCCCGCGGCCTCATCGGCAGCGCGCACAAGCTGTACCGGGGCACGCTGGCGTTCTACCTGCGCGGCCGCGACATGGCGCAGCTCGACGCCCGCAGCCTGCAACTGGTCAATGTCATGCTCAATGCGGGCTTGCAACCGGTGCGCGAAGAGGACGAGGTGGCCCCGCTCAACACCTACCTGCGCTGGCTGCCCTGCCTGTTCGACCCGGCGGCGGACAAGCGGCAGTGGTACACGCAACTGATGTTCGCGCAGCACGCGGCCAATCTGGCGCCGGTGTGGGGGCGCAGCCAGGGCACTGGCCATCCGGGCATCACCTTCTTCAACCGGGGCGGCGGCACGATCACCTTTGATCCACTGAACCGGCTCGACCGGCAGATGAACGCCCACCTGTTCCTCTTCGGCCCGACCGGCTCCGGCAAGAGCGCCACGCTGAACAACATCCTCAACCAGGTCACGGCGATCTACCGGCCCAGGCTGTTCATCGTCGAGGCCGGCAACAGCTTCGGCCTGTTCGGTGACTTCGCCGCTCGGCTGGGCCTGAGCGTGCATCGCGTGAAGCTGGCACCCGGCGCGGGCGTGAGCCTGGCGCCATTCGCCGATGCCTGGCGCCTGGTCGATACACCGGGCCAGGTGCAGACGCTGGACGCCGACGCTCTGGACGAGGACGGCGACACCCATCCGGCCGACGACGGGGATGACCAGCGGGACGTGCTCGGCGAACTCGAAATCACCGCCCGACTGATGATCACCGGCGGCGAGGACAAGGAAGAAGCACGCATGACGCGCGCCGACCGCAGCCTGATTCGCCAGTGCATCCTGGATGCCGCCCAGCGCTGCGTGGCACAGGCGCGCACGGTGCTGACCCGCGACGTGCGCGACGCGCTGCGCGAACGCGCCCGCGACGCCAACCTGCCGGATGCCCGGCGCGCGCGGCTGCTGGAGATGGCCGATGCGATGGACATGCTCTGCCAGGGCGCGGACGGCGAGATGTTCGACCGTCCGGGCACGCCCTGGCCCGAGGCGGACATTACCATCGTGGATCTGGCCACCTTCGCGCGCGAGGGCTACAACGCGCAGCTCTCCATCGCCTACATCTCGCTGATCAACACGGTGAACAACATCGCCGAGCGCGACCAGTTCCTGGGCCGGCCGATCATCAACGTCACCGACGAAGGCCACATCATCACCAAGAACCCGCTGCTCGCGCCCTACGTGGTCAAGATCACCAAGATGTGGCGCAAGCTCGGTGCGTGGTACTGGCTGGCGACGCAGAACATCGACGACCTGCCCAAGGCCGCCGAGCCCATGCTCAACATGATCGAGTGGTGGATCTGCCTGTCGATGCCGCCCGACGAGGTGGAGAAGATCGCCCGGTTCCGCGAACTGTCGCCCGCGCAGAAGGCGCTGATGCTGTCCGCGCGCAAGGAGACGGGCAAGTTCAGCGAGGGCGTCATCCTGTCCAAGTCGATGGAAGTGCTGTTCCGCGCCGTGCCGCCCAGCCTATATCTGGCCCTTGCGCAGACCGAACCGGAAGAAAAGGCCGAACGCTACCAGCTCATGCGCCAGTACGGCATCGGCGAACTGGATGCCGCCTTCAAGGTGGCCGAGAAGATCGACCAGGCGCGTGGCATCGCATCGCCACCGCTGTTCCTGCCGAAATGACCGGAGCGCGTCATGTCCTCGAAGCAAACCACCTTGCCGAGCCGGTCCCAGGCCATTCGCAAGCGCGCCGGGCGCATGCCACGGCTGCCTTGGGTGGTCGCCGGCATCCTTGTAGCCGGCCTGCTGGGCTGGCTCCTGTACCGCACGCCCGGTGCGCCGGCACCGCACACGGGGCCCGAGGTCGCGCAGGCGCATCCGGCCGGCCCACCCTGGCGTCACGGCTCAGCCGATGCGCGCTTCACGCTGACGCTGTACGCCGACCTGGAGTGTCCGTTCTGCAAGGCCTACTACCCGACCCTGATGGCCTGGATCGATGCCCATCCCGAGGCCAGCCTGCGGTGGCATCACCTGCCGCTGGCGATGCACGATCCCGAGGCGAGTCGGCTGGCCCGCATGGCCGAGTGCGCAGGTGAGGCGCAAGGCCACGAGGCGTTCTTCGGTGCCATCGCATGGCTCTACCAAAACACCCGGGGCGATGGCCAGGGGCTGCCGGCAGACCTGACCTGGCCAGGCATAACCACCGCCATCCAGGCATGCCTGGACAGCGATCGCCCCGCAGCCATCGTTCGCGCGCAGGCCGACGAGGCCCTGCGCAGCGGCATCACCGCCACGCCCACCGTGCGGCTGGAAGACAGCCTCACGGGAAGATCACTGCTGCTGTATGGGTTGGTCGAGGGCGATGCGCTGCTGTCTGCACTTGATCTGGTTGCCAGCGATGCGTCGCGCGCTCCAGGGCCCACCCATGCCGCCGACGCGGCACTCAGCGGAGACACCCGCACTCCGCAATGACGACCATCCGGTGATGTCGTCACCCGCACCCGAGTTTGCAGCCTCTCCAGTCCTTGCGATGGGTCCACGCGAGGAGGTCACTTGGCGAGGGTGTGGCCGATCGCCAACAGCCGATTCGCGCTGCTGGCACCTCACTTGACCTCAAGTTAATCTGAGGTTTAACCCTGACGCTGGCAGATCGAGACCTCACAACCGTTGCGGGAGACGGCCGCCCCCAGATCGGCCATCCGGCTTCTGGAAGGCTGCCGCCTTCCAGTGAGGCAATCCCAAGACGTGCCATCATGGCCATCGGGGCCATCGCCACCTAAGCACCCGCCGACGGCGGCACGCTGGCGGTGATCACCAGCGCGGTCCTCTACGCCGTTGTCAATGCTCCCAGCGTCGCCGTCTGGGCCGCCTTCGGCACGACGCCGCGCCGCTGGCTCACGGACCGACGCCACCTGCGCATCTTCAACATCGCAATGGCCGTGCTGCTCGTGATGTCCCTGTATCCGCTGCGGGCGGTACATTCACAGGCTTGGTCAGCGCACCCATCATGGCCTCTATCCATGCTCCGCATTGGGGTTGCCACAACATGAAGACAAACGAACAAGCTTGCCGTCTTGTCCGGGCCCTCGTCCTACTCCCTCGCACCTACCTACGCCTTTTCGGAATCAGGCATCGTGGTTTCTCGCAATCGTTCGACGAAGCTCCGCAACTGCACCGAGTCTTCGGCATCCCGGCGCAACAGGTAGGTCGTCAACGGGGGGACTTCACCGGCCAACGGACGCGAGACGACATCCGGGTGCCGCCACAGGGACAGATGCGTGCGGGTGGTGATCCCGAGGCCGTAGCCCGCCGCCACCAGCGCCATCAGCAGGTCATGGGACGCCACCCTTTCGGCAATCCTGACCTCGCATTCCGCGGCACGCAACAGCCTGTCGAGTTGCCGGCTGCATCCTGCGCACGCGTTCGGGTCACACAGCACCAGTGGATGGGAAAGCAGCTCCATCAGGGAAAGCTCGGGATGGATCAAGGCGGGATGCCGCGCCGGCACCGCGACGACCAGAGGCTCGCTCCACGCCGGCGTGGCCAGCAATCCTTCCCCCGGATGCTCCGCCTTCGCGAACCCCGCGTCGTAGTCCCCCTCTCTCAGGCCTTTCAACTGCTGTGCGAGTGTCACTTCGAAGAGGCTAATCTCGACCTCGGGCGACTCTTCGCGGCAGCGAGCCAGCAGGTTGCTCAAGTGCGATGGCGAGATGCCGTCGGACAGCGCGATTCTCAGGAGCCCGCGGTATCCGGTCGCGGCGGCCCTTGCGCCGGCACGGGCCTGCTCGACCGCTGCCAGCACGCGCCGTGCCTCCTCGAGGAAGACTTGTCCAGCCCAGGTGAGCCGGGTGCCATGGCTGTTACGCTCGAAGAGCCGGACGCCCAGATCATCCTCCAATTGGCGGATGGATCGCGACAGAGGCGACTGTTCGATGTGAAGTCGCTCCGCAGCACGGGTAAAGTTGAGTTCCTCCGCCACGGCGATGAAATACCGGATATGGCGCATCAGCATCGTTGCGCTCCGGAATCTCGCCCCGCGTCCTGCTGGCCCGTGCCGGCAGACAGGTTCGCCACGTCCGGGGACATGAAGGACTCTCCGCTATCGTGCTAGACCGGCTTCACAAATGCCAACACAGCTATGGTTAGCATCGCAATCACGATGCCGAGGTCAGCACCGGGAATTCTTCTTATAGCTGCTCCAGTTCGGATGCAATGACGTATTCGCCCGGAACGGAACCCATGCAAAGCCGAGAGCGCGACGACGAAAACCAGCTTGACCAGCAACCATCGTGATGACAGCCATCCTGCGCTGAGCGCCAGTGATAACCCGAAGATCCAGGTCAACAACAATGCAGGCGTGGTGACAAGGAGATCAAAGCGCTGCAATGCAGCCAGCATCCCAGCTTGTTCTTCCGGTGGGGACTGCGAAATGGCATTTACTATCCTTTCTTGCGCAAGCAAGCCGCCTACCAGAAACACCACCGCTGTCACGTGCGTCGCCACCAAATAGGGATAGAGCGCCGCAATCATCATCAGGCCTGTCCGATATCGTTGAATATTCTCGCCCGTTCACGTAGCCACCGGATATTGAGATAGCCGCCGAATGGCAGGAACGCAACTGCGAACAATCGAAGCATTTCACGTTTATGCCAGCCGCCGCCGGCTACAGTTTGTAAGGCAGTCCATAGGTACGCTAAGAATGCGATCCCATGTATTGGTCCAAGTAGCTTCGAGCCATACGGCCAATCCCCGAAATGCCGGAGAGGTGCCGCAACGAACACTAGCAGGATCAGAGTTGTCGCCTCGACGATCGACGCCTTCTCCAGGCGCCTCAGTTGTTTGGATTCAATACTTCTGATTTGATCGAGTGAGTTCTTTTCTGCCTGTGCGCTTGTGGTCATGACTCATCCGCTGGGTGGCTCAATATGTCAGGGCAATCCAGGCGCCTGATGGATGCAGGCATGCCTCGACCTTGCTCAATGGTTATGTCTTCAGCGACTTTCCTCTCGCCGGAAGCACAAGTATGTCGACATGTCGGAAGTTCGCCAATTGGCTAGAATGCCATCTATCGAAGGATTCTTGCCAATCAAGGGAGCGAGTTCTGTGAAGCAAAGTACAGCACACAGGGTAGCCATCCTGGCGTTTGATGGCGTTGTGCCGTTTGACCTGACGATGGCCTGCGAGATGTTCGGGCGCGTGCCCCTCGCGCCGGGGAAGATCCCATACGAGGTTCTCGTATGCGCCCAGTCGAATCGTATTCGAACAAAGTTGTTCGACATGCGTATCCGCTGGGGCTTGAGCCATGCCGTGAATGCCCAGACTGTCATCATTCCGGGGCTCGACGATGTCCTTTCCCCTATCCCCAACACCCTGCTGGAAGCCATCCGAGCAGCGGAAAAGAATGGTGCGAGGATCGCATCGTTGTGCAGTGGCGCCTTCATCCTGGCACGCACGAGGCTGCTAGATGGCTTGCGTGCCACCACCCACTGGCGTGGTGTACAACTTCTGGCAGATCTCTTCCCACAGGTCACAGTCGACCCCAATGTTCTTTTCGTGGACAACGGTCGGATACTCACCTCGGCAGGCGCGTGCGCCGGAATGGATCTGTGCCTACACATGATTCGACAAGACTGCGGCAATGCCGTTGCAGCAGACACAGCTCGATGTGCCGTCATGCCTCTTGCACGAGATGGCGGGCAGGCGCAGTTCATCGCCTACGATCCCCCTGGCGCACCTTCCAATCTCAGCCCATTGCTGCAATGGATCGAAGAACGGCTAGATCAAGATTTGACCCTGAAGGACATGGCTGGGCAGGCTGCGATGAGCAGCCGCACCTTGAGTCGACGATTTCAGGAACAACTGAACACTAGCCCTCTCCAGTGGCTTCTAAGAGCGCGTGTCAGGCGTGCGCAGACTTTGCTAGAAACGACAAACCTACCCATTGAGCACATCGCTAGTGCAGTGGGCTTTGGAAGCCCCACCTCCCTGCGGGAACATTTCGGTCGGATCGTGGGAGTCAGCCCAACGGCCTATCGAAAATCCTTTAGTCTTGTGCGCTGAACTGCCTGGACGATTTCTCGCTTGAACTCCGCACTGACGCACTGAACTTCCTTCGCTTCGACATGAACACTCCTCAGGGCCTTCATCGGCCTTCTTGTAAGTGTCCGTGATATCGGGGGTGAACCCGACCAGACGCGTCTTCGGACACGTCGAGCAGTTGGCCGATTACTCGGAAAGCGGCAGCCAACCGCAGGAACTTGGGCGGTCGCGCTATCGCCAGCTCATCAAGCCGCCTTGCTGTGTCCCCTATCGCTTCGATGGGTACGCAGTCCGGTGAAAATGGTCAGCGCGGCCACCAGCAGTACCATCGCCGCGGCTAGAAACACGCCACGCGCCCCGCTCGCGTCGAACACTGCGCCGCCCGCTGCCGCACCCACCGCGATCGACAGCTGAATTGTCGCTACCAGCAGGCCGCCGCCGCTCTCGGCCTCGTCCGGCACGGTGAGTGTGATCCAGGTGGACCAGGCCACCGGCACCGCGCCGAAGGCCATGCCCCACAGCGCCACCAGCAGTCCGTCCGCCAGCGGCGCCCGGCCCAGGGCGACGAAGGCCAGCCCCATCAGCCCCATCGCCAGTGGCATCAGCAGCAGGGTCAACCGTAGGTTCCGCTGCAACAGTGCGCCGGCCAGCGAGGTGCCCGCGAAGTTGGCCACGCCGAAGCCGAGTAGGATGACCGACAGCCCGTTCACGCCCACGCCGGCCACGTACTCGAGGAACGGCCGCAGGTAGGTGAAGAAGGCGAAATGGCCGACGAACACCAGCAGCACCGCCACCATGCCGCGCGCCATTTGCGGCCGCCGCATCACTTCCAGCAGCGTGCCTAGGCTGGCCGAGCCGCTGGGCGCCATCCTGGGCAGGGCGCGCCACTGCCAGGCCAGGGCCAGCACGCCGATCGCCGCGGTCATCAGGAACACGTTGCGCCATCCCACGGCGCCGCCCAGGTAGCTTCCCAGCGGCGCCGCCGCGATGGTGGCCAAGGAGACGCCGCTGAAGACGATCGACAGCGCCCGCGGCACGTCCCGCTCCGGCACCAGGCGCATCGCCGTGGCCGCGGCCATGGTCCAGAAGCCGCCCAGGGCGATGCCCAGCAGCCCCCGTCCCAGCAGGACGGCGCTGAGGCCGGGCGCGAAGGCGACCAGCAGGTTCGAGCCGATCAACATCACCGAGAAGACCAGCAGTACCCAGCGCCGGTCGATGCCGCGGGTCGCCGCCGCGATCACCAGGCTGGCGGGCAGGGCCAGCGCCGCGGTGGTGGTGACGGCCTGACCGGCCATGCCCTCGGTCACGCCGAGACTGGCGGCCATTGGAGTCAGCAGGCTGGCCGGCAGGAACTCCGCCGTGACCAAGCCGAACACGCCCAGGGCCAGGGCGAACACGGCGCCCCAGGCCGCCTCCTGCGGGGACGCAGGCGTTGCGTGGCCTGGCTGCGCGGGATGGCTGGACTCGATCATGTCGTCGTTCTCTGCAATGGGAGGTCCGCGCCGCGGCGACGGAACGTTCCAGAATGAGGGGATGCTGCTTCGCAACGAGTCTGGTCGGGCCAACGGGCCGCCACAGCCCCGGCGCAGGTGGCCGGACCGTGGAGCGACTCCCCTGGCTGCATGCCGATAGTCTCGACCCTCACACCAATGTGAGAGTCAAGCGGGTGAAACGGCGTATCCATGCCCCATGAACCGAGCGAGCCCCACGCGCTCCTCTCCATCGGCGAACTGGCGTGCTGCGGCGACGCCAGCGTGCGCTTGATCCGCCACTACGACGAGCACGGCCTGTTGAGCTCCGCGCGTGCCGGCAACGGTTATCGCATGTTCCTCGGGGCCACGGTGTCGCGGGCGCGTGCGCCGGAATGGATCTGTGCCTACACATGATTCGGCAAGACTGCGATCAACGGCCTGTACAAGGCCGAGGTCATCCACCGGTGGTCCTGGCGGAACCTGCAGGACGTCGAGTTGGCCACCCTGGAGTGGGTGGACTGGTTCAACCACAAGCGGTTGCTGGGGCGATCGGCGACATCCCACCGGCCGAGGGCCGAAGCGAACTACTATCAACAGACCCGTGAGCTCGCTATAGCGGCGTGACTTACACCAACGAGTCTCCGAGATTCCCGGGGCGGTTCACACTGATGTCGATCGACTATCGAGGATGGGGTGTACTTCAACAGCCTGTTAGGCCTCTTCTACCAGCATCTGGCGCAGCCGTGCGCGTCGCTGTTCAAGGTCCGCGATCTGCCGCTCTATGGAAGCGAGCCGTCGGCGTTGCACTTCACTCGTTTCAGGACACGCTGCAGCGCCTTCGATCATGCGCATGCAATCGGGAAAACCGCGGATTTCCGCCAAGCTGAAGCCTGTGGCGATCAACCTCTGGATCTGACGGACCTGAGTGACGGCGACTGGGAGAAACATCCGATAGCCGTTTTCCGCGCGTACGGAAGCTAGCAGTCCGTTGTCGTCGTAGTGCCGAATCGAGCGCCGGCTTGCCCCTGTCTTGTGGGCGAGCTCGCCAATGGTCATGGGGCTTTGAGGCTTGGACATGGACCCACTATACCATTTCCCCGCTTGACACTCACATCAATGTGAGGCTTGAGACTAGGTGTGTTCTAGGAACCTAGGAGTACGTGTCTATGTCTTTGTCGAAACTTCGTGGTGCATTCGGCGCACTGATAGCAACATTCGCGCTACTGGCCGCCGCGCCGGCTACGTTCGCCGCAACCCGGAATTACACCGTCACTGCCCCCGATGGAGTGGTGCTGGCCGTCCAGGAAGCTGGTGATCCCGAGGGTTCTCCCATCATTTTCATCCATGGCCTGCTGGGCAGCCGGCTGAACTGGAGTAAGCAATTACAGGACCCTCGACTCCAGCATTATCGATTGATCACTTACGACCTGCGTGGGCACGGCATGTCGGGCAAACCGGCCGAGGCCAGTTCCTACACCGACGGGCGCCGCTGGGCCGATGACCTAGCCGCGATCATCGAATCGACACACGCGCGCAAGCCGGTGCTCGTGG
The DNA here is from genome assembly GCF_022760135.1 of Pseudomonas sp. M1. Classification (NCBI taxonomy): domain Bacteria; kingdom Pseudomonadati; phylum Pseudomonadota; class Gammaproteobacteria; order Pseudomonadales; family Pseudomonadaceae; genus Pseudomonas; species Pseudomonas sp. M1. Next base: position 5,462,259 of record NZ_CP094343.1, read on the forward strand.
GATGGTCGCTGGGCGGTGCCGTGATATCGAACTACCTGGCAGTCTATGGCGACAAAGCCATCGCCGGTGCCGTCTATGTCGGCGGAGTGATCGAGCTGAAGCCCGACCAGATCGTGGCGCACCCTGAAGTCTATCGCGACATGATCGCTTCGGACTTGCAAACCCATCTGGACGGCGAGCGCGCTTTCCTGCGGCTGTGCTTCCACCGCCAGCCCGACGCGGCCACGTTCTCCTTGCTGCTGGCCAACGCAGCGCTGGCATCGTGGGACATGCAACGTGCCGTGCAGTCGATGACGGTCGAGGCAGGCAAAGGATTGAGCAAGGCCGAGGTTCCGCTCCTGCTGATCTACGGCGCTCAGGATGCGCTCGTGAAGGCCAAGCCCAGCATCGCCAGGGCTACGAGCCTCAACCCACAGATCCGCAGCGAGCTGTATGCCGATTCAGGGCACGCGCCGTTCCTCGAAGAACCGGAGCGCTTCAACCGGGACCTGTCGGATTTCGTTCGTATGGCTCTTTCACGCTAGCGATCCATACCGTACGGAGTTGATGATGTCGGGTATCGACGGCATTGCATCGTGGAACTCAGTTGCTGGATTCTCAGAGTTGCACATCGAGGCGGGCGGCGTGGCGTTTTGCGGCGTCACTGGCGGCTCCGGAGGACCGCCCGTGCTGCTGCTACACGGCTACCCACAAACCCATCTTGCATGGCGTCATGTCGCGCCACGGCTGACACAGTCGTTTACGGTCGTGGCACCAGACCTGCCCGGCTACGGTAGCAGTCGGCCCGACTCGGATCGGCCGCGCTGGACCAAGCGTCGCGTGGCCGACGCCCTGATTGCCTTGATGGCCAAGCTCGGATACCGCCGGTTTGCCGTTGTGGGACACGACCGGGGGGCACGCGCCGGATACCGCCTCGCGCTCGATTATCCAGGCCAGGTGACGCACTTCGCCTCGCTGGCCGTGATTCCGCCCCTGGATGCATGGGATCTGGTAGACGAACGATTTGGACGCGCCAATTTCCATTGGTTCTTTCTGGCCCAGCCATTCGGGCTCCCGGAAAAGCTACTGTCCGCCGACCCGCAGGCATTCATCGATGCTGCGCTGGCCCGTATGGCGGGCGGGCTGGGCAATGTCGAGCCGTTCGCTCTCGATGCCTATCGGCGTGCGTTCCAAGATCCCGATGTTCGGCACGCCATCTGCGAGGACTATCGGGCAGCAGCGCAGGAGGACCGCGCCTGCGATGCGGCCGACCGTGCCGTAGGCAGGAAGCTGTCCTGCCCCGTGCTTGTGCTTTGGCCACAAGGGTGGGAAGGCCCGTCCCCCATCGACATCTGGTGCCGATGGGCCAACAACGTCCAAGGCGTACCCATCCGGGGCGGCCACCTTCAACCGGAGGAGTCGCCAGAAGATGTATTGGCAGCGCTGCTTCCGTTTCTTATGGGCACAGGGGCTTGCGGCATACCGATCGCAGACTCGTCAGCCTAAAAGGCCGTTGAAAAAGTCCTGAGTGATGAACCCTTGCCAAAACTCGGCCTCTCAGAATGTCCTACAAGCGATTTTTCTTGAGTGGGCAAGGGGTAAGGCACCCTCAAAATTACCATTTCTTGACCCTGTCTCGACTTATTCAACGGCCTGCTAAGAATTCGACTAACTTGCACGCGACTGCCTCCGGCTGTTATTCCGGCAAGAATTGACTGCGGTGGACGTAGTTGCGCCCATGAGCAGCATCCGCTCCAGCCAATGGGACGACGCCCTGCATGGCACTCAACAGCCCTCCGTTGGAACGGCTCGATCACACTCACCAGCAGCTTCCCCGGCACAATTTCCTGCACACGCCCCAGAAACGCTTCCCATCGGGTCACGCGTTTCCTGCCTGCAAACTCGGCCGATGCGAAACTCAACTACCCGTGGGCTTCGAGAGCCCCTTGAGTACCCGTCATTTCATGCGTCAGAAGGGCCTCGCCGCAATCAGCTGTTCACGCAGCCACTGATGCCCTAAATCTTCGTCAAAGCGCGGATGCCAACCGACCTGCAGCTGGAACGGATCAAATGCGAATGGGAGGTCGAAGCGGTCGATCATGTGATCAAAGCGGTGTAGGAAGCGCTCAGGCAGTGTCGCCAGGCAGTTCGTGCGCTCAAGTATCGGTGGCACCGCTGTGTAGTACTGCACGGATACCGTGGTGTGTCGATAATGCCCCAGCTCTGCAAGAAAATCATCGATCCCACTGTGATAACTGCCATTAGTAGACACCAGCACATGCTCATAAGCGCAGTATTGCTCCAGCGTCATTGCAGCCGTGCCGCGAGGATGCCCCTTGCGTTGGGCCACCTGAAACCTGTCGTCGACCAGATCATGGGTGCGCAAACCAGGGGGCATGAAGGCTCGGGTGCCGATCACCAGATCGATGCGTCCGCGAGCTGTGAGATCCAGGACCTCATCCCGGGGTATCTGGAGCATGGCCAATCGAAGGCCCACATACGACTGCTTCCGAATGCACTCGATGAGATCCAGTCCAATCGTCATCGCGGCATTGTCATTGATGGCGATCGTGAAATCGCGCTTGGCCGTGCCGGGATCGAAAGCGTAGGGCGCCTCGACAAGATCCTCAAGCCGTGTCAGCAACTCATGCAGGGGTGATTTCAGCTGCGCTGCGCGTGGCGTCAACCGCATACCTCGGCCGCGCTCGGCCGGCACCAGCAAAGGATCATCAAGCACCTGCCGCAAGCGAGCCAGTTGGGCTGAGAGTGCAGGCTGGCTGATGGCTAAGCGTCGTGCTGCACGAGTGACGTTGGCCTCTTCAAGCAGAACATCCAACGACACCAGTAGACCCATGTCGCGCTTCTTCATAACTTGAATCTATTGCTGGCTACTATCGAATATCGATTTTACAGATTCATCCCTGGCGCTGTCCAATCTCGCTGTACACCCCGCTACAGGAGAATAGTCATGCATACCTACGAAACAAAACTTGCTTTGGCCAAGCAGTTCCATGCCGCACTGAGCCGCCGCGACTGGCAGGCGATCCGTAAGCTTCTTACCGACGATGCCACCTGGGTTCTGCCCGGAGACAATCAGATCTCTGGTCCAGCGGTCGGTGCGGAAGCAGTCGTTGCCAGAGCTGAGCTAATTGCCAGCTTCGGCCTGAATTTCGAGCTCAAGCACATTCTGGTAAGCCGGGATAATGTCGCGCTCTCGCTGCATAACACTGCACGCCGGAATGACCTCGTACTGGACGAGCATCTGGCTACGGTCTGCACCTTGCGCGATGGCAAGATCGCTGCTATCGAGACCTACCTGTCCGACCTGCCGGGCATGAATGCCTTTTTTGCCAGGGACTGAAGGTTCGAGGTCAAGGCGACGCCCTCGGTCGAGAGTGGAGCTTGGCCGAGCTTGCCGATGCCCATGCCGTCATGGCCCGATCGGCGAACTCGGCCCGCCATTGCTATCGCGCCGAGTCAGGCCTGCGCTACCGGCTCCTAGGAAACCATCATGGCGTCGACTTGGTCACGTCAGCGCAGTTTACTTGCGCTACGGCCATGACGCCTATATGATTCGTATACGTTTCATATACAACTAGACACATGGGTATCGTGAACATCGACGACGATCTGCATGACCAACTGCGCAAGGCCAGCGCAGTATCGTGCCGGTCGATCAACGCACAGGCAGCCTTCTGGATCAGGATCGGCATGCTGTGCGAAATGAATCCAACGCAAAGCTTCAACGATATCGTTGCCCGTGAACTGCGGGCCGCGGGCGTTGTGGCACAACCCATCAAGATGGGGGCGGCATGACCAAGCGGCCAGAAGAAATTGCGCTGATGGCAGAGTCAGGCCAGCTTTTGGCGCAGGTGTTCAGCCATCTTGATCGGCTGAACCTGATCGGCATGTCCACGATGCAGGTCAACGATCTGGTCGATGACCTCATCGTCCATGAACTCAACGCACGTCCGGCCAGCAAAGGGCAATACGGTTACGCCTACGCGCTAAACGCCTCCCGCAACCATGTGGTCTGCCACGGCGTTCCTTCCGCCGAGGACGTCCTGCAAAACGGAGACATCGTCAATTTCGACATCACGCTGGAAAAGAACGGCTACATCGCCGATTCCAGCAAGACCTATCTGGTGGGCGAGGTGTCGCAGCCGGCGCGGCGGCTCGTGCAAGTAGCTTATGAGGCGATGTGGAAAGGCATCCAGGCCGTCCACCCGGGCGCTACGCTCGGTGACGTGGGCCACGCCATCGAGCGGCATGCCCGCAGGAATGGCTATTCAATCGTTAGGGAATACTGCGGGCACGGCATCGGCCGGGAGATGCACGAGCCGCCACAGGTGTTGCATTGGGGCAAGCCGCGAACGGGGCTAGTACTGCGCGAAGGCATGGTTTTCACCATAGAGCCGATGGTGAACCAAGGACGACGTGCCATTCGAACTGAGGACGACGGCTGGACGGTCGTCACGCGCGACGGGCAACTGTCGGCTCAGTTCGAGCATACCGTTGCCGTCACCGAGAGCGGCGTGCGTGTCTTGACACTGCGCCCGGGCGAAAAAGCGTTGCACTGATCCAGTGTGGTAGCGATACGGACTTTCGCTCAGGACCTGACTTTGCCTTCGGGTAAGAACACGCCGTTGCCGGCGTGCTCTCGGTGCGTGTCAAGGTAGTTGTCGCCTGATCTCATGCAGCTAATCGGTTACTTGTCATGCTGTCGGCTTTGCCTCGGCGCGCCCGCATCGCGGTCGGGATTGAGGGTGACGGCGCCAACGCGGCTCCAGTTGCGGGTCGGTCCGGTCCTGCGCTGCGGATGACGCTGGCGGGCAAGCTCGTATACCCATCTGCGTGCCTGCAACTGGACCTCATCCTGACCGGCATGGCGAACGGCCGGGGCCACGAAGCGCAGCCCGCTGTGCAGGTGCTCGTGGTTGTACCAGTGCACGAACTGCGCCGCCCACGTCCGTGCAACGCCCTTCGGGGGGCGAGCTTTTCGCCGCGTATTAGCTGCGAGGCGCTTCGATTGCGCACCGCCGCGATGTCCGCTTCACCCCTTCCCTGGCAGTGAACGGCAGAAATTCTCAATCAATGGAGTCAATGCATCCGGTGTTTCTAACATAGGCAAATGCCCTGCATCTGGTACTACGGTCATGACGGCTTGCGATACGCGGGGAAGTAATTCTTTCCTCAGTACCTCGGGCGAATCCACGCGATCCCGCTCGCCTGCAATAACAAGCGTAGGTACGTCGATGGCACCTACCTGTCCAGTGATGTCTTCCAAGCTGGTCGCTCTGGGCCAAGCTAGCTTGGCCGCTGGCGCGCCACGCAAGCTGTCCGCGATCACTTGTTCGCGATCCTCCGCTGACAGTGGGAGGGCCGTCAGCACGTTGTCGATAGTCGCCTCCACTGTTTCGCGATTTGCGTAGGCTCCTGCCATCATTTCGCGTGCCTCTTTCGGCAAGATCATTGGCGATGGCGGTGAAGGAGCGATGAGAACCAGCCCGACCAGTCCAACAGGCCGCCGCGACGCCATAAGCTGAGCAACCTTGCCTCCCATAGAGTGACCGATCAGAACGTAGCGCTTCGGGTGCAGCGCTGCGATCACGCCCTCCGCATCGGCTGCAAGGTCTGCCAGCCCGTAGCCCATCGAAGGCGCGTCGGATTGACCCCAGCCGCGATGATCGAGAGCAAGCGTATGGAAGTTCGGCGCCAGCCTGGAGCAGACATGCTTCCAAGTGCGAGACGAGCCGCCCCAGTAATGCAGAAAAACGAGTGACGGATCGCCTTGCCCTTGTTCCTCGACATGGATCTCTATGCCGTTCGATTCGACCTTCATTGGAACATCCTTTTGCTAAAGCCCACCGGGGATCGGCTGGCTACAGTGCTAGGCTAGACCCATTCCGTTCGGCCGATAATTGGCCTAGATTTATTACCACCTGATAATCAGGATATCGAATGAGGTGGTATGGATAGATTGCTCAGCATGGCGGTGTTCGTCTCCGCAGTCGAAGAAGGCAGCTTGGTAAGCGCCGCTCGGCGGTTTGGCCTGTCACCCTCGATGGCGGGCAAGCACGTTTCCGCGATCGAGGGACAGTTGAAAGTTCGGTTGCTTCAACGCAGTACGCGCAAGTTGACGCTAACAGATGTAGGGCGGTCCTACTACACGCGATGCAAGCGCTTACTGGAAGAGTACGAGGACGCGAATCGCGAAGCCCAGGACGCGCAACAGAGTGTGCGTGGAATGTTGCGCGTGGCTGCGCCGACAACCTTTGGGGCACTGCATCTTGGTCGCGTTGTATCGAATTATCTGGCCGAATACCCCGATGTCTCGATCGAGACCACGCTGAGCGATCGCTATGTCGATCTACTGGCAGATGGCATCGACATTGCTATCCGCATCGGCCGTCTGCAAGACTCCGATCTCGTTGCTCGGCGGCTCGCCTCGTGTCGCATGATGTTCTGCGCAGCGCCATCCTTTTTGGCACGACATGGCGAGCCGAAAACCGTCGAACAGCTCCGCCAGGCACCTCGGCTCGCTTTCTCCCAGGCGGTTTCAGCCGGAGACTGGAGCGTCACGGATGCTAACGGCCAGACCCATCACATTGATGGTGCGATCCGGCTCGCTGCAAACAACATGCAGATGCTGCTAGCGGCAGCGCTGACAGGGGCGGGGGTGGTCTACGGCCCCAGCTTCGTGTTCGAGCAGTCCATCGCCAGCGGTGCGCTTCGTGTCCTGCTGGCCGACCACAAAACAACTGATTTGGCGATTCATGCCATCTATCCGAGCAAGCGGCATGTGTCGTTGAAAGTTCGCCGCTTCATCGAGCATCTGAGCATGAGCTTCGGCGACACGCAGCCATGGGATCTCATGCATAGGAGCACTACGGCTTGAGGTTGCCCCTGAGCCCTGGAATGCATAGCCCCAGCCCTGAGAATGCCGGGCGTTGGACGCGCCCCAAACGTAGCGTGGCGGTTGCCTTGCTCAAACAGCAGTCGAGCGCTTGTCTTCGTGGTGCGTCCGCTGGCCTCGCCTCTAGGCCGGCAGAAGCCCGGTTGCCCTGTAGCTCGTGATCAACGTATCGAAGAGACTTAAGTCGGAACGCCCACGTGCCATCAGCTGCGCTCCTGTGATTGCAGCATAGATGGCCTGCGCGCGTTCTTTCGCGATGTTCGGATTAACAATCCCGGCGCTCGCCAAAACCTTAGCCAGCCATGTGATATGCACATCAGAGAATGTTCGAACTTCTTGCCTCACATTCTCTGGAAGGTCATCGTATTCAGCCGTCATGAAACTGCACAGGCAGATGCGGTTGTCGTTCTCCAGCGCCTTCCTGAACATATTGGGATATCTGCGCAAGCAATCTGTGGGGTCCGGAAGCCGATTCAACAGTTCTTCCAATTGCGTCGACGAATTTTCCCAGTATCGCCTGGCAACTGCAGCAGCGAGAGCCGCCTTGCTCGGGAAATGATGGTAAAGACTTGCAGGTTTGACACCGACTTCTTCGGCCAAGCGGCGAACGCTCAAGCCACCGTAACCGTGCGCCTGGGCGATTCGTGTTGCAATGGACAAGATCTTGTCACTGGAGTTCGTGTTTCTCTGACTCTCCACGGCTGTCGCCCTCGACTTGTGTAATGACGCTCCACTGCGGTATCTTGTCTTGCGACCGTCTGGTTACGAGTACGTCGAACGGCCTACCTGCGAGCAAATGCGGGTTGGCTCTTTACGCTGGGGCGCATTTTCATCCTTTCGTACCATGCCAAGAGCGCCGTGCATTCGGCGGGTACCGCCAAGTCGACGATATCAGCGAATATCAGTCCGGCGATGACCGTAATGTCGGCCATGGAGAACGCGTCGCCGGCAACATAAGCTCGCTTGCGAAGCACATCGTCGAAATAATGCATGCCTCGCAAGGCCTTGTCGCGCTGCCTGAGTCCCCATTCCCTGTTCTGGTATTGCTCCACCAGTGGCCCCAAACCCGGCGTTCCATGGTGGAAGTAAACACTGATGGCGTCAAGCAGCTCCAGTTCGGCGCGCTTGCTCATCATGTGAATCATTCCCCTCTCGAACGCTGTGGAGCCCGTCAAAACCGGACCGCCGACAAGCGCATCGAGATACTCCGTGATGGCGGTGCACTCGGCAATGCACGTTCCATCCGCAAGCTCAAGCACCGGAACCGTTCCGGAGTAGTTTTTATCCGAGATGAACCTGGGATCCTTGTGCTCCCCCTTGCGGAGATCAACCATCACGAACTCCACGCGTGACTGGAGGTTTTTTTCTGCTAGGGCGATCCGGACACGCGTCGGGTAAGGGCCCCGAGGGAAGTCGTAGATCTTCAGCGGAAATCCCGCCTCACCATCGACTGGTCCTGCAACCGCACTCATTCGAGAACTCTCCATGTGGTGAATTCGTATCGGTCAACAACCGATAACGATCCGAGAATACCTAACGACCGTTAGTTAGAATGCTATTCCGTAGCAATGGCGATGTCAACTGCATCGCCGTCGCACCTGCCGGTCAAGCCATGTGATCGTTTGCGCTCCCCAGCGACACCTCATTCGCCTCCGACCGCTGGGTTGCATTCATGCGTGACCAAGCGCGCCGGGATGAGGTTCGTCAACGAGATTGTGCGCATCACAAATGAAGCACTGAAGTCCGCTGCCGCGGCTGTTGCTGGACTCTGGCGGCGCAACCTCGGCGAGGGCTCAAGCGCGATCTCGCCCAGCGCAGTCTGCTGCCGGGGATGGTGGAATCGGCGTTGGCGATGGGGCATTGCAACAGTGCCGATGTGTGATCCGCCTGGCATCGGCCTCTCGAGTGCGTGATCGCCTTTGGCGTCACGATGACTCCTCCCCTGGAAATGCTTATTGCTGCCTTCTGATGGCGTTTCAACTCGTCGCCAAGTATTTTGCCGTGAAGTCAAGAAACGCGCGCACTTTGGCGGACGACACCTCGCTGCGTTCCAGGTAGGTCGCGTAGATGTCGGCGTTGGGTAGCTTCCAATCCCCCAGCAATGGAATCAGTTCGCCCCGGGCCAGGTAGGGTGCGATTTCCCATGCTGAGCGGATGGCGATGCCATGGCCGTCCAGCGTCCAGCGCAGCACGGCGTTGCCATCGTTGCTCGATAGCACATTGTCGACTTTGACCGTCTCGGTGGACTTTCCGCGGCGGAAATGCCAAGCGCCGTAGGCCGCATCGTTTTCCCGAACGACCAAGCAGGCGTGACGCACCAAGTCGTGCGGAACGTTCGGCTTACCGTTCCGGGCAACATAGGCCGGCGAAGCGCATACAAGACGGTGATTGCGCAGCAACAACCTTGCATTGATCCGGGTGCTGGGAGGATCGCCGAAGCGGATGCCGATGTCATAACCGTGTTCGCGCAGGTTCAAGGGCTGGTCGGTCAATTGCAGTTGCACCCGTATGGCGGGATAGCGGGCAACGAACGCCGAAATGGCCGGTGCCACCCGCGCACGACCGAAACCGTATGAGGCATTGACACGGAGCAGTCCGGCCGGTTCGGCATGGCCGCGGATCAGCACTTGCTCAAGTTCCTGCAATTCCCCGAGCAGGCGTGATCCCTCGGCCAGGTAGCGTTCGCCCTCCGGCGTGAGTGTCAGGCGTCGTGTCGTGCGATGGGTCAGGCGCACGCCGAGCCGCTTTTCCAAATGCGCCAGGCGCTTGCTGACCGCTGGCGGGGTGACGCCAAGTTCGCGCGCGGCCGCAGCCAAGCTGCGATGGCGCGCCACCAGGGTGAAAAGGCGGATGTCGGAGAACTCGGACATGATGCTCCAATTCGTTCTTATAAGTTATTAATTGAATAAATATAATTCAATAACGCCGTTCTGATGCAGGAATAGAATGGCCGTCGGAACATGGAGGCAAGGGATGTTCGAAGGCTTTTCCGACGTATCCGCCACGGTCGATGGCATCAAGATTCATGCGTTGATGGCCGGCGCCGGGCCGGCGCTGCTTCTGCTGCATGGACACCCTCAGACACACGCAATCTGGCACAAGGTGGCTCCGACGCTGGCGCGGCAATTCACGATTGTCGTTGCGGACCTGCGCGGCTATGGCGACAGCGGGAAGCCGCCAGGCGAGCCAGACCACGCCAACTATGCCAAGCGTCGGATGGCCTTGGACCAAGTGCGATTAATGCAGGCGCTGGGCCTGCCGACGTTCGCGGTGATCGGTCATGACCGGGGTGGTCGGGTCGCGGCGCGGATGGCGCTGGATCATCCAGATGTGGTATCCCACCTGGTCACGCTGGATGTGGCACCCACGCTGGCGATGTACCAGCAGACCTCATTCGAATTCGCGCGCGCCTACTGGCACTGGTTCTTCCTCGTGCGACCGGCACCCTTCCCGGAGACGCTGATCCGGGCCGATCCGGATCTCTACCTGAAGCAGACCATCGGTGCCCGCAGTGCCGGCCTGAAGCCTTTCGCGCCGGAGGCCTATGCCGCCTATCTGCGCTGCTTGTCCGATCCGGCAACCGCACATGGCATCTGCGAGGACTACCGTGCCTCGGTAGGCATCGACCTCGAACACGATCAGGCCGATCTTGCCGCGGGCAAGCAGATTCAATGTCCCTTCCTGGCGTTGTGGGGACGCGATGGCGTGATCGAACGCTGCTTCGATCCTCTGGCCGAGTGGCGCCGCTGGAATCCTGGCGTAAAGGGCATGGCGCTGCCCTGCGGCCACTACATCCCGGAGGAAGCGCCCGAGGTGTTGCTTGATCACGTCCTCGCCTTCCTGCCTTCCTGACTGTCCGCGAGCCTGCCCATGCCAGCGACGACGCTTTACCGGAAACTGGTCGATTCGCACACCGTCGAACGCCTGGACGCCGACAACGTGCTGCTTTATGCCGATCTGCATATCATGAACGAATACACCAGCCCACAGGCTTTCGCGGGACTGGCGCAACGCGGGCTGAGGGTGCGGCGCCCACGCCAGCAACTGGGCGTGGTCGATCACGTCATCCCCACGCGCCCGGTGCCGATTGCTGCGCGCACGATCGACATTGCCCCCGCCGCACGGCAAGCGGCGAACTTTGCCGCCAACTGCGCTGAGCAGGGGATCAAGCTGTTCGACGTGCGTGATCCGATGCAAGGCATCGAGCATGTGGTCGCGCCGGAACTTGGCCTGATCCGTCCCGGCATGGTCGTGTTGTGCGGCGACAGCCATACCACGACCTACGGTGCCCTCGGGGCACTCGGGTTCGGGATCGGCACGTCGGAAGTGGAGCACGTGCTTGCCACGCAGACTCTGGTGTATCGCGTGGCCAAGGACATGCGAATCCAGGTCGATGGTCGGCTGCCTCTGGGGACGACGTCCAAGGACCTGATCTTGCACATCATCGCCAAGATCGGAGCACAAGGCGCGCGTGGCTATGCTGTCGAGTATGTCGGCGAAGCTATCACCGCACTGTCCGCCGAGGCGCGCATGACCTTGTGCAACATGACCGTGGAAGCCGGTGCCCGCGCCGCGCTGATCGCGCCGGACGCGATCACGTCCGACTACGTGTGCGAGCGGATCTGCGATATGGACGACGCTGCGCTGGCGGCCGCTCGTGCCGCATGGAGGCAACTCCGCACGGACGCATCGGCGCGTTTCGATGCCGAGCATCGCTTCGATGCTTCCGAGGTCGCTCCCTATGTCACCTGGGGTACCAGTCCCGACCAGGCGCTGCCGGTGGACGGCACCGTGCCGCCGTTGAGCGATGCCGCGGGTGACATCGAGAGGGCGACTTGGCGTAAGGCACTGGATTACATCGGCTTGGCGCCCGGCACGCCGATCGAAGGTATTCCGATCGACCGCGTGTTCATCGGTTCGTGTACCAACGCCCGCATCGAGGACCTGCGCGAGGCGGCTCGGGTGGTGTGGGGGCGCAAGGTTGCCCCAGGCGTGCGGGCGATGGTGGTGCCTGGCTCCGGGCTGGTTCGTGACCAGGCCGAACGCGAAGGGATCGCGCAGGTGCTGGTCGAGGCGGGATTCGAATGGCGGCAACCGGGCTGTTCGATGTGCCTGGCGATGAACGACGACGTACTCGCGCCGGGCGAGCGGTGCGCCTCCACGACCAATCGCAACTTCGAGGGCCGTCAGGGCCGCGGCAGCCGCACGCATCTGATGAGTCCGGCCATGGCTGCCGCTGCCGCGATTGCCGGACGCATCGTGGACATTCGCAAGGAGTCCCGCGCATGAGCGAAACGCACCGCATCGCAGGCGTGGCGGCGCCATTGCCAATCGGCAACCTGGACACCGATCAGATCATGCCCAAGCAGTTCCTGCTGGGGATCGACAAGAGCGGACTGGCAGACGGACTGCTACATGACCTGCGTTTCGACGCCGAAGGGCGGCTTCGCCCGGACTTCGTGCTCAACCGTCCGGAATATCGCGGCGCGCGCATTCTGTTGGGCGGGGCGAACTTCGGCTGCGGATCGAGCCGGGAGCACGCGGTATGGGGATTGCAGCAGGCCGGGTTTGATGCGGTCGTCGCGCCGAGTTACGGAGAGATCTTCTATTTCAATGCGATGAACAATCGCCTGCTGCTTGTCACCTTGCCGCCGGAGCAGGTCCAGGTGTTGATGGACAGCGTGGCGCATGGCCAGGACAAGCGCTTGACCATCGACTTGGGGGAGCAAATCGTTTCCACTCCGCAGGGCGATGAATATCCCTTCGATTTGCAACCCAGGCAGAAGCGGATGCTGGTCGATGGCTTGGACATGATCGGCATGACCTTGCGCGATGCAGCGGACATCGACCGGTTCGAAGCTGTGCATTGGCAGGTATCTCCATGGTGCAGGATCGATCTTACCCAGGTGCGGGAAAGATGAAACGGTACGCCTCCCAGACCGCGCGCAGTCAAGAATGGACATTGTTGTCGGTGCTAGTACAAGAAAGACAGCGAAGAAGATTGCCATCGTCGGGAAGAGGGGCGGCGGATTATCAGCCTTTAGATGTGCAAACAGAAACAGATGCTAAAGAGTTCAGCCCGCGTGTGGCGTGGGCTTCGTTGATGGCACACCCGATTGACTGGGTGCGCTGGGCCTGTCAGTAATTTCGTGTTTAGGGCATAACATGCACTCAAGGAGTGATGATGCCTCGCAAGACGACGAAGACCCCGCCGGCGGTATTGCCGGCGATCCCGGCCGAACTGCTTGAACAGTTTGGCAACGGCCCAATGACGTCCGAAGCCATCAATGCGGCAACGCTGGCCCTGAAGAAGGCCCTGATCGAACGGGCACTGGGCGGAGAGATGAACCACCACCTGGGCTATCCGGCCGGCGCAGCCAAGCCCGCCTCGGTCACCAACCAGCGCAACGGCAAGGGCGCCAAGACGGTGCTGACCAAGGACGGCCCGATCCGCATCGAGGTTCCCCGCGACCGAGACGGCAGTTTCGAGCCGGTGTTGATTCCCAAGCACGAACGGCGTTTCACAGGCTTTGACGACAAGATCGTCGCCATGTATGCCCGTGGCATGACGGTGCGGGAGATCCAGGACTTTTTGCTGGAGCAGTACGGCACCGAGGTGTCGCCCGACTTCATCAGCTCGGTCACCGACGAGGTCATGGCCGAAGTGACGGCCTGGCAGGCCCGGCCGCTTGAGGTCATGTACCCGGTCGTGTTCTTCGATGCCCTGCGGGTCAAAATCCGCGAGGATGCGGTCGTGCGCAACAAGGCGGTCTACCTGGCCCTGGGCGTGCTGCCGGACGGCGCCCGCGACATCCTGGGGCTGTGGATCGAGAACACCGAGGGCGCCAAGTTCTGGATGCGCGTGTTCAACGACCTGAAGACCCGGGGCGTGAACGACATCCTGATTGCCGTCACCGACGGCCTGAAGGGCATGTCCGAGGCGCTGGCGGCGGTGTTTCCGGCGACGACGCTGCAAACCTGCATCGTTCACCTGATCCGCAACAGCCTGGATTACGCCGGCTGGAAGGACCGCAAGCCGCTGGCTGCGGCCATCCGCCCCATCTATACCGCGCCCAGCGCGGAGGCGGCCCAGGCCGAGTTGGAGGCGTTTGCCCAAGGCCCGTGGGGGCAGAAATTCCCGACCGTCACCGCCGCGTGGCGCAACGCCTGGGACCGCGTGATTCCTTTCTTTGCGTTCCCGCCCGGGGTGCGCAAGGTCATTTACACGACCAACGCCATCCAGAACGTCAACGCACAACTGCGCAAGATCATCAAGACCCGGGGGCACTTCCCTTCTGACGAGGCCGCTACCAAGCTGATCTGGCTGGCGTTGCGCAATATCACCGCCAATTGGAGCCGCCCCGCTCACGACTGGAAGACAGCCATGAACCAGTTCGCTATCCTTTACGAAGACCGATTCGTTCGGCCTGCACACTGATGTTCAACCCGCCTTGAACACGGAATTTCTGACATCCCCGGTGCGCTGGAAGTTGCGCTTGATCTCGTCCCAGCGCGCGCTCTTGCTCGCCGCCCGACAGCTCGCCCGGATAGGTGTCGGCCTTATGCGTCACAGGCCGACCCGATCCAGCAGCGCCAACTCAGCCTCGCTCGCTTCGCCCTTGCTCGGGTTTTAGCATCACCGGCGCCAGCATCAGGCTGTCCCGCACGCTCATGTACGGGAACAGGTTGAACTGCTGGAACACGAAGCCGCTGTGGCTGCGCATCTGGTCCAGTGACTTGCACTGGTAGATGTCCACGCCGTCGGCCAAGATGCTGCCCTTCTGGCTAGTCCGTCACGATGCGCGTGCGGCAACGGAGATCACCGACAAAGACCAAATCCCGGCTTCAGAATCAAGCCGATAACCGTCCGTGGAAGCGGGGCAACTTCACAATGATCTTGGTCGATGGCCCCATCGTCCATGAACTCAAAGCGTGTCCGGCCAGTGAAGGACAGTACGGGTACGTCTACGCGCTCAACGCCTCCCGCAACCATGTGGTTTGCCACGGTGTTCCTTTCTCCGAGGACATCCTGCAGGACGGGGACATCGTCTAGGCCCAAGTCGCAAAAGCCAAATGCGTGGTTGTTGTCATCGCCGATATCAATCCCGGCCAGCAATCAAGCCACATCGGCGTCCGATGTGAACAGCTTGGGCCTCGGAGCCGGATCGGCCCATACCCATCCACTGCACACAGTCGGCTTCTGGCAAGCGCGCAGGTCCGATCAGCGAGTCGGGGCGGACAGGGATGGTGAAAACGGGGCGAAGCGGTCTCCGCTTTTTTTGTCGCGTCGAGGCCTGGTTTCGGTTCGACTGTCACCGGATTGGCTTCCCTCCGGTGTTGTCTCATGGACTCTTGCGCTGTTCCTCATGCCACTCGCACCCGCCCAGCATGGCTTGCTGCGGGCATTGCCATCCTGACGTTGGCCGCCCGCGCCGCCGCAGCGGAAGTATGGGTCGTTACCGACTCGCATCATCCGGTCCTTGGCCAGGCTGACCGACACCTCATCTTGGACGCGGCCGCGGTGCTCGAAGCGGAGCTGGCCGACAACCTGCCCACCGATCCTGAGCGCGCCAGCGCCATCGTCCAGCAACGCCTGAAGCTGGGCGGTACAGACCTGCAGCGAAGGATCGGCACCGCCTACCAGGGCGTTGCCGATGCCTGGAGCCTTGGCGTCGCCAAGGTTCCGGCCATCGTGGTGGATCGCCGATACGTGGTCTATGGCGAGACGGACGTGGCCCGTGCGGTTTCCCGCATCGACCAATACCGGAGGACGCAGCCATGACGAGGCGTCCGTTCGCACCATCCCGGCGCCAGCGGTTGGCCATCGCAGCGCTGTTGCTGGGGTGTTCCGCATCGTCCTTTGCACTGAACACCGCCACCATCGTGGCCTCCACCCTGTCGCCGGATTGCCTGGAGTACCGCGTCACCGGCATCTGCTACTGGCTCTATTGCACCTGGACGGGATGCACCGTGCGCACCTCGGTCAAGGTGCGCCACTACATCCCGGATGCCGTGGTGTCGAGCTACTCGAACACCGGCGAGAACCCTTGGGTCGAGGTGCGGGCGATGAGCCTGCCGAACCCGACCGCGAAGGCCGGCGGCGACGGCACCACCAACGAGGATCACGAGAACAACCTGGCGAAGTTCAAGAACGCCGACGTCATCGGCCATCCCGGTGGCCATGTGTTCAGCCAGTTCGCCAGCGCGTCCGGCTACACCTGCGAGGGCGCAGGCACCGCCTTCATGCCCTATCTGCTGAGCACGCTCGACACGCTGGCATGGCGCTACAACATCCCCGAGGCGCTGTATCCGGAAGCACTGATTCCCGGCCGGCGCGAGATCGGCACGCGCACGGGCCTGAATCTCTGGGGCAACGTCTATCCGCGTGGCGGCTTCCTGCACCAGGTGGATGACCACAAGGCCGCAGCCGTGGTCGCCCAGCGCGCGGGTGACATCGTGACGCGCCGCAACCAGATCCACGTCTACCAACCGCTGCTCGCCAGTTCGCGCGATGGCTACTGGCCGGCCGGCGCCCTGATGGAAACCGATGCCGCCACGGGCAAGTGGCAGGAGCTGACCCCCACGCTGTCCAGCAGTTGCGCGGTATTCCCCCACGGCAATGCCAAGGTGCAGGCCCGGCAAGGCGACTACGCCTGGGCATTGTGGCGTCCTTATAGCTGCTGCCAGCGCCGCGGCCAGGTGTTCCTCGGCAGCGTCGATTTCCTGTGAGACCCGATGCCATGACGACTTCATTTCCGAGCGCCCGTCGATTTCTGTACGTCGCATTGGCCGTTGTCGCAGCGTTGTGCTACTCCAGCGCCGGGGCGCAGACCAGCGTCAACGAGTACGGCGTCCAGCATCAAGGCAGCGTGATAGGCGACGACGTGCTCTACAGCATTGGGGGCGGCCGCGCGGTGTCCATGAGCGGTGCGGCCAACATGCACTCCATCGGCGTTGGCGTCGGCTGGAACAGCAACCTGATCTGTGGCGACATGAGCATCACCACCACGCTGCAGAACCAGTTGAACGGCATCACCAATGGCTTCCAGGCCATCATGTCCTCGGTGATCCAGAACGCCACCGCTGCCGTGGCGTCGCTGCCCGCCTTGATCATCCAGCGCGCCGATCCAGGGCTGTACAACCTGTTGACCAATGGGGTGCTGCAAGCCAGGCTGGATTTCGATCGCAGCAAGCTGACCTGCCGTGCCATCGCCAATCGCATGGCCGACATGGCGGGTGGGCAGCTCGGCTGGGACCAGCTCGCCGAAGGCATGGCGCTGAAGCAGGCCGTCGCGAGCACCGATGCGGTCTCAGCGATCGACGACGCCGAGGCGAACCGTGGCAACAATGGCGTGCCGTGGGTCGGCGGAGACAACGCTGGCGGCGCGGGCCAACGTCCGGTGCGTGTGGTCGGCGACGTGACCCGCGCCGGCTACAACCTGCTCAATGGCCGTGGCGTCGGCGATGCCAGTTCGATTCCGCAAGCCAGTTGCAGCGGCAACCTGGCATGCCAGACCTGGAGTTCGCCCGATGCCGCCGCAGCCTGGGCCATTCGCGTGCTGGGCGAGCAGGAGCAGCGCACCTGCGATGCATGCACCAAGACCGTCACCACGCCGGGCGTTGGCCTGACCCCGCTGATTCAGGAGGAATACGAGGACAAGCTGCAGGCCCTGCAGGAGCTGGTCGCCGGCAGCCGTCCGACCACGGCGCAGAACCTGCAGGCTGCGAGTAGCGCGTCGCTGCCCATCACCCGTGGCGTGATCGAGGCGCTGCGCGACGAGACGGACCAGGACATCCTGGCTCGGCGCCTGGCCTCGGAGGTTGCGCTGGCCAGCGTGCTGGAGAAGGCGCTGCTGCTGCAACGCACGCTGCTGACCGGGCGCAAGGAGCCCAACGTGGCCGCCAACGAACTGGCCCAGAAGGCCGTCACCCACGAAAGCGACATCCTCGATCGCGAGATTCACAACCTGAAAGCAGAGCTGGAGCTGCGCCGCGAACTGGCCAGCAATTCGCCGATGGCGATCATCCAGCGCCACAGCACCCGCGCCGCCGGTGCGCGTGGCATCTACGAGGGTGACCCGGTGCGCAATCGGGTCGATGAACTGCAGCGGCCGCCGTCTGGCGGAAGCCATCCATGAATACCGTGGGGCGGTGCCTGCGCTGGCTGTCCAGCCGGCGTGCCATTCTGGTGCTGGTGTGGGCGGTGTCGCTGCTGATCGCCGCGACTGCCGTCAATGTGGTCGGCATCCGCATCGCGGGCGGCATCGAGGGCTGGCAGCGCTGGATGGCGGCGCAATCCGGGGCCTTCCTGGCCTGGCGGTTGTTGCTCTACGCCGCCACCGCCTGGGGTTGGCTCTGGATGCGACGTCGCCTGCGCGCGCGGGAACCGGAGCGCGCTGCCGGGCAACGCCTGCTGCGCGCGGAGGTTGCGGCCATCGTCGCCGTGATCGTGCTGGAAGCCAGCCTGCTGATGCAGGCACGGTAGCGCGAGGTTCGCCATGACGCTGTTCACCACCGACTACCTGGAGTACTACCTGACACTGGTGTCCTGGGTAGTCCACAACGGCATCTGGTCGGTGCTGGTCGCCAGCGGCATGTTCGCCGTCCCGTTCCTGGCGATCGT
Source organism: Pseudomonas sp. M1 (assembly GCF_022760135.1). Lineage (NCBI taxonomy): Bacteria > Pseudomonadati > Pseudomonadota > Gammaproteobacteria > Pseudomonadales > Pseudomonadaceae > Pseudomonas > Pseudomonas sp. M1. The sequence continues at coordinate 5,480,777 of NZ_CP094343.1, forward strand.
CATCCAGGAATGGTTGAAAGCCCGCGCGGAAGGCGCGGACGAGGGCAACAAGGGGGTGCTGTCCTCGGCCCGCATCGAGAACCGCGTCTTCGTCGCCATCGTGGTGATCCTGTTCGCGGGCATTCCCTTCATCGACGTCGATCTCAATACCATCAAGTACGACCGTTCGCGTTCGACCCAATGCCAAGTGAATGTCCCGGAGCCGACCGATACGGGCTGGTCGCAATCGTTCAGCACGATCAACAACCAGTCGGCCAAGGTGCCGGTGTGGTGGTTCGCCATGCACGCGATCTCGCGCGCGATCACCGGCGCCTCGGTCGCGGCCATTCCCTGCGGCACCGACCTGCGGCAGATCCGCATGGACATCGACGCGACCCGCATCGACGACCCGATGCTGGCCCAGGAGGTCAGCGACTTCACCCGCGACTGCTACGGTCCCGCCCGCGCCAAGCTGTTCATGACCCGGCCCAGCCTGAGCGAGGAGCAGATGCACGACGTCACCTGGATCGGCTCCAGCTACTTCGTCGACACCGCCGGCTTCTACGACAGCTACCGCTCCAGGACACCGCGCAATGCCTGGCCGTTCGACGCCACGCGCGACGCCGGCCTGGCCCAGGTGCCCGGCGGAGGCGGCTACCCGACCTGCCGGCAGTGGTGGTCCGACGGCGGCCACGGCCTGCGGGCACGACTGCTGGCCCAGGTCGACCCCAACCTGCTGGCGCGACTGGCCGGCTGGGCGGGCTTCCTGAGCCAGGCCGAGGTCAACGACTCGGTGATCCGCGCCGTCGCCAGCCCTCGCCAGCAGAAGCTTAACCAGGGGGTGGTCTACACGGACTACGGTGGCCAGATCGACATGACGCTGCCCAACATCGTCACCCGCGCCGCCAGCGACGTGGGGCTGACCGTCGGATCACTGGGCTATTTCCCGGCGATGGACGTGGTGCGGCAGGCACTGCCGATGGTGCTGTCCCTGCTCAAGATGGCGCTGGTCATCTGCATCCCGCTGGTGCTGCTGATCGGCACCTATGACCTCAAGACGGTGGTCACGGTGAGCGTGGTGCAGTTCGCGCTGTTCTTCACCGACTTCTGGTTTCAGCTCGCCCGCTGGATCGACTCGACGATCCTGGATGCGCTCTACGGCTGGGGGTGGGGCTGGAACCGGCCGCACACGAACTTCGATCCGCTGGTGGGCCTCAACAACACCTTCGGAGACATGCTGCTGAACTTCGTGATGGCGACGATGTTCTTGATCTTGCCGGCGTTCTGGATGACGGCATTGGTCTGGGCAGGGGTCAGGGCCGGCAATGTTCTGCAAGGACTGGGTACGGGCACTCGCGATGCGGGACAGGCAGGCAGTAAAGGCTCGGGCACGCTGATCAGTGCAGCCAAGCAAAAGTAGGGACCATCACGAGTCAGTCGTCTTCAAACCGCGGGTCAGGATCATCGTTGTACGACGCAGGGTGGTAGAACAGGCTTTCGCGATGATCCTGCTCTTCGGCCCTGCGTCCGAGGAAATCATCGTCGCCTTGCGGCGCCTGCTCCGCCATCCTGGCAGCCAGAACGACGGCAACCAGCATCAGCGCCACCCAGAATGCGGCGTACAGCAGCACACCGAGGATCGCCAGCTTTATCACCCAGGTCAGCACCGTTGCACCGCCTACCGGCAGTCCCTGCGCCATCAGCCATCGATGCACCCGACGCTCCGCGCGCAGCCAACCGCGCCATACGCCGCCCAGCCAGCGGCCGAGTCGCGCTGCGGTGGTCATGCGTGCGGTGTGCTTCATGGTCGGCTACCTCATGGTCGTTCCACGGTCGTTGGGCAAGGCGGTGCCGGTCTCCTTCATCCCTGCCGCGCCGCGAATGCTTCGGCGGTCATGATCAGGCCGGGAAAGTCCTCTCGCATGGCGAGAATGTCCGCATCGCCCGTGATCAACGCATCCGCCTTGCCGACATGCGCGAGCACCAGGAACACCTGGTCCTTCTCGTCGCGGCAGACCGGCAGGTCTGGCCATGGTGCCGGAAGTTCCACCACATCGGCGTAGGGCAGGAAGTCCGCCAGCAACTCCTGCTGTTCCAAGGTCGACAGCTTGAACTTGGGATAGGCCAGGACGCGCAGGAGTTCACTGGCCGTCTCCCGGCAGACCAGCGGCTGCAACTGCTGTTGCTGCCAGGCATGGCGTATCCAGGCCAGGCGTCCTGCATTGAAGACCAGCGCCGACAGCACGATGTTGGTGTCGAGCACGACCCTGCGCATCAGCGCCGCGCCCAGGCCACGGCATCCTCGACGTCCTGCTCGGTGATCCCGAGTTGCTCCAGCTTCTCGCGCACGGCCTGGGCCTTCTGGACCCGCACCGGCGTCAGGATGATCCGGCCGCCCTCGACGGTCACGTCGAAGTACTCCGCCGCATCCACGCCGGACACGGCCGCCTTGGGCAGCGTGATCTGATTTTTCGAAGTGAGCTTGGCAAGCATGGGAGTCTCCGTAAGTTTCAAAGGAAATCTTACTTCCTTACTTCATTCTCGACAAGCATGCCTTGGGGCTCAAGGTTTTCACGGCTTGCTGCGCTTTCAGCGCCGGCTGAAACAGCCTGGTCCGGTGAAAACACAGTGCTTGTTCCGCCCGATCCTGGAGCGCACGGGCTCCGCATTGATTGCGGCACACGAAGCCGACTGCCCCTATACCAAAGGGCTTGTCGAAGGCCAAAGGGCTGGGGAAGGAGCAAGGGAATGGCCTCAAGGGGAAAGGCCCTACCCGAAAAGGCTAAAGGCTCCTCCGGCCAGCCATCACCAGGATGCCGCCATGCTTTCGCTGTTCCAGCGCAAACGGGTGCCGCTGACCACCGCCGCCGCGCCACCTCCCGTCGAGCCCACAGGGCTCACGCCACCGCTGTCGGCCACAGCGCTGCTGGCAGAGCCGCGCCGGCAGCGGCTGCTGGAACACATCTGGCAGCGCACCTCACTGTCGCGTCGGCAGTTCCGCTTGCTGTACCTGGCGCCGCTGGAGCGCTACGCCGAACTGGTCCAGGCGTTCCCGGCCTCGGAGGCACATCACCACGCCTGGCCGGGCGGCATGCTGGACCACGGCCTGGAGATCGTGGCCTACGCGCTCAAACTGAGGCAGTCCCACTTGCTTCCAGCCGGCGCCTCGCCCGAGGCCCAGGCCGCGCAAGCCGAGGCCTGGACCGCCGGGACCGCCTACGCCGCGTTGCTGCACGACATTGGCAAGATCGCGGTCGACCTGCACGTCGAGCAGGCCGATGGCCTGGTCTGGCACCCCTGGCACGGGCCGCTGCGGCAGCCGTACCGCTTTCGTTACCGGACGGATCGCGAGTACCGGCTGCATGGCGCCGCCACGGGACTGCTCTACACCCGTGTGCTCGATGCCGGCATCCTCGACTGGCTGAGCGACTACCAGGACCTGTGGTCGGCGCTGCTGTACGTGCTGGCGGGCCAATACGAGCATGCCGGCACGCTGGGCGAACTGGTCATCAAGGCCGACCAGGCATCGGTGGCCCTGGCGCTCGGCGGTGATCCGGCCAGGGCCATGGCGGCGCCGAAGCATGCGCTGCAGCGCAAGCTGCTCGATGGCCTGCGCTACCTGCTGCGCGAGGAATTCAAGCTGAACCAGCCCGGCGGCCCGTCGGATGGATGGCTGACCCAGGACGCACTCTGGCTCGTCAGCAAGACGGTCAGCGACAAGCTGCGCGCGCACCTCCTGTCGCAGGGCATCGAAGGCATTCCATCGAACAACACTGCCGTCTTCACGGTGCTCCAGGACCATGGCATCGTGCAGCCCGCCCCGGATGGGAAGGCGATCTGGCGGGCGACCGTCACGAGCGGCACAGGCTGGTCGCACAGCTTTACCTTCCTGCGCCTGTCGCCGGCCTTGATCTGGGAGTCGGGAGAGCGTCCCACATCGTTCGCTGGCACGGTCACGACGGAAGAGCCCCTCCCTGGCGAAGATGACGCGTCGACCCCCTCCGGTATCCCGGCCACCTCACCGTCCCCTGGGGTAGCGGATTGCCCGGCAGGGATCGCGGACCCGGTCTCCGATCTGCTGTCGATGCTCGATGCGTCCGACGCAGCCACCACCAGTGCATCGTCCGCCAGCGCGGAACCGCCATCACCATCCACCGCCGCACCTGCGACAGTGACCCATTTGGCGCCGACCAGTCCTGCCACCATGCCGGCTCCCGCGAAGGCCACGCCGTTCGGGGAAGCCTTCATCGCCTGGCTCAGGCAAGGCATCGAGTCGCGCAAGCTCATCATCAACGACGCGAAGGCACTGGTGCATACCGTCGATGGCACGGCGTACCTGGTCAGCCCCGGTGTTTTCCAGCGCTACGCGCAGGAACATCCGGAGATCCAGGTGCTGGCCCGGCAGGACAATCTGCACGACTGGCAATGGGTGCAGAAGCGCTTCGAGAAGCTGGGACTGCACCGCAAACAGGACAGCGGCCTGAACATCTGGACCTGCGAAGTCACCGGGCCGCGCAAGTCGCGGCGGTTGCACGGCTATCTGTTGATGGCGCCTTCGGCATTGTTCGCGGAAGTCCCGCCGGACAACCCCTACCTGTCCCTGGTGCGTGGCTAAGAGTCTCCTCGCTACACACGGGCAACGCACCTGCCGACCCTATGTCTTGCATCGTCGATCCCCCTCATGCTCGATGGGCGACCCAACCCTTGAAGGTGAACGCGCAATAGAAAAGGTCGATGTCCGTGAATCCAGCCTCGCGGAGCAGATCGACATCCTGCGCGGGCGAAAGCACGGGCAGCCGTTCCTTGATCGCCGCGATGCTGCCTTCGGCTTGACGCACTGGTACGCCGGAAGCAGCCGCAAACGCCGCATTGCGCGAGAGCCATCTGTCCCTGACGGGATCGTCGCCGGGAAAACTGTGATGCGTGACGACAAGGGACGCACCGGGCTTGAGTCGCAGGTGTATTTGCTGCAGCGTCTTCAGCCGCTCGGCTGGCGGCAGGAAATGCAGTGTCAGCAGGCAGGTCGCGCCATCGAAGGGCCCCTTGGGGGCGCTGTCGATATAGATGCGCGCGTCGGCCGGCGCGCGTTCGGCCAGCAGCACGCCCGCCATCCGGTGCAGGTCGCGCAGGCCCGGCACGATCCTCGCGGTTCTTTCCGCATAACCCGATACCGCCGTCGGGTCGGAGAACGACGTCATCGAGCGCGGCCTTCCGCTTGTGCTGGCTCGATCGTCTCGGGCCAAAGCAGTGATCGGTGAATCTGGGCGCCGGTCATGGCACCGTTGCCCACGGCCAGCGACACCGAATGCGGTGCCCGCGCGACATCGCCGCAGGCAAAGATCCCAGGCACCGAGGTCTTGCTCTCGGCATCCGTGCGGATCTGGATGCCCATGGGCGTTTCTTCCAGTGCACAGCCGATTGTCCTGGCCAAAGGGTCGGAGGGAACGGTTCGCGTTGCAACAAACAGGCCCGCAAAGCTCAGTCGCCTTCCGTCCACCAATGTCACGTCGGCATGCCCCTCGATTTTGTCGATGCGCGCCTCTTCGATGACCACGCCTCGGCGTTCCAAAGTGGACCTGATTTCCTCATTGAGTTCCAATGCACCGTTGACGAACAAGGTGACATCCCCCCAATCCGTGAGCAGTTCAGCCTGATGGATGGACATCGGGCTGGCACCGACGATGCCGATGCGGCCTTGTCCAAGTTCATAGCCATGGCAGTACGGGCAGTGAAAAACCGTCTTCCCCCAGCGTTGCGCGAGCCCGTCGATGGCTGGAAGCTGGTCGGTCACCCCCGTCGCCAACAGAATGCGTCGCCCCAGGTGCGACTCGCCATCAGCCGTCGTGACGGTGAATTCATTCGCCTGCCCGGCGACAGCTTCCACCCGACCTTCAAGCCAGGTCAGCGTTGGATAGGCTTGAAGCTGGCGGCGTGCGTTTGCAGCGATTTCACCTGGCGGCACACCATCCTGACCGAGAAATCCGTGTGAATGGCTGGCGAAGCGGTTGCGCCGCTGGCCCGCATCGATCACCAGCACTGACCTGCGTGCGCGCACCAGTTGCAGGGTCGCGGCCATTCCTGAGTAGCTTCCGCCGACGACGATCACATCGTGATTCATGATTGATTCCTTGAATGTCGTAAAGCCGCATGCCGGCGTGCGAAGTCAGAGGCCAGATCGGCAAGGGTGATTTCCGAGAACCGCTTCAGCAGCAGCGCCTCGGCTTCGGCAAACGTGCCTTCGAGTGCCGCATTGACCGTCTGCTCGACCAGACACTCCGGTGTCTCGTTGCGGTTGCCGATGGCAAACGTCGCCGGCTCGCCCAGGGCTTCGTGCAACTGACGCAGGGTGACGCTGCCAAGGTCGGCGTGGATACGCCATCCTCCTGAGTGACCTCGTTCGGAGGTGACGATCCCCGCTTGCCGCAGGTATCCCATCGTGCGCCGAACGACGACCGGGTTGGTTCCCAGGCATAGCGCCAAGGTTTCTGAGGTAACGGGTCCATCCTGCTCGGCCATGTGCAGCAGCGCATGCAGGACAGACGAGAGGCGGCTGTCTCTTTTCATGAAACAAATGATGTTACGAAAAAGGTCGCGTGTCAAATGCGAGGTGGCAATGAACGCCTGGCAAGTCACAACCTTGACGTACAAGAACGTTGTTGACGCCTCACCGCCATGACGGCATGGCTATTCGGCGTCGTTCTCTTCCTCGGACAGTTGCGCCTCGGTCGCGGCCATCAGTGCCGCGGCCGAGCACCCCAGCCCCTTCGCGATCCGCAGGATCAACACCAGCGTGGGCATGTGCTCGCCGCGCTCGATCTTGCCCATGTGCGACCGGGCGATGCCCGCCTGTTCCGCGAGCACCTCCTGGGCCAGCCCCTGCGCGGTCCGTGCCTCGCGCACGGCAACGCCGAAAGCGCGCGCTGGCTCGCTTTCATAGGTTCTTGTCCCTGCGGGTCTGCCGCGTTGCACCGATCGCTTCTGCATCAACAGAAGCGTCACGCGCCAAGCGAATTTAAACCACGTTAAACTTATCTCATCAACCGGTCGCGCCCGGTTTTTTCCAGTGTCGGCGTTGTACAGGTGACACGATGATCGCTTCCGAGCCCTTGAACATTGCCCTGTCGGACTGCCTGGCCTATCCCCGGTTGTCGGTGCCGATGGCGGAACATCGCCGGCGCCATCCGGACCACCCCATTCGCCTTCATAAAGAACGCCTGGAGGACCTGCATCGAGGACTGCTCGCGGGGGCTTTCGAGGCGGGCCTCTGCCAGTCGCCCGCAGCCCCTGAAGGCATCGATGTCCGCCCCGTCTGGCGCGATGCGCTGGCACTGGCCGTGTCTGCCCATCACCCCTTGCTGGCCTTCGCGTCAGTGTCCCTGGAGCAGGCCGCCGACCACCCTTGGATCGCCCTGGATGCCCGCGACTGTGTGGGCTACTGCGGGCAGATCGACACGCTGCTGACGGCGGCCGGCGTCTTCCCCTCGGACGTCACGACGGCCACATCGTTCGGGTTGATGATGACCCTGGTGGCCGCCAGCTACGGCGTCTGCCTGGCACCCGCCGCCCGCATCGAGGGCCATCGTTCCCTTGGCGTTGTCCAGCGTCCCTTGCAAGAGGGCGCGCTGACGCTCACCACCTACTTCCTGAGCCGTCGAAATACGGACAGCACCCACCTGGAGCGGTTCTTCCAATCGCTCCAGGCAAGCGCCTGACCGAACTTCGGCGCGACCCTGGCTTGATCAGTCTCCGGGCGTCGCTTCGGCGACATCGGCAGCGACTGCTTCGCGCACCAGCCGCTGCACGCTTTGCCGGACCTGCTCAGGAAACTCGGTCGTCACGACTGGCTCGCTCGCCTGCATGCACTGTGCGGCCACCAGCCGCGCGGCAAGGTGCAGGTTCGTTGGGTTGACGGCTTCGATGGCCGGCCGTGTCCCGAGGGCCTCATATGAGCGCAGGAGAGCGTGGTAGATGTCCCAGGTGTCGATGCCCCGTGGCAGTTGCTTCAGGACGGACTGGACCAGCCTGCGCTTGAGCGGATCGAGTTGCCAGTCTGGCACTCGCTGCCCGCGATGCCCCATGTGGATCGACAGCAGGTTGCCGGCCTGGATCTCGTAGGTGATCCAGCGGCGCGACTTGCCCGCGAGCCTGGCGTAGTCCGCCACCGAGAGGTTGTGCGGCGCCTCGAAGATCTCCAGCACCTGCAGGCGTTCACGCTGCGCGTCCGACAGGCGCGGCCGTGCGTACTCGGGCATGCGCACGGCCGACAGCCGCTGCACCGATGCCGGCGCTTCGGGTTTGTCGGGCGCCGGCGCGGTCACGATCAGCTGCGGCGCGGTGAGGTCGAGCACCGGCGGCTGCACCGTCGCCTGGCCGGCAATGGTCGGCAGGCCCTGAAGCGTGATGGTCAGATGCCGGCTGGCAACCTCGACCTCATTCTGCTCAAACAGGTCCAGGCGATCGGCCCAGTCCTGCATCATGACGCGGCGCTGCTCGACGTATTCGGCATGGTTGTAGGTCGCGCTGATCCTGTCTGGATCGGCATGCGAAAGCTGGGCGTCCACCCATTTCTTCGGGTAGCCGAGTTCGTTCAACGCCGTCGAGATAGTTGCCCGGATGCCGTGCCCCGTGAGTTGGTCCTCGTAGCCCATGCGCTTGAGCGCGGCGTTGAGCGTGTTCTCGCTGATCGGGTTCTTCAGGCACCAGTCGCCGGGAATGAGATGAACCTGGGCCGGCTTGAAGTTGTCGAGCAGGTGGCGAACGATCTCCTGCGCCTGCACCGACAGCGGCACGATGTAGGGCGGGATGTCGATGATGCGCTTGCGCTTCTTCCTGGTGAGCAGCTTTCGCTGCTTGAGCCTGGCCACGGGGATGATCCACAGGCCCCGGTCGAGGTCGAACTGATCGGGCGTGGCGAAGCGCAGTTCGCCAGTGCGCACACCGGTGAGCATCAACAGCCGCAAGCCCAACTGCGTGTTCAGGCGCCCGCGGTACTTGCGCAGCGTCTGCAGCATGGCCGGCAGCTCGTGCATGCGCAGGAACGGGTTGTGTTCGACCGGCGGCAAAGGCAACGCGACCACTTCCAGGTCCCTGGACGGGTTCTCGCCCATGTTGGGGATCGCCACCGTGGCGTAGGTGAACAACTGGGTGAACCAGGTCCGCAGCTTCTCGGCCACCGACAGCGAGCCGCGCTTTTCCACCTTGCCGATGATGTCCAGCAGGTGCGCACGGGTGATCTCGTAGATGGTCAGGTGCCGCAGCGACGGAAACACGTCCTTCTTGAAGACGCGCCCGATCTGCTCCAGGCTGGTCTGCCGTCCTTCCTCCAGCGAGAGACGGCGATGAGCCAACCATTGCTCGTAGACGGCCATGAAGGTGTGTTCGCCGGCCAGGACGATCGCGTGCCGCTTGCGCTTGCGTTCGCTGTGGGGATTGACGCCCTTGGCGAGCAGCGAGCGGGCTTCATCGCGAAGTGCGCGGGCGTCCTTCAGCGAGAGCGCTGGATACGTGCCGAAGGACATGCGGTCGCGCTTGCCGCCCCACGAGAAGCGGAAGTGCCACGCCTTTGCACCGGTGGCTGAAACAAAGAGCGAAAGGCCGTCTGCGTCGGCCAGGGTGTACGGCTTGCCGGTCGCCTTGGCCTGGCGAACCGTGAGGTCCGAAAGCATGATCCCAACTCCTTGAAAGCGAGTTGAGTGCCATGTTTCCCATTGGGCCCCGGCTCCCCCAGCAACAATGCGGAACTGGGAAGCTCCGCATTGCGATGTACCACCTAATGTACCGGTTTTGACCGGCTGTCAGTGGATTTCGCTGGACGTCACTGGATCGAAGATTCCGAAAAAATCGAACCGTGACAATGACTTGCAACACTCCATGGACGTCCTTGGAACACCATGGAAAGCTGAAGTGGAGCGGGCGAAGGGAATCGAACCCTCGTCATGAGCTTGGGAAGCTCAGGTAATGCCATTATACGACGCCCGCTTGGGGGTGCCTTTTTACCAGAAGGCGCGGGCGGAGTGAAGCCTTGGTGCTGCACTTCGGCGCATTCGCCGATTCGGCTGTGCCGGGGGATGCCAAATGCCAGCATCGGCGGTATCTTCCGCTCCCATCGATTTCCCGCTGGGTTCAAGGCGAGGCAGGTTCATGGGCAATACCCTGGTGCGCGCGGCCGTGTTCGGCCTTTCGGTGCTGTGTTCGACGGCGGCGTTCGCGCGGGTCGAGGTTGCGCCGGTGCAGAACAAGTCGCTGGGGCTCACCCTGGCGGTGCGCGTCACCGAGGACATCGCGCCGGGGGACTACGAGCGCCTGCTGCAGGGGCTGAAGCGCAACCCCGGCAAGTTCGCCCGCAAGATCGCCCTGCTCGATTCCATCGGCGGCAGCCTGGGCGAGGCCATCAAGATGGGTCGGCTGCTGCGCGAGGCCGGGTTCGACACCTGGGTGCCGCGCAACAGCGTGTGCCAGGGCACCTGCGTCTACCTGCTGGCCGCCGGGCACACGCGGCGGGTGCGCGGCTATGTCGGCCTGCACCGTCCCTACTTCCCCGGCGGCGATTCCTGGCTGGCCGACGGCGCCAGCCGCTACAGCCCGGCCGCCTATCTGCGCGAGATGGACGTGCCCGTCGCCCTGCTGGACGACATGGCGGCCATCGAGCCGGGGCGCATGCGCGTGCTTTCCGCGCAGGACCTCGCGCGTTACCGGCTCGATTGAGCCACCTGGCACGACGGTACGCCTTGTAACAGCCCGCGCCGGGATTCCGTCGCCACGCCCGCCAGCCCTCCTCCCGCCCCTTGGCGCCAGGCTAGAGCCGCCGGGGGCCTGCGCCCCGGGAATGGCCGGGCGCCATTATCGGGAATGGTTCTTGCTGTCGATCCGTGCGGAAGACCCAACTTACGCACGGATAGAAGAAAATCGGAGCAACCTGCATGTTCAAGACCTTCGGCAAGACCCTGCTCGCCGTGACTCTGGCGGGCGCTGTGGCTGGTATGGCGCAGGCGGACAACAAAGTGCTGCACGTTTACAACTGGTCCGACTACATCGCCCCTGACACGGTCGACAAGTTCACCAAGGCCACCGGCATCAAGGTCGTCTACGACGTCTACGACAGCAACGAAGTGCTGGAAGCCAAGCTGCTGGCCGGCAAGTCCGGCTACGACGTGGTGGTGCCGTCGAACAACTTCCTCGCCAAGCAGATCAAGGCCGGCGTCTACATGCCGCTGGACAGGTCCAAGCTGCCGAACTGGAAGAACCTCAACCCGGACCTGATGAAGACCCTCGAGATCAGCGACCCGGGCAACAAGTTCGCCATTCCCTACATGTGGGGCACCATCGGCCTGGGCTACAACCCGGACAAGGTCAAGGCCGTGCTCGGCGACAACGCCCCGGTGGATTCCTGGGACCTGGTGTTCAAGCCCGAGAACATCCAGAAGCTCAAGCAGTGCGGCGTGAGCTTCCTCGACTCGCCCACCGAGATGCTGCCGGCGGCCCTGCACTACCTGGGCTACAAGCCCGACAGCAATGATCCGAAGGAGATCAAGGCGGCCACCGCGCTGTACCAGAAGATCCGCCCATACATCACCTACTTCCATTCCTCCAAGTACATCTCGGACCTGGCCAACGGCAACATCTGCGTCGCCGTCGGCTACTCGGGCGACGTCTACCAGGCCAAGGCCCGCGCCGCGGAAGCGAAGAACAACGTCCACGTGCTCTACAACATTCCGAAGGAAGGCGCCGGCGCCTTCTTCGACACCGTGGCCATTCCGAAGGACGCCGAGAACCCCGAAGGCGCGCTGCAGTGGGTCAACTTCCTGCTCGAGCCGCAGGTGATCGCCGAGATCAGCAACGTCACCTCCTTCCCCAACGGCAACGCTGCCGCCACCGCGCTGGTGAACGAGGAAATCCGCAACGACCCGGGCATCTATCCGAAGGAAGAGGTGATGAAGAAGCTGTACGCCTTCCCGGACCTGCCGGCCAACACCCAGCGCCTGATGACCCGCAGCTGGACCACCATCAAGACCGGCAAGTAAGCCGCACCCGGGAGATAACGCACCAGGATGGTGCAATGGCAAGAAAAACGCCCCCTTTTCGCCCAGCGAGAGGGGGCGTCTCGCTTTCCGCTTCCCGCCCGGCGGCGCTGCCTTCCGTCGTCCGCGGGCTCGAATTCCCATCGTACTCCAGGCATGATGGCGCCGAGACATCACTGCATTTTCCCGCGCAACGGAAGCCATCGGTCGGGCCGGGCAAGCGCACCGCCATGGACCGAGGCGCCAGCGCGCCGGGCCGGCGCGTGCCTGCGCCCGCCCCCGCCGCACCGTCCCGGGGCGCACCCAGGAGCCCAGGCATGACCGCCTACCCCGACACCAACCCGCCACCGCTGCCCGAGCGCCCCGCCGAGGACTACCTGGCCGAGCGCGTCGCCACGCTGTTCTCCACCAGCCCGTCCACCGCGGTGGGCAACGTGTTCTCCGGTACCATGGTGTTCGGCGTCTACCATGCCAGCGCGCCCCTGCTCGGGCGCTGCCTGTGGCTCGCCGTGCTGGTGCTGCTGATGAGCGTGCGCCTGGGCCTGGTGTACGCCTGGCGGCGCAACCCGCAGCGCCTGGCGCCGCAGACCTGGGCGCGCCTGACCATGCTGCAGTGCGGCGCCGTGGGGCTGGCCTGGGGCATCGGCGCCATCTGGCTGATGAGCTACGGCACGCCCTACGAGGACGTGATCTACGGCTGCATCGCCCTGGCCTCGGTGATGGTGGCCATGAGCAACGTGTCCTACTGGCCGGCGCACCTGGCCTTCCACGTGCCCATGTTCTTCTTCCTGGGCATCGCCTATTTCCGCGACCCCGAGCCCCAGGCGACCTTCCTGGCGGTCTCCGCCTGGGTGGTCTGCCCGTTCATCGCGGAAATGGGCCGGCGCCTGCAGATCCGCTTCAACGAGGCGCTCAAGCTGGCCTGGGAACACCAGGTGCTGGCGCACAAGTACGCGCTGGCCAACCAGGAGCTGGCGGTGCTCAGCCGCACCGACGACCTCACCCGCATCGCCAACAAGCGCCACCTGGACGAGACGCTCAAGCGCGAATGGCACCGCTGCGCACGGCACGCCGAGCCGCTGAGCGTGCTGATGCTGGATATCGACCACTTCAAGCTCTACAACGACGGCTACGGCCACCTCGCCGGCGACGTCGGCATCCGCCGCGTGGCCGAGGCCATCCGCGACAACGTGCGCGAGCACTGCGACTTCGTCGCGCGCTTCGGCGGCGAGGAGTTCACCGTGGTCATGCCCGGCGCCGACCTGGCCAGCGCCTGCGCCATCGGCGAGCGCATCCGCGCCGCCGTCGAGGCCCTGCAACTGCCCCACGCCTGGGCCGCCCGCGGCCACCTGACGGTGAGCATCGGCGTGGCCTCCACCGCCCAGGGCCCGGTGGCCAGCCAGGAAGCCCTGGTGGGCAACGCCGACGTGGCCCTGTACGCCGCCAAGCACGGCGGGCGCAACCGGGTGGAAGCCTTCAGCGGCGACCCGGCCAAGGCGCCGCTGCCGCCCGGCAAGGTCGAACTGCCCGGCTGACCAGCCGGGCGCCAGCGCCCCGCAGGAAAGCTTCAGACGCGGCGCCCGCTCAAGGGTGCGGCCGGCGCGTGCCCGGCGATTTTCCGTGAAAATGTTCAGTATAATTTTCACGGAAAGGCCTGATCCGTAAAAAATAATGGACCGATATTTATCGAATTAAAGAAAAAATCCTTTAAATACAGCATCTTGAAAATGAAATCGCCATGAATTTCGGCCATTATTTTTAACGATCGAAAGCGAAATTGTTTGACATATTTTACGGCTCTGGCAGGCTGATGGGCAGGCTTCGACCGTTTGCGGGCGCTTCCAGCCCCGCTACGGCAGTGCTCGGAGCCCCAGGTAGCGCCCTCCCGGCCGCGCCTGCACATAAACGACAGGCCGAGCCTGTCCCAAGGTGACATATGTCCAACAGCAACATTGGCAATAACAATCAGAAACTCCGCAAGCCCGTCGTCCTGATGTCCATGGGCGCCCAGGAACGCAAGGGCCACGACTATCAGGTGATGACCCACAAGTACATCACCCCGATCACCGACATCGCCGGTTGCGTGCCGGTCCTGGTGCCGACCTGCTGCGGCATCGACGATCTCGAGCAGTACCTCGACATGGCCGACGGCGTTTACCTCACCGGCGCCGGCAGCAACATCGATCCGGCCCTCTACGGCCAGGAAAACGAAACCCCCGGCAAGGCCCAGGACAAGCAGCGCGACCTCTTCGACCTGCCCCTGATCAAGGCCGCCATCGCCCGTGGCCTGCCGATCTTCGGCATCTGCCGCGGCATGCAGGAAATCAACGTGGCGCTGGGCGGCGACATTTACCAGAAGGTCTACGCCGAGCCCGGCTTCAACGACCACCGGGAAAACCCCGAAGACCCGGTCGAGGTGCAATACGCCCCGGCGCACAGCGTGCGCGTGGCGCAGAACACCTGGCTGCACAAGCTGCTGCAGACCGACTCGATCCAGGTCAACTCGCTGCACGGCCAGGGCCTGAAGAACCTCGGCAAGGGCCTGGAGCCCATCGCCCACGCCGAAGACGGCCTGGTCGAGGCGATCCACGCGCCGAGCCTGTCGCCCTTCCTCTTCGCGGTGCAGTGGCACCCGGAATGGCAGGCGCTGAAGAACCCCGATTCGGTGAAGATCTTCCAGGCCTTCGGCGACGCGTGCCGCCAGCAGGTCAAGAAGAAACAGGCCCGCTACGGCAACGCTGCCTGAGCGGGTGCCGAAAGGCGCTGATGAAAAAGCCGCTCCTCCTCATGGGGGAGCGGCTTTTTCGTTTGTGCGGCGTTCGGGCCACTGCAGAGGCTGGCAGTTGCCTGCGCGTCCGCGATAGCCGGTGATATCGGCGTGATTCGCGGATGAGCGAGCATGGCTTTTCGTAGGATGGTGTTGAGCGAAGCGATACCCATCACCACCGCATGGGTTTCGCCAAGGCTCAACCCATCCTGCGAAAAGCGCTTCGGCGCAGCCGCCAAGACAGTTGCGCCTACGTTGCAGGCGAGCGCGGCTTTTCGTAGGAGCGAGGGGGCGCCTGGTCCTTGCTCGCGAATGGAGTTTGCCGGTGGCGTGAAGTGCCAGGCTCAAGAACACCCTCTCCCCAACCCTCTCCCGCAAGCGGGAGAGGGGGCTGTCCTGAGCGGCCTGGAGGTCAGGCACCATCCTTCCCCTTCGCCACTCTCGCGAACGCTGGGATAGACAGGCGTTTCAGGCTGACTCTGGATTCACCACTCACGCCGAACGGCCCCCTCTCCCTCCGGGAGAGGACTGGGGTGAGGGAACGGAGTCAACCGATACACCGCAGTCGCAAGGCACCCTTCGCGAGCAAGCTCGCTCCTACCCTCACCATTCCCGCGAACGCTGGGATAGACAGGCATTTCAGGCTGACTCTGGATTCACCACTCACGCCAAACGGCCCCCTCTCCCTCCGGGAGAGGGCTGGGGTGAGGGAACGGAGGCAACCGATACACCGCAACCGCCAGGAGGTTCGCGAGCAAGCTCGCTCCTACACTCCCATCATCACTGCGACGTCCCCGCCGCCGGGAACACCCGCTGAATCCGGTCGGCCAGCGCCAACGCCCGCTCGCTCTTGGTGAACAGCAACAGATAGTCATGATCGGACTTGGCCGCCGGGGCGATGCGGTACTCCAGCGGCCCCTGCACCACCTGCTGGCCCACCGGCACGCGGAAGGTGGCCACGCATTCGAGCACGCCGCTGTCCGGGTCCTTCTCGAGGATGGCCGCGTCGCGCAGCTCCACGTCCTTGAGCAGGTCGCCGCGGCCGGACAGCGGGCCGTCGGTGAACACCTTCACCAACTGGTCGCGCATGTCCTTGCTGGCGCACACCTCCGCCTCCTTGCCGCCGCAGGCGCCGAGCAGCACCGCGACACCGATCATTGGCAACAGCTTGTAGTTCATCATTCACCCATGGCGTGACTTGGTGGGAGTTGGAGTCACCGCCTCGGGAAAAATTCCCACGCCTCAGCGCTTTCCGTAATCCGTCCCACGCAACGCGAAGCGCGCAGCCAGCCGCCGCGGCAGCCCCCAGTCGCGCTGCATGCCCGCCGCGGCCAGGAGGATGGCCGCCACGCCCAGCCACTGCGCCAGGCCCAGGCGGTGGCCGAACACCACCCAGTCCACCAGGATCGCCGCCACCGGGTAGATGAACGACAGCGCGCCGGTCAGCGCCGTCGGCAACTTCTGGATGGCGCCGTAGAGCAGCACGTACATCAGCCCGGTATGGACGATGCCAAGGGTGGCCATGCAGGCCCAGGCCGACGGCTGCTGCGGCAGCGCCGAGAGGTTGGCCAGGGGCGCCAGCAGCAGCACGCCGCTGCACACCTGCACCAGTGCGATCACATGCGGCGGCACTGCCTGCAGGCGCTTGACGATCAGCGCGGCGAAGGCATACAGCAGCGCCGCGCCCAGGGCCAGGGCGATGCCGCCCAGGTAGTCGCTGCCCGGCCCGCCGCTGCCGTGGGCGCTGACGATGGCCAGCATGCCGGCGAAGGACAGCCCCAGCCAGCCGAGCTTGCGCGCGCTGAGCTTTTCGCCGAGGAACACCGCGGCCAGCAGCACCCAGTTGCCGACGATGGCCACCCCGCTGAGCAGCGCCAGGCCGAAGGCGGAAAGGCTCAGCACGCCCGGGCGCAGCATCCCGAGCAGGGCGCAGGCGACCAGCAAGGTGGCGGCGCCGAACACGCAGCGCCAGAACACCACGTCCAGCACCGGCTGGCCGGACACCAGCACCAGCCAACCGATGGTGCCGCAGATCAGCATGGCCGCGGTCATCTCCAGGGTGCCGCGTTGAAAGGACTTGTCCATGGGGCTTCCTCCTGCAAGGTGTGCCTACAGCATGACAAGGCATCACCCCGCCCTTCCATCGCAAACGGAAGGCATCCGCCAAATATCGCCTTTACTATCAAGGCATCCGCCCGCAATCGCCTAACGAGCCGAAAATGACCGACGAAATCGACCAACTGCTGATCGCCGCCCTGATGGAAGACTCGCGCCTGTCGCTCAAGGCCCTGGCCCAGGTCAGCGGGCTCTCCGCGCCCAGCGTCGGCGAGCGCCTGCGCAAGCTGGAGGACCGCGGGGTGATCCGCGGCTACACCCTGGAGGTGGACCCGAAGGCCTTCGGCTACCTGCTGCAGGCCATCGTCCGCGTGCGCCCGCTGCCCGGCCGGCTGCACGAGGTGGAACGGCAGATCCAGGCCATCCCCGAGTTCACCGAGTGCGACAAGATCACCGGCGACGACTGCTTCGTCGCCCGCCTGTGCGTGCGCGACATGGAGCAGCTGGACACCCTGCTCGACCGCCTCAACGCCTACGCCGAGACCAGCACCGCCATCGTCAAGAAGACCCCCGTCAAGCGCCGCCTGCCGCCCATGGCCTGAGGCGGGCGCCAGCAGCAATAGGCAAGAATGCGGCAGCATCGAGCGCCGTCCTTACAGGGCGCGGCGCCCATACTGGTGGCGTCCGCCGCTGCGCGAGGCAGCGGCGCCTTCCCTGCCCCTTCCCGAGGATTGCTCGCCATGCGCTACAGAAAGTTCGGCAACACCGGTCTGTTCGTCTCGGAACTCTGCCTGGGCACCATGACCTTCGGCGGCGAAGGCCAGCTGTGGAGCCAGATCGGCAAGCTGCAGCAGGCCGAGGCCGAGCAGCTGGTCGGCGCGGCCCTGGCGGCCGGCATCAACTTCATCGACACCGCCGACGTGTATTCCGAGGGCCGCTCCGAGGTCATCACCGGCCAGGCCCTGAAGAACCTCGGCGTGCCCCGCGAGGACGTGGTGGTCGCCACCAAGGTGTTCGGCGAGACCGGCACCCGCGGCGCCAACTCCCGCGGCCTGTCGCGCTACCACATCGCCGGCGGCGTGCAGGCCAGCCTGGAGCGCCTGCAACTGGACCACATCGACCTCTACCAGGTGCACGGCTTCGACCCGGCCACGCCGATCGAGGAAACCCTGCGCGCCCTCGACGACCTGGTGCGCCAGGGCCTGGTGCGCTACGTCGGCGTCTCCAACTGGGCGGCCTGGCAGATCATGAAGGCCCTGGGCACCGCCGAGCGCCTCGGCCTGGCCCGCTTCGAGTCGCTGCAGGCCTACTACAGCATCGCCGGCCGCGACCTGGAGCGCGAACTGGTGCCGCTGCTGCGCAGCGAGAAAGTCGGCCTGATGGTCTGGAGCCCGCTGGCCGGCGGCCTGCTCAGCGGCAAGTATGGCCGCAGCGGCGAGGCCGAGGCCGGCAGCCGGCGCACCCAGTTCGACTTCCCGCCGGTGAACCGCGAACGCGCCTACGACTGCATCGACGCCATGCGCGGCATCGCCGAAGCCAAGGGCGTATCGGTGGCGCAGGTGGCCCTGGCCTGGCTGCTGCACCAGGAAGTGGTGACCAGCGTGATCATCGGCGCCAAGCGCCTGGAGCAATTGGAGGACAACATCGCCGCCACCCAGGTCGAGCTGAACGCCGAAGAACTGGCCACTCTCGACCAGGTCAGCGCGCTGCCAGCCGAGTACCCCGGCTGGATGCTCGAGCGCCAGGGCGAGTACCGCCGCGGCCAGCTGGGCGGGCGCTGAGCCGCCACACGGGCAGGGCCCCGGCCACCCCGGCGCCCTGCCCCGGGCTACCGCTCATGCGGAAATCCTGAGCATTCGCCGCCGTCGTCAGTCGCATCCATCAGGCAGGCCCCGCGCCTGCCTTTTCGCTTGCGCCCTTCCCACAGCAGAGGACTGACGACATGAGCGTGAACATCGACAACCTGACCATCGGCCTGCCCGTCCCCCGCTCGGCCACCAACCCGGTGGCCCTGGAGATCCCCGGCAGCCAGGCGCTGCAGCAGTACCCGGAGCTGGTCACACGCCTGCCCGACGGCAGCGTGCAGTTCACCGCGCCGACCCTCGGAGCATCCAGCAAGAGCACCCAGCGCACCCGCTGCGAATGGAAGGAGGCGAAGTACTGGCTGCTGGAAAGCGCGCGCGAGCACAGCAACCGCCAGGAGATGACGCTGACGCGGGTGAACTCGGCGCAGAAGGTGGTGATCTCGCAGATGCACGTGCTCAACGACGACAGCCCGGTGGTCAAGGTGTTCTGGAACAAGGGCAAGATCACCCTGGGCTTTCGTCAGCACTTCGACCAGCCCGACCCGGTGAGCAGCACGGTGCTGGACAAGGTGCCGCTGGGCGCGCGCTTCAGCATCCTCATCCACGCCACCGCCTCGGCCGTGATCACGGTGCAGGCCAGCTGCGACGGGCGCACCTCCAACCTCGCGCCCATGACCCTCGACCCGGACTGGGCCGGCCACGCCTTCGACTTCCATGGCGGGGTGTACAACCAGGTCGACTACACCAGCGCCACCCTGGCCACGGACGGTTCGGTGTGCATCATCCATGACCTGCAGCTGAGCCACGTCTAGCGTGCGGCTTTGCTTCCGCGCCCGAACGCGGCAAGCTCGGGGGCCCAGCCAAGGAAACCGCCATGACCGCCCCCGAGCCCCAGCTACGCCTCACCGGCGAGCACGCCGAACTCCTGCCCCTGGCCCGCGAACAGGCCGGCGAACTCCTCGCCGCGGCGACCGACGGCGAGCTGTGGAAGCTCAAGGTCACGGTGGTGCCGGGGCCGGGCAGCATCGACGCCTACCTGGACAAGGCCCTGGCCGGGCGCGACGCCGGCACGGTGCTGCCCTTCGCCATCCGCGACCGGCGCAGCGGGCGCATCGTCGGCAGCACGCGCTTGTGGAAGATCGACCGCGCCAACCGCAAGCTGGAGATCGGCCACACCTGGCTGGCCGCCTCGGCGCAGCGCACGGCGATCAACACCGAGGCCAAGTTCCTGCTGCTGGAATACGCCTTCGAAGTCATGCACTGCGTGCGCGTGCAGTTCACCACCGACGTGCTCAACGAGAAGTCCCGCGCCGCCCTCCTGCGCCTGGGCGCGGTGCAGGAGGGCATCGTCCGCCACGAGCGGATCATGCCCGACGGGCGCAAGCGCGACTCGGTGCGCTTCAGCATCATCGACGACGAGTGGCCGGCGGTGAAGGCTGCCCTGCTCGCGCGCCTGGGCCGCGCCTGAGCGTCACGCGACGTGCGCTATCTCAACCCTTCCCCGCCCGTGCCAGGCAGCGCTGGTAGCGCTCGTCCACCCGCTGGGCGAACCAGGCGGTGGTGAGGTTGCGGGTGATCTTCGGGCTGTGCAGGGTGATGCCCGGCAGCACCGCCCGGGCCAGGGGCTTGCCTTCGTTCTTCTCGGCCAGGGCGAAGACCTTGGCGTAGAGCTTCGTCTCGCCGAATTCGGCGCGCTCGCCCTGCTCCAGGTCGCGGCGGATCTGGCTGTCGCTCAGACCCAGGCGCGGGCCCAGGGTGCGCACCGCCAGTTCGGTGGCGCCGGCGGCGCTGGAGTCGTAGCGGATCAGGTCGCCGTCCAGCGCCAACGGGATGCCGGTGGCCAGGCTCACCGCGCGCTGGAAGGCGGCGTTGCGGCTGGCGTACCAGCCGGCGTTGAAGTCGGCGAAGCGGTACAGCGGCCGCTGGTAGTCCGCCGGGTAGCCCAGCAGGTGGGCGATGCCGAAGTACAGGCCGCCGCGGCGGCTGAACACTTCCTGGCGCACGCTGCCCTTCAGCGGGTACGGGTAACCCTCGGCGTGCTGTTCGGCGAAGGCCACGCTGACCTGCATGGGCCCGCCGGTGCGCACCGGGTTGAAGCGGCCGAACAGCTGCTGGCCGAGCGGCACCATGCCGATGAAGTCGTCGAAGATGGCGCTCAGCTCGCGCTCGCTGCGCACCGCGTCCAGGCGCTGGCTGTAGCTCTTGCCGGTGGGCGACTTCAGCGCCAGGGCGGCGTCGAGCAGGAAGCTGGGGATGTGCAGGCGCGCGGCGCGCTTCTGCATCTCGCCGCGGGCGATGCGGCCCAGGCCCGGCACCTGCGGGTCGGCCTGGAAGTTGGATTCCTGCTCGGTGATCGCCAGCACCGAGCAGAGGTTCTCGGTGCTCGGGCGGATGCGCTGGGCGGCGAAGGCCGCCTGGATGTCCGTGGCCCAACCGCTGCGGTCGCTCACCTTGGCCGGCAGCAGTTGCGCCAGGGTGGCGCGCACCTGCGCCGGCGTCGGCTCCGGCGCCTGGCGGGCGGACTGCGAGCTGCAGCCGGCCAGGGCCAGCAGGCCGAGGGCGATGCCCAGGGCGCGCCAGGGCATTTTGGCGGGACGGGCGAGCACAATGGCGATGGCGGACATGGACGCTTCCTGACGACGAGACGCCGCGACCATCGCAGAAATGCCCTTTCCAGGCCAGCCCAAGGCGCCGACTTGCAGGCCCCCGGCCAGCCTCTAAGCTCGAATTCATGGTCCCGGGATTGGAGGTGAACGATGGACATCAAGGAACTCCGCAAACAGGGCAAGGACGCCCGCGACAAGTGCCCGCGCAGCAGCCACGCCGAACCCGGGAAAATCGACCGCGACCCGCTGCCGCTGATCGAGGCCTCCAGCGCCGGCCGCGTGCAGTCGCTGGTGGCGCTGCGCTACGGGCGCATGCTGGTGTCGCCCTTCACCTTCTTCCGCGGCAGCGCCCTGCTCCAGGCCCACGACCTCTCGGGCACCCCGGACATGGGCATGGAATTGCCGATCTGCGGAGACTGCCACCTGATGAATTTCGGCGGCTTCGCCTCCCCCGAGCGCAACCTGCTGTTCAACGTCAACGACTTCGACGAGGTCCACCCCGGCCCCTGGGAATGGGACCTCAAGCGCCTGGTGGCGAGCTTCCTGATCGCCGCCCGCGACCTGCGCCACGGCGAGAGCGTGGAAGAGAACGCCTGCCACGAGCTGGTCGCCTCCTACCAGCAGAACATGGCCGAGTGCGCCGAGATGGGCGCCCTGGAGCTGTGGTATGGGCGCATCGACTACGAGGTGGCGCTGGAGCAGGAGAAGGAAAAGGACCTGCGCGAGCACGTGCAGCGCGCCATCGAGAAGGCCAACCGGCGCACCCACGCCGAGTTGCTGCCGAAGATCGCCGAGCGCGACGCCAAGGGCCGCCTGCAGATTCGCGACGACCTGCCGGAAATCTTCCACCTGCACGCCTCGACCTCGCTGCTGGACAAGGACGACGACTGGATGGACCTGGAGCACTGGCAGGACCTGCACGACACCTTCATGCGCGACTACCGCTCCACCCTGCAGGCCGACCGCCGCGACCTGCTCGACCGCTTCGAGGTGCAGGACCTGGTGTTCAAGGTAGTAGGCGTGGGCAGCGTCGGCACCCGCTGCCTGGTGGCGCTGCTGATCGACGCCCAGGAACAGCCGCTGTTCCTGCAGTACAAGGAAGCCCGTCCCTCGGTGCTGGCCGGCTACGTGCGCAGCAAGCTGCGCACCCGCCACCAGGGCCAGCGGGTGGTGGACGGCCAGCGCCTGATGCAGTCGGCCAGCGACCTCTTCCTCGGCTGGACCACCGGCCCCGGCGGCCGCCACTTCTACGTGCGCCAGTTGCGCGACATGAAGGTTTCGGCGGAACTGGAGACCTTCGACGAAAACGCCTTCCTCGCCTACGCCCGCGTGTGCGGCCGGGCCCTGGCCTGCGCCCACGCCAAGTCCGGCGGCCAGGCGGCGCGGATCGCCGGCTACATCGGCAAGAGCGATGCGCTGAACGATGCGCTGGTGCATTACGCCAAGGCTTATGCGTTGCAGAACGAGCGGGATTTCGAGCGGTTCCAGCGCGCTTGCCGCAAGGGGCAGCTGGAGGCGCGTTCGGAGGCGGATTTCGTCGCGGATCGGATGCCGTAGGGCGTATAACCGTTCGCGGTTATACGCCGCTACACCGAAGCCACAGCCAACGCCAAGGTCAGCCCCGGAGCCGCCGGGAACCATGGCCAAGCGGCGGATAACGTGGAACGTTATCCGCCCTACGCCTGGTGAATGGAGTTCTACCGGGCGGTTCGGCGTGCACCCTCAAGAGCGCCCTCTCCCTAACCCTCTCCCTGAAGGGAGAGGGGACCGTTGGGCAGAAACGGGAACGCTGGAGTTAGCCGGCAGTTGCGGAGTTGGAGGCGCGTTCGAAGGCGGATTTCGTGGTGGATCAGATGCCGTGAGGGGGATTGGTGGTTGTAGGAGCGAGCTTGCTCGCGAATGGAGTTCTACCGGGAGGTCCGGAGCGCATCCTCAAGAACGCCCTCTCCCTAACCCTCTCCCTGAAGGGAGAGGGGACCGTTGGGCAGATACTGATACTTCGGCGTTAGCCGGCTAGCACAGTGATTACCGGCTGAAACCATTCCTCCTCTCGGCACGGACAAGCCCCCTCTCCCTTCAGGGAGAGGGCTGGGGAGAGGGGGCCGGAATCCCTCTGATACTCCATCGCCGAAGGTAGACACCATTCGCGAGCAAGCTCGCTCCTACGAAAAGCGCCATAGCGTAGGGCCGTTCGCGGTTATACGCCGTTAGATCAAGCTCCCCCCTCCAGCGACTCCGTCCCCAGCTCGTTCCACACTTCCTCCGCCAGGTGGAAGGTGGCGTTGGCCGCCGGGATGCCGCAGTAGATCGCGCTTTGCAGCAGCACTTCCTTGATCTCCTCGCGGCTCACGCCGTTGTTGCGGGCGGCGCGCAGGTGCAGTTTCAGTTCGCCTTCGCGGTTCATGCCGATGAGCATGGCGATGGTCACCAGGCTGCGGGTGTGGCGCGGCAGGCCGGGGCGGGTCCAGATGTCGCCCCAGGCGTGGCGGGTGATCATTTCCTGGAATTCTTCGTTGAAGGCGGTGCGGTTCTGCAGGCTGCGGTCGACGTGGGCGTCGCCCAGCACCGCGCGGCGGACCTGCATGCCGGCTTCGTAGCGTTGTTTCTCGTCCATCGGGTTCTCTCTCGCTTGTCTGTCGCGCCTCAGCCGAGGCGCGCGTGTTCTTCCAGGGCGCGTTCCACCCAGCGGCGGCACTGGCCCAGGTAGTGGGCCGGATCCAGCAGCCGGTCCAGCTCGGCTTCGCTCAATTGCGCGCAGACCTCGGCGTTGCCGCCCAGCACCTGGCGCAGGTGCGCGCCTTCGGCTACGGCCTGGCGGCAGCATTGCTCCACCAGGTGGTGCGCGGCGTCGCGGCCGATGCGCCGGGCCAGGGCGATGCTCACCGCCTCGGCCAGCACCAGGCCGCGGGTCAGGTCGAGGTTGCGGGCCATGCGCTGGGCGTCCACTTCCAGGCCCGGCACCACCAGCAGCGCCTGCTGCAGTGCGCCGGAGACCAGGCAGCAAAGCTCCGGCAGGCTTTCCCATTCGGCGTGCCACAGGCCGAGGCTGCGCTCGTGTTCCTGGGGCATGGCGCTCAGCATCGTCGCCACCAGGCCCGGCGCGCGGGTGGCGGCGCCGATCAGCACGGCGGCGCCCACCGGGTTGCGCTTGTGCGGCATGGTCGAGGAGCCGCCCTTGCCCGGCGCGGAGGGCTCGAAGACTTCGCCGGCCTCGGTCTGCATCAGCAGGCTGAGGTCGCGGCCGAGCTTGCCCAGGCTGCCGGCCACCAGGCCGAGCCAGGCGGCGAACTCGACGAGGCGGTCGCGCTGGGTGTGCCAGGGCTGTTCCGGCAGTTGCAGGCGCAGCTCCTCGGCCAGCGCCTCGGCCACGGCGAAACCGTCGTCGCCCAGCGCCGCCAGGCTGCCGGAGGCGCCGCCGAACTGCAGGCTGAGCAGGCGCGGCTTGAGTTCGGCCAGGCGCTCGCGGTGGCGGGTGACCGCGCCGAGCCAGCCGGCGATCTTCATGCCCAGGGTCACCGGGGTGGCGTGTTGCAGCCAGGTGCGCCCGGCCATGGGCACGTAGGCGTGCTGGCGCGCCTGCTCGGCCAGGGCCGCGCCCAGGCGCGCCAGGTCGTCTTCCAGCAGGCCGACGGCGGCGCGCAGTTGCAGCACCAGGCCGCTGTCCATGGCGTCCTGGCTGGTGGCGCCGAAGTGCACGTAGCGCTCGGCCTCCACGTCCGTCGCGGCGACCTGCCGGCCCAGCGCCTTGGCCATGGGGATGGCCGAGTTGCCGGCGCTGCAGATGGCCGTGGCCAGGGCGTCGAAGTCGTACAGCTCGGCGCGGCAGGCGGCCTCGATGGGCACCACCGCGCTGGCCGGGATCACCCCGCAGCGCGCCTCGGCGCGGGCCAGGGCGGCCTCGAAGTCGAGCATGCCCTGCAGGCGCGCGCGGTCGCAGAACAGCTCGCGCATCGCCGGCTGGGTGAAGTAGGCGTCGAAAAGTCGGTTGCTCACGCAAGGGCTCCAGTTTTCTTCGTCATCAGGCACAGCCTACGCCATGCCGTGAACGCCGACGGGCGGACCGCTCGCGCGGCCCGCCCGTTCAGGCGCCGGAACGCATCAGAAGTCGAAGAACACCGTCTCGCCTTCGCCCTGGATGCGGATGTCGAAACGATAGGCCAGTTGGCCGTTCACTTCGCAGCGGCGGGCCACCAGGGTCTCGCGGCGCGGCGCCTGTTCGATCAGGTTGAGCACCGGGTCCTTGGCGTTGGCCTCGGCCTCGTCCTCGAAGTACAGGCGCGTCTGCAGGTGGATGTTGATGCCGCGGGCGAACAGCGACACGTTGATGTGCGGCGCCTGCGGGCGGCCGTCGGCGGCCTTGGTCACGCCCGGCTTGATGGTCTTGAGCGTCCACTCGCCGGCATCGAAGGTGGTGGCGGTGCGGCCGAAGCCGTTGAACGCCTTCTCGGCGTCGTAGCGGCTGTCGTAGTTGCCTTCGTGGTCGGCCTGCCAGAACTCCAGGAAGGAGTCGCGCACCAGGTGGCCGTTGCCGTCGTAGACGTGGCCCAGCAGCAGGATGTGCTCGCCGGCGGCGCCGGGCTTGGCCATCTGGTTCCAGATTTCCAGGTCGCGGGTCGGGTTGCCGGCCGCTTCCAGGGCCAGGCCGATGTGCACGTAGGGGCCGGCGGTCTGCGAGGGGGTTTCGGGGAGCAGTTGAACGGGCATGGCGAAGCTCCTCAGCGATTCTCGAAGTGGGTCTGGCGCTGGCCGCGCAGGACGATGTCGAAGCGGTAGGCCAGGCAATCCATGGGGTTGGCCATGCCCATGTCCAGGCGCGCGATCAGGCTCTGCACCGCCTCGGGGTTGGCGATCGACTTGACGATGGGGCACATGGGGATCAGCGGGTCGCCCTCGAAGTACAGCTGGGTGATCAGCCGGGTGGCGATGGACGGGCCGCTGATGGAGAAGTGGATGTGCGCCGGGCGCCAGTCGTTGGGGCCGTTGCGCCACGGGTAGGGGCCGGGCTTGATGGTGCGGAAGATGTAGCGGCCGTCGCTGTCGGTGATGGCGCGGCCGACGCCGCCGAAGTTCGGGTCCAGCGGCGCCAGGTAGCGGTCGTTCTTGTGCCGGTAGCGGCCGCCGGCGTTGGCCTGCCACATTTCCACCAGGGTGTTGGGCACCGGCTTGCCGTACTGGTCGACGACGCGGCCGTGGACGACGATACGCTCGCCGATGGGCAGCGCGCCGGTGTTGAAGTTGAGCAGCAGGTCGTTGTCGTGCTCGCCGAACTTCAGGTGCGAGAAGTCCGGGCCGGTGGTCTCGGAGATCGACTGCGGGATGCTCACCAGCGCCTGGCGCGGGGAGCGGGCGACGGAGGTCTTGTAGTCGGGGGTGAGGGCTTTGGGGTGCCAGTTGCGGTCACGGATGACGAACCGGCTGTTGTCCACTTCGGACATGGCGGTCTCCTGTTGTTGGAGTTATAGGAGCCTGTAGGGCACCAGGCATGTGCTCCGCAGTTTCCGCCAGCTCGGCGCGTAGGAAAATTGAAAAGCTGCCCGCCATCCTTAACCAGATGGTTATGGATAAACCCCTTCGCGGTACTCCTGGCCCACCTCGCGCAGCACCTCCTGGCACCAGTGCGCGCCGAGGGACAGCGGCAGCGAGGCGTTGCTGCAGATGCCCACCGAGCCGCCGGCCTCCTGCAGCTGCGGCGCCAGCTCGGCCAGCTCGCCCTTGCCCAGGGCCGCGCGCACCGCGTCCAGCGGCGCCATCCACACTGCGTCGCTGTCGTCGACGTAGCGCCGGCTCAGACTCAGCGAGAGGGTTTCCAGGCGCCGCGACGACTGGCGCAGGCCGTGCTCGACGAACAGGCTGTCGACGCGCTTGCGGATGGTGGTGCCGGCGGTGGGCAGCACCAGCGGGTATGCCTCCAGCTCCGCCGCGTCCAGCGGCCGTCCCAGCAGCGGGTGGCCGGCGCGCACCACCAGGGTCAGCGGCTCGTTGTACAGGTGTTCGAAGGTCAGGCCCTGGATCTGCGGGCTGTCGGTCATGCGCCCGACCACC
The DNA here is from genome assembly GCF_022760135.1 of Pseudomonas sp. M1. Classification (NCBI taxonomy): domain Bacteria; kingdom Pseudomonadati; phylum Pseudomonadota; class Gammaproteobacteria; order Pseudomonadales; family Pseudomonadaceae; genus Pseudomonas; species Pseudomonas sp. M1. The sequence continues at coordinate 5,508,048 of NZ_CP094343.1, forward strand.
AGGTCCAGCTCGCCGACGCGCAGTTGCGAGAGCAGGTGCGCGCTGGGCCCGGTGACCACGCTGACCACCAGCGCCCCGTGGCGCGCGTGCAGGCGCCGCACCACTTCCGGGAGGAAGGCGCCCTCCACGGTGGAAAGTACGCCCAGGCGCGCGCTGCTGGCCGCGTATTCGCCGCCGCGCAGGCTCTCCACGCCGTCGCGCAAGGCCTGCACGCAGGGCCCGGCGTAGCGCAGGAAGGCGATGCCGGCCTCGGTCAGCACGGCGCCGCCCTTGCCGCGCTCGAACAGGCTGGCGTCGAGCACTTCCTCCAGCTCCTTGAGCGTCTTCGACACCGCCGGCTGGCTCACCGCCAGGCGGTCGGCGGCGCGCGCCAGGCTGCCCAGGCGGGCCACTTCGAGGAAGCACAGCAGGTGGCGGAACTTGATGCGTGAGTCGATGTTCATCGGTTACCCCGGAAGGCCCTGGGCGACTGCCCGGTGCCGCGCTTGAAGAATCGCGAGAAGTACGCCGGCTCCGAGAAGCCCAGCTGGTCGGAGACCTCCTGCACGGTCATGTCCGTGTACACCAGGTTGCGCTTGGCCTCCAGCAGCAGGCGCTGGCTGATCAGCTGCAGCGCCGAGACCCCGGCCAGGCGCCGGCACAGGGCGTTGAGGTGCGCCGCGCTGATGCCCAGGAGCTCGGCGTAGCGCTCGATTGGCAGGTGCTCGCGCAAGTGTTTCTCCACCAGCCGACGGAACGCCTGAAGGTGCTCGCGGCCGCGGTCCGGCGCGGCGCTGGCGGCATGGCTGGCCTGCAGGTGGCGGCGGCCCAGCCACACCAGCAGGGCGCTGACCAGCGAGCGCAGCATCAGTTCGCGGCCCGGCTCCTGGCGGGAATATTCGCGCTCGATGGAGTCGAACAGGGTGCTCAGGTAGCGCTCGTCCTCGCCCACCGCGTAGCACTGCGGCTGCTCCAGCACGGCGCGGTCGAACTGGCGCAGCAGTTCCTCGGCGAAGGGCTGGGCCAGGCTGAGGACGTAGCCGTCGATCTGCGCGGTGAAGCGGAAACCGTGCACGCACAGGGGTGGCGAGACCTGCACTGTGGCCTCGCGCACGCGGGTGACGCTGCCCTCCACTTCCAGCTCGGCTTCGCCGGCGCGCACGTAGAGCAGTTGCACCAGGTCGGCGTGGCGGTGCGGGCGGATCTCCCAGTCGTAGAGGCTGCTGCGCGACGGGATGGTCTCGCAGTGCAGGGGGTCGGGTGTCGGCCAGGCGTGGGTCTCGCCGTAGAGCTGGAACACCGGGACCGGATTCGAAGCGGGCGTCTTGTGCATTTATAGGCCGCCGGGGCTATCCACGAAAAATCCAGGTTATCTGTTGGATATTGCCTTCTGCGCGGCGATTCATCCACCAAAAATGCAGGTGCCAATAACAACTACGCGGCCAGGGGGCGTGCCTACGACCAGGCCCCGGCCCGCGACGACGAGGAAAACAACAATGAAAACCCAGGTTGCCATCATCGGCGCCGGCCCTTCCGGCCTGCTGCTCGGCCAACTGCTGCAACGCGCCGGCATCGACAACGTCATCCTCGAACGCCAGAGCCCGGACTACGTGCTCGGGCGCATCCGCGCCGGGGTGCTGGAGCAGGGCACCGTGGACCTGCTGCGCGAGGCCGGCGCCCACGCCCGCATGGACGCCGAGGGCCTGCCCCACGACGGCTTCGAGCTGGTGCTGGACGGCCGCCGCGAGCGCATCGACCTCAAGGGCCTGACCGGCGGCAAGAACGTGATGGTCTACGGCCAGACCGAAGTCACCCGCGACCTCATGGAAGCCCGCCAGGCCAGCGGCGCCCTGAGCATCTACGAAGCCGGCGACGTGCAGCTGCACGAGGTGCAGGGCGAGAAGCCCTACGTCACCTTCACCAAGGACGGCGAGACGGCGCGCCTGGACTGCGACTACATCGCCGGCTGCGACGGCTTCCACGGCGTATCGCGGCAGACCATCCCGGCGGACAAGCTGAAGATCTACGAACGCGTCTACCCCTTCGGCTGGCTCGGCCTGCTCAGCGACACCCCGCCGGTCAACCACGAACTCATCTACGCCAGCAGCGAGCGCGGCTTCAGCCTCAGCAGCATGCGCTCGGCCACCCGCAGCCGCTACTACCTGCAGGTGGGCCTGGAGGAGAAGGTCGAGGACTGGTCCGACGAGCGCTTCTGGGACGAACTCAAGCGCCGCCTGCCGGCCGACGCCGCCGCGCGCCTGGTCACCGGCCCGTCGCTGGAGAAGAGCATCGCCCCGCTGCGCAGCTTCGTGGTGGAGCCGCTGCAGTACGGCAAGCTGTTCCTGGTCGGCGACGCCGGGCACATAGTCCCGCCCACCGGCGCCAAGGGCCTGAACCTGGCGGCCAGCGACGTCGACGCCCTGTACCGCATCCTGGTGAAGGTCTACGGTGAAGGCCGCGTCGAGCTGCTGCAACGTTACTCGGAAGTCGCCCTGCGGCGCATCTGGAAGGCCGAGCGCTTCTCCTGGTGGATGACCAGCATGCTGCACAAATTCCCCGACAACGACGCCTTCACCCAGAAGATGCTCGATACTGAACTGGCCTACTTCCTCGACTCCCAGGCCGGGCGCACCTGCATCGCCGAGAACTACGTCGGCCTGCCCTTCGAACGCATCGACTGAAGGCAGCACGGCGAGCCCCCGAAGGAGCGCGGGGGCTTGCCCTCGGCGGAAAAATTACGCAGAGTGTAAGGCAATTACGAAAACAACAGTGCCCGCCACGACGCGCACGCTGCCTGCGAGTGAGAGTCCATGGACCTCTACACCTACTACCGCTCCACCTCCAGCTACCGCGTGCGCATCGCCCTGGCCCTCAAGGGCCTGCAGCCCCGGCACGTCCCGGTCAACCTGCTGCAGGGCGAGCACCGCCAAGGCGCTTACCTGGCGCTGAACCCGCAAGGCCGTGTGCCGGCCCTGCGCACCGACGAAGGCGAACTGCTGATCCAGTCGCCGGCGATCATCGAATACCTCGAAGAACGCTACCCCGAGCCCGCCCTGCTGCCGGCCGACGCCCTGCAGCGCGCCCACCAGCGCGGCGTGGCGGCGCTCATCGGTTGCGACATCCACCCGCTGCACAACGTCGCCGTGCTCAACCGCCTGCGCGCCCTGGGCATAGACGAAGACGGCGTGAACCAGTGGATCGCCCACTGGATCGGCGAAGGGCTGAAGGCCGTGGAAGCGCTGATCGGCGACCAAGGCTTCTGCTGCGGCCCGCAGCCGGGCCTGGCCGACGTCTACCTGCTGCCGCAGCTGTACGCCGCCCGCCGCTTCGAGGTGGACCTGAGCCCATTCCCGCGCATACTCAGGGTAGAGCGCCTGGCCCTGGAGCACCCGGCCTTCCGCCAGGCCCACCCGGACGTCCAGGCCGACAAGCCGGCCTGAGGAGCGCGCCATGCACAGCCTCGGATTCAAAGTCACCATCGGCGACTTCCTCGCCCGCAGCGTACGCGGCGTGCCCTGCTCGCCGCCGCGCCAGCCGCGCAGCTGACTCCCCACGACTTTCCGAATCCCGGACGCGCACAAGAAGAAGCGCGTCCACCGCGAGGAACACGAACATGGCAGACCTCTTCGACAACCCCATGGGCCTCATGGGCTTCGAATTCATCGAATTCGCCTCCCCCACCCCCGGCGTGATGGAACCCATCTTCGCCAGCCTGGGCTTCACCAAGGTGGCCAGCCACCGCTCCAAGGACGTGCACCTGTACCGCCAGGGCGAGATCAACCTGATCCTCAACAACGAGCCCAAGAGCCTGGCGGCCTACTTCGCCGCCGAGCACGGCCCCTCGGTGTGCGGCATGGCCTTCCGTGTGAAGAACGCCCACCAGGCCTACGCCCGCGCCCTGGAGCTGGGCGCGCAGCCGGTGGAAATCCCCACCGGGCCGATGGAACTGCGCCTGCCGGCGATCAAGGGCATCGGCGGCGCGCCGCTGTACCTGATCGACCGCTTCGGCGAGGGCTCGTCGATCTACGACATCGACTTCGAGTTCATCGAGGGCGTGGACCGCCACCCCAAAGGCGCCGGCCTGAAGATCATCGACCACCTCACCCACAACGTGTACCGCGGGCGCATGGCCTACTGGGCGGACTTCTACGAGAAGCTGTTCAACTTCCGCGAGATCCGCTACTTCGACATCAAGGGCGAGTACACCGGCCTGACCTCCAAGGCCATGACCGCGCCGGACGGCATGATCCGCATCCCGCTCAACGAGGAATCCTCCAAGGGCGCCGGGCAGATCGAGGAATTCCTCATGCAGTTCAACGGCGAGGGCATCCAGCACGTGGCCTTCCTCACCGACGACCTGGTGAAGACCTGGGACGCCCTCAAGGGCCTGGACATGCGCTTCATGACCGCGCCGCCGGCGACCTACTACGAAATGCTCGAAGAGCGCCTGCCCAACCACGGCGAGCCGGTGGAGGAACTGCGCAACCGCGGCATCCTCCTCGACGGCACCTCCGAGGGCGGCAGCCGCCGGTTGCTGCTGCAGATATTCTCGGAAACCCTGATGGGCCCGGTGTTCTTCGAGTTCATCCAGCGCAAGGGCGACGACGGCTTCGGCGAAGGCAACTTCAAGGCGCTGTTCGAGTCGATCGAACGCGACCAGATTCGCCGTGGGGTGTTGGAGACGAAGTGAGCCAGACCCACCGCTCCGAAGCGCTCTCGTAGGATGGGTTGAGCTTGCGATACCCATCGGGCCACGGTGATGGGTATCGCTTCGCTCAACCCATCCTACGGAGCTTTGTTTGGCCCTGTAGGGCGCATAACGCCTACGGCGTTATCCGCCATCGTCCCCGGCAACGGTGTTCCGGCCAACGGCGGATAACCGCGAACGGTTATCCGCCCTACTCCGGCCTGCGCCCCGCCATCCGCGCGGTAATCGCTGCCGCCGCTTCCTTCAGCAACTCCGCCGCCCGCCCCTGGGTCTCCGCACGAAAGGCACTCGCCGCCCCCACCACCGTCACCACCCCGGCCAGTTGCTCACCCACCGCAAATACCGGCGCCGACAGCGCATTCACCCCCGGCATCAACAGCCCATGCACATGGTGCAAGCCGGAAGCCCGGATCTCCGCCGTCTGCTTGTGCAGTTCCGCCTCGTCCAACGCACCAGGCATGCCCTTCTCCTCCTCGCGCAGCGGCGCGGTCTCGCCGTCGGGCAGGTAGGCGTTGAACACCAGGCCGGTGGACGAGCCCAATAGAGGCAGCACCGAGCCCACCCGGGTGACCAGGGTCACCGCGCGCAGCGGCTGCTCCACCTGCACCACGGTCGGGCCCTTGTTGCCCCACACGGCGAGGAAGCAGGTTTCGTTCAGCTCGTCGCGCAGCGCGCTCAGGTGCGTCGTGGCGGCGCGCACCACGTCCAGCCGGCCGATGGCGGCCAGGCCGACGAACAGCGCCTCCGGGCCCAGGGCATAGTGGTTGGTGGCCGCGTCCTGCTCGGCGAAACCGCTGGCGATCAGCGCCTGCAGGTAGCGGTGGACCTTGGCCGCGGGCATGCCCACGTGCTCGGCCAGGCGCGACAGCGAAGTGGCCGGGGCCAGGTCGGCCAGGCCCTTGAGGATGTCGGTGCCGACTTCGGCGGCCTGCACTTTCTGGCGTTTCGGCGCGTCGCCGGTGTCCCTGGGAATGGCCATGCAATGACTCGTTCGTCGATGGAGGCGCTGTTATAGCTTGACCCCTTCCGGCGTTCAAATTACGTTATTCGTAATTCGATTACAAAAACAACGAGGTCGCCATGTCGTCCGCCGAATCGCTCACCTACCTGTCGGGTTTCAACAACCAGTTCAGCAGCGAGGCCCTGCCCGGCGCCCTGCCCCAGGGGCAGAATTCGCCGCAGCAGGTGCCCTTCGGGCTCTACGCCGAGCAGCTTTCCGGCACCGCCTTCACCGTGCCGCGCAGCGAGGCCCGGCGCACCTGGCTGTACCGCATCAGGCCCTCGGCCAGCCACCCGCGCTTCGAGCGCCTGGCGCGGCAGATTCCCGGCCGCGAACTGGGCCAGGTGAACCCCAACCGCCTGCGCTGGAACCCCCAGGACATCCCCGGCGAGCCCACCGACTTCCTCGACGGCCTGCTGACCCTCGCCGCCACCGCCGACGCCGAGCAGGCCAGCGGCGTCAGCGTGCACCTGTACCGCGCCAACCGCTCCATGGACCGGGTGTTCTACGACGCCGACGGCGAGCTGCTGATCGTCCCGCAACAGGGCCGCCTGCGCCTGGCCACCGAGCTGGGCCGGCTGGACGTCGAGCCGCTGGAGATCGTGGTGATCCCGCGCGGCATGAAGTTCCGCGTCGAACTGCTGGATGCGACCGCCAGCGGCTACATCTGCGAGAACCACGGCGCCGCCCTGCGCATCCCCGACCTGGGCCCGATCGGCAGCAACGGCCTGGCCAACCCGCGCGACTTCCTCGCCCCGGTGGCCCACTACGAAGACATCGACGCGCCGGTGCAGCTGGTGCAGAAATTCCTCGGCGAGCTGTGGGCCTGCGAGCTGGACCACTCGCCGCTGGACGTGGTCGCCTGGCACGGCAACAACGTGCCCTACAAGTACGACCTGCGCCTGTTCAATACCCTCGGCACGGTCAGCTACGACCACCCGGACCCGTCGATCTTCACCGTGCTCACCTCGCCCAGCGACACCCACGGCATGGCCAACGTCGACTTCGTGATCTTCCCACCGCGCTGGATGGTGGCCGAGAACACCTTCCGCCCGCCATGGTTCCACCGCAACCTGATGAACGAATTCATGGGCCTGCTCCAGGGCGCCTACGACGCCAAGGCCGACGGCTTCGCCCCCGGCGGCGCCTCGCTGCACAACTGCATGAGCGCCCACGGCCCGGACAACGCCAGCACCGTGCAGGCCATCGCCGCCGAGCTGAAACCGCACAAGATCGAAAACACCATGGCCTTCATGTTCGAGACCGGCCGCGTGCTGCGCCCGAGCCGCTACGCTCTCGAATGCCCGCAACTGCAGCGCGACTACGACGCCTGCTGGAGCGGCATGGCCAAGACCTTCCAGAGGAACTGAACCCCATGAACCAGGCAGACACCCGCCGCAGCTGGCTCGACTCCGCCAACGGCCACCCCGACTTCCCCCTGCAGAACCTGCCGCTGGGCGTGTTCAGCAGCCCCGGCCGCGAGCCGCGCGGCGGCGTGGCCATCGGCGAGCACATCCTCGACCTGAAGGCGGCGCTGGCCGCCGACCTGTTCGAAGGCGAGGCCCGCCACGCCGCCGAAGCCGCCAGCGGCGCCAGCCTCAACGCCTTCTTCGCCCTCGGCGCCGGCCCGCGCCGCGTGCTGCGCGAGCAGTTGCAGGCGTTGCTGGCCGAAGGCAGCCCGCAGCAGGCGCGGATGCAGGAGCTGGGCGCCAGCCTGCTGCCGGCCCAGGCCAGCTGCCAGCTGCACCTGCCGGCCCAGGTAGGCGACTACACCGACTTCTACGTCGGCATCCACCACGCCAACAACGTCGGCCGCCTGTTCCGCCCGGACAACCCGCTGCTGCCCAACTACAAGCACGTGCCCATCGGCTACCACGGCCGCGCCTCCACCGTGGTCGCCTCCGGCGCCGCGGTGCGCCGGCCCAACGGCCAGACCCTGGCGCCGGGCGCCGAGGCCCCGGGCTTCGGTCCGAGCAAGCGGCTGGACTACGAACTGGAGCTGGGCATCTGGATCGGCCCGGGCAACGAGATGGGCGAGGCCATCGGCATCGGCCAGGCCGAGCAGCACGTGGCCGGCTACTGCCTGCTCAACGACTGGTCGGCGCGCGACGTACAGGCCTGGGAGTACCAGCCGCTGGGCCCGTTCCTGGCGAAGAACTTCGCCACCAGCGTGTCGCCCTGGGTGGTCACCGCCGAGGCCCTGGCGCCGTTCCGCAAGGCCCAGCCGGCGCGCCCGGAAGGCGACCCGCAGCCGCTGCCCTACCTGCTGGACGAGCACGACCAGGCCCAGGGCGCGTTCGACATCCAGCTGGAAGTGCTGCTACAGACCGCCGCCATGCGCGAGCAGGGCATCGAGCCGCTGCGCCTGGCGCTGAGCAACACGCAGAACATGTACTGGACGGTGGCGCAGATGGTCGCCCACCACAGCGTCGGCGGTTGCAAGCTGCAGGCCGGCGACCTGTTCGGCTCCGGCACCCTCTCCGGGCCCGCGCCGGAAGCCTTCGGCAGCCTGCTGGAGAGCACCTTCGGCGGCAAGCAGCCGCTGCAGCTGCCCGGCGGCGAGCAGCGCACCTTCCTGCAGGACGGCGATGAAGTGATCTTCCGCGCCTGGTGCGAACGCGAAGGCTACCCGCGCATCGGCTTCGGCGAGTGCCGCGGAGTCATCCTGCCGGCGCGTTGAAACACCTGTTCGCGGTTATCCGCCGATACACCGGGGCCTCGGCCAACGCCCAGGTCAACCCCGGAGCTGCCGGGGACCAAGGCCAAACGGCGGATAACGCCGTAGGCGTTATGCGCCCTACGCCAGGCCCGACCTTGACGTAGGGCGAATAACCGTTCGCGGTTATCCTCCGCCTGACCTTGGCCCCGCATCGCGCGGAGCCAACCTTGGCGTCCCTCTACCCCGCCGGTGACAACGTCCCCAACAGCGACACGACGGCCACCGCGGCCACCCCGCACACCCACTCCAGCACCACGCTGCGCCGCAGCGCCAGCAGGCGCTTCTCACGGAAGGCCAGCGCCACGCGGTTGAGCAGGGCCAGGGCGAGCATCCCCGCCACCAGCAGCAGCTTGATCGTCAGCACCAGCCCGAAGGTGGAGGTGCGCGGGTCCGGCCATTGCCCGACCAGCGCCCAGACGTTCACCAACCCGCTGGCCGCAACCCCGGCCACCAACAGGTAGCCGACGCCGCTGAAGCGCCGCAGCGCCTCGCCATGGGTGGAATCCGGCGCGCGGTACAGCAGCGCCGCCAACAACAGCAAGCCGCCGAGCCAGGCGCCGGCGCAGAGCAGGTGCAGGGCCTGGTTGAGCATCAGGCCGACGCCGGCCCAGCCATCGAGCATGGCGCCATGGCCCACCGGCGCCAGGCTGGCCAGCACCGCGCCGGCCAGCAGCACGCGCAGCGGGTTGTCCGCCGACAGCGGCAGGCACAGCGCAACCAGCAGCGCGACGTTCGCCAGCAGGTGCCAGGCCCAGACCTGGCCGAAGAAGGTCTGCCCCAGCACCAGCCGCAGCGTCGGCCCATCCAGCGCGGCGGACCAGTCGCCGGCCATGCTCGCCGCCACCAGGCCGAGCCAGGCCAGGCCGCCGAGCAGCGCCAGCGCGGCGGCGATGCGTTGCCCGGCCAGCACGCGGCCGTCCAGCGCAGCGAGCACGGCGGGCTCCTGGCGGCGCAGCACCGCACGGAACAGCGCCACGCCGAACAGCGTCAGGGTCAGGGAAAGGTGCAGAAAGCGGCAGAAGACCAGGGCGTCATCCATGGCGGATGCGGCTCATGGTTCAGGGCGCGACCTTGAAGGCGTAGCTGCCGTTGCTCTTGTGGGTGTCCACCGAAACGGCGTGCCATTCCACCTTGTACTCGCCGGCGGGCAGCGGCTGGTCGAAGGTCACCACCAGCACCTTGGCGTCGCCCTCGGTGGTGGCGATGCCGGCCACCTTCACGGCCTTGCCGTCGGTGGCGGTGACGGTGACCTTGGTGAACTTCGCCTCGACGCCCTCGGAGAAGGTCAGGCGCAGCTCCCTGGGGGCGGCGGCGGTGCTGTCGGCGGCGGGGGTTTCGCTCTTCAGGTGGGCGTGGGCGAAGACGGCGGGGGCGTTGAGAAGGGCGAGCAGGCCAAGGGTGGCGAGCAGGGGGGAACGGCGCATGGCGGGACCTCGAATGGATTGCGGCGCCCGGCAGCTTAGCAAACCCGGCAGCTTAGCAAAGAGGTTGGGGGTGTAGGGGGTTGGTGCTTGCTGGTGGCTTTGGTGCGGTGGTTTTACTCCGCTCCCTCTCCCCAGCCCTCTCCCTGAAGGGAGAGGGGGCTTGTCCGTGCCAGCGGAGAGAATGGTGTTCGCCGGCTGACTCAGGAGTACCCAAGCACACCGAACGGTCCCCTCTCCCTTCAGGGAGAGGGTTAGGGAGAGGGCGCTCTAGAACCCAGCCACCCAACTCCCCTGGAAGCACCATTCGCGAGCAAGACAACATCACCCCTGCAACCGACTCACATCCCCCGGATCGATAGACGCCCCAGCCCCCAACGCCTCCCGCTGCTGCGCCAAACGCGCCCCCTCCTGCGCCGTCAACGCAAAAAGCTTCTCCGGATCAGCCTGCCGCAACTGCAACGCCAGCTTTTCCATCCCCTCGGCCACCACGATGTCATGCTGCCGCGCAGCCAGGCCGGCGAGGATGGTCTGGGCCGCCACCGCCGGGTCGATGCCGTTGTCGATGTTGGTGTCCGAGCGGCCGCGCTGGGTGCCGTTGCCTTCCAGGGAATTCAGCGCGATGGCGGTGCGCACCGAGCCCGGCAGGATCACGCTGACGCCGATGCCGTAGGCCGCCTCCACTTCCGCGCGCAGCGCCTCGAAGTAGCCGACCACCGCGTGCTTGGCGCCGCAGTAGCCGGTGCGCAGCGGCGCGCCGACCTTGCCGGCCACCGAGCTGACCACCGCCAGTTGCCCGCCGCGCTGTTCCACCAGGCGCGGCAGCAGGGCCTGGGTCAGGGCCACGGGGGCCAGGTAGTCCACTTCCATCAGTTGGCGGTAGACCGCAAGGCCGGTGTCCAGGGCCAGGCTGCGCTGGCTGACGCCGGCGTTGTTCACCAGCAGGTCGATGCGCCCGCGCCAGGCCCAGGCCTGCTCCACCAGGGCCGGCAGGCGCTCGTAGTCGGTGCTTTCGAAGGGCAGCACCAGGGCCCGCTGCGGGGCGCGTCCGGCCAGCGCCTGCAGGGCCTCGACGCGGCGGCCGGAGAGGATCACCTCGGCGCCCTGCTCCAGCAATGCCAGCGCCAGCGCCTCGCCGATGCCGGAAGAGGCGCCGGTTATCCACACTACCTTGGCTGCGAAACTCATCTTGTTGTTCTCCTTGGCCTGCGGGCGCACGCCGCCCGCGTTGCCAGGCAGGCTAGGCCAGCGCGTGGCGCAGGACTGCCGGAAACCCGACAATTGCCATGGCTTGCAGCGGCCGGGCAAGGCGGTCAAAGTGCCTCGACCCACTGCCCGAACCCGCCCCATGACCGACACCGAAGCGCTGCTGCAACAGCTGGACGCCAACCCCTGGTTCGCCCGCCTCGCCCCCGCGGTGCGCCATGCCCTGGCCGCCGAGGGCCGGCGCCTGCGCCTGCGCGCCGGCGAGTTCGTGTTCCGCCAGGGCGACCGCGGCGAGCACTTCCTCACCCTGCTGCAGGGCAAGCTGAAGGCCTCGACCCTGCGCGAGGACGGCAAGGAGGCGATCCTCGCGGTGCTGGAGCCCGGCCACTGGTTCGGCGAGGCCTCGATGCTCGACGGCCTGCCGCGCACCCACGACGTGCTCGCCAGCCGCGACAGCGAGGTGCTGGGCGTGGACCAGGCGACCTTCGACCGGCTGATGCTCGACAACGGCTTCGCCCGCGCCGTCTGCGTGCTCCAGGCGCAGCACACGCGCCTGGTCTACCGCCTGCTGGAAGACGCCATGCTGCGCTCCACCCGCGCCCGCATCGCCAGCCGCCTGGAACAGCTGGCGCGCGGCGACGGCAGCATCGACGGCGAGCAGCGCCAGCTGGTGCGCATCAGCCAGGACGAGCTGGCGATGATGCTCGGCATCAGCCGCCAGACGCTGTCCCTGGAACTGCGCGAACTGGTGGCCGGCGGCGCGCTGGAGCTGGGCTACCGGCAGCTGCGCATCGTCTCGCTGGAGCGGCTGCGGGAGATGGCGGCGCAAACGTAAAGGATGGGCTGGGCGTAGGGCGTATAACCGTTCGCGGTTATCCGCCGTTTGGCCCAGGTCACAGCCACGCCAAGGTCAGCCTTGGAGCCGCCTGGACTACGGTCAAACGGCGGATAACGCCGTAGGCGTTATGCGCCCTACGTCGTGGTCGGGCTTGGTGCGGTTACGTTTCCAACTCCCGCAGGCGCTGTTCGAGGAAACGTCGTTCCGGTTCCAGGCGCGTCAGCGTTAGCGCGCGCTGGTACGCCTCGCGGGCTTCGGCGGGGCGGTCCAGGCGTCGGCAGAAATCGGCGCGGGCGGCGTGGGCCAGGTGGTAGTCGGCCAGTTCGCCGCGGGCGAGGATGGCGTCCAGCGCTGCCAGCCCGGCCTCGGGGCCGTCGCGCATGGCCAGGGCCACGGCGCGGTTGAGTTCCACCACCGGCGAGGGCTGCAGTTGCAGCAGCGCGTCGTACAGCGCCACCATCCTCGGCCAGTCGGTGCTGGCCAGGTCCGCCGCCTCGGCGTGCACCGCGGCCAGGGCCGCCTGCAAGGTGTAGGAACCGAAGCGGTGGCTGGCCAGGGCCAGGCCGACCAGGCGCTGGCCCTCGGCGATCAGCCCGGCGTCCCAGCGCGAGCGGTCCTGGTGCTCCAGCAGCACCAGCTCGCCGTGCTCGTCGCTGCGCGCGGCACGCCGCGACTCCTGCAACAGCATCAGCGCCAGCAGGCCCAGCACTTCCGGCTCCGGCAGCAGCTCCAGCAACTGGCGGCCCAGGCGGATGGCCTCGGCGCAGAGGTCGGCGCGGGTCAGGGATTCGCCGCTGGAGGCCGCGTAGCCCTCGTTGAACACCAGGTACACCACGCGCAGCACGCTGGCCAGGCGCTGCGGCAACTCGGCCGGCTCCGGCACCTGGTAGGGAATGCGCGCATCGCGAATCTTCTGCTTGGCGCGGACGATGCGCTGGGCGATGGTCGCGGGCTGCACCAGAAAGGCCCGGGCGATTTCCTCGGTGCGCAGGTCGCAGACTTCGCGCAGGGTCAGCGCCACCTGGGCGTCGGCGGCCAGCGCCGGGTGGCAGCAGGTGAATACCAGGCGCAGGCGGTCGTCCTCCAGGCCTTCATGCTCGGCCTCTTCCTCGCCCTGGGCGTCGATCTCCAGCTGGCGGGCGATCTGCTCCAGCGAGGCGTCGAAGCGCACCCGCCGGCGCAGGTGGTCGATGGCCTTGAAGCGCCCGGCGGAGACCAGCCAGGCCCGCGGGTTATGCGGCAGGCCATCGCGCCCCCACTGCTCCACGGCGGCGGCGAAGGCGTCGTGCAACGCTTCCTCGGCGCGGTCGAAGTCGCCCAGCAGGCGGATCAGCGTGGCCAGCACGCGCCGCGATTCGCGGCGGTAGATTTCATCCACCGTATCGCGCAGCGACGGCGGCGCGTAGTCATGCATGCGGCCGGCTCATGGCTGGGCGTCGAACAGCAGTTGCCCGGTGTGCATGTCGAAGGGAATGGAGAAATGCTCGTGGACGATCTTCCATTCCCCGTCCACCCGCCGCAGGCCTATGCTCGCCCGCACCCAGGAGGCCTTCTCCTCGCCCTTCTCGTCCTTGCCGCCGCAGTACGACAGGTAGTGGCCGAAGGCGACGTCGCCGCCCTGCTCCACCGCCAGGTGGTGGCGCTCGAAGCGCGTCTGCTGGCAGGCCTGCAGGCAGGCGCGCCAGTGCTGCGCGTAGGCCTCGCGGCCGACGAACTGCAGCTGGGCCACGGCGTCGAAGGCCAGCACGTCGTCGCTGTAGTGGCGGACGATGGCCGCGACGTCGCCGGCCTGTACCGCCTCCAGCCAGCCGTCCAGCAGGCGCTGGATGGCCGGGTCGATGGGACTTCCCATGGCGATTCCTCCTCCTCAGGACGCGCAGCAGCCGTGCGGCGGTTGCTCGTCGTCGTAGCGGTCATGGTAGCGCAGCCAGTTCATGCCCTTGCCGTCGAGGTCGGCCATGCCGCCCCAGCCCTCGCCGCGGCCCAGGGGCGTGAGGTCGAGCAGGTGGTAGGTGAACAGCGGCGCCTCCAGCCCGCGGCCGTAGGCGGAGTAGCTGTGGTAGACGCTGTCGCCGTCGCGCAGGAACACGCTCATGCCCGGCTGCTCGCCCTGGATGTGGTAGTCCTGGCCCAGGCGCCGCAGCTCGTCCAGGTCGCGGTAGTTGTATTCGATCGGCGCCACCTTCTCGTCGAGGGTGACGTGGAAGTCGTAGTTGAAGTCGCTGCCGAAGGACGAGTACCAGGGCAGCCGCCAGCCCATGCGCGCGCGGAACGGCGCGATCTCCGCCAGCGGCGCGCGGGACACCAGGGCCAGGGTGGTGCCGCGGGCGTGCAGGTGCTCCAGGCGGCCGAGGTTGTCGACCAGGAAGGAGCAGCCCTCGCAGCCCTCGCCGCGGTCGCGGTGGAACATGAAGTGGTAGACGATCAGCTGCGGCCGGCCCTCGAACAGGTCGAGCAGGCGCAGCGGGCCGTTGGGGCCTTCGAAGCGGTAGTCCTTGTCGATGCGCACCAGCGGCAGCTTGCGCCGCTCGGCGTTCAGCGCGTCGCGGGCGTGGGTGGCCTCGCGCTCCAGCCGCCACAGGCGCTTGCGCGCGGCCAGCCAGTCTTCGCGGGGCACCACGGGCGGCAGGGTGAAGTTGTCGATGCTCATGCTTGGCTCTCCTCTTCGCGCGGCTCGCCGCCGCGGCGGGTGGCGGGGCTCAGCCCCGGGCGGCGAAGTGCTGCTCCCAGTCGCGGATCGGCCGCACCTCGATGCAGCCCAGGCGCCCCGGCGGGATCTTCGCGGCGATCTGGATGGCCTCGTTGAGGTCGCGCGCCTCGATCAGGTAGAAGCCGCCGAGCTGCTCGCGGGTCTCGGCGAAGGGCCCGTCGGTGACCGACAACTGGCCGTCGCGGTGGCGCAGGGTGGTGGCGCTGTCCACCGATTGCAGGGCCTCCACCGCCAGCAGCTGGCCGCGCTCGCGCAGCTGCTGCTCGTAGCCCAGGCACTCTTCCACCACGGCGCGGTAGTCATGGGCGGGCAGCTGCGCGGCGGCTTTCTCGTCCAGGTAGATCAGGCACAGGTATTTCATCCTCGGCTCCTCCGGCGGTGGGACGCAGATACCTATAGTCGCGCCGGACATACAGGGATCGACACCGGACCGGAAAAAACGCGGCGGGCAGACCAACGGTCAGCCAGGGCGTGGCGGAAAGAGACGATTCGCCGCTTCGGAACGGCCAGAAAAATTGATCTAAATCAATCGACTAGATCCCACAAAACTGATCGGGATTAAGAAACATCTGATATCTGACAGATGGCCACTCGGAAATAGTTGTAGGTGTTTTCCGAAGAAGGGCCGACGCCTGGGCAGAGGCTGTTCCACTACCCACGACACGCACCTTGAGGGGAAACACCACCGACAATCTCGATCACTGGGTGAACACCATGAAACTCTCGACTCTGCTCTTCGCTGTAGGCGCGCTTCCGGGCATCGTCCTCGCCGCCCCGACCGTGACCTTCCAGGGCGAGGTCACCGCGCAGACCTGCCAGGCCACCATCAACGGCGAAACCAACAGCATCGTGCTGTTGCCCACCGTCACCGCCACCGAGCTGAGCGGCGCCGGCGCCAAGGCCGGCCTGACTCCCTTCACCATCTCCGTCAGCGATTGCCAGGCACCGACCGGCGACCTGCAGATCACCACCAACTTCCTCGGCCACAACGTCACCACTGGCGGCAACCTGGGCAACATCGCCGCCAGTAACCCGGCTGGCAACGTCGCCATCCAGCTGACCAGCGACGCTGCCGGCACCACGCCGATCGTGCTCAACGGCGTGACCCCGGTGTCCGGCCTGGTGCTGTCCGACGGCGAGACCAGCGCCAGCTACCAGTTCGGTGCCCAGTACATCTCCGAAGACGGCGGCGCCACCGCCGGAGCCGTGACCGCGGTAGCCGAGTACACGCTCAGCTACCTGTAAGCACCCCACGTCCGCCTGCCGGCTGATGGCACGGCGGGCGGACGCTATTCCCGAACTCCGTCTCGGCGTGCGCTGTGTCGCGCGCGGGAGGTTGTCATGTCCACGAATCTGAAACACTTGTCCACTGCCCTCGCCCTGCTCGGTATCCTGTGCCTAGGCCAGGCACAGGCCAGCGTAGTGATGACCGGGACGCGGGTGATCTACCCCGCCGCCGCCAGGGAAAAGACCATCCAGCTGACCAATACCGACGCACACCCCAACCTGGTGCAGGTCTGGCTGGACAAGGGCAACCCGAAGTCCACCGTGGAAAGTGCCGATGCGCCCTTCGTCGCCAGCCCGCAGATCTTCCGCATGGAGCCCCACGCCGGGCAGATGGTACGGCTGGTCTATACCGGCGAGGGCCTGCCGCAAGACCGCGAGTCGGTGTTCTACCTCAATTTCAGCCAGGTGCCGGCGATCAAGGTCCGCGACCAGGACGCCAACAAGCTGGTACTGATGTTCAACAGCCGCCTCAAGGTGTTCTATCGACCCAAGGGCCTGGCCGGCTCGCCGGACGACCTGGCTGGACAGCTGTCCTTTCAGTTGCGTGACGGCTCCCTGCAGGTCACCAACCCCACCGGCTATCACGCGGTGGTGCGCCAGGCCAGCCTGCTGCTGAACGGCAAGAGCGTGCCCCTGGCCGATTCGCTGATGGTGCCGCCGCACTCGCAGACCCAGTGGCGCCCACGCACCCCGCTCGACGCCCCGGGCAAAGCCCGCCTGCGCCTGACGCTGGTCAACGACTACGGCGTCGACGTCACCCGCGAACTGCCCCTGCTGCCCTGATACGGAAGCGCGCCATGGCCTTCCCATTCACGCCTCCGCGTCGCGTCGCGCGCCAGTCGGCAGGACTCGCCGGGCCGGTCCTGCTGCTGTGCTCCGCCGTCGCCATGGCGGTGGGGGGCAGCAAGTCCACGGAGGAGTTGCTGGCGGACAGCTACGTCTTCGATTCCAGCCTGTTCCGCGGCGGCCCGCTGAGCCAGGCGACGCTGTCGCGCTTCAACAAGGTCAACGCAGTCGCCCCGGGTACCTACAAGGTCGACCTGTTCATCAATAACCGTTTCGTCGACCGCACGGACATACGCTTCGTCAATGTCGCCGACAGCCAGGTGCAACCCTGCCTGACGCCAGACCAGTTGCAAGCCTCTGGCATCAATGCCGAGAACATCGGCGACGGCACACCGGAGCATGCTGCCAAAGGTGACTGCGTGCTGCTCGATCAGGCGCTGAAAGGCAGCTCCAGTCAGTTGGACATGGCCCGCCTGCGCCTGGACCTGAGCGTGCCCCAGAGCCTGATGAAACGCATGCCACGCGGCTACGTGAACCCTGCCGACCTGGACGCCGGCAGCGCCATCGGCTTCGTCAACTACATCGGCAATTACTACCACGTGTCCTACACCGGGGATTATTCCGGCAGCCAGGACTCGGCCTACCTGTCGCTCAATGGCGGGGTGAACCTGGGCATGTGGCAGTACCGCCAGCAGTCGAACCTGACCTACGACCGCGACTACGGCAATCATTGGCAGAACATCCGCAGCTATGTGCAGCGGCCGCTGCCGTCCATGGACAGCCAATTGTCGCTCGGCCAGACCTACACCACCGGACGTTTCTTCTCCGGCCTGGCCTACACCGGCCTGAACCTGTCCAGCGACGAGCGCATGCTGCCGGACTCCATGCGCGGCTACGCGCCAATCGTGCGCGGCGTGGCGCGGACCAACGCCAGGGTATCGATCCGCCAGAACGGCCAGGAGATCTACCAGACCACCGTGGCCCCCGGCCCCTTCGAGATCGCCGACCTCTACCCGACCAGCTACAACGGCGACCTGGAGGTCGAGGTGACCGAGGCCGACGGCTCCACCAGCCGCTTCAGCGTGCCCTTCTCGGCAGTGCCCGAATCCCTGCGCCCGGGCATCTCGCGCTACAGTTTCTCCCTGGGCCGCACCCGTGACATCGGCGACGACTCGCTGTTCGGCGACCTCACCTACCAGCGCGGCCTGAGCAATACCGTCACCGCCAACAGCGGCGTACGCGTCGCCGACGGCTACCAGGCGCTGATGCTCGGTGGCGTGTACGCCAGCAGCCTGGGCGCCTTCGGCCTGGATCTGACCTACTCGCGCGCCGACCTGCCGGACATCGGCTACCTCGACGGCTGGATGGCGCACCTGTCCTACAGCCGCACCTTCCAGCCGACCAACACCACCCTGTCCATCGCCGGCTACCGCTACTCCACCAGCGGCTACCGCGACCTCGGCGACGTGCTCGGGGTGCGCGACGCGGCGCGCGATGGCTATACCTGGCAATCCAACACCTACCTGCAGCAGTCACGCTTCGAGGTCTCGGTCAACCAGAGCCTGGGGCGCTACGGCAACCTGTTCCTCTCCGGCTCGACGCAGAACTACCGCGACGGCCGCGACCGCGATACCCAGTTGCAGTTGGGCTACGGCAACGCCTTCAGCAACGGTGTGAGCGTCAACCTATCCGTCGCCCGCCAGCGCATCGGCGGCTACGACTCGCGGGTGCCGGGCGGCTATGACCAGAACGACCCGTCCTACCCTGGCTTCGGCTACAACGGCAGCATTTCCGGCAACGTCGACACCATCACCACCCTCTCGGTGTCCCTGCCGCTGGGCAGCCAGGCCAACACCCGCACGCCAACCCTGAGCAACTCCTACAGCCACAGCACCAGCGGTGGCAGCCAGTACCAGAGCACAGTCTCCGGCATGGCCGACCAGGACCAGACTCTGAGCTACAGCCTGGGCGTCACCCGCGACCAGGAAATGCGCCAGACGGTATGGAACGGCAACCTGCAGAAGCGCCTGCCCAGCACCAGCCTGGGCTTGAGCGCCTCGCGCGGCGACGACTACTGGCAGGCCGCGGGCAACGCCCAGGGCGCCCTGGCCATCCACTCCGGCGGGGTCACCTTCGGGCCCTACCTGGGCGACACCTTCGCCCTTGTCGAGGCCAAGGGCGCCACTGGAGCCAAGGTGCTCAACGCCCAGGGCACCACCATCGACGGCAACGGCTACGCCCTGGTGCCTGCGGTCACGCCGTACCGCTACAACAGCGTGGCCCTCGACCCCCAGGGCATGCAGGGCAAGGCCGAACTGGAAGATGGCGAGCAGCGCGTGGCGCCCTATGCCGGCGCCGCAGTGAAGGTCAGGTTCAAGACCCGTACCGGCAATGCCCTGCTGATCCGCACCCGCCTGGCCAACGGCCAGGCCGTGCCGCCGGGCGCCGAGGCCTACGACGAAAGCGGCAGCGTGATCGGCATGGTCGGCCAGGGCAGCCAGGTCTACGTGCGCAGCGACAAGCTCCGGGGCCGCCTGAGCCTGCGCTGGGGCGAGGACAGCGACGAGCGCTGCAGCCTGCCCTACGACACCACCGGAAAGGACCTGGAACAGGTGCTGATCCGCCTGGAAGCCACCTGCACCCCCGAATGACGGCCGCCAAGGAGACAAGCATGCACAGACGACCTATCCTCTCCGCCGCCCTGCTGTCCTGCACCCTGCTGGGCTTGCCGCTGCTCGGCCACGCCGCCTGCACCATGAGCGGCAAGGCCCAGACCGAAGACACCCGCACGGCGCAGATTCCTTTCGGCAAAATCAACCTCACCGACACTTACCTGCAGCCGGTGGGCAGCCTGCTGGGCAGCGCCCTGGTGCCGCCGACCAACTACACCTACGGCGGCGCCACCGCCTCGACGGTGCTGTGGACCTGCGCCAAGACCGACCTGCCGAACCTCTACTTCCTGGTCGCGACCAATGGCGACAGCCGCGTCGGCGGCCAGCACGAAACCGGCGCGGTCGACGGCTTGAGCGGGGTCTACGCCACCTACTTCTCCTACGTCGGGCTCAAGCTGACCATGTCCGGGGTCACCGTCAGCCGCTACTGGCAGAAGGTCCCGCTCACCACCTACGTCGAATCCGGCAACAACATCCAGATTCGCCTGCAGGACATTCCCCCCCTGCAGGCCGAACTGTACCGCATCAGCACACTCCCCCCCTCCGGCGCCTATGCCTGCGGCGGCCCGCTGGCCCCGCCGCGCAACTACACCTGCGTGCAGCCCAACGCCTACATCCAACTGGTAGGACCGGGCATCAGCCACGACGAAATCGGTGAGGACAGCTACAGCCACTACGATTTCTGGGGTGTCGACAACGGTTTCGGCTACGGTATGCGCGACGCTGCCAGCATCACCCAGACCGCCACCTGCGTGGCGCGCAACGCCACCCCGCTGGTGCTCTTCCAGAGTATCTCGGTGCAGCAATTGCAGGCCGGCGCCAGTACCCAGGCAAACTTCAACGTACAGATCGAATGCAGCAACTCGGCGGCCTCAGGCACCGCCAGCGGGCAAACAGCCATCGGCATCCAGGTGTCGCCGGGCGCCTACAGCGCGGCCCAGAGCCTGGGCCTGGTCAACGGCAGCGGTGGCGTGGAGGCCCTGGTCTCGGACAACTACGGCAACGATCCGAACCTGGCCCAGGGGGTCGGCATCACCCTGAGGAATGCCGGAACCGGCACCGCGATGGTCTTCGTCGGTCAGCCCGGCAACACCGGCAACCTGCCCAGCCAGTACCCGACCGGGCCCAACGCCGGCTGGTACCCGGTGCTGGATGGCGCCAATCCCCTGGGTAGTTCGCAGTCCGGCTACACCAACTACCTGCAGACCTTCACCGCCAGCCTGCAGCAACTGCCGGGCAATACCGCCACGCCCGGCAAGGTACACGCCACAGCCTACGTCCTGGTGAAGGTGCAATGAACACCCTTGCCCGGCTCCTGCTGCTCGCCCTGCTGGCCGCCGGGCTGCCGGCGGCCCAGGCCGGGGTGCTGGCCGGCGGCACCCGGGTGATCTACGACGAGGGCCTGCGCGAACGCTCGCTGATGCTGGCCAACACCAATCCCTACCCGGTGGTGGTGCAGACCTGGGTGGACGGCGGCGGCGGCGCGCCGGAAAACGCGCAGGCGCCGTTCATCGTGTTGCCGGCGGTGTTCCGTATGCAACCGGGCGGCCTGCAGGGCCTGCGCATCATCCACACCGGCGAGGCGCTGCCGCGCGACCGCGAATCGGTATTCTGGCTGAACCTCTATGAAATCCCCCCCCTCGCCGGGCGCAAGGAGCCCGACCCGGCGCGCGTGGAGCTGGCGATGAACACCCAGCTGAAGCTGTTCTATCGCCCGGCGAAGCTGCCGCTGCCGCCGGACCAGGTCGCCGGAAAGCTGACCTTCGACCTGCGCCGCGAGGGCGACGCCTGGTTCCTGGTGTGCCGCAACCCAACGCCCTACCATGCCTCCTTCACCACCCTGGGCCTCAGCGGCGACGGCCGTACCCTGGCCGCGCAGCAGCAGATGGACATGATGACTCCGCCCTTCAGCGAAAAACGCTACCAGCTCGAAGAGGGCGCCCTCCCCAATGGCGCACGGGTCAGCTTCAGGCTGGTGGACGACACCGGCTTCCCGATTCCCGGCGAAGCGCCGCTGGCCCCCTGAGGCGGGCGGTTACTGGAACAGATTGGCCTTCACGCAGAAGGTCAGCAGGGCCTGGTCGCTATCCACCTCCAGCTTGCGCATGGCCGAGATCTTCTGCGCGCTGACGGTCTTCACGCTGCGGTTGAGCACCCGCGCGATGTCACGCACGCTCAGCCCGGAGACGAAGTGGCGCAGCACCTCGAATTCCTTCAGCGACAAACGGGCGATACGCCCTTCCACGTCGTCGTGGCTGGCCAGTACGCTGTTCGGATCCTGCATGCCGGGCCCACGGTAGGCACGGCCCTGGAGTATGACGTCGAGGGCCCTGAGGATCTCGTCGAGGTCACCGCTCTTCAACACCACGCCGGACACACCGAGGTCATACAGGCTGGAAAGGATCAGGCTGTTGCTGAGCATGGTGAAGATCAGCACCCGGGTACGTGGGAAGTTGCGCAGCAGGTAGTCCATCAGCTTCAGGCCATCACCATAGCGCTCGTCCCCGGGCATGCTGTAGTCGGTGATGACGATGTCCGGATCGGTCTGCTGATACAGCGTCACCAGTTCGCTGGGGCTGGAGGCTTCGCCCACCACCTGAAAGCGGCCGTCGCGCTCGAGCATGTCGCATACGCCCATGCGCACGATCGGATGGTCATCGGCTACCACGACTTTGAACTTGTCCATAAACCTCTCTTGGATCCTGACTGCATTGCCGAACCACTGGCCCCGCCGTCGGCGGGGACCTCGTCAGCCCGCTTCCCTCAGGCGCTCCAGCGCCTGCTCGATGCGTCCGAGTACCTGCGCCGTCTCGCTGGCCGTACATCCCAGGCGGCCCTCCATGAGGCCTTCCTCGACCTCCCGGCAGGCCATTACCAGCGCCTGTGCGCGCGCCACCGCCAGGGCCCCGGCCATGCGGTGCACGCCCTGCCGCAGCGCCTCCGCGTCGCCCCGGCCGGCAGCCTCGCGGGTCGCCGCCAGATCCTTGCCCATGGTCTCCAGGAACAGCGAGCGCATGCGCTCGGGCACCTGCAAGGGCTCCTCCGCCATGGCCGGCTCGCTGGACTCCTGCGGCGCAACCAGGCCGGGCTTACCGACCAGTTCGCCGAGCAGATCGTTGAGGGTCCGCAGGCTGATCGGCTTGACCAGCCAGGCATCCATTCCCACCGCCCGGCAGCGCTCGCCCTCTTCACGCAAGGCGTTGGCGGTGACGCCGATGATCGGGAGAGTCTCTCCGCGCCCGCGCAACGCCTGGGTCAGCTCATACCCATTCATGTTAGGCATGTTGACGTCGCTGAGCAGCACATCGAAGTGGCGGTCGTCGAATAACCGCAGGGCCTCCCGACCATCGCTGGCCAGGCTCACGCTGCAGCCCAGCTCTTCGAGCTGCTCGCACAACAGCGTCTGGTTGATCGGATTGTCCTCGGCAACCAGCACGTGCAGACCCAGGCCCTCGGAGCGGATGTTCGCGGTCGCGCGGGCCGGCGCCGGCAGCTCGCTACCCTGGGCCAGCGCCAGGGCCAGGGCAATGCCCGTCAGGCTATAGAGGCTGACGTACCAGCCATCCTCGCGCAGCTCAGGCTGGGTGGGTGCATCAGCCGTCGCACATACCCGCGGCCCCGACCAGGCTCGGGGCTCCGCCGCCGGTAGTAGTTCCAGCAATACCGCTCCCCCGTAGCCGTCGGACGATGGCTCGCCGCCAAGCACATTGCAGCCCCAGCACTCCAGCCAGGCAGCAACGCTGTCGGCCAGTTCGCGGACCGGCGAATGGACGTATACGGGGCCGGGCCGCAGGCACGCCGGATGGAAGGCCAACCCCTGGCGCCCACCCTCGGGCAGTTCGAGCAACAGGCTGAAGCTGCTGCCCAAGCCCACTTCGCTGACCACTCGCAAGCTGCCGCCCATCATCTCGGCCAGGCGCCAGCTGATCGACAACCCCAAGCCGGTACCGCTGGTGTGGTGTACCCCGGGCACCTGGTAGAAAGCCTCGAACAAGCGCCCCTGTTGTTCCTCGGCTATGCCAGCGCCGGTGTCGGCGACCTGCCATTGCAGATTGGCACGGCCGTTCTCGCGGGCCAGCAACTTCAGGCGCAGCACCACACGACCGATATCGGTGAACTTCAGCGCGTTGCTCACCAGGTTGTTGAGGATCTGGCGGATGCGTGCGGCGTCGCCCAGCAGTTGCGCCGGCACCCCCGCATCAATGCAAGCATAGAATTGCAAGCCCTTCGCCGCGGCGCTGGCGGCATAGTTGCGCAGCACTTCCTCCACAAGCTCCGCGGGGTTGAATGCGGCGGGGTTCAGGGCCATCTGCCCGGCCTCGATCTTGGAAACGTCGAGCACGTCGCTGATCAACTGCAGGAGGGTCGACGAGGAGTTCTGGATGGTGCGCAGGTAGGCTCGCTGCCGGCTGTCCAGGTCGGTCAGGCCGAGCAGTTCCAGAGTGCCGAGCACACCATACAGGGGGGTGCGGATCTCATGGCTCATGCTCGCCAGGAACAGCGTCTTGGCCTGGCTGGCGGCATCGGCCGCGCGCTTTGCGCTGGCCAGCGCCTCCTCCGCCTCGCAGTGCACGGTGATATCGTTGAACACGCACAGCACCGCCTCGACACCGGCATAGCGAGTCGCCGCGAAGGCTGCCTGCAGGTAGCGTCCGCCGACCTGGATGCAGATGCCCCCGGGCACCTGGCCATGCGACTCGAAAAGGTTCCAGCCGGCGGTCAGGGCGAGGATGTCCGCCTCGTCGCCCAACCACTGCGCGGCCAGGTGATTGCAGGTGACCAGTTTCCGACCGTCGTGGCTGAGCACCACCAGAGCCACGGGCGCGGTCTGGATCAGGGTACGGCTGAAGGTATCGCTCTCGACCAGTTGCCGGTGCGCCCGGTGCACCGGGCGCACCACGCGGCGGGCATACCAGCGCAAGCCCAACCAGCCGGTCAGCAGGAAGCCGGGCAAGAGCAGCAGCAGGCCCGCCAACAGCCACTGGGCCTGGCGGAAGAAACTGGCGTAGTCGATCCGGTAGACGGCAGTCCAGCCGCTCTCCGGCTGGCTGCGCAACTGGATCAGAATGCCCTGGCGACTCAGGTTCAGGCCATCGACCAGGTCCGCCGGCGGTGCTGTCCCCACCAGTATCTCGCCATCCGGCGAAGCCAGGCTGAAGGACGCGAAGGCCGGACGCTCCATCAATTGTTCGAAATCGTTGATACGCCCCAGGTCGAGCAGGCTCGCGGCGACGATCGAGCGGCGCGTTTCGCCCTGCCACCACAGCGGAGCGGGCAGCTCAACGCCGACGTAGCCGAGCAGCTCCCGGGCCTGACCGCGGTAGTGGTCGGCACGCGCCCAGTGCACGCGCAGGTCGTCGCTCCCTGGTGGCCGCTCGTGCAGACGCGCGAGGATACGCGCGGCGAGCTCCGGGTAGGTATCGCGCGGACCGTCATGCGTCGCCGAGGTATCGATGGCCGGCACCGCCAGGTTGGTGTCGCCGTTCAGGTCGAAGACCAGCAGCTGCGGCGCCGGGTATGGCGAGATACTCCAGAAGCTGCCATAGAAGTTGGCCAGCAGCACGCCCAGGGAGAAGGGTCCCCACGAACCGCCTTCGTCCAGCTCGCGCCCGGTGGCCAGGATGAAAGGCATGGCAAAGGAGAACTCGCGCCCTTCATAGATTTCCAGGCCGCTTTCCCGCGTCAGCAGCCGACGTTGCAATGGCACGACATCCTGGTCCTTCTTCTGGGTGGCATCATCGCTTTTCTGGGCAATGCGGGCGAGAAAGGTCTCATGCTCGCGGATATCCCCCATCAGGCGGGTGAAGTGGAAGCTGACTTTGTCCTTCTCTTCCTCGACCACCCGCCCCAGCGCCCAGTAGCAGATGCCGAACAGCGACACGGCCAGCACCGCTACGCAGAGCAGGCCGATGTTCAGGCCCTGCGAAATGCTCGCCCATTTCAGCAACAATCTGTTGTCGTGTTCCACGGAGCGATCGGACTTCACGAGACACGGTTCCTTCAGCAGCGACAATGCGCTGACTGTAGATGCCCGCGACCGATTCCGCGACAGCCGGCGCTAGCCACCGGCGCTTGGCCCGTCCTCTTGCAACTGCTGCTCGAATACGCGGGCGGTGACCGCCTCGGAAATCAGGAAGCCTTGCACCCGGTCGCAACCCAGGCGGCGCAGCAGGCTCAACTCCTCCCAGGTCTCCACGCCCTCGGCGACCACGTCCAGGCGTAGCTGGCGGCCCAGTTCGATGCTGCTTGCCACGGCGGCGGCCAGATCGCTGTCCTCCACGCAGCCATGCACCAGGGAGCGGTCGATCTTCAGCTCGGTGAAGGGTGTCGAGACCAGGTTGTACAGCGAACTGTAGCCTTGCCCAAAGTCGTCCTGGGCCAGGCCGAAGCCCTTCATGCGCAGGCGGCAGGCTCCGGCGTAGTAGTTGCCCGGCAATGTCGTGGCACTGTTCTCGGTCAGCTCGAAGCACAGCGAACCGGGGTTGGCACCATGATCGCCAACGAATTCGCCGAGGCGATCCGGCAGGTCCGGGATGTCCAGCAACTGGGTCGGCAGGTTCACCGACACCGGCACTTCGTAGCCCGACTCACGCCACAGCGTCTGGGCCCGCAGGGTCTGCTCGAGCATGTGCCAGAGCAGCGTTTCCTGCAGGCCATGGGCCTCGATGTCGGCCATGAAACAACCTGGCAGAAGTAGCCCCTGCTGTGGATGCAGCCAGCGTACCAGTGCCTCGGCACCAACGATGCGCCCCGTGTGCAGGGACTTCTTGGCCTGGAACCAGGCCTGCAGTTGATCTTTGTCCAGTGCTTCGGACAGAGCTGAACGGCCGCTGCGGCCGACTCCGACGTGGGACTCCACCCCCTGCCGCAGGCGTTTATCCAGGCGCGCCAGCAGGCGGCCGATGGCGCTGGGCAGAGCCGGCTTGGGCAGCAAATCGATCACCGACAGGCCAAGGCTCTGCGCCACCAGGCTGGCGCTGACCATCATGCGTCGCGAAGTCGAGCTCATCAGCGCCAGTTGCGGGCGATGCTCCAGGCGCGACAGTTGCTGAATCATCTGCACGCCGTCCATACCCGGCATCATCAGGTCGCTGAGCATCAGATCGAACTCCTCCCGCTCCAGCCAACGCAGGGCGTCTGCTCCATCGCCGGCGCCCACCAGGTATTCCACGCCTCGCTCACGGAACAGGTTGAGCAGATACTCGCGCTGGAACGGCTGGTCCTCGACCACCAGCACCCGATAGGATTGCGTGCTCATAACTCCACCTCGAGCGCCGCCACCAGGCAGCGCTGCAGCGAGTCCAGGTCCACCGGCTTGAGCAGGCAATCACTCATGCCGGCGGCCATGCAACGCTCGCGTTCCTCGCGCATGGCATTGGCGGTGGCGCCGATGATCGGCTGCTGGCAGCCACGTCGACGCAGTTCGGCAGCCAGTTGGTAGCCGTTCAAGCGCGGCATGTTGATGTCGGTGAGCACCGCGTCGAAACGTTCCGGGCGCCAGCGCTGCAGCGCCTCCTGACCGTCGGAGGCCAGTTCCACCACGCAGCCGAGCGCCTCCAACTGATCCTTGAGGATCAACTGGTTGATCACGTTGTCCTCGGCAACCAGCACACGAATACCCAGGTCGCGCACCGGTTTGGCCGGTCCCTGGCAGGCGACGGCGCTGCTTACGCAGCCCTGAGCCAGACCCAGGGCACGGCGCAACCCATCCAGGCTGTTGAGCCCCACCAGCCAGTCGCAGCCTTGCAGGCGCGGCTCGACATAACCCTCCACGGAGAGGATCACCCGGCAGCCGGGCCACTGCGGCACCGACGCCTGAGGAGCCTCCGGCAACTGCACCTCCACCAGCAGGGTGCGCTCGTCCGCCTCGGCCAGCACCTCGGGTACGGCGACCCGGGCCCGCCCGCCCCAGCGTGCGATCCAGCCACACAGGCTGTCCGCCAACTCACGCACCGGGGCCAATACTTGCACCGCGCAACCGACCAGTTCCTGGGTCTCGGTGGGCGCGGCGATACGCTCCAACGGCAGGCCGAGGCTGAAGCTGCTACCCAGGCCCGGCTCGCTGACCAGCTTCAGGCTGCCGTTCATCAGTTGCGTCAGGCGCTGGCAGATCGACAGGCCCAGGCCCGTGCCGCCAACCTGGTGCACCGAACGGCGCACCTGGTAGAAAGGCTCGAACAGGCGGGCCTGCTCCTCGGTGCCGATTCCCGAGCCGGTATCGGTGACCTGCCAGGTCAGCATCATGCGCTCGGCATCCGCTGCGCCAGCCTTCACCCGCACTACGATACGTCCGCTATCGGTGAACTTCACCGCATTGCTCAGCAGGTTGTTGAGGACCTGCCGGATGCACGCGGCGTCGCCACGCATCCGCGCCGGCAGCTCCGGGTCAAGGCAGGCGTATATCTGCAGGCCCTTGGCCTGGGCCGCGGCGGCAAAGGACTGAACCGCGTCCTCGGTCAGTTCCACCGGGGAAAACTCCACCGGCTCCAGGTCCAATTGCCCGGCTTCGATCTTGGATACGTCGAGCACATCGCTGATCAATTGCAGCAGGGTCGACGAGGAGCGCTGGATAGCCTGCAGATAGCCGGTCTGCTGCAGGTCCAGCTCGGTACGGCCGAGCAGTTCGAGCGTACCGAGCACCCCGTACAGGGGCGTGCGGATCTCATGGCTCATGGTGGCCAGGAACAACGTCTTGGCCTCGTTGGCAGCATCGGCCAGCTGCTTGGCACGGGCCAGCTCCGCCTCGGTCTGCTTGCGCGCGCTGATGTCGCTGAAGGCACAGAACAGTACGTCTTCGCCCTTGTAGCGAGTGGTCGCGTAGCAGAGGTAAAGATGCAACCCGGCCTCGGTCTCGATCTCCTCCCCGGTCGCCTCGCCAGACCCGGCGAAAGCACGGGAAATCCAGCGCGGCCCCTCGCGGGCGATCACCCGGCCATCACCCAGCCACTGCTTCGCCTGCGGATTCTCCAGCACCACCGCGGCATCGACACGGCGCAGCACGCACAAGGCCACAGGCGCCGTCTGGATCACCGCGCGGGAGAAGGCCTCGCTCTCCTTCAGTGCCTCGAGGCGCTGCTGCGCCGGCCGGATCAGCCGCTGGTCGATACGCCGCCCCAGCCGGTACAGCAACATGCCGACGCTCAGCGCCAGGCTGAAAGCCAGCACCAGAGGCAACCACAACGCCACGAGCAACTGCCCGATGCCCAGGTAATAGACCAGCATCCAGTTCGAGGCGCCCAGGTGCTTGAGCAGCACCATGCGCTGCGGTAGCGGGCCGTAGCCGGTGATGTCGAAGCTGTCGCCATCCCAGAGCGTGCGAAGGGCATCGACCTGGGTGCTCCCGGCGTCGCTGGCGAAAACGACCTGATGTCGCCGGTCGAGAAGCAGGTACTCGCCGGCACCCGCCCCATGCAACACCGCGTCGAGGTCGTCACCACGGATCTCCAGCCCCAGCCAGCCGGCATCATGGCCGTCGCCCAGGGGCTCGAACAGGAACAACCGGCGCTCGCTGTCCTCGGCGTCTGCCAGCCAGTGCACGCGCACCGCCGGCGCCGTCGACGACGCCTGGCGTAGCGCTTCGAGCACTGCCACGGGCAATGGCGATTCGGGCATGCCGGTAGGGATCAGGCGGTCGACCACCGGGCGCGCGCCAGCCTCGACGACGTACAGCAGCCCCAGGCGCTTGTCCTGCAGCTCGGCGAGGTCGCGGGCGGAAAGCAGCAGCCCCTGGCCGGCATTCAACGACAGGATCGTCGGCACGTGTTCCTGCCCGCGGCTCAGGGCCTCGCCGACCAACGTCCTGCCCACCGATACGGGCATCACGTTGCGGCTGAGATGGTCAATCAACGACTCACGATGGCTCAGGTACAGCTGGGCCTCGTACATGGCGGCGTTCATGGTGCGGCGCCTGAGCGACACTTCGTGGTTGAACGCCATGCTCAAGGCGAACGCCAGGCTGCACAGCAGGCAGAACATCAATGCGCAACTGAGCATGCGCAGTAGCTTGCGCGCAGCGCTGGGCGTGGAGAAACCGGCATCGAGCGGCTGTAGGAATTGCTTGAGTTTCATGCCGCCAGCATGTAGGCATGGCGCCACCCCCTCTATCAGACGATTCTAATTGTGACGTCCAGCACATATAACGAAAGCAGCCCTCAGCCCTCCAGCAACCCGCTGGCCCGCTGCACCCGCCGCTCGATGGCCGCCTCCAGCACCCACTGGCCGCGCCCGGCGCTGGCCAGGCTGAACCAGCTGCGCGCGCGGGTGATGCCGGTGTAGACCAGCTCGCGGGTGAGGATGGGGTTGAGCGCGTCGGGCAGCACCAGGGCGGCGTGGGTGAACTCCGAGCCCTGGGACTTGTGCACGGTCATGGCGAACACCGTTTCCACCGCCTGCAGGCGGCTGGGCAGCACCCACTTGATGCCGCCGCGGCCGTCGGCGAAGGCCACGCGCAGCGGCCATTTGCGCTCGCCACCCTCCTCCCGGGGCAGCGCCAGGGTGATGCCGATGTCGCCGTTCATCAGGCCCAGGCCGTAGTCGTTGCGCGTGACCAGCAGCGGGCGGCCGAGGTACCAGGCGCCGCTGTGGGGCTGGATCAGCCCCTCGTCCTGCAGCAGGTCGGCGATGCGCAGGTTCAGCCCGTCCACGCCCCAGGGGCCGCGGCGCAGGGCGCAGAGCACCTGGAACTGGCCGTGGGCGGCGAGCACGCGCCCGGCCCAGGCGTCGAAGTCGGCCTGGGCGGCGTCCGGCGCCGGGCGGGTGTCGCGCAGCACCTGCAGGTAGTGGCGGTAGCCCTGGGGCGGGGCCACATCCGGGCGGGCGGCGGCATCGAGGAAATAACGGCCGCCGCCTTCCACCACCAGTTCGCGCAGGCCGCGGTCGTCGCGGGCGTCCAGGGCCAGGCGCGCCAGGTCGGCGTAGCCCCGTTCCCAGACCGCGCGCATGGCCGCCACGTCGCCGGCGTTGACCGCCTCGGCGAGCTGGCCGATGCCGCTGGCGGAACTGAAGCGGTGGCTGTGGCGGAGCATGGCCACGGCCTGGTCGAGGGGCTGGCCGTGGGCGTCGAGCAGATCATCGTCGACCTGCTCGCCGCTGACCGCCTGCAGCCAGTCGCGGGTCGCCGCGCGGTAGTGGCCCTCGCGGGCGCGGCTGCACAGCTCGCCGAGCACCGCGCCGGCCTCCACCGAGGCCAGTTGGTCCTTGTCGCCGAGCAGGATCAGCCGCGCCTTGTCCGGCAGCGCGCCGAGCAGCGCGGCCATCATTTCCAGGTCGACCATGGAGGCTTCGTCCACCACCAGCAGGTCCAGCGCCAGCGGGTTGCCGGGATGGTGGCGGAACTGGCGGCTGTCCGGGCGGCTGCCGAGCAGGCGGTGCAGGGTGGTGACTTCCTTGGGCACCTGCTGGCGTATCTGCTCGCCGTTGGCGAAGGCGCCGAGGTCCAGGCGGTCCACGGCGTTGGCGATGGATTCGTTGAGCCGCGCCGCCGCCTTGCCGGTGGGCGCCGCCAGGCGGATGCGCAGCGGCCGCCCGCCCTCGCCGCCCAGGGCCAGGCTCTGCAGCAGCGCCAACAGGCGCACCACTGTGGTGGTCTTGCCGGTGCCGGGGCCGCCGGTGACGATGCCGAAGGCGTTGCCGGCGGCCAGGGCGCAGGCCAGTTTCTGCCAGTCCGCCGGGGCGCCGGGGCGTTTCGGGAAGAGCGCGTCCAGGGCCTGGCGCAGGGCATCCACCGGCAATGCCGCGCGCAGGGCTTCGCCGCGGGCCAGGCGCTGGTCGATGCCGGCGCGCACCTCGCGTTCGTACTGCCAGTAGCGACGCAGGTACAGGCGCGAACCGGCCAGCACCAGCGGCGTGGCGCCGGGGCCCTCGCCCACCAGGCGCTGGTCGGCCAGGGCGGCCTGCCAGGCGGCCAGGTCGAGGCCGTCGAGCAGTTCGCCGGGCAGCGTCAGCGGCGTGCCTTCCAGTTCGCCGTCCGGCGGCAGCGACAGGGCGAAGCGGCTGTCGGCGAGGGTCGCGGCCAGGTCCAGGCACACGTGGCCGCGGCCCAGCTGGTGGCTGGCCAGGGCGGCGGCGAGGATCAGCAGCGGCTCGGCGTCGGGCGCCTGTTCCACCAGGAAGGCCGCGAAGGCGCGGTCCAGCTCGCGCAGCCAGCCGCGTTCGGCCCATTGGCCGAGCAGTTCCAGCAGTTGCTCGCGGGTCATGCCGGCACCTCCTCGGCGTGCTGGCTGAACAGCGCTTCCAGCGCCTGCATCAGCGCCTTGGGCGGGCATTCGTGGAATACGCCGAGCTCGCCGCCGCGCAGGAACAGGTAGAGCGCGCCGCCCACGTGGCGGTCATAGTCGTAGTCCGCCAGGCGCGCCTTGAGCAGGCGGTGCAGGGCGAACAGGTAGAGCGCGTACTGCAGGTCGTAGCGGTGCTCCAGCACCGCCGCGCGCAGGGCCGGCGCGGTGTAGGCGGCGGCGTCGGGGCCGAGCCAGTTGGATTTGTAGTCGGCCACGTAGTAGCGCCCCTCGTGTTCGAAGACCAGGTCGATGAAGCCCTTGAGCATGCCGCCCAGCTGCGTCGGCTGCAGCGCCGGGCGCGCCTCGCCGGGCAGCACGTGGGCGCGCACGGCGGCGTCGAGGCGGGTGCTGTCGGTGGGTTTCACGGCGAACCAGAACTCCATTTCCTTCTGGTAGCTGGCCAGCGCCGCCAGTTGCACCGGCGCCGCGCCGGGCACCGCCAGTTCGGCCTGGAGGAAGGCCGGCAGCCACTGCGCCAGGGGCTCGATCCAGGCTTCCCAGCCGCGCAGCTGGCAGCGCCGGGCGATCAGGTCGCGCAGCGCCTCGGGTTGCTCCGCCACGGCGGCGAAGCCCTCGTCGGCGGCCCATTCCAGCAGGCCATGGAGGAAGCTGCCGGGGTTGGGCCCGCGCGGGAAGGCGTGCAGGCTGCCGGCGGCCGGCGCGGCCTGGGCCAGTTCCGCCGCAGCGCTGTCGGCGTCGCCTTCGCGCAGGGTGGCCTCTTCGGCGCTGATGGGTTCGCTGGCAGGCGCCGGGGCGTCGCCTTCGGCGTCCAGGGTGGCCAAGGCGGAATAGCTGGCGATCCACCATTTCTCCGCCACCCGTCGCTGCGGCTCGCGGGCCTGGCCGAGCTGGCCGGCGCGGGCCTCGTCGTAGGCCGTGGCGTCCACCGCCGGAACCGGTTCGATGCGAATGCCGGGGCAGCCGCCGCCCAGGGCCTGCAGGCTGCCGGCGAAGCCGTCCAGGGCGATGGCCGCGCCGCCGCCGAGCAGGTAGCCGAAGGCGCCCTTGTGCAGCTCGGGGTTCTTCGCGTTGCCCGCCACCAGCGGCGCCACGCCCAGCCACAGGGCGTGGCGGGCGCGGGTCAGGGCCACGTAGAGCAGGCGCATGTCCTCGCCCAGGCGTTCGTCGTTGGCCAGGCGGTAGGCCGCCTCGGCCAGGTCCTTGCCGCGCGCCAGTTCGATCACCTTGCCGTCCTCGCCCTGGAAGCTGGGCGGCGTCTGGCTCTTGCCGTCCAGCTCCTTCCAGCTGCAGATGAACGGCAGCAGCACCAGCGGGTATTCCAGGCCCTTGGACTTGTGGATGGTCACCACCTTGATCAGGTCGGCGTCGCTTTCCAGACGGAGGATTTCCTCGCTCGACGGGCTGGCCAGCTGCTCGGCCAGCACCCGCAGCAGGGCATGCTCGCCGTCCAGCTCGGCGGCCTCGCGCTGCAGCCATTCGGCCAGGTGCAGCAGGTTGGTCAGGCTGCGCTCGCCGTCGGCGCGCCGCAGCAGCCGCGCCGGCAGTTCGAAGTCGGCCAGCAGCCGGCGCAGCATGGGCAGCACGCCCTGCTGCTGCCACTGGCTGCGGTAGTCGCGGAAGCGCATGAGCATGCCTTCCCAGAACTGTTCGTCCTGGTTCAGCCGCTCCAGGGTCTGCCAGCCCAGGCCCAGGGTGCGGGTGGCCAGGGCGCTGCGCAGCAGGGCGTCGTTGCCCGGCTCGGCGCAGGCGCGCAGCCAGTGCAGCAGGTCGCCGGCCTCGGGGCTGTCGAACACCGAGTCGCGGTCGGACAGGTAGACGCTGGCCAGGCGCCGCGCCGCCAGTTCCGCGCGCACCGCCTCGGCCTCGCTGCGCCCGCGCACCAGGATGGCGATGTCCGCCGGGCGCAGCGCGCGGCCCGTGCCATCGGCCTTGTACAGCCCGGCGCGGCCCTGCTGGGCCAGGCTCAGCCAGTGGCGGATGGCGCTGGCGGCGCCGGCGGCCATCTGCTCGCGGTAGAGCCGGCTGCCGACCACCTGGCCGTCGTTCTCCAGTTGCCAGAGAGTCAGCGCCGCGGCTTCCTCGCCGTCGATCAGCAGGCGTTCGTCGCGGCCCTTGGCGGCCACCGCCTGGAACGGCACCGGGTTGTCGCCCTGCGCGGCGAAGCGGAAGGCGCCGCGCTCATGGCCCTCGGCGAAGGCGAAGCAGTGGTTCACCGCCTCCACCACGGCGAGGGTCGAGCGGTAGTTGGTGCCCAGGGTGTAGTGGCGCCCGGCGGTGGCGGCGCGGGCGCGCAGGTAGGTGTGGATGTCGGCGCCGCGGAAGGCGTAGATCGCCTGCTTGGGGTCGCCGATCATGAACAGGCCGCAATCCCTGGGGTTGTCGGCGATGCGGTAGATGCGCTCGAAGATGCGGTACTGCAGCGGGTCGGTGTCCTGGAATTCGTCGATCAGCGCCACCGGGAACTGCAGGCGGATGCGCTCGGCCAGGTGCTCGCCGCCGGGGCCGGCCAGGGCGCGGTCCAGGCGCGCCAGCAGGTCGTCGAAGCCCAGTTCGGCGCGGCGCTGCTTCTCCGCCTCCAGGGCGCGGCTGACTTCGCCCAGGGCGTGCAGCAGCAGTTGCGGGGCGATGTCCGGCTGCTGCTCGGCGGCCTCCAGCCAGGCATCGATGGCCTGGAACGCGGCATGCTCGGGCACCTGCGTCTTGGCCTTCACCTTGATCCGCGTCTGGCCGAAGCGGTGGAGGTTTTCCGGCGCTTCGCCGCCCAGGCTCCAGGCTTCCAGTGCCTGCAGCCAGCCTTCGAACACGGCGTCGTCGTCCTTGTTGCGGTAGCTGTTGCCGTTGAGCTGCGGGCGCAGGTCGATCAGCAGTTGGCGCAGGCCCTGGGCGTCGGCGGCCCAGGCGGCGCGGGCCTGCTGCTCCAGTTCGTCCAGGCGCGCGTAGAAGGCGCCGGTTTCCTCCAGCAGCTCGCGCAGCGAGCCGGGCGCGCTCAGCGGCTGGTCGGCATAGCGGAAGCCGGCTTCCTGCTGCGCCAGCAAGGGCTGCAGCAGGCGCGCCAGGGCCTCGGGGCCGCCCTTGTAGATGTCGCCGACCACCTTCGCCGCCGGCGCCGGCAGCGGGTAGAAGTTGCGCCGCCAGTAGTCGCGCACCACTTCGGCGAGCAGTTCGCTCTGGTCGGTGATCAGGTCCTGGGTGAACAGGCTGCCGCTGTCGAAGGCGTGCTCGCGGAGCATGCGGTAGCACCAGCTGTGGATGGTCGACACGGCGGCCTCGTCCATCCATTCGGCGGCCAGGCGCAGCAGGCGCGCGCAGCCGGGCCAGCGCTGCTCCGGGTAGCTGGCGCGCAGCTCGACCAGCAGCGCGTCGTGCTGCAGCGCTGGCTCGGCGAAGCAGGCGGCGGCCTCGCCCAGGCGCGCGCGGATGCGTTCGCGCAGCTCCTGGGTGGCGGCGTCGGTGAAGGTCACCACGAGGATTTCCGGCGGGCTCAGCGGCCGGCCGAAGGCCAGTTCGCCGCCATGGTCGAGCACCAGGCGCAGGTACAGCAGGGCGATGGTGAAGGTCTTGCCGGTGCCGGCGCTGGCCTCGATCAGGCGGCTGCCGTGCAGGGGGAATTCCAGGGCGCGCAGTTCGCGGCTCATTGGCCTTGCTCCTCGTCGTCGCGGCGTTGCAGCAGCTGGTACAGCGGGCCGTAGAGGTTCTCGGCCCAGCTGGCGAATTCGCCGCTGGCGTTGAGGCTGGCGAAGTCCGGGTAGACCCGCGCCAGGGCCGGCGAGGCAGCCGCCTCGCCGCTGCTGCCGAAGCCGCCGTCGTAGCGCTTGGCCGCCTCGCTGGCGGCGCGGGCTTCGTCACCGCCGGCACCCAGCCAGGCGAAGGCCGCCTTGCAGGCCACCGGCAATGGCCGGCGCAGGCCTTCGAGCCAGGCGGTGATCAGCGCGTCCAGGTGGCCACGGGCGATGTCCGCGGACAGCGGCGGCAGCTCCAGGGTGCCGGTCTGGCTGACCAGCAGACTGCGCACCGGCGCGCCGCACAGTTGCAAGCCCAGGTGACGCACCCAGTGGCGCACCAGGCTGTGCCACTTGTAGCCGCGGCCTTCGTGCAGCTTGCCGCTGACCAGCTGCACGCTGGCCCACTGGCCCTCGGCGTTACGCCGCAGGCCGCCGAGCCAGTCGCCCAGTTCCACGCCGCTGGCCGCGTGGCTGTGGATAAGCTCGCGCTGGCCTTCCTCGGCCTCGCTCCAGTGCTCCAGTTCCTCGCGGTAGCGCGTCAGCAGTTCGCCCAGCGGCGCGCTCAGCTGGCGGGCGCTGAAGGCGCCAAAGGCCGCCAGCGGCAGGCGCCCCTCGCCGCGCAGGCGCGCCAGCTGCCCCTCGATGCGGCCGGGCAGTTCGCCGTCGGCCCAGTGCTGCTCGATCCACGGGCGCAGGCGCTCGCACAGTTCGAACTGCAGCTGCCAGACCTGCAGGCCGTCGAGGGCGAAGGTTTCCTCGTCGTGGCCGGTCAGGTCTTCCTCGGCGAAGCGCACCTTCAGGCGCTGCTGGAAGAAGGCGTTGACCGGGCTGGCGAGGAAGTCGGCGAGCACGCGCAGGCCGATGGGCGCGTCCGGCAGCAGTTCGGGCAGCGGCGCCTCGGCCTGTTCCGCCGGCTCGTCGTCGCGGTGCACCTCGCGCCATTCGCGGGCGTAGGTGTAGAAGCCGTCGACGCCCTCGCCCCGGCCTTCGAAGTAGCGGCGGCTGAAGGGTTGCAGCGGGTGTTCGGTGGTCAGCGCGTGGAGCAGCGCCTTGCCGTCGCCGGGCTGGCCGGCCAGCGACCAGCCGGCCGCCAGGTGGTCGCGCAGCTGGCCGATCAGCACCGAGGGCGGGCGCTCGCTGTTGTCGCGGATGCTGCGGCCCACCCAGCTGACGTACAGCTGGTCGCGCGCCGAGAGCACGGCTTCGAGCAGCAGGTAGCGGTCGTCCTCGCGCCGCGAGCGGTCGCCGGGGCGGTAGTCGTTGCGCATCAGGTCGAAGTCCAGCGGCGGCTGCTGGCGCGGGTAGTCGCCGTCGTTCATGCCCAGCAGGCAGACCACGCGGAAGGGAATGGCGCGCATCGGCATCAGCGTGCAGAAGCTCACCGCGCCGGCCAAGAAGCGCTGGTTCAGGCCGCCGGCGTCGAGGCCGCCGAGCCAGGCCTCGCGCACCACCGACAGCGGCAGCGGTTCGCCGAAGGCGGCGCGCCCGCAGGTTTCCAGCCAGCGTTCGAGCAGTTGCAGCAGTTGCTGGCGCAGCAGTTCGTCGTGCTCGTCGCGGGTCAGGAAGAAGTCGTCGAGCAGTTGGCGCAGGCGCTCGCGCCAGACCTCGGGCGGCGCCGGCTCGGCCAGGCGCTCACAGGCCTCGGCCAGGCGTTGCAGCAGGCCGGCCAGGGGGCCGAGCACGGCGGCGTCCAGGCCGCCGATCTCAGCGTAGGGCTGGATGCCCTGGAAGGCCTCGCCCTCGCCCACCGCAAAGCCCAGCAGCATGCGCCGCAGGCCGAAGCGCCAGGTGTTGGCCTCTTCGGCGGCGGGCAGACCGAGGTCTTCGCGCTGCCCGCCGTCCAGGCCCCAGCGCACCCCGGCGCCGTCGATCCAGCGTTGCAGCAGCGGCAGGTCGGCCTCGCCGATGCCGAAGCGCGCGCGCAGGGCGCCGACGTCCAGCAGGTCGAGGATCTCGCTCACCGCGAAGCGGCTGTCGGGCAGTTGCAGCAGGTGTTCCAGGGCCACCAGCAGCGGCTCGCGGCCACGCTGGCCCTGGTCGGCCAGGGTGAAGGGGATGAAGCGCCGGTCGTCGCGCCCGAGCTGGCCGAACACCGCCTGGATGTGCGGCGCGTAGGCGTCGATGTCGGGGACCATGACGATGACGTCGCGCGGGCGCAGCGTAGGGTCGGCGTCGAAGCGCGCCAGCAGTTGGTCGTGCAGCACCTCCACCTCGCGCTGGGCGCTGTGGGCCAGGTGGAAGCGGATGGAGCGGTCCCGCGCCGGCTCCAGCGCCGGCCATTGCGCGCGGGTCTCGGCCAGCGGGCGCAGTTCGAGGATGTCGTCCTGCAACTGGCCGAGCAGGTGCGCCGGCGACTCCTCGCTGAACAGGTCGATGCGCCCGCCGCTGACCTCGCCGAAGCGGCTGCGGTAGCTCTCGGGGTTGTCGTACTGGTCGAGCAGGTTGATGTAGTCGCGGCCCTGCTTGCCCCAGGCGGCCAGCAGCGGCTGGGCGTACTGGTGCTGGAGGTCGTCGTCCAGTTGCAGCGGCACGCCGGGGCGGCGCTGCTGGCGGCGGTACTCGTGGCGCAGCAGGTCCTTGTCGGCGACGATGTCGGCCCAGTGGTGGCGGCAGGGGTTGTGCACGCACAGCAGCACCTGGGCCACCTGCGCCAGCGCGGCCAGGGCTTCCACCGTCTGCGCCGGCATGGCGGAGATGCCGAACACCACCACCCGGCGCGGCAGGCCCTTGGGCGGCGCGCCTTCGCGCAGGCGTTCGAGGAAGCGCCGGTGCACGCCGGCGCGGCTGCCGGCCAGGCCGTCCTCGCCTACTTCGGCTAGCAGGGCGCGCCACAGCTCGGCCTGCCAGCGTTCGTCGTCGTTCAGCGGGCGGAGGTTGCCGCCGGCGGTGCGCAGCTGGTCGCGGTGCTCGCTCCAGTCCTCCAGCCAGTCGGCGCGGTACACCTGGTACTGGTCGAACAGGTCGGCCAGGCGCTCGGCCAACTGGTAGCGCTTGCGCAGGTCGGCGTCGTCGGCGAGGAAGCGGCGCAGGGCCTGGAACTCCTCGCGCGCCAGGAGGGTCGGCAGCAGGCGCATCAGGCGCCAGGTGAGCGGCGCCTTGTCCAGCACCGAGACTTCCGGCACCTGGTCCTTGCCCAGCGCGCCGCGGTAGGCGCGCCAGAGGAACTGCGCGGGCAGCTGCACGTCCAGCGCCGCGGTGATGCCGCAGCCGCCGTCGGCGACGTCGCGGCCCAGGGCCAGTTTCAGCCACTGGGCGATGCCGTTGCTCTGCACCAGGATGGTTTCGCTTTCCAGCGGCGCCAGCGGGTAGCGCGCCATCCAGGCCACCAGCAGGTCGCGCAGCGCCTCGGGGTGGTTGCCGTGGATGACCATCAGGCCGGGGCTCAGGGCTTCGCTCATCGTTTCTCCAGGTTTGCCGGGGGGCCCGGCAATTTGAGCAGAAGCCGGGGTGGGGTGGGAGGGTTTTCCCAAGATGGGGGATTGTATCGGGGTGGGGCGACGTTCTGTGTCGTGAAGCGCGTGCTTTGGCTGGGCCAGGCGTAGGGCGCATAACGCCTACGGCGTTATCCGCCGTTTGACCTCGATCCCAGGCGCGCTTCGGGTTGGGCCACGGGGCACTTGCTTCCGGGCACTCCGAACTCGACCGCGAAGCCGGGCATGAGCTGGGTGAAACGGCGGATAACCGCGAACGGTTATTCGCCCTACGCCAAGGCTGGGGCAGGTGTAGGGTGCATAACGCCTACGGCGTTATCCGCCGTTTGACCTCGATCCCAGGCGCGCTTCGGGTTGGGCCACGAAGCACCTGCTTCCAGGCACTCCGAGCTCGACCGCGAAGCCGGGCATAAGCTCTGTGAAA
This sequence comes from Pseudomonas sp. M1, assembly GCF_022760135.1. Taxonomy (NCBI): domain Bacteria; kingdom Pseudomonadati; phylum Pseudomonadota; class Gammaproteobacteria; order Pseudomonadales; family Pseudomonadaceae; genus Pseudomonas; species Pseudomonas sp. M1. Next base: position 5,547,187 of record NZ_CP094343.1, read on the forward strand.
CGGCGGATAACCGCGAACGGTTATTCGCCCTACGCCAAGGCTGGGCCAGGCGTAGGGCGCATAACGCCTACGGCGTTATCCGCCGCTTGACCTCGATCCCAGGCGCTTCGGGTTGGGCCACGGAGCACTTGCTTCCAGGCACTCCGAGCTCGACCGCGAAGCCGGGCATGAGCTGGGTGAAACGGCGGATAACCGCGAACGGTTATTCGCCCTACGCCAAGGCTGGGGCAGGTGTAGGGCGCATAACGCCTACGGCGTTATCCGCCGTTTGACCTCGATCCCAGGCGCGCTTCGGGTCGGGCCACGGATCACCTGCTTCCGGGCACTCCGGGCTCGACCGCGAAGCCGGCCCTACACAGCTGGACCTCCTACGCCGAGACGCTGGAGGCGTTCAAGGCCTTCCCGCCGGTGTGAGGCCCGCGCGGGCGAGCCCACACTTCAACAATATTGCACTCAAACAGCAATAACATTCATTGGATATGGATCGTCACGCTGTCTAGGATGGCCGTCGGCCTCGCCCCTGCGACAGAACGCCGCTCGACCAACCATAAGGAAGCGCCCGCCCGACCGGCCCCAGGCCGGAATCGTGATGCGCGGTGCCTGCGTGACATGCATCCATTGACTGCCCCCCTTCCCGGCGCCTCCCGCGAGGTGCCGCGATGAAAGCCGCTGCCTTCGGTTCCTGGCTGCACCGCCTGGCGCCCTGCGCCGGCCCCTCGTCCAACCGCGACTGGCTGCGCGCCGTGCTCGGCTGCGGGTTCGCCCTGGGCCTGTGCATGCCCTTGTGCGCCTGGCTGTTCGGCGTCGACACCATGCTGCGCATCGGCCCGCCGCTGGCCGCCTCCGCCCTGCTGGCCATCGCCGTGCCGTCCAGCCCGCTGGCGCAGCCCTGGTCGCTGCTGGGCGGCAACCTGGTGGCCGCGCTGGTGGGCCTGCTGCTCGGCCACTGGCTCGGTCACAGCTGGCCGCAGGCGTCGCTGTCCATGGTGGTGGCGGTGTTGCTGATGCTCGGCCTGCGCTGCCTGCACCCGCCGAGCACGGCCATGGCCTTCAGCCTGGCCGTGGGCGGGCCGCTGGTGGACCAGCATCTGCTGCACCTGCTGCTGCCGGTGGGCGTGGCCTCGCTGGCGCTGATCGGCGTGGCCCTGGTCTACAACAACCTCACCCGCGCGCCCTACCCGCGCAAGCTCGCCGTCCCGGCCAGCAACCCGCACCTGACCGCCGACCCGCTGCCCGGCGAGCGCCTGGGCCTGCACGCCGACGACCTGGAAAGCGCCCTGGCCAGCGCCGGCGGCTTCGTCGACGTGACGCCCGAGGACCTCGAACGCCTGCTGCTAGCCGCCGAGAAGCACGCCAGCGAACGCCTGCTGGGCGGCATCCGCGCGCGCGACATCATGTCCCGCGATATCCGCTCGGTCAGCCCGGACGCGCGCATCGAGGAGGCCTGGGGCCTGCTCGACAAGCACCACCTCAAGGCCCTGCCGGTGCTCGACCGCGGCCACCTGGTGGGCATCCTCACCTTGAGCGACCTGTTCCGCGGTCAGCGCCGCCTGCGCTCGCCCTTCGGCCAGCGCGTCGGCAACCTGATGACGCACCGCGTGCAATCGCTGCGCGAGGACGCCCAGCTGCCGGAGCTGATCCAGCTGCTCTCCGACCAGGGCCGCCACTGCCTGCCGGTGGTCGACGGCGCCGGCCGGCTGGTCGGCATGCTCAGCCAGACCGACCTGATCGCCGCCTTCCGCCACCTCTGGCTGCAGCCGCAGGTGCAGGCCGAGCGCGCCCTGCAGGTGGCGGTCTAGGCCTCGTAGTCCCAGCGCTGCGACCAGTCGATGTCCCCGGCCACCAGCTCGCGGAGGATGGCCAGGGCGTTCTGCAGCGCCGGCGAGTCCTTCTCGCGGGAATACACCAGGTAGGTCGGGTAGATGAACTCCGGCGCCAGCGGCACCCGCTCCAGCACCCCTGCCTTCAGGTAGCTGTGCACCACCCGCGTGCGGAAGTAGCCGCTGCCGCCGCATTGCAGCAGGTGCTGCAGGGCCAGCGGGCCGAGGCTGAAGCTGGTGGCGGCGTGGGCCCGGTCGGGCAGCGCGGCGTCGTGCTGGCGGCGGAATTCCTCGCCCCAGTCGATGTAGATGTAGGGCTCCGGTTGCTGCGTCGAGCGCACCAGGATCAGCTTCTCCTCCAGCAACTGCTCCACCTGCATGCCCGGCCAGTAGTCCGGGCGGTAGACCAGCGCGGCGTCGAGCACGCCCAGCTCCAGCTGCTTCTGCAGGCGCTCGCCGCTGCCGATCTCGGCGTGCAGGGCCAGGGCCGGCATGCGCTGGCGCAGGCGCACCGTCCAGGCGAGCATCAGCGGGTTGCTCAGGCTCAGCTCGCCGCCGATGTTGAGCACCTCGCGGTAGCCCGCCGGCAGCGGCAGGTCGCGGCGCGCCGCGTCCCAGGTCTGCACCAGTTGGTTGGCGTAGCCGAGGAAGCGCTCGCCGTCATCGGTCAGCCGGGCGCCGGCGCGGCTGCGCTGGAACAGCCGGCAGCCCAGCTGCGTCTCGAGGTTGTGCACCCGCGCGGTGACCGTGGTCTGGGTCACGTGCAGGCGCTGCGCGGCGGCGACGAAGCTGCCGCCACGGGCGATTTCCAGGAAGGTGCGCGCCAGTTCGATGTCCATGGGAAGCGGTCACGGCGGGGGATGCCGCAGTCTAGTCGAAGTCCAGTTCCTCATGGCGCTGGCGGGTGAAGCGCAGCAGCCAGAGGCAGATGAGGAAGCCGCAGGCGGCCAGCAGCGCGGCCACCAGGAAGATGCTGGCGTAGTCCGAGTGCGCGGCCACCGCGCCCATCAGCGGGCCGGCCAGGCCCAGGGCCAGGTCGAAGAACAGCGCGTAGGCGCCCAGCGCCGAACTGCGGCTGGCGGCGGGGATGCGCAGCACCGCCTCGACGCCCAGCGCCGGGTACACCAGCGACAGCCCGGCGCCGGTCAGCGCCGTGCCGAGCAGGGCGAAGGCCGGGCTCGGCGCCTGCCACAACAGCAGCAGGCCGGCGCTTTCCACCAGCAGGCAGAGCACCGCCACGTTGAAGCCGCCGAAGCGGTTGATGGTCCAGGACAGCAGCAGCCGCGCGCCGACGAAGCTGATGCCGAACAGGCTCAGGCACCAGGCCGGGTCGGCCCAGCCGCGGCTGCCGTAGTAGAGGGTGATGAAGGTGGCCAGGCTGCCGAAGCCGATGGAACCCAGGGCCACGCACATACCGTAGGGCAGCACCCGGCCAAGCACGGTGAAGAAGGCCATGCGCGTGCCGGCGATGATCGGCGCCGGCGCCTTGCCACGGGCCAGCAGCAGGCCCAGGCCGGCCAGCGCCAGGATGCCGGCGCCCAGGCTCCACAGCCCCAGCTGCGCGGCCATGCCCACGCCCAGCGGCGCGCCCAGGGCGATGCCGCCGTAGCAGACGATGCCGTTCCAGGAGATCACCCGCGCGGTGTTCTGCGCACCGACCCGGGCGATGCCCCAGCTCGCCGTGCCGATGCCCATCAGGCCCTGGGCGAAGCCGATCAGCAGGCGGCTGCCCAGCAGCAGCGCCAGGCTCATCCAGGCCAGCGCCTGCAGGCTGGTGGCCAGCAGCACCAGCGCCCCGCCGCCGGCCAGGCTGAGCAGGCCGTAGATCACCGCGCGCTTGGCCCCCAGGGTGTCGGTCAGGCGCCCGGCCAGCGGCCGCGAGGCGAGGGTCGCCAGGTACTGCGCGCCGATCACCAGGCCGGCGGTGGTGGCGTCGAAGCCCAGGTCATGGTGGACGAAGCCGGGCAGCACCGGCAGCAGGAAGCCGATGCACAGGAACAGCAGGAAGGTGAAACCGACGATCGAGACGATCTGCAGGGTGACGGCGTGCGGACGCTGCTCGGGAGAGCTCATGAACGGGCCTGGCGCGAGGGGATGTCAGGGACTGCGCCATCATTGCCCGATGCCGGGAAAATTGAAAGCCACCTATCGATTCCGCGGCCGACCGGCCCGCGCCGAACGCCTATAGTTGATGCACGACCGACCACAGGAGGCCCGCCATGGACACCACACCCCACACCTTCGCCGAACTGTTCAAGCAACTGGGCCTGCCCAGCGGCCGCCAGGAGATCGACGCCTTCCTCGCCGCGCACCGCCTGCCCGCGGACCAGGCCCTGGCCGACGCGCCCTTCTGGAACGAGGCCCAGGCGGCCTTCATCCGCGAGGCCCTGGAAGAGGACTCGGACTGGGCCGAGGAAGTCGACGAACTGGCCGCGCGGCTGTCCCACTGAGCGCCGGGCGGCCTTTGACGGCGACTCCCATCTGCGGCCTAATGCACGCCCCCGACCGCCACCGCCGACCATGTCCGAGAAGCCGTTTTCCGCCGCCCAGCACCGCGCCAGCACCCTGCACCTGCCGGCCGGGCCCTGGTCGACGGTGCTCGACTGCCTGTGCGCGCGCTTCCCGGCGATCCCCCGCCAGACTTGGCTGCAGCGCCTGGCCCGCGGCCGCGTGCTGGACGCCGAGGGCAAGCCGCTGGACGCCAGCACACCGCACCGCGAGGGCCTGCGCGTGCACTACTTCCGCGAGGTGGAGGCGGAAACGCCGATCCCCTTCGAAGAACGCATCCTGCACGTCGACGAGCACCTGGTGGTGGCCGACAAGCCGCACTTCCTGCCGGTGACGCCCTCCGGCCAGTACGTCGAACAGACCCTGCTGGCGCGCCTGGCTCGGCGCCTGGACAACCCGCTGCTGGTGCCGCTGCACCGCATCGACCGGCCCACCGCCGGGCTGGTGCTGTTCTCCGCCAACCCGGCCAGCCGCGCGGCCTACCAGGCGCTGTTCCGCGAGCGGCGCATGCACAAGCGCTACGAGGCCATCGCCCCGCCGCTGCCGCAGTTGGACTTCCCCCATGTGCGGCGCAGTCGCCTGGTGGACGGCGAGCCCTTCATCCTCATGCGCGAGGCCGAGGGCGCGATCAACAGCGAAACCCGCATCGAGGTGCTGGAGCGCCGCGAGCACTGGTGGCGCTACGCGCTCTACCCGGTGAGCGGCAAGCGCCACCAGCTGCGCGTGCACATGGCCGCCCTGGGGGCGGCGCTGCGCAACGATCCGCTTTATCCACAGCTGCTGCCGGAAGAGCAGCGGCGCAGCGACGACTATTCCCGCCCGCTGCAGTTGCTGGCCCGGCACCTGGCCTTCGACGACCCGCTGACGGGCCGGCCGCGGCAGTTCGACAGCCAGTTACAGCTGGACTGGTGAGCCGGGTCTTTCATCGATTTCATCAATAGTCGAAAGCAGGAAGTTCCATTTCCGTTGATGGTGGCCGTTGCGTTTTCATAGCTCCGTCCTCCACTGACGGAACGCAAGGAGCCCGCCATGAGCTATACCGCGAAGTCCTTCTCGGCGCTGGTCAACGCCCTGCGCGCCAATGGCATCACCCGCCCGGAGCAGATGGCCCGGCAGCCCTTCCGCAACGCCCAGGGCTACTGGTCGGCGGAGGTGAAGGCATGAACATGAACGCACGGCATGCTCTTCAATCGCCGCTGGGCGAGGATGGGTCGGTGTTGTTCTATCTGCTGGCGGTGGCCTGGTTGTTGTGTTCGGGGGTTTGAACGAGTGGGCCTTGGCCTCTCGCACCGCCCACCTCGCTATTGCGAACGCGGAACACGGTTCCATCGCGGACAGAGTCCTACCTCTCCGACAAACACAATGCCCCGTAGGATGGGTTGAGCGAAGCGATACCCATCATCACGACCGCATGGGTTTCGCCAAAGCTCAACCCACCCTACGAAGAGCGCCAGTTGCTTCTATGGCCCCAGGGAAGCATGGGCGTAGGAGCGGACCTTGTCCGCGATCGGGTTCACCGGCCACGCCGGACGCCCCGGTCGCACCTGCGCTCCGCCCCCGCTATTTCTTCAGGCACCCACTCATGAACGTCTTGCGCTCATCGCCCTTCAGCGCCTTGGCCGCGGCGTCCTTGTTGCACTGGGCCATCTTCTCCTGCTGCGGCGTCAGCTTCTTGCCGGTATCGCCGCCGCCGGCTTTCAGGCAGCTGCTCATGAAGGTCTTGCGCTCATCACCTTTCAGCGACTTGGCGGTGGCGTCGGCGTTGCAGGTCTTCATCTTTTCCTGCTGGGCGGTGTTGGCGGCGAAACCCTGCACCGAGAACAACAGCGCGCACAGCAGCAGGGGAAGGCGGAGCTTGATCATGGAGCGGTCTCCTCGAATGTTGATCGCTTCCTGAGCGTAGCCTGCTGTTACATTTGTGCGAGCCCACCCGCGTGCCCCGGTCACGGCTGACAGCGCCCCGCCAGCGGTTATAATCGCGCCTGCTATGCTTTCCCCGCATATCCCCCCATCAGCCACACGCCATCAGGAACACAGGTGACGAAAGACGAACTGCGCGCCGAACTGGAGCGCCAGGAACAGCGTTACAAGGATGTCTATGGCGGCGAGGTCACCCTCTACGCCGCCCAGCCCGACCCCGACAAGAAGCCCTGGCGCAAGCGCCCGACCGTGCAGGACAAGGCCTTCGACCGGGAACTGGAGAAGATGCAGACCGACCTGCAGAAGGCCCAGCAACGCCAGGCCGAACAGGACGCGAACTGAGCCGCGACGGCCCCCCGAAAACGTTGCAGCGCATTGCCCGCAGCGCTGCAAGCCCCGTGCGACCGGGTGTCGCTGGATTCCGAGAATCGCTTCAGGTTTCAGACGACATCCTATCGCTTCTGGCATAATCGCCGCCCCGTCACCGACCGGTCACAGAAACTTCATGTTCGATCTCTTCAGCGGACTCGACCTCTGGGTAGGCATCAGCCTGGTGCTGGCGCTGGGCTTCGTCCTGGCCTTCGAGTTCATCAACGGCTTCCATGACACCGCCAACGCGGTGGCCACGGTGATCTACACCAAGGCCATGTCGCCCTACCGCGCGGTCATCCTCTCCGGCATCTTCAACTTCCTCGGCGTGCTGCTCGGTGGCGTCGGCGTGGCCTATGCCATCGTGCACCTGCTACCGGTGGAACTGCTGATCAACGTCAACAGCGGCCACGGCCTGGCCATGGTGTTCTCGCTGCTGGCCGCGGCCATCGCCTGGAACCTGGGCACCTGGTACTTCGGCATCCCCGCCTCCAGTTCGCACACCCTGATCGGCTCGATCCTCGGCGTGGGCCTGGCCAACGCCGTCATCACCGGTGTGCCGCTGGCCGACGGGGTGAACTGGCAGAAGGCGATCGACATCGCCATGTCGCTGATCTTCTCGCCGCTGGCCGGCTTCATCGTCGCGGCCCTGGTGCTGATCGGCCTGAAGTGGATGTACCCGCTGTCGAAGATGCACAAGACCCCGGAAACCCGCCGCGAAGTCGACGAGAAGAAGCACCCGCCGTTCTGGAACCGCCTGGTGCTGGTGCTCTCGGCCATGACCGTGAGCTTCGTCCACGGCTCCAACGACGGCCAGAAGGGCATCGGCCTGATCATGCTGGTGCTGATCGGCATCGTCCCCGCCAAGTTCGTCCTCGACCTCAATAGCACCACCTACCAGATCGAACGCACCCGCGACGCCGCCATCCACCTCAGCCAGTTCTACCAGCGCCACACCGACGTGCTCGGCGACATGCTCGCCCTGGGCAAGGGCGCCGACGGCGAGATGCCCGAGCTGTACCGCTGCGAAGCGAAGCAGACCGAATCCACCCTCAAGGGCCTGCTGAGCGACATCAAGGGCATCTCCAGCTACAACGAGCTGTCCGCCGACAGCCGCGTGCAGGTGCGCCGCTACCTGCTGTGCCTGGACGACACCGCGAAGAAGGTCGGCAAGCTCGACAGCCTGCCGGCGCGCGAGAAGGCCGACCTGGAGAAGCTGCGCAAGGACCTGACCAGCACCACCGAATACGCGCCCTTCTGGGTGATCATCGCGGTGGCCCTGGCCCTGGGCGTGGGCACCATGGTCGGCTGGAAGCGCGTGGTGCTCACCGTCGGCGAGAAGATCGGCAAGCAGGGCATGACCTACGCCCAGGGCATCAGCGCCCAGCTCACCGCCACCGCGGCGATCGGCATGGCCAACCTCTACAGCCTGCCGGTGTCCACCACCCACGTGCTGTCCTCGGGCGTGGCCGGCACCATGGTCGCCAACCGCAGTGGCCTGCAGGGCGGCACCGTGCGCAACATCCTGATGGCCTGGATCCTCACCCTGCCCACCTCCATGGCCCTGGCCGCCGGCCTGTTCTGGCTGGCCTCGCGCTTCTACTGACGGCCCCACCGACGCCTGCCCCGCGCAGGCGTCGCCTGGCCATCCGGGCCTGACCTGAGCAGGACACGAGCGAATGCTGGCGACATGGATGCTGCTCGGTTGGCTGGCCGCCTGTGCCTACCAGGACCTGCGCCGCCGCAAGGTGGACAACCTGCTGACCTTCGGCGGCCTGGCCGCGGCCGCCGCCTACCTGTACCTGCACGGCCACAGCCTGACCCAGCATTCCGTGGCGGCCGCCCTTGCCGCGGCGGCCCTGGGCCTCGCGCTGAGCCTGCCCGGCTACCGGCTCGGCAAGCTGGGCGCGGCGGACGTCAAGCTGCTGGCCGCGCTGGGCCTGGCCAGCGACCCCGACACCCTGCTCTACAGCCTGGGCCTGGCCTGCCTGGCGACGCTGCTGCTGATGCTGGGCAGCAGGCTTTCGATCGACTCGAACAGGCTTCCGCAGCCCGTCGTGGCGCGGCTGAAATCCTTCGATGTCAGCCGTTCCAAGTCATTTCCCTTCGTTTTCTCGATCTTTGCCGGCTATCTGCTGCAACTGACGTTCACCTGAACGATGCCCGCGGGATCCGTCATTCTTTTCTGACGTCATTTTCCCATCACAAAGCTAAAGTCCTACAGAAAACGGCCGATACAACCTGCCCACACCGTCGTTCCCGCAGGATGCTCTACCCATGCTTCGCTCGCTGTCCTTCGCCAAGAAGATCCTTCTGGCGGCCTCCCTCGTGGTGATCTTCGCCTTCGCCTGCTTCATCTTCTTCAACGACTTCCGCCAGAGCCGCGCCATCCAGGAGGACACCGACTCCTACCTGCGCGAGATCGGCAGCCTCACCGCCAGCAACATCCAGAGCTGGCTGGAAGGCCGCATCCACCTGGTGGAGATGGAAGCCGCGCAACTGGCCGATGGCGAGCCCACCGCCGAGCGCATCCAGCACGTGCTGGAGCAGCAGGTGCTGCAGCGGAACTTCGAATCGGTGTACCTGGGCGAGGCCGCCAGCGGCGTCTTCACCATGCGCCCCTACTCGCCCATGCCCGACGGCTACGACCCGCGCCAGCGCGGCTGGTACAAGGACGCCGCGGCCGCCGGCCGGCTGATCGTCACCGAGCCGTTCCTCGACGCCGGCACCAAGGAGCAGATCCTCGCCATGTCCATGCCGGTCATGCGCAACGGCCAACTGGTCGGCGTGGCCGCCGGCGACATGAAGCTGCAGACCATCACCGCCATCCTCAACTCGCTGAAGTTCGACGGCGACGGCTATGCCTTCCTGGTCAGCGACGCCGGCAAGATCCTCCTGCACCCGGACGACGCGAAGGTGTTCAAGAACCTCGCCGAGGTCTACCCGCACGGCGCGCCGCAGGTCCGCCCCGGCGTGCAGGAAGTGGAAGTCGACGGCCATACGCAACTGGTCTCCATGACCCGCGTCGAGGGCCTGCCGGGGGTGTCCTGGTACGTCGCCCTGGTGCTGGACAAGAGCGCCGCCTACGCCATGCTCAGCGACTTCCGCACCTCGGCGGTGATCGCCACCCTGGTCGCCATCGTCGCGATCATCTTCCTGCTGGGCATGCTGATCCGCGTGCTGATGCAGCCGCTCACCGACATGGGCCGCGCCATGCAGGACATCGCCCAGGGCGAGGGCGACCTGACCAAGCGCCTGAAGGTCGACAGCCGCGACGAGTTCGGCCTGCTGGCCGAGGCCTTCAACCGCTTCGTCGCGCGCATCCACGAGTCCATCCGCGAAGTGGCCGGCACCGCGCGCCAGCTGCATGACGTGTCGCAGCTGGTGGTCAATGCCTCCAACTCGTCCATGGCCAACTCCGACGAGCAGGCCACCCGCACCAACAGCGTGGCAGCGGCGATCAACGAACTGGGCGCCGCCGCCCAGGAAATCGCCCGCAACGCCGCCGATGCCTCGCACCACGCCAGCGACGCCAGCCACCAGGCCGGCGACGGCCGTCAAGTAGTGGAGCAGACCATCGCCGCGATGAACCAGCTGTCGGAGAAGATCAGCTACGCCAGCACCCATATCGAGGCGCTGAACAGCCGCACGGTGAACATCGGGCAGATCCTCGAAGTGATCAAGGGCATCTCCGAGCAGACCAACCTGCTGGCGCTCAACGCCGCCATCGAAGCCGCCCGCGCCGGCGAGGCGGGCCGCGGCTTCGCCGTGGTGGCCGACGAGGTGCGCAACCTGGCGCACCGCGCCCAGGAATCTGCGCAGCAGATTCAGGGCATGATCGAGGAACTGCAGGTCGGCGCCCGCGAGGCGGTCAACACCATGGGCGAAAGCCAGCGCTACAGCCTGGAAAGCGTGGAGATCGCCAACCGCGCCGGCCAGCGCCTGGCCAGCGTGACCGGACGGATCAGCGAGATCGACGCGATGAACCAGTCGGTGGCCACCGCCACCGAAGAGCAGACCGCGGTGGTCGATTCGCTGAACATGGACATCACCGAGATCAACACCCTCAACCAGGAAGGCGTGGAAAACCTCCAGGCCACCCTGCGCGCCTGCGCCGACCTGGAGGCCCAGGCCGGGCGCCTGCGGCACCTGGTGGACAGTTTCCGCATCTGATCCGCCATCCATGAACAAGGCGCCTGCGGGCGCCTTTTTCATGTTCGCAAGATGCCATCTGTAGGAGCGGGCCCTGCCCGCGAATCGCGCGCAGGGCGCGCTCCTACAAGGGTGCGAGGCATGGGCACCCGTAGGGCGTATAACCGTTCGCGGTTATACGCCGATACACCTCATCCACAGGCCACCTCCTGGCCGAGCCCGGAATGCGCGGAAACAGAGGTTCGGGCTCGACCATGCAAGGGCCTGGAACCAAGGCCAAGCGGCGTATAACGCGGAGCGTTATACGCCCTACGCACGTCTCTGCCTTTCACCCTCCGACCGCTACCGTTCGTCCGCCTCGCTAAAGCTTCCTACAGAAAATGCCGACTTCTTGTCTGAAAGCCGCATCAGCCGGCGCTTCAGCCCCGGGCAAGGGCTTCCCGGCACAGGAGTGCCACCGGCCGCACGTCACCCGCGGGCGGCCCCACCGCCGCCCCACCCGGCGCGCGGTCTGTAGTCCGGGGGCTCGGAACCATCGCCGAGGCCCCCAAATCACTGGCCCCATCCCTGGATGCAAAAACAAGATGATGAAGAACCTGAAGTTCAGCCACAAAATACTGCTGGCCGCTTCTCTGGTGGTTTTCGCCGCATTCGCGCTCTTCACCCTGTACAACGACTCCCTGCAGCGCAACGCCATCCGCGCGGACCTGGAGTCCTACCTGCAGGAAATGGGTGAAGTCACCGCCAGCAACATCCAGAACTGGCTCAGCGGGCGCATCCTACTGGTGGAACACACCGCCCAGAGCATCGGCCGCGACAGCGCGCCGGCCAGCCTCGGCGGCCTGCTGGAGCAGAAGGCGCTGACCTCGACCTTCAGCTTCACCTACCTCGGCCAGGCCGACGGCACCTTCACCATGCGCCCGGACGACAAGATGCCCGACGGCTACGACCCGCGCACCCGCCCCTGGTACAAGGACGCCCTGGCCGCCGGCGGCACCACCCTGACCGAACCCTACGTCGATGCCGCCACCGGCCAGTTGATCATCACCATCGCCACGCCGGCCCAAGCCGCCGGCAAGACCGTGGGCGTGGTCGGCGGCGACCTCAACCTGCAGGCCATCGTGCAGATCATCAACTCGCTGGACTTCAGCGGCATGGGCTACGCCTTCCTGGTCAGCGGCGACGGCAAGGTGCTGGTCGCCCCGGACAAGCAGCAGGTGATGAAGAACCTCAGCGAAATCTACCCACAGAACACCCCGCGGATCGGCAGCGGCTTCAGCGAGAGCGAGCTCAACGGCTCTACCCGCATCCTCGCCTTCGCCCCGGTCAAGGGCCTGCCTTCGGTGAACTGGTACATCGGCCTGTCCATCGACAAGGACAAGGCCTACGCCATGCTCAGCACCTTCCGCACCTCGGCGGTGATAGCCGCGCTGGTCGCCATAGTCGCGATCCTTCTGCTGCTGGGCATGCTGATCCGCGTGCTGATGCAGCCCCTCACCGCCATGGGCCGCGCCATGCAGGACATCGCCCAGGGCGAAGGCGACCTGACCAAGCGCCTGGCGGTGCACAGCCGCGACGAGTTCGGCGCCCTGGCCGAAGCCTTCAACCGCTTCGTCGAGCGCATCCACGAGTCCATTCGCGAAGTCGCCGGCACCGCGCGCCAGCTGCATGACGTCTCGCAACTGGTGGTCAACGCCTCCAACTCGTCCATGGCCAACTCCGACGAGCAGGCCAACCGCACCAACAGCGTGGCCGCGGCGATCAACGAGCTGGGCGCCGCCGCCCAGGAAATCGCCCGCAACGCCGCCGATGCCTCGCACCACGCCAGCGACGCCAGCCACCAGGCCGGCGACGGCCGTCAAGTAGTGGAGCAGACCATCGCCGCGATGAACCAGCTGTCGGAGAAGATCAGCTACGCCAGCACCCACATCGAGTCGCTGAACAGCCGCACGGTGAACATCGGGCAGATTCTCGAAGTGATCAAGGGCATCTCCGAGCAGACCAACCTGCTGGCGCTCAACGCCGCCATCGAAGCCGCCCGCGCCGGCGAGGCGGGCCGCGGCTTCGCCGTGGTGGCCGACGAGGTGCGCAACCTGGCGCACCGCGCCCAGGAGGCCGCGCAGCAGATCCAGGGCATGATCGAGGAACTGCAGGTGGGCGCCCGCGAGGCGGTCACCACCATGGGCGAAAGCCAGCGCTACAGCCTGGAGAGCGTGGAGATCGCCAACCGCGCCGGCCAGCGCCTGGCCAGCGTGACCGGGCGCATCAGCGAGATCGATGCGATGAACCAGTCGGTAGCCACCGCCACCGAGGAACAGACCGCGGTGGTCGACTCGCTGAACATGGACATCACCGAGATCAACACCCTCAACCAGGAGGGCGTGGAGAACCTCAAGGCCACCCTGCGCGCCTGCGCCGACCTGGAGACCCAGGCCGGGCGGCTGCGGCAGTTGGTGGACAGCTTCCGTATCTGAACCGCCATCCATGAACAAGGCGCCTGCGGGCGCCTTGTTCATGTTCGCAAGAGGCCACCTGCAGGAGCGGGCCCTGCCCGCGAATCGCGCGCAGGACGCGCTCCTACAGGGGTGCGGGGCATGGGCACCCGTAGGGCGAATAACCGTTCGCGGTTATACGCCGATACACCGATCTCATGCCCGGCCCATCGCGGACGGAGTCCGCTCCTACGGTTCCAGGAAGCACGGCTTTTCGTAGGATGGCGTTGAGCGAAGCGATACCCATCACCGCAACCGCATGGGTTTCGCAAGCTCAACCCATCCTACGAAGAGCATCGCGGCGCCGGCTGTAAGCGATATGCCCACCTACCGCCGCTTGCCGCCCAGCAGCGAGCCCATCAGCCCGCGCACCAGTTCGCGGCCGATCTGGTTGGCGGCCTGGCGCACCACGGTCTTCATGGTCTGGCTGGCCAGGTTGCCGAGGATTTCCCCGGCCATGCTGCCCAGGCTGCTGCCAACGTCGGCCTTGGTTTCGCTGGGCGCCATCTTCTCGTCGGTGCGGCCGGTCAGGCGCTCGTAGGCCGATTCGCGGTCGATCGGCTTGTCGTAGCGCCCGGCCAACGGCGAAGTGCGGATGATCTGCGCGCGCTCGGCGTCGGTCAGCGGGCCGATGCGCGACTGCGGCGGGGCGATGGCCACGCGCTGGACCATGGCCGGGGTGCCCTTCTCTTCCAGGGTGCCCACCAGCGCTTCGCCGATGCCCAGTTCGGTGAGCACCTTCAGGGTGTCGAACGCCGGGTTCGGGCGGAAGCCGTCGGCCACCGCGCGCAGGGATTTCTGCTCCTTCGCGGTGAAGGCGCGCAGGCCGTGCTGAATGCGCAGGCCGAGCTGGGCCAGGACGTCGTCCGGCAGGTCGCTGGGCGACTGGGTGACGAAGTACACGCCCACGCCCTTGGAGCGGATCAGCCGCACCACCTGCTCCAGGCGGTCGTGCAGGGCTTTGGGCGTGCCGTTGAACAGCAGGTGCGCCTCGTCGAAGAACAGCGCCAACACCGGCTTGTCGGCATCGCCGCGCTCGGGCAGTTGCTCGAACAGTTCCGACAGCAGCCAGAGCAGGAAGGTGGCGTAGACCTTGGGCGCCTCGTGCACCAGCTTGCTGGCGTCGAGCAGGTGGATGCGCCCGCGGCCGTCGGAATCCGGGCGCAGGATGTCTTCCAGTTGCAACGCCGGCTCGCCGAAGAAGGCCTCGGCGCCCTGCTGCTCGAGGGTCGCCAGGCGCCGCAGCAGCGCCTGGGACGAGGCGCCGGTGAACAGCGCGCGGTCGTCGCCGAGCACTTCCGGGTGGTCCTTGAGGTAATTGAGCAGCGCCTTGAGGTCCTTCAGGTCGAGCAGCAGCAGGCCCTGCTGGTCGGCCACCTTGAAGGCGGCGAAGAGCGCGGCCTGCTGGCTGTCGGTCAGCTCCAGCAGGTTGCCCAGCAACAGCGGGCCCATCTCGCTGAGGGTGGTGCGCAGCGGGTGGCCGCAGTGGCCGGCGACGTCCCACAGGCTCACCGGGTAGGCCTGGGCCTGGTAGTTCAGCCAGGGCATCGAGGCGATGCGCTCGGCCACCTTGCCCTGCGGGTTGCCCGCCGCGCCCAGGCCGCAGAGGTCGCCCTTGATGTCGGCGGCGAACACCGCGATGCCGGCATCGCTGAAGCTCTCGGCCAGGTGCTGCAGGGTCACCGTCTTGCCGGTGCCGGTGGCGCCGGCGATCAGGCCGTGGCGGTTGGCCAGCTTCCACGGCTGGCTGACGGCCTGGCCATCGGGACCGGCGCCGATGATGAGTTGGTTGCTTGCTGACATCCTTGCTCCCCTGGTGAACGGAAGGTCACCCGGCAAGACTGGCGCTTCGCGCGCCCGAGCGCAACGGCGCCGCAGCGCTTTTCAGCCGCGGGCCTCGTCGACGCGGAAGACGTGCTTGAGGTAGCGGCCGAAATTCTCGTCGTTGCATTGCATCTTGCCCGGGGTATCGGAGATTTTCGCCACCGGCTGGCCATTGCAGGCGGTCATTTTCAGCACGATGTTCATCGGCTCGACGCCGGGGATGTCGCAGGTGAAATGGGTGCCGATGCCGAAGCTGACGTCGATGCGCCCGCGCAGCGAGCGGTAGATGTGCAGCGCCCGCGGCAGGTCGAGGCCGTCGGAGAACACCAGGGTCTTGCTGCGCGGGTCGATGCCGAGGCTCTCGTAGTGGGTGATGGCCTTCTCCGCCCAGACCAGCGGGTCGCCGGAGTCGTGGCGCAGGCCGTCGAAGAGCTTGGCGAAGTACAGGTCGAAGTCGCGCAGGAAGGCGTCCATGGTGATCACGTCGGTCAGGGCGATGCCCAGCTGGCCGCGGTACTCGCGGACCCAGGCGTCCAGCGCGGCGGCCTGGCTGTCGATCAGCCGCGGGCCGAGCTGCTGGTGCGCCATCAGCCATTCGTGGGCCATGGTGCCCAGCGGCTTGAGGTCGAGCTTGCGCGCCAGGTGCACGTTGCTGGTGCCGACGAAGCGCCCGGGGAAGCTCGCCTTCAGCTCGCGCACCACGCATTCCTGCACGGCATAGGAGAAGCGCCGACGGGTGCCGAAGTCGGCCATCTTGAAGCCGGCCAACTCTTCGGCGCTGGCCTCGCGGCGCAGCCAGTCGAGCTTGTCGCGCAGGCGCTCGCGCACCAGGTCGAGGGTCACCTGTGGATAACGCTGCAGGTTGCGCGCCTCGCTGATGCTGGCCAGCACCGGCACCTCGAAGAGGATCACGTGCAGCCAGGGGCCTTTCAGGCGCAGGAAGAACTCATCGTTCTCGATGCCGGTCTGCACGTAGCGCATGTTGAAGCGGAACAGGCCGAGGAAGCGGATGAAGTCCGGCTTGAAGAAGGGAATGCGTTCGAGGAAGGCCAGTTGCTCGCTGCTGAAGCTCAACCCGGCCAGCGCCTCGATGCGCTCGCGGATGCGCGCCAGGTAGGGGCGCAGGTCCTCGCGATTGCGGCAACGGAACTCCCACTCCACCTCGACGTTGGGGTAGTTGTGCAACACCGCCTGCATCATGCTCAACTTGTAGAAGTCGGTATCCAGCAGGTTCTGCACGCCGAAGGGGGTGAATGCGGACTCAGCCATGCTCGCCTCTCGCTTGTCGTCAGCTTGCAGTCTAACGGGATGTGTTCGGCAGGCGCAGAAAATCCGTAGCCCTCCGGCAAACACAAGACCCGTAGGATGGCGTTGAGCGGAGCGATACCCATCCGTTGAGGCGCGCCTTGGCGCAGCCGGCAAGACAGTTGCTCCTACGAGTTCAGGGAGGCACGGGCGGACTTTGTCCGCGATTGGATTCACCGGCCACGCCGGGCCGCGGCGCATCATGAAAAATGCCGTTTCCCCCATAGGGAGAAACGGCATTCTTTTCTTCACCGCCGAGGCGGACCCTGCTCAACGTGGCGCGCTGACACCACCCTGCGACATGCCAAAGAGGAACAGCAGCAGATCGTGGTCCGGCCGCGCCGCCTGTTTGGCCTGCACGTTCGCCGGCACACGGCAGCTGGCCTGCTCGCCATGGGAGCCGATCACCTCGGGACCCGGCTCATGCCAGGCAGCCGCCGCCAGCGTTGCCACGCCCAGGGCGCCAACGAGGAGCAAACTTCGTGTGATTTCTAGTTTCATGCCTGCAACCCTTTGATGGCGCTGCCAAACGCCGCCTCGTAACCATAGACAAAGGCTTGCCATTGCGCTTCCGTCCACGACGAACGGCGCTTCACCTGGCGCAGGTCGTGGCGGGCCGCGCGGCGGGCGCTGAAGCGCTGGCGGGCTTTTTCCAGGTCGATCAGGGCAACGTCGATCTGCTCGCCCTCGACCTTGACGAAGACATGCTTGAGGTACAGGCAGCCATGCTGCCAGCGGCCCAGGTTGAGCCTGGCGAGGGTCTTGCCGTACTGCTGCAGAATGCGCTGGTGCACGGCCTCGCCCCAGCGCTCGTGGTCGCCGCGGGCGTAGCAGTCTTCCAGGCTCGAATAGCCGTCCAGCGACTCGGTGACCAGCAGCGCCTGCCATTCGCCGTCCACCTTACGGCAGCCGGCGTAGACCAGGGTCGGCACCTTGACGCCCAAGCTCGCGGCGGCCTGCAGCGCATCGCGCTCGCGGATGGCGGTCGGGTAGCCGAAGGGGTGCAGCAGGTCGCGGTAGATATGCCCGACCTGCTGCTTGCGATAGAGCAGGCGGCCATCGTCGGTCAGCACGCGCTGGACCCCGCTTTCGCCGCCCCGCCGCCGATTCGGCTCCTCTACCCATTTGCCGGGAATCTGCAACCAGCGATCGATGGCATCTTCACCGGAAATTCGCTGCAGAGCGGCCAAATCAGCGCCCATCATTACTCCTTACGCAGAATGTAGACCCGCCACATGTGCACCAGCGGGACGAAATCGATATGGTCCTGCACCGAGAAACCGGCCTGGCGGAACTCCTCCTCGATGCTGCGGGCAGGAATCACGAAGCGGTTCTGGTACGCGTGCTTCTTGCGCCCTTCCTCGGCGCGACGACGTTTCCAGGCCTTGAAGTTGCCGTCGACCCACAGCGAGAGGATCACGCTGTCGCGGGTCACGCGGTGGAACTCGCGCAGCATGGTCATGCGGTCGCTCGGCTCACCGATGTGGTGCATCAGGCGCATGCTGAAGATGCTGTCGACGGCGTTGTCCGGCAGATCGATGGCGAACGCCGAAGTCTGCAAAGGTCGCACGCGTTTGACAACCTCCTCCGGCTGGCCGGCGCAGGCCACGGCGATCATGTCGGCGGAATTGTCCGCGCCGATGATCACCCGGTTGTCCTTCTCGGCCAGCATCGGCCAGAAGCGCCCGGCGCCGCACGGCAGGTCCAGCACCAGGTTCGGCTGGCCGGCCAGCTTGAGTGCCTGGCGGGCGATCTGGACATCGCGCCAATGGGAAAGTTTCCGGGACAGCCCACTGCGATGCTTGCGCAGGTAGCGCTCGGCATGCTGACGGTCGTACTTCTGGGAAAACTCAAGCTCGACGGGCTTGTCGCTCATGATGGGGTTCCTGCTCATTTTTTATACGAAACTAAGGGTGATTCTGTATCCATGCGGTCATGCGCATGTGAAAAATTCGTCAAGGCTCGCCCACCAGGCGAACCTCGAAACGGCATCCGTGCGGCTGCGCCGGCGTGAGGCCGACTTCCCAGCCTTCCGCCGCGCAGATCCGCTTCACCAGCGAAAGGCCCAGGCCAAGGCCCTCGCCGCGCTGTTGCGGGCCGCGGACGAAGGGCTGGAACATGCGTTCGCGCTGCTCCTCGGGGATGCCCTGGCCGCTGTCCTCGACGACGAAACCGCTGTCGGTCAATTGCAAGCGGATATGTCCGGCGTCCGTGTAGTGCATGGCGTTGCGCAACAGATTGCTCATCACCGAGCGCAGGAAAGCCGCGTTGTATTCCTCCGGCGGCACGCCCTGCACCTCGTAGATCAGTTGCAGCCCCTTGGCCTCGATGGGCCCGCGCCATTGCCCGGCCAGGTCGTCGGCGATGCGCTGCAGGCCGGCCCGCGGGGCGATGTCCAGTTCCTTGGTGCGCGAGCGCGCCAGCATCAGGAAGGTCTGCACCAGGTCGCGCATTTCCTCGCTGGCGCTGGCGATCCGCGCCAGCTGGGTGCGCGCCTTCGGGCTCAGGCCCGGTTCCTCGGCAAGCAGCTCGCTGCTGGTGGCGATCACCATCAGCGGCGTGCGCAGTTCGTGGCTGACGTCGCTGGTGAACAGCTTCTCGCGGGTCAGCACCTGGTGCAGTTGGCCGATCGCATAGTCGAAGGCCTCGGCCAGTTCGCCGACCTCGTCGTGGGCGTAGTCCGGCGCCAACGGCGGCGCCAGGTCCAGCAACTGGTCGCGGTGGCGCACCTGGCGCGCCAGGCGCACCACCGGCTCCATCACCTTGCGCGAGAGCAGCCAGCCGAGCAGGCCGGCCAGCGCCAGGCTGAGCACGTAGCCGGTCACCACGGCGGCGTACAGCACCTGCTCGCGCGCCTCGAAATCGCTCTGGTCCTGCAGCAGCACGTAGCGGCGGCCGTCGGTGTCGCGCACCAGCGCATGGAACGACAGCTCGCCGTCGAACACTTCGTGAAAGCCCGACTCCAGGCGCCGCAGCGCCGGCGGCATGGCGTAGATGCCGACGCCGTCGCTGACGAAGAAGCGCATGCCGGGGTCCAGCCGCGGGCCCCTGCCGCTGTGCAGGTCCTCGTTGATGATGCGGTCCAGTTCGCCGCCCAGGTCACGGGAGATCAGGCGTTCCTCGACCACGTGCACCACGCCGACGATGCTCAGGGAAAACAGGCCGCCGACCAGCGCGGTCATGAACACGAAGGCAAAGACGATCCGGCGGGAAAGGCTCTGCCTATACTCCATTCGTTTCCTCCGCCAGGCGGTAGCCGACACCGTGGACGGTGTGCAGCAACGGCAGGGCGAAAGGCTTGTCGATCACCTGGCGCAGTTGGTGCACGTGGCTGCGCAGGCTGTCGCTGTCCGGGCAGTCGTCGCCCCAGACGGCTTCCTCGAGCACGTCGCGGCGCACCACGTGGGGGCTCTTCTGCATCAGCACGGCCAGCAGCTTGAGGCCGATGGGGTTGAGCTTGAGCGCCTTGCCGGCGCGGTTCACTTCCAGGGTGTCGAGGTTGTAGCTCAGGTCCGCCACCTGCAGCTCGCGGCGGCCGCCGCCCTGGGTCCGGCGCAGCACCGCCTCGATGCGCGCGGCCAGCTCCGACAGGGCGAAGGGCTTGAGCAGGTAGTCGTCGGCGCCGGAGCGGAAGCCTTGCAGGCGGTCATCCAGTTGGTCGCGGGCGGTCAGCATGATCACCGGGGTGTCGCGCCGCGCGTCTTCGCGCAGGCGCCGGCACAGGGTGAAACCGTCCAGGCCGGGCAGCATCACGTCCAGGACGATCAGGTCGTAGTGCGCGGTGGCCGCCAGGTGCAGGCCAGACAGGCCGTCCTGCGCGCAATCCACCGTGTAACCCTTGAGCCCCAGGTAATCCGCCATGTTGGCCAGGATGTCCCGATTGTCTTCCACCAACAGAATCCGCATGTTCCTCTCCGCTTTGCAGGGCACCCTAGACTAGCTCGCTTAATTGGAACTTAAGCGTCTTTGACGTTTTTTTCACAAAGCGCCAGGCCGCGCCAGCCGGGGCGTGAAGGGGATCGCGGGAGAGGTGTCGCGAAGAGTCGCGGGGGCGAACTCGCAGCGCCCCGCGGCGGTTCATCTGCCCATCAGCCAGTTGCCGGTGAACAGGCCGAGCAGGGTCATCGCCAGGGAGCCGCCGACGTGCACGGCGACCGCGCCCATGGCCCAGGCCAGGCGGCCTTCCTGCAGCAGGGTGACGACCTCGGCGGAGAAGGTCGAGAAGGTGGTCAGGCCGCCGCAGAAACCGGTGATGATCAGCAGCCGCCACTCCGGGGCGATGCCCTGGGCGCTGGCGAAGTAGGCGACGGCGACGCCGATGATGTAGCCGCCGATCAGGTTGGCGGCCAGGGTGCCGGGAGGAACGTTGGGCATCAGGCTGTTCAGCTTGAGGCCGAGGTACCAGCGCAGCAACGCGCCGATGGCGGCGCCGAGGGCGATGGCGAGAACGGGTTTCCACATGATCCTGTCCTTGAGGGGCTTTCGGACAGGCCGCAGGCGAACGCCTACGCGCCTGGTCCAGGTGAATGCGTAGGCATCATCAGCCACGGGGGCGGTTGAAGGAGGTATGCCATCTCCTGCGCGGCACATCTTGGCACAAAGGGCCGGAAACGAAAAAGCCCCGCCGAAGCGGGGCTTTTTCTCAGCCTGGGGCCGGGTGACTAAGAACCTATCTACGATCTGCTGCGCGTCGGCATAACTGCGTTAAAAACAGACGAGTGATGCTCATTTAGCGGACTAAACTCGAACGCGAGCCCGGTGCTTCCCTCGCCTGTTTTGACTCGCTGCGCTCGCCCTTCGGGCCAGCCTTCGGCTGTTACTCCCGTTGGTCGTTGCGCCTTGTTCTGCTCTAGCTCGCGAGATCGTAAACAGGCTCTTACATCATGCCGCCCATGCCACCCATGCCGCCCATGTCCGGCATGGCCGGAGCGGCCTTGTCGTCCACCACTTCGGCAACCATGGCCTCGGTGGTGATCATCAGGCCGCCGATGGAGGCAGCGGCCTGCAGGGCCGAACGGGTGACCTTGGCCGGGTCCAGGATGCCCATCTCGATCATGTCGCCGTAGACACCGGTAGCGGCGTTGAAGCCGAAGTTGCCGGAGCCTTGCTTGACCTTGTCGACCACCACGCTCGGCTCGTCACCGGCGTTGGCGACGATCTGGCGCAGCGGGGATTCGACGGCGCGGCGCAGCAGGGCGATGCCGACGTTCTGGTCTTCGTTGTCGCCCTTCAGGCCTTCGATGGCCTGCAGTGCGCGCACCAGGGCCACGCCACCGCCGGGGACCACGCCCTCTTCCACCGCAGCGCGGGTAGCGTGCAGGGCGTCTTCGACGCGGGCTTTCTTCTCTTTCATCTCGACTTCGGTGGCAGCGCCAACCTTGATCACGGCAACACCGCCGGCCAGCTTGGCCAGGCGCTCTTGCAGCTTCTCGCGGTCGTAGTCCGAGGAGGTCTCTTCGACCTGCTTGCGGATCTGGGCGACGCGGGCCTCGATGTCGGCCTGGGCGCCGGCGCCGTCGATGATGGTGGTGTTTTCCTTGTTGATGGTCACGCGCTTGGCGTTACCCAGGTGCTCCAGGGTGGCGCCTTCCAGGCTCAGACCGACTTCTTCGGAGATGACGGTACCGCCGGTCAGGACGGCGATGTCCTGCAGCATGGCCTTGCGGCGATCGCCGAAGCCCGGGGCCTTGACGGCGGCGACCTTGACGATGCCGCGCATGTTGTTGACCACCAGGGTGGCCAGGGCTTCGCCCTCGACATCCTCGGCGACGATCAGCAGCGGACGGCCGGCCTTGGCGACGGCTTCCAGCACCGGCAGCATTTCGCGGATGTTGGAGATCTTCTTGTCGACCAGCAGCAGCAGCGGGTTTTCCAGCTCGGCCACCATGGTGTCCGGCTTGTTGATGAAGTAGGGCGACAGGTAGCCGCGGTCGAACTGCATGCCTTCGACGACGGACAGTTCGTTTTCCAGGCCCGAGCCTTCTTCTACGGTGATGACGCCTTCTTTACCGACCTTGTCCATGGCTTCGGCGATGATCTGGCCGATGGATTCGTCGGAGTTGGCGGAGATGGTGCCAACCTGGGCGATGGCCTTGGAGTCGGCGCAGGGCTTGGCCAGGTCCTTCAGCTGGGCGACGATGGCGATGGTGGCCTTGTCGATGCCGCGCTTCAGGTCCATCGGGTTCATGCCGGCGGCAACGGCCTTCAGGCCTTCGTTGACGATGGCCTGGGCCAGGACGGTGGCGGTGGTGGTGCCGTCACCGGCGGCGTCGTTGGCCTTGGAGGCAACGTCTTTCACCAGTTGGGCGCCCATGTTCTCGAACTTGTCCTTCAGTTCGATTTCCTTGGCAACGGACACGCCATCCTTGGTGATGGTCGGTGCGCCGAAGGACTTGTCCAGCACGACGTTACGGCCTTTCGGGCCGAGGGTGGCCTTGACGGCATCGGCCAGGACGTTCACGCCGACCAGCATTTTCTTGCGAGCGGAATCGCCGAATTTGACTTCTTTAGCAGCCATGTTCTGTTTCCTCTAAATCGAATTCAGTGGGGTTGGGGCGGACTGATCAGTCTTCCAGGACGGCGAGGATCTCGGACTCGCCCATCACCAGCAGTTCTTCGCCGTCGACCTTGATGGCGTTGCTGCCCGAGTAGGGGCCGAATACCACCTTGTCACCCACTTTCACTGCCAGAGCGCGAACTTCGCCGTTGTCCAGCACGCGGCCGGCACCGACGGCGACGACTTCGCCACGGTTCGGCTTCTCGGCGGCGGAACCCGGCAGCACGATGCCGCCTGCGGTCTTGGTTTCTTCCTCGCTGCGACGGATGACGACGCGATCATGCAGAGGACGAAGCTTCATAGTCGTAACTCTCCCAAACAGTGGTTTACAACGGCCGGATCAGTGTCCGGCAGGTTTTGTTGAAGCCGGCTTCGCCGGTTTGCGGCCCGACGGGCGAGCCGCGTAAGACAGCCTGTCCGAATGACAGGGACCTTGCGGTGCCTGCTACATGAGGTCGTCGTGGGGCATTTCAAGGCCGTGAAGAAAAAATTTTCAGCGCAGGCGATCGTTGTCGCGGCGTTCGAACTCGCCCTCGATCACGTTCGGCCCATGCGGGCCGCGGGATTGCGCCGACGGGTCGCCGGCGAAGGCGCGGCGCCGCTCTTCCTGCTCGCGCATGCGTCGGCGCAGGCCGCCCAGCAGCAGGCTGCGGGTGAACGGCAGCAGGCAGAGCAGGCCGATGACGTCGCTGATGAAGCCCGGCAGCATCAGCAGGGCGCCGCCGACGGCGATCAACAGGCCCTCGAGCATTTCCTGCTCGGGCAGCTCGCCGCGGGCCAGGCGCTCGCGGGCGCGCCACAGGGTGGCCAGGCCGGCCACGCGCAGCAGCGCCGCGCCAAGGAAGGCACTGGCGATGAGCAGCAGCAGGGTCCAGCCCACGCCGATGACGCTGCCGACCTTGATCAGCACGGCCAGTTCGATCAGCGGGAAGAGCAGCAGGAAGAACAGGGTAACTCGCATTTCAGGGGTCCTTGGCGGGGCGTCGGCCCGGATATTCAGTAGTTGGCGCCGACACCCGCCTATTTCAAGCCTGGATCACCTCGGTACCCGGCCAGGCCTGCGCCCGCGCCAGTTGCACCAGCGCCTGGCGAACCTCGCCGGGGTTGGCGCAGGGCGCCGGGAACGGCAGCCAGTGGAGGATGGAGCCGACGCGCAGATGGAAACCTTCCGTATCGATTCCCACCAGTTCCGGGGCCTCGCCCACCGGCAGGCCGGCCAGCTCCAGGTAATGCGCGATGGCGTTGGCGTGGTCCTGGTTCATGTGCCCGACCATGCCCCGCTCCACCTCGCCGACGAAGGGGTTGGCCAGCGGCACGCTGTCGGCGCCCAGCCAGTGGATGTCGCCGAAGCCGCCGATGAAGCGCCACTGCACCGGCTGCAGCGCCCAGAAGTCGAAGTCGTGGGCCGTGTGGTAGTCGCGCGAGCCGGGGAAGAAGCGGTAGTAGCGCTCCGCCGCGGCCTCGATCTCCTCGACGTCCTCCAGTTGCCGGGCCTCGGCCAGCAGGGTCAGGCGGCCGGCGGCCTGGATGTCGTCGGCGCCGCGCTCGCCGACCAGCAGCGAGCACTTGGCATCGGCCTGCAGGTTGTGGGTGTGCTGGGCGATCCGGCTGATCAGGATCAGCGGCCGGCCGGCGCCGTCCAGGCAGTATGGAACCACCGAGCCGAAGGGGTAGCCCGGCCACTTCTTCGACTGGGTGGAAAGCACTGCCCGGTATTCCTTGAGCAGCAATTCTCGGGCATTCTTGGCAGCTTTCACGCTCACCTTATGACTCCTCGCTAAGAATCCGTCGCAAACGGACGGGCACAGAAAATTCGTTCACCGTTGCCGGCGAGGCCAATCACTCGACATTGCCGTGGGGATTCCAACCATGCAATTGCAAGACAAGGTCATCATCATCACCGGCGGCGGCCAGGGCCTGGGCCGCGCCATGGGCGAGTTCCTCGCCGCCAAGGGAGCGAAACTGGCGCTGGTCGACCTGAACCAGGAGAAACTGGACGAGGCCGTCGCCGCCTGCAAGGCCGCCGGCGGCGACGCCCGCGCCTACCTGTGCAACGTGGCCAACGAGGAACAGGTTAGCCACATGGTGGCCCAGGTGGCCAGCGACTTCGGCGCCATCAACGGCCTGGTGAACAACGCCGGCATCCTGCGCGACGGCCTGACCATCAAGGTCAAGGACGGCCAGCTGAGCAAGATGAGCCTGGCCCAGTGGCAGGCGGTGATCGACGTCAACCTGACCGGCGTGTTCCTCTGCACCCGCGAAGTGGCGGCGAAGATGATCGAGCTGGACAACCAGGGCGCGATCGTCAACATCTCCAGCATCTCCCGCGCCGGCAACATGGGCCAGGCCAACTACTCCGCGGCCAAGGCCGGCGTCGCCGCCGACACCGTGGTCTGGGCCAAGGAACTGGCGCGCTACGGCATCCGAGTGGCCGGCGTGGCGCCGGGCTTCATCGAGACCGACATGGTCGCCAGCATGAAGCCCGAGGCCCTGGAGAAGATGACCAGCGGCATCCCGCTCAAGCGCCTGGGCCGCCCGGACGAAATCGCCCACTCGGTGGCCTACATCCTCGAGAACGACTACTACACCGGCCGCGTGCTGGAGCTGGATGGCGGGTTGAGATTGTAAAGCCCTAAGCCCTAAGCCCGAAGCTGGAAGCTGGAAGCTGGAAGCTGGAAGCGCCCTCCCGCCTCCAGCTTCTAGCTTCTAGCCTCCAGCTAATTTACTTACCACCCCACCCCGATCCCCAGCGTATAGCGCCGCTGGTTCACCCCGCCGTCCTCGGCGCTCAGGCGGTCCCATTCGCCCTTCAGGCTCAGCGCCGCCCAGGAGGTCAGCTTGTAGCGGACGCCCGCCTCGCTCTCCACCTCGTAGTCCACCTTCGACGACAGCGGCTTGCCCACCTCGCCGTTGGTGAAGATCTCGAACTGCTTGGCGAACAGGTAGCGGTTGTAGTCCCACTTCACGCTCGCCGAATAGAAGTGGTCCTTCTCGCCATCGACGAAGTCGTAGTCGTTGCGGTTGACCAGGGTGGCCAGGGAGAAGGCGCCCAGTTCGTTGTCCCAGAACTGGTAGCCGGGGCCGGTACCGACGGTGCGCTTCTTCTCCAGGTCCTCGACCCAGTCGCGCTTGTATTCCACCTTGCCCTGCCAGAACCAGTGCTCGTCCAGGAAGCGGTCCAGGGCGTATTCGGCGGAATAGTTGTTGACGCTGACCGAGTCGTCCTTCTTCTCGCGGTTGTACTCGCCCTGCAGGTTGTGCCGCCACATGCCGTGGCGGGCGTTGGTCTTGAAGTCGACGTCGTAGTCCTCGACGTCGTTCTCGGCCATGGTGTGGTCGACGGAGAAGTCCACCTGGCCCTTCCATACCCAGTCCTGCAGCAGCGGGCGCGGCGGCACTATCTGCTCGATGCTCGCCAGCGGTATCGTCTCCTCGGCGCCGTTGACCAGGGTGACCTTGCCCGGCTCGGCGGCCTTCAGGCCCTTGGAGTGCTCGCCGGTGGCGTCTTCGTCGTGCTTGACCAGCAGGTTCTGCTCGGTCTGCAGGGTGGCGATCTTGTCGCCGGTCAGGGTGACCTCGCCGGCATAGTCGGTGGCCAGCACCAGGCGGCCCCCGTCGTAGAGCTTGATCTTGCCGGTCAGCCGGTCACCGTTCTTCAACCAGACGGTATCGGCCAGGGAAGTCAGGGGAGCGGCGGCGACGGCAAGGCACAGCAGGGTTCTCGACAGCATGAGCGGCATTCAATTCGGATGGCTGGAAAAAAAGCCGGGCATTATCCGCATACCCGACACCAGAGCAACGACTGACCGGGGCCCATGCAGGGAGTTCAACTGGATGGATGAAGGGTACCTCCTGCATCATTGCCCCGACGGTGCCCGGCGATATGCTGTCGACCTGGCCCGCAGCCATCGGAAAGCCGCCCCATGCCTTCGAGAAAACCGCCCGCCCCCGCCCCTGAAAATGTCGCCGACCTCGGCCTGGAAAGCCTGCAGGTGCGCCGCGAAGCCATCTACCTGGCGCTGTCCCAGGTGCCCGAAGGCTACGTGGTGAGCTACGGCGAGCTGGCCCGCATGGCCGGCCTGGGCCGCGCCGCGCGCCTGGTGGGCCGCGTGCTCAGCCAGTTGCCGGAGGGCTCGCGCCTGCCCTGGCACCGGGTGATCGCCGCTGGCGGGCGCATCAGCCTGCCGCTGGGCAGCCCGGGCGGCGACGAACAACGGGCACGATTGCGCGCCGAGGGAGTCCGAATCCACAACGATCGGGTGGACATACGTCGGCATGGCTGGCTTCACGCCGGGCTCTGCTAGTAGAGTTCGCGATAATTTTTTGCGTGCTGGAAACCTTTCATGAAGAAGCACTCCTGGCGAGAGGCACTGGTTGCCTACAAGTCTCCCGCCAGTCTCGCGCTGTTGCTGCTCGGCTTCGCCGCCGGGCTGCCGACGATGCTGGTCTTCACCACCCTCTCGGTGTGGCTGCGGGAAGCCGGCGTGGCGCGGGAAACCATCGGCTTCGCCAGTTGGCTGGGGCTGGTCTACGCGTTCAAGTGGGTGTGGTCGCCGATGCTCGACCAGTGGCGCCTGCCCGTCGTCGGCCGGCTCGGCCGGCGCCGCTCGTGGCTGGTGTTCTCCCAGGCGCTGATCGCCATCGGCCTGCTCGGCATGGCCCTGTGCAACCCGCAGAGCCACCTGCCGTGGCTGATCGGCCTGGCCCTGGTGGTGGCCTTCGCCTCGGCCACCCAGGACATCGCCATCGACGCCTACCGCCTGGAGATCGCCGAGAACACCCGCCAGGCCGCCCTGGCCGCCTGCTACATGACCGGCTACCGCGGCGCCGTGCTGCTGGCCAGCGCCGGCGCGCTGTTCCTCGCCGAATGGCTGGGTTCCAGCAGCCTGCACTACAGCCAGGCGGCCTGGGGCCTGACCTATGCGCTGTTCGCCCTGCTGATCCTCCCCGGGCTGGTCACCAGCCTGCTGATCCGCGAGCCCGAGGTGAACGTCCAGCCGCAGGCGGTGGGCAACTCCGCCTACGCCTTCAACCACCAGCTGCTCTCGGTGCTGCAGCTGCTGGTGCTGCTGATCTCGGTGCCGGCCATGCTCACCGCGCTGACCAACCAGGCCTGGCCGCGGGCGGCGCTCTACGCCCTGTTCATCGTCCTCTGCCTGAGCCCGCGCGGGCGCAAGCAGATCCGCCCGGTGCGCGAGCTGCTCTCGCGGGTGCGCCGGCCGCTGCTGATCGCCGCCCACGGCAAGGGCGTGCCGCAGTTCGACTTCGTCCACCAGGCGGTGTCGGTGATAGTGCTGATCATCCTGCTGGTGACCGGCACCGCCATGACCAACTCCGCGGGCGCCGGCAAGTGGTGGCTGGCGAGCCTCTACCTGCTGATCGCCCTGAGCTGCCTCTCGGCCCCCGGCCGCCTGCTGATGGCGCCGGTGCTAACACCGATCACCGAGTTCATCCGCCGCTACCGCTGGCAGGCGCTGCTGCTGCTCGGGCTGATCTCCACCTACCGGCTTTCCGACACCGTGATGGGGGTGATGGCCGGGGTGTTCTACATCGACATGGGCTTCTCCAAGGAAGTGATCGCCACCGTCAGCAAGCTGTTCGGGGTGATCATGACCCTGGTCGGCGCGGCGGCCGGCGGCCTGCTCATCGCCCGCTTCAGCATCCTGCCGATCCTGCTCCTCGCCGGCGCCGCCTCGGCCGGCACCAACCTGCTGTTCGCCATGCTCGCGCACATGGGGCCGATCACCGACCCGAGCGTGATCAGCGAAGACGTCTTCACCCTGCTGCGCGAATTCGAGCCCCACGTCAGCATGTTCGTGCTGACCATCATGCTCGACAACTTCAGCGGCGGCCTGGCCGCCTCGGCCTTCGTCGCCTACCTGTCGAGCCTGACCAACCTGAAGTTCTCCGCCACCCAGTACGCCATGCTCAGCTCCACCATGCTGCTGCTGCCGCGCTTCATCGGCGGCTACTCGGGCAAGATGGTCGAGCACATGGGCTACGAGCACTTCTTCTTCGTCACCGCCGTGCTCGGCATCCCCACCCTGCTGCTGATCGGCTGGCTATGGATGCGCCGCGACAAGGGCATGCCCGACGGCGTACCGAGCGAGCCGGAAGAGCCGGCGGCCACGCGGCACAGCGCCGAGCGCAGCGGCTGAGCTGCCTTGGGCGGGCCCTGCCCGCGATTCGCGCGCAGGGCGCGCTCCTACAGGGGAATCTGCACCGAGGCGCCTTCGTAGGATGGGTTGAGCCTGCGAAACCCATGCGGTCGTGGCGATGGGTATCGCTTCGCTCCACCCATCCTACGCCAGAATTCTCCCTCGACCTGTAGGAGCGGGCCCTGCCCGCGATTGCGCCGGCAAGGCCGGCGCAGAAACGAAAAGGCCGGCATATCGCCGGCCTTATTCCATGGGCTCGCCCTCACTCGGCGAAGGCTTCTTCCTCGGAGCCCCTGACCACCCGCACCACCCGGCTCGGCAGGGCCAGGTCGATGCCCCGGTCGCGCAGGCACAGGCGCACCTGCTCGTTGAGCATGAAGGTCACCGCGCCGAAGTCGGCGTTGGCGGTCCACAGGCGCAGCGACAGGGTCACCGAGTTCTCGCCCAGGGCCGAGACCACCACCACCGGCGCCGGGTTCTTGAGCACGCGCGGGTCCTGGGCCAGTTCCAGGAGGATGCCGCGGGCCGCGTCCAGGTCGGCGTCGAAGGCCAGCTTGATGTCGAAGATCACCTGGCGCGTGGCCTGGCTCGAGACGTTGGTGATGATGCCGTTGGACAGCGCGCCGTTGGGCATGATGACCGTGCGGTTGTCGCCGGTGCGCAGCACGGTGTGGAAGATCTGGATGCTGTCCACGGTGCCGGAGACGCCCTGCGCCTCGATGGCATCGCCGACCTTGAACGGGCGGAACAGCAGGATCAGCACGCCGCCGGCGAAGTTCGACAGGCTGCCCTGCAGGGCCAGGCCGATGGCCAGGCCGGCGGCGCCG
Organism: Pseudomonas sp. M1; assembly: GCF_022760135.1. Classification (NCBI taxonomy): domain Bacteria; kingdom Pseudomonadati; phylum Pseudomonadota; class Gammaproteobacteria; order Pseudomonadales; family Pseudomonadaceae; genus Pseudomonas; species Pseudomonas sp. M1. The sequence goes on from NZ_CP094343.1 coordinate 5,577,118, forward strand.
ATGGCGGCGACGAAGCTGGTGGTCTGGATGCCGATCATCGAGGCCACGCTGACCACCAGGAGGATCTTCAGCGCCACGTTCACCAGGCTGCCGATGAAGCCCTGGAGAGTCTTGTCCACCCGCTGGCTGGCCATCAGCCCGCCCACCCGGCGGGTCAGCAGGTTGATCAGCCACCAGCCGATCAGCAGGGTGATCAGCGCCAGCACGGCGTTGCCCAGGTAAGTCAGCACCACCGGCATCCAGGCCTCTGCGCTCCGTACTAGCTGGTCGTAATTCATGTCCATGGAATGGGGCCCCCTTGGTTTTCGATTCTTAGAAATACGAACGCCATGGCGAACCATGGCGATCGGTATTCGCCGAGCGGCGCTCTATTTGCGACGCCGCCCGGACGACGAGGTTCCGCTCAATCGCGGAAGTTGTTGAACTGCACCGGCATGCCCAGGGACTCGCCGCGCAGCATGGCGATCACTTCCTGCAGGTCGTCGCGCTTCTTGCCGGTGACGCGCACCTGCTCGCCCTGGATGGCGGCCTGGACCTTCATCTTGCGGTCCTTGATCAGGCCGACGATCTTCTTCGCCAGGTCCTTGTCGATGCCCTCGCGGAAGTTCACTTCCTGCTTGACCACCTTGCCCGAGGGGTAGGCGTCCTTGAGCTCCATGCACTGGATGTCGATCTTGCGCTTGATCAGGTTGCTGCGCAGGATGTCGAGCATCTGCTCCAGCATGAAATCGGCCTCGGCGGTCAAGGTAACCGACTTGTCCTTGGGCTCGAAGCTGCACTTGCCCTTGAGGTCGAAGCGGCGCTCGAGCTCCTTGCCGGCGTTGTCCAGGGCGTTGGTCAGTTCGTGCTTGTCCAGTTCGGACACCACGTCGAACGAAGGCATGTCATCTCTCCAGATGGACGGCGCGATCCGGTTCACACTCGGGCACGCGCCTGGCTTGACGGTAAAAATGCGCGCTCATTATAACTGAGCCACAAGCACGCGCCCGGCCCAGAACCGGCGAATCCCCGCCTCCTCCGAGTCCCCTGCCCCATGCCAACCAACCATCTGAGCATCCTGGTGGTCGACGACGCGAAATTCTCCAGCGCCATGATCGGCCGGGCGCTGAGCCAGGCCGGCTACCAGAACGTGCGCTTCGCCAGTAGCGCCAGCGAGGCCCTGCAACTGCTGGAACGGGAACCGGTGAGCGTGCTCCTGGCCGACTGGCTGATGCCGGAGATGGACGGCCTGGAGCTCACCGCGCGGGTACGCCAACTGGACGAAAGCGGCGACCACTACACCTACATCATGCTGCTCACCGGCAAGGAGGGCGACAACGCCCTGGCCGAGGCCTTCGACCGCGGCGTGGACGACTTCGTCAGCAAGACGGCGATGAGCGAGCAACTGGTGCCGCGGGTGCTGGCCGCCGACCGCCTGTGCAACACCCTGCAGCGCCTGCTGGTGGAGAACCGCCTGCTCACCGAGAACATCAACCGCCTGGAAGAGCGCAACCTGGTGGACGCCGCCACCGGCCTGGGCAACCTGCGCTACCTGCGGCAGAAGCTCGCCGACAGCATCCGCCAGGTGGAATCCCGCGGCGGCGCGGTGTGCTACCTGCTGATCGGCATTCCCGCCCTGCTGGAGCAGGACGGCCAGCACTTCCCCGGCTTCCACCAGGAGCTGCTGCACGGCATCGGCCGGCGCCTGCAGCAACTGGTGCGGCCGCTGGACGTGCTGACACGCATCGACGAACAGCACTTCGGCCTCATCACCCTGATCGACGACCTCCAGGAATGCTCGCCGAGCAGCTTCCGCCGCCTGCACGAAGGGCTCAACCTCAAGGCCTTCAAGACCAGCCGCGGTTTCGTCAGCCTGAAGGCCGGCATCGGCCTGGTGGGGCTGGACGCCAAGTCCCTGCCGCTGCAGGCCGAAGAGGTGATGGAACAGGCCCGCCAGTTGCTGCCCGACGCCTATGCCAGCGGGCGAATCAACGCCAGCCGGCTGCCCGGGGTGCGCTAGACTTCGCTGTACGCCCATCGACACGCGAAGCCCACCATGAACTGGACCATTCTCGGCGCCGGCAGCCTCGGCAGCCTCTGGGCCGCCCGCCTGGCCCGCGCCGGCCTGCCCGTGCAATTGCTGCTGCGTGACCGCCAGCGCCTGGCGGCCTACCGCGCCCGCGGCGGCCTCACCCTCTGCGAGGACGGCCGCGAGAGCCTCTACCCGATCCCCGCGGAAACCGCCGGGCACCTGAACGCGCCCATCCAGCGCCTGCTCCTGGCCAGCAAGGCCTACGACGCCGAGGAAGCCGCCGCCAGCGTGGCCGCGCACCTGGCGCCCGGCGCCGAGATCATCCTCCTGCAGAACGGCCTGGGCAGCCAGCAGGCGGTGGCCGCGCACCTGCCGCGGGCGCGCTGCCTGTACGCCTCCAGCACCGAAGGGGCGTTCCGCGACGGCGATTTCCGCGTGGTCTTCGCCGGCCGCGGGCAGACCTGGCTCGGCGACGAGCGCGGCGGCCCTGCGCCGGCCTGGCAGGACGACTTGGCCCGCGCCGAAATCCCCGTGCAGTGGAGCGGCGACATCCTCGAACGGCTGTGGCGCAAGCTGGCGCTGAACTGCGCGATCAACCCGCTGAGCGTGCTGCACCACTGCCGCAACGGCGAACTGGCCGGCCATGCCGAGGAAGTCGCCGGCCTGTGCGACGAACTCGGCCAACTGCTCCACGCCTGCGGCTACGACACGGCAGCGCGGGAGCTGCAGGGCGAAGTGGAACGGGTGATCGCCGCCACCGCGGCCAACTATTCCTCCATGTACCAGGACGTGGCCAACGGGCGGCGCACCGAAATCGCCTACCTGCTCGGCCATGCCTGCGCCGAGGGCCAGCGCCGCCACCTGGCGCTGCCCGGGCTGAACGCCCTGCACCGGCGCCTGCGCGACGCGCTGCGCCAACGCGGATTGCCCGAGGCCTGAACGGCGGGCTAACCTGCCCGCCACGCTTTCGATCGCCGAGCCCCTATGCTGTCCTTCATCAACCTGCGCCAGCGCCTGGAAAACCTGCCGGTCGGCCAGAAGATTCTCGCCGCCCTGCTGGTGCTGCTGGCCACTGTTTTGCTGGCGGCCAACCTGGCGTTCATCAGCGCGGCCTACTGGATCTCCCAGGACAGCGTGGCGCCCCAGGCCCTGCAGACCATCGGCCGGCTGATCGCCAACCCGGCGCTCAGCTACCCGGCGCTGAGTTCCCCGGAGCAGGCCGACACCCTGCTGCACCAGCTCGACGACTACCAGCCGCTGCGCGCCGCCGCGCTCTACGACGCCAACGGCACGCGCATCGCCCAGTCGCCGCGGGAAGGCTCGCTGCCCAGGCACCTGGAGGACCTGGAGCGCTGGCGCGCCCACGAATACCGCCTCAACGCCCTGTTCGAACTGCCGCAGCCCGGCGGGCGCAACGGCTACCTGCTGCTGGTGGCCAGCAGCGAGCTGCCCGGCGCCTTCTACACCGGCACGCTGACCGCCAGCCTGGCGATCCTGGCCGTGAGCGTGCTGCTGTGGATGCTCATCGCCCGGCAGATCCGCCGCCTGATCACCCGGCCGATCCGCAGCCTGGAAGAGCTGTCGCGCCAGGTCACCCGCGAGGAGAACTACTCGCTGCGCGCCGAACGCGGCAATGCCGACGAGATCGGCCGCCTGTCCGACGCCTTCAACACCATGCTCACCCGCATCGAGGCCCGCGAGCAGCAGCTCAAGCGCGCCCGCGACGACGCCCAGGACGCCATGGCCCAGGCCCAGGACCTGGCCGAGGAAACCCGCCGCTCCAACCGCAAGCTGGAGCTGGAAGTGCAGGTGCGCAGCAAGATCGAGAAGAAGCTCACCGGCTTCCAGCACTACCTCAACAGCATCATCGACTCCATGCCCTCGGCGCTGATCGCGGTGGACGAGCAGCTCTACGTCACCCAATGGAACCAGGAGGCCAGCCGGCTTTCCGGCACCAGCCTGGACGACGCGGTGAACCAGCCGGTGTTCCTCGCCTTCCCCTCGCTCAAGCCCTTCCTGCTGCAACTGACCCGCGCCGCCGAGCAGCACAAGGTGGAGCGCGTGGAGCGCGTCACCTGGGCATTGATCGACTCGCCACGGCACTACGCCCTGACCTTCTATCCGCTGATGGGCGGCACCGGCCGTGGCGCGGTGATCCGCATCGACGACATCACCGAGCGCCTGGGCATGGAAGAGTTGATGGTGCAGTCGGAGAAGATGCTCTCGGTGGGCGGCCTGGCCGCCGGCATGGCCCATGAGATCAACAACCCGCTGGGGGCCATCCTGCACAACGTGCAGAACATTCGCCGGCGGCTGTCGCCGGAACTGCCGAAGAACCTGGAAGTGGCGGCCGAGGTGGGCGTCGCCCTGGACGACCTCAACCACTACCTGGAGGCGCGGGAGATTCCCAAGCTGATGGACGGCATCCAGTACGCCGGCTCGCGCGCCGCCAAGATCGTCACCCACATGCTCGCCTTCAGCCGCCGCAGCCACCGGCAGATGGCGCCCTGCGAACTGCCCTCGCTGATCGAGCAGGCGGTGGAGATCGCCGGCAACGACTTCGACCTGGCCGGCGGCTTCGACTTCAAGTCGCTGGAGATCGTCCACGAGTTCGACCCGCGCCTGGGCCCGGTGCCGGTCATCGCCAACGAATTCGAGCAGGTGCTGCTCAACCTGCTGAAGAACGCCGCCCAGGCCATCCACCTGCGTGACGACGAAGAGGAAGGCGAGCACGGCCGCATCGTCCTGCGCACCCGGCTCAACCCGCCGTGGGCGGAAGTGCAGGTGGAAGACAATGGCTGCGGCATGCCGGAAACGGTGCGCAAGCGCATCTTCGAGCCCTTCTTCACCACCAAGGAAGTGGGCCAGGGCACCGGCCTGGGCCTGTCGGTGTCGTATTTCATCATCACCAACAACCACAAGGGGCAGATGGAAGTACAATCGGAACTCGGCCAGGGCACCTGCTTCACCCTGCGCCTGCCGCTGGGCGACGAGCCCGTGGCGCCGGTGGCGCTACCGCCCCCGCAGAACAAGGAGCTCTGAGGCATGGGCTATCGCCTGTCGAAGATCTACACCCGCACGGGCGACGCCGGCGAGACCGGCCTGGCCGACGGCAGCCGGGTGCCGAAACACCACCCGCGGATCGAAGCCATCGGCTGCGTGGACGAGCTGAACAGCCAGTTGGGGCTGCTGCTGGCCGACCTGCAGGAAGCCCGCAGCGCCGCGCTGGACCAGTTGCTGACGGTGCTGGCGCCGGTGCAGCACCGCCTGTTCGACCTCGGCGGCGAACTGGCGATGCCGGAATACCGCGCCCTGGACGACCACGAGGTGGCGCGCCTGGAACAGGCCATCGACGCCTGGAACGAGGAGCTGGAACCGCTGAAGGACTTCATCCTCCCCGGCGGCTCCCGGCTGGTGGCGCAGATCCACGTATGCCGCGCCCTGGCGCGCAAGGCCGAGCGCCGCTGCCAGCAGCTCAACGCCGAGGAGCCCCTGGAAGGCGCCGGGCTGCGCTACCTGAACCGGCTGTCGGACCTGCTGTTCGTGGCAGCCCGCATAGCCGCCAAGCGCCAGGGCGTCGCCGAAGTGCTGTGGAAGGCAGCGGAAAAGCCCGCGTAGATGTGTAAGCGGGCCCTGCCCGCGATTCGCGCGCAGGGCGCGCTCCTACAATGGGAATGGCGTAGGGGCGGTTGTAGCGGATCTCATCCGCGATCCGCGCCGATACGTCCGGCTATCGCGGACAAGGTCCGCTCCTACGGGGAAACGCCATGCCTCACGGCAAAACTGTAGGAGCGGGCCCTGCCCGCGATTCACGCGCAGGGCGCGCTCCTACAATGGGAATGGCATGGGTGGAGCAGCGTAGGAGCGGATCTCATCCGCGATCCGCGCCGATACGTCCGGCTATCGCGGACAAGGTCCGCTTACGGGGATACGCCATGCCTCACGGCGAAACTGTAGGAGCGGGTCCTGCCCGCGAATCGCGCGCAGGGCGCGCTCCTACAATGGGAATGGCACGGGAGCGGTTGTAGGAGCGGATCTTATCCGAGAATCGTGCCGATACGTCCGGCTATCGCGGACAAGGTCCGCTACGGGGAAACGCCATGCCTCACGGCGAAACTGTAGGAGCGGGCCCTGCCCGCGAATCGCGCGCAGAGCGCGCTCCTACAATGGGAATGGCGTGGGTGGAGCAGCGTAGGAGCGGATCTCATCCGCGAATCGCGCCGATACGTCCGGCTATCGCGGACAAGGTCCGCTCCTACGAACGTGTTTCCCTGAAGCCCCGTAGGATGGGTTGAGCGAAGCGATACCCATCCTACGAAAAGCCCCCGGTGCAGCCGGAAAGAAAGCGGCACCTACGACGGCCTATGCCCCGGCCTTCGGCCAGAGCGCGCGGATGCCGGCCACGCCCTGGGCGCCTATCTGCCAGGCGCGTTCCAGGTCCTGCGGGCCCAGGCCGCCGAGCAGGAATACCGGCTGGTTGAAGCCTTCCACCAGTTGCTGCGCCACGTCCCAACCCATTGCCGGTTCGCCCGGATGGCTCTCGGTCGGCTGCACCGGCGACAGGGTGACGAAGTCCACGCCCATCGCGCTGGCCAGCGCCAGCTCCTCGGCGCCGTGGCAGGACGCCGCCAGCAGGCGCTCCTGGGGGAACGGGCGACCGTTGGGGGCGTACTTGCGCAGTTGCTCGGCGGTCAGGTGCCAGCCGGCGGCGGGGAAGTCGCCCAGCCATTCCAATGGGCCCTTGAGCATCAGCTGCGCCTTGCCCGCGCACAGCCCGACGGCGTCCACCGCCATGTCGCGGTACTCCGGGCTGTACATGTTCGGCGCGCGCAGCTGGATCAGGCGGATACCGCCCGCCACGGCGGCGCGGATGCCCTGCAGGACTTCCTGCGGCTCCAGGCCGTCGGGGGTGATCAGGTAGCGTTCGGGCAGCCGCGCGGCCTGCACGATGGGCCGGTTGGCGGCGGGGAACTCGTAGTCGGGCAGCTCCCGCGGGGCCACCCAGGCCAGCGGCTGGCCTTCGGCGCCATGGGGTTCGCCGGAGAACGCCGAGACTTCCCAGACGTCCAGCAGCACCTGCTTGTCCGGGTAGTCGTGGGCCACGCGGATCAGCGGCCGGGCGCGCTCGACGCGGATGCCCAGCTCCTCTTCCAGCTCGCGGGCCAGCGCGGCCTGCACCGGCTCGCCCTCCTCCACCTTGCCGCCGGGGAATTCCCAGAGGCCGCCCTGGTGCTTGTCGTCCGGGCGCCGGGCGATCAGCACGCGGCCATCGACGCCACGGATCACGGCGGCGGCGACATGTACTCGTTTCACAGCATTACTCCTCGTCGGTTGCCGGCGCTCAGGGGCGCTCGGCCAGCGCGGCCTGCAGCCAGGGCTGGAAGGCCGCCCACTGGTAGATGGTGTCCACGTAGGCCTTGGCCAGCGGCGGCAGCTCCACGGCGTAGCTGCGCAGGCGCGTGGCCACCGGCGCGTAGAAGGCGTCGGCGATGCTGGCGTGGCCGAACAGGAACGGCCCGTCCTGGCCGAAGCCCTGGCGGCACAGGGTCCACAGCTCGATGACGCGGGCGATGTCGGTTTCCACTTCGGGCGGCACCTTGGCCAGCGGCTTGTGCCGCTGCAGGTCCATGGGCATATGCGAGCGCAGGGCGAGGAAGCCGCTGTGCATCTCCGCGCAGATCGACCGCGCCAGCGCCCGGGCCGCCTCGCCGCGCGGCCACAGGTGCGCCTCGGGGAAGCGTTCGGCCAGGTATTCGGCGATCGCCAGGGAATCCCAGATCACCCCGTCCTCGCACTTGAGCACCGGCACCTTGCCGGTGGGCGAGTGCTCGCGGATGCGCCGCGCGGTGTCGACGCCGCCCAGCGGGATCAGCACCTCTTCGAATTCCGCGCCGGTCAGTTGCATGGCCAGCCAGCCGCGCAACGACCAGGACGACAGGTTCTTGCTGCCAATGACCAGTTTCATCGCTCGTTTCTCCGCTACGAAGCTAGAAGCTAGAAGCTAGAGAGCGTGGCGCCTTTCACTTCCGGCTTCAAGCTTCCAGCTTCCCGCTCCCATCAAGTCCTGTATTCCGCGTTGATCTTCACGTACTCATGGGACAGGTCGGTGGTCCAGATGGTCTCGCTGCAGTCGCCGCGGCCCAGCTCGATGCGGATGGTGATCTCTTCCTGGGCCATCACCCGCGCGCCCTGGTCCTCGGTGTAGCTGGCGGCGCGGCAGCCGCGGCTGGCGATGCAGACTTCGTCGAGGAAGACGTCGATCCTGCTGACGTCCAGGTTCGGCACGCCGGCGTAGCCGACCGCGGCCAGGATGCGGCCCCAGTTAGGGTCGGAGGCGAACAGCGCGGTCTTGATCAGCGGCGAGTGGGCCACGGCGTAGCCGACGTCCAGGCACTCCTGGTGGGTGCCGCCGCCGTTGACCTGCACGGTGACGAACTTGGTAGCGCCCTCGCCGTCGCGGACGATGGCCTGGGCCAACTCCATGGACACCTCGATCACCGCCTGCTTCAGGGCGCTGAACAGCGCGCCGCTGGCCTGGGTGATCTCCGGCAGCACGGCCTGGCCGGTGGCGACCAGGATGCAGCTGTCGTTGGTGGAGGTATCGCCGTCGATGGTGATGCGGTTGAACGACTTGTTCGCCGCGTCGCGCAGCAGGTCCTGCAGCACGCCCTGGGCGACCTTGGCGTCGGTGGCGATGTAGCCGAGCATGGTGGCCATGTTCGGCTTGATCATGCCGGCGCCCTTGCTGATGCCGGTGACGGTGACGGTGACGCCGTCATGCACGAACTGGCGGCTGGCGCCCTTGGGCAGGGTATCGGTGGTCATGATGCCGGCGGCGGCCTCGGCCCAGTTGTCCGGGCCCAGGGCGGCCAGGGCGGCCGGCAGCGCGGCTTCGATCTTGGCCACCGGCAGCGGCTCGCCGATCACCCCGGTGGAGAACGGCAGCACCTGGCTTTCGTCCACGCCGGCCAGTTCGGCCAGCTTGGCGCACACCGCCGAGGCGTTGGCCAGGCCCGGCTCGCCGGTGCCGGCGTTGGCGTTGCCGGTGTTGGTCACCAGGTAGCGCACCGGCCCGAGGAAGCGCTGCTTGCACAGCAGCACGGGGGCGGCGCAGAAGGCGTTGGTGGTGAACACACCCGCCACGCTGGAGCCTTCGGCGCATCGCATCACCACGACGTCCTTGCGACCGGGGCGCTTGATGCCGGCGGAAGCGATGCCGAGTTCGAAGCCGGGGACCGGGTGCAGGGTGGAGATGGGGCCGAGACCGACAGCCATGGATGTGCTCCTTACGAAAAAGGGTGGATCGAATGTGAAAAACGCCGCGAGCGGCAGGGCCGGTCGCGGCGTCGGGGGTTACGACGGCAGGCGGATCAGTTCACCTGGCCGTGGCAATGCTTGTACTTCTTGCCGGAGCCGCAGGGGCACAGCTCGTTGCGGCCGATCTTCGGCTCGGCGCGCACCGGCTCCAGCGGCACGACCTGACCCGGGCCCTGTTCGCCCTCTTCGCCTTCCTCGGCATCGGGGGCCTGGTCGATGGACGGCGCCTCGGCATGCTGGAACTGCATGCGCTTGGCCATTTCCTCGGCTTCGCGGCGCAGGCGCGCCTCTTCCTCGGCCGGGTCCTCGCGGCGGACCTGGACGAAGGACAGCACGCGGATGGTGTCGCGCTTGATCGAGTCCAGCAGTTCCTGGAACAGGTTGAAGGACTCGCGCTTGTACTCCTGCTTCGGGTTCTTCTGCGCGTAGCCGCGCAGGTGGATGCCGTGGCGCAGGTGGTCCATGGTGGACAGGTGGTCCTTCCACAGGTCGTCCAGCACGCGCAGCAGCATCTGCTTCTCGAAGGTGCGCAGGGCCTCGGCGCCGGCCAGGTCTTCCTTCTCGTTGTAGGCGGCGACCAGCTCGGCGAGGATCTTCTCGCGCAGGGTCTCCTCGTAGAGCTTCTCGTCGTCGTCCAGCCACTGCTGGACCGGCAGCTTCAGGCCGAAGTCGCTGTACAGCGCGGCTTCCAGGCCGGCGATATCCCACTGCTCGGGCAGCGACTGCGGCGGGATGTGCTGGCTGATGGTGTTGTTCAGCACTTCCTCGCGGAACTCGGCGATGGTGTCGCCGATGTTCTCCGCGGCCAGCAGGCTGTTGCGCATGTGGTAGATCACCTTGCGCTGCTCGTTGGCCACGTCGTCGAATTCGAGCAGTTGCTTGCGGATGTCGAAGTTGCGGCCTTCGACCTTGCGCTGCGCCTTCTCGATGGCGTTGCTGACCATGCGGTGCTCGATGGCCTCGCCCGGCTGCATGCCCAGGGCCTTCATGAAGTTCTTCACCCGGTCGGAGGCGAAGATGCGCATCAGGTTGTCTTCCAGCGACAGGTAGAAGCGGCTGGAACCCGGGTCGCCCTGGCGGCCGGAACGGCCCCGCAGCTGGTTGTCGATACGGCGGGACTCGTGGCGCTCGGAGGCGATCACATGCAGGCCGCCGGCCTCGATCACCTGCTGGTGGCGCTTCTGCCACTCGGCCTTGATCTGGGCGATCTGCTCGTCGCTGGGGTTCTCCAGGCTGGCGATCTCGGCTTCCCAGTTGCCGCCCAGGAGGATGTCGGTACCACGGCCGGCCATGTTGGTGGCGATGGTCACCGAGCCCGGCGCGCCGGCCTGCGCGATGATCTCGGCTTCCTTCTCGTGGTACTTGGCGTTGAGCACCTTGTGCTCGATGCCGGCCTGCTCCAGCAGCTTGGACACGTACTCGGAGGTCTCGATGGACGCGGTACCGACCAGGATCGGCCGGCCCAGGGCCTGGCTCTGCTGGATGTCGGTGATGATCGCGGCGTACTTCTCTTCCTGGGTCAGGTAGACCAGGTCGTTGAAGTCCTTACGGGCGACCGGCCGGTGGGTCGGGATCACCACCACGTCCAGGCCGTAGATCTGGCGGAACTCGAAGGCCTCGGTGTCGGCGGTGCCGGTCATGCCGGACAGCTTGGTGTAGAGGCGGAAGTAGTTCTGGAAGGTGGTGGAGGCCAGGGTCTGGCTTTCGGCCTGGATCGGCAGGTTTTCCTTGGCCTCGATGGCCTGGTGCAGGCCCTCGGAGAGGCGGCGGCCGGGCATGGTGCGGCCGGTGTGCTCGTCGATCAGCAGGACCTGGTCGCCCTGGACGATGTACTCGACGTTGCGGTGGAACAGGGTGTGGGCGCGCAGCGCGGCGTAGACGTGGGTCAGCAGGCTGAGGTTGTGCGCCGAGTAGAGGCTCTCGCCCTCGCCGAGCAGGCCGGCCTGGCTCAGCAGTTCCTCGACGTAGGCGTGGCCCTGCTCGTTGAGTTCGACCTGGCGGGTCTTCTCGTCGATGCTGTAGTGGCCCTGCTGGGTCACCTGGCCTTCGACTTCCTCGATGTGGCGCTTCAGGCGCGGGATCAGCTTGTTGATCTTGATGTACAGCTCGGAGCTGTCTTCGGCCTGGCCGGAGATGATCAGCGGGGTCCGCGCCTCGTCGATGAGGATGGAGTCCACTTCGTCGACCACGGCGAAGTTCAGCTCGCGCTGGAACTTGTCCTGCAGGCTGAAGGCCATGTTGTCGCGCAGGTAGTCGAAGCCGAATTCGTTGTTGGTGCCGTAGGTGATGTCCGAGGCGTAGGCCGCGCGCTTCTCTTCCGGCGGCTGGAAGGGCGTGACGATGCCCACCGAGAGGCCGAGGAACTCGTACAGCGGACGCATCCAGTTGGCGTCGCGGCGGGCCAGGTAGTCGTTTACGGTGACCACGTGCACGCCCTTGCCGGACAGCGCGTTCAGGTACACCGCCAGGGTGCCCACCAGGGTCTTGCCCTCGCCGGTGCGCATCTCGGCGATCTTGCCCTCGTGCAAGGTCATGCCGCCGATCAGCTGGACGTCGAAGTGACGCATGCCCATCACCCGCTTGCCCGCCTCGCGGCACACGGCGAAGGCTTCCGGGAGGATCTGGTCGAGGGTCTCGCCCTTGGCCAGGCGCTGCTTGAATTCCTCGGTCTTGGCCTTCAGTTGCTCATCGGAAAGCGCCACCATCTGTGGTTCGAGCGCATTGATGGCCTGGACCTGCTTGGCCATGCGCTTCACTTCACGCTCGTTCTTGCTTCCAAAGAGTTTTTTCAACAAAGGCGCAAACATATCGACTGGGTCATCCGAACTTGGGGAATGGAGGGCTGCCCGACTGGCTGGCCGCGGCTTGCATCGACGGCAAAGGGGGCATTCTACTCGGAAACGTGAACGAAAGAAGTGCCCAGGTCATGCCGGGGACTTTCCATGCGCGCACATTGCCCGGCAGGAACTCGGGGGAGGACTGGCAGTCCGCCTGCTTTATATTGTGTCGCGCCGGCAAAGTTCAAGGCTCGGCGCCGGCGGGCGTCGGCGCGACGGCCTGCGATGACCGCATTCTGATACCATCGGCGCTCAACAACCCCGGAATTTTCACCATGGCGTTCCGCCCGCTGCCCGCACAGGCCACCACCAAGCTGCTGCGCGAAGCCAAGCCGCTGCAGTCGCTGTTCAACGAGGCCCAGCGCCTCGCCCAGTTGCAACAGCTGCTCGACAGCCAGCTGCAGCCGGCCGCGCGCCCGCACTGCCGGGTCGCCTCCTGGCGCGGCGGCAACCTGCTGCTGGTGCTCACCGACGCGCACTGGGCCACGCGCCTGCGCTACCAGCAGAAGCGCCTGCTGCGCCAGTTGCAGATGTTCGACGAGTTCGCCGGGCTGCAGCACATCCTGTTCAAGGTCCAGCCCCAGGTCGAGCGCCAGGCGCCGGTGCGCACCCACCAGCTCTCCCCCGCCGCCGCCGAGGCCCTGCAGGAGGCCGCCGAAGGCATCGCCAACCCGCGCCTGCGCGCGGCGCTGGAACGCCTGGCCAGCCGCAGCCGCCCGCGCGAAGACTGAACCCCTCGCCTACCGCCGGTCTCATAACGCCCCTCGTCGGCGCTTGCCGATGAACTCGTGAGAACTTTCCCCCTCCAAACTCCAAGCCTCTTGCCCGCGCCATTTCGCGCGCATAAAAAAAGGCCACCCGAGAGTGGCCTTCAATATGTACAGCTTGAAAGGAGGAGGTTTCCTCAAACGGCCGCAGCGGGCCGCATGTAGGAAATCGGCGCGGTGCTCGCGTCTTCGAAGGTGACCACTTCCCAGGCCTCCTTGTCCGCGATGAGTGCGCGGAGCAGGCGGTTGTTCAGGGCATGGCCGGACTTGAAGCCGCGGAACTCGCCGATAAGGCTGTTACCAAGCAGGTACAGGTCACCGATGGCGTCCAGGATCTTGTGCTTGACGAACTCGTCCTCGTAACGAAGGCCGTCTTCGTTGAGCACGCGATACTCGTCGACCACGATGGCGTTCTCCACGCTGCCACCGAGCGCCAGGTTCTGCGAACGCAGGTACTCGATGTCGCGCATGAACCCGAAGGTCCGCGCGCGGCTGACTTCCTTGACGAAGGAAGTGCTGGAGAAGTCCACCGTCGCCTTCTGGGTGCGACCACGGAAGACCGGGTGATCGAAATCGATCTCGAAGCTCACCTTGAAGCCGTCGAAGGGAACGAAAGTGGCGCGCTTGTCGCCCTCTTCCACGGTCACTTCACGCTTGATGCGGATGAACTTCTTGGCCGCCTCCTGCTCCTGCAGGCCGGCGGATTGGATCAGGAATACGAAGGGCCCCGCGCTGCCGTCCATGATCGGCACTTCCGAGGCGGACAGCTCGACATAGGCGTTGTCGATGCCCAGGCCAGCCATGGCCGAGAGCAGATGCTCCACCGTATCCACTTTGACGTCACCCTTGACCAGGGTGGTCGACATGGTGGTCTCGCCGACGTTCGAGGCCCGAGCCGGGATTTCCACCACCGGGTCGAGGTCGGTACGGACGAACACGATACCGCTGTCCACCGGAGCCGGCTTCAGGGTGAGGTAGACCTTCTCCCCCGAGTGCAGACCGACGCCGGTGGCCCGGATGATGTTCTTCAAGGTGCGTTGTCTGATCATGGCTTTGGCCGCTTTCGCGCAAGTTGCGAACTGTTGTCAACAATGGGCGGCGATGATAGCAGAACCGCCCTTTGCTGAACACCAATCACATTCATACTCCTGATAAATTGCCTCAATCGGCCTGGCGACGCAGGAATGCCGGGATGTCCAGGTAGTCCAGGTCGTCCTGCGGGTTGAGCTTGGCCGCGGTGGCCGCGCTGCCGTGCGCCTGGTTGCGCATCACGGTCGGGCGGTCCAGGTCGCGGTAGTTCACCGATTGCTGCTCGCGCTGTACCGGAGCCTGGCTGCTGACCGCCTGGGTCTGCACGGTGTTGTCGACCACCTTGACCGGTTTTTCCAGGCGTGCGCCCAGGCCGGTGGCGACCACTGTGACGTGCAGTTCGTCGCGCATGTCCGGATCGATCACGGTGCCCACCTTGACGGTGGCGTGCTCGGAGGCGAACTGCTCGATGATGTTGCCGACGTCGGAGTACTCGCCCAGGGACAGGTCGGGACCGGCGGTGATGTTCACCAGGATGCCGCGCGCGCCCTGCAGGTTGACGTCTTCCAGCAGCGGGTTGCGGATCGCCGCCTCGGTGGCCTCGCGGGCACGGTTCGGGCCGCTGGCGGCGCCGGTGCCCATCATGGCCATGCCCATCTCGCTCATCACGGTCTTCACGTCGGCGAAGTCGACGTTGATCATGCCCGGACGCTTGATGATGTCGGAGATGCCGCGCACGGCGCCGGCCAGCACGTCGTCCGCCTTGGCGAAGGCGGCCAAGAGGCTGGCGTCCTTGCCGAGGATGGTCAGCAGCTTCTCGTTGGGGATGGTGATCAGCGAGTCGACGCTTTCCGCCAGGGAGCGGATGCCCTCGTCGGCGATCTGCATGCGCTTGCGGCCTTCGAACGGGAACGGACGGGTGACCACTGCAACGGTCAGGATGCCCATTTCCTTGGCCACTTCGGCGATGATCGGCGCCGCACCGGTACCGGTGCCGCCACCCATACCGGTGGTGATGAAGACCATGTCGGCGCCTTCCAGCACCTCGGCGATGCGCTCGCGATCCTCGATCGCGGCCTGGCGGCCGACTTCAGGGTTGGCGCCGGCGCCCAGGCCCTTGGTCACGCCCGGGCCGAGCTGCAGCACGGTGCGCGCCGCGATGTTCTTCAGCGCCTGGGCGTCGGTGTTGGCGCAGATGAACTCCACGCCGTCGACGTTGTTCTTGGCCATGTGGTTCACGGCGTTGCCGCCGCCACCACCGACACCGATGACTTTGATTACTGCCGTTTGTGGGACGTTATCGACGAGTTCAAACATTTTCCCCTCTCCTTCCTTTCTAGTTGTGTCGCCTACGTTTTACCGCGCCGGTAAATCAGAAATTGCCCTGGACCCAGCGTTTGAGCCGTTCCAGAACAGGTGTCTTGGGTTCATCGCTGAAGCTGCCGCCGGACATGGAGATGCCGTCGGATTGCTTCTGCAGGCCATACATGAGCAGGCCCACGCCAGTGGAATAGATAGGATTGCGCACGACGTCGGTCAGCCCCTTGACGCCATGCGGCACGCCCAGGCGCACCGGCATGTGGAAGATCTCTTCGGCCAGCTCCACGGCGCCTTCCATCTTGGAGGTGCCGCCGGTCAGGACGATCCCGGCCGGGATCAGGTCTTCGTAGCCGCTGCGGCGCAGCTCGGCCTGGACCAGGGTGAAGAGTTCGTCGTAACGCGGCTCCACCACCTCGGCCAGGGCCTGGCGCGACAGCTCCCGCGGCGGCCGGTCGCCGACGCTGGGCACCTTGATGGTTTCGCCCGCGCCGGCCAGCTTGGCCAGTGCGCAGGCGTAGCGGATCTTGATTTCCTCGGCGTACTGCGTGGGCGTGCGCAGGGCCATGGCAATGTCGTTGGTGACCTGGTCGCCGGCGATCGGGATCACCGCCGTATGGCGGATGGCGCCCTCGGTGAAGATGGCGATGTCGGTGGTGCCGCCGCCGATGTCCACCAGGCACACGCCCAGTTCCTTCTCGTCCTCGGTGATCACCGAGTAGGCCGAAGCCAGTTGCTCGAGGATGATGTCGTCGACTTCCAGACCGCAGCGGCGCACGCACTTCTCGATGTTCTGCGCGGCGTTCACCGCGCAGGTCACCACGTGCACCTTGGCTTCCAGGCGCACGCCGGACATGCCCAGCGGCTCGCGCACGCCTTCCTGGTTGTCGATCACGTAGTCCTGCGCCAGGGTGTGCAGCACCCGCTGGTCGGCCGGGATCGCCACGGCCTGGGCGGCGTCGAGCACGCGGTCGATGTCGGCCGGGCTCACCTCGCGGTCGCGGATCGCCACGATGCCGTGGGAATTCAGGCTGCGGATGTGGTTGCCGGCGATGCCGACGAAGGCCGAGTGGATCCGGCAGCCGGCCATCTGCTGCGCCTCGTCGATGGCGCGCTGGATGGACTGCACGGTGGACTCGATGTTCACCACCACGCCCTTCTTCAGGCCGCGCGACGGATGGGTGCCGATGCCGACGATCTCCAGCTTGCCATCGGCCGCTACCTCGCCCACCAGCGCCACCACCTTGGAGGTGCCGATGTCCAGGCCGACGACCATCTTGCCGCTCTGCACGCTTGCCATGTTTATTGCTGTCTCCTCAAATCACTGCGCGGGCGCGGCCTGGGCCACGTCCGTCTGCGGCAGCGGGTCGCGCCACGCCACGGCCAGGCCGTTGGGGTAGCGCATGTCGATGCGCGCAATCTTCGATATCTGTTCTTTCAGGGCCTTTTCGTAGATGGTCACGAAACGGCGGATCTGTTCGACCGTGTGGTCGCGGCCCAGGACGATCTGCACGCCCTGGGCGGTATCCAGGGTCCAGGCGCCGCGCGAGCTCATCTCCAGGCTGGCGATGGTGAAGCCCAGGGGCCGCAGCAGTTGGCTGAGGATCTGGTACTGCTGCATCACCTTCTGCTGGGCGAACTGCGGGCCGGACAGGCGCGGCAGGTGTTCGTAGTGCGACACCTCGTGGGGCGCGAAGGCCTGGCCCTGGTTGTTCAGCAGCGCTTCGTCGCCCCAGCGGGCCACCGGCAGTTGTTCCTCCAGGTGGATCACCACCTGGTCCGGCCAGACGCGGCGGACTTCGGCGTGGGCGATCCAGGGCATCTGCTCCAGCTCCTGGCGCATGCCGGCCAGGTCGATGCTGAAGAAGCTGGCCGAGACGAACGGTGCGATGCGCTGCTGCACCGCCTGCTGGCTGATGTAGCTGAGGTCGCCTTCGACGCTGATCTTGGCGATCGGGCGGTCGGCGTAGGGCAGCACGTACTGCGCGCCCTGGTAGGCGCCGAAGCCCAGCACGGCCAGCAGCACCGGCCACATCAGTATGCGCAGGAAGCCGAAGCTGGGCCTGGGCAGGCGAGCGCTGATCGGCTCCTTAGCCACCAGGCGGCTGGCGCCGCGCGGCACCGGCTTGCGTGCGGGCACGCGGCCGATACCGGGTTGCGAGTGGCGGAGCATCGCGCCGTTCATGGTCTTACCCCCTTGCCTCGACGCTGTCGGCGAGGATCGCCAGCACCAGTTGCTGGAAATCCAGGCCGGCCGCGCGCGCGGCCATGGGCACCAGGCTGTGGTCGGTCATGCCCGGTGCGGTGTTGACTTCGAGCAGCCAGAAACGCCCCTCGGCGTCCTGCATCACGTCGGTCCGTCCCCAGCCCTGGATGCCGAGGGCCTCGCAGGCGCGGGCGCACAGGTCCTGCAGCTCGCGCTCCTTCTCGGGGCTCAGGCCGCAGGGGATGCGGTACTGGGTGTCGCTGGCCAGGTACTTGGCGTCGTAGTCGTAGAAGCTGTGCGGGGTGCCCAGGCCGATGGCCGGCAGCACCTGGCCGCGCAGGGTGGCCACGGTGAACTCGGGGCCGCTGATCCACTGCTCGACCAGCACTTGCGAATCGTATTCGGCGGCGCTGCGCCAGGCGGCGATCAGCGCGTCCACGCCGTCGACCTTGGCCATGCCGATGCTGGAGCCTTCATGGGCCGGTTTGACGATCAGCGGGAAGCCCAGTTCCGCCGCGGCGCGGCGGCAGTCGTCCTCGCTGGCCAGCACGGCATAGGCCGGCGTCGGCAGGCCCAGGCTCAGCCACACGCGCTTGGTGCGCAGCTTGTCCATGGCCAGGGCCGAAGCCAGCACGCCGCTGCCGGTGTAGGGAATGCCGGCGACTTCCAGCAGGCCCTGCATGCTGCCGTCCTCGCCGCCACGGCCGTGGAGGATGATGAAGGCGCGGTCGATCTTCTCGCTCAGCAGGCGCTGCAGCAGGTCGTCGCCCACGTCGATGCCGAAGGCGTCCACCCCGGCGTCCTGCAGGGCCTTGAGGACCATGCCGCCGGATTTCAGCGAGACCTCGCGCTCGGCGCTCTTGCCGCCGTAGAGCACGGCGACGCGGCCGAAGGCGCGGGGCTCGAGGGTGGATTTGAGTGCATCGTTCATCACGCCTTCCTCGGGGCGTCGCCGCCGAACATCGGGTTCTTGATCAGCGCCGGGGCCAGGCCGCCGATGTCGCCGGCGCCCTGGCAGAGCAGGATGTCGCCGGCGCGCAGCAGCGGCTTGAGCAGCGCGGCGAGGTCGCCGTCGCGCTCCAGGTAGATCGGGTCGAGCTGGCCGCGCTGGCGGATGCTGTGGCACAGCTGGCGGCTGTCGGCGCCGGGGATCGGCTCTTCGCCGGCCGGGTAGACCTCCATCAGCAGCAGCACGTTGGCCTCGCCGAGCACCTGCACGAAGTCTTCGTAGAGGTCGCGGGTGCGGGTGTAGCGGTGCGGCTGGTAGACCATCACCAGGCGGCGCTCCGGCCAGCCGCCGCGCACGGCCTTGATCACCGCCGCGACTTCGCGCGGGTGGTGGCCGTAGTCGTCGACCAGCATCACGCTGCCGCCGTCGACCTGCAGTTCGCCATAGACCTGGAAGCGCCGGCCGACGCCCTGGAAACCGGACAGGCCCTGGACGATGGCTTCGTCGGAGATGCCTTCGTCGGTGGCGATGACGATGGTCGCCAGGGAGTTCAGCACGTTGTGCAGGCCGGGCATGTTCACCGAGACGTCCAGCGGCTCGCGCTCGGGGCGCAGCACGGTGAACCAGGTGCGCATGCCTTCCTGGCGGATGTTGATGGCGCGAACGTCGGCGTCCTCGCTCAGGCCGTAGGTGACGGTCGGGCGCGCCACCTGCGGGAGGATCTCGCGGACTACCGGGTCGTCCACGCACATCACCGCCAGCCCATAGAACGGCAGGTTGTGCAGGAAGTCGACGAAGGTCTTCTTCAGCTTGTTGAAGTCGCCGCCGTAGGTGGCCATGTGGTCGGCGTCGATGTTGGTGACCACGGCGACCATCGGCTGCAGGTGCAGGAAGCTGGCGTCGCTCTCGTCGGCCTCGGCCACCAGGTAGCGGCTGGTGCCCAGCTGCGCGTTGGTGCCGGCGGCGTTCAGGCGGCCGCCGATGACGAAGGTCGGGTCCAGCCCACCGGCGGCGAACACCGAGGCGATCAGGCTGGTGGTGGTGGTCTTGCCGTGGGTGCCGGCCACGGCGATGCCGTGGCGGTAGCGCATCAGCTCGGCGAGCATTTCCGCGCGCGGCACCACCGGCACGCGGCGCTCCAGGGCGGCGGCGACTTCCGGGTTGGCCTTGTTCACCGCGCTGGAAACCACCAGCACGTCGGCGCCGTCGGCGTTTTCCGCGCGGTGGCCGATGAATACCTGGGCGCCGAACTTCTCCAGGCGCTCGGTCACAGCCGAGGCCTTGAGGTCGGAACCGGACACTTCGTAGCCGAGGTTCAGCAGCACTTCGGCGATACCGCACATGCCCGCGCCGCCGATGCCGACGAAGTGGATGCGGCGGATGCGCCGCATGGTGCGGGTGATGCCGTTGGGTTCCTTAACCACGGGCCACCTCCAGGCAGGCATCGACTACCGTGCGGGTAGCCTCGGGCATGGCCAGGCGCCGGGCGCTGGCGGCCATCTGCTTCAGGGATTCGGGATGCATCGATACCTCGGACAGCTGCGCGGCCAGGTCGGCGGCGCCGGTAGACTTTTGCGGCAACAGGCGGGCGGCGCCCTCCCGTACCAGGAATTCGGCATTGCGCGTCTGGTGGTCGTCGATCGCGTGGGGCAGCGGCACCAGGAAGGACGGCAGGCCGGCGGCGGTCAGCTCGCTGACGGTCAGGGCGCCGGCGCGGCAGATCACCAGGTCGGCCCAGGCGTAGGCCGCGGCCATGTCGCCGATGAACGCAGCGACGTCGGCTTGGACACCAGCCTGGGCGTAACGCTCCGCGGTGACTTCGGCATGCTGACGACCGGCCTGGTGGCGAATGGCCGGGCGCTGCTCGGCGGGGATCAGCCGCAGCGCCTCGGGCAGCAACTTGTTCAGCGGCTCGGCGCCCAGGCTGCCGCCCAGCACCAGCAGGTTGACCTTGCGGCCGGCCAGATCGGCGCGGGCATCGGCCTCGAGGAACAGCTCGGCGCGCACCGGGTTGCCGGTGGTCAGGCGCTTGGCGCTGGCCGGGAAGGTGTCCGGGAAGGCCTCGCAGACGCGCTTGGCCAGCGGCGCCAGGCCACGGTTGGCGGTGCCGGCGACGGCGTTCTGTTCGTGGATCACCAGGGGCGCGCCGCTCAGCTTCGCCGCCACGCCGCCGGGGCCGGTGACGTAGCCACCCAGGCCGAGCACGCAGACTGGCTTGATCTTGCGCACCACGCCCAGGGCCTGGAACAGCGACTTGAGCAGGTCGAAGGGCGCGCGCAGCAGGGCCAGGCGGCCCTTGCCGCGCAGGCCGCTGACGTTGATCAGGTGCAGCGGCAGGCCGGCCTTGGGCACCAGGTCGTTCTCGATGCCGCGCGGGGTGCCGAGCCAGTGCACGGCATAGCCGCGGGCCTGGAACTCGCGGGCGCAGGCCAGGGCCGGGAACACGTGGCCGCCGGTGCCGCCGGCCATGATGAGGACGTTACCTTTCATCGGCGAAGTCCTCCTCGGTGAATTCGTACTCTTCGCTGCCCACCGCGGTGCGCCGCTCCCATTCGATGCGCAGCAGCATGCCCAGGCAGCCGCAGCAGATGACCAGCGAGGAACCGCCGTAGCTGAGGAACGGCAGGGTCAGGCCCTTGGTCGGCAGCAGGCCGACGTTCACCCCGACGTTGATCAGGAACTGGCCGATCCACAGGAACGCCAGGCCGTAGGCCACGTAGGCGGAGAAATACTGCTTGGCCTGCTCGGCCCAGATGCCGATGTAGAGCGCGCGCAGGCCGACGAAGACGAACAGGCCGACGGTGGCCAGGGCGCCGACGATGCCCAGCTCCTCGGCCAGCACGGCGAACACGAAATCGGTGTGCGCCTCGGGCAGGTAGAACTGCTTCTGGATGCTGTTGCCCAGGCCCATGCCGGTCCAGCCGCCGCGGCCGAAGGCGATCAGCGCCTGGCTGAGCTGGTAGCCGGCGCCGAACTGGTCGGCCCAGGGGTCGCTGAAGTTGGTCAGGCGCGCCATCCGGTAGGGCTGGGTCCAGATCAGCAGGGCCACCGCGCCCACCGCCAGGGCCACCATCAGGCCGAAGCGGAACAGGCCGACGCCGCCGAGGAACAGCATGGCCGCCGCGGCGCCCATCATCACCACGGTGGCGCCGAAGTCCGGCTCGCGCAGCAGCAGGCCGGCGAACGGCAGCAGCACGGCGAAGGGCTTGAAGAAGCCGATCCAGCTCTCGCGCACCTCGTGCTGGCGGCGCACCAGGTAGCCGGCCATGAACACCACCACGAAGACCTTGGCGATCTCCGAGGGCTGGATGTTGAACAGGCCGAAGCCGATCCAGCGCATGGAGCCGTTGACCTCGCGGCCGACGCCGGGGGTGATCACCGCCACCAGCAGCAGGAAGGCCACGCCCAGCAGCTTCCAGCTGTGGCGCTGCCAGGTCTCCATCGGCGTCAGCATGGTCACGCCGCAGGCGACGAAGCCGATGGCCAGGTAGATCAGGTGGCGCACCGAGAAGTACAGCGGGTTGCCCGACTGCGCCGCCGCCACTTCCGAGGACGCCGAGGTCACCATCACCAGACCCAGGCCGAGCAGCGCCAGGCAACCGGCGAGCAGCGGGAAGTCCAGATCGATGCCGTTGCGGCTGATCAGCGGGGACGGGTATGGGCGCAGGAAGGAGAACATCAGGCGATCTCCTCCACGGCCCTGGCGAACAGGCGGCCGCGCTCTTCGAAGTTCTTGAACATGTCCAGGCTGGCACAGGCCGGCGACAGCAGCACGGCATCGCCCGGCCTGGCCAGCTCGGCGGCCTTGCGCACGGCTTCGTCCAGGGTCTGCACGCGCACCTTCGGCGTCTCGTCGCTCAACGCGGCGCCGACCAGCTCGGCATCACGGCCGAGCAGCACCACGGCGCGGCAGAACTTCGCCACCGGCTCGCGCAGGGCGCTGAAGTCCGCGCCCTTGCCGTCGCCGCCGGCGAGCAGCACCAGCTTGCCGTCGATGTCGGCGCCCAGGCCCTCGATGGCGGCCAGTGCGGCGCCGACGTTGGTGGCCTTGGAGTCGTCATAGAAGCTCACCCCGGCGCGCTCGCCGACCCACTGGCAACGGTGGGCCAGGCCGGCGAATTCACGCAGGGTCCGCAGCATGGGCTCGAACGACAGGCCCACGGCGTGGCCCAGGGCCAGGGCGGCCAGGGCGTTGGATTGGTTGTGGGCGCCGCGGATCTTCAGCTCGCGCACCGGCATCAGCGCCTCGAACTGGAAGGCCAGGTACTTCTCGCCACCCTCTTCCACCAGGCCGAAGGCCTTGAAGTCGGGCTTGTTGGTGCCGAAGGTCCAGCACGGCACCGAGTCGGCGATCAGCGGCCGGCTCAGGGCGTCGGCGCGGTTCACCACCACCTGGCGGGCGCCGCGGAAGATGCGGTGCTTGGCCAGGTGGTAGTCGGCCATGCCGTCGTAGCGGTCCATGTGGTCTTCGCTGACGTTCAGGCAGGTGGCGACCTCGGCGCCCAGGCGCTCGCAGGTCTCCAGCTGGAAGCTGGACAGCTCCAGCACGTACAGCTCGACGTCGTCGGCCAGCAGGTCCAGAGCCGGGGTGCCCAGGTTGCCGCCCACGGCCACGCGCTTGCCGGCCGCCGCGGCCATCTCGCCGACCAGGGTGGTCACGGTGCTCTTGGCGTTGGAGCCGGTGATGGCGACGATCGGCGCCTTGGCATGGCGGGCGAACAGGTCGATGTCGCCGGACAGGCGCACGCCACGGGCGGCGGCCTCGACCAGCGCCGGCGTGCGCAGCGACAGGCCGGGGCTGACGTACAGCTCGCTGGCGCGGCAGAGGAAGCCGGCGTCCAGCTCGCCGCAGCGGACTTCCACCTGCGGGTACTGGGCGCGCAGGGTGGCCAGCTCCGGCGGATTCTCGCGGGTGTCGGCCACGGCGAAAGGCACGCCCTGGCGCGCCAGGAAGCGCACCAGCGACATGCCGCTCTTGCCGAGGCCGACAACGATGCGGAAATTGTCCGAAGCGATCAGGCTCATGCTCGCTCTGCCCTCAACGCAGTTTCAACGTGGCCAGGCCGATCAGCACGAGAATCACCGTGATGATCCAGAAGCGCACGATCACGCGCGGCTCCGGCCAGCCCTTGAGTTCGAAGTGGTGGTGGATGGGCGCCATGCGGAACACCCGTTTCCCGGTCAGCTTGAAGCTGGCGACCTGGATGACCACCGACAGGGTTTCCATGACGAACACCCCGCCCATGATGAACAGCACGATTTCCTGGCGGACGATCACCGCGATGGTGCCCAGCGCGGCGCCCAGGGCCAGCGCGCCGACGTCGCCCATGAAGACCTGCGCCGGGTAGGTGTTGAACCACAGGAAGCCCAGCCCGGCGCCGACGATGGCGGCGCAGAAGATGATCAGCTCGCCGGCCCCCGGCACGTTGGGGATCAGCAGGTATTCGGCGAATTTCACGTTGCCCGACAGGTAGCAGAAGATGCCCAGGGCGCCGCCGACCATCACCGTCGGCATGATCGCCAGGCCGTCCAGGCCGTCGGTCAGGTTCACCGCGTTGCTGGAGCCGACGATGACGAAGTAGGTCAGCACCACGAAGAAGATGCCCAGGGGAATCTCGATGTTCTTCAGCAGCGGCAGGATCAGCGTGGTCTCGACCGGCGTCTCGGCGGTCAGGTAGAGGAAGACCGCGGCGCCCAGGCCGAACACCGACTGCCAGAAATACTTCCAGCGGCTCGGCAGGCCGCGGGAGTTCTTCTCGATCACCTTGCGGTAGTCGTCGACCCAGCCGATGGCGCCGAACAGCAGGGTCACGGCCAGCACCACCCAGACGTAACGGTTCGACCAGTCGGCCCAGAGCAGGGTGCTGATGGCGATGGCGGTGAGGATCAGGGCGCCGCCCATGGTCGGGGTGCCCTTCTTCGACAGGTGCGACTGCGGCCCGTCGTTGCGCACGGCCTGGCCGATCTGGCGGATCTGCAGGGTGCGGATCATCCACGGGCCCAGCCACAGCGACAGGGCGAGCGCGGTCAGCACGCTGAGGATGCCGCGCAGGGTCAGGTACTGGAAGACGCCGAAGCCCTTGTAGAACTGTTGCAGGTACTCGGCGAGCAGCAGCAGCATTAATGTTTCTCCTCGGGGGACGCGCACAGCGCCGCGACGACCTTGTCCATCGCCGCGCTGCGCGAGCCCTTGATCAGAATGGTGGTGGTGGAGGGTTCGCCGGCCAGGGCCTGGATCAGGCTGGCCTGGTCGGCGAAGTGCCGGCCCGCCGCGCCGAACGCCTCGACGGCGTTGCGCATCAGCGGCCCCACGGCATAGAGCGCACCGACCTTGCCCGCGGCGTAGGCGCCCACCTCGCGGTGCGCGGCCTCGGCCCAGGCGCCCAGTTCGCCCATGTCCCCGAGGACCAGGACGGTCCGGCCGGAAAAGCCGGCGAGTATATCAATGGCCGCGCAGATTGACGCCGGGTTGGCGTTGTAGCTGTCGTCGATCACCCGCATGCCGTTGGTCGCCAGCTGGGCTACCGCGCGGCCCTTGACCGGCTGCAGTTGCGCAAGGCCCTGGACGATCCCGACCAGCGGCACGCCAAGGGCGTGGGCGGCGGCGGCGGCGGCCAGGGCGTTGGCGACGTTGTGCTCGCCCAGCAGGTTGAGCTGGATGCGCGCCTCGCCGGCCAGCCCCAGCAGGGTGAAGCCGACGCAGCCGCGGGCGTCGCGCTGCAGGTCGCGGGCGCGGAAGTCGGCGCTGGCCTTGTTCAGCGCGAAGCTCAGCAGGCGGCGTTCGCCATTGCGCTTCTTCCAGGTGTCGAAGGCGCGGTCGTCGAGGTTGAGCACGGCGGTGCCGGTATCGTCGAGCCCTTCGAGGATCTCGCCCTTGGCCTGGACGATCTTGTCCTGGCCGCCGAACTCGCCGACGTGGGCGGTGCCGGCGTTGGTGATGATGGCCACCTGCGGGCGCGTCAGCCCGACGGTGTAGGCGATCTCGCCGACGCGCGAGGCGCCCAGCTCGATCACCGCGCTGGCGTGTTGCGGGCCGATCTGCAGCAGGGTCAGGGGTGCGCCCAGGTCGTTGTTCAGGTTGCCGCGGGTGGCCAGGACTTCGCCCTGGGTGCGCAGGATGCTGGCGAGCATCTCCTTGACCGTGGTCTTGCCGCTGGAGCCGGTCACCGCCGCCACCTTGCCGGTGAAACCGGCGCGGTTCAGCGCGCCCAGGCGGCCAAGGGCCTCGCGGGTATCGGCCACCAGCAGTTGCGGCAGCGGCGCATCCGCCACTTCGCGCTGCACCAGGGCGGCGACGGCGCCCTTGGCGGCGACCTCGGCAAGGTAGTCGTGGCCGTCGAAGCGCGGCCCGGCGAGGGCAACGAACAGCTGGCCGGCCTCGATGGCGCGGCTGTCGGTGCTCACCGCGTCGAAGGCGACGTCGGCGCCGAGCACGCGGCCCTCGAGGGCGGCGGCGACTTCACTGAGCAGCAGCGGCTTAAGCATCTTTCTTCACCTCCCAGGCAGCCAGCGCCTTGGCGGCTTCTTGCAGATCAGAGAACGGATGGCGGACGCCGGCGATCTCCTGGTAATCCTCATGGCCCTTGCCGGCCAGCAGCACCACGTCGTCGGCGCTGGCGCCGGCGATCAGCTCGGCGATGGCCTGGCCGCGGCCCGGCACGAAGCGCACGGCCTCGGGCCTGGCGAAACCGGCGCGGATGTCGTCGATGATCCGCGCGCTGTCTTCGCTGCGCGGGTTGTCGTCGGTCACCAGCACGCCGTCGGCATGCTGTTCGGCCACCTGGGCCATGATCGGGCGCTTGCCGCGGTCGCGGTCGCCGCCGCAGCCGAACAGGCACAGCAGCTTGCCGTGGGCGTGCGGGCGCAGCGCCAGCAGGACTTTCTCCAGGGCGTCGGGGGTGTGGGCGTAGTCCACCACCACCAGCGGCTTGTCGCCGCCGCCCAGGCGCTGCACGCGGCCCACCGTGCCCTGCAGCTGCGGCAGCAGCTTGAGGATGTCGCCCAGCGGGTAGTCCAGGCCGAGCAGCGCGCCGACCACCGCCAGCAGGTTGCTCAGGTTGAAGCGGCCGAGCAGCGAGCTGCGCAGCACGCCTTCGCCCTTGGGCGTGACCAGCAGGGCTTCGACGCCGGCGTCGCTGAAGCGCGCCTCGCGGCAATAGAGGAAGGCGCTGGCGTCTTCCAGGCTGTAGCCCATCAGGCGCGAGGGATGGGTTTCGCCGGCCAGTTGGCGGCCGAAGGCGTCGTCCAGGTTGATCACCCGGCACTTCAGGCCCGGCCAGGCGAACAGCCGGGCCTTGGCGGCGCCATAGGCTTCCATGGTGCCGTGGTAGTCGAGGTGGTCGCGGGACAGGTTGGTGAACACCGCGACGTCGAATTCGAGGGCGGCCACGCGGCCCTGCTCCAGGCCATGGGAGGACACTTCCATGGCCACGGCGCGCGCGCCGGCCTGCTTCAGCCGCGCCAGGGTGGCCTGCAGCGCCAGGGCGTCGGGCGTGGTGTGCTTGCCGCTTTCCAGGGCGTCGTGGAAACCGTTGCCGAGGGTGCCGACGATGCCGCAGCGCTGGCCGAGCAGGTCCAGGGCCTGGGCCAGCAGCTGGCTGACGCTGGTCTTGCCGTTGGTGCCGGTCACGCCGATCAGCTCGATGCCGCGGCTGGGCTCGCCGTAGAAGCGCCCGGCGATGGCCGAGAGCTGCGCGGCCAGGCCCTTGATGGCGACCAGCGGCGTATCGCCGATGGGCGCGACGGACGCGCCCTCGGCTTCGTAGGCGATGGCGGCGGCGCCACGGGCGACGGCATCGGCGATGTGCGCGCGGCCGTCATGCTGGGCGCCGGGAATGGCCAGGAACAGGTCGCCCGGCTTGACCGCGCGGCTGTCCAGGGTCAGCTCGCGGATCAGCACGCCGGCTTCGGCCTGCGGCAGCAGTTGGTTGAGGCTCATCGGCATCAGCCACGCCCTCCTTTCGTGGGCGCAGCATCGGCTTGCTGCTGCGGGGTCGTCTGCAGGTTGTCTGGCGGAATGTTCATCAAGCGCAGCGTGCCGGACATCACCTTGCTGAACACCGGGGCCGAGACCAGGCCACCGAAGTAGCCGGCCTTGCTGGGTTCATCGATCACCACGACGACCACGAAACGCGGGTTGCTCATCGGCCCGAAGCCGGCGAACAGCGAGCGGTAGGAGTTCTCGGCGTAGCCCTTGGCGCCGGTCTGGGTCTTGCGCGCGGTACCGGACTTGCCGGCCACGTGATAGCCGGGGACCTGGGCGCGGTAGACGCCGTTCGGCGCCTCGACCACCTGCTGCAGCATGCCCTGCATGGTCTTGGCGACCGGCTCCGGGATCACCTGGGTGGCGGTCGGCAGGCGGTCGGCGCGGACCATGGTCAGCGGCACCGTCTGGCCGTTGTTGGCCAGGGCCGCGTAGGCATGGGCCAGCTGGATGGCGGTGACCGACAGGCCGTAGCCGTAGGACAGGGTCGCGGTCTCGGCCTTGCGCCACTCGCGGTAGTTGGGCAGGTTGCCGACACGCTCGCCGGGGAAGCCAAGGCCGGTGTCCTGGCCGAGGCCGACCTTCTGCATCAGTTGGTAGATGGCTTCGCCGCCGATGTCGAAGGCGACCTTGCTCATGCCCACGTTACTGGAGCGGATGAGGATGCCGGTGAGGTCCAGCACCGGACCTTCGGTGCGCGACACGTCGCGGATGGTGTAGCGGCCGATCTGCAGGGTGCCGGGGTAGACCTCGACGGTGTCGCTGGGCTTCCAGCGCCCGGTTTCCAGGGCCGCGCTCATGGAGAACGGCTTCATGGTCGAACCCGGCTCGAAGACGTCGATCATGGCGCGGTTGCGCATCATCTCCGGCTGCATGTCGCGGCGGTTGTTCGGGTTGTAGGTCGGCTGGTTGGCCATGGCCAGGACCTCGCCGGTCTTCACGTCGAGGATCACCAGGCTGCCGGCCTTGGCGCCGTTCTCGACGATGGCGTTGCGCAGCTCGCGGTTGGCCAGGTACTGCAGGCGCAGGTCGATGGACAGCGCCAGGGTCTTGCCGGCCTTGGCGTTACGCGTCACCTGCAGGTCGCGGATCAGGTGGCCGCGGCGGTCCTTGAGCACCTGGCGCTTGCCCGGCACGCCGGCCAGCCAGCTGTCGTAGGACAGCTCGACGCCCTCGCGGCCGCGGTCGTCCACGTCGGTGAAGCCGACCACCTGGGCGGCGACGTCGCCGGCCGGGTAGAAACGACGAAACTCCTCGATGGAGTAGACGCCGGGAATCCTGTTGGCCTTGACCTCGGCCATCACCGCCTCGCCCTGCTCGGGCGTCAGCCCTCGGACCAGGTAGATGAATTCCTTGTCGGCCATCTGCTCCAGCCGCGCGCTCAACGCATCGCGGTTGACGCCCAGGGCGTGGGCCAGGATCGGCCACTTGTCGCGCTCCAGGACCAGTTCCTTGGGGTTGGCCCAGAGGGTGGCGACCGGGGTGCTCACCGCCAGCGGCTCGCCGTTGCGGTCGGTGATCTGCCCGCGGTGGGCCGGAATGGAGATGTGCCGCACGCTGCGCGCGTCGCCCTGCTCCTGGAGGAAGTCGTGGTCGATCACGTGCAGGTCGACGATGCGCCAGACGATGGCCGACACCATCGCCAGCAGCAGCCCGACGGCGACGCGGAAACGCCAGGGGTAGAGCGCGCCGTTGAGGTTCTTCATGGCGCCACCATGATGATTTCCGCCGGGTCCGGCACGCGCATCTTCAACTGGCCGGTGGCCAGGGTCTCGATGCGGTTGTAGGCGGTCCAGGTGCTCTGCTCCAGGACCAGCCGGCCGTATTCGGCCTGCGCCTTGTCGCGCACGCTCAGCTCGGTGTACAGGGTGTTCAGCAGCTGGCGGTTCCAGTAGGCGCTGTAGGCCACGGAAATCGCCGACAGCAGCACGCCGATGAACAGCAGCAGCATGATGAAGCTGCCGGTGGGCAGGCGCTTGGCGAACAGGCGGCTCATCGCAGCTTCTCCGCCACGCGCATCACCGCGCTGCGCGAGCGCGGGTTGGCCTTGAGCTCGGCCTCGGAAGCGTACTGCGGCTTGCCCAGCAGCTTCAGGCGCGGCTCGAAGGCCTTGGCGCGGATCGGCAGGTCGCGCGGCAGGTTGTCCGCCTCGCCCTTGGCGTGCTTGCGCATGAACTGCTTGACGATGCGGTCTTCCAGGGAATGGAAGCTGATCACCACCAGGCGGCCGCCCACGGCCAGGGCCTCCAGGGCGGCGTCCAGGCCGCGCTCGAGGTCGCCCAGTTCGTTGTTGACGTGGATACGCAGGCCCTGGAAGGCCCGGGTGGCCGGGTTCTTGCCCTTTTCCCAGGCCGGGTTGGCCTCGGTGATCACGGCGGCCAGGTCGGCAGTGCGCACGAAGGGCTTCTCCGCCCGGCGCTGCACGATGGCGCGGGCCATGCGCTTGGCGAAGCGTTCCTCGCCGTACTCCTTGAACACCCGGGCGATCTCGTCCTCGGCGGCGCTGGCGATCCACTGGGCGGCGCTGACGCCGCGGCTGGGGTCCATGCGCATGTCCAGCGGGCCGTCGTTGAGGAAGCTGAAGCCGCGCTCGGGGTCGTCCAGCTGCGGCGAGGACACGCCCAGGTCCAGCAGAACGCCGTCGACCTGGCCGGTCAGGCCGCGCGCGGCCAGCTCTTCGCCCATCTCGGCGAACGACCTTTGTACAACGACGAAGCGGCCATCTTCGGCCGCCAGTGCTTGACCCGTGGCTATCGCCTGGGGGTCCTTGTCGAACCCGAGCAACCGCCCGCCCGGGTCCAGCCTGCCAAGCAAGGCCCGGCTGTGCCCTCCCCTGCCGAAGGTACCGTCCACATAGCAGCCGCCCGCCCTTGGGGCCAGCGCTTCGACGGCCTCCTCGAGCAGTACGGTGATGTGTTGGTAGGTGGCGTTCACAGGCAGGCTCACAAAATAAGGTCGCGTAGTTCGTCCGGCAGTCCGCCGGGCTCCTTGATGGCGGCGAGGTCGGCCTCGGCCACCGCATTCCACTTGTCTTCGTCCCACAACTGGAACTTGTTCAACTGGCCGACGAGCATCGCCCGCTTGTCCAGCCTGGCGTACTCGCGCAGCCGCGGCGGCACCAGGAAACGCCCGTTGCCATCCAGTTCCAGGTCCACCGCGTTACCGATCAGCAAACGCTGCAGGCGCCGCGTCTCTTCACGCAGCGAGGGCAGCTCGCGGAGCTTGGCTTCGATGATTTCCCATTCGGGCAAGGGGTAGACGGTCAGGCAGGGGTCGACGGTATCGATGGTGACGATGAGCTGGCCATTGCAACGCGAAACGAGCTCGTCACGATACCGACTCGGCATCGCGAGGCGCCCTTTGGCGTCGAGACTGATGGCGTTAGCTCCGCGAAACACGTCAGCGTTTCCCCCGGTGGTTGGCTTTCCTTGCCAGTTGATCCCACTTTTACCCACTTCATACCACTTGCGCACACTATAGAAATGCGCGCTCCCCACCGTCAAGGCGAGGCTGGAGGGAAAAATCCTTATAGGACGGAGATTTAGCGTGCTTTTAAGAGGTTTCGCAGCGTTTTTGACGCCACCTTGAAAGGCAAAAAGCCCAGTGTTTTCAAAACACTGGGCTTTTCTACTTAAAGCAACTTCTTAAGATTTATGTTTCTTCCATCGCGCGACAAATGGTCGTTGTGGGAAGAAGTGGGAAAAGAGGAGAGAGTCGATCTGTAAGCCGGGTTCTGTCGAGGACAGCCATTCCTCTGGGACATCCATCACTGAACGCCTCAAGCGACCTACCCGAATCCAGCGCGGGCCACGCAACGGATTCCTATTTGGTCTTGCTCCGAGTGGGGTTTACCTAGCCACGCACTGTTGCCAGCCGTGCGGTGCGCTCTTACCGCACCTTTTCACCCTTACCGGCGCTGTAGCGCTTAGGCGGTTATTTTCTGTGGCACTTTCCGTAGGCTCGCGCCTCCCAGGCGTTACCTGGCACTCTGCCCTATGGAGCCCGGACTTTCCTCCCCCCCGTGGCGAACCACGAAGCAGCGACTGTCCAATCGACTCTCCGCCGCCAAGGTTAGCGACAGCGGCGGCCAGCCGCAAGGGCAATCCGCCAGCCTGGTACGAAGGTCTTAAAATCGCGAACCGACGCTTCAGTCCGCCTTGCGCTCCAGCGCCGCCTGGTACAGCAGGTTCTTGCGCACCCCGGTGATCTCCGCCGCCAGCGCCGCCGCGCGCTTGACCGGCAGCTCCGCCAGCAGCAGGTCGAGCACCCGCAGCGATTCGGCGTCGATGCCCTCATCCTCAGGCGCCTCCCAGCCGGCCAGCAGCAGCACGCACTCGCCGCGCTGCTGGTTGGCGTCCGCCGCCACCCAGTCGCGCAGCTCGCCCAGGGGCAGGCCCTTGAGGGTCTCGAAGGTCTTGGTCAGCTCGCGGGCCAGCACCGCCTGGCGCGCCTCGCCGAACACCTCGACCATGTCCTGGATGCACTCCAGGATGCGGTGCGGCGCCTCGTAGAAGATCAGCGTGCGCGGCTCCTCGCGCAGCGCCTCCAGGCGCGCCTTGCGCCCGGCGGTCTTGGCCGGCAGGAACCCTTCGAAGACGAAGCGGTCCGACGGCAGGCCCGCCGCCGACAACCCGGCGATCAGCGCGCAGGCCCCCGGCACCGGGACCACCCGGATACCCGCGGCGCGCGCCTGGCGCACCAGGTGGTAGCCGGGGTCGGAAATCAGCGGCGTGCCGGCGTCGGACACCAGCGCCACGTCGTCCCCCGCCAGCAGGCGGGTGATGAAGCGCCCGCCCTGCTCGCGCTCGTTGTGCTCGTGGCAGGCGGCCAGCGGCGTCTCGATGCCGAAGTGCTGCAGCAGGCGGATCGAATGGCGGGTGTCCTCGGCGGCGATGAGGGCCACCTCGCGCAGGGTGCGCAAGGCGCGGGCGCTGATGTCGTCGAGGTTGCCGATGGGCGTAGCCACCACATACAAGGTACCGAGGGACACGCAGCACTCCTTAAGCCCGAACCGGAAAATTCCCCATTGTATCCCGTTTCCGGCACCCGCCATCGCCTCGGCCAGCCGCCTTGGGTACAATTGCCGACTCTTTTTGAATGCGCCACGAGAAGCCCGATGATGATCGCTCGACTGCGTCCGCTTTCCGCCCTGTGCCTGGCCACCCTGCTGGCCGCCTGCGCCAGTTCGCCCTCTTCCAACCTCGGCGAACTGCCGCGCACCCCGAACGCCAGCATCGAGCAACTGCTGCAGCAGGCCGCCACCGCCAAGCCCGGGGAAGCCGTGCTGCTGAAGCTGTCGGCCGCCGACCTGGCCTACCAGCAGAAGGACGTCGGCCGCGCCGCGCAGATCCTCGAACAGATCCCGATGGATAGCCTGAAGCCGGCGCAGCAGATTTTCGCCAGCACCCTGGACGCGCAGATATCCCTGGCCCGCAACAAGCCCAAGGCCGCCCTCAAGGCCTTCGACCACCCCAGCTTCACCCACCTGGGCGAACTGCCGGTGGAACAGCAGGCGCGCAGCGGCCTGGTCAAGGCCCAGGCCCTGGCCGCCGACAGCCAGCCCCTGGCCGCCGCCCGCGAACGCGTGTTCGTCGACCCGCTGCTCAACGCCGAGGCCAGCAAGGCCAACCACGAGGCCATCTGGGGCCTGGTCTCCAGCCTGCCGGTGGAGCAGCTGCAACCCGTGGCCAACGAAGGCGACCTGAACGGCTGGATGGAGCTGGCCCGCGTGGTGAAGAGCGCCTCGACCCTGCAGGAGCAGCAGGCCAACATCGACACCTGGCGCCAGCAGAACCCGCAGCACCCGGCGGCCAAGCAACTGCCGGACGCCCTGGAGAAGCTCAAGTCGCTGGCCGCCCAGCCGCTGAACAAGATCGGCCTGCTGCTGCCCCAGCAGGGCCAGTTGGCCGGCGTCGCCCGAGCCCTGCAGGACGGCTTCATGGCCGCCTATTACCAGGCCCAGCAGAGCGGCAGCCAGCAACCGTCCATCCAGCTCTACGACAGCAGCCAGGTGCGCTCGCTGGACGACTTCTACCGCCAGGCCCAGGCCGACGGCGTGCAACTGGTGGTCGGCCCGCTGGAGAAGCCGCTGGTCAAGCAACTCGGCGATCGCCCGCAGCTGCCCATCACCACCCTGGCCCTGAACTACACCGACAGCGCCCAGACCGGCCCGGCCCAGCTGTTCCAGTTCGGCCTGTCGGCCGAGGACGAGGCCCGCGAAGTGGCCCGCAAGGCCTGGGACGACGGCATGCGCCGCGCCGTGGCGCTGGTGCCGCGCGGCGACTGGGGCGACCGCGTGCTGGCCGCCTTCAGCCGTGACTGGCAGGCCCGCGGCGGCACCCTGATCGCCGCCGAGCACGTCGACCAGCCGGTGGAGCTGGCCCAGCAGATCGCCGACCTGCTCCAGCTGCGCCAGAGCGAAGGCCGTGCCAAGCGCCTGCAGGGCGTGCTCGACAGCAACGTCGACACCCAGCCCTCGCGGCGCCAGGACATCGACTTCATCTTCCTCGCCTCGACCCCGCAGCAGGCGCGCCAGATCAAGCCGACCCTGGCCTTCCAGTACGCCGGCGACCTGCCGGTCTACGCCACCTCCAACCTCTACACCGGGCAGAACAACCCGGCGCAGGACCAGGACCTCAACGGCATCCGTTTCTGCGAGACGCCCTGGCTGCTGCAGACCGGCAACCCGCTGCGCCAGCAGGTCGTGGCCCAGTGGCCGCAGGCCGCCAGCAGCCTCGGCCGACTCTACGCCATGGGCGCCGACGCCTACCGCCTGGCGCCGCGCCTGCCGGAACTCAAGGCCCTGCCGAGCATGCAGCTCGACGGCTTCACCGGCAACCTGAGCCTGGCGCCCAACCAGCGCATCCAGCGCCAGCTGCCCTGGGCGGAATTCCGCAATGGCCAGGCGCAGCCGCTGGAGAACGGCGGCCTTTGAGCGGACGGCGCGGCGACTCGCAGGAACTCGGGCGCCGCGCCGAGCAGCTCGCCCGCGAGCACCTGCAGCGCCATGGCCTGCGCCTGCTGACGCAGAACTGGCGGTGCCGCCGCGGCGAGCTCGATCTGGTCATGCTGGACGGCGATACAGTAGTATTCGTCGAAGTTCGCTGCCGCCGGCACCAGGCCTGGGGCGGCGCCCTGGAAAGCGTGGACGCGCACAAGCGCCAACGGCTGATCGCCGCCGCCGAACATTTTCTGCAACAGGAAGCCCGCTGGTCCCGGCACCCTTGCCGGTTCGACGTAATAGCGGTGCAGCCCTCCGCGGGAACCCCACCCGCTCAACTGAACTGGATCACCAACGCCTTTGACACCTGATCAGACGCTCGACGAAAGGTCACACCTGATGGACATGCAATCCCGTATCCGCCAGCTCTTCCATGCCAGCATCGAGACCAAGCAGCAGGCCACGGAAGTGCTGATTCCGCATATCGAACAGGCCAGCATGGTGATGGTCAATGCCCTGCTCAACGAAGGCAAGATCCTCAGTTGCGGCAACGGCGGCTCGGCGGGCGACGCCCAGCATTTCTCCTCGGAACTGCTCAACCGCTTCGAGCGCGAGCGCCCGAGCCTGCCCGCAGTGGCCCTGACCACCGACAGCTCGACCATCACCTCGATCGCCAACGACTACAGCTACAACGAGGTGTTCTCCAAGCAGATCCGCGCCCTCGGCCAGCCCGGCGACGTGCTGCTGGCGATTTCCACCAGCGGCAACTCGGCCAACGTCATCCAGGCCATCCAGGCCGCCCACGACCGCGAGATGGTGGTGGTGGCCCTGACCGGCCGCGACGGCGGCGGCATGGCCTCGCTGCTGCTGCCGGAGGACGTCGAAATCCGCGTGCCGGCCAAGGTGACCGCACGCATCCAGGAAGTGCACCTGCTGGTGATCCACTGCCTGTGCGACCTCATCGATCGTCAACTGTTCGGGAGTGAAGAATGAGTCGTAGTCCGCTGACCCTCGCCGGCCTCCTTGCCCTGACCCTGGTCATGGGCGGCTGCAGCAGCTTCCTCAGCGCCACCCGCGAGGAGCCCATCGACGACAACCGCGGCACCCGCACCATCGGCAGCACCATCGACGACTCGCTGATCGAGACCAAGGTCGCGGTCAACGTCGCCAAGGCCGATCCGGACCTGGACCGCAACTCGCACATCGTGGTCATCAGCTACAACGGTGTGGTCCTGCTGGCCGGCCAGACGCCGCGCGCCGACCTGAAGAACAAGGCCGAGCAGGCCGCGCGCAACGTGCAGAAGGTCAAGACCGTGCACAACGAGCTGCAGGTCCTGCAGCCCTCCTCGCTGCTGGCGCGCAACAACGACACCTGGCTGACCACCAAGATCAAGACGCAGATGCTCACCGACGCCAACGTGCCGTCCTCGCGCATCAAGGTCGTCACCGAGAACGGTATCGTCTACATGCTGGGCCTGGTGACCCGCCGCGAAGGCGACCTGGCCACCCAGGTGGTGCAGAACGTCAATGGCGTGCAGAAGATCGTGCGGCTGTTCGAGTACATCGACTGAGCGACCTCAACCAGTTGAAAAAGCCCCGCCACGCGGGGCTTTTTCTTGCTACCGCGACCGCTGTAGGGCGCATAAC
The DNA here is from genome assembly GCF_022760135.1 of Pseudomonas sp. M1. Taxonomy (NCBI): domain Bacteria; kingdom Pseudomonadati; phylum Pseudomonadota; class Gammaproteobacteria; order Pseudomonadales; family Pseudomonadaceae; genus Pseudomonas; species Pseudomonas sp. M1. Next base: position 5,613,121 of record NZ_CP094343.1, read on the forward strand.
CGTTCGCGGTTATCCGCCGTTGGCCGTGCCACCGAGGCGCCTACAGCCCAGCGGAAGGCATGGCGTCTCCCCTGTAGGAGCGAGCTTGCTCGCGAACGGGGTTTGTCGGTGGCGTAGGTGCTGGACTCAAGAGCACCCTCTCCCCAGCCCTCTCCCTGAAGGGAGAGGGGGCTGTCCTGAGTGGCTGGAGAGTTCGGAGTCTTCCTGAAACGCCTAACCCCACCCCGTCATTCCCGCGAACGCGAACCCTGGGTTCGCGAGCAAGCTCGCTCCTACGAAAAGCCAAAGCGCATTCGCTCTGGCTTTTGGACTTCCAGAGAAATACCCGAGCGCACCGGAACGCCCCTTCAGAAGGCCGAGCGAAACCCGCGCTCAGGAGGTCATGCGACATGGATGTCGCGAGAGCCCCGATGGGCTACAGGGACGTACGCTCGGGGGGGGACGCCTAGTTCGGGCCTCCGTGGCGGGGGAATTCGCGAGGGTAGCCCGACTGTGTCGGGCCCGTATGTCGGGGCAAGCCCTTTTGGTTCCTTTTTGCGGGGGTGGCCTTCCACCGTTTGACAAAAGGGACTCGCCCGAGGGGGCGAAACAAGACGGTCGGGCAGACTCGGTGCGGCGCAGAAACACCCAAGCCAAGGCAACTGGGTTATTCCCCTTCAGTATTGTTCGCGGCAATGACGAGGTTAAGGCCGGAGTGGGGCAAGCTTCGCGAGCCAAGCCATAACCCCAAATGAAAAATACCGTTTCCCCCAGGCAGAGAAACGGCATCCCTTCTTAAGTGAACAGCATTACCGCCATGCGGGGCTTTTTCCTTGGCAGGAACGTAGGGCGAATAACCGTTCGCGGTTATCCGCCGTTGGCCGTGCCGCCGAGGTGTCCGGCGTGGCCGGCGAAACCAATCGCGGACGGAGTCCGCTCCTACACCCGCGCTTCCCTGGAACCGTAGGAGCAACTGTCCTGCAGGCCGCGCCGAGGTGCGCCTCAACGGATGGGTTGAGCCTTGGCGAAACCCATGCGGTCGTGGCGATGGGTATCGCTTCGCTCAACACCATCCTACGGGGCGCTGGTTTGCCCGGACTCTGTCCGCGATTCGGCGGATAACCCGTAGACGTTGGCACACCGGAGAAATGCCACCTGGCGGCGAACCATCGCAACCGCGCGGGCATGAAAAAGGCGATCCTCGGATCGCCTCTTTTCCTACTTGACCACTTTCAGGCTGGGCCGCCCGCTGGGCCTTGGCGGCTCGTCGCTGGGCCCGCCGTCGTCCTGCAGTTCCTCGTCGTCCGCCGGCACCGGCGGCTCCAGGTCGAAGACCATGCCCTGGCCATTCTCCCTCGCGTAGACCGCCATCACCGCCTGGGACGGGATGTACAGGCTCTGCGCCACACCGCCGAAGCGCCCCTCGAAACTCACCGCCTCGTTGTCCATCTGCAGGTGGCGCACCGCCGTGGGCGACACGTTGAGGACGATCTGGCCATCGCTGGCATATCCCGGCGGCACCCTGACCCCTGGATATTCGGCGTTCACCAGGATATGCGGCGTACAGCCGTTGTCGACGATCCACTCATAGAGGGCTCGTACGAGGTAGGGTCGACTGGAATTCATCATCGGTTTCCTTAGCGCATATCACGTTCGATGGAGGACAGACTAGCCTGGAAGCTGTCGCGGGCGAACTGCCGCTCCATGTAGTCGAGCAACGGCTTGGCCTGGCGCGGCAGCTCGATGCCGAGCAGCGGCAGGCGCCAGAGGATCGGCAGCAGGCAGCAGTCGACCAGGCTCAACTCCTCGCTGAGGAAGAAAGGCTTCTCGGCGAACAGCGGCGACACCCCCGTTAGACTCTCACGCAACTCCTTGCGCGCCAAGGCGCGATCGCCATCCTTCTGACGATCGTCGAGGATGCGGTCGACCAGGGCGCACCAGTCGCGCTGGATGCGATGCACCAGCAGGCGGGTGTTGGCCCGCGCCACCGGGTACACCGGCATCAGCGGCGGGTGCGGATAGCGCTCCTCGAGGTACTCCATGATCACCGTCGACTCGTAGAGCACGAGGTCGCGGTCGACCAGGGTCGGCACGCTGGCGTAGGGGTTCACCTCGGCCAGCTTCGGCGGGCAGCGCCCGGCCTGGACCTCGACGATGTCGGCCTGGACGTTCTTTTCCGCCAGGACCAGACGCACACGATGGCAGTAGTGATCGGCAGGGTCGGAGTAACAGGTGAGCTTATTGACTGCGGCCATGCCGGGCCTCCTCGCAACAGCATTTCAGGGAGGTAAAAAGACGCGCGCGCCCCGTAGGGCGCGCGCGCTTCAACGCTTGGAGCTGGCTTGTGCTAGTGCACGTCCTTCCAGTATTCGCGCTTGAGCAGGTAGGCGAACACGAAGAAGAAGGCCAGGTACAGCAGGACGTAGGTGCCGATGCGGTGGGAATCCAGCTTGTTCGGGTCAGCCGAGTAAGCCAGGAAGGTCACCAGGTTCTTCACCTTCTCGTCGAACTGCGCTTCGGTCAGCTGGCCGGTCTTCGGCACCACGGTGAGCTGGTCGCAGGCCTCGTGGGTCAGCGGCGTACCGGTCAGCGGATCGAACTGCTTCTTGCCATTTTCCACGACCTGGATCTGCTTGCAACCGATAACCTGGCGGCCTTGCACGCTACCCAGCACGTTGGGCATGCCGACGTTGGGGAACACCTTGTTGTTCACCCCCCACGGGCGCTTGGGATCCTCGTAGAAGGAGCGCAGGTAGGTGTACAGCCAGTCGGTGCCACGCACGCGGGCCACCAGGGTCAGGTCCGGCGGCGCGGCGCCGAACCAGACCTTGGCGTCGGCCGGCTTCATGCCGATGTCCATGTGGTCACCGATCTTCGCCCCGGTGAACACCAGGTGGCTGAGCATCAGCTCCTCGGGAATCCCCAGGTCACGGCCAACGCGCTCGTAGCGCTGGAACTTGGCGCTGTGGCAACCCATGCAGTAGTTGGCGAAGGTACGCGCGCCATCCTGCATGGCTGCTTTGTCGGTCAGGTCGATGTCGACGTGATCGAGGGCCGGTCCGTGGCCTTCGGCGGCGAAGCCGAAGAGGGGCACCAGGGCCAGAATCAATGCTGCGAATTGCTTTTTCATCAGCCAGTCACCCTTTCCGGAACCGGTTTGGTTTTCTCCATCCGGGTGTAGAACGGCATCAGGATGAAGAACGCGAAATACAGGATGGTGCACAGACGCGACAGCGTGGTGCCCAGCGGCGACGGAGCTTGCGAGCCGTAGTAGCCGAGGATCACGAAGGACACCGCGAAGATCACCAGCCAGATCTTGCTCAGCCAGCCCTTGTAGCGGATCGAGCGCACCGGGCTACGGTCGAGCCACGGCAGGACGAACAGCACGGCGATGGCGGCGCCCATGGCGATGACGCCCATCAGCTTGTCCGGAACCGCGCGCAGGATCGCGTAGAACGGGGTGAAGTACCACACCGGGGCGATGTGCTCGGGGGTCTTGAACTGGTTCGCCATCTCGAAGTTGGGCTTCTCGAGGAAGAACCCGCCCATTTCCGGGAAGAAGAAGATCACGGTGCAGAACACGAACAGGAAGACCACCACGCCGAGGATGTCCTTGACGGTGTAGTACGGGTGGAACGGGATGCCGTCCAGCGGGATGCCGTTCTCGTCCTTCTTCTTCTTGATGTCCACGCCGTCGGGGTTGTTCGAGCCGACTTCGTGCAGCGCCAGGATGTGCAGCACGACCAGGCCGAGCAGGACGATCGGCAGGGCGATCACGTGCAGGGCGAAGAAGCGGTTCAGGGTGATGCCGGAGATCAGGAAGTCACCGCGGATCCACTGCGCCAGCGCCTCGCCCACCACCGGGATGGCGCCGAACAGCGAGATGATCACCTGGGCGCCCCAGTAGGACATCTGGCCCCAGGGCAGCAGATAGCCCATGAAGGCCTCGGCCATCAGGGCGAGGTAGATCAGCATGCCGAACAGCCAGACCAGTTCGCGCGGCTTCTGGTAGGAGCCGTAGAGCAGGCCACGGAACATGTGCAGGTAGACCACGATGAAGAACGCCGATGCACCGGTGGAGTGCATGTAGCGGATGATCCAGCCGTAGTCCACATCGCGCATGATGTATTCCACGGAGGCGAAGGCTTCTTCCGAGGACGGCGTGAAGCTCATGGTCAGCCAGATACCGGTGAGGATCTGGTTGACCAGCACCAGCAGTGCCAGGGAGCCGAAGAAGTACCAGAAGTTGAAGTTCTTCGGGGCGTAATACTTGCTCAGATGGTCTTCCCACATCTTGGTCGCGGGGAAGCGGGCATCGACCCAAGCCATGAACTTGTTCATCAGGCTTTCTCCTGGTCCACACCGATGGTCAGCACGTCACCATCGAGGCTATAGGGCGGAATCGGCAGGTTCAGGGGCGCGGGCTGGCCCTTGTAGACGCGACCGGCCAGATCGTAGTGGGAGCCGTGGCAGGGGCAGAAGTAGCCACCCTTCCAGTCCGGGCCGAGGTCGGCGGGAGCGACTTCCGGGCGGAAGGTCGGCGAGCAGCCCAGGTGGGTGCAGATACCAACGATGACGGCGAGTTCCGGCTTGATGGAGCGCAGCTTGGGATCGACGTAGGTCGGCTGCTCGGAAGCCTTGGACTCCGGGTCGGCCAGCTGACTTTCGAGGGTCGGCAGGGCATCGAGCATTTCCTTGGTTCGGTGAACCAGGAACACCGGCTTGCCGCGCCATTCAGCGATGACCTGCTGTCCTGGCTCGATCTTGCCGACGTTCACCTTCACCGGCGCGCCGGCCGCCTTGGCCTTGGCACTGGGGAACCATGACCCCACGAACGGGACCGCAGCTCCGACAGCTCCCGCGGCGCCGACCACCGAAGTGGCCGCGACGAGGAAGCGACGCCGGCCTGCATTCACGCCGTCATTACTCATTCAGTCGTCTCCCATCAGCTTTAGCCCGTTATCTTCTCGGGCCTTAGAGTAAAAGTTGTGCCGCAGAAAAATTCGCCAAATGGTAAAGAAAAGCCCTGTAGCTGACAAGGTAATTACCCCCGAGCAGGAAGCTGGAACCCTTGCGCCATGCGGCTCCCAGACCGTGCGACACCTTGCCGCATAAATTACCGGCCCCCTTAATCCTAGGCATAAAAAAACGCCCAGTCCTCTCGGCGCTGGGCGTTTTTTTCGAAGCGTCGTATTAACGCTTGGAGTACTGCGGACGCTTACGCGCTTTACGCAGACCGACTTTCTTACGCTCGACCTCACGGGCATCGCGGGTGACGTAGCCGGCTTTGCGCAGGGCGCTGCGCAGGGTCTCGTCGTATTCGATCAGGGCGCGGGTGATACCGTGACGGATCGCACCGGCCTGGCCGCTGACACCACCACCGACGACGGTGACGTAGATGTCGAACTTCTCGGTGTTCTCGGTCAGCTCGAGGGGCTGACGCACGACCATGCGAGCGGTTTCGCGGCCGAAGAACACGTCCAGGCTGCGGTTGTTGATGGAGATATTGCCGGTACCCGGACGCAGGAAGACGCGTGCGGTAGCGGTCTTACGACGGCCAGTGCCGTAATTTTGAGTCGCCGACATGATGAGCTATCCCGTTAAATCTTCAGTTCTTGAGGCTGCTGAGCGGTGTGCGGGTGGTTGGCACCCTTGTACACTTTCAGCTTGCGGTACATGTCGCGACCCAGCGGGTTCTTCGGCAGCATGCCTTTGACCGCGATCTCGATGACGCGCTCGGGAGCCTTGGCAATCAGCTTCTCGAAGTTGATCGACTTGATACCGCCCGGGAAGCCCGAGTGATGGTAGTACATCTTGTCGGTGGCTTTGGCGCCGGTGACACGGACCTGCTCGGCGTTGATCACGACGATGTAGTCGCCGGTGTCAACGTGCGGGGTGTATTCCGGCTTGTGCTTGCCGCGCAGGCGGGTAGCGATTTCGGTAGCCAGACGACCCAGGGTCAGGCCAGCAGCGTCGACGACGAACCAGTCGCGCTTAACAGTTTCTGGTTTCGCGGTGAAAGTTTTCATTCGTTATAGCCTCAGGGGCCGCCTGAAAATAAGACGGCGAATCTTACTGGACAGTGGTTGCCTTGACAAGTCAAGGACAGCCAGAAACAGACACGATTTGGGGCTCGGGTCAGTGTGCGTCCGTAACGACTAGATGTATCAATCGGCAGGCTAGGCATCCCCTACCGATGAAAGGCTGCCGAATTATGCAGATTCCGGCAGAATTTACAACCTTGTTAACCACTTGATTTCACGAGGAGACGCCATGGAGTACCGCCCGCTCGGCCGCACCGAACTGAAAGTCAGCGCCCTGTGCCTGGGAACCATGACCTGGGGCGAGCAGAACACCGAGGCCCAGGCCTTCGCCCAGATCGACCTGGCCAAGGCCGCCGGCGTCAACTTCATCGACACCGCCGAGATGTACCCGGTGCCGCCGCGCGCGGAGACCTACTCGCGCACCGAGTAGATCATCGGCAACTGGTTCCGCCAGCGCGGCGACCGCGCCGAGTGGATCCTGGCCAGCAAGGTGGCCGGCCCCGGCAACGGCATCAGCCACATCCGCGACGGCCAGCTCAAGCACGACCGCAAGAACCTGGTCGCGGCCCTGGACGCCAGCCTGAAGCGCCTGCAGACCGACTGGATCGACCTCTATCAGTTGCACTGGCCCGAGCGCAGCACCAACTTCTTCGGCCAGCTCGGCTACCAGCACAAGGAACAGGACTTCACCCCGCTGGAGGAAACCCTGGAAGTGCTCGACGAGCAGGTGCGCGCCGGCAAGATCCGCCACGTCGGCCTGTCCAACGAGACGCCCTGGGGCACCATGCGCTTCCTGCAGCTGGCCGAGGAGCGCGGCTGGCCGCGCGCGGTCTCCATCCAGAACCCCTACAACCTGCTCAACCGCAGCTTCGAAGTGGGCCTGGCGGAAATCGCCATCCGCGAGCGCTGCGGCCTGCTGGCCTACTCGCCGCTGGCCTTCGGCATGCTCTCGGGCAAGTACGACAACGGCGCGCGCCCGGCCAACGCCCGCATCACCCTGTTCAGCCGCTTCACCCGCTACACCAACCCGCAGAGCGAGCGCGCCTGCGCCCGCTACGTGGCCCTGGCCCGCGAGCACGGCCTGGACCCGGCGCAGATGGCCCTGGCCTTCGTCACCCGCCAGCCGTTCGTGACCAGCAACATCATCGGCGCGACCTCGCTGGAGCAGCTGGAAAGCAACCTCGCCAGCTTCCAGCTGCAACTCTCCGAGGAAGTCCTGGCCGGCATCGAGGCGATCCACAAGGACCAGCCGAACCCGGCGCCCTGAAAAAGCGGCGGCAGGCTACAAGCCATAGGCTGCAGGCAAGAGCCTGCCGCCTGTAGGAGCTACTGTCTTGCCGACTGCGCTCTTCGCAGGATGGGTTGAGCCTGCGAAACCCATGCGGTGGTGGCGATGGGTATCGCTTCGCTCAACCCATCCTACGGTGGCGTTTCTCCTGCACCTCGCAGGAGGGCCTTGCCGCTTACAGCGCCCGGGCGATGATTTCCTTCATGATCTCGTTGGTCCCCGCATAGATGCGCTGCACCCGCGCATCGGCCCAGGCGCGGGCCACCGGGTATTCCCACATGAAGCCGTAGCCGCCGTGCAACTGCACGCACTCGTCGAGCACCTTGCACTGCAGGTCGGTGGTCCAGTACTTGGCCATGGCCGCGGTGGGCACGTCGAGCTTGCCTTCCAGGTGCAACTCCAGGCAGCGGTCGACGAAGGTGCGCCCGATCTGGATCTCGGTGGCCATCTCGGCCAGCTTGAAGCGGGTGTTCTGGAAGTCCGCCACGGCCTTGCCGAAGGCCTTGCGGTCGCGGGTGTAGTCGAGCGTCCACTTCAGCGCCGCCTCGGCCGAGGCCAGGGCGCCCAGGGCCACGGTCAGGCGCTCCTGGGGCAGTTCCTGCATCAGGTAGATGAAGCCCTGCCCCGGCTGGCCGAGCAGCGCCTCCTTGGGCACGCGGACATCCTGGAAGAACAGCTCCGAGGTGTCCTGGGCCTTCATGCCGACCTTCTCCAGGCGCTTGCCCTTCTCGAATCCCGGGGTGCCGGCCTCGACCAGGAACAGGCTGGTGCCCTTGGCGCCGGCCTTGGGATCGGTCTTGGCGACCACTATCACCAGGTCGGCGAGGAAGCCGTTGGTGATGAAGGTCTTGGAGCCGTTGATCACGTACTCGTCGCCATCCAGCACCGCGGTGGTCTTCACCCCCTGCAGGTCGGAGCCGGCGCCCGGCTCGGTCATGGCGATGGCGCCGACCATCTCGCCGGAAACCAGCTTGGGCAGGTAGTGCTGCTTCTGCGCCTCGCTGCCGTAATGCAGGATGTAGGGCGCGACTATGTCCGAGTGCAGGGAGAAGCCGATGCCGGTCAGGCCGAAACGGCCGATCTCCTCGATCACCACGGCGCTGTAGAGGAAGTCCGCGGCCATGCCGCCGTAGGCCTCGGGGATGTGCGAGCAGAGCATCCCCGCCTCCCCCGCCTTGTTCCACAGGGCGCGGTCGATGTGACCGTCCTTTTCCCACTGGTGATGGAAGGGCACGGCTTCCTGCTCGAGGAACTTGCGCACGCTGTCGCGGAAAAGCTCGTGGTCGGAACTGAACAGGGTTCTGGGGATCATGCTCGCCTCCTGGCGCCTCGCTGGAGGGCCGAATGTAGGTCAGCCCGCCGAGCGGCGCCTACTGGACACTTGCGCCAAAAAATAAGACGATCCAGCCGCCATTTGACCGGTTAGGCGTCGAATGCAGCCCTCCACAACAATGATAAGAACGATGTCCGAACAATCCGAATCTTCCCTGAAAAGGGTCTGCATCCTGGCGACCGACGGTGTCTTCGCCTCCACCCTCATGCAGGCGCGGGACTTCCTGCACATGGCCAGCCTGCGCTTCGGCAGACAGGAAGGCCTGGGCCTCACGCCGCTGCTGCAAAGCCGCATCGTCAGCCCCGACGGCCAGCCGGTGCGCGCCTTCAGCGGCGACCTGCTGGCGGTGGACGGCGCCCTCGAGGAATCCGACCTGGTGATACTGCCGGCCTTCTGGGGCGACTTCGACCAGCTCCTGGCGCGCTACCCGCAGGTGGTGCCCTGGCTGCGCGAACGCCATGCCGCCGGCAGCGCCATCGGCAGCGAGGCCACCGGGGTGTTCTGGCTGGCCGAGGCCGGCCTGCTGGACGGCAAGGAGGCGACCACCTACTGGCGCTTCTTCGACGACTTCGCCGCGCGCTACCCCAAGGTGCTGCTCAACCGCGAGAAGCACATCACCGACGCCGACAATCTCTACGCCGCCAGCGGCGTGACCTCGGCCCGCGACCTCTACCTGTACCTGATCGAGCGCTTCTGCGGCGCCAGCGTGGCCCAGGGCGTGTCCCGCGACATCCTCTTCGAGGTGCAGCGCAGCTACACCCCCGGGCGCCTGGGCTTCGGCGGCCAGAAGCTGCACCACGACCCGGCCATCCTGCAGGTCCAGCAGTGGCTGGAGGAGCACTACGCGGACAAGTTCCGCTTCGAGGACGTGGCCCGCGAGCACGGCATGAGCATCCGCAACTTCATGCGCCGCTTCCAGGCCGCCACCGGCGACAAGCCGCTGCACTACCTGCAGCGCCTGCGCATCGAGACGGCGCGCAGCCTGCTGTCGACCTCGCGCAAGAGCATCAAGACCATCAGCTACGAGGTGGGTTACGACGACGCCAGCTTCTTCGCCCGGCTGTTCCGCCAGCACACCAAGCTGTCGCCCAACCACTACCGCAACCAGTACCGGCGGAAAGAGGCCTGAAACACGCTATCCATAGGATAGGTCCCGTGCCTGCGGGCAGCTCCCTATGATCGGGGCTGCCCTTCCAGAACAAGAACACGGGATTCCCTCATGCGCCGCCTACTGCTCGTCCTGCTCGCCTGCTTCTGCCTGCCCACCTTCGCCGCGGGCGACTGGAAACCCTTCCCCTACGATCAGAGCGCCTTCGACTATTCCGGCGACAAGCTGCGCAGCGCCTGGCCACGGCTGACCCGCGGCTTCGGCGGCTACCCCTTCCCCGACGCCGCCTGGGTGACGAAGATGGCCGCCGCCCACCCGGACGCGGTGGCGAAGACCGTCGCCGCCGGCAGCGGCTTCAGCGGCAAGCCCGAGGAAGCCCAGGCCTACGCCGAGAAGCTGCAGGACGTCTGGCGCAAGCTGTTCCGCGGCGACTTCGCCCAGGCCAAGCGGGACGGCCTGGCCCTGGGCGTCGGCGGCCAGGTGCCGGCGATGTTCGCCCAGGTGCTCTACGCCATGTTCTTGGCCCCGGCGGCGGACAAGCAGCAACTGCTGGAAGAGGTGATCAGCTACACCGACCAGGCCGGCCCGCTGCTCAACGCCGACCCCATCGCCCAGTTCGGCCGCGCCTACGCCAAGGCGCGGCTGGCCGAGGAACTGCCGGTGCCGGTGGTGCTCAAGCGCGGCTACACCAGCGACATTCCCAAGGAACTGGACGCCATCCTCGCCAAGCAGCCCAGCCAGCCCTTCGCCCTGGCGCTGTACGGCGGCTACGAGGCCGGGGTGATCCGCAAGGTCGGCAAGCTGGTCGGGCGCATGACCTACGGCGTCAGCGCGGACAAGATGGAGACCTACTTCGCCCGCTCATTCCGCGCCAGCGACGACCTGCCCATCGGGCACTACGAATACGCCAATGCGCTGGGCTATGTGTATGGAGATGACGAGCAGGACAAGGCGCTGGAACAGTTGAGGAAAGCGGTGGCGATCAAGCCGATCAATGCCATGGAGGCATTGGAAGTGGCGCATGCGAAGCAGTTGTTGCAGAAGGCGGAGGCGCAGACTGCACAGCGCTGAACGCTTTTCGTAGGAGCGAGCTTGCTCTCGAAGGGGGTTTGCCGGCGGTGCTTGGTGTTGTCCCGAAGAGCCCCTCTCCCTAACCCTCTCCCTGAAGGGAGAGGGGACCGTTGGGCAGGGCTGGGTATACTGGAGTTAGCCGGCAACTCCGACGGCTTCCAACTGAAACCATTCCATCTCTCGGCACGGACTGCCCCCTCTCCCTTCAGGGAGAGGGCTGGGGAGAGGGGGCGGCCTCAACCTTGGCACTAAACCACCCTGCCAGCATCCTTCGCGGGCAAGCTCGCTCCTACGAAGAGCCAGAAACGAAAAAGGGCTGCCATCCGGCAGCCCTTTTCGCATCACCACGCCCCCATCACGGCCGATGCGGTCGGCTGAGGAACTCGTGGGACTGCATCTCCAGCAGGCGGCTCAGGGTGCGCTGGAATTCGAACTCCAGGCGCCCGCCGGTGTACAGGTCCTTCAGCTCCACCTCGGCGGAGATGATCAGCTTGACGTTGCGGTCGTAGAACTCGTCCACCAGGTTGATGAAGCGGCGGGCCATGTCGTCCTTGGCCACGTTCATCTGCTCGACGTTGGAGATCAGCACCGCGTGGAAGATCTTCGCCAGCTCGATATAGTCGTTCTGGCTGCGCGGGCCGTCGCACAGCTCGCGGTACTCGAACCAGGCCACGTCGTCGCAGGTCAGGCGCGCGCGGATCTCGCGGTTCTCGATCATCAGCACGTCGTCGCGGGTGGCCGCGGCGCATTCCGGGGTGAGCTTGCGGAAGTCGCGGGCCATGGCCTGCTCGGCCTGCTCGGTGAGCGGCCAGTGATACAGCTCGGCCTGTTCCAGGGCGCGCAGGCGGTAGTCCACGCCGCTGTCGACGTTGACCACCTCGGTGTGCTCCTTGAGCAGGGCGATGGCCGGCAGGAAGCGGGCGCGCTGCAGGCCGTCGCGGTACAGGCCGTCGGGCACGATGTTGGAGGTCGCCACCAGGCTGACGCCGTTCTTGAACAGTTCCTCCAGCAAGGTCGCGAGGATCATGGCGTCGGTGATGTCGGAGACGAAGAATTCATCGAAGCAGATCACCCGGGCCTCGTCGGCGAAGCGCTTGCCGATGATGGTCAGCGGGTTCTTCTCGCCCTTGAGGGTCTTCATTTCCTCGTGCACGCGCTTCATGAAGCGGTGGAAGTGCGTGCGCATCTTCTGCTTGAACGGCAGCGCGTCGAAGAAGGTGTCCACCAGGTAGGTCTTGCCGCGTCCCACGCCGCCCCAGAAGTACAGGCCCTTGACCGGGCCGCTGGACTTCTTGCCGAGCAACTTGCCGAACAGCCCGGGCTTGGCCTGGTCGGCCGCCAGCAGGTCGTCATATAGACGCTGCAGGTGCTTCACGGCATTGGCCTGGGCCGCATCGTGGAAGAAATCGGGACGTTTGAGGTCTTCCTGGTAGCGCTGAAGGGGCGTCATGATCGGTAGCAAGGCAACGAAAACGGGGCCGACACTTTAGCGACGGCCCCGCTTCTTGGCAATCGGCCATCCGTCGAGGATGGCCGTGTGCGGGCTTACTCCTGGGGCGCCAGGGCCTCGCGCACGCGCTCGATGGCGGCGTCGCGGCTGGCGGCATCGGCGAACTCGGGGCTCTGCGCCACGGCCGCTCCATCCAGCCACAGGGCGAAGGCATTGCCTTCGACGCGCAGGTCCAACGCCTCGCCGCCCTGCAGGCGCTTGCTCACCGCACCGGCGGACTTGCCGTCGGCGAAGGCGTTGGACAGCAGCAGTTGCTCGCCGGCGGCGTCCAGCAGGCGGAAGCGGAAGCTGCCGTCGTCCTCGCGGAAGCTGACGATGCGCGCGCTCTTGGCGGCCTTCTTCTTGCCCTCGCTGGCCACCTGCACCTGCTCGCGGAACGAGCGCAGACCAACTGCTTCGCGCAGCTCGCCGAGGAACGGGGTGGCGATGCGGCGGGCCTTGGCAGCGCCGGCCAGGAGGATGTCCTCCAGGTCGCCCGGGCGGGTGATCAGCGTGTGGTAGCGCTCGCGGGCCTCGCCCAGCTCGGCTTCCAGCAGTTCGTAGAGGCGCTGCTTGGCTTCGCCCCAGGCCAGGCCTTCGAGCAGCGCGGCGCGGAATTCGGCCAGTTGCGCCGGCGTGGCGAAGGCCTGGTAGAGGGTGAACAGGTGCGAATTGTCCGGGTCCTTCGGCTCGCCGGGGGCGCGGGAGTCGGTGACGATGCGGGCGATGGCATCCTTGAGCTGCTTGCTGCTGCCGAACAGCGGAATGGTGTTGTCGTAGCTCTTGGACATCTTGCGCCCGTCCAGGCCCGGCAGGGTCGCCACCTCTTCCTCGATCACCACTTCCGGCAGGGTGAACAGCTCCTTGCCGTTGCCGAACAGGTGGTTGAAGCGCTGGCCGATGTCGCGGGCCATTTCCACGTGCTGGATCTGGTCGCGGCCGACCGGCACCTTGTGCGCGTTGAACATCAGGATGTCCGCGGCCATCAGGATCGGGTAGCTGTACAGGCCCATGCTGACGCCGGCGTCCGGGTCTTCCCCGGCCTCGACGTTCTTGTCCACCGAGGCCTTGTAGGCGTGGGCGCGGTTGAGCAGGCCCTTGGCCGAGACGCAGGTCAGCAGCCAGGTCAGCTCGGGGATCTCGGGAATGTCGGACTGGCGGTAGAAGGTCGCCTTGTCGGTATCCAGGCCCAGGGCCAGCCAGGTGGCAGCGATCTCCAGGCGCGAGCGCTGGATGCGCAGCGGGTCGTCGCACTTGATCAGCGCGTGGTAGTCGGCCAGGAAGTAGAACGAGTCGGCCTGCGGGTCGCGGCTGGCGACGATCGCCGGGCGGATGGCGCCAGCGTAGTTGCCCAGGTGCGGGGTGCCGGTGGTGGTGATGCCGGTGAGGATGCGGGTCGTCATGGGATACCAGAAATCAGCGCGGGAAAAATGAGCGGCCTGGATGTTAACCCGCGGCGCCGGCCGGCGCGAGCCGGGGCTGCAGCAGGTCCTTGAGCTCGATCAGCTTGCCGTGGAAGAAGTGGCTGCACCCGGGCACGCGCAGCAGTTCGTGGGGCAGCGCCAGCGACTCGCTCCAGGCGTAGACGCGGGCCGGGGTCACCACTTCGTCATCTTCGGGCTGTACCACGGTGATGGGGCACTGCCGCGGCAGCTCGACCGCGAAGCGCTCCACCGGCGGCGCCAGCATGAACAGGTGACGCAGGGCCACGCCCTGCCCCTCCAGGCGCGCCGCGGCATTGCCGGCCACGCAGGAGCCGAAGGAGAAGCCCATCAGGGTCAGCGGCAGGCCGGGATGTCGCTCGCCGAGCCAGCGGGCCGCGGCCAGGGCGTCGTCGATTTCGCCACGGCCATCGGCGTAGCTGCCGGCGCTCTGGCCGACGCCGCGGAAGTTGAAACGCAGGGTGGCATAGCCGGCGTCGCGGGCGATGCGCTGCAGGGTGGCGACCACCTTGTTCTGCATGGTGCCGGCGAACAGCGGGTGCGGATGGCAGATCAGCGCCACGCCGATGGCGTCGGGGGTGTCCAGGTGCAGGGCTTCCAGGGGGCCGTCCGGGCCATCGATGAACAGGGGGATTTCGCGGGTGGACAAACAACAACTCCGTGACCCCGAAGCGGGTCGTCTCGTCTAGCTCGATACCGCGCCGACACCGAGGCCTCGCCCCGTGGTATACAGCGCAGGTGCAAGCCGCTAACGTAAAGCAAAGCCGTCTATAGAGGAAGGATTCGCGTGGAACAGTCCCTCACCACCTGGTTGGTCCCGGTCATCGCTCTGCTCGTCGGGGCCGCTGTCGGCTTCCTGATCGCTCGCCTGCTGCCCAGCGCCGCACCCAACCGCATGCAACGCCAGGTCGATGACCTGCAGGAACGCTTCGACAGTTACCAGCGCGAGGTGGTGACGCACTTCAACACCACCGCCAGCTTGGTGAAGAAGCTCACCCAGAGCTACCAGGACGTCCAGGAACACCTGTCCGAGAGCGCCGAGCGCCTGGCCCTGGACGAGCAGACCAAGCAGCGCCTGCTGGCCGCCCTGCACGCCGAGGACGGCTACCCCGAACGCCGCGAGCGCCTGACCCCGCCGGCCAGCCAGGAAGCGCCGAAGGACTACGCGCCGAAGAGCGGCGAAGGCCCCGGCACCCTGGACGAGACCTACGGCCTCAAGCGCAAGCTCTGAGCCCGCAGCGCCCGCAGAAAAGCCCCGCCATGGCGGGGCTTTTTCATTTCAGAAGCGACCTACAGGCACTGGCGACGAGCATCCCCTGTAGGAGCGGACTCCGTCCGCGATAGGCAGCCCTCCACTCGGAGGCTGATTCATGGACAGAGCACAGCGAGCGGACTTTGTCCGCGATAATCGAAGATGTCGGCGCGGATCACGAATGAAGTCCTACGCCGCCCCACCATGCACCCCACCTACGCATTTAGACTGTAAGGCTTTGATTTTTAAACACTAAAAATGGCGCTCGCTGCAATCGATGCCCAACAATGTCAGACGATTTCCGACGGTTCCCCGCAAAAGTCCCTGAGCGAGCCACGAGCCAGGGGAGGCGCAATGTGTGGTCAATGGACAGTCAAGAGAAGTGCAATTGCGCATCTGAAGAACCGTTTCAGCCAATCATCCCCAGAACAGAGAAAGCGGAACGGCCGTCAGTTGCTGGTCGAAAGGCACCACCTGCTCTCCCGTGTAGAAAACGATTCCTCGCTTGAACTGCCGAGGGGTCGTATCACGCAGGTGACGCAGGCCGTTGAAGTCCTTCGCACTGATCGTGGTAGCCGCCTTGACCTCTACCCCGACCAACTCACCCCGCCGGTTCTCCAGGACAAAGTCGACCTCCATCCCCGTGGAAGTTCGATAGTGCATCAATGTCGTGCGTATCTCCGCCCACGTCTGATGCTTGGCCAGCTCCGCATATACAAAGGCCTCCACTAGGTCACCCGGCAAACCGAGCGAAGCTGATACGCCGGATTTACTCACCCCCAGCAGGTGAGCCATCAGCCCATAGTCCGTCACGAATAGCTTGGGGGACTTCTGCAGGCGTTTGCCCAGATTGGAGGACCAGGCCGGAACCTGGCAAATCAGGAAAAGTGTTTCCAGCAGCGTCAGGTAGCGCTTCAAAGTCGTCTGCGGAATACCTGTGGCGCGGGACAGCTCAGCAGCGTTGAGCAGACCACCACTACGCGCGGCCAGCAACTGCATCAACCGGGGCAGCTCCGTCAGCCCCTCGATCTGGGCCAGATCACGAACGTCACGCAACAGGATAGTGCTCAGGTAGTTGTCGAACCAGGCTTCGCGCCGGCGCTCGCTCGTACGCGATAATGCCTCCGGATAGCCCCCAGCCATCAGCCGCCCGATGAAGTCATCGCGTTGATAGGCACAGCGATCCGGGAACTCTCCGTCGAACAGCCTATCGATCATGCTGATTGGCCGGCCGGCAACTTCACTCTGCGCCAGCGGCCAGAGCGTCAGCACCTCCATACGCCCGGCCAGAGAATCGGCAATCTGGGGCAGTAGCAGGACGTTGGCCGATCCGGTCAGTAGGAAACGGCCGGGCGTACGATCCTTGTCCACCTCGGCCTTTATGGCCAGAAAAATCCCGGGAGCTCGCTGCACTTCATCCAGGCAGACCGCCCCTTCGAGCGCCCCGATGAAGCCGAACGGGTCGGCTTGAGCAGCCGCCAGCACAGCCGGATCGTCAAAGGTGAAATAGCGGACATCCTGCTCCAAGGTTCGAACCAGGGTGCTCTTGCCTGTCTGGCGGGCGCCATTGATCAGAACGACCGGAGAGTCATCCAAAGCTTCAAGCGTGTACTGGCGGATTTTGCGTGGGTACATTGTGTAAATTCATCCATCAACCGGGTGAAATTACACCATTAACCTGGATGCTTTCCAGTCCCCGACCCCGCCTACCCTCGGCAAATGGCCATCGGCTTACTACTCACGCACTCGTAGCCAAACCAGTACACGACCTTCGGATACCAAATATCGTCTTAGCAGGGCGTCCTACAGAGAGGCCAGGCAAACCAGGGAGCGCAACATCCTACCTTTCGCACCCCATGCAGGAGCGCGCCCTGCGCGCGAATCGCGGACGGAGTCCGCTCCTACAGCTCACCGTGAGGCGTGGCGTTCCGGCCCCCGCCGAGCACCAAAGAAAAAGCCCCGCCTAGGCGGGGCTTTTCACAACGCTGTCGCGATCAGATCGCGCCGCGCTGGCGCAGCAGGTCGAGGACCGCTTTCACGCCCTCTTCCACCGACTGGTGGTGGGTGTCGATCACCAGGTCGGCATCCAGCGGCACGTCGTAGGGGAAGGACTCGCCGGGGATGTTGTCCTGGCCGGCCGCGTACAGGCCCTGCGGGTCGCGCTCGCGGCAGACCTGCGGCGATGCCTGGACGTAGACGGTGATCAGGCGCTCGTCGCCGATCAGCGCCTTGGCCCGCTCGCGGCCTTCGGCGCTAGGGGCGACGAAGGCGCACAGGCTGATCAGCCCCGCTTCGTTGAACTGCCTGGCGACGTGGGCGGTGCGCAGCCAGTTCTCGGTGCGCCCGGCGCGGTCCTGCGGCAGGCCCTTGTTCAGGTCGTGGCGCAGGTTCTGGCCGTCCAGCACGTAGACCGCGCGGCCCATGTCGAACAGCTTGCGCTCCAGGGCGTAGGCCAGGGTGCTCTTGCCGGCGCCGGAGAGGCCGCTGAACAGCACCGTGGCCGGCTGCTGGCCGAAGCGCGCGGAGCGCTCCTCGCGGCTCACGTGGGCGCCCTGGCCGTGGTGGCTGGCATGGCTCTGGCCGGCCTGCGGCGCGGCGATGATCATGCCGGCGCCGACGGTGCCGTTGGTCAGCCGGTCGATGACGATGAAGGCGCCGGTGGTGCGGTTCTGCGCGTAGCCGTCGAGGGCGATGGGCGCATCCAGGCTGACCTTCACGCGGGCGATCTCGTTGAGCTTGAGTTCGCTGGCGGCGGTCTCTTCCAGGGTGTTCACGTCCACCTTGTGGGCGATGCTCGGGATCGAGCCCGGCACGTAGCTGGTGGCGCGCTTGATGTCGTATTTCTTGCCCGGGAGCATGGGCTCCTCGGCCATCCACACGAGCATGGCGTCGAAACCGTCGGTGACCAGCGGGCGGTTGTCGGCATGCACCAGCATGTCGCCGCGGGAGACGTCGATCTCGTCTTCCAGGGTCAGGGTGATGGCCTGGCCGGGGCCGGCGTGCTCCAGCTCGCCCTCGAAGGTGACGATGGACTTGACCTTGCTGCCCTTGCCCGACGGCAGTGCCACGACCTCGTCGCCCTTGCGCACGATGCCGCTGGCCAGCGTACCGGCGAAGCCGCGGAAGTTCAGGTTCGGGCGGTTGACGTACTGCACCGGGAAGCGCATGTCGTCCAGGTTGCGGTCGCCGGCGATCTCGACGGTCTCGAGGATTTCCATCAGCGACTGGCCGGTGTACCAGGGCGAACGCTCGGACTTGTTGACCACGTTGTCGCCCTTGAGCGCCGACATGGGCACGAAGTGCAGCGAGCTGGTCTTCAGGTTGATCTTCTCGGCGAACTGCAGGTAGTCGGCCTTGATCTGCTCGAAGACGCCCTGGTCGAAGTCCTTCAGGTCCATCTTGTTGATGGCCACGACTATGTGCTTGATGCCCAGCAAGGATGCGATGAAGCTGTGCCGGCGGGTCTGCGTCTGCACGCCGTAGCGGGCGTCGATCAGGATGATGGCCAGGTCGCAGGTGGACGCGCCGGTGGCCATGTTGCGGGTGTACTGCTCATGGCCGGGGGTGTCGGCGATGATGAACTTGCGCTTGGCGGTGCTGAAGTAGCGGTACGCCACGTCGATGGTGATGCCCTGCTCGCGCTCGGCCTGCAGGCCGTCGACCAGCAGCGCCAGGTCGACTTCGTCACCGGTGGTGCCGACCTTCTTGGAATCCTTGGTGATAGCTTCCAGATGGTCTTCGTAGATCATCTTGGAGTCGTGCAGCAGGCGCCCGATCAGGGTGCTCTTGCCATCGTCGACGTTGCCGCAGGTGAGGAAGCGCAGCAGTTCCTTGCGCTCGTGCTGGGCCAGGTAGGCGAGGATGTCCTCGCTGATCAGGTCAGACTGGTGGGACATGGTCTTTCTCTATCGCTGAAGGCTTGAGGCTGGAGGCTGAACGAACGAGCGCACCGAGCAAGCCGATAATTCATGGACGTTGAAGTCGTTTTAGAAGGCCGGAAAGCATCGCCGCGATGCGCTTGCATCGCTCGATCCAGTCCCGGCCGATCTCGGCCGATATGAAGCCGACTTCAACACCTATATAAATCTGAGTTCTCAACTCCGAGCACGAGCCCTTGGCCATGCTCAGAAAGTAGCGCTTTTCCTTGTCGCCATCCCGCGTCATGCCTTCGGCAATATTGCTGGGAACGGACAGGGCCGATCGGGTGATCTGATCCTTGAAACCGAAGTCTCGGCAGCCAGCCAGCGCCCGATAGACATCAACCGAAAGCCTTGCGGAGAGCTTCCATACATCGAGTCGTTCGAAATCCATTTCGTCCAGCCTCAAGCCTTCCAGCGCTTTTTTCGGCTTTTAAAAATACCCCTGCCGCTTCTTCTCTTCCATGGAACCTGCCTGGTCGTGGTCGATGACCCGGCCCTGGCGTTCGGAAGTGCGCGTCAGCAGCATTTCCTGGATGATTTCCGGCAGCGTGGTGGCGGTGGATTCCACCGCGCCGGTCAGCGGGTAGCAGCCCAGGGTACGGAAGCGCACCATCTTCTTCTGGATGCTGGCCTTCTGCTCGTCGCTGAGGTGCTCGAGGATGCGCTCGTCGTCGATCATGATCAGCGCGCCGTTCATCTCGATGACTTCGCGCTCGGCGGCGAAGTACAGCGGGACGATCGGGATCTGTTCCAGGTAGATGTATTGCCAGATGTCCAGCTCGGTCCAGTTGGACAGCGGGAAGACGCGGATCGACTCGCCCTTCTTCACCTTGCCGTTGTAGACGTTCCACAGCTCCGGGCGCTGGTTCTTCGGGTCCCAGCGGTGCTTGCTGTCGCGGAAGGAGTAGACGCGCTCCTTGGCGCGGGACTTCTCCTCGTCGCGGCGGGCGCCACCGAAGGCGGCGTCGAAGCCGTACTTGTCGAGCGCCTGCTTGAGGCCCTCGGTCTTCATGATGTCGGTGTGCTTGGCGCTGCCGTGGGTGAAGGGGTTGATGTCCTGGGCCACGCCATCGGGGTTGACGTGGGTGATCAGGTCCAGGCCCATCTCCTCGACCATCTTGTCGCGGAAGCGGTACATCTCCTGGAATTTCCAGCGGGTGTCGACGTGCATCACCGGGAACGGCAGCTTGCCGGGGAAGAAGGCCTTGCGCGCGAGATGCAGCATCACCGCGCTGTCCTTGCCGATCGAGTACAGCATCACCGGGTTGTCGAACTCGGCGGCCACCTCGCGGATGATGTGGATGCTTTCCGCCTCCAGCTGTTTCAGATGCGTCAGTTTGTCGACCATGGCTACTCACGGAATTGCTTATGGACGGCCTTCGGGCCGTAGACGAGGGCGCACTCTACCACAACGTCAGACTCTAACCGGGCGGCCACTTATACCGAAAGAATATACTCATATAGCCACTTGTCAGACCGCGCCAGCGCCCAGGAGACTAAGGCCCCGGGCCTGAGCGGGCGGATGGGGCGCGCCGCTGGAAACGAGATATCCACAGACGCCCGCCTCTCCGACGAACAGCCCTTCACCCGCAAAGCCGCCACCCGCCCCGGGCCCGGAAACAGATTCAGGAGGAAGCGCATCCCGCCCTCCGCTAGAGTAGGCCCCGGTAAGCGCCCCCATCTGCGCTACCCTATTCCTCATTCCCCACGCCCCAGCAGATTTCCCATGCGCCGCATCGCTCCGCTCCTGCCCCTGTTCCTCCTCATCGCCGCCTGCAGCAGCAAGCCCACCGCGCCGACGCCGGCAGCCGCCCCGCAGAAAAGCGCCGCCACCGGCACGACGCGCCTGTACACCCCGGCGAACCCGGTGCAGCCGATCCGCCCGCTGACCGGCGACTTCGCCAACAACCCCAACGCCCAGCGCTTCGTCGACCGGATGGTCAGCCTGCACGGCTTCGATCGCCAGCAGCTGCAGGACGTGCTGGGCCGCACCCAGCGCCTGGACTGGGTGATCCGCCTGATGGACCGCCAGGCGCCGACCTACCAGGCGCCTAGCGGGCCGAACGGCGCCTGGCTGCGCTACCGCAAGAAGTTCATCACCCCGGACAACGTCCAGAACGGCGTGGCCTTCTGGAACCAGTACGAAGACGCCCTCGAACGCGCCTCGAAGATCTACGGCGTGCCGCCGGAGATCATCGTCGGCATCATCGGCGTGGAAACCCGCTGGGGCCGGGTGATGGGCAAGACGCGGATCATGGATGCCCTGGCCACCCTGGCCTTCGACTACCCGCGGCGCGCCGACTTCTTCACCGGCGAGCTGGAGCAGTTCCTCCTGCTGGCGCGCAAGGAGCGCGACGACCCGCTGGCCCTGCGCGGCTCCTACGCCGGCGCCATGGGCTACGGCCAGTTCATGCCGACCTCGTTCGCCCGCTACGCGGTGGACTTCGATGGCGACGGCCACGTCGACCTGTGGGACCCGCAGGACGCCATCGGCAGCGTCGCCAACTATTTCCAGCAGCACGGCTGGGTCACCCACGACAGCATCGCCGTGCCAGCCAGCGGCCAGGCGCGCGGGCTCGAGGATGGCTTCAAGACGCAGTATCCGCTCCAGACGCTGAGCGCCGCCGGGCTGCGCCCGCAGGCCCCGCTGGGCAAGCACCAGAGCGCCAGCCTGCTGCGCCTGGACATGGGCCGCAACTACCAGTACTGGTACGGCCTGCCGAACTTCTACGTGATCACCCGCTACAACCACAGCACCCACTACGCGATGGCGGTCTGGCAGCTCGGCGCGGCCGTGGACCAGGCCCGGCGCCGCTACGCCTCGACGCCGTGAGCGCCCGCGGCGCTCAGGCGGGGTTCGGGCAGTCGATGAAGCGGTGCTCGACGCCGAAGCGCTCGGCCAGGTAGCGGCCCAGCGCCTGCACGCCGTAGCGCTCGGTGGCATGGTGGCCGGCGGCGATGAAGCTGATGCCGTTCTCGCGGGCGCTGTGCACCGTCTGCTCGGAAACCTCGCCGGTGAGGTAGGCGTCCACGCCCGCCGCGATGGCCTGGTCGATGTAGCCCTGGGCGCCGCCGGTGCACCAGGCGATGCGCCGGATCGGCCGCTCGCCTTCCACCAGCAGCGGCTCGCGGCCCAGCACCCGGGCCACGTGGGCGGCGAAATCGGCCGGCGCCACGGGTGCCGCGGGCGCGCCCAGCAGCACGATGGAACGCGGGTTGCCCGGCTCCAGCGGGCCTTCGATGTCCAGGCCGAGCTGCTGGCCCAGCTGCACGTTGTTGCCCACCTGCGGGTGCAGGTCCAGCGGCAGGTGGTAGGCGATCAGGCTGATGTCGTGGGCCAGCAGGGTCTTCAGGCGACGCTGCTTCATGCCCACCACGCAAGGGTTCTCGCCCTTCCAGAAGTAGCCATGGTGGACCAGCACCGCATCGGCCTGCGCGGCCACTGCCGCGTCCAGCAGCGCCTGGCTGGCGGTCACGCCGCTGACGATGCGCCGCACCTGCGGCCGGCCCTGCACCTGCAGGCCATTGGGGCAGTAGTCCTGGATGCGCGCGGCGTCCAGGTAGCGGTCGGCCTCTTCGACCAGCTCGGTCAGATCGATCGCCATCGAATTTCCTCCAGGCATTAGGGGAGACGGCTATTTTCTTGCCACGCCGCCCGTATAATGGCGGCCACCCTAGCGGCCTTCCCCAGGCCGAGCAACCCCCAAGGATCGTCCTCCGATGCTGAAGGCCCTGCGTTTTCTCGGCTGGCCCGCGCTTGTCGGCGTCTTGCTGGCGCTGCTGATCATCCAGCGTAACCCCGAATGGGTCGGCCTGCCCGAACAGGAAGTCCACCTGCAGCAGGCGCCCCTGCTCAGCCGCCTGCAGCAGGGCCCCGGAACCTATGCCGACGCCGTGACCCGCGCCGCGCCGGCGGTGGCCAACCTGTACACCACCAAGATGGTCAGCCGGCCGGGCAATTCGATGCTCGACGACCCGCTGTTCCGCCGCTTCTTCGGCGACAACCTGCCGCAGCAGAAGCGCATGGAGTCGAGCCTGGGCTCGGCGGTGATCATGAGCCCCGAGGGTTACCTGCTGACCAACAACCACGTCACCGCCGGCGCCGACCAGATAGTCGTGGCCCTGCGCGACGGCCGCGAAACCACGGCGCGCCTGGTCGGCAGCGACCCGGAAACGGACCTTGCGGTGCTCAAGATCGACCTCAAGGACCTGCCGGTGATGACCCTCGGCCGCTCCGACGGCATCCGCACCGGCGACGTCTGCCTGGCCATCGGCAACCCCTTCGGCGTGGGCCAGACGGTGACCATGGGCATCATCAGCGCCACCGGCCGCAACCAGCTGGGGCTGAACACCTACGAGGACTTCATCCAGACCGACGCGGCGATCAACCCGGGCAACTCCGGCGGCGCCCTGGTCGACGCCAGCGGCAACCTGGTGGGCATCAACACCGCCATCTTCTCCAAGTCCGGCGGCTCCCAGGGCATCGGCTTCGCCATCCCGATCAAGCTGGCGCTGGAGGTGATGAAGTCGATCGTCGAGCACGGCTCGGTGATCCGCGGCTGGCTGGGCGTCGAGGTGCAGCCGCTGACGCCGGAGCTGGCCGAGTCCTTCGGCCTGCAGGACCAGGGCGGGGTGGTGGTCGCCGGCGTCTACCGCGACGGCCCGGCCGCCCAGTCCGGCATGCAGCCGGGCGACATCATCCTCGACATCGACGGCAAGAAGGCCGCCGACGGCCGCACCGCGATGAACCAGGTGGCGCGCACCAAGCCGGGCGAGAAGATCAGCATCCAGGTGCTGCGCAACGGCAAGCACGTCACCCTGGAGGCGGAAGTGGGCCTGCGCCCGCCGCCCACTCCGCCGGTGCAGCAGCCGCAGCAGCAGTAACGAAGAACGGCGCCCGAGGGCGCCGTTGCTTTTTCCGCCGGGCGTGGCTCAGAGCCGCGTGCGCAGGGCGTCCAGCAGCGCCTGGTTCTGCTCCTCGGTGCCGATGCTGATGCGCAGGAACTGGGCGATGCGCGCCTGCTTGAAGTGGCGGACGATCACACCCTGCTCGCGCAGGCCGGCGGCCAGTTCGGCGGCGTCGTGCTGCGGGTGGCGGGCGAAGATGAAGTTGGCCGCCGACGGCAGCACCTCGAAGCCCATGCCGCTCAGTTCGCCGACCAGCTTCTCGCGGCTGTCGATCACCGCCTGGCAGGTGCGCTGGAAGTACTCGCGGTCCTCGAAGGCGGCGATGGCGCCGGCCTGGGCCACGCGGTCCAGCGGGTAGGAGTTGAAGCTGTTCTTGACCCGCTCCAGGGCCTCGATCAGGTCCTCGTGGCCGACCGCCAGGCCGACGCGCAGCCCGGCCAGGGAGCGCGACTTGGACAGCGTCTGCGCCACCAGCAGGTTCGGGTAGCGCTCCACCAGGCCGATGGCCGTCTCGCCGCCGAAGTCGACGTAGGCCTCGTCCACCAGCACCACGCTGTCCGGGTTGGCCAGCAGCAGGCGCTCGATGGCGTCCAGCGGCAGCAGGCAGCCGGTCGGCGCATTGGGGTTGGGGAAGATGATCCCGGCGTTGGGGCGGGCGTAGTCCTCGACGCGGATCTGGAACTGCTCGTCCAGCGCCAGCGCCTCGAAGGGAATGCCGTAGAGGCCGCAGTACACCGGGTAGAAGCTGTAGGTCACGTCGGGGAACAGCAGCGGCCGGCCGTCGTGCTGGAACAGCGCGTGGAAGGCGTGGGCCAGCACCTCGTCGGAGCCGTTGCCGACGAACACCTGGCCCGGGCGCACGCCGTAGTAGTCGGCGATGGTCTGCTTCAGGCGCTCGGCGTTGGGGTCCGGGTATAGCCGCAGGGCGTCGCCCAGCTCGGCCTGCATGGCGGCCAGCGCCTTGGGCGACGGGCCGTAGGGGTTCTCGTTGGTGTTCAGCTTGACCAGCCTGGCCAGTTTGGGTTGCTCACCCGGCACGTAGGGCACCAGGTCCTTGACGAAGGGGCTCCAGAACTTGCTCATCGCCCTCTCTCCTTTAAAAGATTCGCTGAAGGCTGGAGGGCTGGAGGCTGAACGAAAAGGCGAAACCCACTTCGTCCAGCCTCAAGCTTCCAGCGGCTTTTATCGGTTTTTATCGGCTTTTCAGCCCTTGATCCGGTATTCGGCGCTGCGCGCGTGGGCGGTCAGCGACTCGCCGCGAGCCAGGACCGAAGCGGTCTTGCCGAGCACCGAGGCGCCGTCGGCCGAGCAGAAGATGATCGACGAGCGCTTCTGGAAGTCATACACGCCCAGCGGCGAGGAGAAGCGCGCGGTGCCGGAGGTGGGCAGCACGTGGTTCGGGCCCGCGCAGTAGTCGCCCAGGGCCTCGGCGGTGTAGCGGCCCATGAAGATGGCGCCGGCGTGGCGGATGTTCGGCAGCCAGCTTTCCGGGTCGGCCACCGACAGCTCCAGGTGCTCCGGGGCGATGCGGTTGGCCACCTGGCAGGCCTGGGCCTGGTCGGCGACCTGGATCAGCGCGCCGCGGTTGCCCAGCGAGGTGCGGATGATCTCGGCGCGCTCCATGGTCGGCAGCAGCTTCTCGATACTGGCGGCGACCTTGTCGAGGAAGGCCGCGTCCGGGCTGACCAGGATCGACTGGGCGTCCTCGTCGTGCTCGGCCTGGGAGAACAGGTCCATGGCGATCCAGTCCGGGTCGGTGCCGCCGTCGCAGACCACGAGGATTTCCGAGGGGCCGGCGATCATGTCGATGCCCACCTGGCCGAATACGTGGCGCTTGGCGGTGGCCACGTAGATGTTGCCCGGGCCGACGATCTTGTCCACCTGGGGCACGCTCTCGGTGCCATAGGCCAGCGCGGCCACGGCCTGGGCGCCGCCGATGGTGAAGACGCGGTCGACGCCGGCGATGCAGGCGGCGGCGAGGACGATCTCGTTGATCTCGCCACGCGGCGTCGGCACTACCATCACCACTTCGGCGACGCCGGCGACCTTCGCTGGAATCGCGTTCATCAGCACCGAAGACGGATAGGAAGCCTTGCCGCCGGGCACGTACAGGCCGGCGCGGTCCAGCGGGGTGACCTGCTGGCCGAGCACGGTGCCGTCGGCCTCGGTGTAGCGCCAGGAGTCCTGCTTCTGCTTCTCGTGGTAGCTGCGCACGCGCTCGGCGGCGGTTTCCAGCGCCTCGCGCTGGGCCGGGGTGATGCGCGTCAGGGCCAGTTCCAGGCGCTCGCGCGGCAGGATCAGGTCGGCCATGCTGGCGACCGCGAGGCCGTCGAAGCGCTGGGTGAGCTCGACCAGGGCGGCGTCGCCACGGCTGCGCACGTCGGCGATGATGTCCAGCACGCGCTGGTTCACGGCGTCGTCGGACACGCTTTCCCAGGACAGCAGATGGTCCAGATGACGCGCGAAGTCCGGATCGGCGGCGTTGAGTCGACGGATGGCGAAAGGTGCGGTCATAGCTGGCCTCTTTAATTGGCGTGATCTCGGGCGCCGCTAGACTAGCAAGCCCACCGTGCGGGCACCCGAGAAAATTTGGCTATGACACGGATAGGCGGGCGCGGCGGGAAGGCCGCGCAGGGAATTACGCCCGGTGTCGAGACTCCACCGCTTCACGCAGAGTGTCGATCAGGGCCTGGATGCGCGCGTGCTGCATCTTCATCGAGGCCTTGTTGACGATCAGCCGCGAGCTGATGTGGGCGATCAGCTCCTGGGGTTCCAGGCCGTTGGCGCGCAGGGTGTTGCCGGTGTCGACCACGTCGATGATCTTGTCGGCCAGGCCGACCAGCGGCGCCAGCTCCATGGAGCCGTACAGCTTGATCACCTCGACCTGGCGGCCCTGCTCGGCGTAGTAGCGCTTGGCCACGTTGACGAACTTGGTGGCCACCCGCAGGCGCCCCTTGGGCTCGGCCGCGCCGACCGCGCCGGCGGTCATCAGCTTGCAGTTGGCGATCTTCAGGTCCAGCGGCTCGTACAGCCCCTGGCCGCCGTATTCGAGCAGCACGTCCTTGCCGGCCACGCCGAGGTCGGCGGCGCCGTGCTCGACGTAGGTCGGCACGTCGGTGGCGCGGACGATCAGCAGGCGCACGTCGTCGAGGCTGGTGGGGATGATCAGCTTGCGGCTCTTGTCCGGGTTCTCGGTCGGCACAATGCCTGCCGCTGCGAGCAGCGGCAGGGTGTCATCGAGGATCCGGCCCTTGGACAGGGCGATGGTCAGCATGTCTGGTCAGCCCTAGCCCGGTACGCGGCGGATCTTGGCGCCGAGCAGTTGCAGCTTCTCTTCGATGCACTCGTAGCCACGGTCGATG
Source organism: Pseudomonas sp. M1 (assembly GCF_022760135.1). Classification (NCBI taxonomy): domain Bacteria; kingdom Pseudomonadati; phylum Pseudomonadota; class Gammaproteobacteria; order Pseudomonadales; family Pseudomonadaceae; genus Pseudomonas; species Pseudomonas sp. M1. The sequence goes on from NZ_CP094343.1 coordinate 5,640,317, forward strand.
TGGTAGATGCGGTCGATCAGGGTGTCGCCCTCGGCCACAAGGCCAGCGATCACCAGGCTGGCGGAAGCGCGCAGGTCGGTGGCCATGACCGGGGCGCCCTTGAGCTGCGGCACGCCGGTGACGATGGCGGTGTTGCCCTCGACGAGAATCTGCGCGCCCATGCGGTTCATCTCGTAGACATGCATGAAGCGGTTCTCGAACACGGTCTCGATCACTGCGCCGGTGCCTTCGGCCACGGCGTTCAGCGAGATGAACTGGGCCTGCATGTCGGTGGGGAACGCCGGGTACGGCGCGGTGCGGATGTTCACCGCCTTCGGCCGGTTGCCCTTCATGTCCAGCTCGATCCAGTCGTTGCCGGTGTTGATGTGCGCACCGGCCTCTTCCAGCTTCAGCAGCACCGCCTCGAGGATGGTCGGGTCGGTGTCCTTGAGCTTGACGCGGCCACCGGTGGCGGCGGCGGCGACCAGGTAGGTGCCGGTCTCGATGCGGTCGGGCAGCACGTTGTACTTGGCGCCGCCCAGGCGCTTCACGCCGTCGATGACGATGGTGTCGGTGCCGGCGCCCTGGATCTGCGCGCCCATGGCGATCAGGCAGTTGGCCAGGTCGACCACTTCCGGCTCGCGGGCGGCGTTTTCCAGCACGGTGCGGCCGTTGGCCAGGGCCGCGGCCATCATGATGTTCTCGGTGCCGGTCACGGACACGGTATCGAAGAAGAAGTGCGCGCCACGCAGGCCGCCGGCCGGAGCCTTGGCCTTGATGTAGCCGCCCTCGACGGTGATCTGCGCGCCCATGGCCTCGAGGCCGCGGATGTGCAGGTCGACCGGACGCGAACCGATGGCGCAGCCGCCGGGCAGGGCCACTTCGGCCTCGCCGAAGCGCGCGACCATGGGGCCGAGCACCAGGATCGAGGCGCGCATGGTCTTCACCAATTCATAGGGCGCGACCAGGGTCCTGATGCTGTTGGCGTCGACTTCGACGTTGAGCTTCTCGTTGATCACCGGCTGCACGCCCATGCGACCGAACAGCTCGATCATGGTGGTGATGTCGTGCAGGTGCGGCAGGTTGCACACGGTGACCGGAGTATCCGCCAGCAGGGTGGCGGCAAGGATCGGCAGCGCGGAGTTCTTGGCGCCGGAGATGCGGATTTCGCCGTCGAGACGGGAACCGCCGGTAATGATCAGTTTGTCCATAGCAGGTATATCCCCGGCGGCTCAGGAACGCTCGGCCCAGGCGGCGCGGCTGAAGAATTTCATGGTCACGGCATGGATGGCGCCACTGGCGATCCATTCGTTAAGGTGCGCGTAGATCTGCTGCTGACGTTTCACCGGGCTCAGACCGGCCAGTTCGTCACTGATCAGGTTCAGCTGGAAGTTGCAGCCTTCGCCTTCCACTTCGACCTGGGTACCCGGGAGCTTGGCTTCCAGGATGTTCTTGACTTCAATCGCCTGCATGCTCGACCTCGATCGGCGCTCAACGCGCGCGGGCCGGCAATGATACAAAAAAGCCCCCCGCCTGCGAACCCCGCCAGGGGAAGTCGCGGACGGAGGGCCTTTCGAGCGCCCCGATCAGCCCTGCAGCGGCAGGATGCCGTCGAGGTCGCTGACCTTGGCGATGTCTTGCATGTCTTTCGGCAAGCCGCGGACCTGCAGGCTCTTGCCCGCCTGCTGCGCATCGCGCAGGAAGGCCAGCAGCAGCGACAGGCCGACGCTGCTGGACTTCTCCACCGCCGAACAATCCACCACCAGCTGCTGGGCGCCGCTCGCGGCGATCAGGGCCTTGCCCTGCTCGCGCAGCTGCGTGCCGCTGCGGTAGTCGAGCACCCCGGCCAGGCGCAGCTCGCCGGCCGCGCCCTCGCTGATGCTGGCGGCGCTGGTCATTGCGCGCCACCCTCGTCCGGGTTGCCCTTGGCGGCATCCTTGGCATGGGCGACCACCTGGTCCCAACCGGCGATGGTCTTCTCCAGGTCGTTGCCGTTCTTCTGCATGGAGTCGGCGAACTGGTCGCGGAACAGCTTGCCGATGTTGATGCCGTTGATGATCACGTTGCGCAGGCGCCAGGTCCCCGACTGGTTGACCATGGTGTACTGCACCGGATAGACGGTGCCCTTGCTGTCACGGATCTCCATGTTCACGCTGGAGCGCTCCGGGTCCTGCTTGCCGGTGGACGGCAGCACGCGGATGTCCTGGTTGTCGTACTCGAGCAGGGCGTTGCCGTAGAACTGCATCAGGCTGTTCTTGAACACCGTCTCGAAGCGCTTGATCTGCTCCGGGGAGGCCTGGCGCGAATACTTGACGGTCATCACGCCCCTGGCGATGCCCTCGGAGTCCACCACCGGGCCGAGGATGCGGTCCAGGGCGGCGTAGAGCTGCTTGGGATCGGCGCGGTAGGCCGGCTTGTTGGCCTTGAGGTCGGACAGCAGGTTGTCGACGGTCTGCTGCACCACCTGCTGCGCATTCGGCGCGGCGTTGGCGATCAGCGGCAGTGCTGCGAGCAGGACCAGCAGGCCGCGGCGCAGGAGAGTCAGCATGGCGTTCATCCTCATCATCGTCATTGCTTCTTGGGCTCTTCTTTATTGACCGAGTTCAACAGGAACTTGCCGATCAGGTCCTCCAGCACCAGCGCGGACTGGGTGTCGTGGATGACGCCGCCGTCCGTGAGCATCTTGTCGTCGCCGCCGACGCTGATGCCGATGTATTTCTCGCCCAGCAGGCCTGCGGTGAGGATAGACGCGGTGGAGTCGTCCGGCAGGTTGTTGACGCTCTTGTTGATTTCCATGGTCACCCGGCCACGGTAGCTGTCGTGGTCCAGGTCCACGGCGACCACCTTGCCGATGGTCACGCCGGCCATGGTCACCTTGCCGCGCACGGTCACGCCGGCGACGTTGTCGAAGTAGGCATACAGCTGGTAGGTGTCATTGGAATGCCCGATGGTCAGGCCGCTGACACGCAGCGCCAGCAGCAGCAGGGCCAGCAGGCCGCCGAGAAGAAACAGGCCTACACCGATTTCCAGGGTGCGGGTTTGCATCAGAAGTCTCCAAACATCAAAGCGGTCAGTATGAAGTCCAGCCCCAGTACCGCCAGGGAGGCATAGACCACGGTTCGAGTCGTTGCGCGGCTGATCCCTTCGGAGGTCGGCTCGCAGTCATAGCCCTGGAACACGGCGATCCAGGTCACCACGAAGGCGAACACCACGCTCTTGATCACGCCATTGAGCACATCCTCGCCGAATTGCACGCTGTTCTGCATGTTCGACCAGAAGGAACCCTCGTATACGCCCAGCCAGTCGACGGCGACGGCGGCGCCGCCCCAGATGCCGACCACGCTGAAGATCGCCGCCAGCAGCGGCATCGAAATGAAGCCGGCCCACAGGCGCGGCGCGATCACGTAGCGCAGCGGGTCGACGCCGATCATCTCCAGACTGGAGAGCTGCTCGGTGGATTTCATGTTGCCGATCTCGGCGGTCAGCGCGGAACCGGCGCGGCCGGCGAACAGCAGGCCGGTCACCACCGGGCCCAGTTCGCGCAGCAGGGTCAGGGCCACCATCTGTCCCACCGCCTGCTCCGAACCATAGTCCTTGAGGATGTTGTAGCCCTGCAGGGCCAGCACCATGCCGATGAAGACGCCCGAAACCACGATGATCGCCAGCGACAGCACGCCCACCGAGTACAGCTGCTTGACCAGCAGTTGGCCCATGCCGCCGGGCACCCGGCGGCCGAGCATGGCGTGGCCGAGGAACAGCGTGGAACGGCCGAGCGCCTCGAGCACGTCGAGGCCCGACCGCCCGAGCAGGCGAATCCGCTCGAGCAGTGAAGTCTTGCGCATCAGCGTTCCCCCAGCAGGTCGGCGCGATAGTCGCGCGCGGGATAGTGGAAGGGCACCGGACCATCCGGAATCCCCTTCATGAACTGGCGCACGCGCGGATCGTCGAGCTCCTTGAGCTCCGCCGGCGTGCCCTGCCCCAGCACCTTGCCGTCGCCGACGATATAGATGTAGTCGGCGATGCTGGCGGTTTCCGCCAGGTCGTGGGAGACCACGATGCTGGTGATGCCCAGGGCATCGTTGAGCAGGCGGATCAGCCGCACCAGCACGCCCATGGCGATCGGGTCCTGGCCGACGAAGGGTTCGTCGTACATGAGGATCTGCGGGTCCAGGGCGATCGCCCGGGCCAGCGCCACGCGGCGCTTCATGCCGCCGGACAGCTCGTCCGGCATCAGCTCCAGCGCCCCGCGCAGGCCCACGGCCTGCAGCTTCATCAGGACGATGTCGCGGATCATCTCCTCGGGCAGGTCGGTGTGCACCCGCAGCGGGAAGGCGACGTTCTCGAACACGTCCAGGTCGGTGAACAGCGCGCCGCTCTGGAACAGCACGCCGAACTGCTTGCGCAGGTCGAACAGGTCGGCGCGGGCCAGCTTCGGCAGGTTCTGCCCGTTGACCATGACGTCGCCCTTGACCGGGCGCAGCTGTGCGGCGATCAGGCGCAGCAAGGTGGTCTTGCCGCAACCCGACGGCCCCATGATGCCGGTGACCTTGCCGCGCGGAATACGGATATCCACGTTGTCGAAGATGGCGCGGGTACCGCGCTTGAAGGTGACCCCCTTCAGCTCGACAGCGTATTTTTCATCGGTGCTCATAGAACTCCTTGCATGACGGCCCTGTCCCTGCAATGCCCCGTCGAACCGTCGGAACACGGTAACACAAGACAGGCCGAACGGCGGCGAACTATAGCATTGGCGCGCGCGGCGGCCCAAGGCCCGCCGCCGGCGATTCAGCTCGGATTCAGCTTTCCCTGTGCAAGATCCGGTATCGGCAGGGTGAAGCCCGGACCGCTTTACCGTTATAATCTCGCCCTTCACTTCGCCCCACGCGATCGGAACATGAGCCAGAATCACGATTTCATCCAGTCGGCACAACGCACCATCGGCCTCGAGCGCGATGCGGTGGATGCCCTGCTGCCACGCATCGGGGCCGATTTCTCCAGGGCCTGCGAACTGCTGCTCGGCTGCACCGGCCGCGTGGTGGTGGTCGGCATGGGCAAGTCCGGGCACATCGCCCGCAAGATCGCCGCCACCCTGGCCAGCACCGGCACCCCGGCGTTCTTCGTGCACCCGGCCGAGGCCAGCCACGGCGACATGGGCATGATCACCAGGGACGACGTGGTCCTGGCGCTGTCCAACTCCGGCTCCACCGCCGAGATCATCACCCTGCTGCCGCTGATCGCCCGCCTGGGCATCACCCTGGTGAGCATGACCGGCAACCCCGAGTCGCCGCTGGCCAAGGCCGCCGCGGTGAACCTGGACGCCAGCGTCGAACACGAGGCCTGCTCGCTGAACCTGGCGCCGACCTCCTCCACCACCGTCTCCCTGGTGCTCGGCGACGCCCTCGCCGTGGCCCTGCTGGAAGCCCGCGGCTTCACCGCCGAGGACTTCGCCTTCTCCCATCCGGGCGGCGCCCTGGGCCGGAGATTGTTGCTGAAAGTGGAAAACATCATGCACGTGGGTGAAGAACTGCCGCAGGTCTCCCCCGGCACTTCGCTCAGCGGCGCCCTGCTGGAAATGACCCGCAAGGGCCTGGGCATGACCATCGTCCTCGGCGAAGACGGCCGCCTGGCCGGCGTGTTCACCGACGGCGACCTGCGCCGCACCCTGGACAAGGGCGTGGATGTGCGCACGGCCACCATCGACCAGGTGATGACCGTGCACGGCAAGACCGTGCGCCCGGACATGCTCGCCGCCGAAGCCCTGAAGATCATGGACGACCACAAGATCAACGTCCTGGTGGTGGTCGACGGCGACGACCACCCGGTCGGCGTCCTGCACGTCCACGACCTGACCCGCGCCGGAGTCATCTGAATGACCGCAGACCTGCTGCAACGCGCCAGTGGCGTGCGCCTGGCGGTGTTCGACGTGGACGGCGTGCTGACCGACGGCAAGCTCTACTTCCTGCCCGACGGCGGCGAGTTCAAGACCTTCAACACTCTCGACGGCCACGGCATCAAGATGCTCATCGCCTCGGGCGTGCGCACCGCCATCATCAGCGGCCGCAAGAGCGCCGTGGTCGAGCGCCGCGCGCAGAACCTGGGCATCGAGCACCTGTTCCAGGGCCGCGAGGACAAGCTGGCGGTCCTCGACCAACTGCTCGCCGAACTCGGGCTAGGCTATGAACAGGTCGCCTACCTGGGCGACGACCTGCCCGACCTTCCGGTCATCCGCCGGGTCGGCCTGGGCATGGCGGTGGCCAGCGCCGACGCCTTCGTTCGCCAGCACGCCCACGGCGTGACCCAGGCGCGCGGCGGCGAAGGCGCGGCCCGTGAATTCTGCGAACTCATCCTGCGCGCCCAGGGCAACCTCGAGGCGGCGCAAAGCGCCTACCTGTAGAGCCAGACATGCCGAAGACCCTTCGCCAGAAGCTCCTCCTCGCCCTGATCGCGGTCCTGCTGGTCGCGCTGGGCTACTACTGGAACGTGCGCCTGGACTTCAACGAGCGCCAGGTCGCGCCGAGCAACGACGCCATCGATTTCTACGCGGCCAATGCCCACAGCCTGCAGTACCGCGAGGACGGCAGCCTGGCCTACGAGATGACCGCCGATCGCCTGGAGCACATGAAAGCCACCGACGTCACCAACGTCACCACGCCGGACCTGTTCTTCTTCCGTGAGGGCGAGCCGCAGCCGTGGCACGTGCAGAGCGTGCGCGCCGAGGTCGGCCCGGAAGGCAAGCAGGTCGAACTGATCGACAACGTCCGGGTCCAGCGCACCGACGCGCAGAACCGCACCCTGCTGCTCACCACCACGCGCATGACGGTGTTCCCGGACAAGGATTATGCCGAGACCAGTCAACCCGTTAAGATCACCGAGCCCCAAGGGGTGACCACGGCGGTAGGCATGAAAGCGTATCTGAAAGACAGCCGGATGACCCTGCTGTCCAACGTAAGAGGTCAGCATGAGGTTCGTTAAAACCTTCCCCCTTTTCCTCGGCCTCGTCGCCGCCCTGGGCAGCAGCGCTGGCTGGGCGCTGCCGACGGATCGCGAGCAGCCGATCCGCGTGCAGGCCGACAGCGCCGAACTGGACGACAAGCAGGGCGTCGCGGTGTACCGCGGCGACGTGGTGGTGACCCAGGGCAGCATGAAGCTGACCGGCAACACCGTCACCCTCAAGCAGAACAAGGACGGCGAGATCGAGGTGGTCACCTCGGTCGGCAAGCCCGCCTATTTCGAGCAGAAGCCGGCGCCGGACAAGGAAATCACCAAGGCCTACGGCCTGACCATCCAGTACTTCGTCACCCAGAACCGGGTGATCCTGATCGACCAGGCCAAGGTGATCCAGGAAGGCAACACCTTCGAAGGCGAGAAGGTCGTCTACGACACCGAACGGCAGATCGTCAACGCCGGCCGCGCCACCGGCACCCAGGTGACCACCCCGCGCCCGCGCATCGACATGGTCATCCAGCCCAAGAAGAAGCAGGATCAAGCCCAGTAATGGCCACGCTCACCGCACAGCACCTCGCCAAGAGCTACAAGGGTCGCCAGGTCGTCCGCGATGTCAGCATGAGCATCGACAGCGGGCAGATCGTCGGCCTGCTCGGCCCCAACGGCGCCGGCAAGACCACCTGCTTCTACATGATCGTCGGCCTGGTCCGCGCCGACCAGGGCGTGGTCCGCATCGACGAGCAGGACGTCACCAACCTGCCCATGCACGGCCGCGCCCGCGCCGGCATCGGCTACCTGCCGCAGGAAGCCTCGATCTTCCGCAAGCTGTCGGTGGCGGACAACATCGGCGCCATCCTCGAGACCCGCGCCGACCTCGACCGCAACGGCCGCAAGGAGGCCCTGGAAGGCCTGCTGGAGGAGTTCCACATCCACCACATCCGCGACAACCTCGGCATGAGCCTGTCCGGCGGCGAGCGCCGCCGCGTGGAGATCGCCCGCGCCCTGGCCAGCTCGCCGAAGTTCATCCTCCTCGACGAACCCTTCGCCGGCGTCGACCCGATCTCGGTGGGCGACATCAAGCAGATCATCCACCACCTCAAGGCCAAGGGCATCGGCGTGCTCATCACCGACCACAACGTGCGCGAGACCCTGGACATCTGCGAGACGGCCTACATCGTCAACGACGGCCAGTTGATCGCCGAGGGCGATTCCGCGGCCATTCTGGCCAACGAACTGGTCAAGGAAGTCTACCTGGGCCACGAGTTCCGCCTCTGAAGTCCTGCCCCGGCCGTCGCGCCGGGGCGCAACCTCATGTCGCGCCGACGGACAGGCAGCGAATTATGCGCAAACGCCCCTAGGCAAAGTCTGAGAATTCAGGCATATAATTTGCTTCCTAGCGGCGTCCGGGAATTTGGGTCCAGGCGCCCGTAGTCGTGGATTGGGTGCGCTACACGCCCGCGGACAAGGTGCCAAGTTCCAGCCATGAAACCATCGCTCGTCCTCAAGATGGGCCAGCAGCTGACGATGACTCCGCAGCTGCAACAGGCCATCCGACTGCTCCAACTCTCCACCCTGGATCTGCAACAGGAGATCCAGGAGGCGCTGGAATCCAACCCGATGCTCGAGCGCCAGGAAGAAGGCGAAGACTTCGACGGTAGCGACCCCTACGCCGAGGGCGCGGAAACCCCCACCAATACCAACGTCAACTCGCAGAGCGAAAGCTTCCAGGAAACCACCACGCCCAGCGCCGACAGCCTGGACGAAGACCAGTGGGCCGAGCGCATCCCCAACGAACTCCCGGTGGACACCGCCTGGGAAGACGTCTACCAGACCAGCGCCAGCAGCCTGCCCAGCAACGACGACGACGAATGGGACTTCACCGCCCGCACCTCCGCCGGCGAGAGCCTGCAGAGCCACCTGCTGTGGCAGCTGAACCTCTGCCCCATGTCCGACAGCGACCGCCTGGTGGCCCTGAGCATCATCGACGGCATCAACAACGACGGCTACCTGGAAGAGTCCCTGGAAGACATCCTCACCTCCCTCGACCCCGAGCTGGGCATCGAGATGGACGAGGTGGAAGTGGTGCTGCGGCGCATCCAACAGATGGAGCCGGCCGGCGTCGGCGCGCGCAACCTGCGCGAATGCCTGCTGCTGCAGCTGCGCCAGATGCCCGCCAACACCCACCTGCTGAGCGAGGCCCTGCGCCTGGTCGCCGACCACCTCGACCTGCTCGGCAGCCGCGACTACACCCAGCTGATGCGGCGCATGAAGCTCAAGGAAGACGAGCTGCGCGAGACCATCGAGCTGATCCAGTCGCTGCACCCGCGCCCGGGTTCGCAGATCGAGTCCGGCGAAGCCGAGTACGTGGTGCCGGACGTGATAGTGCGCAAGCACAACGAGCGCTGGCTGGTGGAGCTGAACCAGGAAGCGGTGCCGCGCCTGCGCGTCAACTCGCAGTACGCCGGCCTGGTGCGCCGCGCCGACTCCAGCGCCGACAACACCTTCATGCGCAACCAGTTGCAGGAAGCGCGCTGGTTCATCAAGAGCCTGCAGAGCCGCAACGAGACGCTGATGAAGGTGGCGACACAGATCGTCGAGCACCAGCGCGGTTTCCTTGAGTACGGCGAGGAAGCCATGAAGCCGCTGGTCCTGCACGATATCGCCGAGGCGGTGGGCATGCACGAGTCGACCATCTCGCGGGTCACCACGCAGAAATTCATGCACACCCCACGCGGCATCTTCGAGCTGAAGTACTTCTTCTCCAGCCACGTGAGCACTTCCGAGGGCGGCGAATGCTCGTCCACGGCGATCCGCGCGATCATCAAGAAACTGGTCGCGGCAGAAAGTCCGAAAAAGCCGTTGAGCGACAGCAAGATCGCTGGTTTACTGGAGGCACAGGGCATTCAAGTGGCACGTCGGACAGTCGCCAAGTACCGGGAATCTCTCGGAATAGCTCCATCGAGCGAGCGCAAGCGACTGGTCTGATTGACCCAAGCCAAGGTGTTCCGGCGGCAGGCCCCATAACCTGCCACTTATACACGGGCAATAAGGAGAAAGCGGTATGCAAGTCAACATCAGTGGCCATCAACTGGATGTGACCGACGCCCTGCGCGACTACGTGGTCGAGAAACTCGGCCGACTGGAGCGCCACTTCGACAAGATCACCAATGTTCAGGTCATCATGGAGGTCGAAAAGCTGAAACAGCGTATCGAAGCCACGCTGCACATTTCCGGTGGCGAAGTCGTGGCCTGCGCAGAACACGAAGACATGTACGCCGCCATCGACCTGCTGACCGACAAACTCGATCGACAACTGATCAAACACAAGGAAAAGTACCTCGAACGCCAACAGGGCGTTGGAGTCCGCTAACCCCCCTCCCCTATGATCCGACTTGAGCAGATCCTGTCCCCCGGCCGTTCCCTGGTGAACGTGCCGGGCGGCAGCAAGAAGCGCGTACTCGAACAGATCGCCAACCTGGTCGTGAAAGACCTTCCCGGCCTCGACGCGCAAGACATCTTCGAAAGCCTGGTGGCCCGCGAACGCCTGGGCTCCACCGGCTTCGGCAATGGCATCGCCATTCCCCACTGCCGCCTGACCGGTTGCAAGGCACCGATCAGCGCCATCCTTCACCTCGATGCACCGGTGGACTTCGACGCCCTCGACGGCGCTCCGGTCGACCTGGTGTTCGTCCTGCTGGTACCCGAAGCCGCCACCGAGGAGCATCTGGAGCTGCTGCGCCAGATCGCCTCGATGCTCGACCGCGCCGAGGTGCGCGAACGCCTGCGCCGCGCGAGCGATGGCGAGGCGCTGTACCAGATAGTCGTGGAAGTGCAGAACGGCCACTAGCATGCGCCTGATCATCGTCAGCGGCCGTTCCGGCTCCGGCAAGAGCACTGCCCTCAACGTCCTCGAGGACAACGGCTTCTACTGCATCGACAACCTGCCGGCCAGCCTGCTGCCGGACCTGGCCCAGCGCGCACTGCTGCACACCGAGCTGATGCACCCGCAGGTGGCCGTGTCGATCGACGCGCGCAACCTGCCCAGCCAGCTCAAGCGCTTCCCCGAGCTGCTCCAGGAAGCCCGCGACAAGCACATCCAGTGCGACGTGCTGTACCTGGACGCCGACGACGAGACGCTGCTCAAGCGCTTCTCCGAGACGCGCCGGCGCCACCCGCTGACCACCGACACCCGCTCCCTCGCCGAGGCCATCGCCGACGAGGAACAACTGCTCAGCCCGATCGCCGACCTCGCCGACCTCAAGCTGAACACCACCAACCTCAACCTCTACCAGTTGCGCGACGTCATCAAGCTGCGCCTGCTGAACAAACCCGAGCCGGGCACCGCCTTCCTCGTCGAGTCGTTCGGCTTCAAGCGCGGCATGCCGGTGGACGCCGACCTGGTGTTCGACGTGCGCTGCCTGCCCAACCCCTACTGGAAACCCGAGCTGCGCGAGCAGTCGGGCCTGGACAAGGGCGTGCAGGAATATCTCGCCGAGCAGCCCGACGTGGAAGAGATGTACCAGGACACCCTGGGCTACCTGAACAAATGGCTGCCGCGCTTCGCCGCCAGCAACCGCGCCTACGTCACCATTGCCATCGGCTGCACGGGCGGCCATCATCGCTCGGTCTACCTCGCCGAGCGCATCGGCAATGCCCTGAAAGCCACCCTGAAGAACGTGCAGATTCGCCACCGCGACCTGAGCTAGCAGCAGATAACGAAAGGACAGCCCCCTCGCGATGCCCGCCCTCGAGATCACCATCATCAACAAGCTCGGCCTGCACGCCCGCGCGGCGGCCAAATTCGTCGGCGTGGCCGGCCGCTTCCCGTGCCAGGTCCGCGTCGGTCGCAGCCCGGAGAGCACGGTGGATGGCAAGAGCATCATGGCGGTGATGATGCTGGCCGCGGGCAAGGGCACCAATCTGCACCTGAACGCCGAGGGCGAGCAGGCCGACGAGGCCCTACAGGCTCTCGTCGATCTGATAAACAACTACTTCGACGAAGGCGAGTGACCGCCCGTCCGCACCGCGCCGGGCGCTAGCCCAGCGACGTATCCAGCACCATCATCAGGCAGAAGCCGACGATCAGCCCCAGGGTCGCCTCCCCGGCATAGCCGCGCCGCTGCGATTCGGGAATGATCTCCCGCACCACCACGTAGAGCATCGCCCCCGCCGCCAGGGCCAGGCCCCAGGGCAGCAGCATCCGCGACACCCCCACCAGCCAGGCGCAGAGCACCGCGAACAGCGGCTCGACCAGCCCGGAAGCCGCGCCGGCCAGCATCGCCCGCACCCGCGACATCCCCGCGCCGGCCAGCACCAGAGCGATGGCCAGGCCTTCGGGCACGTCCTGCAGGGCGATGCCCAGCGCCAGGCCGCCGGCGCCCTGGACCTCGCCGCCGGCGGCAACGCCCACGGCCATCCCCTCGGGAATGTTGTGCAGGACGATGGCCGCGACGAACAGCAGGATGCGGGCGGGAATGGCAGGGGTCGGCGCGTCGTCCAGGTCATGCTGGGCATCGTCCAGCATCCGCCCGGCCAGCATCAGCCCCAGCACGCCCAATGCCATGCCGAAGCTGACCAGCAGCGCGGCGTACAGCGGCGAGCGACCGCCCGCCTCGACCGCCTCCAGGGCTGGCAGCAGCAGGGAAAAGGCTGTCGCCGCCAGCATCACCCCGGCGCCGAAGCCCAGCAGGGTATCGGCGACCCGCGCCGGCATGCTGCGGATCAGCAGCACAGGAACCGCGCCCAGGGCCGTGCCCAGGGCGCAGATCAGGCCGCCGCTCAGCGCCTGGTACAGCGGCGCCGGCAATTGCAGGCGCGCCAGCAGCAACAGGTGGTTGAACATCAGGCCGCTGCCCAGCAGCACTATCCCCAGGCCGAGCAGCCAGCGCAGGCTGCGCGCGCCGCCCTGCCGCGCGCTTGCCTCTAGCGGGCGCATGGCGTCACTTCCGCGGCGGGCATCAGGCGAGCCCCCGCTGCTCCAGGGCCAGGCGGTAGCGGCGCGCCACTTCCGGCCAGTCGACGACCTCGTAGAAGGCCGCGATGTATTCCGGCCGGCGGTTCTGGTACTGCAGGTAGTAGGCGTGCTCCCAGACATCCAGGCCGAGGATGGGGATCAGGTCCTGCATCAGCGGGCTGTCCTGGTTGGCGCTGCTTTCCACCTTCAGGCGGCCCTGGCTGTCGACGCAGAGCCAGGCCCAGCCGCTGCCGAAGCGGGTCAGCGCGGCCTTGGTGAAGGCGTCGCGGAAGGCCGCGTAGCCACCCAGTTCGGTCTCGATGGCGCGGGCCAGGGCGCCGTCGGGCTCGCCGCCGCCGCTCGGCGACATCACCTGCCAGAACAGCGAATGGTTGGCATGGCCGCCGCCGTTGTTGATCACCGCGCCGAGCAACTTCTCCGGCAGGTGGTTGAGCTGCTGCAGCAGTTCCTCCACCGGCAGTTCGGCGAAGGGCGTGCCCTCCAGCGCGGCATTCAGGTTGTTGACGTAGGTCTGGTGGTGCTTGCTGTGGTGAATCTCCATGGTCCGCGCATCGATGTGCGGCTCCAGGGCGTCGTAGGCATAGGGCAAGGCGGGAAGACTGTGGGGCATGGTCGCTCCTAGTGGTAGCGCATGGATTGCGGGGTGGCGAAGAGGCCGGGACGCAGCTCCACTTCGCCCTGCTGGTGCAGCAGCTCGCGGGTGCGCGGGTAGTTGCCGTGCTCGCCGATGAAGTTGAGCAGTTCGAGGTAGCTGCGCCGGCTGTGGCGCAGCGCGGCCTCGCGCATGTCGCGGCTCTGCCGCGGGTCGATGCTCAGCTCCAGCAGCCGCTCGTGGCAGTTGCACAGGTATTCGGCGGCCTCTTCCGGCTGGCCCAGCTGCACGTGCAGGTCGCCCAGGTTGTGGTGGGAGATGACGAAAGCCATCACCGCCTCGTCCGGGTCGTGCCAGCGGCCCAGCAGCAACTGGGCGTGGGCCAGGGCGTGGAGGTAGTGCTCGCGGGCATCGATCAACTCGTTGCGGATGAAGCAGCGGTTGCCCAGTTCGATGGTCTGTTGCCAATGGCGCATGTCACATACCTCCATGGTGGCGCGGCCTCAGAGGCCGCCGGCGGTGAGTTTCTCGGGGTCCAGCAGGGCCTCCAGGCGCTCGCGGCCGAGATCGGTGTTCTCCAGCGCCACCTCGATGATCGGGCGGCCCTCGCGGTAGGCCTGCTTGGCGATCTCGGCGGCCTTCTGGTAGCCGATGATCGGGTTCAGCGCGGTGACCAGGATCGGGTTGCGCGACAGCGCTTCGCGCAGGCGCGCCTCGTTGACCTTGAAGCTGGCGATGGCCTTGTCGGCCAGCAGGCGGCTGACGTTGCCCAGCAGCTGGATGCTCTGCAGCAGGTTGTCGGCGATCACCGGCAGCATCACGTTCAGCTCGAAGTTGCCGGACTGCCCGGCCACGGCGATGGTGGCGTCGTTGCCGATCACCTGGGCGGCGACCATGGCAGTGGCCTCGGGGATCACCGGGTTGACCTTGCCGGGCATGATCGAGGAGCCCGGCTGCAGGGCTTCCAGCTCGATCTCGGCGAGGCCGGCGAGCGGGCCGGAGTTCATCCAGCGCAGGTCGTTGGCGACCTTCATCAGCGCCACGGCAAGGGTCTTGAGCTGGCCGGAGACGGCCACGGCGGTGTCCTGGGCGCCGATCAGCGCGAAGAAGTCGTCGCCCGGGCGGAAGGCCAGGCCGGTCAGGCCGTTGAGTTCCTGGCAGAAGCGCGCGGAGAACTGCGGGTGGGCATTCACCCCGGTGCCGACGGCGGTGCCGCCCTGAGCCAGTTGCTGCAGCGCCGGCTGCAGGGCTTCGAGGTTGGCAGTGGCCTGGCGTACCTGCTGGGCCCAGCCGCCGAGCACCTGGCTCAGGCGCACCGGCATGGCATCCATCAGGTGGGTGCGCCCGGTCTTGACGTACTGCTGCACCTCGCCGGCCTTGCGCTCGAGGGTGGCTTGCAGGTGGCGCAGCGCCGGCAGCAGGCGCTCGTGGATTTCCAGGGCGGCGCTGATGTGGATGGTCGAGGGGATGATGTCGTTGCTGCTCTGCCCGCAGTTGACCTGGTCGTTGGGGTTGACCGCGCGGCCCAGGCGACGGCCGGCGAGGGTCGCCACCACCTCGTTGGCGTTCATGTTGGAGCTGGTGCCGGAGCCGGTCTGGAACACGTCCACCGGGAAGTGCTGGAGGAAGTCGCCGGCCAGCAGTTCCTCGCAGGCGGCGACGATGGCCGCGCCGGTCTCGGCGTCCAGTTGCTCCAGGGCGACGTTGGCCCGCGCCGCGGCGGCCTTGGCCAGCAGCAGCGCGCGGATGAAGGCGGCGGGCATACGCTGGCCGCTGACCGGGAAGTTGTTCACCGCACGCTGGGTCTGGGCCCCATACAGCGCCGCGGCCGGTACCGCCAGTTCACCCATGCTGTCGCGTTCGATACGGCTGTCAGTCATTCTGCTTTCTCGCTTACAGGTCGTGGTACGTCAGGGAAGGCGCCATCGGCTGCGTGGCCAGCCGACGCGAAAGCTGTTGCAGGCGCTGCCTGCGTTCGGCATCGCCGGCGAGGCGGCGCAGGTCGCAGAGCGGGCGATAGGCGTGGTCGAGGCAGAGTCCGCGCCAATGCCACGGCAGGGCGACGTCGGCGGCGGTGTCGAGCAGCAGCTGGAAGCTCTTCTCGAACAGCTGCCAGGCCGGCAGCGGCTCCCAGGCCACCAGGTAGCGCGTCTCGAACAGGTAGAGCTCCAGCAGGCGCGGCTCGTCGGGCTCCAGCGCGCAGCGGATGCGGGTGCCCAGGCGATACCAGCGGTCGAGCAGGGAGGTGTGGGTTTCGACGAACATGGCTGGCTCTCGAACGATAATGAGATTGATTATCGTTACGAGAGAAAGAAAATACAAGTCAGACCAAGGGAGTAGGGCAAATCGGGGAGGTAGTTTCGCCGGGTGCTCTTCGTAGGAGCGAGCTTGCTCGCGAATTGCATTCTGCCGGCTAGGCTCGGCGTTTGCTCCAAGAGCGCCCTCTCCCTAACCCTCTCCCTGAAGGGAGAGGGGACCGTTGGGCAGATGCTGGTGCTCTGGAGTTAGCCGGCAATGCCGAAAGCTGCCGGATGAAACCTAGCCGTCTCTCGGCACGGACTGCCCCCTCTCCCTTCAGGGAGAGGGCTGGGGAGAGGGGCAGCGTCAACCCGAAACACCGAAGCCACCGGGAAACTCCCTTCGCGAGCAAGCTCGCTCCTACGAAGAGCCATTGTGGAAAGAAAAACGCCGCTTCCCTCGGCAGGAAACGGCGTTCTCCAGAACCACAGCCTGCTATCAGTTACCAGCCACCATCATCCTTTCCACCAGCACCGACCCGGTGTGCAGGTTCCCGCGGCTCTCCACGTCATTGCCGATGGCCAGGATGCTGGCGAACAGGTCCTTGAGGTTGGCGGCGATGGTGACTTCCTGCACCGGGAACTGGATCTCGCCGTTCTCCACCCAGTAGCCGCCGGCGCCGCGGGAGTAGTCGCCGGTGACCAGGTTGACGCCCTGCCCCATCAGTTCGGTGACCAGCAGGCCGCGGCCCATGCGCCGCAGCAGGGCCTTCTGGTCCTCGTCGCCGTGGCTGACGAAGAGGTTGTGCACGCCGCCGGCGTTGGCCGTGCTGGGCATGCCCAGCTTGCGCCCGGAGTAGGTGCCGAGCACGTAGGAAACCAGGGTGCCGTTCTCCACGAAGGGCTTGGCGTAGGTGGCCAGGCCGTCGTTGTCGAACGAGGCGCTGCCCAGGGCGCCGGGCAGCAGCGGGCGTTCGTCGAGGGTCAGCCACTCGGGGAACAGGCGCTGGCCCAGGCAGCCTTCGAGGAACGACGACTTGCGGTACAGGCTGCCGCCGGAGATGGCGCCGAGGAAGTGGCCGAACAGGCCCACGGCGACTTCCGGGGCGAACAGCACCGGCACCTCGGCGGTCGGCACCGGGCGCGCGCCCAGGCGGCTGGCGGCGCGCTGGGCGGCGCGGCGGCCGATGCTCTCCGGGCTGTCCAGCAGCTCGCCGCGGCGTTTCACGTCGTACCAGTAGTCGCGCTGCATCTGCCCTTCGCCCTCGGCGATCATCACGCAGCTGAGGCTGTGGCGGGTGCTGGCGTAACCGCCGATGAAGCCGTGGCTGTTGCCGTAGACGCGGCAGCCATGGTGGATGTTCAGGGTGGTACCGTCGGCCTTGGTCACCCGCGGGTCGGCATCGAAGGCCGCGGCTTCGCAGGCCAGCGCGCGCTCCACGGCCTGGTCCGGGGTCAGCGACCAGGCGTGGTACAGGTCCAGGTCGGGCAGGTCGCGGGCCATGAGCGCGGGATCGGCCAGGCCGGAACAGTCGTCCTCGGAGGTGTGCCTGGCGATGGCCAGGGCCGCCGCCACGGTTTCGCGGATGGCCTCGTCGCCGGTCGCCGAGGTGCTCGCCGAGCCCTTGCGCTGGCCGACGTAGAGGGTGATGCCGAAGCCCTGGTCGCGGTTGAATTCGACCGTCTCGACCTCGCGCTGGCGCACGCTGGTGGACAGCCCCTGCTCCAGGGACACCGCCACTTCGCAGCCCGTGGCGCCCTGGCGCTTCGCCTCGGCGACGATCCGCTCGACCTGCTCGCGCAGCGCCGGAAGTGCCTCGGGGCCGACTGCCTTGGCCTGTTCGCTCATTGCCAAACTCTCCTGTTCTGTTCCGCGGACGGGGCGACGGGCCCCGTGGCATCGCGGGCGGGCCGGACAAGCGACCCTCGACTCGTTATCATGGCGGCGTTTTCCACTGGACCACCGCCATGGCTGAATATCAAGACGACGACTCGCTGTTCGAAGAGAAGAGCAAGTCGCAAGTAAAACGCGAGCTGCACGCCCTGCAGGACCTCGGCGAGCGCCTGACCGCGCTCAAGCCGGACATGCTCGACCGCCTGCCGCTCACCGAGCCGCTGCGCCGCGCCATCGACGAGGCGCCCAAGCACAAGGCCAATGCCGCCCGCAAACGCCACCGGCAGTTCATCGGCAAGCTGATGCGCGACCAGGACCTCGATGCCATCGTCGCCCTGCTCGACCAGCTCGACAGCTCCACGCGCCAGTACAACGAGCGCTTCCACGCCCTGGAGCGCTGGCGCGACCGCCTCGTCACCGGCGGCGACGAAGCCCTTTCCGCATTCTTCGCCGAATACCCGGACAGCGACCGCCAGCACCTGCTGCAGCTGATCCGCCACGCCCAGCACGAGGCCGCTCACGACAAGCCCCCGGCCGCGGCGCGGAAGATCTTCAAATACATCCGCGAACTGGACGAGCTCAAGCGCGGCCTCCGCTGAAAGCCTACCCACGACCTGCTGCGCGTCGGCATAACTGCGTTAAAAACAGGTGAGAAATGCTCATTTAGCATCAGTAAACTGCGCTTCCTCACCTGTTTTTGCCTTGTTCTGCTCTAGCTCGCGAGGCCGTGAGCAGACTTTCCAAATGCTTCCCGGCGCCTCAGGCGCCGGTCCCGCCCACGGTGATGCCGTCGATCTTCAGCGTCGGCTGGCCAACGCCCACCGGTACCGACTGGCCATCCTTGCCGCAGGTGCCCACGCCGCTGTCCAGGGCCATGTCGTTGCCGACCATGGACACCCGGCTCATCACTTCCGGCCCGTTGCCGATCAGGGTCGCGCCCTTCACCGGGCGGGTGATCTTGCCGTTCTCGATCAGGTAGGCCTCGCTGGTGGCGAAGACGAACTTGCCGCTGGTGATGTCCACCTGGCCGCCGCCGAGATTGGCGCAGTAGATGCCCTTCTCCACCGAGGCGATGATCTCCGCCGGGTCGCTCTGCCCGGCCAGCATGTAGGTGTTGGTCATGCGCGGCATCGGCAGGTGCGCGTAGGACTCGCGGCGGCCGTTGCCGGTGCGCGCCACGCCCATCAGGCGGGCGTTGAGCTTGTCCTGCATGTAGCCCTTGAGGATGCCGTTCTCGATCAGCACGTTGTATTGCGTGGGAGTGCCCTCATCGTCCACCGACAGCGAGCCGCGGCGCCCGGCCAGGGTGCCGTCGTCGACGATGGTGCACAGGCTGGAGGCCACCTTCTCGCCGATGCGCCCGCTGTAGGCCGAGCTGCCCTTGCGGTTGAAGTCGCCTTCCAGGCCGTGGCCCACCGCCTCGTGCAGCAGCACGCCGGACCAGCCGGCGCCCATCACCACCGGCAGGGTGCCGGCCGGCGCGGGGACCGCTTCGAGGTTGACCAAAGCCTGGCGCAACGCCTCGCGAGCGTAGGACATGGCGCGGTCTTCACTGAGGAAATAGCGATAATCGGTGCGCCCGCCGCCGCCATGGCCGCCGCGCTCGCGGCGACCGTTCTGCTCGACGATGACGCTGACGTTGAAGCGCACCAGCGGGCGGATGTCCGCGGCCAGGGAACCATCGGCGGCGGCGATGAGGACCTGCTCCCAGACGCCGGCAAGGCTCACGGTGACCTGCTGGATGCGCGGGTCGAGGGCGCGGGTGGCAGCGTCGATCTTCTTCAGCAGCTCGACCTTCTCGGCGCGGCTGAGCACGTCCAGCGGGTTCTCGCCGGCGTACAGGCGCGTCGGCGCGACCGCCTTGAACGCCTGCACCCGGCCGTTCTGCCCAGCGCGGGAGATCGAGCGCGCAGCGAGCGCCGCTTGGGACAGCGCATCGGGGGTGATGGCATTGCTGTAGGCGAAGCCGGTCTTCTCGCCGGACTGGGCGCGCACGCCCACGCCCTGGTCCATGTGGAAGCTGCCTTCCTTGACGATGCCGTCCTCGAGCATCCAGGACTCTGAGACCTGGCTCTGGAAGTACAGGTCGGCGGCGTCGATGCCCGGGCCGCTCAGCTCGTGCAGGATCGGCTGCAGGCCGTCGACGTCCAGGCCGCCGGGGGCCAGCAGGTGCTGGCTGACGGATGACAACAACTCGCTCATGGCTACTCCGTAGGCGCCGGTCCGGGTACGGCCGGCGGGTAGAATCTTCGATGGCGGATCACCGGCATGCGTTGCCGGAGCGCCGTTTGTTCTTCACTGTCGCGTTCGGCCAGCAGCACCGCCTCGCCCTTGTCGCGCTCGGCGAGGATGCGCCCCCAGGGGTCGACGATGGCCGACTGGCCCCAGGTCTCGCGGCCGCGCGGGTGGGTGCCGCCCTGCCCCGCCGCCAGCACGTAGCACTGCGTCTCGATGGCGCGGGCGCGGATCAGCACTTCCCAGTGCGCCTGGCCGGTCACCGCGGTGAAGGCCGAGGGCGCCGTGATCAGCTCGGCGCCGGCCTCGCGCAGCCGGGTGTAGAGCTCGGGGAAGCGCAGGTCGTAGCACACCGTCAGGCCCAGCCGGCCGACCGGCGTGTCGGCCACCACCACCTGGCCGCCGAAGGCGTAGTCGTCGGACTCGCGGTAGCGGCCGCGGGCATCGGCGACGTCCACGTCGAACAGGTGCAGCTTGTCGTAGCGCGCCACCCGCTCGCCGCGCTCGTCGACCAGCAGCGAGCAGGCGTTGGCCTTGGCTTCGGGCTGGCCGTCCGGCGGCAGCGGCAGGGTGCCGGCGACTATCCACAACCTGAGGTCGCGGGCAGCGCTTTTCAACCAGGGCAGGATCGGGCCCTCGCCCAGGGCCTCGGCGCGGCCCAGCTCGGCCAGGTCGCGGCGGCCCATGGCGGCGAAATTCTCCGGCAGCACGGCGAGGCGCGCGCCGCCCTCGGCGGCCTGTTCGAGCAGGCGACGGGCGGCGGCGAGGTTGGCCGGGACGTCGTCCTGGCTGACCATCTGGATCACGGCGAGGGACATGCGTTTCTCCGACGACAGATGCGATTCATCCTAACCGATGCCCGCCGGCTCTGCTCACCGCGGTTTCTCGAACGGCTTGTCGAAGGCGATCTCGGGGTTCTGCCAGGGCCCCTTGACGCGGTACTGCACGCTGGCGAAGCGCGCCACCCTGTCGCCCAGCAGCTTGTCCACCACGAAGAGCGCGCCGCCCACCGCCGGCGCGCCGACGATGAGCGCGGCCAGCGGCAGGTTGTTGGTCAGCGGCAGGGTCACCAGCAGCTTGGCGTCGATCTGATCGTGGGCCAGGTCCAGGGTGCCGTTCATCTCGATGTTGCTGGACGGCCCGGTGAGCCTGATCGGCTCGCGGGTGAGGTAGACGCCATTGGTGGCGCCCAGCACGCCCTGCACGCGGTCGTAGCTCAGGCCCTTGCCGAACAGGTCGGAGAAGTCCAGGCGCAGGCGGCGGTTGATGGCGTTGAAGTTGAGCAGGCCGAACACCCGCAGGGCCTGGGCGCTGCCCTCGACGTCGACGAACTGGCCCTTGCGCATGTCGGCTTCCAGGCGTCCGCCGAAGCGGCGCAGGCTGATGTAGGCCGGCGAGCCGGGCCAGTTGCCGTCGATGTCCAGGCTGAAGCGGTCGCTGGTGGCGGTGGGGGCGAAGTCCCAGGCCTTGAGCACGTCGGCCAGGTTCCTGCCTTCCAGGCGCCCCTGGAAGGTGCTGCGCGTGGAGCCCACCGGGCCTTCCCAGCGCAGCGTCCCGCCGACCTTGAGGCCGCGCAGGTCGAGCTTGAGGCTGTTGAAGGCGATGCCGCTGGTGGTCGGGCGCACGTTGAAGCTCCAGGCGCCGATGGGCTTGCCGCCCTGGGAGATCTGGCGGATGGCCACGTCCATCGCCGGAATGCTGCGCGGGTCGACCTTTTCCAGCGGGTCGGGGGCGATGGTCGGCGCGGCGGCCAGGTCGTTGGTGGGGTTCTTCGGCAGGTCCAGGCGCGCCAGGTTGATCTGGATCGGTCGCTGGCCGCTGTCCGGGAACACCGCCTGGCCGGCCAGCGGGGCGCTGTCGACGCCCAGCTGCCAGCCGCCGGAAACCCGCGCCAGGTCGAGCTTGAAGTTGTCCAGGCTGGCGCCGAAGCCACGGAAGTGACCGATCTGCAGGTCGGCGCCGCGCAACAGGCCCTGGTTATCGCTGGGCACGCTGCCGATGCCGTACTTCTTCAGCACCGCCTGCCACTGCTCGACGTCCAGGGTGTCCAGGCTGCCGCGCACCTGCACCCCGCTCCAGTTGGGCAGCAGCGCCGGGTCGCCGCCCAGGCGCAGGGTGCCGCGGCCGCCCAGGGGTTTGTCGGCGGGGGCGGCGTAGGCCAGGCTGGCCACCTTGTCGTAGTTGGCCCAGTAGCGCCGCTCGGGGCCTTCGAGGGTCATGCGCCAGTCGCTGGCGCGGGTCTCGTCGGCGGCCTTGCCAAAGGGGGCCGGCAGGTCGATGGCCAGGCCCTTGAGGTCGGAATTGACCTGCAACTGGCTGTCATTGCCGTCGAGCAGCAGGTCGAGCTGGAACGGCAGGCGCCCGGCGGCCGGCACGGCCTGCTTCACGCCGCCCCAGTCGAGCAGGCTCTTCAGCGCCACCTGGCCGCCCACCAGCACGCGGGTGCGCGGCTTGCCCGGGCTACCCTCGGCGCGGATGCTGCCGCTGACGCGGCTGCCCAGGGCCTGGGCGCTGAGGCCCTTGGCGCTCAGGCCGCTGTTGGTGTCGTAGCGGAAGTCGCCCTTGAGCTGGGCCAGTTCCAGGGTCGGCTTGGCGATCTTCAGGCGCGCGCCCTCGGTGGCGAAGTCCACCACCACCCGCGCCTGCTTCGCCTGTTCCTTGGCCAGCGGGATGTCCAGGTTCAGGTGGCCCTTGAGCGGGCCCTCGCCTTCCCAGCCGGCGAAGACCTGCTGCACGCCCAGGGGCGAGTCCTGGAGGATCTTCAGGCCGTCGCCCAGGCTGCTGTCGACGTCGCCATCGACATGCAGGTGGGCGACTTCGCCCTTGGGCACGTGGGGAATGTCCACCTGCACGTCGCGGACCTGGCTCTGCAGGATGCGCCCGGACTGCGCGCGGATGCGCACGCCGCTGTCCTCCACCAGCACCTCGCCCTCGGCCTGGCTCAGCGCCGGCCAGCCCGGCTGGTAGTCCAGCTCGCCGTCGTGGACCTTGAAGTACAGGCTCATGACGTGGTCTTCCGGCGCCGAGCCCTTCTTCAGCGAGCCCTGCCACTGGAAGTAACCCTGCTCGACGCGCCCGCCCTTGATGGCGCTGGCCAGCCAGCGGGCCAGGTCCTTGTTCATCTCCGGCAGCACCGTGGGCAGGAACTGCGGGGTGTAGCTGCCGTCGCCGTCCTCCAGGCCCACGCGCAGGTCCATGTAGCTTTCCTTGTCGTGGTCGTGCATCAGGCGGATCAGCATGTCGCCGCCCAGGCGGCCGACGTCGCCCTCGACCTTCATCAGGTGGCTGCCGAGGGTGAAGGCCTCGTCGTCCCACTTCCAGAACAGCCGCGCGCTGGCGCTGCGGAAGCGCCACGGCTCGGGGAACAGGGCGGCCAGGTGGAGCATGAAGTCCTTGGCCGAGGCGTCCAACTGGCCGCCGCCGAGGTTGCCGCTGAAGGTGCCGTCGACGTTGGCCACCGCTGGCACCTCGTGGAAGGCGCTGACGCCGACCTTCTCCAGGTTCACGCCGTAGGCCAGGCGCTCGGCGCCCTGGCGCTGCGGCCACCAGTCGAGGTTGAGGTGGTGCAGCACGCCCTGCGGCGCCAGGCCCTGCAGCCACTCCACCGCCTTGTCCGGCAAGGGCGCCAGGCTTTCCACCACCGGCAGCAGCGGGCCCAGGTCCAGGCGGTCGGCGCGCAGGCGCCAGTGTTCTTCGCCGCGGGTCTGCCGGTTCAGCTCCAGCTCCGCCTCGCCCCAGCGCTTTTCGCCGAGGTTGGCCGCCAGATCGCTGACGCGCAGGCTCATTTCCTCGCCCTGGCGCTGGAAGTACAGCCCCACGCCGAGGTCGCCGACCTTCACCGCCTCGCGGCCATCGAAGGAGGCCTGCACCTGCGGCGCATTGAGCCTGGCCACCGCCGCGCTGGGCTGGCCCTTGTCGATGCGCGCCCAGAACTCGCCGCCGGCCTCCAGGCGCTGGATGCGCCATTGCCGCGTCAGGCTCGCTGGCAGCCACTTCGCCCAGTCGCTCTGCGGCAGGCTGAGGTAGGCGTCGGCCGAGCTATGCTTCCAGTCCTCGCGGTCGATGCGCGTGTCCACCCGCAGCGCCACCGGCTGGCCGTCGGGCAGGTTGAAGCGGCCGTCCAGGCGCTGGCCGAACACGCCGCTGTGCAGGGTCAGGCCGAGATAGGTCAGGTTGAGCGTCTGCCCCTCGCGCGGCAGCAGGCTCAGCTGGCTGTCCAGCAGCGACAGGCGGCGCGGCGTCAGCAGCAGGTCGACGAGCTGGCGCGGGTCGCTACCCTGCGGGCTGGCCGGCAGGCCCTCGACCTGCCAGTGGCCGTCCTCGCCCTCGCGCAGGCTCAGGTGCAGCCCCTGCAGTTCCAGGCTGTCGATGCGCGGCTGGCGCGCCAGCAGGCTGGCGGGGATGTCGGGGGTCAGGCGCACCTGCTCCAGGCGCAGGGCGTCGCTGCCCTCGCCGAGCTGGATGTCGCGCACCGTGATGATCGGGCCGAAGCCGCGCCAGCTGCCTTCCAGGGCGCCGATGCGCACCGGCATGTGCAGCCGCGCGCTGGCCTGCTCGGCCAGGTCTTCGCGATATTCCGCCACCAGCGGCGCCAACTGGCGCCCCAGGCTGACATACAGCGCCAGCAGCACCAGGCCCAGGGCGCAAAGCCCCAGGAGCAGGCGCAGCAGGCGGGCGAACAGGCGGCCGAAGCGGTCCATCTCAGCCGCGCGCCTCAGAGCAGGACCACGTCGTACTGCTCCTGGGAATACATCGGCTCGACCTGGAACTTGATGGTGCGCCCGATGAACATCTCCAGATCGGCGACGTTGCCCGACTCTTCGTCGAGCAGGCGGTCGACCACCTTCTGGTTGGCCAGCACCACGTAGGAATCGGCCTGGTAGGCGCGGGCCTCACGGAGGATCTCGCGGAAGATCTCGTAGCAGATGGTTTCCGGGGTCTTCAGCATGCCGCGCCCCTGGCAGCACGGGCAGGGCTCGCAGAGCACCTGCACCAGGCTTTCGCGGGTGCGCTTGCGGGTCATCTGCACCAGGCCCAGCTCGGTGATGCCGATGATGTTGGTCTTGGCATGGTCGCGCTCGAGCTGCTTCTCCAGCGTGCGCAGGACCTGGCGGCGGTGCTCCTCGTCCTCCATGTCGATGAAGTCGATGATGATGATCCCGCCGAGGTTGCGCAGGCGCAGCTGGCGGGCGATGGCGGTGGCGGCCTCGAGATTGGTCTTGAAGATGGTCTCTTCGAGGTTGCGGTGGCCGACGAAGGCGCCGGTGTTGACGTCGATGGTGGTCATCGCCTCGGTCGGGTCGATGATCAGGTAGCCGCCGGACTTGAGCAGCACCTTGCGCTCCAGGGCCTTCTGGATCTCGTCCTCGACGCCGTAGAGGTCGAAGATCGGCCGCTCGCCGGGGTAGTGCTCCAGGCGGTCGGCGATTTCCGGCATGAGTTCGTCGACGAACTGCGTGATCTTCTGGAAGTTCTCCCGGGAATCCACGCGGATCTTCTCGATGCGCGGGTTGACCAGGTCGCGCAGGGTGCGCTGGGCCAGGGACAGGTCCTCGTAGATCACCGTCGGCGCGCCGACCGTCTGCATCTGCGCATCGATCTGGTCCCACAGCCGGCGCAGGTAGCGGATGTCGGCGAGGATCTCGTCCTCCCCGGCGCCCTCGGCGGCGGTGCGCAGGATGAAGCCGCCCTTCTCGACGATGCCCTCGGCCTCGACGCACTTGGCCACCACCTGCTTGAGGCGCTCGCGCTCCTGCTCGTCCTCGATCTTCAGGGAAATGCCGACGTGGCTGGTGCGCGGCATGTACACCAGGTAGCGCGAGGGGATCGACAGGTGCGTGGTCAGGCGCGCGCCCTTGGTGCCGATCGGGTCCTTGGTGACCTGCACCACCAGGCTCTGGCCCTCGTGGACCAGGGCGCCGATGCTTTCCACCGCGCTGCCCTCGCGGGTGGAGATTTCCGCCGCGTGGATGAAGGCCGCACGCTCCAGGCCGATGTCGACGAAGGCCGCCTGCATCCCCGGCAGCACGCGGACCACCTTGCCCTTGTAGATGTTGCCGACTATCCCGCGGCGCAGCGTGCGCTCGACGTGGACTTCCTGAAGGACACCGTTTTCCACCACCGCCACGCGCGATTCCATCGGCGTGATATTGATCAGGATCTCTTCGCTCATGCGCCCTTCCTTATCGCGCCCGTGTGCAGCGCTACTTCTTCAAGACTGCCAGCAAGGGATCGCGAAGTCAGCCAACAGTTCCGCGGTCTCGCACAGGGGCAGGCCGACCACCCCGCTGTAGCTGCCCTCGACGCGGTTGACGAAGATCGCCGCCAGCCCCTGGATAGCGTAGCCGCCCGCCTTGTCCTGGGGCTCGCCGGTGGCCCAGTAGGCCTCGGCTTCGGCCTCGGAAACATTGCGGAACGATACCAGGCTGGTCACCACCCGCACCTCGCAGCGGTCGCGGTCGGCCACCGCCACCGCGGTCAGCACCTGGTGCTGGCGGCCGGACAGCGCGCGCAGCATGGCCAGGCTGTCCTCGCGGTCCGCCGGCTTGCCGAGGATGCGGCCGTCGAGCACCACCGCGGTATCGGCGCCGAGCACGCAGACGTCGGGTCTCTGGGCAAGCATAGTCAGTCCGGCCAGGGCCTTGCCGCGCGCCAGGCGCTCGACGTAGGCGGCCGGCGTCTCGCCGTCCTGCGGGGTTTCGTCGATATTGCCGGAAACCAGGTGGAAGGACAGGCCGATCTGTGTCAGCAGCTCACGCCGGCGCGGCGAGCTGGAGGCCAGGTAAAGCTGGGGCATCTGCGACTCCCGGAAGAGTCCCGGCCGCCCCTCCCCCGGCCCGTGCCAGGTGGGAAGCGGCGGGACGGCTATTAGTAGACCTTCAGGCGCTGGCCCAGGCCCTTGAGCAGCACCAGCACCCAGGGCCAGAGCAGGCCGCTGACCAGCGCCGGCAACAGGAAGGCCAGGGTCGGCGGACGGTTGCCGGTCAGGGCGTTGAGCCACAGCTGCACCAGCTGCGCCAGGCCGTAGACCACCATCAGCACCAGGCACTGCTGCCAGACGGGGTACAGGCGCAGGCGCTGCTGCAGGGCCATGACCAGGAACACGATGAAGCTGAGGATCAGCGCGTTCTGCCCGAGCAGGCTGCCGTACAGCACGTCCTCGGCCAGGCCGCAGACCCAGGCGGTGACCATGCCCACCCGCTGCGGCACCATCAGCACCCAGAAGGTGAGGAACAGCGCCAGCCACAGCGGCCGGCCGATTTCCGTGAAGCTGGGCATCGGCGCCACCGACAGCAGCAGCGCCAGCAGCAGGCTGACCCAGATCAGCCAGCCGTTGCGCGGTCCTTGGGCAGGCATCAGTGACGGTTCCTTTGTGGCGCGGCCTGGGCCGGCGCCGGCGGATGCGCGGGGGTAGCGGCCGGCGCGGCGGGTGCGGGTGCCGGAGCGGCGCCCTGGGCCGGGGCAGCCGGAGCGGCAGGCGTGGCTGGAGCGGCAGGCGCAGGCGCGCTCGGTGCCGGTGCCTGGCCGGCGGCCTCGGCGGCCTTGCGGTCGGCCTCGGCCTGGGCTTCGGCGGCCTCGGTGGCGCGCTGTTCGGGGGTGCGGCTGTCGCTGAACACCAGCAGCACGTAGCGGCTGCGGTTCATCTTCGCGGTGGGCACGGCGCGGATCACCGCGAACGGCTGGCCGGAATCATGGATGACTTCCTTGACCACCGCCACCGGGTAGCCGGCCGGGAAGCGCTGGCCGAGGCCGGAGCTGACCAGCAGGTCGCCTTCCTTGATGTCCGCGGTGTCGGCGACGAAGCGCAGTTCCAGGCGTTCCGGGTTGCCGGTGCCGACGGCGATGGCGCGCAGGCCGTTGCGGTTGACCTGCACCGGGATGCTGTGGGTGGTGTCGGTGAGCAGCAGCACGCGGGCGGTGTAGGGCATGACCTCGACCACCTGGCCCATCAGGCCGCTGGCGTCGAGCACCGGCTGGCCCTGGAACACGCCGTCCTTCGAGCCCTTGTCGATGAGGATGCGCTGGGTGAAGGGGTTGGGGTCGACGCCGATCAGCTCGCTGACCAGCACCTTGTCGTCCACCAGGGCGGCGGAGTTGAGCAGCTCGCGCAGGCGCACGTTCTGTTCGGTCAGGGTGGCCAGCTTCTGCAGGCGGCGCTGCATCAACAGCGACTCGGCCTTCAGCCGTTCGTTCTCGGCGAGCAGCTCGCTGCGGCTGGTGAACTGGTCGCGCACGCCTTCCCAGGCGCGCACCGGCAGGTCGGCCACGCCATAGAAGGGGGTCAGCACCAGGCCCATCTGGCTGCGCACGGGCTTGAGGTAGTCGAAACGCGCGTCGACCACCATCAGGCCCACCGAGAGCACGGCGAGCACCAGCAGGCGCACGCCCAGCGAGGGCCCTTTGGAGAATAGCGGTTTGATGACCAGCTCCTAGCTGATTGAAGGCGGTTGATGTTTCGCCGCGCGCGACAAAACGTCAACCACCCTCAAGGCTCCCACCTCACTCGGTGGAGAGCAGGTCCATGGAGTGACGGTCCATCATGTCCAGCGCCTTGCCGCCGCCACGGGCCACGCAGGTCAGCGGGTCTTCGGCGACGATCACCGGCAGGCCGGTTTCCTGGGCCAGCAGCTTGTCCAGGTCGCGCAGCAGGGCGCCACCGCCGGTCAGCACCAGGCCGCGCTCGGCGATGTCCGAGGCCAGCTCCGGCGGGGACTGCTCCAGGGCGCTCTTGACCGCCTGGACGATGGTCGCCAGGGATTCCTGCAGGGCTTCCAGGACCTCGTTGGAGTTCAGGGTGAAGCTGCGCGGCACGCCTTCGGCCAGGTTGCGGCCGCGGACGTCCACCTCCCGCACTTCGCCGCCGGAGAAGGCCGCGCCGATCTCCTGCTTGATGCGCTCGGCGGTGGATTCGCCGATCAGGCTGCCGTAGTTGCGGCGCACGTAGGTGACGATGGCTTCGTCGAAGCGGTCGCCGCCGACGCGCACGGATTCGGCGTAGACCACGCCGTTCAGCGAGATCAGGGCGATCTCGGTGGTGCCGCCGCCGATGTCGACGACCATCGAGCCACGGGCTTCCTCGACCGGCAGGCCGGCGCCGATGGCCGCGGCCATGGGCTCCTCGATCAGGTACACCTCGCGGGCGCCGGCGCCGAGGGCCGACTCGCGGATGGCGCGGCGTTCCACCTGGGTGGACTTGCACGGCACGCAGATCAGCACGCGCGGGCTGGGCTGCAGGAAGCTGTTCTCGTGCACCTTGTTGATGAAGTACTGCAGCATCTTCTCGCAGACGCTGAAGTCGGCGATGACGCCGTCCTTCATCGGGCGGATGGCCGAGATGTTGCCCGGGGTGCGGCCGAGCATGCGCTTGGCCTCGGTGCCGACGGCGACCACGCTCTTCTGGTTGCCATGGTTGCGGATGGCCACTACCGAAGGCTCATTGAGGACGATGCCGCGTTCGCGCACATAAATAAGGGTATTGGCAGTGCCCAGGTCGATCGACAGATCACTGGAGAACATGCCACGCAATTTTTTGAACATGGAAAGGGAACCCTGGACGATGCGTGGGTGAAAAATGCGCGGGTAAAAAAGTGCGGCAAACTCTAACAACGACGGGGATTTTGGGCAAGGCGGCATTGTGTTAAATTGCTTGACTTTCAGCGCCTTTGAGGCCTGTCCCCGCGGTCCCTGGGACCGCCCGCCGCGGGTTCCGTTCCCCCGCCTACGTTTCGTCCGGCCATGCGTCCGATCGACGCTGGCAGCTCTAGCCTGGAGACCCCCGATGGCGCTTGACCGCTCCGACGTGGAAAAAATCGCCCACCTGGCCCGCCTGGGCCTGGCGGAAACCGACGTCCAACCGACCACCGCGACCCTGAACAACATCCTCGGCCTGGTCGACCAGATGCAGGCGGTGAACACCGACGGCGTCGAACCCCTCGCCCACCCCCTGGAAGCCACCCAGCGCCTGCGCCAGGACCTGGTGACCGAAAGCAACCAGCGCGAGGCCTACCAGGCCATCGCACCGGCCGTGGAAGACGGCCTGTACCTGGTTCCGAAAGTGATCGAGTAATAAGGAAGGACACGGACCCATGCTGCACCAACTGACCCTCGCCGAAGTCGCCCGCGGCCTCGCCGACAAACAGTTCTCCGCCGAAGAGCTGACCCGTGCCCTGCTGAGCCGCATCGAGCAGCTCGACCCGCAGCTCAACAGCTTCATCAGCGTCACCGCCGACCAGGCTATCGCCCAGGCCAAGGCTGCCGACCAACGGCGCGCCAATGGCGAGACTGGCGCCCTGCTCGGCGCGCCCATCGCCCACAAGGACCTGTTCTGCACCAAGGGCGTGCGCACCAGCTGCGGCTCGAAGATCCTCGACAACTTCGTCTCGCCCTACGACGCCACCGTGGTCGAGCGCCTGGCCGCCGCCGGCGCCGTGAGCCTGGGCAAGCTGAACATGGACGAGTTCGCCATGGGCTCGGCCAACGAATCCAGCCACTACGGCGCGGTGAAGAACCCCTGGGACACCAGCCGCGTGCCCGGCGGCTCCTCCGGCGGCTCGGCCGCGGCCGTGGCCGCGCGCCTGATTCCGGCAGCCACCGGCACCGACACCGGCGGCTCGATCCGCCAGCCGGCGGCGCTGACCAACCTCACCGGGATCAAGCCGACCTACGGCCGCGTCTCGCGCTGGGGCATGATCGCCTACGCCTCCAGCCTCGACCAGGCCGGCCCGCTGGCCCGCACCGCCGAGGACTGCGCGCTGATGCTCGGCGCCATGGCCGGCTTCGATCCCAAGGATTCCACCTGCGTCGACCAGCCGCTGGACGACTACCTGGCCGCCCTGGGCAAGCCCCTGGCCGGCCTGCGCATCGGCCTGCCGAAGGAATACTTCGGCGCCGGCCTGGACAGCCGCATCGCCGACGCCGTGCTGGCCGTGGTCGAGCAGCTCAAGCAACTGGGCGCGCAGGTCAAGGACATCTCCCTGCCGAACATGCAGCACGCCATCCCGGCCTACTACGTGATCGCGCCTGCAGAGGCCAGTTCCAACCTGTCGCGCTTCGACGGCGTGCGCTACGGCTACCGCTGCGAGAACCCCAGGGACCTGCAGGACCTGTACAAGCGCTCCCGCGCCGAAGGCTTCGGCGCCGAGGTGAAGCGCCGCATCATGGTCGGCACCTACGCGCTTTCCGCCGGCTACTACGACGCCTATTACCTGAAGGCGCAGAAGATTCGCCGGCTGATCAAGAACGATTTCGTCAGCGCCTTCGCCGACGTCGACGTCATCCTCGGCCCGACCACGCCGAATCCGGCCTGGAAGCTCGGCACCAAGAACGACGACCCGGTCGCCCAGTACCTGGAAGACATCTACACCATCACCGCCAACCTCGCCGGCATCCCCGGGCTGTCCATGCCCGCCGGGTTCGTCGATGGCCTGCCGGTGGGCGTGCAACTGCTCGCCCCGTACTTCCAGGAAGGCCGCCTGCTCAACGTCGCGCACCAGTACCAACAGGTGACCGACTGGCACAAACAAGCACCGGCTGGATTCTGAGGACGACGCACATGCAATGGGAAACCGTGATCGGGCTGGAAATCCACGCGCAGCTCGCCACCCAATCGAAGATCTTCTCCGGCAGCGCCACCACCTTCGGCGCCGAGCCCAACACCCAGGCCAGCCTGATCGACCTGGCGATGCCCGGCACCCTGCCGGTGCTCAACGCCGAGGCGGTGCGCATGGCCTGCCAGTTCGGCCTGGCGATCAACGCCGAAATCGCCGAGCGCAACGTCTTCGCGCGCAAGAACTACTTCTACCCGGACCTGCCCAAGGGCTACCAGACCAGCCAGATGGACCACCCCATCGTCGGCAAGGGCTTCCTCGACATCACCCTGGAAGACGGCACCGTCAAGCGCGTCGGCATCACCCGCGCGCACCTGGAAGAGGACGCCGGCAAGAGCCTGCACGAAGACTTCCACGGCATGAGCGGCATCGACCTGAACCGCGCCGGCACGCCGCTGCTGGAGATCGTCTCCGAGCCGGACATCCGTTCGGCCAAGGAAGCGGTGGCCTACGTCAAGGCGATCCACGCGCTGGTGCGCTACCTGGGCATCTGCGACGGCAACATGGCCGAAGGCTCGCTGCGCTGCGACTGCAACGTCTCGGTGCGGCCGAAGGGCCAGGCCGAGTTCGGCACCCGCGCCGAGATCAAGAACGTCAACTCCTTCCGCTTCATCGAAAAGGCCATCAACCACGAAGTGCAGCGGCAGATCGAGCTGATCGAGGACGGCGGCAAGGTGGTGCAGGAAACCCGCCTGTACGATCCGAACAAGGACGAGACGCGCTCCATGCGCAGCAAGGAAGAAGCCAACGACTACCGCTACTTCCCCTGCCCGGACCTGCTGCCGGTGGTGATCGAGCGCAGCTTCCTGGAAGAGCTGCGCGCCGGCCTGCCGGAGCTGCCGGACCAGAAGCGCGAGCGCTTCGAGAGCCAGTACGGCCTGTCCGCCTACGACGCCAGCGTGCTCTCGGCCAGCCGCGAGATGGCCGACTACTTCGAGCAGGTGCAGGGCATCTGCGCCGATGCCAAGCTGGCGGCCAACTGGGTGATGGGCGAGCTGTCCAGCCTGCTCAACAAGGACGGCCTGGAGATCGAGCAGTCGCCGGTTTCCGCCGAACAGCTGGGCGGCATGATCCTGCGCATCAAGGACAACACCATCAGCGGCAAGATCGCCAAGATGGTCTTCGAGGCCATGGCCGCCGGCGAAGGCTCGGCCGACCAGATCATCGAGGCCAAGGGCCTGAAGCAGGTCACCGACACCGGCGCCATCGAAAAGATGCTCGACGAGGTGCTGGCGGCCAACGCCGAGCAGGTCGAACAGTACCGTGCCAGCGACGAAGCCAAGCGCGGCAAGATGTTCGGCTTCTTCGTCGGCCAGGCCATGAAGGCCTCGAAGGGGAAGGCCAACCCCGGGCAGGTGAACGAACTGCTGAAGAAAAAGCTCGAAAGCTGAGCCCATTCTTCCTGACGCCGGGCTTGCCCGGCGTTTTTTCGTCCGGAGGTTCGATGCTGCGTTCCCTCGCCCTGCCTGCCCTGCTCTGCGGCCTGGCCCTGCTGGCCGGTTGCGCCAGCTCGTCCTATGAAAGCGGCTCGGCGCGCGGCTACCGCGCCGAGGGCACCGCGTCCTATTACGGCCGCGCGCACCATGGGAAGAAAACCGCCAGCGGCGAGCGCTTCGACCAGCACGCCCTGACCGCCGCGCACCGCAGCCTGCCGTTTGGCACGCGGCTGAAGGTCACCAACCTCGACAACGGCCGCAGCGTGGTGGTGCGGGTGAACGACCGCGGGCCCTTCGGCCGCGGGCGGATCATCGACCTGTCGCGGGCGGCCGCGGAACGCCTCGACATGTTGCGCAGCGGCACCGCGCCGGTGCGCCTGGAAGCCATCGATTAGGAGCACCGAACATGACCGACAAGCGCAAGGCCGGCGAACAGGTTCGCCGCGAAGTGATGGGCGACGCCTTCGTCGACCGCGCCCTGAACAACGCCACCGACTTCACCCAGCCGCTGCAGGACTTCGTCAACGAAAACGCCTGGGGCAGCGTCTGGTCCCGCGACGGCCTGCCGCGCAAGACCCGCAGCCTGATCACCCTGGCCGCCCTGACAGCGCTGAAATGCCCGCAGGAGCTGAAAGGCCACGTGCGCGGCGCGCTGAACAACGGCTGCACGGTGGAAGAAATCCGCGAGGCGCTGCTGCATTGCGCGGTCTACGCCGGGGTGCCGGCGGCGATCGATGCCTTCCGCGCGGCACAGGAAGTGATCGAGGCGTGGCAGGGGGATCAGAAGGCCTGACGGGCGCGGGCCTTGCCCGCGAATCGCGCGCAGGGCGCGCTCCTACATAGGCATGGTGTTGGGGCAGCCCGTAGGATCTCATCCGCGAATCGCGCCGATACGTCCAGCTATCGCGGACAAGGTCCGCTCCTACGACAGCCGGAACGCCGGAGACCGCGGCCAATGGCGGATAACCGGGAGCTCCGCGATTCCAGCTCGCTCCGAACGGTCCCCTCTCCCTTCAGGGAGAGGGTTAGGGAGAGGGAGCGGAGTCAGGGTTGGCAGAGGTGTGTGGGCGAAGTCCGTAACCCTCTCCCCAGCCCTCTCCCTGAAGGGAGAGGGAGCCTGTCCTGAGCAAGCTCAAGGTCAAGAGTCAGCCGGCAACCCCGGCGCTTTCGTAGGAGCGAGCTTGCTCGCGAACCCGCCTCGCAGCAAAACCGTTCGCGAGCAAGCTCGCTCCTACGACAGCCGGAACGCCGGAGACAGGGCCAATGGCGGATAACCGGGAGCTCCGCGATTCCAGCTCGCTCCGGACGGTCCCCTCTCCCTTCAGGGAGAGGGTTAGGGAGAGGGAGCGGAGTCAGGGTTGGCAGAGGCGTGTGGGCGAAGTCCGTAACCCTCTCCCCAGCCCTCTCCCTGAAGGGAGAGGGAGCCTGTCCTGAGCGAGTTCAAGGTCAAGAGTCAGCCGGCAACCCCGGCGCTTTCGTAGGGAACGCTTTTGCTTACGGCTTCCAGCTTCCAGCCTCCAGCCGCCCTTACGGATAACTGAACCGCTTCACCAACGTCAGCTCCCCTGGCTGGCGCATCGGCACCAGGAAGCTCTCCTGCTTCTCGTTCGGCGTGCCCTCCTCCGTCACTATCGTCACCCTGGCCGTGGTCAGCGGCTGGGCGGCTTCCACGTCGCCACTCTCGCTGTCCTGGCTGTAGCCGCCGCCGAAGTAGTTCACGTAGACCAGGTACGCCCCCTTCAGCGGCGTAGGCGTGGCGATGATTTCCGGGCCGTAGCCGGTGGTCACGTCGACGTCCTGGGTGGCGCCGTTGGGCAGGCTGCGGTTGCCGTACCAGACGTGGCCGCCGTCGGGGGTCACCAGGTGCAGGTCGAGGTCGGTGTTGTCGCTGTCCCAGGACAGCATCACCCGCAGCTTGGCCGGCACCTCGCCGCCGCCACCGCCGTGGTAGAACTGCACGCGCTTGCGCTGCTGGCCATCGGGGCTGATCACTTCCAGGCTGTTGCTGCCGGCCGGGAACGCGTAAGGCCTGTCGAAGCCGCCGTCTTCGCCGATCTTCAGCGGCATCGACACGCCGTTGACCACCAAAGTCGCCGGCTTGTCCTTGGCCGCGTTGGCGATCTCGCCCTTGATCCGCGCGGTCATGGCCTGGTCGGCCGGGGTGTTCACCGAGGCTGCCGGGTAGTTCACCCTCTGCCGGAAGTTGGCGCCCTCGCCGTTGCCGGGGCGCCAGCCGCCCAGCGGGGCGTCCAGGCGAATGCCCGGCTCGGCGGCCTGGGCGAGCCCGGTGATCAGGAGGAGGAACAGGCAGGGACGCAGCTTCATGGCGGTCATTCCAGTATCAGGCGGCGGGCGAGGCTTTCGACGAAGCCCTCGTCCTGGCCGTTGGGGTGCGCCTGGAAGGCCAGGTGCAGGTATTCGTGGGTGAGGTCGAGGCGGTCCTGCAACGAGTACAGGCCGCGCACGTAGATGCGCTGGCGCTCGCGGTCGACGTAGGGGCGCCCGGACGCCAGTTGGCACACGGCGAAGCTTTGCAGTTCCTCGTAGCCCGGCTCACCGTCCAGCTTCGTGCGCCACGCGCGGCGCTGCTTGCGCAGCCAGTCCTCGGCCGCCGGCAGCGGCTGGCAGGCGGCCACCGGGTTGTTCCAGGCGCTGAGGCTGGCCTGCGGGAAGGCGCGGGCGAGGATGGCGTCGAAGCGCAGGCCGTTGGTCGCCTGGGCCTTGGCGTCCTGCCAGGAGAGTTTCGCCGGGCCGGCCTGGTCGGCGTGGTAAGTGACCGGGCTGCCGGCCAGTACCAGTCCATCGGTGAAGGCCGCCACGGCGCGCATCTGCGCCGTGGCCGGGCGCGGCGCGACGCGCTGGCGCTGGCTGCTGTCAGCGATGCTCAGGCACTCGCCGCGCTGCCCGGCGTTCTGCAGCAGGTAGCTGCGGATGGCCACGGCCAAGGCGCGGGCGGCCTCGACCGGAGTTGCCGCGGCTTCGCGCTGCAGCACCCGGGCGACGTATTCCTCGCGGTCCAGGCGCGCCACCAGTTGCGGCTTGCCGTCGCGCTGCAGGAAGAGTTCGCCGTCGCTGTGGATATCCAGGTCGTTGCCGTTCGCGAAGCTCACCCGGTAGCTGCCGCTGAGGCCGCCGGCCGCCGCCGGGCGGCCCTGGACGTCGAAGACCTCGCGCAGCGGGTAGCGCTCGAACAGCGCCACCGCCACGCAGCGCCCCGGCTCGCGCGGCCAGGGCGCCGGCAGCGCGGCGCCGAGGGCTTCGGCGTAGTGCGCCAGCACCGTCTTGCTGGTGCCGGGCCCGGAGGCCCAGACCGCCGAGCCGTCCGCCAGCCAGCCGGCGAAGCCGCCGCGGCGGGACTGCGGGTCGTGCTCGTCGAGCCAGCTCCAGGTCTTCACCCGCAGGCGCCCGCCCAGGCTGGCCAGGGCGCGGCCGTCGTCGGCGTTGACTACCACGTCGAGCAGCACCCGGCGCGCCTCGGCCTGGGCCGGCAGGCGCGTCAGCATGTCGAGCAGTTCGGCCACCGGCACTTCGGTCTGCGGCTGCAGGCGTTCAAGGTCGAGCAACCAGGCCGGCGCCTGGCGTTCCTGCCAGTAGCGGCGCCAGGTGGCGGCGTCCAGGCCGAGGCGCGCCGGCTGGTAGTAGAGGCCGCAGGACTTCACCAGCGCCTGGTCGCGGCCGATGCTCTGCCCGGCCGAGCAGCAGTACACCTCCTCGCGGGACTGGCCCTTGCAGGCGTACTCCGGCTCGTGCCGGTCGTTGTCCACCAGCCAGGCGAAGACGAAGAGTTTCCACAGGCTGCCCAGCGGCGTGCGCAGGTCCGCCGGCAGGGGCTCGCGGGCGAGCACCTGCTGCTGGTCCAGATGCAGCAGCAGGTCGCCCTGGGGGCTGCGCCAGGCCAGCTCGACGGGCGCCTGCGCCGCCGCGCACAACGGCAGCAGAAGCAGCAGCCAGGCCAGGCGCCGTCCCATTTACTGCACCTTCACCTTGGCCAGCGCCGGGTGCTGCTCCAGGGCCTGCTCCGCCGGCGCGTACATGCGCACATAGCGCGCCGGCGGCAGAGCGAACTCGCCCTTCTGCGAGAAGCGCACCAGGTGGCGGAAGCGCAATTCGCCGGCCAGGCTGTCCACCGGGATACCGTAGTGCAGGTCGCCCGGCTCGTTGCGCGCGCGTTCCAGGCTGGTGGCCTCGGTACCACCCAGGCCGCTGACCTGGATGCCCCAGGTGGTGCGCTCGACGTCGGCGCCCGGCGGCAGAGGCACTTCCAGCATGCCGTAGCGCAGCGCGGTGGGCTGCTCGGTCTTGACCGTCACTTCGTCCAGGTACAGCTCGTCGCTGGACAGCGGCTTGTCGCCCAGTTCCTCGACCTTGAACTCGAAGGCCTTGTCCCCCGGCACCAGGCGCAGCAGGCGGCGGCTGATGCTCACCGGCAACTGGCTGGCCGGGGCCTCGGCGCTGCGGTAGCTGAGAGAGGCATTGAGCGGGCGCGACGGCGGAGTCTGCAGGGTCAGCTCGGCGGGTACTCCCTGGCCTTGCCACTGCCAGTAGCGCTCGCCACTGGGGCCCTGCTGCTCGGCCCAGTCCTTGCCCGGCTTGAGCGGTTCGGGAGCCTGCGCCTGGGCCAGGGCGCGCTGCAGCCAGGTCAGCGCCAGGGCGCGTTCCAGGGTCGACTGCTGCGGCCCCAGGCGCGCCAGCAGGGCGCGGGCGCGGTTGACGTCGGGCGCCGCCAGCGACAGCTGCACCGCCTGGGCGAACGGCTGGTCGCTGCCGTTGACCTTCAGCCGCGCGCCGTCCAGCTGCTTGGCGAAGGCCGCCGGCAGCGGCACCTTGGCCTGCTGCGCCAGGTTGTTGGCCAGCACCCGCGCCACGGCCAGGCCGAGGCTGGAGTCCGGCTCGGCCATCACCAGGCTGACTTCGGCGTCGGCCGGCAGCTTCGCGTCCTCGCCCTCCCCGGCCTTGGCCAGGTCGTCGAGCAGGCCGCCGACCAGGGTCTGCACCGGCAGCTGCATGTCGCGGGCGAAGCCGAGGATCAGCGCGCGTTGCAGCAGCGGCGTCTGCTCGGCCAGCTTGGCGTAGAGGTCGAGCACGCGCTGCCAGTGCTCCGGCGGCAGGCTGATCTGCAGCGCGCGGCTGGCGTGCCAGTCGGCGTAGTAGGCGTAGGCGGTGAGGAAGGCGTCGCTGTCGGTGTTGTCGCCCCACCAGGTGAAGT
This sequence comes from Pseudomonas sp. M1, assembly GCF_022760135.1. Lineage (NCBI taxonomy): Bacteria > Pseudomonadati > Pseudomonadota > Gammaproteobacteria > Pseudomonadales > Pseudomonadaceae > Pseudomonas > Pseudomonas sp. M1. The sequence goes on from NZ_CP094343.1 coordinate 5,678,421, forward strand.
AGGCGTTCGGCCCGGCCATCTGCACCAGGCGCAGGCGGCTGTTCTGCATGATCAGGCGCAGGCGGTCGCGCACCCGCGGCTCGCCCTCGGCCAGCAGCGGGTAGGCCACGCTCAGCGGCAGCAGGCGGCTGGCGGTCTGCTCGACGCAGCCGTAGGGGTAGGCCAGCAGGTCGTCGAGGCTGCCGCGGAACAGCGCGCTGGCGCTGTCGTCCAGGCGCAGGCGGATGTCGCGGGCGTCCGCCGGCAATTGCAGCGGGCTGTTCTGCCCGGCCAGTTGCAGGCTGCGCGCTTGCAGCACCTGCCAGCCGTCGGCGGCCAGGGCGAAGCGCACGGCCAGGCTGTCGCGCGTCTGGCCGTCCTGGCGCAGCTCGGCGCTCCACTCGCCGTCGCTCAGGGCCTGGGCCGGCAGGCGCACGTAGTTCACGCCCTTGGCCAGCTCCAGCGCCTGGGTCTGTTCCTGGCCGGCGTAGCGCACCAGCAGCTCGGCCTTGGCCTGCTCGCCCTGGTTGAAGACGAACAGGCCGAGGTCCGGCTTGTCGCCGGCGCGGAAGCGCTTCGGGCCGCTCCACTTCAGGTACAGCGGTTTTTCCGAGCGGATGAACTGCTTCTTCTGGCCGACCTGGCCGTCGCCGTCCATGGCCCGCGCGGTGATGCGCCAGCGCGTCAGCGAATCGGGCATGCGGAAGCTGAAGCGCGCCTTGCCCTCGGCGTCGGTGACCAGCTTGGGCTCCCAGGCGGCGGTGTCCACGTCCTCGCGGCGCGGCCGTTCCAGCACCTTCACCCCGCGCTCGCTGCGGTTGCTGCGCCCCGGCGCGCTGGCGCTGCCCGGCAGGGCCACGTCGTAGCTGATGAACGACAGGCTGGCGCTGGTGCGCACGTTGTTGCGCCGCGGGTGGTAGAAGAACTGGTCGATGCCGGGGGCGATCTCCGGTTGCAGGGCATAGATCATCTCGTCCACCACGCCAACCGCCACCTGGCTGGACACCGGCTTGCCGGCATAGGTGGTGGAGAGGTCGACGGTCACGGTGTCGCCCGGCTCGTAGCGTTCCTTGTCGGTGGCGATGGCGATTTCCACCTGCGGCACCGTCACCTTGATGCCGGCGTTCTGGAAGCTGTAGTCGCCGCCGCGGGTGTAGAGCACGGAGAAGGTCAGGTTCGGCGAGAAGTCCGGCTTCACCGGGATGCGCGCGCGGTACTGGGTGGGGTTGAGCTTCTCCAGCTTCAGCCAGTCGCCGCCCTTGGACAGCAACGCGGTGGCCTCGACCTTGTCGCGCTCCAGCGACAGCAGGGCGTCGTCCACCGGCTCGGGGAAGGTGATCAGCGCCAGGGCTTCGTCGCCGGCCTGGTACTCGGCCTTGTCGAGGACGATTTCCACGGTGCCGGGCACTGCCTTCACGCCCTCCCCGCTCACTGAGTGACCGGTGCCGCCGAGCAGTTGGCCCTGGGCGTCGCGCAGCTCGATGCTGTAGGTGCCGGGCTTGTCGAAGGCGATGACGAACTTGCCGTCGCCAGCCTCGCCGTCACCCGTGGAGCGGTCTTCAAGACGCACCCAGCGATAGCTCTTGGGCTTGAGTTCGGTGGGCTGCTCCGCCGCGTAGCTGAACTCGACCTTGTCGCCCACCGCGCTGAAGCGCTGCGGCGCGGCCAGGCGGTAGCGCGCGGCGCCGCGCTCGATGAGGATTTCCTTGCTGGTCTTCACCCGGTAGGCCGCGCCGTCGCTGGCGAACACCGTCAGCAGGTAGCGGCTGGGCTTGTCCGCCGCCGGCAGTTCGAGGGCCGCGCGGCCCTGGGCGTCGGTGGCAAGCTCGGTGCTGCTCAGCTCCACCGGGAACTGGCCGAGGTACTGCAGCTCGTTGTCCACCATGGACAGCTGCTGGGCGCGCAGGCTCAGTTGCAGCTTGGCGTTGGCCACCGGCTTGCCGTCCGGGTAGAGCAGGATCAGGTTGCCCTTCACCGCTTCGCCGGTCTTGAAGTCCGGCTTGGCCAGGTCCAGGGATATCTCGAAGTGCGGCTTGATGTACTCGGCCACGCGGAAGGCGCTGCTGTAGGTCTGCCCGCGGTAGTCGAAGCGCAGCTCGTAGCCGCCGGCCACGGCATTGCTGGGCAGCTGGAAGCGGCCGTTGGCGCCGGCCTTGGGGTCCATCTGCAGGTCGAGGGTCTGCAGCGTGGTGCCGGCGGCGTCGATCACGCTCAGCTTCACCGGCGCGGCCTGGGGCGCGGCGGAGTCGCGGGCGTTCTTGAATTCGCGGCCGTAGATCTTCAGCGCCACCCAGTCGCCCGGGCGGTACAGCGGGCGGTCGGTGAAGGCGTAGAGCTTGGTGTCGTAGATTTCGCTGTCGTAGTAGAAGTTTTCCGAGACGAAGACGCCGCCCTCCTTGTCTTCGCCGATCACGAAGGAGCGCTCGGGGCTGGCGTGCTGCAGGCGCAGCAGGCCCTCGGCGTCGGTGCGGCCGCTGCTCATCACACCCAGGCCGTCGGTCCAGAGCACCTGGGTATCCGGCACCGGGGTGCCTTCGTGCTTGCGCGCCGACCACACCAGCAGCTCGTTGCCGGCGATCTTGCTCACCGCCACGGTGCTGGAGACGAACACCACGGTGGTGGCGCGGTACTTGCCCACCAGCGCCTCGACCAGGTACAGCCCCGGCTTGAGCTTGCCCAGCGGCACGTAGACGTTGCCCGGCGAGACGTTGATGAACTCGCTGGAGGAGCCGGCCAGCTTGACGTCGGCCGGCGGCTCTATGGGCTTGGCGTCCCACAGCGGGTAGCGGAACTGCTCGACCAGCGGCAGACCGGGGATCGGCGCGTACTGCGGCTGGGCGTCGTAGGGCGTGGGTGCGGCCATAGCCTGGCCCATCTTCAGCTCCGGCACCACCTCGGTGACCTGCTTGCGCGACTCGTAGGAGAAGGCGCGCTGCATCACCCGCCGCGACTTGCGGTACCAGTTGTCCCACAGGTAGGCCAGGGTGTTGGACAGCCCCTCGCCCCTGAACTGCCCCTCGGCCAGTACCCGGTGCAGGTTCTTCTGGCGCTTGAGGAAGTCCAGCGGCTTGTCGATGCGGTAGACGCGCATGTCCACCCCGCCGTAGGCCTCCATGCGGTAGCGGCGGTAGTCGCGGCCCGGCGCCTCCAGGCGCACGCGGGCCTGCTCATCGGGGGCGAAGCTGCTGTCGGCGAGCAGGAAGAACGACTCGCCGCTGATCGGCGCGTAGTTGCTCGCCGGCACCTCGTCGTCGGCCCACGCCTGCGCCGGCGCGCCCGCCAGCAGGCCGCCCAGGGCCAGGCCGGCGCACAGCGCGAGCAGCTTCATCGGGCGAGGAACGACAAGCGGTACACGCCGACGAAGTTGGGGTTGGCAGGGTCGGGTATCCATCGGGTGTCCTTCCATGTCATGAGTTGTTGCAGGCTGACCGAGCGCATGCCGTTGTCGGTCGGCGTGCTGGTACCGGTGTGGTAGGCGATGTTGCGGCCCATCCAGATCATCAGGTGCTGGTCGTCGCCCTGGTCGAAGAAGATCAGGTCGCCGGGCCGTGCCTGGTTGAGGTCGCGGCCGACGAGGGTGCTGTTGTACTGGATCAGCTTGATGGCGTTGACGTAGGGGCCGACCTGGCCGCCGCCCTGCCGCCAGTTCTGCGCCAGGGCGCGCTGCTCGTCGCTCAGCGCCAGCTCCGGCGGCAGGTAGCGGTTGGACAGGCCGTTGGCGCGCAGCCACTTGGCGTCGTGGGGCTTGAGCGCCTCGTTGGCGGCGAAACGCACCAGGCCCGCGCAGTCCTGCTGGTGCCAGCGCGGGCTGGGGCCCTGGCGCAGCTGTTCCTCGGCGATGCGCACGAACCAGGCGCGGAACACCTGGGACTGCTGCGGGTCGAGCGACACGCTACCGGCCTGTGCCGCCTGGGCGGCCCACAGGCCGAACGCCAGCAGCAGGGCGCGTGCCGTCACAGCGCGCGCCACTGCAGCGGCAGCCATTGCCAGGGTTGTTCGGCGCGGCTGCCGGCGGGCAGGCCGAGGGCGTAGCCGCCGTGCCCGGCCAGGGCCTTCAGGCGCGGCAGCAGCAGGCTGTCGGCGGCGTTGCGGAACACCGGCTCCATGTCCTGCGGCAGGCTCTCCAGGGTTTCGCGCTGGAGCAGCGTGGACAGCGACTGCGGCGCCAGGTAGGCCGGCACCAGGGCGTCCTTGGGCAGCACGTCGGCCAGCGGCGGGAAGCGCTTGTCGAGGGTGCCCAGGGCTTTGTCCAGCAACTGGTCGTCGAGGGAGAACAGCAGGGTGCTGCCCTGCCGCGCCAGGCCGACGCGGAAGAAGCCGCGGCCGCTGACGGCGTCCGGGTCGGCCGCATCGGCAGCGGCGTACTGGCCGAAATTGGAGCTGACCTGGCGCAGCCACTTGTGGGTCTCGCCCTGGTTCTGCTCGTCCACCGGGAAGTTGCCGCCTTCGGCGTTGGCCTCGTAGGCGCCCACCAGGCTGTCGAACAGCCTGCCCAGGTCGGCGTCCAGTTCCGGGCCGGGCGGCGCGCTGAGCGTGGCCACCAGCAGCGGCGTGTACAGGCGCGAGTCGGCGTACCAGCACAGGCCGGCGGCGCCGGAGAGGTGTTCGGAGAAGGCCGCGGCCATCTTCTGCTCGGCGCCCAGGCGCACCAGCAGGCTGTCGTACAGGCCCGGGGTCAGCGGCAGCGCCACGCAGGCGCTGGCACCCATGGGCATGGCCTGCCACACGGGGCTGAAGTCGAGGTCCGGCTGGCGCTCCACCGCGTTCAGCGCCAGGTAGCTGCTCCAGCCCTTGGCATCCTTGTCGAAGCGCACCCCGGCGAAGGCCGGGATGAAGCGCTGGTAGCCCATGGCCAGGGCGCCGGCGCCGAGGCTGATGCGCTGGCTCAGCTCGCCGCGCGGACCCAGGCCGAAGGCGCGCGGGAAGGCGTCGTCACCGCCGAGCAGAGCAGCCAGGTCGGCGCTGACCTGGGCATCGGCCGCGCCAGGCTCCTCGTCGCTGGCGTCGGGGAACAGCATCTTCGGGTTGGACAGCAGCACCAGGTAGTCGCCGCTGGAGGCGAACAGCAGGGTCTTCTGGGCGTTGTAGCGCAGGCGATAGACACCGGTGCCGCCCTTCAGCTCGCCGACCTTGCGCAGTTGGCTGTCGTCGGCGGCGATGTGCGCCAGCGGCTCCAGCAACTTGGCCAGGCCGCCGCGCTTCATCACCACCAGGAAGTCGCGCAGGCGGCCGTCGGCGCCACGCCACAGGGCGACCTGGGCCGGCTGGTCAAGCAGTTCCTCGACCAGGCTGTCCTTCAGCGTCAGGTCGTGCTCGTAGACGATGCGCCGCAGGCTGCCGGCCAGGCCGAGGCGGTCGCCGTCGTTCTCGTAGTAGAAGACGAAGTCCTCGGTGAGGGTGTCGCGCAGCAGCGGCACCTCCAGCAGTTCCTTGGGCAGGCGGGCGAGCGAGGCGCTTTCGATGAGCGCGTCCGGGTGCCTGATGTCGCGGCCCGGGGCATTGGCCGGCGGCGCCTCCAGCCCGGCCAGCGGGCCGCTCGGCGGCGCCAGCCAGACGTAGCGCGCCAACAGGCCGCCGAGGACCAGCAGGGCCAGCACCAGGCCGCCGAAGATCAGCGGCCAGCGCTTCACCGGTGCGGCTTCGGCGGAAGGAGTGGGGCTGGGAGTGGTGTTGTCGCTCATGCTTGCTCGATCCCGTTTCATCCCTGGCAGGGGACAGCTTTCAGTAGGTGAAGGTCTTGACCAGGACCAGATCGCCGATGGTGCGCAGCGGCACCACGAAGGTCTCGCGCTTCTCGTCGACGCTGTTTTCGTTGAACACCAGGTTGACCTGGGCGGTGATCACGTCCTGCTGGTTGGCGCCGGCCTGGAAGTTATAGCCCTGCGCGCCGAAATTGCCCCAGTAGTTGACGTAGACCAGGTAGGTGCCGTGCAGCGGCGCGGCCATGGTGAACATTTCCGGGCCGGGGCCGTCGACGCCGTCCGGGTCGAGGCCGCCGCCGTTGCCCAGCCGCGGGCGCGCCCAGAAGGCGTGCTGGCCGTCGGGGGTGACTATGTGCAGGTCCAGCTCGGCCTTGGGGTCGTTCCAGCCCAGGGCCACGCGCACCCGCGGCGGCACGCGCCCGGCGTTGGCCTCGTAGAACTGCACGCGCTTGAGCGACTGGCCGTCGGCGCTGGCCACCTCGACGCTGTTGGAGCCCGCGCCGAAGGCGTAGGGGCGGACGAAGTGGCCCTGGGCGTCGGTATAGAGCGGCAGCGGGTTGCCGTTGACCACCAGGCGCTGGGCGCGGTCGGTGCCGGCGAGGTTCTTCAGGTCGCCCTCGATCAGGCTGCGGCCGCGCTGGCCGCCACGGTCGATGGGCGGGGTCGGATAGGCCACGCGCGGGCTGTCGAGGTCGTCGAGCAACCCCGAGTAGCGCCAGCCGGCGGCCGGGCTGGACAGTTCGGCCCCCGGCCCGGCATACGACGACGCCAGCCACAGCAGGCCGAGCAGCAGCGCGAGGCTGCGGGCGGAATCCTGGAAACGCATGAGCAATCCTTTGTCGCGCGTTGGAAGGGGGACAGTGTAACCGCCTGTAAAACGGCTTGAAATGGCCTTCGGGCAGAGTAAGTGATGCTGTCTGCGAATTCAGAATCTGCCTAGACCGCGCCCCAGCGGGAGGTTGTCCAGGGCGTAGGGCGTATAACGCCTACGGCGTTATACGCCGTTTGACCTCGATCCCAGGCGCGCTTCGAGCTCGGTCACGGAGCGCCTGTTTCGGGGCACTCCGGGCTCGACCGCAACGCCGGGCATGAGTTAGGTGAAGCGGCGTATAACCGCGAACGGTTATACGCCCTACGCCGAGGGAGGGCTGGGCGTAGGGCGTATAACGCCTACGGCGTTATACGCCGTTTAACCTCGATCCCAGGCGCGCTTCGGGTTCGGCCACGGAGCGCCTGTTTCGGGACACTCCGGGCTCGACCGCAACGCCGGGCATGAGTTAGGTGAAGCGGCGTATAACCGCGAACGGTTATACGCCCTACGAACTTGCCGGCTGACGCCGCGATTCGAGGTTGAGCACCTCAGATCCACCCACCCCACTGCAGGATGAACAGCCCGAGGTTGGTGGTCAGCGCCGCCGCCAGGGTGGTGATGACGATGATCGAGGCCGCCAGTTCGGCGTTGCCCTGGGCGGCGCGCGCCATCACGTAGCTGGCGGCGGCCGTGGGGCTGGCGAAGTAGAGGAACAGCACACCCAGTTCGGCGCCGCGGAAGCCGCAGAGCCAGGCGGCGGCGGTGCACAGCGCCGGCAGCCAGAGCATTTTCATCAGGCTGGCGCTCAGGGCCAGGCTGCCGCTGCTGCGCAGGGCCGGCAGCGACAGGGTGCCGCCGATGCAGACCAGCGCCAGGGGCAGGGTCATCTGCGCGAAATAGTCGCCGGAGGTGAGCACCCAGGCCGGCAGGGCGATGCCCCACCAGGCGAACGGGAAGGCCGCCAGTACGCCGATGATCAGCGGGTTGACCAGCACCTGGCGGGCGATGCTCAGCGGGTCGGACTTGAGCACCGGGCTGTAGATCGCCAGGACCACGGTGGCCAACGTGTTGTAGCAGAGGATCACCAGGGCCGCGAGCACCGAGCCCAGGGCCAGGCCGTGCTCGCCGTAGAGGCTGGTGGCCAGGGCCAGGCCGACGATGCCGTTGTTGCCGCGGAAGGCGCCCTGCACGTAGACGCCGCGCTCTTGCCGCGGCACCCGCCAGTGCGCCCAGGCCCAGGCCAGCAGGAAGCCGCCGAGGGTGGCCAGGCAGAAGAACGTCAGCACCGCCGGGCTGGCCGCGCGGTGCAGGTCGGAATGGTAGATGCCGAGGAACAGCATCACCGGCATGGTGGCGTTGAACACCAGGGCCGAGGCGGTCTGGATGAAGCCCTGGTCGATCCAGCCGACGCGGCGCAGCAGCACGCCGATGAACAGCATGGAGAACACCGGCGCGGTGATGCCGAGAGTCTGGAGCAGCAGTGCGAGCATGGAGGGGAAGCGCCGGCGGAAGAACTGCGGCGATCATAGCAAGGGGCAGTGCTTCGCGTGCTAACGATTTGCCTCAGGCGGGCTCCGCTTCCTCGGCCCCGGCACGCGCCCGGTGGCTCTCGGGCGCCGGCAGTTCCAGCGGGCGCTGCTCGTCCAGGCGGGTGAGCTTGCCGTCGACGCTGGCGCCGTTCTCCATGCTCAGTTGGCGGTAGTGGATATTGCCGATGACGCGGGCGTTGGAATGCAGTTCCAGCAGGTGCTCGACGTAGAGGTCGCCGACGATGGTGCCGTCGATCAGCGCGTCGTAGCTGCTGACGCAGCCCTCGATCCGCCCTTCCGCGCCCAGGGCCAGCAGGCTCTGGGTACCCGGCTTGTGGCGCACGTTGCCCTGGATGCGGCCCTGGACCTTCAGGCCCTCCTCGAACTCCAGGTCGCCCACCAGCGCCAGGTTGCCCGACAGCAGGCTGGAAAACCTGTCCACCGCCACCTGCGGCCCCTTCTTCTTGTTGCTGCTGAACATGTTCGTCCTCCTGCGGATCACTTGGCGGGTTTCTGCTGGCGGTAGAACGCCAGGTCGGTCTTGAGCTTCTTGAGTTCCCCGGACATCTGGTCGATGCGCCGCTGCAGCTGCTCGCGCGTAGCCTGGGCCTCGGCGGTCAGCAGCCGCTGGCGCTGCAGGTCGGCGGCCAGCGCGGCATTGCCGGCCTGCAGCGCGTCGATGCGCCGCTGTGTTTCGGCCTGCTGCGAGCCGCGCCAGAAATGCACCGCGGCGAAGGCCATGGCCAGCGCCAGCGCGGCCCAGAGCAGCGGCCGGTAGCTGCGCGCCACCTGGGCCCGCGGCTGGTGCTCGGCGCGCAGCAGTTCGCGGGTGGTCGCCGGCCTAGTCCTGCGCCAGCGCATCGAGGGCCTTCTCCATGTCGCCGAGGGAAAGGAAGTGCTGCGGGTCGACGAACTCGCCGCGGTAGAGCACTTCGAAATGCAGGTGCGAGCCGGTGGAGCGGCCCGTGGAGCCCATGGCGGCGATGCGCTGGCCGGGCATCACCACGTCGCCGACGCGCACCTCGGCCCTGGACAGGTGCGCATAGCGGGTGAGCAGGCCGTTGCCGTGGTCGATTTCCACGCGGATGCCATAGGAGCTGAAGGGGCCGGCGGCGACCACCCGGCCACCGGCGGCGGCCTGGATCCCGGTGCCGCCGGGCGCGGCGAAGTCGAGCCCGGAGTGGAAGGCCAGGCGGCGGTTGAACGGGTCCACCCGGTTGCCGAAGGCCGAGCCCAGGCGCGCCTTGTCCACCGGGCGATGGGTGGGGATGGCGAGGAAGTCGGCGTTGCGCCGCGACACCGCGTCCAGCAGCAGGTCTAGCTGACGCCTCAGGCAACGGGCGGCCTCGGTGCCCTGCTGCACGTCGACCAGCGGCGCGGCCTGGCATGGCCGCGGCGGCAGCAGCAGGCCGCCCTCCCCGTCAGCGCCGCGTGCCGGTGCCTGCTCCGGCACCAGGCCGGGGTCGATGCGCGCCAGCTTGCGGGCGATGTCCTCGTGGCCGTCGACCACTTTCAGCAGGTAGGCGGCGTCCTTTTCCAGCACTTGCAGGCGCCCGGCCAGCTCGCCCAGGCGCGCCACGGCGAAGCGCTGCTCCGGCGTCTGCTGCGGGGCGGCCTCGGCCAGCGGCGCGGGCGGCGCCATGACGCGGCCGAGCCACAGGCCGGCGGCGAAGGTCAGCAGCGCCAGCGCCGCGGCGCCGGCGAGCGCGAGGCCAAGGAAGCGGCGCGGGTTCACCAGGCGCAATGCCTCGCGCGTCAACGCCTGACCAGAAGGGGAAAGACCATGCATGGCGATATCCGGAATCCGAATGCGACGGGCTGTTTACCGCAAAGCCGTCGAGGGTACCGGGTATGGGTCCGGGAACGATGCAGCAGTCCCCAAAACTGCCAAGCAATTGCGAGCTTTCCTGCAAAATCTGAAGGAATTCACAGCACGATCTTTCCCAAAATCCTATCGCCGGGGGATTCCCTTGCGACAGGTAGGCGTGTCAGGCCGGGAGCACCGCCTCGACCTCCCGCAGGTGACGATCCTCCAGGCGCAGCTGGCGCTCGTGGAAGCGCCTGAGGTCGGCGCGGTGGCCGATGCTGACCAGGGTCACGCCGGGCAGTTGCTCCAGCAGGGTCTGGTAGAGCGCGGCTTCGTCGTTGTCGTCCAGCGCCGAGGTGGCCTCGTCGAGGAACAGCCAGGCCGGCGCATAGAGCAGCGCGCGGGCGATGGCCAGGCGTTGCTGTTCGCCCGGCGAGAGCAGGCGCTGCCAGTGCTGGGCTTCGTCCAGGCGTTCGCCCAGGTGCTCCAGGCGGCACAGGCGCAGCACTTCGCGCAGGCGCTCGGGGCCGTGCCGGCCGGGTTCTTCCGGATAGCTCAGGGCCGTGGCCAGGCTGCCGATCGGCAGGTAGGGCTTCTGCGGCAGGAACAGCGTGCGCGCCGCGGGCATCTGCACCTGCCCGGCGCCGTAGCGCCAGAGCCCGCTCATGGCGCGCAGCAGGGTGCTCTTGCCGGCGCCGGAGGGGCCGCTGATCAGCACGTGCTCGCCGGCTCGCAGGGTCAGGTCGGTGGGTTCCAGCAGCACGCTGCCGTCGCCCAGGCGCAGGCTCAGGTGCTTGAGCTGCAGGCCGTTGCCGGCGGCGTGCACGGCGATGCTCTCGTGCTCGCCGGCGACCTCGTCCATGGCGTTGCGGAAGCTCAGCAGACGGTCGCAGGTGGCGCGCCAGGTGGCCAGGCTGGAGTAGGCGTCGATGAACCAGCTCAGGCCGTCCTGGACGTTGCCGAAGGCGGAGTTGATCTGCATGAGCTCGCCGAGCTGGATCTTGCCGGCGAAGTAGCGCGGCGCGGCTACCACGATGGGGAAGATGATGGCGATCTGGGCGTAGCCGGAGCTGAAGAAGGTCAGGCGCTTCTGCACCTTCATCAGTTCCCAGAAGTTGCCCCAGACGTTGCGGAAGCGCGTCATCAGGCGCTCGTTCTCGCTGCCCTCGCCGTTGTACAGGGCGATGCTCTCGGCGTTCTCGCGGATGCGCACCAGGCCGAAGCGCAGGTCGGCCTCGTAGCGCTGCTGCTGGTTGTTCAGGCCGATCAGGCGGCGGGCGATCAGGTGCGTCAGCCAGCTGCCGACCAGGGCGTAGAGCAGCGCGGCCCAGAACATGTAGCCGGGGATGCTGATGCCGAACAGTTCGATGCTGCCGGACACGCCCCAGAGAATCACCGAGAAGGACACCAGGCTGACCAGGTTGCGGATCAGCCCCAGGCCCAGGCTCAGGGTGGTGTCGGTGAAGCTGTTGAGGTCCTCGGACAGGCGCTGGTCGGGGTTGTCGGTGTAGCCGCGCTGTTCCAGGCGGTAGTAGTTCTTGTCGGACAGCCAGGCGGCGAAGTGCTTCTCGGTGAGCCAGCGACGCCAGCGGATGGTCAGCATCTGCGTCAGATACAGGCGGTACACGGCGACCAGGATGGCCACCGCGGCGATCCCGCAGAAGTACAGGATCAGCCGGATGAAGGCGTCGAGGTCCTTGTTCTGCAGGGCGTTGTAGAAGTCGCGGTACCAGGTGTTGACCCACACCGAGACGCCCACGCCGACCAGCGACAGGACGATCACCACGATCAGCAGCAGCCAGGCCATGCCCTTCTCTTCGCTGCGCCAGTAGGGCGCCGTCAGTTTCCACACCTGGGAGAAGAAATGCCCGCGAACGGCATCGTTCGCGGCACGGTATTCGGCGCTTTCGGTCATCGGGTCGGGCTCAGCACGGGCACAAAAAAAGAGCGCCCAGTCGGCGCTCCCTGTCTTAGAACCTGTCTACGATCTGCTGCGCGTCGGCATAACTGCGTTAAAAACAGGCGAGTGATGCTCATTTAGCGGACTGAACTCGAACGCGAGCCCGGTGCCTCCCTCGCCTGTTTTCGCCTTGTTCTGCGCTAGCTCGCGAGATCGTAGATACAGCTTCTTATGAATTCCTTAACGCCTCACGGGGCGCTTCTGCAGCTTACGCTGCAACGTCCGCCGATGCATCCCCAGGGCGCGGGCGGTGGCGGAAATGTTGCCGTCGTGCTCGGCCAGCACGCGCTGGATGTGCTCCCACTGCAGGCGGTCCACCGACATGGGGTTTTCCGGCACCAGGCTGTCCAGGTCGGCGTGCTGCGAGAGCAGCGCGGTCAGCACGTCGTCGGCGTCGGCCGGCTTGCACAGGTAGTTGGTGGCGCCGCGCTTGATGGCCTCCACCGCGGTGGCGATGCTGGAGTAGCCGGTGAGGATCACCACGCGCATCTCCGCGTCCAGCTCCAGCAGCTTGGGCAGCAGCACCAGGCCGGAGTCGCCGTCCATCTTCAGGTCCAGCACGGCGTAGTCGGGCAGGTCCTCCTTGGCCAATGCCAGGCCTTCCTCGGCAGAGCCGGCGACCGATACGCGCAGGCCGCGGCGGCTCATGGCGCGCGCCATCACACGGGTGAAGGTGGCGTCGTCGTCCACCAGCAGCAGGTGGGGTTGCTCTTCGCCTTCGAACAGATTCTCTTCGCTCATGGGTACTTCCTCGCGCGTGGGTTCACACCACACCATAGCTGCGCGGCAGGCGCAGCTCGGTAAGCGTGCCGCCGTCTTCGTGGTTGTACAACTTCACCGTGCCGCCGGCGCGGGTGACGCTGGCCTGGCTGAGGAACAGGCCGAGGCCGAAGCCCTTGCCCTTGGTGGTGAAGAAGGGTTTGCCGAGTTGCTCGGCGATCGCCAGAGGCACGCCGGGGCCGTGGTCGCGGATGCTCAGGCAGATGTCGGTGGCAGTCCAGTCGACGCAGATCTCCAGGTCGTCCGGGCAGGCATCGGCGGCGTTGTTCAGCAGGTTCAGCAGGGCCTGGGTGAGGTCGGTGGGCGGCGTCAGCCGCGGGGCGCTGCCCGGGCCCAGGTTCAGGTAGCGGTAGGTGGCCTCCGGGCGCATCAGGTGCCAGCGGCGCAGCACCGCCTCCAGCCATTCGTTGACGCCCTGTTCCTGGATGGCCTGGCGGCGGTCGGCCTCGGCGGCGCGCACCAGTTGCTGCAGGGTGTCCTTGCACAGCTTGACCTGCTCCTGCAGCAGCGCCAGGTCTTCCTGCAGCAGCGGGTCCTTCGGGTGCGCCTGGCGCAGCTCCTTGAGCAGCACGCTCATGGTCGCCAGCGGCGTGCCCAGCTCATGGGCGGCGCCGGCGGCCTGGGTGGCCACGGCCAGCAGCTGCTGGTCGCGCATGCCCTCCTCGCGGCGCTGCGCGACTATCTGTTCCTGGCGGCGCAGCGCCTGGGACATGCGCGCGACGAAGAAGGTGATCAGCCCGGCGGCCAGGGCGAAGCTCAGCCACATGCCGTAGATCAGCAGGTAGTCGCGCTGCGCCGGGGCGATGTTCAGCGGGTGGAACCACACCAGCAGCACCGTGTAGGCGGCCAGGGCCAGGCCGGCGAGGACGATGGTGTAGAGCCACGGCAGGGTCGCCGCGGCGATGGTCAGCGGCACCAGGTAATAGGAGACGAAGGGGTTGGACGAGCCGCCGGAGAAATACAGCAGGGCGCTGTGGATGATCAGGTCGCAGCCCAGCTGCACCGCGTACTCCACCTCGGTCACCGGCCAGGGCCCGCGCAGGCGCAGGGCGGTGGCCAGGCACAGCACCAGGGACACGCCGAGGGTCACCCCCAGCGCAGCCCAGGGCAGCGGGATCAACTGGGCCTTGTAGGCGATGCCCACCGAACCGGCCTGGGCGGCCAGCACGAGAATACGGATGAGCGTCAGGTGCAGCAGGTTCTGCCGGCTGGCGGATAACTGGAAAACCGGTGTGCGCATGGTGAATTCCGGAATTTGCGCGAGTATAGCCAAGCCCCTTCCCCTCTCGGTGCGTCATAGCGACACAGCATACGAGATAAAGGCTATCGCGATTCAACCCCTTTGAACGCCGACCTGCGTCAATAGGTCTGACTGTCCATGTGCGGGGTCGTCTACCCTGCACCCGGGACTCATTACAGGACCAAGGAGTCGAACATGTCCGCATTGAAGAAAAGCCTCGCCGCCCTGGCCGCAGCCGTCGCCCTGGCCGCCACCAGCTTCGCCGCCCAGGCCGACGAGCCGCGCTACAACCTGGTGTCGCTGCATGCCGAGGCCAGCCAGGAAGTGGCCCACGACCAGATGCACGTGACCCTCTTCAACGAAGCCCAGGCCAGCGACCCGGCCAAACTCGCCGCCGAGACCACCGCCGCCCTCAACGCCGCGGTGACCGAGGCGCGCAAGGCCAAGGGCGTGACCGTCAGCCTGGGCAGCCGCAACAGCTACCCGGTGTACGACGACAAGGGCCAGAAGATCACCGCCTGGCGCGAACGCGCCGAGCTGCGCCTGGAAAGCTCCGACTTCGCCGCGCTGTCGCAGCTCACCGCCAGCCTGCTGGGCAAGCTGAAGATGGGCAACATGAGCTTCAGCATCGCCGACTCCACCCGCCAGCAGAACGAGGACAGCCTGATGAAGAACGCCGTGGCGGCGTTCAAGGCCCGCGCCCAGTTGCTGACCGACTCCCTCGGCGGCAAGGGCTACCGCCTGGTCAACCTGAACCTGAACAGCGCCGGCGCGCCGCGGCCGATGCCGGTGATGCGCATGGCGGCGATGAAGGCCGACGCCGGCTTCGCCGCGGCCCCGGAGATCGAGGCCGGCACCAGCCAGGTCACGGTGACCGCCGACGGCACCATCGAAGTGCAGATGCCCTGATGCGAGCCCGCCGCAGCGCCACCCGCCCGGGCGCCGCGGCGGGCTTCTTGCGTTATTGCGACATTCCCTTACGACTTCCCCACAGCTTCTACACTGTGGCGGGTGTGGCCCTTGCGCCCGGCATGTGCCCTGCATAGTTTCAGGCGACACGCCCCACAAGGACGTGCCTCGATGACAACCACAACAAACTGAGGTCAGCATGCGCAAGAATGCCGTCATCCGCTCCATGATCGCCGCTGGGTTGATCGCCAGCGCTCCCTTCGCCCACGCCGCCAGCAACCTGGTGTTCTGCTCCGAGGGCAGCCCGGCGGGCTTCGACCCCGGCCAGTACACCACCGGCACCGATTTCGACGCCGCCGCCGAGACGGTATTCAACCGCCTCACCCAGTTCGAGCGCGGCGGCACCCAGGTGATCCCCGGCCTGGCCGAGAAGTGGGACGTATCCGATGACGGCAAGACCTACACCTTCCACCTGCGCCACGGCGTGAAGTTCCACACCACCGACTACTTCAAGCCGACCCGCGAATTCAACGCCGACGACGTGCTGTTCACCTTCGAGCGCATGCTCGACAAGAACCACCCGTTCCGTAAGGCCTACCCCACCGAATTCCCCTACTTCACCGACATGGGCATGGACGCCAACATCGCCAAGGTGGAGAAGGTCGACGACTACACCGTGAAGTTCGTCCTCAACGAGGTCGACGCCGCGTTCATCCAGAACCTGGCCATGAGCTTCGCCTCCATCCAGTCCGCCGAATACGCCGACCAGTTGCTCAAGCGGAACCGCGCCAGCGACATCAACCAGAAGCCGATCGGCACCGGGCCCTTCGTGTTCAGCCGCTACCAGAAGGACGCGATGATCCGCTTCAAGGCCAACAAGGACTACTGGGTGCCCGGCGAGGTGAAGATCGACAACCTGATCTTCGCCATCAACACCGACGCCTCGGTGCGCATGCAGAAGCTCAAGGCCAACGAGTGCCAGATCACCCTGTTCCCGCGCCCGGCGGACCTGGAGTCGCTGAAGAAGGACGCCAACCTGAACATGCCTTCGCAGCCGGGCTTCAACCTCGGCTACATCGCCTACAACGTGCTGCACAAGCCGCTGGACAAGCTGGAAGTGCGCGAGGCGCTGGACATGGCGGTGAACAAGAAGGCCATTATCGACGCCGTCTACCAGGGCGCCGGCCAGCTCGCCGTGAACGGCATGCCGCCGACCCAGTGGTCCTACGACGACAGCATCAAGGACGCCGGCTACAACCCGGAGAAGGCCAAGGAACTGCTGAAGAAGGCCGGCGTGCCCGAAGGCACCGAGATCACCCTGTGGGCCATGCCCGTGCAGCGCCCGTACAACCCCAACGCCAAGCTGATGGCCGAGATGCTCCAGGCCGACTGGGCCAAGGTCGGCATCAAGGCGAAGATCGTCACCTACGAATGGGGCGAGTACATCAAGCGCGCCAAGGCCGGCGAGCACGACGCCATGCTGATCGGCTGGAGCGGCGACAACGGCGACCCGGACAACTGGCTGGGCACCCTGTACAGCTGCGACGCGGTCAACGGCAACAACTTCTCCAAATGGTGCGACCAGCCCTACGACAAGCTGATCAAGGAAGCCAAGCGCACCCCCGACCAGGCCAAGCGCACCGAGCTGTACAAGCAGGCCCAGCACATCCTCAAGGAGCAGGTGCCGATCACCCCGATCGCCCACTCCACCGTGTACCAGCCGATGCGCAAGACGGTCGAGGACTTCAAGATCAGCCCCTTCGCGCTCAACTCCTTCTACGGCGTGGGCGTCGGCAAGTAAGGCCCGCGGCCGCCGCGAGGCGGCCGTCACGCCATGCTGCGCTGGCCACAGCCGCTTGCCGATAGACGACCGGGCCGCCCCACGTGGGCGGCCCTGGCGTTGCTGCTCGCCGCCGCGCCGGCCCTGGCCCGGCCCCTGGTGGTGTGCACCGAGGGCAGCCCGGAAGGCTTCGACATCACCCAGTACACCGCCGCCACCACCGCCGACGCCACGGCGGAGACGGTGTACGAACGCCTGGTGCAGTTCGCCCCCGGCAGCACGAAGGTGATCCCCGCGCTGGCGCAGAGCTGGGACATCAGCGCCGACGGCCTGGCCTACACCTTCCACCTGCGCCCCGGCGTGAAGTTCCAGCACACCGACTACTTCACCCCCACCCGCGCCCTCGATGCCGACGACGTGCTCTGGAGCTTCCAGCGCCAGCTCGACCCGGCGCATCCGTGGAACAGGCTGGCCCCGCGCGGCTTCCCCTACGCCCAGTCGATGGGCCTGCCGGGGCTGATCGAGCGCGTCGAGAAGCTCGACGACCTGACCGTACGCTTCACCCTGCGCCATCCCGAGGCGCCCTTCCTCGCCGACCTGGCCATGGGCTTCGCCTCCATCTATTCAGCCGAGTACGCCGACCTGCTGCTGGCGGCCGGCAAGCCCGAGCAACTGAACAACCTGCCCCTGGGCACCGGCCCCTTCGTCTTCCAGCGCTACCAGAAGGACGCCCAGGTGCGCTTCGCCGCCAACCCCGACTACTGGGGCGGCACGCCGAAGATCGAGCGCCTGCTACTGGCGATCACCCCCGACCCCAGCGTGCGCATCCAGAAGCTGCGCGCCGGCGACTGCCAGGTGGCGGTGTACCCGCGGCCCACGGACATCCCCGAACTGCGCAGGGACCCGCGCCTGAAGGTGGAGGAACTGGACTCCCTGCTGGTCGCCTACGTCGCCATCAACACCCGGCACAAGCCGCTGGACGACGTGCGCGTGCGCCAGGCCATCAACCTCGCCTTCGACCGCGACGCCTACCGCAAGGCGCAGTTCGGCGAGGGCGGCGCCAGCCCCGCGGTGGCGCCCTACCCGCCGACGCTGTGGGGTTCGGACGCGGACCTGAAGGGCTGGCCGCGCGACCTCGAACGGGCCCGCCAGTTGCTGGCCGAGGCCGGCGTGCAGCCCGGGCAGAAGCTCAGCATCTGGACCCGCCCCGGCGGCGGCCCGGCCAACCCCAACCCCGGCATAGGCGCGCAGATGCTGCAGAACGACCTGGGCAAGCTGGGCATCCGCGCCGACATCCGCGTCTACGAATGGGGTGAGCTGATCCGCCGTGCCAAGCATGGCGAGCACGACCTGGTGTTCATGGGCTGGGTGGGCGACAACGGCGACCCGGACAACTTCCTCACCCCCAACCTGTCCTGCGCCGCCGCGCAGAGCGGCGAGAACATGGCCGGCTGGTGCAACGCCCAGTTCGACGACCTGCTGCGCCAGGCCCGCGCCAGCACAGACCAGGACGCCCGCGCCGCGCTGTACCGCCAGGCCCTGGCGATCTTCCAGCGCGAAGCGCCCTGGATAGCCCTGGCCTACCCGAAGCAGTTCGTGGTGCTGAGCCCCAGGGTGAAGGGCTTCACCCTGAGCCCGCTGGGCTCGAACAACTTCACCCACGTCGAACTGGGGCCCTGAGCCCGTATTTCCCGCCCCCTGTAGGAGCGGACCTTGTCCTCGATAGCCGGGCGTTCCGGCGCGATTCGCGGATAAGATCCGCTAAGCCACCCCACCCCGCCGTTCCCATGTAGGAGCGCGCCCTGCGCGCGAAATCGCGGGCAGGGCCCGCTCCTACAGGTTACCGAGAGACACGGCATGCCTCCCCCGCAGGAGCGGACCTTGTCCGCGATAGCCGGAGGTTCCGGCGCGGTTCGCGGATAAGACCCGCCTACGCCGCCCCACCCGCACCATTCCAATGTAGGAGCGCGCCCTGCGCGCGAAATCGCGGGCAGGGCCCGCTCCTACAGGTTACCGAGAGACACGGCATGCCTCCCCCCGTAGGAGCGGACCTTGTCCGCGATAGCCGGGCGTTCCGGCGCGATTCGCGGATAAGATCCGCTACGCCGCCCCACCTGCACCATTCCCATGTAGGAGCGCGCCCTGCGCGCGAAATCGCGGGCAGGACCCGCTCCTACAGGTGGGCACCAAGATTCCCACCACGCCGCCTCCCCAAAACGCTTCGAAGCCTCTATTCCGGGCATCGGCGAGAAGCGGCGTAGTGAAGCACCGGGCATTTTTTCATTGTCGCGGCCGCCAGGCATGGCTTAGCTTCCCCCCTGAAGGTCCGGCAGCCCCGGCCCCCACGCCTTCCACGGCACGGCGTACCCGCCGCTGCCGTCCCTGCGCCCGCCCCATCCGCTGCGGGCAGCCATGAGCCAGGCCCGACCGGCCAGGCTCTTCCAACAATCATCCCACCGCACTCGCTTTCCGCCTTGCAGCCGGCCACCGGCCGTTCCCGGCGCGCGCCCAGGTGCCCGCCGTTGCGCACAGCACTAGAAACGAGGAGCAATCAGATGACCAATCCACACTTCCGCCCCACCGCCATCGGCCTTGCGCTGCTCGCCGGCGTCACCGGCCAGGCCTGGGCGGCCGAAGAGGACGACAGGCAGCGGGGGCAGGCCGCCGCCAAGGGCTTCATCGAAGGCCAGAGCCTGACCCTGAGCACCCGCAACTTCGCCTCCCGCGAGCAAAAACATGGGCGCTTCGTCTTCAAGATCCCCAAGGACGACGGCTACGAGCCCACCCACAGCCGGCGCACCTGGGTGCAGGGCAGCATCCTGCAGTACAGCTCCGGCTACACCCGGGGCACCGTCGGCTTCGGTCTCGATGTCGGCGCCTTCCATGCCCTCAACCTGGAGCGCGGCAAGGGCGTGGTCGCCGGCGGCAGCAACCGCACCCTGACCGACAGCGACGGGCGGCCGCTGGACGAGTGGTCCAAGCTGGGCGTGGCCAACCTGCGCCTGCGGCTGTCCAACAGCGAACTGCGCGCCGGCCGCTTCCAGGTCCAGACGCCGGTGCTGGCCACCATCGACAACCGCGCCCTGCCCTCCACCTTCCGCGGCGTCGGCCTGACCAGCAGCGAACTCACCGGGCTCAGGCTGCAGGCCGGCAGCTTCGATCGCGTCAGCCCGCGCACCGGGGCCGGCGACGAGAAACTCACCACCACCTACGGCGACCGCAAGGCCAAAGGCGACCGCTACAGCTACCTCGGCGGGACCTACCGCGCGACGCCCAACCTCAGCCTCAGCGCCTACGGCGGCGAGTTCGAGGACATCTGGCGGCAGTACTACCTGGGCTTCTCCCACGACCTCGGCGACCCCGACGTGCTGGCCCTGCACACCCGTTTCGACGGCTACAGCACCCGCGATGCCGGCAGCCGCAAGGCCGGCTACATCGACAACGACACCTGGAGCCTGGCCTTCACCCTCGCCCGCGGCGCCCATAGCCTGATGGCGGGCTGGCAGCAGGTCGATGGCGACGAGTATTTCGACTACGTCAACGAGACCGCGGCCATCTACCTGGTCAACTACCTGCAATCCGACTACAACGGCCCCAACGAGAAGTCCGCCCAGCTGGCCTACGGCACCGACTGGGCCCGCTACGGCATACCGGGGCTGAGCAGCACGCTGTGGTACGCCAAGGGCTGGGGCATCGACGGCACCCGCTACGACGGCGACCGCAACGGCGCCCACGGCAGCTACGCCGAGGTGCGCAAGCAGGATGGCGAAAGGCATCGCGAACTGGGCATGACGCTCGCCTACAAGATCCAGGACGGCCCGCTCAAGAGCAGCAGCATCAAGCTGACCTACCGGCGCCACCGGGCCAGCCAGAACCAGGCCGACGGCAGCATCGACGACGTGCGCCTGATCACCACCCTGCCCTTCAACCTGCTGTAGTCCCCACCCCGGCGCCGCCCCGCCAGAGGCGGCGCCGGGCAGGTACGCGCCCTCCATCGCCCCCGCGCCTACCTTCGACGAGTACCCCGTCGCCCGAATGCAATCCCCTGAATATTCGGAATTTTCCGTTTTTCGCAGCGCGGCCGAATCCGCCTTGATCGCCCTTCCCGCCCCCACTTAGCTTCGGCCCCTCACAGGGGCCAGCGCACCCACGGCGTCATCGGCCTAGCCCCTCCAACAAGAACAAGAAGGGAGCAACAGCCAATGATCCAGCAGCACATCCGCCCCACCGCCCTGGGCCTGTCCCTCGGCGCCTGCCTGTTCGGCCAGGCCTGGGCCGCCGAGGACGACCGCCGCGAGGCCCGCGGCCAGGCCGGCGCCAAGGGCTTCGTCGAAGGCCAGAGCCTGAGCCTGCGCACCCGCAACTTCGCCGCCCTGGAGCAGGCCCAGGACAGCAACGGCTTCCGCATCCCCAAGGAAGACGGTTCGGAGTTCACCCACAACCGCCGCACCTGGGTGCAGGGCACCCTGCTCAAGTACAGCTCCGGCTACACCCGGGGCACCGTCGGCTTCGGCCTGGACGTAGCCGGCTACCACGCCCTCAGCCTGGAGCGCGGCAAGGGTGTGATCGCCGGCGGCGGCGGCAACCGCACCCTGACCGACAGCGACGGCAACGCGGTGGACGAATGGTCCAAGCTGGGCATCGCCAACCTGCGCCTGCGCGTCTCCAGCACCGAACTCAGGGGCGGCCGCTTCCAGGTCGACACGCCGGTGTTCAACAGCCACGACAACCGCGTCCTGCCCGCCAGCTTCGACGGCTTCGCCCTGCTCAGCGAGGAACTGCCGGGCCTGGCGCTACAGGCCGGCAGCTTCACCCGCGCCAGCCCCCGCGCCGGCGCCGGCGAGGAAGACCTGACCACCGAATACGGCACCCGCCTGGCCAAGGGCGACCGCTACAGCTACCTCGGCGGCAGCTACAAGGCCCCCGGCGGCCTGTCGGCGACACTCTACGGCGGGCATTTCGAGGACATCTGGAACCAGTATTACCTGGGCCTGGGCCACAGCCTGGGCGACCCGCAGAAGCTCGCCCTGCGGACCCGCGCCAACCTCTACAGCACCCGCGACACCGGCCGCCGCGCCGCCGGCTACATCGACAACGACACCTGGAGCCTGGACTTCACCCTCAGCCGCGGCGCCCACTCGCTGATGTTCGGCTGGCAGCAGGTCGAAGGCGACGAATACTTCGACTACGTGCACGAGACCAAGGCCATCCACCTGAGCAACGTGGCCTTCGCCGACTACAACGGGCCCAACGAGAAATCCGCGCAGCTGCGCTACAACACCGACTGGGCGGCCTACGGCGTGCCGGGGCTGAGCACCTCGGTGTGGTACGTCAAGGGCTGGGACATCGACGGCACGGGCTACACCGGCGACCGCAACGGCGCCTACGGCAACTACGCGAAGGGCCGCGAGCAGGACGGCGAGAAGCACCGCGAACTGGGCCTGTCGGCCGCCTACGTGGTGCAGAACGGGGCGCTCAAACGCAGCCACTTCCGCCTCATGTACGTCAGCCACCGCGCCAGCCAGAAGCAGAGCAACGGCAGCGTCGACGAGCTGCGGCTGGTCAGTACCTTCCCCTTCGAGTTGCTCTAGTAGCCACAGCTGTCTTGTCAGCCGTGCCGAAGCGCTTTTCGTAGGATGGGTTGAGCCTGCGAAACCCATGCGGTGGTGATGATGGGTATCGCTTCGCTCAACACCATCCTACGACGGTGTTCCCACAACCCGTAGGGCGCATAACGCCTACGGCGTTATCCGCCGTTTGGCCTTGGCTTCCAGCGGCGCCAAGGTTGACCTTGGCGTTGACTATGGCCTCGGTGTGTCGGCGGATAACCGCGAACGGTTATGCGCCCTACGCCGCACCAGCCATGGCATCCCCTGTAGGTTGGCCCTACCCCGCCAGACCGAATGGATCGTCGAGGCAATGGCTCGGCCGGGTGAACCAGCGCGGGCCTTCGGCGCTCATGTAGAAGTGGTCTTCCAGGCGGATGCCGAACTCGCCGGGCACGCAGATCATCGGTTCGTTGCTGAAGCACATGCCGGCCTCCAGCGGGGTTTCGTCGCCGCGCACCAGGTAGGGGCCTTCGTGTATGTCGAGGCCGATGCCGTGGCCGGTGCGGTGCGGCAGGCCGGGCAAGGCGTAGTCCGGGCCCAGGCCGCCGGCTTCCAGGCAGCGCCGCGCGGCGGCGTCCACCGCCTGGCAGGGCGCACCCGGCACGGCGGCGGCGAAGGCGGCCAGTTGCGCGGCCTTCTCCAGGTTCCACAGGCTGCGCTGGCGCTCGCTGGGGGTGCCGAATACGTAGCTGCGGGTGATGTCCGAGTTGTAGCCGTGCAGCTGGCAGCCGGTGTCGATCAGCACCATGTCGCCGTCGCGCAGCGGGCGCGGCTCGCGCACGCCATGGGGGAAGGCACTGTCCTCGCCGAACAGCACGATGCAGAAGGTCGAGCCCGGCGCGCCGACGCGGCGGTGCGCGGCTTCGATGAAGCGCACCACCTCGGTGGTGGTGATGCCTTCGCGGAGGATGCTGGCGGTGGCCTTGTGCACTTCCAGGGTCATGTCCTTGGCGCGCTGCATCAGCGCCAGCTCGGCGGCCGACTTGCGCTGCCGCCCATGGTCGACGGCGGCGCTCGCATCCACCAGGCGCAGGGCGCCGGCAACCTCGCGCAGGCGCTCGGCCATGCCGAACGGCAAACTCGGGCACAGGCCGAGGCGGGCGTTGGCCGGCACGCCCAGTTCCACCAGCATGTCCAGCAGCAGGCGGTAGGGGCTCTGGTGTTCCTGCCAGGTGCGGATCGCCCCGGGCAGCACCTGGAAGTCGCGCACCGTGCCCTCCTCGAAGGCCGGGGCGAGGTACTGCGGCGCGCCCTCGGTGGGCACCAGCAGGCCGACCAGGCGTTCGCTGGGGTTCCATTTCACCCCGCTGAAATAGCGCAGGTAGCTGCCGGCATCGACGAACGCCGCGGCCATGCCCTGCTCGCGCAGGCGCGCCTGCAGGCCGGCCACGCGGGCCCGGTATTCGTCCAGCCCGATCGGCTCGACGCCGCCGCTCATGTCGCGCAGCCCCGCCAGAGCCTGCTCGGGGCTACTGCCCCCAACGCCCAACGTCATCGCCCAACTCCCATCCTGAAAATTCCGGCGGAATTTAAGCATTACTTAAAATCCGTGCCAAACGAATTTTAAGCACCACTTAAAATCACAGCAAAAGCCCTCTTCGCAAGCCAACCTTTCCGGCCCTCTTCCTCCGCCTTCCTTCGCCGGTATACTGCCGGCATCCTCCAAGAGCCCAGCCAATGACCGTCGATCGAATCGGAGAGCGCCTGCGTCGCTATAGGCGCGCCGCGAAGAAGACCCTCAACCAGGTGGCCAGCGAATCCGGCCTCACCGCCAGCTTCCTGTCCCAGGCCGAACGCAACCTCACCGGGGTTTCCATCTCGTCCCTGGCCAGCATCGCCAAGTCCCTGGGGGTGCCGCTCAACGAACTGTTCGACCAGCCGCAGCAAGCGCAGCCGGACACCCACCAGGGCGAGCGCGTGCGCTATGCCATCGAGGGCCAGCCGCTGGGCTACGAGCGCCTGTCCAGCTCCTTCCCCGGCAACCAGCTCAACGCGGTGAAGATGAACATGCCGGTCGGCTACCAGTCCGAGCTGATTGCCCACGAGGGCGCGGAATTCGCCTACGTGCTCAGCGGCAGCATCGTCTACACCATCGACGGCCGCAGCTACCCCCTGGGCCCCGGCGACTCGGTACACTTCGACGCCGGCAAGCCCCACTGCCTGCGCAATGCCGGCGAGGAAACCGCCGAGGTGCTGACCGTCACCACCATGCCGCTGTTCGGCGAGCATCCGGGTACCTGAGACATTCCCTAGGTATTAGGACGCTTCTGATTTTTGCAGTAGCACTGAATTTAAGTTGACCTTAATTTCAGCCTGACTTAACTTCGCGTTCGACGTTCGCCGGCTACCCCGGCGGCATCCGACCATCGCCCACGGGGGAGCGGTGGCGCCCGAGCCGGCACAGGTCCATCAGGCCCGCGCCCGGCTCCCTCAGAAAAAGAACAACGAGGTTAGGCATGCGTATGAAGCGTCGTAACTCCATGCATTCACTGGTCGCCGGCGGCCTGTTGCTGGCCAGCTCGGCGAGCTTCGCCGGCAACACCCTGGTGTACTGCTCCGAAGGCAGCCCGGCCGGCTTCGACCCGGGCCAGTACACCACCGGCACCGACTACGACGCCACGTCGGAAACCCTGTTCAACCGCCTGGTGCAGTTCGAGCGCGGCGGCACCGAGGCCGTGCCGGCCCTGGCCGAAAGCTGGGAGACCAGCGCCGACGGCAAGGCCTGGACCTTCCACCTGCGCCACGGCGTGAAGTTCCACACCACCGACTACTTCAAGCCGACCCGCGAATTCAACGCCGACGACGTGGTCTTCACCTTCGAGCGCATGCTCGACAAGGACCAGCCGTTCCGTAAGGCCTACCCCACCGAGTTCCCCTACTTCACCGACATGGGCCTGGACCGCAACATCGCCAGGGTGGAGAAGCTCGACGACTACACCGTGAGGTTCGTCCTCAACGAAGTCGACGCCGCCTTCATCCAGAACCTGGCCATGAGCTTCGCGGCCATCCAGTCCGCCGAATACGCCGGCCAGTTGCTCGCCCAAGGCAAGGCCAGCGAGATCAACCAGAAGCCCATCGGCACCGGGCCCTTCGTGCTCAGCCGCTACCAGAAGGACGCGCTGATCCGCTTCAAGGGCAACAAGGACTACTGGAAGCCCGAGGACGTGCGCCTGGACAACCTGATCTTCGCCATCAACACCGACGCCTCGGTGCGCATGCAGAAGCTCAAGGCCGGCGAATGCCAGATCAGCCTCAACCCGCGCCCGGCGGACCTGGCCTCGCTGAAGCAGGACGCCAACCTGAACATGCCCTCGCAGCCGGGCTTCAACCTCGGCTACATCGCCTACAACGTCACCCACAAGCCGCTGGACCGCGTCGAGGTGCGCCAGGCGCTGGACATGGCGGTGAACAAGCAGGCGATCATCGACGCCATCTACCAGGGCGCCGGCCAGTTGGCGGTGAACGCCATGCCGCCGACGCAGTGGTCCTATGACGAATCCATCAAGGGCCAGGCCTACGATCCGGCGAAGGCCCGCGAACTGCTGAAGCAGGCCGGCATCGCCGAAGGCACCGAGATCACCCTCTGGGCCATGCCGGTGCAGCGCCCGTACAACCCCAATGCCAGGCTGATGGCCGAGATGATCCAGGCCGACTGGGCCAAGGTCGGCATCAAGGCCAGGATCGTCAGCTACGAGTGGGGCGAGTACATCAAGCGCGCCCACGCCGGCGAGCACGACGCCGCCCTGTTCGGCTGGACCGGCGACAACGGCGACCCGGACAACTGGCTCGGCACCCTCTACGGCTGCGACGCGGTCAACGGCAACAACATCTCCAAGTGGTGCGACACGGCCTACGACAAGCTGGTCAAGCAGGCCAAGGCCACCACCGACCATGCCCAGCGCGTCGCCCTCTACCAGCAGGCCCAGCAGTTGCTCGCCCAGCAACTGCCCATCAGCCCCATCGCCCACTCCACGGTGTACCAGCCCATGCGCAAGTCGGTGCAGGGCTTCCTCATCAGCCCCTTCGGGCGCAACACCTTCTACGGCGTGAGCAACCAGCCCTAGCCGAGGCTTTCGGCCCGCCGACCCGGCGCAGACCGGGCGGCCCTTCGTTTCGCCACTGCCCCACACCCCGCGCGCCCGCCCCGGCAGGCGCGGCGGGATGCGTTTGCCGTCTCGAACAACAACGAAGAAGAAAAAGGAGCAATCCATGCAGTGTCCCTACCTCAAACCCGCTGTACTGGGCCTGGCGATCGGCGCCGGGCTGCTCGGCCAGGCGCAGGCCGCCGAGGACGATGCGAACAAGGGCCAGGCCGGCGCCAGCGGCTTCATCGAGGGCCAGAAACTGACCCTCAGCACGCGCAACTTCTTTTCCCGCGAGCAGATGCACGACCGCTTCGGCTTCCGCATTCCCAAGGAAGGCGGCTCGGAATTCACCCACAGCCGCCGCGCCTGGGTGCAAGGCACCATCCTCCAGTACAGCTCCGGCTACACCCAGGGCACCGTCGGCTTCGGCCTCGACGTGGCCGGCTTCAACGCCATCAACCTGGAGCGCGGCAAGGGCGTGATCGGCGGCGGCGGCAACCGCACCCTGGCCCACAGCGACGGCGAGGCGGTGGACGAGTGGTCGAAGCTGGGCATCGCCAACCTGCGCCTGCGCGTCTCCAACACCGAGCTCAAGGCCGGGCGCTTCCAGGTGGAGACGCCGGTGTTCAACAGCATCGACAACCGCGCCCTGCCGTCGAGCTTCAACGGCGTCGGCCTGCTCAGCGAGGAGCTGGCCGGCCTCTCGCTGCAGGCCGGCAGCTTCACCCGCGCCAGCCCGCGCACCGGGGCGGGCGACGAGGACTTCACCACCGAGTACGGCACGCGCCAGGTCAAGGGCGACCGCTACAGCTACCTCGGCGGCACCTACAAGGTCGCCGACAACCTCTCGGTGAGCGCCTACGGCGGGCATTTCGAGGACGTCTGGAACCAGTACTACCTCGGCTTCTCCCACGACCTGGGCGACGCGCAGGGCCTGGCCCTGAACACCAGCTTCAACCTCTACAGCACCCGCGACACCGGCAACCGCGAGGCCGGCTACATCGACAACGACACCTGGAGCCTGGCCTTCACCCTCAGCCATGGCGCCCACAGCCTGATGCTCGGCTGGCAGCAGGTGGACGGCAACGAGTACTTCGACTACGTGCACGAGACCTCGGCCATCTACCTGGCCAACTCGCTGCTGTCGGACTACAACGGTCCCAACGAAAAATCCGTGCAGCTGCGCTACGGCACCGACTTCGCGCCCTACGGCGTGCCCGGCCTGAGCACCGCGGTGTGGTACGCCAAGGGCTGGGACATCGACGGCACCCACTACGACGGCGATCGCAACGGCGCCTACGGCAACTATGCCGAGGTCCGCGGCCAGGACGGCGAGAAGCACCACGAACTGGGCCTGATGGGCACCTACGTGGTCCAGGACGGCCCGCTCAAGCGCAGCAAGTTCCGCCTGATGTACATGAAGCACCTGGCCAGCCAGAACCAGGTCGACGGCAGCGTCGACGAGGTCCGCCTGGTCAGCACCTTCCCCTTCGACCTGCTGTAGGAGAACCCCCATGATCCCGCGCTACCTGCCCCTGCTCCTGGCGCTCGGCGCCGGCCCCGCGCTGGCGCAGAACCTGGTGGTGTGCACCGAGGCCAGCCCCGAGGGCTTCGACATCGTCCAGTACACCGGCGCGGTCACCGCCGACGCCGCCGCCGAGACGGTGTTCAGCCGCCTGGTGGCGTTCCGCCCGGGCACCACCGAGGTAGTGCCGGCCCTGGCGCAGCGCTGGGAGGTCAGCCCCGACGGGCTGGCCTACACCTTCCACCTGCGCCCAGGAGTGAAGTTCCACAGCACCGAGTACTTCAAGCCCAGCCGCACGCTGAATGCCGACGACGTGCTCTGGAGCTTCCGCCGCGCACTGGACCCGCAACACCCCTGGCACGCCTCGGCGCCGCGCGGCTACGCCTACTTCGAGGCCATGGGCATGGGCGAGCTGATCAAGTCGGTGGACAAGCTCGACGAGCTGACCGTGCGCTTCAGCCTCAACCACCCGGAAGCGCCCTTCCTCGCCGACATGGCCATGGGCTTCGCCTCCATCTACTCGGCCGAATATGGCGACCAGCTGCTCAAGGCCGGCAGGCAGGAACAGCTCAACACCCAGCCCATCGGCACCGGGCCCTTCGTCTTCAGCCGCTACGCCCGCGACGCCCAGGTGCGCTACGAGGCCAACCCGGACTACTTCGGCGGCAAGCCGGCCATCGACAACCTGGTGTTCGCCATCACCCTCGACCCCAACGTGCGCATGCAGAAGCTGCGCCGCGGCGAATGCCAGGTGGCGCTCTACCCGAAACCGGCCGACGTGCCGCAGCTGCAGAAGGAAGCGAACCTGGCGGTGGACAGCACCGACGCCCTGCTGACCACCTACGTGGCCCTCAACACCCAGCACAAGCCACTGGACGATGCGCGGGTGCGCCAGGCCATCAACCTGGCCATCGACAAGCCGGCGCTGCTGGAGGCGGTGTTCGGCCCCGGCGCGGCGACCCCGGCGATCAACCCCTACCCGGCGACGCTGCTCGGCTACAACCGGCAACTGCAGGACTGGCCGCACGACCCCGGGCGCGCCCGGGCCCTGCTCAAGGAAGCCGGGGTGGACGACGGCCTGAAGCTGACGCTGTTCATCCGCAACGGCAGCTCGCCGACCATCCCCAACCCGGCGCTGGCGGCACAGATGATGCAGGCGGACCTGGCCAAGGTCGGCATCGCGCTGCAGATCCGCTCGCTGGAATGGGGCGAGCTGCTCAAGCGCTCCAAGGCCGGCGAGCACGACCTCTCGCTGCTCGGCTGGGCCGGCGACAACGGCGACCCGGACAACTTCCTCAGCCCCAACCTCAGCTGCGCGGCGGCCAAATCCGGGGAAAACCAGGCGCGCTGGTGCGATGCGGCCTTCGAATCACTGATCCAGCGGGCCCGGCGCACCGACGAGCGGTCGAAACGGCAGGAACTTTATGAAAAGGCGACAAAGATATTCCACGAACAGGCCCCCTGGATTCCCCTGGCGCATCCTAAGCTGTTCAATGTGCGCCGCAGCAATATCGAGGGCTACACCATCAGCCCGCTGAGCAATAACAACTTCGCCGAAACCCGGGTGAAGTGACAATAAAAACGGGCGCCCGCGTTATCCCCGCGGGCAGCCGCGTGATGAGGAGTCCGCCCCCACCATGCTGAGTTTCATCGCACGCCGTTTCGGCCTGCTCATTCCGACCTTCTTCGGCGTCACGCTGCTGACCTTCGCGCTGATCCGCATGATCCCCGGCGACCCGGTCGAGGTGATGATGGGCGAGCGCCGCGTCGACCCGCAGATGCACGCCGAGGCCATGCACCGCCTGGGCCTGGACAAGCCACTGTACCAGCAGTACCTGGACTACATCGGCAA
The DNA here is from genome assembly GCF_022760135.1 of Pseudomonas sp. M1. Classification (NCBI taxonomy): domain Bacteria; kingdom Pseudomonadati; phylum Pseudomonadota; class Gammaproteobacteria; order Pseudomonadales; family Pseudomonadaceae; genus Pseudomonas; species Pseudomonas sp. M1. Next base: position 5,707,989 of record NZ_CP094343.1, read on the forward strand.
CCTCGCCCAGGGCAACCTCGGCGAATCCCTGGTGACCCGCGACAGCGTCTGGCACGAGTTCCTCACGCTGTTCCCGGCGACCCTGGAACTGGCCATCGCCGCCATGCTCTTCGCCGGCACCTTCGGCCTGCTGGCGGGGGTGATCGCAGCGCTCAAGCGCGGCTCGGTCTTCGACCACGGGGTGATGACCATCTCCCTGGCCGGCTACTCGATGCCGATCTTCTGGTGGGGCCTGATCCTCATCATGCTGTTCTCCGTGACCCTCGGCTGGACGCCGGTGTCCGGGCGCCTGGACCTGCTCTACGACATCGAGCCGAAAACCGGCTTCATGCTCATCGACACCCTGCTCTCCGACGAGGAGGGCGCCTTCCTCGACGCCCTGCACCATCTCATCCTGCCGGCCATCGTGCTGGGCACCATCCCGCTGGCGGTGATCGCCCGCATGACCCGCTCGGCCATGCTCGAGGTGCTGCGCGAAGACTACGTGCGCACCGCCCGCGCCAAGGGCCTGTCGCCGGCCCGGGTGGTGTTCGTGCACGCCCTGCGCAACGCCATGATCCCGGTGCTCACCGTGTTCGGCCTGCAGGTCGGCGCGCTGCTGGCCGGCGCCGTGCTGACCGAGACCATCTTCTCCTGGCCGGGCATCGGCAAGTGGCTGATCGACGCCATCAGCCGCCGCGACTACCCGGTGGTGCAGAACGGCATCCTGCTGGTCGCCACCCTGGTGATCCTGGTCAACTTCACCGTGGACATCCTCTACGGCCTGGTCAACCCGCGCATCCGCCACCAACGCTGAGGAGCCCGCGATGAATTCCATGCAAAACGCTCCCGCCGGCGACCCGAGCCTGGTCTACCCCTCGCCCCTGAAAGAGTTCTGGCAAGCCTTCGCGCACAACAAGGGTGCGGTGGGCGGCCTGGCCTTCATGGTGCTGATCGTCTTCTGCGCGCTGTTCGCGCCCTGGGTGGCGCCGTACGACCCCAGCGAGCAGTTCCGCGACTTCCTGCTCACCCCGCCGGTGTGGCTGGAAGGCGGCACCGGGCAGTTCCTGCTGGGCACCGACGAAGTGGGCCGCGACATGCTCTCGCGGCTGATCTTCGGCGCCCGCCTGTCGCTGCTGATCGCCTTGAGCTCGGTGGTCATCTCGCTGCTGCCGGGGCTGGTGCTGGGCCTGGTCGCCGGCTTCTCGCCGAACCGCCTGGGCCCGGTGATCATGCGCCTGATGGACATCATGCTGGCGCTGCCCTCGCTGCTGCTGGCGGTGGCCATCGTCGCGGTGCTCGGCCCGGGGCTGTTCAACACCGTGATCGCCATCGCCGTGGTCTCGCTGCCCTCCTACGTGCGCCTGACCCGCGCGGCAGTGCTCGGCGAGGTCAACCGCGACTACGTCACCGCCTCGCGCCTGGCCGGCGCCGGCCTCTGGCGGCTGATGTTCGTCACCGTGCTGCCCAACTGCATGGCGCCGCTGATCGTCCAGGCCACCCTGAGCTTCTCCTCGGCCATCCTCGACGCCGCCGCCCTGGGCTTCCTCGGCCTCGGCGTGCAGCCGCCGACCCCGGAGTGGGGCACCATGCTGGCCTCGGCGCGCGACTACATCGAGCGCGCCTGGTGGGTGGTGAGCCTGCCGGGCCTGGCCATCCTGCTCAGCGTGCTGGCCATCAACCTGGTGGGCGACGGCCTGCGCGACGCGCTGGACCCGAAGCTCAAGAGCGCGGCGTAAGGAGCATGCAGATGAAGAACTTCATGCTCCTCGTAGGATGGGTGGAGCGAAGCGATACCCATCATTCCAGCGCCAAGCCGATGGGTTTCGTTGCACTCAACCCATCCTACGCGCCCCGCATGCCCGCCCCCGCAACGATGAATGTTCCCGTGCAGCGCCTGATGGAGACCGCCGTATGAGCCTCCTGGAAATCCGCAACCTCTCGGTGCGCTTCGGCGGCGCCGACGCCGTGCCCGTGGTCGACGGCCTCGACCTGAACGTCGACAAGGGCGAGGTGCTGGCCATCGTCGGCGAGTCCGGCTCCGGCAAGTCGGTGACCATGATGGCGCTGATGGGCCTGATCGACGCCCCCGGGCGCATCACCGCCGACACCCTGCGCTTCGACGGCAGCGACATGCTCAAGCTCAAGGGCCGCGAGCGCCGGCGCATCGTCGGCAAGGACATCGCCATGGTCTTCCAGGACCCGATGACCGCGCTCAACCCCAGCTACACCGTGGGCTTCCAGATCGAGGAAGTGCTGCGCCTGCACCTGGGCCTGCGCGGCAAGGCCGCGCGCCAGCGCGCCCTGGAACTGCTGGAGAAGGTGGAAATCCCCGGCGCCGCCCAGCGCCTGGACGCCTACCCGCACCAGCTCTCCGGCGGCATGAGCCAGCGCGTGGCCATCGCCATGGCCATTGCCGGCGAGCCCAAGCTGCTGATCGCCGACGAACCCACCACGGCCCTGGACGTGACCATCCAGGCACAGATCATGGAACTGCTGCTGAACCTGCAGCGCGACCAGGGCATGGCGCTGATCCTGATCACCCACGACCTCGCCGTGGTCGCCGAGACCGCCCAGCGCGTCTGCGTGATGTACGCCGGCCAGGCGGTGGAGATCGGCCAGGTGCCGGCGCTGTTCGACCTGCCCACCCATCCCTACACCGAGGCGCTGCTCAAGGCGATTCCCGAGCACAGCGCAGGCGAGGAACGCCTGGCCACCCTGCCCGGCATCGTCCCCGGGCGCTACGACCGGCCGCAGGGCTGCCTGCTGTCGCCGCGCTGCCCCTACGTGCAGGACGACTGCCGCGCCGTCCGCCCGGCCCTGGAACCCCACGTCCGCGGCGCGGTGCGCTGCTACTACCCGTTGAACCTCAAGGAGGTGGTCTGATGGAAGCCGTACTGACCGCCCGCGATCTGACCCGCCACTACGACATCGCCCAGGGCCTGTTCAAGCCCCACGCCCTGGTCCGCGCCCTCAACGGCGTGTCCTTCGAACTGCAGGCCGGCAAGACCCTGGCGGTGGTCGGCGAGTCCGGCTGCGGCAAGTCGACCCTGGCCCGCGCCCTGACGCTGATCGAGGAGCCCACCTCCGGCTCCCTGCGCATCGCCGGCCAGGAAGTGAAGGGCGCCAGCCACGAGCAGCGCAAGCAACTGCGCCGCGACGTGCAGATGGTGTTCCAGAACCCCTACGCCTCGCTCAACCCGCGGCAGAAGATCGGCGATCAGCTCGGCGAGCCGCTGCTGATCAACACCGGCCTGTCGCGCAGCGAACGCCGCGAGCGGGTGCAGGCGATGATGCAGCAGGTGGGCCTGCGCCCGGAGCACTACCAGCGCTACCCGCACATGTTCTCCGGCGGCCAGCGCCAGCGCATCGCCCTGGCCCGCGCCATGATGCTGCAGCCCAAGGTGCTGGTGGCCGACGAGCCGACCTCGGCGCTGGACGTGTCCATCCAGGCCCAGGTGCTCAACCTGTTCATGGACCTGCAGCAGGAGTTCGGCACCGCCTACGTGTTCATCTCCCACAACCTGGCGGTGGTGCGCCACGTGGCCGACGACGTGCTGGTGATGTACCTCGGCCGCCCGGCGGAAATGGGCCCGGCGGACAAGCTCTACGAACGCCCGCTGCACCCCTACACCCGCGCCCTGCTCTCGGCCACCCCGGCAATCCACCCGGACCCGGGCAAGCCGAAGATCAAGATCCAGGGCGAACTGCCCAACCCGCTGAACCCGCCCAGCGGCTGCGCCTTCCACAAGCGCTGCCCCTATGCGACGGAGCGCTGCAAGACGGAAGTGCCGGAACTGCGGCTGCTGGATGAGCGGCAGGTGGCTTGCCATCATGCGGAGCAGTTTCTGGGGTAGCCGGGGACGGTGGTGCTCGTGCTGGGTCCCGTTCCCTCTCCCCAACCCTCTCCCTGAAGGGAGAGGGAGCTTGTCCGTGCCGGCTGGAGGTAAGGTTTCAGCCGGATAGCACAGCGTCCGGCTAACGCCGAATTATCAGCGCACTCCGAACGGCCCCCTCTCCCTCCGGGAGAGGGCTGGGGTGAGGGGAACGAAGCATCCCTGTACTCCACAATTCCCCCACACTCCTACACCTCCCTCAACAACGCCAACCGCGCCCCGAACCCGATCAGCAACGAAGCAAAAGCCCACTGCTGCACCCGCTGCGCCAAGGCATGCCGCTCCAGCCAACGCCCCAACCGAGCCCCGCTCAACGCATAGAAACTATCGAACACCAAGCCCACCCCCACCAACACCGCCCCCAGCACGCCGAACTGCAACGCCAACGGCCCCGCATCCGGCCGCACGAACTGCGGCAACAACACCGAACAGAACAATAACGCCTTGGGATTGAGCAGATTGGTCAGCAACCCATTGCCAAAGGCCCGCCGCCAACTCCGCGCCTGTACCTCAGCCACAGGCTCGATACCCGCCAACGACGGCCGCGCCAGCAACATGCGCAGCCCCAGCCACGCCAGGTAGGCAGCGCCAGCCAAACGCACCGCATCGAAGGTCCAGGGCACGCTGCGGAACAACAGCGCCAGCCCGGCACCAGCCAATACCACATGGCAGCCCCGCGCCGTCGCCAGGCCCAGGGCGGTGACCAGGGCCGTGCGGCCGCCGCGGCTGGCGCCGGTGTGCAGCAGCAGGAGCATGTCCGGCCCGGGCAGCAGGTAGACCATCGCCAGGGCCAGCAGGAAGACGCCGAAATCCATGGTTCGCACTCCGCAGCAAGGGGCTCCGGTCAAGGATTCTATGCCCGAAGGCCGGGGCAGGTGCTTGCGTATTCGGCTTGCCAGTCCGTCTGGTTTTGGCATGATCTGCCAATCCAAATCCTGAAAGCTGGCCAGATATGCCAAACCACAAATTGGACGCCTACGACCACCGCATCCTCGCCGCCCTGCAACGCGACGGCCGCCTGAGCAACGTGCAACTGGCCGAGGCCATCGGCCTGTCGCCCTCCCCCTGCCTGCGCCGCGTGCGCCTGCTGGAAGAGGCCGGGGTGATCCGCCGCTACGGCGCCGACCTGGACCGCGACCAGGTCGGCCTGGGTCTGACGGTGTTCGTCGGGATCAAGGTGGAGCGTCACCACGAGGAGCAGGCCGAAGCCTTCCGCCGCGCGGTGGTCGACCTGCCCGAGGTGATCTCGGTGCACCTGGTCTCCGGCGAAGCGGACTTCCTGCTGCAGGTGGTGGTGCCGGACCTGCGCGCCTACGAGCACTTCCTCACCGGCACCCTGCTGAAGCTGCCGGGGGTGAGCGACATCCGCAGCAACTTCGCCATCAGCACCCTCAAGGAATCGGCGCCGCTGCCCCTGCAGCACCTGCCCCGCTAGCCGCGGAAGAAACGGTAGAAGCGCCGCAGCTCGTCCTGCGCCGCTTCCAGCGTCGTCTCGGCGAAGCGCACCTCGGCGTGGGCCGGGCACTGCGCCAGGCGGCCCAGGTCCAGGGGGTGGACGAAGCCGAGCAGCGGGTAGCCGCCCATGCTCTGGTGGTCGGCCTGCAGGACGATGGGCCGGCCATCCGGCGGCACCTGGATGGCGCCACGGACCATGCCCAGCGACCATTGCCGGCGGGGTGCGCGGATCGGCTCGCCGTGCAGGCGCGCGCCCATGCGGTCGGATTGCGGGCTGAGTTGCCAGGTGCGCTCGAAGAAGGCCGCCCGCTGCTCCGGCTCGAAGACGTCGCCGCCGGGCAGCACGCGCAGCACCAGCGTCTCGCGGTAGTCCGGCACGTAGGGCCAGGGCACGCTGGCGCCGCGTTCGAAGGCTGCACCGCTAGCCGCGCAAGGCAGCAGGTCGCCCTCCTCCAGCGCCCGGCCGTCGCCGTGCAGGCCGCCCAGGCCCTCGCGGCGCTGGGTGGCGACGCTGCCCAGCACGGGTTCGACGCGGAAGCCGCCCGCCACCGCCAGGTAGGCGCGCTGGCCGCTGGCGGCGAAGCCCAGTTCCAGTTTCTGCCCGGCGCGCAGGGCGAAGCGCGACCAGCCAGGGCGCGCTTCGCCGTCCACGCGAATCGACACTTGCGCACCGCACAGCGCCAGCCAGCAGTCCGCTTCGGCCCGCAGGCGCAGTCCGCCGAGGGCTACCTCCAGTAGCGGCGTGCCCCAGGCGTTGCCCAGCAGATGGTTGGCCCAGGCCGCGGCATGGATATCCACAGGGCCGCCGGCAGAAACACCGAGGTGCTGCCAGCCGTGGCGGCCGGCATCCTGCAGCAGGCTCAGCGGGCCGGCATTGAGCACCCGCAGGCCGCTCATGAGCGACCTCCGGCGCGGCGGAAGGCAGCCTCGTCGATGGGCAGGAAACGCACCCGGTCGCCCACCGCCAGCGGGCACGGCGGCTCCTGGTGTGGATCGAACAGGCGCTGCGCGGTGAGCCCCAGCAGGTGCCAGCCGCCCGGCGAGGCCTGTGGATAGACCGCGGTCTGCCGCTCGGCGATGGCCAGGCTGCCGGCCGCCACGCGGGTGCGCGGGTTGGCCCGGCGCGGCAGGGCCAGGCGCTCGTCCAGTTCGCCGAGATAGGCGAAGCCGGGCGCGAAGCCGATGGCACCGACGCGGTACTCGCGGGCGCTGTGCAGCTCGATCACCTGGTCCCGCCGCAGGCCGCAGCGCCGGGCCACCTCGTCGAGGTCCTCGCCGGCGTACCACACGCGGATTTCATGCAGGCGCCCGGCGGCGTCGCTCGGCTCGGGGCCGGGCCAGTCCGCTAGCAGCGGCGCCAGGCGGCGCTGCAGGTCGAGGGGCTCGGTGCGGCGCAGGTCGTAGTGCAGCAGCAGCGTGGTCCAGCCCGGCACCAGGTCGGTCAGCACCTCGCCCAGGGCTGCGCGCAGGCGTTCGGCCAGGGCGGCGATGCGCAGCGGCAGGTGCGCGTCCGGGCGTTCGGCCAGGGTCAGCAGCAGGGCTTCGGCGCCGAAGGGCTCGACGCGGATCATGCGGCGTCCAGCAGGCCACGCAGGCGCCGCAGCACCGCCAGGGATTCGGGGTTGTCGCCGTGCACGCAGAGGCTGTCGGCGCGCAGGCGCAGGGGGTTGCCGTCGATGTCCGGGAAGGGCTCGCCACGGGCGATGGCCAGGGCCTGGTCGAGGATGCGCTGCGGCTCGTGGTGCACCGCGCCGGCCAGGCGCCGCGGGGCCAGCTGGCCGTCGGGCAGGTAGGCGCGGTCGGCGAAGGCCTCGAACATCAGCGGCACGTCGGCGGCGTCGGCCAGGGCCAGTTCGCGGCGGTTGTCGGCCAGGGCCAGGACCATCAGCGGCAGGCCCTTGCGGTAGGCCGCGCAGGCATCGAGCACCGCCGCCAGCAGGGCGTCGTCGCGCACCAGGTCGTTGTACAGCGCGCCGTGGGGCTTCACGTAGTCGACGCGGGTGCCGGCGGCGCGGCAGAAGGCGTCCAGCGCGCCCACCTGGTACAGCACCAGGGCCTGCACCTCTTCCGGCGAACAGCTCAGATGGCGGCGGCCGAAGCCGGCCAGGTCGGGGTAGGACGGGTGCGCGCCTATGCTCACGCCCTGCTCCACCGCCAGGCGCACGGTGCGCTGGATGGTCAGCGGGTCGCCGGCGTGGAAGCCGCAGGCCAGGTTGGCCTGGTCGATCAGCGGCATGGCGTGGACGTCGTCGCCCATGCGCCAGGCGCCGTAGCTTTCCCCCATGTCGCAGTTGAGCAGGATGCGAGTTGACTGATCGGTCATGATACTGCCTCGACTTCGCCGGCGAGTTTCGGAAACATCCCTAGGTTAAACCAGAGGGCCATCATTTAGTCTTAGGAATATTCAGTAACGATTCAGGGGAGTAATATCCTCCGCTTCCTCCCGCCGAAAGCCATCGACTCGAAGATGAAAGCCCTGATCCTGGCTGCCTACGCGGCCTGCATCGCCTATGTGCACGTACGCGGCAAGGTCCGCCACAAGCTGTCCCGGCAGTTGAGCGACCACTCCAGCTTCCTCGCCCCGCTGAACTGCTTCATGTACCTGTTCTCCAGGGTGCCCAACACGCCGTACCTGACGCCCAACGCCTTCCCGGAGATGCAGAAGCTCACCGACAACTGGGAAGTCATCCGCGCCGAGGCCCTGCGCCTGCGCGAGGCCGGCAGCATCAAGCGCTCCGAGCAGTACAACGACGTCGGCTTCAATTCCTTCTTCAAGACCGGCTGGAAGCGCTTCTACCTGAAGTGGTACGACGACGCCCACCCCTCGGCCGACGTGGTCTGCCCGCAAACCACCGCGCTGCTGCGGGAAATCCCCTCGGTGAAGGCGGCGATGTTCGCCGAGCTGCCGCCGGGCTCGCGCCTGGTGCGCCACCGCGACCCCTACGCCGGCTCGCTGCGCTACCACCTGGGGCTGTTCACGCCGAACGACGAAGGCTGCTTCATCGAGGTGGACGGCCAGCGCTATGCGTGGAAGGACGGCGAGGCCGTGGTGTTCGACGAGACCTACATCCACTACGCCGAGAACACCACCGAGCATGACCGGGTGATCCTCTTCTGCGACGTCGAGCGGCCGCTGAAGTACCGCTGGGCGCAGGCCTTCAACCGCTGGTTCAGCCGCAACGTGATGGCCGCCGCCGCCTCGCCCAACGACGACGGCGACAAGACCGGCGGCATCAACCGCGCCTTCGGCACGCTGTACAAGATCCGCCTGCAGGGCAAGGCGCTGAAGAAGCGCAACCGCAAGCTGTACTACCTGCAGAAGTGGGCGTTCTTCGGGGCGATCCTGGCGTTCATTCTCTGGGTTTGAAGAGCCGCTGGAGGCTAGAGGCTGAAGGCTGGAGGTAAGAGCCTTTCCGCCTTCAGCCTTCAGCCTCTTTAATAAACATCCCGCCGATAGCGCCCTTCTTCCAGCAACGCTTCCACCGCCAGGTCGCCCAGCGCTTCGCGCAGCACCGCGTCCACGCCGCCGGCCATGCCTTCCAGGCTGCCGCAGACGTAGATCGCCGCGCCCTCTTCCAGCCACTGCCGCAACTCCTCAGCACGTTCGCGCAGGACGTCCTGCACGTAGACCTTGCTCGCCTGGTCGCGGGAGAAGGCCACGTCCAGGCGCTGGAGTTCGCCGGTCAGCAGGTAGCCTTCCAGCTCTTCGCGGCAGTAGAAGTCGTGCTCGCGGTTGCGTTCGCCGAACAGCAGCCAGTTGCGCCGGCGGCCCGCGCCTATGCTGGCGCGCAGCAGCGAGCGCAGGCCGGCCAGGCCGGTGCCGTTGCCGATCAGGATCAGCGGGCGGTCTTCCTCCGGCAGGTGGAAGCCGGCGTTGCGGCGCAGGCGCAGGGCCAGGCCGGCGCCGGGTTGCAGGTATTCGGTGAGCCAGCCGGAGCCCACGCCCAGACTGCCGTCGGGGTGGCGCTCCTGGCGCACGATCAGCTCCAGGGCACCGTCGCTGGGCAGCGAGGCGATGGAGTATTCCCGCGCCGCCAGCGGCACCAGGGCGTCCAGCAGCGCCTGCGGATGCAGGCCGACCAGGTGGCCGAGGGAGACCGGTAGCTCGCGCCCGGTCAGGGCATCGGCCAGGGCCATGCTGCCGCCCTCGACTTCGACGCTGGCCTCGGCGTCCACGCCCAGATGCTCCAGCCAGGCCAGCACGCGTTCGCGCGGGTGCTGCGGAAGGATTTCCACCAGGTCGCCGGCGCGCCAGTCGGCGCTGCTGCCGGCCGGCGCCTGCAGGCGCAGCAGCCAGGTGGACTGGCCCTGGCTGCCGGGGTTGAGGTGCTCGCGGGCGGCCAGGCTCCACAGCTCGTACTGCGGCGCGGCGAAGGGCGTCGGCGCGGCCACGCCGGTCAGTTGCGCCAGGTGCTGCTGCCACTCGCGCAGGGCGGCGGCGTCGCCGTTGTCCACTTCCACGCCGTCGAACAGCGGTTGCGCGCCCTGCCCTTGCAGCCAGCCCTGCATCCGCCGGGCGAAGCCGCAGAAGGCCTGGTACTGGCGGTCGCCCAGGGCGAGCATGGCGAAGCGCAGCTGGCCGAGGCCGGCGGCTTCGCCGAGCAGCTTGCGCTCGAAGCCGCGGGCGCTGTCCGGGGCCTCGCCGTCGCCGAAAGTGCTGACCACGAAGAGCGCGTTGCGCGTCTGCTCCAGTTGCTGGCGGTCCAGGCGCGCCAGGGGCTCGACGCGCACCGCCAGGCCCGCGGCCTGCAGCTGCCCGGCGCTCTGCCAGGCCAGTTGCTCGGCGAAACCGCTCTGGCTGGCGTAGCCCACCAGCCAGGCATCGGCGCCGCCGGCGCCAGCCAGTTCGACGCGGGCAGCCTGGGCGGCTTTCTTCTTGCGCCGGCGATCGAGGTAGAGCAGCCAGCCGGTGACGAAGAACAGCGGCATGGCCAGGCTCGCCAGCATCATCAGGATGCGCCCGGGCATACCGAAGTAGCTGCCCACGTGCAGGGCGTAGACGCTGGTCAGCAGCTGTTTGCCGAAGCTGCTGTCGGCGTAGCGCTTGTCGCCCAGCAGGCGGCCGCTCTTCGGGTCGATGCGCATTTCGTTGAAGGCGCGTTCGTGGGCGGCGTCGTCCAGGCGGTAGAACACCGTGGCCGGCTGCCCGCCCACCGGCGGCAGGCGCAGGTTGTAGGCCTCAAGGCCAGGACCGGCGGTGCTGCGCAGGGTGTTCCACAGGGCGCTGTAGTCCACTTCCAGCGGCGGCCCCTTGGGCGCTTCGCCGCCACGGCCACCGCGGCCGCCCTGGCGCTGCTGGCCGGCCGGGGCGTCGTCGAGCAGCTTGAACAGCGCGCCGCGGTACCAGTCGTAGGACCAGTACAGGCCGGTCAGCGAGGCCAGCAGGTAGAAGGCCAGGCACCAGGTGCCGGCCACGGCGTGCAGGTCCCAGTTGAAGGCGCGGCCCTTCTTGCGCCAGTCCAGGGCCAGCCAGGCGCGCCAGCTCAGGGTCTTGCGCGGCCAGCGCAGGTACAGGCCGGAGAGGCAGAAATAGATGAGGATCAGGGTGCAGGCAGCGGTCACCTGCTTGCCGAACTCGCCCAGGGCCAGGAAGCGGTGCAGCTGCATGATGAACATGAACAAGCCTTCCCCGGACGGCGCCGGCAGCGAGGCACCGGTGTAGGGGTCGACGTAGCGCGATTCGCCGCGGCGCTGGCCCGGCGGCGGGGTGAAGAAGATGCGCGCGGCCTCGTCGCCGTCGACCTTGGCCCAGACGAAGGACACCTTCCTGCCCGGCTCGGCGGACTCCACCCGCTGCACCAGTTCGTCCAGCGCCAGGGTGCCGCCGGGCTGCTCCTGCACCGTCAGGCTGGCAGGGTTGAAGGCGCGCAGCAGTTCGTCCTGGAACGACAGCGCCGCCCCGGTCACGCCCATCAGGGCCAGCACCAGGCCGGCGCTTATGCCGAAGAACCAATGCAGCTGGAACCAGACTTTCTTCAACACCTTGCTCTCACCTCGGGCGCGGGGCGCCAAACAATAGAAAACCCCGCCCGAAGGAGCAACGGGCGGGGTGCACGGAAGGCCGTGCGATCAGAAGTGGAAGTTGGTGGTCAGCAATACGGTGCGGCCCGCCGCTTCCGAGGCATAGTGCGCGGCATAGGCCTTGTCGAAGTACTTCTTGTCGAAGACGTTCTGCACGTTCAGCTGGAAGTCCACATTCTTGCTCAGCTTGTAGCTGGCCATCGCGTCATAGCGCCAGTAGTCCGGCACGTAGACGGTATTGGCGACGTCGCCGTAGACCTTGTCGACATAGAAGGTGCCGCCGCCGATGGTGGCGTTGGGCAGGATGTCGTAGGTGGTCCACAGGCTGAAGCTGTTCTCCGGCGTGTTGGGCATCTGGTTGCCGTCGTTGGACGGCGCGGTGGCGGTCACGTTGCCGCTGCGGCCGGACTTGCCGGCCTTGACCAGCTCGCTGTCCAGGTAGCTGTAGCCGGCGAACACCTTCCACTTGTCGGTCAGCTTGCCGGTAGCGCTCAGCTCGACGCCGTCGACGCGGGATTGGCCGGCGTTGTCGTAGGTCTGGTTGGCGACCAGTACGCGGGTGTTGTCCTTGTCGGTGCGGAAGATCGCCCCGGTCAGCTCCAGGCGCTCGTTGAAGAACGCCCACTTGGTGCCGATCTCGTAGTTGGTGGTCTCTTCCGGTTCGAGGTTGTTCTTCACCGCGAAGGCATCGACCGCATTGCTGGTGTCGCCGTTGTCCAGCATGGCGCCAGGCGGGGTCGCCGAGGTGGCGTAGGAGGCGTACACGCTACCGTTGGGCAGCGGTTTCCAGACCACGCCGGCCTGCCAGTTCCAGAAAGTGGAGCTGTTTTCCAGCTTGGTGGCCGGGTTGGCCGAGTGATTCTTCGCGGTGGTGTCGAAGCTGTCGAAGCGCGCGCCGAGGTTGACTTGCCACTGCTCGGACAGGTCGATGGTGTCGAAGCCGTAGATCGCCTTGGTGGTGCCCACGGTGTTCAGCGGCTTGTAGTTGCGGGTGATGCTGCCGTTCCACGGGTCGTGCGGGTTCGGGTCGGTCACGCTGGTGCAATTGTAGCCGCTCGGCGCGCCGATCAGCGACGGGTTGCATTTGTTCGCGCCGGCGCTGGAGCCGGTATTGGTATTCACCGTGTAGCTGTCGCGCTTGCTGTCCTCGCGGCTGAATTCCAGGCCAGTGGTGAAGCTGTTCTTGAAGCCGCCCAGGTAGAACTCGCCGAACAGGTCGGTCTGGTTGATCGCCGTGGTGGTGTTGCTGACGCGGCTGTTCACGCGGCGCCACAGGCTGCCGTTGTTGATGTTGCCCTGGCTGTCGTCGGGCTGGGTCCAGATGTAGTCCTGGTGGCTGGTGCCGTAGCGCGTGGTGTTGCGCACGGTCAGGTTGTCGGCCAGGTCGTGTTCGATGGCGAGGGTGCTGGTGTCGACGCGGCTCTTCTGGAAGTCGCGGTTTTCCAACCCGTAGTAGGTGCTGCGATCGACGTGGATCGGCTTGTCCGGGTTGGACTTGCTGCGGTCGGCGCTCCTGGCGTAGGGGATGCCGGAGTCCGGGGTGTCGTCGCTTTCCAGGTGGTAGTGGCTGACGGTGACGCGGGTCGGGCCGTTCAGGCCGAAGGTCAGCGAGGGCGCGACGCCCCAGCGGCTGTAGTCGACGTTGTCGCGGCCGGCCACGTTCTGGTCGTGGGTCATCAGGTTCAGGCGGAACGCGGCGTTGCCGTCGAGGAATTCCTGGTTGGTGTCCAGGGTGTAGCGGCGGGTCTGGTCGGAACCGTAGGTGAAGCTGCCATCGGTGAAGTTGCCGGCCTTGGCCTGCTTGCTCACCAGGTTGATGCTGCCGCCGGCCGAGCCGCGGCCGCCGAAGGCCGAGTTCGGGCCCTTGCTGACTTCGATCTGCTCGAGGTTGAAGACCTCGCGGGACTGCGCGCCGGTGTCGCGGACACCGTCCACGTAGACGTCGCTCTGGGCGTCGAAGCCGCGGATGAAGGGGCGGTCGCCGGTCGGGTTGCCACCCTCGCCGGCACCGAAGGTGATGCCCGGCACGGTACGCAGGGCATCCTGCAGGGTCAGTGCGCCGGTGTCCTTGATCACCTGTTGCGGCACCACGGTCACCGAGCGCGGCGTATCGAGCAGCGGCGCGGTGTACTTCTTGGATGCGGATTGCTCGACGTTGTAGCTGGCCGGCTCCTGTTGCTTGGCACCGACGACGGTGTCGGCATCCAGCGACAGCACATCCTGTGCGGGCTTCTTCTCGGTGGACTCCGCCGCCTGGGCGAAGTGGCTGCCGGACATGGCGGTGAGGGCCACACCGACGGCGGAGACCAGCAGGCGCGGAGCGCTGGTGGCTTCGACAGATTGACGCGACATCGAAAGTTCCCTCCCCAGGGACTTGCTGAAGGCGGCGCAATCTAGTGCAAAACGAGAATCTGTATCAATTAGTAAATATTATCAGACGCACTTTATTTACAACATTTACATTTACCCCGTGCGACCGTTCGCCACCTCCGCTATACGCTGCAAATGCAAATGTCTATCATCGGCGTCGGATTTTCATTTGACCGAGCCCCGCCATGCTGCTGCACATTCCCGGCCTGTTCACCCGCGACGAGGTGACCCGCATCCGCACCGCCCTGGAGCAGGCCGAGTGGGGCGACGGCAAGGTCACCGCCGGCTACCAGTCGGCCAAGGCCAAGCACAACCTGCAGCTGGCCCAGGACCACCCGCTGGCCCGTGAGATTTCCGAGGCCATGCTGCTGCGCCTGTGGCAGAACCCGCTGTTCATGTCCGCGGCCCTGCCGCACAAGGTGTTCCCGCCGCTGTTCAACTGCTACACCGGCGGCGGCAGCTTCGACTTCCACATCGACAACGCCGTGCGCGACGTCCAGGGCGGCCGCGAACGGGTGCGCACCGACCTCTCCTCCACCCTGTTCTTCAGCGACCCCGAGGACTACGACGGCGGCGAACTGGTCATCCAGGACACCTACGGCGAGCAGCGCGTGAAGCTGCCGGCCGGCGACCTGGTGCTCTACCCCGGCACCAGCCTGCACAAGGTCGAGCCGGTGACCCGCGGCGCGCGCTTCGCCTCGTTCTTCTGGACGCAGAGCCTGGTGCGCGAGGACAGCCAGCGCGCCCTGCTGTTCCAGATGGACCAGGCGATCCAGAAGCTCAGCGCCGATGTGCCCGAGCACCCGGCCCTGGTCGAGCTGACCGGCACCTACCACAACCTGCTGCGGCGCTGGGTCGAGGTCTGACATGGCGTTCGTCCTGCGCCGGCGCGAAGAGCTCTCGGTGGAGCAACTGCGCGCCCGCCTGGCCAGCGACCCGCGCCAGGCCGCGGCGGCCATCCTCGAAGCCGCGCGCCAGGGCGACGTCGAGGCCCAGGCGCTGCTCGGGCAGATCCTCCTCGACGGCCAGGGCATCGAGCGCGACGCCGCGCTGGCGGCGACCTGGTTCCGCATCGCCGCCGAGCGCGGCCACGCCATGGCGCGCAACATGCTCGGGCGCTGCCTGGAGCACGGCTGGGGCGTGCCCGCCAACCCCGCCGAGGCAGCCGAGCACTATGCCCGCGCGGCGGCCGTGGACCTCGACTGGGGCCTGTACAACCTGGCCAACCTGCTGGCCACCGGCCGCGGCGTGCCGCGTGACGCGGCCCATGCCCTGGCGCTGTACCGGCGCGCCGCCGACCTCGGCCACGCCAAGTCGATGAACCTGGTCGGCCGCCATTACGAGGAAGGCCTGTGCGTGCCGCGCGACCCCGAGCAGGCCCGCGAGTGGTACCGCCGCTCGGCGGTGGCCGGCGACTTCCGCGGCCAGTTCAGCCACGCCGCGGCGCTGGCCGAGCGGGGCGAGGTGGAGGACGCGCGCTACTGGCTGCTGCGCGCCCTGGAGGGTGGCAACCTGAACTTCCTGCGGGTGGCCCGCGAGCAGCTGGAACGGGCGCCGCAGCCGGAACTGCGCAGCCTGGCCCTGGCCTACTACCGGCGCGCCGCGGAACTCGGCGAGACGGCCGACGCCGATCTGTTCGCCGCGGCGCTCAAGCGCCTGTAAGCGATTTCTTGACGTTTTTTTCACATGTCCTTGCCCCGCCCTTCACACATGCCTCGCTAGGCTCGCAAGCCAACTGACCGCCCCGCACGGGCGGCCCCTGCAAGACGAGGCAAGCGTGTCGACTGCAACCACCCCCTCCCGCCGCAAGGTGGACTGGGCCGGCCTGGGCTGGCTGCTGCTGTTCTTCTGGTACTTCTCCGGCGTCACCCAGGCGCTGATCCTGTTCAGCGGCACCACCGGCTTCGCCGGCTTCCGCGACGCCTTCTTCCTCAGCAGCCTGTGGCTGGCCCCGCCGCTGCTGCTGCCGCGCTTCACCCGCGGCCTGGCGGCGCTGATCGGCCTGGTGCTGTGGGCGGCCTCGCTGGTGGGCCTGAGCTACTTCGGCATCTACCACCAGGAGTTCTCGCAGAGCGTCATCTTCGTCATGTTCGAGTCGAACACGGCCGAGGCCGGCGAATACTTCAGCCAGTACTTCAGCACCTGGCTGTGCCTGGCCCTGCTGCTCTACACCGCGGTGGCGGTGCTGTTGTGGCGGCGCGTGCGCCCGCTGCGCATGCCCGCGCCGGCCCGGGTGGCCCTGGCCGTGCTGCTGGTGGCGGCGAACCTGGTCTACCCCTTCTACAAGCAGATGGTCAGCCAGGAGCGCAGCTTCGCCCAGGCCCTGGAGAAGGTGCAGCAGCGCATGGAGCCGGCGGTGCCCTGGCAACTGGTGGTGGGCTACGCGCAGTACCGCCAGCAGCTGGACAACATGCAGAAGCTGCTGCAGCGCAACGCCGCCCTGCCGCCGCTGAAGAACCTGCAGGACAACAGCGGCGAGGCGCCGCGCACCCTGGTGCTGGTGCTGGGCGAATCCACCACCCGCGAGCACATGCACCTGTACGGCTACGACCGGCCGACCACGCCGAACCTCGACGCCCTGGCCGCCGGCGACCGCAACCTGACGGTGTTCAAGGACGTGGTCTCGCCGCGCCCCTACACCATCGAGGTGATGCAGCAGATCCTCACCTTCGGCGACGAGCAGCACCCGGACCGCTTCCTCACCGACCCGTCGCTGATCAACCTGATGAAGCAGGCCGGCTACAAGACCTTCTGGATCACCAACCAGCAGACGATGACCAAGCGCAACACCATGCTCACCACCTTCTCGCAGCAGACGGACGAGCAGTTCTACCTGAACAACCAGCGCAACCAGAACGCCCGCCAGTACGACGACGTGGTCTTCGCACCCTTCGAACAGGTGCTCAAGGACCCGGCGCCGAAGAAACTCATCGTGGTGCACCTGCTGGGCACCCACATGGACTACCGCTATCGCTACCCCGAGGCGTTCGCCCGCTTCAAGGACCGCCAGGGCGTGCCGGCCGGGCTCTCGGACGATCAGGCGGACACCTACAACGCCTACGACAACGCGGTGCTGCACAACGACTTCGTGGTCGCCAGCCTGATCAAGCGCTACGCCGCCAGCGAGCCGAACGGCTTCCTGGTGTACCTTTCCGACCATGGCGAGGAGGTCTTCAGCTCCGGCAAGCACGACCGCCTGGGGCGCAACGAGGGCGACCCAACGCGGCCGATGTACACCATCCCCTTCCTGCTCTGGACCTCGCCGAGCTGGCAGCAGGCCCATCCGCGCGACCTGCAGGCGCTGAGCGGAAGGCCCTACAGCAGCTCGCACCTGATCCACACCCTGTCCGACCTGGCGGGCCTGAGCTACGACCGCTACGAGCCGGGCAAGAGCCTGGTCAACGAGCGCTTCGTGGCGGCACCCCGCTGGATCGGCGATCCCTACGCGAAGAACGGCCTGCATGAGTTCGACAAGCTGCCGCTGGATAACGCCATGGGCGACCAGCAACTGGCCAAGGCCGGCAAGGCGCCGGCTACCGCCCAGGCACGCCAGGCCAACGAGGGTTGAGCCGCGCGGGCCCTGCCCGCGAAATCGCGCGCAGGGCGCGCTCCTACATGGGTACGGTGTTGGGGCAATCTGCGAATCACGCCGATACGTCCGGCTATCGCGGACAAGGTCCGCTCCTACGCCCGTGCTTTCCTGGAACTGTAGGAGCGGGCCCTGCCCGCGATTTCGTGCGCATGACGTGCGTCCCGGGGATGGTGTGGGCGGGGCAGCGTAGCGGATCTCATCCGCGAATCGCGCCGACACCCCCGGCTATCGCGGACAAGGTCCGCTCCTACGCCCGTGCGTCCCTGGAACTGTAGGAGCGGGCCCTGCCCGCGATTTCGCGCGCAGGGCGCGCTCCTACATGGGAATGGCGTGGGTGGGGTCGCGTAGGAGCGGATCTCATCCGCGAATCGCGCCGATACCTCCGGCTATCGCGGACAGAGTCCGTTCCTACGTCCGAGCTATCCTGCCTACACCTCCGCGCCCGTAGGATGGGTTGAGCGAAGCGATACCCATCATCACCACCGCATGGGTTTCGCAAGCTCAACCCATCCTACGAAAAGCCCCTCGGCGCAGCCGGAAAGGCATTGGCCGGGACAAAAGAAAAAACCCCGCATCGGCGGGGTTTCTTCGCTTCAGCTGCGGCTCAGATGTAGAAGGCCTTCAGCGGCGGGAAGCCGTTGAATTCCACCGCGCTGTAGCTGGTGGTGTAGGCGCCGGTGGACAGCCAGTACAGGCGGTCGCCGGCGGCCAGGTTCAGCGGCAGGCCGTACTTGTAGTGCTCGTACATGATGTCGGCGCTGTCGCAGGTCGGGCCGGCGATCACCACTTCTTCCATCTCGCCCTTCTTCTCGGTCCAGATGGGGAACTTGATGGATTCGTCCATGGTTTCGATCAGGCCGGAGAACTTGCCCACGTCGGCGTACACCCAGCGCTCCACCGCGGTGCGCGACTTGCGCGCCACCAGCACCACTTCGCTGACCAGAATGCCGGCGTTGGCGATCAGCGAGCGGCCCGGCTCGAGGATGATTTCCGGCAGGTCGTCGCCGAAGTCTTCCTTGAGGAAGCGGATGATCTCCTCGGCGTAGGTTTCCAGGTCGTTGGTCTTGGCGATGTAGTTGGCCGGGAAGCCGCCGCCCATGTTGATCATCTTCAGCTCGATGCCGTCTTCTTCCTTCAGACGCTCGAAGATCACCTTGACCTTGGCGATGGCCGCATCCCACACCGAGATGTCACGCTGCTGCGAGCCGACGTGGAAGGAGATGCCATAGGGCACCAGGCCCAGCTGGCGGGCGAGGATCAGCAGGTCCATGGCCATGTCGGTCTGGCAGCCGAACTTGCGCGACAGCGGCCAGTCGGCGGTGGTCGAACCCTCGGTGAGGATGCGCACGTAGACCTTGGCGCCCGGCGCGGCCTTGGCGATGTTGCGCAGGTCGGCCTCGGAGTCGGTGGCGAACAGGCGCACACCCTTCTCATAGAAGTAGCGGATGTCCTTGGCTTTCTTGATGGTGTTGCCGTAGCTGATGCGCTCCGGGCCCACGCCGGTCTTCATCACCTTGTCCAGCTCGTAGATCGAGGCGATGTCGAAGTTCGAGCCCTTGTCGCGCAGCAGCTCGGTGATCTCGGTGGCCGGGTTGGCCTTGACCGCGTAGTACACCTTGGCGAACGGGAAGCAATGGGTCAGCTGGTCGTAGGCGTCGGCGATGGTCTGCTTGTCGATGACGACGAAGGGGGTTTCCTGCTTGTCGGCAAATGCCTTCATACGCTGGAAGGTTTCAGGGGCGAAGTAATCCTCGACCTTGATGGACATGGTTGGGACTCCCAATGGCAAAACACATGGATACGTAGGGGTGAAGCTGAACGTCTAATCCGTTTCCCCACTTTGGTTCGCCTACTTCCCAAGGCATGTCGCCGAGTATCACCTGGTGCCCGGCGCTTTCTGCGAAGGACTCGCAGAAACCGCTGAACTGATTAGTCAGGCAGACTCTCGTCGTCAGTACTTGAGCCGGATGGATCGTTTCCAGCATGGACGTTCGGGCGCGAACTTTAGGACCTGAAGTCCGTGAGTTCAACCAGAAATTGCCGCTTTGCCGAATCCCTTTGTCGCCTGGCCGGTTGACTGTTCTAGATACTCGACAAAATGCACGGAATACCGCACAGCACGGGGCTTCCAGGGGTTCGGAACGGCCTAATCATCCCCCTTCTTTTTGACAGACCGGGGACAGCGACGAGGGTTCATCGGCGGCATCATCACGCTCCAGGTTTTGGGGAAAGTTCGCGCACCAAGCTCGGAAACCCTAACCACGGCTGGACCCCATACTCCCCGCCCCTGTCGGACGAAACCTCGGCGCTCGCCAATATGTCCGCCATATCCGGTTATCATCCGGTCTCTTTCCGCGTGCCCCCGACCCAGGGATAGGTCACTGGGGCCGGCCCACTTGCCTTGCCAAGGAGTACCTGCGACATGCTCGACCTCGCCGCGGCGTTCATCACGCTGACCACCCTGCTCACCTACGTGAACTACCGCTTCGTACGGCTGCCGCCGACCATCGGCGTGATGGCCACGGCGCTGGTGTTCTCGCTCCTCGCCCAGGGCCTGTCGATGGCCGGCTACCCGGTGCTGGAGGTGGAGATGCAGCAGATCATCCGCCGCATCGACTTCTCCGAAGTGCTGATGACCTGGTTCCTGCCCGCGCTGCTGTTCGCCGGCGCCCTGCACGTGAACCTCGGCGACCTGCGCAACTACAAGTGGCCGATCGGCCTGCTGGCCACCTTCGGCGTGCTGATCGCCACCACGGTGATCGGCTACCTGGCCTACTACACCTTCGCCCTGTTCGGCTGGCACGTGGACTTCATCTACTGCCTGCTGTTCGGCGCGCTCATCTCGCCCACCGACCCCATCGCCGTGCTCGGCATCCTGCGCTCGGCCGGCGCGCCCAAGCCGCTGGCCACCACCATCGTCGGCGAGTCGCTGTTCAACGACGGCACTGCGGTGGTGGTGTTCACCATCCTCCTGGGCATCCTCATGGCCGGCGAGACGCCGACCGTCTCGGCCACCGCCTGGCTGTTCCTGCAGGAGGCGGTGGGCGGCGTGCTGTTCGGCGCGGCGCTGGGCTACGGGGTGTTCCTGATGATGCGCGGCATCGACCAGTACCAGGTGGAAGTGATGCTGACCCTCGCCCTGGTCATCGGCGGCGCCGCCCTGGCCGCGCGCCTGCACGTGTCGGCGCCGATCGCCATGGTGGTGGCCGGGCTGATCATCGGCAACCAGGCGCGCCAGTACGCCATGTCCGACGAGACGCGGCGCTATATCGACAAGTTCTGGGAGCTGATCGACGAAATCCTCAACGCCCTGCTGTTCGCCCTGATCGGCCTGGAACTGCTGCTGTTGCCGTTCAACTGGCTGCACGTGGTGGCCGCCCTGGTCCTCGGCGGCGCGGTGCTGGCCTCGCGCCTGCTCACCGTGGCCCCGGCCATCCTGGTGCTGCGCCAGACCGAGGCCGGGCGCCGCCAGGTGCCGAGCGGAACCATCCGCATCCTGGTCTGGGGCGGTCTGCGCGGCGGCGTCTCGGTGGCCCTGGCGCTGTCGCTGCCGCTGGGCGAACAGCGCGACCTGATCCTCAGCCTGACCTACGTGGTGGTGCTGGTGTCCATCCTGCTCCAGGGCCTGTCCATCGGCCCGCTGGTGCGCACCCTCTACCGCGGCGAGGCGCCCGCGGCCGTGGAGGAACACTGACAGCCCTGCAAGGAAACGCGGAGCCGGCTTGAGGCGGGCGCCCTGAATTATACTCTTCAAGGAATATTCATTTAAGGATATATTCAACGATGAGGTGGCAGGTCGAATTTTGCGATGAATTCGAGCCGGAATTCGCGGCCATGGCCGAGGCCGTGCAGGATGAGCTGCTGGCCCAGCTCCAGGTGCTGGAGCGTTTCGGTCCGGAACTGGGGCGTCCGCAAGTGGACACCCTCAAGGGCTCGAAGCACGCCAACATGAAGGAACTGCGCTTCAGGGCCGATGACGGTGTCTGGCGCGTGGCCTTCGCGTTCGATCCGCAACGCAAGGCCGTGCTGCTCGTCGGTGGCGACAAGTCCGGCGGCAGCGAAAGGAAGTTCTACAAGGCTTTGATCATGAGCGCGGATGCCCGCTTCGACCGGCACCTGGTCGCTTTGCAGAAGGGGAAAGACAATGGCCAAGTCACTTGAGCAGGTTATGAAAGGGCTCCCCACGGCCCGCCGGCAGAAGATCGAACAGCGCGGCGCAGAGCTCATCGCCGAGCAGATGACGCTACAGGAACTGCGCAAGTCGCTGAACCTGACCCAGGAAGCCATGGCCGACCTCCTCGCCATCAAGCAGGGGAACGTCTCCAAGGTCGAGAAGCGCACCGACATGCTGATCTCGACCCTGCGTGAATATGTCGAAGCCATGGGTGGCACGCTGGAGCTGGTCGCCCGCCTGCCGGGGCGCCCTCCGGTCAAGCTCGAAGGTTTCCGCGACCTCCACGCCGAGCACGAATAGACAAGCGCCTCGCCCATCGCGGCATTCGCAACCGGCGAGCCCCCGCCCGGCTGCGCCCTCGGGCAATCCCGACCACCTTTTGTTACAATGCACGGTTTCCTGCGCTGGCCCGAACAAACGGCCAGGGGCGCCTCTTCAGCTGTGTACACAGCAGCGTACACAATCGAGATCCAGAACGATGTCCGACAGCAAAATTGTCAATGAAGTGAAGGCCAGACGCACCTTCGCGATCATCTCCCACCCCGACGCCGGTAAGACCACCATCACCGAGAAGCTGCTGCTGATGGGCAAGGCCATCGCCGTCGCCGGCACCGTGAAGTCGCGCAAGTCCGACCGCCACGCGACCTCCGACTGGATGGAAATGGAGAAGCAGCGCGGCATCTCCATCACCACCTCGGTGATGCAGTTCCCCTACCGCGAGCACATGGTCAACCTGCTCGACACCCCCGGCCACGAAGACTTCTCCGAAGACACCTACCGCACCCTGACCGCGGTGGACTCGGCGCTGATGGTGCTCGACGGCGGTAAAGGGGTAGAGCCGCGGACCATCGCCCTGATGGAAGTCTGCCGCCTGCGCGACACGCCCATCGTCAGCTTCATCAACAAACTGGACCGCGACATCCGCGACCCCATCGAGCTGCTCGACGAGATCGAGGCGGTGCTGAAGATCAAGGCCGCGCCCATCACCTGGCCGATCGGCTGCTACCGGGACTTCAAGGGCGTGTACCACCTGGCCGAGGACAAGATCATCGTCTACGTGCCCGGCCACGGCCACGAGCGCATCGAGACCCAGGTCATCGACAAGCTCGACTCCGACGAGGCCCGCGCGCACCTGGGCGATCTCTACGACAACTTCCTCGAAGAGCTGGAACTGGTGCAGGGCGCCTGCCACGCGTTCGACAAGGACGCCTTCCTCAAGGGCGAGATGACCCCGGTGTTCTTCGGTACCGCGCTGGGCAACTTCGGCGTCGACCAGGTGCTCGACTGCATCGTCGACTGGGCCCCGCAGCCGCTGGCGCGCGCCGCCCACGAGCGCATCGTCGAGCCCACCGAGGAGAAGTTCACAGGCTTCGTGTTCAAGATCCAGGCGAACATGGACCCGAAACACCGCGACCGCATCGCCTTCATGCGCATCTGCTCGGGCAAGTACGAGAAGGGCATGAAGATGCGCCACGTGCGCCTGGGCAAGGACGTGAAGATCGCCGACGCCCTGACCTTCTTCTCCAGCGAGCGCGAGCAGCTGGAAGAGGCCTACGCCGGCGACATCATCGGCCTGCACAACCACGGCACCATCCAGATCGGCGACACCTTCACCGAGGGCGAGAACCTGGGCTTCACCGGCATCCCGCACTTCGCCCCGGAACTGTTCCGCCGCGTGCGCCTGAAGGACCCGCTGAAGTCCAAGCAGCTGCGCCAGGGCCTGCAGGAACTGGCCGAGGAAGGCGCCACCCAGGTGTTCTTCCCCGAGCGCAACAACGACATCATCCTCGGCGCCGTGGGCGTGCTGCAGTTCGACGTGGTCGCCAGCCGCCTGAAGGAGGAATACAAGGTCGAGTGCGCCTACGAGCAGATCAACGTCTGGTCGGCGCGCTGGATCGAGTGCAAGGACGAGAAGAAGCTCAAGGAGTTCAAGGACAAGGCCTTCGAGAACCTCTCCGTGGACGGCGGCGGCCACCTCACCTACCTGGCCCCCACCCGGGTGAACCTGAGCCTGATGGAAGAGCGCTGGCCGGACATCACCTTCCGCGCGACGCGCGAGCATCACTGAGTCAGGTGCCTTCGTGAAAACGCCCGCCGTTGTGCGGGCGTTTTTGTTGGTGGCGGAGGCCTCCCGGGTGGGCCGGTATTCCGAATGAACTCCGCACCCTCTCCCCAGCCCTCTCCCTGAAGGGAGAGGGGGCCGTACGTGCAAGCAGATAGTCCGGTTTCATCCTGCACCATCTGCTTTTGCGCTGGCTTCGTAGAAGCGAATTCGAACGAGGGTGCAGGATGACGCCTGACTTCCCACTCGCTCAGGACAGCCCCCTCTCCCTTCAGGGAGAGGGTTGGGGAGAGGGGACGGAACCAACCCCCGCACAACTCTTCCCACCTGACATCTCATCACGGATCCAACGCACCGGAGCTCCAGGTGGACGATGGCGCCGAGCCGGTGAACTTCGCCGCAATCGCCCCGCGCGGGATCAGCCGGTCGCGATAGCGGGTAACGAACAGCCCAGTCTGCGGCGCCCGCAGCACCACCTCGCTCCCGGCATCCCCCGGCCGCGCGACGATGCGGGCGAAGCGCTCGCCGGCCTGCACCACCTCACCCAACTCGCGCTCGAACACCAGCACCCCGGCCACCGGCGCGAACACCGTTTCCATGAACCCCATGGGCACCGCCACGCCTTGCCAGGCCGGTAGTTGCACCGCTTCCTCGATCACCCCGCGCCCGCAGAGGAAGGCCCACAGGCCGTCGGCATCCTGCTGCGCCAGCGCGTCGCTGACGTCGCCCTGGCCGCGCAGTTCCACCGTGGCCACCAGGCGCCCGTCGAAGCGATCCTCGGCCAGCCAGGGTGCGATCACCACTTCCTCGAAGGCGCCGTCGCTGTCGCCTTCCCAGATGATCGCCAGCTCGGCGCGCAACGCCGCGGCCAGGTCCTGCGCCGCCGGCCACAGGCGTTCGTGGACGTAGAGGTACTGCAGCGCCTCGTCGTCGGTATGCAGGTCCAACACGATGTCCGCCGGCGCCGCCAGCGCGGCCAGTTGGCGCTGCCAGTCGCTGAGGTTGTCCACTGTGCCCGTGGCTTTCGCCGAGGCCGGGAAGCCGCGGTTGAAGTTGCGCGCCGTCGCTTCGTGATGGCGGCCGAGGATGCGCCCCTGGCGGAACTGGCCGATGCCGAAGGGGTTGGCCTGGGGCACCAGCGTCACGCTGCCGTTGAGCCTCCCCTGCTCCGCCGCCTGGCGCAGCCTCGGCAGCAGTTGGTGCAGCACCAGCATGCCGGCGATTTCGTCGGCGTGGACCCCGGCCTGCAGGTGCACCCGCGGCCCCGGCCGGCCGGCGTCGATGCGCCAGGCCGGCACCGTCAATGGCGCGCCGGAATCCCCGCTCAGCCGCAGCGATACGTCTTCGATCATGCTTGCCTCCTCCCTCGTCGCGGGGCATGGCAAACTTGCCCGGCGCCCCCTAGTATCGATTCCACCCACCGCGCCCCGGCGCCCCGCACAAGGAACTCCCCCGCGTGGACAGCCCCCGCCAGAAAGCCCGCCGCGCCACGCCCGAGGAACGCCGCGAGGACCTGGTGCGCGCCTGCCTCAAGTGCCTGGTCGCCGATGGCCACGCCGGTATCTCGGTGCGGCGCATCGCCAAGGAGGCGGGGGTGGCCGTGGGCCTGGTCAACCACCACTTCGGCAGCATCGAGGCGCTGGTCGCCCAGGCCTACGAGAGCCTCGCCGCCGGCGTCACCCAGTCGCTGCGCGAGAGCGTCGCCGCCGCCGGCCTGGACCCCGCCGCGCGCCTGGACGCCTTCCTGGTCGGCTCCTTCTCCCCGGGCGTGCTCGACCCCGACCTGCTCAGCCCCTGGGTGGTGTTCTGGAGCCTCATCCGCCATTCCACGCCGGTCAACGACGCCCACGAGCGCGGCTACCGCGCCTACCTGCAATTGCTCGAAGGCCTGATCACCGACCTCGCCCGCAGCGAAGGCTTCGCCATCGCCAACCCGCGCCTGGCCTCCATCGGCCTGTCGGCCATGCTCGACGGCCTGTGGCTGGAGTGGTGCCTGAACCCCACCACCTTCAGCGCCGAGGACGGCCTGCAGCTCAGCCGCCACTGGGTCGAGGGCCTGCGCCGCGGCGCCTACGCCTAGACCTTCGCCTTGCGCCGCCAGAACACCCAGCCGGCGCGCGAACGCGGCGCGACGGACTCGCGGCGGACCGGCGTGGCGCGCTCCAGCAGGTTGAAACAGCCCTCGATGATGAACGTCAGGCACACGTAGATGGCCGCCACCAGCAGCAGCGGCTGGTACACCTGGAAGGTCTGCGCGCGCACCACGTTGGCCGCGCCCAGCAGGTCGACCACGGCGATGGTCGAGGCCAGCGCGGTGGACTTGAGCAGCAGCACCGTTTCCCCGGCCAGGGTCGGCAGCAGCAGGCGGATCGCCCGCGGCAGCCACACCCGGTAGAGCACCAGGCGGCGGTGCATGCCGAAGGCCGCGGCGGCTTCCAGCTCGCCGCGCGGCACGGCCTTGAGGCCGCCGCGCACCACCTCGCCGACATAGGCCCCCACCGACAGCACCAGCGCCAGCACTATGTACCAGTAGCCGTCGCGCAGGTACGGCCAGAGGAAGCTGCTGCGGATCGGCGGGTAGGTGGCGAACAGGCTGCCCAGGCCGTAGTAGCAGGTGTAGATCTGCACCAGCAGCGGCGTGCCGCGGATGACGCTGGTGAAGGCCAGGCTGGCCTTGGCCACGAACAGGTTGCGCGACATCCGCGCCAGCGCCACCAGCAGCGCCAGGGCGAAGCCGAGCACGGCGCTGACCAGCAGCAGCGACAGGGTGGTGCCCAGGCCGCGCAGCAGCAGGCTGGCGTAGCTGAATATCCAGTGATCGCTCATCGCGCGCGCCTCATACCGCCGGTATCCAGCGGCGGAAACGCCGCTCGAGCCAGCCGGAGAACAGGTTGGAGAGCACCGTGAGCAGGTAGTACAGCGCCGCCGCGGTGAGGTAGAAGGTCAGGTAGTGTCGCGTCGAGCCGGCCGCCTGCTTGGCGGTGTAGAGCAGCTCGTTGGTGCCCACCACGCTGATCAGCGCGCTGTCCTTGATCAGGTTGACCCACAGGTTGGCCATCCCGGCCAGGGCGTTGGGCGCCATGATCGGCAGGGTGACGCGGCGGAACAGGCCGAAGCCGTGCATGCCGTAGGCCCGCGCCGCCTCGATCTGGCCGTAGGGGATGGCCTGGATGGCGCCGCGGAAGATTTCCGAGGCGTAGGCGCCCTGCACCAGGCCGAGCACGGCGATGGCGACCATGGTGCCGTTGAGCTTCACGTCGCCGTAGCCGAGCCAGGCGAACAGCTGGTTCAGGCCCATGGAGCCGACGTAGTACAGCAGCAGGATCAGCAGCAGCTCCGGCACCGCCCGGCACAGCGTGGTGTAGCCGCGCGCGGCGGCGGCCAGCGGGCGCGGGCCGTTGAGCTTGGCGCTGGCGGCGCCCAGGCCGATCAGCATGCCGACCAGGAAGGCGCCGAAGGAAATCTGCAGGGTGACCAGCAGCCCGCGCAGCAGCGCCGGCCCCCAGCCCTGGGCGCCGAAGCCGACGAGGTCGAGATAGGATTGCATGGTGAATTCCTCGAACGACGGCGCCGCCCGGGCAGGGGCGGCGCCGGCTCATCACTGCTGCTTGGGCGCGACGCTGAGGCCGAAGTACTTGTCCGACAGCGCCTTGTAGTCGTCGCTGGCCAGCAGCTTGCCGATGGCCTCGTCGAGCCTGGCCTTCAGCGCGGTGTCGTCCTTGCGCAGGCCGGCGCCCACGCCGCGGCCGAACAGCGGGTCGTGGGGCACCTCGCCCTTGCTGACGATGCCCGCGGCCTTGGCGTCGGGGGAGTCGAGGAAGGACTTCACGGCGATGCCGTCGGCCATCATCAGGTCGATGCGCCCGGCCACCAGGTCGGCGTTCACCGAGTCCTGGGTGTCGTAGTAGCGCACGTCGGCGATCTTCTCGTAGTACTTCTTCAGGTAGTTGGAGCTGACGGTGGAGATCTGCACGCCGATCACCTTGCCCTTCAGCCCCTCGGGGCTGATGGCGATGTCGCTGGCGGCCGGCGCGGCCACCGCCACCGGGGTGTCGTAGTAGGGCACGCTGAAGGCGATCTGCTTCTCGCGCTCGTCGGTGATGGACATGGAGTTGAAGATGACGTCGATCTTCTTCGCCATCAACGCCGGGATGATGCCGTCCCAGGCCACCTCGTCGATCTCGCACTGCGCCTTCATCTCGGCGCAGACCTTGTGGATCAGGTCCGGCTCGAAGCCGGTCCACTGGCCGTCCGGCTGCTTCACCGAGAACGGCGGGTAGGGCTCCGCCGCCAGGGCGAAGCGCAATGTCTCCGCCTGCGCGCTGGCCATGCCCGCCGCCAGCAATGCCGCACCCACCAACCAACCGCAAAGACCCTGTCTATTCATGATGCCCCTTCCGCTTTCTTGTGGTTTGTCGTGCTAGAAGCTTGCCCGGGTGGCCGCGCGGGGCGGCCGGTTCAACGATTCTGGTGGGCGTTGACGAACTGCCGGCAGCGCTCGCTGCGCGGCCGCGCGAAGACCTCCTCGGGGGTGCCCTCCTCCTCGATCAGCCCCTGGTGGAGGAATGCCACGTGGCTGGAGACGTCGCGGGCGAAGGCCATTTCGTGGGTCACCAGGATCATGGTGCGACCCTCCTCGGCCAGCGAGCGGATCACCCGCAGCACCTCGCCGACCAGCTCCGGGTCCAGCGCCGAGGTCGGCTCGTCGAACAGCATCACCTTCGGCCGCACCGCCAGGGCGCGGGCGATGGCCACGCGCTGCTGCTGGCCGCCGGAGAGGAAGGCCGGGTATTCGTTGCGCTTCTCCGCCAGGCCCACCCGCGCCAACAGCGCCTCGGCGCGCTCGCGGGCCTCGGCGCGGCTCTCGTGGAGGACGAAGGTCGGCGCCTCCATCAGGTTCTCCAGCACGGTGCGGTGCGGCCACAGGTTGAAGTTCTGGAACACCATGCCCAGCCGCGAGCGGATGCGCGTCAGTTGCTTCTGGTCGGCCACCCGCGGCTCGCCGTGGCGGTCCTGGTCGAGGCGGATGATCTCGCCGTCGACGCTGACGCTGCCGGCGTTGGGCACCTCCAGCATGTTGATGCAGCGCAGCAGGGTGCTCTTGCCCGAGCCGCTGGCGCCGATCAGCGACACCACGCCGCCCTCGCGGGCCGACAGCGAGACGCCCTTGAGCACCTCGAACTGGCCGAAGCGCTTGTGCAGGTCGCGGACTTCGATCACGGGTTTGCTGGCGAGCACGCTCTGTGTAGGAGCGCGCCCTGCGCGCGATTCGCGGGCAGGGCCCGCTCCTACAGGGGAGGCCGCGGGCAAGCCCTCGACGAAGCCGAGGATGCGCTCGCAAGCCTCGGCCAGGGTCTCGTCGGCCAGGGTGAAGGACAGCCGCACGAAGCCGTCGGCCTGGGGCCCGAAGGCGGCGGCGTCGAGCACCGACACGCCGCGGGCGCGGAACAGCTGCCAGGCGAAGTCCAGGGAACTCAGGCCCGTGCCGCGCACGTCGACCATCACGAACATCCCGGCCTCGGGGCTCAGCACCTTCAGCCGCGGGCTGCGCGCCAGCTGCCGCAGCACCAGGTCGCGGCGCCGGCGGTAGACCTCGCGCATCCCGGCGGCCACCTCGTCGTGACGGCGCACCGCCGCCAGCGCGGCCTCCTGCACGAAGCCGGGCAGGCCGTAGAGCATGTTCAGCGCCAGGTTCTCGATGTGCCCGACCAGCTTCGGCTCGGCGACGATCCAGCCGGCGCGCCAGCCGGTCATGGCGTGGGACTTGGACAGGCTGCCCAGGCTCAGGGTGCGCGCGGCCATGCCCGGCAGCGCGGCGAAGCTCTGGTGCGGCTGCTCGAAGGTCAGCGCCTCGTACACCTCGTCCACCACCACCCAGAGGTCGTGGCGCTCGGCGACGGCGGCGATGGCACGCAGCTCGTCGGGGCGCATGACCACGCCGGTGGGGTTGTTCGGGTTGGCGAAGAAGATCGCCTTGGTGCGCGGGGTGATGGCCGCTTCCAGGGCCGCCGCGTCGAGGCGGAAGCCGTTGTCGGCGGGAGTGGGCACCGCCACCAGCTTGGCGCCGGTGGCCTTCAGGGTGGCCTCGTAGGTGACGTAGACCGGGTCGAAGACGATGACTTCGTCGCCGGCCTCCAGCAGGCACAGGGCGGCGGCGAACAGGGCGTTCTGCGCGCCGGCGAGGACGATGACGTTGTCCGCGCCCACCTGCAGGTCGAAGCGCCGCCGGTACAGGTCGGCGATGGCCTGGCGCAGTTCCGGGCGCCCGGCCACGTCGCTGTAATGGGTGTCGCCGGCCTGCAGCGAGACCACCGCGGCGTCGGTGATGAAGGCCGGGGTGGCGAAGTCCGGATCGCCGACGCTGAGGACGATCGCGTCCTCCCCAGCGCGTTGCGCCGCCACGGCGGCGTAGTGGATATCCCAGGCGGCTGCGCCTGGCCCGACCATCCTGTCCACAAGCGACGAATAACGCATGCACGGACCTCACCCGAATGACGGAGAACCCGCGGCGGGAACGGCGTTCGGCGGCGGGGCGTGGCATCACCATAACCACGAATGAACGAGTGTTCAACAGTGTTTTCCGGCCAAATCGAGCGCTCGTTCAATTTGCCCCGGAATAGAGCGGCCGCGGCCTGCGGGCCCATTTTCGGCGCCCGGCGCGGCAGGCACCGGCAAGCCTGGCGAAGGGCACGAAGCGGCCCGCACTCTCCCGTCTGCCCTGCCCCGCCAGGGTGCAGGCAGGGCCGCGACATTTTCCGAACATGCTCATAACGGGTTCTTAACGAATGCTCGGCGAGCATGGATGCATTCAATGGCCACAGTCCCGTGACCCGCATGGACAACGCGTTCCTCCCCTTCTCCCGGCCCAGCATCGGCGCCGAGGAAATCCAGGCCGTCAGCCAGGTGCTCGGCTCCGGCTGGATCACCACCGGCCCGAAGAACCAGCTGCTGGAGCAGCGCTTCGCCGACTACGTCGGCTGCAAGCACGCCGTGGCCGTGGCCTCGGCCACCGGCGCCATGCACATCGCCCTGCTGGCGCTGGGCATCGGCCCGGGCGACGAGGTGATCACCCCGTCGCAGACCTGGGTGTCCACCGCTAACATGATCTGCCTGCTGGGCGCCACGCCGGTGTTCGTCGACGTCGACCGCGACACCCTGATGACCGACGCCGCGCGCATCGAGGCGGCCATCACCCCGCGCACGAAAGCGATCATCCCGGTGCACTATGCCGGCGCCGCCTTCAACCTCGACCCGCTCTACGCGCTGGCCGAAAAACACGGCATCGCGGTGATCGAGGACGCCGCCCACGCCGCCGGCACCCGCTACCGTGGCCGCCACGTCGGTTCACGCGGCACGGCGATCTTCTCCTTCCATGCGATCAAGAACATGACCTGCGCCGAGGGCGGGATGTTCGTCAGCGACGACGAAGCCCTGGCCAACCGCGTGCGCACCCTGAAGTTCCACGGCCTGGGGGTGGACGCCTACGACCGCCTGAGCCACGGCCGCAAGCCCCAGGCGCAGGTGATCGAGCCGGGCTTCAAGTACAACCTCACCGACATCAATGCAGCCATCGCGCTGGTACAGCTGGAGCGCCTGGACGCCCTCAACGCCCGCCGCGCCGAACTCGCCGCGCAGTACCTGGAGCGCCTGGCGCACCTGCCGGTGCAGCCGCTGAGCGTGCCCGGCTACCCGCAGCAACACGCCTGGCACCTGTTCATCCTGCGCATCGACGAGCAGGCCTGCGGCATGCATCGCGACGCCTTCATGCAGGCCCTGCAGCAGCGCGGTATCGGCAGCGGCATCCACTTCATCGGCACCCACCTGCACACCTGGTACCGCCAGCGCTTTCCCGGCGCCAGCCTGCCCGCCACCGAATGGAACTCGGCGCGCCTGTGTTCCATCCCGCTGTTCCCCGACATGACCGACGCCGACCTGGAGCGCGTGGTCGGGGCCTGCGAAACCCTTCTTCGGTGAACCCGTGAAACCCTATGCCATCGACTGCGTCTCCGTGGTCATCCCGGTGTACAACGAGCAGGACAGCCTGCCCGAACTGCTGCGCCGCACCGACGCCGCCTGCCGCCAGCTCGGCCGCGCCTACGAAATCGTGCTGGTCGACGACGGCAGCCGCGACGGCTCCGCCGAGCTGCTCCAGGAAGCCGCCGAGGCGCCCGACAGCCACGTGCTGGCGGTCATCCTCAACCGCAACTACGGCCAGCACGCGGCGATCATGGCCGGCTTCGAGCAGTGCCGCGGCGACCTGGTGATCACCCTCGACGCCGACCTGCAGAACCCGCCGGAGGAAATCCCGCGGCTGGTCGAGCAGGCCGCCAGGGGCTACGACGTGGTCGGCACGGTGCGCGGCAACCGCCAGGACTCGGCCCTGCGCCGCTGGCCGTCGAGGCTGATCAACCTGGCCGTGCAGCGCTCCACCGGCGTGGCCATGAGCGACTACGGCTGCATGTTGCGCGCCTACCGCCGCGGCATCGTCAAGGCGATGCTGGCCTGCCGCGAGCGCAGCACCTTCATCCCCATCCTGGCCAACAGCTTCGCCCGCCACACCAGCGAGATAGTGGTCGGCCATGCCGAGCGCGAGCACGGCGAGTCGAAGTACGGCTTCCTGCGCCTGGTCAACCTGATGTTCGACCTGGTCACCTGCATGACCACCAGCCCGCTGCGCCTGCTCAGCCTGGTCGGCGCCGGCATGGCCCTGGCCGGCACCGCCTTCGGCGTCCTGCTGCTGGCGCTGCGCCTGCTTTTCGGCGCGGCCTGGGCCGGCGACGGCCTGTTCGTGCTGTTCGCCATCCTCTTCCTGTTCAGCGGCGTGCAGCTGGTCGGCATGGGTCTGCTCGGCGAGTACCTGGGCCGCATGTACAACGACGTGCGCGCCCGCCCGCGCTTCTTCATCGAGCGCGTGGCGCGCGGCGCGGCCCTGCCCACCGCCAGCACCGCGTCGATCTCCCCTACCCCTGCCGTCGAGTCCCTAGCCCAATGAGCGCCAAGACCCTCGTATTCGCCTACCACGACATCGGCTGCGCCGGCATCGAAGCCCTGCTGGCCGCCGGCTACCAGATCGACGCGGTGTTCACCCACGCCGACGACGCGCGGGAAAACCGCTTCTTCGGCTCGGTGGCGCAGCTGTGCGCGCAGCGCGGCATCCCGGTGCACGCCCCGGAGGACGTCAACCACCCGCTGTGGATCGCGCGCATCCGCGAGCTGCAGCCGCAGTTCATCTTCTCGTTCTACTACCGCCACCTGCTCGGCGAGGAGCTGCTGGCCTGCGCCCGCCGCGGCGCCTTCAACCTGCACGGCTCGCTGCTGCCGCGCTACCGCGGCCGCGCCCCGGCCAACTGGGTGCTGGTCAACGGCGAAAGCGAAACCGGCGTGACCCTCCACCGCATGGTCAAGCGCGCCGACGCCGGCGCCATCATCGCCCAGCAGCGCGTGGCCATCGACGCCGAGGACACCGCCCTGAGCCTGCACGGCAAGCTGCGCGAGGCCGCCGGCGAACTGCTCGGCCGGCTGCTGCCGGCGATGCTCGAAGGCGACTTCGTCGAGCGCGAGCAGGACGAAAGCCAGGCCAGCTACTTCGGCCGCCGCACCCCCGCCGACGGCCTGCTCGACTGGCGCCGCCCGGCCAGCGAACTGCACAACCTGGTGCGCGCGGTGACGCAGCCCTACCCCGGCGCCTTCGCCCCGGTGGGCGAGCGCAAGCTGATCGTCTGGCAGTCGAAGGTGGTGCCCGGCAACCAGGGCCGCCCGGCCGGCGCCGTGCTCAGTGTGGAGCCGCTGCGCATCGCCTGCGGCGAAGACAGCCTGGAGATAGTCGCCGGCCAGCAGGGCGACGCCGGGCTGTTCCTCGCCGGCGCGCAACTGGCCCGCGAGATGGGCCTGGTGATCGGCTCGCGGCTGCACGCGGTGGGCAAGCCCCGGCGCAAGACGCGGGTGCTGATCCTCGGCGTCAACGGCTTCATCGGCAACCACCTCTCCGAGCGCCTGCTGCGCGACGGCCACTACGAGGTGTACGGCCTGGACATCGGCTCCGACGCCATCGAACGGCTGAAGAGCAACCCGGACTTCCACTTCGTCGAGGGCGACATCAGCATCCACACCGAGTGGATCGAGTACCACATCAAGAAGTGCGATGTGGTGCTGCCGCTGGTGGCCATCGCCACCCCCATCGAGTACACCCGCAACCCGCTGCGCGTGTTCGAGCTGGACTTCGAGGAAAACCTCAAGCTGGTGCGCTACTGCGTGAAGTACGGCAAGCGGGTGATCTTCCCGTCCACCTCCGAGGTGTACGGCATGTGCAGCGACGCCAGCTTCGACGAGGACAGTTCCAACCTGGTGGTGGGCCCGATCAACAAGCAGCGCTGGATCTACTCGGTGTCCAAGCAGCTGCTCGACCGGGTGATCTGGGCCTACGGCCAGAAGGGCCTGCGCTTCACCCTGTTCCGCCCGTTCAACTGGATGGGCCCGCGCCTGGACCGCCTGGACTCGGCGCGCATCGGTAGTTCGCGGGCGATCACCCAACTGATCCTGCACCTGGTGGAAGGCACGCCGATCCGCCTGGTCGACGGCGGCGCGCAGAAGCGCTGCTTCACCGACGTGGACGACGGCATCGAGGCCCTGGCGCGCATCGTCGACAACGACGGCGGGCGCTGCGACGGGCAGATCGTCAACATCGGCAACCCGGACAACGAGGCGAGCATCCGCGAGCTGGGCGAGGAACTGCTGCGCCAGTTCGAGGCCCACCCGCTGCGTGCGCACTTCCCGCCCTTCGCCGGCTTCCGCGAGGTGGAGAGCCGCAGCTTCTACGGCGACGGCTACCAGGACGTGGCGCACCGCAAGCCGAGCATCGACAACGCCCGCCGCCTGCTGGACTGGGAGCCGAAGGTGCACATGCGCGAGACCATCGCCAAGACCCTCGACTTCTTCCTGCGCGAGGCCATCGCCGAGCAGCAGCAGGCCGGCAAGCTGAGGATCGCCAGCTGATGCAGGCCGGGTTGCGCATCGACGTCGACACCTACCGCGGCACCCGTGACGGCGTGCCGCGGCTGCTGGAGCTGCTCGACGAGGCGGGGGTGAAGGCGACCTTCTTCTTCAGCGTCGGCCCGGACAACATGGGCCGCCACCTGTGGCGCCTGGCGCGGCCGCGCTTCCTGTGGAAGATGCTGCGCTCCAAAGCCGCCAGCCTGTACGGCTGGGACATCCTCCTGGCCGGCACCGCCTGGCCCGGCCGGCCCATCGGCCGCGACCTCGGCCCGCTGATGCGGCGCACCCTGGCCGCCGGCCACGAGGTCGGCCTGCACGCCTGGGACCACCACGGCTGGCAGGCCAACGCCGGCCACTGGAGCGCCGAGCAGCTGCACCGGCAGATCGCCCTGGGCGTGGACAGCCTCAGCGACATCCTCGGCCAGCGCGTGGACTGCTCGGCGGTGGCCGGCTGGCGCGCCGACGAGCGCACCGTGCAGGCCAAGGAGGCCTTCGGCTTCCGCTACAACAGCGACTGCCGCGGCGCCTCGCCGTTCCGCCCGCGCCTGGCCGACGGCCGCCCGGGCACCCCGCAGGTGCCGGTGGACCTGCCGACCTTCGACGAGGTGGTGGGCCCGGAGGTCTCCGCCAGCGCCTTCAACGACTTCATCATGGCCCGCTTCCGCCCGCGGGCGCTGAACGTCTACACCGTGCACGCCGAGGTGGAAGGCATCGTCATGGCCGACGTCTTCCGCGCGCTGCTGGGCCATGCCCGCGAGGGCGGCATCCGCTTCCGCCCCCTCGGCCAGTTGCTGCCGGCCGACCCGGCGACGCTGCCGCTGGGCGAGCTGCGCCGCGGCAGCCTGGCGGGCCGCGAAGGCTGGCTGGGCGTGCAGCGATGAACCGGCGCTATTCCCTGCTGGCCGGGGCCGTGCTGGTCCTGTTCTTCCTCGTGCCGCTGGGCCTGCACGGCCTGTGGATACCCGACGAGACGCGCTACGCGCAGGTCGCCCAGGAAATGCTGCAGCGCGGCGACTGGGTGACGCCGCACTTCCTCGGCCTGCGCTACTTCGAGAAGCCCATCGCCGGCTACTGGCTGGTCGCTCTCGGCCAGGTGGCGTTCGGCGAGAACCTGTTCGGCGTGCGCTTCGCCTCGGTGCTGGTCAGCGCCTGCAGCACCCTGCTGGTCTGGCTGCTGGGCCGGCGGCTGTGGCCGCAGCCGGGCCGGGCGTGGACGGCCGCGCTGCTCTACGGCAGCTTCGCGTTGATCGCCGGGCAGGCCGGCTACGCCAACCTCGACCCGCAATTCACCCTGTGGGTGAACCTGAGCCTGTTCGCCCTGTGGTTCGCCTTCGAGGCCACCTCGCCCCGTGCCCGCCTCGGCGCCTGGGTGGCGTTGGGCGCAGCCTGCGCCATGGGCTTCATGACCAAGGGCTTCCTCGCCGGCCTGCTGCCGGTGCTGGTGGCGCTGCCCTACGCGCTGTGGCGCCGGCGCCTGCGCGAACTCTTCCTGCTCGGCCCGCTGGCGGTGCTGGTGGCGCTGCTGGCCAGCCTGCCCTGGGTGCTGGCGGTGCACCTGCACGAGCCGGACTTCTGGCATTTCTTCTTCTGGCACGAGCACATCCAGCGCTTCGCCGGCAGCGACGCCCAGCACGCGCGGCCGTTCTGGTTCTTCGTGCCGCTGCTGTTCGCCTGCGCGGCGCCCTGGACGCTGCTGGTCCCCGCCGCCTTCCAGCGCGGCTGGCAGGCGCGCCGCGCGCCCCACGCGGTGTTCCTGCTGCTGTGGTTCGCCATGCCCTTCCTGTTCTTCAGCCTGGCCAGGGGCAAGCTGCCGACCTACATCATGCCCTGCTTCGCGCCCCTGGCCCTGCTGATGGCCGATGCCCTGGCCAGCGCCCTGGAGAGCGGGCGCCTGCGGGCGCTGCGCCTGAACGGCGCGCTGAACCTGCTGCTGGGCCTGCTCGGCCTGGCCGCGCTGGCATTCCTGCAGGCGAAGAAGGCGCTGTACCACCAGCAACTGCCGAGCCTGCTGCTGATCGGCCTGGTCTGCGCCCTCTGGGCCCTGTGCGGCGCCCTGCAATGGCTGCGCCCGCAGCAGCTGTGGGGCGCACCGGCGCTGGCCGCCTGGCTGCTGGTGGCTGCGGCGCCGGCGGCGCTGCCCGAGCGCATGGTCAACAGCAAGATGCCCGACCAGTTCATCGCCCAGCACCTGGAGGAGCTGGCCGGCGCCCGCACCCTGCTGAGCAACGACCTGGGCAGCGCCTCGGCGCTGGCCTGGCGCACCGGGCGCAGCGAGGTGTTCCTGCTCAACACCGAGGGCGAGCTCAAGTACGGCCTCGGCTACCCCGACGCCCAGGGCCGCTCGCTGAGCCTGGAAGGCTTCCCCGCCTGGCTCGCCGATGCGCGCCGCAAGGGGCCGGTGGGCGTGATCCTGCGCGTCAACAGCCCCGGCGACGAAGCCGAGCTGGCGCTGATGCCCAAGGACGTCACCAGCTACCGGGAAAACCACCTGGTGTTCCTGCTGATCCCGCAGGCCGCGCCATGACCGCCGTGCTGCTCGCCGCCGTGTGCCTGCTCACCTGCCTCGGCCAGGTGGCCCAGAAACTCGCCGTGGACGGCTGGGGCGAACGCGACTTGAGCCTGTTGGGCAAGCTGCTGTCGCCCTGGCTGCTGCTGGCCGTGGCCTGCCTGGGCGCCGCCCTGCTGCTCTGGCTGCTGCTGTTGCAGCGCCTGCCGGTGGGCCTGGCCTACCCGATGCTGAGCCTGAACTTCGTGCTGGTCACCCTGGCCGCGCGCCTGCTCTTCGGCGAAAGCGTCGATGCGCGCCACTGGCTGGGCATCCTGCTGATCGGCGCCGGCGTGGCGCTGCTGGGGGCGCAGGCATGAGCCGCGTCACCGGCTTCGCCCTGGCCCTGGGCAGCGTGGCCCTGGTCAGTAGCGCCCAGTTGGGGATGCGCTGGGCCATGGTGCGCCTGCCCGAGCCGGCGCAGTGGCTGCAAGCGCTGAGCACCTACCACCTGCCGCTGCTGGGCGTGCTCGCCGCCGCCGTGCTGGCCTACGCGCTGTCGCTGCTGTGCTGGCTGGGCGCCCTGCGCCAGCTGCCGCTGGGCCGCGCCTATTCGCTGCTGAGCATCAGCTACGCCCTGGTCTACCTCGGCGCCGCCGCGCTGCCCGGCTTCGGCGAACCGCTGAACACCCGCGGCACCCTTGGCGTGGCCCTGGTGATCGCCGGCGTGCTGACCATCAACGCGCCGCGCGGCAAAAGAACCGTAACGAAGCACCGGCATGCTGGCCCAAGCCAGGGCGGCAGCACGGCGGTGCGCTCGAATCACCCGTAACCACCAGGGACACAACCATGAAAATCAGCGTATTCGGGATCGGCTACGTCGGCCTGGTGCAGGCCGCGGTCATGGCCGAAGTGGGCCACGACGTGGTCTGCATGGACATCGACCAGGCCAAGGTCGCCAAGCTGCAGCGCGGCCAGGTGAGCATCTACGAACCCGGCCTGGCCGAGCTGGTGAAGGAGAACCTGGAGGCCGGCCGCCTGCGCTTCACCAGCGAGGTGGAAGTGGCCGCGGCCCACGGCCTGGTGCAGTTCATCGCCGTGGGCACACCGCCGCTCGCCGACGGCTCGGCCGACCTCGGCGCGGTGTTCGCGGTGGCCGAGGGCATCGCCCTGCACCGCAAGGCGCCGGTGGTGATCGTCGAGAAATCCACGGTGCCGGTGGGCACCGGCGACCTGGTCAAGGCGCACATCCACAAGGTGCTGAGCCAGCATGGCCGCAGCCTGGACTTCGATATCGTGTCCAACCCGGAATTCCTCAAGGAAGGCTCGGCCCTGGCCGACTGCCGCCGCCCCGACCGCATCGTCATCGGCTGCGAGCGGCCCGAGGTGCTGGACGTGATGCGCGAGATCTACGAGCCGTTCAACCGCAACCACGACCGCATCCTGTGCATGAACCTGCGCAGCGCGGAGCTGACCAAGTACGCCGCCAACTGCATGCTCGCCACCAAGATCAGCTTCATCAACCAGATCGCCGAGCTGGCCGAGCACCTGGGCGCCGACATCGAAGCGGTGCGCCAGGGCATGGGCGCCGACCCGCGCATCGGCTACCACTTCATCTACCCCGGCTGCGGCTACGGCGGCTCCTGCTTCCCCAAGGACGTCCAGGCGCTGATCCACAGCGCGGACGACGCCAGTTGCTCCAGCGACCTGCTGCGCGCGGTGGAAGCCGTCAACCAGCGCCAGAAGCACAAGCTGTTCGAGCGCATCGCCGCCTACTTCGGCGGCAACCTCAAGGGCCGCACCTTCGCCCTCTGGGGCCTGTCGTTCAAGCCCAACACCGACGACATGCGCGACGCCCCCAGCCGCGCCCTGATGGAGGCGCTGTGGGCGGCCGGGGCCAAGGTCCGCGCCTTCGATCCCGAAGCCATGCCCGAGGCCCAGCGCCTGTATGGCCATGACGAACGCCTGACACTGATGGGCACCCCCGAGGCGGCGCTGGGCGGCGCCGATGCCCTGGTGATCTGCACCGAGTGGCAGCAGTTCAAGGCCCCGGATTTCGAGCTGCTGGCCAGCCGCCTGAAGGCGCCGGTGATCTTCGACGGGCGCAACCTCTACGATCCGGAGCGGATGGCGCGCTATGGCTTCGAATACTTCGCCATGGGCCGGGGGGATTCGCACCGGCTGCCGGTGCCGGCGCAGGAGCAGCCATTGCGGCGGAGTGCCTGAGGGGCGAGCGAGCTTGCTCGCGAACCGTGTTTCCCGGCGGCGCTGGTGCGTTGGATTGACTCCGCTCCCTCTCCCCAGCCCTCTCCCTGAAGGGAGAGGGGGCTTGTCCGTGCCAAGAGAAGGCCTGGTTTCAGCCGGTAGTCACCGTGCTAGCCGGCTGACTCAGGAACACCAGCGCCTGCCCAACAGTCCCCTCTCCCTTCAGGGAGAGGGTTAGGGAGAGGGCGCTCTTCGGGATGAACACCAGCCGCCGCCGGCAAACACCGTTCGCGAGCAAGCTCGCTCCTACGAAAATCAATCCCCATCCAGCCCCTACGCAGGACGGCACCACCGTAGGAGCGGACTCCGTCCGCAATTGAACACCCAACCTATGCCCGCCCCGGCACCCCCACCATCCCCTGCACCTCATCCCGCTTGAGCACCGCATAAATCACCCCCGTCACCACACTCCCCACGACGATCGCCAGCAGATACGCCAACGCATGATTCATCGCATTGGGAATCAGCAACACGAACAACCCGCCATGGGGCGCCAGCAGCTTGCAGCCGAAGTACATCGACAGCGCCCCGGTCAGCGCGCCGCCCACCACGCTCGCCGGCAGCACCCGCAGCGGGTCCTTGGCGGCGAAGGGGATGGCGCCCTCGGAGATGAAGCACAGGCCCAGCACCAGCGCCGCCTTGCCGGCCTCGCGCTCGCTCCGGGCGAACTTGCGCCGGGCCAGCAGGGTAGCGAGGCCCATGCCAATCGGCGGCACCATGCCGGCGGCCATGGTCGCCGCCATCGGCGCGTAGCTCTGCGAGGCCAGCAGGCCCACGGAGAAGGCGTAGGCGGCCTTGTTGATCGGCCCGCCGAGGTCGACGCACATCATGCCGCCCAGCAGCAGGCCGAGGAGGATGGCGTTGGCCGTGCCCATGCCGGCCAGGAAGTCGGTGAGCGCGCTCATCAGCCCGGCCACCGGCTGGCCCACCACGTAGATCATCACCAGCCCGGTGAACAGGCTGCACAGCAGCGGGATCAGCAGGATCGGCTTGAGCGCCTCCAGGCTCTGCGGCAGCTTCAGCCACTGGCTCACCGCGCGCGCCGAGTAGCCGGCCAGCAGGCCCGCCACTATGCCGCCGAGGAAGCCCGCGCCCAGGCTGCTGGCCAGCAGGCCGCCAATCATCCCCGGCGCCAGGCCCGGGCGGTCGGCGATGGACCAGGCGATGTAGCCGGCGAGCATCGGCACCATCAGCTTGAAGGCGCTTTCGCCGCCGATCTGCATCAGCGCCGCGGCCAGGGTGCCCGGCTCCTTGAAGGCCTGGATGCCGAACACGAAGGACAGCGCGATCAGCAAGCCGCCGGCCACCACCATCGGCAGCATGAACGACACCCCGGTCAGCAGGTGCTTGTACAGCCCGCGCGCCTCGCCCTTGCCCGGCTTCTGCGCAACGGCGGCGACGGCGCTTTCCGTGGCGCCTTCCTCCAGAGCCTTGCGCAAGGTCGCCTCGGGCTGCTTCAGCGCCACGCCGGTGCCGCAGCGGAAGATGCGCTTGCCGGCGAAGCGCTCGGCGTTCACCTCGATGTCGGCCGCCAGCAGCACCACGTCGGCGGCGGCGATGTCCTCGGCCGACAGCGGGTTGCGCGCGCCCACCGAGCCCTGGGTTTCCACCCGCAGTTGCCAGCCCAGGCGCTCGGCGGCCTGCTGCAGCGCTTCGGCGGCCATGAAGGTGTGCGCCACGCCTGTGGGGCAGGCGGTCACCGCCACTACCCGCACCGCCTTGGCCTCGGCCTGCGTGCCTTGCCAGGGCTGCGCCTCGGCGGCGGCGCGTTGCAGAAAGGCCGCCGGCTCGGCCAGGGCCTCGGCCGGGCGCGCCTGGAACAGCGGCTTGCCGGCGAAGCGGGACAAGTCCAGCGGCTGGCTGCTGACCACCAGCACCAGGTCGGCCGAGCCGATCTGTTCGGCGCTCAGGCGCTGCTCGGGGCGCTGCGGCTCGTTGCTCTCGACGCACACCGACCAGCCCAGGCGTTCGGCGGCGGCGCGCAGCAAGCGCGCGCTGAGCAGGCTGGTGACCTGGCCGTTGGGGCAGGCGGTGATCAGGGCAAGGTTCATCGTCGTACCTCTTGTCATGGCTCCGCCCGGCGCTGCGGGCGGGCGGATCAATCCAGCGCGCGCACCGCCACCTGCGCCTGCAGGCGGGCCAGGCGCTCGCGGTCGGCGATGCCGAAGTCGAACTGGGTCACGGCCAGGGCGGCCACCGCGGTGGCCTGGCGCAGCACCTGCGCGGCGGGCCGGCCGGCGAGCAGGCCGTCGACCATGGCCGCCAGCAGCGAGTCGCCGGCGCCCACGGTGCTGGCCACCTCGACCTTCGGCGGCGTCGCCTGCCACAGCCCGTCCGGGCCGTACCAGCGCACGCCCTCGGCGCCCTCGGAGAGCACCAGGTGCTCGATGCCGCCAGCGCGCAGGGCGCGGGCCTGGGCATCGGCGCCGCCCTCGCCCGCCGGGCCGCAGGCCTCGGCCAGTTCCTCGGCGTTCGGCTTGACCAGCCAGGGCCTGGCCGCCAGCCCCTGGCGCAGGGCTTCGCCGCTGCTGTCCAGGGCCACCCGCAGGCCCAGGCGCTTCAGGCGCAGCAGCAGTTCATGCAGCCACTGCGGGTCCACGCCGCGCGGCAGGCTGCCGGCCACCACCACCAGGTCCTGATCGGCGGCCAGTTCGTCCAAACCGTCCAGCAGGCGCCGCTGGGCCTCGGCATGCACTTCCAGGCCGGGGCCGTTGAGGTCGGTGATGCGCCCGCTGCGTTCGGCCAGCTTGATGTTGCTGCGCGTCTCGCCCGGCACCCGGACGAAGGCGTCGCGGAAGCCGCGGCGGCGGAACAGCGCCTCGAAGGCCTCCGCGTTGTCGGCACCGAGGAAGCCGCCCACGCTCAGCTCATGGCCAAGGTCGGCGAGCACCTGGGCAACGTTCAGGCCCTTGCCGGCGGCCTGGGCCAGCACTGCCTCGCTGCGGTTCACCGCGCCCAGTTCCAGGCTCGACAGGCGCACGGTGAGGTCCAGCGCCGGGTTCAGGGTGAGGGTGAGGATGCGGGCCATCAGCGCACCTCCCCCAGGGCCCGCGCCACCAGGGCACGGACCTCCGCCGCCGAGGCCAGGCCAAGGGCGGCGCCGGCCAGTTCGCGGGCCTGGCCCAGGTCCAGTTCGCGCACGCCCTGCTTCACCAGCGGGATGCTGCGCGCGGACACGCTCAGCTCGTCCACCGCCAGCCCCAGCAGGACCGGC
Source organism: Pseudomonas sp. M1 (assembly GCF_022760135.1). NCBI lineage: Bacteria > Pseudomonadati > Pseudomonadota > Gammaproteobacteria > Pseudomonadales > Pseudomonadaceae > Pseudomonas > Pseudomonas sp. M1. Next base: position 5,750,494 of record NZ_CP094343.1, read on the forward strand.
AGCGCCTGGGCGTCGGCGGCCAGCTCGCCGCACACGCCCACCCACTTGCCGTGGGCATGGGCGGCGCGCACGGTCATGTCGATCAGTTGCAACACCGCCGGGTGCAGGCCGTCGGCCTGGGCGGACAGCGTCGGGTGGCCGCGGTCGATGGCCAGGGCGTACTGCGTCAGGTCGTTGGTGCCGACGCTGAAGAAGTCCACCTCGCGCGCCAGCACCGGCGCCAGCAGCGCCGCCGAGGGCACCTCGACCATGATGCCCAGCTGCAGGTCGGCGCAGTCGTATTCCTCGCGCAGGGCCAGCGCCAGGTCGCGCGCCCGGCGCCATTCCTCGACCTGGCCGACCATCGGGAACATGATCCGCAGCGCCCGCCCGGCGGCGGCCTGCAGCAGGGCGCGCAGTTGCGTCTCGAAGATCTGCGGGCGCTGCAGCGTCAGGCGGATGCCGCGCACGCCCAGGTAGGGGTTGGCCTCGGCCGGGATCGGCCAGTACGGCAGCGGCTTGTCGCCGCCCACGTCCAGGGTGCGCACCACCAGCGGACGGCCGCCGAGGGCGTCGAGCACACGGCGGTACTCGGCTTCCTGGGCCGCCAGGTCCGGCGCGCGCGGGCTGTCGAGGAAGACGAACTCGCTGCGTAGCAGGCCCACGCCTTCGGCGCCCAGCTCCACGGCCTGGGCGGCGCCGGCGCTGTCGCCGAGGTTGGCGCAGACTTCCACCGCATGGCCGTCGCGGGTGCGCGCCGGTTCATGCCGGCGCGCCTCGGCCAGGGCCTGGCGGCGCTGGTGTTCCTCACGCTGGCGCAGGGCCTGTTCCAGCACCTCGTCCGCAGGCGCCACCACGAAGCGGCCGCGCTCGCCGTCGAGCAGCAGCGGCGTGCCCGGCGGCAGCGCCAGCAGCCCTTCGCCAGCGCCGACCAGGGCGGGAATGCCCAGGGCGCGGGCGATGATGGCGCTATGCGAGGTGGCGCCGCCGCGCACGGTGAGGATGCCGGCCACGCGCTCGGGGTCCAGGCGCGCCACGTCGGAAGGCCCGACCTCGTCCATCACCAGGATGTACGGCTGCGCCGGCTCGGCGGCCAGGCTCACCCCGCACAGGCGCGCCAGCACCCGGCGGCCGAGGTCGCGCAGGTCCGCCGCGCGCTCGGCGAGCAGGGCGTCGCCGAGGGCCTCCTGCTGGCTGGCGGCCCGTTCGATCACCGCGTGCCAGGCCGCTTCGGCGCTGGCGCCGTCGGCCAGTTGCACGGCCACTTCGGCGCTCAGCTCGGGGTCGTCGAGCAGGGCCTGGTGGGTGACGAAGATGTCGCGCACCGCCTTGCTCCGGCTGTGCGCCACCAGGGCCTCGATCTCCGTGGCGATGGTGGCCTTGGCCTCGGCCAGGCGCTGCGCCTCGATCTCGGGGGATTCGCCGCGGGCGGGGTAGTGGAATTTCGGCTCCACTTGCAGATGCGCCGGGCCGCTGGCGATGCCCGGGGCGGCGGCGATGGCGTCCAGCCACTCGCCCCGGACCAGTTCGGGCAAGGGCGCTTCCGGCTCGGCAGGCGCCTCGGGTTCCACGGGCGCGTCCACCAGTGGCAGGACTTCCTCGCCCAGGCCCTGCTCCACCGCCTCGCGCAAGGCCGGCAGGGCCGCCTCGGCGATCGCAGGTTCAGCGAAGAACTCCAGCACCTGGCCACGCCGCGCGCCCAGGCTGAGCAGCTTGCTCAGGCTGCGGATGGATACCGGCGCAGCCTCGCTGTCGGCGACGCGCACACGGATTTCGCCGTCGAAGTCGCGGGCCATCTGCATCAGCACCTGCGACGGCCGCGCATGCAGGCCATGGGGGTTGGCCAGGGGCACGCGCAGGCTCGGCCAGTCCACCGGCAGCTCGCCGCCCAGGGCCTCCAGCACGGCGCGCACCGAAGTCGCACGGGCCAGTTCGGCGCCGCGGCCATCCACCAGCAGGTCGCACAGACGTTCCAGCACTGCGCGCGCCGCATCGCCGCGCTCGGCCAGGCAGAACAGCCCGCGCAGGGGCTGGCCGGCGTGCTGCAGCTCGCGTTGCGGGGTGACGAAGGCCAGGCCGGGCCGGCTGACCTTCTCGCCGCCGCCCAGCCACCACAGGCCCTCGCCCAGCGGCAGCGCCTCGCCCTGCTGCAACGCGGCGAGGAAGCCGCCCTCCACGCAGCCGGCGGCCTTGAGCCGGCGCGCGGCGAGCAGCAGCAGTTCGTCGAAGTCTTCGGCGCCCTGCCCCAGCGCCACCAGTTGCGCGTCCAGGGCCAGGGCTTGCGGGGCGCCGCTCAGGGCCTTCAGCAGTTGCTCGGCATCCTGCGCCTCGCGCAGCACCGCGCCGGTGTCGCCCTCGCCCAGGGCGCGGGTCAGCAGTTGCAGCAGGTTCAGGTGCTCGTCCGAGCGCGCGGCGATGCCGATGGCCAGGTAGACGAGCTGCCCGTCGCCCCAGTCCACGCCTTCGGGAAAGTGCAGCAGGCGCACGCCGGTGCGGCGCACAAGATCGCGGGTCTGCGGGGTACCGTGGGGGATGGCGATGCCCTGGCCGAGGTAGGTGGAGCCCTGGGCCTCGCGGGCCTTGAGCCCGGCGAGGTAGCCCGGCTCGACCAGGCCGTCGGCCTCCAGGGCCTGGCAGAGCAGTTCGAGGGCGGCCGGCTTGTCCGCGGCCCGCTGTTGCATGCGGACCTGCTGCGCGGTCAGTTCGAGCACATCGTTCTCCTCAGCGGCTGGCCCGGGAGGAAGGCCGGGCTGCCGAAACGGGGCGGTTATCCGCTTGTTGGGGTGAACAGCGAGGCTGTCCCTGGTGACCAGCATAGTGGCCGCAGGCAGGGGGACAGCTTCTGCTGAATCGTTTCACCTATTGAGACTGGCACGTTACCCGATAATGCGTGATCCTTGGAAGCCTCCAGTTGTCAGTCAGCAGTGCCGGGGTATGTGTTGAAACTCAGTGATATCGCCCGTCTGGCCGGGGTCTCGGTGACCACGGCCAGCTACGTCATCAACGGCAAGGCCGTGCAGCGGCGCATCAGCGCGGCCACCGTGGAGCGCGTGCGCGCGGTGATCGAGGCCCACGGCTACCACCCCGACCAGCAGGCCGCCAGCCTGCGCCGCGGGCAGACGCGCACCCTTGGCTTCATCCTCCCGGACCTGGAGAACCCCAGCTACGCGCGCATCGCCAAGCTGCTGGAACAGGGCGCCCGCGCCCGCGGCTACCAGTTGCTGATCGCCTGCTCCGACGACGAGCCGGAAAGCGAGCGCCAGGCCCTGAACCTGTTCCGCGCGCGGCGCTGCGACGCCCTGGTGGTGGCCAGCTGCCTGGCGGCCGACGACGACAGCCACCAGCTATTGCTGGACAAGGGCGTGCCGGTGATCGCCATCGACCGCCAGCTGGACCCACAGCGCTTCTGCTCGGTGGTCAGCGACGACCGCGACGCCGCCCAGCGCCTCACCGCCACCCTGCTGCAACCCGCGCCGCGGCACATCGCCCTGCTCGGCGCGCGCCCGGAACTGATCATCAGCCAGGAACGCAGCGCCGGCTTCGAACAGGCCCTGAAAGGCTTTGGCGGCGAGCGCTTCATCGAACAGGGCGCCAGCTTCAGCCGCGAGTGCGGCCGCCAGTTGATGGAAGGCCTGCTGCAGCGCCTGGGCTACCTGCCGGACGCGCTGATCACCACTTCCTACGTGCTGCTCGAAGGCGTGTTCGACGTGTTCCAGGCGCTGCCCGGCGGCTGGCCGCGCAACCTGCGCCTGGGCACCTTCGGCGATACCCAGTTGCTCGACTTCGTGCCGCTGAAGGTCAACGCCATCTCCCAGCAGCACGCGCTTATCGCCGCCCGCGCGCTGGAGCTGGCCCTGGAGGCCGTGGAGCACGAGCACTACCAGCCCGGCGTGCACCCCATCCCGCGCACCCTCAAGCTGCGCGCCGGGTGACCGCCATGCGCCTGGTCGACACCCACAACCACATCGACTTCCCGGACTTCGACGCCGACCGCGCCGCCCTGCTGCAACGCTGCGCCGGGCTCGGCGTGGAGCGCCAGGTGCTGCTGGGGGTGTTCCGCGAGAACTGGGAGCGGGTGCTGCAACTGGCCGAGCAGAACGACACGCTCTACGCCGCCCTGGGGCTGCACCCGATCTACCTGGCGCAGCACCGCCCCGAACACCTGCGCGACCTGCGCGAGCACCTGCAGCGTCTGGCCGGCCACCCGAAGCTGTGCGCGGTGGGCGAGATCGGCCTGGACTACTACCTCGAGGACCTGAACCGCGAGGCACAGCAGGCGCTGTTCGAGGAACAGCTGCGCATCGCCATCGACTGCGAACTGCCGGTGCTGCTCCACGTGCGCCGCGCCCACGCCGCGACGATCGCCACCCTCAAGCGCTTCCGCCCGCCGCGCCGCGGCATCGTCCACGCCTTCGCCGGCAGCCGCGAGGAAGCCCGCGAGTACATCAAGCTGGGCTTCCGCCTGGGCCTGGGCGGCGCGCCCACCTGGCCCCAGGCCAACCGCCTGCGCAAGACGGTGGCGGAACTGCCGCTGGAGTCGATAGTGCTGGAGACCGACGCCCCGGACATGGCCCCGGCGATGTTCCCCGGCCAGCGCAACAGCCCGGAGCACCTGCCGGCGATCTGCGAGGCGCTGGCGGAGCTGCGGGGGGTGAGTGCGGAGGAGTTGGCGGAGGTTAGTACGCGGAATGCTATGGATGTGTTTGGTTGGGGCTTGGGTAACTAGAGCGGCGGCAGGTTCGGCCCCGGAGCTGTGTTGAGGTCCGCAACCCTCTCCCCAGCCCTCTCCCTGAAGGGAGAGGGGGCTTGTCCGTGCCAGCTGCAAGCATGGCATCAGCCGGAGACTCCAGTGTTCCCGGCTGACTCCGTACTACCCGTTTCTGCCCAACGGTCCCCTCTCCCTTCAGGGAGAGGGTTAGGGAGAGGGCGCTCTTCGACTGGACACCAAGCGCCAGACCTCTTCGCGAGCAAGCTCGCTCCTACGACAAACACTCTCTTCCACCGACAACCCGGCACCCGCGAGACGGGGAAGCATCCTTGCGCTCGCGCGGATGCCGGGCTGCTGGTGAAACCCTTTAGACCCTGAAGGCGCCGATCAGCCGCTTCAGCTCCACCACCTGCTCGGACAGCTCGCGGCTGGCGCGCTCGGTCTCGTTGGCGCCCAGGGCGGTGCGCTCGCCGGCCTGGTTGATCTGCACGATGTTCTGGTCGATGTCGTGGGCCACCGTGGTCTGCTGCTCGGCGGCGGCAGCGATCTGCTGGTTCTGGTCGACGATCATGCCCACCGCGCCGAGGATGTTGTCCAGCGCCTGCTGCACCTGCGCCGACTGGCTGACGGTGCCATCGGCGGTCTGGTGGCTGCTGCCCATGGCCTTCACCGCGGCGCCCACGCCACTCTGCAGGCGCGAGATCATCTGCTCGATCTCCTCGGTGGACTGCTGGGTGCGCTTGGCCAGGGTGCGCACCTCGTCGGCCACCACCGCGAAGCCCCTGCCCTGCTCGCCGGCCCGGGCCGCCTCGATGGCGGCGTTGAGCGCCAGCAGGTTGGTCTGCTCGGCGATGCCCTTGATCACGTCCAGCACGCGACTGATGGAGGCGCTGTCGGCGGCCAGCTGGTTGATCACTTCCACCGACTGGTCGATCTCCGCGGCCAGGCGCTGGATGCTGCCCACCTGGGATTCCACCAGGTCGCGGCCGCTGACCGTCTCCTGGTTCACGCTCTGCGCGCTGCCCACCGCGGCGGCGGCGCTGCGCGCCACTTCCTGGGCCGTGGCGGCCATCTGGTTCATCGCCGTGGCCACCTGCTCGATCTGGTCGCGCTGGCCGGCCACCGCCTGGTTGCTCTGCGCCGATACCACTTCCACGCGGCCGGTCTGCCGTTCCACCTCGGCCACGGTGCGGCCCACCTGCTCGATCAGGTCGTGCACGCGGCGCACCGTCTCGTTGAAGGCCTGCCCCAGCTCGCCCAGTTCGTCGCGGCTCTGCGCCTGGTAGTTGACCGTCATGTCGCCGGCGGCGACGCGCTCCATCATCGCGCCCAGGCTCTTGAGCGTGGAGCGGGTGGAGACGTAGAAACCGCCGTAGAGGTAGACGATGGCGAGGAACACCACCAGCAGCGCCACCACCAGCAGGACCATCTGCGCCTGCTTGCCGGTCAGGCGCTGTTCCAGCTGGCCACCGAGGTAGCCGAGCACCTTGTCGTTGAGCTGGTAGGTCTTGTCCATGCCCTGGCTGACCTGGTCGTAGAACTGCGCCCAGGGCAGGTCGAGGGAGTCGGCCATCACCACCTTGTCCTCGATCAGCTTGCCCAGGCTCTTGAGCGTCTCGCGGCTGGCCTCGGCCTCGCCGGCCAGCGCCTGCTGCGCCGCGCTGCTGGCACCCAGCGCCTCCTGCAGCTTCAGGGCGTATTCGGCGTGGAGCTTCTCCAGGTCCTGCAGCAGGTCGTCGAGCTTGCCGCTGGTGGAGGAATTGAGGAACCCCTGGCCCAGCGCCGCGGTGCCCAGCACGCGGCCGCGGCTGATGGTCTCGGTAACCACCGGGGTGACGCTGCTGATCAGGTCGGCCATCTGCCGCACTTCGGCGCTGTCGTCCTGGCTCAGCCCGGACTGCGTGGCCAGCAGCTTGTTGAAGATCTGCACGTTGCTCAGCAGGCGCATGGCCATGCCGGCCTTGCTCTGCATCGAGCCTTCGGTCTCCACGGCCTTGAGGGCGGCGAGCAGTTCGTCGCGCTTGGCGGTGAAGGCGGCCACCTGCTCGCTGTCCCGCGCCACCGGCTGCAGCGCCGAAAGCGCCGTGTGCAGGCGCTGCTGCAACTGGCCGATGCGGCTGTCCAGGTCGCCGGTGGTGCGCGTCTGGCCGATGCCGATGTTGATCTGCAGGAGGTCGTTGTAGGCCTCGACGTCGCGGCGGATCTGCATGCCCGAGGCGATCAGCTGCAGGCTCTGCAGCTCGGCGCGGGTGCTGACGAACTGGCGGTAGGAATCACGCACCAGGTAGAAGTTGGTCACCAGCATCGGCAGGAAGAAGAGCACGCTGATGAGGCTGAACTTCATGCCGAAGCTCAGGCGGTTCATCAGTGCGATAGCTGGATAGAGCACGGTCTTCACGTAAGACGTCTCCTGTTCCCGTTGTTGTTCTTGTGTGGGATGGCCGAGGCGGGCTACGAGCCCACGCTTGGCGCAGGCTCCTGTGTACCCGATATCGGCGGGACGTTCTGTAACTTAAGGTTAAAACGCCATCAGTGGCGACGTGCGGTACTCAGAGGAAAATCGCGCACAGGGCGAAGGCCGCGTACCAGAGCACCGCCGTGCGCACCAGCAGCTGCCAGAGCGCATCCAGGCTGGCCACCCCGGCCGGGCCGGGAGTGGCGTCGCACAGGTCCTCGCCGACGCAGGCGGCCTGGGCCAGCAGGCGCGCCGCCGGGTAGTCCCAGGCCAGCAGGTGGTGCAGCAGCACCCGGGCCACGGCGACGAAGTTGCCGACGAAGGCGAAGCTCAGCGCCAGGGCCCGCGCCGGCAGCCAGTCGAAGGCGTGGCGCAGCAGCGCGGCCCGCTCGCCCAGGCCCGAGCCCCGGCCCAGGTGCACCTCGGTCAGCGACAGCAGGCGATAGGCCAGGGCCGCCGCCGGGCCCAGCAGGGCGTACCAGAAGATCACCGCGAAGAAGCCCTGGAAGGCCTGCCACACCAGCATGCCCTGGACCTGGGCGAACAGCTCGGCATCGGAATCGGCCTGCACGCCCAGATCGCGCTCGGCGACGTGGTAGGCGCCCTGCAGGTCCTCGCGGCGCCAGGCGTCGCGGAACGGCCCCATGGCCTGGTGCACGTCGCCGCGGCCCAGGCTCCAGATCAGCACCAGCAGGTGCACCGGCAGCGCCAGCAGGCCGTAGGCCAGCGGCTGCAGCAAGGTCAGGACCAGCGCCAGCACCAGCAAGGGCCCGAGCAGGGCCACCAGCAGCGCCAGCCAGGGCCGCGCCGCCACGCCCGGCAGCCCCTGCACCAGGCCCAGCCAGGCGAGCCAGGCGCCATCCCTCTGCAGGCGCGCGCGCCAGCCGGAGAACTTCTCTACCAGCAGGGCCAGCAGCAGTACCAGGAAACTCATGTCGACTCCTTGCAGAGGGCGGCGAGGAAACGCTGCCAGTCGAAAGCCGGGCCGGGATCGGTCTTGCGCCCCGGGGCGATGTCGCTGTGGCCCTGGATGCGCTCAGGGGTGATGGCCGGGTAAGCCCGCAGCAGTTGCCGGGCCAACTCCGTCAGGGCGGCATATTGCGCATCGCTGTAGGGCTCATCGTCGGTGCCTTCCAGCTCGATGCCGATGGAGAAGTCGTTGCAGTTCTCCCGGCCGTCGAAGCGCGACACGCCGGCATGCCAGGCGCGGTCGTTGCAGGAGACGAACTGGAACACGCTGCCATCGCGCTCGATGAGGAAGTGCGCGGACACCGTCATCTGCGCGATGTCGGCGAAATAGGGGTGCTCGTCGGCATCCAGGCGGTTCTGGAAGAAGCACTGCACCTTGCCGGTGCCGAACTGCCCGGGCGGCAGGCTGATGTTGTGGATCACCAGCAGGGAGACCACCTCCCCCTCCGGGCGGGCGTTGAAATTGGGCGAAGGACAGTGGCTGACGCCCTGGCACCAACCGCTGCGGGGATCGAACTGCATAGGGGCTCCTTGATTGGACCCACTCTAAAGCAGCTTGCGGCGGAAGAGAACGGCCGCTGCGGTGCGGGAGCGACAGTCTTGCCGACTGCGCCAGGACGCTTTTCGTAGGAGCGAGCTTGCTCGCGAACCGTGCTTCCCGGGGGCGCTGGTGCGTTGGGTTGACTCCGTTCCCTCACCCCAGCCCTCTCCCAGAGGGAGAGGGGGCTTGTCCGTGCCGAGAGAAGGCCTGGCCTCAGCCGGTAGCCGCCGTGCTAGCCGGCTGACTCAGGAACACCAGCGTCTGCCGAACAGCCCCCTCTCCCAGAGGGAGAGGGGGCTTGTCCGTGCCGAGAGAAGGCCTGGTCTCAGCCGGTAGCCGCCGTGCCAGCCGGCTGACTCAGGAACACCAGCGTCTGCCGAACAGCCCCCTCTCCCAGAGGGAGAGGGGGCTTGTCCGTGCCGAGAGAAGGCCTGGCCTCAGCCGGTAGCCGCCGTGCCAGCCGGCTGACTCAGGAACACCAGCGTCTGCCGAACAGCCCCCTCTCCCAGAGGGAGAGGGGGCTTGTCCGTGCCGAGAGAAGGCCTGGCCTCAGCCGGTAGCCGCCGTGCCAGCCGGCTGACTCAGGAACACCAGCGTCTGCCAAACGGTCCCCTCTCCCTCCGGGAGAGGGTTAGGGTGAGGGGGCCGCAGGCCTGCTCGCTCGATCCCAAGTCGTAGGGCGTACAACCGTTCGCGGTTATACGCCGCAGCCCGGCATCCCCTGTAGGAGCGGGCCCTGCCCGCGATTCGCGCGCAGGGCGCACTCCTACATATTTCCAGGCAAGGCCGACTCAGCCGTTCTTCAACCGCCGCAGGTTGCCGATCACCGACTCCAACGCCCGGTCGAACAGCAGCGCGTCATCCAGCAGCCGCACGGCGTTGCGGCGGAATTCCACGGCCAGGCCCATGCGGGTCTTTTCCAGCACCTTCATGCCAGTGCGGTTGACGAAGATGTAGCGGCCGGTCGGCTTGATCACCGCGGCCAGCTTGCAACGCAGCTTGTGCTCGGAATCCTCGAGGATTTCCACCCAACTGCCGACGCGCAACTCGTCGACCTTGCGCAGCGACTCGTCGTCGTCCGCCAGCAGTTCTTCCGGCTCCGGCGCGCGCTCCTCGCCGGGCGTCGCCAGGACGATTTCCTCTACCACGGCGACCATCTCCGGCTGGCCGCTGGCCTGCGCCGCAGGCGCCTCGACAGCCTCGTCGAGCAGCGGAATGCCATCGAGCAGATCGTCGTCGGCCGCCGCTTCCTGCGCCTGCTTGAAGCGCTGGAAGGCTTGCACGTGCAGGCTCTCCAGGCGGCTGAAGAACTCGCCGGTGGAGAACGGATCGAAGGCCGCGCTGGTCAGGCCCTCGCGCAGCGACTTGAGCAGTTGCGGCACCATTTCCAGCAGGCGCGTGCGTGACTCCGGGTCCTCATGGGGCTCGACGCTCCAGATCAGGTCGTCCATGGTCGCCACGGCGTCGCGCCAGGGTTGCGAATCGCTGCCGTGCTTCAGGCAGGTCAGCAGCAGCACCTTGCTCCAGGCCTCGCGCAGCAGGCGCACCACCACTTCGGGCAGGGTGCGGCCGAACAGCCGCTGGTTGAGCACCTGCGCCACCTCGCGCCGGGCCGCGTCGGCGCGGGCTCGGCCTTCCTCGGCGTCGCGGGTGCGTTGTTCGAGCAGTTCGCTGCGGCGGCGCTCGTCGCCGGTGAAGGCGATGAAATCTTCCAGCAGCACGCCGAAGATCGCCGTGTCGTCGACGAAGTCGTTCAGCAGGCGCATCACCACCTGCTCGATCTTCTGGTACAGGCTGTCGCGCTGCAGGTCGGTCTGTTCCGCCCAGCCGAGCGCCGCCGAGGCGATCTCGTTGAGCAGGCGCCGGGCGGGGTGGTTGCCGCGGCTGAAGAAGGTCTTGTCCAGCACCGCGACCTTGAGCATGGGGATCTGCATGCGGCCGATCAGGGCCTTGAGCGAATCCGGCAGGTTACGGTCGTCGAGGATGAACTCGAAGAGCATGGACACCAGGTTGATCACGTCCTCGTCGACCTGCCCCACCACCCGCGAGCGCCCGCTCTTGTGGCTGACGCGGGTGAGCAGGTGGTCCAGGTGGTGGCGCACGTCCACCTCGTCCATGCCCTGGGCCGGCAGGTGGTCCTGCAGGTGCGAGAGCAGACGCATCAGGTCGTTGCTGGAAATCGGCACCGCGTCGGCGGGCACCTGGCGGCGCGCGGCCAGGCTGCCGCGGACCTGGGACATCAGCTCCTGCAGCGCGCCGAAGGCCTCCTGGCTCTCGGCATCCAGGTAGGCGCCGGAAGCGGCGGCCTGGGCGGCGGCACCGGCGTAGCCGGCGCTGGCAGGGGCCTCGGCGGCGGGACGCGGCGGGCGGCGCACGGGGGCGGACTTCAGCTCCGGCAGCACGCCATGGGTGACGAGAATCTCGTTGGCCTCGGCATACAGTTGCTCGAGCTCGGCAAGCACGTACTTTTCGAACAGCTTGAGGACGATCAGCTTGACCTTGATCTCCACGCCCAGGCCCTGGCAGGCCTCGAGGAAAGCCTCGCACAGCGGGCGCGGGCCGAGCGGGTTGGTCTTGTCCTCGACCTTGTTGCTGACCAGGGTGTTCAGGCGCGTGGTCAGGTGGCCCAGGGCCAGGCCGTCGCGGCTGAGCACCTTGCCGACCATGGCGTCCATCGCCACGGTCTCTTCCAGCTCGTCGTTCTGCACCAGCGACAGGTTGTCGAAGGAGACGGCGTCCAGCTGCGGCGCCTTGCCGATCTGGTACTGGTTGAGGTTGGCGAAGCCCTCGAAGAACTTCTGCACGAAGCCGCGCTCGATGCCCTTGCGCTTCAGGCGCAGATCGCGCATGGCCTCGAAGAAGGCGCTCTGCTCGGCGTTGCTGGTGGCGCGGTCGGCCATCTCGAAGAGGGTGTCGTCGGCATTGTCGAACAGCACCTGCAAGGCCTGGCGCAGCTGCACCGAAGCCTTGTCGCGGACGTTGACCAGCGCCGCGGGCAAACGCCCGGGGATAGCAGTCGGCGACTGGCCCTGGGCCGCCTTGTTCAGCGGCACTACGTTCGCGTCGTTCTGCATCGCTAGTCTCCTGCCGCCGGGCCTACCAAAGGCCCGATGACACCAATCAGGTAAGCGTCGTTCGGAATGTCAATCGACTGACGTCAAAATAAGAATATTCTTAGTCATTATAGAGAAGCGCCTATGACAACCAAGACCCTTAGAAGGCATTCTTGATGAAATTCACACAAGAACAGCCACCGTTCGTCCGACTCCCGCCGGCCGCCGCGGATGCACACGGCGGCCGCCGCGCCCCGTATAATCCCGCCACCGCGAATCAGGAGTCCGCCATGCCGAACCTCACCCTTGCCGACCTTTCCGGGGAAATCCAGGCCAACGTCCGCGCCGCCCTGGCCGAAGACATCGGCAGCGGCGACATCACCGCGCAGCTGATCCCCGCCGAGCGCGAGGCCCAGGCCCGCGTCATCACCCGCGAGGACGCCACCGTCGCAGGCACAGCCTGGGTCGACGAGGTATTCCGGCAGATCGACCCGCGCGTGCAGGTGCAATGGCAGGTGCGCGACGGCGAGCGGGTCAGCGCCGACCAGACGCTGTTCAGCCTGCTGGGCCCGGCCCGCGCGCTGCTCAGCGGCGAGCGCAGCGCGCTGAACTTCCTCCAGCTGCTCTCCGGCACCGCCACCCGCGCGCGCCACTATGCCGACCTGGTGGAAGGCACCGGCGTCAAGCTGCTGGACACCCGCAAGACCCTGCCCGGCCTGCGCCTGGCGCAGAAGTACGCGATCACCTGCGGCGGCTGCCACAATCACCGCATCGGCCTGTACGACGCCTTCCTGATCAAGGAAAACCACATCGCCGCCTGCGGCGGCATCGCCCAGGCCATCGCCGAGGCCCGGCGCATTGCCCCCGGCAAGCCGGTGGAAATCGAGGTGGAAGACCTGGACGAACTGAACCAGGCCCTGGCCGCCGGCGCCGACATCATCATGCTCGACGAACTGAGCCTGGAAGACATGCGCACCGCCGTGCGGGTGACCGCCGGCCGCGCCAAGCTGGAAGCCTCCGGCGGGATCGACGAAAGCACCCTGCGCGGCATCGCCGAAACCGGCGTGGACTACATCTCCATCGGCACCCTGACCAAGGACGTCAAGGCGCTGGACCTGTCGATGCGCTTGAGCCTGTAGCGGCGCGGCGGGTCAGATCAGCGCCACCAGAAGGGAATGGCGTAGGTGGGGCAGCGTAGGAGCGGATCTCATCCGCGAATCACGCCGATATACCCGGTCATCGCGGACAAAGATCCTACGGGGGAGGCATACCGTGCTTCCCGGCTACCTGTAGGAGCGGGCCCTGCCCGCGAAATCGCGCGCAGGGCGCGCTCCTACAGGGGAATGGCGTGGGTGGGGCGGCGTAGGCGACCCAGGGCTTTGCCTTTCCAGGAGGTTCCGTATACGTTACATAACATATGACTTGTCACGTATTCAGAACATGGACTATTCCCTCATCTCGACCCGCCTGGGTGAGCAGATTCGACAAAGGCGCCTGAATCGCGGGCTGACCCAGGCCGAGCTCGCCTCCATGGCCGGGCTCACCCGACAAAAGATCATCGCCGCCGAGAAAGGCAGCCTGTCGGTCGCCATGATGGCCTATGCCCGCATCCTCGGCGCCCTGGACTGCGAGTTCGCGCTCGTGCCGGCGGCGAGGCCTACGCTGGAGGAAATCCAGGGAGTGTTCGACTGATGCCGGCGACGCTGAAGGTTTCGACGCCAGAAGGTCCGAGCGGAAGGCTCTTCAGTAGCGCGGATGACTACCTGTTCCGCTATCAGGAAGGGACGGACGCGCGCGCCGCGGTCAGCCTGCTCATGCCCGTGCGCCTGGAAGAGTATCGCCATCGCGAACTGCACCCGATTTTCCAGATGAACCTGCCCGAAGGCTATGTCCTGGAACAACTGCGCAACCGCCTGGCCAAGTTGGTGAACGTGGACCCGATGCTATTGCTGGCCCTGTCTGGCAGCAGTGCGCCTATCGGACGGGTCCTGGTGAATTCGCAAGAGGTCGATGCGCTACTGCAACGCAGGCAGTTTCCAGGTGAGAAGCTGGAGGAAATCCTGGCCTGGGACGGCACGGACGATATCTTTGCCGAACTGGTGGACCGCTACATCCTGCGGGCCGGCATATCGGGCGTACAGCCCAAGGTGCTGGTTCCGGAACACCGGGATTCGCTACCGCAGCGGTTCACCTCGAAAACCTCCGACCTGATCATCAAGAGCGGCCGGGCTGAACTCCCGGGGCTGGCGATCAATGAATTCCTCTGCATGTCCATGGCAAAGGCATGCGGCGTTCCCGTTCCGGAGTTCTACCTGTCAGACAACGCCAGGCTGTTCGTCATGAGACGTTTCGACAGGGACGCGCAACTCGACCCCATCGGCTTCGAGGACATGGCGGCCCTGATGGGACTCTCGGCGCAACAGAAGTACAGCAAGAGCTATGCGGCCATTGCCAAGGCCATCCGGCTGTTCTGCCCTCCCGAGCATGTGCCGGCCTCCCTGGAACAGCTTTTCGGCATCGTGTCCCTGAGCTGCATCGTCGGCAATGGCGACGCACACTTGAAGAATTTCGGCCTGCTCTATTCGGATCCGACGCAAGGCGACGCGCGGCTGGCGCCGGCCTATGACATCGTCAATACCACCGCCTATATCCCAGAGGACGTGCTTGCCCTGGACCTTGCCGGCAACAAGTCGCTGTTCGCGTCGCGGCAAGGGCTTCTGGACCTTGCCAGGGTATGTGATGTGGCCCGGCCGGCCGAAGTCATACGTGCTCAACTGCAAGCGGTGGAAAAGGTGCTGGCGAACCACCCCGGGCTCTGCGAGCAGGCGCCCCAGGTGGTGGCCGCCATCCGGCACAGCGCCGAACCCTTCGCCAGGACCTTCGGCTAGGCCCGGCGCGCGGCGGTTGAGCCTGTAACGGCGCAGCAGGTCAGATCAGCTCCGCCAGGCCGATACGCTCGTCTTCCAGGCTCCTTTTCAATTGCTCTGCCGAATTTGGGCGATCGCCTGGTTCGAACTGCTGCCCTTCTTCAGAAAGGGCAACATGCGCCGGGAAAGATTTCGTCCAGCAGCAGCTTCATGCCGCCTCGATCCTGGCCGAATGTTTCATGCGGGCCACCGCGAAGGCCAGGCAAGCGAGAATGTCTTCACGCTCGAGCTCCGGGTAGTCAGCGATGATTTCTTCCTGGCTCATTCCGGCGGCCAGCCAGCTCAGGACATCCTCCACGGTTATCCGCAGCCCACGCACACAGGGCTTCCCGCCACGCCTGCCGGGCTCCAGGGTAATCCTCGATTCATCCGCCATGGCTCTGTCTCGACTTATGTTCGTTCGATGATCCGGGAGCCATCCGAATCCGCTTCGTTTGCGCCTCAGTCGTGGTGCTGCAAATACTCGCTCAGCGCCTGCCGGGTGAGGTCGTTCAGGCTCATGTGCTGCCGATTGGCTGCCAGGCTCGCTGCCAGATGCAAGTCATGGCCGACCCGCACGTTGAACGATCCCTTGCAAGGCACTTCCGGCTCCTGCCCCTGCGCCTGGCATGTGGCCAGGTAGTCGTCCACCGCCTCGCGGAAAGCGGCCTGCAGTTCGGCCACCGTCTCGCCTTCGTAGTTGACCAGCGCGCGGATGAAGAGCAGCTTGCCGAACAGGCAGTTGTCCTCGGTGCTGGCTTCGATGGAGCCGTAATAGCCCCGGTATTGCAGCAGGTTGTTCACGGAATCAGTTCCCCCGCCTTGAGGTGCTCGATGATCTGGCGCCGGACATAGGCTTTCAGCTCGTTGCCCGGGTGCGGCTTGTGAAGGTTGATCAACGCCTGCGGGTCGCCGTTGTCGAACTTGACCCGGCTCCCGCTGCCCTCCAACTGCCTGTAGCCCAGCCAACGCAGTAGTGTCACAAGCTCCTGCCAGGTAAAGCTGGCGCTTTCGTTGAGTAGCTTGGCCAGCAGTTTCTCGTTCCTGGACATGGAGCCTCCTTCATGCAACTAAAAATAGTTGCATACCATTTGATCGTCAACGGTCCTCTACCCCAGAGACGTGCTTGCCCTGGACCTTGCCAAGGTATGTGATGTGGCCCGGCCGGCCGAAGTCATACGCGCTCAATTGCAAGCGGTGGAAAAGGTGCTGGCGAGCCACCCCGGACTCTGCGAGCAGGCGCCCCAGGTGGTGGCCGCCATCCGGCACAGCGCCGAACCCTTCGCCAGGACCTTCGGCTAGGCCAGGCGCGCAGCGGCATCCAGCGCGGAAGCCAGGACGATGCGGTCGCGTCCCTGCCCCTTGGCCTCGTACAGCGCCTGGTCGGCCCGGCGCAGCCATTCGGTGGCGTCGGGCATGGCCGGATCGAAGCCGGCGATGCCGATGCTGAGGCTGACGCGCAATTCCGGCACCCGCTCCCAGTCCTCCCCGGCCAACTCGCGGGACAGTCGCGCCAGAACCTCCCGCGCCGCCTCCGGCTGCAGCCCCGGCAACAGCACGCAGAACTCGTCGCCGCCATAGCGCCCGGCCAGGTCCTCGGCGCGCAGGTGGCTGCGCATGAACTCGCTGAGCCGACGCAATACCAGGTCGCCGATCACGTGCCCGTGGCGGTCGTTGGTGGTCTTGAAATGGTCGACGTCGATCAGCGCCAGCGAAGCGGGCTGCTGCGCTTGCCGACAATGCTCGAAGGCCTGCTGCAGACGCTCCTTCCAGTAGCCGCGGTTGAACAGCTGGGTCAGGCTGTCGGTACGGCTCAGGTCGCGCAGCGCCTTCTTGTGCCGCGACAACTGGATGGCCAGGCGATAGAGCACCAGGCCGATGGTCATGGGGTGGATAACCAGCATGGGAATGCAGGCGTACAGCTCGGCCTGGGAGGTATCAGGCGAAAAACCGAAGCCCAGCACCAGGCCGGACAACAACATGCCGAGCGCCTGCAGCACGAAACCCTGGGCCACGAACCGCGCCCCGCCCGCCGCGGTGTTGTTCATCGCCAGCATGGAAAGCATCATCACCGAGGGCAGCACGTTGAACTGGATGGTGGCGATCCAGAACCCGCCCATCAGCGAATCGAAGAGCACGAAACGCCGCTCCAGCTCCTTGGGCCGCGGCGAACGTGAAGTGATCTGGTAGGCCATCAGCGGCCACAGATAGCAGAACCACAGCAGCAGCCCCCACAGCCACGCCGAATGCCCCTTCCCCCAGAGCACGCCGGCAACACAGAAGAACCCCACGGCCAAACCCACCGCGCGCGGCAAGAGCACGCGCTGGGCATAGGAACGGCTGAACCTGGCGGACTCACTCGACTGCTTCACAGACCGCTCCCTTCCTCACCGAAAGCTTCCCTGGGCAGCGGGAGTATAGTCCGGCAAATGATGGCAGTTCGATAGCGCCCGAGCGGCAAGTACGGCGGCTTCGAAGCCAGAAAGCAAAAGGCCCCGCCGAAGCGGGGCCTTTGCCAGAGATGGTGCCGGTAAGAGGAATCGAACCCCCGACCTTCTCATTACGAATGAGCTGCTCTACCGACTGAGCTACACCGGCGGGCGGGGCGCTAAATTAACATCCGCTCATCTGGCAGGCAATCATCTGCCTACCTCGATTGCTCCGACCTCCTACAGGCCAACAGCGCATAGCTCATGGCGAGCATTACTTGGGGGAAAGCGTGGAACAGAACCCCGTCCACCAGGGAAAGCACGAACAGCGAAATCACCAAGGCCGCGCCCAGCAGCCTTGCATCGCACGAATGCGCCGCGGCGATAGGACCGGGTAGATGTTTCAGCAGGCCGAACAACATCCCCCCGCCAATCACCAGAACACCTAGCCCACCCCATTCCACCGCAACCTGCAATGGCCCATTGTGCGCCTGTACGATCGGCCAGTCCGGGAGCAACCTCCTGACCGCATCCCCTCCCCAGCCAAACCAGGGACGCTCCAAGACATGAATCCACAACTCCGACCAGATCAACAAGCGACTGGAACTGAGGCGGTTAAGCGACTCCGCCGATTCGGAGCGAGCCAACGCCGCCATCCAGCCAAGGCCCGGGAAGTCGACAGGGAACAGCGCTGCCAACAGCAATGCCAGCAAAAAGCCGATCAGCATCCAGGCTATCACCCGTCCCGAGCAGAACTTCCTCCCCAGCCAGAGGATGCCAGTTCCTCCGACCAGGCAGGCTATGAACGCACCGCGCCCACCGGACCACAGCAGAAGCCCCATGGCCACGACATAGGTCAGCCAAACCAGCCCCCGGGCAAGCCCCCTATAGCGCAACATCGCCCATATGCAGAGGACGATTGCCACGCACAGGAAGTAAGCGACATGTCGAATGTGATTGAACAACGGTGGCGAGCCAAACCAGTTGTATGCGCTCGGGTTATCCAGACGCAACCAAAGCGAAGCGATCGCCCCCAGACATAGAAAAACCATCAACACAATGGTCGCAACCACCCAATCCACTGCAGATGAGTCTTCTCCAAACCAACGACATAGGCAGATAGCAAAGGCGAGATGCCCCAGCACCTCGAATAGCCGCTGATCATTTACAGCAGGCGCCCCATCGATAGCGGCCAAGTGATCGGAAAGCGCCATCAGTACTGCTACCACTACCACCCAAGGCAGTATCAGACGAGGCAGGGGGCCTGTGTCCCGAAAAACCACCAGCCCCAGCAATACGATGGAAACCTCCAGAAAAAATACACTGTGGTGGTATTCATCAAGAGAGCCAGAATTACCCAGTATCAGCCAGAGCAAAAATACACAGACTGCCAAACGAAACAACTGCACAGGTGAAAGGAAAAGCGACCGCCCCTCACGCCAGGCCAACACTCCGACCCAACTTCCATGCACCAACGCAAAATGCAAGAGCCGCCAACTATATAGTGTTTGTCCCTCCACAAGCAGCGGCACAACGCAGAACGAGAAGGACAGGAACGGCAAGCCAAACGCCGCAATCCGGGAGCGCCTGGAGCATTCGACACGGGTCCAAGAAAGCGAAACTGTCAGCAACAACAATTGCACGCCAGTGAACGGCAAGTAGTTGATCAGCTCGGTCGATGCCAGATAAAGCAAGTAAAACAAAACAGCCATTATCGAAATACGACTTACCTGCTGTCGAGCCAAGCCAACTCCCTGGAAGGCCAAGTCCATACTCTTCCTCTAGTCAATGAACGTACTGCAGTCTGTAAGTAGCTATTTTTGAGATATCTTCATCCCGAGGCGTCCGCTGCTCGTAAGGCCTTCCCTGTTCATCGAGCCCATAGGACAGATAACGCTTCTTCGCCGGCTCGTACCAGGTAAGCCGATCCGCACACCGCAACCCAATATCCTTGGCGGCCAACAATGCCGGCAAAGCGTCCTCCCGAAGACGCATACGCCCTTGGGAATCTATCTCGTAGAAAGATGCTGCCTGCTGGACAACCTTCCCCTCGCTCAGGGTTCGGTAGTCGGCAGTTGCCTCCAAGCGGATGCCGGTCTCCACGATCACGCAAGGGTCAAGTGCCGCTATATTGAAATCACCACCAGCAGCATACCCCTCTATCGCCCGCTTGAGGTCCAGCAGGGAAACCTGCTGATTGTGGCTCCCTGCCACATCGACTGGAGCACCGCCGACGAACTGCGTAGCGGCCAGCACTATGCGATTCTGCCATTCGCTGAGTAGATTCACGCCGTGCCCATACCCCTGGACAGGCACCGAATGCCCATCCAGTTCGATAGTTGCCTCCAATTCTCCCAGCCCTTCTCCGTGATCGGAAACGACGATCAGGAGCGCATTGTCCAGCACGCCCTTATGGCGCAACTGCTCCATGAGACGTCCGACCTGCGCATCCACCGCTGTTAACGCCTCGAGATGATTCACCAGGATGGGATTACTGCCCTGCACCTTCATGCGGGCATGCCGGGTCTTGAAGGGAAAGTGTGCAGACTCGAAATGAACCGCAAGAAACAGCGGCTTATCCGACGCCGCGGCTGCCGCCACGGCATCCACGAAACCGTCTGCCGAGTAGTTGGCAAAAGCAGCGGTGTTTATATAAGTGTAGGGAAGCAAAAGCCCAGCGAGTCGAGTCTGCAACAACAGGTTGCTTAAGGGCGTATCACTGACCGACTGGAGCAGAAAGTCCAGAACCCCAGGGCGAGGCCCTACCACCTCGTCAAATCCGAAGCTTTCATCGATGTTCGAGAAACGCCGCTCATCGATGCCAAAAACCGTACGGTACCCCAGGTCCCGGAGGCCTGAAGGCAGCAAGCCGGCTCTCGACACATGATCCATGTTGCGCAGGTTGAAAAAGGCTCCACTCTCTGCAGGAGGCCGCCCACTCAGTAGTGTGACCCAGGCTGGGAACGTCCTACCTAAAGGAGTATAGGCTTTCGTATAGCGCTGAGCGTGAGCGGTTGCTTTTACAATATTGGGCAGTAACGCCAGATTTTGCTCGAAGACATGAGCCGAAAGAGAGTCGATCCCGATAATTATGATATTTCGATCCGCCATAGGCGCCTTTAGTAAAGACGAGCCTATAGTACCTATACCGAAGAGCAGTATAAGCAAGGAAGCTATCAGCCCGAAGACCTTCAGGCGTGCCATGCCAGCACCTAGGAAGAGAGCAACACAAACTCCGATTACGAAAACGGCCGCCAAGCCCTTCCCCAGAAGCGGAGAATTCAATACAGCGAACGGAACAGAGTAGCTCGACAGGGGGAAAAGCCAAGAATTCACAGCAACCAGAAGGACCCAGCCAAATAGCAGGACACAAGCCTCCAGCAGCAGGCTCTGCACCGTTAAAAAACGTGCCAAAGCGCCAGCCATCCATCCCAAGAGCGCCAGCCATAAGGAACACAAGAAGATATTTACAAACACAAACAGTAGTGCTCCCGCAACAATTGCCGGGGTCACCAATACCTGACCTAGCAGCAAGTGTATCTGCGGATCAGCTATCGAGAGCGACCCGGGCTCCAGTAGCAGAGGCATAAAATAAAGAAGCGCGAATATTGCGCGCAGCACCGACTTCCTGCAGCCCAACACTCCCCCCATGCCGAAGGCGATTTCATCAACTCCAACAAAAACGCCCTGCTGGGCAGGGCGTTAAGAACAGGCCTCGACTATTTAGTCGTCACTGGTGGTGTTAATTACGGCACTCAGCAGGCACATACTTTTTGTCAGTGGAAGTGGTGCACTTCCAAGTCACCGGGCCACCAGATACCTGGGTCGGAGTCAGCGCCAGCTTCACGCTTTTAGCGGTGGCATCCATAGTGATGTCAATTTTACCGGTGGTGTCAGTGCATCCAATGGAAGTCACATGCCCACCAGCGGTAGTGTTCGCACCTGTGCAGCGAGTAGTGGTAGTCGGATCGTTAGCCATATTCTCGGCGACGGTGGTCTTGACACCACTTGCCAGGCTCAGACCTTCGGAAACGCGAGCACGGACGGTGTAGTCCTGGTAGGCCGGCAGGGCGATGGCAGCCAGGATACCGATGATCGCTACGACGATCATCAATTCGATGAGGGTGAAGCCTTTCTGAGCGTTCATGCAACTCTCCTTGAGTAGGGTAGCGGTCCTAGGACCTAAAATTCTTCAAGCACAGGCCGTGCCAATATTCTCACGCCAAGAATGGACATTTCGCACGCTACTTTCAGTAATAGGCAACCGCAATCAGGCAACAACTGACAAAAAACGGCACGCCCGAGACGCACATTTGGCACTAGGAAGGCGGTGCGTTATAAGGCCTAGTGAATCCTCTTTTCGGCCCATACCTACATGAACGATCAAGTCGTGCTTTCCGGCCTCGCCCGCCAGTTAGTGATTGCCGAACTTCTTGACGAGAAAAGCGCCCAGCAGGCGCAACAGCAGGCCCAGCGCAACAAGCTTTCGCTGGTGACCTACCTGGTACAGAACAAGCTGGTGAAAAGCCGGCCCCTGACCGAACTGGCGGCGGACCAGTTCGGCGTGGCGTTCTGCGACCTCAGCTCGATAGACAAGGAAGGCATCCCGAAAGAGTTGATCAGCGAGAAACTGGTCCGCCAACACCGGGTCATTCCCCTCTGGCGCCGCGGCAACAAATTGTTCGTCGGCCTTTCCGACCCGACCAACCACCAAGCCGTTACCGATGTCCAGTTCAGTACCGGCCTGACCACCGAAGCCATCCTGGTCGAGGACGATAAGCTCGGCGATGCCATCGAAAAACTCTTCGAGAGCGCTACTGGCGGGCTGGACGATCTGGGCGATGTAGACCTGGATGGTCTGGACATAGAAAGCGGCGATGCTGAGCGTAAGGAAGAAGCCATTGGCGGTGATGCCGACGATGCCCCAGTGGTGCGCTTCGTCAACAAGATGCTGCTGGATGCCATCAAGGGTGGTTCATCAGACTTGCACTTCGAGCCCTACGAGAAGATCTATCGAGTGCGCTTCCGTACCGACGGCATGTTGCACGAAGTCG
Organism: Pseudomonas sp. M1; assembly: GCF_022760135.1. NCBI lineage: Bacteria > Pseudomonadati > Pseudomonadota > Gammaproteobacteria > Pseudomonadales > Pseudomonadaceae > Pseudomonas > Pseudomonas sp. M1. The sequence continues at coordinate 5,772,588 of NZ_CP094343.1, forward strand.
CCAAGCCACCGATCCAATTAGCCAGTCGTATTTCCGCACGCCTGAAGGTGATGGCTGGTCTGGATATTTCCGAGCGGCGCAAACCCCAGGACGGCCGCATCAAGATGCGTGTGTCCAAGAGCAAGTCCATCGATTTCCGCGTCAACACCCTACCCACACTGTGGGGTGAGAAGATCGTAATGCGGATCCTCGATTCGGCAAGCGCACAGATGGGCATTGACGCCCTTGGCTATGAAGATGCGCAGAAACAGCTCTATCTGGAGGCCCTGAAGCAACCGCAGGGAATGATTCTAGTGACCGGTCCAACCGGCTCCGGCAAGACCGTATCTCTGTATACCGGCTTGAATATCCTTAATACCCCCGACATCAATATCTCCACCGCCGAAGACCCGGTGGAGATCAACCTGGAGGGCATCAACCAGGTCAATGTCAACCCTCGCCAGGGCATGGACTTCGCTCAGGCGCTGCGCGCCTTTCTGCGCCAGGACCCGGATGTGATCATGGTGGGCGAGATCCGCGACCTGGAAACCGCCGAGATCGCCATCAAGGCCGCCCAGACCGGCCATATGGTGATGTCCACCTTGCACACCAACAGTGCTGCGGAAACCCTGACGCGCCTGCTGAACATGGGGGTGGCCTCCTTCAACCTGGCCACCTCAACCAACCTGATCATTGCCCAACGCCTGGCGCGCAAACTCTGCCCGCACTGCAAGAAGGAACACGACGTCCCCAACGAAACCCTGCTCCATGAAGGTTTTCCCGAGGACAGGATCGGCAGCTTCAAGCTGTACGCCCCCGTGGGGTGTGAAAATTGCAAGAACGGCTACAAGGGCCGCGTGGGTATTTATGAAGTGGTTAAAATCACGCCGGCGCTGCAGCGGATTATCATGGAGGAAGGCAACTCCATTCAGATCGCGGAGCAAGCCCGCAAAGAAGGCTTCAATGACCTGCGTACCTCGGGCCTGGTCAAGGCCATGCAAGGCATTACCAGCCTCGAGGAAGTCAACCGCGTGACCAAGGATTAATCCATGGCGGAAAAAGCGTTAAAAGTCAGCCTCTTTACCTGGGAAGGTACGGACCGCAAGGGCGGCAAGATCAAGGGGGAGCTGTCGGGCACCAATGCCGCACTGGTGAAGGCACAATTGCGTAAGCAGGGCATCAACCCGATCAAAGTGCGCAAGAAAGGTATTTCTCTGCTGAGCAAGGGCAAGAAAATCAAGCCCATGGACATCGCCCTGTTCACCCGGCAGATGGCGACCATGATGGGCTCGGGGGTGCCTTTGCTGCAGTCTTTCGACATCATCGGTGAGGGCTTCGACAACCCGAACATGCGCAAGCTGGTCGATGACATCAAGCAGGAAGTAGCTGCGGGTAACAGCCTGGCCAACTCCCTGCGTAAGAAACCCCAATACTTCGACGACCTTTATTGCAACCTGGTTGATGCTGGCGAGCAGTCAGGTGCCTTGGAAACCCTACTCGACCGGGTCGCCACCTATAAGGAAAAGACCGAGTCGCTGAAAGCCAAGATCAAGAAAGCGATGACGTACCCCATAGCAGTAATCGTCGTCGCCATCATTGTTTCAGCGATTCTGCTGATCAAGGTAGTGCCACAATTCCAAACAGTTTTCTCAAGTTTTGGCGCTGAATTGCCAGCATTCACCCAGATGGTCATTACCCTCTCGGAAATCCTGCAGCAATGGTGGCTCATTGTCCTGATCGCCCTATTCGCAATTGCTTTTGGCCTCAAGGAAGCACACAAACGCTCGGAGAAGTTCCGCGACTCGGTCGATAGAGGCATCCTGAAACTCCCCATTGTCGGCGGCATCATCTACAAGTCCGCCGTCGCCCGTTATGCACGCACCCTGTCCACTACATTCGCCGCTGGCGTGCCGTTGGTGGAGGCACTCGATTCGGTAGCTGGTGCCACCGGCAACGTGGTGTTCCGCAATGCGGTGAACAAAATCAAACAGGACGTTTCCTCTGGTACCCAATTGAATTTCTCGATGCGTACCACCGGCGTCTTCCCGACCATGGCCATCCAGATGGCAGCTATCGGCGAAGAGTCCGGTTCGCTCGACGGCATGCTGGACAAAGTAGCCTCCTACTATGAAGAAGAAGTCGACAACGCCGTCGACAACCTCACCACCCTGATGGAACCCATGATCATGGCAGTCCTCGGCGTACTGGTCGGCGGCCTGATCATCGCCATGTACCTCCCCATCTTCCAACTGGGCTCCGTCGTCTAAGCATGCCTGTACTCGACTTCCTGGCCAGCTACGAGCTGGCCTTTGTTTTATGCGCCGCCCTGCTCGGCCTTCTGGTCGGTAGCTTCCTCAACGTGGTCATCCATCGCCTGCCGAAGATGATGGAGCTGGAATGGCAACAGCAGGCACGTGATGCGCTTTCCCTGCCCCAGCCCGAGCAAAAGGCCACCTACAACCTGGTTCTGCCCAACTCCCAGTGCCCGCATTGCGGTCATGAAATCCGTGCCTGGGAGAACATCCCCGTCATCAGCTACCTGGCCTTGCGCGGCAAGTGCTCGGCCTGTAAGGCGCCGATCAGTGCGCGTTATCCGCTGGTCGAGCTGGCCACCGCTCTACTCTCCGGTTTCGTTGCCTGGCACTTCGGCTTTACCTGGCAGGCTGGGGCCATGCTGTTGCTGACCTGGGGGCTGTTGGCCATGAGCCTGATCGATGTCGATCACCAGTTGCTGCCGGATGCGTTGGTGCTGCCGCTGCTCTGGCTGGGCTTGATCGTCAATTACTTCGGGCTTTTCACCAGCCTGGGCGATGCGCTCTGGGGTGCGGTGTTCGGTTACCTGAGCCTGTGGTCGGTGTACTGGCTGTTCAAGCTGCTGACCGGCAAGGAAGGCATGGGTTATGGCGACTTCAAGCTGCTGGCCATGCTCGGCGCCTGGGGTGGCTGGCAGGTGTTGCCGCTGACCATCCTGTTCTCGTCCCTGGTCGGGGCCGTGCTGGGCGTCATTCTGCTGCGTCTGCGCAATGCCGAGACCAGCACGCCGATCCCCTTCGGGCCCTATCTGGCCATCGCCGGCTGGATTGCGCTGCTCTGGGGTGATCAAATAACCACTACCTATCTGCAGTTCGCCGGTTTCCGGTAGCTCCTGCTCGAACGCTGGCTCGCCTGGTCCCCTGCGTTCGCGGGGCGACGGGGAGCCTGGCGCGAGGAGTACGATGAAACCCTGGATCCTTGGCCTCACCGGCGGCATCGGCAGCGGCAAGAGCGCCGCCGCCGCCCACTTCGCCAACCTTGGCGTGCACATGGTGGATGCCGACCATGCCGCGCGCTGGGTCGTCGAGCCCGGCCGGCCGGCGCTGGCGAGCATCGTGGAACGCTTCGGCGAAGCCATGCTGCAGCCCGACGGCACCCTGAACCGCGCCGCCCTGCGCGAGCGCATCTTCCAGTCCGCGGAGGAACGCCGTTGGCTGGAGCAGTTGCTGCACCCGCTGATCGGCCAGGAGATCGCCAGCAACCTGGCGCAGGCCGAATCGCCCTATGCCATCCTGGTTTCGCCGCTGCTGGTGGAGTCCGGGCAGCACCGCATGGCCCAGCGGGTGCTGGTGGTGGACACGCCTGAGCACCTGCAGTTGGAGCGCACCGTGCGCCGGGACAACGTCTCCGAGGAACAGGTGCGCGCCATTCTCCAGGCGCAGGCGCAACGCGACGACCGCCTCAAGCATGCCGATGACATACTGCTGAACGACCGCGATCTCGGCCACCTGCAGCGCGAAGTGGAGCGCCTGCACGACTTTTATCTCAGCCTGCGCGGAGGACGCCCATGAGCCAGCCCCTGACCGTTGAATGCCCGACCTGCGGCGCCCCGGTGGAGTGGAGTGCCAAGAGCCTCTACCGCCCCTTCTGTTCCGAACGCTGCAAGCTCATCGACCTGGGCGCCTGGGCCGCCGAGGAGCATGCGATTCCCGGCAACGACCTGGAGGACGATGTGTTCTCCGGGGAGTTGGATACGCCGCCGCTGCGGGGGCATTGAGGGTTCGCCGAGTTGGATGGGCCGGCCTGTTGGCCGGCATCGCGGATGAATCCGCTCCTACACCTTCCCCCGTAGGATGGTGTTGAGCGAAGCGATACCCATCACCGCGACCGCATGGGTTTCGCAAGCTCAACCCATCCTACAAAGAGCATCTCGGCGCAGTCGGCAAGACTGTTGCTCCTACGAACCAACCAGAGACTTCACGGTTGCGCCCTGGCCCACGCCGGGGTGTAGACTGACGAGAATTGCAGCAGAGGCCCGAATCATGAGCGCCCGACTTTCCCCCATAGTCTCCGAGTTCGAAACCCCGGAGCAGGCAGCCAGCCATGATCGCTGGTTCCGCCAAAAGGTGCAGAAGTCCCTTACAGACAACCAACCAGGGCGTCCCCATGACGAGGTAATGGTCGACATGGACGCCATCATTGCCCAGGCCGAAGCCCGGCGCCAGGGCAACGACTAGTGCTATCGATCATCTGGCGCAGGAGTGCCAGTGATGACCTCGCGACCATTCTCGCCTATATAGCCAACGAGGATCCCCAAGCAGCAAGGCGCCTCAAGGAACGCGTGGAGTCTGCCGTGCTGCCGTTGGCCCAGCATCCCTACCTTTACCGTCATGGACGAGTACCCGGCACACGAGAAGTCGTGATCCACCCCAACTACATCCTGGTTTACCGGATCGACGCTGAATGCATCGAAGTAGTCAGCGTCCTGCATTCGCGCCAGGAATATCCCTGATCGTCTTCACGGCCGCATGAACGCGTAGTCCCGATCCTCGTCGAGGTTGTCGGCGAGGAAGTGCAGTTCGTGCGCCAGGTCTTCTTCCGTGCGGACCTGGGCGTTGGCCCGCACCACCGAGCTGAGCAGGGCGCGCAGCACCAGTTGCGTGTCCATGCCCGCCGCTTCGGCTTCCAGCAGCAGTTCGTGAAGGCGTTGTTCGGCCCAACTGTGAATGCTCATGCCGTTCTCCATTGCTGTGGGGCAGCAGAGTGTCCCGGCGTGGCGATCACGGCGAACTGACCTGGATCAATCCGAGGAAAGGGATGACAGCGGCGAATTGGCTGTCATCAACGCGGCTCATCCTCGTCGTCCTTGCCCTCTTCCTTCTTCTCTTCCTTCCAGGGCGCCTGCAGGTAGCGGGTGCGGTTGAAGGTTTCCAGCCAGTCCGGGTAGAACACCACCAGGCCGGTGACCACGGTGCCGTTGATGAAGGCCTCGGGGAACATGATCAGCCACAGGTAGCCGATGAAGTCATCCAGCCAGGGCGGCATCGGGAAGATGCCGTCGACCCACAGCAGGCCCAGGCCCAGCAGCATGCAGCACAGGGCCGCCAGCGCCGCGGGGAAGAAGCCCGAGCAGAAGATGTAGACGAACAGGTTGCGCGGCTGGCGGCGCTCGACGAAGAGCGCGGCCATTTCGGTGATGAACACCGGCACCAGCACCAGCAGCACGCCGTTGACGCCGATCGCCACCCAGTCCTGGCGCCCCAGCAGGCACAGGCCGAGCTGCGCCACCAGGCCGACGAGCAGCGCCAGCGGCCAGTCCAGCAGCAGGGTCACCGCGGTCATGCCGATGAAATGGAAGGACAGCCCCGAAGCGAAGTCCCGGCGCACCAGCCACAGCAGGAACAACGCCAGCATGGTGCCGAACACCAGGTGCTGGCGGCGGAAATCGCTGACCATTTCCACCCAGGGCGCTCGCCACGCGGCGAGCGCCAGCGCGGGCAGGTAGATCGCCCAGCCCAGGGTCAGGCTCTCTTCCGAGAGCAGTTGCGCGGCTATCACTTGGCGACCTGCTCCAGCGCCTCGCGCAGCGCGGGCGCCGAGGTATAGGCCTGGCTGGCGAGCACCCTGCCCTGCTGCAGGCTTATCCACAGCACGCTGTCTTCCGGCACCTGGAAGTGGCTGGCCACCCGCGGTTCGCGGTCGAGCAGCACGCGGTAGTTGTAGTCGCGCATGGCCGGCACGGCGAATATCTTGGAGATCAGCGAGGGCATGCGGCTGATGTCGGCGACGAAGGCCGCATGGCGTTGCTCCAGGTAACCCTGCGGGCGCCCCTCCAATGCTGCCTTCACCAACTTGCCGCCGGCCATGTCGCGGGCCACCAGCAGGACCTTCAGGTCATCGTTCTGGGTGTAGGGCTTGTCGTACTGGTCGAGCAGCGTCCAGCCCGTCGGGGCGCCCTCCTCGCCGGCGGCCAGGGCCAGCAGCGGGACCAGGGATAGCAACAGTGCGGCGCAGGTTCTTCTGATGTTCATGCTCAGGCTCCGGCGGAATAGACCAGGATGTCGTCGCGCCGCCCCCAGTCGGCCTGGCCCTCCCAGAAGGCCAGCGCTTCGGGGGCGTCGCGCAGGACGAAGACATGGGATTTGCCGATGCCCAGCCGCGCCAGGCGCGCCAGGGCCTCGTCGAGCATCCGCCGGGCCAGTCCACAGCCGCGGTAGGGCACATCCACCACCAGGTGCTGCAGGTAGCCGCGGCGGCCGTCGTGACCGACCAGCAGGCTGCCGATCAGCGCACCCTCGGCCTCCAGCACCAGGCTGAGGTCGGGGTTGCGGGCGAGGTAGGCGGCGAAGGGTTCGAATTCGTCGTCGCGGCGCAACTGGATGCCCGGCGTGCGTTCCCAGAGGGCGATGAGCCGCGGGTGATCGGCGGTCGAGGCGCTGCGCAGGAACATGCTGAAGGGCTCCGGGGAAGGATCGCCACAGTGTACACAGGGCGCCGCCGATTCCGCCGCTTTTGCCCCGCCACGGGGTGAGGCGCCATGTCGCAGCGGGACCGAAGCGCCAGCAGCGGCTAAGCTGTTGATATGAATGAAGCCGATTACCTGCACCTGCTCCGGCGCCAGGCGGAACTGGCCAATGAGTTCCTCTCCAACGCACGCAAGTGGGACCGGGAGTGCTGGGCCTGCGAGCGCTTGCTGCAGACGCTCAAGGTGCCCTTTCGCCAGGACGAGTTCATCGCGCCGGAACAGCAGCCGCCGGACGTGCTGTTTCGCGATGCCTGCTTCGAGGTGTTCTTCGTCCTCGACGAGGGCCGCCGGCTCAACGAGGAATGGCGCGACGAACTGCAGCGCCGGCGCCTGGCCCAGAGCCTGCGCCAGCTGATCCGCCGCGAGCAGAAGCCCAGGCGGATCAACTGCGCAGAGCTGCAGCGGCGCCTGGCGCCGACCCTGCGCAAGAAGGCGCACAACTACAGCGAGCGCGGCATCGACCCGGGCGAGCTGGACCTGCTCGCCTTCGTCAGCCTCAAACGCGAAACGCCGGACTTCAACACCCCTTTTCCGCCGCCCACCGAGTTCCTGCGCCAGGGCTGGCGTTCGTTGTCGCTGGTGGGGCCGAACTTCGCCCGGGTGATCTTCGCCCACGACGACGCCCCGGACTTCCTGCGCGACCAGCTCGGTCGCGTGGTGCTGCTGGATAATGGTGTCGGGCTCTGACCGCCGGGTCGGATTGAGCGCGAGCCAACAGCCGACTAGAATGCTCGGCATTAGAAACGGAGGCCGCCCATGCCCAGTCGCTTGAGCCCCGAAGACCAGCAGAAGGTCGAGCAGTACCTCAGCTCGCCCGTTCACCAAGTCGAGCGTGCACCTTTCAAGCCCTGGCTGATGATGGCCGGGCTCACCCTCGTGGTCATCGTCCTGGGACTGCTCAGCCGCCTCCTGGCCTACCTCGCGCACTAGCAGCGCCGCCGGCCCGCACAGGATTCCCTAGCTATGAGTACGTCCCATGTCCCATCGTATCGTGATCGTCGGCGGCGGCGCCGGCGGGCTGGAGCTCGCGACCCGTCTCGGCCGCACCCTGGGTAGGAAGGGCCGCGCCCAGGTCACCCTGGTCGACGCCAACCTCACCCACATCTGGAAACCCCTGCTGCACGAAGTGGCCGCCGGCTCGCTCAACTCCTCGGAGGATGAGCTGAACTACGTCGCCCAGGCGAAATGGAACCACTTCCAGTTCCAGCTCGGCCGGATGAGCGGGCTGGACCGCGCGACCAAGCGCATCCAACTGGCCGCCACCCTCGACGAGGACGGCCGCGAGCTGTTGCCGGCGCGCACCCTGGACTACGACACCCTGGTCCTGGCCATCGGCAGCACCACCAACGACTTCGGCACCGCCGGGGCCGCGCAGCACTGCATCTTCCTGGACACCCGCGAGCAGGCCGAGCGCTTCCACAAGCAGTTGCTCACCCACTACCTGCGCGCCCATGCCCGCCAGGGCGAGGACGACCAGATCAGCGTGGCCATCGTCGGCGCCGGCGCCACCGGCGTCGAGCTGTCGGCCGAACTGCACCATGCCGCGCAGGAACTGGCCGCCTACGGGCTGACCGGCATCCAGCCGGAGAACATGCGCATCACCCTGATCGAGGCCGGCCCACGCGTGCTGCCGGCGCTGCCCGAGCGCATCAGCCAGCCGGTGCACCGCACCCTGGAGAAGCTCGGCGTGCGGGTGATGGTCGGCTCGCCGGTCAGCGAGGTGACCGCCGAGGGCCTGAAGACCGCCAGCGGCGAGTTCATCCCTGCCAGTCTCAAGGTCTGGGCCGCCGGCATCCGCGCCTCCAGCCTGCTCAAGGACCTGGACGGCCTGGAGAGCAACCGCATCAACCAGTTGGTGGTGCGCCCGACCCTGCAGACCACCCGCGACGACGACATCTTCGCCTTCGGCGACTGCGCCGCCTGCCCGCTCGGCGATGGCAGCGAACGCAACGTGCCGCCCCGCGCCCAGGCCGCGCACCAGCAGGCCTCGCTGCTGGCCAAGTCGCTGGTGGCGCGCCTGGACGGCAAGCCGCTGGGGGAATACCGCTACACCGACTACGGCTCGCTGATCTCGCTGTCGCGCTTCAGCGCCGTGGGCAACCTCATGGGCAACCTGATGGGCAGCGTGAAGCTGGAAGGCTGGCTGGCGCGGATGTTCTACATCTCGCTGTACCGCATGCACCAGATGGCGCTGTATGGCGTGACGCGCACGGCGCTGATGATGATCGGCGACCGCATCGGGCGCAGCACCGAGCCGCGGTTGAAGTTGCATTGACGGCCACAAGTGGCACGGTGCGGGGCAACCCGTAGGAGCGGATCTCATCCGCGAAACGCGCCGATACGTCCGGCTATCGCGGACAAGGTCCGCTCCTACGCCCGCCGGAAAATGCCGTGCTCCCTGTAGGAGCGCGCCCTGCGCGCGAATCACGGGCAGGGCCCGCTCCTACAGGAGGGTTCGGCGGTGGGTCTATTGTTCGCGAGCAAGCTCGCTCCTACGAAAAGCCGTGCGCGATCGCAGCGTAACGTTCGCGATGTTTTTTCAGGCATGAAAAAGCCGCCCCGAGAGGCGGCTTTTTCGTACCACTGGCTTGCCTTAGAGCGCCGCGACCAGCGCCGGGGCCGGGAGGCCCTGGAAGTCGATCGACATCATCAGGCTCAGCACGCTGATGGCGATGATGGAGAACGCGAACAGCTTGCGTGCCCACAGGCGATCGTCTTCGGCGCGGAAGCCCGACACGGCGATGAACAGCCACCAGGCGCTGACCGCCAGGGCCACCACTAGGTAACCGTAGCCGGCGAAGCCGGTCAGGGTCAGCAGCAGGGTGGCGGCGCCGAAGGCCAGCACGTAGTAGAGGATCTGCCGCTTGGTCGCTTCGATGCCGCGCGCCACCGGCCACACCGGGATACCCGCCGCCTTGTAGTCGTTCAGGCGGAAGATGGCGATGGCGTAGGAGTGCGGCATCTGCCACAGGCAGAAGATCAGCAGCAGCACCGCGGCGCCCATGTCGAAATGACCGGCCGCGGCGCAGTAGCCCACCACCGGCGGCATGGCCCCGGAGAGGCTGCCCACCAGGGTGCCGTAGATCGACGTGCGCTTGAGCCACAGGCTGTAGAAGCCGACGTAGACCACGAAGCCGAACGCCGCCATCAGGGTCGCCTGCAGGTTGGTCTTCCACAGCAGCAGGCCGAAGCCGGCCAGGCCGAGCACCACGCCGTGGGCCAGGGCGGCCTTCAGCGAGATCTGCCCGGTCACGGTCACGCGGCCGCGGGTCCGCTCCATGTGGCGGTCGATGTCGCGGTCGATGCAGTTGTTCAGCACGCACCCGCTGGCCACCACCAGCGACAGCCCGATCACCGTCGCCAGCAGCAGCATCGGGTCGACACTGCCGCGCGCGGCGAGGAAGAAGCCCCCCGCCACGGCGATCAGGTTGCCGAAGATGATGCCCGGCTTGGTCACCAGGAGATAACGCTTCAGCTTCACGTCGTCAGCCTCAGTTCACCATCGGCATCATCAGGCCATCGGCGCTGAAGATGATCCACAGCGACAGGCCCACCACCAGCAGGATGACGATCACCGTGAAGATGAACGCCATCACGTTCCAGCGGCCTTCCGAGGACATGTTCATGTGCAGGAAGCACACCAGGTGCACCACCACCTGCACCAGGCCGAGGATGACCATGGTGAGGATGGTCGCGTGGCGGGTGAAGCCGCCGTCCATGACCATGTAGAACGGAATCGCGGTGAGGATGATCGACAGCACGAAACCGATTGCGTAGGAACCCAGGCTGCCGTGGCCGGCGCCGTGGTTGTCGTGTGCAGCGGCGCTCATTACACGGCCCCCATCAGGTAGACGACTGTGAATACGCAGATCCAGACGATGTCCAGGAAGTGCCAGAACAGGCTCAGGCACATCATGCGGGTGTTGGTCTGCGCGGTCAGGCCACGGCTGCCGATCTGCGCCATCAGCACCAGCATCCACAGCAGGCCTGCGGTCACGTGCAGGCCGTGCATGCCGACCAGGGTGAAGAAGGACGACAGGAAGGCGCTGCGGCTCGGGCCGAAGCCTTCGACGATCAGGTGATGGAACTCGTTGACTTCCATCGCGATGAACGCGGCGCCGCAGAGGAAGGTCACGCCCAGCCAGGCGATGGCCTTGGCCTTGGCGCCCTTGTGCGCGGCCAGCATGGCCAGGCCGTAGGTGCAGCTGGAGATCAGCAGGATCGCGGTTTCGACGGCCACGTAGGGCAGTTCGAAGATGTCCTTGCCGCTGGGGCCGCCGGCCGTATGGCCGACGAGCACAGCGTAGGTGGCGAAGACACTGGCGAACAGGATGCAGTCGGTCATCAGGTACAGCCAGAAGCCGAAGACCGTCATGCCACCCGCGTCGTGGTGTTCGTGATCGTGGTCATGCCCCGCTTCGTGGGCGACCGAGTGTTTGCTCAATACTGCCGTAGACATGGATCAGACCTGTTTGGCGAGTTGCTGGAAGTGGCGGTTCTCGATGCGCTCGATCTCGTCCGGCTGGACGTAGTAGTCCAGGTCGGTGACGTAGCTGCGCACGATGACGGAGGCGATCATGCCGACGAAGCCGATACCCGCGAGCCACCAGATGTGCCAGATCGCAGCGAAGCCGAAGATGAAGGCGAACAGCGCGATGGAGAAGCCAGCGGCGGTGTTCTTCGGCATGTGGATCGGCTTGTACGAGGCCGGGGCCTGGTAGGCGCGGCCGTTCTGCTTCATTTCGTGGAAGGCGTCGACATCACGCACCACCGGCAGCTCGGCGAAGTTGTAGTACGGCGGCGGCGAGGAAGTGGACCATTCCAGGGTACGGCCGCCCCACGGGTCGCCGGTCACGTCGGCCAGTTGCTTGCGGTTCTTGATGGAGACGAACAGCTGGATCAGTTGGCTGAGGATGCCGAACAGGATCAGCACGGCGCCGAAGAACGCCACCACCAGGTACGGCTTCCACAGCGGGTTGTCGTAGTGGTTCAGGCGACGGGTCATGCCCATGAAGCCGAGGATGTACAGCGGCATGAAGGCCATGTAGAAGCCGACCAGCCAGCACCAGAAGGAACGCTTGCCCCACTTCTCGTCCAGCTTGAAGCCGAAGGCTTTCGGGAACCAGAAGACGAAGCCGGCCAGGTAGCCGAACACCGCGCCACCGATGATGGTGTTGTGGAAGTGGGCGATCAGGAACAGGCTGTTGTGCAGCAGGAAGTCAGCGCCCGGGATGGCCAGCAGAACGCCGGTCATGCCACCGATGGTGAAGGTGATCATGAAGCCCAGGGTCCACAGGATCGGGGTGTCGAAGCGCAGGCGGCCGCGGTAGATGGTGAACAGCCAGTTGAACAGCTTCACCCCGGTGGGGATGGAGATCAGCATGGTCGCAACGCCGAAGAAGCCGTTGACGTCGCCGCCCGAACCCATGGTGAAGAAGTGGTGCAGCCACACGGTGAAGCCGAGGAAGGTGATCGCGGCGCTCGCCCACACCATCGAGGTGTAGCCGAACATGCGCTTGCCGGCGAAGGTGGCGGTGACTTCGGAGAAGATACCGAAAGCCGGCAGGATCAGGATGTACACCTCAGGATGGCCCCAGGCCCAGAAGAGGTTGATGTACATCATGGCGTTGCCGCCGAGCTCGTTGGTGAAGAAGTGCATGTCCAGGTAGCGGTCCAGCGACAGCAGGCCCAGGGCCGCGGTCAGGATCGGGAAGGACGCGACGATCAGGATGTTGGCGAAGGTGCAGGTCCAGGTGAAGATCGGCATCTGCATCAGCTTCATGCCCGGGGTGCGCATCTTGAACACGGTGACCAGGAAGTTGATACCGGTCAGCAGCGTACCCATGCCGGATATCTGCAAGGCCCAGATGTAATAGTCCACACCCACGCCCGGGCTGTAGGCCAGCTCGGACAGCGGCGGGTAGGCCACCCAGCCGGTACGGGCGAATTCGCCCAGGCCCAGGGACACGTTGACCAGCATCGCACTGACCACCAGCAGCCAGAAGCTGAGGGAGTTCAGGAACGGGAAGGCCACGTCGCGGGCGCCGATCTGCAGCGGCACGGCCAGGTTCATCAGGCCGGTCATGAAGGGCATGGCCATGAAGATGATCATGATCATGCCGTGCGCGGTGAAGATCTGGTCGTAGTGCTCAGGCGGCAGGAAGCCGTGGTTGGCACCTTCGGCCAGGGCCAGCTGGCCGCGCATCATGATGGCGTCGGCGAAGCCGCGCAGCAGCATGATCAGGGCGACGATGATGTACATCACGCCGATCTTCTTGTGGTCGATGGAGGTCAGCCATTCGGTCCACAGGTAGGTCCACTTGCGGTAGTAGGTGATCGCGCCGAAGACGCCGATGCCCAACAGGGCAACGACCGCCAGCGTGACCATGATGATCGGCTCGTGATAAGGCACGGCCGACAGAGTCAGTTTCCCGAACATCTGCGCGGTTACTCCTGGATACTCGGATTGGATTGCGATTCTGCTTCGCCTTCGGCGTGCTCGGCCTTGCCCTTGCCCATGGCCAGACCGGCACGCTCGTGCTTGGTCAGGATGTGCTGGAACAGGTCCGGGGTGACCGAGGAGAAGTAGGTAGCCGGAACGTTTTCGCTCGGCTTGGCCAGCTCGGGGAAGCCTTCCTCGGTGAGGCCGGCCTGGGCGGACTTGACCTTGGCGACCCAGTCCTGGAAGCCCTGCTCGGAAGTGGCGATGGCCTTGAACTTCATGCCGGAGAAGCCGCTGCCGCTGTAGTTCGCGGAGATGCCGTCGAACACGCCTTCTTCGTTGGCGATCAGGTGCAGCTTGGTCAGCATCCCGGTCATCGAGTAGATCTGGCTACCCAGCTGCGGAATGAAGAAGGAGTTCATCACGGTGTCCGAGGTGATCTGGAAGTTCACCGGGGTGTCTTTCGGGAAGGCGATCTCGTTGACGGTCGCGATGCCCTGTTCCGGATAGATGAACAGCCACTTCCAGTCCAGCGAGACGGCCTGGATGGTGATCGGCTTGACGTCGGAATCCAGCGGGCGATAGGGGTCCAGCTTGTGGGTGGATTCCCAGGTCAGCCAGCCGAGGATGGCGATGATGATGCAGGGCACCAGCCACACCACCACCTCGATGCGGGTGGAGTGCGCCCAGTCGGGCATGTAGGTGGCCTTGGTGTTGGAAGCGCGGTATTTCCAGGCGAATGCCAGGGTCATGACGATGACCGGCACCACCACGAGCAGCATCAGCAGGGTGCAGGTGATGATCAGCGACTTCTCGTCGACGCCGATCTGCCCCTTGGGGTCGAACAGGACCATGTTGCAGCCACCCAGCGAGAGCAGGGGGAGCAGCACGGACAATCTCTTCAGGTATCCAGAGTACTGGTCTATTTTCATCTTGCGGCCTTAATGGATGAACATAGCTACACCGCCCATGAGATTTACCCACGCAGGGTTCATGCTCGACGAACTGCCCGCCGCGCCTTCCAAGGCGAGACGTCTTAGTGGATCCATGGGGTAGCGAATCGGCGCTGCAAGAAAACAAGGCAAAAGGAACCCAGCCCGGCTTTCGCGTAGCGAAACCGATCCGTGTGCTGATTCGTTCCGTGTTATTCAGCGTGTTGGCGCCTGCCCTGCCGCTTCCTCGGAAGCCTGCCTGGCCGACACCTGTTCACGAGCGGATTGCCCTACTCGTTGTTGAGCAGAAACCCACCACAGTCAGCCCCTCGTTGTTATTCCAGCACCGCCTGCGGCGGGTGCCTGCCAAGGTTCTGCGACGCTGGAACCGAGGCGCTATGGGGTCAGGAATGGGCGGGCGATATTACAAGACATTTCAGAAACCACTGGCAAGGCCTGATGGTCTCATTTTTAACAAGACATTATCTCGCCAGGGTTAAGAGTGGCCGCCACCACTGCTCGAAAAACGAGCAATTCCCACAGGAAATGCAAGGTTGGAAAGGCGCTTTCCGGAGCCTTCCGAAAGCCCTCGCCAGGAGGGCTGAATGCCCCGGCTGGCGCTGCATCCAGCCGCATCAGAAGGTGCCTTGGCGAGGTGCCCTAGAACAACCTCGCAAGGCTGGAAATGATCTCGATCAAGAGAGCCGAAAAAGCTGTCGCAAACGCCCTGCGCAGAGTGCGACACATCGCCGCAGCAAGCGATTCGAGCGGGAAAAGCGTTTCAGATTCTAACGGCGTGGCCGTTTTTGACTGGGAAAAATCCGGCCGGATATGACTGATTTCGCGAAGGACACAAACGGTGAAAAACATTAGTCCAGCGAAATGACAGCGTGATTGGATTTGTATTTCAGCGAGGTTTCAGTCGCACCAGCCGGCACTGGAGGGATGGTTCAGCTCTTCGTAGGAGCGAGCTTGCTCGCGAATGGAGGATGCCGGATGACTTGGTGTACATCCTCAAGAGCCCCTCTCCCCAGCCCTCTCCCTGAAGGGAGAGGGGGCTTGTCCGTGCCGAGAGGAGGAATGGTTTCAGCTGGAAACCTTCAGCGCTGCCGGCTAACTCAGGAATACCCACGCACTCCGAACGGTCCCCTCTCCCTTCAGGGAGAGGGTTAGGGAGAGGGAGCGGAGTGGAACCAAAGCGCAGATATCACCGGCCGGTTCGCGAGCAAGCTCGCTCCTACAAATCCCAGCCCCAGCCCAAACACCCCAGACGAAAAACGAAAAAGCCCGCGATCTCAACGAGACTGCGGGCTTTTCGATTGCCGTTCACCTGGGCGACCGGCTGGAAGATGGTGGGTCGTGTAGGATTCGAACCTACGACCAATTGGTTAAAAGCCAACTGCTCTACCGACTGAGCTAACGACCCTCGATATGGTCGGGGTAGAGAGATTCGAACTCCCGACATCCTGCTCCCAAAGCAGGCGCGCTACCGGACTGCGCTATACCCCGCTTGGAAGTTGGCTCCGCGACCTGGACTCGAACCAGGGACCCAGTGATTAACAGTCACTTGCTCTACCGACTGAGCTATCGCGGAACGACGAGCCTTCCAATCCCTTCTACGTTTCGGCGTTGCCGTTTCCCGTATCAGAGGCGCGCCATTTTACGGGTCTCGAACGGACTGTCAACCCTCTGATCCAAAAAGTTTTTCTTCTTTTTCTTTGCAGGCCGGCAGGCAGATTGCTATATCTGCATAAAACAAGTTGCCCTCGCCTGCAGGCGCTGAGATCACGGACAGGATCGCCCATGAGTTCGAAGGACACCCCGCCGTCTTCCAACGTCGCCAGCCGGGCCATCCAGCCACGCTTCGGCGAGCTGGTACAGGGCTGCCGGCAGTTGGCGATGAACCACCTGGCGGAACTCCTGGGAGCGGTCTTCGCCCAGGTCGACGACACCCTCTTCGAATGCGCCGAGAAGGCCGAGAACAACCAGGTGCAGGCGCTGTTCTTCGACAGCATGCGCGAGATCCGCCGCCAGCGCCCCACCCTCGAGCGCCTTTATCACCAGCGCTTCGCCAAGGGCCTTGGCGACTTCATGCAGGGCACCCTGCCCTCCCGGGCGCACCTGGAGGAGCTGGACGTCGAGCAGTTGTCCCTGGTCGGCAACGAGGAATACGAGGAAACCCTGCTCATCACCAACATGGTGAACCAGGTCAAGGCGCAGTGCGCGCAATCCCTGTTCGCCCTGGACCAGCGCCTGGCCCTGCTCAACAACGGCAGCAAGCTGGCCGAGGACAGCAACCCCTTCGGCCCCCAGGCGATCGCCCAGTGCTTCCGCGAGATGCTCGCGGAAAGCCGCTTCGCCCTGCGCATCAAGACCGTGCTCTATGTCTTGTTCGACCAGCAGGTGATGCGCAACCTGCCGCCTCTATATGAACAGCTGAACCGGCGCCTGACCGAGGCCGGCATCCTGCCCAACCTGCGCTACCGCGCCCAGCAGGGCTCTCGCCCGGCACCACGCCCGAGTGCAGCGGCCCCCGGGCAAGCCACGCCAGCGGCGCCGGCCGATACCGGCAGCGGAGGCAGCAACGCCACGGTACCTCCCGGCGCCCCGGGCGCGTCCGCCAGTACCGAAGCGCCGCCGCTGGACTTCAGCGAGCTGCCGCCCTACCCGCCCAGCGACCAGCAGGCGCTCTACGGCGGCCTCAACGCCCTGCTCGCCGAACACCGGCGGCGCGGCCTGGAGAACTTCGGCCATAGCGACAGCATCGCCCGCCTGACGCCACGCAGCGCTACCCGCACCTACAGCGCCGGGGAACTGCTCGACGCGCTCAACCGCCTGCAGCGCATCTCCGCCCAGGACCTCGCCCGGCGCATCCGCCAGCCCCAGGCGGTCCAGCAGTTCAAGGAGGACCTGCACCAGCAACTGGAAGCCGGCAGCGACCGCCCCGGGCAGAACAAGCTGACCGACCAGGAAGCCGACGTCATCGACCTGGTCGGCATGGTCTTCGACTTCATCCTCGACGACGAAAGCCTGCCGGACAGCTGCAAGACCACCCTCTCCCACCTGCACACGCCCTTCCTCAAGGTGGCCCTGCAGGACAAGGCGCTGTTCACCCAGCACCACCACCCGGCCCGCCGCCTGCTCAACGCCATGGCCCAGGCCGGTTCGCTGTACGGCGGCGACGGCGAGGAGCGCGGGCTGCTGGCGAAGATGCATTGGGTGGTCGAGCGGGTGATCCAGGACTTCGCCGGCGACCTGCGCCTGTTCGACGAGCTGCTCGGCGACTTCAACGAATACATCGGCAACATCCGCCAGAAGGCCGAACTGCGCGAACGCCGCGCCACCGAGGCGGCCCGCGGCCGCGACCGCCTGCTGGGCGCGCGCGAACAGGCGATCGAGGTCATCCGCAAGGCCTGCGCCGAACGCGAGCTGCCGCAGCTGGTGCGCAACTTCCTCGACCTCAGCTGGGCCGACGCCCTGACCTTCATCCTCCTGCGCAACGGCGAGGACAGCGACGAATGGCGCCGCGCCTGCGAGATCGCCGAGCAACTGGCCTGGAGCGTCACGCCGCAGGACAGCGCCGGCCGCGAACGCCTGCAAGCCATGCGCCCGGCGCTGCTGGAAGACCTGCGCAAGGGCCTGGAAGTGCTCGGCGGCTATCACGAGGAAGGCATCCGCCGCCTGCTGCAGGACCTGGTCGCCTGCCAGCACGCGATCCAGGCGCAGCAGCCGGAAATCGCCGCCAGGCTGCACCCCGAACTGCCGGAAAGCCCGCTGGGGGCGATGCTCGACGGCGAAAGCGTGGCCGAGCGGCAGACCGAGGAAAGCCTGTCCATCCGCGCCCGGGCGATCATGGAGGAACTGCGCCGCATCGAATTCGGCACTTGGTTCGAGTTCACCGACAGCACGCCGCCACGGCGCCTGAAGCTGTCCTGGTTCAGCCCCACCACGCGCAACTATATGTTCGTCGATCACCTGGGGCAGCGCGTCGCCGTCAAACCCATCGGCCAGTTGGCGCTGGAGATGGAACAGGGCAAGGTGCGCCTGGCCGGAGCCGGGGCCCAGCCCCTGGTCGACCGCGCGCTCGGCGCCATCTACCGCATGCTGCAGCGCTTTGCCGGGCGTCCCAACAGCCCATCCGAGGAGTAAGCGATGGACGAACGCCGCCAGCACAACCGGCACAGCACGGACCTGAAGGTCGAGGTCTTCGACCGCCACACCGGACGCAGCCTCGGCCGCCTGGCCGACCTCTCCGTCGAAGGCTTCATGCTCTGCGGCGTCGACGTGCCGGCGGCGGATTCGGTGCTGGAATGCCGCCTGGTGCCCCTGCCGCCGCTGCACGAGGTAGGCGAGATCACCCTGGGCGCCGACTGCCTGTGGAGCCGCAAGGGCACCGACGGGCAGCTGGGCTGGGCAGGCTTCCACATCATCGACCTGGCGGACGACCAGGCGAAGGCGCTGGAAGAGTTGATTGCGCATCTTTGAGGGGGCTTCGTGCTACACGGACCATTCCCGATTTCCCAGCTGGGCTCCTCGTAGGAGCGAGCTTGCTCGCGAATGGAGTTTCCAGGTGGCCTGGGTGCCTCGGCTTGACCCCGCTCCCTCTCCCCAGCCCTCTCCCTGAAGGGAGAGGGGGGCTTGTCCGTGCCGAGAAATGGCGTGGTTTCAGCCGGCAATCTCTGTGCTAGCCGGCTGATTCCAGAACATCAGCGTCTGCCCCCCTCTCCCTTCAGGGCGGGGCGCGCAGCCGAGGGTTAGGGAGAGGGCGTTCTTCAGGATATGCACCGAACCTGACCAGCAGAACGCTGTTCGCGAGCAAGCTCGCTCCTACAAAAGCAAAAAACAAAAGCAAAAAAGAAAAAGCCCCGCAATGCGGGGCTTTCTATCTATAGGCACCAAGATCAGGCAAACACGATCTCGTCGCCCTCCACCTTGGCATGGATCTTCGCCCCGGGAAGGAACTTGCCGGCCAGGATCAACTGCGCCAGCGGGTTCTCGATCCAGCGCTGGATCGCCCGCTTCAGCGGCCGCGCGCCGTATACCGGGTCGAAGCCGACGGCGATCAGCTTGTCCATCGCCTCCGTGCTCAGCTCCAGGCTCAGCTCGCGCTCGGCCAGGCGCTTGCGCAGGCGGCCCATCTGGATTTCGGCGATGCCGGCGATCTGCTCGCGGGCCAGCGGTTCGAACACCACCACCTCGTCGATCCGGTTGATGAACTCCGGACGGAAGTGCGCGTTCACCGCGTCCATCACCGCCGCGCGCTGGGCCTCCTGGTCGCCGACCAGCTCCTGTATCTGCGCCGAACCGAGGTTGGAGGTCATCACCACCACCGTGTTGCGGAAGTCCACGGTGCGGCCATGGCTGTCGGTCAGGCGGCCGTCTTCCAGCACCTGCAGGAGGATGTTGAAGACGTCCGGGTGGGCTTTCTCTACCTCGTCCATCAGCACCACCGAGTACGGCTTGCGGCGCACGGCCTCGGTCAGGTAGCCGCCTTCCTCGTAGCCGACGTAGCCCGGCGGGGCGCCGATCAGGCGGGCCACCGAGTGTTTTTCCATGAACTCGGACATGTCGATGCGCACCAGCGCCTCTTCGGTGTCGAAGAGGAATTCGGCCAGGGCCTTGCACAGCTCGGTCTTGCCCACCCCGGTCGGGCCGAGGAACAGGAAGGAACCGCTGGGCCGGTTGGGGTCGGCCAGGCCGGCGCGGGAACGGCGCACGGCGTTGGCCACCGCCACCACCGCTTCGTGCTGGCCGATGACGCGCTTGTGCAGCTCGTCTTCCATGCGCAGCAGCTTCTCGCGCTCGCCTTCGAGCATCTTCGACACCGGGATGCCGGTCCACTTGGACACGACCTCGGCGATTTCCTCGTCGGTCACCTTGTTGCGCAGCAGCTGGTTCTCCGCCTTGCCGTGCTGGTCGACCATCTGCAGGCTGCGCTCAAGGTCCGGGATCACCCCGTACTGCAGCTCGGCCATGCGGTTGAGGTCGCCCTTGCGGCGGGCCAGCTCCAGCTCGGTCTTGGCCTGCTCGATCTTCTGCTGGATCTGCGCCGAGCCTTGCACCTCGGCCTTCTCCGACTTCCAGATCTCTTCCAGGTCGGCGTATTCGCGTTCGAGCTTGGCGATGTCTTCTTCCAGCTTGGCCAAGCGCTTCTTGGTGGCCTCGTCGTCTTCCTTCTTCAGCGCCTCGCGCTCGATCTTCAGTTGGATCAGGCGGCGGTCCAGGCGGTCCAGTTCCTCCGGCTTGGAGTCGATCTCCATGCGGATGCGGCTGGCGGCCTCGTCGATCAGGTCGATGGCCTTGTCCGGCAGCTGGCGGTCGGTGATGTAGCGGTGCGACAGCTTGGCCGCGGCGATGATGGCGCCGTCGGTGATGGTCACCCCGTGGTGCACCTCGTAGCGCTCCTTCAGGCCACGCAGGATGGCGATGGTGTCTTCCTCGCTGGGCTCGTCCACCAGCACCTTCTGGAATCGCCGCTCCAGGGCCGCGTCCTTCTCGATGTACTGGCGGTATTCGTCCAGGGTGGTGGCGCCGACGCAGTGCAGCTCGCCGCGGGCCAGGGCCGGCTTGAGCATGTTGCCGGCGTCCATGGCGCCCTCGGCCTTGCCGGCGCCGACCATGGTGTGCAGTTCGTCGATGAACAGGATGATCCGCCCTTCCTGCTTGGACAGCTCGTTGAGCACCGCCTTCAGGCGCTCCTCGAACTCGCCGCGGAACTTGGCGCCGGCGATCAGCGCGCCCATGTCCAGGGCCAGCAGGCGCTTGTCCTTGAGGCCGTCGGGCACCTCGCCGTTGACGATGCGCTGGGCCAGGCCTTCGACGATGGCGGTCTTGCCCACGCCGGGCTCGCCGATCAGCACCGGGTTGTTCTTGGTGCGCCGCTGCAGGACCTGGATGGTGCGACGAATCTCGTCGTCACGGCCGATCACCGGGTCGAGCTTGCCGTCCTCGGCGCGCTTGGTCATGTCCACGGTGTACTTGTCCAGGGCCTGGCGCGACTCCTCGGCATTGGGGTCGTTGACCGCCTCGCCGCCGCGCAGGTTGTTCACCGCGTTCTCCAGGGCCTTCTTGCTCACGCCCTGGCCGAGCAGCAGCTTGCCGAGCTTGGCGTTGTCGTCCAGGGCAGCGAGCAGCACCAGCTCGCTGGAGATGAACTGGTCGCCCTTCTGCTGGGCCAGGCGGTCGGCCTGGTTGAGCAGGCGCGCCAGGTCCTGCGAGAGGTTCACATCGCCCGTGGGATTCTGGATCTTCGGCAGCGCGTCCAGCTCTTTATTCAGGGCAGCGCGCAGGGCCGGGATATCGAAGCCGACCTGCATCAGCAGGGGCTTGATGGAGCCGCCCTGCTGGTCGATCAGGGCGCAAAGCAGGTGCACCGGCTCGATGGCCGGGTGATCGTGGCCAACGGCCAGGGACTGGGCATCGGACAGCGCCAGTTGCAGCTTGCTGGTCAAACGGTCGATTCGCATGGAGTTCGTCCTTCCTTCTAGATAGCGGGTCGGGGCGATACCTGCCCCTGATGAAGAAACAACCCGCCGGGATGCCAGTTAGATAAGGACGATTTTGGCCGCTTCAAGCCAATTCGCCATGACGCCGGTCAGTTCGTGCCGGCGCAAGGCCACCACGGCATAGGCATCCGAATGCAGGGGAAGGGTATTGCCGACTGCGCCGAGGCGCTCTTCGTAGGATGGGTTGAGCGAAGCGATACCCATCACCACGACCGTATGGGTTTCGCAGGCTCAACCCATCCTACGGGGCTGCGGAACCTGTTCGCGAGCAAGCTCGCTCCTACGAAGATCGGGACCTACAGAGTCAGGTCAACCAGACCAGGCTGGCCTGGCGCCCGGTGCGCGGGTTGCGGCGGTAGGAATAGAAGCGCTCGGTATCGCTGAAGGTGCACAGCCCTCCGCCGTAGACGGCGGTCACGCCACGCGCGGCCAGGCGGATGCGCGCGAGCTGGTAGATATCGGCCATGTAGCGGCCGGCATTGACGCTGGGCACGAAGGCCGCCGCGGCCTCGGCGTGGTCGGCGAGGAAGGCTTCACGGACTTCCGGACCGACCTCGAAGGCCTGCGGGCCGATGGCCGGGCCGAGCCAGACCAGCACCTCGCCAGCCGGCACCGCCAGCCTGTCCAGGGTGGCTTCCAGCACGCCGCCGGCCAACCCGCGCCAGCCGGCGTGGGCCGCCGCAACGCGGGTGCCGGCGCGGTCGCAGAACAGCGCCGGCAGGCAATCGGCGGTGAGCACCGCGCAGGCGATGCCCGGCGTGGCGCTCCAGCTGGCGTCGGCAGTGGCGACGCGGGACGGATCGGCTTCCACCACCTCGATGCCGTGCACCTGGCTCAGCCAGGCCGGCCGGCAGCCCTGGGCCTGTTCCAGGCGGCGGCGGTTCTCGGCCACCGCGGCCGGCTCGTCGCCGACGTGGTCGCCGAGGTTGAAGCTGTCGAACGGCGCCTGGCTCACCCCGCCGGCGCGGGTGCTGACGCAGGCGCGCACGTTGGCCGGCGCCGGCCAGTCGGGGATGAGCCAGGGCGAGGTCATACGAAGGACTCGTTGTCCTGACGCAGCAGGCTGAGCAGCCAGGTGAAGTCGTCGGGCAGCGGCGACTCCCACTTCATGCGCTCGCCGGTCGCCGGGTGGTCCAGTTCGAGGAAGCGCGCATGCAGGGCCTGGCGCGGGAAGTCGCGCAGCGACTCGACCAGCGTCGGGCTGGCCCCTGGCGGAATGCGGAAGCGCCCGCCGTAGACCGGGTCGCCCACCAGCGGGAAGCCGATGTGCGACATATGTACGCGGATCTGGTGGGTGCGGCCGGTCTCCAGCTTCACCCGGGTATGGGTGTGCGAGCGGAAGCGCTCCAGCACCCGGTAATGACTGATCGCCTGCTTGCCGGTGGGCACCACCGCCATCTTCTGGCGCATCACGCCGTGGCGGCTGATGGGCGCGTCGATCTTGCCGCCGGCGACTATCACCCCGACCACGATGGCCTCGTAGATACGGCTCACCGAACGCGCCTGCAACTGGGCGACCAGGTTGGTATGGGCTTCGAGGGTCTTGGCCACCACCATCAGGCCGGTGGTGTCCTTGTCCAGGCGGTGCACGATGCCGGCGCGCGGCACGTTGGCCAGGTGCGGCACGTGGTGCAGCAGGGCGTTGAGCAAGGTGCCGTCCTGGTGCCCGGCGGCCGGGTGGACCACCAGCCCCGCGGGCTTGTCGATCACCAGGATGTGCTCGTCCTCGTAGACGATGTCCAGCTCGATGTCCTGGGCCTTCCATTCGCCCTGGGCCTCCAGCTGCACCTCCAGCGCCAGGTGCGAGCCGGCGTGGACGACGTCCTTCGGGCGCAGCACGGCGCCGTCGACGGTCAGGCGGCCGTCCTTGATCCAGCCGGCCAGGCGCGAGCGGGAGTGTTCGGGGAAGAGTTGTGCGGCGACCTGGTCGAGGCGTTGGCCGCCCAGGTCGAACGGCACTTCTGCCGCCAGTTGGATGAGATCGGACATGATGGGACACAGTAGGCGCGCCACCTTTTGGTGGGCGGCACGCTGTGGTTAAATACGGGGCCTTTGTCCCAGGGGTTCGCCTGGGGCGCCAATCATAACAGACGGATGCGGCCGCGACAGCCGACCGTCCAGGGACGCAAGCCGCCATGCAAGTGAAACACCTGCTGCTGATCGCCACCCTCGTCTTGGTCTCCGCCTGCTCGTCCAAGGGCGACAAGGTCGACGAGAACCTGAGCGAGAGCCAGCTGTATCAGCAGGCGCAGGAAGACCTCGGCAACAACAGCTACACCAATGCCATCAACAAGCTGAAGGCGCTGGAGTCGCGCTACCCGTTCGGCCGCTACGCCGAGCAGGCGCAGCTGGAGCTGATCTACGCCAACTACAAGAACGCTGAGCCGGAAGCCGCGCGTTCGGCGGCAGAGCGCTTCATCCGCCTGCACCCGCAGCACCCGAACGTCGACTACGCCTACTACATGAAGGGCCTGGCCTCCTTCGACCAGGACCGCGGCCTGATGGCGCGCTTCCTGCCGCTGGACCTGACCAAGCGCGACCCGGGCGCGGCGCGCGACTCCTTCAACGAGTTCGCCCAGCTCACCAGCCGCTTCCCCAACAGCCGCTACGCCCCGGACGCCAAGGCGCGCATGGTCTACCTGCGCAACCTGCTGGCGGCCTACGAAGTGCACGTCGGCCACTACTACCTCAAGCGCAAGGCCTACGTGGCCGCCGCCAACCGTGGCCGCTACGTGGTGGAGAACTTCCAGGAGACCCCGGCCGTCGGCGATGGCCTGGCGATCATGACCGAGGCCTACCAGCGCCTGGGCCTGAACGACCTGGCCGACAGCAGCCTGCAGACCCTCAAGCTCAACTACCCGGACAACCCCAGCCTGAAGGACGGCCAGTTCGAGCCCCGCGAGGACGACGACAGCAGCCGCTCCTGGCTGGCCAAGGCCACCCTCGGCCTGATCGACTCCAACACCGCGCCGCCGCAGATGGAAACCCAGGCGAGCAAGGACGTGATGCGCCAGTACGAAGACGCGCGCCAGCAAATCCCGCGCGAGCTGCAGCCCGAGCACCAGGACGAGGAAGTCGAGAAGCCGGACACCAGCGGCAAGAAGAGCCACTCCTGGTGGCACTACCTGACCTTCGGCCTGGTCGACTGATCGACCCGCCATGCAGAGGGAGGCTCCGGCCTCCCTTTTTCATGCCCGCGCGAATCTGCCGCACAGTACCGGCCCGCGCGACTTGTTCGCCGTGGTGGCTCGGATAAACTGCGGCTCTTCACGAAAAAAGGGAACGCCATGGTCCGCCTGCTGTTCTGGATCCTCCTCATTGCCCTGATCTGGTGGCTGTGGCGCAAGGCTACCCGCCCGCAACGCCCGCCCCAGGCGCCGCCGGACGACCCGGCCGAGCCCATGGTCCGCTGCGCCCAGTGCGGCGTGCACGTGCCGCGCGCCAACGCGCTGCAGCACGAGCAGCGCTGGTACTGCAGCCAGGCGCACCTGCAGCAGGACAGCCAGCGGCATGGCTAAGGCCATCCCCATCAGCGGCCAGCAGGGGCAGCGCATCCTCCGCCTGTACCACCTGTACCGCCTGAGCATCGGCCTGCTGCTGGTGCTGCTGATTTCCAGCGACCTCGACGACCGCGTGCTCAACGTCGGCCAGTCGGCGCTGTTCCATGCCAGCTGCTGGAGCTACCTGATCGTCAACATCCTGATCGCCGTGCTGATGCCGACGCCGCGCCAGTTGCTGCCGATCTTCCTCCTGGCGCTGTTCGACATCCTCGCGCTGTGCGGCCTGTTCTACGCCGCCGGCGGCGTGCCCAGCGGCATCGGCAACCTGCTGGTGGTGGCGGTGGGCATCGCCAACATCCTGCTGCGCGGGCGCATCGGCCTGCTGATCGCCGCCGTCGCCGCGATCGGCATGATCTACCTGACCTTCTACCTCAGCCTCAGCCAGCCCACGGCGATCAACCACTACGTCCAGGCCGGCAGCCTCGGCGCCCTGAGCTTCGCCGCCGCGCTGCTGCTGCAGGGCCTGGCGCGGCGCCAGCAACTCACCGAGCACCTGGCCGAGGAACGCGCCACCACCGTGGCCAACCTCGAAGAACTCAACGCCCTCATCCTGCAGCGCATGCGCACCGGCATCCTGGTACTGGACAGCCGGCACCGCGTGCTGCTGGCCAACCAGAGCGCCCTGGGCCTGCTGGCCCAGCCGGAACTGGCGGGCAAGCTCGCCACCGAGCATTGCCCGGAGCTGCTCGACAGCCTGCAGCAGTGGGAACGCAACCCCTCGCTGCGCCCGCCCAGCCTGCAGGCGCCCGAAGGCGGCCCCATGCTGCAGCCGAGCTTCATCCCGCTGCGCCGCGGCGAGGAACAGCACACCCTGGTGTTCCTCGAAGACATCTCGCAGATCGCCCAGCAGGCCCAGCAGCTCAAGCTGGCGGCCCTGGGCCGGCTCACCGCCGGCATCGCCCACGAGATCCGCAACCCGCTGGGCGCCATCAGCCACGCCGCGCAGCTGCTGCAGGAGTCCGAAACGCTCGATGCCCCCGACCGGCGCCTGACGCAGATCATCCAGGACCAGTCGCGGCGCATGAACCTGGTGATCGAGAACGTCCTGCAACTGTCGCGGCGGCGCCAGGCCGAGCCGCAACAGCTGGACCTCAGGCAGTGGCTGCAACGCTTCACCGACGAGCAGCGCGAAGGCCTGCGCGGCGACCAGCAGATCCACCTGCAACTGGGCGGCGGCGAGATCCAGACGCGCATGGACCCCAGCCAACTCACCCAGGTGCTGGGTAACCTGGTGCAGAATGGGTTACGGTACAGTGCCCGGCAGAACGGCAGCGGCCAGGTGTGGTTGAACCTGTTCCGCGACCGGGACAGCGACCTGCCGGTGCTGGAGGTGCTCGACGACGGCCCCGGCATCGCCCCGGAGCAGCTGGGCAAGCTGTTCGAACCCTTCTTCACCACCGAGAGCAAGGGCACCGGGCTGGGCCTGTACATTTCCCGCGAGCTGTGCGAAAGCAACCAGGCCCGCATCGACTTCAAGAACCGCGACGAAGGCGGTGGCAGCTTCCGCATCACCTTCGCCCACCCGCGCAAGCAGAGCTGAAAGAAAAGAGCATGAGCCGGCAAAAAGCCCTGATCGTCGACGACGAACCGGATATCCGCGAGCTGCTGGAGATCACCCTCGGCCGCATGAAGCTGGACACCCGCAGCGCCCGCAACGTCAAGGAGGCCAAGGAATACCTGGCCCGCGAGCCCTTCGACCTGTGCCTGACCGACATGCGCCTGCCCGACGGCACCGGCATGGACCTGGTGCAGCACATCCAGCAGCGCCACCCGCAGGTGCCGGTGGCCATGATCACCGCCTTCGGCAGCCTGGACACCGCGGTCAACGCGCTCAAGGCCGGCGCCTTCGACTTCCTCACCAAACCGGTGGACCTCGGCCGCCTGCGCGAACTGGTGGCCACGGCCCTGCGCCTGCGCTCGCCGGGCGCGGAAGACGCGCCGGTGGACAACCGCCTGCTGGGCGACTCGCCGCCCATGCGGCAGATGCGCAACCAGATCGCCAAGCTGGCGCGCAGCCAGGCGCCGGTCTACATCAGCGGCGAATCCGGCAGCGGCAAGGAACTGGTGGCCCGGCTGATCCACGAACAGGGCCCGCGCAGCGAAGTGGCCTTCGTCCCGGTGAACTGCGGCGCCATCCCGTCCGAGCTGATGGAAAGCGAATTCTTCGGGCACAAGAAAGGCAGCTTCACCGGCGCCGTGGAAGACAAGCAGGGCCTGTTCCAGGCCGCCAATGGCGGCACCCTGTTCCTCGACGAAGTGGCCGACCTGCCCTTGCCGATGCAGGTGAAACTGCTGCGCGCCATCCAGGAAAAGGCCGTGCGCGCAGTGGGCGGCCAGCAGGAAGTGGCGGTGGACGTGCGCGTGCTCTGCGCCACCCACAAGGACCTGGCCGCGGAAGTCGCCGCCGGCCGCTTCCGCCAAGACCTCTATTACCGCCTGAACGTCATCGAACTGCGCGTGCCGCCGCTGCGCGAGCGCCGCGAGGACATCCCGCTGCTCACCGAGCGCGTGCTCAAGCGCCTGGCCAGCGACAGCGGCCTGGCCGCGGCGCAGGTCAGCCCCGAAGCCCTGGAAAAGCTCAAGAGCTACCGCTTCCCGGGCAACGTGCGCGAACTGGAGAACATGCTCGAACGCGCCTACACCCTGTGCGAGGACGATGTCATCCAGCCCAACGACCTTCGTTTCGCCGAGGCCACCGGCGGCGGCGAAAGCGGCGAGGCCAGCCTGGCGCAAATCGACAATCTCGAGGATTACCTCGAAGAGATCGAACGCAAGCTGATCATGCAGGCCTTGGAAGAAACCCGCTGGAATCGTACCGCCGCGGCCCAGCGACTGGGGCTGACGTTCCGTTCGATGCGCTATCGCTTGAAGAAGCTAGGGATCGATTGAGCCCCTTACGCCCCGCCCAGGCAGAACGTAGGGCGGATAACCGTTCGCCCTACGCAAAGCCCATCTATTGCCGCCCTGCCCGTCCTCGCGAACGGGATCACGCCAACGGCGTCGCCACCAACCGCCCTTCCGGCGCATAGGGCTGCGCCTCGATGATCGGCTCGCGCTTCGACATCAGGTCCGCCAGCAACCGGCAGGACGCCGGCGCCAACACCAGGCCGTTGCGGTAGTGCCCGGTGTTCAGCCAAAGCCCTTCGTACCCCAGCACCTGGCCGATGAAGGGAATGCCCTCGGGCGAGCCCGGCCGCAGCCCTGCCCAATGCCCCACCGGCGCCAGCCCGGCGAGCGCCGGCAGCAATTCCTCGGCGGAAGCGCGCAGGCTGGCCAGGGCCTCGTCCGTGGGCGTCTTGTCGAAGCCGGCATGCTCCAGGGTGCTGCCCACCAGGACATGGCCGTCGCGCCGCGGAATGGCATAGCGCCCCTTGGCCAGCACCATGCTCGACAGGAAATCCGCCGCGCACTTGTAGAGAATCATCTGCCCCTTCACCGGCGCGACCGGCAGTTCCAGGCCCAGGCCGGCCAGTAGCTCGCCGCTCCAGGCGCCGGCCGCCAGCACGGTCGCATCGGCCCGCAGCTCGCCGGCGGCGCAACGCACGCCACGAATGGCGCCTTGCTCCTGGATGAAACCGCTGACCTCGCAGCCTTCACGCACCTCGACGTTCGGCATGCGCCGCAGCGCCTCGCGCAGCGAACGCGCCAGGCGCGGGTTGCGCACGTTGGCCACGCCCGGCATGTGGACCGCTTTCTGGAAGCCGGCTCCCAGTGCGGGGACGGCATCATGGACCGCCGAGATATCCACCTCTTGCAGCGGCCGGTCGTTGGCGCGGGCCCAGGCCAGCGCCTCGGCCTGGTCGTCCAGGTCCAGCCAGTAGAGGCCGGTGACGTGCACCTCGGGGTCGACGCCGGTGTCCTCCAGCAGTTGCTGGCCCAGCGCCGGATAGAAGTCCTGCGACCAGTGCGCCAGGTTCGCCACCGCCCGGCTGTAGCGCCAGGGGTAGAGCGGGGAAACGATGCCGCCGCCGGCCCAGGAGGCCTCGCGCCCGGTCTCGCCACGCTCGACCAGAGTCACCCGCAGCCCCTCGCGCCCCAGGGTCCAGGCACTCAACAGCCCGATAACGCCACCACCGACAAGCAGAACATCCGACATACCGCTGCACCTCGAACCGACAGGAAACCGGACGGTCATCCGGCGCGCCACTATACCAACCCCACCGAAGCGAAGCGTCCCACACCTTCGCCGGAATCGACGCACGACATCCAAGGCCCAGATAACGGACCAGAAGAAAGATACTGCGGCAGCAAGGCAAAGCCAGGGACGGCTCCTCATGCCCAAGAATCGCGGATTCAGCCTGCTGGAAGCATTGCTCTCGATTCTCCTGCTCTCGCTGCTCGCCAGCCTGGCCGTACCGGCCTTCGACAACCTGCTCCAGTCAAATCGCGCCCTTGTCGCCCTGCACAGCCTGCATGGCGCCCTGAGCCATGCCCGGCAAACCGCGGTACTGACCGGCCGCCCGGTCAGCGTCGTGGCCCACGAAGGCGATTGGGCCAAAGGCTGGGCGCTGTTCCACGACGACAACAACGACGGCCAACAGCAATCCGGCGAACCCCGGCTGCGCCTACACCCGCCCCTGGAAGGCGTGCAGATATACCCGGACGAAACCTCCCGCAGCTATATCCACTACCGCCCCCAGGGCCAGGCCATCCGCCCCAACGGCGCCTTCCACGCCGGCCATTTCCGGATCTGTGCCCAGCACGCCACAGCCCACCGGATCGTGATCAACCGCAGCGGCCGCATCCGCCACGAAAGCGCCCCCAGCGCCAGCCTCTGCCCACGCTGAGCAGCGCACAGCCGCTCTGCGACCGAGGTCACAGAAGACCAGCGGATATGACCGGACATCGCGCGTTTTGTATCGGCCATCCAACAAAAAGGGACATTTCCCACACAAATTGGCAGCATTTCCTTCAAGACAAACTGGAGGAATGCGCCATGTCGCGCCCCAAGGAAATGGCGGGGTTCACGTTGATCGAGTTGATGGTGGTAATCGTTCTGGTGGCGGTCTTCGCCTCGATCGCACTGCCCAGTTTCACCAGCACCATTCGCAATAACAACGTGCAGAGCTCGGCGGACGAACTTTATCGACTTTTGCAGTACACCAGAACCGAAGCGGTGGTGCGTCAGGCAAACGTCGTCTTGAGCGCCCCGGCAGCAGATACCTGGAATGGAGATCTGACGGTGAAAGTTGGGAACACCACACTTCGCCAATTGGGAGACTCCGGGCTGGGCAGCAATGTAGCCGCGTCTTCCAGCACTGCGAACGTGATATTCAACTCTTCCGGCAGTACGGGTAGCGCCTATTGCATCACCCTCTGCTCAACCCAGGATGACAGCGTTTGCCGTTATATCGGCGTTCAGGTTACCGGCCGTGTTCTTCCGCCCAGTACCAGCAAGCCCGGGGAATGCTCATGAGCGCGTCGAAATATCATCACATGGGTTTCAGCCTGATTGAAGTTCTCATCAGTCTGTTGCTGATCTGCGTAGGAATCCTTGGAATGGTGGCCCTTCAGAGCAAAGCCATTCCCTACACCCAGGATTCGGTCCAACGGAGCAGTGCTCAAATGTTGGCCAGCGACCTCATGGAACTGATTCGTAGCGACTCCGCGAACGTCAGCAGCTACGTGAAGAATACCGGTAGCGACTTTCCGAACGCCCCCGACTCTTGCGTGCCAATGCCAGATAGCGCCAGCGATCGCCTAGGCTGCTGGGCGGCAAGAGCCAAGACACTGTTGCCTGGGGCGGATTCGCTTCTAAAAGGCGACTTCTACATTTGCAAGAGTAAAACACCGGGAGCCTGCGACGCTTCGGGCTCAGCCGTAGAAATACAGATCGCCTGGACCAGCAAGGCAGGCGAATGCATGGACGAATCCAGCGGTACGACATGCCATTACCGGCTCAGGACGGGATTGTGATGATGAGAAGTTTGAATTCACGCCACCCCCAGGCTGGCCTGAGCTTGATCGAGTTGATGATCGCCCTGACCCTTGCCAGCTTCCTAATCCTTGGCGTCACGCAGATATTCATCGATAACAAACGCAGCTATGTCTTCCAGCAAAATCAGGCTGGAAACCAGGAAAATAGTCGTTACGCTCTGGGTTTTCTAGAACAGGAACTTGCCAAGGCGGGTTATCGGCGCCAGCCCAATATAGATCCCGCCTATGCGCTACCTGCGGATGACGGCTCGCTCAGCGGCTGCAACTTTGCCGCCGGCATCAGCATTGTCGCTAACAGCGAGCAAGACATCTGCATTCGCTACCAAGCCCGCGATCCTGCCGAAGTCGATTGCCAGGGGAAGGCATTGACTGAGACAGAAAAAGACGCCATCCAGAATCCCACTGCACTTAGCGCCACCCCGGATCCGGCAACGCCGGTATTCGTCGAGAGATTCACTGTGGCGCAGAGTGCCGACAAAAAGTCCTCCAGCCTGTATTGCACAAGCAGCAGGGGCACAAAAGCCCAGGAAGTAACTCCGAACGTCGTGGCTATACGTTTCGAGTTCGGTACCGGCCCCATCAGTGATCGCACCGTCACTACCTATACGACCTCCCCCAGCCTTCCAATCCGCGCCGTACGCTATGCGGTACTGATGCAGAGCCCCGGTAACGGCGTGCGCGAGAATGCCGACAACCCTGTCCTAAGCCAATGGCAGAGTCTCTACGGAACCGGCGACAAAATTACTGACAGCAAACAGATCTATCAGATCGCCGAAGGGACGGTCACCTTGAGGAACCTGATGCCATGAAAACATCTATTCCAAGGAACCAAGGCGGCGCCGCGCTGTTCATCGCCCTGATCATGCTATTGCTGGTCACCATGCTGGCAATCTCCAGTTTGAGGGATGTAACCCTCGAGTCACGGATGACCGCCAATAGTATCGAGAACAAGCGGTTGACCAACGCGGCTGAAGCCGGTCTGCGAGCGGGCGAAGGCAGTATCGGAGGCGCCCTCGTAAGCCCCGATAGCACCAGCGACTGCAGCGATACAAAAATTCCCTGTATTCCCTATGCCAGCAAGACGAGTTCCAACGACTACACCACACCCAAGTTCTCGGATACCGCGAAGCTGGCCAGTTATGCCCCCACCGACGGAACCGTCTTCAAGAACCCGGCGGCACCAGGCGCAACAGCTACTAAAACGAACATCCAATGGTATGCCGTACCAGTGGGTAGCACTTGCGTAGAGGACAACTGCGCACTTACCGGAAAGGGTGCAGCTTTCTTCTACGAAGTAAACAGCTGCGCTAGCGCTACCAACTGCAAGACCACCGATGGCAGCGTTCAACTCGTCATGCTGCGCTCAATCCTGGCAAAAGTATTCAACTAGCGTCACGCCGCAAACGGACAGGCCCCTATGAAAAGTAATCAAAGACCTATCTCCGCCCCCAGCCTGCTCGGACTCTGTGCTGTATTGGGCGCGACTCCGCTCGTGTACGCTGCTGATACCACCACCAGCCAGGTACCGGCTCAACTGCCGCTGTTCGTCAACCAGTCAGTACCACCGCTGAACATGCTGGTAGTTGGACGCGACCACAAGTTATTCTTCCCAGCCTACAACGATGCTTCAAATCTGAAGACCGGCTCGGCCATCACTGACGACGGTTCCCTAGACATCCATTATATCTCGAACGCGAAATTCACTTATTACGGCTATTTCGATTCGGGAAAGTGCTATAGCTATGATTCCACGAACTACTTCGTCCCCAAGTACATCACCAATGACAAGACCTGTAATGCCCATAGTGATGCACGCTGGAGCGGTGACTTCCTCAACTATGTAACCACCTCACGAGCCGATGCCCTGCGCAAGGTGCTTTACGGTGGCTATCGCAGCGTCGACACCGCCACCCAGACCTATCTGGAAAGGGCCTTCATCCGCCAGGACGCCCACGCTTGGGGCAAAGAGTACTTGAGCGTAAACAACGACGGCTACAACATCGCCAACTACACCCCCTACAGTGCCTCGACGAAAAACAACTACATCATCTTCTCCAACGCCAGCACTTCGGCTCTGTTTAGCAGCAAAACCGCCTTGGTGAGCCCTACACCTATGCCCTACCTGCGGGTACTGGCTGATAGTTCATCAGGCTATCCCTCTACCCAAAGCACCACGTCAGGGTCAGGTAACAACAAAACCACCACAACCACTACCTTCTCCAATGGCAGTTTGCGCGTCTGGAGTTGGGTTGCCCGCGAAACGCTGCAAGCAGGGGAGACAGTTTCGGCGACTGGTGTCCAAACAAAGTACGACAATAAAGGCAATGTGACATCTGGCCCGAGTAGTATTTCATTTGATTTCCCTGTTACACCGGATGACTTCGTCGTACGTACCCAGGTCTGCGTTCCCAACTTGCTGGAAAGCAACTGCAAGCTCTATCCCAACGGCAACTACAAGCCAACAGGCCTTCTCCACGACTATGGGGAAGGCAATCAAATGTACTTCGGGCTGCTCACGGGCTCCTACGCGAACAATCTGCAAGGCGGAGTATTGCGCAAGGCGATGAGTTCGTTTTCCGGTGAAGTAGATGCCAGTACTGGAGTATTCGGTATCGCCAGCACCAATGGAGGAAAGACGATCTATACCAAGCAGGGACTAATTTCCAGTCTGGATGGTATACGTCTCTCCGACCCGGCGAACTCTGGCAGCTACACCTACACTGGCAACACCAGTTCGACCAACTGCAGCACCGGCAATAACCTCGCCAACGGAGTCTGCCAGAACTGGGGTAACCCGCTGGGCGAAATGATGTATGAAGCGCTGAATTACTACAGCGGAGCCACGTCTCCTACTAGTGGCTATAGCTACGACTCCACCAAGCAGAGTACGGACAGCATCCTCGGCATGAGCCAGTTGACCAGTTGGGTTGATCCATACGCTAAGGGTGGAGTTACCGGCGGCACCGCTTACACCTGCTCCAAACCGTTCATGACCGTACTGAGCGACGTCAACCCGAACTATGATTCGGACCTCCCGGGCAGTCCCTTCACTACCACCAATTCACCCACCACAAGCGGCAGCCTCGCCAAACTCAACGTGTCGACGCTGGGTACCACCATGTGGAGCGCCGAAGGCCTGACGAGTGCCTCAAACATCAATATCGGGGAAATGTCCGGACAGGCTACTGACAATGCCCCTACGGCCAAGAAAGGTGCAACAAGCTTCGCCAGCTTCCGCGGCCTGCCCGAGGAACCAACCAAACAAGGCACCTACAACGCCTCTGCGGTGGCGTTCTATGGCAACAGCAATGCCATCACCTCCACCAAGCAGAGCGTCAAGACCTTTGCTGTCGCACTATCCTCACCTCTGCCGCGTATCCAGATGCCAGTCGGGGGCAGCATTGCGAACGGCAAGTACAGCGGTGGCAGCATCGTAACTCTGGTTCCGTTCGGCAAGGTCGTCACCGGCAACCCAGACGTGACCGAACAGATCACTGGCTTCTTCGTCCAGGCTATGTACAACATGCCAGGACAAACTCAAGATTCGACAAAAAACGGCGGTTATCCCCAGGCAATTTTCCGGGTAGTTTTCGATGACGGCGGACAGGGGGCCGACTACGATGAAGATGCTGCGGTGCTCTACACCGTATCGGTGAAATCCAACGGCACCTTGAGCGTGCAGCTACAAACCACTTACGCCAACGCCGGCTACGAGTCCCATATGGGCTATACCATTGCCGGCACTACGCAGAACGGCATATACCTCGACGTGACCGGAGGGGGCAGCGGCAATAACAAGTACGCTCTCGACACTCCGAAAGCTGACTCCCTGCCTGGCGGCTGCTCCGTCAATACGAATTCCTGCACCCAGGTCACCGCTACCGGCCCGACCCGAATCTTCACGCCCTCCAGCGCCACACTGGTGACTAACCTGCAGGACCCCTTGTGGTACGCGGCCAAGTGGGGCGGTTTCGACTACAGCACCACCAGCCCAAGGCCCATCAGCGGCAAGTGGGACTCGCGTAAGGCAGGAACCCCGGACAACTACTTCTTGGTCACCAACGCCACCACGCTGAAGGACCAGATGTCTAAGGCCTTCAACCAGATTCTGCAGAGCAACGACTCCATCGCGCGGCCAGCTATTCTGCCGGTGCTCAGCACCACCAACAACTACGATACCTACACCACCGATCTGAACGTCACCTACTGGACCGGTGACCTGATCAAGAGCACCAAGACCTCTGGCAGCACCACCACCACCCTGGACTGGAAGGCTAGCGAGCAGTTGCCGACCTGGAGCAGCCGCAAGATCCAGATAGCCAACTCGACGGCCACCGCCCTGCAGGACTTCACTTTCGATAACCTGGCCAGCCGAACGTTCGCCGGTATCAACCTGCAGACCAACCTGGACGCTAACAAGGTCAACTTCCTCAAGGGCGACACCACTAATGCAGGCAGCTATCGCACCCGCACCTCGTTGATCGGTGACATCATCAATTCCGGGCCCGTGCTGGTCGGCGACGCCCAGTACCTTTCCTCGGCGGCCAACATTATCGAGCCATCCGGCGACTATGCGGCCTTCAAGAAGAAGAACACCGCCTGCGCAGCAGGAACAACCAGCACGGCCGACGCTCCCTGCCGCCGCGCCCAAGTCTACGTCGGTGCCAACGACGGTATGCTGCATGCCTTCGACGCCAACAGCGGCGCCGAAAAATTCGCCTATATTCCGACACCTGTCATCCCCAACCTGTACTGGCTGGCAGACGCCAACTACAACAGTTCCAGTTCGTCCGAACACCGCTACTACGTGGACGGCACCCCGGTCGTCGCCGACGTATTCTTCGGCAATGCCTGGCATACGGTCCTCGTCGGAACGCTGCGCGGTGGTGGTCGCGGGGTATTCGCCCTGGACGTCACCGATCCGAACAATATCTCGCTGCTCTGGGAATACACGTCAGACAACGATACCGATCTGGGCTATACCTTCTCCATACCTACGATCTCCAAGCTGCACGACGGTAGCTGGGTAGTGCTGCTGGGCAATGGCTACGGCGGCAACAACGGCAAGGCCAGCCTGCTGATCCTGAACGTCGACCCCAGCGCCAAGACTCGCCTGATCAGTAAGCTGACACCCACTTCGACAGGCAATGTCAACAATGGCCTGTCCAGTGTCCGTGCTGCAGATATCGACTCCGACGGAATCGCAGACTATGCCTACGCAGGCGACCTGCAAGGCAACGTCTGGCGTTTCGATCTGACCAAGGGAGGTGCCGCGGCGTCGGTATCCTTCGGCGGCAGCCCACTGTACAGCGCAACAGTCAGCGCCGACGACGCCACCGTACAGTCAATCACCGCACCTCCGTCGCTGATACGCCACCCTAGCGGTACCGGCTTCATCGTGATTTTTGGCACCGGACGCTACTTCACCACCCCTGACAAGACCAGTACCGCCCTGCAGTCGGTCTATGGCATTTGGGACCAGATGAGCAATACCGCGCCATCCCTCGTCCGCAACGATCTGCTGGCACAGCAGATTGTACTGAGCACAACCGCCACTATAGGCGGCGTCACTCAAAACATCCGTACTCTGACGCAGAACGCCATGGACTGGACGAAGAAATCCGGCTGGGTACTCGACCTACTAGTCAAGGGAGGAAGCAACGATGGAGAGCGTGTTACCGACGAAATGTTTGCTCGCGGCAATCTGCTACTCGTACCGACACGTATACCCAACCAGGATCCTTGTTCCCCAGGTCTGACCGGCTGGACCTACGGTATCGATCCCTATAGTGGAGGCGCTACCACATTCAATGTATTCGACATGAACCGTAACGGTATCATCGACAACGCAGACCAATACAAGAACACTGTCATCAGCGCAGTGGGGAATACTGCGGGCGGCATAGCCCTAGGCAACGATCAACTCGCGACACCCGATGTCGATGATCCTCTACGCAAGGTGAACTTCGGCCCCAACTCCACCGGCCGGCAGAGCTGGCGCATGATTCCCCTCGCCACCCAATGAACAAACGACAGGAAAGGAATATGAGGGCAGCTCCCTGCAAACAGCGCGGCTTCACTCTTATCGAGATGATGATCGTGGTGGTGATCATCTCCATACTTGCCGCTATTGCCTATCCGAGCTACCGGCAGTACGTCCTGCGGACCAACCGCGCCGAAGGATTGGCGCTGCTGAACGACGCAGCAGCTCGTGAGGAGCGTTATTTCGCACAAAATAACACTTACGCCGATACGGCAGACAAGCTGGGCTATGAAACCTCCAACTCGACCAATGGCTTGTATCAACTGAGCATCGAGGATGTGAGCGCCTCAGGCTATACCCTGACTACCACACCGCAAGGCGCCCAGGCCGAGGACAGCTGTGGCAACCTGACGCTCAATGCCGCAGGCGTCAAGGGGCCCAACGCAGATTGCTGGAAGTAGAAACCTTCGATCAACAAAAAGCCCGGTCATGTGACCGGGCTTTTTCTTGGGCCCTAAACCGCCTTCACCCGCAGTTCCTTGGGCATCGAGAAGGTAATGTTCTCCTCCCGCCCATCCAGCTCCACCTCGGGCTCCGCGCCCCATTTGCGCAGTTGTTCGATCACCCCGCGCACCAGCACTTCCGGGGCGGAGGCGCCGGCGGTGATGCCGATGAGCCGCTTGCCTTCGAACCATTCGCGCTTGAGGTCCTCGGCGCCATCGATCAGGTAGCCGGGGGTGCCCATGCGTTCGGCGAGTTCGCGCAGGCGGTTGGAGTTGGAGCTGTTCGGGCTGCCCACCACCAGCACCAGGTCGCACTGGTCGGCCAGGTCCTTGACGGCGTCCTGGCGGTTCTGGGTGGCGTAGCAGATGTCGTTCTTGCGCGGGCCCTTGATGTACGGGAATTTCGCGCGCAGGGCGTCGATCACCTTGGAGGTGTCGTCCATCGACAGGGTGGTCTGGGTGACGAAGTGCAGGGCCTCGGGGTTGCGCACTTGCAGCGCGGCCACGTCTTCCTCGTCCTCGACCAGGTAGATGTCGCCGCCATTGTCGCGGTTGTACTGGCCCATGGTGCCTTCCACCTCGGGGTGGCCTTCGTGGCCGATGAGGATGCACTCCTGGCCGTCGCGGCTGTAGCGCACCACTTCCATGTGCACCTTGGTGACCAGCGGGCAGGTGGCGTCGAAGACCTTCAGGCCGCGGTTCTCGGCCTCCTTGCGCACGGCCTGGGAGACACCGTGGGCGCTGAAGATGACGATGGTGTCGTCCGGCACCTGGTCGAGTTCCTCGACGAACACCGCGCCGCGATTGCGCAGGTTCTCCACCACGAACTTGTTGTGCACCACTTCATGGCGCACGTAGATCGGCGGGCCGAACACGTCCAGGGCGCGGTTGACGATTTCGATCGCCCGGTCGACGCCGGCACAGAAGCCGCGGGGGTTGGCGAGTTTGATTTGCATGGTCGGTCTGTCTCGGCGCGCAGAGGGGATGGCGCGATGGGCATCGCTTGGCTCAACCCATCCTACGCCTGCGAAGGGCCCTCAGAGCGCCCTTACGTCGATGATTTCCACTTCGAAGGTCAGGCTCTTGCCGGCCAGCGGGTGGTTGAAATCGATGGTCACCTGCTGTTCGTCGAAGGCCTTGACCACGCCAGGCAGCTCGGTCTTGGCGGCGTCGTTGAAGATCACCAGCAGGCCTTCGGCCAGTTCCATGTCCTGGAACTGGTCGCGCGGCATCACCTGCACGTTGGCCGGGTTCGGCTGGCCGAAGCCCTGCTCCGGCTCGATGTTCAGGGTGCGCTTGTCGCCGGCCTTGAGGCCGAACAGCGCCTGCTCGAAGCCCGGCAGCAGGTTGCCGTCGCCGACCTTGAAGGTGGCCGGCTGCTTGTCGAAGGTGCTGTCGACGACGTTGCCGTCCTCCAGCTTGAGGGCGAAGTGCAGGGTGACTTCGGTATCCGCTCCGATGCGCTGGATATCACTGCTGCTGTCAGCCATGGGCGGTCTCTCCGGATTTCTTCGTCTTGAACATGTCCAGCGCCAGCATGATGGCGCCTACGGTGATGGCGCTGTCGGCCAGGTTGAACGCCGGGAAGTACCAGCGGTTCTGCCAGTGCACCAGGATGAAGTCGATCACGTGGCCGAGCACGATGCGGTCGTACAGGTTGCCCAGCGCGCCGCCCAGCACCAGGGCCAGGGCGATGGCCAGCCAGGTGTCGCTGGGCTTCAGGCGCTTGAGCCAGATGACCAGCACCGCGCTGACCACGATGGCGATCAGGGCGAACAGCCAGCGCTGCCAGCCGGAGCTGTCGGCCAGGAAGCTGAAGGCCGCGCCGGTGTTGTAGGCCAGGGTCCAGCTGAACAGGTCGGGGATGACCACGATCTGCTGGTACAGGCTCAGCGTGCCTTCGAAGTAGGCCTTGCTGACCTGGTCGAGGACCAGGACCAGCACGGTTATCCACAGCAGGCCGAGGCGGCCGAAGCGGTTAGGCATAGTGGCGAACCTCGCCGGCGCCTTCGATGTTCTCCACGCAGCGGCCGCAGATTTCCGGGTGCGCGGCGTGGCTGCCGACGTCCTCGCGGTGGTGCCAGCAACGGGCGCACTTGGCGTGGGCCGACTTCACTACCTTCAGCTTGAGGCCGGGCAGTTCGCTCTGCACGGCATCGGCCGGGGCATCGGCCAGGGGCGCGAGGGTGGCGATGGAGGTGATCAGCACGAAGCGCAGCTCGTTGCCCAGCTTGTCCAGGCTGCGGGCCAGGTCGTCCTCGGCGTAGAGGGTGACCTCGGCCTGCAGGTTGCCGCCGATGGCCTTGGCGGTGCGCTGGTTCTCCAGCTCCTTGTTGACCGCGGCCTTGGCGGCCATGACCTGCTCCCAGTAGGCGCGGCCCAGCTCGGCGTCGGCCGGCAGTTCGGACAGGCCGTCGTACCAGGTGGTCAGCATGACCGACTCGGCACGCTCGCCGGGCAGGAACTTCCACACTTCCTCGGCGGTGAAGGCCAAGATCGGCGCGACCCAGCGCACCAGCGCCTCGGCGATGTGGAACAGCGCGGTCTGGCAGGAGCGGCGGGCGACGCTGTCGGCCTGGGTGGTGTACTGGCGGTCCTTGATGATGTCCAGGTAGAAGCCGCCCAGCTCCTGCACGCAGAAGTTGTGCACCTTGGAGTAGACGTTCCAGAAGCGGTACTCGCGGTAGGCCTCTTCCAGCTCACGCTGCAGCAGCAGGGCGCGGTCCACGGCCCAGCGGTCCAGGGCCAGCAACTGGTCGTTGGGCAGCAGGTCCTTGGCCGGGTCGAAGCCGGTCAGGTTGGAGAGCAGGAAGCGCGTGGTGTTGCGGATGCGCCGGTAGGCGTCGGCGCTGCGCTGCAGGATGGTCTGGGAGACCGCGATCTCGCCGGAGTAGTCGGTGGAGGCCACCCACAGGCGCAGGATGTCGGCGCCCAGGGTGTCGATCACGGTCTGCGGCACCACGGTGTTGCCCAGGGACTTGGACATCTTGCGGCCGGACTCGTCCACGGTGAAGCCGTGGGTCAGCAGCTGGCGGTACGGCGCGTGGCCGTCGATGGCGCAGCCGGTCAGCAGCGAGGAGTGGAACCAGCCGCGGTGCTGGTCGGAACCTTCCAGGTAGAGGTCGGCGGCCGGGCCATCGGCATGGCCCAGCTCGGCGTGGGAGCCGCGCAGCACGTGCCAGTGGGTGGTGCCGGAGTCGAACCAGACGTCCAGGGTGTCGTTGATCTTGTCGTACTGCGCGGCTTCGTCACCCAGCAGTTCGGCGGCGTCGAGCTTGAACCAGGCCTCGATGCCCTCCTTCTCCACGCGCTGGGCGACTGCTTCCATCAGCTCGACGGTGCGCGGGTGCAGCTCGCCGGTGGCCTTGTGCAGGAAGAACGGGATGGGCACGCCCCAGTTGCGCTGGCGCGAGATGCACCAGTCCGGACGGCCGGCGATCATGCCGTGCAGGCGCGCCTGGCCCCAGCTGGGCACGAATTCGGTCTGGGTGATGGCTTCCAGCGCGCGCTCGCGCAGGGTCGCGCCGCTCTCCGGCTGCTTGTCCATGCCGACGAACCACTGCGCGGTGGCGCGGTAGATCAGCGGCGTCTTGTGGCGCCAGCAGTGCATGTAGCTGTGGTTGATGCTGGCGTGCTTGAGCAGCGCCCCCACTTCGTCCAGCTTGGCGACGATGTTCGGGTTGGCCTTCCAGATGAACTGGCCGCCGAAGAACGGCAGGTCCTGAACATACACGCCGTTGCTCTGCACCGGGCTGAGGATGTCGTCGTTGCTCATGCCGTACTGCTTGCAGGTACGGAAGTCGTCCTCGCCGTAGGCCGGCGCGGAGTGGACGATGCCGGTGCCGGCGTCCAGGGCCACGTACTCGGCCAAGTAGACCGGCGAGAAGCGCTCGTAGAACGGGTGGCGGAAGCGGATCAGGTCCAGCGCCTCGCCCTTGGCGGTGGCGATGACCTGGCCTTCCAGGCCGTAGCGCTGCAGGCAGGACTCGACCAGTTCCTCGGCCAGCACCAGCAGGCGCGCGCCGGTATCGACCAGGGCGTAGGTGAATTCGGGGTGGACGTTCAGCGCCTGGTTGGCCGGGATGGTCCAGGGGGTGGTGGTCCAGATGACGATGGCGGCGGGCTTGGCCAGGCTCGGCAGGCCGAAGGCGGCGGCCAGCTTGCCTTCGTCTTCCACCGGGAAGGCGACGTCGATGGCGTCGGACTTCTTGTCGGCGTACTCGACTTCCGCCTCGGCCAGGGCCGAGCCGCAGTCGAAGCACCAGTTCACCGGCTTCAGGCCCTTGAACACGAAGCCCTGCCTGACCATCTCGGCCAGGGCGCGGATTTCGCCGGCCTCGTTGGCGAAGTTCATGGTCTTGTAGGGGTTGTCCCACTCGCCGAGCACGCCCAGGCGGATGAAGTCGGCCTTCTGCCCCTCGATCTGCTCGGTGGCGTAGGCGCGGCACAGTTCGCGGGTCTTGTCCGCCGGCAGGTTCTTGCCGTGGGTGGTCTCGACCTTGTGCTCGATGGGCAGGCCGTGGCAGTCCCAGCCCGGCACGTAGGGGGCGTCGTAGCCGGCCAGGGTGCGCGAGCGGACGATCAGGTCCTTGAGGATCTTGTTGACCGCGTGACCGATGTGGATGCTGCCGTTGGCGTAGGGCGGGCCATCGTGCAGGATGAATTTCGGGCGACCTTCGCCGGCCTTCCGCAGCTTCTGGTACAGGCCGATGTCGTTCCAGAACTTCAGGGTTTCCGGCTCGCGCTGGGGCAGGCCGGCTTTCATCGGGAACTGGGTATCGGGAAGGTTCAGCGTGGCTTTGTAGTCGGTCATCTCAGGGCCTGTTCGGAATTTCTTCAATCAAGCGGTTGGCCCAGCCAGTAGGCCCGGGCGGCGGCTATGTCGGCGAGGATCGCCGCCTTCAGTGCCTCGAGGGAGGCGAAGCGCTGCTCATCTCGCAGCTTCTGGTGGAAGGTCACATCCAGGTGCAGGCCGTAGAGGTCGCCGGCGAAGTCCAGCAGATGCACTTCCAGGTGGGGCCGGCCATCACCGTTGACCGACGGCCGCGTGCCGATGTTGGCCACCCCATTGACGCGCTGGCCGGCCACTTCCGTGCTGACCAGGTAGACGCCGTTCAGCGGCGCCTTGCGGCGCTTGAGCTGGATGTTGGCGGTGGGCGAACCCAGGGTGCGGCCGAGCTTCTGCCCGTGCAGCACCCGCCCGCTCAGGCGGAACGGCCGGCCCAGCAGGCGCTCGGCCTGGTGCAGGTCGCCGTCGGCGAGCACCTTGCGGATGCGCGAGCTGCTCACCCGCATGCCGTCGACTTCCACCGTGGTGGCGGCCTCGACGGTGAAACCCTGCTCGGCGCTGGCCCGGACCAGGAAGGCGAAGTCGCCGGAACGGTCGCAGCCGAAGCGGAAGTCGTCGCCCACTTCCAGGTGGCGCACCGCCAGGCCGTCCACCAGCACCTGGCGGACGAACTCGGCGGCCGACAGTTCGCGCAGGCGGCGGTTGAAGGTCAGGCACAGGACGAAGTCGACGCCCTGCTCGCGCAGCAGTTCGAGCTTCTCGCGCAGGCGCGTCAGGCGCACCGGCGCGGCATCCGGGGCGAAGTATTCGCGCGGCTGCGGCTCGAAGATCACCACGCAGCTGGGCACGCCCAGCTCCTGCGAGCGCTCGCGCAGACGCGCCAGGATCGCCTGGTGGCCAAGGTGGACGCCGTCGAAATTGCCGATGGTGGCAACGCAGCCCCCGGACAGGGGCCGCAGGTTGTGGAGGCCTCGAAGCAGCTGCATAGCGCGCGTATTGCTCAGAAAGTGGTCGATTATACCTGCACCCGCCGCCGCGCGACAGGCACAAAGCCGCCGCGCGTCACGGATGCACCCAAGTGCCGGCGCCGGGCTAGCTCACCGCCCGCCGCGAGAAGTCGCGCAGGCGGAAGCCCAGCAGCGCCAGCATACCGAAATAGGCCACCACGCCGGCCACCACCAGCACGCCCAGGCGCGCCAGGCGCAACGGCATGCCGCCCAGGTCCCAGGCCGGCATGAAGTGCATCAGGCCCAGCAGCACGGCGGACATCACCAGCACCGCCAGCACCAGCTTGCCGAGGAACTTC
The DNA here is from genome assembly GCF_022760135.1 of Pseudomonas sp. M1. NCBI lineage: Bacteria > Pseudomonadati > Pseudomonadota > Gammaproteobacteria > Pseudomonadales > Pseudomonadaceae > Pseudomonas > Pseudomonas sp. M1. The sequence goes on from NZ_CP094343.1 coordinate 5,816,302, forward strand.
GCCCAGCCCGGCTGCGGCTCGAACAGGTCGTGCTTGCGCAGCTGCCAGTACAGAAGGCCGGCGTTGAGGCAGGCCGCCAGGCTGATGGCCAGGGCCAGGCCCGCGTGCTTGAGCGGGCCGATGAACACCAGGTTCATCGCCTGGGTGGAAATCAGGGTGAAGAGCGCGATCTTCACCGGCGTGCGGATGTTCTGCCGGGCATAGAAGCCCGGCGCCAGCACCTTGACCAGGATGATCCCGAGCAGGCCCACGGCGTAGGCGATGAGCGCGCGCTGGGTCATGAGCGCGTCGTTGGCGCTGAACTTGCCGTACTGGAACAGCGACACGGTCAGCGGCTCGGCGATCAGCGCCAGGGCCAGGGCGCAGGGCAGCACCAGCAGGAAGCACAGGCGCAGGCCCCAGTCCATCAGGCGCGAATACTCGTGGCGGTCGTCGCTGGCGTAGGTCTTGGCCAGGGACGGCAGCAGGATGGTGCCCAGGGCCACGCCCAGCACGCCGGAGGGCAGCTCCATCAGGCGGTCGGCGTAGTACATCCAGGACACCGAGCCTGCGGCCAGGAAGGAAGCGAAGATGGTGTTGATGATCAGCGAGATCTGGCTCACCGACACGCCGAGGATCGCCGGGCCCATCTGCTTGAGCACGCGCCACACGCCGCTGTCGCGCAGGTTCAGGCGCGGCAGCACCAGCATGCCGATCTTCTTCAGGTGCGGCAGTTGGTAGAGCAGCTGCGCCAGGCCGCCGGCCAGCACCGCCCAGCCCAGGGCCATCACCGGCGGGTCGAAATACGGGGTGAGGAACAGCGAGAAGGCGATCATGCTGACGTTCAGCAGGGTCGGCACGAAGGCCGGCACCGAGAAGCGGTTCCAGGTATTGAGGATGGCCCCGGCCAGCGAGGCCAGGGAAATCAGCAGGATGTAGGGGAAGGTCACCCGCAGCAGCGCTGTGGTCAGGTCGAACTTCTCCGGAGTGTCGGCGAAGCCCGGCGCGGTGATCCAGATCACCCAGGGCGCGGCGAGGATGCCCAGCGCGGTGACCAGCGCCAGCACCAGGGTCAGCAGGCCGGAGACATAGGCGATGAAGGTGCGAGCGGCCTCCTCGCCCTGCTGCGTCTTGTATTCGGCGAGGATGGGCACGAAGGCCTGGGAGAAGGCGCCCTCGGCGAAGATGCGGCGCAGCAGGTTGGGCAGCTTGAAGGCGACGAAGAAGGCGTCGGTGGCCATGCCGGCGCCGAACATGCGCGCTACTATGGTGTCCCGGACGAAGCCGAGCACCCGCGAGATCATGGTCATGGAGCTGACCGCGGCCAGCGATTTGAGTAGATTCATTGCATCCGGGACTTGTCAGCGCAGGGTGGCCCTGCCCGCGGGCGGCCGGATCGCCCGGCGGCCAGTAAAGGGCGTCGAGTGTATGGCCGCCGGTCGAATAAATCACCCACCCAGTCCGCGAATCCCCGGTCATGCCGCTCGTCGGAGGCCGCTCATACCCTTGACAAGGCACGGACTCGACGGCATCATTCGCGGCCTTAATTTATTCGCTATATCCCAAGTTTTTCTCGAGGAGCTCGACGGTGGCCAACACACCTTCCGCCAAAAAACGCGCCAAACAGGCTGAGAAGCGTCGCAGCCACAACGCCAGCCTGCGTTCCATGGTTCGTACCTACATCAAGAACGTAGTCAAGGCAGTCGATGCCAAGGACCTGCCCAAGGCCCAGGCCGCTCTGGTTGCCGCCGTACCGGTCATCGACCGCATGGCTGACAAAGGCATCATCCACAAGAACAAGGCCGCTCGCCACAAGAGCCGCCTGAACGCCCACGTGAAGGCCCTGGCCACCGCGTAAGCGTTGCGTTCTTGAAAAACCGGCCCCAGTGGCCGGTTTTTTATTGCCTGCGGAAAGCCTAAACCCGGCCCCGGACCGTAGGAGCGGAGCTTCTCCGCGAGCCGTAATCCCCGGCGCGATTCGCGGATAAGATCTCCTACGCCGCCCCACCCACGCATTCCCCTGTAGGAGCGCGCCCTGCGCGCGAATCGCGGGCAGGGCCCGCTCCTACGCCTCCAGGGAAGCACGGCTTTTCGTAGGATGGTGTTGAGCGAAGCGATACCCATCACCACGGCAGCATGGGTATCGCAAGCTCAACCCATCCTACGACGAGCACATCGGCGCAAGACAGTTGCTCCTACGAAAAGCAAAAGGCTTTTATTTCGCCGGCCAGGGCATGATCGGGATGGCGGTCACCGCGTTCTGCGGGCTGCCTTCGATGATGCGGTCGCTGTAGACGAGGTAGACCAGCGCGTTGCGCTTCTTGTCGAAGAAGCGCACCACCTGCATGGACTTGAATACCAGCGAGGTACGCTGCTTGAACACTTCCTCGCCGTCCTTGAGCTCGCCGGCGAAGCGGATCGGCCCGACCTGGCGGCAGGCGATGGACGCCTCGGCGCGGTCCTCGGCCAGGCCCAGGCCGCCCTTGACGCCGCCGGTCTTGGCCCGCGACAGATAGCAGGTCACCCCTTCCACCTTGGGATCGTCGAAGGCCTCGACCACGATCTTGTCGTTCGGCCCCACCCACTTGAACACCGTGGAGACCTCGCCGATCTCCTCCGCCCCTGCCAGCGCCGGCAGCATCAGCAGGCCGGCGCACACGCTCTTCCACAGCCTCATGGACGACAGCTTCATCGGTGACTCCTTCAGACCAGCACGAGGTTGTCGCGGTGCACCAGCTCCGGGCCGTCGACGTAGCCGAGCAGGCCCTCGATGGCATCGGTCGGCTGGCCGATGATCTTCTGCGCCTCCAGGGCGCTGTAGTTGGCCAGGCCGCGGGCGATCTCGCGACCCTGCGGGTCCACGCAAACCACCATCTCGCCGCGGCGGAAGCTGCCCTGGACCTGCTTCACGCCCACCGGCAGCAGGCTCTTGTGGTCCTCGGCGATGGCCTTGACCGCGCCGGCGTCCAGCACCAGGGTGCCGCGCATCTGCAGGTGGCCGGCCAGCCACTGCTTGCGCGCGGCCTTGCGGCTCTGCTCGGGGGTCAGGAGGGTGCCCAGGCGCTCGCCGGAGCGCAGGCGGTCGAGCACGCGCTCGATGCGCCCGCCGACGATCACCGTGTGCGCGCCGGAACGCGCCGCCAGGCGCGCCGCGCGCAGCTTGGTCTGCATGCCGCCGCGGCCGAGGGCGCCGGCACTGCCGCCAGCTACCAGGTCGAGCTGGGCGTCGTCGGCGCGGGCTTCGTAGATCAGCTGGGCTTCGGGATTGTTGCGCGGGTCGGCGTCGAACATGCCGTCGCGGTCGGTGAGGATCACCAACAGGTCGGCCTCCACCAGGTTGGCCACCAGGGCCGCCAGGGTGTCGTTGTCGCCGAAGCGGATTTCGTCGGTGACCACGGTGTCGTTCTCGTTGATCACCGGGATCACGCCGAGGTCGACCAGGGTGCGCAGGGTGTTGCGGGCGTTCAGGTAGCGCTTGCGGTCGGACAGGTCGTCATGGGTCAGCAGCACCTGGGCGGTCTGCAGGCCGTGCTGGCCGAAGCTGGACTCCCAGGCCTGCACCAGGCCCATCTGGCCGACCGCCGCCGCGGCCTGCAGCTCGTGCATGTCGCTCGGCCGGGAGACCCAGCCCAGGCGGCTCATGCCCGCCGCCACGGCGCCGGAGGACACCAGCACCAGCTCGACGCCCGCGCAGTGCAGCGCGACCATCTGCTCGACCCACACCGCCATGGCGTCGCGGTCCAGCCCGCGGCCATCGGCCGTGAGCAGGGCGCTGCCGATCTTCACCACCCAGCGCCGCGCGCCGGTCACTTTCTCACGCATACATCAACCTTACGAAGTCAGGTTTCACCAGGTTGCTTCGGGACCGGCGCACGCGGCGCCGGTCAGGGCACGTAGAAGATTTCCGGCCCGTCGCCGTCGTCCTCGTCGTCGAAATCATCGTCGTCGTCGAGGTCGTCGGCATTCTTCAGGCCGGCACGGCGCAGCGCGCGCGCGTCGTCCATGGCCTGCAGACGGGAACGCGCCTCGTCCTCGATGCGCTGGTCGAGTTCGGCCAGGGCCTCGCCGTAGGCCGGGTCTTCCTCGATGCGCAGGCTGCGCTCGTCGAGGTACTTCATGATGTCCTGGCTGAGCGCCTCGGTGCCTTCGCGCTCCAGGGCGGAGATCACGTAGACCGGACCTTCCCAGCCCAGGCGCTCGACCACCTGCTGCTTGCGCCGCTCCTGCTCTTCCGGCTCGAGGATCTGGTCCATCTTGTTCAGCACCAGCCAGCGGTCACGCTCGGTGAGCGCCGGGCTGAACTTGGCCAGCTCGTTGACGATGGTCTCGGCGGCATCGGCCGGGTCGCTCTCGTCCAGCGGCGCCATGTCGACGATGTGCAGCAGCAGGCGGGTACGCGCCAGGTGCTTGAGGAAGCGGATGCCCAGGCCGGCGCCTTCGGCGGCGCCCTCGATCAGGCCGGGGATGTCGGCGACCACGAAGCTCTTGAAGCGCCCGACGCTGACCACGCCCAGGTTCGGCACCAGGGTGGTGAAGGGGTAGTCGGCGACTTTCGGCTTGGCCGCGGACACGGCGCGGATGAAGGTGCTCTTGCCGGCGTTCGGCAGGCCCAGCAGGCCGACGTCGGCCAGGACCTTCAGCTCCAGCTTGAGGTCGCGGGCCTCGCCGGGCTTGCCCGGGGTGGTCTGCCGCGGCGCGCGGTTGGTGCTGGACTTGAAGCGGGTGTTGCCCAGGCCGTGCCAGCCGCCCTGGGCGACCATCAGGCGCTGGCCGGGCTCGGTCAGGTCGCCGATGACTTCATGGGTGCTCGCATCGATCACGGTGGTGCCCACCGGCACCGGCAGGACCAGGTCGTCGCCCTTGGCGCCGGTGCAGTCCTTGCTGCCGCCGTTCTGCCCGCGCTGGGCATCGAAACGGCGGGTGTAGCGGTAGTCCACCAGGGTGTTCAGGCTTTCGTCGGCCTCGAGGAACACCGAGCCGCCGTCACCGCCGTCACCGCCGTTGGGGCCGCCCTTCTCGATGAACTTCTCGCGGCGAAAGCTCATGAGGCCATTGCCGCCGTCACCGGCTTTCACGTGGATGGATACTTCGTCGACGAATTTCATGGGAACGCCTCCCGCCAGCGTGGCGGGTTGAATAAGAAAAGGAGCATAGGATACAGCCAAGCCCGCGCAAACGCAGGAGCCCGGGATCCGTTGCCGGGAAACGCCAGAAACAAAAAAGCCCCGTCGCGAGACAGGGCTTTTTCAGTGAAGGCTCGCTTAGGCAGCGACGACGCTTACGTAGCGACGGCCGAAGGCGCCTTTCACTTCGAACTTGATCACGCCGTCGATTTTCGCGAACAGGGTGTGATCCTTGCCCATGCCAACGCCGTAGCCGGCGTGGAACTGGGTGCCGCGCTGACGCACGATGATGTTGCCTGCTTTGACAGCCTGGCTACCGAACAGCTTCACGCCAAGGCGTTTACTTTCGGAGTCGCGGCCGTTGCGGGTACTACCGCCAGCTTTCTTGTGTGCCATGAGTCATATCCTCCAAAAAAGGAATTAGGCCTGGATGCCGGTGATCTTGATTTCAGTGAACCACTGGCGGTGGCCCTGACGCTTCATGTGGTGCTTGCGGCGGCGGAACTTGATGATGCGCACTTTGTCGTGACGACCGTGGGAAACCACTTCAGCGGTCACTTTCGCGCCTTCTACCACCGGCAGGCCGATCTTGACGTCATCGCCATTGGCGACCAGCAGAACGCGATCCAGGTTGATCGCTTCGCCGGTGGCGACGTCGAGTTTCTCGACCTTGAGGAATTCGCCTTCGGCGACTTTGTATTGCTTGCCGCCGGTAACAATAACTGCGTACATCTGGATGTCTCCGTTAGACCTGCTCACCCGACGCTTTATAGGAAGAGGTATCGGTCGGCATGGCTGCATGGGGCCGGAAGAGCGCCCGTGCAATTGCGTAAGGCAGGGTATGCCAGGGAAGTTCGGGGCCGCGATTGTACGCAAAGCCCTACGCGGACACAAGCCTTGCGGCGCTTTCCTTGACAGCCCCCACCCCGGCACCTAGCATGCCGCGCATTCTTCGAGGAGCGCCTTCGTAATATGCAACCCCAGGCTTTCTATCGGGTGGTGGCGGACGACTTCACCGCCGTCGACGGCATCATCCGTCGCCAGCTCAGCTCCCGCGTTCCCCTGGTCGAGAAGATCGGCGACTATATCATCTCCGCCGGCGGCAAGCGTCTTCGCCCGCTGCTGGTGCTGCTCAGCGGCAAGGCCCTGGGCTACTCCGGGGACGACCTGCGCCTGCTGGCCGCCACCATCGAGTTCCTGCACACCTCCACCCTGCTGCACGACGACGTGGTCGACGCCTCCGGCCTGCGCCGCGGCCGCGCCACCGCCAACGCGCAGTGGGGCAACGCGCCCAGCGTGCTGGTCGGCGACTTCCTCTATGCCCGCTCCTTCGAAATGATGGTCGAACTCGGCTCCATGCCGGTGATGCGCATCATCTCCCAGGCCACCCGGGTGATCGCCGAGGGCGAGGTGCTGCAGCTGACCAAGGTGCGCGACGCCAGCACCACCGAAGAAACCTACATGGAAGTCATCCGCGGCAAGACCGCGATGCTCTTCGAGGCCTCCACCCACAGCGCCGCCGCCATCGCCGGCGCCACCGCGGAACAGGCCGAGGCCCTGCGCCAGTTCGGCGACGCCCTGGGCATCGCCTTCCAGCTGGTGGACGACCTGCTGGACTACCGCGGCGACGCCAGCACCCTGGGCAAGAACGTCGGCGACGACCTCGCCGAGGGCAAGCCCACCCTGCCGCTGATCGCCACCATGCGCGACGGCACCCCGGAACAGGCGCTACTGGTGCGCAAGGCCATCCAGCAGGGCGGCAGCCAGGACCTGGAGGGCATCCGCGCCGCCGTGGAAGCCGCCGGCGCCCTGGACTACACCGCGAAGCTGGCGCGCGAATACGCCGCCCGCGCCATCGACTGCCTCAAGGCGCTGCCGGACAACGAGTACCGTGACGCGCTGATCGAGCTCAGCGAGTTCGCCGTCGCCCGCACCCACTGATCCGCACGCGATCCGACGAACGCCCGCCCGGCCCTGCCGCGCGGGCGTTCTGCGTTATGCGCGGTTGATCCAGGCCATGGCATTGGTCGGTTGGTGGAAAAAAATTCTGCATAGGGGCTTGCCATTGAGATAATAAGAATTATTCTCATTAACTCGGCTACCAAGGAGATGCAGAGATGACCTACATGATCGATGCCTGGCTGGACCGCCCCCATCCCTATCTGCGCATCCTCAATCGCGATACCGGGGAAGTCTGCGCCCTGCTGCAGGAAGACGCCCTGGACGAGTTGCGCGAACAGGGCGGCCTGGACCTGCACGAACTGGGCACCAGCGAGCCGCAGGTGCTCAAGGAGCTGGTGCGCAACCTGTTCCTGTTCTGCTACGCCCGCGCGCTGCGTTGAACGCTGTGGCTGTTCGCGGGAGCGCCGGGGCTTTCGTAGGAGCGGACCTTGTCCGCGATAGCCGGACGATCCGGCGCGATTCGCGGATGAGATCCGCTCCTACGCCGCCCCACCCACGCCATTCCCCTGTAGGAGCGCGCCCTGCGCGCGAATCGCGGGCAGGCCCCTCCTACAGTTCCGGGGAAGCACGGGCGTAGGAGCGGACCTTGTCCGCGATGGCGGGATGAGCGCCGGCACTGCCGGCGGAATCGCGGATAAATCCGCTACATCTCATCTGGCAAACATAACGACCCGTAGGGCCGTTCGCGAGCAAGCTCGCTCCTACGAAGAGCAAGAGCGGGATGTACAGGGCTTTTTGCGATGGCGCAGGACGCGCCATCCGTGCGGTCGCCGCCCGGGAGGCGGCTGCACAGCGGGGGCAACGTGGAGCCCCCGGCACGCCGCGGCGGCCAGGGACGGCCGCCGCGGGCTGCATCCATCAGAGGATGTCGAGCAGCTCGACGTCAAACACCAGGGTGCTGTGCGGCGGGATGCTGCCCACCGCCTGGCCGCCGTAGGCCAGTTCGGCCGGCACGTGCAGGCGCCACTTGCTGCCGGTGTTCATCAGTTGCAGGGCCTCGACCCAGCCGGCGATCACGCCGCCCACCGGGAACTCGGCCGGCTGGCCGCGCTGGTAGGAGCTGTCGAACACGCTGCCGTCGATCAGGGTACCGTGGTAGTGGGTGCGCACGGTGTCGTCGCGGGACGGCTTGGCGCCCTCGCCGGCGACCAGCACTTCGTATTGCAGGCCGGACGGCAGCACGGTGACGCCCTCGCGCTTGGCGTTCTCCACCAGGTAGGCCTTGCCTTCGGCGGCGGCCGCATCGGCCTTGGCCTGGGCTTCGGCCTGCATGCGCTGGCGGATCACCTGGAAGCTGGCGGACAGCTGCTCGGCGGGCACCCGGCTATCGGCACCGGCGAAGGCGTCGGAGAGGCCGGCCAGCACCGCGTCCAGGCTCATGCCCGGGACCGGGTTGGCACGCAGCTGGTCGCCCAGCTGGCGGCCGACGCCGTAGCTGACGCGGGCTTCGTCGGTGGAAAGGTTGAGTTCGCTCATGGCGGGGGCTCCGCTGGGTAAAAAAGGGCGGCCAGCCTAGCACAGTCGACCGCCCCGCCCCACCGCGACCTCAGTGCAGCGGCATGGGCACGCCCTCGTCGTTCTGCGCGCTGCCGCTCTGCGAGCCGCACATCTCGTCCTGCACCGCGGCATGCACCAGTTGGAAAGGGATCGGTGGCAACGCCGTCAGCAATTGGCGGGCGTGCTCCAGCGAACGCACCCCGAGCACGTGCCCCTTGGCGTCCTGGATCGGGAAGAAACGCTGGCCCACGCGCGCCTCCAGCACGTAGATGCCGCCCTCCAGGGATACCAGGTTGAGTTCGTCGATATCCCCGGCGAGGGAACGGTTGGTCAGCTCTTGCAGGTTCATCGCGCACCTCCAGGGTAGGCTCCAACGCAGCCAGTCTGGTACAGCGCGCCGGCCGCGCCCAGCGCAAACGACACCGCCCGTCAGTTGTGGCTGACGGGCGGTGTGCTGGAGGCGGGAAAAGCGATCAGTGGTCGTGGCGCGTGGCCTTGTCCAGGTAACCCATGGCGAACGCGGAGAGGACGAAGGTGAGGTGGATGATCACGTACCACATCAGCTTGTTGTCCGGGACGTTCTTGGCGTCCATGAAGATGCGCAGCAGGTGGATCGAGGAGATCGCCACGATGGAAGCGGCCACCTTGTTCTTCAGCGAACTGGCGTCCATCTTGCCGAGCCAGCTGAGCTTTTCCTTGCCTTCGGAAATGTCCAGCTGCGAGACGAAGTTCTCGTAGCCGGAGAACATCACCATCACCAGCAGGCCGCCGACCAGGGCCATGTCGATCAGCGACAGCAGCACCAGGATCAGGTCGGCCTCGGCGATCGAGAAGATGTCCGGGAGGATGTGGAGGATTTCCTGGAAGAACTTGATGGTCAATGCCAGCAGCGCCAGCGACAGGCCGATATAGACCGGCGCCAGCAGCCAGCGGGCGGCGTACATGCTGTTTTCGATGAAACGTTCCATGGCCTTCGCAAAAGGAGTTCAGAAATGGCGCAGGATTATAGCTGAAGGCCTGCGGCGAGTTATCCAGTTATTCTGTGGATAAATATGTGCAGGAGCGCCGGAAGAAACGCGCCAGCCCCCGCCCGCCGTGGGTTGGCGGCGGTCGCTCAGAGACTGCGCAATGCGCCTTCAGGACTCGGGGTGAGACTGGTAGTCCCCGAAATTGCGCACGCGCTCGCCATTGATGCGGCGCAGCTCGGCCTGCAGGTGCAGTTGCCAGATGGGCAGGTCGTCGGCGGGCACGTAGCCCTGCTGGGCCAGGCAGTCGGCGATGGCGTCGAGCACGCCCTCGGCCACGAAAGGCCCGTAGAACGGGCCCTGGGCCTTGATGGCGGTGGGCTGGGCCCCCGCCATGCCCGCGGCGCAGAGCAGTGTCCAGAGTCCATTCTCTCCGGCCAGCGGCCTGATCACGCACTCGATGCGCGTGGTCAACCCCAGACAGGGGCGGATAAGGCAGAGGTTACGCGGCATGGCGGCACCCTCGCGGTTGTCCTGTTTTCGAGCCTACACCCGGGGTTGACCTCGGGAAAGCCCGTTTTATCCACCATAGCTGTGGATATCGTTGTGGACACCACGGGGGCAAAGGCGCCCGACGAGCGCCATTGCTGGGAACCCCGCCGCTGGTCAAGGACTGGCCAGCGGCAGCGGGCTCAGTCGCTGTCCTTCTTCTTGCGCGCCCGCTCCTTCTCCACCTGGGGCGCCTTGGCGGCCTTGGCGGCGGCCGGCGCGGCCTCCTTAGCGAGCTTTTCCTTGTCCTCCTCGTCCATGCCCATGGCGTCGATCTCCTTGAGGCGCTCGACCACCCGCGCGTTGACGCTGCCGGCCGGGAACTGGCCCTTGGCGTCCGGCGCGCCGGCCGGCTCGCCGACCAGCAGGCCCAGCGCCTCGTCGACGTGGCGCACCGCGTAGACATTGAACAGGCCGTTGCGCACCGCCTGCAGCACGCGCTCGTCGAGCATCAGGGTGGTGACGTTGGAACGCGGGATGATCACCCCCTGCTCGCCGGTCAGGCCGCGGGCCTCGCAGAGGCGGAAGAAACCTTCGATCTTCTCGTTGACGCCGCCCACCGCCTGCACTTCGCCGAACTGGTTGATCGAACCGGTGATGGCGAAGCACTGCCGCAGCGGCGTGCGCGACAGCGCCGAGATCAGCGTGCAGACCTCGCCGAGCGAGGCGCTGTCGCCGTCGACGTAGCCGTAGGACTGCTCCAGGGCGATGCTCGCGGAGATTTCCAGCGGGAACTCCTGGGCGTAGCGGCTGCCCAGGTAGCCGGTGAGGATCATCACGCCCTTGGAGTGGATCGGCTGGCCCAGGCTGACCTCGCGCTCGATGTCGACGATGCCGCTGCCGCCCGGGTAGACGGTGGCGGAGATGCGCGCCGGCACGCCGAACACCGAGTCGCCCACCTCCAGCACGGTGAGCCCGTTGCACTTGCCCACCGCGGCGCCTTCGGTGTCGATCAGCACGATGCCGGCCAGCATGTCGTCGAGGATCCGCGCCGAGACGCGGCCGGTGCGGGTTTCCTTGGCCTTGAGGGCGCGTTCGATGTGGCCCAGGTCGGTGACCGGTTCGTTGGCCAGCTGGCGGATGAAGTCCGCCTCGCTGACCAGCTGGAACAGGTCGCCGATGCGCGCCGACAGCCGCCCCTGGTGCTCGGCCAGGCGCGCGCTGTAGGTGGCCAAGCGCGCCACCGCGGTGGCGCTCAGCGGCGCCATGCCCTCTTCCGAGGTGCGCGTCTTGAGCAGTTGGGCGAACTGTTCGAGGCTGTCCTCGGCCAGCGGGATGTCCTCGTCGAAGTCGACCAGCACGCGGAACATCTCCTGGAAGTCCGGGTCCAGGTCCTGCAGGGTGTAGTAGATCTGCCGCGAGCCGATGATGATGACCTTCAGGTGCAGCGGGATCACCTGCGGCGTCAGGCTCATGGCGGCCAGGCGGCCGAGTTCGGCCAGCGGCGATTCCATCTTCAGCTGGCGCGACTGCAGGGCGCGCTTGAGCGCGTCCCAGACGAAGGGCTCGCCCAGCAGCTTCTCCGCCTCCAGCACCAGGAAGCCGCCGTTGGCGCGGTGCAGCGCGCCCGGGCGCAGCTGCCGGTAGCTGGTGTAGAGGGCGCCCTGGTCGGAGGCGTACTCGATGCGACCGAACAGGTTGTCGTAGGTCGGGTGCGACTCGAACACCACCGGCGCGCCGCTGGTGGTGTGGTGGCCGATCACCTGGTTGGGCGCGTACAGTTCCTGCAGCATCAGCTTGCGCTGAGCATCGCTGCGCTCGGTGTCCACCAGTTGGTCGACCACGGTCTTCAGCAGGTTCAACTGCATGGCCTGCAGGTAGGTGCAGACGCCGGTGTTGTTGTTGTACTTCTCCACCAGCGGCGCCAGCAGCGGCTGCAGCGCGAGGGTGATGGTCTCCTCGTTGAGCTGGCGCAACTGGTTGCTGGACTCGCGCTTCCACTGCGGCAGGCTGGCCAGCTCCTCGTTGAGCTGTTCCTCGAGGTCGGCGATATCGGCGTGGAAACGCTCGCGCTCGGCCTCCGGCAGTTGGGCGAACTCGGCCTCGTCGAGGGCCTTGCCGTCCTTCATCGGGGTGAAGGCGATGTTCGCGCTGTCGCGGTACAGCGCCACGTCCTTCTCCAGGGCCAGGCGCTCGACGGTGTCCAGGGCCTTGTCGTAGCGCTGGTTGAAGGCGCGGTCGATGGCGCTTTTCTTCTGCTGGTAGGCCGGGTTCTCGAACACCGAGGGGAAGGTCGACAGCAGGTTGTCGATCAGTTGGTCGATGTCCGCGCCGAAGTCGGCGGCGCTGCCCGGCGGCAGTTCGATGGCGCGCGGCTCGCGGCCCTCCTCGAAGTGGTTGACGTAGACCCAGTCGGCCGGCGTCGGCAGGCGCTTGGCCTCGGCCTTCAGATAGCGCTGCACGAAGGAGAAGCGCCCGGTCCCCGGCTCGCCCATGACGAACACGTTGTAGCCCGGCCGCGGCATCGCCACACCGAACTGCAGGGCCTCCACCGCACGCTCCTGTCCTAGGACGCCGAGGAAGGGCTCCAGATCGTCGGTGGTGGCGAAGGCAAACTGCTCGGGCGAGAAGGGACGGGTCAGTTCATCGGGCGCCAGGCGCAGGCCGGCGGCAACGGATTGGGGCATCGGAAATCCTTGCATCGGGCGGCACGGGGCCGCGGAGAGTTGCCCGCATTCTCGCGCTGCCCGCGCGCCACTGGCAAGGCGCGCGCAAGCCCTGGCCGATCAGTGCTGCAGATCGGCGCAGCGCAGGCAGTATTCCGTGGCCGGCAGGGCGCGCAGGCGGCGGGGCTCGATGGCTTCGCCGCAGCGTACGCACTGTCCGTAGGTTCCGTCCGCCAGACGCAGGCGCGCCAGGCCCACCAGGCGCATGCCCGCCTCGGCTTCGGCCAGCAGGGCCCGCAGCACATCGTCGTTCTCCCGCTGCTGGGCCTGTTCGGCAAAGTCCGGCGAGTGGGTCCGCGCCAGGTCGCTGCGGATCGCGGCGGCACGCTGGGAATATTCGCTGGCCAGCGCATCCAGGGCAGAACGGGGGTCGAAATCATCTACGGCCATGACGCCTCTCCGACGGACAAGGAACTGTTTCAAGTGTGGCCGGTTCCAAGGGAATCGCCGCTGATACCGATCAATAGCCTGTTGCAGGGAGCATGACGCGGTTCTCCCCGCCGAGGATTCAGGGACATCGCGCCTTGACACCCTCAGGATATTCCTACAAAGCTCTGGCAGGCGCTGTTTGCTGTCAGCGGCTACGTACAGCCATGCATTCGAACAAAGAGAGATACGCAGATGAAAAGGATTCTACTCGGTACCCTCCTCGCCACCGTTTCCATCGGCGCCTTCGCCGACGCCCCCGGCAGCGACGGCTGCGGCTGGGGCCAGATGCTCTTCAAGGGCCAGCGCGGCACCGCCACCCACGTGCTGGCGGCCACCACCAACGGCTCCTCGGGTAACAACACCTTCGGCATGACCACCGGCACCAACGGTTGCCACACCAATGGCGCGCTGACCTACGGCGGCAAGCCGATGATCGTGCTCAGCAGCATGATGGACGAGCTGTCCGAAGACATGGCCAAGGGTGACGGCGAAGCGCTGACCACCTACGCCGTGGTCCTGGGCGTGAAGCCCGAAGACCGCGCGCACTTCGCCGAAGTGACCCACGAGCACTTCGCGCAGATCTTCAACAAGTCCGACGTCACCGCCGAGGACGTCTACGCCAACACCCAGGCCGTGCTGAAACAGGACACCCGCCTGGCCAAGTACGCCGAACAGGCCTGAGCCTGATGGCCCGCCCCACCGGGGCGGGCTCCCCTACCTCGACCCGCTAAGGTCCCCATGCCCAAACGCCTGTTGCCATGGCTGGCGCTGTGCGCCTGCGCATCCCTGCACGCGAGCCCCCAGTTTCCCGAATCCCGCCTCCAGGCCCTGGCCGCGCAGCCCTACTGGCTGGCCCTGGGGCACTACACGCCGAGCAAGCTGGGCGGCTGGCGCAGCTTCGTCGACGACGACAGGTTCTTCCTCGCCGAGGACGGCGACCGCTCGCCGGAGCATGAGCTCAAGGCCACCGTCGACGCCCTCTACGCCGCCCCCGACCTCGGCGACAAGCATGCCCAGTGCGTCTACCCGGCGCGCACACGCTGGCTGAAGCAGCAATTGCAGCTGACCGGCCTGCCGCGGCCGGCGTGCAAGGAGTACGACACCTGGTACGGCGACATCAACCCGCACAGCGCCGTGCTGGTATTCCCCGCCGCCTACCTGAACAGCCCCTCGTCGATGTTCGGCCACACCCTGCTGCGCATCGACCAGGCCGACGTCGACAGCAACAACACCGCCCTGCTCAGCTACGCGCTGAACTTCGGCGCCTACATCGAGGGCATGGACAACAGCATCCTCTATGCCTGGAAGGGCCTGATGGGCGGCTACCCCGGCCTGTTCGCCCTGGTGCCCTACCGCGAGAAGCTCTCCGAATACAGCCGCCTGGAGAACCGCGACCTCTGGGAATACCGCCTGAACCTCACGCCCGAGGAGACCGGGCGCATGGTCGAGCACGTGTGGGAGCTCAAGCAGGTCCGCTTCAAGTACTTCTTCTTCGACGAGAACTGCTCCTTCCGCCTGCTCGAACTGCTGGAGATCGCCCGCCCCGGGGTGAAGCTGACCGGCGAATTCCCGCTCTACGCCATCCCCACCGACACGGTGCGCGCGGTGAAGCAGGCCGGGATGATCGACAAGGTCGACTACCGCCCCTCGCGGGAGAAGGAACTGCTGGCCCGCGCCGAGCCGCTGGACGCCGGCGAAAAGCAGCTGGCCCGGCGCCTGGCCGACGACGACCGGCTGCTCGATTCCCCCGAATTCAAGGCCCTGCCCGCGCCGCGCCAGGCGCTGGTGCAGGACACCGCCTTCCGCCTGCTGCGCTACCGCGCCACCGGCAAGGAGCGCGACGAGGCCGACGCCGCGCGCAGCTACCAGCTGCTGCGGGCGATCAACCAGAACCCACCGCCGCCGGCCCAGGTGGAACGCCCGGGGCAGCCGGAGGAAGGCCACCAGTCGCTGACCTGGCAGCTCGGCGCCGGCAGCCGCGACGGCCAGGCCTTCGCCGACTACGGCCTGCGCATGGCCTACCACGACCTGCTGGACAACAGCTACGGCTTCCCCCAGGGCGCGCAGCTGGAACTGGGCGACCTGCGCCTGCGCCAGTACGAGGGCAACCGCTGGCAGCTGCAGCGCTTCGACGTGGTCAGCATCCGCTCCATGACCCCGCGCAACGCCCTGCTGCAGCCGCTGTCCTGGCAGGTCACCGGCGGCTGGGAGCGGGTGCCCGGCAAGCACAGCGACGACGACCACGACACCCTGGCCGGCCACGTCAACGGCGGCGCCGGCGGCAGCTGGAAGCTCGCCGACGACCTGCAGGCCTACGCCCTGGGCACCGCGCGCATCGAGAACAACCCCGACTTCGCCGCGACCGTGGCGCCGGCAGTGGGCTTCGACACCGGCGTGCTCTGGCGCAACCCGCTGGGCAACCTGGCCCTGGAGGGCAAGGGCGACTACTTCCACAACGGCGAGGTGCGCCGCAGCCTGAGCCTCGGCCAGCAGGTGGAACTGGGCCGCAACCTGGGCCTGAGGCTGTCCGCCGAACGCCAGTTCAGCCACCAGGCCGGGCCGGTCAGCGAGGTCATGCTGGAGCTGCGCTGGTACCATTACTGAATCACCGGATTCAGCGCCCGCCGCGATGGTGGGCGGGTAGCGCGCCATGAAAACCCCAGCCCCCACCCTGCTCGAAGTCGCCGGCGGCAAGCCGATCAAGCTCTGGACCCAGGGCGTGCCCGTGGAAGACGAGGCGCGCCAGCAGTTGATGAACACCGCGCGCCTGCCGTTCATCTTCAGGCACCTGGCGGTGATGCCCGACGTGCACCTGGGCAAGGGCTCGACCATCGGCAGCGTGATTCCCACCGTCGGCGCCATCATCCCGGCCGCGGTCGGCGTGGACATCGGCTGCGGCATGATCGCCGCGCGCACCTCGCTGCTCGCCGCCGACCTGCCGGACAACCTGCACGGCCTGCGCAGCGCCATCGAAAAGGCGGTGCCCCACGGCAAGACCTTCGGCCGCCACGACCAGGGCGCCTGGAACGAGGTGCCGGCCCACGCCGACCAGGCCTGGAAGGGCCTGGCCCGGCGCTTCCGCGCCATCACCGACAAGTACCCGCGCCTGGAGAAGACCAACAACCGCAACCACCTGGGCACCCTGGGCACCGGCAACCACTTCATCGAGGTCTGCCTGGACGAGGCCGGGCGCGTGTGGTTCATGCTGCACAGCGGCTCGCGCGGGGTGGGCAACGCCATCGGCTGCCTGTTCATCGAACTGGCCCAGGCCGACATGCGCCAGCACCTGGCCAATCTGCCGGACAAGGACCTGGCCTACTTCGAGGAAGGCAGCCGGCACTTCGACGACTACGTGGAAGCGGTGGGCTGGGCCCAGGACTTCGCCCGGCAGAACCGCGAGCTGATGATGCAGGCGGTGATCGCCGCGGCGCGCAAGGTGATCCGCAAGCCCTTCGAGGCCAGCCTGGAAGCGGTGAACTGCCACCACAACTACGTGCAGCGCGAGCAGCATTTCGGCCGCGAGGTGCTGGTCACGCGCAAGGGCGCAGTCTCGGCGCAGAAGGGCCAGCTGGGCATCATTCCCGGCTCCATGGGCGCGAAGAGCTTCATCGTCCGCGGCCTGGGCAACGAAGAAGCGTTCTGCTCCTGCAGCCACGGCGCCGGGCGCAGCATGAGCCGCACCCAGGCGAAGAAGCGCTTCAGCGTCGAGGACCAGGTGCGCGCCACCGCCCACGTCGAATGCCGCAAGGACAAGGACGTGATCGACGAGATCCCCATGGCCTACAAGGACATAGACGCGGTGATGGCCGCCCAGCGCGACCTGGTGGAAGTGGTGCACACCCTGCGCCAGGTGGTCTGCGTGAAGGGTTGAAGCTGCGGCATATCCCCGCACCCATTGCCCCGGGAGGGGCGGCTTGATCCCGGTCAATTCTCGCCCTCGCCGCCTGGCCTCTCCTTGAAACAGGAAAAACCAATAGCCTGATAACGAGGAGAACACTCCATGCAGCCCCTGAAACTGGCCCTGGGCGGCCTGTTGTTGGCCGCCAGCAGCACCGCCGCCCACGCCGACGCCTTGCGCGACCAGGCCAACGCCATCTTCAAGCCCATTCCCGAGCAGACCACCGGGCTGGATGCGGCCCAGGTGGAGCTGGGCCGCCAGTTGTTCTTCGAGCCACGCCTGTCGGCCAGCCACGTGATCAGCTGCAACACCTGCCACAACATCGGCACTGGCGGCGCCGACAACGTGCCGGCCTCCAGCGGCCACGCCTGGCAGAAAGGCGCGCGCAACTCGCCGACGGTGTTCAACGCGGTATTCAACGTGGCGCAGTTCTGGGACGGCCGCGCCAAGGACCTGGAGGAACAGGCCAAGGGCCCGGTGCAGAACCCAGTGGAGATGCACAACACGCCGAAGAACGTCGAGGCCACGCTCAAGAGCATGCCCGAGTACGTGGCGGCCTTCGGAAAGGCCTTCCCCGGCGACAAGCAGGCGGTGAGCTTCGACAACATGGCCCGCGCGCTGCAGGCCTTCGAATCGACGCTGATCACCCCCGACTCGCGTTTCGACCAGTACCTCAAGGGTGACGACAAGGCCCTGGACGCCAAGGAGAAGAAAGGGCTGCAGGCCTTCATGAGCGCCGGCTGCATCAGCTGCCACAACGGCGTGAACCTGGGCGGCCAGGCCTACTTCCCGTTCGGCCTGGTGAAGAAGCCCGACGCCAGCATCCTGCCCAGCGGCGACAAGGGCCGCTTCGCGGTGACCAAGACGCAGAACGACGAATACGTGTTCCGCGCCGCGCCGCTGCGCAACGTGGCCCTCACCGCGCCCTACTTCCACAGCGGGCAGGTGTGGGACCTGGAGGAAGCGGTGACGATCATGGGCACCGCGCAGCTGGGCAAACAGCTGGATGCCGGCGAGGTGAGCGACATAGTCGCCTTCCTCAAGACCGTCACCGGCAAGCAGCCGCAGGTGGAATACCCGCTGCTGCCGCCGAGCACCGCCAGCACGCCGCGGCCGGTGGATTGACCAGGGGCCTCCCCCTGTAGGAGCAGGCCCTGCCTGCGATTCGCGCGCAGGGCGCGCTCCTACAGGGGAAAGGCATAGGTGGCGCAGTGTAGGAGCGGATCTCATCCGCGAATCGCGCCGGGATCTCCGGCGATCGCGAACAAGGTCCGCTCCTACGAAAGGCACCTCGGTGCGCTCGCGTAGGATGGGTGGAGCGAAGCGATACCCATCGCCGTGGCCGACCGGTACGTAGGGCGAATAACCGTTCGCGGTTATCCGCCGCTACACCTATCTCATGCCCGGCTTATTGGTCGGGATCGAAGCCCCGGGAACAGGTGCTCCGAAACCGAATCCGAGCGCGCCTGGAGCCATGGCCAGGCGGCGTATAACGCGGAGCGTCATACGCCCCCCGGGCTTCAGCAGGTCAGACCACCCCTTGCGCCAGCATGGCGTCGGCGACCTTGACGAAGCCGGCGATGTTGGCGCCCTTCACGTAGTTGATCCGGCCGTTCTCCTCGCCGTGGGCGACGCAGGCGTGGTGGATGTTCTGCATGATGCCGTGCAGGCGCTGGTCCACTTCGCCGGCGCTCCAGTGCAGGCGCATGGCGTTCTGGCTCATCTCCAGGCCGCTGGTGGCGACGCCGCCGGCGTTGGAGGCCTTGCCCGGCGCGTAGAGGATGCCGGCTTCGAGGAAGATATCCACAGCCTCGAGGGTCGACGGCATGTTGGCGCCCTCGGCCACGCAGATGCAGCCGTTGTCCAGCAGGGTGCGGGCGTCCTCGGCGTCCAGTTCGTTCTGCGTCGCGCAGGGCAGCGCGATGTCGCAGGGCAGCGACCAGGGGCGCTGGCCGGCCAGGAAGCGCAGGCCGGGGCCGGCCATTTCGCTGAGACGGCCGCGGCGGACGTTCTTCAGCTCCATCACCTCTTCCCACTGTTCCAGGCTCAGGCCGCCCTCGGCGAACAGGGTGCCTTCGGAGTCGGACAGCGAGATCACCTTGCCGCCCAGCTCCATCACCTTCTGCGCCGCGTACTGGGCCACGTTGCCGGAGCCGGAGATGGCCACGCGCTGGCCGTCGAAACCGCTTTCGCGGGCCTTGAGCATCTCCTGGGCGAAGTACACGCAGCCGTAGCCGGTGGCTTCCGGGCGGATCAGGCTGCCGCCGTAGGCCAGGCCCTTGCCGGTGAGCACCGAGCTGAACTCGTTGGCCAGGCGCTTGTACTGGCCGAACAGGTAGCCGATCTCGCGGGCGCCCACGCCGATGTCACCGGCCGGCACGTCCAGGTCGGCGCCGACGTGGCGGTACAGCTCGCTCATGAACGACTGGCAGAAGCGCATCACCTCGGCGTCGCTCTTGCCCTTGGGGTCGAAGTCCGAGCCGCCCTTGCCGCCGCCCATGGGCAGCGAGGTCAGGGAGTTCTTGAACACCTGCTCGAAGGCCAGGAACTTGAGCACGCCCAGGTTCACCGAGGGGTGGAAGCGCAGGCCGCCCTTGTACGGGCCGATGGCGCTGCTCATCTGTACGCGGAAGCCGCGGTTGACCCGCACCCGGCCCTGGTCGTCGACCCAGGGCACGCGGAACAGGATGGCGCGTTCGGGCTCGACGATGCGCTCGAGGATGCCGGCCTGCTGGTAGCGCGGGTTGGCTTCGAGGAACGGCCAGAGGGAACGCAGCACCTCTTCCACCGCCTGGTGGAATTCGGGCTGATCGGGGTCGCGCCGCTTGAGGCGCTCGAGGAACGAGTCAACGGATTGCGTCATGTCTACACCGGTCTTTCTGATTATGGGCGGGGCCCTTTTGCGGCGAGACTCTAACAACCGATATCGCACCGAGACAGTGCGACATGACGCCTTTATGAATCTTTTTGGTGCAAATCTGTAAGAAAGCCCTTTCAGCTACTGGGCTACAGCAAGTATTTCTAAATGTTTCAGATTGCTTCGTACACCTACGAAAACGGGGCCCGAAGGCCCCGTCTGTCGTGAGAAGCGGCTTACGCCAGCTTCTTGTAGCGCACGCGGTGCGGCTGCGCGGCAGCCTCGCCCAGGCGCTTCTTGCGGTCGGCTTCGAACTCGGTGTAGTTGCCTTCGAAGAAGGTCACCTTGCCGTCGTCCTCGTAGGACAGGATGTGGGTGGCGATACGGTCCAGGAACCAGCGATCGTGGGAAATCACGATGGCGGCGCCGGGGAAGTCCAGCAGCGCCTCTTCCAGGGCGCGCAGGGTTTCCACGTCGAGGTCGTTGGACGGTTCGTCGAGCAGCAGCACGTTGCCGCCCTGCTTCAGGGTCAGGGCCAGGTGCAGGCGGCCACGCTCACCGCCGGAGAGGTCCTTGACGAACTTCTGCTGGTCGGCGCCCTTGAAGTTGAAGCGGCCGACGTAGCTGCGCGAGGGGACTTCGTAGTTGCCGATCCTGATCTGCTCGAAACCGTCGGAAACCTGCTCCCACACGGTCTTGGTGCCGTCCAGGCTGTCGCGGCTCTGGTCGACGCTGGCGATCTGCACGGTTTCGCCGATCTCGATGGTGCCCGAGTCCGGTTGTTCCTTGCCGGTCAGCATGCGGAACAGGGTGGACTTGCCCGCGCCGTTGCCGCCGATCACGCCGACGATGGCGCCCTTGGGAATGCTCAGCGACAGGTCGTCGATCAGCACGCGGTCGCCGTAGCCCTTGCACACGTTGCGCAGCTCGATGACCTTGTCGCCCAGGCGCGGGCCGGCCGGGATGTAAATTTCGTTGGTCTCGCTGCGCTTCTGGAATTCCTGCGACTGCATTTCCTCGAAGCGCTGCAGACGGGCCTTGGACTTGGCCTGGCGGCCCTTGGCGCCCTGGCGCACCCACTCCAGCTCGGCCTTCATGGCCTTGGCGTGGGAGGCCTCCTGCTTGGCTTCCTGGGCCAGGCGGTTGGCCTTGGATTCCAGCCAGCCGGAGTAGTTGCCTTCGAAGGGGATGCCGTGGCCACGGTCCAGTTCGAGGATCCAGCCGGCGACGTTGTCGAGGAAGTAGCGGTCGTGGGTGATCGCCACCACGGTGCCGGGGAAATCGTGGAGGAAGTGTTCCAGCCAGGCGACGGAGTCGGCGTCCAGGTGGTTGGTCGGTTCGTCCAGCAGCAGCATGTCGGGAGCCGACAGCAGCAGGCGGCACAGCGCCACGCGGCGCTTCTCGCCGCCGGAGAGGTGTTCGATCTTCGCGTCCCACGGCGGCAGGCGCAGGGCGTCGGCGGCGACTTCCAGCTGGCGCTCCAGGTTGTGGCCGTCGGAGGAATGGATGATGGCTTCCAGCTTGGCCTGCTCGGCGGCCAGGGCGTCGAAGTCGGCGTCCGGCTCGGCGTAGGCGGCGTAGACCTCGTCCAGGCGGGCCTGGGCCTGCTTGACCTCGTCCACCGCTTCCTCGACCACGTCGCGCACGGTCTTCTGCGGGTCGAGCTGCGGCTCCTGCGGCAGGTAGCCGACCTTGATGCCCGGCATCGGGCGGGCTTCGCCCTCGATCTCGGTGTCGACGCCGGCCATGATGCGCAGCAGGGTGGATTTACCCGCGCCGTTCAGGCCCAGCACGCCGATCTTGGCGCCGGGGAAGAACGACAGGGAGATGTCCTTGAGGATTTCACGCTTGGGCGGCACGACCTTGCCGACCCGGTGCATGGTATAGACGTATTGAGCCATGGATACCTAGCTTCTGGGATGAAAGTGTGAATGGCCGTTATGGCTGTCGCGGCCTGCGGGCCGGTGTTGCCCGGGGCTCCGGGCGCGACCATTGGCCGCGGGCGACCGGCGAGAACGGCGACGGCAGGGCCGGACTCGCGGAAACAGGGCGCAGCGTTCAACGCGCGCGTGCGGCAAAGCTACCGGAATGGACCGTGAAGGGCAAACGACGCTCGTCGGCGATACTGGCACTTGGCCCTGCTTCCGGGCATGCTACTGCGCGCCGAACCCCGTCGCCCCGTTCCAGGTAGCCGCTCCTTGTCCAGACCTCCCCGCCCTCCGGCCAGCCTGGCCCGGCCTGAACGGCTGGCCATCAGGAGCGCCCTGCTGCTGGTGCCGCTGATGCTCGGCCTGCTGCTCTGGCAACTGGGCCAGGAATACTTCGGCCAGGCGCGGCTGGAGCGCGAGCGCGTGGTGCACCAGAGCCAGGAACTGGCGCACCAGCTGTCCCTGGCCCTGGAGCTCAAGGCCCTGGCCGCGCGCAGCCTGGCGCTGCAACGCCTGGGCCGCGGCGAGGAACCGGCGCTGCTGCTCGACGACCTGCGCCAGGTCTACCCCGCCCTGCGCAGCCTGGCCTGGTACGCGGCCAGCGGCGCCAGGCAACTGGACACCGCGCCGGACAGCGGCGACGACGCCTTCATCGCCGGCCTGCGCCAACGCGCCGGCGCCAGCCCCTTCCACTACGCCTACAGCGACGCCGATGGCGGCCACTTCTACCTGCTGCTGCGCCTCCAGGATACCGGCGGCCCCTTCGCCGTGCTCCGCCTGGACGCCGCCGAGGCACGCCGGCAATGGACCGGACGTATCCTGGACGGCGGCCACGCCTGGGTGCTGGAAGATGAGGTCGGCCACCCGATCCTGGCCGCGCCCGACGAGCCGACCGACGCCGCGCCGGAAAGCGTCGAAGCGCCGGCGCTGAAGGTCGCCAACAGCGACTGGCAGGTCCGCCCGCTGGTCGATGCGCCCGTCCTGCAGCCCAGGCTGCCGCCGCGCCTGCTCGGCGAGCTGGGCCTGCTGCTGTTGCTGGCCGGCATCAGCTGCGCCGCCCTGCTGCGCCTGCAACGCGAACAACAGAGCCTGCGCGCGCAGACCGCCGATTCGCAGTCGCGCCTGCGCCAGGCCGCCCAGGCCCTGGCGGCGGTGGACGAGCGGGTGCTGGTGACCAGCGCCGACGGCCGCCTGGTCTACCTCAACCCGCCGGCGGAGCGGCTGCTGGGCGTGAGCGCCGAAGACGCCCCGCAGCACCATCTCGCCCGCCTGCTGCCGGAACTGGAACGGCAGAGCGGCGAAGGCCAGCCATCGGGTACCCAGCACGTCACCCTGGAACGCAACGGCCGCCGCCGGCGCTATGCCGTCAGCCGCCATCCGCTGGAGGAATCCCCGCCGGGCGAGGCGCCCGGCTGGGTGCTGCGCGGCCAGCAGGCACCGGGCGGGCATGTCTGGGTGCTGCGCGACGTCACCGAGGAACAGCGCTCGCTGCAGGTGCTGGAAGAAACCCGGCGACGCTACCAGGACATCTTCGACGGCGTCGGCGTGGCGCTCTGCGTGCTCGACCTCTCGGACCTACAGCGCTTCTTCACCGACAACGGCCTGCGCGAGCCGGGCCGCCTGGAGGCCTGGCTGGATCGCCGCGAGGAACACTGGCCGCAGCTGCTGCGGCTGATCCGCATCAGCGAGGTCAACGAGGTGGCGCGCCGGCTGCTCGGCGTGGAGAGCGGCGAGCAGGCCTGGCGGCGCCTGATCAGCGACAGCCCGCGGCGCCCCGGCAGCGCCCGCGCGCGCATCATCGAGGCGATCCTCTGCGGCACCGGCCCCATCGAGCAGGAAGTCGCCATCCGCACCGGCCAGGGCGAGCTGCGCCACTTCTGGCTACAGTTGCGCATCCCCGAGCACCTGCCGGACTACCGCGCGGTCACCCTGAGCCTGTCCGACATCAGCAGCCGCAAGCAGGTCGAGCTATCGCTGATCGAGCGCGAGAAGTTCTGGTCCGACGCCGTGCGCGCGGTGCCCGACACCCTCTACATCCACGACATCACCGCGCGCCGGGTGATTTTCAGCAACCACCACCTGGGCAGCCAGCTGGGCTACGGCAAGGACGAGCTGCAGCAAATGGGCGAGCGCTTCTGGGAATGCCTGCTGCACCCGGACGACGTCGAGTACTACTGGCGCGTGCGCAACCTGCAACAGGTGATCGGCGACAACCTGCTGCTCGACAGCCTGCTGCGCTGGCGCCACCGCGACGGCAGCTGGCACTGGTTCGACATCCGCGAGCAGGCCTTCAGCCGCGACACCGACGGCCGCGTGGCGCGCCTGATCGGCGTGGCCAAGGACATCACCGACACGGTGGAGGCGAACAACTCGCTGCGCGAGAGCAGCCGCCGCTACCAGATGCTGGCGGAAAGCATCAGCGACGTGATCCTCACCACCGACGCCCAGCTGAACATCGACTACATCAGCCCGTCGATCGAGCAGACCTTCGGCTACAGCCCGGCCTGGCTGCTGCACAACGACCTGCAGCAGATCGCCGCCAACCCGGCGCAGCTGGGGCGCCTGCACGACCTGCTGGAGCGCGTGCGCGACGCCATAGGCGCGCCGCGCCGGCTGGCCGCCCTGCGCGAATCCAGCGCGGTGCACCTGTTCACCTTCGACTGCCTGCGCGCCGACGGCCGCAAGGTCCCGGTGGAGCTGCGCATCGCCCTGATGTGGGACGACAACGGGCGCTTCGTCGGCCTGCTCGGCGTGGCCCGCGACATCAGCCAGCAGCGCCGCGCCGAGCGCGAGATGCGCATGGCCGCCACCGTGTTCGAGCATTCCACCGCGGCCATCATGGTCACCGACCCGGCCGGCTACATCGTCCAGGTCAACGACTCCTTCTCGCGCCTGACCGGCTACAGCGCCGCCGAGGTGCTCGACCAGCAGCCGCGCCTGCTCACCGCCGACCAGCAGGAAGCCAACCAGCTCAAGCACGTGCTCGACAGCCTGCAGCGCAGCGGCAGCTGGGAGGGCGAGATCCTGCAGAAGCGCAAGAGCGGCGAGCTATACCCGTCCTGGGTGGGCATCACCGCGGTGCAGGACGAGGAAGGCGACCTGGTCAGCTTCGTCTGCTTCTTCAGCGACATCAGCGAGCGCAAGGCCAGCGAGCGGCGCATCCACCGCCTGGCCTACTACGACGCCCTCACCCACCTGCCCAACCGCACGCTGTTCCAGGACCGCCTGCACACCGCGCTGATGCAGGCCGAGCGGCACCGCCAGTGGGTGGTGCTGATGTTCCTCGACCTCGACCGCTTCAAGCCGATCAACGACTCCCTGGGCCACGCCGCGGGCGACCGCATGCTCAAGGAAGTGGCCGAGCGCCTGAACCAGTGCGTCAGCGACAACGACACCGTGGCGCGCATGGGCGGCGACGAGTTCACCCTGCTGCTGCCGGGCCTGGAGGACCGCGACAAGGCGCTCAAGCGCGCCATCCAGGTGGCCGAGCGCATCCTCGCCAGCCTCGCCCGGCCCTTCACCCTGGAAGGCCGCGAGTTCTTCGTCACCGCCAGCATCGGCGTGGCCCTGTCGCCGCAGGACGGCGCCGAGCTGAGCCAACTGATGAAGAACGCCGACACCGCCATGTACCACGCCAAGGAAGTGGGCAAGAACAACTTCCAGTTCTACCAGGCCGAGATGAACGCCCGCGCCCTGGAGCGCCTGGAGCTGGAGAGCGACCTGCGCCGCGCCATCGAGCAGGACGAATTCATCCTGCACTACCAGCCGCAGTTTACCGGCGACGGCCGCCGCCTCACCGGTGCCGAGGCCCTGCTGCGCTGGCAGCACCCCACGCGCGGGCTGATCGCGCCGGCCGAGTTCATCCCGGTGCTGGAGGAACTGGGGCTGATCGCCCAGGTCGGCGACTGGCTGCTGGCCGAGGCCTGCCGGCAGATCCGCATCTGGCACCGCGACAAGGTGCGGGTGCCCAAGGTCTCGGTGAACCTCTCGGCGCGGCAGTTCGCCGATGGCCAACTGGGCACGCGCATCGCCGGCATCCTCATGGAAACCGGCATCCCGCCGGCCTGCCTGGAGCTGGAGCTGACCGAAAGCATCCTGATGAGCGACGTGTCCGAGGCCATGCACATCCTCTCCGGCCTCAAGCGCCTGGGCCTGGCCATCGCGGTGGACGACTTCGGCACCGGCTACTCGTCGCTGAACTACCTCAAGCAGTTCCCCATCGACGTGCTGAAGATCGACCGCAGCTTCGTCGACGGCCTGCCCCACGGCGAGCAGGACGCGCAGATCGCCCGCGCCATCATCGCCATGGCCCACAGCCTGAACCTGATGGTGATCGCAGAGGGCGTGGAGAGCCAGGCGCAGCTGGACTTCCTGCGCGAACACGGCTGCGACGAGGTGCAGGGCTTCCTGTTCGGCCGGCCGATGACCGCCGAGCAGTTCGCCGCGCTGTTCTCCAGCAATGCGTTGTTCCTGCTCGGCTAGCGCCAGGATTCCCCTGTAGGAGCGCGCCCTGCGCGCGAATCGCGGGCAGGGCCCGCTACAGCGCTCCCCCCGCGTGAACCCCGCTTATCCGCCACATGACCGCCTTTCATATGCCAGCGCGCGCGCCCTGGGTTAGAATGCGCCCCTTTCCCAGCACCGATCCTTATGAGGACCGCCATGTTCAGCCGTGATTTGACCCTCGCCCGCTACGATGCCGAACTCTTCGCCGCGATGGAGCAGGAAGCCCAGCGCCAGGAAGAGCACATCGAGCTCATCGCCTCCGAGAACTACACCAGCCCGGCGGTGATGGAAGCCCAGGGTAGCGTGCTGACCAACAAATACGCCGAAGGCTACCCGGGCAAGCGCTACTACGGCGGTTGCGAGTACGTCGACGTGGTCGAGCAGTTGGCCATCGACCGCGCCAAGCAACTGTTCGGCGCCGACTACGCCAACGTCCAGCCGCACTCCGGCTCCCAGGCCAACGCCGCGGTCTACATGGCCCTGCTGAACGCCGGCGACACCGTGCTGGGCATGAGCCTGGCCCACGGCGGCCACCTGACCCACGGCGCCAGCGTCAGCTTCTCCGGCAAGATCTACAACGCCGTGCAGTACGGCATCGACGGCAACGGCCTGATCGACTACGACGAAGTCGAGCGCCTGGCCGTGGAGCACAAGCCGAAGATGATCATCGCCGGCTTCTCCGCCTACTCGCAGATCCTCGACTTCCCGCGCTTCCGCGCCATCGCCGACAAGGTGGGCGCCTACCTGTTCGTCGACATGGCCCACGTGGCCGGCCTGGTCGCCGCCGGCATCTACCCGAACCCTGTGCCCTTCGCCGACGTCGTCACCACCACCACCCACAAGACCCTGCGCGGCCCGCGCGGCGGCCTGATCCTGGCGCGCAAGAACGAAGAGCTGGAGAAGAAGCTGAACTCCGCGGTCTTCCCGGGCGGCCAGGGCGGCCCGCTGGAGCACGTCATCGCCGCCAAGGCCGTGTGCTTCAAGGAAGCCCTGCAGCCCGAGTTCAAGGCCTACCAGGAACAAGTGGTGAAGAACGCCCAGACCATGGCCCAGGTGTTCATCGAGAACGGCTACGACGTGGTTTCCGGCGGCACCCAGAACCACCTGTTCCTGCTCAGCCTGATCAAGCAGGACATCACCGGCAAGGACGCCGACGCCGCCCTGGGCCGCGCCTTCATCACCGTGAACAAGAACAGCGTGCCGAACGACCCGCGCTCGCCCTTCGTCACCTCGGGCCTGCGCATCGGCACCCCGGCCGTGACCACCCGCGGCTTCAAGGAAGGCGAGTGCCGCCAACTGGCCGGCTGGATCTGCGAGATCCTCGCCAACCTGGGCGACGAAGCCGTGGAAGGCCGCGTGCGCGAGCAGGTCAAGGCCCTGTGCGCCCAGTTCCCGGTGTATGGCAAGTAAGCCGAACCGCGAACACGAACAAGCCCGGCGAATCAGGCTGTGTGAAAACCCGAGCGGCTCTTCGAAGAGTGCGTTCCTACGTGAAATCTGAAAAGGCTTGGCTATTCAGCCAACCCAGAATCCGCGTAGAAACGCGAAATCCAGGTTGTTTTTTAACCAGCTGGACCGATCCGGAGGTTTTCACACAGCCTGGAATGCCGGGCTTTTTCATTGCTGTCTAATCACCTGAGAGCGGCGGCGTGCGCTCAATTTGCCAGCGCAGGCAGACCAGATCGCGCCGATAGCGCAGATCGCTACAGAAACGCTCCAGTTCCGCCGGCGCCATGTTCGGGACTTGGCGCCGAACCTGATTTGCGTTCTTCGACACACTGCCAGCGATGGCCGCCAAGCCGGCAAGCAACAAGACGCCGATGAAGAAGGCGTTGCGCCGATAGGCCCAACCACGCTCCAGCAGTAATTGCGCACGTCCGAGCAAGCTGGTACGGCGAAGCAACTGCATGGCCCCTAGAACCGGCACGGCGAGGATCAGCCCTCCCCACCACACTTCGTGTCCCCGCCACCCTGCCAGCATCGCGGCGCCCAGCCCGAGCAGGTAGCCAATGGCACCGTCGCGCAACGGTCGTAGCCCCGCGCCATGCTCGTGCAAGGCCGCCGGTAGAAGGCTGCTCAAGTAGTAGTCAAGGCGCTTGAGCGGTGCCCCGAGGAATCGCTGGGAAATCCGGAGCAGCTTATCGAGCGACGCAGCCAGCAGCACCGAGGTGACCGGGACGCTGATGAACAGCTGCGTCAGGTTGGGCGAAGGCTTCGCCAACTCGGCCGGCATGAGGGCAATGGCATACATCAGCATGAACCCCAGCCAGAGCATCAACACCCGTGGCCAGCGGGTCTCGCTGCGGGCCAGGTCGTGCCAGAAGCCGGCATCCAGGCTATTGGCCAATGGCAGGCGTCGAGTCAGCTGCGGATAGCGATGCCTGAGCGTTTCCGCGACGCGCCGCGAACAGTCCCAGTCGGCCTCCGTGAAGTCTGCGCTGAAGCGTCGCCGCTGGAAGCGATCGAACGGACCGAGCACCAGCCTTGCCGCACGGCATTCACTGGTCAACTCCCAGCGCCGTGCGTCATTTTGCAAGCGGTCATAGAAGCGCTCAGCATCCCAGCGATCTAGAAGGGCATGCCAGAGGTGCGCGGGGCAACTGGCGTCACGTTGCCCCTCATTCCAGCGGAAGAGCGCCGCAATTTCATCGAGGGTCCTCCCGGAACAGTACGGCAAGTCCAACAGCAGCCGCACCACCGCCGTCTCCAACAGTTCACGGGCATCGAAACTCTGCAACCAGGGCTCCCCGGCCAGAGCCGCCAGCCCCCTGACGAACGCCTCTCCGCCATCCTGCTCATGCAATTCGCGCAGAGCGTCCAGACGCTCGCCAAGCAATTGCACCCACAACGGCCATAGCGTCTGTGCGCTCAGGCCCGAACGTTCGTTGGTGCGCAACCAGCCGAACGTCTCGCAGGCGGCATCACGCAACCCGGTGCCTCGCGCATCCGCCAGGCACAACTGCAGTACGCCATCCTCAAAGGACAGCGCCAGCCCTTCCGCCTCGGCCGTGCGCAGACGTTCGGACAACTCGTCTGGGCGCAGATTCTCCAGCAGCGACGCCAAGGAACGAAATGGAACCTCGACGGCAACAGAATGCAACGGGCTAGCCGCCAGAGGGGGGGCCGCAACGGCGATGTCGTCATCCCCATCCTCGGTGCCACCTCGCTCGCGCCACTGGGCGAAGCTCATAGCCTGTTCATAGGCTTCACGCAGGGCCTGGAAAGCCTGCGCATCCTCGTCCGGCCGGGTGACCTTGAGCAACCGCGCGTACTGACGCTTGATGCTCCGCTCATCGGCCTCGGCCTCCAGGCCGAGAATCTCCCAACAGCTCATCGCAGCCTCCTCAGCGCCAGGACGAACGTTCGAGCTCGTCGAGCTGCGCTTCGATCGACGCGCGCAGATTGTCGATGCGCTGCGGGTCCTGCTCGCCCAGCACCTGCTGGAAACGCCCGGCCATCTGCGCCAGCGCTTCCCGCGTGTCGCCCAGGTGTTCCTGGTAAAGGCGTTCCAGGCGCGCCAGCAAGGTCGTGTTGAGCAACTGGTCACGCGGATGCACCTTCAGCTGCGCCAGGGCCGCCAGGCGTTCGCGGATTTCCTCGGGAGTCAGTACGCCGGGGTTCTTCTCGATGACTAGGCTGTGCCGCGCGCCGCTCTCCGGCAGAGTCACCTCCGCTTCGAGAATACCGTTGTTGTCGTAGGTGAAACGCACGTCCAGCTTGACCTCGCCCGCCTTGCGCGGCGGTACCGGGATATCCAGCTCGCCGAGGGGGATATTGTCCTTCACCAGGCGACTCTCGCCCTGGTAGATCTGCAGCAGCACCCGGGTCTGGCTGTCCTGCAGAGTCTGCACCGTCTTCACCCGGCTCACCGGCACCACGCTGTTGCGCTCGATGATCGGCAGGTAGTGGCCGCCTTCGTATACCCGGCCGAACTGCGCGGTGGTCTCGATGCCCAGGGTGTAGGGGCAGACGTCGGTCAGCACCACTTCCTCCAGCGCCGCCTCACGCTGCTTCAACGCCGCCTGTACCGCGGCGCCCAAGGCAACCGCTTCGTCGGGGTTGACGTGCATGGCCGGGAAACGGCCGAACAGGGTCGCGGCCAGCTTGCGGATCAACGGCATGCGGGTAGTGCCGCCCACCAGCAGGATCTCGTCGAGGTCGGCGACGCGGATGCGCGCATCGCGCAAAGCCCGCTCGATAGGCCCGCGCAGGCGCTCAAGTAGCGGGGCGCAGACGCGCTGCAAGTCGTCCAGGGTGACTTCCAGCGCCCATTGCCGGCCACCCTGCGCCAGGGAGAAGCTGGCGCTGGGTTGCAGGCCAAGTGCATGGCGCACCCGTTCTGCTTCCCGGCGCAGACGGTTGTACATGCCGGGGGCCTCGACATCGGGAAACTGCTTGTCCTGGCGCTGGCTGGCGACGAAATGCTGGACCAGCGCGGTATCGAAATCTTCACCGCCAAGGAAGTTGTCGCCCGCGCTGGCGCGCACCTCCATGACGCCTTCGAAGAGTTCGAGGATGGAAACGTCGAAGGTGCCGCCGCCCAGGTCGAAAACCAAGAAGGAGGTCTCCTGGCCCTTCTGGTGCACGCCATAGGCCAACGCCGCGGCAGTGGGCTCGTTGACCAGCTTGTCCACCTTCAGCCCGGCCAGCTCGCCGGCGATACGCGTGGCCTTGCGCTGGGCATCGCTGAAATAGGCCGGCACGCTGATCACCGCCTCCTCTACCGGCTCACCGAAGACGCGCTCGACATCTTCCTTGAGGCTACGCAGGACCAGCGCCGAGAGCTCCTCGGGGCGGAACCTGCGCTTGCCCAGGATAATTTCCTGGGCACTGCCCATATGGCGCTTGAACAAGGCTGCAGTGAGCTGGGGGTGGGTCTGCAGGCGCTCGCGGGCAGCCTGACCGACCAGAACCAGGCCCTGGTCGTCGAGGCCAACTACGCTTGGGGTGATCACGCTACCCAGCGCATTGGGCACCAGTTGCGGGGCATCGTCGCGCCATACGGCGACGAGGCTGTTGGTGGTGCCCAGATCAATGCCGACTATCATACTGGCGCTCTCCTTGCGGGCTTGGTGGGCTCTGCAAGCCAGGCCCATCCATGGAAGGGAAAGAGCACTATTACAGCGAGATGCCAGTATCCGGTAAAGCCCCCCGAAGCAGTATCAGAGTGAGCCGGTTGGCCTCGGAAGAATTCGGGGGATTCGGACTTTCCCTCCTGCTTGCCGCTGCTCAAGGCTGCACCGGCACATCCCGCAGCGCATTGAGCTGCCGCGCCAGCGTCTCCGCTTCCACCTGGCTGTCGAAGCCCTCCAGCATCACCCGGCCGTCGCGCACCGGCTCGGATACCTGCGGCAGCATGCGCAGGCGGCCGTCGATGACCACCGCCAGGGCCTTGCCCTGCTGCTTTTCGGTCAGCCGGGCCAGGCGCTTGCTGGCGTCGGGGGCGAAGGTCACCAGCACGCCGGGGCGGCCGCCGTTGCCCAGCACCACCTCGGCGCGCTGCACGTCGCGCTGGGTGAGTTCGGCGCGGGCGATGACCAGCACCGCCTGGCCCTGCGGGTCGGCCAGGGTGCGCGTGCTGGCGCTGGGCTTGTCGGCGGTGGCGTGGATGTCGAAGCTGTGCTGCGGCAGGACTGGCGGCGCGCCGGCGCAGGCGCCCAGCAGGGCGAGGAGGCAGAGCGGAATCAGGCGTTTCATGGGTCGACGATGGGGTCAGGCAACAAGGGAATCGGGCCGAATGCCGGTTGGACAACGACGCGCGCCGGTCATTGCGTACCGGCCGGCGCATGATAACGCCGATGGCGGCCCGGCAGGCGTGGCCGAAGTCAACGAAGGCGCTGGCGCGGGCCCTGCGCTGGCAGTGACGGCCCCGGCCAACTAGGCTCGTCGTGGGGCCGGTCGACGGGCTCGATACCCGCGTTTCCGGCGAGCTGCTATCATGCCCGCCTTTTTTGCCCAGGCCGCGCAAGACGGCCAATCCTGACCGACCGGTCGAGCCGACAAGACGCCCAAACACGGGAGCACGACATGCTGGAAAAGCTGTTCCAACTCAAGGCGCACAATACCAACGTACGCACCGAGATCCTGGCGGGGATCACCACCTTCCTGACCATGGCCTACATCCTCTTCGTCAACCCGAGCATCCTCGGCGAAACCGGCATGGACAAGGGCGCGGTGTTCGTCGCCACCTGCCTGGCCGCGGCCATCGGCTCGGCGATCATGGGCCTGATCGCCAACTACCCCATCGCCCTCGCCCCGGGCATGGGCCTGAACGCCTTCTTCACCTATACCGTGGTGCTGCATATGGGCCACACCTGGCAGGTGGCGCTCGGCGCGGTGTTCCTCTCGGCGTGCATGTTCTTCGTCATTTCGATCTTCCGCATCCGCGAATGGATCATCAACAGCATCCCGCTGGCCCTGCGCTCGGCCATCGCCG
Source organism: Pseudomonas sp. M1 (assembly GCF_022760135.1). Taxonomy (NCBI): domain Bacteria; kingdom Pseudomonadati; phylum Pseudomonadota; class Gammaproteobacteria; order Pseudomonadales; family Pseudomonadaceae; genus Pseudomonas; species Pseudomonas sp. M1. The sequence continues at coordinate 5,849,094 of NZ_CP094343.1, forward strand.
CCGGCATCGGCCTGTTCCTGGCGCTGATCGCGCTCAAGGAGTCGGGCATCGTCATCGCCAACCCGGCCACCCTGGTGGGCATGGGCGACCTGGCCAGGCCCGAGCCGCTGCTGGCCATCCTCGGCTTCATCCTCATCGTCGCCCTGGAAGCGCGCCGCGTGACCGGCGCGGTGATGATCGGCATCCTGGTGGTGACCTTTGTCGCCATCGCCCTGGGCGTGACCCAGTTCGGCGGCGTGGTGTCGATGCCGCCGTCGCTGGCGCCGACCTTCCTCCAGTTGGACATCAAGGGCGCCCTGGACATCGGCCTGACCAGCGTGATCTTCGCCTTCCTCTTCGTCGACCTGTTCGACAACTCCGGCACCCTGATCGGCGTGGCCAAGCGCGCCGGGCTGATGGGCAAGGACGGGCACATGCCGAAGATGGGCCGCGCGCTGATCGCCGACAGCACCGCGGCCATGTTCGGCTCGCTGCTGGGCACCTCCACCACCACCAGCTACATCGAGTCGGCCGCGGGCGTTTCCGCCGGCGGGCGCACCGGCCTGACCGCCATCGTGGTCGCCGTCCTGTTCCTCCTGGCGCTGTTCTTCGCCCCGCTGGCGGGCAACGTCCCGGCCTTCGCCACCGCGCCGGCGCTGTTCTTCGTCGCCGTGCTGATGGCCTCGGGCCTGGCCGAGATCGACTGGGACGACCTGACCGTCGCCGCGCCGGTGGTGGTCACCGCCCTGGCCATGCCGCTGACCTTCTCCATCGCCAACGGCATCGCCTTCGGCTTCATCACCTGGACCGCCTGCAAGCTGCTGTCCGGCCGCTTCCGCGAACTGAACTGGGCGCTGGTGATCCTCTCGGTGCTGTTCGTCATCAAGCTGGGCTGGTACAACGCCTGACCGATAGCGATACCCGTGCAGCATGGGTATCGCTTCGCTCAACCCATCCCGCGAGTCGCCTGCAGGATGGGTCGGGCGCAACGAAACCCATCGCCCGCCACCGCGCGCAGCAAGAGTTCCCCATGAGCAGTCCCCGTTTCGACCCCGCCACCTACGACACCCAACTGGCCGACAAGGCCGCGCGCCTGCGCGAGCTGCTGGCGCCCTTCGCCGCGCCCGAGCCGCAGGTGTTCGACTCGCCCCGCGAGCACTACCGCCTGCGCGCCGAGTTCCGCCTGTGGCGCGATGCCGGGACCGAAAGCCGGCACTACGCGATGTTCGAGCAGGGCGACAAGCACACGCCCATCTACATCGAGCAGTTCCCCATCGCCAGCCAGCGTATCAACGAACTGATGCCGCGCCTGAAGGCCGCCTGGGCCGAGCGCGCCCTGGGCCACAAGCTGTTCCAGGTGGAATTCCTCACCACCCTGGCGGGCGACGCGCTCATCGCCCTCTGCTACCATCGCCCCATCGACGACGCCTGGCAGGCCACCGCGCAGAAGCTGGCCGCCGAGCTGGGCGTGAGCATCGTCGGGCGCTCGCGCGGCAAGCGCCTGGTGGTCGGCCGCGACTACGTCGAGGAAGCACTGCAGGTGGCCGGGCGGACCTTCCGCTACCGCCAGCCGGAAGGCGCCTTCACCCAGCCCAACGGCGCGGTCTGCCAGAAGATGCTGAACTGGGCCTACGAGGCCCTCGGCCAGCGCGACGACGACCTGCTGGAGCTGTACTGCGGCAACGGCAACTTCACCCTGCCGCTGGCCACCCGGGTGCGCAAGGTGCTGGCCACCGAGATCAGCAAGACCTCGGTGAACGCCGCCCTGGCCAACCTGGCCGACAACGCCGTGGATAACGTCACCCTGGTGCGCCTGTCCGCCGAGGAGCTGACCCAGGCGCTGAACGAGGTGCGCCCCTTCCGCCGCCTGGCCGACGTCGACCTGAAGGGCTACGACTTCGGCAGCGTGTTCGTCGACCCGCCGCGCGCCGGCATGGACCCGGACACCTGCGAGCTGACCCGCCGCTTCGAGCGCATCCTCTATATCTCCTGCAACCCGGAGACCCTGGCGCAGAACATCGCCCAACTGCACGACACCCACCAGGTGACGCGCTGCGCGCTGTTCGACCAGTTCCCCTATACCCATCACATGGAAGCGGGCGTGCTACTGGAACGCCGCGGCTAACCCAACCTGGGTTGGGCGGCGCGCATCGCGCCGCCGGCTAGGCTGCTGTGGATAACCACAAGAGAGCCTCGCCATGCACCGCTTCCTGCTTCCCCTGCTCGCCCTGTTGCTGGCCGCCTGCGCCGGCAGCGACCCGGCCAAAGTCACGGTCTCCCCGGCCGCCGATGGCCACCAGGGCAGCTTCTCCATCCAGGCGGTACGCGCCCCCGGCCATCGCCTGGACCTGGAGGACCGCTTCGACGCTGCCCTGCGCCGCGCCCTGGAAGCCAAGGGCTACCGCTACCAGGCGCAAAATGGCGAACTGAGGGTGCTCTACGCATTGGGGCTGGAGCGCCAGACCGGGGTGATCCAGCGCCCGGTGGCGACCCAGGAAGGCGTGGTGAACCAGACGCAGATCGCCGATTCCGACCTGGCGCGGCTGGTCATGCGCATCATCGACGAACGCAGTCGCGAGGTGCTCTACGAAGCGCAGTTGAGCAGCCAGCTACAGGACCCGAACCTGAGCCAGGAGGCTTTCGACAAGGCATTGGCGAAGCTGCTGGAGGACTTCCCGGCGCACCGCCCCTGAGGCGGCTCAGCTCTCAGCTATAGCTGGAAGGGGTCTTGCGCACGAACTTGATGTTGTAGCTGAAGTCCGGCTTGCGGGTGACGCTGATGGCGCGGCGGGTGACGGTGTCCAGGGTGACGTTCCAGAACCCGGTGCTGGGCACCCGGATGCGCGCCGGGAAGCGCTCGAAGGCGCCGCCGTGGTACGCGTGGCGCGCGCCGTTCTTGAAGCTGCGGAAGTTGGCGTCGGTCATCAGGCGGATATTGCAGGTGCGCGAGCATTCGATGACCACGAGGTCGCCCTCGTTGAGGTGTTCGCGCTTGTGGATGAATTTCATGTTGCGGGCCTGCGGGTGACGGTCGAACGGGGCGCAACGATAGCACGGAAGCCGGCGCCGCCCCAGCGGCGCCGGGCGGATGCGCGTCAGTTCGCGGCGCGCAGGCGGATACCGTCGGCCTCCACGCGCTGGCCCACCTGGAACTCGGCGTTGGGCGAACGCACGCTGCGCTGGCTGCCGTCCTCCGCCTGCACCACGTAGGCCTTCTGGCTGGCGCCGCTGGCCTGCTGCACGCCGCTGCCGGCCAGCCAGCCGATGCCGGCCCCCGCCAGCGCGCCGAAGGGCCCGCCCAGGGCGCCGCCGATCAGCACCCCGCTGCCCGCGCCGAAACCGCCGCCGACCGTGTTGTCCGGCCGTTCAGCCACCACCTGGTCCGCCTGCGCCACCGCGCAGGACAACAGCACCACACCCATTGCACACAGGCTCGCTACTTTCATGATCGCTCCATTGGCGTTTGAAGGTAGCCAAGCCATTACAGCAAGCGTGCCAGCCCCCGAGGGCCCATGGATCAAGGGCTGGCGCGATGACAGAGTCTAAATGACATCATCCGGCGGAGTCATCCTGACTCGCCGCAGAGTCATTCGGACCTTGTTTCAGAGCCCTTCGAAGTCGGCGTCGCGCACCTTCTCCACCGGCGCCTCCGGCAGCGGTTCGGCCGGCTCCGGCTCGCGCCGGCCGCGCTCCAGCCAGTACAGGGCGAAGATCGCCAGCAGCGACACGCTGCCGCGGTAGACCAGGCCGTAGAGGGTGGCGTCGGTGTCGATGCCCAGGCCCGAGGACCAGGCGATGAGCAGCCGCGACAGGGTCAGGGTGAGCTGCACCAGCACCACCAGGATCAGCCCGGCGCGCAGCAGCTCGCGGCGGCGCAGGGCGAACAGCAGGAACAGCGCCAGGGCGAACTGGTGGCCGCCGTAGAACACCTGGGCGTCGCTGACCGACTCCGGCTCCATCAGCAGCATGCCGCTGAGGTTGGCCATCTCGTAGGGGCGCACCCAGTACAGCAGGCCCAGGCCGGCCCACACCAGGGCCTGTAGCAGCAAGACGAAGCGGGCGAAGAGCATCCTGTTCCTCCTGGGGCCCGTCAGCCCTCGGCAAAATGAAGATGGATAAAGGACACAGACCTTGCTCGGCACGCCGAGTTCGCCGGCGGCGTCATAAGCTGATACAGAGCAGGGACGGGCGCCGCCGTCCCTGAGAGTATGCTCCACGGATTTCGTTCTGACAGGAGCTTCCCATGCGCCGCATCCTCCTTCTCGCCGCCCTCCTCGCCGGCACCGCCCAGGCCGCCCAGCCGCTGACCATCGACGTGCACCGCGACGTCAACTGCGGCTGCTGCAAGGACTGGATCAAGCACCTGCAGGCCAACGGCTTCACGGTCAACGACCACGTCGAGGCGGACATGAGCGCGGTGAAGACGCGCCTGGGCGTGCCCTACACCATGGGCTCGTGCCACACCGGGGTGATCGACGGCAAGTTCGTCGAAGGCCACGTGCCAGCCAGCGAAGTGCTCAAGCTGCGCGAGCGCGCCGACCTGGTGGGCGCGGCGGTGCCGGGGATGCCCATGGGCTCGCCGGGGATGGAGATGGGTGGGCGTTACGATGCCTACCAGGTGCTGGGGTTGGGCAAGGATGGGAAGGCGGTGGTGTTGGCGGATTATCCGGGGCGTTGAGGGGGGCTTGGAGTATCCCTGCTGCTTTGGAGCCTGGGATCAACTCCGCTCCCTCTCCCCAGCCCTCTCCCTGAAGGGAGAGGGGGCTAGTCCGTGCCGAGAGAAGAATTGGCTCCAGCCGGAAATCACCGAGGCTGCCGGATGACTCCATTACATCAGCGTCTGCCCAACGGTCCCCTCTCCCTTCAGGGAGAGGGTTAGGGAGAGGGCGCTCTCCAGCCCCCACCAAGCCCTTCCGCCCCTCCCCCACAAACAAAAAGGGGCGACCAACCGGCCGCCCCTTCTTCATTCATTCCCGCCTTATTCAGCCACCTTGGCCTTCGACAACACCCCATCCGCCCGGAACATCGCCTTGATCCCCCGCACCGCCTGGCGCAAGCGATCACGGTTCTCGATCAACGCAAAGCGCACATGGTCGTCGCCATAGTCACCAAAGCCGATACCCGGCGACACCGACACCTTGGCGTCCTTCAGCAGCTTCTTGGCGAACTCCAGCGAGCCCAGGTGCGCATAGGGCTCGGGGATCTTCGCCCAGACGTACATCGACGCCTTGGGGTTCTCGACCATCCAGCCGGCCTCGTGCAGGCCCTTGACCAGCACGTCGCGGCGCGCCTGGTACTGGCTGGCGATGTCACGCACGCACTGCTGGTCGCCTTCCAGCGCGGCGATGGCGGCCACCTGCAGCGGGGTGAAGGTGCCGTAGTCGTGGTAGCTCTTGATCCGCGCCAGGGCCGAGACCAGCTCCGGGTTGCCGACCATGAAGCCGATGCGCCAGCCGGCCATGTTGTAGCTCTTGGACAGGGTGAAGAACTCCACCGCGATGTCCTTGGCCCCCGGCACCTGCATGATCGACGGCGCCTTCCAGCCGTCGAAGACGATGTCGGCATAGGCCAGGTCGTGCACCACCAGCACGTCGTACTGCTTGGCCAGGGCCACCACGCGCTCGAAGAAGTCCAGCTCCACGCACTGCGCGGTGGGGTTGGAGGGGAAGCCGAGGATCATCATCTTCGGCTTGGGGATCGACTCGCGGATCGCCCGCTCCAGCTCGGTGAAGAAGTCGATGCCCGGCACCAGCGGCACCGAGCGCACCTGGGCGCCGGCGATCACTGCGCCGTAGATGTGGATCGGGTAGCTGGGGTTGGGTACCAGGATGTTGTCGCCGTGGTCCAGGGTGGCCAGCATCAGGTGTGCCAGGCCTTCCTTGGAGCCGATGGTGACGATGGCCTCGGTTTCCGGGTCGATGTCCACCGCGTAGCGCTCCCTGTACCAGTGCGAGATCGCCCGGCGCAGGCGCGGAATGCCGCGGGAGGTGGAGTAGCCGTGGGTGTCGTCGCGCTGGGCGACCTGCACCAGCTTCTCGACGATGTGCGGCGGGGTGGCGCCGTCGGGGTTGCCCATGGACAGATCGATGATGTCCTCGCCACGGCGGCGGGCGGCCATCTTCAGTTCGGCGGTGATGTTGAAGACGTAGGGCGGGAGACGGTCGATACGCGCGAAACGGCGTGCTGAACGGGGTTCAGTCATGATTTCCTCGGTGAACGTAAGCGCCCGGAACCGTCCGAGCGACGCCGGCCACTGCGGTGGCCTGAAAAGCTGGGCTTTTCTTGTCGGCGAACATATCCGCCGCTAGGCTCGCTGTCGAGCCCTACTTTCCACGGGAACACCATGTCCTTTCTGCATTACTGGCAACTCGACGTGTTCGCCGACCGACCGCTGGCCGGCAACGGCCTGGCGGTGTTCGCCGACGCGCGCGGCCTGGCCGACGCCACGCTGCAGGCGCTGACCCAGGAGCTGCGCCAGTTCGAGAGCATCTTCCTGTTCCCCAGCGCCGAGCTGGACACCTACGCCGCGCGCATCTTCACTCCCGAGGAAGAACTGCCCTTCGCCGGCCACCCGCTGCTGGGCGCCGCCGCGCTGCTGCACCACATCCACCAGCGTGGCGAGCAGGAACACTGGACGCTGCAACTGGCGACCAGGGACGTGAACCTCACCACCCGCCGCCACGGTCAAGGTTTCATCGCGCAGATGAACCAGGGCCAGGCGCAGTTCGGCGCCGTGCTCGACGCGGAGGAACGTCGCTGGTTCGCCGAAGCCTTCTCGCTGAACGCGGGCGACCTCGCCGACTACCCGGCGCAGGTGATCAGCACCGGCCTGCCCTACGTGCTGCTGCCGGTGCGCAGCGAGGCTCTCGGGCGCATCCGTCAGTGCGCCGAGTTCACCGCACAACTGGCCGAGCGCCTGACCGCCCTGGGCGCGGCCTTCGTCTTCCTGCTGGATGTGGATAACCGCGAGGGCCGCACCTGGGACAACGCCGGGCTGGTCGAGGATGTCGCCACCGGCAGCGCCGCCGGCCCGGTCGCCGCCTACCTGGTGGAGTTGGGCAAGGCCCGTCGCGGCGAGACCTTCGAGCTGCACCAGGGCCGCTTCGCCGGTCGCCCCAGCCTGCTGGAGGTGCGCGTCGGCGACGACGACCAGGTGCAGGTGGGCGGCAAGGTGCAGCTGCTGGCCCACGCCCAGTTGCTCTGCGCGCTGGCCTGACGGCCGGCCTGGCGGGTCGGCCGGGCGCCGACGACACTCAATCCACGAACTTTCAGGAGAAGACGCCATGCTCTGGCGCAAAGGACGACGCAGCGACAACGTGGTGGATGCCCGCGACGACAGCGGCGGCGGCATGGGCGGTGGCGGCATGCGCATCGGCGGCCGCGGCCTGAGCCTGGGCGGGGTGGCCATCGTGGTGGTGGTCGGCCTGCTGATGGGCCAGGACCCGATGCAGATCCTCGGCAGCCTGCTCGGCCAGATGGACGCCGGCCAAGCCCCGGCGCGCCCGCAGGTGCAGGGCCGCCCGGCGACCGGCGCCGACCCGCAGGTGGACTTCGTGCGCGCCGTGCTCGGCGACACCGAGGACACCTGGGGGCAGATCTTCGCCCACAGCAACGCCCAGTACGAGCAGCCCAAGCTGATCCTGTTCAACGGCGGGGTGAACTCCGCCTGCGGCTTCGCCTCCTCGGCGGTGGGCCCGTTCTACTGCCCCGGCGACCACCGGGTGTACCTGGACCTGGGCTTCTTCCGCGAGATGGAGCAGCGCTTCTCCGCCGCCGGCGACTTCGCCCGCGCCTACGTGATCGCCCACGAGGTCGGCCACCACGTGCAGAACCTGCTGGGCATCTCGGCCAAGGTCGAGGCCGCGCGCCGCCGCGGCGCGCCCATGGAGGGCGCCCACGGCCTGTCGGTGCGCCTGGAGCTGCAGGCCGACTGCTTCGCCGGCGTATGGGCCAACAAAGCCCAGCAGCGCCTGCAATGGCTGGAGCCGGGCGACATCGAAAGCGCACTGAACGCCGCCAACGCCATCGGCGACGACCGCCTGCAGAAGCAGTCGCGCGGCACCGTGGTACCGGACTCCTTCACCCACGGCACCTCGGCGCAGCGCATGCGCTGGTTCAAGCTCGGCTTCGACTCGGGCTCGCCGGGCAAGTGCGATACCTTCAAGGCGCAGGCGTTGTAACCAGTACGAAGGGATTCCGCCGCGGGGACATGTTCGCGAGCAAGCTCGCTCCCACGAAAAGCCATGCCCCCGCCATTCCCATGTAGGAGCGCGCCCTGCGCGCGAATCGCGGGCAGGGCCCGCTCCTACAGGTAGCCTGGAAGCACGGTCCTCCCCCCGTAAGCGGACCTTGTCCGCGATGGCCGGACGTATCGGCGCGGTTCGCGGATGAGATCCGCTCCTACGCTGCCCCACCCGCGCCATTCCCATGTAGGAGCGCGCCCTGCGCACGAATCGCGGGCAGGGCCCGCTCCTACAGGTAGCCGGGAAGCACGGTCCTCCCCCCCGTAGGAGCGGACCTTGTCCGCGATGGCCGGACGTATCGGCGCGATTCGCGGATGAGATCCGCTCCTACGCCGCCCCACCCATATCGTCCCCATGTAGGAGCGCGCCCTGCGCGCGAATCGCGGGCAGGGCCCGCTCCTACAGGTAGCCGGGAAAGCGCGGTGTTCCTCCCCCCGTAGGAGCGGACCTTGTCCGCGATGGCCGGACGTATCGGCGCGATTCGCGGATGAGATCCGCTCCTACGCCGCCCCACCCGCGCCATTCCCATGTAGGAGCGCGCCCTGCGCGCGAATCGCGGGCAGGGCCCGCTCCTACAGGTAGCCGGGAAAGCGCGGTGTTCCTCCCCCCGTAGCGGAGATGGCCAGGGCTATCGGAACGCCTCACAGGCAACGCTTGAGCGTCCGCAGGAACTCCTCCGGCTCCACCGGCTTGAGCAGGAAGTCCAGCACGTTCAGGCGCATCGCCTCGACCACGTCGCGGGCGCGAGTGGTGCCGGAGAGCACGATGATCGGCAGGAAGGTACCCCGGGCGTGGAGCTGGCGGATCAGCTCCAGGCCGGCCCCCTCGCCTTCCATGCACAGGTCGGTGACCAGCAGGTCGATGGCCGATTCGTCGCGGCCGATACGGCGCAGGGCCTGGGCGCTGTTGCTCGCGGTCAGGCATTGCAGGTCGGCGCTTTCGATCAGCTCACGCATCTCGGCGAGCACCTGCGGGTCGTCGTCCACCAGCAGCACCGTCGGGGGGCGCTCGGGACGGACGGTGATTTCCAGCAGCGCCTCGATCTCTTCGTCGTCGAGCAGGTTGCGGTACGCGTGAGGCAAGGGCTCACCCATGGCGGCGTTTTGCCGTGATTATAGCGGCATATCGCCACATCACAGCATCCGTCCGCCCATGAAAAAGCCGGCCCGAAGGCCGGCTCTCAGCAAGGCGACTCGACTTAGCGCACGCCTTCCTGACGCAGCGCCGCGGGGGTGAAGTCGCTTTCAGAGGCGCTGTAGTTGAAGTCGTAGGCGGATTTCTCCTCGTTCTTCAGGCCCAGCACCAGGTAACGGCTGGAGAGCAGGTCGTACAGGGTTTCCGCGGTGTACCACGGTACCTGGTTGTTGTAGTAGTACTGCGAGAAGGCCTCGGCCACGCGCCACAGGGTGCCGCGGCCGTCGTAATGGTCGATCTCGGCGGCTTGCCAGGTGTCTTCGTCGATGTAGAAGTCACGCTTGGCGTAGATGTGGCGCTCGCCGGCCTTCAGGGTCGCGACCACATGCCAGACGCGGTGCAGCTCGTAGCGGGTCAGGTCCTGGTTGAGGTGGCCGGGCTTGATGATGTCCGCGTACTTCAGCTTGGGATCGTCGAGCTTGTAGTTGTTGTACGGGATGTACAGCTCCTGCTTGCCCACCAGCTTCCAGTCGTAGCGGTCCGGCGCGCCGTTGTACATGTCCAGGTTGTCCGAGGTGCGCAGGCCGTCGGCGGCGGTGCCGGGGCCGTCGTAGGACACCTGCGGGGCGCGGCGCACGCGGCGCTGGCCGGCGTTGTAGAGCCACGCCAGGCGCGGTTCCTTGACCTGGTCGAGGGTCTCGTGCACCAGCAGCACGTTACCGGCCAGGCGCGCCGGGGCGGTGACCTGCTGCTTGAAGTAGAACAGCACGTTGCTCGGCTTGCTCGGGTCGTAGTCCTTCAGGTCGGTGCGGAACACGAACTCGTCCTGGAAGTACACCAGCGAGTAGCTGCCGTTGACCTGCGGGGTGGCCTGGGTCACCAGACGGCGCACGTGGCCGCCGCGGTAGCGGGTGATGTGGTTCCAGATGACTTCCAGGCCGTTCTGCGGGATCGGGAAGGGGTTGGCGGTCTGGAAGTTCTGCAGGCCGTTGCCGCCCTGCACCAGGTTGGTGGCGGTGGCGTTCTTCCTGGTCGCTTCCAGCACCGAGTCAGGCAGGGTGGCGGTGCGGTGCGACGGGTACACCGGCATCTTGTAGGTGTCGGGGTAGCGCTTGAACATGGCCAGTTGGCCGGGGGTCAGCTTGTCCTTGTACTGCTCGACGTTCTGCGCGGTGATGGTGAACAGCGGCTTCTCGCTGGCGAAGGGGTCGGCGAGGAAGCCCTTGCTGTCCACGGCGCCGGCGTTCTTCGGCAGGCCGCCGGTCCAGGCGGGAATGCTGCCGTCGGCGTTGCCGGCCTTCTCGGCGCCGACCGGGGTCAGGGTGGTGCCCAGCTTGGCGGCGTCGGCGGCGGACACCGCAGCCATCACCTGGGTGGCCAGCAGGCTCAGGCCCAGGGCCAGTGCGCCGGTTTGCAGCAGTCTCTTTGTTGTTCTCATTATCGCGTCGTCCTCGATGAGTCGTTACTGCTCGCGCGGCGGCCGCGCCGCCGCGCTCGCGATCTCTGTCTGCTGGCGCCCCGCCCGGGCCCGGGCGGGGCGCGGGTGCCGCTTAGAAGTTCACGCCGAAGCTGAGCGCGACGAAGTCGCGGTCGACCAGGGTGGAGTACTTGCCGTCGAAGTAGTTGGTGTAGGAAAGGCTCGCGGTGTAGGTGTTCATGTAGTCGGCGTCGACGCCCAGGCTGATCGCCTTGCGGCCTTCCTCGAAGTTGCCGCCCGGGCCGGGCGAATAGCCGTCTACGTCGTGGGACCAGGCCACGTTGGGCTTGAGGTTCACCCCGGCGAACACGTCGTTGTAGTCCCAGATGGCGCGCATGCGGTAGCCCCAGGAGTCGGCGGTGGTGAAGCCGTCGTTCTCGCAGTTGCGCGACAGGTTGTTCTTCGGCGCGCTGCCCAGGGTCGAGTTGTTCAGCACCTGGCAGGTGTTCAGGTTGCCGGTCGCTGGCAGCGGGCCGGGGCCGAATACCGGGTCGCGGCCGTAGCGCGCCTTGGAGGTGCTTTCCAGGCCGCCGACGTGGGTCCAGCCCACCTCGCCCACCAGGGTCAGACGCTCGGCGCCCATGACCTGGTCGAAGAAGTGGGTGAAGGTGGTCTGCAGCTGGGTGATTTCCTTGCGGCGGTAGCCGTGCAGGTCGGTGTCCGGAACCCCCTGGAGCACCGAAGCGTTGCCGTACACGCCGCCCAGCGGCACCACGCCGGAGAACAGGATGTCGGTGGTGTTCAGCTGCACCGGGGCGTTGGGCCGGTAGCTGATCTCGCCCTGCCAGGCCGTGCCGGTGGGTAGGGTGGTGGAGAAGCTCAGGCCATACAGGTGGATGTCTTCCGGGTACTCGACGAAGTACGAGGAGTTGCCCGCCACCAGCAGGGGGGCGAAGGCTTGCAGCGGGGTGCCGCTGAGGGAGTTGGCCAGGTTGTAGATGGACTGGGAAGCGCCGCGGCCGCTGAAGATCGGCAGGCGGCTGTGGTAGTTCATGTAGTAGCCGCCGAACTCGGTGTTCAGGGCGTCAGCGTAGTACTTCAGCGACAGGCCGTACTGGCCGCTGTCGCGGGCGTCGCGGTCCGGCCCGCGGCGCACCAGGGCGCCCTCGTTGTTGACGTCCACGCCGAACTGCTTGGCCAGCGCCACGTTCCCCGCCCCCAGCGCCTGGGCGTTGGTCAGCACGCGCAGGTTGTCGGTGCAGCCGTCGGCGATCACGTCCGGCTGGGAGAAGAAGGTGCCGCAGTTGTCCACCACCGTCTGGTCCCACTCCAGTTGGTAGAAGCCTTCGGCGGAGAGGTTGTCGGTGAGGTTCTGCGACAGGTAGAACATGTTCACCGGCACCAGGGCTTCCTTGATCTCGGAGCCAGGACGGCGCAGCGCGGTGACGTCGAACGGGTTGATCGAGTTGATGCCACCCTGGATGAAGGTGCTCTCGCCCCAGTTCACCACCTGCTTGCCCAGGCGCACGTTGCCCGGCAGGTCGGCGATGCTGTACTTGTGGTAGATGAAGGCGTCCAGCAGCTCGGCGCCGGAAGCCTTGGCGGCGGTCTTGCGGCCACTGTCGCTGAGCGGCTTGAACTCGGTGCTCTCGTCCTTCTGCTCGAAGTCGTACCAGTACTTGCCGCGCAGGAACACGCCGGTGTCGCCGTACTTCAGCTCCAGGTCGTGGATGCCCTTGAAGATCTTCGAGAAGGTCTTGCCGGCCTTGTAGTTCAGGTGGCCGTCGTCGGAAGTCTGCGACAGGCCGTGACCGCCGTTGTTGGAACCGATCAGGTTCTTGTCCGGATTCTGCGTCGACCAGCTGGCGCCGACCGACAGGCTGGAGTCGAAGGAGCCCTCGATCTCGCCGATGTTGAAGGTGACCGCCGAAGCGGGGGTGGCAAGCGTGGAAGCCAGGCTGACGGCCAGTGGCAAACGAGCCAGGCGCCAGATCTTCTTCATTTGTGTCATCGACGCTACTCCATGTGTGTTTTTTGTTATGAGTGGCAGCGACTATAGCCAGCCCCCCGGCGGGCTTGATCCCTCGAAAGTGTGATTTAGCGCGTCGCTGCGGCAACGAGCCGCAAGCTAGACGGCTCGCAGGAAGGATTAGCAGAGGCCGCGCCCCGTGCCAAGCGCTTGCTCGGGGGACGCAGCCTGTAGGGAAGGGCTTACAGGGCGGAGAGGAATTCGCTGCCGGACTCCTGCCAACGAGCGATATCCACACGGATGCGCTTCTTGTCCAGCTTGCCCACGCTGGTCTTGGGAACTTCAGTAACAACGGCGATCTGCGAAGGAATCGCCCACTTGTTGATGTGGCCCTGTTCGACGAAAGGCTTGAGGTGCTCCTTCAGCCCCTTGGCGTCCAGCTGCTGGCCCTCGAAGAGCACCAGCAGGGCGAACGGGCGCTCGCCCCATTGCGGGTCCGGCACCCCCACCACCGCCACTTCGCGCACCGCCGGGTGACGGCTGATGAGGTCTTCCAGCTCCAGCGAGGACAGCCATTCGCCACCGGTCTTGATCACGTCCTTGATGCGGTCGCGGATGTCGATGAAGCCCATGCCGTCGAGGGTGGCCACGTCGCCGGTGTGCATCCAGCCGCCGGCCCAGAGTTCCTCGCCCTTCTGCGGCTCGCGGAAGTAGCCCTGGGTCAGCCAGGGCGAACGCAGCACCAGCTCGCCCTGGGACTCGCCGTCGGCCGGCAGCAGTTGGCCGTGCTCGTCCATGATCGCCGCGTCCACCAGCGGCACCGGCACGCCGGCCTTGATCCGGTAGGTGGTGCGTTCGTCCTCGCTGCCGGCCAGGAGCTCGTCGTTGAGGTAGGCGCAGGAGATCAGCGGGCAGGTCTCGGACATGCCGTAGGCCGCGGTCAGCTGGATGCCGCGGGCCTGGGCCGCCTCGTACAGCGAGCGGGTCAGCGCGCTGCCGCCGATGATGATCTTCCAGCCCTTGAAGTCCACGCCCTGGGCGGCCTTGGCGTTCATCACCATCTGCAGGATGGTCGGCACGCAGTGGGAGAAGGTGACGTTCTCGCGTTTCCACAGCTCGACCAGCAGTTCCGGGTCGTAACGCCCCGGGTACACCTGCTTGATACCGAGCATGGTGGCCACGTAGGGAGTACCCCAGGCGTGCACGTGGAACATCGGCGTGATCGGCATGTACACGTCGCTGTTGCCCATCAGGCGGATGCTGTCCAGGCTGGCGATGGTCGAGGCCATGGCCAGGGTGTGCAGCACCAGTTGGCGGTGGGTGAAGTACACGCCCTTGGGGTTACCGGTGGTGCCGGTGGTGTAGAAGGTGGTGGCCACCGAATTCTCGTCGAAGTCGGGGAAGGCGTAGCGCGGGCTGGCCGCGGCCATCAGCGTCTCGTACTCGCCGATGCAGTCGGCCAGTGCGCAGCTCTTGTCGGCGCCATCGGTCAGCAGCAGGGTCTTCTGCACCGTGGTCAGTTGCCCGGCGATGCCCTGGTAGAGCGGCACGAACTCGGCGTTGACCAGCACGAAGCGGTCCTCGGCGTGGTTCATGGTGTAGAGGATCTGCTCCGGCGAAAGACGGATGTTGATGGTGTGCAGCACCGCGCCGATCATCGGGATGGCGAACATCGCCTCCAGGTAGCGATGGCTGTCCCAGTCCATCACCGCCACGGTGTCGCCGGCCTGCACGCCGGCCTCGGTGAGCACGTTGGCCAGGCGCGCGACGCGCTCGTTGAAGGTGGCGTAGTTGTAGCGCACCAGGTCGCGGTAGACGATCTCGTGGCTTTTTTCGTAGCGCGCGCCGGACAGCAGCAGGCTCTTGATCAGCAACGGGTACTGGTAGGCATTGCTCGCAGCGGGGAGGAGACGGGTCTTGAGCATGTTCGGCTTACCTGTGGGACCTTCGTGGGAGTCGATGCCGGTGACTGTAGAGGCGCAACCATGACCAATCATCCATCCAAAGAGTGATTTGCGGGTGACTCTTTGGCCTGATCGGGTCACGCGCTAGAATCGCCGCCACCCGGTCGTTCACGGCCGAGCCTCCAGAACACCCCGAGAACAAAAGCCAAGAGGTAGTTTCCATGTCCGAAATCGTCATCGTCAGCGGCGCCCGCACTCCCATGGGCGGCTTCCAGGGCAGCCTGGCCGGCGTTTCCGCCGTCGACCTGGGCGCCATCGCCATCCGCGAAGCAGTCGCCCGCGCCGGCATCGAGGCCGGCGATGTCGAGGAAGTGATCATGGGCTGCGTGCTGCCCGCCGGTCTGAAGCAGGGCCCGGCCCGACAGGCGGCGCTCAACGCCGGCCTGCCCGCCGCCACCGGCTGCACCACCATCAACAAGCTGTGCGGTTCGGGCATGAAGGCG
Organism: Pseudomonas sp. M1; assembly: GCF_022760135.1. NCBI lineage: Bacteria > Pseudomonadati > Pseudomonadota > Gammaproteobacteria > Pseudomonadales > Pseudomonadaceae > Pseudomonas > Pseudomonas sp. M1. The sequence goes on from NZ_CP094343.1 coordinate 5,864,243, forward strand.
GTGATGCTGGCCCACGACCTGCTCAAGGCCGGCACCAACAAGGTGATGGTCGCCGGCGGCATGGAAAGCATGTCCAACGCCCCCTACGTGCTGGAAAAGGCCCGCACCGGCCTGCGCATGGGCCACGCCGAGATCAAGGACCACATGTTCCTCGACGGCCTGGAAGACGCCCGCACTGGCCGCCTGATGGGCTCCTTCGCCCAGGACACCGCGGACAGCAACGGCATCACCCGCGAAGAGATGGACGCCTATGCCATCGAATCGCTCAAGCGCGCCCAGGCGGCGATCCAGGATGGCTCGCTGGCCAGCGAGATCGTCCCGGTCACCGTCACCACCCGCAAGGGCGAGGTGGTGGTGAAGGACGACGAACAGCCGCTGACCGCCAACCTGGACAAGATCCCCAGCCTGAAGCCGGCGTTCAAGAAGGACGGCACCATCACCGCGGCCAATGCCAGCTCCATCTCCGACGGCGCCAGCGCGCTGGTCCTGATGACCGCCGAGGAAGCCGCCCGCCGCGGCCTCAAGCCGCTGGCGAAGATCGTCGGCCACGCCACCCAGAGCCAGGACCCGAGCGAATTCACCCTGGCCCCCATCGGCGCCATGACCAACCTGTTCAGGAAGACCGGCTGGAACAAGGACGATGTCGACCTGTTCGAGATCAACGAAGCCTTCGCCATGGTCACCATGCTGGCCATGCGCGAGCACGGCCTGGACCACGCCAAGGTCAACGTCTACGGCGGCGCCTGCGCCCAGGGCCACCCGGTGGGCTCCACCGGCTCGCGGATCATCGTCACCCTGATCAACGCCCTGCAGAAGAAAGGCGGCAAGCGCGGCGTGGCCTCGCTGTGCATCGGCGGCGGCGAAGCCACCGCGGTGGCCGTCGAGTTGCTGTAACGCTGTTACCGGAAACGCAAAGGGCGCGACTTCGGTCGCGCCCTTTTCGTTTCAGCTCCGTGCAAGTCGCTGTGTATGCCATTCCCCTGCGCGCGATATCGCGGACAGGGCTGTCGCGATTCTCGGCTGCTTGAGAGCCCCTCTCCCCAGCCCTCTCCCTGAAGGGAGAGGGAGCTTGTCCGTGCCGAGAAAGGATTTGGTGTTAGCCGGGTAATCGGTACAAGCCGGCTAACGCCGAAGCAACCGAACACACCGAACGGTCCCCTCTCCCTTCAGGGAGAGGGTTAGGGAGAGGGCGCTCTAAAGCGCAACCCCCAAAGCCCCAGCCAAACACCATCCGCGAGCAAGCTCGCCCCTACAAAAGGCGGCCCCTAACCCTCAGCGCAACTCGGTGAGCGCCAGCTTGATTCCCAGTCCCACCAGCACCACCCCCATCATCCGGTCGAACCAGTGCCCCAGGCGGGCGAAGCCGGCGCGCACGCGCTGCTGGCTGAACAGCAGCGCCACGAAGCTGAACCAGGCCGCGGTGGCGCAGGCCAGGTAGACGCCGTAGCCGGCCTGCACCAGTACCGGGGTGTGCGGGTTGATAACCACGGTGAACAGCGAGAGGAAGAACAGCGTGGCCTTGGGGTTCAGGCCGTTGGTGACGAAGCCGGCGACGAAGGCGCCGCGCGGGGTGCGTTCGCTGGGCGCAGCGGCCGCCACACTGCCGTCGCCACCGCTGGGTTTGGCGCGCAAGGCCTTGATGCCGATGTAGAACAGGTAGGCCGCGGCCAGCCACTTGAGGGTGTTGAACAGCATGATCGACTGCGAAACGATCAGGCCGATGCCCAGCAGCGAGTAGGTTACGTGGATGGAGATGGCGCAGCCCACGCCCAGGGCCGTCCAGGTACCGGCGCGGCGGCCATGGGTGACGCTCTCGCGCACCACCACGGCGAAGTCCGGGCCCGGGCTGGCCACCGCCAGCAGGTGGATCAGCGCCACGGTGAGAAATTCCGTCCAGTACATGCAACCTCCACAGGGGTGGGATTAACGCCGTCAGGCTGGCAACCTTACGCCAGCCCCGCTTCCCGCAAAAGGTACAGCCACAGATGAACAGTGCCCGCGCCGTCTTCCTCGACACCGCCTCCCTCGACCTCGGCGACCTCGACCTGCAGCCCCTGCGCCAGGCTTTCGGCGAACTGGTCCTGCACCCCGCCAGCGCCCCCGGCGAAATCGCCGGGCGCCTGCGCGAGGCCAACGTGGCCATCAGCAACAAGGCGCCCATCAGCGCCGAAACCCTGGCCCAGTGCCCGGACCTCAGGCTGATCCTGGTCACCGCCACCGGCACCAACAACATCGACTTGGCCGCCGCCCGCGAGCGTGGCATCGCCGTGGCCAACTGCCAGGGCTACGGCACCGCTTCGGTGGCCCAGCACGCCATCCTGCTGCTGCTCGCCCTGGCTACCCGGTTGCCCGACTACCAGGCGGCGGTCCGCGCCGGGCGCTGGCAGCAGTCCACCCAGTTCTGCCTGCTGGACTTCCCCATCGTCGAGCTGGAAGGCAAGACCCTCGGTCTGCTCGGCCATGGCGAACTGGGTGGCGCGGTGGCCCGCCTGGCCGAGGCCTTCGGCATGCGCGTGCTGCTCGGCCAACTTCCTGGCCGCCCGCCGCGCGCCGACCGCCTGGCGCTGGACGAGCTGCTGCCGCAGGTCGACGCCATCAGCCTGCACTGCCCGCTGACCGAGCAGACCCGCGGGATGATCGGCCAGCGCGAACTGGACCTGATGAAGCCCGGCGCCTTCATCGTCAACACCGCCCGCGGCGGCCTGATCGACGAGCAGGCCCTGGCCGACACCCTGCGCCGCGGCCACCTGGGCGGCGCCGCCACCGACGTGCTCAGCGTCGAGCCGCCGAAGGACGGCAACCCGCTGCTGGCCGGCGACATCCCGCGGCTGATCGTCACCCCGCACAACGCCTGGGGCAGCCGCGAGGCGCGGCAGCGCATCGTCGGCCAGGTGACGGACAACGCCGCGGCCTTCTTCCGCGGCGACAAGCTGCGGCGGGTCGACTGAAGCGCGAAGTGCTAAACTCGCGCCCTTTTTCAGGAGGCCGCATGTCCAACGCCCCCACCAGCGAGGTGCTGCTGCGCCAGATCGAACGTTTCGCCGGCCGCGTGCTGCTGGCCGGCCTGCCCGCCGACGGCCTGCTCGGCGAGCTGCCCCAGGCCCTGGGCTGGAGCTGGCACGCCGGCGAGCAGCGGCAGTTGGACAGCCGCTACCCGGGACGCTGCCATTTCGGCGTGACGCCGCCGGAGGGCGAGTTCGACGCCGCCGTGCTGTTCCTGCCCAAGTCCCGCGAGCTGACCGATTACCTGCTGGCCGCCCTGGCCAGCCGCGTGCCCGGCGGCCAGCTGTACCTGGTGGGCGAGAAGCGCGCCGGCGTCGAGCGCGCCGCCAGGCAGCTCGGCGCCCTGGCCAAGGCCGCCAAGCTCGACAGCGCGCGACACTGCCAGCTGTGGCACACCGCCATCGACGGCGCCCTGCCCTGCCCCGACCTGCATTCCTTGGCCCAGCGCTACACGCTGGCCCTGGCCGACGGCGAACTGCAAGTGGTCACCCTGCCCGGCGTGTTCAGCCATGGCCGCCTGGACCGCGGCAGCGCCCTGCTGCTGGAGCACCTGGGCGGCCTGCCCGAAGGCCAGGTGCTGGACTTCGGCTGCGGCGCCGGCGTGCTCGGCGCGGTGCTCAAGCGTCGTTACCCGGGCAGCCGCCTGAGCCTGCTCGACGTCGACGCCTTCGCCCTGGAGAGCAGTCGCCTGACCCTCGCCGCCAATGGCCTGGAAGGCGAGGTGATCGGCGGCGACGGCATCGACGCGGCGCCGGCCGGCCTGGCGGCCATCGTCAGCAACCCGCCCTTCCACCAGGGCGTGCACACCGACTACCAGGCCAGCGAACGCCTGCTGCGCGAAGCCGCGCAGCACCTGCGCCCGGGCGGCGAACTGCGCCTGGTGGCCAACAGCTTCCTCAAGTACCCGCTGCTGATCGAACAGCACCTGGGCCCCTGCCGCAGCCTCGCCGAGGGCGACGGTTTCCGCATCTACAGCGCCCGTCGCCCCTGAGCCCGGGCGCCTCGCCGCAGCCCCACTACACTCCACCCAGACCGAAAGGGCGCGCCGGGCCGGCGCGCCTCACGAGCCGAGGATCGCCGTGAAAAGCACCGTGAAAGAAGCCGAGCTGACCTTCGTGAAGTCGCCGGAAAAGACCCCAGCGCACCTGAAGCGTTCGCTCAAGCCCAGGCACCTGAACATGATCGCCATCGGCGGCTCGATCGGCACCGGGCTGTTCGTCGCCTCCGGCAGCACCGTCGCCACCGCCGGCCCCGGCGGCGCGCTGCTGGCCTACGCGCTGATCGGCCTGATGGTGTTCTTCCTGATGACCAGCCTGGGCGAGATGGCCGCCTACATCCCCGATTCCGGCTCCTTCTCCACCTACGGCAGCCGCTTCATCGACGAAGGCTTCGGCTTCGCCATGGGCTGGAACTACTGGTACAACTGGGCGGTGACCATCGCCGCGGAACTGGTGGCCGCGCAGTTGGTGATGAACTTCTGGTTCCCCGAGGTGTCGGGCATCTACTGGAGCGCCGGCTTCCTCGCCATCATGTTCGGCCTCAACTTCTTCTCGGTGAAGGGCTTCGGCGAGAGCGAGTTCTGGTTCGCGCTGATCAAGGTGATGGCCGTGGTGATCTTCATCGGCATCGGCCTGGCCAGCATCTTCGGCATCATGCACGGCATCGACTCCCCCGGCTTCAGCAACTTCACCACCGGCGACGCGCCCTTCGTCGGAGGCCTGCAGGCCATGGTCGGGGTGGCGATGATCGCCGGCTTCTCGTTCCAGGGCACCGAGCTGATCGGCGTCGCCGCCGGCGAGTCGGAGCACCCGCACAAGTCGATCCCCATCGCCATCCGCCAGGTGTTCTGGCGGATCCTGATGTTCTACATCCTGTCGATCTTCGTCATCGGCATGCTCATCCCCTACACCGATCCGAACCTGCTCAAGACCGACAGCAGCGACATCAGCACCTCGCCCTTCACCCTGCTCTTCGAGCGCGCCGGCCTGGCCGCGGCGGCCGGGGTGATGAACGCGGTGATCCTCTCGGCGATCCTCTCCGCCGGCAACTCGGGAATGTACGCCTCCACCCGCATGCTCTACACCATGGCCCTGCATGGCCAGGCGCCGCGCCTGTTCCGGCAGATCTCGCAGAGCGGCGTGCCACGCTACGCGCTCTACGCCACCACGCTGGTGGGCGGGCTGTGCTTCCTCACCAGCTTCATCGGCGACAAGACCGTCTACACCTGGCTGCTCAACACCTCGGGCATGTGCGGTTTCATCGTCTGGCTGGGCATCGCCATCTCCCACTACCGCTTCCGCAAGGGCTACCTGCTGCAGGGCGGCAAACTGGAGGAGCTGCCCTACCGCGCCAAGTGGTTCCCCTTCGGCCCGCTATTCGCCTTCGCCCTGTGCCTGGCGATCACCCTCGGGCAGAACTACCAGGCGTTCGTCGGCGAGACGATCGACTGGACCGGGCTGGTCGCCACCTACATAAGCCTGCCGCTATTCCTCGTCATCTGGTGGGGCTACCGCCTGAAGAACGGCAGCCGCTTCGTCCGCTACCAGGAAATGGACGTCACCTCCGGCCGCGACGTCGACTGAACGCCGGGCTTGCCCAAGCCGGACGACTTGGGCAGAATGCGCCCCGTCCTAGGGGAGTAGTCTCCCGCGAGCGGTTCCCGCCCTCGCCCGGCACGCGTCAACACACTTGGTCCGCAGACCATGGCGCGTGCGGCCCCAAGGCCCGCAGCAGTCGGGCCCGGGTTTGACAAGACCTATGACACGAGCGATCCGACCCGGGGTGGGCGGATGGCGCGTGTCATTGGTGATTAGTCGACCCGCCCCCTTAGGAAAGCCTGATGGAATCCCTGTTCGTCCCCATCCTGGTGGTTGCCCTCGCCGAAATCGGCGACAAGACGCAACTGCTCGCCCTCGTCCTCGCCGCGCGCTTCCGCAAGCCCTGGCCGATCATCGCCGGCATCGTCGCCGCGACCCTGGTCAACCACTTCGCCGCCGGCGCCGTAGGCAAATGGGTCTCCACCTTCTTCTCCGAAGCCGCCCTGAGCTGGCTGCTGGCCGCCTCCTTCCTCGCCGTGGCGGCCTGGACCCTGGTGCCGGACAAACTGGATGACGACGAAGAGGGCGGCCTGAAGAAGTTCGGCCCCTTCCTCACCACGCTGATCGCCTTCTTCCTCGCCGAGATGGGCGACAAGACCCAGGTGGCCACCGTGATGCTGGCCGCGCAGTACCCGCACTTCTGGCTGGTGGTGCTGGGCACCACCATCGGCATGCTGCTGGCCAACGTGCCGGTGGTGCTGGCCGGCAACTTCGCCGCCGAGCGCCTGCCGCTGGCGCTGATCCGCCGCCTGGCCGCCTGCGCCTTCGCCGTCCTGGGCCTGGCCGCGGCCTGGCACGCGGCCACGCTGTCCGGGCTGTTCTGACAGCCGCTCCGGCGTGGCGGCCAATGCTGCCGCCACGCCTTCGTCCTACAGTGTTAGCCGTCGTCCCTTCGCTGAAGGAAACAGCCATGACCGACAAGGATCTGAAGCGCCTCGCCCGCCAGCACATCGACCTGAGCTGGAACAAGGGCCGCCTGGCCCTGGCCACCCAGCTGCACAGCCCGGACTTCCTCTACAAGAGCAGCTTCTCCGCCCAGCCCCTGGACAGCGCCGGCTACCGGCAACTGATCGAGGGCATCCGCGCGTCCATGGACGACCTGGAAGTGGTGGTCGAGGAATGCATAAGCGAGGGCCACAAGGTGTTCACATGGAGCACCCTGGTGGGCACCATCAGCCGCCCCGCCTTCGGCTACCCGGCCAGCGACAAGGTGGTCAGCATCCCCGGCATGGCCCTGTGGCTGTTCAACAGCCAGGGCAAGCTGCAGGAGCTGTGCACGCTGATCGACATGGAAAGCTTCCGCAGCCAGATGGGCCTGCAGAACCGCCCGCTGGCGGAGCAGGCGCTACCCTGAGGCAGCGGCCTTCTCCTGTAGGAGCGCGCCCTGCGCGCGAAATCGCGGGCAGGGCCCGCTCCTACAGTTTGCGGTAAGGCACGGAGTTTCCCCGTAGGAGCGGACCTTGTCCGCGATAGCCGGACGTATCGGCGCGATTCGCGGATAGGATCCGCTCCTACGCCGCCCCACCCACGCCATTCCAATGTAGGAGCGCGCCCTGCGCGCGATTCGCGGGCAGGGCCCGCTCCTACAGTTTGCGGTAAGGCACGGTATTCCCCGGCGCAGTCGGCAAGACTGTTGCGCCTACAGGTACCCGTTGGCGCGGAACCAATTGATGGCCCGCTGCAGGGTGTCTTCCAGCGGCACGTGGCTTTCGAAGCCCAGCTCCTCGCGGGCCTTGCGTCCGTCGAGGAACTGCCCGCCGGCCATCACCTCGATGGCGGTTTCGTCCAGCAGCGGCAGCTTGCCGGTCAGGCGGTAGCGCCAGCGACCCAGGGTGGCCAGGGCGCGGGCGCGGTGCAGCGGCATCGGCTGCGGCGCCGGGCGGCCCAGCAGGTGGGCGATGGTGGCGGTGAGCTCGGCCATCTCCACGTTGTGCCCGGTGAGCAGGTAGCGCTCGCCGATGCGCCCGCGCTCCAGCGTCATCAGCAGGCCGCGCCCCGCCTCGCCGGCATCGATCACGTTGCGCCGCCCCGGCACGTAGTGGGACATCTCGCCGCGGCCGATGGCGGTGATCAGGCGCCCGGTGGTCGGGCCTATGTCCAGCTCGCCCAGCACCATGCCGGGAATCCCGATCACCACCGGCAGGCCGCCGCGGGCCTGCTCGCGGGCCTGTTCGTCCAGCGCCCACTTGCACATCACGTAGGCGCTCTTGCCGGTGGGCAGGCTCTCGTAGAACAGCCCCTCGTGGCCGGGCAGGCCCTGGGGGTGCGGGGGCATGGCGAAGGCCGAACCGACGTAGAGGATGCGCGGCACCTTGTTGTGCAGGCAGGCCGCGTAGAAGTGGTTGGTCTGGTCCAGGGCGCTGGCCACCTCCTCCTGCCAGCGGCGCGGCCGCTGCGGGTAGTAGCCGGCGCTGAAGATCACCGCGTCGAGCCCCTTCAGCGCGCGCTCCAGCCCCTTGTAGTCGAACAGTTCGGCGACCCGGCATTCCGGCTCCAGGTAGGCCAGGCGCTGGATCTGCGAGGACGGGCGGTGGATCAGCACCAGCTGGTGGCCGGCGGCCTTGATGGCGCGCGCGGCGTGGTGGCCGAGGAGCCCGGTGGCTCCGAGTACTGCGATTTTCACTGGCGCTCCCTGGTGGTGGTCGAACCGGCCGCGTCGGCGGCCGGCTGCAACGGATCGACGGCGTCGATCCCCCCGCTCGTCAATTGCGGCCCTTGGCCTGCTCGTACAGCGGCATCACCTTGGGAATGGCGGCCTGCAGGTTGGCCATGCGCGTGCTGTCCGCCGGGTGGGTGCTGAGGATTTCCGGCGGCGCGTCGCCACCGGCCTGGCCCATCTTCTGCCACAGCGTCAGCGCGGCCTGGGGGTTGTAGCCGGCGCGGGCGGCCAGCTCCAGGCCGATGAGGTCGGCCTCGGTCTCGTTCTGCCGGCTGTTGGGCAGGGTCAGGCTGTACTGCACCACCTGGTCGGCCAGCTGCTTGCTGGTCTCGCCCAGGCCCAGCAGCGCGCCGCCGAGGTTCTCGCCCATCTGCACGGCGTAGGCGCGGGACATCTGCTCGCGGCCGTGCTCGCGCAGGGCGTGGGCGATCTCGTGGCCCATCACCGCGGCGATCTCGTCATCAGTGAGCTTCAGCTGATCGATCAGGCCGCTGTAGAAGATGATCTTGCCGCCGGGGCCGCAGTTGGCGTTGAGCTCGTCGCTCTTGATCACGTTGACCTGCCAGTCCCAGCCCGGGGCGTCCTGGCGGAACGCGCCGGTCTGCGGAATCAGCCGCGCGGCCACGGCCTTGATGCGCTTGGCGTCGCTGCTGTCGTTGTCCAGCTTGCCCGCCGAAGTCGCGTCAGTGAGGGTCTTCTGGTACGACTGCGAGTACATCTGGTCGACCTGCTGGCTCGACAGCATGCTGAACATGTACTGCTTGCGCTCGACGCCGACGGCGCCGCCGCTGGTGGTGTTGACCTGCTGGCACCCGGCCAGGAGCAGGGCGGCGGCCAGGCCGGTGAAGCGGAATAGGCTGGGCATGATGCTCTCCTGAAGCAATGCAATCTCCCTTGGACAGCGCGCAATGGTAGGCCGCCCCCCGATGGCCGGCAACCGCTCCGCAAAGGAGACGACACAAGGGCGTTACAACCCATTACAGGCATTTCCTAAGGAAACTCTGAAGTCCTGCCGATACAGCGGAACAGGCTGTCCCTGGTACGCGAGTATTTCGCCATGAAGTTCAAGTCGATCCAGTTTTCCGTGGTGGCGTTGGCCGGGGCCAGTGTCCTGGCTGTGGTGGCGGCGTTGGTACTCTATGCCCTGTTCGCCGGCGGGCGCACCCAGACGCTGGTGCAGGAGCGCACCCAGGCGCTGCTGGAGAAGGTCATCAACGAACGCCTGGTGGCCCTGGCGCGCGCCCAGGCCAGCCAGATCCAGCGCGAGCTGGAATACCCGCTGACGGTGGTCAAGGGCCTGGCCCAGGCCAACATGCTGATGGACGGCAAGGATGCCGAAGGCAAGCCGCTGCTGGGCATCAGCCGCGGCGAGATGTCCAACCTGCTGCGCCAGACCGTGCAGCAGAACCCCAAGCTGCTGGACGCCTTCGCCGGCTGGGAACCCGGTGCCTTCGCCGGCCCCGACAGCCTCTACGCCGGGCAGACCGGCGCCGGCTACGACGCCAGCGGGCGCTTCATGCCCTGGTGGTACCGCAAGGCCGACGGCAGCCTCACCGTGGAAGCCATGGGCGACACCCTGGAAAGCCAGAAGGTGCTGCCCACCGGCGTGCGCGAGGGCGAGTACTACCTGTGCCCGAAGGAACGCCACAAGCCCTGCGTGATCGACCCCGCGCCCTATGAAATGGGCGGCAGGACGGTGCTGATGTCGTCCTTCAACGCGCCCATCCTGGTCGACGGCCAGTTCCGCGGCGCGGTGGGCGCCGACCTGTCCCTGGACTTCATCCAGGAGTTGCTCAAGGCCGCCGACGCCACCCTCTACGACGGCGCCGGCGAGCTGGCGCTGATCTCCGCCAACGGCCGCCTGGTGGCCTACACCAAGGACGCCGGCAAGCTCGGCGAGCCGGCCGACAAGGTGCTGGACGCGAGCCAGGCCGCCAGCCTCGGCAAGCTGCAGGGCGAGCAGCCGCTGTACCAGCAGGACGAGGCCCGCGACACCATCGCCGTGTTCCTGCCCTTCGCCATCGGCGACACCGGCACGCGCTGGACGCTGATGCTGGAAATCCCCCGCCAGGCCGTGTTCGGCGAACTCAAGCAACTGCAGGGCGCGCTCAAGGCGCAGAGCGATTCCGACACCCTGGGCATGACCCTGGTCGGCTTACTCATCGCCGCCGGCGGCCTGCTGGTGATCTGGCTGGTGGGCCACGGCATCGCCCGGCCGCTGCGCCAGTTGGTCGGCATGCTCGACGACATCGCCCAGGGCGAAGGCGACCTCACCCGCCGCCTGTCCAGCGAGCGCGCCGACGAGCTGGGCTCCATCGCCCGCGGCTTCAACACCTTCCTCGGCAAGCTGCAGGGCATGATCGGCCAGGTGGTGACCTCGGTGCAGCACGTCAGCGACTCCTCCGAGCACACCGCGGACATCGCCATCCGCACCAACCAGGGCGTGCAGAAGCAACTGGCGGAGATCGAACTGGTGGCCACCGCCGTCCACGAGATGACCGCCACCGCCCAGGACGTGGCGCGCAACGCCACCCACGCGGCGGAAGCGGCCAGCCACGCCGACCAGGCCGCGCACCAGGGCAAGCAGATAGTCGAGAGCAGCTCGGCGGCGATCCAGGCCCTGGCCACCGAGATCGGCCGCGCGGTCGGCGTGGTGCAGTCGCTGGCCCGCGACAGCGAGAACATCAACGCCATCCTGGTGGCCATCCGCGGCATCGCCGAGCAGACCAACCTGCTGGCGCTCAACGCCGCCATCGAGGCGGCGCGGGCCGGCGAGCAGGGCCGCGGCTTCGCCGTGGTGGCCGACGAAGTGCGCAACCTGGCGCAGAAGACGCAGCAGGCCACCGAGGAAATCCAGAGCATGATCCAGCAGCTGCAGAACGGCACCCGCGAAGTGGTGCAGGTGATGCAGCAGAGCCAGGAGAAGACCGACGACAGCGTGCGCCACGCCCACGAGGCGGCCCAGGCGCTGGAGTCGATCACCCAGGCGGTGTCGGTGATCAACGACATGAACACCCAGATCGCCAGCGCCGCCGAGGAACAGAGTGCGGTGGCCGAGGACATCAACCGCAACGTCGCCAACATCGGCCTGGTCGCCAACCAGGTGGCCGGCGGTGCCGACGAAGCCTCCCAGGCCAGCGCCGAGCTGACCAGGCTGGCGGAGCAGCAGCGGCGGCTGGTGAATCAATTCAAGGTGTAGGGCCTGGCTGCCGCCCTGAGCCCGCTCCTACGGTTGCCCCACCACGCCATTCCCATGTAGGAGCGCGCCCTGCGCGCGAATCGCAGGCAGGGCCTGCTCCTACAGTCAGCCTGGAGGCTCCGTATTCCCCTGTAGGAGCGAGCTTGCTCGCGAATGGGGTTTGCCGGCAGCGTAGGTGCCTGGCTAAAGAACACCCTCTCCCCAACCCTCTCCCTGAAGGGAGAGGGGGCTGTTCTGAGCGGGAGGGAAGTCAGGCGTCATCCTCACACCTTCGCCGGTTCCTCGACGTAGGGCGCATAACGCCTACGGCGTTATCCGCCGTCTTTTCTCGGCAGCGGTGTCTTGAAGAGGCTACGTCGTAGGAGCCTTGCCGGCTGCGCCGGATGCTCGCTCCTACGAGAAGCCTTGCCCACCCGTAGGTAGGAGCGGACTCCGTCCGCGATTGGACCCGCAGGCTACGCCGGCTTGCCCGGTGGCACGAAAACGGCCGTCAGAGCGGCTCCGGCAACCGCTCGCACAGCCGCGCCAGCGCCAGCGCCCAGGCCTGCTGGTCGTTCAGGCAGGGGATCAGCACCAGCTCCTCGCCGCCGGCGGCGATGAACTGCTCGCGGCCGCGCTGGCCGATTTCCTCCAGGGTCTCGATGCAGTCGGCGACGAAAGCCGGGCACATCACCAGCAGGCGCTTCACGCCCTGCTTCGCCAGGACTTCCAGCTGCGCGTCGGTGTAGGGGCCGATCCACTTGGCGCGGCCCAGGCGCGACTGGAACGACACCGACCAGCGGCCCTTCTCCAGGGCGGCGTTCTCGGCGAACAGCTCCGCGGTGCGCAGGCACTGGCTGCGGTAGCACAGCGCCAGGACCTCCGGGCGCACGTGGCGGCTGTCGGCGGCGTCGAGGTCATGCTTGCGGTCGCCCACCAGCTTGCGGATGTGCCGCTCGGGCAGGCCGTGGAAGCTCAGCAGCAGGTGGTCGTAGGGTTGCTCCAGGTAGGGCTGCACGCTGGTCAGCAGGGCCTGCTGGTATTCCGGCTCGGCGTAGAACGGCGGCAGCACCAGCAGGTGCATGCCGTGCAGGCCGAGTTGGCGGATCAGCCGCCGGGCCTCCTCGATGACGGTGGTGGTGGTGCTGTCGGCGAACTGCGGGTACAGCGGCGCCAGGGTCACCTGGCGCACGCCCTGCTCGTAGAGGTCCAGCAGGGCGTTCTCGATGGACGGCTGGCCGTAGCGCATGGCCAGCGCCACCGGGCCGTGCGGCCAGTACTTGCGCATGACCTGCTGCAGACGGCGGCTGATCACCACCAGCGGCGAGCCCTGGTCCCACCAGATGGAGGCATAGGCGTGCGCCGACTCCTCCGGGCGCTTGCGCAGGATCAGCGACACCAGCAGGCGCCGCGCCGGCCAGGGCAGGTCGACGACGTACGGGTCCATGAGGAACTGGTCCAGGTAACGGCGCACGTCGGCCACCTCCGTCGAGGCCGGCGAGCCCAGGTTGACCAGCAGCAGGGCGTTGAGGGTCATGCAGCATCCTTAGTGACGGTGGGCGGCGGCCGCCGGGCGATGCGCGAGGACATCGGCGAGGGCGGCCGGCAGATCGTTGTAGCGGAACACGAAGCCGGCTTCCAGCAGGCGCCGGGGCTCCACGCGCTGGCCGCCGAGCAACAGCAGCGACAGCTCGCCGAGCAGGGTGCGCAGGGCGAAGGCCGGCACGCCCAGCAGGGTCGGGCGGCGCAGCGCCTGGCCCAGGGCCCGGGTGAAGTCGCGGTTGCGCACCGGCTGCGGCGCGCACGCATTATACGGACCGCTGGCGTCGCTTAGCTGCAAGAGAAAATCGATCAGGCCGATCATGTCCTCGATGTGCACCCAGGACATCCATTGCCGGCCGTTGCCCAGCTGGCCGCCCAGGCCGAAGCGGAAGGCCGGCAGCAGGCGCGCGAGGAAGCCGCCCTCCGGCGCCAGCACCAGCCCGGTGCGCAGGCGCACCACGCGGATGCCCAGGCCCTCTGCCTGCATGGCGATCTGCTCCCAGGCCAGGCACAGCTCGCTGGCGAAATCCTCGCCGGCCGCCGCGCTGCCTTCGTCCAGCGGACGCTCGCCGGCGTCGCCGTACCAGCCGACCGCCGAGCCGCTGATCAGCACCGAGGGCCGCTGGCTGCGGCCTTCCAGCCACTCCACCAGGCGCTCGGTGAGGCGTACCCGGCTGTCCCACAGCAGCGCCTTGCGCCGCGCCGTCCAGGGCCGCTCGGCGATGGGCTCGCCGGCCAGGTTGACCACCGCGTCGACCTGTTCGTCGCCCACCGCCTCGAAGCTGGAAACGCCCCGCACCTCGCGCCCGCAAAGCTCGGCGACGCGCTCCGGACGGCGGCTGAGCACCGTCAGCCGATGGCCGGCGGCGCTCCAGTGGCGGCACAGGCGGCGGCCGATCAGGCCGGTACCGCCGGTAATGAAGATGTGCATCTGAACCTCCTTGCGCTGAACTCCCACACCTACCATCAGTCTGGACGAGGGAACGACGCTTGCATTACTGCACCCGTCCGAGTGTGGCGAACGTCTACGCTGTAAATGCCGGAACCGATACGCGACGCCCCCGAAGGAATGGCCGCGAAGCGTGGACGAAATTCCGCTCGACCGTTCGAACGGCGACCGAACAACTATACAAATAAAACAGATTGTACAAGGCTGTTCGACTCGCTAACCTGAACACAACAACCTACGAGGCATGTCATGAGCGCCCCCATTGCCATCATTGGCACCGGAATCGCCGGACTCTCAGCCGCCCACGCCCTGCTCGACGCGGGACAGGAAGTCCAGCTCTTCGACAAGGGCCACGGCAGCGGCGGCCGCATGGCGAGCAAGCGCAGCGATGCTGGCGCGCTCGACCTCGGCGCCCAGTACTTCACCGCCCGCGACCGCCGCTTCCTCGACGCCATCCAGCACTGGCGCGACGCCGGCTGGGTCGCCGAGTGGGACCCGGCCCTGTACCAGTACCGCGACGGCATGCTCAGCCCGTCGCCGGACGAGCAGCCGCGCTGGGTCGGCACCCCGCGCATGAGCGCCATCACCCGCGCGCTGCTGCAGGGGCTGCAGGTCACCTTCTCCTGCCGCATCACCGAAGTCTTCCGCGGCCAACAGCACTGGCACCTGCAGGACTCCGAAGGCTGCAACCACGGCCCGTTCAGCCACGTCCTGGTCGCCACCCCGGCGCCGCAGGCCGCGGCGCTGCTGGCCGGCGCGCCCAAGCTGGCGGCGGCGGCGGCGAGCATCGCCATGGAGCCGACCTGGGCCGTGGCCCTGGGCTTCGCCGAGCCCCTGCAGACGCCGGTGCAAGGCTGCTTCGTCCAGGAAGGCCCGCTGACCTGGATGGCCAGCAACCGCTGCAAGCCCGGCCGCGACGAACACATGGACACCTGGGTGCTGCACGCCAGCAGCAGTTGGAGCCGGCAGAACATCGACAAGCCCAAGGAAACCGTCATCGAGCACCTGCTGGGCACCTTCGCCGAGATGATCGGCTGCGCGGTGCCCGAACCGGTGTTCGCCCTGGCCCACCGCTGGCTCTATGCCCGGCCGCTGGAAGCGCACCAGCTGGGCGCGCTGGCCGATGCCGACCTGGGCATCTACGCCTGCGGCGACTGGTGCCTCTCCGGCCGCGTCGAAGGCGCCTGGCTGAGCGGCCTGGAAGCCGCCCGCCGCCTGCTGCAACACCTCTGAGCCCGACGGCGCCCGCCTGGGCGCCGCACCCTGTACAAATGATTTGCGACTGTACAACGTTCGGCCTATGCTGAAAGCAGTTGTACACGCGAAGCCTATTTGTACAGGGTCAGACTATGCCCACCTCCCCTTCCCGGCCCAAGCTCGGCATCAGCGCCTGCCTGCTCGGCGCGAACGTCCGCTACAACGGCGGGCACAAGGCTTCGCGCCTGTGCCTGGAGGACCTCGCCCGGCACTTCGATTTCGTCCCGCTGTGCCCGGAAGTCGCCATCGGCCTGGGCGTGCCGCGCCCTACCCTGCGCCTGGTTGGCGAGGCCACGCAGCCACGCGCGGTGGCCAGTGCGGTAGATAGCCGCGATGCGACCCTGGACCACAGTGCGGCATTGCGTCGCTATGGCGCGGAGCAAGCCGGCCAGTTGAGTGAGCTGGGTGGCTTCATCTTCATGCAGAAGTCCCCTTCCTGCGGCCTGCACCGCGTCAAGCTCTACCCGGAGGATGGCCAGCCACCCATGGCCGGCGCCCGCGGCCTGTTCGCCGAAGCCTTCTGCGCCGCCCGCCCCGAGCTGCCGGTGGAAGAGGAAGGCCGCCTGCACGATCCCCGCCTGCGCGAGAACTTCGTCACCCGCGTCTACGCCCACCTCGACTGGCTCGCCCTGTGCCGCGAGGGGCTGACGCACAAGGCGATCCTCGACTTCCACTCGCGCCACAAGTACCAGTTGCTCGCCCACGCCCCGCGCCAGTACGCCGAACTGGGCCGGCTGCTGGCGGACATCGGCCGCTACCCGGCGGGGCAGTTCGGCCCGCTTTACTACCGGGCCTTCAGCCAGGCGCTGGGCCACTGCGCCAGCCGCGGCAGCCACAGCAACGTGCTGCAGCACCTGGCCGGCTACCTCAAGCGCGCGCTGGGGGCGGACGACCGCGCCGAACTGCAGCGGCTGATCGAACAGTACCGCCACGGCGAGGTACCGCTGGTGGTGCCTCTGGCGCTGCTCAAGCACCACTTCCGCCGCCACCCGCACCCGTACATCGCCCGCCAGGCGTACCTGCAACCCCACCCCGAGGCCCTGGGTCTACGCAATGCCATCTGAACCGAGCAACACCCTTCCCGACGATTATCGCCAGGCGCTGGCCGCCGGCTGGCTGCCGATCAGCGAAGTGGCGCGGCGCACCGGGGTGAACCCGGTGACGCTGCGCGCCTGGGAGCGCCGCTACGGGCTGGTCGTCCCCCAGCGCACCGCCAAGGGCCACCGCCTGTACTCCGCCGAGCAGCTGGAGCGGATCCGCCGCGTGCTCACCTGGCTGGAGCGCGGCGTGGCGGTGGGCAAGGTGCGCGACCTGCTCGACGAACCGCCACGGACGGCAGCCGATACCCACTCGCCCTGGGACGACCTGCGCCAGCAGGCGCTGAGCGCCATCGCCCGGCTCGACGAGCCACGCCTGGACGAGCTGTTCAACGGCGCGCTGTCGATCTACCCGGCGCAGACACTGTGCGAGCACCTGATGCTGCCATTGCAGCGCGACCTCCAGCTACGTTGGCAGGGCCAGTTCGGCAGCGGCCTGGAGCGCCTGCTCTACCACTCCTGGCTGCGCAGCAAGCTGGGCGGCCGCCTGTATCACTACAACCGCCAGCACCAGGGGCGGCCGCTGCTGCTGGTGAACCAGTCGGAACACCCGCGGGAAACCGGCCACTGGCTATGCGCCTGGCTGGCCAGTTCCGCCGGCTGCCCGGTGCAGGTGTTCGACGGCCCGCTGTCCTGCGCCGAAATCGCCCTGGTCGAGCAGCGCCTGAACCCACGCGCCCTGCTCCTCTATTCCGACCAGAGCCTGAGCCCGGCGCAGCTGTCGCGCCTGCTCGCCGGCTGCATCTGCCCCACCCTGCTGGTGGGCGCCAGCGTGGACATCCATGCCCAGGAGCTGGCCGAGCTGCAACGTGAAAGCCACCCGGGCCTGCACCTGGCGCAGGACCCGCTGCAAGCGCGCGCCACCCTGCACGCCCTGGGCCTGCTCAACAGCGGGGGTGGCGAATGAGGCGCCAGTTGCTCTGGCTGCGCAGCGACCTGCGCGTGCGCGACAACAGCGCCCTGGCCGCCGCCGCCCAGGCCGGCCCGGTGATCGCCTGCTACCTGCTCAGCCCCGGCCAGTGGCGCGCCCACGACGATTCGCCGAACAAGGTCGACTTCTGGCTGCGCAACCTGCAGGCGCTGCAACGCGACCTGGCGCGGCTGAACATTCCCCTGCTGCTGCGTGAAGCGGACACCTGGAGCCAGGCGCCGGAAGTGCTGCTGCAGCTGTGCCGTAGCCTGGGCATCGCCGCGGTACGGGTGAACGAGGAGTACGGCATCCACGAAAGCCGCCGCGACGAGGCGGTGAAACGGCGCCTGGCCGAGGCCGGCGTCGGCTTCCACAGCCACCTGGACCAGTTGCTGTTCGCCCCCGGCAGCCTGCTTACCCGCGGCGGCGGCTACTTCCAGGTCTTCAGCCAGTTCCGCAAGCTCTGCTACCAGCGCCTGGCCACTGCCCTGCCCAGTTGCCTGCCGGCGCCGCCAGCGCAGGCGCCGCTGGAGGTGAATAGTGCCCCCGTGCCACGGGAACTGCCCGGCTTCACGCCTAGCGCAACACTGGCGCGGGAGTTCTGGCCCGCCGGGGAAAAGGCCGCCGGCGAACGCCTGGACGGCTTCGCCGAGGATGGCCTGGCGCACTACCACGAAAGACGCGACCGCCCGGACCTCGACGGCACCAGCCAGCTCTCCGCCTACCTGGCCGCCGGCGTGCTCTCGCCGCGCCAGTGCCTGCACGCGGCGCTGGCGAACAACCGGGGCGAATTCGAGAGCGGCGGGCCGGGCCCCGTGGCCTGGATCAACGAGCTGCTCTGGCGCGAGTTCTACAAGCACATCCTGGTCGGCTTCCCGCAGGTCAGCCGCGGCCGCGCCTTCCGCGCGCCAACCGAGGCCCTGCCCTGGCGCCACGCGCCGGCGGAGCTGGAAGCCTGGCAGCAGGGCCGCACCGGCTTCCCGATCATCGACGCGGCGATGCGCCAGTTGCTGGCCACCGGCTGGATGCACAACCGCCTGCGCATGCTCACCGCCATGTTCCTCAGCAAGAACCTGCTGATCGACTGGCGCGAAGGCGAACGCTGGTTCATGCGCCACCTGGTGGACGGCGACCTGGCGGCGAACAACGGCGGCTGGCAATGGAGCGCCTCCACCGGCACCGACGCCGCGCCCTACTTCCGTCTGTTCAACCCGCTGGCGCAGTCGCGCCGCTTCGATCCCCACGGGCGTTTCCTGCGCCAGTGGCTACCGGAGCTGGCCGGCCTGGACAACGAAAGCCTGCACGAGCCATCGCGCCTGGGGCTGTTCGGCGCGCCCGGCTACCCGGCGCCGATGCTCGACCTGGCGGCGAGCCGCGAGCGGGTGCTGGAGGCCTTCCGCAATCTGCCGGGGGCTGCCTAGTCCGCCTACGTTGCAGGCGAACATGGCTTCTCGGGACCTGCAAGAGGGCCCTGCCCGCGATTTCGCGCGCAGGGCGCGCTCCTACATGGGAATGGCGCGGGTGGGGCGGCGTAGGAGATTCATCCGCGAATCGCGCCGGGGTGTGACAGGGTCCGGAAGAAACACCCCGTAGGATGGGTTGAGCGAAGTGATACCCATCGCCATGACCGCATGGGTTTCGCAAGCTCAACCCATCCTACGAAAAACCCTTTGGCGTAGTCGGCAAACAGGCATGAAAAAACCGGCCACCAGGGCCGGTTTTTCGTACAGCTAGAACTTACAGCGGATGGCTGTAGAACAGGCTGTAGGACTCGATGCCGTCGTTGGGCATCGCGAGCCCGGCATTCGAGTAGTGGATGGCGCGGATGCCCACCGACTGGCCGCCGGCGAACTTCAGGCCGAAGCCCAGGCGGTCTTCGAAGGCGAAGGCGCTGCCCAGGTCATGGTCGCCGACCTCGGAGCCGGTGAAGCCGGCGATGCCGATGCCGGCCTCGATGAAGGGCTTCACGCTGTCGCCGTTGAACTGGTAGACGAACACCGGCGCGACGGACAGCGAATAACGGGCGCCCGCGCGGTCGCCGGCCCCCCAGTAGGTGACGCCGGTGTCCCAGTAGCCGGTCAGGTGGCCGGTACTGCTTTCCCACCAGGTCTTGTCCCAGTCGAAACTCGCGCCCAGGCGCAGGGTCATGTCGCCCTGGCCGGTGGCGCCTGCCGCGGCGGTCAGATTCGCGGCCTGCGCTGCGCCGGCGGCACCCACCATCATGATTGCGGCCAAGGCGGCCAGCGAGAGTAGCTTCTTCATCGAAAGATCCTTATGGATAAGCTGAATGAAAAATCCCCGCGAATAGCTAATGATTATAAGGCGATTTGCCAGATATGGCCTGCGAAATGTCAGCGCATTGTTACGTATGCGCGGAAACTTCCTTGCTCAATCGGCAAAAAAACTGACCGATTCATCAAGGCCCCACAGCACCGGCAACACCCTCTCGAACATCTCGACCGCCCCGCTGGTGAAGAAGTGCGTTTTTTTTGCCGGCCCCCGCGCCTCCAGGCCACGGCTGGCCAGCGACGCCTGCAGGTGGCGGGCCACTGCGGCGCCGGTGTCGATCAGCGATACGCCGGGCGGCAGCATCCGGCCCAGCAGCGGGCGCAGGAAGGGGTAATGGGTGCAGCCGAGGATCAGGGTGTCGCAGCCTTCGGCCAGCAGCGGCGCGACGAAGCCCCGGAGCAGCTCGCGGGTCTGCGGCCCGTCCAGGTCGCCGGCCTCGATGCGCTCGACCAGCCCCGGGCAGGGCTGGGTGATCACCCGCACGTCGCTGGCGAAGCGGTCGAGCAGCGCGGCGAAGCGCGCGCTCTTCAAAGTGCCGGTGGTGGCCAGCACGCCGACCACGCCGCTGCGCGTTGCAGCGGCGGCCGGTTTCACCGCCGGCTCCATGGCCAGGATCGGCAGCTGTGGATAATGCTCGCGCAAGTCGGAGGCCGCCGCCGCGGTGGCGGTGTTGCAGGCCAGCACCAGGGCCTTGCAGTCGCGGGCGATGAGGAATTCGGCGATACGCCGGCAGCGCTCGCGGATGTATTCCGGGGTTTTCTCGCCGTAGGGCACGTGGCCGCAGTCGGCCAGGTACACCAGCGATTCGTCCGGCAGCCGCGCGCGGATCTCGCGCAGCACCGAAAGGCCGCCGACGCCGGAGTCGAAGACCCCTATCGGCCGCTCGTCAGCCATGCGCCACGCCGCAGACCGAGCACTGCGGGTCGCGCTTGACGCGCAGCTCGCGGAAGCGCGTGCCCAGGGCGTCCACCAGCAGCAGGCGGCCCACCAGCGGCTCGCCGAAGCCGGCCAGCAGCTTCAGCGCCTCCAGCGCCTGCAGGCTGCCGACCAGGCCCACCAGCGGCCCGGCCACGCCGGCTTCGCTGCAGGTCAGCTCGGCTTCGCTGCCGTGGCCGTAGAGGCAGTGGTAGCAGGGGCTGTCGTCGCGGCGCGGGTCGAATACCGAGAGCTGGCCTTCCAGGCGGATGGCCGCGCCGCTGACCAGCGGCTTGCCGGCGGCGACGCAGGCGGCGTTGACCGCCTCGCGGGTGGAGAAGTTGTCGCAGCAGTCCAGCACCAGGTCGACCTGGGCCAGCACCGCGGCCAGGGAATCCTCGTCCAGCGCCTGGCGGTGCGGCACCAGCTTCACCTGCGGGTTGATGGCGGCCAGGCGGGCCATGGCCGAGTCCACCTTGCTGCGCCCCACCTGGGTGCTGTCGTGCAGCACCTGGCGCTGCAGGTTGGTCACGTCGACGCTGTCGAAGTCGGCCAGGTGCAGCTCGCCGACGCCGGCCGCGGCCAGGTACAGCGCCACCGGCGAGCCCAGCCCGCCGAGGCCGACGATCAGCACGCGGGCCTGTTTCAGGCGCAGCTGGCCGTCGATGTCGATCTGCGGCAGGAGGATCTGCCGGCTGTAACGCAGCAGTTCTTCGTCGTTCAACTGTTCGTCGTTCAACTGTTCGTCGTTCAACTCTTGGTCGTTCAACATGGCAGGCGCCCCAGGCTGATGCGTTCGTGGCCGCCGAGGTCGCGGCGGCTTTCCACTTCGCTGAAACCGTTGCCCAGCAGCAGGTCGCGCACCGCCGCGGCCTGGTCGTAGCCGTGCTCCAGCAGCAGCCAGCCGCCCGGTTCGAGGAAGCGCGGGGCCTGGGCGACTATCAGGCGGATGTCGTCGAGGCCGTCGTGGCCGGCCACCAGCGCGCTCTTCGGCTCAAAGCGCACGTCGCCCTGCTGCAGGTGCGGGTCGCTGCCGGGGATGTACGGCGGGTTGCCGACGATCAGGGCGAAGCGCTCGCCTTCCAGGGCGGAGAACCAGTGGCTCTGGCGGAAGCCGACGTTGGCCAGGCGCAGGCGCTCGCGGTTGCGTTCGGCCAGGGCCACGGCCTCGGGAATGCGGTCGACGCCGCTAACCTGCCAGCTCAGGCGCTCGCAGGCCAGGGCCAGGGCGATGGCGCCGGTACCGGTGCCCAGGTCGAGCACCCGCGCCGGGCTGGCCGGCAGCAGTTGCAGGGCGGTTTCCACCAGCAGTTCGGTGTCCGGCCGCGGGATCAGGGTGTGCGGCGCCACTTCCAGGTCCAGGCTCCAGAAGCCCTGGCGGCCGAGGATGTATGCCACCGGCTCGCCGGCGCGGCGGCGCGCCAGCCAGCCTTCGAAGCGCTCACGCACCTCGCGGTCGACCACCCGCTCCGGCCAGGTGCGCAGGAAGCTGCGCGGCTTGCCCAGGGCGGCGGCCAGCAGCAGCTCGGCGTCCAGGCGCGCGCTGGGCGAATCCGGCAGTTGCGCTTCGGCGAGCAGAGTCATGATGGTGGCCATGGCGCCTCAATCCCCCAGGGCGGCCAACTGGTCGGCCTGGTATTCCTGCAGCAGCGGTTCGATCACCTGCTCCACTTCGCCCTCCATCACCTCGCCCAGGGAGTACAGGGTGAGGTTGATGCGGTGGTCGGTGACCCGCCCCTGGGGGAAATTGTAGGTGCGGATGCGCTCGGAGCGGTCGCCCGAGCCCACCAGCAGCTTGCGGGTGCTGGCGATGGCCTGCTGCGCCGCGGCCTGCTGCTGGTCGTTGAGCTTGGCCGCGAGCCAGGCCATGGCCTTGGCGCGGTTCTTGTGCTGCGAGCGCTCTTCCTGGCACTCGACCACGATGCCCGAGGGGATGTGGGTGATGCGCACGGCCGAGTCGGTCTTGTTCACGTGCTGGCCGCCGGCGCCGGAGGAGCGGTAGGTGTCCACCCGCAGGTCGGCCGGGTTGATCTCGATGGCCGCCTGCTCGTCGGGCTCCGGCAGCACCGCCACGGTGCAGGCGGAGGTGTGGATGCGGCCCTGGGATTCGGTAGCCGGCACGCGCTGCACGCGGTGCGCCCCGGACTCGAACTTGAGCTTGGCGTAGACGTTGTCGCCCTCGACGCGGGCGATCACCTCTTTATAGCCGCCGTGTTCGCCCTCGTTCTCCGAAAGGACCTCGACGCGCCAGCCCTGGCGCTCGGCA
Organism: Pseudomonas sp. M1; assembly: GCF_022760135.1. Lineage (NCBI taxonomy): Bacteria > Pseudomonadati > Pseudomonadota > Gammaproteobacteria > Pseudomonadales > Pseudomonadaceae > Pseudomonas > Pseudomonas sp. M1. The sequence goes on from NZ_CP094343.1 coordinate 5,886,905, forward strand.
TAGCGCGAATACATGCGGAACAGGTCGCCGGAGAAGATCGCCGCCTCGTCGCCGCCGGTGCCGGCGCGGATTTCCAGGAACACGTTGCGCCCGTCGTTCGGGTCCTTGGGCAGCAGCATGCGCTGCAGGGCGTCTTCCAGCTCGGCCAGGCACGCCTTGGCGCTGGCGACTTCTTCCTCGGCCATTTCGCGCAGGTCCGGGTCGCTGTCCTTGAGCAGCGCCTGGGCGCCCTCCAGGTCGGCCTGGGTCTTGCGGAAGTCGCGGAACGCCAGGATCACCGGCTCGACTTCGGCGAACTCGCGGGAATAGGCGCGGAACTTGGTCTGGTCGCTGATCACCTCGGCGTCGCCGAGCAGAGCGGTGAGCTCCTCGTAGCGGTCGCTGAGGGTGTCCAGCTTGGTCAACAGGGAGGCTTTCATCGCTTCTCAGGGCTCTCGTCGAGGGCGAACAGTTCCTGGGCCAGGGCCAGCGCATCGATGCGGCCCTCGGCGGAGAGTTTCTTCATCTGCACGCTGGGCGCGTGCAGCAGTTTGTTGGTCAGGCCGCGGGCCAGCTGGGCGAGGATGTCCGCCGGGTCGCCGCCGTTGGCCAGCAGGCGCTGGGCCTTCTGCAGTTCCTCGTCGCGCAGGCGTTCGGCCTGCTGGCGGTAGGCGCGCAGCACGTCCACCGCGGCCAGCTCGCGCAGGCGCTGCATGAATTCGTGGACGCCGTCGCCGACCAGCTCCTCGGCGGCCTGGGCGGCGCCCTGGCGGCTCTTGAGGTTCTCCGCCACCACTTCGTGGAGGTCGTCGACGCTATAGAGGTAGACGTCGTCCAACTCGCCGACTTCCGGCTCGATGTCGCGCGGCACGGCGATGTCGACCATGAACATCGGCTTGTGCCGGCGCTGCTTGAGCGCCCGCTCCACCGCGCCCTTGCCGAGGATCGGCAACTGGCTGGCGGTGGAACTGATGACGATGTCGCTGTGCGCCAGGTGCTCGGGCATGTCCGCCAGCAGGATCGCCTCGGCGCCCAGCTCCTGGGCCAGCAGGCTGGCGCGCTCGAGGGTGCGGTTGGCCACCACGATGCGCTTCACGCCCTGCTCGTGCAGGTGGCGGGCGACCAGGGTGATGGTCTCGCCGGCGCCGATCAGCAGCGCCTGGCTGCGGTGCAGGTCGCTGAAGATCTGCCGCGCCAGGCTGACCGCGGCGAAGGCCACCGACACCGGGTTCTCGCCGATGGCGGTGTCGGTGCGCACGGTCTTGGCGGTGCTGAAGGTGGCCTGGAACAGGCGGCCGAGCATCGGGCCTATGGTGCCGGCCTCGCGGGCCACGGCGTAGGCGGACTTCATCTGGCCGAGGATCTGCGGCTCGCCGAGCACCATGGAGTCCAGGCCGGCGGCCACGCGCATCATGTGGCGCACCGCGTCCTCGTCCTGGTGCACGTAGGCGCAGTTGCGCAGCTCGTCCAGGCTCAGGCGGTGGTAGTCGGCGAGCCAGGCCAGCACGTCCTCGGCTTCCGGATGCTCGATCTCCAGGTACAGCTCGCTGCGATTGCAGGTGGAGAGGATCGCCGCCTCGCGGCTGGCGGTCAGCCGGCAGAGCAGCTGCAGGGCCTCGACCATCTGCCCGGGGGTGAACGCCACGCGCTCGCGGACGGCCACGGAAGCTGTCTTGTGGTTGATGCCAAGGGCGATGAAGGCCATGCGGGATCGCTGAGGTAATTCGGGAAGCCCGCAATTGTCCTACGTCGACCGGTGGAGGACAACCACCGCAATACAAGCAGCCGATCTGTGCGTCTATGCTGGGTTTGGCAGTCCCCACCCCATGGGCTTGCCGAATGGCTTATGTCATGATGGGGCACAACCCGCCGTTCAGGTCCCTCTCTTTCGTCTATGAACAAATCCCTAGCGCTGCTGACCGCCCTGCTGCTGCTCGGTGGCTGCCAATCCATGCTGCACAAGGAACCGGCGCCGAAACCGGCCAAGGACAGTGCGGCCAGCGCGGAGAAGGGCCGCAAGTACGGCTCCTTCAGCGAGGACACCCTGTACTCCCTGCTGGTGGCGGAGATCGCCGGCCAGCGCAACCGCTTCGACATCGCCCTGGCCAACTACGTCGACCAGGCCAAGCAGACCCAGGACCCGGGCGTGGCCGAGCGCGCCTTCCGCATCGCCGAGTACCTGGGCGCCGACCAGGAAGCCCTGGACACCTCGCTGATCTGGGCCAAGGCCGCCCCCGGCGACCTCGACGCACAGCGCGCTGCCGCCCTGCAACTGGCGCGCACCGGCCAGTACGACGAATCCATGGTGTACATGGAGAAGGTCCTCAACGGCCAGGGCGACACCCATTTCGACTTCCTCGCCCTGTCCGCCGCGGAAACCGACGCGGACACCCGCGCCGGCCTGCTGCAGAGCTTCGACCGCCTGCTGAAGAAGTACCCCGACAACGGCCAGCTGCTGTTCGGCAAGGCCCTGCTGCTGCAGCAGGATGGCCGCCCACAGGAGGCCCTGAGCCTGCTGGAGAGCAAGCCGGCCAGCCGCCACGAGGTGGCGCCGATGCTGCTGCGCGCGCGCCTGCTGCAGAGCATGAAGCGCAGCGACGAGGCCCTGCCGCTGCTCAAGGCCGGCATCAAGGAACACCCGGACGACAAGCGCGTGCGCCTGGCCTACGCCCGCCTGCTGGTGGAGCAGAACCGCCTGGACGACGCCAAGGCCGAGTTCTCCGCCCTGGTGCAGCAGTTCCCCGACGACGACGACCTGCGCTTCTCCCTGGCCCTGGTGTGCCTGGAGGCCCAGGCCTGGAACGAGGCCAAGGTCTACCTGCAGGAACTGGTCGAGCGCGACAGCCACACCGACGCCGCGCACTTCAACCTCGGCCGCCTCGCCGAGGAGCAGAAGGACCCGGAAACCGCACTGAAGGAATACGCCCAGGTCGGCCCGGGCAACGACTTCCTCCCGGCGCAGCTGCGCCAGAGCGAAATCCTCATGGACTCCGGGCGCAGCGCCGAAGCCTCGCGGCGCCTCGCCGAGGCCCGCGAGCGCCAGCCCGACTACGCCATCCAGCTGTACCTGATCGAGGCCGAGGGCCTGTCCAACCGCAACCAGACCGACCGCGCCTGGCAGGTCATCGAACAGGGCACCAAGCAGTTCCCCGACGACCTCAACCTGCTCTACACCCGCTCCATGCTGGCGGAGAAGCGCGACGACCTGGTGCAGATGGAGAAGGACCTGCGCCTGATCATCCAGCGCGAGCCGGACAACGCCATGGCGCTCAACGCCCTGGGCTACACCCTGGCCGACCGCACCACGCGCTACGACGAGGCCCGCGAGCTGATCCAGAAGGCCCACCAGCTGAACCCGGACGACCCGGCCATCCTCGACAGCCTGGGCTGGGTCAACTACCGCCTGGGCAACCTCGACCAGGCCGAAACCTACCTGCGCCAGGCCCTGGAGAAGTTCCCCGACCACGAAGTGGCCGCCCACCTGGGTGAAGTGCTCTGGGCCCGCGGCAAGCAGCGCGAGGCCCGCGAAGTCTGGAGCACCGCCCTGCAGAACCAGCCCGACAGCCCGGTGCTGCGCGACACCCTGCTGCGCCTGACCGGGTCCAAGACCCCCTGAGATTCCCCATGCGTCTGATTCACGTCCTTGGCGCCGCCGCCCTGCTCCTGCTCAGCGGCTGCGCCGGCTTCACCACCCAGGAAGCCCTGCAAGGCCAGGGCAACGCCAACAGCTGGAAGACCCACAAGGAACGCGTCGCCGCCCTCGACGGCTGGCAGATCGACGGCAAGGTCGGCATTCGCGCGCCCCGGGACTCCGGCAGCGGCACCCTGTTCTGGCTGCAACGCCAGGGCTACTACGACATCCGCCTGTCCGGCCCGCTGGGCCGCGGCGCGGCGCGCCTGACCGGGCGCGAAGGCGCGGTGACCCTCGAAGTCGCCGGGCAGGGCCGCTACCAGGCCGAGTCCCCCGAGGCCCTGCTGGAACAGCAGATGGGCTGGCGCCTGCCGGTGTCCCACCTGCTCTGGTGGATCCGCGGCCTGCCGGCCCCGGACAGCAAGAGCCGCCTGACCCTCGACAGCGACAGCCGCCTGGCGCGCCTGGAGCAGGACGGCTGGGACGTGGAATACAGCAGCTACGCCCAGCAGGACGGCTACTGGCTGCCCGAGCGCCTGAAGCTGCACGGCGAAAACCTCGACGTCACCCTGGTGATCAAGAGCTGGCAGCCGCGCCTGCTCGGCCAGGCCCGCTGACATGCGCGAACGCCTGACCCTGCCGGCCCCGGCCAAGCTCAACCTGTTCCTGCACATCCTCGGGCGCCGCGCCGACGGCTACCATGAGTTGCAGACGCTGTTCCAGTTCCTCGACCACGCCGACGAACTGCACTTCGCCCCCCGCGAGGACGGGCAGATCCGCCTGCACACCGAGATCCCCGGCGTGCCCCACGACAGCAACCTGATCGTCCGCGCCGCGCGCCAACTGCAGGAACAATCCGGCTGCCGATTGGGCGCCGACATCTGGCTGGACAAGCACCTGCCCATGGGCGGCGGCATCGGCGGCGGCAGCTCGGACGCGGCCACCACCCTGGTCGGCCTCAACCACCTCTGGCAACTGGGCTGGGACGAAGACCGCCTGGCGGCCCTGGGCCTGGGCCTGGGCGCCGACGTGCCGGTGTTCGTGCGCGGCCGCGCGGCCTTCGCCGAAGGGGTGGGCGAGAAGCTCACGCCGGTCGAACTGGAGGAGCCCTGGTTCCTCGTCGCCGTGCCGCAAGTCTTTGTCAGCACAGCAGAAGTTTTCTCCGATCCCGAGTTGACACGGGATACCGCGCCCATTAAAGTTCGCAGCCTTCTCGGGGTGGACGGTCGAAACGACTGTCAGACGGTCGTCGAGAAACGTTACCCAGCTGTACGTAACGCGCTGATGTTGTTGAACAAATTCACATCGGCCAGACTGACCGGAACCGGAGCTTGTGTGTTTGGGAGCTTCCCAAACCAGGGCGATGCTGATAAAGTTCGCCGCCAACTTCCGGCCACTCTGCCAAGCTTCGTCGCACGGGGTCGCAACATCTCCCTGTTGCATCGCAAGCTTCAAGAGCTGACCTGAGAAGGGATGCAGAGCATTCGGTTGTACGATACAGGGGCGTCGCCAAGCGGTAAGGCAGCAGGTTTTGATCCTGCCATGCGTTGGTTCGAATCCAGCCGCCCCTGCCATTAACCCCACGGGGGTTTGCGTACGACGGTAACCGAAGCGCTGCACAGCAAAATTCATAGGGGCGTCGCCAAGCGGTAAGGCAGCAGGTTTTGATCCTGCCATGCGTTGGTTCGAATCCAGCCGCCCCTGCCATATACAAAAAAGCTGTTCAAAAGCCACGGCCTTTGAACAGCTTTTTGGTTCATCAGGCCCACCCTCAGCCGGCAGGTACTGCGCGTGTCCAAGATGATGGTCTTCACGGGGAACGCCAACCCCGACCTGGCACGCCGAGTCGTGCGTCAACTGCACATTCCCCTCGGTGATGTTTCCGTCGGCAAGTTCTCCGATGGCGAAATCAGTGTCGAAATCAACGAGAACGTCCGCGGCAAGGACGTCTTCCTGATCCAGCCGACCTGCGCTCCGACCAACGACAACCTGATGGAACTGGTGGTGATGGCCGATGCCTTCCGCCGCTCCTCGGCCACTCGTATCACCGCGGTCATCCCCTACTTCGGCTATGCCCGCCAGGATCGCCGCCCGCGCTCCGCCCGCGTGGCCATCAGCGCGAAGGTCGTCGCCGACATGCTGACCGTGGTGGGCGTCAACCGCGTCCTCACCGTCGACCTGCACGCCGACCAGATCCAGGGCTTCTTCGATATCCCCGTCGACAACATCTACGGCTCGCCCGTACTGGTCGACGACATCGAGGACCAGCGCTTCGAGAACCTGATGATCGTCTCCCCGGACATCGGTGGCGTGGTGCGCGCTCGCGCCGTCGCCAAGTCCCTGGGCGTCGACCTGGCCATCATCGACAAGCGTCGTCCGAAGGCCAACCAGTCCGAAGTCATGCACATCATCGGTGATGTCGAAGGCCGTACCTGCGTACTGGTCGACGACATGGTCGATACCGCCGGTACCCTCGGCCACGCCGCCAAGGCTCTGAAAGAGCACGGCGCCGCCAAGGTCATCGCCTACTGCACCCACCCGGTGCTGTCGGGCCGTGCCATCGAGAACATCGAGGGTTCCGTACTGGACGAGCTGGTGGTGACCAACACCATCCCGCTGTCCGCCGCTGCCCAGGCCTGTGGCCGCATCCGCCAGCTGGACATCGCGCCGGTCGTGGCCGAAGCCATGCGCCGGATCAGCAACGAAGAATCGATCAGCGCCATGTTCCGCTGAGGAACAGGGCCTGACGAAAGCGCCCCGCCACGGCGGGGCAATTGAAGATTCGCCCGAACGCTGGTCGCAAGCGCTCGGGCGATCTTTTCATTGTGGAGATAGAGTAATGGTTGACTTTGTTCTGAATGCCCAAGCGCGTTCCGACCTGGGGAAAGGTGCGAGCCGCCGCCTGCGTCGTAACGCCGGCCTGGTTCCCGCGGTCATCTACGGTGGCGAGAAAGCTCCGGTTTCCGTGACCCTGGAACTGCGTGAAATCGCCAAACTGCTGGAAAACGAGGCTGCCTTCAGCCACGTCATCGCCCTGAACGTCGATGGCGCCAAGGAAACCGTGCTGATCAAGGCCCTGCAGCGCCACCCGGCCAAAGGCTTCGTCATGCACGCCGACTTCCTGCGCGTCGTCGCCGACCACAAGCTGACCGCTCACGTTCCGCTGCACTTCCTCAACGAGGAAACCGCAGTTGGCGTCAAGCAAGGCGGCGGTGAAGTTTCCCACGTCATTTCCGAAGTCGAAGTTTCCTGCCTGCCGAAAGACCTGCCGGAATTCATCGAAGTCGACCTGGCGAAAGTCGAAGTCGGTCAGATCGTTCACCTGTCCGACCTCAAGCTGCCGAAAGGCGTGGAACTGGTTCAACTGGCCCATGGCAACGACCTGGCCGTGGCCAACATCCACGCTTCCCGCGTAGTCAAGGAAGAAGGCGAGGAAGGCGCGGCCGAGTAATCGCTCGCTAGCCTCCCGCCTCAAGGAAAGGGCCCCCGTCGTGACCGCCGTGCAACTGATCGTTGGCCTGGGCAACCCAGGCCCGGAATACGAACAGACCCGGCATAACGCGGGGGCCCTTTTCGTCGAGCGCCTGGCCGACCGCGAACGCGTCAGCCTGAGCCCCGACAAGAAATATTTCGGCCTGGTCGGCAAGTTCAGCCACCAGGGCCGCGACGTTCGTCTGCTCATCCCCACCACCTACATGAACCGCAGCGGCCAGGCCGTGGCGGCGCTCGCCGGGTTCTTCCGCATCCCGGTCGAAGCCATCCTGGTGGCCCACGACGAACTCGACATGCCCCCCGGCACCGCCAAGCTCAAGAAGGGCGGCGGCCATGGCGGGCACAACGGGCTGCGCGACATCATCGCCCAGCTCGGCAACCAGAACGGCTTCCATCGCCTGCGGCTTGGCATCGGCCATCCGGGGCACAGCAGCCTGGTCTCCGGCTTCGTCCTCGGCCGCGCCCCGCGCAGCGAGCAGGAGCTGCTGGACGCCAGCATCGATTCCGCCCTCGGCGTGCTGCCGGAAATGCTCGCAGGCGACTGGACCCGCGCGATGCAGAAGCTGCACAGCCCGAAGGCCTGACCCGTCTCGCCAGAGGTACACCACATGGGCTTCAACTGCGGCATCGTCGGCTTGCCCAACGTCGGCAAATCCACCCTGTTCAACGCCCTGACCAAATCGGGTATCGCGGCGGAGAACTTCCCCTTCTGCACCATCGAGCCGAACAGCGGCATCGTGCCCATGCCCGACGCGCGCCTCGACGCCCTGGCCGCGATCGTCAAGCCCGAGCGGGTGATCCCCACCACCATGGAGTTCGTCGACATCGCCGGCCTGGTGGCGGGCGCCTCCAAGGGCGAGGGCCTGGGCAACAAGTTCCTCGCCAACATCCGCGAGACCGACGCCATCGCCCACGTGGTGCGCTGCTTCGAGGACGACAACGTCATCCACGTCAGCAACAGCGTCGACCCCAAGCGCGACATCGAGATCATCGACCTCGAACTGATCTTCGCCGACCTCGACAGCTGCGAAAAGCAACTGCAGAAGGTCGCCCGCAACGCCAAGGGCGGCGACAAGGAAGCCATCGCGCAGAAGGCCCTGCTGGAAAAGCTCATCGCCCACTTCACCGCCGGCAAGCCCGCGCGCAGCCTGGTCAAGGACATGGCTGACGAAGAGAAGCGCCTGGTGCGCGGCTTCCACCTGCTGACCAGCAAGCCGGTGATGTACATCGCCAACGTCGCCGAAGAAGGCTTCGAGAACAACCCGCACCTGGACGCCGTGCGCGCCATCGCCGAAGAAGAAGGCGCGGTCGTGGTGCCGGTGTGCAACAAGATCGAAGCGGAAATCGCCGAACTGGACGACGACGAGGAGAAGCAGATGTTCCTCGAGTCCATGGGCATGGAAGAGCCGGGCCTGAACCGCGTGATCCGCGCCGGCTACGAACTGCTCAACCTGCAGACCTACTTCACCGCCGGGGTGAAGGAAGTCCGCGCCTGGACCGTGCGCATCGGCGCCACCGCCCCGCAGGCCGCCGCGGTGATCCACACCGACTTCGAAAAAGGCTTCATCCGCGCCGAAGTCATCTCCTACGACGACTTCATCCAGTACAAGGGCGAAGCCGGCGCCAAGGAAGCCGGCAAATGGCGCCTGGAAGGCAAGGACTACATCGTCAAGGACGGCGACGTGATGCACTTCCGCTTCAACGTCTAAATCGAAATATAGATTTCAGTAGGCGTTGATGAACACGAAACCCCTTGATGCCAGCGGTATCAAGGGGTTTTTCATGTCTACCAAAATCTACGAGTGCGCGTTGCGATCCACACCATAGCCGGGAACGGAGCAGGGTGACGATGGTGAGGGGAGAGAACCCTCACCGACGACGACGACGGGCAGCTAGTTTGCGCCGGTATTCGTCCGTCTCGATCCGGATGGGTTGCAGTCGCGGCGCTTGGATCAGTCCCAAGACGATGCCGAGTTTCCAGGTGAAAGTGTGGTGGTTCAATTTCCTTGGACACCTCGACCGCAAGACATTCCCCCCCCTCTATGCCTTAATGCTGTGCATCCGGTTTATAGGGATTAATCCAGAAAAACCCCGCGCAACATCAAGAAAAATATCGCATGAATTAAGTAGTACGCCTCTTAGTCTTCGTAGTCTGATCAACAGCTATCATGTAGGACTCGAAACATGTTCGTCATACGGATATCCAAGACTCTCTGCGTGCTCGCCATAGCGTTCTTTGCCAGCTTGGCCGCATTCGGGAATATCACCGACTACGCAACCAACTTTGCGTTTATCAAGCATATTTTCCTAATGGACGCAATTCCACCGGGAAGTTCGATCATATACCGCTCCATATCTTCAGAGTGGATATACTATGCAGGCTATGACCTGATCATTGCCCTGGAAAGCATCACTGCATTGCTTTGTGGTATTGGAGGCGTCCGCATGGCCCTGGCGGCTCGCAAAGACCATAAGAGCTTCTCACGCGCAAAACTCTGGGGCGTTGCGGGCTTGACCCTGGGCTTCCTGACCTGGCACATGGCTTTCATGTCCATCGGCGGCGAATGGTTCGGCATGTGGATGGCCGGTGAGTGGAACGGGGTACCTAGTGCTTTCCGCTTCCTCACCAGCATTCTGCTAGTCCTAATCTATATCAGTATACCGAACGACACCGCCCCATATACCATGGACTAGGATTGGCAAGAATAGTCTGTCCCGGAACTGGTAGACAGGTAGTTAAGAACTACGGCTCGTACTTCGCCGCTCAAACTTCCTCGGACTGAGATAGCCCAGCGTCGAACTGAGATAAGCCACCCGTTCGCTGGATGATATACATCCTCATGCACCGAAGCACAGGGGAACGAGGTAGACGGTTTTAGCAACCAGAGCGTTTATCGTAGCCTGCGACGCCTTGGACGCGGCCGATACCCGGGTATGGAAAAATATAAATAAAACCACAGTCCATAAATCGTCAGCCTATACAGCACGACTTTCAACCTAACGTCTAAGCCGCCGGCAGCGCCCCAGGGCGCCCGCCAGCAAGCCGAAAAGGCCCCGCGCATCCCGCGGGGCCTTTTTCGTTCCCGCCCTACCACTCGTCCCGCTAAACGCTTGAAAGAACAGAAAAATATCTAACCAAAGGGGGTTGACAGCCCCCTAAAAGATCCGGAAAATGCGCGCCACTCGGCTACATAGCTCAGTCGGTTAGAGCGCAGCATTCATAATGCTGATGTCCCAGGTTCAAGTCCCGGTGTAGCCACCATTATTTTCAAGGGGTTAGCGAAAGCTAACCCCTTTTCTTTTGCCTGTGGTGACTACGAAGTGACTACAGCGTGCCTACCGCCTAGCCCTTCCAGGGATCAATCAGCGGAACACCGAAGCTTTCGAAGTGCCGGACATTCCGCGTGGCGATCTGCGCGCCATTCAACCTGGCAATCGCGGCAATCTGCCCATCCGCCATATCGGCAATCTTGCCTCGCGCTTCGCTCGCAGCAACCAGTTCGGCATAGTGCACCGCTGCATCGGTATCGAACGGCAGGATGTTGCCGGAGAAGTCTTCCTCGAACATTGCGAGGGCCAGGTCATGGAGGGCCTGCTTACGCTTCCCATCGGGCATCCTGGCTATGCCGTAGAGAATTTCTGCCACAGTGATCGCACAGATGTGCAAGTCATCCACAGACCGGGCATCGAGCCAGGCCAGCACTGCCGGATCCGGCTTGGGCCTCATCAATTCCGAAAGCACATTGGTGTCGAGCAGAATCATTCGTCAAAGTCCGCAGCCCGAGCCTTGGTCTTGCGCGCCGGTAGCTCGATTTCAGCGCCACCCACGGAAGCAAAGCGAGCATGGATTCGGCTACCCAGCCCTCCCCGCTTCTCCCCCTTGGAGAGCGCCTGAGCGAGGATGATCCGCACTTCCTCCTCCATCGAGCGACCGTGGCTGGCGGCAACCACGCGAAGCTTGGCTTTGAGATCTTCATCCAGGTTTCTAATAGTGATGCTGGCCATAATAGCCTCCGACGCAATCAATGAAATCATTGATAGCATACTAGGGCATAGCCCAATTCGCCAGCGGCTCCCGATGACGCTCACAGCTCATCCAGAGAGACCTCCCGCGACGACTCGTTCACTCGCTTCTCAACGATTCGGCATAGCTCCATATCGTCTTCAGCTTCGTCGATATCTGCTGCATCCAGTTGATGCTCCGGCTGCACAAGGGGTGATAGACGCATGGCGGACTCCAGATGCTCCGGCGACAGGTGTGCATAACGCATGGTCATGGTGATGGAGGAATGCCCGAGAATGCGCTGCAACGTCAGTATGTCGCCTCCGCCCATCATGTAATGACTAGCGAAGGTATGCCGTAGGATGTGTGTCATCTGGCCGGGCGTGTGGAAACCGCAACGCCGGTATGCACTGCGAAAGGCAGCACGGCAGGACATGAACAGGCGACCAGTACCGGGTACGCCCCGCTTTGTGAGTCGCGAGCGGCTTACTCATCGTCGTAATCCCCTTGGCAGAAGATTGACTTGCCCCACTCCAGATCGCGGCGTATGCGCTGGAGGTTGATGACGCGGCGGCGGACGATCTTGGCGGTGGGGATGGTCTTGGTCTCGACCCAGCCGCGCACCACGCCCTCGGTGATCTCTTCCAGGCCTAGCATCTGGGCGAAGACCGCCTGGGAGCAGAATGGAGCGGTGCGAAAATCAGAGATTTTCTCGGCGGCTCCGGTGACGGTGAACCCCACTATTCCAGACTCTTCCATGGGTTTACCCTATAATCGATTCAAACAGTGAAATCACATAGTTGAGTCAAGCTATTTGAATAGGCTATAGAGAAGTCGCTCATCCCATTCAAGTTATTTGAGCAAAATACTTATACAAAATGAGCACTACAAACGAGCGCGTTAGACGAATCGCGTCTATGGCAGGTATGGATAGGCTAGTGCGCGAAACCCCCATCGGGTCGAATAGATGGAGGACCGTGCTCTATAACAAGGACGTCCGGATCAGCACTGAAGAGATCGATGTGCTGGGCGGCTTGTATCCGCAATACCGTTGGTGGATGGTGAGCGGCGAGGTCGCGCCGGAGATAGGACAAACGAGTCCAGAATATGACGAGGCCAATCGAAACTTGACCGGACAAAATGCGGGATAGCGATTACACAGGAAGTAGCTAGGCGCTGGTATTCCCGAGTAGACAAGGAAAGTCAATATCATGGCACCCAAAATTCTTATTTCGGCAGATAGTAACCAAGGATTGGAAATAGAAATTCTTGGCAGAAATCCCGATACTAAACCCTCAACAAAAAAACAGAATTTCAAAATCAACGAATTAAACGAGACTTAATTATGTGGGAATCATTAGGCTTCAGAGAAAGCCCCTACAACACGGACCCCCTGAAATCTCGAAAAGAAGATGTTGAGCTTTTAGTCGGACGCGAAAAAGAGTCTATAGAATTCTGTACACAACTCGAAACCGACAGGAAAGGTGTTCTGATACTCTCCGGTGCGCCAGGCGTCGGAAAAACGAGTTTCTTTAACGTTCAACAATACCTTTTAGAAAGTCAAGAAGCAATTATAGGTCCTCATGCACTAGCATCACGAAAACTATGCCCTATACAACCTGGCGACGACGTTAGGACCATTGCAGTACGAGCGCTCGACTCCCTGCACAAGTCAATTGAAGAATGGTGCAGAATCAAAGGCCAACTGATTCCAACCGAAACCAAGAAAATCGGAAAGTGGCTAACTGGTGCTAATACAGGATTCGACTTTGGGATTCAGATTTTTGGCAACGGAGGAAACATTGGACGAAGTGTCGACCTACCGAGCCTCGCAGACGCTTCTTTCGAATCAATCGTTAACGCAATCGAAGCATTAGCTTCAGAAGCCGCAGCGACCCTCGGATTTGAATGCTCAATTATAACTTTAGACAACCTTGAGAATCTGAAAGAAGATCAGCTAAAAGCGATGCTTATTTCCTTCAGGGACACACTATTCAGCATCCCAAACTTATGGTGGGTACTCATCGGACAAAGCGGACTTGGAAGCCTAATCCAATCCCTTGACCCTAGAGTATTTGAGCGCACAACAGGGTCGGGAATTGAGATCACCCCTATTGAGCTTGACGAGTTAAACTCTGCAATATCAGCACGAGTAAAGAAGTTCCACAAATCCCAAAATGGAACTGCCCCTCTAACTATCGATACTCACAAAATGCTATTTGAAGCATCCTACGGAGAAATGCGATTCGTCTTCAAATACAGCAATTCAATCTGTACAAAATTCGTAGAGAAAATTCGCCAAGTCGTCCTTGAAAAAAACAAAACAGCCAATAGACGAGCCTTGAATGAATACCTCGATCAAGCAATTGGCAAGCAGATGATTAACGACCAAATCGATCACAGTCTCTGCGTCAGCTACTTAAGACAGATTGTAGAGTCAGAGATTAAAGGCTTGTCTCTTAAGCCAAAAGAAAAAATTGTCCTTCACCAAATTGGTGAAAAAGGAAAAGCCAGACCAAGCGAGTTCAAAGACTTTAACTTCAGAACTTTGCAAGATTTTTCCAGCAATTATCTGACTAAACTTTATGGTATGAACCTCCTTGTACGAGAGCAGGAGGGGAAAGCAGTAAACTACCGACTCAGAGGCATTGCAAGACTGGGCCACTCATACGGTCTTTTCACAGAAAAAGCCGGAAAATAGCGCTTTGATGTCTGAGTCAGTGGTGACTACATCATAGCGCCAGCGTGAAACAGCGAGGTTGAACCAGCTATCAGCCCCTCGGAAGGCCCCGAATCATGGGGCTTTGGGGTGAGACGGGGGGCGTCTCATGCGATTCATAATGCTGATGTCCCAGGTTCAAGTCCCGGTGTAGCCACCATTATTTTCAAGGGGTTAGCGAAAGCTAACCCCTTTTCTTTTTGGGCGGCGATTACAAAGCGTCAGCAACCTGGCCCTCCCTCTCGCGCCCTCAAGTCCCACCGCATCCCGCTATTCATTTAAGTAAGCGATGCGTTGGCTGAGCGAAGGTGCCCAATCCTGGCTCCGCTCCCCTCACCCCAGCCCTCTCCCGGAGGGAGAGGGGGCCGTTCGGAGCTGTCGGAAACTCCAGAGTCATCCTGAACACGCAGTGCCATCTGGACGGCTGGCGTGGCCGGCAAGTCCAATCGCGGACGAAGTCCGCTCCTACGCCCATGCTTCCCTGAACCGTAGGAGCGGACTCTGTCCGCGATTCGGCGGATAACGCCATCGGCGTTATGCGCCCTACGGATTTCCCGAGAGCCTTAGGCGCTGGGAGCTCGGAGTCATCCTGATACTTTCATCGAGCCAGCAGTTCTAACCGTGAGTCGCTAGCTCGTACTGGCTCTGCAGGTTCATCCAGAACCCGGCTGAGGTGTCGAAGTAGCGGCCCAGCCGAATAGCCATATCCGCAGTGACGCCACGGCGCTCGCGGACAATGTCTTTGACAGTCGGGACCGACACGTTCAAGGCGCGAGCCAGCGCGGCCGGAGTTATCCCCAGCGCCTGCTGGAACTCTTCACGCAGGATTTCCCCAGGATGAATGGGGCGCATTCCGTTGGTTGTCATGGTCCAGCTCCCTCAGTGGCAATATCTCTGCTCCATTTGAGCCAAGGAACACGCCAGGCGGGCGGCATTGGCTGGGGACTTCAGCAGATGGACGGTTTCCATCAGGCCGTTGAAGCTATCGAGCGAAAGCAGCACGGCATTCGGCGCGTCTCGACGAGAAATCACGATGAAATCCTCGCCACCGACAACATCTTCGATGAGCTTCTTCAGGTTGTTGTGGGCATAGGAGAAAAGGATGCATGGCGGACTCCAAGACTTCCGGGCAATAGCGCATCCCATGATGATCGAAGAGTGCCCCGGAATTCGCCGCAACGGCGGTATGCCCCCTCCCCCACTCCTGTAATGACAGGCGAAGGCATGCCGTAGGACGCCGCCCCGCCCATCGGCTCCCACTCCAGATACCCGAATTGTTTCACCCCGGGAAAAACTCCTTCGCGCATTCGTTAGCTAGCTAATGTTATCCCCGGGCGCTACCTTTTCCTTCGCAGGTTCTTCCATTTCCTGCCCTCCCATAGCCATTGCCCGCCCCCGCTCCGAGCGGGCGATGGCTTCTTTTTTCCCGCTTTTCAGGGCGTTTGTATGCGTTATCTCGTCCGCACGCTGATCGTGGTCTGTCTTTCCCTGCTGCTCGGGCTGGCGGCCCAGGAATGGACGCTGTTCGTCCAGGGGTTGCCCATGGGCGGAGGATTGCGCGCGATGCTGACGGTGCTGCCCTTGCTGGCCGTGGGCAGCGGCTGCGCGGCCTGGCTGGCCGACCATCCCGAGCTGGGCTAGCCCTAGAGCCGCTGCAGGACGCCCTCGCCCACCACGCGGGTGGTTTCCAGGCCGTGGTCGAGGTGGCCTTCTTCGCGCAGGAAGCTTTCCACCGCGCGCTCGATGCGTGTAGCGCCGGTTTCGTCGTGCCAGTGGAAGCGCAGCAGCATGGCCGCGCTGAGGATGGCAGCCAGGGGGTTGGCGCGACCACTGCCGGCGATATCGGGGGCGCTGCCGTGGACCGGTTCGGCCAGGGCCAGTCGCTCGCCCAGGTTGAGCGAGGGCGCCAGGGCCAGGCCGCCACCCCAGTGGCTGGCGAGGTCGGAGAGGATGTCTCCGAACAGGTTGCTGGTGACGATCAGGTCGAAGGCTTCCGGGCGCTCCACCAGTTGCAGGGCCGCCACGTCCACCAGGCGCTCGTCGAGCACGTCGCCCCAGCCTTCGGTGGCCAGCAGGTCGCGGCAGGTGTCGCGGAACAGGCCGCAGGTCAGCGGCAGGACGTTGGCCTTGTGCACCAGGGTGATGCGCCGCGCCTGGCGTTGCCGGGCGATGCGCGATGCGGCCTGGGCCAGGCGCGTGCAGGCGGCGCGGCTGATCACCCGCTCGGCGATGGCCACGCCGTCGGCCTCCCAGTGCTCGCGGCCGCTGTACAGGCCTTCGCTGTTCTCGCGCAGGATCAGCAGGTCGATGCCGGCGTGGGGCGATACCACCGGCCAGGTGCGCACCGGGCGCAGGTTGAGGTACAGGCCCAGTTCCTGGCGCAGGCGCAGGATGGCGCTGCGGTAGCCTTCCACCTTGTGGCTGGGCGAGGACACCGCGCCGAACAGCCCGGCTCCGCATGCCCGCAGCGCTTCCAGGGTGGCCTCGGGCACCGAGGTGCCGTGGCGCTGGAAGCAGTCCCAACCCGCCTCCGCTTCGCGCAGGCGCAGGTCGGGCAGCAGTTTCTGCAGTACGGCCACGGCCGGCGGCACGACCTCACGGCCGATGCCGTCGCCGGGGATCACGCAGAGTTCGCGCATGCTCGCCTCTTCGTCAGTGGCCTTGCCCTATCTTCGGTCTGCCCGGCGCGCCCGGCGAGGCGGGCCGGACGACCGGCACGGGGCGGCTCAGGCCTCGCCCATGGGGCGCAGGCGGTACTGCGGCGGCAACTGGTCGAGGCCGCTGACAGTGACGTTGAGGTTCTTCCAGCGGCCGTCCTTGATGCCGTAGATGCAGCCGTGCACCGACAGCGACTGGCCGCGGTGCCAGGCGTTCTGCACGATGGTGGTGTGGCTGACGTTGGCCACCTGCTGGATGACGTTCAGCTCGCACAGGCGGTCGACGCGCTCTTCCTCGCTGGCGAACTGGGACAGGTGGTCGCGGTACTCGTAGGCGAGGTCGCGGATGGTCCGCAGCCAGCCGTCGATCAGGCCGAACTGCTGGTCCTGCAGCGAGGCGCGCACGCCGCCGCAGCCGTAGTGGCCGGTGACCAGGATGTGTTTCACCTTGAGTACGTCCACCGCGTACTGGATTACCGACAGGCAGTTGAGGTCGGTGTGCAGCACGACGTTGGCGACGTTGCGGTGGACGAACAGGTCGCCGGGCAGCATGCCGACGATCTCGTTGGCCGGCACCCGCGCATCGGAGCAGCCGATCCACAGGTATTCCGGTGCCTGCTGGCGGGCCAGCTTGGCGAAGAAGTCAGGGTCCTCGCGATTGATTGCTTCGGCCCAGCGGGCGTTGTTCTCGAACAGTTGTTCCAGGTCGCTCATGGTGGCTCCTCCTCTGCGGCTGGCGCACCTTACGTAACGCCGACGGCCTTTGACAAGCACTATGGCTCAAGGCGTGGCGTGCTGCCGCCACCAGCGCGGCAGGCGCGGCTCCAGTTGCCCGGCGAGTTGCTGCCAGGCCGTGTGCCAGGCCTCGGCTTCGGCGGCCAGGTGCGCCCAGTCGGGGTTGCGGCGGTCCAGCGCGGCGAGTTGCTCGGCCTCCAGCCAGGCGTGCCCGGCGCGCAGGGCGGCGGCGAATTCGGCATCCACCAGGGCGCGGCGGTGCACCGCTTCGAAACGGCACCAGAGGGATTGCTCCAGCGGCTCGTCGGCCTTGCTGAGCAGGCTGGCGCCGGCGGCCGCCTCGAAGCCCAGCGGCTGGAACAGCGACAGGCACGGCGCCGAGGTGCCGGTGGCGGCCAGGCGCGGGCCGTCCGGGCCCAGGCGGGCGATGAGGCTGGCGGTGGTCTGCGAGGGGCGCCAGAAGCTGCCGGCGTGCATGCACACCTGGCGGTTGTCGTGGCGGGTGAAGTTGTGGTCGCGCCGGCCGTGGTTGCGCAGGGCGACCACCAGGGCCTCCCAGCCGGGCTGGCGCGGGCAGCTGGCGAGGAACTCCTGGTTCATTCGCCGGCGCTGGTGCGCCCCGGCCACCCAGGGCAGCAGGCGGCCGTCGAAGGCGCGGGCGAAGTGGAAGTCGCCGCGGCCGTTCCAGCAGCCCAGGCGCCGGGCGTGGGCCGGCAGGTCGTGGCTGCACAGGTCGTATTCGTGGCCGATGCTCAGGGCGTTGGAGATGGCGCAGCGCTCCACCCGCCGCGCCGCCCACAGGCGGCCGGCGGTCTCCAGCACCCAGGCCTCGCCGGCATCGGCGATGACGAAGCTGTTGTCGTAGCGCAGGCGCTTGTTGCGAAAGCCCGCCGGCCCGCCCTGGCCGTGGCGCTCCAGCAGGCCGGTGATCACTTCCAGGGCTTCGCGCGCGCTGGCGCCGCGCTCCAGGCCCAGGCGCACCAGGTCCATGCCCAGCAGCGCCTCGCCGGTCGGGTCCAGCAGGCGGGTGAAGACCGCTTCGTTGCCGATGGCCACGCCGTGCTCGTTCACGCCCATTTCCGCGCCCCACAGCCAAGCGGGCTGGCTGAGGATGACGGCATGGCGGTCGGCGACCTGGGGAATTTCCAGGTAGGTGGCGCGCATCTGCCTGGCCGTATCGCCACGCACCGCGGGCAGGCGCAGCAGGCGCTGGGGTTCGGAGGGTTCGCGGTCGCTGTTCTTGGCGAACCAGGTGCAGCCGTCGGCGCGCAGGACGAGGGTGTCACACATGGACGCCCTCCTGCCGCGCGCCGGCGGCATGTGAGGCGGGAAGCGGATGACGACGGGCAGGCGCCGCCGCTGCAGCGGTTGGCTTCATGTCGCGACCTTGTTCTTGTTATCGATCGCCAGCCTACGCCTGTGCGCGGCGGCCGGATATGGCCTGGATGACGGTCAGTCGAGCAGCGTGCAGGCCATCACCAGGGCGTCCTCGCGCCCGCCCACCGCCGGGTAGTAGCCGCGCCGGCGGCCGATCTCGTTGAAGCCGAAGCGCTCGTACAGGCGGTAGGCGCTCTGGTTGGTCTCGCGCACCTCCAGGAAGCATTCCCGCGCGCCCAGCTCGCCGGCCCGCGCCATCAGGTGTTCGAGCAGGCGCAGGCCGAGGCCGCGGCCCTGGCTCTCCGGCTTCACCGTGATGTTCAGCAGGTGCGCCTCGTCGAGGATGATCTGGATGACGCCGTGGCCGACCTGCTGGGTGCCTTCGAACATCAGCCAGCAGTCGTAGCTCTTCAGGCCGTCGGTGAAGATGCCGCGGGTCCAGGGGTGGCTGAAGGCGGCGTATTCGATCTTGAGCACGGCGTCGAGATCCGCCTCGGTCATCGGGCGGAAGGAAATGGCGTCGGTCATTCTGCGTCCTGGTCCAGCCAGCGTTGGCGCACCCGGCGCATGGCGCGCCACAGTTCGCCCTTGAGGGCGGGTTCGTCGCTCAGCCGCTCCAGGCCGGGGATGGCCCAGGCCACGCCCAGTTCCTCGATCTGCAGCTCGCGCAGCATCGCCTCGTCGTCCGCCTCGCCGGCGAAGCGCACGGCGGGCCGGCCGACCAGCCACAGGCAGCGGCACGGGCCGCTGTCTTCCAGGCGCGCGGCGACGAAGCCCTGGACGAACTCGCGGGCCGCCTGCGGGCCCTGATCCATGTTGCCGCCGGAAAGCAGCGGCCAGCGCACCGGCTCGCCGAGCAGTTGCGGGCTGTCCGGCAGGCCGGCGGCGCGCAGCAGGTCCTTGAGCAGCAGGTAGGCCGGGTCACGGCTGGCCAGGGGCTCGCCGGTGGGCAGCTCGACCAGCAGCGCGCAATCGCCGGCGCGCAATAGTTGCAGGCTGAAGCGCGGCGGCGGCTCGACCGGCGCACGGGGCGCAGGCGCCTCGGCTTCGGCAGGCGCCTCGGCGGCCACCGGCATGCGGGCCTGGGCGGCGGGGCGCGGCACCACTACCGGGATCGCTGGCCGGGCCTCGGGCGTCGGCGCCGGTTTCTCCGGCGCGGCGACCGGCGTGCGGACGGTTTCGGGCGTGGCGCTCGGCGCCGGAGCCTGGACGGGCTCCGGCACTTCCAGCAACTGCGGGCGCGAAGGCGCGGCGAAAGGCAGCACCACGCGCGGCAGCCAGGAGGCGACCTGCATGGCGCCAAGATAGGCGCGGCGGCGGGCTTCTTCGATCAAGAGTCCTGTACCTGTGGGCATCCTGCGGGCGCAGGGCTAAACGCAACGGAGCGGAATTGTCGCGTGAAACGCGCCCGACGGAAAGGCCGGCCGGCGGATGGGCCGCTCAGCAGCCCTTGTTCATGCCGACGCAGGTGTCCTGGCGGGGGATGCCGTTGAAGGCCTGGTTGAAGTCGATGTTGATCGGCGAAACCAGGTTGCCGTTGGCGTCGCGGTACTTGGGCATGTTCATGAAGGCGCCCTTGAGCGCGGTGATCATCTGCCCGGAGTCCATGTCGCGCCACTGCACGTCCTGGCTCTGCAGGGAGATGAAGAAGCCCTTGGCGGCGCCGGCCAGGCCGGCCTGGCTCAGGTCGCCCACCGGCAGCGACTGGAACTGGCTGAGCTTGAAGCAGGTGGTGATGCCAAGGATGGCGCAGCTGTTGGAGGTGAACAGCCCGGTGACGATGTCCGTCCACAGCGGCACGCAGCCGTTGGTGCAGTCCAGCCGCGAGCCGTTGGTCATGCCGGCGTAGGTGCCGCGCACCGGGTCGCTGGCGCCGCCGGAGGTGACCAGGCCGGCATCCGCCTCCACCGTGCTGCTGCGGTAGATGCCCGCCAGGCCGAGCAGCAGTTGCTGCCCTACCGTGGCCTTGTTGTAGATGGCGTCGGCAGTGCCCTTGATGTGCACCGGAATGTTCCCGGTCAGCGACTGGATGTCGCCGGAAAGCACGCCCTTGGCCTGGTTGAAGCCGATGCGCACGCCGACCATCTTGTTGCCGTCGTAGGCGAACTCGACGTAGGGATCGACGATGGTGAAGGGGTTGATCTGCCCGGTCTGGTTGTTGACCGTGCCCAGGGCGAAGTTGTTGATGGAGATGTCCGCGCTGTTGGCGGCTTCGCCGGCGCGGTCGTAGAGGCCGAGCTGCAGCTTGTTCATGTTCAGCTGCGTTTCCACCGTGGCGCCGATGTTCAGCCGGGTGTAGTTGATGCCCGCGGCGGCGTCGGTGGCCAGGTTGATGAAGGCCTGGCCGGTGACGTCGGACAGCTGGCTGTCGCTCAGCGCCCGCAGCTCGGCGTTCGCGCCGCCGGCCAGACACAGCAGCACGCCGGCCAGCAGCAGGCGCCGTACGCAAAGGAAGGTCATGGGTTTTCCCCCTGGAGCTTGGTCCCGGCCATGCGCGCTCCCATCATCGGGCCGGGACCTGGAACAGGTTGAGGTTGCCCTGCACGTGCAGCACGCCGTCGACGCGGGCGCTGAGCAGGTCGGTCTGCACCAGGCCGGCGTCGGTGCTGCGGGCCTTGTTGGCGCCGGCCAGGGTCAGGCTGATGTTGTCGAAGTTGACGTCCTTCAGGCCGACCCGCAGGACCTGGCGATTGAAGGCGGCGCCGTCGCCGCCGAAGCCGCTGTTGATGGAGAGGATGTCCACGGTGACCTCGTCGAAGCTGAAGGTCCCGCTGATGTTGTCCAGCACCAGGAAGTTGTTGCCGCTGCCCGCCGGCTGGATCGCCACCCGTGCGCCGCAGCCACCCGGGCAGCGGGTGATGCTGGGGGTCTTCTGGATGTTGACCGTGACGCCCAGGCTCAGGCCGTCCTGGCCGACCACCTGGCCGAGGTCGTCGTCCGGCAGGGTGCGCAGTTCCGCCTGGGCGAGCGGGCCAGCCAGCATCGCCAGCAGGGCGACGGCGGCGGCCCGGAGCCGGCGGCGGGGCGGAAGCAGCGGTGGAAAGCTCATCGTGCCGTGCTCCGTCAGAGGTTGTGGGAAGTGACTTTGAGGTAGTTGAAGCTCAACCCGGACAGCTCGCTGCGCCCCAGGTTGACGCCGCCGGTCGGCACCGCGCCGTAGGAGGCCCGGGTGCCGCCGATGTTCAGGTTGTCGATCACCAGGCTGGTGCGCGGCGCGTTGGCGTAGAAGTCCGCGGCGTTGGCCGCGGTCAGCATGGGCAGCTCGAAGGTGAAGTTGCCGTCGGCGGTCACCGACAGCAGCAGCGGCTGGGACTTGCCGTAGCCCAGGGCGACGCTGGCGTAGGCGTTGGTCAGGTAGACGCTGCGCGCGGCCTTCTCCGCCGCGCTGGCGCAGTTGGCGTTGCCCGCGGCGCAGGAAAGGATGTCGAGGGTCTTGGCGTAGAGGTTCAGGCGCAGTTCGCCGACCAGTTGGCTGCGCGCGCTGGAGCCCCACAGGCGCAGGTAGCTGCCGTCCATCGCCAGGTCCTGGAAGTCCAGGGCCAGCACGTCGGTGCGGGTGCCGCCGCTGACCGGCACGGTGAAGTCGAAGCGCGCGCCCAGGTCGACCTTCTCGCTGGCGCGGCTCGAACAGCCGCTGCCGGCGCCGGCGTAGCCGCTGATGCAGGGCTGCCCGGCGTTGTTGGCGATCAGCGGCGGGAAGGCCAGTTCGAGCACGTCGGCGTCGCTGGGCAGGGTGTTGACCACGCGGCCGTCGGCGAGTTGGGTGGTGAGCACCGAGCCCTTGGCCAGATTGAGCTTGAAGGGATAGGTCAGGCGGCCGATGGTCACCGGCTGCAGGTTGCTGCCGTGGTTGCTGCCGGTGGCGCCCAGGTAGAGGTTGCGCACCGCGATGGAGACGTCCTTGCCGTTGGGGTCCTTCAGCCCGGTGATGTTGGTGGTGGCCTTGCTGCCGTCGATCATGGCGTTGTCCACCACGAAGCCGATGCCGGCGCCCTGCACGTCGGACAGCTGCTCGTCGTCCAGGGCGACCATGTCGGCGCGCGCCGCCAGGGCCATCCAGGCAAGGCAGGCGCCGGTCGCCAGCGCAATGCGGGCGGGGCGCGGAAGGCTGATACGGCTGCTGGCCATGGCCACCTCTTGTTCTTTTCTCGTTCGCCGACCAAGGGGCAAAAAACCCTGTCTGCCACTATAGGGAGTCGCCGGCCATCGTGGCCCGACCCATAGTCGAGAATCGCCTGCTGGCAGGTGGCCGCCGTGTTACCCAAGGTCACACCGGCGTAACAGCCGCGTCAGCCGTGGCGGAACAGCCCGATCAGGTGCTCGGCGATGGCGCCTTTTATGGCCTCCAGGTTCAGCCGCGACTGCGCCTGCAGCTTCGCGCTGTTCAGCCGGTGCAGGTGCAGCGAGGGCATGCGCGCCTCGTACTCGCGCAGGTCGCCCTTGACCAGCACCGGCAGGAAGGGCTCGTCGCGCATGCGGTAGCGGCGGATCAGCAGCTTCAGGCCGTCCTGGAACGGCAGTTCGGCGGAGCCCACCAGGCGGTGCTCGCCGGGGATCTTCAGGTACAGGCCGCTGTGGCCCATGGTCTCGCCGGGCAGGATGTGTATGCCGGTGGGCTCCACGGCGTCGGCGGGGATGTCGTGGAAGGTGTCGAACCAGGCCTGCTCGTTGGGCAGGATGGTGATGCCGCCCTCCTGGCTCTCCGGGATCACGAAGCTGTAGTTGCTGTAGAGCTTCTCCACGTAGGAGGAATAGATGCACAGGCGGTTCTCGAAGCGCCTGAGGAAGTCGATGGCCTCGCTGCGGTCGGTGATGGCGTCCAGGTCCCAGTCCAGGTCGTCCTGGCGCTCCAGTTCGGCCCAGCGGGCCTTGGCGAGTGCGGCGTCGTATGTCATGGCAGCAATTGGCTAGTGGCTGTTAGCCAACTGGCAGAAAACATGCCAGGAATTTCAGGGGGTTAACGCCGTTTTTCAGAGCCGTGGCGACATCCCGCACGGCGTAAACTGCCGCGTTTCGTCACCCCTTCCGCCGCGGGCGAACCTTTGCAGTACAATCGCCCCCTTTACCCGTCAACAGCGGCTACCCGATGATCGACCCCCGACGCGTACTGCGCGCCCTCGCCGAACACTGGGCCCTGCTCGAACCGCTCTGCGAGCGCTTCGACAGCGGCACCCTGGCACTGGCGGAGCTGCGCCTGCAACTCACGGCGCAGTTGCCCGAAGGCAGCCCGGCGGACGTCACCGCCCTGCTCGACCAGTGGATCCGCCTGGACATCCTGGTGCCGGTGGCCAAGAGCCCCAACCGCTTCGAGCTCAACGCCCAGATCCACGACTTCCTCGCCTACCTGCGCCACGAGCACCGCCTGGGCCTGTGCCTGGAGATCGAGGCCTACCTGCGCCACCTGGAGCGCCTGGCCGGCTACATCCGCGACGCCTTCGAGGTGCGCGACGGCAACGACCTGGCGCGCCAGCTGCGCCTGCTCGACATGCGCGTGCGCGACGTGCTGAAGAAGCTGGCCAACGACGAACAGGCGCTGATCGCCGTGGCCGAGCGGGCCAAGACCAGCGACCGGCAGATTCCCCTGCGCCAGCGCTACGCCGAGGTCCTGGCGACCTGGGACGAGTACGTCGAGCCGATGATCCAGTTGGTCTCCGCCGACGGCGCCTTCGAGCAGGGCGTGCGCCGCGTCGAGCAGGTGCTGCTGCGCCTGCTGGGCGAACAGCAGCGTCTCGGCCAGCTGGTGGACGACGACCAGCTGCTGCGCACCCACGCGCGCATCCTGGAGATGCAGACCACCGCCCAGCTCACCCTGCGCCGCGCCCGCGAACTGCTGCTGCCGCTGCGCGAGGAAGCCCGCCGGCACAACGCGATCACCCGCGGCGCCGCGCTGGCCCTGTCGGTGATCCGCCGCAAGGGCATCGACGCCGTGCCCCAGGCCTCCCTGCCGCTGTTCACCCGGCCGCAGAGCACCTTCCTCGGCAGCGCCTCGCAGGTGGAAAGCTACGTCTTCGCCCTGGCCCGCTTCGAGCCCAAGCCGGCGCACTTCCCCAAGGCCACCGGCAAGCGCGGCGGCGACGGCCCGCGCAACGCGCCACGCACCGCGCGGGAGATGCTCGAGCGCTGCCAGGCCGCCCTGCCGCTGCCGGACCTGATGGTCTGGTTGCTGGAGCAGGAGCCCGAGGGCGCCACCGACGAACTGCTCTACTGGTTCTCGCGCCTGTCGCGCGACGGCCGCTTCCAGCGCGAGCGCCTGGAGCGCCGCGACTACGATACCGCCCAGCACAGCGTCAGCCTGTGCTCCTTCGCCCTGCTCGCCGCCCCGAGCGGCAAGGCCGACAAAGCGAGCGAACCCCATGCAAATTGATCTTTCCGAACTGACCCAGCTCGGGCCCATCTTCCGCGAGCTGTTCAAGGGCTTCCACATCAGCCGCCGCGACCCCGAGCTATACAGCCAGCTGTCCAACCAGCAGGACCAGTACCGCGCGCTGTTCCGCTCGCTGGGCTTCGAGCTGGTCTGCGACACCCGCGGCTTCTACTACTTCGTCCCCGAGCAGATCGGCGCCCAGGTCAACAAGACCGCCCAGCGCCTGGCGCTGTTCACCTTCATCCTGGTGGAGCACCTGGCCGACCAGGGCCGCGACCCGCTGGCCGTGCTCGACGGCGGCAGCATCGGCCGCGACGAGCTGCCGCCGCTGCTGGAGAAGTACCGCGACCTGTTCCTGCAGGCCGAGGTGACCACCCAGGAAGAACTGGAAGAGAAGGTCATGCGCCGGATGACCCAGCTCGGCTTCGCCGCCGAGGACAACGGCGTGTACCGCTTCCTGCCGCCTGTGCACCGCTTCCTCGACGTCTGCCTGTCGGTGCAGCAGGACCGCGACCTGGCCGCCAGCCTGCACGCCAAGGACCTGGCCTACGTCGCCCCGGCCCTGGCCGAGGAGGACGAAGAGCCGATCGTCAGCCTGGAAGAACCCGCCGAGCCGGCCGCGCCGCTGGTTGAAGAAGCGGAAAGCGAGGAAGACGCCCTCGCCCGCGCCATCGCCGAAGAACAAGCCGACATGGAGGCCCAGGCATGACCCAGGAACGCTACGGCATTCGCCGCTTCGCCCTGCTCAACACCGCCGGCTACAGCCTCGGCGTGTTCCCCCTGGAGCAGCCGTTGTCGGTGTACGGCGCCAACAACCTCGGCAAGTCCGCCTCGATCAACGCGCTGCAGTTCCCGATCCTGGCGCGCATGTCGGACATGAGCTTCGGCAAGTACAGCCTGGAAGCCTCGCGCAAGTTCTACTTCGCCACCGACACCAGCTACATCCTCATCGAGCTGGAACTGCCCCACGGCCGCCACGTCATCGGCTGCGGCGGGCGCGGCCCGGGCGGCGGCTTCGGCCACCAGTTCTTCGCCTACCAGGGCGAGCTGGACCTTGAGCACTACCAGAAGAACGGCACCTGCCTGCGCCTGCGCGAGCTGTATGCCAGCCTGGAGCGCGCCGGCCTGAAGGCCTACGAGCTCAAGCCCGACGAACTGCGCCGGCTGCTGGTCGGCGGCCACACCTCGGTGCCGCTGGACCTGACGCTGATCCCGCTGCGCTCCACCAGCGAACAGAGCCTGAAGACCTTCCGCTCGCTGTTCATCAACCTGCTGCACATGCGCGAGATCACCGCGGCCAAGCTCAAGCAGCTGTTCCTCGACGCCTTCGAGCACAGCCTGCGCTCGGGCAGCGTCGACTACATCGCCGCCTGCGAGGAAGCCTTCCGCGACGTGCGCCGCATGGAGGGCGACTACCAGGCCCTGGTCGCCGCCGGCCCGCTGGTCGAGGCCCTGGCCAACGGCGTGCAGCAGCGCGAATTCCTGCGCGGCAAGATGCACCGCCTCTCGCCGCTGCTCGACAACCTGCTGGGCACCTGGGAAGACTACGCCGGGGCGCGCAAGGAAGAGCTGGTGATCCAGGCCGAGCACTACCGCAACGAGCAGGACGGCCTGCAGAACGAACAGCGCGGCGGCACCGCCGAGCTGATGCGCCTGGAGCGCGAGATCAGCGAGATCCAGCGCTGGATGGGCGAGCTGGCGGTGCTGAAGAACCGCTTCGCCCTGGTCGAGGACGCCAAGGTCCTGGAGCAGCAACTGCTCGCCGCCAAGGACGCCCACGACGAGCTGGCCGGCGCCCTGGCCCACTCGCGGCAGTTCTCCAGCGAAGACCTCGACGAGCGCGTGCGCGACCTGGAGAAGCGCGTGAAGAGCGTGCGCCAGCAGCTCGAACACGCCGACAACAACAGCTATGCGCGCCTGCGCGAGGAATTCTCGCAGCAGGACGTGGAGCGCCTGATGCGCCTGTTCAACGGCGCGCTGTTCAGCCTGCCGCTGGGCGACAAGGGCGTGAGCCTGGACGAGGACGGCCAGTGGGTCGGCAGCGTCGAGAAGATCCTCGACGCCTTCAAGGGCGAGCGCTTCGAAGTGCCCGGCCTGAGCATCGACCTGTCGCACATCGAGCCGCCGGCGCTGCAGGCCCTGGCCGACCGCGCCGCCCTGCGCGACCAGAAGGAGCGCCTGGAGAAGGAGCTCAAGCAACTCAGGACGCAGCAGGCCGTGGCCGCCGACCGCCACGCCAGCAAGGCCCAGGCCGACAAGCTGTACCAGGACGTGCTCGACGCGCAGAAGGCCCTGGAAGACTTCCGCCGCAGCGAGACGCTGAGCGCCGAGGAGCCGGCCAAGCTGGAAAAGCTCGCGCAGCTGGAAGCCACCCAGGACGAGCTCAAGCGCTCGGCCGACGCCTTCACCGAGCGCGTCCAGCAGCTCTCCGCCAAGCTGCAACTGGTGGGCCGCCAGTTGGCCGACCTGGAAGCCAAGCAGCGCACCCTCGACGACGCCCTGCGCCGCCGCCAGCTGCTGCCCGCCGACCTGCCGTTCGGCACGCCGTTCATGGAGCCGGTGGACGACTCCCTGGACAACCTGCTGCCGCTGCTCAACGACTACCAGGACACCTGGCAGCAACTGCAGCGCATCGACGGCCAGATCGAGGCGCTGTACGCCCAGGTGCGCCTGAAGGGCGTGGCCAAGTTCGACAGCGAGGACGACCCCGAGCGCCGCCTGCAACTGCTGATCAACGCCTACGCGCACCGCACCGACGAGGCCCTGACCCTGGCCAAGGCACGGCGTGCGGCAGTGACCGACATCGCCCGGACGCTGCGCAACATCCGCAGCGACTACGACAACCTCGAGCACCAGCTGGCGCTGTTCAACCGCGAGATCAACAAGCGCCAGGTGTCGAACCTGCAGA
The DNA here is from genome assembly GCF_022760135.1 of Pseudomonas sp. M1. Lineage (NCBI taxonomy): Bacteria > Pseudomonadati > Pseudomonadota > Gammaproteobacteria > Pseudomonadales > Pseudomonadaceae > Pseudomonas > Pseudomonas sp. M1. Next base: position 5,914,770 of record NZ_CP094343.1, read on the forward strand.
GCTTCCGCATCGTGCTGGCGCCGAACAAGGAAGCGCTCAAGCACATCGACCAGATCATCCACAGCGCCGGCCAGTACGAGGAAGGCGAGAACCTCTCGGTGTTCGACCTGACGCAGAGCGCCGAGCAGGATGCGAAGAACGAGGAAGCCAAGGACTACCTGTCGCGCCTGGTGGCGGCGAACAACAACCAGTTGGGCCTGAAGGACCTGTTCGAGCTGGCGTTCGAGATCACCAAGGTCGGCGGCCAGCCGATCGTCCACACCGACATCGACGGCGCCGCCTCCAACGGCACCACCATGACCATCAAGGCGCTGACCAACATGTACCTGTTGCTGCACCTGATGGACCGCGAGCAGGCCGGGCGCATCCGCCTGCCCTACTACCTCGACGAGGCCGCCGACATCGACGAACGCAACCAGGCCGCGCTGCTGGAAACCAGCCTGCAGCTGGGCTTCGTGCCGATCCTGGCGAGCGTCAAGCCGCAGGTTTCGGCGCAGGTGGCCATCGACCTGGAAGGCGGCAGCGGCCCCAACGGCATCTACATCGACGAGGCCGACTGGAAGTTCATCCGCCGCCGCGAACTGGCCGTCGACCACCCCGCCGCCACGGCCGAAGAGGCCGCGGAGCCGGCCTGAGCGCCCCCGCCGCCGGCGCGCAGCCGGCGGCGGCATTCATGAGCAGGCTATGGAGTTTGGCCGGAAAGGCCAGGTTACATATAATGGCTTGCATTCTCATTGGCGACACCACGGGAGTTTCCATGTCTGTTCGTCTGCTCGCCGGCGTCAAGGGCGCTGTCCTGGCCTGCCTGCTCGGCGGCCTGTCTCTGCACGCCGCTGCCGATCCGGTCACCCTCACCCTGTACAACGGCCAGCACGCCGCCACCGGCATCGCCATCGCCAAGGCCTTCACCGACAAGACCGGCATCCAGGTCAAGATCCGCAAGGGCGGCGACGGCCAGTTGGCCAGCCAGATCACCGAGGAAGGCGCGCGCTCGCCGGCCGACGTCATCTACACCGAGGAATCGCCGCCGCTGATGCGCCTGTCCGGCGCCGGCCTGCTGGCCCCTCTGGACGCCGGTACCCTGGCCCTGGTCGAGGCGCAGAACGCCGGCGGCAAGGGCGACTGGGTGGGCATCACCGCCCGCGCCCGGGTGCTGGCCTACAACCCGAAGAAGATCGACGAGAAGGACCTGCCCAAGAGCCTGATGGACCTGTCCGACCCGCAGTGGTCCGGGCGCTTCGGCTTCGTTCCTACCAGCGGCGCCTTCCTCGAACAGGTTTCCGCGGTGATCAAGCTCAAGGGCCGCGACGCCGCCGAGGACTGGCTCACCGGGCTGAAGGCCTTCGGCTCCATCTACACCAACAACGTCACCGCCATGAAAGCCGTGGAGAACGGCGAGGTCGACATGGCGCTGATCAACAACTACTACTGGTACACCCTGAAGAAGGAGAAGGGCGAGCTGAACTCGCGCCTGTACTTCTTCGGCAACCAGGACCCGGGCGCGCTGGTCACCGTCTCCGGCGCCGCCGTGCTCAAGTCCAGCCAGCACCCGCAGGAGGCCCAGCAGTTCGTCGCCTTCATGCTCAGCGAAGAGGGCCAGAAGGCCATCCTCAGCCAGTCCGCCGAGTACCCGCTGCGCAAGGGCATGCAGGCCGACCCGCAGCTCAAGCCGTTCGCCGAGCTGAACCCGCCGCAACTCAGCCCCGCCGACATGGGTGAGGCCAAGGACGCGCTGGACCTCGAACGCGACGTCGGCCTGAACTGATGTCCATCGCCGCGCCCGTGGTCCAGGCCCGCGGCGGCCACGGGCGCAAGGCGCCGCTGTGGCTGCTGCCGCCGGTGCTCCTGCTCGCCTTGCTGGCGGCGCTGCCGCTGTTCTACGTCGCGGCCAAGGCCTGGGACTCGGGTTGGCACCTGGCCTGGGAACTGCTCTGGCGGCCCTACGTGTTCCGCCTGTTCGGCAACACCCTCAAGCTGCTGGTGCTGGTCACCGTGCTCAGCGCCCTGCTCGGCCTGGCCTGCGCCTGGCTGGTGGAGCGCAGCGACCTGCCCGGGCGGCGCTACTGGAACGTGCTGCTGTGCCTGCCGTTCGCCATCCCCTCCTTCGTCAGCAGCTTCACCTGGGTGTCGCTGAGCCCGGCCTACGAAGGCCTGGGCGGCGCGGTGCTGGTCATGGCCATGTCCAAGTACCCTCTGGTGTACCTGCCGCTGGCCGCCACCCTGCGCAACCTCGACCCGTCGCTGGAGGAAAGCGCGCGCATGCTCGGCGTGTCGCGGCGCCAGGTGTTCTGGCGGGTGACCCTGCCGCTGCTGCGCCCGACCCTGGCCGCCACCAGCCTGCTGGTGGCGCTGCACATGCTGGTGGAGTTCGGCGCGCTGTCGATCCTGCGCTTCCAGACCTTCACCACGGCGATCTACCAGGAGTTCGAACTGGAGTTCAGCAACGCCACCGCGGCCATGCTCTCCTCGGTGCTGCTGGCGCTGTGCTTCCTGCTGCTGTGGCTGGAACTGCGCATGCGCGGCCGCGGCCGCCTGGTGCGCACCGGCCAGGGCAGCGCGCGGCAGGCCGAGCGGGTGCGTCTGCACGCCTGGAAATGGCCGCTGCAACTGCTGCTGGTGGCGCTGGTGGTGATCGGCACCGGCATCCCCATGGCCATGCTCGGCTACTGGCTGCTCACCGGCGCCTCGGCGGCCTTCCCGCTGCTGGAGATCGGCCAGTCGCTGCTGTCGTCGCTGTCGCTGTCCTTCGGCGGCGCCCTGCTCGGCTGCCTGCTGGCGCTGCCGGTGAGCATCCTGGTGGTGCGCTACCCCGGCCCGCTGGCGCGCTGGGCGCAACGCCTGCCCTACCTGCTGCAGGCCCTGCCGGGGCTGGTGATCGCCCTGTCGCTGGTGTACTTCGCCCTGCACTACGTGCCGGACCTGTACCAGACCAGCGCGCTGCTGCTGATCGCCTACGCCCTGCTGTTCCTGCCCCTGGCCCAGGCGCCGATCCGCGTGGCCCTGGAAAAGGCCTCGCCGCAACTGGAAGAAGCCGCCCGCACGCTGGGCCAGACACCGCTGCGCGCCTTCCTGCGCATCACCCTGCCGATCATCTCGCCGGCCATGGGCGCGGGGTTCGTGCTGGTGTTCCTCGACAGCATGAAGGAGCTGACCGCCACCCTGGTGCTCGGGCCTACGGGGCTGACGACCCTGGCTACGGCGGTGTGGGTGCATACGTCGACGCTGGAATATGCGGCGGCGGCGCCGTATGCGGCGTTGCTGATTCTGATCTCCGGGGTGCCGGTGTACCTGCTGACGACTCGGGCGGCGCGGAGCGGGCGCTGAAGGCGGAAGCGCTTTCGTAGGAGCGAGCTTGCTCGCGAACCAAGCTCCTTGTGACATAGACGCGATGGGACACTCCGCCCCCTCTCCCTAACCCTCTCCCTGAAGGGAGAGGGGACCATTGGGCAGACGCTGGTGCTCCTGAGTCAGCCGGCAACACCGAAAGCTACCGGCTGAAACCATCACTTCTCTCGGCACGGACAAGCCCCCTCTCCCTTCAGGGAGAGGGCTGGGGAGAGGGTGCTCTTTGAGCCAAACACCAAGCCGCCTGTTGTTCGCGAGCAAGCTCGCTCCTACGAAAATCAAAAGCCCCGCACGCCCTAAACAAAAACGCCCCGCCGGTCTCCCGGCGGGGCGCTTGGCCTCGGATAAGCGGCGTATAACCGCGAACGGTTATACGCCCTACTCGCCCACCGCCTTCCCCAACGGAATCTTCGGCGCCCACTGCAGCCACTCGTCCTGGTACTCGTCGAACAACGCAAAAGTCTGCCCCGGCCGCGCCGCAGCGCCCATCTGTGCATTGTCCGGCGTAGCGAAGGCCACGCCCCCGGCGAGGATGGTCTCGAAGGACTCGGTACGCACCTTCACCCCCTTGAACAGCCCGGCATCCACGCCCACCCCGCTGGTGTTCCAGAAGCGGCTGCCGGTGCGCACCAGGGGCGCGTAGCGCGGTTCGATGAGGATGTGGATCAGCACCCGGTCGCCCTGCTCGCCCAGTTCGAAGGAGGTCACCTTGCCCACCTGCACCTCGCGGTAGGTCACCGGCACGCCGGGCTTCAGCGAGCCACGGCGGGCGGCGCTGAGGGTCAGGCGCAGGCCGTCGGCGTCGAGCAGGCGGTTGGGCTGCTGCGCCAGCAGGTTGAAACTGTTCTGCGCCGGGCCCGGCTTGGCCGCCGGCAGCACTTCGATGTACGGGCCGCTGACCAGGGTGCCGAGGTTCTCCGCGCCGCCCAGGCCGAGCTGCGCCGAGACCACCCAGAAGCGGCTGCCCTGGCGGGCGATGCTGTCCTGGGCCTTGATCAGGCGCGCCTTGAGCACCACGCCGCCGAGGTCGCGGCTGAGGTCCACCTGTTCCACGCGGCCCACGTCCAGGCCGCGGTAGCGGATCACCGTGCCCTCGCGCAGGCCGTCGGCCGAGTCGGCGCGCAGCTCGATCAGTTGGCCCTTGGCGTGGGCGCTGTCCTCGCTGTCGTAGAGGGCGAAGCGGCGCACCTTGGTGACGGGCGCGGCCTTGGGATCGGGGGTGTCGAAGGCGATGCCGCCGCTGATCAGCGTCTGCAGCGATTCGCTCTTGAACTTGATGCCGTTGAGGTCGCCGCTCAATGTCACGCCGCTGACGTTCCAGAAGCGCGTCGAGGTGTTCACCAGGGCTGCGTATTCAGGCTCGATGTGCACGCCCACCACCACCCGCTGGCGATCGCGGGACAGCTGGTAGCTCTGCACGGTGCCGACCTTCATCTGCCGGTAGAGGATGGGCGTGCCCACCTCCAGCGAGCCCAGGCGGTCGCTGGTCAGCACCAGGTGCAGGCCGGGCGCGTCCAGGTTCAGCGGCGGCGCCTTCGGGCGCACGGTGAACTCGCGGGTGGGTTCGCCCGCCTTGGAGAAGCGCACGGCGATGTAGTTGCCCTTCACCAGCGCCTCCAGCCCGGTGATGCCGGCCAGCGAGATGCTCGGCTTGACCAGCCAGAACTCGCTCTTGGCGTTGAGGAACTCCTCGGTGCGCGGGTCCATGGACAGGGTGGCGGTGGCGCCGTTGAAGTCCTTGTTCATGTCGATGGCCTTCACCGTGCCCACCTGCACGCCGTTGTACATCACCGGGGTGCTGCCGGCGGAAAGGCCGCTGACGTCGTCCACCTTCAGGCGCACCGCCAGGCCCGCCTGGGCGGCGTCGTAGTCCTCGTAGAGGCGGAACGGCTTGGTCGGGTCGGTGGGCGGGCTGTCCGGGTAGCTGTCCGGGGTGGCGAAGGCGATGCCGCCGGCGGCGATGCTGGCCAGCGACTCGGTGCGCAGCTTCAGGCCGCTGAGGCTGCCGGACAGGGTGATGCCGCTGGCGTTCCAGAAGCGCGTGTGCTTGCGCACCAGGTTGGCGTAGGCCGGCTCGATGTGGATCTTCACCTCGATGGTCTTCTGGTCGTCGGCCAGCTGGTAGCTCTTCACCTGGCCGACCTGGATCTGCCGGTAGTAGATGGGGCTGCCCTGCTCCAGCGAACCCAGGCGCTCGGCCTTGAGCATCAGGTGCAGGCCGGGCAGGCTGTCGGACAGCGGCGGCGGCTCCTTGAGCGCGACGAAGTCGTGGTTGAGCTCGCCCTTCACCGGGTCGACGGCGATGTAGTTGCCCGACACCAGTGTCTCCAGCCCGGTCACCCCGGCCAGGGACACGCGCGGCTTGACCAGCCAGAAGCGCGTGCGCTTGCTCAGGTACTCGATGCTTTCCTTGCGCATCTCGACCACCGCGGTGACGCCCAGGGTAGGCTTGTTCACGTGCAGGTCGACGACCTTGCCCACGGCGATGCCCTTGAAGATCACCTCGGTCTTGTTCGGCTGGATGCCATCGCCGCTCTCGAACTGGATGTTGATGGTCACCCCGGCCTGGTCGTAGGCGCGCCAGGCCAGCCAGGCGCCGATGGCCAGGGCGATCAGCGGCAGGATCCAGATCGCCGACCAGTTGGTGGTCTTGCGCAGTTTCGGGGTGGGGAGTTCACTCATCGTCGTTTTCCGCGTCCGTGTTATCCCAGATCAGCCTGGGATCGAAAGTCACTGCCGCCAGCATGGTCAGCACCACCACAGTGGCGAAGGCGGCTGCACCGAGGTTCGCCTCGATGCTGGCCAGGTTGCCGAAGTTCACCAGGGTCACGAGGATGGCGATGACGAAGATATCGAGCATCGACCAGCGACCTATCCACTCGATGAAGCGGTACATCAGGATGCGTTGCCGCGCCGACATCGGCTGGTGGCGCTGCACCGAATAAAGCAGCAGGGCGATGCCGACCAGCTTGAAGGTCGGCACCAGGATGCTGGCGACGAACACCACCGCGGCCACCGGGATCATGTCCGCGTGGATCAGCTCCACCACCCCTTCCATGATGGTCGCCGGGGTGCCGCTGCCGAGGAAGTTGACGGTCATGATCGGCAGCAGGTTCGCCGGGATGTAGAGGATGGCCGCGGTGATCAGCAGCGCCCAGGTGCGGGTGAGGCTGTTCGGCCGCCGCGCGTGCAGCACCGAGCCACAGCGCGAACAGTGCTGCGGCTCTTCGTCGGTGGCGCGGTTGAGCTGGTGGCATTCGCCGCAGGTCAGGATGCCGGCGTCAATGGCCCTCATCGTCGAACTCCCCGGCCAGCGATTCCCACACCTGGTGGCGCGACATGGTCACCTCCAGCCATATCTGGCTGAGCAGCAGGCCGATGAAGCAGGCCAGGCCCACGCCGATGTGCAGTTCGGCCATGTCGATCAGCTTGACGATGGCCACCAGGATGCCCATCAGGTAGACCTCCAGCATGCCCCACTCGCGCAGGTGCTGGTACCAGCGCAGCAGTTGCATGGCCTGCGCGCGCGCCACGTCGAAGCGCAGGCTGCAGAGGACGAACAGCTGGCACAGCAGCTTGGCCAGGGGAATCACCATGCTGCACAGGAACACCAGCACGGCCACTCCGTGCATGCCCGAGGCGTACAGGCCAAGCACCCCGCCCCAGACGGTGTCGATACCGACCTGGCCGAGGATGTCGATCTTCATGATCGGCAGGAAGTTGGCCGGGATGTAGAGGAAAAGCGCGGTGAGCACCAGCGCCATGGCGCGGCGCACCATGTGCGGCCGGTGGATTTCCAGCTCGTAGCCGCAGCGCGGGCAGACCGAGCGGCTGCCCGTGGGGACCGGCTCGCGGCGCATCAGCAGGTCGCATTCATGGCAGGCGATCAGCTGCTCCAGCGGCAGGTCTTGCAGCGCACGGCTGTCGGTTTCGGACATGGGGGGACTCAGGATGGTTTGTGCCTATTGTAGACGAGGCGGCCCCCGCGGCGCTGCGCCCGCAGCGCCTCGGAATCGGCCGAAAAGCCGCTCGCGGGGCTTGCCGTAGACGGCATTTTCAAGTCTTGCGCGGCTTGGCCCGTGCGGTGGGTTCGGCGATCAGCGGATCGTCCGGCCAGTAGTGCTTGGGGTAGCGGCCCTTGAGGTCCTTCTTCACCTCGGCGTAGGTGCTGCGCCAGAAGTTGGCCAGGTCCTGGGTTACCTGCACCGGGCGCTGCGCCGGTGACAGCAGGTGCAGTTTCACCGCCAGGCGGCCGCCGGCGATGCGCGGGGTATCGGCCAGGCCGAACAGCTCCTGCAGGCGCACCGCCAATACCGGCGGGAATTCGCTGTAGTCCAAGCGGATGTTCGAGCCGGACGGCACCTGCAGGGTGCGCGGCGCCAGCTCGTCCAGGCGTTGCGGCAGCGGCCAGGGCAGCAGGCCGTGGAGGATGCCGGGCAGCTCCAGGTTGGCGAAGTGGGCCAGGCGCGAGACCTTGCCCAGGTACGGCAGCAGCCAGTCCTCCAGGGAGGCCAGCAGGGCCGCATCGCTAACGTCCGGCCACTCGCTCTCGCCCTTGCTTTCCAGGTCGAGGCGGCGCAGCAGATTCACCCGCGCCTGCCACTGGCGCAGTTCCGGGGTCCAGGGCAGCAGTTCCAGGCCCTTGCGTCGCACCAGGCCGAGCAGCGCGCGGCTGCGGGCTTCGGCGTCGAGGCCGGGCAGCGCCTCGCGGCTGAGCACCAGTTCGCCGACCTTGCGCTGGCGTTCGGCGCGCAGCACGCCTTCGCGCTCGTCCCAGTCCAGTTCGTCGTGCACCCTCACCTGCTCGGCCAGCACCGAGTCGAACAGCGCCGCGTCCAGAGCGGCGGCCAGGTAGATGCGCTCTTCGCGCTGGCCCTGGCGGCTGCCGAGGTCGGCGACCACCAGCCAGGGCTCCTTCATCAAGGCATCAGGCTCGCCGAACTGCGCAGCGCGGCCGTTGGCCAGGCGGTATTCGCCGCCGCCATCGCGACGTTGGCGGGCCACGCGGTCGGGGTAGGCGAAGGCCAGCAGCGCGCCCAGCCAGCGCGGGTGGTCGGGATCGGCCACCGCTTCGCTCGGCTTGCCGCGCAGGTAGCCGCGGAACTGCCGGGCCAGTTGCTTGGCCCGTTGTACTGCGCCGCGACTGGCGCGGTTGCCGGCCGACTCTCCGGCAAGCAGCGCCGTGCGTTCGTGCAGGTCGGCGCCAGCGCCGCGCAGGATGTCGCGTTCGCCCAGCAAGGCGGCGACGTCGCAGGCCAGGCTGCCCAGGCCCAGCGCCTGGCCGCGCAGCAGCAGGTGGGCGATGCGCGGGTGCGCCGGCAGTTCGGCCATGGCCTGGCCGTGGGCGTTCAGCGCGCCGCTGTCGTTCAGTGCGCCGAGACGCGCGAGCAGCTCGCGGGCCTGGGCGTAGGCCGCGGCCGGCGGCACGTCGAGCCAGGCCAGTTCCTCCGGCGCCACGCCCCAGCGGCCCAGTTGCAGGGCCAGGCCGGCGAGGTCGGCCTGGAGGATTTCCGCCGTGCCGTAGGCCGGCAGTTGCTCGTGCTGCGCCTCCGACCACAGCCGGTAGCACACGCCCGGCTCCAGGCGCCCGGCGCGGCCGGCGCGCTGGGTGGCCGAGGCGCGGGAGATGCGCTGGGTCTCCAGGCGGGTCATGCCGCTGCCCGGGTCGAAGCGCGGCACCCGTGCCAGGCCGGCGTCGACCACCACGCGCACGCCGTCGATGGTCAGGCTGGTCTCGGCGATGTTGGTGGCCAGCACCACCTTGCGCTTGCCGGCCGGCACCGGCTCGATGGCGGCGCGCTGGGCGGACAGTTCCAGCTCACCGTGCAATGGGCACAGCAGCACCTCGTCGCGGCCGGCCAGGGCCTCGCCCAGTTGCTCGGCGACGCGGCGGATCTCGGCCTGCCCGGGGAGGAACACCAGCAGGCTGCCGGGCTCGTCGGCCAGGGCCTGGAGCACCGTCTGCACCACCCGCGGCTCGACGAATTCGCCAGCCTGCCAGGGCCGGCCCCAACGCAGCTCCACCGGGAACATGCGCCCCTCGCTGCGCACCACCGGCGCCTCGCCGAGCAAGGCGGACAGCCGCTCGCCCTCCAGGGTGGCGGACATCACCAGCACCTTCAGCGGCGTGTCGCGCAGCAGCTCGCGGCCGTTCAAGGTCAGCGCTAGAGCCAGGTCGGCGTCCAGGCTGCGCTCGTGAAATTCGTCGAAGATCACCAGGCCCACGCCTTCCAGCGCCGGGTCGTCCTGCAGGCGGCGGGTGAGGATGCCCTCGGTGACCACCTCGATGCGCGTCTTCGGCCCCACCCTGCTGTCCAGGCGGATGCGGTAGCCGACCGTCTCGCCGACCTTCTCCCCCAGCTCCGCGGCCAGGCGCTCGGCCGCGGCGCGGGCGGCCAGGCGGCGCGGTTCGAGCATGAGGATGCCCTGCCCGGCCAGCCAGGGCTCGTCGAGCAGCGCCAGCGGCACCCGGGTGGTCTTGCCGGCGCCAGGCGGCGCCTCCAGCACGGCCTCGTCGCGCTCGCCCAGGGCCTGGCGCAGAGATGGCAGAATGGCATCGATGGGAAGGGCATTCATGGCTATATTTCATCCACCCTTAAGCACGCGGAAACAACGAACCGGCGATTATAACGGCGAACCACGACCGACCCGCCGCAGTCCTATGCAACAAGGGCGGCGGCCGACGATAGAGGCCCCTGCGCCGCATTGATATAGTTGCCCGAAGCCTATTCCGGAGGTTCTAGATGCGTCTTGCCACCCGAGTTTCCTGCGCGGTTCTCAGCGCAGCCCTGCTGAGCCAACTGGCCGCCTGCGGCACCCTGTTCTACCCCGACCGCCGCGGCCAGATCGACGGCCGCATCGACCCGGCCATCGCCGTGTTCGATGCCATCGGACTGTTGTTCTACATCATCCCGGGGCTGATCGCCTTCGGCGTAGACTTCGCCACCGGAGCCATCTACCTGCCGGACGAAAAATACTCCGTCGCCCCCGAGAAACTGCACGAGGCGGTCGGCGCCGACGGCCAGGTGGACCGGACTAAACTCAAGGCAATCATCGAACGCGAGACCGGCCGCGCCCTGCCGCTGGACGACCCACGCCTGATCCAGCGCGTCGGCAACCCGCAGCAACTGGCCAGCCTGGGGCTCAAGCTGGAGGGCTGACATGCACGCGGCACTGGGGCGCCACCTGGAAAAACTCCTCGACTACCACCTGTGGGCCCACGAGCGCATCCTCGAGGCCGTCGCGCCCCTGGACGAGGCCGCCTACCGCGAACCGCGCGGGCTATTCTTCGGCAGCCTGCACGGCACCCTCAACCACCTCGCGGTGGGCGACCGCATCTGGCTCGATCGCGTCGAGGGCCGGCCCTGGCAGTTCACCCGCCTGGACAGCGAGGCCGCGCCGGACCGCACCGCCCTGGCCGACTTCCTCCGCGAGGGCGTACAGGGCTGGAAACAGTGGCTGGCCCGGCAGGACGAGCGCGACCTCGGCAAGCTGCTGGAATACCGCAACATGGCCGGCCAGGACCACCGCCAGAGCCTGGCCGACATCGTCCAGCACCTGGTCAACCACGGCACCCACCACCGCGGGCAGATGAGCGCCGCGCTCACCGCCCTCGGCCAGCCGGCGCCGCTGCTCGACTACATCTATTTCCTGCCGCAACGCCAGGACACCCGCTGAACTTGGACAACCGACGCGCCCGCCTGCTGCACCTGGCCACCAGCGCCTCGCTGGCGGCGGCCGTCACCCTGGTGGTGGCCAAGGCCCTGGCCTGGTGGCACAGCGGCTCGGTGAGCCTGCTGGCCGGCCTGACCGACTCCCTGCTCGACGGCGCTGCCTCGCTGCTCAACCTGCTGGCGGTGCGCTATTCGCTGCGCCCGGCGGACGACGACCACCGCTACGGCCACGGCAAGGCGGAGTCGCTGTCGGGCATGGGCCAGGCGCTGTTCATCTCGGTCAGCGCGGTGCTCATCGGCTCCCAGGCGCTGGACCGCCTGCAGCACCCCGAACCGCTGGGCGCCACCGGCTGGGGGATCCTGGTGATGCTGCTGTCGCTGGCGCTGACCGCCGCGCTGCTGGGCGTGCAGCGCTACGTCATCAAGCACACCGGTTCGCTGGCGGTGCAGGCCGACTCGCTGCACTACCGCTCCGACCTGCTGCTCAACGGCAGCATCCTGGTTGCCCTGTTGCTGGCGCACTACGGCTTCCCGCGGATGGATGCGGTCTTCGGCCTGGGCATCGCCGCCTACATCCTCTGGAGCGCCGTGCGCATCGCCCGAGAGTCGGTGGCGGTGCTGATGGACGAGGAACTGCCGGCGGACGTCAGCGAGCGCATGCTCGAACTGGTGCGCCAGGTGCCCGGAGTGGTCGGCGCCCACGACCTGCGCACACGGATTTCCGGCGATCGCTGGTTCGTCCAGCTGCACCTGGAGCTGCCCGGCGACATGCGCCTGTCCCAGGCCCACACCCTGTGCGACCAGGCCGTGCTGGCGATCCGCGCCGAGTTCCCCCGGGCCGAGGTGCTGGTGCATGCCGACCCACTGGAAGTGGTGGGCCGGGAAACCATCAGTTGATGCTGTAGCCGCGCCCCTGCAGGCAACTGCCCAGCGCGCCGCGGTAGGTATCCACGGCCTGCTGCGACGGCGCGTAGCCGGCCATGGCCGGGTCGAAGCCGCTCTGCCCGACCGCCCAGGTGTGGCACTCGTAATGGTCCTGGGCCTGCTGCTGCGGGCTCTGCCCGTACATCGGGTAGGCGATCACGTCGTAGGGATTGCCCGTCGGCAGCGGGGCCTGCGCCACCTGCGGCGGGGGCGGCACCACCTCGTAGGTCTGCGAGGAATTGTCGAACAGGTAGTAGGTGCCGGCAGCGAGGAAGTACAGCATGCTGCCGAACCACAGCTGCTCGGCGTAGGACGGCAGGTAGCGCACCCGCACGCCGTAGGGCGGCGCCACCACCACGTAGCGCGCGCCATGGGGGCGGTACCAGTAGCCGTCGTTGAAGAAATAGTCGCTGCCGCGCCAGGGCACCCGGTAGTAGCCCGAAGGCACGCGGTCCACCACATAGCCCGGCCGCCAGTTCGACGGATGCGGCCCCCAGTTGCCGCCCGGGCGGCCATGCCAGGCATTGCCGGGCGCGGACGGCGGACGGCCCTGCCAGGAGCTGCCTCCGCCGGAAGGCCGGCCGGGGCCGTGGTCGTCATGACCGGCGGAAGGGCGACCCTGCCATTGGCCGTTCCAGTTGTTCTGGGGTCGGCCTTGGCCCTGATTGGCCTGGGGTCGGCCTTGCCACTGGCCGCCCTGATTGCCTTGCGGACGGCCCTGCCACTGTCCACCCTGGTTGCCTTGCGGACGGCCCTGCCACTGGCCACCCTGGTTGCCTTGCGGTCGACCTTGCCACTGGCCGCCCTGGTTGCCTTGCGGTCGGCCCTGCCACTGGCCACCCTGGTTGCCTTGCGGACGGCCCTGCCATTGGCCGCCCTGGTTACCTTGCGGTCGGCCCTGCCACTGGCCACCCTGATTGCCTTGCGGACGACCTTGCCACTGGCCGCCCCCATTGCCGCCACCATGCCCACCCTGTCCGCCATGGCCGTCCTGCCCGGGCCCCTGGCCTTCGGCGAAGACCTGGCCGGCGATGGCCAGTGACAGCAACCCAACGGATGCCAGACGCCAGATGCTCGACTTCATGAATGCCTCGCAGCGGCCTGCCGGCCGACCTCGCTCGTTTGCATGACAGATAGACAACCGCGCAGACCGCGCATCCCCGGGGCCAGGGTAAAGTCAAGGTAAAGGTCGGCGGGCAAATCGCAGGCAAGAAAAAAGGGAGGTCAGTGACCTCCCCTCGGGGAATTCGTCCTGGCTCGTCGCTTCTGGCGCCGGCTCACCTCGCTCCACCTTCTGGGCGGTGCGTAGCCCGGTGGCCTGGGCGACCCGATCGGGTCGGCAGGCCGCGATGCGCCTGATTGGGCGGATCGCCGTGGACGTATGGGTCCGGGCCGTGATTTCTGGAGCCATGTTACGGGGAGCGAAGCGGCAGCGGATTGCGAAGATTGCGCATCGAACTACCCATTGCGCAATAAATCACCAAGAATGTATAAAAACATGCAAGCCGATAAATTTTCGAGGCCACAATGAACAAACTGGACCGCTACGACCTGCGAATCCTCGCCGAATTGCAGCGCGACGCGCGTATCTCCAACCAGGAGCTGGCCGAACGCATCGGCCTGTCGCCCTCGCCCTGTTCGCGACGCGTCAAGCAACTGGAAGACGACGGCTACATCCTGCGCCAGGTCGCCCTGCTGGACAGCAAGAAGCTCGGCCTGAGCCTCACCGCCTTCGTCCTGATCGGCATGGACAGGCACACCCCGGAGCGCTTCGAGCACTTCCAGTCGATCATCGCCCAGTGCCCGGAGGTGCTGGAATGCAGCCTGGTCACCGGGATGGACGCGGACTACCAGCTGAAGGTGATGGTGCCGGACATGGAGCACTACCAGCACTTCCTGCTCGGCACCCTGACGCGCATCGAAGGCGTGACCAGCGTGCGGTCGAGCTTCGTGCTGCGCAACATCATGGCCAGCACCGAACTGCCGCTGGAGCACCTGCGCAGCTGACCCGGCAAATGTAGGAGCGCGCCCTGCGCGCGAATCGCGGGCAGGGCCCGCTCCTACAGGGGACCGGCGCGGCTGGGGCCGCGGATCTCATCCGCGATCCGCGCCGATACCTCCGGCAAACACAAGACCCGTAGGATGGCGTTGAGCGAAGCGATACCCATCACCACGACCGCATGGGTTTCGCCAAGGCTCACCCCATCCGTTGAGGCGCGCCTTGGCACAGCCGGCAAGACAGTTGCTCCTACCGTCCAGGCGGGCACGGCTCGCTCCTACGAAGGGCGTCCGCTGCGACAAATCCGCGCACCCCGCGTCCTGCCAGCGCCGCCCGGCGCTCGACTATTTCCCGCCGGGGCCGCTGCGGCGGGACTTCTTCGGCCGTCGCCGGCCCCGCGCGGGAAATTCTGCTCACTTTCTGCACAGCGCTGATCAACCGGCGACCAAGCCCTTATAATGCCGCCCGTCCTCGCGACCGCCGGACCTTCCGGCCCCCACTCAAGCGCCCGCGCCGGGCAGGAGCAGCAATGAACGAGAGTTTCGAAGACTGGATGATGTACGGGCTGGTCAGCGCCCTGGTCCTGTTCATGGCCTTCATCGTCTGGGACCTGGCCAAGAAGTCCAAGGCCGGACGCATGGGCACCATGGTGCTGTTCTTCGCCCTCGGCCTCGGCGTCTTCGGCTTCCTGGTCAAATCCTTCGTGGTCGCCGGCCTGGAAGGCGGTTTCTGATCCAGCCCTAGGGCTGCACCTCGCGCCACTCCCCCGGCTGCAGCCCGTCCAGGCCCCAGGGGCCGATGCGCACCCGCACCAGGCGCAGGGTCGGCAGGCCGACGGCCGCCGTCATACGCCGCACCTGGCGGTTGCGTCCCTCGCGGATCACCAGCTCCAGCCAGGCAGTGGGCACCGACTTGCGGAAACGCACCGGCGGCACCCGCTCCCACAATTGCGGCTCGTCGATGCGCCGCGCCTCGGCCGGCAATGTCGGGCCATCGTTGAGCTGCACGCCCTCGCGCAGGCGCTGCAACTGCGCCTCGTCCGGCTCGCCCTCCACCTGTACCCAGTAGGTTTTCGGCAGCTTGTGCTTGGGGTCGGCGATGCGCGCCTGCAGGCGGCCATCGTTGGTCAGCAGCAGCAGACCCTCGCTGTCGCGGTCCAGGCGCCCGGCGGGATAGACGCCGGGCACCGGCACGTAGTCCTTGAGCGTCGCCCTGCCCTCGCCATCGCTGAACTGCGTCAGTACGTCGAACGGCTTGTTCAGCAGGATCAGCCGCGGCTGCGCCGGCGGCGCCTTGGCGACACGGCGGGGAGCGGGACGGCGGGAGGTGGGACGAGGCGGACGGGGCATGGGCAAGAAACGGCAACGAGTCGGCGGAGCACAAGGATGGGCCGGCATGCTAGGTTGTGCCACCGTTCCCCCGCAAGAGCACGCAGAGCATTCCACCATGCCCAAGGCCCGTCGCTCCCCCTGGCTGATCACCCTGCTCAACCTCGCCGGCCGCCTCGGCGGCGGCTACAGCGGTCCGCAAAGCACGAACTTCGACGGCCTGCGCTTCCGCAACCTGGACGCCAAGCCGCACCACGGCTTCCGTGAATTCCTCAAGTGGCAGCTGGAGCGCGACAGGCAACTGGCCTGGATCGAACAGCCCGGCGCCGAACGCCGTCCGGAAACCCCGGCGCAGGTCAGCGGCGAGGAACTGCGCGTCACCTACATCAACCACGCCACCCTGCTGATCCAGCACCGCGGCCTGAACATCCTCACCGACCCGCTGTGGTGCGAGCGCACCAGCCCCTTCAGCTTCGTCGGCCCCAAGCGCCACCACCCACCGGGCCTGGCCCTGGACGAACTGCCGCCGATCAACCTGATCCTGGTCAGCCACAACCACTACGACCACCTGGACGTCGGCAGCCTGGGCGAACTGGCCCGGCGCTTCCCGCAAGCGAAGGTGGTGACCGGCCTGGGCAACGCCGAGCTGATCCGCGCCTGCGGCTTCGTCGACGTGCACGAGCTGGACTGGTGGCAGAGCCTGCCGCTGCACGAGGGCATGCTGCTCACCGGCGTGCCGGCGCAGCACTGGTCGGCGCGCTCGCGCTACGACACCAACCGCACCCTGTGGCTGGGCTTCGTGCTGAAATCGGCGGACGGCCCCGTGCTGTTCCCCGGCGACACCGGCCTGGGCCCGGAATTCGCGCTGATCCGCGAACGCTTCGGGCCGATGCGCTTCGCCGCGCTGCCCATCGGCGCCTACGAACCGCGCTGGTTCATGCGCCACCACCACATGAACCCGGACGACGCCGTGCAGGCCCACCGCACGCTGGAATCGCAGTGCAGCATGGCCATCCACTTCGGCACCTTCCGCCTCAGCGACGAAGGCCAGTTCGCCCCCGTCCACGACCTGGCCCGGGCGCTGGACGAACAGGGCGTGGAAAGCCAGGCGTTTCGTGCGCCAAAGCCGGGGGAGCAGTGGTTGGTGGGGCGGATGGGTGGGTGAAGGGGCCTAATGCTTGTTCGCGAGGGGAGTCTCCCGGAACCATTGGTGCCGACCTGAACGCCGCCCCTCTCCCCAACCCTCTCCCTGAAGGGAGAGGGGGCTAGTCCGTGCCAACGTTGAGAACGTGCCTCATGGAGAGATCAGGCGCTATGCGAGGCATCAGGGAGAGCTAAAGCACCGGCGCACGCCGAACAGCTCCCTCTCCCTTCAGGGAGAGGGCTGGGGAGAGGGTGCTCTTCGGGATAAACACCCGGCATCGCCGAGAGGCACCGTTCGCGAGCAAGCTCGCTCCTACACAAGTCACGCCTCCATTTCGCGCAACAGCTCATCGAGCAACCCCGAAGCCCCAAAGCGCAGATGCTCGGACGTGATCCAGTCATCCCCAAGCATCTCCTCCGCAATAGCCAAGTAGACCTCAGCATCGTCCAGGCTACGAATACCACCAGCCGCCTTGAAGCCCACCTTGCCGCCCGCCTCCACGATGCATTCCAGCATCACCCACACAGCCTCCGGCGTGGCATTCACCGCCACCTTGCCAGTACTGGTCTTGAGAAAATCGGCGCCACCGGCAATAGCTTCGCGACAGGCCGTGCGAATCAACTCGGGTTCACCCAACTCGCCGCTTTCGACGATCACCTTGAGCCGATGGTAGGGCCCGCACAGCGCCTTGCAGGCCCGGATCAGTTCCACCGCACCATCGGCCCGCCCAGCCTTGAGCGCCTTCCACGGATAGACCAGGTCAATCTCATCAGCACCCTCGGCAAGGGTGCGCCGCACTTCCTCCACCACCTCGGCCAAAGGCGCATCCCCGGCGGGAAAGTTGCACACACTGGCGACCTTCACCGCCCGCGCACCAAAGCCATTGAGCGTGCGCCGCGCCACATGCACGAAACGCGGATAGACGCACACCGCAGCCACCTCGCCATAGGGCGTCAACGCCCGGCGGCAGAGCTGGACGATGCGCGGCATGTCGTCGTCGGCGTTCAGCGAGGTCAGGTCGAGCAGCGACAGTACCCGCGCAGCGCGCTCGGCGCGGGTCGGTTGCAGGGGTTCAGCCATGGCGTCCTCCGGTTGCGGCCTTTGCGCCATCCTGCCACGGGCCCTCCCCGCGCGGGCGGGAAAGGGCCGTGGCCATGCGCCGGATCAACGGAACGGCGGCTCGTCGAAACTGCGCAGCTTGCGCGAGTGCAGCGAGTTGAGCTGGGTGCGCAGCAGGTCGACGGCGGCGATGCCGATCGCCAGGTGCTGGCTCACCGCGCGCTGGTAGAAGGCGCTGGCGGCGCCGGGCAGCTTGATCTCGCTGTGCAGCGGCTTGTCCGACACGCACAGCAGCGTGCCGTAGGGCACCCGCAGGCGGTAGCCCTGGGCGGCGATGGTGCCGCTCTCCATGTCCACCGCCACGGCCCGCGCCAGGTTGATCAGCGGGCGCTCCTGGGCCCAGTGCAGCTCCCAGTTGCGGTCGTCGTAGGTCAGCACGGTGCCGGTGCGCAGGCGCCGCTTGAGCTGCTCGCCGCGTTCGCCGGTAACCAGCGCCGCGGCCTCCTGCAGCGCCACCTGCACCTCGGCCAGCGCCGGGATCGGGATGTGCGGCGGCAGCACCCGGTCGAGGATGCCGTCGCGGCGCATGTAGGCGTGGGCCAGCACGTAGTCGCCGATGGTCTGCGACTGCCGCAGGCCGCCGCAGTGGCCGATCATCAGCCAGCAGTGCGGGCGCAGCACGGCCAGGTGGTCGGTGATGTTCTTGGCGTTGGACGGGCCGACGCCGATGTTGATCAGGGTGACGCCGTCGCCGTCGCTGGCGATCAGGTGGTAGGCCGGCATCTGGAAGCGGTGCCACTCGACGCCGGCGATGATGGCATTGGCTTCGCCCCGATCCATGTCGCGCTCGATCACCACGTTGCCCGGCAGCACCATGCGCACGAAGCGCGGGTCCTCGTGCAGGCGCTCCAGGCCCATGTGGATGAACTGGTCGACGTAGCGGTGGTAGTTGGTCAGCAGGATCCACGGCTGCACGCAGCGCCAGTCGCTGCCGGTGTAGTGCACCAGGCGGCGCAGCGAGAAGTCGGTGCGCGCCGCGTCGAACAGCGCCAGCGGCATGGGGTCGGCGCCTTCCCACTGGTACAGGCCGTCGGCGATGCCGTCGGAAGTGGCCGACAGATCGGTGCTGGGGAACACCCGCGCCAGCTCGGCGGCGGTCACGCCCGAGCCGGCCAGCTCGTCGCCCTGCTCCACCACGTAGGGATAGGGAATGTTCTGCTCGCTGGGGCCGACCTCGATGCGCACGGTGAAGTCTTCCATCAGCGGGCGCAACTGCTCCAGCAGGTATTTGCGGAAGGCCGCGGGGTGGGTGATGGTCACGGCATAGGTGCCGGGCGTCTGCACCTTGGCGTAGGCGCGGGTGGTCGAGGGCACCTCGCCCTGGCACAGGTAGGTCAGGCGAAGCTGCGGATAGCGGAACAGCGCGCGCTCCTCGGCGCCCGGCTGCTCGCGGGTCTTCAGGTAGCGCCGCAGAGCCTGGCTGAGCGCCCCGGTGGCGCGCTGGTGCAAGGCGGCAAGGCGGTCGACCGCTTCTTCTGCGGTATGGGCGACGACGAAAGCGTCGCCGAGCTCGGCATTCATGGTGGGCTTCCTGTCTGAGCGATCAGCTCCATCTTGCCTGCTTATTTGCAGGAAGGGGATGACTGAATCATGTCCTTGGTTCCCCATCCAGCCGGGAGGACTCCCACTGTGCGGGCAACCATTAAAAGACTATATTCAGTCCTTAACTCTTCCAGGTGCCGCCACCATGCGCTACTCCTCCCAGGTCAAACCCATCAGTTACCTCAAGGCCAATGCGGCAGAGGTGCTCAAGCAGCTCGGCGAGCAGCAGGAGCCGCTCATCATCACCCAGAACGGCGAAGCCAAGGCGGTGATTCAGGACGTCCGCAGCTATGAGGAAACCCAGGAGACCCTGGCCCTGCTGAAACTACTGGCACTGGGCAACCAGGAAATCGAGGAAGGCCGATTCGCTGCCCTGGACGAAGTGGCGAAACGCCTGCGCGGGGACGCCTGATGGGGGCAGAATCGCCCTATCGCGTGTTCATCACGCAGGGCGCCGAACGCGATTTGAAGTCCATCCACGACTACGTTGCCGAATTCGACGGGCCGCAACATGCGGTTCATGTCCTGAGCATGCTGCTGGAATGCATCGGCGAGCTGAGTCACTCACCGGAGCGCGGAAATTTCCCCAAGGAACTGCTGAGCCTGGGCATCCGCGAATACCGCCAGCTGTTCTTCAAGCCCTACCGCATCATCTATCGCCAGCGTGAACGGGACATTCACGTCTATCTGGTAGTGGACGGCCGCCGCGACCTGCAACACCTGCTGAGTCGGCGCCTGCTGGGCTAGGCCGGGAACCTCGCGGCTCCCGGCCAGCGGCATCAGGCCAGATGCGGCGTGGCCCGCGCCACCAGCGCCTCGACGTCCGTGCCGCGCGGCAGGGTGCCGTAGACGCGGCCACCGCCGCCCAGGCGGCTGCCGATGAAGGCGTCGGAGACGGTGGCGTTGCCGGCTTCCAGCAGCAGCTTGGCCTGCAGGGCCACGGCCACGTCCTCGGTGAGCTGGCGGGCGCGGAACTGGATGTCGGCGGTGTCGGCGAAGGAGGCCTTGAGGTTGCCGATGAAGGACGCCAGGCGGGCGTCGCCGTGGCCGTCGCCGAGTTCGTGGAACAGCGCGTCGAGCACGCCCGGCTCCTTGGACAGGGCGCGCAGCACGTCCAGGCACTGGACGTTGCCCGAGCCTTCCCAGGTGGAGTTCACCGGGGCCTCGCGGTACAGGCGCGGGAGGATGGTGTCTTCGACGTAGCCGGCGCCGCCCAGGCATTCGGCGGCTTCGTTGATCATCGCCGGGGCGCGTTTGCAGATCCAGTACTTGCCCACGGCGGTGACCAGGCGGGCGAACTTGTCTTCCTGCTCGTCGTGCAGGTGGTCCAGGGCGCGGCCCATGCGCATGGTCAGGGCCAGCGCGGCCTCGCTTTCCAGGGCCAGGTCGGCCAGCACGTTCTGCATCAGCGGCTGTTCGGCCAGCACCCGGCCGCCGACCTGGCGGTAGGCGCAGTGGTGCGCGGCCTGGGTCAGCGCCTGGCGCATCAGCGCGCTGGAGCCGACCATGCAGTCGAAGCGGGTCATGGCCACCATTTCGATGATGGTCGGCACGCCGCGGCCCTCCTCGCCCACCATCCAGGCCAGGGCGCCGCGGTACTCCACCTCGCTGGAGGCGTTGGACCAGTTGCCCAGCTTGTTCTTCAGGCGCTGCACGTAGAACTCGTTGCGCGTGCCGTCCGGGCGGTGGCGCGGCAGCAGGAAGCAGGTCAGGCCCTTGTCGGTGTAGGCCAGGGTGAGGAAGGCGTCGCACATCGGCGCCGAGCAGAACCACTTGTGCCCGACCAGCTCGTAGGCCTGCCCCGGGCCGGGGATGCCCACCGGGTAGGCGCGGGTGGTGTTGGCGCGCACGTCGGTGCCGCCCTGCTTCTCGGTCATGGCCATGCCGATGGTGGCGCCGGCCTTCTGCTCGATCGGCAGGTTGCGCGGGTCGTATTCGTTGGCGAGGATCTTCGGCAGCCATTTCTCGGCGATGTCCGGCTGCAGGCGGATCGCCGGGACGCTGGCGAAGGTCATGGTCAGCGGGCAGCCGGTGCCGGCCTCGGCCTGGCTGTGCAGGTAGCTCAGACCGGCGCGGGCGACGTGGGCGCCGGCGCGCGGGTCGGTCCAGGGCATGGACGGGATGCCGTGCTCGATGGCCGTGCGCATCAGCTCGTGGTAGGCCGGGTGGAACTCCACCAGGTCGATGCGGTGGCCGTAGCGGTCGTGGCTCTTGAACACCGGCTTGTTCTCGTTGGCCAGGAAGCCGGCGGCCATCAGCGGCCCGCCGGCCAAAGCGCCGTAGGCTCCCAGGCGCTGCTCGGCCCAGCCGCCGTCGTAGCGGCGCACCCATTCCTGCAAGGGCAGGTCGATGCGGTAGAGGTTGGCGCCGTCCAGCGGCGGCACCTGGTTGGTCACTTCGTGGGTCTCGGCGTACTGGTGCAGGTTCATCGCTGTTCCTCCGGCTGGGGCGCGCCGACGGCGCGCAGGCAGAAATCGACGAGGGCCTGGCTGACTTGCTCCAGGCCAGGGCTGGGTTGCCCGGCATCGCGGGCGGCACGGGCCGGCGGCGACAGCGGGCCGACCAGGGATTCGGCGATCGCCCCCACCAGGCAGGCGGCGATCAGCGGCGTGGGGCCGCAGTGGAAGTGGCCGCTGCGCGCGCCCTCTTCCAGCAGTTCGATGAACAGTTCGGCGTAGGCCTCGCGGTAGAGCAGGCGCTGCTCGTCCACCTCGGGGTCGACCGGTTCGGCGATCAGGGCGAAGGCCAGGCGCCGGCTCTCCCAGGCGCGCCGGGCGAACTGGCGCAGGCCACGGGCCAGGCGCCCGGCGGGCCCGCCTGGGCCGCGCAGGACGACGGCCAGGGCGTCCACCTCACGTTGGCTGGCGCGGGCGAAGACTTCGGCGGCCAGTTCGCCCTTGCCGCGGAAATGCCGGTACAGGCTGCCGGTGGCGATGCCCGCCTCTTCGGCCAGGCCCTGCATGGTCAGCGCCGCGAAGCCGCCCTCGGCGACCCGCGCCAGGGCCAGTTGGAGGATGCGTTCGCGCAGCTCCACATCTTTCTGCAGGCGGGCTTCGGTGAGACGGTAGACCATGCTCTGAATCCGGATTCACTGTTTCAAGCAGTGAATCACGGTTCAGGACTTGGCCATAGGGGGAATTGCGCCAGCGGTGCGGGCGTTCCGGCCAGCGGAGCGCGCCGCGTGACGCAACGGGCGCGGCGGATCAGGCGTGGCTGGGCAGCGCCGGCTGGCACAGCAGCCAGTCGTGCAGCAGGGTCTGCAGCTCCTCGAACTTCACCGGCTTGGCCAGGTAGTCGCTCATCCCCGCCGCCAGGCAGCGCTCGCGGTCGCCGCTGTGGCTGTGGGCGGTGATGGCCAGCACCGGCAGCTCGCCGCCCTGGGGCAGCGCGCGGATCGCCC
The DNA here is from genome assembly GCF_022760135.1 of Pseudomonas sp. M1. Classification (NCBI taxonomy): domain Bacteria; kingdom Pseudomonadati; phylum Pseudomonadota; class Gammaproteobacteria; order Pseudomonadales; family Pseudomonadaceae; genus Pseudomonas; species Pseudomonas sp. M1. The sequence continues at coordinate 5,937,244 of NZ_CP094343.1, forward strand.
GGCAGGTGGCGAAGCCGTCCATGATCGGCATCTGGCAGTCCAGCAGCACGGCGTCGACGCCTTCGCGGCGCAGCAGGTCGATGGCTTCCGAGCCGTTGTCGGCGGTGCGCACCCGGTAGCCCAGCTTGAGCAGCATGCCGCGGATCACCAGTTGGTTGATGGCGTTGTCCTCCACCACCAGCACCGTGCACTGTTCCGGACGGCGCAGGGCCTGGCCGCCGGCGCGGCGTGGCGGCACGCTGAAGCTCTGCGCCGGCTGGCCGAGGTTCAGTTCGAGGACGAAGCGGCTGCCGCGCCCGGGGCTGGAATGGTGCTGCAGCTGCCCGCCGAGCAGCTCGGTGAGCTGGCGGCACAGCGCCAGGCCGATGCCCAGGCCGCCGTACTCGCGGGTCAGCGAGCCGTCGAGCTGGTGGAAGCGCTGGTACAGCGCATCGTCGGCCGGCGTCTCGAAGCCGATGCCGGAGTCCTGCACCGTCACCCGCAGGGCGACGCCGTCGCTCTGCCGCTGGCCGTCCACGCGCAGGCTCACGCCGCCCTGGTGGGTGAACTTGATGGCGTTGTCCAGCAGGTAGCCGAGGGTCTGGGCCAGCTTGCCGGCGTCGCCTTCCAGGGTGTCGGGCAGGTTCTCGTCCAGCTGCAGGTCGAAGCGCAGGCCCTTGGCCTCGGCGCGCGGCGCATACTGGGCGCGCAGGCTGTCGAACAGGCCGCGCAGGCTGAAGGGCTCGCGCCGCGGGTAGAGCTTGCCGGCCTGCAGTTCAATCAGCGCGAGGATGTCGTTGACCATGCGCATCATGTCGCGCGCCGAGCCGGTGGCGGTCTTCTGGTACTGCGCCAGCTCCACGTCCATGGGCACCGTCTGCATCAGCTCCAGCGAGCCGATCACCCCGCTCATGGGCGTGCGCAGCTCGTGGGTGACGGTGGCCAGGAACTCGTCCTTCAGGCGGTTGCTGTTGGCCAGCTCGAGGTTGAGCTGCTCCAGCTTGCGACTGGATTCCTGGAGGATGCGCGTGCGCTCTTCCTTCATGGCGTTGATGCGGTCGGCCAGGGCCAGGGACAGCAGGCCCACCTCCAGCGCCGAGCCGATCTGCCCGGAGTACATGGTGAAGAACACGTTGGGCAGCAAGCCCAGCACCATCAGAGTGTTGATGGTCCCGCCGAGGAGGAAGGCGGTCCAGGCGAAGATGAAGTAGCGCGCCACGCGCATGCCGCGCAGCCAGGCGAGGATGCCGGCGCTGAAGATCACCACCACGAAGGCCAGCGCCAGGTAGGTGGCCAGGCGCAGCGACAGCGCATAGCTGGCCGAGAACGCCAGCAGCATCACCAGCGCGCCCACGGCCATCAGCGCCAGCAGGGTGCGGTCGACCCACGGGCTGTGTTCGCGGGTGTGCAGGAAGCTGCGCGCGAACTGGCAGCCGAACAGGCTGGCGGAGCCGATCAGGAAGGGCGTGGCGGCGTTGGCCCACCAGGGGCTGTTGGGCCAGAAGTACTCGATGCCGGCGCCGTTGACCGAGACCTGGTAGAGGCCGAAGGAGGCGATGTAGAGGATGTAATAGAGGTAGCTGGTGTCGCGCACGCTGACGAAGATGAACAGGTTGTACACCAGCATCACCAGCAGCACGCCGTAGATGATGCCGAGCACGTAGACGTTGCCCGGCAGGTTTTCCATGTAGGCCTTGGGCGACCAGAGCGTCAGCGGCGCCTGGATCGAGCCCTGGCTCTCCAGGCGCAGGTACACCCGCAGCGGCTTGCCGGGCGCAAGCTTGAGGTCGAACAGGTAGTTGGTCAGGCTGATCGGCCGGCTGGCGAACGGCAGGGTGTCGCCGGTGCGCTGGGCCAGCTGGTACTTGCCGTCGGCGCCGGGCAGGTAGAGGTCCAGGCGGTCCAGCGGCGGGTAGGCCAGTTCCAGCAGCCAGGGCGCCGGGTCCTGGGACTCCTGCGGGCGGTAGTCCAGGTCCAGGCGGATCCAGAACACCGAGCGCGAGTAGCCGGCGTTGAGCACGTCGCGGTCGTGGCGGCGGAAGCTGTCGGCCAGGGCCGCGGAGGTGATGTCGGCGATGTCGGCGGTGCCGCGCACGTCCTCGAAGACGTCGATCGAGTGGCCCAGCGGCAGGCGGCTGGTGTGCTCGTCGAAGCTGACCGCGCCGGCCAGCGGCGAAAGAAGGAGAAGGAAGAGGATCAGCCAGCGCTGCATGCTACCCCGCAGTGCCCCTCCGGACGGCGCCCAGGGGCCCCATCCCCCGCGATCGGCGCGCCCTGTGGGCGTGATTTTCGAATCGGCCAACTTTAGCACGCCGGCATGACGATCAAGCAGCGCCGGGCCGGGGGTCGGGGCAAACGACGCCTGCCGGGTTTAGTGGTAAGCTCCCGCGCCATGAAAACGCCAACCTCCCGTCCCGTAGTGCTCTGCCTGTCCGGCCACGACCCCAGTGGCGGCGCCGGCCTGCAGGCCGACATCGAAGCCCTGATCGCCCAAGGCTGCCATGCGGCGCCCGCCGTCACCGCGCTGACCGTTCAGGACACCGTCAACGTTTCCGACTTCCGCGTGCTCGACCGCGAGTGGGTGCTGGCCCAGGCCAACGCCGTGATCGCCGACCTGCCGGTGGCCGCGGTCAAGCTGGGCATGCTCGGCTCGGTGGAGATGGTCGACACCGTGGTCGAGATCATGCAGTCGCTGCCCGGCGTGCCGCTGGTCTGCGACCCGGTGCTGCGCGCCGGCGGCGGCGGCGCCCTGGGCAAGGACGAAGTCGGCTACGCGATCCGCGAGCGGCTGTTCCCGGTAGCCGCCATCGCCACGCCGAACCTGCCGGAGGCGCGCATCCTCGCCGAGCTGCCCGAAGGCAGCGCCGAGGAATGCGCCGAGAAGCTGCTGCCGTACATCCGCAACCTGCTGATCACCGGCGGCCACGGCGACGAATCCGAGGTGCACAACCGCCTGTACGGCCGCGACGGCAGCCGGCACACCTTCACCTGCCAGCGCCTGCCGGGCAGCTACCACGGCTCCGGCTGCACCCTGGCCAGCGCCCTGTCCGGCCGCCTGGCCCTGGGCGAGGAGTTGGCCAGCGCCGTGCGCAGCGCCCTCGACTACACCTGGCGCACCCTGCGCGACGCCGAGGCCCCTGGCCACGGCCAGTACGTCCCGCGCCGGCTGCCGCTGGACTTCTGCTCCTGATTCACCTGCCGAGGCCTTCATGAAACTCCGCGGACTCTACGCCATCACCGATAGCAAGCTGCTCGCCGACGGCCGCCTGCTGCCCTACGTCGAGGCCGCGCTGCGCGGTGGCGCACGCCTGCTGCAGTACCGCGACAAGTCCGCCGACGAGTCGCGCCGCCTGCGCGAGGCCGAGGCCCTGCGCGAGCTGTGCGAGCGCCACGGCGCCACCCTGATCATCAACGACGACGCCGAGCTGGCCGCGCGCCTGGGCGTGAGCGTGCACCTGGGCCAGACCGACGGCTCCCTGGCCGCCGCCCGCGCCCTGCTGGGCCGCCAGGCGATCATCGGCGCCACCTGCCACGGCAGCCTGCAACTGGCCGACCAGGCCGTCGCCGAGGGCGCCGACTACGTGGCCTTCGGCCGCTTCTTCCAGTCGCTGACCAAGCCCGGCGCCTCCGAAGCCAGCCCCGAGCTGCTGGAACAGGCCCGCGCGCGCTTCGCCAACGTGCCGCTGGTGGCCATCGGCGGCGTGAGCCTGGACAACGCCCCCGAGCTGATCGGCCGCGGCGCCGACCTGCTAGCGGTGATCAACGCGCTCTTCGCCGCCGACACCCCGGCCGAAGTGGAGCGCCGCGCCCGCGCCTTCGCCGCGCTGTTCTAACCCTTTCCCGCGGCGCCGCTGCGCGCCGCTTTCACGGATCCCAACGAGAGGTCGCCATGTCCCGTTCCGAACTCCTCTTCGCCAACGCCCAGAAGCACATCCCCGGCGGCGTCAACTCGCCGGTGCGCGCCTTCAAGAGCGTCGGCGGCACCCCGCTGTTCTTCAAGCACGCGGAAGGCGCCTACGTGGTGGACGAAGACGACAAGCGCTACGTCGACTACGTCGGCTCCTGGGGCCCGATGATCCTCGGCCACGCCCACCCGGAAGTGCTCGACGCGGTGCGCCGCCAGCTGGAACACGGCCTGTCCTACGGCGCGCCGACTGCGCTGGAAGTGGAAATGGCCGACCTGGTCTGCTCGCTGGTGCCGTCCATGGACATGGTGCGCATGGTCAGCTCCGGCACCGAGGCGACCATGAGCGCCATCCGCCTGGCCCGCGGCTACACCGGCCGCGACGACATCATCAAGTTCGAGGGCTGCTACCACGGCCACTCCGACAGCCTGCTGGTGAAGGCCGGCTCCGGCGCCCTGACCTTCGGCGTGCCGAACTCCCCGGGCGTGCCGGCGGACTTCGCCAAGCACACCCTGACCCTGCCGTTCAACGACCTGGAAGCGGTGGAGAAGGCCCTGGACGAGTGCGGCCGGAACGTCGCCTGCATCATCGTCGAGCCGGTGGCCGGCAACATGAACTGCGTGCCGCCCGCCTCGGGCTTCCTCCAGGGCCTGCGCAAGGCCTGCGACAAGCACGGCGTGGTGCTGATCTTCGACGAGGTGATGACCGGCTTCCGCGTCCACCTCGGCAGCGCCCAGGCGCTGTACGGCGTGACCCCGGACCTGTCGACCTTCGGCAAGATCATCGGCGGCGGCATGCCGGTGGGCGCCTTCGGCGGCAAGCGCGAGATCATGCAGCAGATTTCCCCGCTGGGCCCGGTCTACCAGGCCGGCACCCTGTCGGGCAACCCGCTGGCCATGGCCGCCGGCCTGACCACCCTGAAGCTGATCAGCCGCCCGGGCTTCCACGACGAGCTGACCGACTACACCAGCCGCATGCTGCAGGGCCTGCAGGAGCGCGCCGATGCCGCCGGCATCCCGTTCGTCACCACCCAGGCCGGCGCCATGTTCGGCCTGTACTTCAGCGGCGCGGACGACATCGTCACTTTCGCCGACGTGATGGCCAGCGACGCCGAGCGCTTCAAGCGCTTCTTCCACCTGATGCTGGACGGCGGCGTGTACCTGGCGCCCAGCGCCTACGAGGCCGGCTTCACCTCCATCGCCCACGGCGACACCGAGCTGAAGCTGACCCTGGACGCCGCCGAGCGCGCCTTCGCCGCCCTCAAGTAAGCCCCTCCGGCCGCGGCGTCCGCCGCGGCCAATTTTCCGTCGTTACGCTTTCCCGGCGAGCCCTACGCCGGTTTCTTGGCCATTCGGACGGAAACCGCGAAAAACACCGTAAAGACTTTGTAAGGAAGCATCGGCTTATTTCATAATGTGCAGGCCGGCACGTTTTCGCCGGCCGGGCATTGTGCCCGCCCCGTTGCCGGAGGCCGTTTCTCCCCATGTACCGTTCTGGTCGCGCCCTGCTGCTGGGCAGCCTGTTGTTCATCTCGCCCCTGTTCGCGCAGGCGGGAGGCAACTCGCTGCTGGTCCCGGCGACCGGCCGTTGCACCCTGAACACCGTCCCCGAGCAACTGCAGCAGGCCCTGGCCAGCTGCCAGCAGATCGCCAATGGCGGCGACGCCCAGGCGCAGTTCGAACTGGGTGAGTACTACTACACCGGCGAACGCGCCCCGCGCGACTTCCCCGCCGCCCTGCGCTGGTACGAAAAAGCCTCGCTGCAGGGCCACGCCCAGGCCCAGTGGCGCCTGGGGACCATGTTCTTCCGCGGCGAAGGGGTCAAGGCCAACAACATCCAGGCCTACATAGTGCTGAAGATGGCCGCGGTGAACGGCGCCGAAGACGCCATGGACAGCGCCGACCTGGTCGCCGAGCAGATGAGCAAGGACGAACTGGACATCGCCAGCAAGGTGCTGGGGCAGATCTTCCGCAACTACCTGATCGAACTGCAGACCGCGGGCAATACGCCGTTTTCGCCGTTGCCCTAAAAAAAGAAGCTGGAAGCTAGAAGCTAGAAGCTAGAAGCTAGAAGCTAGAAGCTAGAAGCTAGAAGCTAGAAGCTAGAAGCTAGAAGCATGCAGCCACTTCCAGCTCATGGCTTCAAGCTTCTAGCTCTTGTCCGGCATCGGCATCGGAAACGGCATCACGTTGCCGCCGCCCTTGGCTTCGCTGATCTTCGGCGTGCCCAGGCGCTCGACTTCGTCGATGCGGATGATCGCGTGCAGCGGCACGAAGCTGCGGATAACGCCCTCGAACTGGGCCTTGAGCTTCTCTTCGCTGGGGTCCACGACCACCTGGGTGCGCTCGCCGAAGACGAACTCCTCGATTTCCAGGAAGCCCCACAGATCGCTCTGGTAGATCTGCTTGGCGTACATCTCGAACACCTGGCCCTGGTTGAGGAAGACGACTTTGTAGATCGGGTTCTCGCGCTTGTTCATGAACGACGGGTGACAGTTCTGCGAAAAGGAGGGCGCGAATCATAGCACAGCCGCCTGGCGCGCAACCCTAGGAACGGGCCCGGCGCGCCCCTATAATGGCCGGTCATTTTGGATTTCCCCGACGAAACGCGCATGGCCAAGAAGCTTTTCATCCAGACCCACGGCTGCCAGATGAACGAGTACGACAGCTCGCGCATGGCCGATCTGCTGGGCGAGGAACATGCCCTGGAGCTGACCGCGAAGGCCGAAGAAGCCGACGTGATCCTCCTCAATACCTGCTCGATCCGCGAAAAGGCCCAGGAGAAGGTGTTCTCCGAACTGGGCGCCTGGCGGGCCCTGAAGCAGCGCAAGCCGGAGCTGGTGATCGGCGTCGGCGGCTGCGTGGCCAGCCAGGAAGGCGCCGCCATCCGCGAGCGCGCGCCGTTCGTCGACGTGGTGTTCGGCCCGCAGACACTGCACCGCCTGCCGGAAATGATCGACGCCGTGCGCACCACCCGCAAACCGCAGGTGGACGTGTCCTTCCCGGAGATCGAGAAGTTCGACCGCCTGCCCGAACCGCGGGTCGACGGCCCCACCGCCTTCGTCTCGGTGATGGAAGGCTGCAGCAAGTACTGCAGCTTCTGCGTGGTGCCCTACACCCGCGGCGAGGAAGTCAGCCGGCCGTTCGACGACGTGCTCGCCGAGGTCATCCACCTGGCCGAGAACGGCGTCAGGGAAGTCACCCTGCTGGGGCAGAACGTCAACGGCTTCCGCGGCGCCACCCATGACGGGCGCATCGCCGACTTCGCCGAGCTGCTGCGGGTGGTCGCCGAGGTCGACGGCATCGAGCGCATCCGCTACACCACCTCGCACCCGCTGGAGTTCAGCGACGCGCTGATCGCCGCCCACGCCGAGCTGCCGCAGCTGGTGCCCTTCGTCCACCTGCCGGTGCAGTCCGGCTCGGACCGCGTGCTGGCCGCCATGAAGCGCAACCACACCGCGCTGGAATACAAGTCGCGCATCCGCAAGCTCAAGGCCGCGGTGCCGGACATCTGCATCAGTTCGGACTTCATCGTCGGCTTCCCCGGCGAGACCGACAAGGACTTCGAACAGACCATGAAGCTGGTGGAAGAAGTCGGTTTCGACTACTCCTTCGTCTTCATCTACAGCCAGCGCCCGGGCACCCCGGCGTCGGACCTGGCGGACGACACCCCGGAAGAAGTGAAGAAGCAGCGCCTGATGATTCTCAACACGCGCCTGCAGCAGCAGGGCTTCGAGATCAGCCGACGCATGGTCGGCAGCATCCAGCGCATCCTCGTCACCGACTACTCCAAGCGCGACCCCGGCCAGCTGCAGGGCCGCACGGCGAACAACCGCGTGGTCAACTTCGCCTGCGACAATCCGCGCCTGATCGGCCAGTTCGCCGAGGTGGAGATCTACGAAGCGCTGCCCAACTCGCTGCGCGGCCGCCTCATCGAGCCCACCCGCCACTGAAGTGCATCCCGGCGCCCGACTTTCCCACAGAGGCCGCCGGGGTTATTCTTCGGTCATCCCTAATTTCCCAACGGTCATACCGACAGCACCTTGAACGCCCCCCTGGATCTTCATCGCTTCACCCTGGAACCCTTCGACGCGCGCAGCTTCGCCAATCTCTGCGGGCAGTTCGACGAGCACCTGCACCAGATCGAGAAACGCCTGGACATCGAGATCCGCAACCGCGGCAACCAGTTCGAACTGGTTGGCGAGGCCGCGCGCACCCAGGCCGCCGAGCACCTGCTGCAGCGCCTGTACCGCGAGGCGCAGAGCGGCACCGAGCTGACCCCGGACATGGTCCACCTGTTCCTCCAGGAATCCGGCCTGGAAGACCTGGCCAGCTCCAGCGAAGCGCCCAGCATCACGCTGAAGACGCGCAAGGCGCACATCCGCCCGCGCGGCGCCAACCAGCAGCGCTACGTCAAGGCCATCCTCGACCACGACATCAACTTCGGCATCGGCCCGGCCGGCACCGGCAAGACCTACCTGGCGGTGGCCTGCGCGGTGGACGCCCTGGAGCGCGAGCAGATCCGCCGCATCCTGCTGGTGCGCCCGGCGGTGGAGGCCGGCGAGAAGCTCGGCTTCCTCCCCGGCGACCTGTCGCAGAAGATCGACCCCTACCTGCGCCCGCTGTACGACGCCCTGTACGAAATGCTCGGCTTCGAGACCGTGGCCAAGCTGATCGAGCGCCAGGTGATCGAGGTCGCGCCGCTGGCCTACATGCGCGGGCGCACGCTGAACAACAGCTTCATCATCCTCGACGAAAGCCAGAACACCACCATCGAGCAGATGAAGATGTTCCTCACCCGCATCGGCTTCGGTTCCACCGCGGTGATCACCGGCGACGCCACCCAGGTCGACCTGCCGCGCGGCACCCGCTCGGGCCTCAAGCACGTGATGGAAGTGCTGCGCGACGTGCCGGGCATCAGCTTCACCCACTTCAAGCCCAAGGACGTGGTGCGCCACCCGCTGGTGCAACGCATAGTCGAGGCCTACGAGCGTTTCGAGGCACGCCAGCCGCTGCGCCAGGACGGCGAGCGCGCCCCCGGGGAAACCCGCGATGCTTGAACTCGACCTGCAGGTCGCCAGCCAGGCCGCCGACCTGCCCGCCGAGGCGCAGCTGCGCCAGTGGTGCGAACTGGCCCTGCGCCAGCGCCAGGCCGACTCCGAGCTAACCATCCGCCTGGTGGACGAGGCCGAGGGCCGCGAACTGAACCGCACCTGGCGGCACAAGGACTACGCCACCAACGTGCTGTCCTTCCCCGCCGACGTACCCGACGAGCTGCTGGACATCCCGCTGCTGGGCGACCTGGTGATCTGCGTGCCGGTGGTCGAGCGCGAAGCCGCCGAACAGGGCAAGGCGCCGGCGGCGCACTGGGCCCACCTGGTGATCCACGGTTGCCTGCACCTTTTGGGCTACGACCATATCGAAGACGCCGAGGCCGAGGAAATGGAGGCCCTGGAACGGCAATTGCTGGCCGAACTGGGCTACCCCGACCCGTACGCGGCGGATGAAGAATAAAAGCCAACGAGCAAAGGAAAGATGAGCGAAGACCGATCGAGCAACGGGCATAAGTCCTGGCTGGACAAGATCACCCAGGCTTTTGCCCATGAGCCGAGAAACCGCCAGGAGCTCCTCGAGCTGCTGCGCGACGCCCACGACAACAAGCTGCTGGACAGCGAGGCGCTGTCCATCGTCGAGGGCGCCATCCAGGTCGCCGACCTGCAGGTGCGCGACATCATGGTGCCGCGTTCGCAGATGATCAGCATCAAGGCCAGCCAGAGCCCGCGCGAGTTCCTTCCGGCGATCATCGAGGCGGCGCACTCGCGCTACCCGGTGGTGGGCGAGAGCCTCGACGACGTGATGGGCGTGCTGCTGGCCAAGGACCTGCTGCCGCTGATCCTCCACGACGACAGCCACGCCTTCAACATCAAGGACCTGCTGCGCCCGGCCACCTTCGTGCCCGAGTCCAAGCGCCTGAACGTGCTGCTGCGCGAGTTCCGCGCCAACCACAACCACATGGCCATCGTCATCGACGAATACGGCGGCGTGGCGGGCCTGGTGACCATCGAGGACGTGCTGGAGCAGATCGTCGGCGACATCGAGGACGAGCACGACGTCGAGGAAGACAGCTACATCAAGCCGCTGCCCAGCGGCGACTTCATCGTCAAGGCGCTGACCCCGGTGGAAGCCTTCAACGACTTCTTCGGCGCGGAATTCTCCGACGAGGAATTCGACACCGTCGGCGGCCTGGTGATGAGCGCCTTCGGCCACCTGCCCAAGCGCAACGAGACCACCGAACTGGGCGGCTTCCGCTTCCGCGTGCTCAACGCCGACAGCCGCCGCCTGCACCTGCTGCGCCTGACGCCGCTGCGCGACTGAGGCGGGCCTGCTGCTCTGTAGGAGCGCGCCCTGCGCGCGAATCGCGGGCAGGGCCCGCTCCTACAGTTCCAGGGAAGCACCATCGTAGGATGGGTTGAGCGAAGCGATACCCATCACCGCAACCGCATGGGTTTCGCAAGGCTCAACCCATCCTACGAAGAGCGCCTCCCGCCGCGGACAAGCTCCGCGCCTACGGGCCGTTCAGACATCCTGCAACACAGCGTCGCAGACGCCTCGTGGCTTTTCGCCCTCGTCCCCATAGCCGACCGTTCGTCTCTCCATTACTCTTGCGCATCGCCAAATCGCTTCCAAGGAATACCGATGCGCTGGATCACCCGTCCCGGCTGGCCGGGCCACCTGCTGGCCCTCGCCGCCGGCGCCATCACCCCGCTGGCCCTGGCCCCCTACGGCATCTGGCCGCTGGCGCTGCTCTCCGTCGCCCTGTTCTACCTCGGGCTGCGTGGCGTCACCCCGGGCTCGGCGTTGTGGCGCGGCTGGTGGTACGGCTTCGGCGCCTTCCTCGCCGGCACCGGCTGGATCTATTACAGCATCCACGACTTCGGCGGCGCCTCGCCGGCCCTGGCCGGTTTCCTGGTGGTCGGCTTCAGCGCCGGGGTGGCGTTCTTCTTCGGCCTGCCGGCCTGGGCCTGGGTGCGCCTGCTGCGGCGCAACAACGCACCGGTCAGCGACTCCCTGGCCTTCGCCGCGCTGTGGCTGGGCCTGGAGGTGTTCCGCAGCTGGTTCCTCACAGGCTTCCCCTGGCTCTTCACCGGCTACAGCCAGCTGCAGGGCCCCCTGGCCGGCCTGGCGCCGATCGGCGGCGTGTGGCTGATCTCCTTCAGCATCGCCCTGTGCGCCGCGCTGCTGATCAACCTGCCGCAGCTGACCTTCCGCCCGGCGCAACTGGTCGTCGGCCTGGTGCTGCTGCTGGCGCCGTGGATCGCCGGCCTCGTCCTCAAGGGCCACGCCTGGACCGCCCCCGCCGGCGCGCCGCTGACCGTCGCCGCCATCCAGGGCAACGTCGCCCAGGACATGAAGTGGGACCCCAAGCACGTCACCGCGCAACTGGAGCTGTACCGCGACCTCAGCGCCGAGCAGCACGATGTCGACCTGATCGTCCTGCCGGAAACCGCCGTGCCGCTGCTCAAGGACCAGGCCGGCGGCTACCTGGCCATGCTCGACGAGATGGCGAAGCAGAAGCGCGCCGCGCTCATCACCGGCGTGCCCATGCGCCAGCGCGACGCCGACGGCGTGCACTACTACAACGGCATCACCGTGGTCGGCGACGGCAGCGGCGACTACCTCAAGCAGAAGCTGGTGCCCTTCGGCGAGTACGTGCCGCTGCAGGACCTGCTGCGCGGCCTGATCACCTTCTTCGACCTGCCCATGTCCGACTTCGCCCGCGGCCCGGCCGACCAGGCGCTGCTCAAGGCCAAGGGCTACGCCGTCGCGCCGTACATCTGCTACGAAGTGGTCTACCCGGAGTTCGCAGCCGGCCTGGCGGCACAGAGCCAGCTGCTGCTGACCATCAGCAACGACGCCTGGTTCGGCACCTCCATCGGCCCGCTGCAGCACCTGCAGATGGCGCAGATGCGCGCCCTGGAAGCCGGACGCTGGATGGTCCGCGGCACTAACAACGGCGTCACCGCGCTGATCGACCCGCAGGGCCGCATCGCCCACGAGATCCCGCAGTTCCAGCAGGGCGTGCTGCGCGGCGAGGTCACCCCGATGCAGGGCCTGACGCCCTACCTGAAATGGCGCCTGTGGCCGCTGGGCAGCCTGGCGGTGGTCCTGGCGCTCTGGGCCGTAGCGCGCCGCCAGACCGCGCCCGAGCAGCGCCGGATGTTCGGCTGAGCGTAGGGCGTACAACCGTTCGCGGTTGTACGCCGAGGTTGAGTTCAACAGCGGCTCCGTGCTCGACACCGAGCGGAATGCAGCCAAGGTCAGGCGGCGGATAACCGCGAACGGTTATCCGCCCTACGTTGCCCCATCCACATCGTTCCCCTGTAGGAGCGCGCCCTGCGCGCGAATCGCGGACAAAGTCCGCGATGCATCCCTTCAGCGATATAACAACCGGTACCCCAACAACCCCAGCGCCTCGTTGAGCAACTGGTTGCTCTGCCAGAACGCCTTGGCCTCCGGCAGCCAGCCGCCGAACGGGCGGGCGTTGTCCACGCCGATGAAGCCCATCGGCGCCGGCACCACCTCCAGGCCGTTGGCCTCGAAACTCCAGAGCGCACGCGGCATGTGCTGCGCCTGGGTGACCAGCACCACGCGGCGCACGCCGGCCTGGCGGAGAATTTCCGCGCTCATGGCGGCGTTCTCCCAGGTGGTGCGGCTGCGCCCTTCCTGCCAGCGCACGCTCACGCCGTAGTCGTCCGCCAGGCTGGTGGCCATGATCTGCGCCTCGCTGGGCGGCGTGCCGTAGTGCAGGCCGCCGGAAGTCAGGATCGGCAAGCCGCTGGCCTTGGCCAGGCGCGCGGCGTAGCGCAGCCGCTCGCGGGCCATGAGCCCGGGCTGGTCGTCGCCCCAGGCCGGGTCGCCGCGCTCGCGGCCCGCGCCGAGGATGACGATGGCCTCGGCGCGCTGCGCCAGCCCCGCCCACTCCGAACGCGCCAGGGCTGGCTGGCGCTCCAGCAGGCGCGCGCCCCACTCCACCGTCAGCGGCAGGCTGAGCAGCCAGAAGCCGGCGAACCCGGCGACGAAGCAGGCCAACGCCAGCCTCGGCCGACGGCGGCGCAGGACGAAGCCCAGCAACAGGAGAATGAGCAGGATGCCCGGCGGCATCAGGATCTGCTTGATGAGATAGCGCAACGGCATCGGCGGCTCCTTTCATGGAGCGCCACAGCCTAGCGGATGAACGCGCGGAATCAACGCCCGCGGGAGCCGCGGAACAACTGCGAACCACAGGAAGCGCAGGGCATCACCCCGTGCTGGCGGTTGTACACAACCGGCGTGCCGCACAGCGCGCAGAGCAATTGCAGGTGGCGGTGGGACGGACGCGTCTTGCCGGCGCTGCCGCCCAGGCGCGCCCGCGTGGAGCGGGCGGGAGCGTGCTCGATCAGCGCCAGTTCCTCGGCGGCGGCGTGCCAGCCGCGCAGCCAGTTGACGTCCTGGTCGAGGTAGGCGCGGATCAGCTGCATCTCGGCGCTGCTCAGGCCGCGCAACTCCAATTCCTCGGGATGCTCATCGCGCAGGCGTTCCGCGGTCTCGGCCTCGTCCAGGGCCAGTTCAAGTCGATGCAACAACCGCTCATAAAGACCGGGACCCGACAAACTTGCACGATGCAGCTCAGCCATCAGTCACCTCAAGCAGGCGGAAACCTCCCGCCCTCAGGCCAAGCTTAGCGCCCCGGCCCCCGGGCCACCGAGCGCGCGACAAACGGCGCGGGCTACCGGCTCGGGGAGGGCTCATGTATGCTACGAGGCTTTATGCAGCCCCTTGCCGACCGACCGCCGCGGTGCCCCGGCAAGACGGGAGCGCCCGCTCCGCTCCCACGGCCGCGCCGTCTATTCCGTACAGGTCCAAGTCGCGCCATGCACGAGCAATACCAGCCTCTCGAGATCGAATCCCAGGCCCAGAAGTACTGGAACGAACACAACTCCTTCCGCGTCGAGGAAGTCCCCGGCAAGGAGAAGTTCTACTGCCTGTCGATGTTCCCGTATCCGAGCGGCAAGCTGCACATGGGCCACGTGCGCAACTACACCATCGGCGACGTGATCAGCCGCTACCAGCGCATGCAGGGCAAGAACGTCCTGCAGCCGATGGGCTGGGACGCCTTCGGCATGCCGGCGGAAAACGCCGCGATGAAGAACAACGTCGCCCCCGCCGCCTGGACCTACGACAACATCGCCTACATGAAGGCCCAGCTCAACAGCCTGGGCCTGGCCATCGACTGGTCGCGCGAAGTCACCACCTGCAAGCCGGACTACTACCGCTGGGAACAGTGGCTGTTCACCCGCCTGTTCGAGAAGGGCGTGATCTATCGCAAGAACGGCACCGTGAACTGGGACCCGGTGGACCAGACCGTGCTGGCCAACGAGCAGGTCATCGACGGCCGCGGCTGGCGCTCGGGCGCGCTGATCGAGAAGCGCGAAATCCCGATGTACTACTTCAAGATCACCGCCTACGCCGAAGAGCTGCTGGAAAGCCTCGACCACCTGCCGGGCTGGCCCGAGCAGGTCAAGACCATGCAGCGCAACTGGATCGGCAAGTCCCGCGGCATGGAGATCGCCTTCCCCTACGACCAGGCCTCCATCGGCGAGGCCGGCCAGTTGAAGGTCTTCACCACCCGTCCGGACACCCTGATGGGCGCCACCTACGTGGCCGTGGCCGCCGAGCACCCGCTGGCGACCCTGGCCGCCCAGCGCGAGCCGGCCCTGCAGGCGTTCATCGACGAGTGCAAGCGCGGCGGCGTCGCCGAGGCGGACATCGCCACCCAGGAGAAGAAGGGCGTCGCCACCTCCCTGTTCGTCGAGCACCCGCTGACCGGCGAGAAGCTGCCGGTGTGGATCGCCAACTACGTGCTGATGACCTACGGCGAAGGCGCGGTGATGGCCGTGCCGGCCCATGACGAGCGCGACTTCGAATTCGCCAACAAGTACCAGCTGCCGATCAAGCAGGTGATCACCCTGGCCGCCGGCGACGACGGCTACGACGCCAGCGCCTGGCAGGAGTGGTACGGCGCCAAGGACGACAGCATTCGCACCGTCAACTCCGGCAAGTACGACGGCCTCGGCTACCAGGCCGCCTTCGACGCCATCGGCGCCGACCTGGCCGCCAAGGGTCTGGGCCAGGCGCGCACCCAGTTCCGCCTGCGCGACTGGGGCATCAGCCGCCAGCGCTACTGGGGCTGCCCGATCCCGATCATCCACTGCGAGACCTGCGGCGACGTGCCGGTGCCGGCCGAGCAGCTGCCGGTGGTGCTGCCGGAGAACGTGGTGCCGGACGGCGCCGGTTCGCCCCTGGCGAAAATGCCGGAATTCTACGCGTGCAGCTGCCCGAAATGCGGCCAGCCGGCCAAGCGCGAAACCGACACCATGGACACCTTCGTCGAATCGTCCTGGTACTTCGCCCGCTACGCCTGCCCGCAGTTCGAAGACGGCATGCTGGACAAGAAGGCCGCCAACTACTGGCTGCCGGTGGACCAGTATATCGGCGGCATCGAGCACGCCATCCTGCACCTGCTGTACGCGCGCTTCTTCCACAAGCTGATGCGCGACGAGGGCCTGATCGACTCCGACGAGCCGTTCAAGGACCTGCTGACCCAAGGCATGGTGGTCGCCGAGACCTACTACCGCACCACCGCCAACGGCGGCAAGGACTGGTTCAACCCGGCCGACGTGGAAGTCGAGCGCGACGCCAAGGCCAAGGTCATAGGCGCGCGCCTGAAGACCGACGGCCTGCCGGTGGAGATCGGCGGCACCGAGAAGATGTCCAAGTCGAAGAACAACGGCGTGGACCCGCAGGCCATGATCGACGCCTACGGCGCCGACACCTGCCGCCTGTTCATGATGTTCGCCTCGCCGCCGGACATGAGCCTGGAATGGTCCGACTCCGGCGTCGAGGGCGCGAGCCGCTTCCTGCGCCGCGTCTGGCGCCTGGCCCAGGCCCACGTCAACGCCGGCTTCGCTGCCGCCGTGGCGCAGGACACGCTGGACGACGCGCAGAAGGAAATCCGCCGCGCCATCCACCTGGCCATCAAGCAGGCCAGCCAGGATATCGGCCAGAACCACAAGTTCAACACCGCCATCGCCGCGGTGATGACGCTGATGAACGTGCTGGAGAAGGTCCCGCAGGAAGGCGCCGGCAACCGCGCCCTGCTGCAGGAAGGCCTGGAGACCGTCGCCCTGCTGCTGGCGCCGATCACCCCGCACATCTGCCACGTGCTCTGGCACGAGCTGGGCCACACCGGCGCGGTGATCGACGCGCCCTGGCCGCAGGTCGACGAGAGCGCGCTGGTGCAAGACACCCTGCAACTGGTGGTGCAGGTCAACGGCAAGCTGCGCGGGCACATCGAGGTGCCGGCCGAGGCCAGCCGCGAAGACGTCGAGGCCACCGCCCGCGCCAACGAGAACGTGCTGCGCTTCACCGACGGCCTGACCATCCGCAAGGTGATCGTGGTCCCCGGCAAGCTGGTCAACATCGTCGCCAACTGATGGCATTCGCCCGCGGCGCTTGCCGCGGGCAACCCGGATCAACAGGAGTGAGGGAAGCTTGATGAAACGTATCCTGACCGGCATCGCGCTGATCGGCCTGACCACCGTGCTGGCCGCCTGCGGTTTCCACCTGCGCGGCCTGGGCGATACGAACTTCGCGCTCAAGGAAGTCGACCTGAGCGCGCGCAACGCCTATGGCGACACCGTCAAGGACCTGCAGCGCCTGCTGGAGAACAGCGGCGTGAAAGTGACCAAGGGCGCGCCCTACCACCTGTTCCTCGCCCGCGAGGCCGAGACCCAGCGCACCGCCAGCTACAGCAGCTCGGCGCGCAGTGCCGAGTACGAGCTGACCACCACGGTCGACTACGAAGTGCGCGGCGCCGACAACCTGCTGCTGATGACCGACAAGGTCGAGGTGCAGAAGGTCTACCTGCACGACGAGAACAACCTGATCGGCTCCGACCAGGAAGCCGCCCAGCTGCGCAAGGAAATGCGCCGCGACCTGGTGCAGCAGCTCTCCCTGCGCCTGCAGATGCTCACCCCGGCCCGCCTGGAATACCTGCAGCAGCAGGCCGAAGCCAAGGCCAAGGCCGAAGCCGACGCGCTCAAGGCCGCGGACGAGGCGGCCAGGCAGCAGCCGCAGCAGTCGCCGATCGAACTGCCCAAGGCGCAGTAAGAGGACCAGGGGGCCGGCCATGCCGGCCCCAGTACTTTCATGAAGCTCAATCCCGCCCAACTCGCCAAGCACCTGCAGGGCAGCCTGGCCCCCGTCTACGTGGTCAGCGGCGACGAACCGCTGCTCTGCCAGGAAGCCTGCGACGCCATCCGCGCCGCCTGCCGCCAGCGTGATTTCAGCGAACGCCAGGTGTTCAACGCCGAGGCCAACTTCGACTGGGGCCTGCTGCTGGAAGCCGGCGCCAGCCTCTCGCTGTTCGCCGAAAAGCGCCTGCTGGAACTGCGCCTGCCCTCCGGCAAGCCCGGCGACAAGGGCGCCGCCGCCCTCCAGGAATACCTGCAGCGCCCGCCGGAAGACACGGTGCTGCTGGTCACCCTGCCCAAGCTCGACGGCGCCACCCAGAAGACCAAGTGGGCCAAGGCGCTGATCGACGGCGAGGCCGCGCAGTTCATCCAGATCTGGCCGGTGGACGTGCACCAGTTGCCGCAGTGGATCCGCCAGCGCCTATCCCAGGCCGGCCTCGCCGCCAGCCAGGACGCGGTGGACCTGATCGCCGCAAGGGTGGAAGGCAACCTGCTGGCCGCCGCGCAGGAAATCGAGAAGCTCAAGCTGCTGGCCGACGGCAACCAGCTCGACGCCGCCACCGTGCAGGCGGCGGTGGCCGACAGCGCGCGCTTCGACGTGTTCGGCCTGATCGACGCGGCCCTGGCCGGCGAAGCCGCGCACAGCCTGCGCATGCTCGAAGGCCTGCGCGGCGAGGGCGTGGAGCCGCCGGTGATCCTCTGGGCCCTGGCCCGGGAAATCCGCCAGCTGGCCGGCATCGCCCAGCAGTTCGGCCAGGGCGTGCCCCTGGACAAGGCCTTCGCCCAATGCCGCCCGCCGGTGTGGGACAAACGCCGCCCCCTGCTCACCCGCGCCCTGCAGCGCCACAGCGGCAACCGCTGGAACCAGCTGCTGCAGGACGCCCAGCTGATCGACGCGCAGATCAAGGGCCAGGCCCAGGGCGACGCCTGGAACGGCCTGGCGCGCCTGGCGCTGCTGCTGGCCGGCCAGCGTTTGCCGCTGCCGCCGGGCTGATCTCCGGCCTGGCGCAATCGCGAATACATCCTCCGACAAACACGACACCCGTAGGATGGGTTGAGCGAAGCGATACCCATCACCACCACCGCATGGGTTTCGCAAGCTCAACCCATCCTACGAAAAGCGCCTCGGTGCAGTGGGCAAGACAGTCGCACGGCATCTCGTAGGAGCGCGCCCTGCGCGCGAATCGCGGGCAGGGCCCGCTCCTACAGATTGATGCCGGAAAGCCCCCGTTCGGCACCTGTGCGCTGTACGACAAAAACCACTGCGCTGCCGCGCAATACGCCCGGCCGGCGCCTCCCTATCGTCGCCCCATCGACCCGCCGATAAGGAGAACAAAGCGATGCCGGCCGATCCTATTACCCTGGCCGTGGTGCGCGGCGCGCTGGAGATGACCCAGCGCGAGATGACCCTGACGCTGGAGAAAACCAGCCGTTCCAGCGTCTTCAACCTCGCCCACGACTATTCCAACGCGCTCTTCGACCACCACTCGGAAATGATCCTGCAGGGCCAGGACATCCCCATCCACCTGGGCTCGCTGATCCCGGCGATGAAAGCCGTGTCCGGCTACTTCGGCGACGACATCGCCGAAGGCGACGTGATCTACCACAACGACCCCACCTACGCCGGCAGCCACATCATCGACTGCTGCATGTACAAGCCGGTGTTCTACCAGGGCGAACTGGTGTTCTGGACCGTGTGCAAGGGCCACCTCACCGACATCGGCGGCCCGGTGCCGGCCGGCTACAACCCCGACGCCAAGGAAATCTACGCCGAAGGCCTGCGCATCCCGCCGGTGAAGCTGTGGGAAAAGGGCCGCCGCCGCGAGGACGTGATCAACCTGCTGCTCACCAATATGCGCGCCCGGCGCAACCAGGAGGGCGACCTCAACGCCCAGTACGGCGCCTGCCGCGTCGGCGAGCGCAACCTGGTCGCCCTGCTGGACAAGTACGGCGTGGCCACGGTGCGCGAGTGCATCGCCGAGCTGAAGGACATGGCCGACCGGCAGATGCGCGAGCTGATCCGCTCGGTGCCCGACGGCAGCTACACCGGCCACGCGGTGCTGGAGGACTCCGGCCACGGCCTGGGCGAACTGGCCATCAGCGCCACCGTCACCATCGAGGACGACAGTTGCCACATCGCCGTGCAGAGCCCGCCGCAGGTGCCCTACTTCATCAACTCCTACGCCGGCAACTCGATGTCGGGCATCTACCTCGGGCTGATGATGTTCGCCCAGGTGCCGCCGCCCTATAACGCCGGGCTGTACCGCTGCGTGACCGTGGACCTGGGGCCGAAAGGCACCCTGTGCAACGCCGAGGAACCGGCGCCCCACGTCAACTGCACCACCACGCCCATGGAAACCCTCACCGACGCCGTGCGCCAGGCCTTCGAACAGGCCGCGCCGGAACGCGTCACCGCCTCCTGGGGGCACACCAGCGGGGTGAACATCGCCGGCGTCGACCCACGCACCGGCGAGGAATACGTGACCATGGTGCTGGCCTCGATCATCTCCGGCGCCGGCGCCACCTCGGAGCTGGACGGCTGGCACGCCTGCGGCCCGCTGTGCTGCTTCGGCGCCCTCTACTCCGGGGACATCGAGCTGCTGGAGTACAGCTACCCGATCCTCATCCACCGCTACGGCCTGATGGCCGACAGCGCCGGCGCCGGCCAGCTGCGCGGCGGCTCGGGCACCTGCCTGGAAGTGGAGCCGCTGGACCACGAGATGACCGTGATCTCCTTCGGCGAAGGCCGCCAGCGCACCACCATGGGCGCCGCCGGCGCGGCCAACGGCCTGGACGCACCCAAGCTGGGCGGCGTGGAGATCGTCCGCGGCGGCGCGCACGAGAAGCACACCCGCAACGTCATGACCGTGCTCAAGCCCGGCGAGCGCCTGGTCAACCGCACCCCGGGTGGCGGCGGCTACGGCCCGGCCTTCCGCCGCCTGCCCGAGGCGGTCGCCCGCGACGTGCGCGACGGCCTGGTCTCGCCGCAGGGCGCCGAACTCGACTACGGCGTGGTGCTGAGCCCCGCCGGCGAAGTCGACCAAGCTGCCACCGCCCAACGCCGCCAAACCGCCTGAGGAAACCGACATGCACAGCCAATACCGCCTCGGTGTCGACGCCGGCGGCACCTTCACCGACTTCATCCTGGCCGAGCGCGAAGGCCGCGTTCACCTGTTCAAGGCCCTTTCCACCCCGCAGGACGGCACCCTGGCCATCGCCGACGGCCTGCGCCAGATCAGCCAGGCGCTGGGCCGCCCGGTGCAGGAGGTCGTCGCCAACTGCGACCTCTGCATCAACGGCACCACCGTGGCGCTCAACGCGCTGATCGAGCTGAAGGGCGTCAAGGTCGGCCTGCTGGCCAGCGCCGGCCACGAGGACAGCATCGAGATCCGCCTCGGCCACAAGGAAGAAGGCTACCGCTACGACCCCGACTACCCGCCGGCGCCGCAACTGGCCCCGCGCTTCCTGCGCCGCCCGGTGCGCGGGCGCATCCTCGCCGACGGCCGCGAGCACGCGCCGCTGAACGAGGACGACGTGCGCGAGGCCGCGCGGCTGTTCGCCGAGCAGGGCGTGGAGGCGGTCGCCGTGTCCTTCCTCTGGTCGGTGCGCAACCCGGCCCACGAGCAGCGCGCCGCGGCCATCCTCCGCGAGATGCTGCCGGGGGTGTTCGTCTGCAGCGGCACCGAGGTGTTCCCGCAGATCCGCGAATACACCCGCACCTCCACCACCCTGGTCAACGCCTACCTGAGCCCGGTGATGGCGCGCTACGTGGCGAAGATCGACGACTACTTCCGCCAGCTCGGCGCGCAGCGCCCGGTGCGCTACTTCCAGTCCAACGGCGGCCTGGCCACCGGCGAGCACATGCGCGGCCGCGCGGTGAACGCGATCAACTCCGGCCCGGCCTCGGCGCCCCAGGCCGGGCTGTTCGTGGCCCAGCCGTTCGGCATCCGCAACGTCATCACCGTGGACATGGGCGGCACTTCCTTCGACATCACCCTGACCCGCGAAGGCAAGACCAACCTCAGCCGCGACGCCGACTTCCTGCGCCAGCGCATCGGCGTGCCGATGATCCAGGTCGAGACCCTCGGCGCCGGCGGCGGCTCCATCGCCCACATCAACCCCTACGGCATGCTCGAAGTGGGCCCGCAGAGCGCCGGCTCCAGCCCCGGCCCGGTGGCCTACGGCCAGGGCGGCGAGCAGCCGACGGTGACCGACGCCAACCTTGCCCTGGGCTACCTCAACCCCGAGGCGCGCCTGGGTGGGCGCATCAGCCTGGACCGCGAGGCGGCGCTGGCGGCGATCCGCGGGAAGATCGCCGGGCCCCTGGGCATGGACGTGGACAAGGCGGCCTGGGGCATCCATGCCATCGTCAACGCCAACATGGTCAACGGCATCCGCCGCGTGTCCATCGAGCGCGGCTACGACCCGCGCGACTTCGCCCTGATCGGCGCTGGCGGCGCGGCGGGCGTGCACATGACCGCGCTGGCCGAGGACATGGGCATCGACACCGTGCTGATCCCCAAGGTCGCCTCCGGCCTGTGCGCGCTCGGGCAGATTCTCTCCGACGTGAAGCACAACTACCTGGCCACCTACCCCATCCTCGCCCGCGAGGACGCCGACCTGGCCGGCCTGGAAGCGGCCTTCGCCGAACTGGAGCAGCAGGGCCGCGCCACCCTGCGCGGCGACGGCTTCCGCGACGAGGACATCGCCGTGGTGCGCAGCCTGGAGATGCGCTACGTCGGGCAGATCCACGAATGCACGGTGGAAATCGGCGACCTGCAGGTCAACGCCGACACCCTGCCGGCCATAGTCGAAGCCTTCCACCGCCGCCACGAGGCGCTCTACACCTACGCCGAGGCGGACAACCCGGTGGAGATCGTCAACCTGGAAAGCCAGGTGATCGGCCGCGTCTCGCGCCCGCCCTTCCCCAGCCTGGCGGCCAGCGACGGCCACGCCCGGCGGGCCCTGGCCGGCAGCCGGCCGATGCTCTTCGGCGAGGACGGCATCCGCACCGACACGCCGGTCTACCAGGGCGCCCTGCTGCTGGCCGGCGACCGCCTGCACGGCCCGGCGGTGATCGAGGAAGCCACCACCAACATCCTCATCCGCCCCGGCTGGGTCGTCGAGCTGCACGAGTCCGGCTGCTACCGCCTGACGCGCCAGCGCTGAGCCGCACGGCCGGGGCCCCGCCCCGGCCGTTGCCCGGGATGCGGCACGGGACCTGCTTGGAAAACGCCCCTGCACGCCAGCCACACAGCGCCCGCCATGACCGCCATCGCCCGCTTCGACACCGCCAGCCAGCCCGAACAACAGCGCCAGGCCTACTGGAACCAGTGCGTCAGCGGCGCCTATTTCCCGCTGGAACTGGACTACACCGGGCCCCAGCCCCTGTGCGCCAGCCTGGAGCTCTTCGACCTGGGCGAAGTGTCGCTCTCCCAGTTGCGCTCCACGCCGCTGTGCTACCGCCGCCAGACACGCCACCTGAGCGCCTGCGACGAGGCGTCGTTCCTGCTGACGCTGCCGCTGCACAGCTGTTTCGAATTTACCCAGCGCGGCCGCAGCATCCGCTGCGCGCCCGGGTCCTTCGTCCTCGAGCGCAGCGCCGAGCCCTACGAGTTCCACTACGCCCAGGACAACCTGCTGCGCGTGCTCAAGCTGCCCGAGACCACCCTGCGCCGCCACGTGGCCGCACCCGATCGCCTCTGCGCCCTGGCCTTCGACGCCAGCCAGGGCGCCGGCGCCCTTTTCGTCGACTACCTGGAGCTGTGCGTGCGGCGCCTCGGCGAACTGCACCCCGGCGACGAAGCGCACCTTGGCCGCCAGCTCATGGAACTGCTGGGCCTGGCCCTGGAGCGCCAGGCCCCGGGCGAGAGCGGCGAAAGCGCGGTGAGCGCCGCCCACCTGCTGCGCATCGAGCGGCACATCCACCGCCACCTCGGCGACAACGACCTGAGTCCAGCCAGCATCGCCGCGGCTTGCGGCATTTCGGTGCGCTACCTGCACCGCCTGTTCCAGGGCAGCGGCCGCAGCGTGCAGGAATGGATTCGCGCATTGCGTCTGCTGGCCTGCCACGAGGCCCTGAGCAGCGGCCCGCCGAACCTGCCGCTGGGCGAGCTGGCCTACCGCTGGGGCTTCGCCGACCAGGCCCACTTCAGCCGCCTGTTCAAGCAGCGCTTCGGCGTCACCCCCGGCGAGGTCCGGCGCAACCGACCAAAGGCCTGAGCCGAGCATGGACATTCCCGGCGAAAGCGCCGATGATGCCCGCGCCCGCAATGGGCGGGCGTTCATCCCGAGGAGAAGAGCATGGCGAAGAAAGCCAAGCGGCCGAACAAGGCCAAGTCCCTGGTAGCCCAACCGCTGTTCCGCAGCCGCCAGGAAAAACCGCTGAAAGGCAAAGGCAGCTACCGCCGCGAAGCCTCCCACAACTGGGAGGCTTCGTCGCTTCTGGCAGCCTGAAAACCGCACGTCCCTCCGCATCGCCCCGCCCTCGTCCCTCCCCGCCCCCTGCGCTTCCCGGCCAGTTCGATTGAACTTGGCAGCCCGTTCGAGCCTCCATGGAATAGGCACAACACCCGGAGAAGCACGATGAACACCAGGACACTCGCCGCCGGCCTGGTGCTGGCCCTGCTGCCCATGGCCGGCTCGGCCTGGGCCTTCTGTTCCGACCAGCAGGCCCTGGCCAAGGGCCGCCAGGTCGCGGACAAGGTCGCCGCCATCACCCAGCGCGACCCGGAAACCGCCAAGCGCCTCAACGCCCAGCTCGCCGCCATGAAGAAGAGCCGTTCCAGCAAGGAGCGCCCGGACGACTGCGCGGCCTACGACCAGATGCTCAAGGAGCTGGACCAGAGCGCCGCCAAGGCCAAGCCCGCCCCCTGAACCTGCAACAACCTGTCATCGCGGCGCCCGGCCCGGCGGCAGACGCTCCGGCGTCCGCGTGCTAAGGTGGCCGCTGCCTGAAGAACCCGCCGAGGAGCGCAATGCGCACACCCGCTTCACCCTTCCGTCTGTTTCCCCTCTGCCTGACCCTTCTCAGTGCCTGCGTGCTCTCCGCCTGCGCCGACGCGCCGGCGGCGAATTCGCAGCCGTCCACGGCCAGCGTGCTGCTCGACGCCGATGGCCAGCCGCTGCCGTCCATCAGCTTCGAGACCTGGCGCGAGGGCTTCCGCCAGCAGGCCCTGGCCGCCGGCATCAGCGCGCAGACCTTCGACCAGGCCTTCGCCGGCCTGGAGCCCGACCCGGCGGTGGTCACCGCCGACCGCAGCCAGCCGGAGTTCACCCGGCCGGTGTGGGAATACCTGGCCGGCGCCGTGTCGCCGGCGCGCATCCGCAATGGCCAGGGCAAGCTGACGCAGAACGCCGCCGTGCTGCAGCGCATCGACAGCCGCTACGCGGTGGATGCCGAGGCCGTGGTGGCGATCTGGGGCATGGAAAGCAACTTCGGCAACAACATGGGCGAGCGCAACGTGATCCGTTCCCTGGCCACCCTGGCCTACGAAGGGCGCCGCCCGGAGTACGCCCACGGCCAGTTGCTGAGCGCCCTGCGGATCATCCAGCACGGCGACGTGCCGGCCAGCGCCATGGTCGGCTCCTGGGCCGGCGCCATGGGCCAGACGCAGTTCATCCCCACCACCTACGACCAGTATGCGGTGGACTTCGACGGCGACGGCCGCCGCGACATCTGGCGCTCGGCCGACGACGCCCTCGCCTCCACCGCCAACTACCTCCAGGCCTCCGGCTGGAAGCCCGGCCAGAGCTGGGGTTTCGAGGTGCGCCTGGCCCAGGGCTTCGACTACGCCCAGGCCGACATGAGCATCCGCAAGCCGATCGGCGAATGGCTGCGCCTGGGCGTGCAGCCGGTGGGCGGGCGCCTGCCGGGCAACCCCCAGGCCACGGCCTCGCTGTTGCTGCCGGCCGGCTACCGCGGCCCGGCGTTCCTGGTGCTGGACAACTTCCGCGCCATCCTCAGGTACAACAACTCCACCGCCTATGCGCTGGCCGTCGGGCTGCTGTCGGACAGCTTCAAGGGCCTGGGCCGCATCGAGGCCGGCTGGCCGGTGGAAGACCGCCCGCTCAGCCGCAGCGAGCGCATCGCCCTGCAGCAGGGCCTGGCCGCCCGCGGCTACCAGCCGGGCAACCCGGACGGCATCATCGGCGCCAACACCCGCACGGCCATCCGCGCCTACCAGCAGAGCCAGGGCCTGCCGGCCGACGGCTACCCCACTCCGGCGCTGCTGGCGCGCCTGCAGCAAGGCGACTGAAAGGTCCAGTGCGGGCCGGCAACGCCGGCCCGCACCGACCGCCTCATTCGTAGAACAGCGTGAACATCGCCGAAGCCCGCACCGCGCCGCCGCTGATGCGGTTGGAAGTCTTGTAGTACCTGGCCACCAGCGGGATCGACAGCGGCAGGTTGGAGCCCGAGACGTTCGCCTGGGTCAGGCGGGTGGACAGCGGCAGCACCGTGGAACTGGACGCGTCGCCCTGGAACAGCTGGATGCCGACGCCCGCCGCGTAGTCCGCGCCCTTCGCATTGTCGATGACGTTGGCGACGGTCGCGGCGTTCAGCGGATCGATCCTGTAGCTGACCTTCATGCTGCCGCTGCACAGCAGGCCGATATTGAACGGGGCGGCCTTGCTGTCGTCGGTCATCACCCCGATGCCCGGCGGGAAGTCGGTGACCGTCACCTGGGGCATCCGCACGCGCACGTCGGTGCCCGAGGTGATCTGGCAGGCGGGCGCGCTGACGATGGTCTGCCCCGACAGGGTCAGCTGGGAGACCTCGATGGTGTTGTAGAACACTTGTGACAGGCCACCGATCCGTATCACGCCGGGGCTGACGTCGCCGGTCTTCACCAGATACACGATGAAGTGCGTGAAAGGATCGTAGGTGCCGGCCCGGTAGCTCCAGTTCAGCGCCGAGACTTCCGACCAGGTGCGGTTGTCGGTCAGCCCGAGCGGAAACGGATCGGGCACACAGGAAGACTGGCCCACGTTGCACCAGAACACCGCGATGCCGATACCGGGAACGTTCGTGGCATGGACCGCAGGATTGCCGGTGGGCTGGCCGATGTCGCTGCTCAGGCGGCCGCTGATACGCCCCGCCGAACAGCGGTTGAGCATGCCGGTGGCCCCCCATTTCCAACCCGAACGCCAGAGCACCGCGCCTACCGGTTTATCCCGCGGGACCGACAGCGTGGCAGGTAGAGGCCAATCGACTTTGCCGGGGCCAGCATACCCCGAGCCGCCGTTGCTCCAGGAGCAGTCGGCCTGGGCCAGCACCGGCGACAGTAGCGCCAGGCCCGAGGCGATCGACAACCCCAGGGATTTCATGGGCAATGACAAGGATCCGACACGCAAGCATTTCCGTGACACTTCTCGTTCTCCATCCAGTGGCAGACGAACGGTGCCCGGAACCTCCGCACACGACTCCCCCGCTCCGTGGCAATGTGCCCCGGCTCGGCGGCAGGCGCCTGCCGGGTCGGACCATGATCGGGGTGTCGCCGCCCTGGCTCAACGGCCCGTCCGCGCAAATGCAAACGGGTTCCGCCGCCAGGGCTCAGGATGTCGAATGCGTCACTCGTAGATCATGCTGAAGGTCGCAGCAGTGTTGAGGGCGCCGGGCGTGACCCGCGCGCCGGTCTGGTAGTAGCGGGCGAACAGCGAGATACGCTGCGCGCCGCCCTGGGTCCAGCCCTCGAACACCGTCATCCGCAGCGGCAGCACCACGCTCTTGCCGCCGAGCTCGCGGAACAGCTGGATGCCGACGTTGCGCGCCAGGCCGTCGCCCTGCCGGTTGGCCAGGACGTCGGGGAAGTTGCTGGGGTACAGCGGATCGATGCGGTAGCTCAGGCGGATGTCCGGATCGCACTCCATGCGCAGGTCGAACGGCCGCCCCAGCCAGGGGTCGGGCAACACGCCGCCCTCCTGGAAGGCATCCACCGGGACCGTCGGCAGGCGTATGGTCTGGGTGCTGCTGGCGGGGTCGAGCCGGCAGCCCCGGGCGGTCACCTTCAAGCGCCCGTGGATGCTCAGCTCGCCGACGTCCAGGTTGTCGTAGCGCACCGTCGCGGTGCCGAGGAAGTCGTGCACGCCCGAGGCGATCGGCCCGGTCTTGACCAGCAGCACCAGCCAGTTGTTCTCCGGATCGTAGTCCCAGGGCCCGACCTCCCAGTCCAGGCTGGTGACCGGCAGCGAGGGCTCGCAGCTGTTGCCCCGGTTGCACCAGTACACGGCGACGCCCACGCCCGGCACGTTGGTGGAATGCACGCCGCCGTTGTACCAGCCCGGCACCTCGAGCAGCGGGCCGATGTGCCCCGCCACCCGCCCGGACACCCTGCCCGAGGCGTTGCAGGCGATGCGCACGCCGGTGGCGTTTTGCCAGGCGCTGGAATACAGCATCCGGCCTGGCGCCAGGTCCTGGGGGAAGTCCAGGTCCGCCGGCAGCTCGACGTTGTAGACGGACTTCCTGTAGCCCTGCTTGAAACTGCATTTCGCCCAGGCCGCCGGTGCGGCGAGGCACAGCAGCAGGCACAGGGCACAACCCAGGGTTCTGTTGAGCATGGGAGGCCTCACTCGTAGGTCAGGGTCAGCGTGGCCGAGGTGGTCACCAGCCCCGAGGTGACCTTCGGGGAAATCTGGTAGTACCTGGCCAGCAGCGGGATGCGCACCAGGCCGGCCGCGGTCGAGGGGGTGTGCAGCAGCTTGGTCATGATGGGCAGCGGCTGCGCGTCCTCGCCATCGCCGTGGAACAGCTGGATGCCGACGTTCCTGGCCATGTGCGGCCCCTCGCGGTTGGCCATGACGCCCACCGCCGCGGCCGACAGCGACAGCGGGTCGACCCGGTAGCTGAGGCGGATGCCGGCGTCGCACTGCAGGTTGATGTCGAAGCGCTTCTGCCAGGGCTCCGGCAATACCCCCGGGCCCTGGAAGGCATCCAGGGGCGCGGTGGGCATCTGCACCACCAGGTTGGGCGTGTCCAGCCGACAGGTCGGTGCGCTGGTGGTCAACGAGCCCTGGACGCTGAGCGTACCGATGTCCAGGTCGATGTAGCGTACCGTCGCCGTGCCAGCGAAGCTGTGGAGGCCAGCCTGGAGCGGCCCGGTCTTCACCAGCCGCACCCACCAGTTGTTCCTGGGCGAATAGGTCTCGGCAAACACCCGCCAGTCCAGCTTCTGTACCAGCGACACGCTCTCGTTCGGCACGGGAGGGCTTCCGCACTTGGAGTCGTAGTTGCACCAGAACACCTGGATGCCCACACCCGGAATGTCGGTATCCAGCACCTCGCCATTGCCGAACCCGGGAATGCCCGACAGTGGCGCACCGAAGCCGCCGCCCAGTTGGCCCTGGGCTTGGCCGCTGCTGTCGCAGCGGATGGTCACGCCGGTCGCGCGCCGCCAGCCGCTGTCGAACAGCGCGGTGCCGACCGGCACGTCCCGCGGAACGGCCAGGACGTTATCGATGTGCACGCCGAAGGCCGAGGTCATGTAGCCCTCGTCGAAGGCGCAGGAAGCCCAGGCCGAGGGCGCGGCGAACAGCAGCAGGCAGAGCGACAGGGTTGTTCTCAGCATGGGGAGTCTCCGTGGACGCCGGGCGCCCACCTGTCAGTTGGCGGATCGGCGGCAGAGCGCCTCGAGACGGAAGAACGGCTGGCCTTCGGCCTTCGCTTCCGGCAGTTGGTAGGCGGCCGCGCACTGGCGGTCGGGGCTGGTTCCCCAGCGCACCAGCAGTTCGCCCTGCGCCTGTTCGGCGCGCAGGAACACGCGGCTGCCCTGCCCCACCAGGGTCAGGCTGGTACCCTCGGCATCCAGCACCTCGGCGCCCACCGGCAGCTTGCCGCCGTCCTCGTCCCGCAGCGTCAGCAGCAGCGGCTGGCCGTTGCGCGTCGGGTACTTGAGCAGGGCCACCGAGCCGAAGCGCGGGGCCACCGTCTGCTCGGTCAGTTGCAGTTCGACGTCCTCGCCCAGGCCCTTGGGGTCCAGCCCCACGCGATTGCGCCGGTAGGGGGTGAGGCCGCTGGTGAAGGCGAAGCCGTTGCCGGCGACCTGCGCGCCGGTGCTGTTGACCAGGCCGGCGCCGCTGGCGCCGCGGGCCTCGACCAGGACCTTGGTCTCGCCCTGGTCGGGGCTGAAGTTGATGCCGCCGGCATGGGCCAGCAGGCTGCCGGACAGGCCCACGCCCAGTTGCCGGTAGCCGTCGCCATCGCTGACGCTGGCCGACAGCGAGGCGGCCGAGGCGCGATACTGGGCGTTGGCGCCGCTGCTGGTGCTGCTGCCGCCGTCGTTGCGGCTGCGCGATGCGTAGACGCCGTAGCTGAACGCGCTGCGCTCGCCGAGGGAGCCGGACAGGCCGAGCTGGGCATCGCTGGCGCCGTTGTCGGTGCGGCTGTAGGAACTGCTCAGGTAGGGCGAGCTGGGCGCGCGGCCCAGGGGCAGCGACAGGCTGAGCATGTACTGGTTCTGGCTCTGCCCGGACTGCGAGCGGGTGCGGCTGGCCGACAGGTTCAGGCTGCCCCAGCGCCAGCCGTTGCTGTAGCCGGCCTGGTAGCTGAGGTCGCTGCCGGCGTCGACGTTCCAGTAGTTCTGCGCCGAGCCGCTGAGGTAGAAGCTGCCCCAGCCGTCCGCCAGGGGCTGGCTGATGTTGGCCTGCAGGCGGTTGCGCTGGCGGAAGCGCCCGGTGCCGCCGGAGCCGTCGCTCAGTTCGGCGAACTCGCCCAGCCCCAGGTAGCCTTCGCTGGAAAAGCGGTAGGCGGCGACCGCGAAGTTGGTGCGCGTCGACTCCACCAGCTTGCTGTAGCTCAGCCGGTAGCTCTCCCCGCTGGCCTCGCCGCCCAGGCCGTGGACCGGGTCCAGGCCGGAGGCGCTGGAGCGGGTGACGTCGAAGGCGAAGGCGCCCACCGGCGTGCTCAGCGCCACCCCGCCCTGCAGCGCCAGGTAGTTCTGCGCGACTATGCCGCCGGTATAGCCGGTCCACAGGTTGGACAGGCCGCGCTGGTAGGTGCCCTGGAGGAACTTAGGCGCGTCGTCCAGGCGCTCGTCGCGGTACTCGCCGGCGCTGAGGCTGTAGCGCGACACGCCCGGACGCAGCAGCTGCGCCACGCTGGCGAAGGGCACGGTGAAGCGCCGTTCGCGGCCGTCGGCCTCGGTCACGGTGACTTCCAGGTCGCCGGCATAGCCGGTGCCGTAGAGCTCGTCGATGATGAAGGGGCCGGGCGCCACCGTGGTTTCGTAGAGGATGTTGCCGCCCTGGCGCACCGTGACCTTGGCGTTGGTCTCGGCGGTGCCGCGGATGGCCGGGGCGAAGCCGCGCTGCGAGTCGGGCAGCATGCGCTCGTCCGAGGCCAGCTGGACGCCGGTGAAGGGCACGCTGTCGAACAGGTCGGCGGGGGTGTAGTACTCGCCCAGGGTCAGCTGCGACTTCAGCGCGGTGATGTCGCGCTGGGCGTAGCTGCTGATGGCGTCGTACTCGGAAACGCCGTCGGAGCGGCTGTAGCTGCCGTTGTGGCGCAGGCGCCAGTCGCCGAGGTTCACCCCGCTGTTGAGCCCGGCGTAGTACTGGCTGGAGCTGCTGCCGCCGACGTCGCTGCGGTAGGCGTTGGCGTTGTAGTCGACGAAGGCCGCGGTGATGCCGCGGTCCCAGTCGCGCGGGTCGACGTGGTCGGCGCGGGTGCGGCGCAGGTAGGCCTGGGGAATGCTCAGTTCCAGGCGCATGTCGGCCAGGTCGGGCGCAACCCGGCTGTCCGGGATCAGGCGCTGGAGGTCGATGCACGCCGGGTCGGCGGCCTGCAGCGCCTCGCGGGCCTCGGCTGGCAGGCGGTCGATGGCCAGCCCCAGCAGCGGCAGTTGCTCGCGCGCCCAGCACACGCTGGCGTCCTCGCGCACCTCGACGCGCTGCCGCCCCTGCCAGTTGTCGTTGAGGTACAGGTCCAGCGTGTAGCTGCCGGGCTGCACCGGGCTGCCCTGCTCGAAGCGCGTCAGGTCGACCGTCTGGCCCGGCGCGTTGCGCAGGAAGTCGGTGTCGAAGCGCACCGGCTGGTCGTCCGCCCAGCCGACGAGGCTCGGCAGGCCGGCCAGGGCGGCGGCGAGCGAGCCCAGGGCGACGGTGGTCCCGCGCCGCCCGCTCCAGCGCCGGATGAAGCCTGTGCAGGAGCCCATGCCGGTCACGGCAGCTTGACCTTGTCGTCGGTGGCGACGCCGTAGTCGCTCATCCAGCTGTACTCCAGGGTGCCGCCGGCGGCCTGCAGGGTGGCGGGCAGGGCGAAGTCCTCGTGGGAGAATGGCTTGAGCATGCCCGGGCCGAGATCGTGGCCGCGCCCGCCCTGCTTCAGCCCCAGGCTGGCGTAGGAGACGTGGTAAGGCGTGGGATTTTCCCCGCGCAGTACGCGCTTGCCCGCCTGCTCCAGCACCTGCCAGCGCACCTTGCGCACCGCCTCCGCGGCGCTGCCGGGCAGGCCCGAGGGGCGGTAGAACAGCTTCAGCCGCGAACGCACGGCAATCTGCATGTAGCTGCGCTCGCTGGCGTCCGGCAGCGGCGGGATCTCCAGGGCGTTGAACCAGAACAGCGACTCGCGGTCGTCCGGCAGCGTCTCGCCGCTGAAGGCCACGCGCACCGACTGGCCCTTGGCGGGGTCGAGGCGGAAGATCGGCGGGGTGATGACGAAGGGCGCGTCGGCATCCTGGGGTTGCGTCTGGATGTCGCCTTCGTCGACCCAGATCTGCATCAGCGCCGGGACCTTGCCGTCGTTGCTCAGGCGGACGGTGATTTCCCGCTCGCCGGCGGGGTAGACCAGGCGGGTGCCCTGGACGGTGACGGCGGCCCAGGCGGAAGTGCTCAGGCACGCGGCAAAGGCGAGCCCTGCCGTCATTGCGACAGCACGAATCAGCATGCTCATGGAAACCTCGGTGGATGCCCCGGGAGTCGCCTCCCGGGGGAAGCGGGACTTACTGGTAGCTCATGGTGTACTGCAGGTTGGTCTTCAGTACGCCAGGGGTGGTGGTGGCACTGCTCGCGGCATACTTGGCGACGAACCCCAGGGAGGCCTTGCCGTCGGCACCGGACTCCACCTGGTAGCCGCCGGAGCTGGAGATGTCGCTCAGGTCGATCTTGGTGGTGCCGTCGGCGCGGAACAGGGCGACTTGCGCATTGGTGCCGCCGTTCGCGGGAGGGATGGTGTTGTTCAGGTTGCCGGTGGCGGGGTCGACGTTGCCGCCGGTGGCGAACACCGCGGCGACCATGGCATTGGCGTCGCAGCCGGTGGTGTTGAGGGTGAAGGTCTGCGAGCCGGCAACCGTCCCTGCGCCCTGCAGGAGGTCGGCGTTCACCGGCTGCAGGGTGACGAGCTGGCTGGCGCTGGAAGGCTCGAGGGTGCAGGTCTTGGCGTTGACCAGGCCCTCGAAGGTCAGGGTACCGTCGGCAGCCGTTGCCGCACCGGACAAGCCGGCCACGGAAAGACACGCCAGGGCGGCGATTAGCTTCTTGCTCATTTGTTCGAACTCCAGGTCGATACGGCGTCAGGCAGCGCTTGGCTGGCACTGACTCGTTGGTTGTCAGGGCGTCTTCAAAGGCCCGGACAAATGGTCGAACAAACTCGGAAATGAATTAAGGTAAGGGAACCCCCAAAAAACGTAGGAAACGCCCTATACGCCCAATCGAACTTTTCCCCTATACAGTCAGGGAAAGGCGCCTTCAGCCCCACTTATTTCCTGGCAATGTGCCACTATTCCCGTAAGCCATATCTGTGACCGGCCGCACAGAGGCCCGGGGCAAGCGCGGTTCGTGGGTATGGCGCGGAGGGGAAAGAGAGGTGTCGCAGGGAGGGGAAAATTCGCAGGATGAACGGCCGGCCCCTTGCGGGCCGGCCGGGGTATCGGGCGCCGGTCAGCCGATCTTGCCGCCGTGGGCCTGCTGGTCGGCGTGGTACGAGGAGCGCACCAGCGGGCCGGAAGCGACGTTCTTGAAGCCCATCTTCGCGCCTTCCTCGGCGAACCAGGCGAAGGTGTCCGGGTGGACGAAGCGCTGCACCGGCAGGTGGTTGCGCGAGGGCTGCAGGTACTGGCCGAGGGTCAGCATGTCGATGTCGTGCTCGCGCATGCGCTGCATGACCTCGATGACCTCGTCGTCGGTCTCGCCCAGGCCGAGCATCAGGCCGGACTTGGTCGGCACGTGGGGCACCAGTTGCTTGAACTTCTGCAGCAGGTCCAGCGACCACTCGAAGTCCGAACCCGGGCGCGAGGACTTGTACAGCCGCGGCACGGTTTCCAGGTTGTGGTTGAACACGTCCGGCGGCTCGGCGGCGGTGATTTCCAGGGCGATGTCCATGCGTCCGCGGTAGTCCGGGACCAGGGTTTCCAGCTGGATGCCGGGGGACAGCTTGCGGATTTCGCGCAGGCAGTCGGCGAAGTGCTGGGCGCCGCCGTCGCGCAGGTCGTCGCGGTCCACCGAGGTGATCACCACGTACTTCAGGCGCAGGTCGGCGATGGCGATGGCCAGGTTGGTCGGCTCGTCCACGTCCAGCGGCTTCGGCCGGCCGTGGCCGACGTCGCAGAACGGGCAGCGGCGGGTGCAGATGTCGCCCATGATCATGAAGGTCGCGGTGCCGCCGGAGAAGCACTCGCCCAGGTTCGGGCAGGAGGCCTCTTCGCACACGCTGTGCAGCTTGTGCTTGCGCAGCAGTTGCTTGATGCGGTCCACCTCGGGCGAGACCGGGATGCGCACGCGGATCCAGTCGGGTTTCTTCGGCAGTTCCTCGGTGGGGATGATCTTCACCGGAATGCGCGCCACCTTCTCGGCGCCGCGCAGTTTCACGCCGACTTCCACCTTGCCCGGCTTGCCTTGGCCCGGGGTCTCCACAACAGTGCTCATCTCAGTTCGATCCCGCCCGTTAGGGTCTTCTGTTCAGCGTAGCCAAGACGCTCGGTGAGTTCGCCGCGCAGGCGTTCGCGCACCTCGGCCAGGGTGATGGGGCCGGCCAGCTCGCGCAGCTGGGTCATGGCCATGCCTGCGTAGCCGCAGGGATTGATACGACGGAAAGGCTCCAGGTCCATGTCGACGTTCAGCGCCAGGCCATGGAAGGACCGGCCGTTGCGGATGCGCAGGCCGAGGGAGGCGATCTTCGCGCCGTCCACGTAGACGCCCGGGGCGTCGGGTTTGGACACGGCGCTGACGCCGAAGCCCTCGAGCAGGCCGATCAGGCTCTGTTCGATGCGCGTGACCAGCTCGCGCACGCCCAGGTGCGAGCGGCGCACGTCGAGCAGCAGGTAGGCCACCAGTTGGCCGGGGCCGTGGTAGGTCACCTGGCCGCCGCGGTCCACCTTGACCACCGGGATGTCGCCGGGCATCAGCACGTGTTCGGCCTTGCCGGCCTGGCCCTGGGTGAACACCCGCTCGTGCTCCAGCAGCCAGACTTCGTCGGGCGTGCCCTCGTCGCGCTCGGCGGTGAAGCGCTGCATGGCGTGCCAGGTCGGCTCGTAGGGCAGCACGCCGAGTTCGCGGAAGCCCAGGGAAGAACCGGCCTCGGGCATCACAGCACCATGTGCACGCGGCCGCTGGCGCGCAGGTCGCTGTGGATGTTCTGCAACTGGTCGACGCCGGTGGCGGTGATCAGCACCTGCACCGAGAGGAAGCGACCGTTGCGGCTGTCGCGGCTCACCAGGGTGGTGACGTCCAGGTCCGGCGCGTGGCGCTGGATGATCTCCACGACCAGGTCGGCGAAGCCGTCGCCGGCGTCACCGATCACCTTGATCGGGTAGCGTTCGCAGGGGAACTCGATCTTGGGCGCGGGAGGAGTGCTGGTATCAGTGGTTTCAGTCATGGCTGTCGCGGGCGGGTAGCCCGCCTCCGCACGAAGCTCCCGGGTCGGGAGGTTCCGGATGGATCGGACCTGACGGCTGCCGACGCCACGGGGGAGGTCGATCAGGCGCAGGCGCGCATTTTACCTGAGTCGAGCGCGCGCATGCGTAGAAATTCCCGGGCTTGTATACAAAAGTACGAGCCCGGGGGACCGTCGGTCAGTTGAACAGGCCGTAGAAGAACAGGCGGATGCTATCCCACAGGCGGCGGAAGATACCACCCTCCTCCACGGCGTTCAGGGCCACCAGGTCGGAGGTGCGCACGACCTTGTCGCCCAGCTTCACTTCCACCTTGCCGATCACCTGGCCCTGCTGGATCGGGGCCATCAGCTGCGGCTGCAGCACCATGTTGGCCTGCAGCTGCTTGAGCTGGCCACGCGGCACGGTCATGGTCAGGTCTTCGGACAGGCCGGCCTTCACTTCATGCTCGGAGCCCTTCCAGACCATGGCCTTGGTCAGCTCGGCGCCCTTCTTGTAGAAGGTCTGCGATTCGAAGAAGCGGAAGCCGTAGGTCAGCAGCTTCTGCGTCTCGGCGGCGCGGGCCTGCTCGCTGTTGGTGCCGAACACCACGGCGATCATGCGCTGGCCGTCACGCACGGCGGAGGCCACGAGGCAGTAGCCGGCTTCCTCGGTGTGGCCGGTCTTCAGGCCGTCGACGGTCTTGTCGCGCCACAGCAGCAGGTTGCGGTTGGGCTGCTTGATGTTGTTCCAGAGGAATTCCTTCTGCGCGTAGATGGCGTAGTGGGTCGGCTCGCCGTAGATGATGGCGCGGGCCAGGGTCGCCATGTCGCGGGCCGAGGAGTAGTGCTCCGGGTTCGGCAGGCCGGTGGCGTCCATGAAGTGGGAATTGGTCATGCCCAGCTTCTGCGCGGTGTTGTTCATCATGTCGGCGAAGGCGTCCTCGCTGCCGGCGATGTGCTCGGCGAGGGCGACGGAGGCGTCGTTGCCCGACTGGATGATGATGCCGTGCAGCAGGTCGCTGACCGACACCTGCGAGCCCAGCTTGATGAACATGCGCGAGCCGCCGGTGCGCCAGGCGTGCTCGCTGACGGTCACCATGTCGCTCTCGGCGATGCGCCCGCCCTCGATTTCCTTGGTGGCGATGTAGGCGGTCATCAGCTTGGTCAGGCTGGCCGGGGGCAGGCGCTCGTCGGCGTTGTTCTCCACCAGGACCTGGCCGCTGGCGCCGTCCATCAGCACCCAGGCCTTGGCCGCCAGTTGCGGCGCGGCGGGGACAACGGATTCAGCCGCCCAGCCGGCCACGGGGGCGCTGAGCAACACGAGCATGGACAGGCGTTTGGCGATGGTGATGATATTCATCCGTCTCTCTGGGTTCACTAATGGTCAAACAATCCCTTGGGGGAATTCCCGGGCGGCCTCTGGCGTGCCGCTTGATCGGTGCGCCGCGTTCAGTCCGGGCGCACCAGCTTGGGTTGGCCGAGGTTGGCCAGGCGGATGCTGTCCTGCATCCGCGCCGCTTCATCCTGCGTTCCGATCGGCCCCAGGCGTACCCGGTGCAGGGTCTGCTTGTTGACCACGACCGAGCTGATAAAGACCTGGGCCGAGGTCATGCCGCTGATCTTGTCCCTGAGCAGTTCCGCAGCGTCCGGGTTGGCGAAGGCACCCACCTGGAGATACAGGCCAGCGGCTGGTAATGAAGCGTTTTTTTTTGAGTCGACCTGCACCGGCGCCACGGGCGCGGCGTGCTGCGCCGGCGG
Source organism: Pseudomonas sp. M1 (assembly GCF_022760135.1). Lineage (NCBI taxonomy): Bacteria > Pseudomonadati > Pseudomonadota > Gammaproteobacteria > Pseudomonadales > Pseudomonadaceae > Pseudomonas > Pseudomonas sp. M1. The sequence continues at coordinate 5,973,977 of NZ_CP094343.1, forward strand.
CGGGGTGTAGACCTCGATCGGCTGGGCCATGGCCACCGCCTGGGGCTGCGCGCCGGCCGCCGGGGCGCTCTGCACCGGCGCCATCTTCGGCTGCGCCAGGACCATCGGCACCGGGCGCCCCTGGGCGGCCCACCAGCGCTGCGGGTCGATGCCCTCGACCTTGACCCGCGCGGTGCCGGTCTCGGCGTAGCCGAGCTTCTTGGCCGCGGCGAAGGACAGGTCGATGACGCGGTCGGAATAGAACGGGCCGCGGTCGTTGACGCGGACGATGACGCTCTTGCCGTTGTCCAGGTTGGTCACCCGCACGTAGCTGGGCAGCGGCAGCGTCTTGTGCGCCGCGGTCATGCCGTAGAGGTCGTACATCTCGCCGTTGGCGGTGGCCTGGCCGTGGAACTTGGTGCCGTACCAGGACGCCGTGCCGGTCACGCTGTAGGCGCGCGCGTCGCTGAGCGGGTAGTAGGTCTTGCCCAGCACGGTGTAGGGGTTGTTCTTGAACGGGCCGTTGTGCGGCATCGGCACGGCATCGGGGATGCGCGACACGTCGACGTCCCACCAGGGGGCGCCGTCGCGGTGCGGCCGGTTGTAGTCCATCGGCCCGGAAAGGCCGCCGCTTTTCGCCGGCTGCGGAGCCCGGGAGCTGGTGCAACTGGCGAGCAGCACGGCGCTCAGGCCGAAGCACGCCGCCGCCGACCAGAAGCCCGGTCGCTTCAGTCGCTGGTTCACTGGACACCTCGCGCCCGGACGATTTCGCCGGCCAGCTGATGGACCGCCATGGCGTACATGGCGCTGCGGTTGTAGCGGGTGATCACGTAGAAGTTGGGCAGCCCGACCCAGTATTCGGGGCCGTCGGCGCCTTCGAAGCGGATGGCGGTGACCTTGAGGTCGTCGCGCAGCACGTCATGGGTGCGCCAGCCCGCGGCGCGCAGCTGGCCGAGGCTCATCTGCGGCTCCAGGCCCTGGGTGATGGCGTCCTGGGCGCTGTCCATGCTCAGCTCGGCCTGCGACACCACCGGCTCGCCGGCCTGCCAGCCATGCTGCTTGAAGTAGCTGGCGACGCTGCCGATGGCATCGGTCGGGTCGGTCCAGATATTGATGTGGCCGTCGCCGTCGAAGTCCACGGCGTAGGCGCGGAAGCTGCTGGGCATGAACTGCGGCAGGCCCATGGCGCCGGCGTAGGAACCGTTCAGGCCGAGCGGGTCGACCTGCTGCTCGCGGGCCAGCAGGAGGAACTGCTTGAGTTCCTTGCGGAAGAAGTCGGCGCGCGGCGGGTAGTCGAAGGCCAGGGTGGACAGCGCGTCCATCACCCGGTAATTGCCGGTGTTGCGGCCGAAGAAGGTCTCGACGCCGATGATCGCCACTATGTACTGGGCCGGCACGCCGTAGTCCTTCTCCGCGCGGGCCAGGGCCTCGGCGTTCTGGTTCCAGAACTCCACGCCGCGCTTGATGCGCGCGTCGGTGAGGAAGATCGGCCGGTAGTCCTTCCACGGCTTGACGCGCTCGGCGGGCCGGGAAATGGCGTCGAGGATCGACTGCTTGCGTTCGACGTCCTGGAACAGCGAAAGCAGCTGCTCGTCGGCGAAGCCGTAATCGCGGGTCATCTCGCCGACGAACTGGGCGACCTGGGGCGAACCGTCGTAGTCGCCCGCCTGGGCGGCGCCGCCGAAGCCGATGGCCCCGGCCAGCCCCACCCAATGGACACCCCTGACGGCCCACTCGCGCAGTATCTGCATTCCTTTCTTCACTCTGGTCTCAACGTTTCTTCTTCAAACCTGGGCGATCCATTTCCGGTGCGTATGAATCGACATCAAAACCCCGAACCCTGACATCAGCGTCACCAGCGAAGTTCCGCCGTAGCTGATGAAGGGAAGCGGAACCCCCACGACCGGCAGCAACCCGCTGACCATACCAATGTTGACGAACACGTACACGAAGAAGGTCATGGTGATGCTGCCGGCCAGCAGCTTGCCATACAGCGTCTGGGCCTGCGCCGTGATCACCAGCCCGCGGTAGATCACCATCAGGTACAGGGCCAGCAGCAGGCATACCCCCACCAGGCCGAACTCTTCGCCGAGCACGGCAATGATAAAGTCCGTATGGCTTTCCGGCAAAAAATCCAGGTGCGACTGGGTGCCCAGCAGCCAGCCCTTGCCGAACACGCCGCCGGAACCGATGGCCGCTTTTGACTGGATGATGTTCCAGCCGGTGCCCAGCGGGTCGCTTTCCGGGTCGAGGAAAGTCAGCACGCGCTGCTTCTGGTAATCGTGCATGACGAAGAACCACATGGCCACCGCCACCGGTACCGCCGCGGTCACCGCGCCGAGGATCCAGCGCCACTGCAGGCCGCCGACGAACAGCACGAAGGCGCCGGAGGCCAGCACCAGCATGGCGGTGCCCAGGTCCGGCTGCTTGAGGATCAGTACGAAGGGCACGCCGATCAGCGCCAGGCTGATCGCCAGGTGCTTGAGGTTCGGCGGCAGGTTGCGCTTGGACATGTACCAGGCCAGCGTCATGGGCATGAACAGCTTCATGAACTCGGCGGGCTGGAAGCGGATCACCCCGGGGATGTTGATCCAGCGCGTGGCGCCCATGGCGTTGTGGCCCATGACGTCCACCACCACCAGCAGCAGCACCCCGATCAGGTAGCCCAGCGGCACCCAGCGCGCCAGGAAGCGCGGCTCGATCTGGGCGATGACGAACATCATCACCAGGCCCAGGCCGAAGGACGAGGCCTGCTTGAGCAGCAGGTCCCAGCTCTTGCCGCTGGCCGAATAGAGGACGAACAGGCCGGCCGCGCCCAGCACCAGCAACAGCAGCAGCAGCAGGCCGTCGATGTGCAGCCGCTGCAGCAGGCTGGCGCGCCGCTTCATCACGTCCTCGTTGGACAGCGTGCGGTCGAAGTTGGGGTTCATGTTCATGCTCATGGCTTCGGCGCCTCCGCCACCTGTGGCGCGAATTCGGGCTTGAGCTTGCCGCTCTCGTCCAGCAGCCAGGCGTCCATCACCTGCTTGAGCACGGGGGCGGCGACGCCGGAGCCGGACTCGCCGTTCTCCACCATCACCGACACCGCGATCTGCGGGTTGTCCGCCGGGGCGAAGCCGATGAACAGCGCGTGGTCGCGGTTGCGCTCGTTGAGCTTGGAACGGTCGTAGCGCTCGTTCTGCTTGATCGCCACCACCTGCGCGGTACCGGACTTGCCGGCGATGCGGTAGACCGAGGCGGCGCCGACCTTGTGCGCGGTGCCGCGGGCATTGTGCACCACTTGCTGCATGTCGGAGTCGATCAGTTCCCAGTTGCCCGGCTCGCGCAGCTCGATGTCGGGCATCGGCTCGGGGTCGACCGGCGGCTGGCCGTCGACGGTCCTGGCCAGGTGCGGGCGGATCCACTTGCCGTGGTTGGCGATCAGCGCGGTCATCTGCGCCAGCTGCAGCGGCGTGGACTGCATGTAGCCCTGGCCGATGCCGAGGATCAGCGTCTCGCCGGGGAACCAGACCTGGCGGCGGGTGGCGCGCTTCCACTCGCGCGAGGGCATCAGCCCTGGCGACTCGCCGTACATGTCCAGGGACACGCGCTGGCCGAAGCCGAAGCGGCTCATGTAGTCGTGCAGCCTGTCGATGCCGAGCTTGTGGGCGAGGTCGTAGAAGTAGGTGTCGTTGGAACGCATGATCGCCGTCTCCAGGTTCACCCAGCCCTCGCCGGAGCGGTTCCAGTTGCGGTACTTGTGGTCGTAGTTGGGCAGTTGGTAGTAGCCGGGGTCGAAGACCCGCGAGCTGGGCGTGACCACTCCGGCGTCGAGGCCGGCCAGGGCCACCGCCGGCTTCACCGTCGAGCCCGGCGGGTACAGGCCGCGCAGCACGCGGTTGTACAGCGGGCGGTCGATGGAATCGCGCAGCGCCGAGTAGTCCTTGAAGCTGATGCCGGTGACGAACAGGTTGGGGTCGTAGCTCGGCTGGCTGACCATCGCCAGCACCTCGCCGGTGGCCGGCTGGATCGCCACGATGGCGCCGCGGCGCCCGCCCAGGGCCTCCTCGGCCTTGGCCTGCAGCTTGCTGTCGATGCTCAGGACGATGTCCTTGCCCGGCACCGGGTCGGTGCGCTTGAGCACGCGCAGCACGCGGCCGCGGGCGTTGGTCTCGACCTCCTCGTAGCCCACCGTGCCGTGCAGCTCGGCCTCGTAGAATTTCTCCACGCCGGTCTTGCCGATGTGGTGGGTGCCGGAATAGTTGACCGGGTCGAGCACCTTCAGCTCTGCCTCGTTGATCCGCCCGACGTAGCCCACCGAGTGGGCGAAGTGCTCGCCCAGCGGGTAGTGGCGGACGAACTGCGCGGTGACGTCGATGCCCGGCAGGCGGTACTGGTTCACGGCGATGCGGGCGATCTGCTCCTCGGACAGCTCGAACATGATCGGCACCGGCTCGAACGGCCGCCGGCCCTGCTTCATGCGCTTCTCGAAGATCGCCTTGTCCTCCTCGGTCAGGCCGAGAATCTCCACCAGCGCCTGCAACTCCTGCTGCAGGTTCTCGGTGCGCTCGCGGGTGACCGTGAGGCTGAAGCTGGGGCGGTTGTCGGCGATCAGCACGCCGTTGCGGTCGTAGATCAGGCCGCGGTTCGGCGGGATCGGCTGGACGTGGACGCGGTTGTTCTCCGACAGCGTCGAGTGGTACTCGTACTGGGTGACCTGCAGGTGGTACATGCGCGCCACCAGCACCAGGGCCAGGAGGAAGATCGCCACCGCGCCGACGACGACCCGGCGACGCACCAGGCGGGCATCCTTCTCGTGGTCCTTGAGTTGTATCGGCTGCGGCATCGGGTACGGCTACGACTACTTGTGGTAGGGGTGCCCGGACAGCACCGTCCAGGCGCGGTAGATCTGCTCGCCCACCAGGATGCGCACCAGCGGGTGCGGCAACGTCAGCGGCGACAGCGACCAGCGCTGTTCGCTGCGCGCGCAGACCTCCGGCGCCAGCCCTTCCGGGCCGCCGACCATGAGGTTGACGGTGCGTGCGTCCAGGCGCCAGCGATCCAGCTCGGCGGCCAGTTGCGGGGTGCTCCAGGGCTTGCCTTCGACTTCCAGGGTCACCACCCGTTCACCGGGCTGCACCTTGGCCAGCATGGCTTCGCCTTCCTGGCGGATCAGCCGGGCCACGTCGGCGTTCTTGCCGCGCGTGTTCAGCGGGATCTCCACCAGTTCCAGGGACAGCTCCGAGGGCAGGCGCTTGACGTACTCCTGCCAGCCCTCTTCGACCCAGCGCGGCATGCGCGAGCCGACCGCGATCAGACGCAGGCGCAAGGGCGCTTACTCGCCGCTGTGGTGGGCGCGGCTCTGTTCGGCGCCGAGCCAGAGGCGCTCCAGGTCGTAGAACTGGCGGGTGGCCGGCTGCATGACGTGGACCACGACGTTGCCCAGGTCGATCAGCACCCATTCGCCGCCTTCCTGGCCCTCGCTGCCGATGGGCTTGACGCCCTGTTCCTTGACCTTCTCCAGGACGTTGTCGGCCAGCGACTTGACCTGGCGGCTGGAGGAGCCGGAGGCGATGACCATGACGTCGGTGATGCTGGTCTTGTCGCGCACGTCGAGGACGGTGATGTCCTGCGCTTTCATGTCTTCCAGAGCGGCGACGGCCAGCTCGACCAGTTGTTCGGTTTGCATTGAATGACTCTCTAGTTTGCCAGGGACGCGCGGTACAGCCCGTGCGCCTCGATGTAGTTCAATACCGCGTCCGGCACCAGGAAGCGCGGCGAGCGCCCCTGCGCCAGCAGGGCGCGGATCTGGGTGGCCGACACCGCCAGGGGCGTCTGCCAGATGAAAGTGACCTGCCCGGCCGGCCCGGCGAGGGCGTTGGGGTCGGCCATGCTACGCGCCGCCAGCAGATCGCGCAGGGCTTCCGGCGCTTCCACGTCGGCATCCGGGCGCTGCAGCACCAGCATGTGGCAGTGCTGCAGCAGTTCGTCCCAGCGGTGCCAGGTGGGCAGGCCGCAGAAGGCATCCCAGCCGACCATCAGGAACAGCTGCGCCTCGCTCCCCAGCTCCGCGCGCAGCGATTCCAGGGTGTCGATGGTGTAGGACGGCTTGTCGCGGGCCAGCTCGCGGGCATCCACCGTCAGGGGCGCGACGCCGGCCACCGCCAGCTCGACCATGGCCAGGCGCTGCTGCGCCGAGACCTGCGGCGTCTCGCGGTGCGGCGGGCGCGCCGCCGGCAGCAGGCGCAACTCGTCCAGGCCCAGCAGCTCGGCGGTTTCCAGCGCACTGCGCAGGTGCCCGATGTGCACCGGATCGAAGGTGCCGCCGAAGAGGCCGATCCGCCGCGCTTGCCATTTACTCATCAGGTGCGCACGTGCCCGTCGCCGAAGACCACGTACTTCTCGCTGGTCAGGCCTTCCAGACCGACCGGGCCGCGGGCGTGCAGCTTGTCGGTGGAAATGCCGATCTCCGCCCCCAGGCCGTACTCGAAGCCATCGGCGAAGCGCGTCGAGGCGTTGACCATGACCGAAGCCGAGTCCACCTCGGCGAGGAAGCGCCGGGCGTTGCTGAAGTTCTCGCTGACGATGGCGTCGGTGTGCTGCGAACCGTAGGTGTTGATGTGCTCGATGGCGCTGTCCAGGTCGTCGACGATGCGGATCGACAGGATCGGCGCGTTGTACTCGGTGCGCCAGTCTTCCTCGGTCGCCTCCAGCACCTCGCTGCCCAGCAGCGCGCGGGTGGCGGCGTCGCCGCGCAGCTCCACGCCCTTGTCGCGGTAGATGGCGGCCAGCGGCGGCAGCACGCGCGCGGCAATGGCCTTGTGCACCAGCAGGGTTTCCATGGTGTTGCACGGCGCGTAGCGCTGGGTCTTGGCGTTGTCGGCGATGCGGATGGCCTTGTCGAGGTCGGCCGACTCGTCGATGAACACGTGGCAGATGCCGTCCAGGTGCTTGATCACCGGCACCTTGGCCTCGCGGCTGATACGCTCGATCAGGCCCTTGCCGCCGCGCGGGACTATCACGTCGACGTACTCGGGCATGCTGATCAGCGCGCCCACGGCGGCGCGGTCGGTGGTCTCGACCACCTGCACGGCGCTCGCCGGCAGGCCGGCCGCGGCCAGGCCTGCCTGGATGCAGCGGGCGATGGCCTGGTTGGAATGGATGGCCTCGGAGCCGCCGCGCAGGATGGTGGCGTTGCCCGACTTCAGGCACAGGCTGGCGGCGTCGATGGTCACGTTCGGCCGCGACTCGTAGATGATCCCGACCACGCCCAGGGGCACGCGCATCTTGCCGATCTGGATGCCCGAGGGCACGAAGCGCATGTCGCGGATCTCGCCGATGGGGTCCGGCAGCTTGGCCACCTGGCGCAGGCCCTCGATCATGTCGTCGATGCGCGCCGGGGTCAGCGCCAGGCGGTCAAGCATGGCTGGCTCCAGGCCATTGGCCCGGCCGGCGGCCAGGTCCTGCTCGTTGGCTTGGGCGAGCTGCTCGCGGGCAGCGTCCAGGGCATCGGCGGCGGCCAGCAGGGCGGCGTTCTTCTGCGCGGTGGAGGCCCGCGCGAGCACGCGCGAGGCTTCACGGGCGGCGCGGCCCAGGCGGCTCATATAGTCGAGGACGGACTCGGTCATGGTTCGTACGCGTCTGCGTGAGGGAAATGCGCGATTATAGCGACCCCGCCTGCGCCCGCCCAGCCACAGCAGCCAGCCGGTAGACAGGGCGTCCCACCGGCGCGCCGGTAACGCCGCCGGGGCGCCGCGGGCCGCGCCCCGGCCGCGGAACGGTGACACCCGCAACAGCGCGTTGCGATTTCCCCCGCCCGAAGGTTGGGTAAACAAAAGGCCGGCCTCTGTCTACCTTGGAGCCACCCCGCCGCGCACTGCCAGCCGTTCGCCATCCGGCACGCCAGGGAAGAACAACAAGAGGCGGAACACCGCCGGAGATTCGCCATGCGCTACCGCACCGATTACAGCGCCCAGGCCCTCACCGCCGCCCCGGCGGTGCTCGAACTGGACGGCTGGCAACTCCACTACCAGGCCTTCGCCCACCGCGCGGACGACCCGCGCCCGCCGGTGCTGCTGCTCGGCGGCGCCTTCCAGAGCTTCCGCTCCTTCGCCGGCGAAGTCAGCGAGCTGCTCGCCGAGCACCCGGTGATCCTCCTCGACCTGCCCAGCCAGGGCGGCAACCTGCAACTGGCGCCGCAGCTGAGCCTGGAGGACCTGGCCGACCTGATCGCCGCCTTCGCCGAGGCGCTGCGCCTGCCACCGCTGATGCCCATCGGCCTGTCCTACGGCTCGGCCCTGGCCGCCCTCTTCGCCGCCCGCCACCCCGGACGCTGCGCGCGCCTGCTGCTGGCCGGCATCACCGCCTTCGGCCGCCCCGGCGCCCGCGCCCTGCTGGAAGAAGCCCTGGCGCGCCTGGACCTGGGCCAGCACGAAGCCTTCGCCAACGGCGTGCTGACCGGCCTGGTCAACCCGCTGCGCCTGGCCGATACCGGCGTCTCCCCGGTGTTCCGCAAGGCCCTGCTGCGCCAGTTGCAGCGCCTGATGCCGGCGGAAGTCGAACGCTACCGGCAGAACAGCCGGCGCCTGCTGGCCTTCGGCGGCTTCGAGCGCCACCCGCAATGCCCGACCCTGGTGCTGGCCGGCGAATACGACCACTTCACCCAACCCTGGGAACACGCCGAATTCGCCCTCGCCTGCGCCGACGCCCAGTTCGCCCTGATCCACGACGCCGACCACCTGGCCCAGTTCGAACGCCGCGGCGCCTGCGCCCGGCTGTACACGCCCTTCCTCGACGGCCAGCCGCTACCGCGCAACGCCGCCGGCAGCACGCGCTTCCAGCGCCAGCAACTGCCGCACCTGGAACGCCGCTTCGAACCGCGCCTGGCACCACCGCAACCCCGCGTCCTGCTGCGCCACGCCGACGGCGGGCAATGGCGCGCCGAACTGATGGAGATCGGCTACTTCGGCGGCCTGGCCCACGCCGACCTGCCACCGGAACTGCCGCAACGCGGCTGGCGCCTGGCCATCCCCGGCGTGGAAGAACTGGACATCCTCCCGCTGCGCCGCACCACGGACGGCGTCGCCTTCATCTTCCCCCACGGCGATCCCCGCGCCAGCGCCAGCCTGGCGGAGCTGGTGGTGCCGTTGCAGCAAGGGGCCTGCGCGGCCTGAGGCAACGGAACGGCGTATAACCGCGAACGGTTATACGCCCTACGCCCAAACTCCCGTAGGGCGCATAACGCCCCGTAGGATGGGTGGAGCGAAGCGATACCCATCACCGTGACCGCATGGGTTTCGTAAACTCAACCCATCCTACGAAGAGCCGGTCAGGTGCGGGCTTCGATGACGCGCACCAGGCTCGGCATCCGCCCGCGCGGCAGGCACAGTTCGGCGCCGTGCACCTGTGGATCGAGCACTTCCACGCCGGCGAAGCCGCAGCCGCGGAAGGCCGCGGCTATTTCCGCCTCGCTGCGGTAGTGCAGCGGGTAGCCGCCGCGGGTGAGCCGGCCGATCAGGCCGACGCCCCAGCGGATCTGCCGGTAGCGCGGGTGTTCGCGCAGGTCGGGGTAGAGTTCGGTAAGGTAGGTGGCGGCCGGGAAGTCGGCCAGGACCGCCGCCAGGCGCGTCCAGAAGCCCTCGATCAGCGGGCGCTGGAAGTAGTTCACCAGGCCCTCGGTGATCACCACCACGGGGCGCTGGCGATCGAGCTGGGCGAAGAGCGCGGCCAGGGTGTGCGGGCCGGTCTCGGCGAGAATGTCCACGGGGTGCACCCGGTGCCTTTCGTCCAGCCAGCCCTGCCCTTGCAGCAGGGCCGACTTGCGCGCGGCCATGGGCGGCAGGTCCGCCTCCAGGTAGTCCAGTTGTGGGTAACGCTGACGGAAGCGCCTGCCGCGCGGCGACAGGCCGCAGGCGATCTCCACCACCTGGGTGACGCCGCGCTGCTCGATGGCCTGGCGCAGGCGCGCGTCTATCAGCAGGTGGCGCTGCAGCAGGAAGTCCTCGATGTTCAGCCCGAAGCCCAGGCGCGCGCCCCAGGCGATCGGCGCCACGCAGCCGTGCACCCAGCGCCCGAAGGCGGTGGCGAAGGCCGGCTCGGCGAGCTTGTGGCGGAACCAGACATAGCCGGTGTAGTGCGCACTGGGGGTGATGTGCGCGCTGTCGGCGCGGATGCGTTCAGCCATGATTCAGTCTCTTGTTGTTATCATCCGCCAGCCTAAGAGCGCCCTGGTGCCCACGACAATCCCATGCCTGCCGATCCCATCCTTGGTTTGCCCTGGCCCGAAGCGCGGCCACTGCCCCATTCCTTCTTCGACCGCGACGCCCTGCTGGTGGCGCGCCAGCTGCTGGGCAAGGTGATCCGTCACCGCGTCGGCGAGCTCTGGCTGTCCACGCGGATCATCGAGACCGAAGCCTATTACCTGGCCGAGAAAGGCAGCCACGCCTCGCTCGGCTACACCGAGAAGCGCAAGGCGCTGTTCCTCGACGGCGGGCACATCTACATGTACTACGCGCGCGGCGGCGACTCGCTGAACTTCAGCGCCGGCGGCGCCGGCAATGCCGTGCTGATCAAGTCCGGCCACCCGTGGATGGACCGCGTCAGCGGCGACGAGGCCCTGGCCCGCATGCGCCAGCTCAACCCCGCCGCCGATGGCAGCGAGCGCCCGCTGGGCAAGCTCTGCGCCGGCCAGACCCTGCTGTGCAAGGCCATGGGCCTCAAGGTGCCGGACTGGGACGCCAGGCAGTTCGACGTGCAGCGGCTGTTCGTCGACGACATCGGCGACACCCCGGCCCAGGTCATCCAGACCACCCGTCTGGGCATCCCCCACGGCCGCGACGAGCACCTGATGTACCGCTTCGTCGACGCCGCCTTCGCGCCCTTCTGCACGCGAAACCCGCTGCGCCGCGGCCAGGTCGAAGGACACGACTATTACCTGCTGGATAGCTCGGAAGCGCACCGCACATGAGCCTGGACCTGTTCAACCAATGGATCGCCGGCCACCCGCAGTGGCTGGGGCTGGTGGTCTTTCTCATCGCCTTCCTCGAATGCGCGGCGGTGGTCGGCCTGGTGCTGCCCGGCGTGGTGATGCTCTTCGCCGTGGCCGTGCTGGCCGGCGGCGGCGCCCTGGGCCTGGGGCAGACGCTGCTGCTGGCCTTCGCCGGCGGCCTGCTGGGCGACCTCTGCTCGTACTTCCTCGGCCGCCGCTTCCACCAGGACATCCGCCGCCTGCCGCTGCTGCGCCACCATCCGGAATGGCTGGCCGGCGCCGAAGGCTTCGTCGCCCGCTACGGCGTCACCAGCCTGCTGGTGGGCCGCTTCATCGGCGCCCTGCGGCCGTTCCTGCCGCTGGTGGCGGGCATGCTCGACATGCCCTTCGGGCGCTTCCTGGCGGTCTCCATCCTGGCCGCCGCCGGCTGGTCGGTGGCCTACCTGCTGCCCGGCTGGACCACCGGCGCGGCCCTGCGCCTGCCACTGCCGGAAGGCTTCTGGCCGGAAATGGCGGTGGTCGCCGGCGGCCTGGCCGTGCTCGGCGGCGCCTTGATCCATGCCTGCCTGAAGCGGCGCCACGGCACCGCGCTGATCGCCGCCGGGCTGAGCAGCGCCCTGCTGCTGGGCATCCTGATCGGCTGGCCGCACCTGGATGCCCTCGACCACGGCCTGATGACGCTGATCCAGCAGGAACGCAGCCCGCTGCTGAACCAGATCATGGTGGCGGTGACGCGCCTGGGCGACTTCCGCACCCAGGTGATCGTCGGCATCGTCGTCAGCGGCCTGCTGCTGGGCCTGGGCAAGTGGCGCCACGCGCTGTTCGCCGGCGGCACCCTGCTGGCCACGGCGCTGCTCAACACCACCCTCAAGCACTTCTTCGGCCGCGCCCGCCCCGAGGTGATCGCCGACCCGCTGAGCGCCTTCAGCATGCCCAGCGGGCATAGCTCGGCGTCCTTCGCCTGCTTCCTGGTGCTCGGCGTGCTGGCCAGCCGCGAGGGCTCGCCGCGGGTGCGCCTGACCTGGCTGCTGCTGGCCATGCTGCCGGCCGCGTGGATCGCCGGCTCGCGTCTGTACCTGGGCGCGCACTGGCCCAGCGACGTGATCGCCGGCGCCCTGCTCGCCGCCGCCGTCTGCGCCGCCGCGCTCTGGGCCAGCCAGTTGCGCCAGCCGCTGCCGGCCCTGCCCAGGCGCATCTGGTGGTGCCTGGTGCCGACCCTGCTGCTGGTGTTCTCGGTCTCGGTCGGCTGGGACCTCAGCCACGCCGTGGCGCGCTACACCCCGCTCTGAGCCTCAACGCCAGGGCGCGCCGCGCAGATGCTCGGCGCAGCGCTGCTGGACGAACTCGCGCAGCAAGGTCACCGGCGGGCTCAGCTGCGCGCGGTGGGTGCAGAACAGGTTCAGCGGCGCCGCCTCGCCCCGGTGGTCGGCCAGGGCCACCTCCAGGCGCCCGGCGCGCACGTCGGCGGCCACGTCCAGCCAGGACTTGTAGACCAGCCCGCGCCCGGCCACCGCCCAGCGCCGCACCACGTCGGCGTCGTCGCTGACGCGGTCGCCGCCCACCTCGACCGTCTCGTCACCGAAGCGCCAGCGTTCGTGCACACGGCCGCCGAGCATGTACAGCAGGCAGTTGTGCCGGGCCAGGTCCTGCGGCCGCTGCGGCCGGCCATGCAGGGCGAAATAGGCCGGCGCGCCGCACAGCACGCGGCGGTTGTCCGCCGCCAGGGGCAGCGCCACCAGGCTGGAGTCCGGCGGCTGGCCGAGGCGGATGGCCACGTCCACCGGCTGGCGGTAGAGGTCGGCCTGGCGGTCGCTGAGCAGCAGGCGCAGGAGCAGCCGCGGGTGCTGCGCCTGGAACTCGTCGAGCCAGGGCAACAGCACGTTGCGCCCCAGGTCCGAGGGCGCCGAGACCTGCAGTGGCCCGGCGATCTCGCTGCGCCCGCCGGCCAGCAGCTGGCGGCCCTCCTCCAGGCTCTGCAGCGAGGCCCGCGCATGGGCCAGGAACTGCTCGCCCTCGGCGGTCAAGCGCAGGCTGCGGGTGGAGCGGGCGAACAGGCGCGCCTGCAGGGCGCCCTCCAGGCGCTTGAGCGCGGCGCTGGCCACCGCCGGCGACACCTCCAGCTCGCGGGCCGCGGCGGACAGGCTGCCGCGCTCGGCGGTGCGGACGAACAACTGCAGGTCGTCGAAGCGCAGCATTTTCAATTTTCCTTTGAAAGAGACTTTCTTCCTACCCGGTTTTTCTTCACAACGAAAGAGCGGAGGATGCGCCCATCCCCCACTGCCGCAAGGAAGAGTCCCGATGAGCAGCCCCATTACCCTGATCGCCATCATCCGCGCCAAGCCCGGCCGCGCCGACGCCCTGCAGGCCCGCCTGGCCGAGCTGCGCGTGCCCTCGCGGGCCGAGCCCGGCTGCATCCAGTACGACCTGCACCGCGACCGCAAGGACGCGGACCTGATCTACATGATCGAGCAATGGCGCGACGAGGCCGCACTCGCCGAGCACGAGGCCAGCGAGCACTTCCAGGCCTTCGTCGCCGCCAGCCGGGACGACCTGGCCGAGCTCGACATCCGCCTGATGAACCGCATCGACTGAGGAGCCGCCATGAAAGCCATCGGTTACACCCACAGCCGCCCGATCGGCGCCGACGACGCCCTGCTCGACATCCAGCTGCCGGAGCCGACGCCCGGCCCGCGCGACCTGCTGGTGGAAGTCCGCGCCATTTCCGTCAACCCGGTGGACACCAAGGTGCGCCAGCGCGCGGAGCCTGCGGCTGGCGAATACAAGGTGCTGGGCTGGGACGCCGCCGGCGTGGTCCGCGCGGTGGGCAGCGAGGTCAGCCTGTTCCGCCCCGGCGACGAGGTGTTCTACGCCGGCGACCTGACGCGCCCGGGCAGCAACGCCGAACTGCAGCTGGTGGACGAACGCATCGTCGGCGCCAAGCCGGCCAGCCTCGACTTCGCCCAGGCCGCGGCCCTGCCGCTGACCAGCATCACCGCCTGGGAGCTGCTGTTCGAACGCCTGCAGATCGCCGAGGGCCCGGGCAGCACCGGGCAGAGCCTGCTGATCGTCGGCGCCGCCGGCGGCGTGGGTTCCATCCTCGTCCAACTGGCCCGGCACCTGACCGGCGTAACCGTGATCGGCACGGCCTCGCGGGCGGAAACCCAGGAATGGGTCCGCGACCTCGGCGCCCACCACGTCATCGACCACGGCAAGCCGCTGAGCGAGGAACTGCAGCGCATCGGCATCGGCCAGGTAAGCCACGTGGCCAGCCTGACGCACACCGACAGCCACCTGCAGCAGATAGTCGCCAGCCTGCGCCCGCAGGGCCGCCTGGGCCTGATCGACGACCCGGCGAACCTGAACGTGAGCCTGCTCAAGCAGAAGAGCCTGTCGCTGCACTGGGAGTTCATGTACACCCGCTCGATGTTCCAGACCGACGACATGATCGAGCAGCACCGTCTGCTGCAGCGCGTGTCCAGCCTGGTCGACCAGGGCGTGCTGCGCACCACCCTGGGCGAGCACTTCGGCCGCATCGACGCCGCCAACCTGCGCCGCGCCCACGCGCTGCTGGAGAGCGGCAAGGCCAAGGGCAAGATCGTGCTGGAGGGGTTCTGAGCGGCGGGGAGGCACGGTACGCCGCCCCCACGCCATCCCCATGTAGGAGCACGCCCTGCGCGCGAATCGCGGGCAGGGCCCGCTCGCCGGGAGGCACGGCATTCCTTTCCTGTAGGAGCGGACCTTGTCCGCGATAGCCGGAGGTTTCGGCGCGATTCGCGGATAAGATCCGCTTGCGCTGCCCCACCCGCACCGCTCCCCTGTAATTGGATGGACTCACCCTCACCGAGGCGTCGAGGCGCCACGGTGGCGGTCTAAGAAGCCACCGACAGTGAGGGTGAGTCCATGAAAAAGCATACGACGATGAATAAGCCGGTGTCTGCAACCGATGTATCGGTGTGCATGACAGTCGCCGTGGATCTGGCGAAAAAGGTCTTTCAGGTGGCGGGGGAAGACGCCCAGGGTCAACTGGCGTACGAACAGCGAATCAAGTCGCGTGAAGCGTTTCAGGTGTTTCTGCAGAAGCTGCCGGAGGGCGTGACGGTGCTGATGGAAACCGGCCCTGGAGCACAAGCCTGGGCCCGGCTGCTGCAGGCGCAGGGCAACCCGGTGCGTATCCTGCCGGCCCAGCGGGTGGCCGAGCACCGGAGCGGAGCGAAGAATGATCGCAATGATGCCCACGCCATTCTGCGGGCGGGCCGGGATAGCAGTATCGCGTCGGTGCCGGTGAAGAGCGTCGCGGCACTGGCGATGCAGGCCTGGCACCGGGTTCGGCGGGGCTATGTGCGGCGGCGCACCGCCATGGGTAATCAGATCCGCGGGCTGCTGCTGGAGCAGGGTATCGCCCTGGCGCAGGGGGATGTGGGCTTGAAGCAAGGTGTCACCCGGGTGCTGGAAGACGCCAGCCAGCCGTTGCCGGCGCTGCTGCGCGAGCTGATCGACGAGATGCTGAACGAATGGAAACGGCTGGGCGAGCGTATCGCCGCGCTGACCGGGCGTCTGGAAGCCTGTGCCGCCGCCGACCCGACAGCGAAACGGCTGATGACGGTACGCGGTATCGGTCCGATCACGGCCACGGCCTTGCTGGCCAAACAGGTCGAGCCGGAACGTTTCGCCAATGCGCGTCAGTTCGCTGCCTACTTCGGCATCGTGCCCGACCAGCACAGCAGCGGGCAGAAGGTAAGGCTGGGCAAGATGACCAAACGTGGCGACGCCTATGTGCGCAGCCTGATGGTCGTAGGCTCGCATGCGGTGTTGAAGCAACTGCGGCCCGATTCCGAACACCCGGACGATCGGCGCCTGCAGCGCTGGCTACAACGCCTGGGGCGCAAGGGCGCGGCAGTGCGACTGGCCAACCGCAACCTGCGTATCGCCTGGGTGCTGCTGTGCAGCGAACAGACCTACCAGCGCAAGCCGAATGCTTGCCGGGAGATGGAAATGAGCCACTGATCAACGAGTTCCCGCCAACGGGGCGCCAAGTCGCTCCAACCCTTGCTGAAGAACATTGACCCCTGGTCAGACCGTCGCGGATCGATGCCTACGCTCCTACCGGCCTTCGAGGCCTCTTTGTAATCGGCATTCCGCGGGCTTACCCAATGTTGGCCAGAAGCCCGACGTGGCTTCCTCGAACAGGCCTAATACATAGATGCAGTCGGGTTTTCATGTTCAAAAGCGGGTTGACGGTGGGGGTGAGTCCATACATAGGAGCGCGCCCTGCGCGCGAAATCGCGGGCAGGGCCCGCTCCTACAGTCCGCCGGGAGGCACGGCATTCCTCCCCCGTAGGAGCGGACCTTGTCCGCGATAGCCGGACATACCGACGCGATTCGCGAATGAGGTCCTACGCAGCAGGCGAGCACAGCTTTTCGTAGGAGCGCGCCCTGCGCGCGATTTCGCGGGCAGGGCCCGCTTACAGGTTATGGGGAGGTACGGCATCCCGGCCGGCGGATAACCGCGAACGGTTATCCGCCCTACGGCTCGGCCTTGGCGAGCAGGCGGCAGAGTTTTTCGGTGGCGGCCAGCATGGCGTAGCTCGGCCGCTCCAGGTTGCGGTCGGGCAGTACCCACAGCTGGTTCAGGCGCGTTGCGCTCAGCTGTTTCATGGTCCGCCATTGCGCCGCCTGTTCGGCATTGGGCGCCAGTATCACTTGCGGATCGCGGGCCAGCACCGCTTCCATGCCCACCTGCGGCGCCGGCTGCTGCAGGTCGTCGAACAGGTTGCGCGCGCCGCAGACCTGCAGGGCGTCGCTGACCACCTGGCGTCCGCCCAGGGTGTACAGCGGGCGGTTCCATACCTGGTAGAACAGCCGTAGCGGGTGCTCGCGGGCGTACTGCTGGCGCAGTTCGGCGATGCGCTGGCGGAAGCTGGCGGCCAGGGCCGTGGCCTTGTCCTGGGCGTCGAGCAGCGCGCCCAGCTCTTCCAGTTGGCTGGGGATATCCTCCAGCCGGTGCGGTTCGGCGACGTAGAGCTTCAGGCCCAGGCCCTTCAGCCGCGCCATCTGCGCATCGGGAATGCTGCCGGGCCAGACCAGCACCAGGTCCGGCCGCAGGCTCAGCAGGCGCTCCAGGTTCAGCTGCCCGTAGCGCCCCAGCGACGGCAGGGCCGCCAGTTGCGCCGGACGTTCGTCGCCGTCGAGCACACCCACCAGGCGCGCGCCGGCGCCCAGTTCCAGGACGCTGTCGGTCATCGAGGGCGACAGGCTCACCACCCGCTGCGCCGCCAGTGCCGGCAGGCCTAGCGATAGCAGCAGGATGGCGGCGAGCAGGCGCATCAGAGCAACTGGCGCGGCAGGCGGTACAGCCAGAGGATCAGCAGGCTGGTCAGCCCGAGGAGGATCAGCGCCACGCCGGACAGGTCGGTGAAGCACGCCAGCACGCCGATCCAGGCCGGCAGGCTGGCGCCGAGGACGCCATTGCGCCAGGTGCGCGCCAACTCCGCCCAAGCGGCGGGCTCTTCGGCCGTGTCACGGGCCTTGCCGGCGTCGATCAGGGCAAGCTTGTAGCGGCGGAACAGCGGCAGGGTGAAGTACATCGAGACCAGCGCAACGACGTACAGCGGGGTGGCCAGCACGGCCAGGGCGTCGATCTCGAAGCCCCATAGCAGCAGCGCCAGCAGCGGCCCGAGAGCCAGGGCCAGGTGCAGCCACCACAGACGCCCCAGGCGGCCGAACTCGGCGGCGCGGTTCACTGCGCCTCGATCTCCGCCTCGCCCTGGTGCAGCTCGCCGAGCATATGCCCGAGCTTGCCGGCCTTGGTCGCCAGGTAGCGCTTGTTGTGCGGGTTCAGGCCCTTCTGCAGGGGCACGCGCTCGGCCACGGTGAGGCCGTAGCCTTCCAGCGCCTTGACCTTGCGCGGGTTGTTGGTCATCAGCTTCAGCGAGCAGACGCCCAGGTGCTGCAGCATCGGCAGGCACATGGCGTAGTCGCGCTGGTCGGCGCCGAAGCCCAGCCTGAGGTTGGCTTCGACCGTGTCCGCGCCTTCGTCCTGCAGGGCGTAGGCGCGGATCTTGTTCAGCAGGCCGATGCCGCGGCCTTCCTGGCGCAGGTACAGCAGCACGCCGCGGCCTTCGCGGGCGATGGCCGAGAGCGCGCCTTCGAGCTGGAAGCCGCAGTCGCAGCGCAGGCTGAACAGGGCATCGCCGGTCAGGCATTCGGAATGCAGGCGACCGAGCACCGGCTGGCCGTCGTCGATGGTGCCCATGGTCAGGGCGACATGTTCCTTGCCGGTTTCCTCGTCGAGGAAGCCATGCATGGTGAATTCGCCGAAGGGAGTGGGCAGCTTGGAGGCGGCGACGAACACGACGGACACCGGAAACTCCTGAAAGTCAGACAGTAGTAGGGAGCCGGCATTGTAACAGCAGTGCCGGGGCCGCCGTCATTGCGAAATCCGCAACTTGGCTATCGAAGCCATCGATGGATCGGCGATCTGGCAGAGTCCATTCACGGCCTCGCGAGCTAGAGCAGAACAAGGCGGGAACAGGTTCGGAAGCGCAGTTCAGGCCGCTAAATGAGCATTTCGAACCTGTTCCCAACGCAGTTATGCCGACGCGCAGCAGGCTGTGGAGGGGCTCTCAGTGTTTGGACTGGATATACATCATCCCCTGCTCCTCCCGCCAACCGACGCGGTTGAGGAAGCTCATGCCCAGCAGGATCTCGGTGGGGAACTCGCCTTCCAGCACGCTGGCGTCGACGCCCAGCACCTCGATGCCGCCGAGCTTCACGCTGTTCAGGCTGATGCGCCAGCCCTTGACGGTGCCGCTGGCGGTGGAGGCGACCATGGGCTTGCCGACCACCCGGTAGTCGATGCCCAGGCGCCGCGCCTGGGCTTCGTTCATGGCCACCGTGGTGGCGCCGGTGTCGACCAGGAACTGGGCGTTCTGGCCGTTGATCGAGCCGGACACCCAGTAATGCCCGCCGGTGCCGCGGGCGATGCTCATTTCCTGCACCGGCGCCGGGGCCGAGTAGCCGCTGGCGTTGTATTCGCGGCTCAGTTCGTAGGTGCGTTCCACGCCCTCGACGCGCAGCACCGCCTTGTGCGCGTCGGCGCTGACCACCTGCACGCCCTGCGGCCCGGTCTCGCCGACGCGGAGGAACTTGCGCTGGCCGTCGATGTTGACCACCGCGGCGTTGGGGAACAGCCCCACCACCCACACCTGCGGGGCGGCGAGGGCCGCGCTGGCGGCAAGGGCGAGGCTCAGGGCGGGCAGCAGGCGCAGCATGGTGGGGCTCCTTGTCGGCTGGCGCGAGGGTGGCGCCACGTTACACCGGCGCCGCTGCGCCGTCAGTGATGAAGTCGGCTGTCGTCAGGGCGGCTGTCGTCAGAGCAGCCAGGTGGCCCAGGCCCAGACCAGGCCCTGCATGGCCAGCCAGGCGAAGACCCCGGCGAGGACGTCGTCGAGCATGATGCCAACGCCGCCGTGCACGTGGCGGTCGACCCAGCGGATCGGCCAGGGCTTGAGGATGTCGAAGAAGCGGAACACCAGGAAGCCCACCAGCAGCCACCACCAGCCCTCGGGCACCAGCCAGAGGGTGATCCACATGCCGACCATCTCGTCCCAGACGATGCCTTCGTGGTCGTGCACGCGCAGGTCGTCGGCGACCTTGCCGCACAGCCAGAAGCCGAACAGCATGGTCAGCCCCAGCATCAGCCAGTAGCCCCAGTCCGGCAGCAGCTGCCACAGCGGGACGAAGGGGATGGCCACCAGCGAGCCCCAGGTGCCCGGCGCCTTGGGCAGAGTTCCGGAGCCGAAGCCGAAGGCCAGGAAATGCCAGGGGTTGCGCCAGACCGACGGCGGCACGGGCTGGGCGGGGGCTTGGTCGGGATGTTCGGGCACTGCGGTCACTCCGTGAAATGCAGGTAGCCGCCCTGGCGCGGCGTGATGTCGTGGCCTGCGGCGTCCAGCACGTGCACCCCGCTGCCGGCCTCGACGCGGCCGATGGCCGCCAGCTGCGGCCATTGCGCCTGCAGAACCGGCAACTGCGCGGGCGGCAGGGTGAAGGCGATGACGTAGTCGTCGCCGGCGCCGAGCTTGGCCTGCAGCGCGCGCTCGGCGCCCAGCAGGCTTTCCAGCGACGCGCTGGCCGGCAGGCGTTCGGCTTCGATGATCAAGGCCACATTGGAGGCGCGGGCGATGTGGCCGCAGTCGGCGAGCAGGCCGTCGGACACGTCCAGCGCCGCCGTGGCGCGACCGCGCAGGGCCTGGCCGAGGGCCAGTTGCGGCTGCGGCGCCCAGTAGCGCGCCAATAACGGCTCGGCCACTCCGGGTTCGGCGGCCAGGCGGCCGAGCACCAGCTCCAGGGCGCCGCCGGCCTCGCCGACCGGGCCGCCGACGCAGAGCAGGTCGCCGGGACGGGCGCCGCTGCGGGTCAGCGCCTGGCCGACGGGCACCTGGCCGAATACGGTGAGGGTCATGCTCAGCGGGCCGCGGGTGGTGTCGCCGCCGACCAGCGCCAGGCCGCAGGCCGCGGCCATGCGGTTCAGGCCCTGGGCGAAGGCTTCCAGCCAGGTCGGATCGGCTTCGGGCAGGGTCAGGGCGAGGGTGAAGGCCAGGGGCGCGGCGCCCATGGCCGCCAGGTCGCTGGCGGAAACCGCCAGGGCGCGCTGGCCGAGCAGGAAGGGATCGCACAGCGCGGGGAAATGCACGCCGGCCACCAGGGTGTCGGTGGACACCGCCAGTTGCTGCCCGGCGGCCGGCGCCAGCAGGGCGCAGTCGTCGCCGATGCCCAGGGCCACGCCATCGGCCGCGGCCGCACAGGCGGCCGCGGCGAAATAGCGGCGGATCAGTTCGAACTCACCCATGCCTTGCGGCGGACTCAGCGCTTGGCGCCGCGCAGCTCGGCGGCGCGCAGACGCGGCGCCAGCTTGTCCAGCACACCGTTGACGAACTTGTGGCCGTCGGTGGCGCCGAAGGTCTTGGCCAGCTCGATGCCTTCGTTGATCACCACCTTGTAGGGCACGTCCAGGCGGTTGCGCAGCTCGTAGGTGGCCAGGCGCAGGATGGCCAGCTCGACCGGGTCGATCTCTTCCAGCGGGCGGTCCAGGCAGGGGGTGAATTCCTGGTCCAGCTCGGTCTTCAGGCGCGGCACGCCGTGGATGATCTCGTGGAAGTAGGCGCCGTCGACGTCGCTGAAGTCGTTGTCGGTGCGGAAGGTCGCCTCGATCTCGTTCAGCGGCTGGCCGGCCATCTGCCAGGAGTACAGGGCCTGCACCGCTAGGCTGCGGGCCTTGCGGCGCATGGCGATCTTGTTGGGCTTGGCCGGCTTGGACGGAGCGCCGTTGTCGTTGCTGCTCACTTGGCCTCCAGCTGCGACAGCAGGCTCACCATTTCCAGGGCGGACAGCGCGGCCTCGGCGCCCTTGTTGCCGGCCTTGGTGCCGGAGCGCTCGATGGCCTGCTCGATGGAATCGACGGTCAGCACGCCGAAGGCCACCGGCACGCCGAACTGCAGGGAAACCTGCGCCAGGCCCTTGGTGCACTCGCCGGCAACGTATTCGAAATGCGGGGTGCCGCCGCGGATCACCGCGCCGAGGGCGATGATGGCGTCGAACTCGCCGCGCTGGGCGACTTTCTGGGTCACCAGGGGGATCTCGAAGGCACCCGGGGCGCGGATGATGGTGATGTCGCCTTCGGTGACGCCGTGGCGCACCAGCGCGTCGATGGCGCCTTGCACCAGGCTTTCCACCACGAAGCTGTTGAAGCGGCCAACCACCAGGGCGAAGCGGCCTTTGGGGGCGATGAAGGTACCTTCGATGGTCTTCAGGGTCATGGGCAGGTCTCGTTTCGTTAAAGAGCCAGAGCGTCGGCGACGCTCCGCGAAATTAGGCTAGAAGAACAACGCCGCCGTGCCAGGGCACGGCGGCGCGGGTTCATTCGGCGGGCAGGTATTCTACAACTTCCAGGTCGAAACCGGATATCGCGTTGAAGCGCATCGGCGCCGACATCAGGCGCATCTTGCGCACGCCCAGGTCGCGGAGGATCTGCGAACCGGCGCCGACGGTGCTGTAGGTGGTGGTGGGCTTGGGCGCCGGCGCGCTGGCGGCGATCTCGCGCACGTGGGCCAGCAGGTCCTCGCCGCCGATCTGGTGGCCCAGCAGCAGCACCACGCCGCTGCCGGCCTCGGCCACCTTGGCCATGGCCGCGCGCAGGCTCCAGCGCCCGGCCTGGTTGACCATCAGCAGGTCGCGCAGCGGGTCCATGTTGTGCACGCGCACCAGGGTCGGCTCTTCCGCGCAGATCTCGCCCAGGGTCAGCGCCAGGTGCACCTCGCCCTCCACCGAGTCGCGGTAGGTGATCAGGTTGAACTGGCCCAGCTCGGTGTCCAGCGGCTGCTCGGCGAGGCGCTCGACGGTGCGCTCGTGGATCAGGCGGTAGTGGATCAGGTCGGCGATGGTGCCGATCTTGATGCCGTGCTGCTCGGCGAAGGCTTCCAGTTCCGGGCGGCGGGCCATGCTACCGTCGTCGTTCATGATCTCGCAGATCACCCCGGACGCCTCGAAGCCGCCCATGCGCGCCAGGTCGCAGGCCGCCTCGGTGTGGCCGGCGCGGGCCAGCACGCCGCCGGGCTGGGCCATCAGCGGGAAGATGTGGCCGGGGCTGACGATGTCGGCGGCCACCGCTTCCTTCGCGGCGGCGGCCTGCACGGTGCGTGCGCGGTCGGCGGCGGAGATGCCGGTGGTGACGCCTTCGGCGGCCTCGATGGAAACGGTGAACTTGGTGCCGAAGCCCGAGCCGTTGCGCTGCACCATCAGCGACAGGCCCAGGCGCTCGCAGCGCTCGCGGGTCATCGGCATGCAGATCAGGCCGCGGGCGTACTTGGCCATGAAGTTGATGTCTTCGGTGCGCACGCACTCGGCGGCCATGATCAGGTCGCCTTCGTTCTCGCGGTCCTCGTCATCCATGAGGATGACCATCTTGCCTTGGCGGATGTCTTCGACCAGTTCTTCGATGCTGTTGAGTGCCATCTGGGCAGCTCCTATCAATGCTTCATGAAGCCGTTTTCGGCCAGGAATGCTTCGGTGATGCCGCTGGCGGCGGGCTCGGCGGCCTTGTCGCCGAGCAGCAGGCGCTCCAGGTAGCGCGCCAGCAGGTCCACTTCCAGGTTCACCTGAAGACCGGGGCGGTAGTCGCCCATGATGGTCTCGCCCAGGGTGTGCGGGACTATGGTCAGCTCGAACTCGGCGCCATTCACCGCGTTGACCGTGAGGCTGGTGCCGTCGACGGTGATCGAGCCCTTCAACGCGATGTACCTGGCCAGCTCGCGCGGGGCGCGCACGGTGAACTGGATGGCGCGGGCGTTATCCTCGCGCTTGACGATCTCGCCGACGCCGTCGACGTGGCCGCTGACCAGGTGGCCGCCCAGGCGGGTGGTGGGGGTCAGGGCCTTCTCCAGGTTGACGCGGCTGCCGACCTTGAGCTGGGCGAAGGCGGTGCGCGCCAGGGTCTCGCGGCTGACGTCGGCCCAGAAGCCGTCGCCGGGCAGCTCCACGGCGGTCAGGCAGATGCCGTTGACGGCGATGCTGTCGCCGAGCTTGACGTCGGCGAGGTCGAGCTTGCCGGTCTGCACGTAGAGGCGCACGTCACCGCCCTTGGGGGTGATCGAGCGGATGCTGCCGATGGCTTCGATTATGCCGGTGAACATGGGGCCTCCCGGACGGCGCAATGCGGTTGCGCGCAGGCGTGCCGGCCGGCGCGAGCCAGCGCAGTGGAAACGAAGGGGCGGTGCATGGTGTTGGAACTCCTGTTTTGGGAAAAACAGGGCATACCGATCGAAGGGATACGACGCGCAGGCGTGCAGACGCACCTTGCGCAGGTTCATCCCGTTCTCTCTTCATCCGGACTGTTACCGTCGGCCCCGGGATCGCACCGGGTCTGCTGACCTTGCCGCTGCGGCGGTAAGCCGGTCGTGGCAAGCGCTCGCGGGCTCGACGCGTTGCGCGCCATCACCGCCGGTGGGGACTTGCACCCCGCCCTGAGAACGTCAATCGCGGCCGTTACAGCGTTGGCCGCGTGTGGCGTTTTACCACAGGCCGGCGCAAGTCGGAAGGTTCAGTTTGCTCTTCCCCCGCATTCGCAGGGAGTAGCGCAGACAATTCCGTCAGACCGGCCGCGCCGTGACCAGCCAGTCGTCGCCCACGGCGCGGATGTCGGCGATCTTCAGTTCGCGCGCCTCGGCCATCTTCTCCAGCGGCAGCTCCAGCAGCGGGCGGGCGCTGGAGCCCAGTAGCTTGGGCGCAACGAATATTTGGTACTCGTCCACCAGCCCCAGTCGGGCGAAGGCCCCGGCCAGGCGCGGGCCGGCTTCCACCAGCACTTCGTTGGCGCCGCGCGCGCCCAGTTCGGCGAGCAGCTTCGCCAGGTCGACGTGGCCATCGGCGCCGGGCAGCACCAGCAGTTCGCGGCCCTCGGCGGCGAAACCGTCGCGTTCGGCGCAGCTGGCCACCAGCGCCGGGCCGGCCTGGTAGAAAGCAGCGTCGGTCGGCACCCGCAGGCGGCCGTCCACCAGCACGCGCAGCGGCTGGCGCGCGGCGGCCAGGGCGGTCTGCTCGGCGTCCAGGCCCAGTTCGTCGGGGCGCACGGTCAGGCGGGCAGCGTCCAGCAGCACGGTATCGGCGCCGGAAAGCACCACGCTGGAGCGCGCCCGCAGGCGCTGCACGGCGCAGCGCGCGGCGGGGCCGGTGATCCACTGGCTCTCGCCGCTGGCCATGGCGGTGCGCCCGTCCAGGCTCATCGCCAGCTTGACGCGGACGAAGGGCAGGCCGGTCTCCATGCGCTTGATGAAGCCGGCGTTGATTTCCCGGGCCTCGGCCTCCAGCACGCCGCAGGCCACCTCGATGCCGGCCTCGGCCAGGCGCCGCAGCCCCTGCCCGGCGACCTGCGGGTTGGGGTCCTGCATGGCCGCCACCACACGGGCGACGCCGGCCTTCACCAGGGCATCGGCGCAGGGCGGGGTGCGGCCGAAGTGGCTGCAGGGCTCCAGGGTGACGTAGGCGGTGGCGCCGCGGGCGTTGTCGCCGGCCTGGCGCAGGGCGTGGACCTCGGCGTGGGGCTCGCCGGCGCGGACGTGCCAGCCTTCGCCGACCACCACGCCGCCCTTGACCAGCACGCACCCGACGCGGGGGTTGGGGTGGGTGGAATACAGCCCCTTGCGCGCCAGCTCCAGCGCGCGGGCCATCCAGGCCTGGTCGACGGCGCTCATTCCTTGGACGGCTCCCGGGCCAGGCGCTCGATTTCCTCGCGGAACTCGTTGAGGTCCTGGAAGCGCCGGTACACCGAGGCGAAGCGGATGTAGGCCACCTCGTCGAGCTTCTGCAGCTCGGCCATCACCAGCTCGCCGAGCACCCGCGACTTCACCTCGCGCTCGCCGGTGGCGCGCAGCTTGTGCTTGATGTGGGCGATGGCCTCTTCCAGGCGCTCGACGCTGACCGGACGCTTCTCCAGCGCGCGCTGCATGCCGGCGCGCAGCTTGTCCTCGTCGAACGGCTGGCGGCTGCCGTCCTGCTTGATCAGCCGCGGCATGACCAGCTCGGCGGTCTCGAAGGTGGTGAAGCGCTCGCCGCAGGCCAGGCACTCGCGGCGGCGGCGGACCTGGTCGCCCTCGGCGACCAGGCGGGAATCGATGACTTTGGTGTCGTGGGCACCGCAGAAGGGACAATGCATGGCAGAGAATGGCCCTACGAAATGGTGGCCCATGGTACCCCATCCGCCCGGGCCCTTCGACCGGCCGTTCGACGAAACATCCGGCGCCGCGCTCCCCGAGACAAGCCGCAGGCTTTACGCTATACAGGCGCCGCCCTGGAAACCGCCGCGAGGGAAATCGCCCATGCCGCACCGCCTTCTCTGCCTGCTCGCCCTGGCCCTGCTGGCCGCCTGTTCGAGCAAGCAACCCGCTCCGCAGCCTCCCGCCGCCAGCGCCCCGGCCAAGGCCGTCGCGACGCCGCTGCCGGCCAACCAGCGCGAATTGTCCGGGGTGCTCACCAGCAGCCGCGGCGCCTTGCCCGATGGCGCCGAAGTGGAACTGGCCCTGTTGTTGATGGACGAACGCGACCGCCCGCAGCGCGCCCTGGCCAGCCTGGAACTGGTGGGAAATGGCGGCGCCCTGCCTTTCAGCCTGCGCTACGACCCCAGCGACTTCCCCAGCGGCGGGCGCATCGAACTGCATGCGCGGGTGGCGCAGAACGGCCAGTTGGCCTGGCGCCTGCGCCCGCTGACCATCGCTCCCGGGCAGTCCCAGGCCCTCGGCGAGCTGCGCCTGGAGCCGGCGCCATGAAGGCTCCGCAGGACCTGCAACAGGCCCTGGGCGAACTGCTCGGCGACGCCCGCCTGGGCGCCGAGCGCCTGCCCGGCACCGACCTGGCGCTGTGGCTGATCGATGCGCAGAACATGGACCGCCAGTTCAGCCCCGACGAGACCCGCCGCATCCTCGAAGAGCCGCCCTACTGGTGCTTCTGCTGGGCCAGCGGCCTGGCCCTGGCGCGCTGGCTGGCCGAGCGCCCGCAGTGGGTGGCCGGAAAGCGTGTGCTGGACTTCGGCGCCGGCTCCGGCATCGCCGCCATCGCCGCGGCCAAGGCCGGCGCCGCCGAAGTGGTGGCCTGCGACCTCGACCCGCTGGCCCTGGCCGCCAGCTGCGCCAATGCCGAGCTGAACGGGGTGCAACTGAGCTATTCGGAAGACTTCTTCGGCGAGGAGGACCGCTACGACCTGATCCTGGTCGCCGACGTGCTTTACGACCGCGCCAACCTGCCGCTGCTCGACGCCTTCCTCGGCAAGGGCCGCGAGGCCCTGGTGGCCGACTCGCGGGTGCGCGACTTCCAGCACCCGCAGTACCGGCGCCTGGACATCCTCGACGCCTGCACCTGGCCGGACCTGGCCGAGCCCCACGAATTCCGCAAGGTCAGCCTCTATCACGCCAGCCGTCCCCTGTAGGAGCAACCGTCTGCGTCGAGGTGCTTTTCGTAGGATGGGTTGAGCTTGCGAAACCCATCGGGCCATGGTGATGGGTATCGCTTCGCTCAACCCATCCTACGGGCTTTCCTGGAACTGTAGGAAGCGGGCCCTGCCCGCGATTCGCGCGCAGGGCGCGCTCCTACAGGAACCCAGGGCGCGGCATTGCCTTGTTTCCGTCCGCCGCGCCCCCACTTATAGTGACCAGCCCCCTTTCGCCCCTTTCGCCCGACGAGAGCCCCCATGAGCGACACGCCCTACATCTTCGACGTCACCAGCGCCGACTTCGACCAGTTGGTGATCCAGAACTCCTTCCACAAGCCGGTGCTGGTCGACTTCTGGGCCGACTGGTGCGCGCCCTGCAAGGCGCTGATGCCGATGCTGGCGCAGGTCGCCGAGTCCTACCAGGGCGAGCTGCTGCTGGCCAAGGTCAACTGCGACGTCGAGCAGGACATCGTCATGCGCTTCGGCATCCGCAGCCTGCCCACCGTAGTGCTGTTCAAGGACGGCCAGCCGGTCGACGGCTTCGCCGGCGCACAACCGGAATCGGCGGTGCGGCAGATGCTGGAGCAGCACGTGCAGCCGCCGGCGGCCCCCGCCGCCAACCCGCTGGACGCCGCCGAAGCCGCCTTCGCCGAAGGCCGCTTCGCCGAGGCCGAGGCCCAGCTCAAGGCCCTGCTGGGCGAAGACAACACCAACGCCGCGGCGCTGATCCTCTACGCCCGCTGCCTGGCCGAGCGCGGCGAACTGGGCGAAGCCGAGACGGTGCTGGACGCGGTGAAGAGCGACGAGCACAAGTCCGCCCTGGCCGCCGCCCGCGCCCAGCTGACCTTCCTGCGCCAGGCCGCCGACCTGCCCGACGCCGCCACCCTGAAAACCCGCCTGGCGGCCGACGCCGGCGACGACGAGGCCGCCTACCAACTGGCCGTGCAGCAACTCGCGCGGCAGCAGTACGAAGCGGCGATGGACGGCCTGCTGCGCCTGTTCCAGCGCAACCGCGGCTACGGCGAAGACCTGCCGCGCAAGACGCTGGTGCAGGTGTTCGACCTGCTGGGCAATGAGCATCCGCTGGTGATCGCCTATCGGCGGAAGTTGGCCAATCTGCTGTATTGAGTGGCGGGGTTCGTTTCGTGTAGGAGCGAGCTTGCTCGCGAACCTGGCGCGGGGTTCAACTCCGCTCCCTCTCCCTAACCCTCTCCCTGAAGGGAGAGGGGACCGTTGGGCATAACTGGGGGTTCTGGAGTCAGCCGGCAGCGCCGTTGGTTTCCGGCTGAAACCATTCCTCCTCTCGGCACGGACTAGCCCCCTCTCCCTTCAGGGAGAGGGCTGGGGAGAGGGAAAGGCGCCACACCCAGCATCAGAGCATCCGGTTGGCACCGTTCGCGAGCAAGCTCGCTCCTACGAAAAGCAAAAATCAAAAAGCTCCTACTCCCCCACCCAGGTAAACACCTGAGTCCCCTCCCGCACCTCGATCCTCACATCCGGACTGTGCCGCAAACGCACCAGCAACCCCTTGGCCGCGCCGGCACTACCAGCCAGGGCGGCCAGTTCGTCGAGCAACTGCGGGCCTTCATAGCTGCCGGCCTGGCGCAGCAGGTCGCGGGCCGCCTGCCACAGGCGATCAACGCCGCTGGGCGCCACCGGCGGGTTATCCACAGGCGCTGCCGGCGCGGCGACCGGTGCGGCGGGCGCATGGCGCAGTGCCGCGCCCAGGCGTTGCCACTCTTCCTCGTCCAGTTCCAGGCTCAGGTCCACCGGCCAGTCGCCGATGCTTCCACGGATTCGCATGTCGGTTTCCTCCTGCATGGCCGGCATGCTCCCACGCCTGCCCGGCCGCGCCAATCTCCCGGAGCGCCTCTAGCCAGCCGCAATATTTCGTTATAACGTAACGCACCCTCGATTTTCCCCTCCCGGAGACCGTCCATGCGCCCCTTGCTGCTTGCCCTCGCCCTGATCCCCTTCGCCGCCGCCCAGGCCCATGACGAACACGAGCATGGCAGCCTCGGCAAGCACGAGCACGGCGTGGCCCAGCTCAACGTCGCGCTGGACGGCAACACCCTGGAGCTGGAAGTGGACAGCCCGGCGATGAACTTCGTCGGCTTCGAGCACCCGGCCAGCAGCGCCGCCGACCAGGCCACCGTGGCCGCCGCCCGCGCCCAGCTGGGCAAGCCGCTGGAGCTGGTGCAGGCGCCGGCCGCGGCCAAGTGCGGCGTCGCCGAGGTGGAACTGGAAAGCCCGCTGTTCGGCAATGCCAAGGCCCATGAGCACGACCACGACGACGATGGCGACGAGCACAAAGGCCACCAGCACAGCGACATCAACGCCCACTACAAGCTGACCTGCGCCGCGCCCGAGGCCCTTACCAGCCTCGATTTCGCCCCGCTGTTCAAGCGCTTCCCCGGCACCCAGAAGCTGGTGGTGCAGCTGATCGGCCCGAACGGCCAGCAGGGCGCCGAGCTGACCCCGGCCAGCAGCCTGCTGAAGTTCTGACGCGCCCCATGGACACCCTGCTCGAACTCCGCGACCTCGGCTTCGCCTGGCCCGGCCAGGCGGAGCTGCTGGACATCCCGCAGTTTTCCCTCGGCCGTGGCGAGACGCTGTTCCTCAAAGGCCCCTCCGGCAGCGGCAAGACCACCCTGCTCGGCCTGCTGGGCGGCGTGCAGAAGCCCCGGCGCGGCAGCATCCGCCTGCTCGGCGAGGATCTGGCGCAGCTTTCCGCCGCGCGCCGCGACCACTTCCGCGTCGACCACACCGGCTACATCTTCCAGCAGTTCAATCTGCTGCCGTTCCTCTCGGTGCGGGAGAACGTCGAGCTGCCCTGCCACTTCTCGCGCAGCCGCGCGGCCCGCGCCCGCGAGCGCCACGGCAGCGTCGGCGAAGCCGCCAGCGCCCTGCTCGCGCACCTGGGCCTGGGCGACGCGGCGCTGCTGCAGCGGCGCGCCGACAACCTCTCGATCGGCCAGCAGCAGCGCGTCGCCGCGGCGCGCGCGCTGATCGGCCAGCCGGAACTGGTGATCGCCGACGAGCCGACCTCGGCGCTGGACGCCGACGCCCGCGAAGCCTTCCTCCAACTGCTGTTCGCCGAATGCCGCGCGGCCGGCGCCAGCCTGCTGTTCGTCAGCCACGACCAGAGCCTGGCGCCGCTGTTCGACCGCAGCCTGTCGCTGGCCGACCTCAACCGCGCCGCCACCGCCCCCGGGATCTGAGCATGTACCTGTTGCGCCTGGCCCTGGCCAGCCTTTCCAACCGCCGTTTCACCGCGTGGCTCACGGTCTTCGCCATCGCCCTCTCCGCCTGCCTGCTGCTGGCCGTGGAGCGGGTGCGCAGCGAGGCCCGCGCCAGCTTCGCCAGCACCATTTCCGGCACCGACCTGATCGTCGGCGCGCGCTCGGGCTCGATCAACCTGCTGCTGTACTCGGTGTTCCGCATCGGCAACGCCACCAACAACATCCGCTGGGAGAGCTTCGAGACGGTCAAGGCCAGCCCGCTGGTGAAATGGGCCATCCCCATCTCCCTGGGCGACTCGCACCGCGGCTACCGGGTGATGGGCACCGACACCGGCTACTTCGAGCACTACCGCTACGGCCGCGACCAGCAGCTGCAACTGGCCGAGGGCCGGCCCTTCGGCCAGGACCTGTTCGACGTGGTGCTCGGCGCCGAGGTGGCCGAGGCGCTGCACTACAAGCTGGGCGACCACATAGTGCTGAGCCACGGGGTGAGCACCATCAGCCTGGTGCAGCACGACGACAAGCCATTCACCGTGGTCGGCATCCTCAAGCGCACCGGCACCCCGGTGGACCGCACCCTGCACATTTCCCTGGCCGGCATGGAGGCGCTGCACGTCGACTGGAAGAACGGCGTGCCGGCCCGCGGCGCCGGGCGCATCAGCGCCGACCAGGCACGCCACATGGACCTGCAGCCGACCGCCATCACCGCCTTCCTGCTCGGCCTGAAGAGCAAGGTGGCGACCTTCGCCCTGCAGCGGCAGATCAACGAATACGACGGCGAGCCGCTGCTGGCCATCCTCCCCGGCGTGGCCCTGCAGGAGCTGTGGGGGCTGATGGGCACGGCGGAGAAGGCGCTGTTCGTGGTCTCGCTGTTCGTAGTGCTGACCGGCCTGATCGGCATGCTCACCGCCATCCTCACCAGCCTCAACGAACGCCGCCGCGAGATGGCCATCCTGCGCTCGGTGGGCGCGCGGCCCTGGCACGTGTTCAGCCTGCTGCTGGCCGAGGCCTTCGCCCTGGCGCTGGCCGGCGTCACCCTCGGCCTGGGCCTGCTGTACGCCGGCATCGCCGCCGCCCAGGGCTACGTGCAGGCCAACTACGGCATCTTCCTGCCGCTGGCGGCGCCGAGCGCCTATGAGTGGTCGCTGCTCGGCGGCATACTGCTGGCCGCCCTACTGATCGGCTGCGTGCCGGCCTGGCGCGCCTATCGTCAGTCGCTGGCCGACGGCCTGTCGATCCGCATCTGAGTAGCCCCATGAAAACAACCGCCTCCGCCTTCCTCGCCCTGTGCCTGCTCGCTACCAGCGCGGCCTGGGCCGCCACGCCGCAGACGCTGACCTGGCCGCAGCTGATCCCCGAGGGCGCGCCGCCGCCCCCGCCGCCGGTGCCGCTGCACGACATTTCCCAGCTCAGCGACGCGCTCAACGCCGAGAGCGGCCCGGCGGCCAAGCAGCAGTCGCCGGCCGCCCCGGTGGTGCAGGCGCTGGACGGCCAGCAGGTGAAGCTGCCCGGCTACATAGTGCCGCTGGACGTCGGCCAGGACGGCGAGGTCAACGAGTTCCTCCTGGTGCCCTACTACGGCGCCTGCATCCACGTGCCGCCGCCGCCGTCCAACCAGATCGTCTACGTGCACCAGGCCCACGGGGTGAAGATGGACGAGCTGTACCAGCCCTACTGGGTGGTCGGGCGCATGCAGGTGAAGCACATCGACAGCGACCTGGCCCAGGCCGGCTACCAGCTCAAGGCCGACGAGGTCACGCCCTACGAATACGAGGGCGAATGACCTGCGACCATCTGCCACAGGCATTACCCCTACGAGGTAGGGGGGCTTTATTGAGCTGAATCAAGAAGAATCGCTTAGCGCTGTCTACCATGATGCTTACCAACGCTTATTCCAAAATCATGGAGCATCACCATCATGCGCAAGTCCTGGCTCACCGCCTCCCTGCTCGCCGCCGCCGTATCCACGCCGTTCGCCGCCCAGGCTGCGGACATCCAGGGCCACAAGGCCGGTGACTTCATCGTCCGTGGCGGCTTCGCCACCGTCGACCCCAACGACGACAGCGGCAACCTCAAGCTCGACGGCGGCAAGGTCGGCGGCACCAAGGCCACCGTGGACAGCGATACCCAGCTGGGCCTGACCTTCAGCTACCTGATCACCGACAAGATCGGTGTCGAGCTGGTCGCCGCCACCCCGTTCAACCACCAGGTCGACGTCAAGGGCCTCGGCCCAGGCCTGGACGGCAAGCTGGCCGACATCAAGCAGCTGCCGCCGACCGTGCTGCTGCAGTACTACCCCATGGGCGGCACCAACTCCGCCTTCCAGCCCTACGGCGGCCTGGGCGTGAACTACACCACCTTCTTCGACGAAGACCTGGCCGGCTTCCGCAAGGACCAGGGCTTCAGCAACCTGAAGCTGCAGGACTCCTGGGGCCTGGCCGGCGAACTGGGCTTCGACTACATGCTCAACGAGCACGCCCTGTTCAACGTTGCCGTGTGGTACATGGACATCGACACCAAGGCCAGCGTCAACGGCCCGGGCGCCCTGGGCATCCAGAAGACCAAGGTCGACGTGGACGTCGATCCGTGGGTGTACATGATCGGCTTCGGTTACAAGTTCTAAGCGCCTGACCACGATCTGTTGCGAGTCGGCATAACCGCGGTAGCTAAAAAGCCCTCGGCAAATGCCGGTAGTGCTGTCCACTCAAGAAAGAATGCCGTTTCTCTGTCTGGGAGAAACGGCATTTTTTCATTTGGGATGGGGCTTGGCTCTTGGCCCTGCGCTCCGATCTCGAACCCGTCATTCCCGCGAACGCGGGCCCAGAGACTTCTTGTTTGGGTGTGACGCGCCGCTTCGGCGTGCTCGGATATTTTTTGTTTCGCCCCCTCGGGCGAGTCACTTTTGTCAGTCGCCACAAAAGTAACCAAAAAGGCTTGCCCCAACATACGGGCCCGATAAAGCCGGGCTACCCTCACGAATTCCCCCGCCACGGAGGCCCGCCCCGAGGGTACGTCCCTGTAGCCCATCGGGGCTCTCGCGACATCCATGTCGCATGACCTCCTGAGCGCCGGTTTCGCTCGGCCTGCTGAAGGGGCGTTCCGGTGCGCGCGGATGTTTCTCTGGAAATCCAAAAGCCAGAGCAAGAGCGGACGCGCTTTTGCTTTTCGTAGGAGCAAGTTTGCTCGCGAACCCGCCAGTCACTGGGTTATTCCCCTTCGGGCCAGCGCAAGCGCTGTTCGCGATGGAGCCGCGTCCCGCGTTCGCGGGAATGACGTGGGGGGAGATAGGCATTTCAGGATGACTCAGGATTCGCCCCCCGCTCAGGACAGCCCCCTCTCCCGCTTGCGGGAGAGGGCTGGGGAGAGGGCGCTCTTAAACCCACCTGCATAGGACCCCGGTGTCCCCGCCAACGGTTATACGCCCTACATTCCAGGCAACTTGTTTTACTTCCTGCTTTTCAATAAGTAACCCACTTATATCCGTTGCCTACCTCATTCATAGGAATACACCTACGACTCATCAGAAGTTTCCTAATATTCGAAATTTCAGGAAGCAGGGAGAATTCACCTACCGAAAAACCTGCAAGGAAAAACTCCATGAAAAGTCTCACTCTCCCCGCAGCCGTACTCCTCGCCCTGGCGGCCGGTGGCGCCCAGGCAGCGACCGGTGGCCAGATCAGCTTCACCGGCCACGTTATGGAAGACACCTGCGAAGTCAGCGTGAACGGTGGCGGCGCCGATGCCTCCATCAACCTGCCGTCGATCTCCACCAGCGACTTCGACACCGTGGGCTCCACCGCCGGCGAGCAGCGCTTCACCATCGCCCTGAACGGCTGCACCGTCGGCCAGACCTACAAGGTCGACTTCGCCTCGGCCAACGTCAACCCGACCACCGGCAACCTCGCCTTCAACGGCGAAGCCATGAGCATGTCCGGCATCGAGCTGCAGATCGCCAACGAAGAACTGGAAGCCATCGACCTGCGCACCAACGCCAACAACGTCAGTAAGCCCATGGACGAAGCCGGCCCGCTGGAATTCGCCTACTACGCCCGTTACGTACAGACCTCGGAACTGGTATCGCCCGGTACCGCCGACACCGCCCTGCTGTATTCCATCCGTTACGACTGACAGCGGCCCCGGATGCATCCCCCTCCCCATCGGGGGATGCACTCGGAATATTCATCACGCGCATGAACACATCGACGAAAGTTCATACACAGGCTGAATGAGTAAACGCACTTACAAGTTCTCCGGAAAACTTCACCGCCCGGGAACTTGCCAGTATGCCGGCCCCGCCTAGACTCCACCCAAAGTCCTTCTTTACAGAGAAGGAGGTTGCCCGATGCGTCCCGCTACCCACTTGTTCTTCCTGCTCGGTCTTTGCCTGCTGGCGTTCCAGGCCAACGCCAGCATCGTCATCACCGGCACCCGCGTGGTCTACCCGGCCGCCGAGCGGGACATCACCGTCAACATCCGCAACACCGGCAAGACGCCGTCGCTGATCAAGGCCTGGGTGGACAACGGCAAGGGCACGCCCGGCGCCGACAAGCAGGGGCGCTCGCCCTTCATCGTCACGCCGCCGGTCTCGCGGGTCGACCCGGACAAGGGCCTGCTGCTGCGTATCGCCAACATCGACCGCTCGCTGCCCCAGGACCGCGAATCGGTGTTCTGGCTGAACGTCCTGGAGGTGCCCTCGAGCAGCCCGGACAAGGCCGACGCGGCCGCCAGCAACAACAGCGCGGGCAAGCTGCAGGTGGCCTTCCGTTCGCAGCTCAAGCTGTTCTACCGCCCGGCCAAGCTCAAGGGCGTGGCCGCCGACGCGGCGCAGCAGCTGAAGTGGCGCATCGTTTCCGAGGGCGGCAAGAGCACGCTGCGCGCGGTCAACGACCTGCCCTACTCGGTGTCCCTGGCCCGCCTGCAACTGCGCTCGGGCGCCAGGCAATACGACAACGACGACCTGGACATGGTCCCGGCCAAGGGCAGCTACGGCATCGCCCTGCCCCGCGACGCGGCGGCCTGGGCCAGGCCCGGCGCACGGGTCCGCTACACCTGGATCAACGATTTCGGCGGCCTGATCGAAACCGAAGCCACCGTCGAGTAACCCTCCCTCGCGAGGTCCATCGTGTCCCCTTCGATACTGTCCCGCCTCCTGCGTCTGGGGTGCCTGGGAGGGCTCTTCTGCGCCCTGCTCCCGGCCCCGGCAGTGGCCGCCGAAGGCACCGGCGAGGTGCACTTCGACCGCGGCCTGCTGGAGACGCTGGGCATGAGCACGGACGTTTCCGGGTTCGAGAAGAATCCCTCGGCGCTGCCGCCGGGCACCTACTCCCTCGACCTGACCCTGAACAAGGTGTATTTCGGCCAGCAGGAAGTACGCGTGGTGCATACCGCCGAGCAACGCCAGGTCTACTGCTTCACCCAGGAACAACTGGAACAGTGGGGCGTGCTGCTGCCCGAGCCCGCCGCCGACGCCAAGCCCGCCAGCGGCGACTGCGTCGACCTGCCCGAACGCGTGCCGCAGAGCCGCGTGGAACTGGACGGCGCCAGCGGGGCCATCCTCCTCACCCTGCCCCAGGCCTACGTCAAACAGCGCCCGCGCAACTATGCGCCGCCGCAGAGCTGGGATTCGGGGATCAACGCCGGCTTCGTCAGCTACACCAGCAACTTCGACCGCTCCAGCAACAGCCAGGACACCCGCAACGACCTGTTCCTCGGCCTCAACGGCGGCCTCAACCTGATGGACTGGCGCCTGCGCCACAACGCCACCTTCAGCCACGGCGACACCACCCGCCAGGGCAGCCACTATCGCACCCTGAACAACTACGCCCAGCGCGACATCACCGCGCTGTCCTCGCAACTGACCCTCGGCCAGCACTTCACCGCCGGCGACCTGTTCGACAGCATCCCCTTCAGCGGTGTGCAGCTGGAGAGCGACGAGCGCATGCTGCCCGAGAGCGAGCGCGGCTTCGCGCCGGTGGTGCGCGGCATCGCCGACAGCAATGCGACCGTGAAGATCCACCAGGGCCAGCAACTGATCCACCAGGTCAGCGTGCCGCCCGGCCCCTTCGTCATCGACGACCTGTACAACACCGGCTACACCGAGGACCTGCTGGTCACGGTGATCGAGGCCGACGGCCGCGAGAAGAGCTTCAGCGTGCCCTATTCCTATGCCGCCGAACTGCTCAGGCCCGGCGCCTCGCGCTACCAGGTGGCCTCCGGCAGCTACCGCGGCGAGGACGTCGACAACCCGCTGAAGTTCGTCCAGGGCGGCTACCGCCGGGGCCTGAGCAACAACCTCAGCGCCTATTCCGGCGCGGTGATCGCCGACAGCTACATGGCCTCGCTGATCGGCGCCGCGCTGAACACGCCCTATGGCGCCTTCTCCCTGGACGCCACCCTGTCGCGCTTCGACGCCCTGCCCGCCGACGCAGCGGGCCAGGACATGCCCGACAACGGCGAAAGCTACCGCCTGGCCTACAACAAGTCGTTCGGCGGCACCAACCTGCAGCTGTCCTACCGCCGCTCGGACAAGGGCTACCTGGGGCTGGCCGCCGCGGCCGACGCCCTGGACACCGACAACGCCAGCCTGTTCCGCGAGCGCGACCGCGTCCAGCTCAGCCTCAGCCAGGCGCTGGCCGGCGGCAGCCTGTACATTTCCGGCGTGGGGCAGAGCTACTGGACCGGCGAGCGGCGCAGCCTGACCTTCAGCAGCGGCTTCAGCCGCACCTTCAACTGGGGCAGCCTGGGCCTGTCGGCGACGCGCTTCCAGAGCGTCGACGGCTACGACAACCAGTACCTGCTGAGCATCAGCATCCCGCTGGGCCGCGATGCCGGCGCGCCGCGCCTGAGCAGCACCCTGTCGCTGCAGGACGCGCACAACCGCTCGCTGCAGACCAGCCTCAGCGGCATCGCCGGCGAGCGCGGCCAGTGGAACTACAACCTGTACGGCAACCACAGCCAGGCCGACAGCGCCAGCACCCAGTCCTACGGCGGCAACCTCAACCTGCGCACCTCCGCCAGCGCCCTGGGCGCCAGCCTGGCGCGCGGCGACGGCTTCAGCCGCGAGTCGCTGTCGGCGCGCGGCAGCCTGGTGGCCTATTCCGGCGGCATCGCGCTGTCGCCGAGCCAGGGCGAGACCATGGCGATAGTCGAGGCCGAAGGCGCGGCGGGCGCCCTGCTGCCCCGCGGCCGCGTGCGCCTCGACGACGACGGCAAGGCCCTGCTCACGGGGCTGACGCCCTACCGCCACAACGAGATAGTGCTGGACGCCAAGAGCGCCAGCGCCGACGTCGAGATCAAGGAGAACATCCAGAAGACCGCGCCGCGCTATGGCGCCATCGTGCGGGTGCCCTACCGCACCCGCAGCGGCATCTCGGTGCTGCTCGAACTGCGCCGCCCCGGTGGCCAGGAGGTGCCCTTCGGCGCCGAGGTCGGCGGCGCCGGCGAAGTCCTCGCCTACGTCGGCCAGGACAACCTGGTCTACCTGTACCTGGAAAAGGGCCGCGACAGCTACCGGGTATCCTGGGGCGAGGCGGACGAGCAGCAATGCAGCTTCACTTACGCCATGCCGGCGAAGAAGGACAAGCAGGACAGCTACCGGGCCATCCCGGTCGACTGCCAGGCCGCCGCCGGCGGCCCGCCAAGCGAGGAAAGATTATGATCCACCCGCGCCGCCGCCCCCTGTTCCACTGCCTGGCCCTGGCCGCCTGCCTGCTGCAGGCGCTGCCGGCCGCCGCCGACGAGTGCCCGGTCGAGCCGAACCAGTGCTACTTCACCAACCAGCAGTTCACCTACGACGGCGAGACCTACATCAGCGCCGGCCTGCCGGTGGGCAGCGTGCTGGGCACCCTGAACCTGTCCCTGGACTACGCCTGCCGCCTGCAGGAATACCTGGCCGGGGACGCCGGGCGCTACATCGTGCTGGGCGTGGCCAGCGAGGCCAGCCACATGCAGGGCAACGACTTCGCCACCAACCTCAACGGCCTGGTCTACCGGGTGATTCCCTCGGGCAAGGACGGCGTCGGCGTCAAGCAGGTGGGCGGGGTGGCCGAGCGCATCCAGCTGGGCATCGTCGGCGACCGCAGCCTGGGCCCCAGCGAATGCGTCAGCGGCTCGCTGTCCAACAGCTTCATCGAGGTGCTGAAGAACGGCCCGATCGACACCCCGGGGGTGTACTCGATCAACTTCCGCGAGCCGGCGCTGTTCGTCGGCTCGCGCTGGAACAACACGCCGCCGGCCTACCCCATCGACCCCTTCCCGGGCGTCGCCCTGACCTTCCTGCCCACCACCTGCGAGATGACCGATGCGCCGACGCGGGTCGATTTCGGCAGTTTCAGCAAGAACCAGTTGCCCCTGCAGCGGCGTTTCGACTTTCATTGGCAGTGCGACGGCGGCGCGGTCATCCACACCACGCTGTCACCGGCCAACGGCCAGCTCCTCGACGGCAACACCGCGCTGCTCCACGAATCCGCCGGTTTGCTGCTGAAGATCAAGGACCTGCAGAACGAGCGGTACGTAGTCTTCAACCAGCCCGTCGAGCACGTGGTCCGCACGCCGCGCTCGCTGAGCTTCGACACCGCCTTCGAGGCCGAGCTGCTGGCGGGCGCCGAGGTCCGGCCGGGGCCCTTCGAGTTCGTCGTGCTCTACACCACCGAATACAAGTGAGCGCCCCATGTACCTCTGGTTGAAGCACCTGCACATCACCCTGGCAGTCCTCAGCAGCCTGCTCTTCCTCTGGCGCCTGGGGCTGAGCTGGCGAGGCCGGCGCCTGGCCGGCTGGCAGCGCTGGGCGCCGCACCTGGTGGACAGCCTGCTGCTGCTCAGCGCCCTGGGCCTGGTGCACCTGGCCATGCCCTGGCCGCTGCCGCTGTGGCTGCAGGCCAAGCTGGGGCTGCTGGTGGGCTACATCGTGCTCGCCGCCTTCGCCATGCGCAGCGCGGCGCGCGGGCCCAAGGCGCTGCTCAGCGCCCTGGCCCTGGCCTGCCTGGGCGGCATCTTCTACCTGGCGCTGAACAAGCCCTGGTGGTGATCAGCGCCCGAGCAGGCGCGCCAGGCCCTCGCCGATCGGCGTCGGCCGTTCCAGGCGGTAGTGCGCCAGCAGGCGGCCGTTGTCGGCGCGGGAATGGCGGATGTCGCCAGGGCGTGCCTCGGCGTGGGCTACCTGCGGCAGGCCGCCGACCAGCGCGCCGATCTCGCCCAGCAGCTGGTTCAGGCTGGTCACCTGGTTCAGCCCGACGTTGACCGCCCCTTCCGGCACCTGTGGTGCCTCCAGCGCCTGCACCAGCAACTGCACCAGGTCGGCGACGTAGATGAAGTCGCGGGTCTGCTCGCCGTCGCCGAACACCGTGATCGGCTGCCCGGAGAGGGCGCGCTGGGTGAAGATGCTGATCACCCCGGAATAGGGCGAGGACGGGTCCTGGCGCGGGCCGTAGACGTTGAAGAAGCGGAACACCGCCGGCTCCAGGCCATGCTGGCGACGGTAGAAGTCGAAGTAGTACTCGCCGGCCAGCTTGTCCGCCGCGTAGGGCGTCAGCGGCGCCTTGGGCAGGTCCTCGGCTATCGCCGTGCCCTGACCGTTGTGGCCGTAGACGGCGGCGCTGGAGGCATACAGCACACGCTTCACCCCGGCTTCGCGCAGGGCTTCGCAGAGGTTCAGGGTGCCGATGAAGTTGCTCTGGTGGGTGGCCACCGGGTCGTCCACCGAGGCCTGCACCGAGGCCACCGCGGCCAGGTGCGCCACCGCCTGGCAGCCCTGCAGGGCGCGGCGGACCACGGCCGCGTCGGCGACGTCGCCGACCAGCAGTTCCACCTCCGCGGCGAGGTTCTCGCGCTTGCCGGTGGACAGGTTGTCCAGCACGCGGACCTTGAAGCCGCGCGCCAGCAGCGCGTCGGCCAGGTGCGAGCCGATGAAACCGGCGCCGCCGGTGATGAGGATGGGGGCGGCGGATGCCGGGGAGATGTCAGCCATGACGGTAGTAACGGTCCAGCAGGGTCGGCAGCGCTGCACGCCAGGCGCGCGGCTTGATGCCGAAGGTGTGGAGGATTTTCTTACAGGCGAGCACCGCGTGCTGCGGTTCCTCGCTGGCATCCGGGCGCGCCGCGTGGGCCTGGGCGACGGGGTCGCGCAGGGCCTGGCCGGTGAGGGTGCGGGCCTCGGCGATGATCACCTGGCCCAGGGCCAGGGTGGTGGTGGCCTCCAGGCCGCCATAGTGGTAGGTGCCCCACAGCGGCGCCTGGCAGTCCAGCTGCTTGAGCACCGAGAGGATCACCCGCGCGGCGTCGTCCACCGGGGTGGGGTTGCCGCGGCGGTCGTCCGCCAGGTACAGCTCGTCCTCGCCCAGGGCGCGGCTGAGGAAGCGGTCCAGGCTGCCGCCCGGGCTGTCGTCCAGCAGCCAGCCGAAGCGCAGCAGCACGTGGCGCGGGCAGGTGGCGCGCACCCACTGTTCCATGCGCCACAGCGCCTGGCCGCGGCGGCCCAGGGGCAGCGGCTCGTCCTTCTCGCTGTAGGCGGTGGCGCGGGCGCCGTCGAACACGCGGTAGCTGGAAGGCTGCAGCAGGAGGATCTCGTAATGCTGGCAGAGTTCGGCCAGGCGCTCCACGGCGCGTTCCTGGCCGGCCAGGCGGGCGTCGTCGACCTGCTCGGCCTGGAACCAGTCGTGGTAGTAGGCGAGGTTGATCACCGCGTCGGGGCGGGTCTCGTCCAGCAGCAGGGTCAGGCTGGAGGCATCCCAGCCCTGCTCGGGCGGGCGCGGGGCGAGGAAGCCGATGTCTTCCTCGGCTCCCAGGCGGATCAGCGCCTGTCCCAGGGCATTACCGCCACCCAACAGCATCAGGCGCATACGCATCTTCAGGGGGTCACTCGAATCGTGGGCCACGGCCGGCGGCGTTTCGCCGACGCTTTGCCGGCATTTTTCCTGCGCACCGGAACAGCGTCAAGCGCGGCGCCACGCGCGGCGCGGCGCGGGTCCCTGAAAGCGGGCGGTTTTCAGCGCCGGCGGAACAGCGGCCGCGGCTCGATCGCCGAGCGCCCGTAGAGCACGCTGAGCCCGGCCAGGCCCTTGAGCGCGTCCTCCACGGACTTGTCCGCGCGCACCGCGAAGGCGTCGAAACCGCACTGGCGCAGGTACGCCAGCTGATCGCGCAGCACCTCGCCCACCGCGCGCAGCTCGCCGCGCCAGCCCAGGCGCCGGCGCAGCAGGTAGGCCAGGCTGTAGCCGCGGCCGTCGCGGAAGCTGGGAAAGTCGATGGCGATGAGCGGCAGCTTGTCCAGCCGGCCAACCAGCCTCTGCGGATCGTCATCCGGCCCCAGCCACACGCCATGCCGTTTGAGCAGCGAGCTGGCGCGCAGGCCGCTCAGCTGAGGCGCGCCCGGCGAGTCCGCTTCGCGGGCGAACTCGTTTCGGCAGCCGAGCCAGAGCTCCAGCGGCAGGATGAGGTCGCCTTCGGGCAGCGTCCCGGGCACCTCACGCAGCAGCGTCCAGGCGTCGTCGCGGTCGTGCCAGGCGCCCTCGCCGCCCAGGCGGATCAGGTTGTTCATACCGGCACCTCCGGTTGCGCGTAGACCCGCGCCTTGAACGGCTCCAGGCCGATGCGCCCGACGGTCTCGACGAAGCTCTCGCCAGCCCCGCGCCGCTCCACGTAGGTGTGGACGATGCGCTCGATCACCGCCGGCACCTCGGCGGCGCTGAACGACGGGCCTATCACCCGGCCCAGCGCGGCGCGCTTGCCCTGGGCGCCGCCGAGGGTGACCTGGTACCACTCGCTGCCGTTCTTGTCGACGCCGAGGATGCCGATGTTGCCGATGTGGTGGTGGCCGCAGGCGTTCATGCAGCCGGAGATGTTCAGGCTCAGCTCGCCCAGGTCGTGCAGGTAGTCCAGGTCCTCGAAGCGCTGCTGGATGCCCTGGGCGATGGGGATCGACTTGGCGTTGGCCAGCGCACAGTAGTCGCCGCCGGGGCAGGCGATGACGTCGCTCAGCAGGCCCTGGTTGGGCGTGCCCAGCCCGGCTGCGCAGGCCTCGCGCCAGAGCGCGTGCAGTTCGGCCTTGCGCACGTCCGGCAGCACCAGGTTCTGCTCGTGGGCCACGCGGATTTCGCCGAACCCGTAGCGTTCGGCCCAGTCGGCGACGCGCTCCATCTGCTCGGCGCTGACGTCCCCGGGCGGCGCGGCGGCGCCCGGCTTGGTCGAGAGCACCACGCTGGCGTAGCCCGGCACCTTGTGCGGGCGCACGTTGCGCGAGGCCCAGCGGGCGAAGGCGGCATCGGCGGCCAGGGCGCTGCCGTAGGCCAGCTCGTCGGCGGCGGCCTGCGCGTAGCGCGGCGGCTCGAAGGCGGCGGCGACGCGCTGGTATTCCTCCGCGGTCAGCTGCGCCTCGCCGTCGCGGATGTGCAGCCACTCCTCCTCCACCTCGAGGGCGAAGGCCTCGATGCCCAGCGCCTTGACCAGGATCTTGATGCGCGCCTTGTACTTGTTGTCGCGGCGGCCGTAGCGGTTGTACACCCGCAGGATGGCCTCGACGTAGGACAGCAGGTGCTGCCAGGGCAGCTCCTCGCGGATCGGCTGGGAGAGGATCGGCGTGCGCCCCAGGCCGCCGCCCACCATCACCCGCAGGCGCAGCTCGCCGGCGGCGTCACGGTAAAGGTAGAGGCCGATGTCGTGCATCATCACCGCCGCGCGGTCTTCCTCGGCGGCGCACAGGGCGATCTTGAACTTGCGCGGCAGGAACAGGAATTCCGGGTTCACCGTCGACCACTGGCGGAGGATCTCGGCCAGCGGCCGCGGGTCCAGCAGCTCGTCGGCGGCGACGCCGGCGAAGGCCTCGGTGGTGATGTTACGCACGCAGTTGCCGGAAGTCTGGATGGCGTGCATCTCGACTTCGGCGAGCTGTTCGAGGATGTCCGGCACCTGCTCCAGTTCGATCCAGTTGAACTGGATGTTCTGCCGCGTGGTGAAGTGGCCGTAGCCGCGGTCGTGGTCGCGGGCGATGCGCGCCAGGGTGCGCAGCTGGCCGCTGGCCAGGGTGCCGTAGGGAATGGCCACGCGCAGCATGTAGGCGTGCTTCTGCAGGTACAGGCCATTCTGCAGGCGCAGCGGCAGGAACTCCTCCTCGCTCAACTGGCCGCCAAGCCGCCGCGCCACCTGGTCGCGGAACTGCGCCACGCGCTCGCGCACCAGGGCATGGTCGTAATCGTCGTATCGGTACATCGCCGGGGGCACCTCACAAGGCTGCTGCGGCGGCCTGCGTCGGGCCGCCGCTGGTGATGGCGCCACTATGGCCGGCGGCCGCGCCGCGAAACAGCGGCAGATCCGCCGCAAAAAAGCGGATCAGACGCCTTGCCCGAGCGGGCTGGACCGCCCTGCGACCGCGTGCCGCGCGCCGCCTCCACAGCGCAGGCCATGCCTGGCGCGGCGCATCTGATCCGGTTTTTTGCGGGAGACCTGAATCTGTTTCGTGCCCAGGGCGCTTCCTATAGTCGCGGCGCATCCCAAGCCTGATGGGCCACGACAATGAGCCAGAGAATCCCCGCGAAGATCGTCGAGATCGCCGCCCCGCAACGTTTCACCCCGCCGCCCAAGCCGCTCTCGGCGGTCACCCCGGCGGTCTACACCAAGCGCTTCAGCGGCCGCTTCCGCGACCTGCGGCGGCTCGGCGGGGCGCTGCTGTTCCTGCTGTTCTTCGGCACCCTGTGGCTGCAGTGGGACGGCCGCCAGGCGGTGCTCTGGGACCTGCCCGAGCGCAAGTTCTACATCTTCGGCGCGACCTTCTGGCCGCAGGACCTGATCCTGCTCTCGGCGCTATTGATCATCGCCGCCTTCGGCCTGTTCTTCATCACCGTGCTGGCCGGCCGCGTGTGGTGCGGCTACACCTGCCCGCAGAGCGTGTGGACCTGGATCTTCATGTGGGCCGAGCAGGTCACCGAGGGCGACCGCAACCAGCGCATGAAGCTGGACAAGGCCCCGCCCAGCGCCGCCAAGTACCTGCGCAAGGGCGCCAAGCACGGGCTCTGGCTGCTGGTCAGCCTGGCCACGGCGCTGACCTTCGTCGGCTACTTCACCCCGGTGCGCCCGCTGGTGGCGGACCTCTTCACCCTGAAGCTGGACCTGGAAAGCGCCTTCTGGGTGGCCTTCTTCGCCGCCGCCACCTACGCCAACGCCGGCTGGCTGCGCGAGCAGGTGTGCATCCACATGTGCCCCTACTCGCGCTTCCAGAGCGTGATGTTCGACAAGGACACGCTGATCATTTCCTATGATGCCGCCCGCGGCGAATCCCGTGGCGCGCGCCGGAAAGACGCCGAGCCCAGGGCCCTCGGCCTGGGCGACTGCATCGACTGCCAGCAGTGCGTGCAGGTCTGCCCCACCGGCATCGACATCCGCGACGGCCTGCAGATCGCCTGCATCGGCTGCGCCGCCTGCGTCGACGCCTGCGACTCGGTGATGGACCGCATGGGCTACGCCCGCGGCCTGGTGCGCTACACCTCCGAACGCGCCCTGGAAGGCGGCCGCACCCACCTGCTGCGGCCGCGCCTGGTCGGCTACGCGGCGGTGCTGCTGGCCATGTTCGGCGCCTT
Organism: Pseudomonas sp. M1; assembly: GCF_022760135.1. NCBI lineage: Bacteria > Pseudomonadati > Pseudomonadota > Gammaproteobacteria > Pseudomonadales > Pseudomonadaceae > Pseudomonas > Pseudomonas sp. M1. Next base: position 6,018,704 of record NZ_CP094343.1, read on the forward strand.
CGCCTGGGCCCTGCAGGCGCGCCCGCTGATCGCCCTGGATGTGGCCCGCGACCGCGGCCTGTTCCGCGAGAACGCGGCCGGCGAGATCGAGAACGTCTACAACCTCAAGCTGATCAACAAGACCCAGCAGGCGCAGCGCTACCGCCTGGGCCTGGCCGAGGACAGCGGCTACCGCCTGCAGGGCGCCCTCGACCAGCGCCTGGAGCCGGGCGAGATCCGCGACTTCGCCGTCTCGGTGGCGCGCCTGGAACTGAGCGGCAGCGGCGGGCCTGTGCCCCTGCACTTCCGCGTGAGCGCGCAGGACGGCGAACAGGTCGAGGCGGCCAGCACCTTCGTCGCGCCGAGGCGCTGAGCGATGGCCCCGCGGCATGGCGGCGGCGCCGCGCAACGCCTAGAGTGGGAGCTCCCCAACGGCCCCCGGGACAAGATGAAGCGCTACGAGAAATTCGCCGACGAGATCGCCGAGCTGATCCGCAACGGGGTGCTCGCCCCCGGGCAGAAGGTGCCCTCGGTGCGGCACGCCAGCCGCACCTACGGGGTCAGCGCTTCCACCGTGTTCCAGGCCTACTACCTGCTGGAGGACCGCGGCCTGATCGTGGCCCGCGCGCGCTCCGGCTACTTCGTCCGCGAGCACGTGCGCCGCGCCCTGGCCGAACCGGAGATCGCCCGCCACGAGGCGCAGACCACCGAGGTGGACGTCAGCGAGCTGGTGTTCTCGGTGCTCAGCTCGATCAAGGACCCGGACACCGTGCCCTTCGGCTCGGCCTTCCCCGCTCCGGAGCTGTTCCCCCTGCCGCGCCTGGCGCGCTCCATGGCCCATGCCGTGCGCGACATGGAGCCACGCGCCGCGGTGGCCGACATGACCCCGGGCAGCCACGCCCTGCGCCGGCAGATCGCCCTGCGCTACATGGTCAACGGCACGCCGCTGCCGGTGGAGGAACTGGTCGTGACCAACGGCGCGCTGGAGGCGCTGAACCTGTGCCTGCAGGTGGTCACCCAGCCCGGCGACCTGGTGGCCATCGAGGCGCCGGCCTTCTACGCCACCCTGCAGGTGCTGGAGCGGCTCAAGCTCAAGGCCGTGGAAATCCCCGTGCACCCGCGCGAGGGCATCGACCTGCAGGTGCTGGCCGACAGCCTGGAGCGCCTGCCGATCAAGGCCTGCTGGTTCATGAGCAACTTCCAGAACCCGCTGGGCGCGAGCATGGGCGAGGACCGTAAGCGCGCCCTCGCCGGCCTGCTGGGCAAGCACCAGGTGCCGCTGATCGAGGACGACGTCTACGCCGAGCTGTACTTCGCCCAGCAGGCGCCCAAGCCGGTGAAGGCCTACGACGCTGAGGGCCTGGTGATGCACTGCGGCAGTTTCTCCAAGAGCCTGGCGCCGGGCTACCGCGTCGGCTGGGTGGCTGGCGGGCGCTTCCACGAGCAGATCGAGCGCCTGAAGCTGATGACCAGCCTGTCGGCCTCGGTGCCGGCCCAGGCGGCCATCGCCGACTACCTGCAGCACGGCGGCTACGACCGCCACCTGCGCAAGCTGCGCCACGCCCTGGAAAGCCAGCAGCACGCCATGCTCGCCGCGGTGGCCCGGCACTTCCCCGAAGCGACGCGGGTGACCCGCCCCAGCGGCGGCTACTTCCTCTGGCTGGAGCTGCCCGAACGGGTCGATGCGCTGAAACTGTTCCAGCTGGCCCACGCCCAGGGCATCAGCATCGCCCCCGGGCCGATCTTCTCCGCCACCCGCGCCTTCCGCCACTGCCTGCGGCTGAACTACGGCCACCCCTGGACGCCGCGCAGCGAAAAGGCCATGGAGACCCTCGGGCGGATCATCCAGTCGCTGTAGCGCTGCTCCGTACATTCGGACAGGATCTGTATCTGTGCGACAGATTGCCGCAGGCATAGGCTGTCAGACCAGACCCCGGACGAAGGACAGCGACCATGGACGCGGAAACCCTGACGATCCTGCTGACAGTGGGCACCGCCCTGGGCCTGCACCTGGGCGTGCGCTGGTACATCCGCCACGGCCTGCCCGGGCGTGGGCCGGATGATTGGATGGCGTAGGGCAAGCCCCGGCGGCGCCAAGGTTAGCCCGGGCGTCGTCCGCCCTGCCGGCGGAGTCGCGGATGAATCCGCTCCTACCATATCGGTGGGCACGGCTTCTCGTAGGATGGGTTGAGCGAAGCGATACCCATCGCCACGGCGGGGAGCTGTGAGGGCTGGGTTTGAGAACGCCCTCTCCCTAACCCTCTCCCTGAAGGGAGAGGGGACCGTTGGGCAGAGTTGGATGTGCTGCAGTTAGCCGGCTGTCTCGGCGGTTTCCGGCTGAAACCACTCCTCCTCTCGGCACGGACAAGCCCCCTCTCCCTTCAGGGCGGGGCGCGCAGCCGAGGGCTGGGGAGAGGGAAAGGCGCCACACCCAGCACCAGAGCATCCGGTTGGCACCATTCGCGAGCAAGCTCGCTCCTACAAACAAGCCCCAGCCATCTGCCATCAATCCGGCCGATACAGATGTGCATGCCCCGCGCTATACAACGACGACTCGCCGCCCCCCTCCGCCGCCAGCACCCGCCCGACCAGAATCAGCGCAGTCCGCTTGAAGCCCTTGGCCCGGGCCTTGGGCAGTATGTCGCCAAGAGTGCCGCTGACCTGGTCCTGATCCGGCCAACTGGCGCGGTGGATCACTGCGATCGGGCAGTCCGCGCCGTAGTGCGGCAACAGCTCCGCGACGATCTTCTCCAACTGGCCCACGCCCAGGTGGATGGCCATGCTCGCCCGATGCCGCGCCAGGTCGCCCAGGGATTCCCCCTCGGGCATCTTCGTGCGGCTGGCGTAGCGGGTGAGGATCAGCGTCTGCGACACCTCCGGCAGCGTCAGCTCGCAGCCCAGCAGCGCGGCGCAGGCGGCGGTGGCGGTGACGCCGGGGACGATCTCGTAGGGAATGCCTAGCCGGCGCAGGTGCTGGATCTGCTCGCCGATAGCGCCGTACAGCGAAGGGTCGCCGGAATGCACGCGGGCCACGTCCTGGCCTTTCGCGTGGGCCTCGGCGAGCAGCGCGACTATCTGCTCCAGATGCAGCTCGGCGGTGTTCACCACCACCTCGGCGCCGTGCCCTTCGAGCACCGCCTCGGGCACCAGCGAGCCGGCGTAGAGGATCACCGGGCAGCTGCGCAGCAGGCGCTGGCCCTTGACCGTGATGAGCTCGGGATCGCCGGGGCCGGCGCCGATGAAATAGACCGTCATGGGCGTTTCGCTTCGGATCGGGAAAGGCGCAGTCTACCCCAGCCCGCTATCCCATCAGAGCCGGCGCCATGGCCAGCGCGCAGGTGGCATTGGCGCTACGCCGCTTGGGCACCACCAGCCGCGCCGGGCCCTCGGCCAGCGCTTCGGCCAATGCCAGGGCAGCAGCCTCAGCCACGCCAGCGCTGCCGGTGACCTGGCGGGCCCGCTCGGAAGTGGAAGTCAGGCGTTGCTCGTAAGGCGCCAGGCGCTGCGCATCCAGCAGTTCCAGGGGCAGGCGCAGTTGCCGCGACAGGTCGCGCAGACCGCCCTCCAGGGCCTTGGCCTCGCTGCTGGCCAGGGCATTCAGCGCCGCCTCGTCGAGGCCGGCCTCGCGCAGGCAGGCGCGCAGCAGGGCGAGCAGTTCGTCGGCGCCGCAGCCACGGCGGCACCCCAGTCCGGCAACCAGTATCACGCGAGCGATCCTTCCACGGGCAGTCGCCGGGCAGCACAGCACGGCCCCGCTGGGGCGTCAACCGGCCCGGCGGCGATTGACCGTCCGCCGGGCACTGCGTAGCCTTTGTCGCTTCGAGGTTCTCCGGCCCGGCGCCGGAGCTAAGAGGGAACGTGGTCAAGGCCACGGCTGCCCCCGCAACTGTGAACGATCCCAACCCCTTCGAATGCCACTGCCCACGGGCGGGAAGGCGAAGGCCAGGCGCAAGCCGGATCGTGAGCCAGGAGACCTGCCTCGAACCAGCATTACCACAACCGGGCGGGGTGATCCGGTGGCGGCTTCCGACGCGCGGAACCTCCGTGCGCGCGCCTCTGCCTCCCGCCATCGCAGCGCAGAGGCGACCATGCAAACCCTGGCCAAGCTCCCCGTCACCATCGTCACCGGCTTCCTCGGCGCCGGGAAGACCACCCTGCTCCGGCACATGCTCGACAACGCCGAAGGTCGCCGCATCGCGGTGATCGTCAACGAGTTCGGCGAACTGGGCATCGACGGCGAAATCCTCAAGCAATGCTCCATCGGCTGCAGCGAAGAAGAAGCCGTGGGCCGCGTCTTCGAACTGGCCAACGGCTGCCTGTGCTGCACCGTGCAGGAAGAATTCTTCCCGGTGATGCGCGAACTGGTGGCGCGCCGCGGCGAACTGGACCAGATCCTCATCGAGACCAGCGGCCTGGCCCTGCCCAAGCCCCTGGTGCAGGCCTTCCAGTGGCCGGAAATCCGCAACGCCTGCACGGTGGATGCGGTGATCACCGTGGTCGACAGCCCGGCAGTGGCCGCCGGCACCTTCGCCGCGCATCCCGAGCAGGTGGACGAGCAGCGCAGGCAGGACCCGAACCTGGACCACGAATCGCCACTGCACGAGCTGTTCGAAGACCAGCTGGCCAGCGCCGACCTGGTGGTGCTGAACAAGGCCGACCTGCTCGACGCCGACACCCTCGCACAAGTGCGCGCGCACGTATCCGAAGAACTGCCGCCGGCGGTGAAGATCGTCGAAGCCAGCGCCGGCCAGCTGCCGCTGTCGGTGCTGCTGGGGCTCAACGCCGAGGCCGAGCTGCACATCGACAGCCGCCCCACCCACCACGACCACGAAGGCCATGAGGACCACGACCACGACGAGTTCGATTCCTTCCACGTCGACCTCCCGGAAGTGCATGAGCAAGCCCTGCTCGCCGCCCTCGGCCAACTGGTGGAGCGCCACGCGGTGCTGCGCGTCAAGGGCTTCGCGGCCATCCCCGGCAAGCCCATGCGCCTGCTGGTGCAAGGCGTGGGCAAGCGCTTCGACAAGCACTTCGACCGCAAGTGGCTGAGCGACGAAACCCGCGCCACCCGCCTGGTGGTGATCGGCCAGGAGCTGGACCAGACCGTCATCGCCAACGAGTTGCGCACCGCGCTGGCGTGAATACCCTCACCCCCAACCCCTCTCCCGGAGGGAGAGGGGGGCTGATCCGGCGCTTCGCCGATATGCCAGCGCACGAGCACGGGCCATGCCCATCGGTAAGCACAATGTCCGCGCGCACACCGAACCGGCCCCCTCTCCCTTCAGGGAGAGGGCTGGGGAGAGGGCGCTCCTGACCGAGCGAAAGAGGTCCCCCGCATGCACCTGCTGCGCACCCAACCCGGCGGCTTCGTCCCCGACGACGGCATCGCCCACCTGGCCCAGACGCCCGCCGAGCTGGTCATCCTCTGCAGCGGCGACTCGCACCTGGCGCTGCTCGCCGAGGCCGCCCGCGCACTGCCCGACGACTACCCGAGCCTGCGCCTGGCCAACCCCATGCAGTTGCAGAACCACGCCTCGGTGGACCTCTACGTCGACGAGGTGCTGCGGCACGCCAAGGTCATCCTGATCTCGGTGCACGGCGGCGTCGGCTACTGGCGCTACGGCATCGAGCAACTGGTGGCCCTGGCCGGGCGCGGCGCCACGCTGATCCTGGTGCCCGGCGACGACAAGCCCGACCCCGAACTCAGCGCGCTGTGCAACGTCGCCCCCGAGGAAGCCGAGCGCCTCTGGCAGTACCTGCGCCAGGGCGGCCTGGACAACGCCCGGCAGTTCTTCGCCAACCTGGCCAGCCAGTACCTGGACCGCGCCTATCCCTGGAACGAACCCCGCACCCTGCCCCGCGTCGCCCTGCACCATCCCGGCCACGCTAAAGCCACCCTCACCCACTGGCAGGCCGAGTGGAACCCCGGCTGGCCGGTGGCGGCGCTGCTGTTCTACCGCACCCACCTGCAAGCGGCGAACACCGGCTTCATCGACACCTTCTGCGCCAGCCTGCGCGCGCAGCAGCTCAACCCGCTGCCGATCGCCGTGGCCAGCCTCAAGGAAGCGGCCTGCCTGGAGCAGGTCGAGGCGCTGCTGGACGAGGCCTGCGCCGAGCTGATCATCAACACCACCGGCTTCGCCCAGTCCAACCCGGACGCGCCCCAGGCCCGCCCGTTCCGCCGCGACGTGCCGGTGCTGCAGGCCATCTGCTCGCTGGACAACCTCGACCTCTGGCGCGCCAACGCCCAGGGCCTGGGCCCGCGCGACCTGGCCATGCACGTGGCGCTGCCGGAGCTGGACGGCCGCCTGATCACCCGCCCCATCAGCTTCAAGGGCCTGGCCTGGCGCAGCGAGCGCAGCCAGAGCGATGTGGTCTGCTACCTGGCGCACCGCCCGGGCATGGACTTCGTCGCCGAGCTGGCGCGGCGCTGGGTGCTGCTGGCGCGCAAGGCCAACGCCGACAAGCGCGTGGCGCTGATCCTGGCCAACTACCCGACCCGCGACGGGCGCATCGGCAACGGCGTCGGCCTGGACACGCCCGCGGCGGCGCTGAACATCCTGCGGGCGATGGAGGCCTCGGGCTACCCGGTGGCTGGCCTGCCGGAGACTGGCGATGCGCTTATCCACAGCCTGCTCGGCGGCGTGAGCAACGACCTCGACAACCTCGACCTGCGCCCCTGCGCCCAGAGCCTGGCGCTGGCCGACTACCTGGCCTGTTTCGCGCGCCTGCCCGAGGCCAACCAGCGCGCCGTGCGCGAACGCTGGGGCGAGCCCGAGCAGGACCCGATGTGCCGCAACGGGCGCATGATGGTCGCCGGCCTGCGCCTGGGCCTGGCCTTCGTCGGCATCCAGCCGGCGCGCGGCTACCAGCTCGACCCGGCAGCCATCTACCACGATCCGGCGCTGGTCCCGCCGCACGGCTACCTGGCCTTCTACTTCTGGCTGCGCGAAGCCTTCGGCGCCGATGCGGTGATCCACGTCGGCAAGCACGGCAACCTCGAATGGCTGCCGGGCAAGGGCGTGGGCCTGTCCGAGGAATGCTGGCCGGACGCGATCCTCGGCCCGCTGCCGAACCTCTACCCGTTCATCGTCAACGACCCCGGCGAGGGCGCCCAGGCCAAGCGCCGCAGCCAGGCGCTGATCATCGACCACCTGATGCCGCCGCTGACCCGCGCCGAGAACTACGGCCCGCTGCGCGACCTGGAGCGTCTGGCCGACGAGTACTACGACGCCTCGCTGCTGGACCCGCGCCGCGCCGTGCAGCTGCGCGGGGAAATCCTCGACGCGGTGCGCGCCGCCGCCCTGGACCGCGAGCTGGGCCTGCAACTCAACGACGACGAAGACAGCTGGCTGCCACAGCTGGACGCCTACCTCTGCGACCTCAAGGAATCGCAGATCCGCGACGGCCTGCACGTGTTCGGCGAATCGCCGATGGGCCAGCTGCGCCGCGACACCCTGCTGTCGCTGGTGCGCATCCCGCGGGGCGACGGCAAGGGCGGCAACGCCAGCCTGCTGCGCGCCCTGGCGGCGGACCTGCAACTGGGCCGCGACCCGCTGGACAGCAACTTCGCCGAACCCTGGGACGGCCCGCGCCCCGAGGTGCTGCAGCAAGTCAGCGACGAACCCTGGCGCAGCAACGGCGACACCCGCGAGCGCCTGGAACTGCTGGCCCTGCAGTTGATCGAGCAGGACCTCGACGGCCCCGGCGAAGCCAGCACGTTGGTCCTCCGGCAACTGCGGGAAAACGTGGCGCCCTTGCTGGATGCCTGCGGCGCCAACGAGATCGGCCAGCTGCTCGCCGGGCTGAACGGCCGCTTCGTCCCCGCCGGCCCCAGCGGCGCGCCCAGCCGCGGGCGCCTGGACGTGCTGCCGACCGGGCGCAATTTCTTCACCGTGGACGTGCGCAACCTGCCCACGCCCACCGCCTACCGACTCGGCTTCCAGTCCGCCAGCCGCCTGCTGGAGCGCCACCTGCAGGACCACGGCGACCACCTGCGCCAGCTCGGCCTTTCGGTGTGGGGCACGGCGACCATGCGCAGCGGCGGCGACGACATCGCCCAGGCCCTGGCGCTGATCGGCGTGCGCCCGGTGTGGCAGGCCGGCAGCCAGCGCGTGGAAGACTTCGAGATCCTGCCGCTGAGCCTGCTCGACCGCCCGCGGGTGGACGTGACCCTGCGCGTCTCCGGCTTCTTCCGCGACGCCTTCGCCAACCTCATCCGCCTGTTCGACGCCGCGGTGCAGGCGGTGGCCGCGCTGGACGAGCCGGAAGACATGAACCCCCTGGCCGCCCGCGTGCGCGCCGAAAGCACGCAACTGCAAGCCAGCGGCGTGACCGAGGAAGAAGCCCGGCGCCAGGCCGGCTGGCGCATCTTCGGCGCCCAGCCCGGCGCCTACGGTGCCGGCGTGCAAGGAGTGATCGAAGAGCGCAGCTGGGAAAACCGCGCCGACCTCGCCGCGGCCTACCTCAACTGGGGCGGCTACGCCTACGGCGCCGGCGACGACGGCACCCCCGCGCGCGAGCGCTTCGCCCAGCGCCTGGATGGCCTGCAGGCGGTGCTGCACAACCAGGACAACCGCGAGCACGACATCCTCGATTCCAACGACTACTACCAGTTCCAGGGCGGCATGCTCGCCGCCGCCGAAGTCATCCAGGACTGCCGTGTCGCCAGCTACCACGGCGACCACAGCCAGCCGGACAACCCGCGCATCCGCACGCTGAAGGAAGAACTCGGCCGCGTGCTGCGCGCCCGCGCGGTGAACCCAAAATGGATCGCCGGGATGAAGCGCCACGGCTACAAGGGCGCCTTCGAAATGGCCGCCACGGTGGACTACCTGTTCGCCTTCGACGCCACCAGCGAACTGGTGGAAGACCACCAGTACCAGCTACTGGCCGACGCCTACCTGCTGGACGAAGACACCCGCGAGTTCATCCAGCGCCACAACCCCGAGGCCCTGCGCGACATGGTCGAGCGCCTGCTGGAGGCGCAGCAGCGCGGGCTTTGGCAGGAGCCTGGGGAGTATCGCGAGGCGCTGGAGAACATCCTGGTGGATAGCGAGGAGTCCTGAGGAGGCGCGTGCTGGCTCTTCGTAGGAGCGAGCTTGCTCGCGAACAGGGGCTCGCCGGCGACTCCAGTGTTTTCGGCTGAGTCCGCCCCCTCTCCCCAGCCCTCTCCCTGAAGGGAGAGGGGGCTAGTCCGTGCCGAGAGAAGGAGTGGTTTCAGCCGGAAACCTTCGGCGCTGCCGGCTAACTCCGAAATACCCGAGCACACCGAACGGTCCCCTCTCCCTTCAGGGCGGGGCGCGCAGCCGAGGGTTAGGGAGAGGGCGCTCTCATACCTGGCACCGACACGACCGGGAGACTCCCTTCGCGAGCAAGCTCGCTCCTACAGGCATCCAGTAACGTAGGGCGTATAACCGTTCGCGGTTATACGCCCTACGCCGAGCCCATTACCCCCGCCGCAACCGCCCCGCCGCATCCAGCAACAATGCCTCGGTCCCGCTCCAGCCCAGGCACCCATCGGTAATGGAAACCCCATAACGCAGCTCGCCCTTCAGCGGCTGGCAGCCGTCGAACAGGTGGCTCTCCAGCATCACCCCGCGCAGCGAGGCGTCGCCGCCCAGGCGCTGGTCGAGCACGCTGGCCAGCACCGCCGGCTGGCGCAGTGGGTCCTTGGCGCTGTTGGCGTGGCTGCAATCGACCATGATCCGCGCCGGGATGCCCTGCTTCTCCAGCCCCTCGCGGGCCGCGCGCACGCTGGCCACGTCGTAGTTCGGCCCGCCGTGGCCGCCGCGCAGCACCAGGTGGGTGTCCGGGTTGCCGAGGGTCTGCACCAGCACCGGGCGGCCCAGGCCGTCGATGCCGAAGTGCTGGTGCGGGTGCGCCGCCGAGCGCATGGCGTCGCAGGCGATGCCGAGGCTGCCGTCGGTGCCGTTCTTGAAGCCCACCGGCAGGTCCAGGCCGCTGACCAACTCGCGGTGCACCTGGGATTCGCTGGTGCGCGCGCCGATGGCCGCCCAGCCCAGCAGGTCGTCGAGATAGCCGGCCACCAGCGGCTGCAGCAGCTCGGTGGCCACCGGCAGGCCGCGTTCGAGCATGTCCAGCATCAGCCGGCGCGACAGCGCCAGGCCCTCGGCCATGTCGCCGCTGCCGTCCAGGCGCGGGTCGTACACCAGGCCCTTCCAGCCGACGGTGGTGCGCGGCTTCTCGACGTAGGCGCGCATCACCAGCAGCAACTGGTCGCTCACTTCGGGGGCCAGGGCGGCGAGGCGTTCGGCGTAGTCGAGGGCGGAATCGGCGTCGTGCAGGGAACAGGGGCCGACCACCACCAGCAGGCGCGGGTCGCGGCCGTCGAGGATGGCGCGGATGGCCTGGCGGTCATGCTGTACGCGTTCGGCCAGGGCGGCGGAAAGCGGCAGGCGCTGGCGCAGTTCGGCGGGGCCCGGCAGCGGCTGTTCGCGGCGGCGGGCAGAGGGGCGCGGCAGTTCGAGGACTTCGGCGGACTGCGGCAGGTCGTTGCGGATCAGGGCGGAAACGGAGGAATTCATGGACTGGCATCCTTGGCCGGCGCGGTCATGGCCGCGCGCGGCGCTATCTGAGTGTTCGACTGAGTAGTTCGGGTGTGGCAGCGGTACGGCTGCTAAATCGCCAGTCGGAGGTGCGGTAATAGCGGTAGGTGGTGTAGGCGGTCATGTTTCGATCCTCTGTTGGAATTGCGTTGGCCTTGTGGGCCGGAAAAACAAAAACCCCGGTCGGGTTGCCGACCGGGGTTTGCTGAAACTGTCTGGTTGGCGACCCTGCTTGCTAGGGCGCCTGTGGGGTATCAGGCGCGCCTGTGGCTAAACCAATACCCATAGAAGAAATAACCGGCGGCAGCGGCCAGCACCTGTGCGCGAACGACCGCGGAGCCGAGGGCACCGGGGCGGGCGAGGGACTGGATGGACAGGCTGGACGGCATGGTTATCTCCACAAGATGCCGGCCAAGCTACCGCATCGGCGCGGGGCTTTCAATCATCCTTTCCTATCGCCTTCATCGACGGCGCCTCGCCCGGCCGCGCCGGCTTCGCTACCATTCGCCTTCCATGCACGCCCAAGCTCGCCGCAGGTAACGCCCATGCAACCGCACTTCCCCCTCGCCGCCGTGGTCGCCGCCGACGACCTGAAACTGGCGCTGTGCCTGGCCGCCATCGACCCGGCCATCGGCGGGGTGCTGATCGAGGGCCCGCGCGGCATGGCCAAGTCGACCCTGGCCCGCGGCGTGGCCGACCTGCTCGACGGCGGGCGCTTCGTCACCCTGCCGCTGGGCGCCAGCGAGGAACGCATCGTCGGCACCCTGGACCTCGACGCCGCCCTGGGCGAGGGTCGCGTGCGCTTCTCCCCGGGCATCCTGGCCAACGCCGACGGCGGCGTGCTCTACGTCGACGAAGTGAACCTGCTGCCCGACCATCTGGTGGACCTGCTGCTGGACGTGGCCGCCAGCGGCGTCAACCACGTCGAGCGCGACGGCCTGTCCCACAGCCACCCGGCGCGCTTCGTGCTGATCGGCACCATGAACCCCGAGGAAGGCGAACTGCGCCCGCAGCTGCTGGACCGCTTCGGCCTCAAGGTCGAGCTGGGCGGCACGCCGCCGCCGGCCGAGCGCGCCGAGATCGTCCGCCGCCGCCTGGCCTTCGACGCCGACCCACAGGCCTTCCTCGGCCACTGGCAGGCCGAGCAGGACGCCCTGCGCCAACGCTGCGCCCAGGCCCGCCAGCGTCTTCCCGGCATCCCCCTGGACGATGCCGCGCTGCAGGCCATCGCCGAGCGCTGCTACGCCGCCGGGGTGGACGGCCTGCGCGCCGACCTGGTCTGGCTGCGCGGCGCCCGCGCCCATGCCGCCTGGCGCGGCGCCGAGCGCATCGAGAAGGAAGATATCGACGCCCTGGAGCCCTTCGCCCTCGCCCACCGCCGCCGTCATGCGCCGCCAGCACCGGCGCAGCCGCAGGCACCCCAGGCCCCGGCCGCCAACCAGCCCGAACAAGGCGCGCAAAACGAAGGCCAGTGGGGCGAACTGCCGCCCCGCGCCGTGCCCGCCGGCGCCGCCCGCGAACTGCCGCGCTGGCCAAAAAAGCCCTGAGCATCCGCCCGCGCCCGGCCCCAGGCGCGGATGCCAGCCCCACACCCGGCCAACTCGCCGGCGGCCGCAGCGGCGCCCGCCGGCACGGCGCGCAGTCGCGCGTCGATTGGCCAGCCAGCTTCCTGCGCGGGCGCCCGAAGAGACGTGACGACCTGGTGCTGCGCGCCCGCAGCGCCAAGCCCCGCGAACTCTGGCTGGTGATCGTCGACGCCTCGGCCAGCACCCGCCGGCACGGCGCCCTGGGCCAGGCCAAGGGCCTGCTGGCGGAAGTCTTCGAGCAGGCCTACCGGCAACGCGCGCGCCTGGCCGTGCTGCACGCCGCGGGGCGGCAGCCGCGCTGGTTGTGGCAGGGGCAGAAGGCTTCGGCGCAGCTGCGCGACTGGCTGCATGAACTGGGCGCCGGCGGCGGCACGCCGCTGCCCGAGGCGCTGGCCCAGGCCGCCGACTGGCTGCAGCAGCGCCAGCGCCACAAGCCCGGCGAACGCCAACGCCTGCTGATCGTCACCGACGGCCGCCTGAGCGACTGCCCGCCCCTGGCGCCGCTGCCCTGCGCCAGCCTGCTGGTGGATATCGAGAGCGGCCCCGTGCGCCTCGGCCGCGCCCGCCAACTGGCCGCGAACCTCGGCGCCGAGTACCGCGCCATCGGCGACCTGCCCCTGCGCTGAAGCAGGCTCAGGGCAGGCCGTTGCAACCGTGCTCGCAGAACCCCGGACGCTGGCCCAGCCGCTGGTAATAGGCGGCCACGGCAGGCAGTTCGGGGCGCTGCATCGGCGTCATGAACCAGCGCTGCACCGACAGGCCGATGGCGACGTCGGCCAGACTGAAACGCTCGCCGGCGACATGGGCGCCGGTGCGCTCCAGCTGGCGGTCGAGCAGCGCCATCAGCCGGCCCCATTCCCGCTCGCTCGCCGCGATGGCAGCGGCATCGGCATGGGCCGGGCTGTTGCGCACCCGCGCCATGAACACGTAGCGCCAGGCGTTGTTCAGCTCGGTGGCCTGCCAGCCCATCCACTGCTCCACCAACGCCCGTTCGCGAGGCGCGGACGGCAGCAGCTCGTCGCGCGGGTACTGGCTGGCGAGGTAACTGCAAATGGCATTGCTCTCCCAGAGCACGAAATCGCCGTCCACCAGCACCGGCACCAGCGCATTGGGATTGAGCGCGAGGAATTCCTCCGAGTCGGTGGCGCGGAAACCGCTGCCCCAGTCTTCCCTACCGTAGGGAAGCTGCAGCTCGGCGCAGGTCCACAGCACCTTGCGCACATTGATCGATGAGGCCTTGCCGAGGATTCGCAACATTCCGCCACTCCCTGTTCGCGTCGTGCGTATGACCGTTCGCGGTTATACGCCGGCGCCCCCCGCCGCGTCGATCGCGCCGGCTGACGCCGGACAACCCGCCCACGCCGAACGGCCCCCTCTCCCGCTTGCGGGAGAGGGTTGGGGAGAGGGGCTCTCATGCGAGTGGGCACAGCGCTGTCGATCCACCTCGGGCAGCTCCAACTTCGGCAGTGTGTCGGCGAACCCAGCCCTACAGAAGCGGCTCCAGCGCTGCCCATAGCACCTCGACGCTATCGAACTGCCGATCCACCTCAGGCAATTCCGGCCGCGCCAGGATCAGCACCGGCACGCCCCGCTCGCGCGCCACCTGCAGCTTCGGCTCGGTGGCCTGGCTGCCGCTGTTCTTGCTCACCAGCACGTCGGTGCCCAGGCGCGCGAACAGCTCGCGCTCGCCCTCCAGGCTGAAGGGCCCGCGCGCGCCCAGCACTTCGGCGCGCGCATTGCCCGGCAGGCTCTGCAAACAGCGCACGGTCCAGAACTGATGTTCGGGAATCTCGCCGAGGTGCTCCAGCGGCTCGCGCCCCAGGGTGAACAGCGGCCGGCGGAACGGCGCCAGGGCGGCGATCAACTGCGCCCAGCCTGCCACCTCGCGCCAGTCGTCACCGGGCCCGGGCTGCCAGCCGGGGCGACGCAGGGCCCAGCAGGGCACGCCGGCCAGCTGCGCGGCGCGGGCGGCGTTGCGGCTGATCTGCGCGGCGTAGGGATGGGTGGCGTCGAGCAGCAGGTCGTAGCCCTGCCCGGCGATGAAATCCGCCAGGCCCTCTGCCCCACCATAGCCGCCGACACGCACCTGGCATGCCAGGTCGTCCGGCACCTTGCCCAGGCCGGCCAGGCTGTACAGGTGACCGGGACCGAGGCGGCGGGCGATGGCCAGGGCCTCGCCGATGCCGCCCAGCAGCAGGATGCGTTTGCCGCTCACGGCTTGCGCACCGCCAGCAGGGTGATCGGCAGGGCCGCGCGCCAAGTGTCGAAGCCGCCCAGGGGCTGCGCCTGGGCCACCTGCAGGCGCACCAGCTCGCCGCCGTGGCGTTCGCGCCAGCCGACCAGGGCCGCCTCGCTCTGCAGGGTCACCGCGTTGGCCAGCAGCCGGCCGCCGGGCTTGAGGCAATCCCAGCAATACTCCAGCACGCCCGGCACGGTGACGCCGCCGCCGATGAAGATGGCGTCCGGCGCCTCCAGGCCCTCCAGGGCTTCCGGCGCGCGCCCGGCCACCAGTTGCAGGCCGGGCACGCCGAGGGCGTCGCGGTTGTGGGCGATGTGCCCGAGGCGGCTTTCCTCGGCCTCGATGGCGAAGGCCCGGCAACTGGGGTGGGCGCGCATCCACTCGATGCCGATGGAGCCGCAGCCGGCGCCGACGTCCCAGAGCAGTTCGCCCGGCTCCGGGGCCAGGCGCGCGAGGGTCACCGCGCGCACGTCGCGCTTGGTCAGCTGGCCGTCGTGGCGGTAGGCGTCGTCGGGCAGGCCGGGGGTCAGCGCCAGGCGCCGGGCATCGGCGCCGGCCACGCAGTCGATGGCCAGTACGTTGAGCGCGGCGGCCTCGTCCAGCGACCAGTCGGCGGCCAGGCCGTCGATGCGCCGCTCGCGCTCGCCGCCCAGGTGTTCCAGCACGCTCAGCCGGCTCGGCGCGAAGCCGCGTTCGCGCAACAGCACGGCCACCGCTGCCGGGCTGCGGCCATCGGCGCACAGCACCAGCAGGCGGCGCCCCGGATGCAGGCGCGCGTTCAGCGCCGCCAACGGGCGGCCCACCAGCGACAGCAGCTCCACGTCCTGCAGCGCCCAACCCAGCCGCGCCGCCGCCAGGCTCACCGAGGACGGCGCCGGCAGCACGCGCATTTCCGCCGCCGGCAGTTGCCGCGCCAGGCTCGCGCCCACGCCGAAGAACAGCGGGTCGCCGCTGGCCAGCACGCAGGTGGGGGTACCGCGCCGCGCCAGCAGCGGCGCCATGTCGAAGGGGCTCGGCCAGCGCCTGCGCTGCGCGCCGATGCACGGCGGCAGCAGGGCCAGCTGGCGCTCGCCGCCGAACACGTCGCTGGCCGCCAGCAGGGCGCGGCGGGCGGTCTTGCCGAGGCCGGCATAGCCGTCCTCGCCGATGCCGACGATGGTCAGCCAGGGCGTCATGGGGGTTCCTCTGCGTTGCGACACTGCGCCGCCGGCGTTCCGACGGGCAGGGTTTTCAAGGGGTCGGGCAAAGCGGGCATAATACAACCTTCGTCGGTGCCCATCAGGGCCGAAGAGGGAACGCGCAGGAGCCATCCAAGCGCGGCTGCCCCCGCAACTGTAAGCAGCGAGTCCACGCGTCATTGGCCACTGGGAAACCGGGAAGGCCGCGTCGGGCAAAGACCTGCCAGCCAGGAGACCTGCCGACGGGACCAGTCGCGTGTGCAAGCATCGAGCGGGGTGTATCGATGTTGTAGATCCTCCCAATCAGGGGCGATCCGCAAGGTCACCGCGACCCAGCCATGGTGACCCTGTGCCGAATCTGCCGCCCGTTCCCCCCGTCGAAATCCGCCCGTCGCCCTGCCCGGGGCTGCTGCGCGTGGTCGCTTCCGGCGATGGCGGCATCTGCCGCATCAAGCTGCCCGGCGGGCGCCTCGACGCCGCCGGCGCCAGGGCCATCGCCCGCGCCGCCGAACGCCATGCCGACGGAGTGCTGGAGGCGACCAACCGCGCCAACCTACAAATCCGCGGCGTACACGAAGGCGCCGGCGCGGCGCTGTCCGCCGAGCTGCTGCAGGCCGGGCTGGGCCCGCGCATCGCCGCCGCCGACGACGTGCGCAACCTGCTGCTCAGCCCCGCCGCCGGCCTCGACCCGGCCCAGGCCCTGGACGTCGCGCCGCTGGCCACCACACTGCTCGACCTGCTGCAGGACGAGCCGCGCTTCCACGGCCTGTCGCCCAAGTTCGCCCTGCAACTGGATGGCGGCGAATCCCTGGCGATGCTCGAACACCCCCACGACATCTGGCTGTCGGCCATGGACGCCGGGCGCTTCGCCTTCGGCCTGGCCGGCTGCCCGCCGCTGCGCGCGCAGGACAGCCCCGCGCTCGCCGCCGTCGCCAGCGAACAGCTGCCGGCCCTGGTCGAGGCGCTGTTGAACCTGTTCCTCGACCTGGCCGGCGAAGGCGTCTCGCGCATGCGCCAGTTGCTGGCGAAGGTGCCCGCGCAAGACCTGCTGGCGCGCCTCGACCTGCCGCTGCAACAGGACGTGGCCGACTGGCGCCACGCCGCCGTCGAGCCCTTCGCCCACCTGGGCATCCGCCCGCAGCGCCAGGGCGGCCTGTGCAGCGTCGGCGCCGGCTTCGTCCTCGGCCGCCTGCACAGCGGGCTGCTGCGCGAACTGGCCGATCTCGCCGAACGCGAAGGCGACGGCAGCCTGCGCCTGACGCCCTGGCAGGGCCTGCTGCTGCCCAACGTGCCGGCCGCGCGCGCCAGCGCCGTGCTCGCCGCGCTCGACAGCCTGGGCCTGATCATCTCGGCCGCACAGCCGCTGTCCCGGCTCGTGGCCTGCAGCGGCTCGGCCGGCTGCGCCCGCGGCCTGGCCGACACCAAGGCCGACGCCCTGCGCCTGGCCGAACGCCTGCGCGCGCCACTGCCCGCCGGCGTGCACCTGTGCGGCTGCCCGCGCTCCTGCGCCGCCGCCCACGTGGCGCCGCTGACCCTGCTGGCCGTCGCCGACGGCCGCTACGACCTCTACCGCCGCGCCCCCGGCCACGCCGGCTTCGGCCAGCCGCTGGCGCGCGACCTGACCCTCGACGCCGCGGCCGACCGGCTGCGCGATCCCGGAGCCCTACCCGATGCTTGACTACATCCGCGACGGCCAGGCGATCTACCGCCAATCCTTCGCCACCATCCGCGCCGAGGCCGACCTCTCGGCCATTCCCGCCGACCTGGAAAAGCTCGCCGTGCGGGTGATCCACGCCTGCGGCATGGTCGACGTGGTGCAGGACCTGCGCTTCTCTCCCGGCGCCGGCGCCATCGGCCGCGCGGCCCTGGCGGCGGGCGCGCCGATCCTCTGCGACGCGCGCATGGTCGCCGAGGGCATCACCCGCGCGCGCCTGCCGGCGGCCAACGAGGTGATCTGCACGCTCAACGAAGCGGACGTCCCGGCCCTGGCCCGCGAGCTGGGCAACACCCGCTCGGCGGTGGCCCTGGAGCACTGGCGCGAACACCTGGAAGGCAGCGTGGTGGTGATCGGCAACGCCCCCACCGCGCTGTTCTACCTGCTGGAAATGCTCGACGCCGGCGCGCCGAAACCGGCGCTGATCCTCGGCTTCCCGGTGGGCTTCGTCGGCGCCGCCGAATCCAAGGACCTGCTCGCCGCCGACAGCCGCGGCGTGCCCTACGTCATCGTCCGCGGCCGCCGAGGCGGCAGCGCCATGGCCGCCGCCGCGGTGAACGCCCTGGCCACGGAGGTGGAATGATGACTGGCCGCCTGCTCGGCCTGGGCGTCGGCCCCGGCGACCCCGAGCTGATCACCCTCAAGGCCCTGCGCCTGCTGCAAGCCGCGCCCGTGGTCGCCTACTTCGTGGCCAAGGCCAAGCACCACGCCGGCCACGGCGGCAACGCCTTCGGCATCATCGAGCAGCACCTGGGAGCGAGCCAGCAACGCCTGCCCCTGGTGTACCCGGTGACCACCGAGAAACTGGAGCCGCCGCTGACCTACGAGGGCGTCATCAGCGACTTCTACGACACCGCCGCCGAACAGGTCGCCAGCCACCTGGAAGCCGGCCGCGACGTCGCGGTGATCTGCGAGGGCGATCCGTTCTTCTACGGCTCCTACATGTACCTGCACGACCGCCTGGCCGAGCGCTACCCGGCCGAAGTGGTGCCCGGCGTGTGCTCCATGCTGGGCAGCGCGGCGGTGCTCGGCGTGCCGCTGGTGTACCGCAACCAGAGCCTCTCGGTGCTCTCCGGCGTGCTGCCGGAGGACGAGCTGAAGCAGCGCCTGGCGGCCGCCGACGCGGCGGTGGTGATGAAGCTCGGGCGCAACTTCGACAAGGTCCGCCGCGTGCTGCGCGAACTGGGCCGCGACGGCGGCGCGCACTACGTGGAGCGGGCGACCATGCGCGAGCAGCGCATCGTGCCGCTGGACGAGGTGGACCCGATGGCCTCGCCCTACTTCTCCATGGTGGTGATCCCCGGGCAGAGGTGGCGCGGCTGATGAACGCCTCCCCCGCCATCGTCATCCTCGGCGCCAGCGCCCTGGCCACCGCGCGACGCGTGCAGGCGCTTTATCCACAGGCGCGCATCCACGGCCTGCTGGGCCGCGTCGAGGGCGCCGAGGAAAGCTACCAGGACTTCGGCGACAGCCTGCGCGCGCTCTACCGCAGCGGTACGCCGATCATCGCCCTGTGCGCCGCCGGCATCGTCATCCGCAGCCTGGCCCCGGCGCTGCAGGAAAAGGGCGCGGAACCGCCGGTGCTGGCCGTGGCCGAGGACGGCAGCGCGGTGGTGCCGCTGCTCGGCGGCCTGGCCGGGGTCAACCGCCTGGCCCGGGAGATCGCCGCCGCGCTGGAAGTGGCGCCGGCCATCACCACCAGCGGCGAGCTACGCTTTGGCACCTGCCTGCTGGAACCGCCGCCAGGCTATGCCCTGGCCGACATCGAGCAGGGCAAGCGCTTCGTCGCCGACCTGCTGGGCGGCGAAAGCCTGCGCATCGACGGCGACGCGCCCTGGCTGGCCGCAGCGCGCCTGCCGCTGGCCGAGGACGCCCGGCACAGCGTGCGGGTGACCTGCGAGGCCCGCCCGGCGCAACGCGACGAACTGCTGATCCACCCGCGCCAGGTGCTGGCGGAAGTCGCCGCGCCTGTGGACAACCTCGCCGAGCGGGTCCGCCAGGCCTTGCACGCGTCCGGGCTGGCGGAGGCAGCCCTGGCCGCCCTGCTCGCCCCGCGCCGGCACATGGCCGATGCGGGCCTGGCCGAGGCCGCAAAAGCGCTCGACGTGCCGCTGCGCTTCATCGATGAGCAAGCCTTGCCGGCGACGCGGGATGGCATCCACCTGAGCCTCGCCGACTCCCTCGAACAGGCCGCCGGCATCGGTCGCCCACGCGGGCGCCTGAGCGTGATCGGCCTCGGCCCCGGCGCCGCCGAGCACATGACGCCAGCGGTGCGCCGCGCCCTGGACGAAGCCCAGGACCTGCTCGGCTACGAGACCTACGTGAAGATGGCCGAGCCGCTGCGCGCGGACCAGGTGCGCCACTGCAGCGACAACCGCGAAGAGATGCAGCGCGCCCGCCACGCCTTCGAACTGGCCGCCAGCGGCCGGCGGGTGGTAGTGGTGTCGTCCGGCGACCCGGGCGTGTTCGCCATGGCCGCGGCGGTGGTCGAGGCGCTGCATGAAAGCAGCGACGCCGACTGGCACAACGTCGAACTGGAAGTACTGCCCGGCGTCTCCGCCGCTCTGGCTGCCGCGGCCAAGGCCGGCGCGCCGCTGGGCCACGACTTCTGCCTGATCTCGCTGTCGGACAACCTCAAGCCCTGGGACCTGATCGAAAAGCGCCTGGACCACGCCGGCGCCGCCGACCTGGCCATGGCCTTCTACAACCCCATCTCCAAGGCCCGCCCCTGGCAACTGGGCCGCGCGCTGGAGATCGTCCGCCAACACCGCGCGCCGCAGACGCTGGTGGTGCTCGGCCGCGACATCGGCCGCCCGGCCGAAGCGCTGCGCACGCTCACCCTCGGCGAGCTGCAGCCGGAGATGGTGGACATGCGCACCCTGGTGATCATCGGCTCGTCGCTGACCCGCCGCTTCCCCCGCGCCGGCGGTGGTGACTGGGTGTATACGCCGCGGTGGTATCGCTGAGGCAGGCCAGGCGGCGGATAACCGCGAACGGTTATTCGCCCTACGTCCCTGGAAGTTCGGCGCCCGCTTGCAAATGGCCAGTGCGTTGATGAAAATGCGACGAATTATCATTCTTCATCTTTCCCGGCGCCCATGGCCTCCTCCACCCTCGACATCGACCAGCTGTACAGCGACCACCACGGCTGGCTGCACGGTTGGCTGCGCAGCCGCCTGGGCAACGCCGCGGATGCCGCCGACCTGGCCCAGGACACCTTCCTGCGCGTGCTGCTCAAGCAGGAGCTGCTGGAGCTGCGCACCCCGCGCGCCTTCCTACGCACCATCGCCCGCGGCCTGGTGATCGACCACTGGCGCCGCGAGGAACTGGAGCGCGCCTACCTGGAGTCCATCGCCCACCTGCCGGAGGCGGAAACGCCCTCGGCGGAAACCCGCGAAATGCTCCTGGAGCTGCTGGAAGGCATCGCCCGCCTGCTCGACGGCCTGAAGCCCAAGGTGCGCAGCGCCTTCCTCCTGGCCCAGTGCGAGGGCCTGCCCCACGCGCAGGTGGCCGAACGGCTCGGGGTTTCCGTGCGCTCGGTGGAACGCTACGTGGCCGAGGCGCTGTTCCACTGCTACCAGGCGCGCTACGCCGAATGAACGCCAGCGCCGAACTGCAACCCGACGCCCGGGTGGTCAAGCAGGCCATCCAGTGGATGCTGCGCCTGTCCGGCGGCGCCGACCCGGCCGCGCAGGAAGCCTGCGCCCGCTGGCGCGCCCAGCGCGCCGAGCACGAACTGGCCTGGCAACGCGTACAGTCGCTGAACCAGGAGTTGCGCAGCGGCCTGCAGAGCGTGCCGGGCAGCCGCGTGGCCCTGGAAACCCTGGAGAAAGGCAGCCAGCGCCTGCAACGGCGCCAGGCCCTGAAGCTGCTCTCGGTGGTCGCCCTGGGCGGCTCCGCGCTGTGGCTGAGCCGCGACCTCGGCCCCTGGCAGCGCTGGAGCGCCGACTACGCCAGCGGCATCGGCGAACGCAAGCGCTTCGTCCTGGCCGACGGCAGCAAACTGCAACTGAACACCGACACCGCCGTCGACGTCTTCTTCGCTCCGCAGCAGCGCCTGCTGGTCCTGCAGCGCGGCGAAATCCTCGTCAGCACCGCCAGGGACCCCGCCCGGCCGCTGCGCGTGCGCAACCGCGACGGCCTGTTCGAAGCCCTGGGCACCCGCTTCGTGCTGCGCCAGAACGCGAGCGACACCCTGCTCAGCGTGCAGCAGGGCGCCGTGGCCATCGCCCCGCGCCGCCTCGGCCAGACCAGCACGGTGGCCGAGGCCGGCCAGCGCTATCTGGTCGACGCCAACGGCACCACTCCGCTGGCCGCCAGCGGCATGGACAGCAGCGCCTGGGCCGAAGGCCTGATCGTCAGCCGCGACATGCGCCTGGCCGACTTCCTCGCCGAGGTCGCCCGCTACCGCCACGGCCACCTCGGCTGCGACCCGATGGTGGCCGACCTGCGCCTGTCCGGCGTGTTCCGCCTGGACGACACCGACAAACTGCTCGACCTGCTGCCGCGCACCCTGCCGGTACGCGTCATGCGTCGCAGCGATTGGTGGGTGACCGTCGAGGCCCGCGCCTGAACCGGACTCCCCTGTACCTGTAGGAGCGAGCTTGCTCGCGAATGGAGTTTCCCGGTCATGCCGGTGCCAGGCATGAGAGCGCCCTCTCCCTAACCCTCTCCCTGAAGGGAGAGGGGACCGTTGGGCAGGGCTGGGTGTTCTGGCGTTAGCCGGCAGCACCGAAGGTTTCCGGCTGAAACCATTCCTCCTCTCGGCACGGACTAGCCCCCTCTCCCTTCAGGGAGAGGGCTGGGGAGAGGGGACGGAGTCAAACCAAAACATCTAAGCCACCTGGAAACTCCATTCGCGAGCAAGCTCGCGCCTACGAAGAGCCGCCTGGGTACCATTTTTTCGCGGATGAGAATTATTTTTGTCGGGTTTTCCCCACTGGCCCGGCATGGAGATAAACCCTCCCATTTCCCGCCCTGACGGATACCTCTCCATGCGTGCAGTCCCGGCCCGATCACCCGCCCCGAACTCCCCCGCCAGCCGCCTCTCCATCGCCGTGCGCGGCGCCCTGCTGTGCGCCGCCCTGGGCAGCGCCCTGCCCCTGACGGCCTGGGCCGCCGACGCCGCCAACATCACCCGCAGCCGCGCCTACGCCATCCCCGCCGGGCCCCTGGGAGAGGTGCTCAACAGCTTCGCCCGCGAGGCCGGCATCACCCTCTCGGCCACCCCGCAGCAGACCGCCGGGCTGCAGTCCGAAGGGCTCAACGGCACCTACTCGGTAGACCAGGGCCTGGCCCGCCTGCTCGCCGACACCCCGCTGCAGGCCGAAGACCAGGGCGACGGCAGCTACGTGCTGCGCAGCGTCGCGCCCCAGGACGCCCTGGCCATGCCGGCCACCAGCGTGTTTGCCCTGGGCAACGCGCTGGGCAGCGAGGACGGCTACCTGGCCACCCACAGCCAGATCGCCACCAAGACCTCCAAGGCCCTGCTGGAAACCAGCCAGAGCGTCTCGGTGGTGACCCGCGAGCAGATCCAGGACCAGGGCTCGAAGACCGTGCAGCAGGCGATCCGCTACACCCCCGGCATCTTCACCGGCCAGGTCGGCGCCTCCAACCGCTACGACTACATCGTCATGCGCGGCTTCGCCGACAACAGCGTGGACAACATCTACCTGGACGGCCTCAAGGCCATGGGCGACAGCGGCACCTTCAGCTCGATGCAGGTCGACCCGTACTTCCTCGAACGCATCGACGTGCTCAAGGGCCCGTCCTCGGTGCTCTACGGCCGCAGCCTGCCCGGCGGCCTGGTGGCGCTGACCAGCAAGAAGCCGCTGTACGAGGACTACCACCAGGTCACCGCCAGCGTCGGCAACATGCAGCAGCGCGAGCTGGGCTTCGACTTCAGCGGCCCGCTGGACGAGGAGAAACGCATCGCCTACCGCGTGGTCGGCCTGGGCAAGGGCGCCGACACCCAGTTCGACCACACCAAGGAAGAGCGCTACGCCATCGCCCCGAGCCTGGCCATCGACTTCAGCGACGACACCACCCTGACCCTCCAGGGCTACCTGCAGCACGACCCCAACGGCGGCTACCACAGCGGCGTGCCGGCCGACGGCGCGCTGTACCACCACAACGGCCGCAAGATCGACCGCGACTTCTTCGACGGCGAACCGAGCATCGACGACTTCGACCGCACCCAGCGCATGTTCGGCTACCAGCTGGAGCACCGCATCGACGACGTCTGGTCGGCGCGGCAGAACTTCCGCTACCTGGAGTCCGACGTGAGCCTGGCGCAGGTCTACGGCTACGGCTGGACCGCCCCGGACAGCAACGAGCTGACGCGCTACTTCTCCGGCGCCCGCGAGCGCCTGGAGGCCTACATCATCGACAACATGGCCCAGGCCGAATTCGCCACCGGCGCGGCGCAGCACACCCTGCTGATGGGCCTGGACTACCAGCGCCGGCACACCTCGGTGGACTGGTCCTCCGGCTCGGTGGCGCCCATCGACGCCTTCGACCCGGTCTACGGCAACGCCGCCATCAGCTACTACCCCGATGACAACCACACCCGCCGCCTGGAACAGACCGGCGTCTACGCCCAGGACCTGATCGACCTGGACAACTGGCGCTTCTCCCTGGGCATGCGCCAGGACTGGGTGACGGTGGAAGACAAGAACCGCAGCAGCGGCAGCAAGGCCGACGACGACTGGAAGAAATTCACCGGCCGCGCCGGCGTGCTCTACCTGTTCGACAACGGCATAGCGCCCTACGTCAGCTACTCCGAGTCGTTCAACCCCAACGCCTACTCCGACCAGAACGGCACCCCGCTGGAACCCACCGAAGGCAAGCAGTGGGAGCTTGGCCTGAAGTACCAGCCGCCGGGCAGCGCCAGCCTGTACACCGCCTCGCTGTTCCACATCACCCAGGAAAACGTGGCCACCAAGGAGCCGCAGGACAACTTCTACACCTCAGTCGGCGAGATCCGCTCCCAGGGCCTGGAACTGGAAGCGCACATCCAGGCGACCAAGAACCTCAAGCTGCTGGGCAGCTACACCTACACCGATATCACCTACAGCAAGGCGCTGGACGGCAACCAGGGCCACACCCCGAACCAGGCGCCCAAGCACATGGCCTCGGTGTGGGCCGACTACGCCTTCGACGCAGGCCCCCTGGACGGCCTGAGCATCGGCGGCGGCGCCCGCTACGTCGGCGAAACCTGGGCGGACAAGGAAAACACCCTGCGCGTGCCCGACTACACCCTGGTCGACGCGCGCATCGGCTACGACCTTGGCAAGCTCGGCATGAAGGGCCTGG
This sequence comes from Pseudomonas sp. M1, assembly GCF_022760135.1. Taxonomy (NCBI): domain Bacteria; kingdom Pseudomonadati; phylum Pseudomonadota; class Gammaproteobacteria; order Pseudomonadales; family Pseudomonadaceae; genus Pseudomonas; species Pseudomonas sp. M1. Next base: position 6,043,282 of record NZ_CP094343.1, read on the forward strand.
ACGTCAGCCTCAACGCCAACAACCTGCTGGACAAGGACTACGTGGCCTCCTGCTACAACCTCGACTACTGCTACTTCGGCGAGAAACGCAACATCACCGCCACGCTCAACTACCAGTTCTGAACCCACGCCGCCCGCACAGCGGGCGGCCCTTCACCCCAGCTCTCTTCCGCACCCACCGCATTCCCTCCCCTGGACCGGACGCGCGGGAAAGGGCTGGGGTGAGGGCGCCATTCCCTCGTAGGAGCGAGCTTGCTCGCGAACCGCCTCCGCAGCGGGGCCCGTTCGCGAGCAAGCTCGCTCCTACAAAGTCCCCCTCTCCTTCCCGCCGCGCGCCCTTGGTGGCGCACTGATAGGCAGCAGCATCAACCGCCCGGCGCGCTGGCTGTTCGACACCTTCCGCCTGGACGTGCAGGGCCGCTACCGGCAGTTCAACCTCGACGCCGGCTACTGGTTCCAGGACCGCAACAAGCGCGCGGTGGACCGGGCCTACCTCGGCTACCGCTTCGACGAGCGTTCCGACCTGCAGGTGGGCGCGCCAGCCAGGCCCTTCGGCCTGCTGCCCTATCCGCAGTTCGGCTGGAGCTACCACATCCCGTTCTTCCTCGGCTTCGGCGTGAATACCGGCACCGGCCTGAAGTACGGCTACAAGGACAGCGACTGGGACTTCCAGGCCGCCTCGCGGCTGTACAACGCCACCACCGACGACAACGGCAGCTTCTGGGCGGCCGGCGCCCACGGGGTGTTCAAGAACGGCCCCTGGACGATCTCGAGCCAGGCGATCCGCTACGAATACGACCCGAAGAACCCCGGCGGCGTCAGCGACGATTCCGTGCTCATGGGCGGCAACGGCCTGACTCCGGTCTTCCTGGTGGCGGCCAAGGGCAGCATCGGCGGGCTCAACGTCGGCTACGACGTCGCCACGCCCTGGCTGGGGCCGGTGAAGAAGGTGAAGCTGTACAACGACTACAGCCGGCTGTGGAAGGAAAAGAGCGGCTGGGACGACTCGCAGATGTACACCGCCGGCATCCAGTTCTTCGCCCTGCCGGTGATGGCCTGGCTGGACTTCACCTGGGCGCGCAACGCCAACCCCTGGGGCGGCGCGGAGAACGGCACGGGCTGGACCTCGACCACCTCCTCGGGCAGCAACGACTGGTACTTCCGCACCAACCTGAACATCGGCTACTACTTCTGAGCCGGGCGGCGGGGCCAGGCCCGCGCCTGGCCCCGCGGGCCGCTCAGAACCGCTCCGCGTCCTGCGCGTGGCGCTGCACCTCTTCCCGCTCCAGGCTCTCGCGGTAGGCGTGGGCCTCCTGCTCGCTGTAGAACACGCCGACCAGCAGGCCCTGCTGGTGCACGTCCCAGCAGCGCCGGCCGAGGGCACGGAATTCGCGGGATTTATGGTCTTCGTCGCGCTCAGTGACAACTACGCTCATGGGTTCTTCTCCGTTGTTTGACTTGCATCAAGGCGGAGTCAGAATCACTTAATTAGCCAGCTAACGAAATAGCCGAGTCAGCAAAGGTTTTTTGCGAAAAACGTGGGGAACGCGAGGCAATTGCCGTGCCCACCGCGCCGGGGCGCTTTTCGTAGGATGGGTTGAGCCTGCGAAACCCATGCGGCGATGGCGATGGGTATCGCTTCGCTCAACGCCATCCTACGAGGTGTCGATAGCCGGACGATCCGGCGCGGATCGCGGATGAGATCCGCTACGCCGCCCCACCCGTGCCATTCCCATGTAGGAGCGCGCCCTGCGCGCGAAATCGCGGGCAGGGCCCGCTCCTACAATTTGCTGTGAGGTATGGAGTTTCCTCGTAGGAGCGGACCTTGTCCGCGATAGCCGGACGTCCCGGCGCGATTCGCGGATAAGATCCGCTCCTACGCTGCCCCACCCATGCCATTCCATGTAGGAGCGCGCCCTGCGCGCGAAATCGCGGGCAGGGCCCGCTCCTACAGGTTGCCGGCAGGCACGGTATGCCTCCCCGTAGGAGCGGACCTTGTCCGCGATAGCCGGACGCCCCGGCGCGGATCGCGGGCCGGGCCGGGCCGGCAAGACAGCCGAGGCTCTGCAGGCATGAAAAAACCCGGCATCCCCAAAGGGAATGCCGGGCTTTTTCGGACCTGTCCGACGCTTAGAACGGAATGTCGTCGTCGAAGCTGTCGTAGTCGGCGGCCGGTTGCGGGGCCGGGGCGGCCTGTTGTTGCGGCGCCGGGCGCGGGGCCTGTTGCGGGCGCTGCTGGGGTTCGCGCGGCGCGCGCGGGGCGTCGTCGCCACCGGCGCCCGGACGGCCGCCGAGCAGTTGCATGTTGCCGTTGATGTCTACCACGATCTCGGTGGTGTAGCGGTCCTGACCGTCCTGGCCCTGCCACTTGCGGGTGCGCAGGCTGCCTTCGACGTAGATCTGCGAGCCCTTGCGCACGTACTCGGCGACGATTTCCGCCAGGCGGCCGAAGAACACCACGCGGTGCCATTCGGTACGTTCCTGCTGCTGGCCGGTCTGCTTGTCCTTCCAGCTCTCGCTGGTGGCCAGGGTGACGTTGGTCACCGCGTTGCCGTTGGGCAGGTAGCGGGTTTCCGGATCGCCACCGACGTTACCAACCAGAATGACTTTGTTAACCCCACGGGCCATGACGCTCTCCTAAAGGCTTCAGCACGTCGCCGGCTCGACGCCTGCCAGGCGTTCGAGGGACGTGCGATCCACTTGTTGGGAATCTACTTTGACATAAGCGGCGGCCTCTTCGGCGACCACCATCACATCGCTCACACCGGGCAATGCCTTGAAACGCTCGGCCAACGAGGCATCGCCCAGCACCTCGTCGGACAGGGGCAGGCGGATGCTCGTTACATACGGCGGTTCGCGCATGGTAACAGCAATCGCCAGCCATATGGCAGCCAGCACGGCGCAGCCGATGAACACCCCGTCCAACCCGCCGTGCTGGAACATCCAGCCGCCGAGGATGCCGCCCACGGCGGCGCCGAGGAACTGGCTGGTGGAGTACACGCCCATCGCCGTGCCCTTGCCGCCGGCCGGCGAGACCTTGCTCACCAGCGACGGCAGCGAGGCTTCCAGCAGGTTGAACGCGGTGAAGTAGACGACGATGCCGAACAGCAGTTCCTTCAGGCTGTATCCGAATTCCCAGAAGAACAGCTCGCAGAGCATCAGGGTGGCCACCGCGCCGGCCAGCACGCGCTTCATCTGGCGCTTCTTCTCGGCGTAGATGATGAACGGCACCATGCCGAAGAAGCCCACCAGCAGCGCGGTCAGGTAGACCCACCAGTGTTCTTCCTTGGGCAGCCCGGCGCGCTCCACCAGGGCCAGCGGCAAGGCCACGAAGCTGGCCATGAGGATCGCGTGCAGCACCAGGATGCCGGCGTCCAGGCGCAGCAGCTCGGCGTTCTTCAGGGTCGGCAGCAGCGCCTGGCCGGCGACGCTGGACTCGCGGTGCTGCAGGCGGTGGTCCGGGGTCGGCACGAAGAACAGGATCATCAGCAGGCCGACCAGGGCCATGCCGGCGGTGAACCAGAACAGCCCGTGCAGGCCGAACAGGTGCGTCAGCACGGGGCCGGCGACCATGGCCACGGCGAAGGACACGCCGATGCTCATGCCGATGGTGGCCATGGCCTTGGTGCGGTGCTGCTCGCGGGTCAGGTCCGAGAGCATCGCCATCACCGCCGCGGAGATCGCCCCGGCGCCCTGGATCACCCGCCCGGCGATCACGCCCCAGATGCTGTCGGCGTTGGCCGCCACGGCCGCGCCGAGGGCGAACACCAGCAGGCCGACGACGATGATCGGCCGGCGGCCGATGCGGTCGGACAGGGTGCCCAGGGGAATCTGCAGGATGGCCTGGGTCAGGCCGTAGGCGCCGATGGCCAGGCCGATCAGCGCCGGGGTTGCGCCGGCCAGGTCCTGGCCATAGGTGGCCAGCACCGGCAGGACCATGAACATGCCGAGCATGCGGAACGCGAAGACCAGGGAAAGGCCGACGGCCGCGCGGGTTTCGGTGCCACTCATGCGCTCAGTGTGGGTGTCGTGCATAAGTCCCTCAGGGGAATGACTGGAGCGGGCTGTGCTTCTTGCCCCCGCAATGGCGTGCCCATCCGTTCCCGGATGGCCGGCTGCCGCCGACGCCGAAAAATAGCCGGGCATTCTAGCAGCCCAGCCGCCCGGAGGCACAGACGCGCCACTTTGCCGCGTACTGCCAGGGAAACGTATACTCAGCGGTTTTCGCCCGCCATGCGAGGCCGCTGTGGACAAGATCCTCATCCGTGGGGCACGTACCCACAACCTGAAGAACATCGACCTGACCCTGCCACGCGACAAGCTGATCGTGATCACCGGCCTGTCCGGCTCCGGCAAGTCGTCCCTGGCCTTCGACACGCTCTACGCCGAAGGCCAGCGCCGCTACGTGGAATCCCTGTCGGCCTATGCCCGGCAGTTCCTCTCGATGATGGAAAAACCCGACGTCGACACCATCGAGGGCCTGTCGCCGGCGATTTCCATCGAGCAGAAGTCCACCTCGCACAACCCGCGCTCCACCGTGGGCACCATCACCGAGATCTACGACTACCTGCGCCTGCTCTACGCCCGCGTCGGCATCCCGCGCTGCCCGGACCACGACATCCCGCTGGAGGCGCAGACCGTCAGCCAGATGGTCGACCAGGTGCTGGCGCTGCCCGAGGGCCGCCGGCTGATGCTGCTGGCCCCGGTGATCCGCGAGCGCAAGGGCGAGCACCTGGCGGTGTTCGACGAGATGCGTGCCCAGGGCTTCGTCCGCGCGCGGGTCGACGGCAAGCTCTACGAGCTGGACGAACTGCCCAAGCTGGACAAGAAGCAGAAGCACTCCATCGACGTGGTGGTGGACCGCTTCAAGGTCCGCGGCGACCTGCAGCAGCGCCTGGCGGAATCCTTCGAGACGGCCATCAACCTGGCCGACGGCATCGCCCTGGTAGCACCCCTTCCCGACGAAGACGACAAAAAGCAGGGCGAAGAAGGCGAGGAGATGATCTTCTCCGCGCGCTTCGCCTGCCCGGTGTGCGGCCACTCCATCAGCGAGCTGGAACCCAAGCTGTTCTCCTTCAACAACCCCGCCGGCGCCTGCCCCACCTGCGACGGCCTGGGCGTGAAGCAGTTCTTCGACGCGCGCCGGGTGGTCAACGGCGAGCTGACCCTGGCCGAGGGCGCCATCCGCGGCTGGGACAGGCGCAACGTCTATTACTTCCAGATGCTCGGCTCGCTGGCCGCGCATTTCGGCTTCAGCCTGGAGGTGCCCTTCCAGGAACTCTCGCCCGAGCACCAGAAGTTCATCCTCGGCGGCTCGGGGCGCGAGAACGTCGAGTTCCGCTACCTCAACGACCGCGGCGACATCGTCAAGCGCGCGCACCCCTTCGAGGGCATCCTGCCGAACCTGGAGCGCCGCTACCGCGAGACCGAGTCCATGACCGTGCGCGAGGAGCTGGCCAAGTTCCTCAGCACCCAGCCCTGCCCGGACTGCCACGGCACCCGCCTGCGCCGCGAGGCGCGCCACGTGTGGGTGGGCGACAAGACGCTGCCGGCGGTCACCGCGATGCCGGTGGGCGAGGCCAGCGAATACGCCGCCGGCCTGACCCTGACCGGCCGCCGCGGCGAGATCGCGGCGAAGATCCTCAAGGAAATCCGCGAGCGCCTGCAGTTCCTGGTCAACGTCGGCCTCGACTACCTGACCCTCGACCGCAGCGCCGACACCCTGTCCGGCGGCGAGGCCCAGCGCATCCGCCTGGCCAGCCAGATCGGCGCGGGCCTGGTGGGGGTGATGTACATCCTCGACGAGCCCTCCATCGGCCTGCACCAGCGCGACAACGAACGCCTGCTGGCCACCCTCACCCACCTGCGCAACCTGGGCAACACGGTGATAGTGGTGGAGCACGACGAGGACGCCATCCGCCTCGCCGACTACGTGGTCGACATCGGCCCCGGCGCCGGCGTGCATGGCGGGCAGATCGTCGCCGAAGGCACGCCCGAGCAGGTCATGAGCCATCCGGACTCGGTGACCGGCAAGTACCTCTCCGGCCGCCAGAAGATCGTGGTGCCGGCGCAGCGCACGCCGCGCAACAAGAAGCAGTTGCTCAAGCTCAAGGGCGCGCGCGGCAACAACCTGCGCAACGTCAACCTGGAACTCCCGGTCGGCCTGTTCACCTGCGTCACCGGCGTGTCCGGCTCGGGCAAGTCGACGCTGATCAACAACACCCTGTTCCCGATCACCGCCACCGCGCTGAACGGCGCCACCAGCCTGGAGGTCGCGCCCTACGACTCCTTCGACGGCCTGCAGCACCTGGACAAGGTGGTGGACATCGACCAGAGCCCGATCGGCCGCACGCCGCGCTCCAACCCGGCGACCTACACCGGCCTGTTCACCCCGATCCGCGAACTGTTCGCCGGCGTGCCGGAAGCCCGCTCGCGCGGCTACGGCCCGGGGCGCTTCTCGTTCAACGTCAAGGGCGGCCGCTGCGAGGCCTGCCAGGGCGACGGCGTGATCAAGGTAGAGATGCACTTCCTGCCGGATATCTACGTGCCCTGCGACGTCTGCAAGGGCAAGCGCTACAACCGCGAGACGCTGGAGATCCGCTACAAGGGCAAGAGCATCACCGAGGTGCTGGACATGACCATCGAGGACGCCCGCGCGTTCTTCGACGCCGTGCCGGCCATCGCCCGCAAGCTGCAGACGCTGATCGACGTGGGCCTGTCGTACATCAAGCTGGGGCAGAGCGCGACCACCCTGTCCGGCGGCGAGGCGCAGCGGGTGAAGCTGTCCCGCGAGCTATCCAAGCGCGACACCGGCAAGACCCTGTACATCCTCGACGAACCGACCACCGGCCTGCACTTCGCGGACATCCAGCAACTGCTCGACGTGCTGCACCGCCTGCGCGACCACGGCAACACGGTGGTGGTGATCGAGCACAACCTGGACGTGATCAAGACCGCCGACTGGCTGGTCGACCTCGGCCCCGAGGGCGGCTCCAAGGGCGGCCAGATCATCGCCAGCGGCACGCCGGAGCAGGTGGCGGAGATGGAAGCGTCGCACACCGGGCGCTTCCTCAAGCCACTGCTGGAGCGCGATCGGGCCTGACTGCTGAAAGGGGCTGTCCGTGCCCCCGGGCGTCCGGGGGGCCAGTGAGTCCACATGGCAATGTCATAGCCTGGGCGGCGTAGGAGCGAGCGTAGCTTTTCGTAGGATGGCGTTGAGCGAAGCGATACCCATCACCGATGGCCGCATGGGTTTCGCAAGCTCAACCCATCCTACGAAAAGCACCTCGAAGCAGCCGGCAACCCACATGAAAATGCCGCTTCCCCGTAAAAGGGAAACGGCATTTTCTTTCAAGTGGCCACTGCTACCGCCAAAGCGGCGCCTTTTCTTCCCAGCCCAAGAACATCAGGCCAGATCGAAGCGGTCCAGGTTCATCACCTTGGTCCAGGCGGCGACGAAGTCCTTCACGAACTTCTCCTTGGCATCGCTGCTGGCGTAGACCTCGGCCAGCGCACGCAGCACCGAGTGCGAACCAAAGATCAGGTCGGCACGGGTAGCGGTCCACTTCAGCTCGCCGCCCTTGCGGGCCCGGCCCTCGAAGACCTCCGCGGAGCCGTCCACCGGCGCCCAGACGGTCCCCATGTCCAGCAGGTTGACGAAGAAGTCGTTGCTGAGCACGCCGGGCCGGTCGGTGAACACGCCATGGGCGCTACCGTCGTAGTTGGCCCCCAGCATGCGCAGGCCGCCGACGAGCACGGTCATTTCCGGAGCGGTCAGGGTCAGCAACTGGGCCTTGTCGACCAGCAGTGCCTCGGTGGACGCGCCGGGATTGGCGCTCTTGTAGTTGCGGAAGCCATCGGCGATGGGTTCGAGCACCTCGAAGGACTCGACGTCGGTCTGGTCCTGGCGGGCATCCGCGCGGCCCGGAGCGAAGGGCACCTCGATGTTCACGCCGGCAGCCTTGGCGGCCTGCTCGACACCCACGTTACCGGCCAGCACGATCACGTCGGCCAGCGAGGCCTTGCCGGAGAACCGCTGGATCTCGTCGAGCTTGGCCAATACCTTGGCGAGCTGCTGCGGATTGTTGACCTCCCAATCCTTCTGCGGCGCCAGGCGAATGCGCGCGCCATTGGCACCGCCGCGCTTGTCGCCACCGCGGAAGGTGGAGGCCGAGGCCCAGGCGGTGGACACCAGCTCGGCGATCGACAGGCCGGACTCGGCGATCTTCGCCTTCAGGTCGGCGATGTCCGCGGCGCTCGGGTTGTGCGTGGCCGGCGGCAGCGGGTCCTGCCAGATCAGGTCTTCCTTCGGCACTTCCGGGCCGAGGTAGCGGGCCTTCGGCCCCATGTCGCGGTGGGTCAGCTTGAACCAGGCGCGGGCGAACGCATCGGCGAAGGCCTGCGGGTCATCGAGGAAGCGCTTGGAGATTTTCCCGAATTCCGGATCGAAGCGCAGCGTCAGGTCGGTGGTGAGCATGGTGGGCTTGCGCTTCTTCGACGGATCGAAGGGATCAGGAATGATCTCCGGCGCATCCTTGGCGACCCACTGGATGGCCCCGGCGGGCGAGCGGGTCTGTTCCCATTCGTACTTGAACAGGTTCTCGAAGAAGAAGTTGCTCCACTGGGTGGGCGTTTGCGTCCATACCACCTCGATGCCGGAGGTGATGGCGTCGGCGCCGACGCCGGAGCCATAGCTGCTGGCCCAGCCCAGGCCCTGCTGCTCGAGGGGAGCGTCTTCCGGGGGAGCGCCGACGTGGTCCGCCGAGCCGGCACCGTGGGTCTTGCCGAGGGTGTGGCCACCGGCGATCAGGGCGACGATCTCTTCGTCGTTCATCGCCATATTGCCGAAGGTCGCACGGATGGCGGGCGCGGCCGACAACGGGTCGCCGCTGGCATTGGGGCCTTCGGGGTTCACATAGATCAGGCCCATCTCGGTGGCCGCCAGGGGGTTCTTGGCCAGGGCCTCGGGGTCGCGGTGGACGAGCCAGGTCTTCTCGTCGCCCCAGTTGACGTCGTTGTCCGGCTCCCATACGTCTTCGCGGCCGGCGCCGAAGCCGAAGGTACGGAACCCCATGCTTTCCAGGGCCACGTTGCCGGCGAGCACCATCAGGTCGCCCCAGGAGATCTTCTGGCCGTATTTCTGCTTGATCGGCCACAGCAGGCGCCGCGCCTTGTCCAGGCTGACGTTGTCCGGCCAGGAGTTCAGCGGGGCGAAGCGCTGTTGGGCGCGGCCCACGCCGCCGCGGCCATCGGCGATACGGTAGGTACCGGCGGCGTGCCAGGCCATGCGGATCATCAGGCCGCCATAGTGGCCCCAGTCGGCCGGCCACCATTCCTGGGAGTCGGTCATCATGTGCTTCAGGTCGGCCTTCAGGGCCGAGTAGTCGAGTTTCTTGAACTCGTCGCGGTAGTTGAACTTCTCACCCAACGGGTTGGATCTTTCCGAATGCTGGTTCAGTAGGTCCAACTTCAGTTGATTCGGCCACCAGTCCTCGTTGGTAGTACCGCCACCAGCAACATAATGGAACGGGCATTTCGATTCATTCGACATTGCTTTCTCCTTTGTCCTCATCGGGTCGGTCTGGTCGACAGCTGCCGACGGTGGATTAAGACTAGTACCGCTCCGCTGGGGGGACCAATTTATGAAAAGCAACGGCACGATAGTTTTTGTCTCTTAGCAGAACCGTGCGCGATAGCCTCCCGAACAACGGAAATACAGCACCGGAATCCTCCCCCTGGCGCGCCTGGTGGAAACAAAAAAGCCCCTGCGACCGATAGGCGCGAGGGGCTTCTTTCATTGCAGACGAAACCTCATATCTGCGACTGCAGGTAGTTCTCCAGGCCCATCTTGGCGATCAGCCCGAGTTGCTGCTCCAGCCAGTAGGCGTGGTCTTCCTCGGTGTCGGCCAACTGGACCTTGAGCATGTCGCGGCTGACGAAGTCCTTGTGCTGTTCGCACAGCGCGATGCCCTTGGCCAGGGCAGCACGCACCTGGCGCTCCAGCTTGAGGTCGGCTTCGAGCATTTCCGGCACGGTACGGCCCGGGTGGATATCGTCGGGACGCATGCGCGGCGTGCCCTCCAGCAACAGGATGCGGCGGATCAGGGCGTCGGCGTGCTGGGTTTCCTCTTCCATCTCGTGGTTGAGGCGCTCGTAGAGCTTGGCGAAGCCCCAGTCCTCGTACATGCGCGAGTGGATGAAGTACTGGTCGCGCGCGGCCAGCTCGCCGGTCAGCAGGGTATTGAGGTAGTCGATTACTTCAGCATGGCCTTGCATCAGTCAGCTCCATGAGTCCGGTGAATAATTGAAGAGAATTTGGTCCTCGACGACCATGACCCGCATCAATTCGAGGATAGTCCCGCCGGCGCGAGAGTGCCTTGCAAGACGCGCGGATCCTGGGCCGAAGGGAACGAGATACATTTCCAGCGGGCAATAAAAAACCGGGCCTGAGCCCGGTTTTTCATGAGTGGCGTTCGCCTTACTCAGCAGCTTCGACCGCTTCGCCGCCGACAGCACGATCAACCAGCTCGACGTACGCCATGGGGGCGTTGTCGCCAGCGCGGAAACCGCACTTGAGGATGCGCAGGTAGCCGCCCGGACGGTTGGCGTAGCGCTTGCCCAGCTCGTTGAACAGCTTGCCTACGGCAGCCTTCGAACGGGTACGGTCGAAAGCCAGACGACGGTTGGCGACGCTGTCTTCCTTGGCCAGGGTGATCAGCGGCTCGGCAACGCGACGCAGTTCCTTGGCCTTGGGCAGGGTGGTTTTGATCAGTTCGTGTTCGAACAGCGACACAGCCATGTTCTGGAACATAGCCTTGCGGTGCGCGCTGGTGCGGCTCAGGTGACGACCACTTTTACGATGGCGCATGGTTCAATTCCTTTCCAAACTTTACGTTCGGTAGCTACGACGATCAGGCAGTAGCCTTGTCGTCTTTCTTAAGACTTGCCGGCGGCCAGTTGTCGAGGCGCATACCGAGGGACAGACCGCGAGAGGCCAGAACGTCCTTGATTTCGGTCAGGGACTTCTTGCCCAGGTTCGGAGTTTTCAGCAGCTCTACTTCGGTGCGCTGGATCAGGTCACCGATGTAGTAGATGTTCTCCGCCTTCAGGCAGTTGGCCGAACGAACGGTCAGCTCCAGGTCATCGACCGGACGCAGCAGGATCGGATCGATCTCGTCTTCCTGCTCTTCAACGACGGGTTCGCTGTCGCCCTTGAGGTCCACGAACGCTGCCAGCTGCTGTTGCAGGATGGTAGCGGCGCGACGGATAGCCTCTTCAGGGTCCAGGGTGCCGTTGGTTTCCAGATCGAGGACCAGCTTGTCCAGGTTGGTACGCTGTTCGACACGGGCGTTCTCGACCACGTAGGCAACACGACGTACGGGGCTGAACGAGGCGTCGAGCTGCAGACGGCCGATGCTGCGGCTTTCGTCTTCATCGCTCGAGCGGGCATCAGCCGGCTCGTAGCCACGACCACGAGCGACTTTCAGCTTCATGTTCAGCGCGCCGTTATCGGCCAGGTGGGCGATAACATGGTCACCGTTGACGATCTCGACATCATGATCCAGCTGAATATCGGCAGCGGTCACCACACCCGAGCCCTTTTTCGCCAGGGTCAGCGTCACTTCGTCACGGCCGTGCAGCTTGATGGCCAGACCTTTCAGGTTGAGCAGGATTTCGATGACGTCTTCCTGAACACCTTCGATCGCCGAGTACTCGTGGAGTACGCCGTCGATCTCGGCCTCGACCACTGCACAGCCAGGCATGGAGGACAACAGGATGCGACGCAGCGCGTTGCCCAGGGTATGGCCGAAGCCACGCTCGAGAGGCTCGAGCGTGATCTTGGCGCGGGTTTGGCTGACCACCTGCACATCGATGTGGCGGGGGGTCAGGAACTCATTTACCGAACTCTGCATGGATGCACCTATTTTCTAGCCCTTACTTGGAGTAGAGCTCGACAATCAGGTTTTCGTTGATGTCGGCGGACAGGTCGGCACGAGCCGGAACGCTCTTGAAGGTACCGGCCTTCTTGTCGGTGTCCACTTCGACCCACTCAACGCGACCGCGCTGGGCGCACAGTTCGAGGGCTTGAGCGATACGCAGCTGGTTCTTCGATTTCTCGCGAACAGCAACGACGTCGCCGGCCTTCACCTGATAGGACGGGATGTTGACGGTCTGACCGTTCACGCTGATGGTCTTGTGGGACACCAGCTGACGGGATTCCGAACGGGTGGAACCGAAGCCCATACGATAGACGACGTTGTCCAGACGGCATTCCAGCAGTTGCAGCAGGTTCTCACCAGTGGAGCCCTTGCGGCGGGAAGCCTCTTGGTAGTAGCCACGGAACTGACGCTCCAGCACGCCGTAGATGCGGCGGACTTTCTGCTTCTCACGCAGCTGCAGACCGTAGTCGGACAGACGGCCACGGCGAGCGCCGTGCTGGCCAGGAACCTGTTCGGCCTTGCACTTGGAGTCGAGCGCGCGAGCGCCGCTCTTCAGGAACAGGTCGGTGCCTTCACGGCGAGACAGTTTGCATTTGGGACCAATGTAACGAGCCATTTCTCACTGTCTCCTATTACACGCGACGCTTTTTCGGCGGGCGGCAGCCGTTGTGCGGGATCGGGGTTACGTCGGTGATGCTGGCGATCTTGTAACCGCAGGCATTCAGCGCACGAACAGCCGATTCGCGACCCGGGCCCGGGCCTTTGACGTTGACGTCAAGGTTCTTCAGACCGTATTCCAGAGCAGCCTGGCCGGCACGCTCGGCCGCTACCTGGGCAGCGAACGGGGTGCTCTTACGCGAGCCGCGGAAGCCCGAACCACCGGAAGTGGCCCAGGACAGGGCGTTGCCCTGACGGTCGGTGATGGTAACGATGGTGTTGTTGAAGGACGCGTGGATATGCGCGATCCCGTCGACCACCGTCTTTTTGACTTTCTTGCGAGGACGAGCAGCAGGTTTTGCCATGACTATATTCCTAAGCGATTACTTGCGGATCGGCTTACGCGGGCCCTTGCGGGTGCGCGCGTTGGTCTTGGTACGCTGACCGCGAACCGGCAGACCGCGACGATGACGCAGACCGCGGTAGCAACCGAGGTCCATCAGACGCTTGATGTTCATGTTGATTTCGCGGCGCAGGTCACCTTCGGTGGTCAGCTTGGCCACCTCGTTGCGCAGCGAATCGATCTGCTCTTCGCTCAGGTCCTTGATCTTCACTACCGGGCTGATGCCCGTGGCAGCGCAGATGCTCTGTGCGGTGGTGCGACCTACACCATAGATGTAGGTCAGCGAGATAACAGTGTGCTTGTTATCCGGAATGTTTACGCCTGCAATACGGGCCATTCAGAAAAACTCCAATTGACAGCTACCCGGCGCCCAGGAAGCCAAGAAAGGGCGCGGATATTAGCGCTGTAATAACAAATAATCAACCCGGCAGCGCACTAGCTGCCGGGCTATAACGCGTGGATCACACTCAGCCTTGGCGCTGCTTGTGACGCGGCTCCGCGCTGCAGATCACGCGAACGACGCCTTCGCGACGGATGATCTTGCAGTTGCGGCACAGCTTCTTAACCGATGCACGAACTTTCATCAGTGACTCCTACTAACCTTACGGGCCGGTCAGCGCAGCATGCTGCTGCCGCCATAACCCTTCAGGTTGGCTTTCTTCATGAGGGATTCGTACTGGTGAGAAACGAGGTGCGATTGTACTTGGGCCATAAAGTCCATCACAACCACGACCACGATCAGCAACGAGGTCCCGCCGAGGTAGAACGGAACGTGGGCAGCCACCACCAGGAACTGGGGCAACAGGCACACCGCCGTCATGTACAGGGCACCGAACATGGTCAAACGGGTCAGCACGCCATCGATGTAGCGAGCGGACTGTTCGCCCGGACGAATACCCGGAATAAATGCACCGGACTTCTTGAGGTTTTCCGCCACGTCCTTGGGATTGAACATCAGCGCTGTATAGAAGAAGCAGAAGAAGATGATCCCTGCACTAAACAGCAGAATGTTCAGCGGCTGCCCCGGAGCGATCGCTTGCGCGACGTCCTGCAGCCAACCCAGGCCCTCCGACTGACCGAACCAGGCGCCCAGGGACGCCGGGAACAGCAGGATGCTGCTGGCGAAGATGGCCGGGATCACGCCCGCCATGTTCACTTTCAGCGGCAGATGGCTGGTCTGCGCGGCAAACACCTTGCGACCTTGCTGGCGCTTGGCGTAATGCACGGCGATGCGGCGCTGACCGCGCTCGATGAACACCACGAACGCGATGATCGCGACGGCCAGCAGGCCTACGGCGATCAGGGCGAAGATGTTGATGTCACCTTGACGGGCGGACTCGAAGGACTGCCCGATGGCGCGCGGCAGGCCGGCGACGATCCCGGAGAAGATCAGCATGGAGATACCATTGCCGACGCCCCGCTCGGTGATCTGCTCGCCCAGCCACATCATGAACAGCGCACCCGCCACGAAGGTGGTGACTGCCACGAAGTAGAAGCCGAAGTCATTGGAGAAGGCCACGCCCTGACTGCCCAGACCAACGGCCATGCCGATGGCCTGGACGAGCGCCAGGACGAGCGTTGCGTAGCGGGTGTACTGGCTGATCTTGCGACGCCCAGACTCACCCTCTTTCTTCAACTGCTCCAGCTGCGGGCTGATAGCGGTCATGAGCTGCATGATGATCGACGCCGAGATGTACGGCATGATCCCCAGTGCAAAGATACTCATGCGCTCCAGCGCGCCGCCGGAAAACATGTTGAAGAGGCTAAGAATGGTCCCCTCGTTCTGCCGGAACAGTGCCGCCAAGCGATCGGGGTTGATGCCCGGAACCGGGATGTGCGCACCTATCCGATAGACGATGATCGCCAGGAACAGGAAACGCAGACGTGCCCAGAGCTCGGACAGACCGCCACCGTTGCTCAGCGCAGAGAGAGCACCTTGCTTAGCCATTTAGTCCTCGATTTTGCCGCCAGCTGCTTCGATAGCCGCACGAGCGCCCTTGGTGGCGCCGATGCCTTTCAGGGTGACCGCGCGGGCAACTTCACCGGACAGCACGACTTTGACGCGCTGTACGTTGCGGTTGATCACGTTGGCATCCTTCAGGGCCTGCACGGTGACGACTTCGCCTTCGACCTTGGCCAGCTCGGAGGTACGAACCTCGGCGCGATCCAGGGCTTTCAGGGACTTGAAGCCGAACTTCGGCAGACGACGGTGCAGCGGCTGCTGGCCACCCTCGAAGCCCGGAGCGATGGTGCCGCCGGAGCGAGAGGTCTGACCTTTGTGACCACGGCCACCGGTCTTGCCCAGACCGCTACCGATGCCACGGCCCGGACGCAGCTTCTCGCGACGGGCACCCGGCGCGGAACGCAGATCGTTCAGTTGCATGGATTAACCCTCCACACGCAGCAGGTAGTAGGCCTTGTTGATCATGCCGCGGTTCTCAGGAGTGTCCTGAACTTCGACGGTATGATTGATGCGACGCAGGCCCAGGCCTTTGACGCAGGCCTTGTGATTGGCCAGACGGCCGTTCAGGCTTTTGATCAGGGTAACTTTGACAGTTGCCATGGTTAGAGAATCTCCTCGACGCTCTTGCCACGCTTGGCCGCTACCGACTCAGGGGACTGCATGTTCTTCAGGCCCTTGAAGGTGGCGTATACCACGTTGACCGGGTTGGTCGAACCGTAGCACTTGGCCAGAACGTTCTGCACACCGGCCACTTCCAGGACGGCACGCATGGCGCCGCCGGCGATGATGCCGGTACCTTCGGAAGCCGGCTGCATGTACACCTTGGAGGCGCCATGGGCGGACTTGGTCGGGTACTGCAGGGTGGTGCCGTTCAGATCCACCTGGATCATGTTGCGGCGAGCAGCTTCCATGGCCTTCTGGATGGCGGCCGGCACTTCACGCGCCTTGCCACGACCGAAGCCAACACGGCCCTTGCCATCGCCAACCACGGTCAGCGCGGTGAAGGCGAAGATACGGCCACCTTTTACGGTTTTGGCGACGCGGTTAACTTGAACCAGCTTCTCGATGTAGCCTTCGTCGCGCTTTTGATCGTTGTTTGCCATAACTTAGAACTCCAGACCGCCTTCGCGAGCGGCATCAGCCAGGGCCTTGATGCGGCCGTGGTACTTGAAGCCAGAACGGTCGAACGCCACCTGAGTGACGCCGGCAGCCTTGGCGCGTTCGGCGACCAGTTGACCAACTTTCTTGGCTGCGTCGACGTTGCCGGTGGCACCTTCGCGCAGTTCCTTGTCCAGGGTCGAGGCGCTGGCCAGGACCTTGCCGCCGTCGGCCGCGATGACCTGGGCGTAAATGTGCTGGGAGGAGCGGTACACGCAAAGGCGTACGGCTTCCAGCTCGCGCATCTTCAGGCGTGCCTTGCGAGCGCGACGCAGACGGGTTTCTTTCTTGACGCTCATTTGCTATGCCCTACTTCTTCTTGGCTTCTTTACGAAGTACGACTTCGTCCGAATACCGCACGCCCTTGCCTTTGTACGGCTCCGGCGGACGGAAATCGCGGATCTCCGCGGCAACCTGGCCGACCAGCTGCTTGTCGATGCCCTTGATCAGGATATCGGTCTGGCTGGGGGTTTCGGCGACGATGCCGGCGGGCAGTTCGTAATCGACCGGGTGGGAGAAGCCGAGGGCCAGGGACAGCACTTGGCCTTTGGCCTGCGCCTTGTAACCAACGCCGACCAGCTGGAGCTTGCGCTCGAAGCCCTGGCTGACGCCGATCACCATGTTGTTGACCAGGGCGCGGGTGGTACCGGCCATGGCACGGGTCTGCTGGTCGCCGTTACGGGCGGCGAAACGCAGCTCACCGTTGTCCTGGATGACTTCTACGGACGGGTGGACTTTCAGCTCGAGGGAGCCTTTGGAGCCCTTGACCGAGAGTTCCTGACCAGCCAGCTTGATTTCGACGCCGGCGGGCAGCTTGACGGGGTTCTTAGCAACGCGAGACATGCTGATTCCCCTTAGAACACAGTGCAGAGCACTTCGCCACCAACGCCAGCGGCACGGGCTGCGCGGTCGGTCATCACACCTTTGTTGGTGGAGACGATCGACACACCCAGACCACCGCGAACTTTCGGCAGCTGATCTACGGACTTGTACTGGCGCAGGCCAGGACGGCTGATTCGCTTCACTTCTTCGATGACGGGTTTGCCTTCGAAGTACTTCAGCTCGATGGACAGCTGAGGCTTGGCCTCGGCGCTGACCTGATAGTCCGCAATGTAACCTTCGTCCTTGAGGACTTTGGCTACTGCCGCCTTCAGCTTGGAAGACGGCATGCTCACGACGGTCTTCTCAGCCATCTGGGCATTACGGATGCGAGTTAGCATGTCTGCTAACGGGTCCTGCATACTCATGGGCTTAATGCTCCTGATACAAAAGATAAGCCTTCAACGATACTCACCCTCAAAACGCAGGGTGAGAAAAACCCAGGCTCAGGGGAGCCGGGTATTCTAGAGACCGCTCAAAAACGAATCAAGCCCCACGAGGGGGCTTGCTTCGCAAAGCGATCAACGGAGCCATTGCCGGCCCCGTCTCGACCGACTTACCAGCTGGCTTTCACCAGGCCCGGTACGTCGCCGCGCATGGCGGCTTCACGCAGCTTGTTACGGCTCAGGCCGAACTTGCGGTAGAAGCCGTGCGGACGACCGGTCAGGCGGCAACGGTTACGCAGGCGGCTGGCGCTCGCGTCACGCGGTTGCTTCTGCAGGGCGACCTGCGCATTCCAACGCTCTTCCTGGGAGGAGTTCGGATTAGCGATGATCGCTTTCAGCTCGGCACGCTTCTGGGCGTACTTGGCGACCGTGCGCTGACGCTTCAGCTCACGGTTTTTCATGCTCTCTTTGGCCATGTTCCTACTCCAATCAGTTGCGGAACGGGAAGTTGAAGGCGCGCAGCAGAGCGCGACCTTCATCGTCCGTACGGGCGGTGGTGGTCAGAGTGATGTCCATGCCGCGCAGAGCATCGATCTTGTCGTAATCGATTTCCGGGAAGATGATCTGCTCTTTCACGCCCATGCTGTAGTTGCCGCGGCCATCGAAGGACTTGGCATTCAGGCCGCGGAAGTCACGCACGCGCGGCAGGGAGATGGAGAGCAGGCGGTCCAGGAATTCGTACATGCGGTCGCCACGCAGGGTGACCTTCACGCCGATCGGCCAGCCTTCACGGATCTTGAAGCCGGCGATGGACTTACGAGCGTAAGTCACGACCGGCTTCTGGCCTGCGATCTTTTCCAGATCGGCCACGGCGCTCTCGATGACTTTCTTGTCACCGACAGCTTCGCCAAGACCCATGTTCAGGGTGATTTTGGTAACGCGCGGAACTTCCATCACGTTCGCCAGCTGAAGCTCTTGCTTCAGCTTGGGCGCGATTTCCTTCCGGTACAGTTCTTTCAATCGTGCCATGGTATCTACCTACTCCCTCAAGCCTGGACCGGTTTCTGGGTCGACTTGAAGACACGAACCTTCTTACCGTCTTCTACCTTGAAGCCAACGCGGTCAGCCTTGCTGGTTTCCGGGTTGAAGATGGCGACGTTGGAGACGTGCAGAGGCGCCTCCTTCTCGACGATCCCGCCTTGCTGGTTGAGCATGGGGTTGGGCTTGGTGTGGCGCTTGATCAGGTTCACACCGCCGACGACCAGACGGTCGTCAGCGAGAACTTTCAGCACCTTGCCACGCTTGCCCTTGTCCTTGCCGGCAATGACGATGACTTCGTCGTCACGACGAATTTTTTGCATGACGGCTACTCCTTACAGCACTTCAGGGGCGAGCGAGACGATCTTCATGAACTTCTCGGTACGAAGTTCACGAGTCACGGGCCCGAAGATACGGGTGCCGATCGGCTCCTGCTTGTTGTTCAGCAGGACGGCGGCGTTACCGTCGAAGCGGATGATGGAGCCGTCGGTGCGACGAACGCCGTGCTTGGTGCGAACGACCACGGCAGTCATGACCTGGCCTTTCTTCACCTTGCCGCGCGGAATCGCTTCCTTGACGGTGACTTTGATGATGTCGCCAATGCCGGCGTAGCGACGGTGGGAACCGCCGAGCACCTTGATGCACATTACGCGACGCGCGCCGCTGTTATCAGCGACATCGAGCATGGATTGAGTCTGAATCATTATCTATCTCCGACCCTTAGACTTCCACTGCGCGCTCGACGATATCAACCAGGGTCCAGGCCTTGGTCTTGGCCAGCGGACGGGTTTCGCGAATGGTGACCAGGTCACCAATGCGGCACTGATTGGTTTCGTCGTGGGCGTGCAGCTTGGTCGAACGCTTCACGTATTTGCCGTAGATCGGGTGCTTGACGCGACGCTCGATCAGAACGGTGACGGTCTTGTCCATCTTGTCGCTGACGACGCGGCCGGTCAGCGTACGGACGGTTTTCTGAGCTTCAGCCATGTTCACTTACCTGCTTGCTGATTGAGCACAGTTTTGACGCGAGCGATGTCGCGCTTCACCTGCGAGAGCAGGTGGGACTGCGCCAACTGGCCAGTTGCTTTCTGCATACGCAGATTGAACTGGTCGCGCAGCAGGCCGAGCAGTTGCTCGTTCAGCTGCTCCACGGATTTCTCACGAAGTTCATTCGCTTTCATCACATCACCGTCCGCTTAACAAAGGAGGTGGCGAGCGGCAGCTTTGCAGCAGCCAGGGCGAATGCCTCACGCGCCAGCTCTTCGGATACACCCTCGATCTCGTACAGGACCTTGCCCGGTTGAATCTGGGCTACCCAGTACTCGACGCCGCCCTTACCTTTACCCATACGAACTTCGAGGGGCTTCTTGGTAACCGGCTTGTCGGGGAATACGCGGATCCAGATCTTGCCGCCACGTTTTACGTGACGGGTCAGCGCACGACGTGCGGACTCGATCTGACGCGCGGTGAGACGGCCACGGCTGGTCGCCTTGAGGGCGAACTCGCCGAAGCTGACTTTGCTACCGCGATGAGCCAGGCCACGGTTGTGACCGGTCATTTGCTTGCGGAACTTCGTACGCTTAGGTTGCAGCATTTGCGTACTCCTTACTTAGCAGCTTTTTTACGAGGAGCGGGCGCTACCGGCTTGAGCTCTTCCTGGCGGCCACCGATGACCTCGCCTTTGAAGATCCAAACCTTGACACCGATCACACCGTAGGTGGTGTGCGCTTCGTAGGTGGCATAGTCGATATCGGCGCGCAGGGTGTGCAGGGGCACACGACCTTCGCGATACCATTCGGTACGAGCAATTTCAGCGCCGCCCAAACGACCACTCACCTGGATCTTGATGCCCTTGGCACCAATACGCATGGCGTTCTGCACGGCGCGCTTCATGGCGCGACGGAACATGACGCGGCGTTCCAGCTGCTGAGCTACGCTCTGCGCAACCAGCATGCTATCGAGTTCCGGCTTGCGGATTTCCTCGATGTTGATGTGCACGGGCACACCCATTTGCTTGGTCAGGTCCTGACGCAGCTTCTCAACATCTTCACCTTTCTTGCCGATCACGATACCGGGACGGGCGGTGTGGATGGTGATGCGTGCGGTTTGAGCCGGGCGATGGATATCGATACGGCTTACGGACGCGCTTTTTAGTTTGTCTTGGAGGTACTCACGGACCTTCAGGTCGGCGAACAGATAATCGGCGTAAGTGCGCTTATCTGCGTACCAAACGGAGGTGTGCTCCTTGACGATACCCAGGCGGATGCCATTGGGATGTACTTTCTGACCCATCTGATCGACTCCGTTACTTGTCCGCAACCTTGACAGTGATATGGCAAGACCGCTTGACGATGCGATCAGCACGGCCTTTGGCGCGCGGCATGATGCGCTTGAGCGAACGACCTTCGTTGACGAAGACGGTGGAGACCTTCAGGTCGTCCACATCGGCGCCTTCGTTGTGCTCAGCGTTGGCAACAGCCGACTCCAGCACTTTCTTCATGATCTCGGCGGCTTTCTTACTGCTGAAAGCCAGGAGGTTGAGCGCTTCGCCCACCTTCTTCCCGCGGATCTGGTCGGCGACCAAGCGGGCTTTCTGGGCGGAGATACGAGCGCCCGACAGCTTAGCGGCTACTTCCATCTTCCTTACCCCTTAACGCTTGGCTTTCTTGTCCGCAGCATGCCCACGATAAGTGCGGGTAGCAGCGAACTCGCCGAGTTTGTGACCGACCATGTCTTCGTTGACCAGGACCGGCACGTGTTGACGGCCGTTGTGGACAGCGATGGTCAGACCAACCATATGCGGCAGAATCATCGAACGACGCGACCAGGTCTTGATCGGCTTGCGGTCGTTCTTTTCCACCGCCACTTCGACCTTCTTCAGCAGGTGAAGATCGATAAAAGGACCTTTTTTCAGAGAACGCGGCACTGTCGTATCCCTCTATTTACTTGCGGCGACGGACGATCATGTTATCGGTACGCTTGTTCGCGCGAGTCTTCTTACCCTTGGTCTGAAGACCCCACGGCGATACCGGATGACGACCAGCAGAGGTACGACCTTCACCACCACCATGCGGGTGGTCGACCGGGTTCATGGCGACGCCACGAACGGTCGGGCGAATGCCGCGCCAGCGTTTGGCACCAGCTTTACCCAGCGAACGCAGGCTGTGCTCGGAGTTCGAGACTTCGCCCAGGGTCGCACGGCAGTCAGCCAGGACTTTACGCATTTCACCGGAACGCAGACGCACGGTTACGTAAGCGCCTTCACGGGCTACCAGCTGGGCCGAGGCGCCAGCGGAGCGAACCAGCTGGGCGCCTTTGCCCGGCTTCAGCTCGATACCGTGGATGGTGCTACCCACCGGGATGTTGCGCAGCGGCATGTTGTTGCCGGGCTTGATCGGAGCGCCGATACCGGAGATCAGTTGATCGCCAGCCACCACGCCTTTGGGGGCGATGATGTAACGACGCTCACCGTCCGCGTACTTCAGCAGAGCGATGTGCGCAGTGCGGTTCGGGTCATATTCCACGCGCTCGACGATGGCAGGGATGCCATCCTTGTTGCGGCGGAAGTCGACCAGACGGTAGTGCTGCTTGTGACCACCGCCGATGTGACGGGTGGTGATACGACCGTTGTTGTTACGGCCGCCCGACTTGGACTTCTTCTCGACCAGGCCAGCGAACGGAGCACCCTTGTGCAGGTTCTGGTTCACGACCTTGACGACGAAGCGACGACCAGCGGAAGTCGGTTTGCATTTAACGATTGCCATGATGCACCCCTTTACTCAGCGCCAGCTGCGAAATCGAGATCTTGGCCGGGCTGAAGGGCGATGTACGCCTTCTTCCAGTCGTTACGCTTGCCCAGGCCGCGAACGGTACGCTTGGTCTTGCCCTGAACGTTCAGGGTGGTGACGCGACGTACTTTCACGCCGAACAGGCTTTCGACGGCCTTCTTGATTTCCAGCTTGGTTGCATCAGTGGCAACCTTGAAAACGAATTGGCTCTTGCCGTCCGCCAGCCCCGTGGCTTTCTCGGAGACATGCGGGCCCAGCAGCACTTTGAATACGCGTTCCTGGTTCATGCCAGCAGCTCCTCGAACTTCTTCACGGCGGACACGGTGACGAGCACCTTGTCGTAGGCGATCAGGCTGACCGGGTCGGAACCCTGGACGTCGCGTACATCGACGTGCGCCAGGTTGCGCGCAGCCAGGTACAGGTTTTCATCAACGCCATCAGTGACGATCAGCACGTCTTTCAGGCCCAGGCCGTCCAGCTTGCTGACCAGACCTTTGGTTTTCGGTGCATCGACGGCGAAGTCGGCAACGACAACCAGGCGGTCCAGACGGACCAGCTCGGAGAGGATGGAGCGCAGGGCTGCGCGGTACATCTTCTTGTTGAGCTTCTGGGAGTGATCCTGCGGTTTGGCGGCGAAAGTGGTGCCGCCCCCACGCCAGATGGGGCTGCGGATGGTGCCAGCGCGAGCACGACCGGTGCCCTTCTGACGCCACGGCTTCTTGCCGCCACCGGAGACTTCGGAACGAGTCTTCTGAGCACGGGTGCCCTGACGGCCGCCAGCCATGTAGGCGACGACTGCCTGGTGAACCAGAGTCTCGTTGAATTCGCTGCCAAAGGTACGCTCGGAGACTTCGATAGCCTGAGCGCCGTTCACATTAAGTTGCATCTCAGCTTCCCCTCTTAACCGCGAGCCTTGGCTGCCGGACGCACGAGCACGTCACCGCCGGTAGCGCCAGGAACGGCACCCTTGACCAGCAGCAGATTACGCTCGGCATCGACACGCACGACCTCAAGGGATTGAACGGTTACACGCTCAGCACCCATGTGACCGGACATTTTCTTGCCCTTGAACACTCGACCAGGAGTCTGGCACTGGCCGATCGAACCCGGGACGCGGTGGGAAACGGAGTTACCGTGGGTATTGTCCTGACCACGGAAGTTCCAGCGCTTGATGGTACCGGCGTAGCCTTTACCCTTGGACTCGCCGGTAACGTCTACCAGCTGGCCTGCCTGGAACAGATCGACGGAGATGGAATCGCCTGCCTTGAACTCCTCTTCGCCCAGACGGAATTCCCACACGCCGCGACCGGCGGCGACATTCGCCTTGGCAAAGTGACCGGCCTGAGCCTTGGTCACGCGAGAAGCACGACGCTCGCCGGCAGTTACCTGCACAGCGCGATAGCCATCGGTCTCTTCGTTCTTGAACTGGGTGACGCGATTCGGCTCGACCTCAATGACCGTGACCGGAATGGAGACACCATCTTCGGTGAAAATGCGGGTCATGCCGCACTTACGACCGACAACACCAATTGTCATCTTAAGAACCTCTTTAGTGTACGGGGCTTTCACCCGCTATGGCCGCCCATTTCAGAGCGTTACACGACCAATGCCGAAGGCATTAGCCGAGGCTGATCTGTACTTCGACGCCAGCAGCAAGGTCGAGCTTCATCAGCGCGTCGACGGTCTTGTCGGTCGGCTGAACGATGTCGAGCACACGCTTGTGGGTACGAATTTCGTACTGGTCACGAGCGTCCTTGTTGACGTGCGGGGAAATCAGCACGGTGTAACGTTCCTTGCGGGTCGGCAGAGGAATCGGACCACGCACCTGAGCCCCAGTACGTTTCGCGGTTTCCACGATTTCCTGGGTAGACTGGTCGATCAGGCGATGGTCAAAAGCCTTCAACCGAATACGGATTTGTTGATTTTGCATTTGACCTCAGACTCCAAGTTGCCATTCCCAACGGGCGGACTCCGCCCGTTAAAAGGAGGCGCAATTGTACGGATGCCCCTGGAGGGTGTCAATATTTAACCAATCCAACGAAAAAGGGGCCCCGAAGGGCCCCTTTTCCTCATGCGCTAGATCGGTCGATTACTCGATGATCTTGGCAACCACGCCGGCGCCAACGGTACGGCCGCCTTCGCGGATAGCGAAGCGCAGGCCGTCTTCCATGGCGATCGGAGCGATCAGGGTGACGGTCATCTTGACGTTGTCACCCGGCATTACCATCTCGACGCCTTCCGGCAGCTCGCAGTTGCCGGTCACGTCGGTGGTACGGAAGTAGAACTGCGGACGGTAGCCCTTGAAGAACGGGGTGTGACGACCACCTTCTTCCTTGGACAGCACGTACACTTCGCACTCGAACTTGGTGTGCGGCTTGATGGTGCCCGGCTTGGCCAGAACCTGGCCACGCTCTACGTCTTCACGCTTGGTGCCGCGCAGCAGGACGCCGACGTTCTCGCCAGCACGACCTTCGTCGAGCAGCTTGCGGAACATTTCAACGCCGGTGCAGGTGGTCTTGGTGGTCGGACGGATGCCGACGATTTCCACTTCTTCCTGGACCTTGACGATACCGCGCTCGACACGACCGGTTACCACGGTGCCGCGGCCGGAGATCGAGAACACGTCTTCGATCGGCATCAGGAACGGCTGGTCGATGGCACGAACCGGCTCGGGGATGTAGGAGTCCAGGGTTTCCACCAGCTTGCGCACGGCGGAAACGCCCATCTCGTTGTCATCCTGGCCGTTCAGGGCCATCAGCGCGGAACCGATCACGATCGGAGTGTCGTCGCCCGGGAAGTCGTAGGTGTTCAGCAGGTCGCGAACTTCCATCTCGACCAGTTCCAGCAGCTCGGCGTCGTCAACCATGTCGGCCTTGTTCAGGAACACGACGATGTAGGGAACGCCTACCTGACGGGACAGCAGGATGTGCTCGCGAGTCTGCGGCATGGGGCCGTCGGCAGCCGAGCAAACCAGGATCGCGCCGTCCATCTGGGCAGCACCGGTGATCATGTTCTTCACGTAGTCGGCGTGGCCCGGGCAGTCTACGTGAGCGTAGTGGCGTACCGGCGAGTCGTATTCGACGTGCGAAGTGTTGATGGTGATACCACGGGCCTTCTCTTCCGGCGCGTTGTCGATCTGGTCGAAGGCGCGAGCGGAACCACCCCAGGTCTCGGAGCAGACCTTGGTCAGAGCAGCGGTCAGAGTGGTCTTACCGTGGTCGACGTGGCCGATGGTGCCAACGTTGACGTGCGGTTTGTTACGTTCAAATTTTTCCTTAGCCACGACAGTAACCTCTTAACTTAAAGGGCTGAATCAAGCTTGTTTTTTAACCAGCGCTTCGACGATGTTCGACGGAGCTTCGGCGTATTTGGAGAATTCCATGGAGTAGCTCGCGCGACCCTGGGACATGGAACGTACGTCGGTCGCATAACCGAACATCTCGCCCAGCGGAACCTCGGCACGGATAACCTTACCGGAAACCGAGTCTTCCATCCCCTGAATCAGACCGCGACGACGGTTCAGGTCGCCCATCACGTCGCCCATGTAGTCCTCAGGAGTCACCACTTCCACTTTCATGATCGGCTCGAGCACCTTGCCGCCGCCCTTCTGGGCCAGCTGCTTGGTCGCCATGGAAGCAGCGATCTTGAACGCCATCTCGTTGGAGTCGACGTCGTGGTAGGAACCATCGAACACGGTGGCCTTCAGGCCGATGAGCGGATAGCCGGCGACGACGCCGTTCTTCATCTGCTCTTCGATGCCCTTCTGGATCGCCGGGATGTATTCCTTCGGAACCACACCACCTACGACTTCGCTGGTGAACACCAGGCCTTCGGTGATGTTGCCCTTCTCGTCCACATCCGGAGTCGAGAAGCGGATCCAGCAGTGACCGAACTGACCGCGACCACCGGACTGACGAACGAACTTGCCTTCGATCTCGACGTTGTCCTTGGAGATGGTTTCGCGGTAGGAAACCTGCGGCTTGCCGATGTTGGCCTCGACGCCGAACTCGCGCTTCATGCGGTCGACGAGGATGTCCAGGTGCAGCTCACCCATACCGGAGATGATGGTCTGGCCGGTTTCTTCGTCGGTCTTGACGCGGAACGACGGGTCTTCCTGGGCCAGCTTGCCGAGGGCGATGCCCATCTTCTCCTGGTCAGCCTTGGTCTTCGGCTCGACAGCGACCGAGATGACCGGCTCCGGGAAGTCCATGCGCTCGAGGATGATCGGCTTCTCGATGTCGCACAGGGTGTCACCGGTGGTGACGTCCTTCATGCCGATCAGAGCCGCGATGTCGCCAGCGCGCACTTCCTTGATCTCGTCACGCTGGTTGGCGTGCATCTGCACCATACGACCAACGCGCTCTTTCTTGCCCTTCACGGAGTTGATGACCGACTGGCCGGACTCCAGAACGCCCGAGTAGACGCGGACGAAGGTCAGGGTACCGACGAACGGGTCGGTAGCGATCTTGAACGCCAGAGCGGAGAACGGAGCGTTGTCGTCAGCCGGACGCTCGTCGTGGATCTCGTTGTCATCGGTGCTGTCCGGGTGGACGCCCTGGATGGCCGGGATCTCGGTCGGAGCAGGCAGGAAGTCGATGACGGCGTCCAGAACCAGGGGCACGCCCTTGTTCTTGAAGGACGAACCGCAGACCGCCGGAACGATTTCGCAGGCGATGGTACGCTGGCGCAGGCCGGCCTTGATCTCTTCGATCGACAGCTCGCCGCCTTCCAGGTACTTGTTCATCAGCTCTTCGTTGGCCTCGGCAGCAGCCTCGACCATGTTGTTGCGCCATTCGTTGGCCAGGTCCAGCAGCTCGGCGGGAATCTCTTCCTCGCGATAGCTGGTGCCCTTGTCGTCTTCGTTCCAGTAGATGGCCTTCATCTTCATCAGGTCGATCTGACCCTGGAAGTCATCTTCTGCACCGATGGCCAGCTGAACCGGGACCGGGGTGTGGCCCAGGCGGTTCTTGATCTGACCGACGACGCGCAGGAAGTTGGCGCCGGCGCGGTCCATCTTGTTCACGTAGACGATACGCGGAACGCCGTACTTGTTGGCCTGACGCCATACGGTTTCGGACTGCGGCTCAACGCCGGAGGTGCCGCAGAACACCACGACAGCGCCGTCCAGTACGCGCAGGGAGCGCTCGACTTCAATGGTGAAGTCTACGTGACCGGGGGTGTCGATGACGTTTACGCGGTACTTGTCGTACTGGCCGCGCGAACCTTCCCAGAAGGTCGTGATCGCAGCGGAGGTGATGGTGATACCACGCTCCTGCTCCTGCACCATCCAGTCGGTGGTAGCAGCGCCGTCGTGTACCTCACCCATCTTGTGGCTGAGACCTGTGTAGAACAGGATCCGCTCGGTAGTGGTGGTCTTGCCCGCGTCGACGTGGGCGCAGATACCAATGTTCCGGTAGCGGTTAATTGCTGTAGTACGAGCCATAAAGCCCTCGCAAAAGAATGGAAGCCGCGATTAGAAGCGGTAGTGGGAGAAGGCCTTGTTGGCTTCAGCCATACGGTGCACGTCTTCACGCTTCTTGACGGCGGCGCCTTTGCCTTCGGCGGCATCCAGCAGTTCGCCGGCGAGGCGCAGGGCCATGGACTTCTCGCCACGCTTGCGGGCGTAGTCCACCAGCCAGCGCATGGCCAGGGCATTACGACGGGACGGACGTACTTCGACCGGAACCTGGTAGGTAGCACCGCCGACACGGCGGGACTTCACTTCGACCAGCGGAGCGATGGCGTCGAGAGCTTTCTCGAAGAGTTCCAGGGGGTCACCTTTACTGCGCTCTTTGACCTTGTCCAGAGCACCGTAAACGATACGCTCGGCAACGGCTTTCTTGCCGCTTTCCATCACGTGGTTCATGAACTTGGCCAGAATCTGGCTTCCGTATTTCGGATCGGCCAGGATCTCACGTTTGGCCGCTACACGACGTCTTGGCATTGATAAGCCCTCAAACGGTCTTCAGGTTAGCCCGGGACTGCAACACTTTAGTTACGCGCCCGACCTTACTCTTATCGACTCAGCAAATAGGAAAAAACGATTACTTCGGACGCTTGGCGCCGTACTTGGAACGACCCTGCTTACGGTCTTTGACACCCGAGGTGTCCAGCGAACCGCGCACGGTGTGGTAACGCACACCCGGAAGGTCCTTTACACGACCGCCACGGATCAGCACTACGCTGTGCTCTTGCAGGTTGTGACCTTCACCACCGATGTACGAAGTGACTTCGTAGCCGTTGGTCAGGCGAACACGGCATACCTTACGCAGTGCCGAGTTCGGCTTTTTCGGCGTGGTGGTGTATACGCGGGTGCATACGCCACGACGTTGCGGGCAGTTCTGCAGCGCCGGCACGTCGCTCTTGTCGACCATGCGCTTGCGCGGCTTACGCACCAGCTGGTTGATAGTTGCCATCTATAGCTCCACTGATTGTCTTACGACACTTAAACGAAATGGCAGAGCATGCGCCCTGCCAATTTTCGGGGTACAAAATACTAAAGAGCTTCCAGCACCCCGTCAAGACAAAGCCCCGGCTGTCAGGACAGCCGGGGCTTCGCTCAAGGCTTAATTGCCACTCAGGTTGAGCGCTTCGGCCAGTGCTGCTTCGGCTTCGCTGGCGCTCACGCGCTGCGGTTTGCCGAGCTCGCGCTGACGCTTGCGCTCGCTGTGATAGGCAAGGCCGGTACCCGCCGGGATCAGACGACCGACCACCACGTTTTCCTTCAGGCCGCGCAGGAAGTCGCGCTTGCCGGTGACCGCCGCCTCGGTGAGGACGCGGGTGGTCTCCTGGAAGGAAGCCGCGGAGATGAACGACTCGGTCGACAGCGAGGCCTTGGTGATACCCAGCAGGACGCGCTCGTACTTGGCCGGGAACTTGTCCACGGTGGCCAGTACTTCGTTCTCTTCCAGCACCTGGACCAGTTCGACCTGGTCGCCCTTGATGAAGGAGGAGTCGCCCGACTCGGCCACTTCGACCTTGCGCAGCATCTGCCGCAGGATGGTCTCGATGTGCTTGTCGTTGATCTTCACGCCCTGCAGGCGGTACACGTCCTGGATCTCGTTGACGATGTACTTGGCCAGCGAGCTGACGCCCAGCAGACGGAGGATGTCGTGCGGGTTGCTCGGGCCGTCGGAGATGACTTCGCCGCGGTTCACCTGTTCGCCTTCGAACACGTTCAGGTGACGCCACTTCGGAATCAGCTCCTCGTACGGATCGCTACCGTCGTTCGGCGTGATGACCAGGCGGCGCTTGCCCTTGGTTTCCTTGCCGAAGGAGATGGTGCCGCTGATTTCCGCCAGGATCGAAGGCTCTTTCGGACGACGAGCCTCGAACAGGTCGGCAACGCGCGGCAGACCACCGGTGATGTCGCGGGTCTTCGAGGTTTCCTGCGGGATACGTGCAACCACGTCACCCACGCGCACCTTGGCGCCGTCGGTCAGGTTGACCAGGGCGTTGGCGGGCAGGAAGTACTGTGCCGGCACGTCGGTGCCCGGCAGCAGCAGGTCCTTGCCTGCGGCGTCGATCAGCTTCACCGCCGGACGGATGTCCTTGCCGGAAGCCGGACGGTCTTTCGGATCCATCACCTCGATGTTGGTCAGACCGGTGAGTTCGTCGGTCTGGCGCTTGACGGTGATGTTCTCTTCCATGCCGGCGAAGGCAACGGTACCGTCCACTTCGGTGACGATCGGGTGGGTGTGCGGGTCCCACTTGGCGACGATGGCGCCCGGGTCGACCTTGTCACCTTCCTTCACGGAGATCACGGCTCCGTACGGCAGCTTGTAGCGCTCGCGCTCGCGACCGAAGTCGTCGGCCACGGCCAGCTCGCCGGAACGGGAAACCGCCACCAGCGCGCCGTCGGCACGCTCGACGTGCTTCAGGTTGTGCAGGCGGATGGTACCGCCGTTCTTCACCTGGACGTTGTCCACGGCGGAGGTCCGGCTGGCCGCACCACCGATGTGGAAGGTACGCATGGTCAGCTGGGTACCCGGCTCACCGATCGACTGCGCGGCGATGACGCCGACCGCTTCACCGATGTTCACCTGGTGACCACGGGCCAGATCGCGGCCGTAGCACTTGGAGCAGATGCCGTGACGGGTTTCGCAGGTGATCGGCGAACGGACCAGGACTTCGTCGACGCTCATCTGCTCGAGGAAATCGACCCACTTCTCGTCGATCAGGGTACCGGCAGGCACGATGACGTCGTCGCCACCGGGCTTGAACACGTCGCGCGCGACCACACGGCCGAGCACGCGCTCGCCCAGCGGTTCCACCACGTCGCCGCCTTCGATGTGCGGCGACATCAGCAGGCCGTGCTCGGTGCCGCAGTCGATCTCGGTCACTACCAGGTCCTGGGCCACGTCGACCAGGCGACGGGTCAGGTAACCGGAGTTCGCGGTCTTCAGTGCGGTATCCGCCAGGCCTTTACGAGCACCGTGGGTGGAGATGAAGTACTGGAGTACGTTCAGGCCTTCACGGAAGTTCGCGGTGATGGGGGTCTCGATGATCGAGCCGTCCGGCTTGGCCATCAGGCCACGCATACCGGCCAGCTGACGGATCTGGGCCGCGGAACCCCGCGCACCGGAGTCCGCCATCATGTACATGGAGTTGAAGGACTCCTGGTCGACTTCCTTGCCCTCGCGGTCGATGACCTTCTCTTTCGAGAGGTTGGCCATCATCGCCTTGGACACTTCGTCGTTGGCCTTGGACCAGAGGTCGATCACCTTGTTGTACTTCTCGCCCTGGGTTACCAGGCCGGAGGCGTACTGGGTCTCGATCTCCTTCACTTCCTCGGTGGCGGCATTGATGATGCGCGCCTTCTCGTCCGGGATGACGAAGTCGTTCACGCCGATCGAGACGCCGGAGATGGTCGAGTAGGCGAAGCCGGTGTACATCAGTTGGTCGGCGAAGATGACGGTGTCCTTCAGCCCCACCACGCGGTAGCAGTGGTTGATCAGCTTGGAGATCGCCTTCTTCTTCATCGGCTGGTTGACCACGTCGTACGGCAGGCCTGCCGGCACGACCTGGAACAGCAGCGCGCGGCCGACGGTGGAGTCGACGATGCGGGTGTTGGCGGTCAGGCTGCCGTCTTCGTTCTTGATCTTCTCGTTGATCCGTACTTTCACGCGGGCGTGCAGGGACACCTGGCCGCTGCGGTACGCGCGGTCGACTTCCTGCAGGTCGGCGAAGGCCATGCCCTCGCCCTTGGCGTTGATGGCTTCACGGGTCATGTAGTACAGACCCATCACCACGTCCTGCGACGGCACGATGATCGGCTCGCCGTTGGCGGGCGAGAGGATGTTGTTGGTCGACATCATCAGCGCGCGCGCTTCCAGCTGGGCCTCGAGGGTCAGCGGAACGTGGACGGCCATCTGGTCACCGTCGAAGTCGGCGTTGTACGCCGCGCAAACCAGCGGGTGCAGCTGGATGGCCTTGCCTTCGATGAGCACCGGCTCGAACGCCTGGATACCCAGACGGTGCAGGGTCGGCGCACGGTTCAGCAGCACGGGGTGTTCGCGGATGACTTCGGCGAGAACGTCCCAGACCTCGGGCAGTTCGCGCTCGACCATCTTCTTCGCGGCCTTGATGGTGGTGGCCATGCCACGGGCTTCGAGCTTGCCGAAGATGAACGGCTTGAACAGCTCGAGGGCCATCTTCTTCGGCAGGCCGCACTGGTGCAGGCGCAGGGTCGGACCGACGGTGATTACCGAACGACCGGAGTAGTCCACGCGCTTGCCGAGCAGGTTCTGACGGAAGCGACCTTGCTTGCCCTTGATCATGTCGGCCAGGGACTTCAGCGGGCGCTTGTTCGAGCCGGTGATGGCGCGACCGCGGCGGCCGTTGTCCAGCAGGGCGTCGACGGCTTCCTGCAGCATGCGCTTTTCGTTGCGCACGATGATGTCCGGAGCGGCCAGGTCGAGCAGGCGCTTCAGACGGTTGTTACGGTTGATCACCCGGCGGTACAGATCGTTCAGATCCGAAGTCGCGAAGCGGCCGCCATCCAGCGGAACCAGCGGACGCAGGTCCGGCGGCAGCACCGGCAGGACGGTCAGCACCATCCACTCCGGATGGTTGCCGGAGCCCTGGAAGGCCTCCATCAGCTTCAGGCGCTTGGACAGCTTCTTGATCTTGGTTTCCGAGTTGGTCTGCGGAATCTCTTCGCGCAGGCGGCCGATCTCGTGCTCCAGGTCGATCTGGTTGAGCAGCTCGCGAACGGCCTCGGCGCCCATGCGCGCGTCGAAGTCGTCACCGAACTCTTCGAGGGCTTCGAAGTACTGCTCGTCGTTCAGCAGCTGGCCCTTCTCCAGGGTGGTCATGCCCGGGTCGATCACCACGTAGCTCTCGAAATAGAGCACGCGCTCGATGTCACGCAGGGTCATGTCCAGCAGCAGGCCGATACGGGACGGCAGGGACTTCAGGAACCAGATGTGGGCGACCGGCGAGGCCAGCTCGATGTGGCCCATGCGCTCGCGGCGCACCTTGGCCAGGGCGACTTCGACGCCGCACTTCTCGCAGATCACACCGCGGTGCTTCAGGCGCTTGTACTTACCGCACAGGCACTCGTAGTCCTTCACCGGGCCGAAGATCTTGGCGCAGAACAGGCCATCGCGCTCCGGCTTGAAGGTACGGTAGTTGATGGTCTCCGGCTTCTTAACTTCGCCGAACGACCAGGAACGAATCATCTCGGGCGAGGCCAGACCAATACGGATGGCATCGAACTCCTCGATTTGACCCTGGTTTTTCAACAGATTGAGCAAGTCTTTCAAGGCCTTTCCTCCTCACGGACCCGGTGCGGCGGCTAGCCGCCGCACCGTTTATCGTCACGTGTTATTCGGTTTCCAGTTCGATATCGATGCCGAGCGAGCGGATCTCTTTGATCAGCACGTTGAAGGACTCGGGCATGCCGGCCTCCATGCGGTGATCCCCGTCCACGATGTTCTTGTACATCTTGGTACGGCCGTTCACGTCGTCCGACTTCACGGTCAGCATTTCCTGCAGGGTGTAGGCGGCGCCGTAGGCTTCCAGCGCCCAGACCTCCATCTCCCCGAAACGCTGGCCACCGAACTGCGCCTTACCACCCAGCGGCTGCTGGGTGACCAGGCTGTAGGAGCCGGTGGAACGTGCGTGCATCTTGTCATCGACCAGGTGGTTCAGTTTGAGCATGTACATGTAGCCGACGGTGGTCGGACGCTCGAACTGATTGCCGGTGCGGCCGTCGAACAGGCGCATCTGGCCGCTCTCCGGCAGGTCGGCCAGCTTCAGCATGGCCTTGATCTCGCGCTCCTTGGCACCGTCGAACACCGGGGTAGCCATGGGCACGCCGCCCTTGAGGTTGTTGGCCAGAGCGACGATCTCGTTATCGGACAGCTCTTCCAGGTTCTCCTGGCGGCCACCGATCTCGTTGTAGATCTCGTTCAGGAACTGGCGCAGCTCGGCGATCTTGCGCTGCTCTTCGAGCATGCGGTTGATCTTCTCGCCCAGGCCCTTGGCCGCGAGGCCCAGGTGGGTTTCGAGGATCTGACCGACGTTCATCCGCGAGGGTACGCCCAGCGGGTTCAGAACGATGTCCACCGGCGTGCCGTTGGCGTCGTGCGGCATGTCTTCGACCGGCATGATCACCGAGACCACGCCCTTGTTACCGTGGCGGCCGGCCATCTTGTCGCCCGGCTGGATGCGGCGCTTGATGGCGAGGTAGACCTTGACGATCTTCAGCACGCCCGGAGCCAGGTCGTCGCCCTGCTGCAGCTTGCGCTTCTTGTCCTCGAACTTGTCGTCGAGCATCTGACGGCGGTCGCTGAGGTAGGCCTGGGCCTTCTCCAGCTGCTCGTTCAGGGCGTCTTCGGCCATGCGCAGCTTGAACCACTGGCCGCGCTCGAGGCCGTCGAGGTACTCGTCGGTGATCTCGGTGCCTTTCTTCAGCGCCGGGCCGCCATCGGCGACGGCGCCGACCAGGGCGGAGCGCAGACGCTCGAAGGTGGCGCCTTCGACGATGCGGAACTCCTCGTTGAGGTCCTTGCGGATCTCGTCGAGCTGCATCTTCTCGATGGACAGGGCGCGGCTGTCGCGCTCCACGCCGTCGCGGGTGAAGACCTGGACGTCGATCACGGTGCCCTTGGTGCCGGTCGGCACGCGCAGGGAGGTGTCCTTAACGTCGGACGCCTTCTCACCGAAGATCGCGCGCAACAGCTTCTCTTCCGGAGTCAGCTGGGTCTCGCCTTTCGGGGTGACCTTGCCGACCAGGATGTCGCCGGCCTGCACTTCGGCGCCGACGTAGACGATGCCAGCTTCGTCCAGCTTGTTCAGCGCGGCCTCACCCACGTTCGGGATGTCCGCGGTGATTTCTTCTGGGCCGAGCTTGGTGTCACGGGCGACGCAGGTCAGTTCCTGGATGTGGATCGTGGTGAAACGATCTTCCTGGACCACGCGCTCGGACAGGCAGATGGAGTCTTCGAAGTTGAAGCCGTTCCAGGGCATGAACGCGACGCGCATGTTCTGGCCCAGGGCCAGCTCACCCATGTCGGTGGACGGACCGTCGGCGAGGATGTCGCCGCGGGCGATCACGTCACCCTTGCTGACCAGCGGACGCTGGTTGATGCAGGTGTTCTGGTTGGAACGGGTGTACTTGGTCAGGTTGTAGATGTCGACGCCGGCTTCACCGGTCTCGACCTCGTCATCCGCCACGCGCACCACGATACGGCTGGCGTCGACCGAGTCGATCACACCGCCGCGGCGAGCCACGACGCAGACGCCGGAGTCACGGGCGACGTTGCGCTCCATGCCGGTGCCCACCAGCGGCTTGTCGGCGCGCAGGGTCGGAACGGCCTGACGCTGCATGTTCGAACCCATGAGCGCACGGTTGGCGTCGTCGTGCTCGAGGAACGGAATCAGCGAGGCAGCGACGGAAACGACCTGCTTCGGCGATACGTCCATGAGGGTGACGTCTTCCGGCGCCTTCACGGTGAATTCGTTCAGGTGACGTACGGCGACCAGCTCGTCGATCAGGCGGCCCTTGGCGTCCAGGGTCGCGGAGGCCTGGGCGATCACGTGGTCGGCCTCTTCGATGGCGGAGAGGAACACGATCTCGTCGCTGACCAGACCTTCCTTCACCACGCGGTACGGGCTTTCCAGGAAGCCGTACTTGTTGGTGCGGGCATAGGTCGCCAGGGAGTTGATCAGGCCGATGTTCGGACCTTCGGGGGTTTCGATCGGGCACACGCGGCCGTAGTGGGTCGGGTGTACGTCACGAACCTCGAAGCCCGCGCGCTCACGGGTCAGACCGCCCGGGCCGAGTGCGGAGACGCGGCGCTTGTGGGTGATCTCGGAGAGCGGGTTGTTCTGGTCCATGAACTGCGACAGCTGGCTGGAACCGAAGAACTCCTTGATCGCGGCGGCCACCGGCTTGGCGTTGATCAGGTCCTGCGGCATCAGGCCTTCGCTTTCGGCCATGGACAGGCGTTCCTTGACCGCGCGCTCGACGCGCACCAGGCCAACGCGGAACTGGTTCTCGGCCATCTCGCCGACGCAGCGGACGCGACGGTTGCCCAGGTGGTCGATGTCGTCGACGATGCCCTTGCCGTTACGGATGTCGACCAGGGTGCGCAGTACGTCGACGATGTCTTCCTTGCTCAGCACGCCCGGACCTTCGATCTCGCTGCGGCCGATGCGGCGGTTGAACTTCATCCGGCCAACGGCGGACAGGTCGTAGCGCTCGGCGCTGAAGAACAGGTTGCCGAACAGGGTCTCTGCGGCTTCCTTGGTCGGCGGCTCGCCGGGACGCATCATGCGGTAGATCTCGACCAGGGCTTCCAGCTGGTTGCCGGTGGAGTCGATCTTCAGCGTGTCGGAGATGAACGGACCGCAGTCGATGTCGTTGGTGTACAGGGTTTCCAGGCGCACGACCTGGGCCTTGGCGATCTTCGCCAGGACGTCGACGGTCAGCTCGGTGTTGCACTCGGCGATGATCTCGCCGGTAGCCGGGTGCACGACAGCCTTGGCCACGGTACGGCCAATGAGGTAGTCGAAGGGCACTTCCAGCTCGGTGATGCCAGCCTTTTCCAGCTGGTTGATGTGGCGCGCGGTGATACGGCGGCCCGCTTCGACGATGACCTTGCCGGCGGCATCCTTGATGTCGAAGCTGGCGATCTCGCCGCGCAGACGGTGCGGCACCAGCTCCAGACGCAGACCTTCGCCCTTGATGTGGTAGACGTTGGTCGCGTAGAAGGCATCGAGGATCTCCTCGGTGCTATAGCCCAGCGCGCGCAGCAGGACGGACGCCGGCAGCTTGCGGCGACGGTCGATACGGACGAACACGCAGTCCTTCGGATCGAATTCGAAGTCCAGCCAGGAACCGCGGTAAGGAATGATGCGCGCGGAGTACAGCAGCTTGCCGGAGCTGTGGGTCTTGCCACGGTCGTGGTCGAAGAACACACCCGGGGAACGGTGCAGCTGGGAAACGATGACGCGCTCGGTACCGTTGATGATGAAGGTACCGTTCTCGGTCATCAGGGGGATTTCCCCCATGTAGACTTCCTGTTCCTTGATGTCCTTGATCGCTTTGCTCGACGACTCTTTGTCGAAGATGATCAGGCGCACTTTCACCCGCAGCGGGACGGCGAAGGTCACGCCGCGCAGCACGCACTCCTTGACGTCGAAGGCCGGCTCACCCAGGCGATAACCGACGTATTCCAGGGCAGCGTTGCCGGAATAGCTGATAATCGGGAAAACGGACTTGAAGGCCGCATGCAGACCGATGTCGCGGATCTGATCCTTGCTTGCACCTGCCTGCAGGAATTCGCGATAGGAATCCAGCTGGATGGCCAGCAAATACGGCACATCCATGACGTCCGGCAACTTGCTAAAGTCCTTGCGGATACGTTTTTTCTCAGTGTATGAGTAAGCCATCAGCGTTCCCCAGCTTGGTCACCTGCTTGTTTGGCCTCTCCCACGGGAGCAGCCGAAAAATCGTGCAAACCTGGCGTTTGCGCCACCCCTGAGGGTGGGAGTTTTCCGTTATGGGAAGGGGCCTGTGGCACCCCACCCAGAACGGAAAAAGGCCGGTGGCAAAAGCCACCAGCCATCAGCCTGTCGCTTGACGCTCGGGCTGTAGACGCAAGGGGCGAGCTTACTTGAGCTCGACCTTGGCGCCAGCTTCTTCCAGGGCTTTCTTGGCAGCTTCGGCCTCTTCTTTCGAAGCGCCTTCCTTGACCACGCCCGGGGCGCCGTCAACGACAGCCTTGGCTTCTTTCAGGCCCAGGCCGGTCAGTTCACGAACGACCTTGATCACGTTCACTTTCTTGTCGCCGGCTTCGGCCAGGACGATGGTGAACTCGGTCTGCTCTTCGGCAGCGGCAGCGGCAACAGCCGGGCCAGCGGCAACAGCGGCAGCAGCGGTAACGCCGAACTTCTCTTCCATCGCCTTGATCAGTTCAACGATCTGCATGACGGACATTTCGGATACGGCGTTGATGATGTCTTCGTTGGTCAGAGCCATGACTCTAATTCCTGTATTGGGTGACGGCGCTCGCGCCATCGATTAAACAAAAAAGGTTTGAAAGCGTACCGGTTGCCTTAGGCAGCGGCGGCTTCTTTCTGGTCGCGAATAGCCGCCAGAGTACGAGCCAGCTTGCTGGTGGCGCCTTGGATCACGCTCATCAGCTGTGCAACGGCTTCGTTGTAGGTCGGCAGGGTCGCCAGAACGTCGATCTGATTGGCTGCGAGGAATTGCCCCTCGAACGCGGCCGCCTTGATCTCGAACTTGTCCTGACCCTTGGCGAACTCCTTGAAGATACGGGCGGCAGCGCCCGGATGTTCGTTGGAGAAAGCAATCAGGGTCGGGCCCTTGAACGTGTCGTTGAGCACTTCGAACTGAGTGCCTTCAACGGCGCGCTTGAGCAGGGTGTTACGTACGACTTTCACGTACACACCAGCTGCGCGGGCCTCTTTACGGAGTCCGGTCATTGCGCCGACGGTCACGCCACGGGCATCAGCCACGACAGCGGACAGACCGGCTTTGGCAGCCTCGTTGACTTCAGCGACGATGGCCTTCTTGTCTTCGAGTTTAATTGCCACGGGTTTACTCCTGGATGTTACCGTTTCGTCCAGCCGGAGCCGGACGGCGTTTTGGTGTCTGATCCGGTTAACGAATCGGGAGCACCATCTGCGTAGGCTTGTGGTTTAAGGCTTGCGCCGCCTACGGTCTTGGACAGCCCCCGCCAGGCAGGGACCCCAATACCTGCGGGTGATGGGCCAGGCCCACCACCCGACTTTGTCCTATCAGCCTTCCAGGGAAGCCTGATCGATCTGCAGACCCGGGCCCATGGTGGTGCTCAGGGTCACGCGCTGAACGTACACGCCCTTCGAGGAGGCGGGCTTCAGGCGCTTCAGGTCAGCCAGCAGAGCTTCGACGTTCTGCTTCAGCTTGACCGGCTCGAAATCGATCTTGCCAACGGAGGCGTGGATGATGCCGTTCTTGTCGGTACGGAAGCGAACCTGACCAGCCTTGGCGTTCTTCACGGCAGTGGCTACGTCCGGGGTCACGGTACCGACTTTCGGGTTCGGCATCAGGCCGCGCGGGCCGAGAACCTGACCCAGCTGACCGACAACGCGCATCGCGTCCGGGGAGGCGATGACCACGTCGTAGTTCAGGTCGCCGGCCTTCATCTCGGCAGCCAGCTCGTCCATACCGACCTTGTCGGCGCCTGCAGCCAGAGCGGCTTCGGCAGCCGGGCCCTGGGTGAAGACGGCAACGCGGACGCTCTTGCCGGTGCCGTTCGGCAGAACGGTGGCACCACGAACGACCTGGTCGGATTTACGCGGATCGACGCCCAGGTTGATGGCGATGTCCACGGACTCCTTGAACTTGATGGTCGACAGCTCGGCCAGCAGTTTGGCGGCGTCTTCGAAGCCGTATTGCTTGCCGGCTTCGATTTTCTCGGCGATAGCCTTTTGGCGCTTGGTCAGCTTAGCCATTACACACCCTCCACGTTGAGGCCCATGCTACGCGCGGAGCCGGCGATGGTACGCACGGCCGCATCCATGTCAGCTGCGGTCAGATCGGCCTGCTTGGTCTTGGCGATCTCTTCCAGCTGAGCACGGGTAACGGTGCCCACTTTCTGGCTGTTCGGACGGCTGGAGCCGCTGCTAATGCCAGCAGCTTTCTTCAGCAGTACCGAAGCCGGGGTGCTCTTGGTTTCGAAGGTGAAGCTGCGGTCGCTGTAAACGGTGATGATCACCGGAGTCGGCAGACCGGGCTCCATGCCCTGGGTCTTGGCGTTGAACGCCTTGCAGAACTCCATGATGTTCACGCCGTGCTGGCCCAGAGCGGGACCGACCGGCGGCGACGGGTTGGCTTGACCAGCCTTTACCTGCAGCTTGATGTAAGCCTGAATTTTCTTAGCCATGTGCTACTCCAGTTACGGGTTCTAGCGCCACAAGGGCTCCCCGGTTGCTTTCGCGTTTATCCCAAGGACGACAAAACCCCGCAGCCTATGGCTGCGGGGTGTGGGATGCATTGTGCAAGTCAGACTTTCTCGACTTGGCTGAACTCCAGCTCTACCGGGGTAGAGCGACCGAAAATGAGCACTGCGACCTGGATCCGGCTCTTTTCGTAGTTGACCTCTTCAACCACGCCATTGAAGTCCGCGAAGGGACCGTCGATGACGCGAACGGTTTCACCCGGCTCGAAGAGCGTCTTCGGCTTGGGCTTGTCGCCGCTGTCGGCGACACGACGCAGGATGGCCTCGGCCTCCTTGTCGGTGATCGGAGCCGGCTTGTCGGCGGTACCGCCGATGAAGCCCATGACGCGAGGAGTGTCCTTGACCAAGTGCCAGGTACCCTCGTTCATTTCCATCTGGACCAGCACATAGCCGGGGAAGAACTTGCGCTCGCTCTTGCGCTTCTGGCCGTTACGCATTTCCACGACTTCTTCCGTGGGAACCAGAATCTCGCCGAACTCGTCTTCCATGCCGGCCAGCTTGACCCGCTCGATCAGCGAGCGCATGACATGCTTCTCGTAACCCGAGTAGGCATGCACTACGTACCAACGCTTAGCCACGGAACACCCTTAACCTACGATCATGGAAACCAACCAACCCAGCAGGGAGTCGAGCCCCCACAGCAGCAGCGCCATAACCAGCACTACAGCGACCACGATCATGGTGGTCTGAGTCGTTTCTTGGCGAGTCGGCCATACGACCTTGCGAATCTCGGCACGCGCCTCTTTCGCCAGGGTGAAGAAGGCACGACCCTTGACGGTCTGCAGGGCCACGAAGCCAGCTACAGCCGCAAGAACCAGGATACCGAGCACGCGATAGAGGAGCGGTTGAGCGGAGTAATACTGGTTGGCGACGACGCCGACCACGACAACCACTGCGACCAAGAGCCACTTCAAGATGTCAAAACGCGACTCGTTGGCTTCTGCCTTCGCATTCATCTGCTGGGAATCCCGTTGAAGAAATGCCAAATTCCGTCGAGAAATTTGGCAGGCCAGGAGGGAATCGAACCCCCAACCTGCGGTTTTGGAGACCGCCGCTCTGCCAATTGAGCTACTGGCCTAGAACAAAGTCAGGCCGACCATTATGCCAGCCTGAGAGGGAAAGATCAATCGATTATTCGATGATCTTGGCAACCACGCCGGCACCAACGGTACGACCGCCTTCGCGGATAGCGAAGCGCAGGCCGTCTTCCATGGCGATCGGAGCGATCAGGGTGACGGTCATCTTGACGTTGTCACCCGGCATTACCATCTCGACGCCTTCCGGCAGCTCGCAGTTGCCGGTCACGTCGGTGGTACGGAAGTAGAACTGCGGACGGTAGCCCTTGAAGAACGGGGTGTGACGACCGCCTTCTTCCTTGGACAGCACGTACACTTCGCACTCGAACTTGGTGTGCGGCTTGATGGTGCCCGGCTTGGCCAGAACCTGGCCACGCTCTACGTCTTCACGCTTGGTGCCGCGCAGCAGGACGCCGACGTTCTCGCCAGCACGACCTTCGTCGAGCAGCTTGCGGAACATTTCAACGCCGGTGCAGGTGGTCTTGGTGGTCGGACGGATGCCGACGATTTCCACTTCTTCCTGGACCTTGACGATACCGCGCTCGACACGACCGGTTACCACGGTGCCGCGGCCGGAGATCGAGAACACGTCTTCGATCGGCATCAGGAACGGCTGGTCGATGGCACGAACCGGCTCGGGGATGTAGGAGTCCAGGGTTTCTACCAGCTTGCGCACGGCGGAAACGCCCATCTCGTTGTCGTCCTGGCCGTTCAGAGCCATCAGAGCGGAACCGATCACGATCGGAGTGTCGTCGCCCGGGAAGTCGTAGGTGTTCAGCAGGTCGCGAACTTCCATCTCGACCAGTTCCAGCAGCTCGGCGTCGTCAACCATGTCGGCCTTGTTCAGGAACACGACGATGTAGGGAACGCCTACCTGACGGGACAGCAGGATGTGCTCGCGGGTCTGCGGCATGGGGCCGTCGGCAGCCGAGCAAACCAGGATCGCGCCGTCCATCTGGGCAGCACCGGTGATCATGTTCTTCACGTAGTCGGCGTGGCCCGGGCAGTCTACGTGAGCGTAGTGGCGTACCGGCGAGTCGTATTCGACGTGCGAAGTGTTGATGGTGATACCACGGGCTTTCTCTTCCGGCGCGTTGTCGATCTGGTCGAAGGCGCGAGCGGAGCCACCCCAGGTCTCGGAGCAGACCTTGGTCAGAGCAGCGGTCAGAGTGGTCTTACCGTGGTCGACGTGGCCGATGGTGCCAACGTTGACGTGCGGTTTGTTACGTTCAAACTTCTCTTTAGCCATTTTGACCGTCTCCCACTAGGAATTGAGAAAGCCGTATCACCGATAAAACAAAGGCAGATACTTTCATATCTGCCTTTGTTAAGTGGAGCTCATGAGCGGATTTGAACCGCTGACCTCACCCTTACCAAGGGTGTGCTCTACCAGCTGAGCTACATGAGCAAACATAAGCAGCAAGTCTGGAGCGGGTAGCGGGAATCGAACCCGCATCATCAGCTTGGAAGGCTGAGGTTCTACCACTGAACTATACCCGCGGAGCCTGACGCTCACGCTTGAAACTGGTGGAGGGGGAAGGATTCGAACCTTCGAAGTCTGAGACGTCAGATTTACAGTCTGATCCCTTTGGCCGCTCGGGAACCCCTCCGAGTGAGGCGGCATTCTACAGTCTGCCACCGCGTTGTCAACAGTTTTTTCTTTAAAAACTTGAGCTTAGCTCTTCGACAACGACTTCGTGAAATTCCCCTTTCAGGTCCCCCCTACGAAGCGGGCGCCATTCTATGCAAACTATTCGGCGGTTGCAACGCTTTTGCATGGCATTGTTTGCCTTTGCAATTCCGGGAAGTCCACGAGCAGTTGGCGCAGCAGGCTATCGTCCGCCAGGCGCCGGCTCTCGGGAGCGATCTGCACCCAGAAATCATGACGATTGCGCCCCAGCTCCCGCACCAGGGCATCGTACCCGGCGGTCTTCAGGCGCTCGACGACCGCGTTGGCCGAATCCTCGTTCTGGAAGATCCCCAGGGAAATGCCATCGGCGAGGTCGCCCTCGGTGATGATGTAGCTGTCGATCTTGCGCGCCTGCAGCTCACGCAGTTGCCAGAGCGAAGCCTGGCGCGAGGCCAACGGCGGCAGGTAGACCCAGTAGTCGGTTCCGGCGGCGGCGTCGATCTTCTGCCGGCTCACATGCACGTCGAGACTGGTGAGGCGCTGCTCGAGCGCCTTGGCCCGGTTCTCGTCGGAGAAGGGACCGAAATAGAGGCATGCGCTCTCCTGCGTCGGCGGCGCCCCGGCCATCTCCGACTGACGCCGCTGCGCGGACTCCGGCGACTCGCTGAGCAGGCGAATGTTCTTCTGCTCGCCGCGGTACAGGCTCAGAGGCGCGATTTCTTTCGCCCGCAAGGGCGTCTGCTGCTGATGCCAGATGAAGTAGAAGGCGTTCAGCACCAGGAGGAACAGAAAGAACCAACGCATGAGGGGTATTACTCCAGCGGGCAGGCGATGGCCAGGCCGGTAAAGACCAGGTCGGGAAGGATTCGCGCCTGGGGCAGCTCATCCCTGACCAGCTCGGCATCTCCGCCGGTGAGGAACACGGCGCAGTCGCCGCCGAGCAGCTCGCAGGCCAACTGATATTGCTCGCGCACGAAACCGCGCAGCATCAACAGGCAGCCCCGCTCCACCGCTTCCGCGGTCTCGCGCCCCGGCGAGAGCCCCTGCAAGGCTTCGCGAGCCGCCGCGTCGTCGTAACGGATACGCCGGGTATGGGTGCGCAGTTGGCTGCGCATCAACGGCATGCCCGGGCAGATATAGCCCCCCAGGTGCTGCCCGGCGGCGTCCACCAGGTCGGAGGTCACCGCGGTGCCCAGGTCGAGCACCAGGCACGCACCACCCGCCAGCTTGTAGCCAGCCACCAGAGCCACCCAGCGATCCAGGCCGAGGCGCTGGTAGTCGCGATAGCCATTGCGG
This sequence comes from Pseudomonas sp. M1, assembly GCF_022760135.1. Taxonomy (NCBI): domain Bacteria; kingdom Pseudomonadati; phylum Pseudomonadota; class Gammaproteobacteria; order Pseudomonadales; family Pseudomonadaceae; genus Pseudomonas; species Pseudomonas sp. M1. Next base: position 6,086,968 of record NZ_CP094343.1, read on the forward strand.
ACACCGGCCAGGACCTCGGCCGGCTGCGCGATGCTCGCGCCTATGCCGAAAGCCTCGCTCAACGCCTGCACGAGCGACGCCGTTTCCTGTTCGCTGCGCACGCTGACCAGACGGCAATGACGAAGCGCGAGCCCCTCGCAGCCGCGCAGCCGCTCGAGCAGCGCAGCATCGGAATCCGCGACGCCGGAGGCAACGGTCGCCAACCCGGCGGAGCGGATCACCCGCCATTTGATCAGGCTATTGCCACAGTCCAGTTCAAGAATCATCAGACAACCTCAGACTCAACTCGCCCCCGCTGAAGCGGCTTTCCACGCCATCGACCTCGAGGCGCAACGCCCCCTGCTCGTCGATCCCCAAGGCGCGGCCGACGATGTGCTTGGCAGCGGTCGAAAGCACGACTTCGCGCCCCTGCCACAGGTGGAAGGACTCCCACTCCCGCTGGCTGGCCGCAAAGCCCTGCTCGCGATGACGGGCCAGGTGCCACTCCAATTCCCGGCTCAGCACGGCGAGCAGTTCGTTGCGATCCACCGGGCGCCCCGCGGCTTCGCGCAAGGACGTCCAGGGCTGGTCGATGCCTTCCGCGGCACGCATGTTCACATTGATGCCTATGCCGATGGCCACGCTGCACAGGTCTGCAGGGTCGCCGGTCAACTCCAGGAGAATGCCGGCCAGCTTCTTGCCATCGAGCAGAATGTCGTTCGGCCACTTCAGGCCGACACCGGCGATGCCGAGCGACTGGATGGCGCGCACCACGGCAAGGCCGACGACCAGGCTCAGCCCTTCCAGCTCCTTGGGCCCTCCCCTCACGGAGATGCCCAGGGTGCAATAAAGGTTGGCGCCGAACGGACTCACCCAGGCGCGCCCACGCCGCCCCCTTCCCGCCGTCTGCCGCTCGGCCACCGCGGCGAAGGGCGTGGCGGCGCCGGCATCCAGGCGGCGCATGACTTCGGCATTGGTCGAATCGACCGAGAACAGCACGTCCAGAGGCCAGGGCGCCCGGACCTGTTGCGGATCGATGGCCACCAGCGGCTCGGCCAGGCGATAGCCACGGCCGCGCACGGATTGCACCTCCAGCCCGAACTCGCTCTCCAGGCCCTGCAGGCGTTTCCAGACGGCACTACGGCTGACACCCAGCGCCGCCCCCAGCTCCTCGCCGGAATGGAATCGTCCATCGCCCAGTAGTTTCAGCAATGTCTGCATATCGCGTCCCGCCACAATAAGGCACGCATGATATAGAGGCGCTTTCCGCTTGCCTATGCACTAGCGGAGGGCGGAATGACAGGAGATGCCTTTGTAGCCCGCGATTCGCGCGCAGGGCGCGCTCCTACAGGGGGAATGGCGCAGGTGGTGCGGCGTAGCGGATCTCATCCGCGAATCGCGCCGGGACCGCCGGCAATCGAGGACAAGGTCCGCTCCTACGGGTGCAGGACGTACCCTCGTAGGATGGCGTTGAGCGAAGCGATACCCATCGCCATGGCGATGCCCCACCTGTAGGAGCGCGCCCTGCGCGCGAATCGCGGGCAGGGCCCGCTCCTACAGGGAGATGTTCCGGCTTTTCCGCGCGCAAAAGCAAAACCCCCGACCAGCCAGGCTGATCAGGGGTTTTGGGATAGGTGCTTGACGATGACCTACTCTCACATGGGGAAACCCCACACTACCATCGGCGATGCGTCGTTTCACTGCTGAGTTCGGGATGGGATCAGGTGGTTCCAACGCTCTATGGTCGTCAAGCAATTCTTTCGGATGCTCGTGGCTTACGCTCACGCTCATCCCGATTCGGGTATGTGACAGGTCTTCTTTGCGGTTCACACGAACTTTCGGTTCGTCGACTTCACCGTCTAACACACAAATTGTTTGGGTGTTATATGGTCAAGCCTCACGGGCAATTAGTATCGGTTAGCTCAACGCCTCACAGCGCTTACACACCCGACCTATCAACGTCGTAGTCTTCGACGGCCCTTCAGGGGAATCAAGTTCCCAGTGAGATCTCATCTTGAGGCTAGTTTCCCGCTTAGATGCTTTCAGCGGTTATCTATTCCGAACATAGCTACCCGGCAGTGCCACTGGCGTGACAACCGGAACACCAGAGGTTCGTCCACTCCGGTCCTCTCGTACTAGGAGCAGCCCCTCTCAAATCTCAAACGTCCACGGCAGATAGGGACCGAACTGTCTCACGACGTTCTAAACCCAGCTCGCGTACCACTTTAAATGGCGAACAGCCATACCCTTGGGACCGGCTTCAGCCCCAGGATGTGATGAGCCGACATCGAGGTGCCAAACACCGCCGTCGATATGAACTCTTGGGCGGTATCAGCCTGTTATCCCCGGAGTACCTTTTATCCGTTGAGCGATGGCCCTTCCATACAGAACCACCGGATCACTAAGACCTACTTTCGTACCTGCTCGACGTGTCTGTCTCGCAGTCAAGCGCGCTTTTGCCTTTATACTCTGCGACCGATTTCCGACCGGTCTGAGCGCACCTTCGTACTCCTCCGTTACTCTTTAGGAGGAGACCGCCCCAGTCAAACTGCCCACCATACACTGTCCTCGATCCGGATCACGGACCAGAGTTAGAACCTCAAGCATGCCAGGGTGGTATTTCAAGGTTGGCTCCACGCGAACTGGCGTCCACGCTTCAAAGCCTCCCACCTATCCTACACAAGCAGGCTCAAAGTCCAGTGCAAAGCTACAGTAAAGGTTCACGGGGTCTTTCCGTCTAGCCGCGGATACACTGCATCTTCACAGCGATTTCAATTTCACTGAGTCTCGGGTGGAGACAGCGCCGCCATCGTTACGCCATTCGTGCAGGTCGGAACTTACCCGACAAGGAATTTCGCTACCTTAGGACCGTTATAGTTACGGCCGCCGTTTACCGGGGCTTCGATCAAGAGCTTCGCTTTCGCTAACCCCATCAATTAACCTTCCGGCACCGGGCAGGCGTCACACCCTATACGTCCACTTTCGTGTTTGCAGAGTGCTGTGTTTTTAATAAACAGTCGCAGCGGCCTGGTATCTTCGACCGGCGTGGGCTTACGCAGTAAATACTTCACCCTCACCGGCGCACCTTCTCCCGAAGTTACGGTGCCATTTTGCCTAGTTCCTTCACCCGAGTTCTCTCAAGCGCCTTGGTATTCTCTACCCGACCACCTGTGTCGGTTTCGGGTACGGTTCCTAGTTACCTGAAGCTTAGAAGCTTTTCCTGGAAGCATGGCATCAACCACTTCGCTCTCTAAAAGAAAGCTCGTCATCAGCTCTCGGCCTTGAACACCCGGATTTGCCTAAGTGCCCAGCCTACAACCTTAAACTTGGACAACCAACGCCAAGCTGGCCTAGCCTTCTCCGTCCCTCCATCGCAGTAACTAGAAGTACAGGAATATTAACCTGTTTCCCATCGACTACGCATTTCTGCCTCGCCTTAGGGGCCGACTAACCCTGCGTCGATTAACGTTGCGCAGGAACCCTTGGTCTTTCGGCGTGGGAGTTTTTCACTCCCATTGTCGTTACTCATGTCAGCATTCGCACTTCTGATACCTCCAGCAAGCTTCTCAACTCACCTTCACAGGCTTACAGAACGCTCCTCTACCGCGCATCTTGCGATGCACCCGTAGCTTCGGTGTGTGGTTTGAGCCCCGTTACATCTTCCGCGCAGGCCGACTCGACTAGTGAGCTATTACGCTTTCTTTAAAGGGTGGCTGCTTCTAAGCCAACCTCCTAGCTGTCTAAGCCTTCCCACATCGTTTACCACTTAACCACAACTTTGGGACCTTAGCTGACGGTCTGGGTTGTTTCCCTTTTCACGACGGACGTTAGCACCCGCCGTGTGTCTCCCACGCTGACACTTCCAGGTATTCGGAGTTTGCATCGGTTTGGTAAGTCGGGATGACCCCCTAGCCGAAACAGTGCTCTACCCCCTGGAGTGATACGTGAGGCGCTACCTAAATAGCTTTCGAGGAGAACCAGCTATCTCCGAGCTTGATTAGCCTTTCACTCCGATCCACAAGTCATCCCCTACCTTTTCAACGGGAGTGGGTTCGGTCCTCCAGTCAGTGTTACCTAACCTTCAACCTGCTCATGGATAGATCGCCCGGTTTCGGGTCTATACCCAGCGACTAAACGCCCTATTAAGACTCGCTTTCGCTACGCCTCCCCTATTCGGTTAAGCTCGCCACTGAATATAAGTCGCTGACCCATTATACAAAAGGTACGCAGTCACCCAACAAGTGGGCTCCCACTGCTTGTACGCATACGGTTTCAGGTTCTATTTCACTCCCCTCTCCGGGGTTCTTTTCGCCTTTCCCTCACGGTACTGGTTCACTATCGGTCAGTCAGTAGTATTTAGCCTTGGAGGATGGTCCCCCCATGTTCAGACAACGTTTCACGTGCGCCGTCCTACTCGATTTCACTTCCTAGAACCTTTCACATACGGGGCTATCACCCACTATGGCCGCACTTTCCAGAGCGTTCTGTTAGATTCTAAGAAGCTTAAGGGCTAGTCCCCGTTCGCTCGCCACTACTAAGGGAATCTCGGTTGATTTCTGTTCCTCAGGGTACTTAGATGTTTCAGTTCCCCTGGTTCGCCTCACACACCTATGGATTCAGTGTGTGATAACCAGCTTATGCTGGCTGGGTTTCCCCATTCAGAGATCTCCGGATCAAAGTCTGTTTGCCGACTCCCCGAAGCTTATCGCAGGCTACCACGTCTTTCATCGCCTCTGACTGCCAAGGCATCCACCGTATGCGCTTCTTCACTTGACCATATAACCCCAAGCAATCTGGTCATACGTCTCGAACGTGAAGACGACATTCGCCGAAAATTCGCGCTTGAACTCGCAAATTTTACCTTGACTTGAACAATCCCCAGTGAAAGAGATCATTCAGTCTACTTCTATCACATACCCAAATTTTTAAAGAACGGTTCCGGTACAAAGACCAGACAGCAAGGTTCGTTCTATCGAACATTCCTGTCTGAGCTTTACGACGATTTGGAGATGGTGGAGCCAAGGAGGATCGAACTCCTGACCTCCTGCGTGCAAAGCAGGCGCTCTCCCAGCTGAGCTATGGCCCCCTAATTTCCAACGATTGGTGGGTCTGGGCAGATTCGAACTGCCGACCTCACCCTTATCAGGGGTGCGCTCTAACCGACTGAGCTACAGACCCATATAGGGTTGCCTAACCGTCGCTTACCAGTGAATCAAGCAATTCGTGTGGGAGCTTATGAGAAAGCCGGGATCTTCGATTAAGGAGGTGATCCAGCCGCAGGTTCCCCTACGGCTACCTTGTTACGACTTCACCCCAGTCATGAATCACTCCGTGGTAACCGTCCCCCTTGCGGTTAGACTAGCTACTTCTGGAGCAACCCACTCCCATGGTGTGACGGGCGGTGTGTACAAGGCCCGGGAACGTATTCACCGTGACATTCTGATTCACGATTACTAGCGATTCCGACTTCACGCAGTCGAGTTGCAGACTGCGATCCGGACTACGATCGGTTTTCTGGGATTAGCTCCACCTCGCGGCTTGGCAACCCTCTGTACCGACCATTGTAGCACGTGTGTAGCCCTGGCCGTAAGGGCCATGATGACTTGACGTCATCCCCACCTTCCTCCGGTTTGTCACCGGCAGTCTCCTTAGAGTGCCCACCTTAACGTGCTGGTAACTAAGGACAAGGGTTGCGCTCGTTACGGGACTTAACCCAACATCTCACGACACGAGCTGACGACAGCCATGCAGCACCTGTGTTCCGATTCCCGAAGGCACTCCCGCATCTCTGCAGGATTCCGGACATGTCAAGGCCAGGTAAGGTTCTTCGCGTTGCTTCGAATTAAACCACATGCTCCACCGCTTGTGCGGGCCCCCGTCAATTCATTTGAGTTTTAACCTTGCGGCCGTACTCCCCAGGCGGTCGACTTATCGCGTTAGCTGCGCCACTAAGATCTCAAGGATCCCAACGGCTAGTCGACATCGTTTACGGCGTGGACTACCAGGGTATCTAATCCTGTTTGCTCCCCACGCTTTCGCACCTCAGTGTCAGTATCAGTCCAGGTGGTCGCCTTCGCCACTGGTGTTCCTTCCTATATCTACGCATTTCACCGCTACACAGGAAATTCCACCACCCTCTACCGTACTCTAGTCAGGCAGTTATGGATGCAGTTCCCAGGTTGAGCCCGGGGATTTCACATCCATCTTACCAAACCACCTACGCGCGCTTTACGCCCAGTAATTCCGATTAACGCTTGCACCCTTCGTATTACCGCGGCTGCTGGCACGAAGTTAGCCGGTGCTTATTCTGTTGGTAACGTCAAAACAGCAAGGTATTAACTTACTGCCCTTCCTCCCAACTTAAAGTGCTTTACAATCCGAAGACCTTCTTCACACACGCGGCATGGCTGGATCAGGCTTTCGCCCATTGTCCAATATTCCCCACTGCTGCCTCCCGTAGGAGTCTGGACCGTGTCTCAGTTCCAGTGTGACTGATCATCCTCTCAGACCAGTTACGGATCGTCGCCTAGGTGAGCCATTACCCCACCTACTAGCTAATCCGACCTAGGCTCATCTGATAGCGTGAGGTCCGAAGATCCCCCACTTTCTCCCGTAGGACGTATGCGGTATTAGCGCTCCTTTCGGAACGTTGTCCCCCACTACCAGGCAGATTCCTAGGCATTACTCACCCGTCCGCCGCTGAATCCGGGAGCAAGCTCCCTTCATCCGCTCGACTTGCATGTGTTAGGCCTGCCGCCAGCGTTCAATCTGAGCCATGATCAAACTCTTCAGTTCAATACTGATCGGGTTTTGAGAAAACCCTAAACTTGGCTCAGCAATCGCAAAAAACTCTCGAATTCACGAGTGTTACTTGTGATGCTGATAATCTTGCGATCACCAGTCTTAACCCACAAGCACCCACACGAATTGCTTGATTCAACTTGTTAAAGAGCAGTTGGTTAAGGCTTTCGTCTCAACCGAGGTCGCGCATTTTACGCCAACCTCTTATTTCGTCAAGCGTTATTTTCAGAATTTTTCGTTCCTACTCAACCGCTTGCGCTGTCGATCGGCCGGAGCTTCTCGTCAGCGGGAGGCGCATTCTACAGCGATCAGAATCACTGTCAAGCACCTCGGCGATCTTCCTTTTGGCTCGCTGCCGGAGCAGCCGTCGAACCCAAAGGCGACAAGTGAATCACCTGCCCGATCACCACTCTCAACTTCGAACCTGCTTAAGTGCTTGATTTTCAAGCTCTTTCAGCGCTTCGTCGCTGGGAGTGGTGCGCATTATAGGGAGTTAAAACCCCCCGTCAATACTTTTCTGAAAGTTTTCACTCGGCCAGCAAAGTGACCTTCGCGAACGCCTTCTTGCCGGCCTGCACTACATGAGTAGCACCGACCTTGAAGACGAAGCTGCGATCCACGGCATGACCGTCGACGCGCACGCCGCCAGCACCCAGCAGGTCGCGAGCCACGGCGGAGTTCTTCACCAGGCCGGCGCGGTTCAGCACGGCGCCGATGGGCAGGTCCTCGGTGGCGGCCACTTCCACTTCCGGAATGTCTTCCGGCAGCTCGCCTTCCTTCAGGCGATTGCCTGCGGACTTGTGGGCATTGGCAGCGGCTTCTTCGCCATGGAAGCGGGCGACGATCTCTTCCGCCAGTTTGATCTTGACGTCGCGAGGGTTGGCACCGGCCTCGACATCCTTGCGCAGGGCATCGATCTCATCCATCGAGCGGAAGCTGAGCAGCTCGAAGTAACGCCACATCAGAGTGTCCGGAATGGAAACGAGCTTGCTGTACATGACGCCCGGCGCTTCCTGGATACCAATGTAGTTGCCCAGGGACTTGGACATCTTCTTCACGCCGTCCAGACCTTCCAGCAGCGGCATGGTCAGGATGCACTGCGGCTCCTGGTCGTAGGCGCGCTGCAGCTCGCGCCCCATGAGCAGGTTGAACTTCTGGTCGGTGCCGCCCAGCTCCACGTCGGCGCGCAGCGCCACCGAGTCGTAGCCCTGCACCAGCGGATAGAGGAACTCGTGGATGGCGATGGACTGGTTGCTGGCATAGCGTTTGCTGAAGTCATCGCGCTCGAGCATGCGGGCGACGGTGTACTGGGAGGCGAGACGAATGAAATCGGCCGGAGTCAGCTTGTCCATCCAGGTGGAGTTGAATGCCACCTCGGTCTTGGCCGGGTCGAGGATCTTGAAGACCTGGGACTTGTACGTCTCGGCGTTCTCCAGCACCTGCTCGCGGGTCAGCGGCGGACGGGTGGCGCTCTTGCCGCTGGGGTCGCCGATCATCCCGGTGAAGTCTCCGATGAGGAAGATCACCTGATGGCCGAGGTCCTGGAACTGGCGCAGCTTATTAATGAGGACGGTATGCCCGAGGTGCAGGTCCGGCGCGGTCGGGTCGAAGCCCGCCTTGATCCGCAGTGGCTGGCCACGCTTGAGCTTTTCGACCAGCTCGGCTTCCACCAGGAGTTCATCCGCACCACGCTTGATCAGCGCCAGCTGCTCTTCGACCGACTTCATCACAGTTCCCGTTCCGTTTTTCCGGCAATCAAAAGGGAACCAACCATACAAGATCGGACACTAAAAACAAGTTTTGCCCGGCGTACGGGGAAATGGCGTCAAACCCTGGGCGATAGACTTGCTTCGAGGGGAATTTGGTTATATTTTAGGCAGTTATTTCACATTCCAAAAACACCACTCATGCCATGACGCAATCGAATCAGAAAGCGCCCTACTATCCGAAGAGCCATCTGCTGGCCGCAAGCGGTGTAGCAGCGCTCCTCAGCCTGGCTCTGCTGGTGTTCCCCTCGAGTGAAGTCGAGGCGAAGAAGACCACGCTCAATCTGGAGCTGGACGGCGGTTCCGACCGCATCATTCAGGAAAAGGACGACCTGCGAAGCCCGCAGGTCACCGAGAACAGCGATTCTCCCTTCGCACGGATCGAAGGGCAGAACGACGACAACCGCGCCGGAAAAGACGCGGAAGAAGAAAAGAAAGCACTCAAGGCCTCCAACGATACCCAGCCCGCCACGCCCGCCGAACCGGCCTGGAAGCGCGTGACCGTGGGCAAGGGCGACACCCTTTCCACCGTCTTCGCCAAGGCTGGCCTGCCGGCCGGCCTGGTGCACGACGTGCTGGCCAGCAGCAAGGACGCCAAGCAGTTCACCCGCCTGGACGTCGGCCACGAAGTCGAGTTCCTGATCAGCCCGCAAGGCGAGCTGCAGAGCCTGCGCATCAAGCAGAGCGACCTGGAGACCATCAGCCTGAACAAGTCCGCCAAGGGCTATGCGTTCAAGCGCGACCTGGTCAAGCCGGACGTGCACACCGCCTACGCCCATGGCCGCATCGACAGCTCGCTGTTCACCGCGGGCAAGGAAGCCGGCCTGTCCCATGACCTGATCATGGCCCTGGCGAACATCTTCGGCTACGACATCGACTTCGCCCTCGACCTGCGCGAAGGCGACCAGTTCGACGTGATCTACGAGAAGAAGGTGGTCAACGGCCGCCAGGTGGACACCGGCAACATCCTCGCCGCCCGCTTCATCAACCGCGGCAAGGAATACACCGCGGTGCGCTTCACCAACAAGGCCGGCAACACCAGCTACTACCGCGCCGACGGCACCAGCATGCGCAAGGCGTTCATCCGCACCCCGGTGGACTTCGCCCGCATCAGCTCGCGCTTCTCCATGGGCCGCCTGCACCCGATCCTGAACAAGATCCGCGCGCACAAGGGCGTCGACTACGCCGCGCCCATCGGCACGCCGATCAAGGCCACCGGCGACGGCAAGGTGATCGAGGCCGGGCGCAAGGGCGGCTACGGCAACGCGGTGGTCATCCAGCACGGCTCGACCTACCAGACCGTCTACGGCCACATGAGCCGCTTCGCCAAGGGCATCCGCAGCGGCGTCGCGGTCAAGCAGGGGCAGATCATCGGCTACGTCGGCATGACCGGCCTGGCCACCGGCCCGCACCTGCACTACGAGTTCCATATCAACGGCAAGTACGTCGACCCGCTGAGCGCCAAGCTGCCGATGGCCGACCCGCTGGCCGGCCCGGACCGCAAGCGCTTCCTGGCCCAGACCCAGCCGCTGATGGCGCGCATGGACCAGGAGAAGCCCACCTCCCTGGCCATGAACAAGCAGCAAGAGCAGCAGCGCTGAACCATGGCGCTCTACCTGGGGGTGATGTCCGGCACCAGCCTCGATGGCCTGGACATCGCCCTGGTCGAGCAGGGTGAAGACTCCACCACCCTGCTCGCCTCCCACTACCTGCCCATGCCCGCGGACCTGCGCGCCGAACTCCTGGCCCTGTGCGCCAGCGGCCCCGACGAGATCGCCCGCGGCGCCTGCGCCGAGAATGCCTGGGTGCGGCTCGCCGCCCAGGGCATCCTGGAACTGCTGCAGCGCCAGCAACTGCCGCCGCAAGCCATACGTGCCATCGGCAGCCACGGCCAGACCGTGCGCCACGAGCCGCAGCGCGGCTTCACCGTGCAGATCGACAATCCCGCCCTGCTCGCCGAGCTGACCGGCATCGACGTGGTGGCCGACTTCCGCCGCCGCGACCTGGCTGCCGGCGGCCAGGGCGCGCCGCTGGTCCCGGCCTTCCACCAGGCGCTGTTCGGCAACGAGAAGCAGCGGGCCGTCCTCAACGTCGGCGGCTTCAGCAACGTCTCGCTGCTCGCGCCTGGAGAGCCGGTACGCGGCTTCGACTGTGGCCCGGGCAACGTGCTGCTGGACAGCTGGATCCACGACCAGCGCGGCGAATCCTATGACCGCGACGGCGCCTGGGCGGCCAGCGGCCAGGTGAACGACGCACTGCTGCAGCGCTTCCTCGCCGATGACTTCTTCGCCACCCGTGGGCCGAAGAGCACCGGGCGCGAGCGTTTCAACCTGCCCTGGCTGAAGGCGCAGCTGGCCGAAGGCCCCGCCCTGCCCGCCGAGGATGTGCAGGCCACCCTGCTGGAGCTCAGCGCCCGCAGCATCGCCGAATCCCTGCTGCATGCGCAGCCGGGTTGCGAAGAGGTGCTGGTATGTGGCGGCGGCGCCTTCAACGGCGCATTCATGGCGCGCCTGGCGGCGCACCTGCCCAGGGCAAAGGTGGCCAGTACCGCGGAATACGGCGTGGCGCCGGAATGGATGGAGGCCATGGCCTTCGCCTGGCTGGCGCACCGCTTCCTCCAGCGCCTGCCCGGCAACCGCCCGGAAGTCACAGGCGCGGCCGGGCCGCGGATACTCGGCGCCCTCTACCCCGCCTGATACAAACGAAAACGCCGCGCAGATGCGCGGCGTTTCGTCATTACGGCCGACTCAGATCGAGAACGACTGTCCGCACCCGCAGGTGGTGGCGGCATTCGGGTTCTTGATCACGAAGCGCGAACCTTCCAGGCCTTCCTGGTAGTCCACCTCGGCGCCGGCGAGGTACTGGAAGCTCATCGGGTCGACCACCAGGCTGACGCCATCGCGTTCCACCACGGTGTCGTCGTCCGCGGTGTCCTCGTCGAAGGTGAAGCCGTACTGGAAGCCCGAGCAGCCGCCGCCGGTGACGAAGACGCGCAGTTTCAGACGCGGATTGCCTTCTTCGTCGATCAGCGTCTTCACCTTGTGCGCGGCCCCGTTGGAGAAGATCAGCGGGGTGGGGGTGAAGGTCTCGATGGTCATGTCAGATGTCTCCCGGCCGAAGCCGTACGTTACAACATTGCGGGCTATTATCCGCTTACCCGAGAAAAATGGTCAACTAAGCCAGGTCAATCCTTCGTCGAACATCCTTCGGGACGGGCTCCCGCAGTGGGAGCCCGGGGCCCGCCTCAGGGCAGCAGGGCCACGTTGGACAGGCCGAGGCGCTCGTCCAGGCCGAAGAGGATGTTCATGTTCTGGATCGCCTGGCCGGAAGCGCCCTTGACCAGGTTGTCGATCACCGACAGCACCACCACCAGGTCGCCGCCCTGCGGACGGTGCACGGCAATGCGGCAGACGTTGGCGCCGCGCACGCTGCGGGTCTCCGGGTGGCTGCCGGCGGGCATCACGTCGACGAAGGGTTCATTGGCGTAGCGCTCCTCGAACAGCTTCTGCAGGTCCACGCCGCGATCGGCCACCTGGGCGTAGAGGGTGGCGTGGATGCCGCGGATCATCGGCGTCAGGTGCGGGACGAAGGTCAGGCCGACATCGCCCTTGGCGGCGCGGCGCAGGCCCTGGCTGATTTCCGGCAGGTGGCGGTGGCCCTTGACCGAGTAGGCCATCATGCTCTCGCCGGCCTCGCAGAACAGCGAACCGACCTTGGCGCCGCGACCGGCGCCGCTGACGCCGGATTTGCAGTCGGCGATCAGCCGCGAGGTGTCGGCCAGGCCGGCTTCCAGCAGCGGGATGAAGCCCAGTTGGGTGGCGGTCGGGTAGCAGCCGGGCACGGCGATCAGGCGTGCCGACTTGATCGCCTCACGGTTCACTTCCGGCAGGCCGTAGACGGCCTCAGGCAGCAGCTGCGGCGCGCCGTGGGGCTGGCCGTACCACTTGGCCCACTCATCGGCATCCTGCAGGCGGAAGTCGGCGGACAGATCGATGACGCGGGTGCCGGTGGCCAGCAGTTCGCCGGCCAGGGCATGGGCCACGCCGTGCGGGGTGGCGAAGAACACCACGTCGCAGGCACCCAGGCGCTGCACGTCCGGCACGCTGAAGGACAGGTAGTCGTAGTGGCCTCGCAGGTTCGGGTACATGTCGGCGACCTTCACGCCCTCCTCGGAGCGCGAGGTGATCACCTCGACGCGCGCCTCCGGATGCTGGGCCAGCAGGCGCAGCAGCTCCACACCCGTGTAACCCGTACCACCTACGATACCGACCTTGATCATCTGTCCGTCACTCCGCCAATAAGGGGCTCACTCAGAACCGCCAATGATAAGAGCGCGGGCCCCGCATGAACAGGCCGAAGCGCCGCGGGCGACGAGTCGCCGGCAGGGGCGTGCGGCTTCGCGGGGATGACGCTGGCACGGGGCTGCCACTACTATCAGCGCAACCGTGACCCGAGGAGCTATCGATGCTGTATCTGTGGATAAAGGCCCTGCACATAGTCGCAGTGGTCTGCTGGTTCGCCGGCCTGTTCTACCTGCCGCGCCTGTTCGTCTACCACGCCATGAGCGAGGACGCCGCCAGCCGCGAGCGCTTCCAGGTGATGGAGCGCAAGCTCTACCGCGGCATCATGGGCCCGTCGATGATCCTCACCATCCTGCTCGGCGCCTGGATGCTCTACCTGACCCCGGGCTGGCTGAGCCAGGGCTGGCTGCACGCCAAGCTGACCCTGGTGGTCCTGCTGATCGGCTACCACCACGCCTGCGGCGCCATGCTCAAGCGCTTCGCCCGTGGCGAGAACCGCCGCAGCCACGTGTTCTTCCGCTGGTTCAACGAAGTCCCTGTGCTTTTCCTGCTGGCCATCGTCATTCTGGTCGTGGTCAAACCTTTCTGAATCCTGCCCGGAGCCTCCCATGTCCCTGCCCGCCCTGCTCGACCGCCGTCTGCGCCTGCCCCTGGTGGCGGCGCCCATGTTCCTGGTGTCCAACCCGCAACTGGTGCTGGCCTGCTGCCACAGCGGCATCGTCGGCAGCTTCCCGGCGCTGAACCAGCGCGAGAGCAGCGGCTTCAAGGCCTGGCTGGAAGAGATCGAGGCCGGCCTGGCCAACGCCCCGCAAGCAGCGCCCTATGCGGTGAACCTCATCGTCCACCACAGCAACCCGCGCCTGCAGGCGGACCTTGCGCTGTGCGTGGAGCACCGCGTGCCCATCGTCATCACCAGCCTGGGGGCGGTGCGCGAAGTGGTCGATGCGGTGCACAGCTATGGCGGCCTGGTGTTCCACGATGTGACCACCCGCCGCCATGCGGAGAAGGCCGCCGAAGCCGGGGTCGACGGGCTCATCGCGGTGGCCGCAGGCGCCGGCGGCCATGCCGGCACCTGGAGCCCCTTCGCGCTGGTCGCGGAGATCCGCCAGTTCTTCGACAAGACGCTGCTGCTGGCGGGCTGCATCAACCGCGGGCACGAAATCCTGGCGGCGCAGATCCTCGGCGCCGACCTCGCCTACCTCGGCACGCGCTTCATCGCCACCCGCGAGAGCAACGCCTCCACCGCCTACAAGAAGATGCTGCTGGAAGCCCGCGCCGCCGACATCATCCACACCCCCGCGGTCTCCGGCGTGCCGGCCAGCTTCATGCGCCAGAGCCTGGAGGCCGCCGGCTTCGACATGGCGCGCCTGAACGAGAAGGGCGAGCTGAACTACGGCGAGAAACTCAAGCCAGTCAACGACGAGGCCAAGGCCTGGAAGACCGTCTGGTCCGCAGGCCAGGGCGTGGGCAACATCAGCGACCTGCCGTCGGTGGACGAGTTGGTGGCGCGCCTGGACCGGGAGTACCGCGATGCCCTCCAGCGCGGCGGCGCCCTGCCCGGCCTGCTGCGTCCCTGAACGGGGCTCGCAAATCCGCGCATGCTGGCTTGTTGCCCTCTGGGCCTGCGATTAGGCTGTAGCCAGAAGCTACAGCCCAATCAACCGACAAGGATGCCCCTCGATGGATGAACCACGCTACAAGATCGTGTTCGACGGCACGCTGATGCCGCAGACGCCGCAGGAAACCGCCAAGGAGAACCTCGCCCGCCTGTTCAAGAGCGACCTGGCGCGCATCGAGGCACTGTTCAGCGGGCAACTGGTCGTGCTCAAGCGCGACCTTTCCGAGGGCGAGGCCGACAAGTACCTGCAGGCCCTGCACAACGCCGGCGCCCAGGCGCGCAAGGAATCCGACCTGGTATCCAGCCTGTCGCTGGTGGAGACCGAGGATCACCCCGGCGCCCAGACCCAAGCCGCGGAACAGGCGGCCAGCGCCGAGCGGATGACCTGCCCGAAGTGCGGGCACGAGCAGGCCAAGGCCAGCGAGTGCAGCGCCTGCGGCATCATCATCGACAAGTACCTGGCGCGCCAGGCCGAGCTGTCCGCGAGCCAGCCCATCGCCGCGGCGCCGGCCACCACTGCCGGTTCCAGTTCCGGCAACGCTGCCCAATCGCCCTACGCCACCCCGCAGGCACCGGTCGGCGAGGCGCTGCCGGAATACGGCGAGCTGCAGTACTTCACAGTCCAGGGGCGCATCGGCCGCGTCCGCTACCTGGGCTGGAGCATGGGCATGATCCTCGCCATGATCCCGCTGTTCATCCTCTTCGCCGCCCTCACTGCGGCCTCCCAGACGCTGGGCGCCTTGGTGCTGATCGCCGCCTGCGTCGGCATGGTCGTGGTCAGCATCTTCTTCGGCGTCCAGCGCCTGCACGACATCGGCTGGTCCGGCTGGCTGTGGCTGCTCAACTTCGTGCCCGTGGTGGGCAGCGTCATGGCCCTGCTGATGCTGCTAGTGCCGGGCAGCGTCGGCGCCAACCGCTACGGCCCGCCGCCGCCGCCGAACAGCCGCGGCGTGACAGGCCTGGCCTGGGCGTCGATCCTGGTGCCCGTCGTCGGCATCCTCGCCGCGATCGCCATCCCGGCCTACCAGGGTTACCTCACCCGCGCCCAGGAGGCGGCCTACAGCCAGGACCAGAGCTACGACCCGGCCGCGACCGCCGAGCCCCAGACCTACGACGACGAGGACGCGGCCGCCGTCGAAACCGACGAGCCCTCGGAGCAATAGCCCACGGCAATGGGGCGCGCTAGAATCCGCGCCCCATTCCGGAGACCCATCGATGCCTCGCTATGCCCTGATCACCGGCGCCTCCAGCGGTATCGGCCTCGCCCTGGCCGAGGCCCTGGCGCGCCGCGGCCAGGCCCTGATCCTGGTGGCGCGCCAGCGCGATGCCCTGGAAAGCATCGCTTATGAGCTAGCCCAGCGTTTCGGCGTGGATGTGCTGTTCCGTATCTGCGACCTGTCCGAGCCGCTGCAGCTCTCCGGACTACTGCATGAGCTGGAGCAGTCCGGCCGGCAGATCGAGCTGCTGGTGAACAACGCCGGTTTCGGCAGCGGCGGCGCCTTCGTCGAGCAGGACTGGTCCCGCGAGCAGGAGATGATCGAGCTCAACGTCCTCGCCCTGGCGCGCCTGTGCCACGCCATCGGCGGGCAGATGGCGCGCAGCGGCGGCGGGCAGATCCTCAACGTGGCGTCGGTGGTCGGCTTCATGCCCGGCCCCTGGATGAGCAACTACTACGCCAGCAAGGCCTACGTCCTGCACCTGTCCGAGGCCCTGCGCAGCGAACTCAAGCGCCATGGCGTCAAGGTCTCGGTGCTGTGCCCGGGGCCGACGCGCACGGCCTTTTTCCGCAATGCCAGCGTGGAGGCCGCCCGCCTGGACGGCAGCAAGCTGATGATGAGCCCCGAGGAAGTGGCGCTGATCACGGTGAAGGCCCTGCGGCGCAACAAGGCCATCATCATCCCCGGCTGGCGCAACCGCCTGATGGCCTGGAGCCCGCGCCTGGCGCCGCGCTGGCTGGTGCGCTGGATCGCCGGGCGGGCCAACCGCTCGGTGCTGCCCAACCCATAGCCTCGGCGCGCCAGGCTGTGTTCCCCGGCCGCGGCCGGCTAAACTGCGGTCCATCGCCCCCTACCGGAGGACATCCCATGGACTGCCTGTTCTGCAAGATCGCCGCGGGGGAAATCCCGGCGCGCAAGCTCTACGAAGACGACCAGGTCATCGCCTTCCACGATATCGGCCCGCAGGCGCCGGTGCATTTCCTGGTGGTGCCGAAACGGCACATCGCCACCCTCAACGACCTGGAGGAGGCCGACAAGCCGCTGGCCGGGCACATCCTCCTCACCGCCCAGCGCCTGGCCGCCGAGCAGGGCTGCGCGGAAGGCTTCCGGGTGGTGATGAACTGCAACGACCTGGGCGGCCAGACCGTGCACCACATCCACATGCACGTCCTCGGCCAGCGCCAGATGCACTGGCCGCCGGGCTGAGCCGCCAGGCGCAGGGCGGCCACGCAGCCGCCCCGCCGCAAGACCTGTCATCGGCAATCCGTTAAACTGGCCGCTGTTTTCCCTTTCGGAGGTGCGCCATGTCCGCCGACCGTCACTATTCCCCCGCCGACCGTTTCCTGCTGCAGGCCGATGCCGCGCTGCGCACCCTGCTGCCCTTCAGCGGTCACCCGGCACGTCCGTCGCCGGCCATCGTGCAGCCCGACGCCGAGCTCGACGAGGCCGACAGCCGCCACATCGCCGGGCTGATGCGCATCAACCACACCGGCGAGGTCTGCGCCCAGGCGCTGTACCAGGGCCAGGCGCTGACGGCCAAGCTGCCGCAGGTGCGAAAGGCAATGGAAGAAGCCGCCGACGAGGAGGTCGACCACCTGGCCTGGTGCGAACAGCGCATCCGCGAACTGGGCAGCCGCCCGAGCCTGCTCAACCCGCTGTTCTATGGCCTGTCCTTCGGCGTCGGCGCGGCGGCGGGGCTGATCAGCGACCGCATGAGCCTGGGCTTCGTCGCGGCCACCGAGGACCAGGTGTGCAAGCACCTCGACGAACACCTGGAACAACTGCCGGCCGAAGACCAGAAGAGCCGCGCCATCCTCGAACAGATGCGCATCGACGAGGAGCAGCACGCCAGCAACGCCATCGAGGCTGGCGGCCTGCGCTTCCCGGCGCCGGTCAAGTTCGGCATGACGCTGCTGTCCAAGGTGATGACCAAGACCACCTACCGTATCTAGGCTTCAGGCTTCAGGCTTCAGGCTTCAGGCTTCAGGCTTCAGGCTTCAGGCTTCAGGCTTCAGGCTTCAGGCTTCAGGCTTCAGGCTTCAGGCTTCAGGCTTCAGGCTTCAGGCTTCAGGCTTCAGGCGAACAGCATGACGCGCTCTTCGCTCTTGCCTACAGCCTACCGCCTAAAACCTGCAGCCATCTCAGTGCGGCATGTTGCGACCGTAGAAGATCTCCAGCATCTCGTGGCGGACGCGTTCTTCCACCTGCTTGCGCTGCTCCGGCGAGAGGTTGCTCGTGGCGTCGCCGAACAGGTAGTTGTCCAGGTCGAACTGCTTGAGCAGCATCTTGGTGTGGAACAGGTTCTCCTGGTACACGTTCACGTCGGTCATCTGGTAGGCCTCGTACGTGTCGTCGGAGAGGTAGTTCTGGATCGAGTTGATCTCGTGGTCGATGAAGTGCTTCTTGCCCTCCACGTCGCGGGTGAAGCCGCGCACGCGGTAGTCCACGGTGACGATGTCCGAGTCGAACTGGTGGATCAGGTAGTTGAGCGCCTTCAGCGGCGAGATCACCCCGCAGGTGGAAACGTCGATGTCCACCCGGAAGGTCGCGATGCCTTCCACCGGATGGATCTCCGGGTAGGTGTGCACGGTGATATGGCTCTTGTCCAGGTGCGCCAGGATGGTTTCCGGTAGCGGCCCGGGGGATTCCTCGATCTGGCTGTCGGTCGGGGTGACCGGCTGCTCGGAGATCAGGATGGTAACGCTGGCGCCTTGGGGGTCGTAGTCCTGACGGGCGATGTTCAGGATATTGGCGCCGATGATGTCGACAACATCGGTGAGGATCTGCGTCAGGCGCTCGGCATCGTACTCTTCGTCGATGTACTGCACGTACGCCTGCTGGTCTTCCGGCGTCTCGGCGTAGCAGATGTCATAGATGTTGAAGCTCAAGGTCTTCGTCAGGTTGTTGAACCCGTGGAGCTTGAGTTTGCTTTTCACCGTGGGGGAACTCTCTTCAATGCGGCTCTGCCGCGTGGTTGAGCATGCCCGTCAGATGCTTACGGCGCACCTGCGTAGGACGGTTTACACCTCTTCGCGTTGGCGATTGTGGTTGCTTGGTTTGGGGCCTGGCCCCGAAAAAAGGTGGCGCATTATGCAGAGGTCGGGCGACCTCTGCCAGCCTTTACGCCACCGCCATGACGATCCCGTGACGAGAGGATGTCAGCCGAGCTCGACGATCTCGTAGTCGTGGGTGATCTCCACGCCCGCGCGGCCGAGCATGATCGAGGCCGAGCAGTACTTCTCCGCCGACAGCTCGACGGCGCGCTTGACCTGGGCTTCCTTCAGGCCGCGGCCCTTGACCACGAAGTGCACGTGGATCCTGGTGAACACCTTCGGGTCCTCGCCGGCGCGATCGGCCTCGAGGAAGGCCTCGCAGCTCTCCACCGGCTGGCGGCCCTTCTTGAGGATGCTGACCACGTCGAAGTTGGTGCAGCCGCCCAGGCCGAGCAGCAGCATCTCCATCGGGCGCACGCCCAGGTTGCGGCCACCGGCATCGGGCGGACCGTCCATCACCACCACATGACCGCTGCCGGATTCACCGAGGAACATGGCCTCGCCGGCCCACTGGATTCTCGCTTTCATGCAAAGGCTTCCGCCGGAAAAAAGGGGGCGACAGCTTATCACAAGGCCTGGAATGCCCGGCGATGTTGACCAGGTCTCAATTCGAGCCCTGACACCTTAACGTTCTATTATGCTGGCGTCATTTTACTGGCACACTCACGAGGTTAAATTGACAGCCCGACCAGCTTTTGATTGTCGGCGCCAGAACGTCTGTTTAAGCTCTTGCCATCAAAAAAGACCGCCAGCCATCGAGCTGCGGCACCGATGCTCGGGGGAGAGCGTCGTAACGTCACGGTAAGCCAGCCAGGGACGACACATAACAACTCGACAAAAGCGCCTGTCGTGCACAGGGCCATTCTTATAATTTCGGGACTCGGGCATGGTAGCTATTACCCTTACACCCAAACACAAAAACCTCGACAAGTTGCTCGCACACTGTCACCGCCGCCGCTACACCCCAAAGAGCACCATCATCTACGCCGGGGATCGTTGCGAAAGCCTGTTCTTCATCATCAAGGGCTCGGTCACCGTCCTGATCGAGGACGACGATGGCCGGGAAATGATCATCGGCTACCTCAACAGCGGTGATTTCTTCGGCGAGATGGGGCTGTTCGATAAGGACGGCAGCGCCGCCCAAGAACGCAGCGCCTGGGTTCGCGCCAAGGGTGAATGCGAGGTCGCCGAGATCAGCTACACCAAGTTCCGCGAACTCTGCCTGCAGGACCCGGAGATCCTCATCACCCTCGGCAGCCAGATGGCCGAGCGCCTGCGCAAGACCACGCGCAAGGTCGGCGACCTGGCCTTCCTTGACGTCACCGGACGCGTCGCCCGCACCCTGCTGGACCTGTGCCAGCAGCCGGACGCCATGACCCACCCCGACGGCATGCAGATCAAGATCACCCGCCAGGAGATCGGCCGTATCGTTGGCTGCTCCCGGGAAATGGTCGGCCGCGTGCTGAAGAGCCTGGAGGAGCAGGGTCTGGTGCATGTGAAGGGCAAGACCATGGTGGTGTTCGGCACCCGCTGAACTTCGGCAGCAAGAGCGCCGCTTGCCTCCATGGGGGAACGGCGCTCTTCCAGCTATTCCCGTGGCGCGGCTTCGCCTGCGGAGTGGGGCGCAGAACGTAGGGAGGCTCGGGCGTAGGAGCAACTGTCTGCGCCGAGGCGTTTTTCGTAGGATGGGTTGAGCTTGCGAAACCCATGCGGTTGCGCTGATGGGTATCGCTTCGCTCAACGCCATCCTACGAAAAGCCATGCTCGCTCATGCGGTAGGAGCGGACTTTGTCCGCGATTGGACTCCTCGGCCACGCCGGACGGAACGCCCCATCTCCCGTCAGGACGGGGCGCACATGGAGAGGGATCGGAGGCAAAGGCGAACACCTTTGCTGACCCCTCTACAACAATGCCAGCCTTCCTGATTGCGCCTCCCTACAAACTCAATCCGGATCGGCGCCCAGCACAGCACTACGGCGCTCGGGGAAGAACAGCCGCTTGAGCTCGACACCCGGATCATCGGCACGCATGAACGCCTCGCCGACCAGGAACGCATACACCTCGTTGACCTCCATCAGCTCGATGTCGGCACGGTTGAGGATGCCGCTCTCGGTCACCACCAGGCGATCGCGCGGAATCTCCGGCAGCAGGTCGAGGGTGGTATCCAGGCTCACCTCGAAGGTATGCAGGTTGCGGTTGTTGATGCCGATCAGCGGGGTGTCCAGGGTCTTCAGCGCACGCTCCAGCTCGTCGCCGTCGTGCACCTCGACCAGTACGTCGAGCTGCTGCTCCTTGGCCACCGCGGCCAGTTCGGCCATGCGCGCGTCATCCAGCGCGGAGACGATCAGCAGGATGCAGTCGGCGCCGATGGCGCGGGCCTCGACCACCTGGTAGGGGTCGATCATGAAATCCTTGCGGATCACCGGCAGCGCGCAGGCGGCGCGGGCTTCCTGCAGGTAGGCGTCGGCGCCCATGAAGTAGTCGATGTCGGTCAGCACCGAGAGGCAGGTGGCCCCGCCTTCCTGGTAGCTGCGGGCGATGTCCGCGGGCGAGAAGTTCTCGCGCAGGATGCCCTTGCTCGGCGAGGCCTTCTTCACCTCGGCGATCACCGCCGGCTGCTTGCGCTGGGCCTGCGCCAGCAGCGCCGCGGCGAAGCCGCGCGGGGCGTCGGCGGCGCGGGCGCGCTGCTCCAACTCGGCGAAGGAAACGTGCGCGCGGCGCTCGGCGACTTCCTCGGCCTTGCGGGCCAGAATCTTCTGCAGAACCGTGGGCACAGTCACTGTGCATTCTCCTCTCGGTAAACGGCGGTAAAGGCAGCCAATTCGTCCATTTTTTCCCGGGCCAGGCCGGTGTGCAGGGCATCGTGGGCCAGGTGCATGCCCTCGTGCAGCGTGCTGGCGAGGTCAGCGGCGTAGAGCGCGGCGCCGGCGTTGAGCACGATCAGCTCGGCGGCCTTCTGCCCGGCCTCGGTCCTGCGCCGGCCGAGGGCGTCGCGGATCAGCTCCAGGGACTGCTGCGGGCTGTCGACGGTGAGGCCGATCAGCGTCTGGCTGCGGATGCCGAAGTCTTCCGGCTTCACTTCGTACTCGCGCACCTCGCCGTCCTTGAGTTCTGCGACGTGGGTGGCGGCGGCCAGACTGAACTCGTCCAGGCCATCGCGCGAATGCACCACCAGCACGTGCTCGCTGCCCAGGCGCTTGAGCACCTCGGCCAGCGGCCGGCACAGCGCCTGGTTGAACACGCCGACCACCTGGTGGCGCACGCCCGCCGGGTTGGTCAGCGGGCCGAGCATGTTGAACAGGGTGCGCAGGCCCAGCTCACGCCGCGGGCCCGCGGCGTAGCGCATGGCCTTGTGGTGGACCTGGGCGAACATGAAACCCACGCCGACGCTCTCGATGCAGCGGGCCACCTGCTCGGACTTCAGGTCCAGGTAGATGCCGGCGGCTTCCAGCAGGTCGGCGCTGCCGCTCTTGCCGGACACGGCGCGGTTGCCGTGCTTGGCCACCTTGCCCCCGGCGGCGGCGACCACGAAGGCCGAGGCCGAGGACACGTTGAAGATGTTGGCGCCGTCGCCGCCGGTGCCGACCACGTCGACCACGCGGTCCAGGCTCTGCAGATTCACGCCGTCGGCCAGCTCACGCATCACCGAGACCGCTCCGACGATCTCGTCGATGGTCTCGCTCTTCATGCGCATGCCCATGAGGAAGGCGCCGATCTGCGCGTCGGTGCACTGGCCGGTCATGATCTCGCGCATGACCGCCTGCATTTCCTCGGTGGAAAGGTCGAGCTGGTTGACCACGCGGTCGAGGGCTTCCCTGATGTTCATGCGCGCACTCCGCCCTGCTGCTTGAGGAAGTTGGCCAGCATTTCGTGGCCCTGCTCGGAAAGTATGGACTCGGGGTGGAACTGCACGCCCTCGACGTTCAGCGTCTTGTGGCGCAGGCCCATGATCTCGTCCACGGAGCCGTCGTCGTGGGCGGTCCAGGCGGTGATCTCCAGGCACTCGGGCAGGGTTTCGCGCTTGACCACCAGGGAGTGGTAGCGCGTCTGCGTCAACGGGTTGTTCAGGCCGGCGAACACGCCCTGGTCGGTGTGGAACACCGGGCTGGTCTTGCCGTGCATGACCTGGCGCGCGCGCACCACGTCGCCGCCGAAGGCCTGGCCGATGGACTGGTGCCCCAGGCAAACGCCCAGCAGCGGCAGCTTGCCGGAGAAACGCCGGATCACCTCCAGCGACACACCCGCCTCGTTGGGGGTGCAGGGCCCGGGGGAGAGCACGATGCGCTCGGGGTTCAGCGCGGCGATCTCGTCGACGCTCAGCTCGTCGTTGCGAATGACGTGGATGTCGGCCTTCAACTCGGCGAAGTACTGCACCAGGTTGTAGGTGAAGGAGTCGTAGTTATCGATCATCAGCAGCATGTCTGCTCGGACCTCAATGATTGCACTGCTTTCGGTTCGCGTCGCCGGCGCACCCGGGGCGGCCTGGGCAGGACCTGGCCATTATGCCAGCGGATGGGGGGACGAACGCGGGGAAGGGACCGGCGCGAGGGCCGGGAAAGAAGGAATCAGGCGCGCCAGCGCCAGCGGGCGAATGCCTTGAGGAGGGAGATGAGGATGCTGTTGCGGTGAATCACGGTAGCGATCTCGCCAGATGATTGCCGAACAGTAGCCGATGGCCGCCCGGCAACGCAAGCCGCACGGGCCCGCGCGGCGCCGGGAGCCGGCGGGCGGCTAGCGGCAGGCGTCCAGCGCGGCGCGCAGGCGGGCCTCGTAGCCCAGGTGCTGCTGGCGCTCGGCGAGCAGTGCGCGGACCTTGGTCTGCAGCGAGTCGGAAGGATGCAGGAGGGAAGTGGCGAACACCGGCATGGGGACGGCCGGCGCCCGGCAGGGAATGGCGACCGGCACCCGCACTTCAAGCGCGGCCGGTTGGGTTGGCGCCGCGGCGGTGCAGGCCGCCAGCAGCGGCAGGCCCACGAGGAGAAGAACTTTCATGGCGCCAGCTCCTGGTCGATGAGCTGGCGCGCAGCGGCGCAGTCCTCGCCGTCGCTGTGCCCCGCCAGCAGGCGCTGGGCGGCCGCCTCGTGGGCATCCGCCTGCACCTGGGCCGCCCGCAGCGCCTGCGCGGCGTCGATCTCGCGCTTCCGCGCGGCGAGCGCCAGTTCATCCAGGCGGCGGTTCTGCTCGGTCAATTGGGCGTGCAACGTGCTGCGGCCCTGGGCACAGAGCGCGCTCTCGACGCGGGCGGCGTCCAGTTGCGGACGCAGGTGCCGGGCCGCGAGCCAGGCGCCCACGGCAACGCCGAGGCCGATCAGGAGCAGGACGACGGCGAGCTTCCGGTACAGGCTCATCCCAGCACCTCCTGCGCCCGTCGCCACAGTTTCTGGCGCTCGGCCAGGCCATTGAGGCCACCGTTGATGCGCCGGGTGATGTCCTCGAAACGGCCGGCGTCGGCCAGTTCGTTCAGGCCCTCGGCCGCCCACCACCAGGCCGCCGACTCGCAGGCCCAGCGCGGTTCGGCGAGCGACTCCGGGTGGGCCTCGAAGGCCTGGCCGAGCGCCATGCCGACGCGCCGATAGTTGGCCCGGCCGGTGATCTGCAGCAGGCCACGGCCACGGTAGCGCCAGCCATCGCCGGAGGCCTCGTCGCCATTGCCGTTGCGCCCGGCGTAGGCGCAGTTGGCGATGGCCTGGGGCTGGTAGGCCAGTCGGCAAGCCAGCGCGGTGGGCTTGCCGGCGGCGTTGCGGAAGCGCCGCGGCCAAGTGTCCGCCAGGCCCTGGGCGCTGTAGGCGAGGTTTTCCACCAGGCGCGTCAGCCCGGCGCTCTCGTGGCCGACCTGGGCGAGGAAAGCGGCGGCGCGCGGCGCTCGGTCAACCCCGTGGGCACGCATCGCCGGCACCAGCCAGGGCAGGACCTGGCCGGCCCGGGGAAACAGCTGCAGCAGTTGTTGGTCGGTGATCTCCATGCGGCCCTCCTTCAGCTGCGCCCCTTGCCACCCGCGGCATCGGCCTTGCCCTGGGCGCCGCCGTTGCAGGTGATGGTGGTGCTCCAGCCGCCGGCATCCAGGCGCTGTTCCACCGAGTCGGTGAGGAACTCGCCGTCCAGGCCGTCCTTGAAGCCGCTCAGCCGCACGCTGCGCTCGGCGAACAGGTCGCTGCGCCCGGGCATCTGCAGACGCACGAAGGCGCTGCCGCGGTTGAAGTCGGCCAGCCGCGCCCTGGCCGCCTGCTCGGCGGCGCCGCGGTCCGGGTAGGGATGGCGGTCGACGAACTCGGCGCCGACGTCCTCCGGCGCCTTCGGGTTTTCCAGCGCCACCTGGCGCATGGCGCCGCTGGCCGGGTCCTGGTAGCAGGTCTTCACCCGGCGGTAGACGGTGCGGTCGTCGAGGCGCAGGTCGAAGGAACCGACATCGCCCGGCATCAACTCCAGCGGCGCGATGGTGCGCCCGGAAGCGCTCTCCCCGGCCTGGCGCGGCAGCACCAGCAACAGGCCGTCGGCCAGCTTGGCGGTGCAGTCGTGCTGGCGGGCCAGGCGGGTGATGAAATTGAAGTCCGATTCGTTCAACTGCTCCGCGCGGGCGACGTTCACCTGCACCGGGCAGCGCGCGCTCCAGTGGTTGCGCGCGGCCAGGTCGAAGACGATCCGCGCCAGGCTGGCGTTCTCCCAGGCGGCGCAGCGGGTGCTTTTGCCCTCGCCGTGCATGTCGCCGGCGCGGCCGCTCAGGGTCAGCCGGCGGGGCGGCCCGTCGAAGCGGAGCGCATCCACCCGGTAGCGGCCCATGGGCGCCAGTTCCTCCCCGGCGTAGCCGAGGAACAGGTCCAGCCAGGCGCCGCGCGCGGGTAGCGCAATGGCGCCGTCGCGGTCGTCGAGGACCAGCTCGAAGGTGTCGGACTCCAGGCCCGGCTTGTCGGTCAGGACCAGGCTGAGCAGACGGTCGCTGAGCAGGTGGGTGATGTCGCTGCCGTTGGCGAGCAGACGGAAGGTCGGGCGCACTTCGGGCCTCCGGAAATGAAAGACCCCGCCGGAGCGGGGTCGGGGGTCAGTCCCACAGGCGTACCCGGGGATCGCTGGGGGGCGGCAACTCGGGCAGGCGGATCAGCAGCCCGGCGCGCAGCGGCTGGGGCTCGTCGGCCAGGCCGGGGTTGGCTTCGAGGACGGCTTCCACGCTGCCCAGCAGGTGCCCGTAGTGGTACTGGCAGAGGCTGTCCAGGCAGTCGCCGTCCGCGGTTCTACAGATCGTCGCCATAGCGGGTGAACTCCAGGGTGAAGGCCTGGCTGCGCGGCACGCCGTCGCTCAGCAGGCTGGATTGGTTCTCGCCGATGCGGGTGATGCACCAGTTGCCCAGCAGCTGGCCGGACCAGCTGCTCAGGCTCAGCGGCTCGCGGCGCGCGGCGATGTCGCGCAGCTTCTGCAACTGGCCGACGCCGGCGCCCAGCAGGGTGGCGATGGTGCCGCTGAGGCTCAGCGTCTCCGCGCCCTGCCCCGGCGACTGCAGGGCCGGGCGCCGGTCCAGACGCGCCTGGGGCACCCAGCTGTACTGGGTGTCGCGCACCAGCTTGTCGAAGGCCGCGGTGGACAGGTTGAAGTAGAAAGGCGTGGCGTTCGGCGCCAGCGGCCGCATCACCAGCAGGTGGGGCTGCGGCTTGACCGCTTCCGCCGCCGGCGTGGTCAGCGGCGCCAGCAGCTCGCTGGGGATGATGTTGGCCAGCTTCGGGCTGATCGCCCCGGCGATGCGGTTGATCGCCTGACCGGCCCGCGCCGCCTGCCGGCCCAGCGCGTCGAGGCGCTCGTCCACCCGCTGCACGGCGCGCTCGGCCTTCGAATAGACGGCCACCACCTTGTCCAGCCGCGCATTGGCCTGGTCGATGCCGCGCATCACGCGCTGCAGTTGCGCCGACACGCCGGACGGCAGGCCCAGCAGTTTCTCCAGCTGGCCGCTGGCGTCCTGCAGCTCGCCGATGGCCTGGTCCAGTGGATCGACCGTGCCCTTCAGCTCGCGGCGGCCGGCCTCTATGGCCTGGCCGATGGACCGCAGGCCGGCCTGTAGTTGCTCCATGTAAGCCATGCTGGCTCCTCATTCGTCATGTCGCCGTTCAGAGCCTCGGCAGGTCGAACAGGCTGTCGTTGCGCTGGCGGCTATTGAATTCGTCGAGCAGCCGGCGCAGCTGTGGCAGCAGTTGCTCGGCCAGCAGGCGCGGCTCGAACAGGCCGCCGCCGACGTTCAGGGTGATCTGCGGGGAGAAGTGCCAGTTCTGCACCGGGGGTATCGCTGGTGGGGCGGGAGGCAGCTTCGCTTCGGGCGCACTGGCGGCCTCGGCCTTCGCCGCTGCACTCTCCTTGCCCAGCCAGGCGCCGAGCCTGCCACCGCCCCAGCCGCCCAGCTTCTCGCCCAGCTTCTCGCCCAGCAAGCCGCCGAGCGCACCGCCGATGGCCGTGCCCACCACCGGGACTATCGAGCCCACGGCAGCGCCCAGCGCGGTTCCCACCAGGGCGCCGGCGGCACCGCCATAGCCTTCGCCCTTCTGCTGCGCTGAGCCGTCGCTGGCATAGGTCTGCACGGCACCCAGCACAGCCAGCCCAGCACTCAGCGGTACGGCACCGCGCAGCAGCAGGCGACCGCCGCGGGCCAGTTGCGCGCCGCCCTTGCCGGCCGCGTCGAGCACGGCGGGCACTCCACTCACCGTGTTGCCTGTGCGCAGCGCGATCTCCGGCAGCTTCCCGGCTCTCGCACCGAGCAGGCCGCCCCGCGCCAGGTTCACGGCGCCGCGCCCCGCATCGAACAGCGCCCGGCCCCCCTTGTAGGCACCGAACAGCCCCACAGCCGAAGCCACCACGCCGGGGTTCTCGTTGACCAGCTGCGTCCCACGGCGGAAAGCCTCGGAGCCCACCTCCAGCGCAGGGTCCACGTAAGGCACGAGCGCATCGCCGACGGTTCCCAACAGCGTCTCGCTGGATGCCCGCGCCGCACCGATGCGGGCCGAGGTCGTGTCATTGCGCTGGAGAAGAAGGCTGTCGACCACTCCGCTGGCCTTCAAGGCTTGCGCTTGCAGGTGCTGCAACTCCTTCCCGCCGCCCGAGGCCGGCAGCAGGCCCTTGAGCCCTTTGCTCACCCTTTCGGCTGCCTCTTCGGGCGAACCGCTCTTGCGCATCTGCAGTTCCAGCATGGCCCCCAGGCGGACGACGGCCTCGCTGCCCTGCCCCTTTCGCGGGCGCGCCCTGGACAACAGTTCCGGCAGGTGGCGCGCCAGGTCCGCCGTCTCGAACTCGCCCTGCTGGCCGAGGAAGGCCAGGGAGTCCAGCGTCTTCGCCAGCTCGACGGGAGTATCGAGCCCGGCCTTCACCTGCAGGCTGCGCGGCAGCGCCGCGGTGTCGGCGAGCCCGGCGCCCTGGCTGCGGGCGAATTTCGCCGCCAACGGCAGGAGCGCCTGGGCATCCTGCTGCCGCATGCCGCTGTCCATCAGCGCAGCGAGCAGGCTCGCGCTGTCGTCCCGGCTCATCCCGCTGCCTTGCGCGCTTTCCTGCACCCGTTGCGACAGTTGCCGTTCCTGCGCGGTGTCGGCGATACCGCCACGGATCGCCAGGGCGCGGATGCGTTCCTGGTAATCCGCGGCGATACCGATGGGCACGCCCATGGCGCTGCCGAACCTGCCCAGCTCGCCGAAGCGGCGGCCGGCGCTCTCCAGTTGCTCCCAGCCCCGGGCCCTGAGTTCGCTGCCACGCACACTGCGGCCCAGGCGCTCATACAGCTTCGACAGGTTGCCCACCTCCAGGCCGTGCCGCTTGAGCAGCGCCAGGTTGCCTTCCAGTGCCCGCAGGGTCGTGCCCGCCTGGGCGTCGCCGATGCGCTGCAGGCGCAGGTATTCCGCCTGCAGGTCGCGGGTTTCACCCACCAGGCCCTGGAGGTCGAAGGCACGCTCGCTGCCACGCCGGAGCGCTTCCACACGCGCCTTGGCGTCCGCCACGACCGCCCCGAAACTGGCGTCGAGCACCCCGCCGAGCACGATGCTGATCTTCTGTTTCTCGCTCATCGCTCATTCCATCCATCAAAGGCGGGAGCGGCGCATGCACGCCGCTCCCGCGCCCTCAGGCAGCGTCCTCGCCCAGCCACCAGAGCAGTTCGCCCTGGCTCATGCCGTCGAGGTCGGCGGCGCCGAAACCCAGTTCGCGGGCCAGGCGCCGCGCCAGCTCACGCATCCGCGCCGGGCTCGTCGCCGTCTTCGCGCACCAGGCGAAAGTAGGCGTTCTGCAGCCGCTGGTAGTCGCTGAGCTTGAGCCCCTCCAGGTCCTGGGCGCTGACCTGGGCGAGGGAGGCGAACAGTTGCAGCTCGCGCTCCTCCGCATCGCCGCCGACGCGGGTGGCCAGGCGGATGTCGCGCACCGTGGGCGCGCGCAGGGTCAGGCTGTCGACGCTGACGCCGTTGCATTGCGCCGGGCGCGACAGGCGCACGGTGGCGGCGTCGGCGCCCAGGCTGAGCCAGGCCGGTTGTGCTTGGGTCATGGCGCGCACCTCACAGGCCGAGGTGGCCGCGCAGCGCGGCCAGTTGGTCGACGCCATTGATGCGGCGCACCGAGTTCAGCGGGTCGATCTCGAAGACCTCGCGGCCGTCGACCTCCAGCTTGTAGTAGCTGACCACCACGTTGAACTTGAACTCGGCCAGCTCGCCGACCTTCCAGTCGCCCGGGTCGACTTCCTGGAGCATGCCGCGGACGGTGGCGATCACCGGCACGGCGTCGCCCTTCTGGCCCTTGAAGGAGCCGCGGAACACGCCGTTGAAGCCGCTCTGGTCGGCCAGGCCGAAGAAGTTCAGCGCCTCGCGCCGGGCGCCGTTGGTGGAGAACTTCGCTTCCATCTTCTCCAGGCCCATGTCCAGGGCGATGGGCGCATCCATGCCGCCGGCCTGGTAGTCCTGGGTCTTGATGCTCAGCTTGGGCAGGGTCAGCGACGGCACGTCACCGGCGAAGCTGACGCCGTCGACGAACAGGTTGGTGTTGCTCAGGGTTTGCGGAATCATGGGTGTTGCTCCTTAGGCGTCGAGGACTTCGGTGAGCCACTGGTCGGTGACTTCCACACGGAAGTTGGGGTTTTCGGCGGGCGGCACGTCGGTGAAGCGGATGTTCCAGTACACCTTGCCCTGGGCCAGTTGGCTGGCGGTGTTGAGTTCCGCGTCGGCGTAGACCTCGAAGTCGATCACCGCGCCCTGGTTCTTCAGGTCGCGCATGAAGGCGCGCAGGCCCTCGGTGACGTCCTTGACGTAGGTCTTGGTGATGCCGCGGTCGACCGCCCACTTGTGCCCGGCGAGGATGGCGTCCATCACCATGTCGAGGGTGCGCACGCGGGTCACGAAGGCCCACTTCGGGTCGCTGGACAGGGTTCGGTTGCCCCACAGGCGGTAGCCGTCGTCGCGGATGATGGTGGTGACGTTGGCGTTGTTCAGCAGGTTGGCGCGGCAGGTCGCGTCGCCGTCGAGGAACTCCACCGGGCGGGTGGTGCCGGTGATGCCGGTGAACACCTTGTTCGACGGCGAGGACCAGAAGCCGTACTCGGCGTCGGTCCAGGCGAACAGCCCGGCGGCGTAGGCCGAGGCCGGGGCGTCGGCGGTGGCGCTGGCCTCGGTGTCCCAGTACTGCACGCCGGGGTCGACCAGGTACACGCGCTTGCTGCCGAACTCGCCGGCATAGGCGATGGCCGCCTCGTCGGTGCTGTTCGGCCCGTCGACGATGGCGATGGCGCGCAGCTTGCCGGCCAGGGCGTCCATGGCGGTGGCCACGGCCTCGGTGGCGGAATGCTGCGGCGCCACCAGCAGGCGCGGCTGGGCGTTGAAGCGCGACTTGCCGTCGAGCAGCGCCTGCAGGCCGGTGCGCTGGCCGGACTCGGTGACGCTGCCGATTATCGCCGAGGTCAGCTGCGCCGGGTCCTCGACCTCGGCCACACCGACCGCGACGACCACGGCGGAGGCCTGGGTGAAGATGGCGGTGCAGGCCTTGTAGATTGCCGAGCCCACGCCGAAGGCGGCGGCCGCCTCGCGCAGGCTGGTCAGCAGCACCGGCACGTCGGGCTCGGCGCTGGCCGGAGCGCCCGGGGTGAAAGTATCCACCAGGCCGATGATCGAGGACGACGGCCGTGCGATGGTGCGCGCGCCGACGTCGACGTTGGTCACGGTAACGCCGTGAAAGAAGCTCATAGGGTTTTCTCCAGACATAAAAAAAACCGCCGGTAGGCGGTTGCTTGGTTGGCCCGGGCCGCGGGTGCGGTGGGCTGGATTGCGGTAGGCGTTGGCTCAGGCGGGCCAGCCCTGGTCGAGCATGGATTCCTCGAAGGTGCCAGCTTCCAGATGGGCCAGGAGCTCGGCTTCGCGGTCGAAGCAGGCTTGGACGTGGGCACGCATGGCGCTGGCCATCGCAATGAGTGCTTGGGCATCTAGGGTGACGAAGCCCTCGGTAGTTTTCCAGCGACAGGTGTAGTTCGGATCGAGCACGGCCGCCAACATGGCGGCGGTGACCAGGGCTTGGCTGTCGCGGGCCGTCGGCACATCGGTGCCGTTGACGGTGATACCAGCGGTTTCGGCTTGGTAGCGGCGCGCAGCGATTACGGCCAAATAGTCGGTTGATGTGCCCAGGACCAGGGGGCGTCCATCCGGGCCCGCGACAATAGTCTTGCCGGAAGCCTGGTCATCCAGCAGCGCGGCATGCTCTTCCTGTGTGATCTCGATGGCATCGCCAGGGATAGCGTCACCATGGATGTCGGCGATATAGAAACCGCCAGTTGAGGGGGAATAAAACATACTTGGCGATCCTCAATAACCGAAGACGATATAGCTGAAGGCAACAGCGCCAGCGCCAGTATTAGCGCTGGAGCGCACTGTCATCTGACTGCGGGAGTTTGGGGTGCCGTCCATGTGCATAGATGGAGCCAGGTTATTGCTGGATGCAGCCAACCCTGCAAATGCGCCATTAGGAAAAGCTAGAGGGAAGGTAACTGTCGCGCTGTTCGCACCACCGCCGGCGATTGATCCACGCCCCCACTGGATGATCAGACCGCTTGGGAACTTCTGGTAGCCGCTGGAGGAAAGGCTTGCACCGAATACTGCTTGATACTTCAGCAGCGCCGAGCCTTCGATACAACGCCAGGCTCCGGAGCCCGACGACTCCAACACCATCACGTCGCCGTTACCCAATACGGGTAGGCCCAAAACAGAATCGGTGCCCGCGTTGTAGCCGATGACGTCCGATCCTTGTTTTTTAATGGTGACAAGGCCGATGCCGACGTTACGAATCCAGATCAGCGTCCCGTCAGGGCAAGCAGAGCTAAGGGGCAGAGTGATATCAGTGCTTGATACTGAGTCAACTTGCACCAGCCTACCCATATGGGCGGCGGTCAGAGTGGTACTGCCGCTGATAATTGTAGTGCCCGACAGGTTTCCCAATGCGTTTTGAACAAATGCTGTCGTTGCCAACGATGCGTCATTGGCGAACTGCGCCGAGGTCGGCGCCGTAGGGTTACCAGTGAATGCCGGCGACTGCAGGCGCGCCAGGCCATCGGTGATATCGCGGAACGTCAGCGCGGTGGTGCCCACGACGATAGGAGCATCGGTGACGAGCTGCCAGATCGTGTCGGCCAGCAAGGTGCCGGACTCAATCACCACGACCATCCCCGGCGTGACCTCGGCGTTGTTGTCGGCATCGACAGCGCGGGCCCAGGCGCCCGCCGCAGCGACGTACAGGCCGTTCTGGCTGGCGGTGGCCTGGTGCTTCACCA
The DNA here is from genome assembly GCF_022760135.1 of Pseudomonas sp. M1. Taxonomy (NCBI): domain Bacteria; kingdom Pseudomonadati; phylum Pseudomonadota; class Gammaproteobacteria; order Pseudomonadales; family Pseudomonadaceae; genus Pseudomonas; species Pseudomonas sp. M1. Next base: position 6,119,457 of record NZ_CP094343.1, read on the forward strand.
GCACCCGGTCCCCGGCGGTGAGCGCGGCCGGCCAGTCGCCGCCGGCCTGGGTGGCCAGGCCACTCAAGTTGATGTTGCCGGTCGTGGCGTAACGTGCGGACTGCTTGTAGTCGAGCTTGCCCAACTCGGCTGCAACCCTGTCATCGACATATTGCCGGGTGGCAAGCACCACGCTCGGATCGATCTTCAGCTCCACCGAAGCGGTGTTGCTGACGATCAGCACCATGCGCACGGTCTGGGTGCGGCCGCTGCCTTCGGCCAGTTGCGGCTTGTAGGACGGCGCGCAGTTGGCGTAGGCGATCAGTGCGCCGGCCTCGTCGTACAGGCCCATCTCGCGGATCCACCAGCCGCCGACGTCCTCGGGGATGACCTGCTCGGCGATAATCTGCGCGGCGTTGGCCGGGTCGACGCTCAGTTGGTTCAGCGGCGCGCGGCGGACTTCGTTGACCAGCGCGGTGCGGCTGGCGTCCGGGGTCGGGACGCTGCCGCCGCCGTCGCCGACGGCCAGCTGGGTGATTTTCAGGGTGGTGCCCAGCGCGGTGGCATTCGCCAGCTTGCCGGCACCGACGGTGGTCAGGAGTGCGTAGTAGGTCACGGCCATGGGTAGACGCTCAGTTGGTCGATGGTGTGTTCCCGGCCGGGCAGGCCGTAGCCGCCGCGGGTCTCGATGACGTCCGGGAGATAGGGGTAGACGGTGGTGATGTCGCCGTCGTATTGGCCGGAGCCGATGTAGACCGGCCCCTGGGTTTCCAGGCTGATGTCCAGCCCGATGAGGTGGCGGGTCAGCGGCTTCGCGTCGTCGATCAGGCGCTCCACCTCCTGGTACATGGCTTCGCTGATGCCGCTGTCGAGCACGCCGATGCGCAGGCGAAAGGTGCCCGGCGCGCCCATGGGCGTGCCCTGCCACCACTCGATCACTTCGATCAGGTAGCCCAGCGGCTCGATCACCCGGCGCAACGCGGCGATGGTGCCCTTGTGCTGGTGGATGCGGAACGCCGCGGCAATAGCCTTGCGCTTCACCGGCTCGGCCCAGTCCGGGTCCCAGCGGTCCACCGACCAGGCCCAGGCCAGGTAGGGCAGCAGCGCCAGCGGGCAGCGCTGTGGGTCCATCAGCTCGCGCAGCGGGATCGGCAGATCGCTCACCTGCACGTCGGCCAGCGCCCGTTCCAGCGGCGTGGCGTTGCTGGGCAGCAGCCGGCTACTCATCGGAGCCTCCCACGCTGATGGCGTAGCCGGTGCAATAGGCGGCCCGGGTGGCGTCCAGCACCACGTCGGCGGCCGGTTGCGCCAGCTCCACGCGCTGTACGCCCTCCACGTGCAGCGCGGCGAACAGCGCCGAGCGGCGGATGTCGCGGCCGAGCCGGCGCTGGGTGGCGATGTAGCCTTGCAGCGAGGCTTCCGCCGCCTGGCGGATCAGCTCGGCCTCGGGCCCCGGGTAGATGTAGAGCACCCCCTCCACCCGGTAGTCGACGATGCTCGCCGACTGCACGGTGACGCGGTCGCCCACCGGCCGTACGTCCTCGTCGGACAGCGCCAGGCGCACCGCTTCGAGGATGTCCTCGGCAGCACTGCCATCGCCTTCGCGGGACAGCACGCTGATCAGCGCCTCGCAGGGCGCGGGGCTGATCGCCGAGACATCGGCGATGCGCCCGTCGGCGCCCAGCGCGAAGGCCACGTAGGCATTCCGCGGCCCGGCCACCGAGAGTTGGTCGAAGGCCAGCTGGGTGCGGTTGCGCAGCGAGTCGTCGCTCTCCAGCACAGCCTCCAGCGGCGGCACCGCCGACGGATCGGCGGGCTGGATCACCAGGCGCGCCACGTTGTAGCCGGCGGCCAGTTGCTCGAGGTCGCTGCCCGTGGCGTAGGCGAGCATCACTGCCCGCGCGGCGTCGTTGATGCGGGCGCGCAGCAGCAGCTCGCGGTAGGCCGCCAGCTCCAGCAGCTTGACCACCGGGTCGGACTCCAGCGCGGCGTCCCAGCCTTCGCCCATGGCCGCGCGGAAGGCTTCCAGCAGCTCCTGGTAGAGGCTCTCGAAGTCCAGGCTTTCCACCACATCCGGTGGCGGCAGCTGCGACAGGTCGATGATGCTCATGCCTGCACCTCCAGGTGGAAACCGTCACCCTGGTAGAGCCCGCTCAACAGCAGGCTGACGCGGCCATCGAGCACCACGCTGACCTTCACCGACTGCAGGCGGATGCGCGGCTCCCAGCGCCCGAGGGAACGGGCGACCTCGGCCTGCACCGCGCTTTTCCAGCCTTCGCTGAGCGGCAGGTCGACCATGCGCCGCAGCTGGCTGCCGTATTCCGGGCGCATGCGCCGGCTGCCCAGGGGCGTGCCGAGGATGTCCTCGATGGATTGTTTCAGGTGCGCCAGGCCGCCCAGGGGCTGGCCGTTGCGCCTGTCCATGCCGATCATGGCCGCGCCCTCCCCTGTGGCGGGCGGTTGTGCTTGCCCATGCTGTTCTCCAGAAACGAAGAGGCCCGCACGTGGCGGGCCTGTGGATGAAAGTGGCGGTTCAGTGGGTGTGGTGGTTGCTGTTGCCGGTGGTGTCCATGATCGAGCCGCTGCTGGTGACGTTGCCCTGCACCGCCAGGTTGCCCTGGATGGCCACCTCGCCCTGCAGGCTGATCTGCCCGGCCTTGACGCTGACCGCAGCGTCGCTGACCAGTACCTGCGCCCCACCCACCTTCACCGTGACGCTGCCGCTGGGCAGCTCGATGCTGTAGCTGTGCGCCGCCCAGTCGTAGCTCAGGCTGCCGCCGTCGGCGAAGCGCCAGGTCTCGACGTGGTCGCGGCTGTCCGCCGGGGCGCCGGCGTCGCCGTACAGGCCGGGCACGAAGGTGCCCATGGCCAGCACCCCGGACGGGCTGAGCAATACGCCCTGCTCGCCGATGCCCGGCGCCCGCCAGTGCCGCGCCGGGCCTGCGCCCTGGGCGTGCCAGCGGACCCAGGCACTGGTCCAGTCGCCATTGCGCACCCGCACCTTGGCGGCGGCCAGGTCCACGGCCACCACCACGCAGGGCACGATCAGCGAGGCGAGCATGCGGTCGTGCTCGGCGCTCACGTAGGTCGGGTTCATGCCAGGTCCTCCGGGGCGAAGTAGTCGGCCTCGTGGCCGGGGCCGGTCTGCGGCTCGATGCCCAGCAGCAGCGAGCCCGGCGGCTGGTCCTCCCAGGGCCATTCCGGCGTGCCCAGCAGCAGCGGCTGGTCCCACTCCAGCAGCCAGACGCGGTAGGCCTCGTTGGCCTCGGGCCGGGCCTGGACGAAGCCGGCCGGCTCCAGCGGCAGGTCCCAGGTCTGCGCGCGCAGCAGGACGGCGATCAGCGAGACCAGCTGCAGCGCCAGCACTTCCGCCTCGGCGTCGTCGCGCTGCAGCAGCAGGCGTGCCTGCAGGCGGCACAGCAGCGCCGTCTCGCCGGTGCCGGGGTCGCGGCCCGGCGCCAGCGCGGCGTATTCCAGCAGCAGCGCGGGTAGCTGCGGGGTGGCCGTGCCCAGTGGGCCGCGCAGTATCTGCACGGCCCCCGGCAGTACCGCGCGCAGCCGCTGTTCGACGGCGGCCAGCAGGCTTTCGAGGGTCAACTCCTGGTCAGGCATGGCGCCTCCCTGTTTCCGATGGATTCGTTCAGCGACGCTCGTGGTCGCTGTCGCTCAATTGGCAGACACCCAGGCGGCGGGCCGCCCAGCGTTCGTAGAGGCCGACGGCGATCTCGGCGCCGGCCGCCGCGGTCAGGCTGCCGACGGCGGCGCTGAGCAGCAGCGAGGCGCCGCAGGCCAGGGCCAGGAACATCACCGCCACGCCGCAGACGATCGAGGCGCCGGAGCGCAACGCCAGGCGCCGCAGCAGCCCCCAGCCGCCCAGGCCGGCCTTGTCGGCCCGCCACATCTCGCCGCTGACGCCGCCCACGGCGGCCAGCAGGATCGATACCCACAGCGGCATCTCGGGTTCATTGCCCATGGGTTCACCTTGAAGACAAACGCCCGCGCCGGCGGGCGGAACCGGCGGCTATCAGCCAGCCGGGGATTACGGCCGCAGGCCGCGGAAGCGGGCGGCGGAAACGAAAAAGCCCGGCGCTGGGGCCGGGCTCGACGAGGTTTTCAGCGGTGCTCCCTGGGGACGCACCTTTGCAAGATTGATGACTTTGTACCCCCCGATTCCCGGCCGGACAAGGCATTTCCGCCCTGGCACCGCAATAGGTGGGCAATGCACCGGCAACGCACCGGCGATGCACCGCGATTCAGCCCAGGGGCTTGCTCAGCAGCACCGTGGTGAAGCCGCTGTGCCATTCCTCATCGGAGTAGAAGTCGATTTCCGCGTAGCCGTGCCTGGCGTAGAAGGCGCGGCTCTGAGTGTTGAAGGTGTCGGTCTCCAGGCGCGCCTGCGCATGGCCGGCCGCGGCCATCCGCCGTTCGGCGAAGCGCAGCAGGGCGCTGCCGGCGCCGGCGCGTTGGGCGCGGGGCGAGACGTGCAGGGCATCGATGAAGTCGTCGCGCCAGTCGACCAGGCCGATAACCTCGCCGCCCAGGCAGGCCAGGTGGAAATGCCCGAGGCGCGCCTGGACGTAGGCGCGGGTGCGCCCTGCCGCTTCGAAGCGCGCTCGCGCCTCGGCGGTCAGTTGGGGTTTCCAGGTGGTTTCGTAGGTTTCGCCGAGTATCCGCAGGATCGCCTCGGCATCGGCCGGGCTCGCGGGGCGCAGGGTGAGGGAGGTGCTGTCCATGGCCGCGAGCATAGCGCAGCGGCGCATGGGTGGAGCAAGCCCGGCGCGGGGGCCGGGCTTGGCGGGGTCAGGCCACGCGGCGCAGCAGGCGGGCCTGGATGCTCTGATGCGCCACGTGCAGGCGCAGGTAGAAGGTGTTGCGGCTGCAGCGGCAGTGGCGGTACTTCTGCTCGGGTTCGCTGTCGCGGTTCAGGTAGTGTTCGCTGACCACCTGCTTCTGCTGCTCGGGCAGGCCGTTGACGATCAGGTCCAGCTCGGCGACGCGGTCGAGCAGTACCCGGCTGCCGCGGGTGCCGCGGATCATCTCGCCCTTGTTGGCGATCATCAGCGCCAGCAGGTTGCCGCCGGCATAGCCGCCACCGGCCACGCCCGGGCTGTGCATTTCCTCGGCCCAGAGCCTGAGCATTTCATCGATCGGCTTGATCACGTTTGCCTCCCGCGCCTTCAGCGGCGTCGTTCCAGTTCGTCCAGGGCCTGGCAGTCCAGGCAGCGGTTGCAGCCGGGCACCGCCAGGCGGCGGGCCTCGGGGATGGGCTCGCCGCAGACCTGGCAGTCGGCGGCGGCGGGCTCCGGCTCGCTGCCGCGCCGTGCCGCCAGCAGGGCGTCGAGGCGTTCCAGGGCCAGGTCGTTGGCGTAGTCGGCGAGATCAGCCATGGGCGACCTCCCCGTGGTGTTGCGCTGGTGCGTTCATGCTTTTCTCCGGGCGACGACCTGCCCTGCGCGTGCCGTCCTGCGGCCGCGTTGCCAGGTCATTCGCGTGCTGTTTGTCGATGCGTGGCGCCCAGGTGGACACCACTCGCCGTGCGGAAGCGGTGCGCTCCTCGCCCGCTTCCGCCGTCAGCCTGCCCCGTGACGCACGGGCCACAGGCAACCCACGGCCTCCCTGCCGCGGAAGACGGAAGCGCCGGCACCCTCGTGTCGGATCGCGTCCGCCGCCGGCTCGGAAACAACCTTCAGAAGGCCGGCGAAGGAAAAACTACAACCAAAGCTATTTATCGTCAACACCAAAGCTATTTACACTTCCCCGGAGCGGGCGGTAGAGTGCCGCCATGAACAGCACAGCCCGCCCCTCTACGCTCGCCGAGCGCCTCAAGCAGGCCATGGCCACGCGCAACCTCAAGCAGGAGAGCCTCGCCGAAGCGGCCGGGGTCTCGCAGAACACCATCCACAAGCTGACCGCCGGCAAGGCGCAGAGCACCCGCAAGCTGATCGAGATCGCCGCGGCCCTGGGCGTCTCGCCGGTCTGGCTGGGCACCGGCGAAGGCTCGCCGCAGGCCGCCACGCCACCGGCTGACGGCAGCCCGCTGCGCCTGGAGCCGCTGCACCCCTGGGATAGCAGCACGCCGCTGGACGAAGACGAGGTGGAACTGCCCTTGTACAAGGAAGTGGAAATGTCCGCCGGCGCCGGGCGCACCGCGGTGCGCCAGATCGAGGGACGCAAGCTGCGCTTCTCCTACGCCACCCTGCGCGCCGCCGGGGTCGACCCGGACGCGGCCATCTGCGCCCAGCTCACCGGCAACAGCATGGAGCCGCTGATCATGGATGGCTCCACCATCGGCATCGATACGGCGACGACGCACATCACCGACGGCGAGATCTACGCCCTGGAGCACGAGGGCATGCTGCGGGTGAAGTTCCTCTACCGCCTGCCGGGCGGCGGCATCCGCCTGCGCAGCTTCAACCGCGACGAGTACGGCGACGAGGAATACGACGCCCAGGCCATCCAGGCCAGCCAGCTGAGCATCATCGGCTGGGTGTTCTGGTGGTCGACGGTGCGCCATCGCCGAGCGCCCACGCTGGTTCGCTGAGCCTTCCCCAACCCCGCCGCGGCGGGGTTTCTTCTGCGCGAAGGAAAGCCGGGCGAACGGCGATTGCCAGGAAAAACAACAAAAGCTATATTTCCTCCATCGAACGACAACCGCAAGCAGGAGGAAGCCATGCTGCCGTCGAACTCCGACACCCAACCGGCGCCACGTCAGGAAACCGTGGCGCTGGTCTACCAGATCTTCGGCGACGTGCTGGTGCCCCTGGAGCAGGTGCGCGAGCGCTGGTTCCGCAACCTCAACCGGGAGAACTTCGGCAAGGCCCTGGCCTGCGGACGCATCGCCCTGCCGGTGACCACCCTGGACGACAGCCACAAGGCCATGCAGTACGTGGCGGTGGATCACCTGGCGGCCTACGTCGAGCAGCGCGCCAGCCTGGCGGATGCCGCCCTGGCCCGGCGCCGGGCGGGGCAGCAGGGGTGATGGGGTGAGCGAAATGCCGCGCTCGCATCGTAGGAGCAACAGTCTTGCGCCGAGGTGCCCTCCGTAGGATGGGTTGAGCTTGCGATACCCATGCTGTCGCGGTGATGGGTATCGCTTCGCTCAACGCCATCCTACGAAAAGCCGTGCTTCCTGAGCGGATTTATCCGCGATTGCCCGGCACGGGCTCAACCATCGCGGACAAGGTCCGCTCCTACGGGAAAACTGCGGGCACCAACGAAAACGCCGTTTCCCCTCCCGGGGAAACGGCGTTCTGCATTACGGCAGCAGCGCTCAGTCTTCGAGGCGCGCGGTGTGTTCGGCCAGGGCCACCGCGCGGAACATGGCGCGGCGCTTGTTGATGGTTTCTTCCCACTCCAGCGCCGGCACCGAGTCGGCGACGATGCCGCCGCCGGCCTGCACGTGCAGTTCGCCGTTCTTGATCACCGCGGTGCGGATGGCGATGGCGGTGTCCATGTTGCCGTTCCACGCCAGGTAGCCCACGGCGCCGCCGTAGACGCCGCGCTTGACCGGCTCCAGCTCGTCGATGATTTCCATGGCGCGGATCTTCGGCGCGCCGGACAGGGTGCCGGCTGGCAGGATCGCGCGCAGGGCGTCCATGGCGCTGAGCTCGGGCTTGAGCTGGCCGTTGACGTTGGAAACGATGTGCATGACGTTGGAGTAGCGCTCGATGACCATCTGCTCGGTGACCTTCACCGAGCCGGTCTGCGACACGCGGCCGACGTCGTTGCGGCCCAGGTCGATGAGCATCAGGTGCTCGGCGATTTCCTTGGCGTCGGACAGCAGGTCCTGCTCCAGGGCGCGGTCGGCTTCCTCGGTGGCGCCGCGCGGGCGGGTGCCGGCGATCGGGCGCACCGTGACCTCGCCGTCCTCCACCCGCACCAGCACTTCCGGCGAGCTGCCCACCACGTGGAAGTCGCCGAAGTTGAAGAAGTACATGTAGGGCGTCGGGTTGAAGCAGCGCAGCGCTCGGTACAGGTCGATGGGCGCGGCCTTGAAGTCGATGGACATGCGCTGCGAGGGCACCACCTGCATGCAGTCGCCGGCCAGGATGTATTCCTTGACGGTGTCCACCGCGCGCTCGTAGTCCTCGCGGGTGAAGCTGGCGCGGAACTGCGGCTCGGGCGCGTTGACCGCGGCGAAGTCCAGGCCCCGGCGCGGGGTGATCGGCTGGCGCAGGCGCTGCAGCAGTTCCTCCAGGCGCGCCTGGCCCTTGTCGTAGGCGTCCGCCTCGGCCGGGTCGGCGAGGACGATGGCGTGCAGCTTGCCGGCCAGGTTGTCGAAGACGACCACGGCGTCGGAGACCATCAGCAGGATGTCCGGGTTGCCCAGCGGGTCCGGGTTCGGGCACTGCGCCAGGCGCGGCTCGACGTAGCGCACGCAGTCGTAGCCGAAGTAGCCGACCAGGCCGCCGTTGAAGCGCGGCAGGCCCGGCAGGGTCGGCACGCGGTAGCGCTCCTTGAACTGCTCGACGAAGGCCAGCGGGTCCTCGCAGTCGAAGCGCTCGCTTTCCACGCCGTCGACGCTGACGCTCACGCTGTGGCCGTACACCCGCAGCACGGTGCGGCACGGCAGGCCGATGATGGAGTAGCGGCCCCACTTCTCGCCGCCCTGCACCGATTCCAGCAGGTAGCTGTTGGCGCCGTCGGCGAGCTTCAGGTAGATCGACAGCGGGGTGTCGAAGTCGGCGAGGGTTTCGCAGGTCAGGGGGATGCGGTTGTAGCCTTCGGCGGCCAGCCGCTGGAATGCGTCGCGGTTCATGAGCGGTCTCGTGCGAGGAGGTGGAACGGGCAGTGGCAAACGGGCGCCGGGAGGTCCGGCCGGAGGAATATCAGGCGCGCCAGCGCCAGCGGGCCAGGGCCTTGATGACTTTCATCCAGAGTTTGCGGGGAGCCGTGTCCAGCACGTTGGAGTCTCGATGGGCGGGGTTGGAACCGTCGTCCGGCAACACTATCGCTTTGCCCGGGTCGAAGCAAGGCAGCAGTTGGCGCAGGTCGTCCAGCACCAGGCTCGGCTGCTCCTCGGCGATCGGCCGGCCGTGGTTGTAGCCGTAGGTCAGGCCGACGCTGCGCACCCCGGCGGCCTTGGCGGCCAGCACGTCGTTGCGCGAGTCGCCGACGAACAGCGCCTCGCCGGGCGCAACGCCGGCAGCCTTCATCACGAACAGCAGCGCGGCCGGGTCGGGCTTCTGCTGCGGCAGGGTGTCGCCGCCGACGATCCAGCGGAAGAACTTGCCCAGGCCCATCTCGTCCAGCAGCGGGGCGACGAAGCGCTCGGGCTTGTTGGTGATCAGCGCCAGCTCCACGCCCTGTTTCTTCAGCCATTTCAGGGTGTCCACCACGCCGGGGTAGACCTCGGTGAGCGCGTGGCTGTCGGCGTAGGCGTCCATGAACAGCGCCAGGGCGCGCTCGGTGTCCTCCTCGCTGACGCCTTCATGCTCGATGCCGCCGGCCAGGGCGCGGCGCACCAGCACCCGGGCGCCGTTGCCGACCCAGTGGCGCACCTGCTCCAGCCCGGCGGGCGCGCGGCCCATGCCGAGCAGGGCCTTGTCCACCGCGGCGGCCAGGTCCGGCACCGAGTCCACCAGGGTGCCGTCCAGGTCGAACATCACCAGGCGCGGCAGGCGCCCGGCGAACAGCGCTTGGGCAGCGCTCATCACTTGCCGGCCTGCGCCAGTTCGGCGTGCATGGCGCGGATGACCTCGGCGTAGTCGGGGGCGTTGAAGATGGCCGAGCCGGCGACGAAGGTATCGGCGCCCGCCGCGGCGATCTCGCGGATGTTCTTCACGTTCACCCCGCCGTCGATCTCCAGGCGGATGTCGCGGCCGGAGGCGTCGATCAGCGCGCGGGCCTCGCGCAGCTTGTCGAGGGTGCCGGGGATGAACTTCTGCCCGCCGAAGCCGGGGTTCACGCTCATCAGGAGGACCATGTCGATCTTGTCCATCACGTACTTGAGCGCGTCCAGCGAGGTGGCCGGGTTGAACACCAGGCCGGCCTTGCAGCCGCCGTCCCTGATCAGTTGCAGGGAGCGGTCGATGTGCTGGCTGGCTTCGGGGTGGAAGGTGATGTAGGTGGCGCCGGCCTCGATGAAGTCGCCGATGATGCGGTCCACCGGGGAAACCATCAGGTGCACGTCGATGGGCGCGGTGACGCCGTACTTGCGCAGCGCCGAGCAGACCATCGGGCCGATGGTCAGGTTCGGCACGTAGTGGTTGTCCATCACGTCGAAGTGGACGATGTCGGCGCCGGCGGCGAGCACCTTGTCCACGTCCTCGCCCAGGCGGGCGAAGTCGGCGGAGAGAATCGACGGGGCGATGGCGTAGGGTTGCATGGCGCACCTCTGTGGGCGGAATCACGGATGGCGCGCATTGTAGCCGCTCGGAGCGAGCGAGGGGGATCGAGGCGATGGTTGTAGGAGCAACTGTCTTGCAGGCTGCGCCGAGGCGCTTTTCGTAGGATGGGTTGAGCTTGCGAAACCCATGCGGTTGCAGTGATGGGTATCGCTTCGCTCAACGCCATCCTACGAGAAGCAACATCGGCGTAGGGCGTATAACCGTTCGCGGTTATCCGCCGCTGACCGGGGCACCGGGGAGCCGGCGTGGCGGGTGAATCCAATCGCGGACGGAGTCCGCTCCTACGCCCGTGCTTCCCTGTAACCGTAGGAGCTGCGGTCTTGCAGGCCGCGCCGAGGCGCTTTTCGTAGGATGGGTTGAGCTTGCGAAACCCATGCGGTTGCGCTGATGGGTATCGCTTCGCTCAACGCCATCCTACGAAAAGCCGTCCCCGCCTGCGGCGCAGGAGCGGCGGATCAGGTGGTGGGCGCGGTACGCAGTTTCTCGCTGCGGCCGCGCAGCCATTCCAGGGTCAGCAGCAGCAGGACCGAGAAGCCGATCAGCAGGGTCGCCGCGGCGGCGATGGTCGGGCTGAGGTTCTCCCGGATGCCGCTGAACATCTGCCGTGGCAGGGTGGCCTGCTCGGGGCCGGCGAGGAACAGCGTCACCACCACTTCGTCGAACGAGGTGGCGAAGGCGAACAGCGCGCCGGAGATCACCCCGGGGGCGATCAGCGGCAGGGTCACCTTGAAGAACGTCAGCAGCGGCGGCGCGCCCAGGCTTGCGGCAGCGCGCACCAGGTTCTGGTTGAAGCCCTGCAGGGTCGCCGACACCGTGATGATGACGAAGGGCACGCCCAGCACCGCGTGCACGATGATCAGCGAGATGTAGCTGTTGCCCAGGCCTAGCGGGGCGAAGAACAGGTAGGCGGCCACACCGATGATCACCACCGGGACCACCATCGGCGAGATCACCAGGCTCATCACCAGGGCCTTGCCGCGGAACTCGCCGCGGGTCAGGCCGATCGACGCCAGGGTGCCGAAGACCATCGCCAGGAAGGTGGCCGCCGGGGCCACGATCATGCTGTTGGTCAGCGAGCGCATCCATTCGGCGCTGTGGAAGAAGTCGGCGTACCAGCGCAGCGAGAAGCCCTGCAGCGGGTAGACCAGGAAGGTGCCGGAGTTGAACGACAGCGGCACTATCACCAGCACCGGCAGCACCAGGAACAGCAGCACCAGGCCGCAGAGGATGCGCAGGGTGTAGAACCACACGCGCTCGACCGGGGACATGTAGGGACTCAGCATCGTCTTTCTCTCCTCAGCTCAGGCGCAGGCGGCTCGCGCCCACCAGCCAGCCGTAGATCACGTACAGCACCAGGGTGGCGAACAGCAGCAGGCCGCCCAGGGCCGTGGCCATACCCCAGTTGATGGTGGTGTTGGTGTAGAAGGCGACGAAGTAGCTGACCATCTGGTCGTTCGGGCTGCCCAGCAGGGCCGGGGTGATGTAGTAGCCGATCGACAGGATGAACACCAGCAGGCAACCGGCCCCGACGCCGGCCACGGTCTGCGGGAAGTAGACCTTCCAGAAGGCGCCGAACGGGTGGCTGCCCAGGGAGATGGCCGCGCGCATGTAGCTGGGCGAGATGCTCTTCATCACGCTGAAGATCGGCAGGATCATGAACGGCAGCATGATGTGCACCATGGCGATGTACACGCCGGTGCGGTTGAACACCAGTTGCAGCGGCTGGTCGATCAGGCCCAGCTTGAGCAGCGCGCCGTTGATCAGCCCGCCGGACTGCAGCAGCACGATCCAGGCCGCGACGCGCACCAGGATGGAGGTCCAGAACGGCAGCAGCACCAGGATCATCAGCAGGTTGCTCTTGCGCGTCGGCAGGTTGGCCAGCAGGTAGGCCAGCGGGTAGGCCAGCAGCAGGCAGATGACGGTGATCACCGCGCCCATCCAGAAGGTGCGGGCGAAGATGTCCAGGTAGATGGACTGGTCCGGGGTGGCCGGGGCCAGCTCGCCGAGGTCGTCGATGCGGTGGTCGAGGGCCGCGAGCAGGTAATAGGGGGTGATGCTGCTGGCGTTGCGGCGGATCACCTGCCAGTAGGCCGGATCGCCCCAGCGCTCGTCGATGGTCTCCATGGCGTCCTTGTAGGAAGCCGGTTGCTCCTTGAACGGCAGGGCGCGGGCGGTCTTGGCCATCAGGCTGCGGTAGCCGGCCAGTTCCATGTTCAGGCGCTTGGAGAGGTCACCGATGGTCTGGTTCTTGCGCGCAGCGTAGAGGTCTTCGCTCAGGGCCTGGTAGACCGCGTCCGGCGGCAGCGACTTGCCGTCCCAGGTGGTGATGGCGTTGACCGTCTTGGGCAGCGAGCCGACCACTTCGGGGTTGTACACGCTCTTGTAGAGCAGCGCGGCGATCGGCACCAGGAAGGTCAGCAGAAGGAACAGCAGCAGCGGCAGGACCAGCGCCTGGGATTTCAGGCGGTTCATCCGCTCCGCACGCGCCAGGCGCTGCTTCAGGGTGGGGCCGGCGACCTCGTTCAAGGACACAGCGGTGGCCATAGCGAACTCCGGTAAAACGGGCCGCCCGCGAGGGCGGCCAAGGTGTGGTGTATCGGGTGTGTCACGGCGAGCGCCGCCGCACCGGGAGCTTTTCCCGGCGGGAACGGCCCGCAGGGCCTGCGGGCCGTGGCATCGCTGCCGCGGTTGCCGCCCGGGCGGGCGGCGGGGCCTGCCTTACTTGGCGGCCCAGGCGTTGAAGCGCTGTTCCAGCTGCTCGCCGTAGTCGGCCCAGAAGGTCACGTCCATGCCCACCTGGTTGGCGATGTTTTCCGGGGTGGTCGGCATGTTGGCCTGCACGCCCTTGTCCAGCAGGTTCACGGTGTTCTTGTTCACCGGGCCGTAGGCGATGTTCTCGGCGTAGATCTTCTGCTGCTCGGGCTTGACCGAGAAGGCGATGAACTTCAGGGCCTCTTCCTTCTTCTTGTCGCCTTTCGGGATGGCCCAGGCGTCGAAGTCGTAGATGCCGCCGTTCCACACGACCTTCAGGTTGCTTTCCTTCTGCACCGAGGCGATGCGGCCGTTGTAGGCCGAGCTCATCACCACGTCACCGGAGGCGAGGTACTGCGGCGGCTGGGCGCCGGCTTCCCACCACTGGATGCTCGGCTTGATCTCGTCGAGCTTCTTGAAGGCGCGGTCCTGGCCTTCCTTGGTGGCCAGCACCTTGTACACGTCCTTGGGCGCGACGCCGTCGGCCATCAGGGCGAATTCCAGGGTGTACTTGGCGCCCTTGCGCAGGCCGCGCTTGCCCGGGTACTTCTTCAGGTCCCAGAAGTCGGCCCAGCCGGTGGGGGCGGTCTTGAGCTTGTCGGCGTTGTAGGCCAGCACGGTGGACCACACGAAGAAGCCGACGCCGCAGCTGCTCACGGCGCCGGGGACGTAGTCCTCGGCCTTGCCGAGGATGGCCGGGTCGATTTCCTCGAACATGCCTTCGTCACAGCCGCGGGCCAGCTCCGGCGATTCCACCTCGACCAGGTCCCAGGTCACGCTGTTGGTGTCGACCATGGCCTTCACCTTCGCCATCTCGCCGTTGTACTCGCCGGCGACGATCTTGTTGCCGGTGGCCTTCTCGAAGGGCTGGTAGAAGGCCTTGGTCTGGGCATCCTTGTTGGCGCCGCCGAAGGAGATCACGGTCAGATCGGTGGCCGCCATGGACTGCGCGGCGCAAGCCAGGCCGAGGGTCAGCGCGGCGAGCTTGAGGCCGGCCTTCGACGGGTGGAACGGGGACTTCGACATTATTCTTCTCTCCACAGTGTGCTGGTTTGTTTTTCTTCGAATCAGGCCGCCGACAGCGGGTCGAGGGCACGCACGTGCTCCACGGCCCAGCCCAGCGGTACCACATCACCCACGCTCAGCGCAGGGTCGAGCTCGGCGATCGGCTGCTTGACGAAGAAATCGGTGCGGCCGCAAACCTCCAGGCGGATGCGCACATGGTCGCCAAGATAGATGAACTCGGCCACACGGCCGGAGAAGCGGTTCACGCAGCTTTCGCTGTGCCCGTTCAGGCGCACCCGCTCGGGGCGGATCGACAGGCTGACGGGGTCGCCGGGCTGGCCGACGTTCACCGCCAGCGCCTCGACCTTCTCGCCACGCGCCAGGGTCACCACGCAGCGCTCGCCCTCGTGGCTGGCCAGTTGCCCGGCGATGCGGTTGTTCTCGCCGATGAAGTTGGCCACGAAGGAGTTGCGCGGGTGTTCGTAGAGTTCGTGGGGCGGGGCGATCTGCTGGATCTCGCCCTGGTGGAACACCGCCACGCGGTCGGACATGGTCAGCGCCTCGCCCTGGTCGTGGGTCACGTAGACCACGGTCACGCCCAGGCGCTGGTGGATGTGCTTGATCTCCATCTGCATGTGCTCGCGCAGCTGCTTGTCGAGCGCACCCAGGGGTTCGTCCATCAGCACCAGCTGCGGCTCGAAGACCAGCGCCCGGGCCAGGGCCACGCGCTGCTGCTGACCGCCGGAGAGCTGCGCCGGGTAGCGCCCGCCGAAGGCGTCGAGCTGGACCATGGACAGCGCGCGCTTGACGCGCTCGGCCACGTCGGTCTTGCTCATGCCGCGCACGGAAAGCGGGAAGGCCAGGTTCTCCGCCACGGTCATGTGCGGGAACAGGGCATAGTTCTGGAACACCATGCCGATGTCGCGCTTGTGCGGGGGGACGTTGTTGATGGAGCGGCCGGCCAGCTGGATCTCGCCGGAGGTGGGGGTTTCGAAACCGGCCAGCATCATCAGGCTGGTGGTCTTGCCGGAACCGGACGGCCCCAGCAGGGTGAGGAATTCGCCTTTGCGAATATCCAGGTTGAGGTCTTTGACGATGAGCGTCTCGCCGTCGTAGCTCTTCTGGACGCCACGGAAGCTCACCAGCACATCGTTCGCCTGAGTCTCGGCCATAACCGCACCTTTTGTATTTGTAAGAAGTTGCCGTGAAGCAAGACTAGAGAAGCCTGCAGCGCGCGCAAATCGGGCGGGAAGAGAACTTGCTATAAGGGTAGAAGAGGATCGTCTGTAGGGCGATCCCTACACGAAAAGTGTGGCTATCAGTCGCAGGAAGCCGGCGTCGCATTGACTGCGACACCGGCATATCCGAAAGCGACCTGGAGCCTGTCTACGATCTCGCGAGCTAGAGCAGGACAAGGCGGGAACAGGCGAGTGAGCGGAGTTTAGGCCGCTAAATGAGCATCGCTCGCCTGTTCTCAACGCAGTCATGCCGACGCGCAGCAGATCGTAGGCAGGTTCTCAGCGTTTGGCCCAGTCCTGAAAGCGCTTCTCCAGAGCATCGCCATGCTCGGCCCAGAAGGCCACGTTCATGCCCAGCGCGTCGGCCATGTTGCGCGGCGCGGTGGGCAGGTTGGCGGCCACCTGCGGGTCGAGCTGCTCCACCGCCTTGCGGTTGGTCGGGCCGTAGGCGATGTTCTGCGCATAGACCTTCTGCTGCTCGGGCTGGCTGGCGAAGGCGATGAATTTCTCCGCCAGCTCCTTCTTCCACGCCCCGGACGGCAACGCCCAGAAGTCGAAGTCGTAGATGCCGCCGGCCCAGGCCATGCGCAGGCCCTTCTGCTCGGGCTGGGCCGCGGCGATGCGGCCGTTGTAGGCCGAGCTCATGACCACGGTGCCGTCGGACAGGTCGCGCACCGGGTCCTGGCCGGACTTCCACCAGTGGATGCTCGGCTTGATCTCGTCGAGCTTGCGGAAGGCGCGGTCGACGCCGCCGGGGGTGCCGAGCACCTGGTAGACGTCCTTGGGCGCCACGCCGTCGGCCATTAGGGCGAACTCCAGGCTGTACTTGGCGCCCCAGCGCAGGCCGCGCTTGCCGGGGAATTTCTTCAGGTCCCAGAAATCGGCCCAGCCCTGGGGCTTGCCCTGCAGCTTGTCCTGGTTGTAGGCCAGCAGGGTGGTCCAGACGAAGATGCCGACGCCGCAGGGCTGCACCGCGCCGGGCACGTAGTCGGCGGGGTCGCCGATCAGGCGCTGGTCGAGCTTCTGGAACAGGCCCTCCTGGCAGCCGCGCGCCAGCTCCGGCGCCTCCACCTCGACCACGTCCCAGGACACATGGCTGATCTCCACCATCTGCCTGAGCTTGTCCAGGTCGCCATTGTAGGAACCATGCACCACCGCCGTGCCGGTGGCCGCCTTGAAGGGTTCGTAGAAGGCCTTCTCCTGGGCCGCCTTGTTGGCCCCACCGAAGGAAATCACCGTCACGTAGTCCGCCAGCGCCGGCGTGGCGACAGTCCCCAGCAGGCCGGCCAGCAGCCCGCCCCGTACCGCTCGCAACAACATCCTTCTTCTCCTTGTTCTGATGAAGTACCCCACTGAGCGGGCAATGATTCCCTTTCGCCAGCCGGCGAGGTAGCCGGGCGTTGCAAAAACCGGAAGGGACTCACATAAGCATCGGCGAATCGCCCCGCCGCGCACCGGCTCAGACCAGCTTGTGCTCCACGGCATACTTGACCAGGTCGGCCACCGAATGCGCGCCGAGCTTCTGCATCAGCCGCGCCTTGTGGGTGCTGATGGTCTTGCTGCTGACCGCCAGGTGCTGGGCGATCTCGTTGACGCCCTCGCCCTTGACCAGGCGTTCGAACACCGAGAACTCGCGCTCGGAGAGCAGCGCGTGGGGTGGCCGCGAGTCGGTCAGGCCGACCTCGAAGACCATGCGGTCGGCCAGTTCCGGGTCGATGTAGCGGCCGCCGCTGGCGACCTTGCGGATGGCGGTGAGCAGCAGCGCCGGGTCGCTGTCCTTGGTGGCGTAGCCGGCGGCGCCGATCTTCAGCGCGCGGGCGGCCATCTGCACCTCGTCGTGCATGGACAGCATGAGGATCGCCGGCGGATCGTTCAGCGCGCGGATCCGCGGGATGGCCTCCAGGCCGTTGACGCCGGGCATGGAGATGTCCAGCAGGACCACCTCGCAGGGCACATGGCGCAGGGTTTCGAGCAACTGCTCGCCGTTGGTGGCCTCGCCCACCACCTGCAGGTCCTTGGCCATGCCGATCAGTTGCTTGATGCCCTCACGGACGATGGTGTGGTCTTCGGCCACCAGTACTCGAATCACGCTGCCCTCCCCGAACAGACAAAACCGCGCCGGCCCCGTTACGGCCCCGGCTCCGGCAATTCCCCCGCATCCAGCGGCACGCGCACCCGCAGGCTGCTGCCCTCCCCCGGCTGGCTGTCGATCTCCAGCTCGCCGCCGAGCATCAGCACGCGCTCGCGCATGCCGACCAGGCCGAAGGAGCTGCCGCCCCAGGCCGCCGCGGTGTCGAAGCCGCGGCCATCGTCGCTGATGCTCAGGCAGAGTTCGTCGCCCTCCACCCGCAGGGCCAGTTCCACAGTATGCGCCTGCGCGTGGCGCATGACATTGGTCAGCGCCTCCTGGAGGATGCGGAACAGCCCGATGGCCTTGGCGTCGCCCAGGCGCGGCGGGTTCTCCGGCACCTCCACCAGGCAGGGGATGCCGGTGCGCGTCTCGAAGCGCCGCGCCTGCCACTCCAGCGCCGAGCCGATACCGGCGTCGAGGATCGGCGGGCGCAGGGCCGAGGCCACGTCGCGCACCAGCTGGAACAGCTGGGCGATGAGCTTCTTCATGTTGCCCAGGCGCTCGCTCAGGCCGGGGTCCAGTTCGCCGTAGCCCAGCTCGCACATGGAAGTCTCCAGCTTGAGCACGGTCAGCACCTGGCCCAGCTCGTCGTGCACTTCCCGGGCGATGCGCGCCTTCTCTTCCTCGCGCACGCTCTCCAGGTGCGCCGACAGCTCGCGCAGCTGCGCCCGCGATTGCGCCAGCTCCAGCTCGATCTGCTTGTTCTCGCTGATGTCCCAGACCACGCCGTCCCAGGCCAGGCGGCCGTCGTCCAGGCGCCGCGCGGTGGCCTTGATGTCCACCCAGCGCGGCTCGCCGGAACGGGTCAGGATGCGCCCCTGCCAGTGCCAGTTCTTGCCGCCGGCCACCGCTTCCAGTTGTCTCGCGAGGTAGCCGTCGCGGTCGCCCGGGTGCACCAGGCCGAGGATGCCCAGGCCGCTTTCGCGCAGGTAGCCGGGGGAATAGCCCAGCGAGGCCTCGCTGCCGCCGCTGATGAAGCTGAGGTGGGCGAAGTCGGAGCCGCCCGGGGCGCTGGGCTCCAGGCGGAACACCAGGCCGGGGACGTTGGCGGCGATGCCCTGCAGGCGCGCCTCGCTCTCTTCCAGGGCGGCGCGGGCGCGGCGCCGCTCGGTGGCGTCGTTGAGGAACACCAGCAGGTATTCCGAGCCGCCGAAGCGCAGGAAGCTCAGCGACACTTCCGCCGGCAGCCACTGGCCGTCGGCGCGGCGCAGGTGGCTTTCGAAGCTCAGCGGGCCTTCTTCGCTGTTGCGCGCGCGGCGCCAGAGGTCGAGCCAGGCGTCCATGTCCAGGCCGGGCTCGAAGTCCGCCAGGGGCCGCTCGATCACCTCGCCGGGGGCGTAGCCGAGCATGTCCTCGGCGGCGCGGTTGGCGTAGCGCACGTGGCTGTCCCAGTTGACCCAGAGGATGCCCACGGTGCTGCTGTCGATGGCGAACTGCGTCAGGCGCAGGGCTTCCTCGGCCGCCTGGCGCAGCTCCATGTCGCGGCGCGCGGCGAGCAGGCGCTGCTCCAGCACGTTGCGCTGGCGGCGCAGCCACAGCGCGGTGGCCAGGGCCAGCGCCAGCAGCAGGCCGAGGAGGATGCAGAGGTTCTGCCAGAAGCCGGGGGACTGCCCCAGGCGCGGGTACTGCGGCTGCAGCCAGCGCTCGTGCAGCTGGTCCAGCTGCTTGGCCGGCAGGGCGCGCAGGCTGGCGTCGAGGATGCCGGCCAGCTCCGGCAGGTCGCGGCGGGTGGCCAGGCGCAGCAGCTGCGGATAACCGATATCGGCCAGCACGCGGAAGCCGGAGAACTCGACCTCGCGGCTGAGGCGGGCCAGGTGCGCCTCGTCGACCACCGCGTAGCTGGCCTCCTGGCCGAGCACCCGGCGCAGGGCTTCGCGGTCGCTGTCGGTGAGCTGCAGTTCCAGGCCCGGGTAGGTGCCGCGCAGGTAGTCGGATACCGCGCCCGGGCCGCGCAGCGCCACGGGTTCGAGCACGCCCAGGCGCTCCAGCTCCACGGAGCCGGGACCGTCGCGGAAGCCGATGAGCAGGCGCGGCACCCGCAGGTAGGGGTCGGAGAACAGCCAATCGCGCAGGCTGGAAGGGGTCTGGCCGAGCCCCGGCGCCAGGTCGATTTCGCCGGCGCGGGCGGCACGCTCCAGTTCATCCTGGTCGGCATAGACGCGCCACTGCAGGCTCACCTGCAACGCGCCGGCGATCCAGTCGAGCAGTTCGACATGGGCGCCGGAGAGCTGCTGCAGGCGCCGGTCCTGCTGGGCGTAGGGCGCATCCAGGACCACCCCGACGCGCAGCTGCGGGTGCGCTTGCAGCCAGGCGCGCTGGGCGGCGTCCAGGGGCACACCGGGCGGCGCGTCCTGCGCGGCGCCCCACAATGGAATGCACAACAGGAACGCCGCCACGGCGTTCCAGCACAGTCGTCCCATGCCCGCTCCCCGAGAAAAAAGCGCGCCTACATTACCCCATGGCGGGGGGAACCCGGAAAGGCCGGTGCCTGACAAAGCAGAAACAAGGGATTAGTCTGGCCGTTTTGCCAGGCCAGCCCGAGCCACGCAAGGAACCCGCCCCATGTCCCGTCCCGCACAGCCTACCCGCCTCGCCCTCTGCCTGGCCCTGAGCCTGGCGCCCCTGGTGCCGGGCTGGGCCGAAGACACACCGGCCAGCCCGCCCGGCCCGGCGGTGGCGCCGGCAGCGCCCGCGCGCCCGGCCCTGGAGGAACGCAGCCAGGACGAAGCCAGCGCCCTGCAGCAGCGCCTGCCGCAGAAGCAGCAACAGACGCTGCAGGCCGGCGAGGAAAGCTTCCTCGCCCTGTGGCTGCCGGCCAACGCGCCGCAGGCCGAGGGCGTGGTGATCATAGTCCCCGGCGATGGCGAGAACCCCGACTGGCCGGTGGCGGTGGGCCCGCTGCGGCGCAAGCTGCCCGACGCCGGCTGGCAGACCCTCGCCCTCGGCCTGCCCGACCCGCAGGACAGCCAGCCGGTGCCGCGCAAGGAAAGCCCGGACAAGGCCGCCGCCGACAGCGACGCCGGCGCCAGCAGCAAGGACGTCCAGGGCGAATCCGGCGCCGCCACGCCCACGCCGGAAAGCACCGCCGAAGCCGGCAGCGGCGAGCCGGCCCAGGCCAGCAGCGAGGCGCCGCCGGCGCCGGATGCGGCCATCGAGCGGCGCAAGGCCTATGCCGAGCGGGTCATGGCGCGCATCCAGGCCGGCCTCGACTTCGCCCTGCAAGGCAAGCCCAGGAGCATCGTCCTCCTCGGCCACGGCACCGGCGCCTACTGGGCGGCACGCTACCTGGCCGAGCGCGAACCCGGCGAAATCCACAACCTGCTGATCGTCGACGCCGAAGTGCCGCGGGACTTCCGCCCGGCGCTGGAAGACATGGTGCCGCGCCTGCAGTTGGCCACCGGCGACTTCTATTACAAGGACAGGCGCGTGGACCGCGAAGCCGCCAAGGCCCGCTTGCAGGCAAGCCGGCGCGAGACCGGCAAGACCTACGTGCAGATCGGCATGAACGCCCTGCCGGCCGACCGCGCCACCGAGCAGGACCAGCTCTACCGGCGCATCCGCGGCTGGCTGTCGCTGCACATCAAGCAGGCGCCCGCCGAGTAAACCGGCCCCGAGCCCTAGCGGAAGCCGCGGCGCTCGCGGACCAGGGCATAGGCCTGCTGGATCTCGCGGGTCTTCTCGGTAGCGGCGGCGATGCGCGCCTCGCCGGCGCCGGCCAGCTTGTCCGGGTGGTGCTGGCTGATCAGCCGGCGGTAGGCGCGCTTGATCTCCTCCACCGGGCTGTCGTCCTCCACGCCCAATAAACGCAGCGCCTGGCGATAGCTTTCCGCCCGGCTCGGCGGCGCGCGCAGGGCCTCGGCGCCGGCGGCCAGGGACAGCACGGTGGCGCGCGGCAGGCCGAAGCTCTCGCCCCAGCGCAGGATCAGCGCCTTCTCCGCCGCGCTCGGCGCGCCAGCCGCCCAGGCCATGCGCCAGCAAGCCTGCAGCAGGCCGTCGACGCTGGGCCGCAGGCCCCGACACTGCTGCACGCCCTCCTCCAGGCGCGGCCCGCCGTGCTTGCCGCGGTTGAAGGCATCGATGGCGCGCAGACGGCCGGCTTCGTCCAGGCCCAGGCGCAACATTTCCGCCCGAGCCTGCTGGATATGCGCGTCCTGCACGCGGCCGCGGCTCTTGGCCACGCGGCCGAGCAGGAGGAACAGCAGCTCCTCCTCCGGCACCCGCGCGCCGCCGCGCAGCTCATCGAGGAGTTCGCGCCAGCTGCGCCGGCGCAGGCGACGGTCCAGCACCTGGCCGAGCAGGCCGCCGAGCATGGCCCCGGGGATGCTCGCCAGCGCCCAGCCGGCGACTATGCCTATCAGGGTGCCCGGCCAGAACATTCAGCCGGCCGCCAGCAGACGTTCGACTTCGGCCAGGCGCTCGTGGGTGCCGACGTCCACCCAGCGCCCGCAGTGCAGCTCGCCGCTGACGCGGCCGGCGGCCATGGCCTCGCGCAGCAGCGGCGCCAGCCTGAAGGCGCCGCCCGTGCAGGCGGCGAACAGCGCCGGGTGCAGTACGGCGATGCCGCTGTAGGTGTAGCTGGGCTCGCCTTCGCGATAGTCGCCGACGCGTTCACCCTCCAGGCGGAAGTCGCCGCGGGTATTGTGCCCAGGGTTGTCCACCAGCACCAGGTGCGCCAGGTCGCCCTCGGCCAGCGCGCCCTGCAGGCGCGCGTAGTCGAAGTCGGTCCAGATGTCGCCGTTGACCAGGGCGAAGGGCGCCTCGCCGAGCAGCGGCAGGGCGCGGAAGATGCCGCCGCCGGTCTCCAGCGGCTCGCCTTCGGCGGAATAGCGAATGGCGACGCCGAAGCGCGAGCCATCGCCGAGGTAGTCCTCGATCTGCTGGCCCAGCCAGGCGTGGTTGATCACCAGGTCGTGGAAACCGGCGCGGCGCAGGGCCAGCAGCTGGTGCTCGATCAGCGGCCGGCCGCCGGCCGGCACCAGCGGCTTGGGCGTGTGCAGGGTCAGCGGGCGCATGCGCTCGCCCTTGCCGGCGGCGAGGAGCATCGCCTTCATGGCGCCACCGGTTGCGGCAGCTCGGCGAGCAGCGCGCCCAGGTCGGCCAGCTCGGGTCGGCGGGCGACGACGCTGTCGAGGTAGCGGAAGAAGCGCGGCACGTCGCCCAGGTAGCGCGGCTTGCCGTCGCGGTGGCAGATGCGCGCGAAGATGCCGATCACCTTCAGGTGGCGCTGCACGCCCATCAGGTCGCTGGCGCGGAAGAACTCCTCGAAGGTCGGCGGCAACGGAATGCCGGCGGCCTGGGCCTTGCGCCAGTAGCGGCTGAGGCCGTCGTGCACGCGCGGCTCGGGCCAGCTGAGGAAGGCGTCCTTATAAAGGCAGGTGACGTCGTAGGTCACCGGGCCGTACACCGCATCCTGAAAATCGAGGATGCCGGGGTTCGGCTCGCTGAGCATCAGGTTGCGCGGCATGTAGTCGCGATGCACCAGCACCCGCGGCTGCTCCAGCGCGCTGCTCACCAGGCGGTCGCAGGTGCGCTGCCAGCGCGCCAGTTGCTCGCCTTGCAGCTCGATGTTCAGGTGACGGCCCAGGTACCACTCGGGGAACAGGCCCAGCTCGCGGCGCAGCAGCGCCTCGTCGTAGGCCGGCAGGCGGCCTTCGGCCGGCACCTGCTGGAAGGCCACCAGGGCATCCAGGGCATCCTCGAAGAGCGCCTCGGCGTTCTGCGGGTTGAGCACGTCCAGGTAGGTCTGGCGGCCCAGGTCGTCGAGCAGCAGCAGGCCCTGCTCCAGGTCCTGGGCAAGAATCCGCGGCACGTGCACGCCGGCCTCGGCGAGCATGCCGGCCACCTTGACGAAGGGGCGGCAGTCCTCCTGGGGCGGCGGCGCGTCCATGACGATCAGCGTGCGGCCCTCGCCCTGCCAGCGGAAATAGCGGCGGAAGCTGGCGTCGCTGCTGGCCGGGGTGAACTCGGCGGGCGGCACCGGCCCCCATCCCTCGGCACTGAACACTACGGGTAAACAAGAGTCCAACCAGCGATTCAGGAGCTGGTAACGGGCATCCTCAGACATCTTTGGGGGTTCTCCACGGCCCTAGCCGTTGCGCGGGTCATGCTTTATTATCCAGCATCTTGTGCGACACGCGTAGCGTGTCTCCGACTCCAAGCTGTAGGGCCAGCTTGGAGGATTTCCGAGAGGAAATCGCACGCTTGGGTATCCATCCCCAGGAACCAAAACCCGCCCAGAAGTCCATTGCCTTCAAGGACTTGCCGCAGCGGCGGTGGCAACCCCAAGGTCGCCTAGCACTCGGAAGCGCGACTGCGAACCGGCTCTTTTCGGTTCTGGAGTGCATGCCCAATGGAGGGTGTTATGAATGAGATGAGCCAAGATACCTTCGGCATAATCATGCTCACCGGCTTGCTTCTCGTCTGTTTAGGGATGGCAGCCTGGGCGGATTGGCCGAGGATCAAAAGCTACCTCAAACGACCGCCCTCCAAGCACTAACCCCGGCCCTTGTGGCCTAACCCTTGCGGGAGAGAATCCCCGCTGGGGTTCCTCCTGCCTCAAAACAGGAGGAAACCTTCCCCGAGAGCACGCTGCGCCCGCAGTACCTGCTCACATCAAACTGGAGACATGGGCGGAAGCTCTGTCTGTCATTGTCCAACCACGCCCATCAGGGTGCGGTAGCGGACTCGTTGTGCGACCAACGGTAGCCTACGACGACGTGCATCGCTGGTAACGGCGTTGTGCGAAGCTCGTCCGACAACGTAGCCCCCTATCCAGGGTGCAGTCCTTCCGCGAGGCAGACTGCAGATACTCGGAGCAGTACCGGGTTGAGGCGCCAGGCTGGCTGGTATGGGCAACACATGTGAATCGCTGATAAACACCGTAAGGATAGCCATGCCAAAACTGCTGTCAGGCATGAACCAAAAGGTATGTGGTCGGTTATCTCCGTGGGATGTGGGGATACGTCGCCTTCAAGACCACCGGTGAAAAGGCGAGTCCTAACCCAGTCGTGTGACAGATAGGGAACGTGGTAAGCCCGTATCGCCGCCCTCTGGGCAGGGGAGCCGCAAGGCGAACTGTTGGTGGTGCGGGTATGGGATCGCAGAGAAAGCGAATGCCGGGCTGTAATGGTCTGGATAGGGGTTGAGACATCACCCCACGGGAAACCGGGCAGACTTCTGCGTGGTCTTCCGTCGCAACAGCTCTGACAGAGACCGTCTCAATCAACCCAGGGCCAGCTTCCACCGGCCCTTAACAAACCTACCCTGGCGGGTGCCCCACCCCGTCAGGGGCGGCGTGCACCTTCCGCTCGGGTAGTTCACTTGAGAGGAAAGCAGCATGAAAGAGCTCAGCCAACAGGCCGGGCCTGCGCTTTCCGGCGCTCCACAGCAATGGCACGACGTCGATTGGAGTCGTGTCCAGCGGAACGTCCGGGGAATGCAGGTGCGGATTGCGAAGGCTTGCCGGGAAGGCAAATGGCGCAGGGTGAAAGCCTTGCAACGGATGCTGACCCGCTCGAAGTCGGCCAGATACTTGGCCGTACGGAGAGTCACGGAAAATCAGGGGAGCCGCACGACGGGAGTCGATAAGCAACTCTGGGATACACCCAACGCGAAATGGGAAGCGGTTGGTCAGTTGAAGACGCGGGGATACAAGGCGCGGCCTCTACGGCGCGTCTTTATCCCGAAGTCGGATGGCCGGGAACGCCCTTTGGGTATCCCGACCATGACGGATAGAGCCATGCAGGCGCTATATCTGCTGGCGCTGTCTCCTGTCGCAGAAACCCGGGGCGATCCGAATAGCTACGGCTTCAGGATCGAACGCTCCACGGCGGACGCGATGGCGCAGTTGTTCGTATGCCTATCCAAGCGAGCTTCCGCTCAATGGGTGCTGGACGCGGACATCGAAGGGTTCTTCGACAACATCAACCATGATTGGCTGATAAGGAATGTCCCCACGGATACACGAGTACTCCGGCAATGGTTAAAGGCCGGTGTTGTACACCGAGGGCAGTTGCACGCAACGGATGCAGGTACGCCACAAGGGGGGATCATCTCCCCAACCTTGGCAAATCTGGCGCTGGATGGGCTGGAATCACTCCTCAAGCAACATTTGGGGGTGACGAGGGCGAAGAGGCTGAAGATCAACGTGGTGCGTTACGCGGATGATTTCGTGATCACTGGCGCCTCCCCGGAGGTACTGGAAAACGAGGTCAAACCCTGGGTGGAGCAGTTCCTGGCGGTACGCGGGCTGCGGCTTTCTCCCAAGAAAACCCGCATCGTCCACATCGACGAAGGCTTCGACTTCCTTGGATGGAACTTCCGAAAGTACGACGGAACGTTGTTGATCAAGCCGAGCAAGAAGAACGTCAAGGCGTTCTACGGCAAGGTCAGAGAGGTGATCGACACCCACAAGACGAGTAAGCAGGAGGACTTGATCCGACTGCTAAATCCAATCCTGCGGGGGTGGGCGCTTTACCATCAGCCAGTAGTGGCCAAACAGGCGTATAGCCGGATGGATAACAGGGCGTTTGTTAAGCTCTGGCGCTGGGCCAAAAGGCGGCATCCAAACAAGTCCCTGGACTGGATACGGAAGAAGTATTTCCGTCCACAAGGGGAACGCGGATGGGTGTTCGCCACCACGGTTCTGGAAGCGAACGGAACAAAACGGGAAGTCGAGTTGTACCAGCTTGCAGGGACACCGATCGAGCGGCACAAAAAGGTGAGTGGGGAATACAACCCCTACGACCCGACCATGGAGGCGGCAGGCGAAAAACTGCGCATGGAACGGATGCTGAACAAGCTGAAGTACCGGAAGCAAATCGCCAGTCTATTCACCAGCCAAAGTGGGTTATGCGCGCTATGCAAACAGCCGATATCCAGGGAAACCGGGTGGCACGATCACCACATTATCTACCGCTCACAAGGCGGTGGAGACTCCCTGGAGAACCGGGTACTATTGCACCCCATTTGTCACCAACAGCTCCACGCACGTGGTCTGCATGTGAGCAAACCGGCCCCCTTGGGGGTTTTGGATAGGCCTGAGCCGTAAGCGCTGAAAGGTGCACGTACGGTTCTTAGGGGGGGATCAGCCAGTAATGGCTGGTTCCCACCCGACTTTGAGCCCATCGAGTGGCTATGGCCGAATCTGGCCGATGGCTCGCAGGAAGCCCGGATTAACAAGATGGCAGTGATTCTCCCCGTGTTCCGTAGAAAGTTCCCCTTACTGGTGACCGGTGGCCTGCTGGCTATGCAGCCGCTCGCTTCCTCGACCGCCACGGCGGCCGAACAGTTCAACTGCACCCCCTCCGGCGGCAGCTGGGACTGCTCCTCGCAGCAGCCGGCCAGCGCCCTGCCGCCGCGTCCGGAGCATACCGAAAGCTCGGTCAGCACCCCCGCCAGCGGCGGCGCTGAAGGCGCAGCCGTCGCAGGTGCGGCTGCCGGCGCCGAAGAGCCCAGGCAGAAGCTGGTCACCGAGAGCGGCGGCAAAGGCCTCAAGTCGCGCAGCGCCGACTACAGCCACCTCGACTGGGTCCCGCGGGAGAAGCTCACCGCCGCCCAGCTGGCGGAAGTCGGCCCGTACTGCAGCGGCGCCTACATCGAGCCGACCCGCCCGGGCATGAACGACAAGACCCCGCGCGACGAGGCCCCGACCTACGTCTCGGCGAAGGTCTCGCGCTACGAGCAGGAGTCGCAGGTCGCGACCCTGGCCGGCAACGTGGTCCTGCGCCAGGGCAGCATGCAGGTGGAGGCCGACGAGGCCAACCTGCACCAGGCGGAGAACCGCGGCGAGCTGGCCGGCAACGTGCGCCTGCGCGACAACGGCGCGCTGATCGTCGGCGACCACGCCGACCTGCAACTGGACAACGGCGAGGCGAAGATCGACAACGCCGAGTACGTCATGCACCAGGCCCAGGTCCGCGGCAGCGCGCTCTACGCCAAGCGCCAGGAAGACGCGATCATCCAGCTCAAGGACGGCACCTATACCCGTTGCGAGCCGGGCAGCAATTCCTGGTACGTCAAGGGCAACAACATCAAGCTGAACCCGGCCACCGGCTTCGGCACCGCGACCAACGCGACCCTGCGGGTGAAGGACATTCCGGTGTTCTACACCCCCTACATCTATTTCCCGATCGACGATCGCCGCCAGTCCGGCTTCCTGCCGCCCACCCTGGGCAGCACCAGTGACACCGGCATGTTCGTGGTCACCCCGTACTACTTCAACCTGGCGCCGAACTACGACGCCACGCTGTTCCCGCGCTACATGGCCAAGCGCGGCCTGATGATGGAAGGCGAGTTCCGCTACCTGACCCACAGCAGCGAGGGGCAGGTCACCGCCGCCTACCTGAACGACAAGGACGACGACCGCGAAGGCCAGCCGCACTTCACCGACCAGCGCTGGATGTACGGCTGGAAGAATACCAGCGGCCTGGATTCGCGCTGGCTGGCGCAGGTGGACTACACCAAGATCAGCGACCCGTACTACTTCCAGGACCTGGACACCTCCCTGGGCCTGGGCTCGCCGACCTACGTGAACCAGCAGGGCGCCCTGACCTACCGCGGCGACGACTTCACCGCGCGCCTCAACGCCCAGGCCTACCAGTTGGCCACCGTGACCGACGTGACGCCCTACGACCGCCTGCCGCAGCTGACCCTCGACGGTCGCCTGCCCTACCACCCGGGCGGCCTGGAGTTCACCTATGGCAGCGAACTGGTGCGCTTCGACCGCGACCTGGACGAGGACGTCTACTTCGATACCGACGGCAACGTGCTCGGTCAGCGCCCGGACGTGAACATCTCCGGCCTGGCCCGCGCCACCGGCGACCGTGCGCACTTCGAGCCGGGCGTCAGCCTGCCGCTGGCCAGCAGCTGGGGCTTCCTGACGCCGACGCTGAAGGCGATGTACACCAAGTACGACCTGGACCTGGACGGCACCGGCAAGGCCCAGCTGAACAGCTCGACCAACTACGGCGAAGTCAGCTACGACAGCAGCCCCGACCGCTCGCTGCCGCTGGCCAAGCTCGACGGCGGCCTGTATTTCGACCGCGACACCACGTTCGGCGGCACCAAGTTCCGCCAGACCCTGGAGCCGCGCGCCATGTACCTGTACGTGCCGTACCGCAACCAGGACAACCTGCCGAGCTTCGACACCGGCGAGTTCAACTTCAGCTACGACTCGCTGTGGCGCGAGAACCGCTTCACCGGCAAGGACCGCATCGGCGACGCCAACCAGTTGTCCCTGGGCGCCACCTCGCGCTTCATCGAGGACAACGGCTTCGAGCGCGCCTCGGTCAGCGCCGGCCAGATCTACTATTTCTCCGACCGCCGCGTGCAACTGCCGGGCCTGACCGAGAAGTACATCCGCAACTACAACCTGGCGAACCCGAACAACCCGATCGACAACCCCGACGCGGACACCTGGCGCTCGCCCTACGCCCTGCAGGGCGTCTATCGCTTCAACCACGACTGGCGCCTGAGCTCGGACTACAACTGGAACCCCAACACGCACCACACCGACAGCGGCAGCGTGATGTTCCACTACCAGCCCGAAGCCGAGCCGCAGAAGGTGTTCAACGCCGGCTACCGCTACCGCGCGGACAGCAAGTCGTTCGACCCGAACCTCGGCCGCTTCAGCTACAACAGCGACGAGTACAAGATCGAGCAGCACGACTTCTCGGTCATCTGGCCGATCGTCCCGCAGTGGAGCGCGATCGCCCGCTGGCAGTACGACTACAACCAGAACCGCACCCTCGAGGCCCTCGGCGGCTTCGAATACGACAGCTGCTGCTGGAAACTGCGACTGGTCAACCGCTACTGGCTGAAGTACGACGACGACAACTTCTACACGTCCGACTCCAAGGCCGACCGCGGCATCTTCCTGCAAATCATCCTCAAGGGCCTTGGCGGCGTTGTAGGCAACCAAGTCGAAGGCTTCCTCGACCAAGGCATCCAAGGTTATCGTCAACGTGAAGACAGCTCTATGTAATGCCCTGCGCCCGCTGATGCTGGGCGCCCTGCTGGTCTGTTCCGCAGCCCATGCCGAAGTCACCCCGCTGGACCGTGTCGTGGCCATCGTCGACAACGACGTGGTCATGCAGAGCCAGCTCGACCAACGCCTGCGCGAAGTCCGCCAGACCATCGAGAAGCGCGGCGCGCCGCTGCCCCCCGAGCACGTGCTGACGCAGCAGGTGCTCGAGCGCCTGATCATCGAGGACATCCAGCTGCAGATCGGCGAGCGCTCCGGCATCCGCATCACCGACGAAGAGCTGAACCAGGCCATGGGCACCATCGCCCAGCGCAACAACCTGAGCCTGGACCAGTTCCGCGCCGCCCTCGCCCGCGACGGCCTGTCCTACGACGACGCCCGCGAGCAGGTGCGCCGCGAGATGATCATCAGCCGCGTGCGCCAGCGCCGCGTGGCCGAGCGCATCCAGGTCAGCGACCAGGAAGTGCAGAACTTCCTGGCCTCCGACCTGGGCAAGATCCAGCTCTCCGAAGAGTACCGCCTGGCCAACATCCTCATCCCGGTGCCGGACGGCGCTTCGCCGGAAACCCTCCAGGCCGCCGGCAGGCAGGCCCAGGAGGTCTACCAGCAGCTCAAGCAGGGCGCCGACTTCAACCAGCTGGCGATTTCCCGCTCGGCCGGCGACAACGCCCTGGAAGGCGGCGAGATCGGCTGGCGCAAGGCCGCCCAGCTGCCCTCGCCGTTCGACGGCATGATCGGCAGCCTGGCCGTGGGCGACGTCACCGAGCCGGTGCGCACCCCCGGCGGCTTCATCATCCTCAAGCTGGAAGAGAAGCGCGGCGGCAGCAAGATGGTGCGTGACGAGGTGCATGTCCGCCACATCCTGCTCAAGCCCAGCGAAATCCGCAGCGACGAGGAAACCCAGAAGCTGGCGCAGAAGCTCTACGAGCGCATCCAGAGCGGCGAGGACTTCGGCAAGCTGGCCAAGCAGTTCTCCGAAGACCCGGGCTCGGCGCTGCACGGCGGCGACCTCAACTGGGTCGATCCGGAATCCCTGGTGCCGGAATTCCGCGACGTGATGAACAGCATCCCGCAGAACCAGCTGTCCAAGCCGTTCCGCTCGCCGTTCGGCTGGCACATCCTGGAAGTCCTCGGCCGCCGCGCCACCGACAGCAGCGACAAGTTCCGCGAGCAGCAGGCAGCCCAGGTCCTGCGCAACCGCAAGTACGACGAGGAACTGCAGGCCTGGCTGCGGCAGATCCGCGACGAAGCCTACGTCGAGATCAAGCTATAAGCGCCCCGCGCGACACAGGAACCCGGCCCCGCGGCCGGGTTTCTTTTTATCCGCGCCCCACTTGGGCGTAGAGTGGGCCCATCCCGAACAACCCCGGCCGCCGGCGCGGCCGATGCTTAGAGACACCCGCCATGCAAGCCTCCAAGCCATTCGCCCTCACCCCCGGAGAGCCGGCCGGCATCGGCCCGGACCTGTGCCTGCTGCTGTCCCGCCAGGCCCAGCCCCAGCCGCTGGTGGCCATCGCCAGCCGGCAGATGCTGGCCGAGCGCGCCGCCCTGCTGGGCCTGGACATCCAGTTGCTGGAAACCGGCCCAGGCCAGTGGCCGCAGGCGCCCGCCCCGGCAGGCTCGCTCTACGTCTGGGACACCCCGCTGGGCGCGCCGGTAAAAGCCGGCCAGCTCGACCCGGCCAATGCCGGCTACGTGCTGCAGACACTGACCCGCGCCGGCCAGGGCTGCCTGGACGGCAGCTTCGCCGGGATGATCACCGCGCCGGTGCACAAGGGCGTGATCAACGAAGGCGGCGTGGCCTTCTCCGGGCACACCGAGTTCCTCGCCGAGCTGACCCACACCCCGCAGGTGGTGATGATGCTCGCCACCCGCGGCCTGCGCGTGGCGCTGGTGACCACCCATCTGCCGCTGCGCGAGGTGGCCGACGCCATCACGCCCGAGCGCCTGGCGCGCGTCACCCGCATCCTGCATGCCGACCTGCGCGACAAGTTCGGCCTGGCCACCCCGCGCATCCTGGTCTGCGGCCTCAACCCCCACGCCGGCGAAGGCGGCCACCTGGGCCACGAGGAAATCGACGTCATCGAGCCCACCCTGGAGCACCTGCGCGGCGAAGGCATGCAGCTGATCGGCCCGCTGCCGGCCGACACCCTGTTCACCCCCAAGCACCTGGAGCACTGCGACGCGGTGCTGGCCATGTACCACGACCAGGGCCTGCCGGTGCTCAAGTACAAGGGCTTCGGCGCGGCGGTGAACGTCACCCTGGGCCTGCCGATCATCCGCACCTCGGTGGACCACGGCACCGCCCTGGACCTGGCCGGCACCGGCCGCATCGACGGCGGCAGCCTGCAGGTGGCGCTGGAGACGGCTTACCAGATGGCGGCTAGTCGGATTGATAGTTGAAAGCTGGAAGCTGGAGGCTGGAGGCTGGAGGCTGGAGGCTGGAGGCTGGAGGCCAGGACGAAAGCGCATTTTTCGTACCAGCGCCAGGCTGGTAACATCGGCGTACGCGTCTTTCTCTTCCAGCTTCTAGCTTCAAGCTTCTAGCTGCTCCCTGGAACTCCCTATGTCTTCCGAGCTTTTCCAACATCGCGCGCGCAAGCGCTTCGGCCAGAACTTCCTGCACGACGCCGGGGTGATCCACCGCATCCTGCGCGCCATCGCCCCCAAGGAAGGCCAGCACCTGCTGGAGATCGGCCCGGGCCAGGGCGCCCTCACCGAAGGCCTGGTGGACAGCGGCGCGCAGCTGGACGTGATCGAGCTCGACCTCGACCTGATCCCGCAACTGAAGTGGCGCTTCGGCCTGAAGCCGAACTTCCGCCTGCACCAGGGTGACGCCCTGAAGTTCGACTTCGCCACCCTGCCCCAGGCCGGCGAGAAGCTGCGGGTGGTCGGCAACCTGCCCTACAACATCTCCACGCCGCTGATCTTCCACCTGCTGGAGCACGCCGGGATCATCCAGGACATGCACTTCATGCTGCAGAAGGAAGTGGTCGAGCGCCTGGCCGCCGAGCCCGGCGGCGGCGACTGGGGCCGGCTGTCGATCATGGTCCAGTACTTCTGCAAGGTGGACTACCTATTCACCGTCGGCCCAGGCGCCTTCAACCCGCCGCCCAAAGTGGAGTCGGCCATCGTCCGCCTGGCGCCCTACGCCGAGCCGCCGCACCCGGCCAAGGACCACCGCCTGCTCGAACGCATCGTCCGCGAAGCCTTCAACCAGCGCCGCAAGACCCTGCGCAACACCCTGCGCGGCCTGATGTCCATCGAAGACATCGAGGCCGCCGGCGTCGACCCCAGCCTGCGCCCGGAACAGCTGGACGTGGCCGACTTCGTGCGCCTGGCCAACCGCCTGGCGGAACTGGCCCCCGAGCAGTGAAACCCTCGACGAGACGCCCGAGCCGAGCATGAGCGATCCCCGATACCAGATTTCCGTCAGCGTCACCACCCGCCACCTGCCCGAGCAATCGCAGCCGGAGCAGCAGCGCTACGTCTTCGCCTACACGGTGACCATCCACAACCAGGGCGAGCAGGCGGCCAAGCTGCTCAGCCGCCACTGGATCATCACCGACGGCGACGGCCACGTGCAGGAAGTGCGCGGCGCCGGCGTGGTGGGCGAGAAGCCGCTGATCGAGCCGGGCACCAGCCATACCTACACCAGCGGCACCGTGCTGGCTACCAAGGTCGGCAGCATGTCCGGCAGTTACCAGATGGTCGCCGCCGATGGCCACCATTTCGACGCCGAAATCCCGGTATTCCGCCTCGCCGTGCCAGGGGCGCTGCACTGATGGCCACCTACGCCGTGGGCGACCTGCAGGGTTGCCTGGAGCCACTGAAACAACTGCTGCAGCGGGTTGCCTTCGACCCCGCCCGCGACAAGCTGTGGCTGGTCGGCGACCTGGTCAACCGCGGCCCGCAGTCGCTGGAAACCCTGCGCTTCCTCTACGCCATGCGCGATTCGGTGGTCTGCGTGCTGGGCAACCACGACCTGCACCTGCTGGCCGTGGCCTACAACGCCGAGCGCCTGAAGAAGGCCGACACCCTGCGCGAAATCCTCGAGGCGCCGGAGCGCGACGACCTGCTCGACTGGCTGCGCAACATGCCCCTGGTGCACCACGACGCCGAACGCGACGTCACCCTGGTGCACGCCGGCATCCCGCCGCAGTGGAGCATCGAGAAATCCCTGCAGCGCGCCGCCGAAGTGGAAGAGGCCCTGCGCGACGACCAGCGCCTGCCGCTATTCCTCGAAGGCATGTACGGCAACGAGCCGGCCAAGTGGGACAAGAAGCTGCACGGCATCGACCGCCTGCGGGTGATCACCAACTACTTCACCCGCATGCGCTTCTGTACCCCCGACGGCAAGCTCGACCTCAAGAGCAAGGAAGGCCTGGATACCGCGCCGGCCGGCTACGCCCCCTGGTTCAGCTACCCCGAGCGCAAGGCCGCCGGGCGCAAGATCATCTTCGGCCACTGGGCGGCGCTGGAAGGCCAGTGCGACGTGCCCGGCCTCTACGCACTGGACACCGGCTGCGTGTGGGGCGGTAGCATGACCCTGCTGAACGTCGACAACGGCGAACGCATCGCCTGCAGCTGCGCCGGCAACGCCGGCTGAGCCCACCCACAGAGCAGAGAACATGAGCGAATTCAAGCGCATCGCCCCCGAACAGGCCCACCAGCTGCGCCAGGCCGGCGCCCAGGTGGTGGACATCCGCGACCCGCAGAGCTACGCGATGGGCCACGTCACCGGTTCCCGCCACATCGACAACTACTCGGTGGCCGATTTCATCCGCCAGGCCGACCTCGATGCGCCGCTGCTGGTGTTCTGCTACCACGGCAACTCCAGCCAGAGCGCGGCCACCTACTTCGTCCAGCAGGGCTTCACCGACGTGTACAGCGTCGACGGCGGCTTCGAACTGTGGCGCAGCGTCTATCCCGCGGATACCAGCAGCGGCCAGGCGGACTGAGGGGCCCGGCCGAGGTTCCACAAATAAATCTGTAACTTCTCACCCGATTCCCCTTTACAGGCCGGATAACGAACTATCCTTTTCCTCAGGCCATCCAAAAGGGGAGAGCCGGCCCACCGGCTTCCGGGAATCGGCAGTGACCATTTGGGGCGGTTCAGGGCGCAAGCCAGGTACCGTTGGAGTTCTGGGGGAAATTCGCCGGCCACGCTGGCAGCCCGCCCGCACCCACTCACACCGATCCCGTGCCGGCTCCATGCATCGAGCGAGGAGACGTCATGAGTATTTTCAGTCACTTCCAGGAACGCTTCGAAGCGACCCGCCAGGAGGAATACTCCCTGCAGGAGTACCTGGATATCTGCAAGCAGGACAAGACCGCCTATGCCACCGCGGCCGAGCGCATGCTGATGGCCATCGGCGAGCCGGAACTGCTGGATACCTCCACCGACCCACGGCTGTCGCGAATCTTTTCCAACAAGGTGATCCGCCGCTACCCGGCGTTCGCCGACTTCCACGGCATGGAAGAATGCATCGACCAGATCGTCGCCTTCTTCCGCCACGCGGCCCAGGGCCTGGAAGAAAAGAAACAGATCATCTACCTGCTCGGCCCGGTGGGCGGCGGCAAGTCGTCCCTGGCGGAAAAGCTCAAGCAACTGATGGAGAAGGTGCCCTTCTACGCCATCAAGGGCTCGCCGGTGTTCGAATCGCCCCTGGGGCTGTTCAACCCGGATGAGGACGGCGCCATCCTCGAGGAAGACTACGGCATCCCACGGCGCTACCTGCGCTCGATCATGTCGCCGTGGGCGACCAAGCGGCTCAACGAGTTCGGCGGCGACATCAGCCAGTTCCGCGTGGTCAAGCTGCACCCCTCGATCCTCAACCAGATCGCCATCGCCAAGACCGAACCGGGGGACGAGAACAACCAGGACATCTCCGCCCTGGTGGGCAAGGTGGACATCCGCAAGCTCGAGGAGTACCCGCAGAACGACGCCGACGCCTACAGCTACTCGGGCGCGCTGTGCCGGGCCAACCAGGGCCTGATGGAATTCGTCGAGATGTTCAAGGCGCCGATCAAGGTCCTGCACCCGCTGCTGACCGCCACCCAGGAGGGCAACTACAACAGTACCGAGGGCCTGGGCGGGCTGCCCTACAGCGGCATCATCCTCGCCCACTCCAACGAATCGGAGTGGCACAGCTTCCGCAACAACAAGAACAACGAGGCCTTCATCGACCGTATCTACATCGTCAAGGTCCCGTACTGCCTGCGCGTCACCGACGAGATCAAGATCTACGACAAGCTTTTGATCAACAGCTCGCTGGCCCACGCGCACTGCGCCCCGGACACCCTGAAGATGCTCTCGCAGTTCTCCGTGCTGTCGCGCCTGAAAGAGCCGGACAACTCCAACATCTACTCGAAGATGCGCGTCTACGACGGCGAGAACCTCAAGGACACCGATCCCAAGGCCAAGTCGATCCAGGAATACCGCGATGCCGCCGGGGTCGACGAGGGTATGGCCGGGCTTTCCACCCGCTTCGCCTTCAAGATCCTCTCCAAGGTGTTCAACTTCGACCCGCACGAAGTGGCGGCCAACCCGGTGCACCTGCTCTACGTGCTGGAGCAGCAGATCGAGCAGGAGCAGTTCCCGCCGGAAACCCGCGAGCGCTACCTGCGCTTCATCAAGGAATACCTGGCGCCGCGCTACGTGGAATTCATCGGCAAGGAAATCCAGACCGCCTACCTTGAGTCCTACAGCGAATACGGCCAGAACATCTTCGACCGCTACGTGCTCTACGCCGACTTCTGGATCCAGGATCAGGAATACCGCGACCCGGAAACCGGCGAAATCCTCAACCGCGCCGCCCTCAACGAGGAGCTGGAGAAGATCGAGAAACCGGCCGGCATCAGCAACCCGAAGGATTTCCGCAACGAAATCGTCAACTTCGTGCTGCGCGCCCGCGCCGGCAACAACGGCAAGAACCCCAGCTGGCTGTCCTACGAGAAGCTGCGCGTGGTGATCGAGAAGAAAATGTTCTCCAACACCGAGGACCTGCTGCCGGTCATCAGCTTCAACGCCAAGGCCAGCAAGGAGGACCAGCAGAAACACAACGACTTCGTCCGGCGCATGGTCGAGCGCGGCTACACCGAGAAACAGGTACGCCTGCTGTCGGAATGGTATCTGCGCGTACGTAAGTCGCAGTAAAAAGCAGTTGAAAGCCGGATGCTGGAAGCCGGAAGCCAGAGGCATACCGTAACCCCCGGTTGCGGCCTGCTTCCAGCTTACCGCTTCCAGCTTCCAGCTCAGCCCGGAGGGCCTGTATGAGCTACGTCATCGACCGGCGTCTGAACGGCAAGAACAAGAGCACGGTGAACCGTCAGCGCTTCCTGCGGCGTTACCGTGAGCACATCAAGAAGGCGGTCGAGGAGGCCGTCAGCCGGCGCTCGATCACCGACATGGAGCACGGCGAGCAGATCAGCATCCCCGGCCGCGACATCGACGAACCCATCCTTCACCACGGCCGCGGCGGGCGGCAGACCATCGTCCACCCGGGCAACAAGGAATTCACCACCGGCGAGCACATCGCCCGGCCCCAGGGCGGCGGCGGTGGCCGCGGCGGCGGCAAGGCCAGCAACCAGGGCGAGGGGATGGACGACTTCGTCTTCCAGATCACCCAGGAGGAATTCCTCGACTTCATGTTCGAGGACCTGGAACTGCCCAACCTGGTCAAGCGCCACATCACCGGCAGCGACACCTTCAAGACCGTGCGCGCCGGCATCAGCAACGACGGCAACCCCTCGCGCATCAACATCGTCCGCACCCTGCGCTCGGCCCACGCCCGGCGCATCGCCCTGACCGGCTCCACCCGCGGCAAGCTGCGCGCCGCCGTGGCCGAACTGGAACGGCTCAAGCGCGAGGAACCGGACAACCTCGGCGACATCCAGGCGCTGGAGCAGGAAATCGACCGCATGCGCGCGCGCATCGACCGCGTGCCCTTCCTGGACACCTTCGACCTCAAGTACAACCTGCTGATCAAGCAGCCCAACCCCACCTCCCAGGCGGTGATGTTCTGCCTGATGGACGTCTCCGGCTCCATGACCCAGGCGACCAAGGACATCGCCAAGCGCTTCTTCATCCTCCTGTACCTGTTCCTCAAGCGGAACTACGAGAAGATCGAAGTGGTGTTCATCCGCCACCACACCAGCGCCCGCGAGGTGGACGAGGAGGAATTCTTCTATTCCCGGGAGACCGGCGGCACCATCGTCTCCAGCGCGCTGAAGATGATGCAGGAGATCATGGCCGAGCGTTATCCCACCCACGAGTGGAACATCTACGCGGCCCAGGCCTCCGACGGCGACAACTGGAATGACGATTCGCCGGTGTGCCGCGATATCCTGATGAAACAGATCATGCCGTTCGTGCAGTACTACACCTACGTCGAGATCACCCCGCGCGAGCACCAGGCGCTGTGGTTCGAGTACGAACGGGTGCGCGAAGCCTTCGAAGACAGCTTCGCCCAGCAGCAGATCGTCTCCGCCGCGGACATCTACCCGGTGTTCCGCGAACTGTTCCAGAGGAGGCTAGTCGCATGAGCAAGCGCCAGCCCATCGCCACCGGCTCGGAATGGACCTTCGACCTGATCCGCCAGTACGACCGGGAGATCAGCCGTATCGCCGAGCGCTACGCGCTGGACACCTACCCGAACCAGATCGAGGTCATCACCGCCGAGCAGATGATGGACGCCTACGCCTCGGTCGGCATGCCCATCGGTTATAACCACTGGTCCTACGGCAAGCATTTCCTCAGCACGGAAAAGAACTACAAGCGCGGGCAGATGGGCCTGGCCTACGAGATCGTCATCAACTCCGACCCCTGCATCGCCTACCTGATGGAGGAAAACACCCAGTGCATGCAGGCGCTGGTGATCGCCCACGCCTGCTACGGGCACAACAGCTTCTTCAAGGGCAACTACCTGTTCCGCACCTGGACCGACGCCAGCTCGATCATCGACTACCTGGTGTTCGCCAAGCAGTACATCATGCAGTGCGAGGAGCGCTACGGCATCGACGCGGTGGAAGACCTGCTGGACTCCTGCCACGCCCTGATGAACTACGGCGTCGACCGCTACAAGCGGCCCTACCCCATCTCCGCCGAGGAAGAGCGGCAGCGCCAGAAGGAACGCGAGGAACTCATCCAGCGCCAGGTCAACGATCTGTGGCGGACCATCCCGCGCGCCGCCGGCAAGGACAAGGAACAGGAACTGGCGCGCTACCCCAGCGAGCCGCAGGAGAACATCCTCTACTTCATCGAGAAGAACGCCCCGCTGCTGGAGCCCTGGCAGCGCGAGGTGGTGCGCATCGTGCGCAAGGTGGCGCAGTACTTCTACCCGCAGCGCCAGACCCAGGTGATGAACGAAGGCTGGGCGACCTTCTGGCACTACACCCTGATCAACGACCTCTACGACGAGGGCCTGGTCACCGACGGCTTCATGATGGAGTTCCTCCAGTACCACACCAGCGTGGTCTACCAGCCCGGCTTCGACAGCCCCTACTACAGCGGCATCAACCCCTACGCCCTGGGCTTCGCCATGTACCGCGACATCCGCCGCATCTGCGAGGAGCCCACCGAGGAAGACCGCCGCTGGTTCCCGGACATCGCCGGCAGCGACTGGCTGGCCACCCTCAAGTTCGCCATGAAGAGCTTCAAGGACGAGAGCTTCGTGCTGCAGTTCCTCTCGCCCAAGGTGATCCGCGAGTTCAAGCTGTTCAGCATCCTCGACGACGACCAGAAGGACGACCTGCTGGTCGACGCCATCCACGACGACGACGGCTACCGCAAGATCCGCGAGACCCTCGCCGCGCAGTACAACCTGGGCAACCGCGAGCCCAACGTGCAGATCTGGAACGTCGACCGCCGTGGCGACCGCTCCCTGACCCTGCGCCACCAGCAGCACGACCGCCAGCCGCTGGGCGAATCCACCGAGGACGTGATGAAGCACCTGCACCGCCTGTGGGGCTTCGACATCCACCTGGAAACCCTCAACGGCGAGCAGGTCGTGCAGACCCACCACATGCCCCCAAAGGGTGAACGCGAGAACGAGGACGGCTACCCGCGGCTGGACCTGATCATCCCGCCCATTTGATCGGTTGACCCTCCCCGGGGCAGGACCGAGCATGGTGCCAAGCCCAGCCGAGGTCGCCATGCGTCTTTTCGCCATCCTCCTGCTCTGTCTCGCTCTCGCGACCTGCACCACGCAGGTCCCCCAGGCCCGCGTGACCCAGGCGGCGGACAGCCGCCTGGCCGGCCTGCAAGCCTTCCAGCTGATGCCCCCGGAAAACGCCGTCGACGCCCTGCCCTACGCCAGCCGCTACCCGCTGATCAACGCCTGGCTGCGCCAGGGCCTGGAAAGGCGCGGCTACCGCGAAGCCGGCGCCGCGCAACTGCGCGTCTACTACTGGCTGGCCCTGCGCGATGCGCCGCTGGAATTCAAGGTCGACGTGCCGCCGCCGCAGGCGCTCGGCCCCTACCTGGCCATCCACCGCCTGCGCGACGAAACCGGCACCCTGCGCGTGCGCCTGACCGACCTGCAGGACCGGGTGCTCTGGGAAGGCACCGTCAGCACCGGCTTGAGCCCGGCCCACGCCAGCAGCGAGCTGCTGCGCCACGCAGTCGAAGCACTGGTAAGCCAGATTCCCCAGGCCACCCCGTAGGATGGTGTTGAGCGAAGCGATACCCATCACCGCAACCGCATGGGTTTCGCAAGCTCAACCCATCCTACGGTGCGTGTTTGCCGTAGGCGGACCTTGCACGCGATAGCCGGAGGTTCCGGTGCGATTCGCGGATGAGATCCTACACTGCCCCACCCGTACCATTCCCCTGTAGGAGCGCGCCCTGCGCGCGATTTCGCGGGCAGGGCCCGCTCCTACAATTTGCTGTGAGGTATGGAGTTTCCTCGTAGGAGCGGACCTTGTCCGCGATAGCCGGAGGTTCCGGCGCGATTCGCGGATGAGATCCGCTCCACGCCATTCCCCTGTAGGAGCGGGCCCTGCCCGCGATTCGCGCGCAGGGCCCGCGCCTACAGGCTTGCCCCCCGCTCTCCGAAGCCCGAAGCTATCCCCCTGACAGGAGAAAGCTTCATGCAGATCTACAAGGTAGGCGGCGCCGTTCGCGACCGTCTGCTCGGCCAAGCGGTCAGCGATACCGACTGGGTGGTGGTCGGCGCCAGCGCCGAAGACATGCTCGAGAAGGGCTATCGCCCGGTGGGCGCGGACTTTCCGGTATTCCTCCATCCCAAGACTGGCGAGGAATACGCCCTGGCCCGCACCGAACGCAAGAGCGGCCGCGGCTACGGCGGCTTCACCTTCTATGCCAGCCCCGACGTGAGCCTGGAAGAAGACCTGGTGCGCCGCGACCTCACCATCAACGCCATGGCCGAGGACGACAACGGCCGGCTGATCGACCCCTACGGCGGCCAGCGCGACCTCGAAGCCCGCCTGCTGCGCCACGTCTCCCCGGCCTTCGTCGAAGACCCGCTGCGCGTGCTGCGCGTGGCCCGCTTCGCCGCGCGCTTCGCGCCGCTGGGCTTCAAGGTCGCCGACGAAACCCTGGCGCTGATGCGCGAGCTGTCCGAATCCGGCGAGCTGGAAGCCCTGACGCCCGAGCGCAGCTGGAAGGAAATCGCCCGCGCCCTGATGGAAGCCCGCCCCGACGTGTTCGTCCAGGTGCTGCGCGACTGCGGCGCCCTGGCCGTACTGATGCTCGAGGTCGACGCCCTGTTCGGCGTGCCGCAACCAGCCCAGCACCACCCGGAAATCGACACCGGCGAACACCTGCTGGCCGTGCTGCGCCAGTGCGCCGAGCACCGCCAGCCGCTGACCGTACGCTGGGCCTGCCTGCTCCACGACCTGGGCAAGGCGCGCACCCGCCGCGAGGACTGGCCCCGGCACATCGCCCACGAACACCTGGGACTGCCGTTGATCGACGCGGTCAACGCCCGCTTCAAGGCGCCGCGCGACTGCCAGGAACTGGCGCGCCTGGTCGGCGAGTACCACACCCATGCCCACCGCGCCCTGGAACTGCGGCCCAACACCCTGCTGGAGCTGTTGCAGGCCTTCGACGTCTACCGCCGGCCGCAGCGCTTCGAGGAGTTCATCGCCGCCAGCGAAATGGACGCCCGCGGCCGCCACGGCCTGGAAAACCGCGCTTATCCACAGGCCGACTACCTGCGCGGCGCCGCCAGGGCGGCCCGCGAAGTGGCGGTGCAACCGCTGCTGGAGAAAGGATTCAAGGGCGCGGAACTGGGCGAAGCGCTCAAGCGCGAACGCCTGAAGGCACTCAAAGCCTACAAGGAAGCCCACCCGTAGGGCGTATAACCGTTCGCGGTTATACGCCGCCCCCCCCAGACCACCGCCAACTCCAAGGCTGAACCCGGAGTGGCCTGGGCCCCAAGTCAAACGGCGGATAACGTCGAACGTTATCCGCCCTACGCCCCGCCCTCCTGTAGGAGCGAGCTTGCTCGCGAACAGCCCCGGCACCGAGCAAGGCCAGGGTTCGCGAGCAAGCTCGCTCCTACGAAAGGCAGACGGAATCAGGCCGCCGGGTGCGCCGCGATCAATTCCGCCGGCGTCAGCTCGGCGCCGCGCCACTGGAAGGGCACCGGCCACAGGCGCTGGTCGATGTCCGCCTCGGCCCAGAGGCTGGCGAAGTCACGCCCGACGCCCGGATGACGCACATCGGGCGCCAGCAGCGCCAGCGGCCAGAGCACGAAGGCGTTCTTCAGCACCTCTGCGCGCGGCAGCACCAGGCCGTCGAACTCGCCATGCAGGTCGCCATAGAGCAGCACGTCGATGTCCAGCGGCAGGCCCTTGCGCTCCGGCGCGTAGCGGCCGTTGTCGGCCTCGATGTGCTTCAGGCGCAGGCTCAGCTCGGCCAGCGGCAGCTCGGTCTCGCCGGTCACCACCAGATTGATGAAGGGGCCGCTGCGGATGCCCACCGGTTCGCTTTCGAACACCGGCGAGCAGCGCAGGTTGCGGACGAAGCCGGTAAGCGCCTCGAGCCCGGCGTGCAGATGGCGCTCGCGCTCGATGTTGCTCCCCAGGCCGAGGAAAACGGTGGTCAGCGGCATCCGCGTTCGATCTCCACGCCAACGCCGGCGGCAGCGGCGACCGCCCCCGGCTTGGTCACCCGCAGGCGCAGCCAGCGGATGCCGAATTCGCCCATCAGCAGCGCGGCCAGGCGCTCGGCGAAGGTTTCCACCAGTTGGAAATGCGCGTCACGGGCGAACTCGCCGATGCGCTCGGAGAGCACCGCGTAGTCCAGCGCCTTGGCGATGTCGTCGTCGGCCGCCGCCGGGCGGATGTCCCAGCCCAGGTCCAGGTCCAGACGCAGGCACTGGCGTATCCCCCGTTCCCAGTCGTAGACGCCGATCACGGTGTCCACTTCCAGGCCCTCGATAAAAACTCTGTCCACTTACTGCTGCTCCAAGGCCAGTGCACGACAAGCGTACGCCACCCCGCTAGAATCGGGGACAGTCTCGTCCCCGGTGGAAACCATGGTCTGGCTCTTGGCGATCCTCGCCTACCTGCTCGGCTCGCTGTCCTTCGCGGTACTCCTCAGTCGCCTCTTCGGCACCGCCGACCCGCGCGCCGGCGGCTCCGGCAACCCCGGCGCCACCAACATGCTGCGCCTGGCCGGGAAGAAGGCCGCCATCCTCACCCTCGTCGGCGACCTGGCCAAGGGCCTGGTGCCGGTGCTCGTCGCCCGCCTGTTCGGCCTGGGCGCGATGCAGGAGGCCTGGGTCGGCGTGGCGGCGGTGATCGGCCACCTCTACCCGCTGTACTTCAACTTCCGCGGCGGCAAGGGCGTGGCCACCGCCGCCGGCATGCTCCTGGCGCTCTACCCGCCGGCCGCGCTGCTCGCCGCGGTGGCCTGGCTGCTCACCTTCAAACTGTCACGCACCAGCTCGCTCGCCTCGCTGGTCGCCACTCCGCTCACCCTGCCGCTGCTGGCCTGGCAACTGCCGGCGGCGCTGCTGCCGATGACGGTGCTGACCGGGCTCATCGTCTGGCGCCACCGCGGCAACCTGCGCGACCTCGTAGCCGGGCGCGAGCGACATTTCTAGGACAGGGAGCTTCAAGCCACCAGCGACAAGCTGCAAGCGAAAAGTGGCGGCACGCCGCTGGCAGCTTGCCGCCTGTCGCTTGCAGCCATCTTTTTATACCGCCGGCAGCGACTCCATCGGCCAGCGCGCGCGCACGTCGATCGCCGGGCCGTCGTGCTGGCCGGCCAGCAGGCGCTGGCAGCCGGCGTAGGCGATCATCGCGCCGTTGTCGGTGCAGAACCGCGGGCGGGCATAGAACACCTGGCCGCGGAGTTCGCCGAGCATCTTC
Source organism: Pseudomonas sp. M1 (assembly GCF_022760135.1). NCBI lineage: Bacteria > Pseudomonadati > Pseudomonadota > Gammaproteobacteria > Pseudomonadales > Pseudomonadaceae > Pseudomonas > Pseudomonas sp. M1. Next base: position 6,163,236 of record NZ_CP094343.1, read on the forward strand.
TGCAGGTGCTCGCGCAGGGCGCGGTTGGCGCTCACCCCGCCGGCGATCACCAGGTTCTTCAGGCCGGTCTGCTTGAGGGCGCGGCGGCACTTGATGGTCAGCGTCTCGACCACCGCCTGCTGGAACGCCAGGGCGATATCGCAGCGCGTCTGCTCGCCGTCGTCGCCCGCCTCCCGGCAACGCTGCCAGGTGTTCAGGGCGAAGGTCTTCAGGCCGCTGAAGCTGAAGTCCAGGCCCGGACGGTCGGTCATCGGCCGCGGGAAGACGAAGCGCCCCGGCGTGCCTTGTTCCGCCAGGCGGGCGATCTCCGGGCCACCGGGGTAGCCCAGGCCGAGCAGCTTGGCGGTCTTGTCGAAGGCCTCGCCGGCGGCGTCGTCCAGGGACTCGCCGAGCAGCTGGTAGCGGCCGATGCCATCCACCCGCACCAGCTGGGTGTGGCCGCCGGAGACCAGCAAGGCGACGAACGGGAACTGCGGCGGCTGCTCTTCCAGCATGGGCGCCAGCAGGTGGCCTTCCATGTGGTGCACGCCGACCGCCGGTATGCCCCAGGCGAACGCCAGGGCCTGGGCGCAGGAGGCGCCGACGAGCAGCGCGCCCACCAGGCCGGGGCCGGCGGTGTAGGCGATGGCGTCGATCTGCTCCGGCTGGCAGCCGGCCTCGTCGAGCACCTGGCGGATCAGCGGCAGCATGCGCTTGACGTGGTCGCGCGAGGCCAGCTCGGGCACGACCCCGCCGTAGACGCGATGCAGGTCTATCTGACTGAACAGCGCGTCGGCCAGCAGGCCGTGTTCGCTGTCGTAGAGGGCGACGCCGGTTTCGTCGCAGGAGGTTTCCAACCCCAGCACACGCATGGGTTCGAGCCTTCAACTCTGGGCAAATGGGAAGCGGCGCATGATAATCGCCCGCTGCGGGTACCGACCAGCGTTTTTCGATCGGAGGCTTTGCATTCCTGAGCCCGAACCGTTAATATCCGCAACCCTTGAAAACCGCCGTCTCCAGTGCCTACTGCCAGGAGCGCGATAAATCCCCGGTAATCATTGAAGGTACGACCTGGATGCCCGCCGTCAAAGTTAAAGAGAACGAACCCTTCGACGTAGCCCTGCGTCGTTTCAAGCGCTCCTGCGAAAAAGCCGGTGTACTGGCTGAAGTCCGTAGCCGCGAGTTCTACGAGAAGCCCACCGCCGAGCGCAAGCGCAAGGCCGCTGCTGCCGTCAAGCGTCACGCCAAGAAAGTGCAGCGCGAACAGCGCCGCCGCGAGCGTCTGTACTGAGTTCGACTCAGCCGCACGCTCTGCACATCGCCCGGCCCACTCGCCGGGCGAGTGCCTGAAAAGCTACACCGCACTCCGATTCGCACCTGGCGAAGCTCGGAGTTTTTTGCTTTTCACGCCCCATGAAATGCCATACTCCAAGCCAGCCTTGGGTGTATGCCTGGGTCCATCCTGCGTCCCGACGAGTCTATGGCCGGCCTGATTCCGCAATCCTTCATCGATGACCTGCTCAACCGCACCGACATCCTCGATGTGGTGAGTTCGCGCATCCAGCTGAAGAAGACCGGCAAGAACTACAGCGCCTGCTGCCCGTTCCACAAGGAGAAGACGCCCTCCTTCACCGTCAGCCCCGACAAGCAGTTCTACTACTGCTTCGGCTGCGGCGCCGGCGGCAACGCGCTGGGCTTCATCATGGACCACGACAACCTGGACTTCGTCCAGGCCGTGGAGGACCTGGCCAAGCGCGCCGGCATGGACATCCCCCGCGAGGAAGGCCGGCGCGGCAAGCCGCGGCAGCCGACCGACTCGCCGCTGTACCCGCTGCTGAACGCCGCCGCCGACTACTACCGCCAGGCACTGAAAAGCCACCCGGCGCGCAAGGCCGCGGTGGAGTACCTCAAGGGCCGCGGCCTGACCGGCGAGATCGCCCGCGACTTCGGCCTGGGCTTCGCCCCGCCGGGCTGGGACAACCTGCTCAAGCACCTGGGCGGTGACAACCTGCAGCTCAAGGCCATGCTCGACGCCGGCCTGCTGGTGGAGAACCCCGACAGCGGCAAGCGCTACGACCGCTTCCGCGACCGGGTGATCTTCCCCATCCGCGACAGCCGCGGGCGGGTGATCGCCTTCGGCGGCCGGGTGCTGGGCGACGACAAGCCCAAGTACCTGAACTCCCCGGAAACCCCGGTATTCCACAAGGGCCAGGAACTCTACGGGCTGTTCGAGGCGCGCAAGAACAACCGCGACCTCGACGAAATCATGGTGGTGGAAGGCTACATGGACGTGATCGCCCTGGCGCAACAGGGCATCCGCAACGCCGTGGCCACCCTCGGCACCGCCACCAGCGAGGAACACATCAAGCGCCTGTTCCGCCTGGTGCCGAACATCCTGTTCTGCTTCGACGGCGACCAGGCCGGGCGCAAGGCCGCCTGGCGCGCCCTGGAATCGGCCCTGCCGAACCTGCAGGACGGCCGCAAGATCCGCTTCCTGTTCCTCCCCGAGGGCGAGGACCCGGACAGCCTGGTCCGCGCCGAAGGCCCCGACGCCTTCCGTGCGCGCCTGGTGCAGCAGGCCCAGCCGCTGGCCGACTACTTCTTCCAGCAACTGATGCAGGAAGCCGACCCCAGCACCCTGGAAGGCAAGGCGCACCTGGCGACCCTGGCCGGCCCGCTGCTGGAGAAGATCCCCGGCAACACCCTGCGCCTGCTGATGCGCCAGCGCCTGGGCCAGCTCACCGGACTGAGCGGCGAGGCGCTCAACCACCTGAACGCGCCACGCTCAAGCAGTAGTGGCCAAGGGCACGGCCAAGCCACGCCAAGCGTCGCCCCGGACAGCCACGCGCATGAATACAGCGACTACGATGTAGGCCACTTCGCCGATCACGGCGAGCCCAGCTACCAGGACAGCGCCAGCTATTTCGAGGCGCCGTCGGATTTCGCTGGCGGCAAAGCGGGCAAGAAGCCCTGGAAGGGCGAGCGCAAATGGGACGGCAAAGGTGGCAAGGGCGGCAAGCGCGGCGACTTCGCCCCGCGCCAGCCGCGCACCGAGATCAGCGTCGAATCGCCCACCCTGACTGCGCTGCGCACCCTGCTGCACCACCCGCAGCTGGCGCAGAAGGTCGAGGACGCCAGCCATTTCGCCAACGAAGGGCAGACCTACTCGCAGCTGCTGGCAGCGCTCGTCGAAGCGCTGCAGAAGAACCCGAAGCAGCGCTCGATGCAACTGATCGCGCGCTGGCACGGCACCCCACAAGGACGCCTGCTGCAGGCCCTGGCGGAAAAGGAATGGCTGATCGACCAGGGCAATCTTGAAAAGCAGTTCTGCGACACCATTACTACACTTGCACACAGTCAACTGCACAACAGCCGCGAGGCGCGGCTGCGCAGCGTGATGCAGAAGAGCCCCAGTGAACTGACTGACGAAGAGAAAGCTCTATTGAGGGAACACTTCAGCAATGCCTCTTCACCAGGCCCCCAGAGCTGAACTGGCGCCTGAAGCCTCGAAGCTGGTATAATCCTCGGCTTATTTCAGCCCGCCAAGACCTTCAGTGGATAGGGTGTTATGTCCGGAAAAGCGCAACAGCAATCTCGTCTCAAAGAGTTGATCAGCCGTGGTCGTGAGCAGGGCTACCTGACTTACGCGGAGGTCAACGACCACCTGCCGGAGGATATTTCCGATCCGGAACAGGTGGAAGACATCATCCGCATGATCAACGACATGGGGATCAACGTATTCGAGACAGCCCCGGATGCGGATGCCCTGTTGCTGGCCGAAACCGATACTGACGAAGCCGCAGCCGAAGAGGCCGCCGCTGCCCTGGCCGCGGTGGAGAGCGACGTCGGCCGCACCACTGACCCGGTGCGCATGTACATGCGCGAAATGGGCACCGTGGAACTGCTGACCCGCGAAGGCGAGATCGAAATCGCCAAACGCATCGAGGAAGGCATCCGCGAAGTCATGAGCGCCATCGCCCAGTTCCCTGGCGCGGTGGACGGCATCCTCGACGAATACCAGCGGGTGGTCAGCGAAGGCGGCCGCCTGTCCGACATCCTCAGCGGCTACATCGACCCGGACGACGGCTCGGTTCCCGCCGAGGAAGTCGAACTCGACCTCAAGGACAAGGGCGGCGACGCCAAGGCCAAGGATGACGAGGAAGAGGACGAGGAGTCCGACGACGACAGCGAAGACGAAGGCGACGGCGGTCCGGACCCGGAAGAGGCCGCGCGCCGCTTCGGCCTGGTCGCCGACCAGCTGGACAAGACCAAGAAGGCGCTGAAGAAGCACGGCCGCGGCAGCAAGCAGGCCGATGCGGAAATGCTCGCCCTGGCCGAACTGTTCATGCCGATCAAGCTGGTGCCCAAGCAGTTCGACGCCCTGGTCACCCGCGTGCGCGACGCCCTGGACCAGGTGCGCCGCCAGGAACGCGCCATCATGCAACTGTGCGTGCGTGACGCCCGCATGCCGCGCGCCGATTTCCTGCGCCTGTTCCCCGGCCGGGAAACCGACGAAGCCTGGGTCGACAGCGTGCTCAAGGCCAAGCCGAAGTACGCCGAAGCCCTGGAGCGCGTGAAGGACGACGTCATCCGCAACCAGCAGAAGCTGTCCGCGCTGGAAAGCAACGTCGACCTCAAGGTCTCCGAGATCAAGGACGTCAACCGCGCCATGTCCATCGGCGAGGCCAAGGCCCGCCGCGCCAAGAAGGAAATGGTCGAGGCGAACCTGCGTCTGGTGATCTCCATCGCCAAGAAGTACACCAACCGCGGCCTGCAGTTCCTCGACCTGATCCAGGAAGGCAACATCGGCCTGATGAAGGCGGTGGACAAGTTCGAATACCGCCGCGGCTACAAGTTCTCGACCTACGCCACCTGGTGGATCCGCCAGGCGATCACCCGTTCGATCGCCGACCAGGCGCGCACCATCCGTATCCCGGTGCACATGATCGAGACCATCAACAAGCTCAACCGCATTTCCCGCCAGATGCTGCAGGAAATGGGCCGCGAACCGACCCCGGAAGAGCTGGGCGAACGCATGGACATGCCGGAAGACAAGATCCGCAAGGTCCTGAAGATCGCCAAGGAACCGATCTCCATGGAAACCCCGATCGGTGACGACGAAGACTCGCACCTGGGCGACTTCATCGAGGACTCCACCATGCAGTCGCCCATCGAAGTGGCGACCAGCGAGAGCCTCAAGGAAGCCACCCGCGAAGTCCTCGCCGGCCTCACCGCGCGGGAAGCCAAGGTGCTGCGCATGCGCTTCGGCATCGACATGAACACCGACCACACCCTCGAGGAAGTCGGCAAGCAGTTCGATGTGACCCGCGAGCGTATCCGCCAGATCGAAGCCAAGGCGCTGCGCAAGCTGCGCCACCCGTCGCGAAGCGAACACCTGCGCTCCTTCCTCGACGAGTGATCGAAGACCCCCCGGCACAGCCCGGGGGTTTTTCTTTCAGGGATACTGGCAGGGGGCTACTGGAGCGGCCGGGGCCCGACTACACTTCGGCATATCCACTCCCCGGGTCCGAGGCTCCCATGCCGCGTCTGCAGGCTCTTCTGTTGTGCTTGGCATGCTGGGTCCTCCAGGCGCAGGCGCTCACCCTCACACCGGAAGAGCAGGCCTGGCTGCGCCAGCATCCGCAGCTGCGCCTGGGCGTGGACGCCTCCTGGCCGCCCTTCGAATTCCGTGACGACCAGGGCCGCTACCAGGGGCTCGCCGCCAGCTACGTGCAACTGATCAGCGACCGCCTGCAGGTCGGCATGCAGCCCAGCGAACCGAGCAGTTGGAACGAAGTCCTGCAGCAGGCGCGCAACGGCCAGGTCGACCTGCTACCGGGCATCATGGCCACGCCCGAACGCAGCGAATACCTGACCTTCACCCGCCCCTACCTGGACTTCCCCATCGTCATCCTTGCCCGCAAGGATGGCCCCAACCCGGAAAACCTGCGGGCGCTGTACGGCCTGAAGGTCGGCGTGGTCGACCACTACGCGCCCCATGAACTGCTGATCGCCAAGCACCCGGACCTCAACCTGCTGCCCCTGCCGAGCGTCGCGGCGGCCCTGCAGGCCCTGGCTACCGGGCAGGTCGACGCCTTCGTCGGCGACTTCGCCTCCAGCGTCTGGAGCCTGCGCCAGCTCAAGCTCGAAGGCATCCAGATCAGCGGCGAGACGCCCTATCGCTACCAGTTGGCCATGGCCGTGCCGCGCAACGATGCAATGCTCGCCGGCATCCTCGACAAACTCTTCGCCGAACTCAGCAGCGACGAGGTCGAAGCCCTGCAGACACCCTGGGTCGGCGGCCTGCTGGACAACCGCCCGGCCTGGTCGCACCACCTGCTAAGCATCGGCCTGCCGGCCCTGCTGGTGAGCCTGGCGATAGTCGCCATCCTGGTAGCGATGAACCGCCGCCTGCGCGGCGAAGTGGCGCGGCGGGTGAGGCTCGAACAGGCCCTGCGCGACAGCGAGCAGCATTTCCGCGGCCTGGTCGAGAGCATGGCCGCCATCGCCTGGGAAATGCGCCTGTCGGAAAACCGCTTCACCTACGTCTCGCCCCACGCCCAGGAACTGCTGGGCTACCCGCAGCACGAATGGCTGCAGCCGGGCTTCTGGCAGCGCACCCTGCACCCGGCCGACGCCGAACAGGCGGTGAGCTTCTGCTTCTCGGAAAGCCGCGCCGGGCGCAACCACAGCCTGGACTACCGGATGCTCGCCGCCGATGGCCGCGTGGTGTGGATCCGCGACATCGTCACCCTCATCCGCCACGGCGACGAACTCATCCTGCGCGGCCTGATGATCGACATCACCGAGGCCAAGCGCACCGAGCAGGCGCTGCGCCTGTCCGAGCAGAAGTTCGCCTCGGTGTTCCACCACTGCCCGGACATCATCGTCCTCGCCCGGCGCATCGACGGGCGCCTGCTGGCGGTGAACAGCACCTTCGAACAGCAGGTCGGCATTCCCGCCAGCGAAGCCCTGGGCAAGACCGCCACCGAGCTGAACATCTGGAGCGAACCGGGCATGGGCCCGCGCATGCTCGAACGCCTGCAGGGCGAGAACCTCAACAACATCGAGATCAGCCTGCACCGCCGCGACGGCACCCGCTTCACCGCCCTGCTCTCGGCCCAGCGCGTGGCGCTGGACGACACGCCCGCCCTGGTGGTGGTGGCGCGCAACATCTCCCAGCTCAAGCAGACCCAGGAGCAACTGCGCGCCTCCGAGGAAAAATTCGCCAAGGCCTTCCACGCCTCCCCCGACGGCATGCTCATCACCCGCATCCGCGACGGCCTGCTGCTGGAGGCCAACGAAGGCTTCACCCGCATCACCGGCTACGGCCGCGAGAGCGCCAGCGAGCGCTCGACCCTGGAACTGGGCCTGTGGGCCGACCCGCAGGACCGCGAGCGCCTGCTGCAGATGATTCGCGAACGCTCGACGGTGCAGGACTTCACCGCCTTCATACGCACCCGCGAAGGCGCTGCCCGGCTCTGCGAACTCTCGGCGCACCACATCGTCATCAGCGGCGAAGACTGCCTGCTGACCATCGCCCGCGACATCACCGAACGCCAGCAGATGCAGGAAAAGCTCACCCTGGCCGCCACCGTGTTCGAAAGCACCGCCGAAGGCGTGATGATCACCGACGCCAGCCAGCGCATGATCGCGGTCAACCGCGCCTTCAGCGAAATCACCGGCTACGGCGAGGACGAAGTGCTGGGCCAGTCGCCGCGCCTGCTGGCCTCGGGGCAGCACGACAGCAGCTTCTACGTCGCCATGTGGCACCACCTCAACGCCGAAGGCCACTGGCAGGGCGAGATCTGGAACCGGCGCAAGAGCGGCGAACTCTACCCGGAGTGGCTGACCATCAGCGCCGTGCGGGGCAACAACGGCGAAACCAGCCACTTCGTCGGCGTCTTCGCCGACATCTCCACGCTCAAGTACGCCCAGGCCCGTCTCGACTACCAGGCCCACCACGACCCGCTCACCGGCCTGCCCAACCGCCTGCTGTTCGAATCGCGCCTGACCTCCGCCCTGAAGGAAAGCCAGGAAGAACAGCAGCTGGGCGCCGTGCTGTTCCTCGACCTGGACCGCTTCAAGCACATCAACGACAGCCTCGGCCACCCGGTCGGCGACCAGCTGCTGAAATCCATCGCCCGGCGCCTGCGCGAACAGCTGCGCGACATCGACACCGTAGCCCGCCAGGGCGGCGACGAATTCATCATCCTGCTGCCCGGCCTGCACCAGAGCGCCGACGCCGAGCACGTGGCGAAAAAACTGCTGAACTGCTTCAGCCACGCCTTCGTCGCCGATGACAAGGAATTCTTCGTCAGCGCCAGCATCGGCATCAGCCTGTTCCCGGTGGACGGCAAGGACGTCGCCACCCTGGTGAAGAACGCCGACGCGGCCATGTACCGGGCCAAGGCCCAAGGCCGCAACCGCGTCGAGTTCTACACCCGCGAGCTGACCTTCCAGGCCAACGAACGCGTGGCCCTGGAACACGAACTGCGCCGCGCCCTGGAAACCCACCAGCTACAGCTCTACTACCAGCCCAAGCAGGCCCTGGACACCGGCGCGCTGGTCGGCGCCGAGGCGCTGATCCGCTGGAGCCATCCCAAGTACGGCGCCATCCCGCCAGACCGCTTCATCCCCCTGGCCGAGGAAACCGGGCTGATCCTGCCCCTGGGCACCTGGGTGCTGGAAGAAGCCTGCCGGCAGATGAGCCGCTGGCAACAGAGCCACGCAGCCTTCGGCCCACTGTCGGTGAACCTCGCCGGCGCCCAGCTCTATCAGCACGACGTGGTAGACCAGGTGCGCGAACTGCTGCAGCGCTACAACCTGCACGCCCCCAGGCTGCAACTGGAGATCACCGAGAACTTCCTGATGCACCAGACCGACGAGGCCCTGACCACCCTGCACGCCCTGAAACGCCTGGGCGTGCAACTGGCCATCGACGACTTCGGCACCGGCTACTCCTCGCTCAGCTACCTCAAGCAACTGCCGCTGGACATCCTCAAGATCGACCAGTCCTTCGTCCACGGCCTGCCGGACGACCCGCACGACGCCGCCATCGCCCGCGCCATCATCGCCCTGGGCCGCAGCATGAACCTGACCATCATCGCCGAAGGCGTGGAACGCGAAGAACAGGAACGCTTCCTCGCCGAAGAAGGCTGCGACCAGGTCCAGGGCTACGCCCTCAGCCCGCCCCTGCCTGCGGAACAGTTCGCAGCCCGCTTCCTCACCCCACTGCATCCGATTGGCACCGCGCAAGGGACGCCGGTATAATCCGCCGGCCTTCTGGGGGCCTATAGCTCAGTCGGTTAGAGCAGAGGACTCATAATCCTTTGGTCCACGGTTCGAGTCCGTGTGGGCCCACCACCTTCAAAGCCGCGCATTGCGCGGCTTTGTGCTTTCTACAGCCGTAGTATCTGGATCAGCGCTTTGGTCCCAAGGTACGAAAACGGTACAGCGCCGTTACGCCAGCGTTCCCGTGAAGTCCTTCGTGCTTAGTTTCGGTAAGATCCGCACAATCAAAGGATCGCCGAAGGTCAAGAAATGGACTTCACCCCCATCATCGCTCAGGTCTGGGGCACTGCCGCCTGGTTTATCCCGCTGATACTGCTGATCGGCCTGCTCAAGTCGCCTTGGGCCAAGGGCCACATCGGCGAACTCCTGGTGCGGCTGTTTGCCCACTGGCAGTTGGACAAGCAGACCTACCGCCGCCTGCACAATGTCACCCTGAGCACGCCAGACGGCACCACCCAGATCGACCACGTATTCCTCTCGCCCTACGGCATCTTCGTGCTGGAAACGAAGAACATGAGCGGATGGATCTTCGGCAACGAGAAGCAGGCGCAGTGGACGCAGAAGATCTACAAACGCACCTTCAAATTCCAGAGCCCGCTGCGGCAGAACTACAAGCACCTCAAGGCCCTGGAAGCCACCCTTGGCGTCAACCCCGAGCACCTGCATTCGGTCATCACCTTCGTCGGCGGCAGTACCTTCAAAACCGATGTGCCGGCCAACGTCACCCAGGGAATCGGCTTTATCCGCTACATCAAGTCGTTCCGGCAACCAGTGTTCAGTACGACCGAAGTCGAAACCATGCTGAATGCCCTCCAAACCGGGCGACGCACGCCGACATACGCCACCCACCGCGAGCACGTGCAGAACCTCAAACGCCGTAGCGATCCGACAGCAGAGCGGCAATGCCCGAAATGCGGCAGCACACTACTAATCCGCACCGTGAAATCAGGGCCGAAAACAGGGCAGCAATTCTTGGGCTGCTCGGCGTTTCCCAAGTGCCGGACGATGCAAAGACTCTAGAACACAGCCCCTGAACTACGACAGATATAGAGTCGCGTAGATCTGCATAGCGACTTTGACACATCCAAAATATAAGGACTCAAAATGCATCGCTTGAGCCACCTCGTAATCAAGAACTTTCGTGCTTGCCGTGATGTTTCTCTCCCCCTTGAAAGCTACACACCTCTGGTAGGCCAAAATAACGCTGGCAAGTCCACCATTCTTCAAGCTATTGGTTGGGTACTCAAACCCGGAGCACTTGCTACCGCTGATTTTTTCGACGCAGAGCAGCCAGTAGAAATCGCGGCATGTATCGAAGGTATCAACGAAGAGGTGCTAGCTCGTATTCCTGAAGAAAAGCACCGTCAGGCAATAGAACCGTATTGCCGCGAGGGCCGCTTATGGATTCGTGTTGTGGCCACCGGGCCAAGCACCAAAGCAATCACCAAGGAAGTCTGGGATATAGCTCAATGTCTCGATACCGGCTTACCCTCACACTGGCGCGCCTACCCTACAGGCCTGCCGCAAGCAGTTTCGGTTCTGCTACCTGAGCCGCTGGTGATCCAGGCCATGCATGACATTGGCGAAGACTTAGGCAAAGCGAAAGCAGGCACCACCATCAAAGCCTTGCTCGATGAGATAATGGTTCCAGTGCTCGAAGCACATGCAGACCTGAGTCACGCACTCGATACAATTAGGCAAATTCTTACTGCAGGCGGCAACAATCGCTCTGCTCATTTACAACAGTTTGATAACGATGCAACTGCATCGCTGGCACACTTTTTCCCTGGGCTGTCGCTAGATCTCGACCTACAGGTGATCGATTTAAAAGAGTTCTTCAAGGCAGGTGATTTACACGTCACCGACAACATGATAGGTGATCGACGTCGTTTTGACCAAATGGGCACAGGTGCCCAACGTGCCATTCAAATGGCATTGATCCGCCACTTGGCGGGAACGCGTGCGGGAGATGTCCGTCGCCCTTCACGTCGTCTCTTGCTCATTGATGAACCCGAACTGTACTTACACCCTCAGGGTGTAAGACGTTTACGCCAAGCACTCGCCAGCTTGGCTGAAGCTGGCTTTCAGGTCGTCTTCGCCACACATTCACCCCTGATGCTGAGCCGTGAGAACACTGCCGACATAGTAATCGTGGGGAAAAAACCAGATCGCGGCGTAACCACTCAAAAACCACTCCGCCAGGCAGTTGATGAAGCGCTGAATAATGCTGAAAGCCAATCGCGTGCATTGTTTGAGTTGGGCAATCTAGCGGACATCTACTTCGCTGAGCGAGTGGTACTGTGCGAGGGTAAAACTGACCGCCGTTTGCTACCACTGGCGTACGAGCGGCTTTACGGAACCCCTCCGGAACTGGATCATGTCGCCTTTGTATCGCTGGGCTCCTGTGCCGACATACCCAAAGCGCTTCCAGTGCTAGCGGCCATGGGGATTAAAGCTTGCGCAGTAGTAGATCTGGATTTTTGCTATACCCATGCCCGGTCTGGTGGCCTGTTGGGGAAAGATGCCGAAGACTTGAGTGACGCCAAAGCTCGCCTAGCCCGTATGCAACCGGATCATGGTTTCACCCTAAGCGGTAATGGACTACCTCAGAATGACAAGCAAAAAGGCTGGATGGCAGCCGACGTTTGGGCTCAGTTCGCCGCAGATGACGAAGGGCGCACCATTGCTGAACGCTCTCACGAAGCGTTGAAGGCCAACGGGGTGTGGGCCTGGACACAGGGTTGCATCGAACAGGTAACGAATACCGTCGACAAGGGCGAGGAAGCCATCATTGAACAAGAGCAGCTGCTACGCGCCATGGCAGCTGCTGATATAGAACAACAAGTGCCCGCTTTCAAAGCGTGCTTTGACTGGATCAGGAGTTTGTAATGCCAACGTTGGAATTTAAGGGTAAGCAGTTTGTTTATTCTCACCACCTCGGGGTGCCGTTCCGCGAGTTACAGGTCGTACCTGAAAAGTCGCAACCCACTGAAGGTAAACAGCCGTCGCTAGATGACAATCTGATTATTCATGGTGACAACTTGGAAGCGCTAAAAGCGCTGTTGCCCACTCATGCAGGCAAGGTGGATTGCATTTTTATCGACCCTCCCTATAACACCGGCAAGGAGGGCTGGAGTTACAACGACAATGTCCGCTCACCACTAATGAAGGAATGGCTGAAAAAATCAGCCAACCCAGTGGATAAAGAGGACATGGAAAGGCATGACAAGTGGCTGTGCATGATGTGGCCAAGGCTGAACCTTCTGAAGGATCTTCTAAGCCCTACTGGTGTAATCTTTGTAGCCATTGATGATCATGAAGGTCATCGACTAAGAGATCTTCTCGACGAAATATTTGGAGAAGAGCAGCATGTAGCCACTCTAGTTTGGCAAAAAAGATATTCGAGGGAGAACCGAGAGGCCATTGGAGACGTTCATGACTATATCCACGTATATGCGATGAATAAAGAGCATTTCAAGGCCACTCGTAACAAGCTATACCCTACTGAGGATCAGCTTAAGGTTTATAGCAACTTTGATCCCGAAAAAAATGATAGCTGGCGTCCGATACCAATGACTGCCCAAGGGCATAGAAAGAATCAGATGTACGAGATTGTGGCTCCTGGCGGCAAGGTCCATACACCACCTCCAGGCCGGTGTTGGAGCATGGTGGAAAGCGAGTTCGAAAAATTTCGAAAAGCAGGTAGAGTTTATTTCGGACAGGACGAAAACTCGCAGCCAAATATTATCAGGTACACGTCAGAAATCGAGGGGTTTGTGCCGTGGACATGGTGGCCCAGCGATGAAGCAGGACATACTGACGAGGCTAAAAAAGAACTCACGGAAGTTATGGGAGGGCCCGTTAAAGACTTTGACACGATCAAGCCAGTTCGACTGCTTTCAAGAATTTTGGAGATTGCCACCCACAAAGACTCTCTTATTTTAGACTCTTTCGCAGGGTCTGCAACTACTGCACATGCTGTTCTTGGAGCGAACAAGAAGGATGGCGGCAACCGGCGATTTATTCTTATTGAGTGCGAAGACTACGCCGACACCCTTACTGCCGAACGTGTTCGTCGCGTAATTAAGGGTTACCCCTACACAGGTATTAAACGTGAAGAGCTATACCGGGAAAATATCACTTGGAGCTCTTTCGGGAATGAGAAAAGACATAAGAAGGTGATGGACCACATTGCTTCCATCGAGAACCTTCACGGTCATGAGTACGACAGTATTAAGAAAGAGATCAAGAATGGCGTACTGACTGTAACCGGTCAGCGCACGGTGAAAGAAACCGCGCTGGGTCTTGGTGGCAGCTTCACCTACTGCACCCTAGGTGAGCCCATTGACATTGAAAGTCTACTGACCGGAGAGGGAATGCCCGGTTTTGAAGCTCTGTCCCGTTATGTGTTCTACACCGCCACTGGGCAGTCGCTGGATAAGGTGAGTAAGCCAGCTACGGATGGCCTGATCGGGGAAACCGACCTATTCCGTATCCACCTGTTCTATCAGCCCGACAAGGTGTGGCTGCGGTCGAATGACGCTGCACTGAATGCCGAGCGAATGGCCGCGATTGAAGCCGGTAACCAGAATGGCAAGCGGGCCATCGTGTTCGCAGTGGCCAAGTTCATGAGCCAGAAGGAGCTGACGGCGCGGCGCATCGAATTCTGCCAACTGCCTTATGCCGTCCACCGGATCCTGGGGGATTGAGCATGGAGCTCAAAGAATACCAACAAGGGGTACTCGATCGGCTGGACCGCTACCTAACTGTGCTGGCAGAGAAGCGTGAAGAAGCCGAAGACTTTGTCGAGTTTCAGAAGAGCAAGGGCAAGGCGGCGAGCCTAGGCGATTATTGCCGAGAAGCTTGGGATCAGCTCAATACGGAACGCTTGTTGCCCTATCTCTATCACGACGGCAAGCCGGTGGTGGCCTCGTACCTGTCGCGTCATGATGGCTTGGGTGGCTCGATTCCGAGTACCTGTCTGAAGGTACCAACCGGCGGCGGCAAAACACTGTTGGCAACCGCCTCCCTTGAGCGAGTACAGACGGATTACTTCAAGCGTCAAACCGGCATGGTGCTATGGGTCGTGCCCTCGGATGCGATTTACCGGCAAACATGGAAGCAATTGGCCAACAGGGAGCACCCTTACCGGCAGATGCTGGAACGGGCGTCTGGTGGCCGCGTGAAGCTACTTGAGAAGGGAGATACCTTCACTCGCAAGGATGTAGAAGAGCAGTTGTGCGTCCTGCTGCTGATGCTGCCTTCTGCGGCGCGCCAGTCCAAGGAAACACTGCGAATGTTCCGAGACAGCGGCCGCTTTACTTCCTTCTTCCCCTTGGAGGACGACAACGAAGCCAATATGCAGCTCTGCTGGGGCAAGTGCCCAACCTTGACCAGAATGACTTGGCCGACCTCGGGTATGCCGATGGCGTTGTGCCTGGTTCGGTATCGATCAAACAAAGTCTGGGTAATGTGCTCCGGCTAGTGCGCCCGGTGGTCGTGATTGATGAGGGCCATAAAGCCTATTCCGATACGGCCCGCGACACTCTGGCTGGCTTCAATCCGCGCTTCATCCTAGAGCTGTCAGCAACACCCAATACTAACGGCAGGCATCAGTCGAACGTGCTGGTCAACGTTCCAGGGACAGACCTCAAAGATGAGGAAATGATTAAACTGCCGATCAATGTCATCAACGAAGACAAGGGCGGCTGGAAGCACACACTATCGCTGGCTCATGCCAAGCAACAGGAATTGGAAGAGGCTGCGCTGGCGTTCCAGAATACGTCTGGCCGTTATATTCGTCCTATCGTACTGGTGCGAGTGGAACGTACAGGCAAAGAGCAGCGCGATGCAGGGTTTGTGCATGCCGAGGACGCCCGTGAATACCTGCGCGACCAGCTAGGGGTGAAGGAAGAGCATATTCGCCTCAAGACCTCCAGTGATGATGAACTGGCAGACGAAGACCTGTTGTCACCTACCTCTGCGGTACGCTTCATAATCACTAAGGATGCCCTGCGTGAGGGCTGGGACTGCCCTTTTGCCTACGTGCTAGCTGTTCTTTCGCGCACGACGGCCACAACAGCCCTGACCCAAATGATAGGGCGCGTACTGCGGCAACCTCATGCCAGGACAACAGGCGCGGAAGCGCTGGATGAGTGTTACGTCTTCACCTTCGATCAGGATGTAACGGACGCAATAAATGGAGTGCGCAAGGGGCTGGAAGACGAAGGCATGGCAGACCTGGCCTCTAGCGTCAAAGCAGTAGATCCAGGCAACGGGCAGGCCCGTAATATGCGCAGGGAAACAGTAGGGCGAAATCAGAAATTTGCCGGACTACCGCCCATCTTTCTGCCCCGCGTTTTACATCGGGATAGCAGCGCCTCGGATGGCTACCGTGCGCTGGACTACGAGCGTGATGTGCTGGGCGCATTGGATTGGGATGCTTTGCAGTTTCTGTCTGCTGACAAGGCCGCTATGGATGACGACAAGCTGCAACGGACAGTGGCACGTGTGACGGTCTTGGATAAAAAGTCCAAAGAGTCTGGGCAACAGGATTTCCAGCTTGACCATCAGGAGATTGAGGCCCTGCCGAAAGAGGGGCTAGATGCCCCCTATCTGGTGCGTCAGCTATTGGACGTTGTGCCCAACCCATGGCAGGGCATGCGTCTTCTTGAAGAGACTCTTGGTGCGCTGCGCGCCAGCGGGGTCAGTGAGGAACAGATTTATATC
Organism: Pseudomonas sp. M1; assembly: GCF_022760135.1. Lineage (NCBI taxonomy): Bacteria > Pseudomonadati > Pseudomonadota > Gammaproteobacteria > Pseudomonadales > Pseudomonadaceae > Pseudomonas > Pseudomonas sp. M1. The sequence continues at coordinate 6,179,238 of NZ_CP094343.1, forward strand.
AACCGGCTCGACTTAGTACACACCATGAAGATGGATCTTCGTGGACAGGTGAGTACCATGGCAGAGTCGCTGTTCCGCGCCAAGCTGGCGAGCGGTGATATCGCCTTGCGGTTGGTGTCGCCCAATGATCCGGCGTTGAACTGGAAAATAGCCGAGACGCTGGAAATAGACGTGGCTGATATTGATCCGCTGCTGCACCGGAAAAATGGCGAGCCTTTGGAGAAAAGCCTGTTCGAGAAGGTCTATCAGAAAGAGTTCAATGATCTGGAAAAGAACACGGCCTGGTATCTGGATGAGCATAAGTGCGTGTACTGGTGGCACCGTATCGCTGTAAATCAGCGCTCATACGGCCTGCAAGGCTGGCAACGCCACCGCGTGTACCCCGACCTTCTGGCCTGCGTGCATGGCACGGAGAATGGCAAATTCCGCTTCTCGGTACTGGAAACCAAGGGCGACCACCTCAAAGGCAATGATGACACCGAGTACAAGCGTAAGCTGTTCGATCTGTTGACCCAGTATGCCGATGAGGCTACCACGATAGGTCAGCTTGACCTGGCATTCCAAGGTGAGCAGATTCAGTTTCAGCTTTTGATGGAAAACGATTGGAAGCAGGCCGTCTCAGCGACACTTGGATAACCCAAGCCCAGTTTGACCTTCTATTGCTTTTGTACGGCAAAGAACCGCCAGCTGCCGCTCACATGCGGCAGCTGGGCAGTACAAAAAACAGTACACTGACGGTACAGTGCCCAGCTTTTACAGATTTCGCCAAATTACGCTTAATCCCCTCTACGACGCTACTTTCAGCTAATTGTACCTGCGCGAAGCTACGCACGATTTCACTGGGTTTGCAGCGTTTCTAGGCAACTCATAATCCTTTGGTCCACGGTTCGAGTCCGTGTGGGCCCACCACCTTCAAAGCCGCGCATTGCGCGGCTTTGGCATTTCTGGGAGAGGCTTTCAGGCCCTTCCGGCCCCTTCAGAGCCCGCCGAAGTGCCCACAAGACGTCCACATTCACTCCACGGGTAGCTGGACGCTGAGCCGAATAGCTCGCACAATCGGCTCACTCAATGAGCCGAATAGTCCATTTATTCGGCTCACCCCCCTTGGAAGACATGCCATGAACGAGCCCCTCTGGATCTGGCAGCAGCCTGACTGGCCGGATTTCCGCTGGCAGGCCGAGCGTCTTGCCCCGCTGCTGCGCAGTTGTGCCCAGGCCCAGGGGCGTCTGCTGGGCATGGCTGGGACGATCGATGCCGGCAGTGATGCGGAGAATGCGCTGGATGCGTTGCTGCAGAATATCGTCACCAGTTCCGCCATCGAGGGCGAGCAGTTGAATGTCGAGTCGGTGCGCTCCTCCCTGGCGCGGCGGCTGGGCCTGGAGAGTGGCGGGCGCGGTACGCCGCGCTCCGAGGGCTTGGCCGAGCTGATGCTGGATGCCACGCGCGGCCATGCGCAGCCACTGACGCTGGAGCGCCTGCTGCATTGGCACCGCCTGCTTTTTCCAATGGGCGACACGTCTCCACACGCTCGAATCCACGTCGGCGATCTGCGGGGCGACGAGCCAATGCAGGTGGTCTCTGGCCGGCTCGACCGGCCCACGGTGCATTTCGAGGCACCGCCACGCGCGGGGCTGGAAGTGCAGCTTCTGGCCTTTCTCGACTGGTTCGCCAGCAGCCGTGCCGATGTTGCTTTGGACCCACTACTGCGAGCCGGCATCGCGCACTTCTGGTTCGTGACCCTGCATCCCTTCGATGATGGTAACGGGCGGCTGACTCGCGCCATCACCGACCTGGCCCTGGCTCAGGGCGAGCAGCAGGCCATCCGCTTCTATGCCATGCCCGCCAGCATTCTCGAGGATCGGCGCGGCTACTACCGGATACTGGAAAGCCGCCAGAAGGCTTCGCTCGATATCACCGCCTGGCTGGAGTGGTTCCTGGCCACCCTGCTGAAAAGCCTGGAGCAGGCGCTGGCACGTATCGACCGGGTTCTGGGCAAGGCGCGCTTCTGGCAGGCGCACCACGGAGCAGGTGCTTTCAGCCGAACAGCTGAAGGTGCTCAACCGCCTGCTCGATGGCGATCTGCTGGGCGAACGCGGCGGGTTCGAGCAAGGCATCAGCGCGGCCCAGTACCAGGCCGTGGCGAAGGTTTCCAAGGCAACCGCAACCCGCCATCTGGGCGACTTGCTCGACAAGGGCTGCCTGGTCCGCCTGCCAGGCGGCGGGCGCAGCACTCGCTACCAGATCAATTGGCCTGCCTCGACCTTGCCAGCAGCCAAGCGACAGGACGACCGCGAAGAGCGCTGAATCGTGTAGAAAACAAGCCTCTATTGCACCGCCTCCCACGGATTGAGGATGAACACTCCTGTCGCTTCGAAATCAGCCACATTGCGAGTGACTACCGTCATGCCATGAACGAGGGCCGTCGCGGCAATGAGCGCGTCACGCTCGCCTCGCTTGTCGGGTACGTGCAACCGGGCGCAGCGTTGCGCCACCGCTGTATCGATTGGCAATGTTCGTCCAGAGAACTCCGGCAACAATGTTGCTCCAGCCACGCACGCAGCAAGGCCCCTTGGGTGGCGTCTTTTCGCTCAATCGGCAGAACACCGAGCTTCAGTTCCATGATGGCGATGGCAGACATGAAAAGCTCGGCGGCATCGACGCTTTCACTCCATGCCGCAACGTTCGGGTCAGCTTTGCCGGCCCGAACCTTTCGCAGTTCGGACACCACGTTGGTGTCGAGAACGAACATCATGAGAAGTCAGCCGGCTGGGTGCCGATGATCACACGTGATGCTTCAAACTCGATGTCCGCAACGTCCGGCATAGCCAGAGAATCGGCAATGTTGCGACGCTGCTTCGTAAGCCGCTGGTATTCCTCGATGCTCAACAACACATGAGCGGGCTTGCCACGATTCGTGATGAACACCGGCCCTTGCTTGGCCGCCTTCTTTGCGCGGGTAACATCCTGGTCAAGTTCTCGACTGGATAGAGTCGTGATGGTCATGGCGGTACCTCCAGCATCTCTGGATAGCTCGCACAATCGATTCATGAAATGAGCCGAATAATCTGTTTATTCGGCTCACCCTCCCAAAAGGGCTTGCCATGCACTCTTCGCGCCCCGCGAAAAGCCGCCTGATTGCGCAGCGTCTGGCTCAGTTCGAAGACAACTCACGCAGCGCGGCGGTAGCCAGGAAGCCGGAGCGAGAGGCGTAGCGATGGTCGCGCTTCACGCGTTCGTCGATGCGTTGCAGGAGGTTTTCCGGGAGGCTGGCGTTGAAGCGCACGGCCTTGCCCAGGTAGGGGGTGACGTCGAAGTCGACCACCGCCCAGACGCCGCCGGCGTAGTCGGGGTTGCCCATGTGGGTGTCCACTTCCTGGGCTTGCGGGAGCGTCTCGCCGTCGGCCACCAGGCCTTCGAAGTGCAGGGCCAGGGCTTCCTGGACGTTTTCCAGCGCCTGGCTGACGGTGCCGCCGGCGGAGAAGCAGCCAGGCACGTCAGGGATGGTCACGCCGTAATCCGAGTCGGCGTCCTTGTGCAGAACCACGGGGAATTTCATGTTGATGCCCTCCTCCTGGGCTGACGGCCGACTCATCGCAGGCCGGCCTGGCGCAGAATGCTGTTCACGGTCCCGATCGGCAGGTTGCTCCTGGGGTGGGGAACCGTCACCCGCCCCTTCTTGGTGAAATGCCGGAACTGATGATGACTGCCTTTCACCTCCACCAGGAACCAGCCATCCGCCCGGATCAACTCCATGATTTCTCGACTGCGCATCGTCCCTCCGCCCAGCCTTGGTGTGTATGCTACACACCAAGGCTGTGATTATCTACACACACTACACACCCGAATTTCAATCTTGCCGTCAGGCGCTCCGCCGCAATTGAAGAGTGCCGAGGCTTTGGGCGATGCAATGGGATTGGCAGCAACTGAAAACAGGGAAGTTTCCTGCGAGGCATTGGCGTTGCCGTCTTACAAGACGGCTGCGTAGCGTTCCACCTGCCACGGATCAGACGTGGCCAGGTGTGGAAACCTGATTAACGAGCGGTCCACTCTTTCAGGGCGAAGTAGGCACGACGTGCCGGTAGTGCCCTGTACGCTTTTGGCGGACCGTGCGAGGCGGGCGCTTGCCCGGCCGGCTTACTCGTTATCCGGTTTTCCACCCTTGCACGGTCCGCCTCCCTTCTCCGGATTGCCTGGGTGGCGGCTTCTTCGATGCAGCAAGGAGCGACAGCATGAGCCTTTCTTCTACTTCCGATTCCGTCCTCGTCCCTTCCGTGTTCCTACGCCATCGCCGGCCCCTGCGGGCGGTGCTGATCGAGAACCAGGCGTGGTTCGTCGGGCGCGACCTGGCGCGGCTGACCAACAGCCATGTGTCCACGCGGGTTATCCACAAACTGGATGCCGATCAGCAGCGGTTCGAGTGTCTGCAGGTGGCTGGCGGCGAGGTGACGCGTGAGTGGCTGGTCAGCGAGAGCGGCGTGTATGCGTTGCTGATGGTGCATTTCTATCACCCGGAGAACCGGGGCTTGCGGCAGTGGTTGAGCAATGAGGTGGTGCCGGCGTTGCGGGATGCGCGGCAGAGTGATCCGGATTTGCCGCGGCGAAGGGTGAAGCGGGTGCAGGGGCAGCAGTTGAGCGTGCTGGATTGGCAGGGGAAGTTGTGGGTGCGGTTTGGGGATGCGGTGGGGTTGATGGAGCGGGAGGTTCGGCGGGAGTCGTAGGGTGGGTGGTATTCATGGTGATGGGTATCGCTGCGCTCAACGCCATCCTACGGGGCGCCAGGGTTGGCTCTGGTGTGGTCTTTGACTTGGGCTCCCTCTCCCCAGCCCTCTCCCTGAAGGGAGAGGGGGCTTGTTCGTGCCGAGAGGGGGACCGGCTTCAGTCGGTAACTTTCGGTGTTGCCGGCTGACTCCAGAATGACAGCGTCTGCCCAACGGTCCCCTCTCCCTTCAGGGAGAGGGTTAGGGAGAGGGCCGCCGAACGCCACCCCGGCGACGACACCCCCGGCCATGCAGCAGCCTTCACCGCTTCGCAATGATGTAAACCGCATGCACGATACCGGGGATGTACCCCAGCAACGTCAGCAGGATGTTCAACCAGAACGCCCCGCCGAAGCCCACCTGGAGGAACACGCCCAGGGGCGGGAGGATGATGGCGATGAGGATGCGGATCAGGTCCATGGCGGGTGCCCCTTGTAACTGTGGCTACTGACACCAGCATCGACCACGGCCGCTTCGCTGGCGTTCAATCCTTTTGCGGGCCATGGTTACGGGCAGAGTCAGGCCTCTGCGTACCGAAAAGGTGCAACCCCGCTCCCGCCCCAGCGCGCAGATGCCCGCTCTCCTAAAATGCAAGGCAAGGTCCGCTTCTTGCAGCGATCGCCGGGCATCCGCTGCATCCGCCGGCAGGGTCACCTTTCTACACAGTCCGTCGAGTTCGACCAATGGCTGGTTGCACCTGGTTGCACCTTTGTCGTCCGGCGTTTAAATTCTCGCCACATTTCCGCCGTGCCCACTTTCAATAACAGGTACAACCATGGCCACCACCACCCTTGGCGTGAAGCTGGACGACGCCACCCGTGAACGTCTGAAGCAAGCCGCCCAAGCCATCGAGCGCACGCCGCACTGGATCATCAAGCAGGCGATCTTCAACTATCTGGAGCAGATCGAGGGTGGTCTCTCCCCCGCCGCGCAGTCCGGCCTGGCCGCCGCGGCCGGCGAGGAATCGCTGGAGGCGCTGAACGAGCAGGGCCTGCAGGTGTTCCTGGACTTCGCCGAAAGCATCCTGCCGCAGTCCGTGCTGCGCGCCGCCATCACCTCCGCCTACCGCCGCCCGGAAACCGAAGCGCTGCCGATGCTGCTGGAGCAGGCCCGCCTGCCACAGGACAAGGCCGAGGCCGCCAACAAGATGGCCCTGGGCATCGCCGAGAAGCTGCGCAACCAGAAGAGCGCCGGCGGCCGCCAGGGCCTGGTGCAGGGCCTGCTGCAGGAGTTCTCGCTGTCGTCCCAGGAGGGCGTGGCGCTGATGTGCCTGGCCGAGGCGCTGCTGCGCATTCCGGACAAGGCCACCCGCGACGCGCTGATCCGCGACAAGATCAGCAACGGCAACTGGAGCCAGCACCTGGGCCAGAGCCCGTCGATGTTCGTCAACGCCGCGTCCTGGGGCCTGCTGATCACCGGCAAGCTGGTGTCCACCCACACCGAGGCGGGCATGACTTCCTCGCTCAACCGCATCATCGGCAAGAGTGGCGAGCCGCTGATCCGCAAGGGCGTGGACATGGCCATGCGCCTGATGGGCGAGCAGTTCGTCACCGGCGAGACCATCGGCGAGGCCCTGGCCAACGCCGCGAACATGGAAAGCCGCGGCTTCCGCTATTCCTACGACATGCTCGGCGAAGCCGCGCTGACCGACGAGGACGCCAAGCGTTACCTGGCCTCCTATGAGCAGGCCATCCACGCCATCGGCAAGGCCTCTCATGGCCGCGGCATCTACGAAGGCCCGGGCATCTCGATCAAGCTCTCGGCGCTGCACCCGCGCTACAGCCGCGCGCAGTACGACCGGGTGATGGACGAGCTGTACCCGACCCTGCTGGGCCTGACGCAGATGGCCAAGCAGTACGACATCGGCATCAACATCGACGCCGAGGAAGCCGACCGCCTGGAAATCTCCCTCGACCTGCTGGAGCGCCTGTGCTTCGAGCCGTCGCTGAGCGGCTGGAACGGCATCGGCTTCGTCATCCAGGCCTACCAGAAGCGCTGCCCTTACGTGATCGACTACGTGATCGACCTGGCCAAGCGCAGCCGCCACCGCCTGATGATCCGCCTGGTGAAGGGCGCCTACTGGGACAGCGAGATCAAGCTGGCCCAGGTCAACGGCCTGGAGGGCTACCCGGTCTACACCCGCAAGCCCTATACCGACGTTTCCTACATCGCCTGCGCGCGCAAGCTGCTGGCGGTGCCGGAGGCCATCTACCCGCAGTTCGCCACCCACAACGCCCATTCGCTGTCGGCCATCTACCAGATCGCCGGGCAGAACTACTACCCCGGCCAGTACGAGTTCCAGTGCCTGCACGGCATGGGCGAGCCGCTGTACGAGCAGGTGGTGGGCAAGGTCGCCGACGGCAAGTTCAACCGCCCGTGCCGCATCTACGCCCCGGTGGGCAGCCACGAGACGCTGCTGGCCTACCTGGTGCGCCGCCTGCTGGAAAACGGCGCCAACACCAGCTTCGTCAACCGTATCGCCGATCACAGCATCTCGCTGCAGGACCTGGTGACCGACCCGGTGCAGCAAGTCGAGCAGATGGCCGCCCAGGAAGGCACCCTCGGCCTGCCGCACCCGCGCATCCCGCTGCCGCGTGATCTGTATGGCGAAGGCCGGGCCAACTCCGCCGGCCTGGACCTGGCCAACGAACACCGCCTGGGCTCGCTCTCCTCGGCGCTGCTGACCAGCACCAACCAGGCCTACGTCGCCCAGCCGGTGCTCGGCGGCGAAGCCCCGGCGCTCGCCGCGGCCGAGCCGGTGAAGAACCCGGCCGATCACCGCGACATCGTCGGCCAGGTACACGAGGCCAGCGAGGCGGACGTCAACAACGCCCTGCTCAGCGCCCAGGCCAGCGGGCCGATCTGGCAGTCCACCCTGCCGGAAGAGCGCGCCGCCGTGCTGGAGCGCGCCGCCGACCAGATGGAAGGCGAGATGCAGCAGCTGATGGGCCTGCTGGTGCGCGAATCCGGCAAGACCTTCGCCAACGCCATCGCCGAGGTGCGCGAGGCGGTGGACTTCCTGCGCTACTACGCGGCCCAGGCCCGCAGCTTCTCCAACGACAGCCACCGCCCGCTGGGCCCGGTGGTGTGCATCAGCCCGTGGAACTTCCCGCTGGCGATCTTCAGCGGCCAGGTGGCCGCCGCCCTGGCCGCCGGCAACACCGTGCTGGCCAAGCCGGCCGAGCAGACCCCGCTGATCGCCGCCCAGGCCGTGCGCATCCTGCTCGAAGCCGGCGTGCCGGCCGGCGTGCTGCAGCTGCTGCCGGGCCGCGGCGAAACCGTTGGCGCCCGCCTGGTCGGCGACGAACGCGTGCGCGGCGTGATGTTCACCGGCTCCACCGAGGTGGCCGGCATCCTCCAGCGCAACATCGCCGGCCGCCTGGATGCCCAGGGCCGCGCCATTCCGCTGATCGCCGAGACCGGCGGGATGAACGCGATGATCGTCGACTCCTCGGCGCTGGCCGAGCAGGTGGTGGTGGACGTGATCAACTCCGCCTTCGACAGCGCCGGCCAACGCTGCTCGGCCCTGCGCGTGCTGTGCGTGCAGGCCGACGTGGCCGACCGCGTGGTGCAGATGCTCAAAGGCGCCATGGCCGAATACACCATTGGCTCGCCGGAGCACCTGAACGTGGACATCGGCCCAGTGATCGACGCCGAGGCCAAGGGCAACATCGACCGCCACATCCAGGCCATGCGCGACAAGGGCCGCAAGGTCTTCCAGGCCGCGCGGGTCAACGGCGACACGCTCAAGCGCGGCACCTTCGTGGTGCCGACGCTGATCGAGCTGGACAGCTTCGACGAGCTCAAGCGCGAAATCTTCGGCCCGGTGCTGCACCTGGTGCGCTACGAGCGCTCCGACCTGGACCAGCTGCTGGCGCAGATCAACGCCTCCGGCTACGGCCTGACTCTCGGCGTGCACACCCGCATCGACGAGACCATCAGCCAGGTGGTGGGCAACGCCCACGTCGGCAACCTGTACGTGAACCGCAACATCGTCGGCGCCGTGGTCGGCGTGCAGCCCTTCGGCGGCGAAGGCCTGTCCGGCACCGGGCCGAAGGCCGGCGGCCCGCTGTACCTGTTCCGTCTGCTGTCGACCCGCCCGCGCGATGCGGTGGCCAGGCAGCTGGCCGGCGACAACGTCCAGGCCCTGCCGCGCCCGGCCGAGCGCGAGAAGGCCCTGCAAGCCCTGCGCGACTGGGCAGCCAAGCAGGAGCCGGAACTGGCGAAGGTGGCGGACGAGTTCGCCAGCCTGGCGCAGAGCTACGCCTGCCACGTGCTGACCGGCCCGACCGGCGAGCGCAACACCTACACCCTGCTGCCGCGCGAGCGCGTGCTGAACATTGCCGAGGAGCGTGCCGACCTGCTGGTGCAACTGGCCGCCACCCTGGCGGTGGGCAGCCTGGCGGTATGGCCGGCAAGCCAGCGCGAGCTGCGCGACAGCCTGCCGAAGGAAGTGCAGAAGCGAATCGAGCTGGTCAACGACTGGACCGCCGCCGAAGCCGCCTTCGACGCCATCCTGCACCACGGCGATTCCGACCAGCTGCGCGAGGTGTGCGAACAGGCCGCCAAGCGCAAGGGCGCGATCGTCGGCGTGCACGGCCTGGGCAAGGGTGAAACCGACGTACCGCTGGAACGCCTGCTGGTGGAGCACGCCCTGAGCGTGAACACTGCGGCCGCCGGCGGCAACGCCAGCCTGATGACCATCGGCTGATGCGACGGCGGCGGCCCTACCCGGCCGCCGCCAGCGACACCCGCGCCCTTGCGGCGCGAACCGCGCTACCGCCCTCGTCGAGGGGGCTACCCGCCCGGCAACGCGGCTTTCCCTCCAGGCATTCCATGCCTTGCGTCCACCCAAACGGCGGACGCCGCGGCGGGGCTACCCTCCCCGCCGCTTCCTTGAATACCGGAACCGGCCCAGGGTCCGGCGAGCTAGAGCAGAACAAGGCGGAAACAGGCGAAAGCGCGGAGTTTACGCGCGGTAAATGAGCAAGCTCTCGCCTGTTTCCAACACAGTTATGCCGACGCGCAGCCGACCATGGGCCGGTTCCTACAGGAACCAGCGGTATTCGCGAGCGCTGACCTCGTCCATGAATTCCAGATGGTCGTGGCGCTTGTTCTCGCAGTAGACGAAGACGAACTCGCTGCCGAGCCCTTCCTTGACCACCGGGTGGTTCTCCATGGCCGCCACCGCGCCGAGCATGTCGCGGGGGAAGTCGATGCCGCTGTCGCGGTCTTCGTTCAGCGGCGCGATGGGCTCCTTGCCCGCTTCCAGGCCGTATTCCATGCCGGTGAGAATGGCCGCCAGCACCAGGTAAGGGTTGGCATCTGCGCCAGCCAGGCGGTGCTCAATGCGCAGGTTCCGGCCGTCGGACTCGGGGATGCGGATGCACGCGTCGCGGTCTTCGAAGCCCCAACTGGCCTTGCTCGCCGCGTTCACCCGCGAGCCATAGCGGCGGTAGGCGTTGTGGTTGGCGGCGAAGATCGGCATGCAATGCGGTAGCAGCTCCAGGCAGCCGGCCACGGCGTGGCGCAGCGGGCGCTGGTTGTCGCCGTCGAGCAGGTTGCGGCCGTCGCGGTCGTACAGGCTGACGTGGACGTGCATGCCGCTGCCCGGCGCGTGCAGGTAGGGCTTGCTCATGAAGCTGGCGCGGTACCCGTGCTTGAGCGCCACGCCACGGGTGGCGCGGGTGAACAGCGCGGCCTGGTCGGCGGCGTGCAGGCCGTCCTCGCAGTGGGCGAAGTTGATCTCGAACTGGCCCGGGCCGATCTCGGCGGTGATGACGTTGGCGTCCACGCCCTGCTCGCGCGAGGCCTCGACGATTTCATGCAGCACGTCGGAGAAGCGCGACAGGCGCTCGATGTGCATGTTCGGCTGGTCGTCCTCGTCGTCGCACAGCGGGTCGCGCGGGTACTGCGGCAGGCCGTCCTTGAGCTTCCTGTCGAACAGGTAGAACTCCAGCTCGAAGGCCACCACCGGGCGGATGCCCTTGCCTTCCAGGCGCTTGAGCACGCGCGCCAGCACTTCCCGCGGTTCGAACTCGATGGGCGCCTCGGTGCCGTCGGAGCTGATGATCATCTGCCCCAGCGGCTGGTTCGCCCAGCGCACCGGCTTGAGCGTGCCGGGGATCAGCCGGCGCGGCGCGTCCGGGTCGCCGTCGTTGAAGCAGTAGTCGCCGATCGGGTGCAGGCCGCCCTGCACGCCCAGCAGCACGCAGTTCTGCGGCAGTTTCAGGGGCGAGCCGGCGGCGACTTTCTCCAGCATGTCCACCGGGTAGCGCTTGCCGTAGAAGTGCCCGGGGATGTCCAGGCAGATCAGGTCGACGTAGCGCACGTCCGGGTTCTGGGCGCGGAAGGCGCGTACTTCGCTGAGCAGGTCGGGGAAGGTTTGGCGGTTCATCTTCTTGGTGCCTGTGTCGGGCGCAGCCGGATGCCTTCAGGTGAAGATCCAGAGCACCCTCGTTGGTTTGTCTGTCAGGTTGCCGTAGCGGAATTTCGCGTGCGGCGGCAGCTGGAAGCTGTCGTTGGGGTAAAGGGTGACGGTCTCGTCCTGGTACCAGAGGGTCAATTCGCCCTCCAGCACGAAGCCGCCCTGTTCGGAGCTGTCGTTGAGGTGGTCGTCGCCGCTGGTGGCGCCGGGGGCGAGGATGCTGTCGAGCATCGAGAAGCCGCCGGACATGTTCGGCGAGGCGAGGATGTCGGTGATGCCGCCGGCGTAGTACAGCGTGCGGCGGTCGGCCGGGCGCGTCACCCAGGCCAGCTCGCGCGCCGGCCCTTCGGCGTAGAAGTAGGTGGTCGGCACGCCGAGGGCTTCGCTGATGGCGGTGAGGTCCGCCACGGTGGGGCGCGACAGGCCGCGCTCGACCTGGGAGAGGAAGCCCACCGAACGGCCGATGCGCTCGGCCAGGGCGCCGAGGGTCAGGTTCTTGTGCTTGCGCAGGTCGCGGATGAGGGTCGCGAGGTGTTCGTTCTGGTGTTCTTGCATAGGCGCTGTCCGGCTCGGTTCAGAAGAAGTCCCGCAAGCGATACCAGGCTTTGCCGACGGCTTCCAGTGGCGCGGCGAAGCGCTGGCCGCCGGGGAAGCCGGGATTGCTCAGGCGCTGGTACAGGTCGAGCTCCTCGCTGCGCCCCAGCATCGCCTGGCTGACCGCGTGGGCAGCGGCCAGGCTGGGCAGCACGCCGTGCCCGGAATAGCCCTGCAGCCAGTAGAGGTCGCCGCGGCGGCCGATGTCCGGGGTGCGCCGCATGCTGCAGTCGATGTGCCCGCCCCAGGCGTATTCCAGCTCCACCCCGCGCAGTTGCGGGAACACCCGCTCGACGTAGGGCCGGGTGGCGGCGCGGATGTCCGAGGGCATTCCGCCCAGGTAGGTGCAGCCGCCGCCGAACAGCAGGCGGTGGTCGGGGGTGAGGCGGAAGTAGTCGAGGACGAACTGGTTGTCGGTGACGCAGCAGTTCTTCGGCAGCAGCGAGTGCGCCAGCTCCGCGCCCAGCGGTGCGGTGGCGACCTGGTAGGTGCCCACCGGCAGGATGCGCGCGGAGACTTCCTTGTCCAGGCCGTCGATGTAGGCGTTGCAGGCCAGCACCAGGGCGGCGCAGCGGATGCTGCCGTGCTCGGTCTCGACGAGGTAACCGTTGCCCTGCTCGCTGTAGCGCAGCGCGCGGGTCTGCTCGAAGATGCGCCCGCCGGCCTTCTCCAGCGCGCCGGCGAGGCCGTAGGCCAGTTTCAGCGGGTTGAGGTGCGCGGAATTCGGGTCGTACAGGCCGGCCAGGTAGCGTTCGCTGGCGATCCACTGCGGCAGCTCGGCGCGGGAAACCATCTGCAGGCCTTCGTAGCCCCAGCGGCGCGCAGCCTCGCCCTGCCACTCTTCGAGCATGCCGACGCGGCGCGGCAACACGGCGGTCCACAGGTGGCCGACGCGGTAGTCGCAGTCGAAGCCGTGGCGCTGCGGCAGGTCGCGCATTTCCCGCGCGGCCCAGAGCATGCCCTGCCACAGGCGCAGGGCGCCTTCATGGCCGAGGTCGGCCTCGATCGGCCCGAGGTCGCTGGACCAGCCCGGCAGCGCCTGGCCGCCGTTGCGCCCGGAAGCCGCCCAGGCGATGCGGCTGGCCTCGATGACGCAGACCTGGCGGCCGCCTTCGGCCAGTTGCAGCGCGGTGTGCAGGCCGCTGAAGCCGGCGCCGATCACCAGCACCTCGACCTCCAGCGCATCCGTCAGCTGCGCGCGGGGCTGCAGCAATTCCGGGTTGGCGGCGGCGTAGTAGGTGCCGACGGGCTGGCTGGATTGCAGGAACATGGCGACCTCGTGAAATTGTCATGCTTGTTTTTCATGAAAACTAACACAACTAATTTCACGAAGCCAGTCCGGCACAAATCCACAGCGACCCGCGGCAGCCCAGCCAGGGGAAAGCCGGACCGTGCGCGCGGGATGACAGACGCCCATCTATTGCTATGTTCTTAGGAGATAAAAAGGCCGCCGGACGCGGTTCGGTCGGGCGTACAGGGGATAACCGGATGAATCGGATGCTGAAGCCGCAGCCTTATTGCAAGAATTGCCGACTGGCACCGCCCACCCTCAGCGACGACAAGCTCCAGGAGCTGGAAGCCCTCATCAAGCCCGGCCACCTGCTGCACAAGGGCGACCACCTGTTCCGCCAGGGCGATGCCTTCCACAACGTCTACCTGGTGCGTTCCGGCTCGCTGAAGACGGTGACCACCAACGAGCAGGGTCTGGAGAAGATCACCGGCTTCTATTACGCCAACGAGATATTCGGCTTCTCCGGCATGGACGAGGGCCGCTACCCGGTGTCGGCCATCGCCCTGGAAAGCACCCTGTGCAGCGAGATTCCCTTCGACCAGCTGGAGCTGCTGTCGCAGCAGATTCCCGGGCTGTCGCACCAGTTGCTGCTGATGATGAGCCGCAAGATCCGCGAGGACCAGCAGATGAAGCTGCTGCTCTCGCGGCTCAACGCCGATTCGCGGATCGCCGCCTTCCTGCTGAACATTTCCGCGCACTTCCGCGAGCGCGGCTTCTCGGCCCTGCGCTTCCGCCTGAGCATGTCGCGCCACGAGATCGGCGACTACCTGGGGCTGGCGGTGGAGACCGTGTCGCGCAGCTTCACCCGCCTGCAGAAGAACGGCCTGTTGCGGGTCAACGGGCGGGAGACGGAGATCGTCGACTTCACCGAGCTGTGCGCGCTGGCGGGCGGCGAGATCGAACTCTGAAGCCCTGCCTTTCCCTCGTAGGATGGGTTGAGCCTGCGAAACCCATGCGGTCATTGGCGATGGGTATCGTTACGCTCAACCCATCCTACGGTGTTTGCCTGAGGGGTAGGAGCGGGCCCTGCCCGCGATTCGCGCGCAGGGCGCGCTCCTACATGGGATACGTCATGGCGCCGCGATGCGGCCGGCAGGTCGCCGCCGGTCCCGGGGCAGAACGCCCCGGCCGGGAATAAAAGCCGCCCCGATGGACCAAAACGACGTCCGGGGGCGGGCGCGAGGCAGGTTGTGGGCAGCAGCCGCGTCAGGCGGGGCCGCTGCCCAGGCATTCAGGGCCCTGCAGGCGGGCCGTCCAGTCTTCCACCACGCCACTGGCCAGGCGTTGCGCGGCGGTCTTGCGCCAGCGCAGCGAGAGCGCGTCGCACGCCATCATCTGACGCAGGCCGCAACGCTCCAGCGGTTCGCCGAAGTACCAGCGCAGCAGACTGGCGACGCTCAGCTGCGGGTAGTGCCGCTGCACCAGCTCCAGCGGCGCGGCGGCGCTGACCATGCCGGCACGGCGCACCCGGTAGAACCAGCCGCAGCGGCCCTGCTGCTGCAATTCCAGCGGCAGTTCCGGGAGGTTCCAGCGGCGCCCCAGGCGGTAGCACGGCGAGCGCGGCTGGCTGACTTCGATCAGCGCATCGCCCCAGCGGAACAGGTCGCCGATGCACACATCCGCCTCGCTGACACCGAAGGTCGAGAGGTTCTCGCCGAAGGCCGGTTGCTGCCAGCGCTGTTGCGGGTGCTGCTTGCGCCAGTGGCGGTAGTGCTCGGCCGGGTAGTGGTGCAGCGCGCGGTCGAGGCCGCCGTGGTGGCGCAGATCGGCCTGTTCGTCGCCGGGCAGGCCTTCGCTGCCCAGCCAGACTTCCTCGCGGGTTTCCAGCTTGTCGATGGCGCTGACCAGGCCGCCCCAGCACTCTTCGACTTTGCCTATGAAAACACCCTGGATGACGATGCCTTCCACCTTTGTCTACCCGTCTGTAGCAGCGGACAGGCAGTAGACTAGAGCCTCGGATAGGCGCCTATCCATTTCGATTTTCCAGTTTCGTTGATAAGCCAAGCTTATGGATTTCCGCCAGCTCCGCTATTTCGTCGCGCTCTACGAGGAAGGCCACGTCGGCCGTGCCGCCGAGCGCCTGGCCCTGTCGCAGCCGGCGCTGTCGCAGCAGATCCGCCAGCTGGAGCGGAGCCTCGACGTGGCCCTGTTCCAGCGCGTCGGCAAGCGCCTGGTGCCGACGGTGGCGGCGCACACGCTGTACAACCATGCCGTGCCCCTGCTCGAAGGCCTGGAGCGCGCCCACGAAGCCCTGCGTGGCTTCCGCGGCCAGGCCGCGCGCAGCCTGGCCATCGGCGTGCTGCAAACGGTCAACGCCAGCCTGGTGCCCTACCTGGTGGAACGCCTGCACGCCGCGCAGCCGCATTTGCAGGTGCGCATCTACGAGCTGTCCGGGGTGGAGATCGAGCGGCGGCTACTGGCCGGGCAGCTGGACATCGGCATTGGCTTCCTGCCGCCACGCCAGCCCGCGCTGCACGGCGTGGAGCTGTACCCGGACGAGCTGCAACTGGTGATCCCCGCCGACCACCCGTTGCGCGAATTCAAGAAGGTGTCCCTGGCCCAGGCCGCGGAGCTGCCGATGCTGCTGCTCGGCGAGGAATTCCGCGCCCGGCAGATCTGGCAGGAACAGCTGGCCGCCATCGGCCGCCGGCCGCGGGTGCAGGCCGAGCTGAACCACATGAGCGGCATCCTCGACAGCCTGCCCCACAGCCGCTTCGCCACGGTGCTGCCGGGCCGCGCGCGGCAACTGCACAGCAACCGCGACCTGCTGTGGAAGCCGTTGAGCGAGCCGCGCATTGCGCTGAGCGTGGGGCTGGTGTACCGCGATGCGCAGCGCCAGCACAGCACCGTGGAGTTGCTGCGCTCGCTGCTGGAAGGCGTGGTGCAGAGCTTTTCGTAGGCGCACCGGTCTTGCAGGCCGCGCCAGAGTGCTCTTCGTAGGATGGGTTGAGCCTTGGCGAAACCCATGCGGTCGTGGCGATGGGTATCGCTTCGCTCAACACCATCCTACGGGTCGTTGTGTTTGCCGGAGGGCGTAGGAGCGGACCTTGTCCGCGATAGCCGGATGTCCCGGCGCGGATCGCGGATGAGATCCGCTCCTACGCGCGCCATTCCCCTTGTAGGAGCACGCCCTGCGTGCGAATCGCGGGCAGGGCCCGCTCCTACAGGTTGCCGGGAGGCACGGTATTCCTCCCCCGTAGGAGCGGACCTTGTCCGCGATAGCCGGCGGTATCGGCGCGATTCGCGGATGAGATCCGCTCCTACGCCGCCCCACCCGCACCGCCCCCCTGTAGGAGCGCGCCCTGCGCGCGAATCGCGGGCAGGGCCCGCTACAGTTGGCCGGGCAGGAAAAATCGCAGGCAAAAGAAAACCCCGCCTTGCGAGCGGGGTTTTGCAGACCGATATCCTGACGTCCGTGCTGGCCACCGTCCGTGGTGGAATCCCTTTCTTTCCGTTTTGTCGTCGGCGCTTCCTGCGCAATGTCCTGACTAAGAAGAAGATTACCCCTCGCGCCGACGAGCCGATAGACGCCAAATGACACCACGACGTGTAAGCCTAGGCTTACAAAACCGTTGCACCCCTGAAACGACAAGGCCCCGCCGAAGCGGGGCCTTGTCAGGTTGCGCCGATCAGAACTGCGCGGCGTCGAGCAGGTACAGCGACTCGCTGCCGGCTTTCACCGAGGCGGTCAGGGAGTGGATGCGCGGCAGCAGGCGGGCGAAGTAGAAGCGCGCAGTGCCCAGCTTGCTGGCGTAGAAGTCGTCCTGGCCTTCCTTGCCCAGCGCCGCCCGGGCCATCAGCGCCCACATGTAGGCGTAGGCGGTGTAGCCGAACACGTGCAGGTATTCGACCGAAGCCGCGCCGATCTCGTTGGGGTTGGCCTTGGCGCGGTCCAGCACCCAGGCGGTCAGTTCTTCCAGGTTCTGCACGGCGGCGTTCAGCGGGCCGGTGAACTCGGCCAGCTCGGCGCCGGCCGAGGCGGTGAAGGCGCGGATTTCGTCGCTGAACAGCTTGGCGAAGGCGCCACCGCTGCCGACGATCTTGCGGCCCACCAGGTCCAGCGCCTGGATGCCGTTGGTGCCTTCGTAGATCTGGGTGATGCGGCAGTCGCGCACCAGTTGCTCCTGGCCCCACTCGCGGATGAAGCCGTGGCCGCCGAAGATCTGCTGGCCGTGCACGGTGGTTTCCAGGCCCATGTCGGTGAGGAAGGCCTTGGCCACCGGGGTCAGCAGCGCCACCAGGCTCTCGGCGCGCTGGCGCACGGCGGTGTCTTCGCTGTACTTGGCGGTGTCCAGCTGCATGGCGACGTAGCTGGAGAAGGCGCGGCCGCCCTCGTTCAGCGCCTTCATGGTCAGCAGCATGCGGCGCACGTCCGGGTGGACGATGATCGGGTCGGCGGCCTTGTCCTTGGCTACCGGGCCGGTCGGCGCGCGGCTCTGGATGCGCTCGCGGGCGTATTCCACGGCGCTCTGGTAGGAACGCTCGCCGGTGGCCAGGCCCTGGATGCCGACGCCCAGGCGCTCGTAGTTCATCATGGTGAACATGGCCGCCAGGCCCTTGTTCGGCGCGTCGACGATCCAGCCGGTGGCGCCGTCGAAGTTCATCACGCAGGTGGCCGAGGCCTTGATGCCCATCTTGTGTTCGATGGAGCCGCAGGACACGGCGTTGCGCTCGCCCAGGGAGCCGTCCTCGTTGACCAGCACCTTGGGCACCAGGAACAGCGAGATGCCCTTGGAGCCGGCCGGCGCGTCGGGCAGCTTGGCCAGCACCAGGTGGACGATGTTCTCGGTCAGGTCGTGTTCGCCGCCGGTGATGAAGATCTTGGTTCCACTGATCTTGTAGCTGCCGTCGGCCTGGGGCTCGGCCTTGGTGCGGATGATGCCCAGGTCGGTGCCGGCGTGGGGCTCGGTCAGGCACATGGAACCGGCCCAGGTGCCGGCGTACATGTTCGGCAGGTACTTGGCCTTGAGCTCTTCGCTGGCGTGGTTGAGCAGCGACAGGCAGGCGCCGGCGGTGAGCATCGGGTACAGGCCGAAGGACAGGTTGGCCGAGTTGACCATTTCCTCGACCTGCGCGCCTATCACCTTGGGCATGCCCATGCCGCCGAACTCCGGCGAGCCGCCCACGCCCACCCAGCCGCCTTCGGCGTAGGTGCGGTAGGCCTTGGGGAAGCCGGCCGGGGTCTTCACGCCCTCGGCGCTCCAGCTGCAGCCTTCCTCGTCGCCGCTGCGGTTGAGCGGGGCGATCACGCCCGCGGTGACCTTGCCGGCTTCCTCGAGAATGGCGCCGGCGGTATCGACGTCGACGATCTCGGCCAGGCCGGGCAGTTCGGCCCAGAGCTTACTGACCTCGAAGACTTCGTTGAGGACGAATTGCATGTCGCGCAGGGGTGCTTTGTAGTCAGCCATGTTGGGAATCCTCGAGCGAAACAACGGCTGAACAAGCAGCCAGCGGTATTCAGGATAGAAGGTACGCAAGGGTACGCCGGCGGAGCTTACTCCGCAAACACTTCAGAGACATAGCGTCATGTTGTGAACGAATAATTAATTATTGGTCACAATATTTATCCACCGGACAGCCAGCGGCCCCGGCCACCCTGGGGCAACCGGGGCCGCTGGCGCCGCGATCAGAGGGCGAACTGCTCGGCGGACAGGCGCATCAGCGTCTCGCCGCCGGCTTCCACCGCCGCCAGGTGCGCCGCGGCGCGCGGCAGCAGGCGGGCGAAGTAGAAGCCCGCGGTGGCCAGCTTGGCCTGGTAGAAGTCCGCCTCGGCGGCGCCCTCCTCCAGCTTCTGCCGGGCCACCAGGGCCATGCGCAGCCAGAAGTAGCCGAGGGTGACGTAGCCGGAGAACATCAGGTAGTCCACCGCCGCCGCGCCGACTTCGTCGGGGTTCTTCATGGCCGCCATGCCGACCTTCTGGGTCAGCTCGCCCCACTGCTTGTTCAGCGCCGCCAGCTGCGCCACCTGGACCTTGAGCTGTGGATGCTCGGCGTTGGCCTGGCACAGCTGGTGGACCAGCTTGGTGAAGCCCAGCAGCAGCTTGCCCTGGCTGCCCAGCACCTTGCGGCCGAGCAGGTCCAGCGCCTGGATGCCGTTGGTGCCTTCGTAGATCGGGGCGATGCGGCAGTCGCGCACCAGTTGCTCCATGCCCCACTCGCGGATAAAGCCGTGGCCGCCGAACACCTGCATGCCATGGTTGGTCACCTCCAGCCCGGTGTCGGTCATGAAGGCCTTGCAGATCGGGGTGACGAAGGCCAGCAGGTTGGCGGCCTGCTCGCGCTCCTCGGCGCTGTCGGACAGGTGCTCGATGTCCAGCAGTTGCGCGGTGAAGTAGGCCAGGGCGCGGTTGCCCTCGTTGAAGGCCTTCATGGTCAGCAGCATGCGCCGCACGTCGGGGTGGACGATGATCGGGTCGGCCGGCTTGTCCGGCGCCTTGGGTCCGGTCAGGGCGCGCATCTGCAGGCGTTCCTGGGCGTACTTCACGGCGCCCTGGTAGCTCACTTCGCCGAGGCACAGGCCCTGCATGCCGGTGCCCAGGCGCGCGTGGTTCATCATGGTGAACATGCAGGCCAGGCCCTTGTTGGCCTCGCCGATCAGGTAGCCGGTGGCGCCGTCGAAGTTCATCACGCAGGTGGCCGAGGCCTTGATGCCCATCTTGTGCTCGATGGAGCCGCAGGCCACGGCGTTGCGCGCCCCGGCCTCGCCGCTGGCGTCGAGCAGGAACTTGGGCACGATGAACAGCGAGATGCCCTTGGTGCCGGCCGGCGCGTCGGGCAGCTTGGCCAGCACCAGGTGGATGATGTTCTCGCTCAGGTCGTGCTCGCCGGCGGAGATGAAGATCTTGGTGCCGCTGATGGCGTAGCTGCCGTCGGCGTTGGGCACGGCGCGGGTCTTGATGATGCCCAGGTCGGTGCCGCAGTGCGGTTCGGTCAGGCACATGGTGCCGGTCCAGGTGCCGGCGGTCATGCGCGGCAGGTAGGCCTGCTTCTGCTCGGCGCTGCCGTGGGCGTGGATGGCGGCCATGGCGCCCTTGGTCAGGCCGGGGTACATGGCCCAGGAGCAGTTGGCCGCGCCGATCATCTCGCTGACCAGCAGGCCGAGGGAATGCGGCAGGCCCTGGCCGCCGTAGGCCGGGTCGGAGGACACACCGTTCCAGCCGCCCTCGACGTATTGCGCGAAGGCCTCCTTGAAGCCCTTGGGCGTGGTCACCACGCCGTTGTCGAAGTGGCAGCCTTCCTCGTCGCCGGAGCGGTTCAGCGGGGCCAGCACCTGCTCGCAGAACTTGGCGCCCTCCTCGAGGATGGCGGAAACCATGTCCGGGCTGGCATCGGTCGCCCCCAGGGCCTGGTAGCGGCCGGCAAAGTCGAAGACTTCGTCGATCAGGAAGCGCATGTCGCGCAGGGGTGCCTTGTACTCGGGCATGGCGGTTCTCCAGTCGGTTCGGCGCCAAAGCGGCGCGGATCAACCCCGAACCTACTGTGCGCCGGAAAGCCCCGGCAATCACTCTGCGCGCGATGAATGCGCGGCCATAACCGGCGCCGTCCCAGGGGCTGCGCAGCGTGCTGGGATAGTCCGCCGAGCGCCTGCAACAGCACAAAAAGGCCTGTCATATGGCGCAATGTTGTTTATTCAAGCGATGCGTTGGATTAGCGGAGGTGCCCAGGCCTGGCTCCGCTCCCTCACCCCAGCCCTCTCCCGGAGGGAGAGGGGGCCGTTCGGAGTGGGTGGGGAGTTTGGAGTCATCCTGGAACGCCTAACCCCACCTCGTCATTCCCGCGAACGCGGGACGCGGCTCCATCGCGAACAGCGCTTGCGCTGGCCCGAAGGGGAATAACCCAGTGACTACGGGGTTCGCGAGCAAGCTCGCTCCTACGAAAAGCAAAAGCGCATTTGCTCTGGGACTTCCAGAGAAATAGCCGCGCGCACCGAAACGCCCCTTCAGAAGGCCGAGCGAAACCGGCGCTCAGGAGGTCATGCGACATGGATGTCGCGAGAGCCCCGCGGGCTACAGGGACGTACCCTCGGGGCGGGCCTCCGTGGCGGGGGAATTCGTGAGGGTAGCCCGGCTCCATCGGGCCCGTATGTCGGGGCAAGCCTTTTTGGTTCCTTTTGTGGCGTTTGACAAAAGGGACTCGCCCGAGGGGGCGAAACAAGAAACATCCGAACACTCGGAGCGGCGCGGTACACCGAGCCCAACCCAAAAGTCTCTGGGTTCCCGCGTTCGCGCACTACTGTCCGGAATATTTTCGAGGGGGCGTCTGGAGGGCTTGCGGGGGCTGAAGGCACGGGTTAAACCGTTGAGCGCCAACTCAACCTCACAGCCCCCGCAAGATGTTCAGGATAAGCCGTTTTCACGATGTACTAAAAGCGCTGCCTCGCGGCGTCTTCGATCGACTGGTCGCCGAACACGGCGCCGACAAGCACAGCAAGCGCTTTGGCAGTTGGGATCACCTGGTCGCCATGGTGTATGCCCAACTGGCCGGCGTGAGCAGCCTGCGGGCGCTTGAAACCAGCTTCAACAGCCATCCCCATCAGCACTATCACCTGGGTACGGGCCCGATCCGGCGTTCCACCCTGGCCGACGCCAACGAACGCCGTAATACCGAGGTCTTCGCCCAGGTTGCGCACTACCTGATGGCGGGCGTCTGCCGGCAGTTACGCCGTGACGGGAAGGAACTGCTGTACCTGCTGGACTCCACCACGATCACCCTCAAGGGCCCTGGCTTCGACGAATGGACGCTGTCCAATCGAACCCGCTCCCAGGGGCTGAAAGTCCATGTGCTGTATGCCGAGCAGGCGGCGGCGCCGGTGCATTGCAGCTTCAGCGCAGCCAACGTCAACGACATCGACGAAGGCCGGACGCTGGGTATCGAGCCACAGGCCACCTACGTATTCGACAAGGGCTATTACGACTTCAACTGGTGGGCGAGCCTGGATGCCCAGAAGGCCCGCTTCGTCACACGATTCAAGTCCAATGTGCGGCTCAAGGTCCTGGCCCTGCGCGAGGTTCCCCAGCAAGACCGGGAAACGATCCTGCGAGACGAAGAGGTGAGCTTCTCCAACCGCAACCCAGGTGGCCGACGGCGTAATCACTACACCCAGCCCCTGCGGCGGATCCTGGTGAACCGCCCAGGCGATGAGCCGCCTCTGAGCCTGGCGACCAACGACCTGAGCAGCCCGGCGGCAGAAATCGCCGAGCGCTATCGGGATCGCTGGCGGATCGAGCTGTTTTTCAAATGGATCAAGCAACACCTGAAGGTCAGGCGTTTCCTGGGCCGTAGCGAGAATGCCGTGCGCCTCCAGATTCTCTGTGCGCTGATCAGCTACTTGCTGCTGAACCTTTACCAACGCAGGACGGGAACGCGGCAAAGCCTATGGATGCTGATGGTGGAGGTACAGGCGACGCTGTTTCAGCGTCCTGGCCTGGAGGCCGAACGTTACCGACGACGGCAGGAGCGAATACGCGAGATCAACCTGCGTCAGGGGCAGCTGTTAATAGCATGAAGTGTGCCGGACAGTAGTGCGCGTTCGCGGGAATGACGGGGGTAGGAATCGGAGCGAGGGGGCAGAATTTGCAAACGAAGCCACAGCCCCTCCCACATGAAAAATGCCGTTTCCCCCAGACAGAGAAACGGCATTCTTTCTTAACTGAACAGCATTACGCCGGAAGGCGGAGCGGCCGCCGGAAGCGGCCGCTGGCCATCAGTAACCGAGGGAGAAATCTTCCTCGGCCATGTCCATCAGGTTGCCGGCGCCGGACAGCATGGCGGCGACGTGGGCGCGGGTACGCGGCAGGATGCGCTGGAAGTAGAAGCGCGCAGTCTGCAGCTTGGCCTTGTAGAAGCCCTCCTCGCTGGTGCCGGCCGCCAGTTTCTCGGCAGCCAGGCGCGCCATGTCGGCCCAGAAGTAGGCCAGGCAGGCGTAGCCGGAGAACATCAGGTAGTCCACCGACGCGGCGCCGACTTCCTCGCGGTCCTTCATGGCGGCCATGCCGACCTTCATGGTCAGCTCGCCCCACTCCTTGTTCAGCGCGGCCAGCGGGGCGACGAATTCCTTGACGGCTTCGTTGGCTTCGTTGGCCTGGCAGAACTTGTGCACGATCTTGGTGAAGCCCTTGAGCGCCTCGCCCTGGGTCATCAGCACCTTGCGGCCCAGCAGGTCCAGCGCCTGAACGCCGGTGGTGCCTTCGTACAGCATGGAGATGCGGCTGTCGCGGACGTTCTGCTCCATGCCGTGCTCGGCGATGAAGCCGTGGCCGCCGTAGATCTGCACACCGTGGTTGGCCGCTTCGAAGCCGACTTCGGTCATGAACGCCTTGGCGATCGGAGTCAGGAAGGCCAGCATCGCGTCAGCGGCTTTCTTCTGCTCTTCGTCCTGGCTGCGCTGGACGATGTCGACCTGCTTGGCGGCGAAGTACAGCATGGCGCGGTTGCCTTCGGCGAAAGCCTTGGCGGTCAGCAGCATGCGGCGTACGTCCGGGTGCACGATGATCGGGTCGGCGGCCTTTTCCGGGGCTTTCGGGCCGGTCAGCGAACGCATCTGCAGACGCTCGCGGGCGTAGGCGATGCCCCCCTGGAAACCGATCTCGGCGTGGGCCAGGCCTTGCAGCGCGGTGCCCAGGCGAGCGGTGTTCATGAAGGTGAACATGCAGTTCAGGCCCTTGTTCGGCGGGCCGATCAGGAAGCCGGTGGCGGCGTCGAAGTTCATCACGCAGGTGGCGTTGCCGTGGATGCCCATCTTGTGCTCGATGGAGCCGCAGGAAACGGCGTTGCGCTCGCCTACGCCGCCTTCTGCGTTGGGCAGGAACTTCGGCACGATGAACAGCGAGATGCCCTTGGTGCCCTGCGGGGCGTCGGGCAGGCGGGCCAGCACGATGTGGACGATGTTGTCGGCCATGTCGTGTTCGCCGGCGGAGATGAAGATCTTGGTGCCGGTGACCTTGTAGGTGCCGTCGGCCTGGGGCTCGGCCTTGGTGCGCAGCATGCCCAGGTCGGTGCCGCAGTGCGGCTCGGTCAGGCACATGGTGCCGGTCCACTCGCCGGACACCAGCTTGGTCAGGTAAGTGGCCTGCTGCTCCGGGGTGCCGTGGGCGTGCAGGGTGTTCATGGCGCCGTGGGACAGGCCCGGGTACATGCCCCAGGACCAGTTGGCCTGGCCGATCATTTCGCTGATGGCCATGCCCAGGGATTCCGGCAGGCCCTGGCCGCCGTGCTCGACGTCATGGGCCAGGCTCGGCCAGCCGCCTTCGACGAATTGCTGGTAGGCCTCTTTGAAGCCGCTGGGGGTCTTCACGCCCTCGGGGCTCCAGGTGCAACCTTCCTGGTCGCCGACGCGGTTCAGCGGGGCGATCACCTGTTCGCAGAACTTGGCACCCTCTTCGAGAATGGCATTGACCATGTCCGGCGTGGCGTCCTGGGCGCCCGGCAGGTTCTGGTAGTGCGCTTCGTAGCCCAGCAGCTCGTCGCGAACGAAACGGATATCACGCAAGGGGGCCTTGTAATCAGGCATAGCGGTAAACCTCTACGAAGGGTTCTGGTTAATGGGCGACCGGTGCTTGCGGTCGCTGTACGGGAGCGTTCCCGGCCGCCCAGCCGATGCGCCGCGCGCCTCGACTCTCAAACAGGCGTTTGAAACATACGTTTACGCCCTACCCTTGTCAAGCGCGCAAACCGACCGCCCGGTCACGCGCAAGGGCACGGGCCAGAGCGCTGCATTCGCGGGTATCGATAGGGATAAGTAAAGCCCAGCCGCAGGCCGTCGACAGACGACTACCCGAAGCTGCTGAGAGGAAATTCTGAAGGGAGGAAAAGCGTCAGACGCTGATGTCGATCAGCGTCCCGAGGGTTTCGTCGGCGGTCTGCAGGACGCGGCTGGACGCCAGGGCGGCGTACTTGCTCATTTCCATGTCCACCACGGGCCGGGCGATGTCGTCCTTGGCCACGGGCTGCGCGGCCACCTGCGCGGCGGCACGGTCGACCTGCTGCAGGCCGCGCTGCAGCCCCTGCAGACCGGTACTGAATGCGTTACCGGAGATTTCCATGGTCGATCTTCCTCGCTGGAACCTGCCGCCTATTCAAACAGGATCGCCGATGACATTCAAAGGCCATCAGTCCGGAAGATCGAGAATGCCCAGGTCCAGGTGCGCGGCCACTGCCATGGGCGTCGGCGCGGCCAGGTGCGGCACGCGGCCGATGCAGGGCGCCGGCAGACGTTCGGCGAGGGTCGCCAGGTTCTCTTCCAGGCGCGAGGTCCTGGGGTCGACGATGTTCGCCACCCAGCCGGCCAGCGGCAGGCCGTCGCGCAGGATGGCCTCGGCGCTGAGCACCGCATGGTTGATGCAGCCCAGGCGCACGCCCACCACCAGGATCACCGGCAGGTCGAGGCGGATGGCCAGGTCCGACAGGCTCTCTTCGCCGGCCAGGGGCACGCGCCAGCCGCCGGCGCCTTCCACCAGGGTGAAGTCGGCGCCACGCGCCAGCACGTGGCGCACCGGCCCGGCCAGGGTGTCCACGTTCAGCGCCACGCCGACTTCGCGGGCCGCCAGGTGCGGGGCGATGGCCGGTTCGAAGGCGAAGGGGTTCACCTCCTCGTAGGCCAGCGGCAGGCTGCACTCGCCCAGCAGGGCCAGGGCGTCGCCGTTGCGCAGGCCCTCGGGACGGCGCTCACAGCCGGAGGCCACCGGCTTGGCAGCGGCGGTGGACATCCCGGCCATGCGCGCGGCGTGCAGCAGGCCGGCGGCGATGGTGGTCTTGCCGATTTCGGTGTCGGTGCCGGTGATGAAAAACGCGTGTGGCATGGGGTTCCTCAAGGGCTATACGTGTAGGTGCCGGCTGCGCCGAGGGGCTTTCGTAGGATGGGTTGAGCTTGCGAAACCCATCCTACGGGCGTTGTGTTTGCCGGAGTCCCCTCCTACGAAGAGATGGGTTTGCGCAGGATGGCGTGGACCACCCTATAGGTCGCCGGCAGCCCCTCGGGCTGGCGGAAGCGTTCGTAGGCCTCGATCAGCGCCCGCACCCTCGCCCGCCCGGTGAGCCCGCCGGGGCGGCCGGGGTTGAGGTTGTGGGCGCCCAGGGCCTTGAGTTCGTGGGTCAGGCTGCGCAGGTCGGGGAAGTGCAGCACGCGGTCTTCGGTGGATAGCTGCAGCACTTCCAGCCCGCTGGCCGCGCATTGCGCCTGGTAGTCGGCGAAGGCGCGGAAGCGGTTGACGTGGACGAAGCCGTCCACCGCCTGCCAGCTGGCGCGCAGTTCGCCCAGGGTGCCGATGCACAGGCTGCTGAAGGCGAACACGCCGCCCTCGCGCAGCACCCGGCGCGCCTCGCTCAGCACCGCCGGCAGGTCGGCGCACCACTGGATGGCCAGGCTGGAGAACAGCAGGTCGCAGCATTCGCCGCGCAGCGGCAGGCGCTCGGCGTCGCCGCCGATGAAGTGCTGCGCGCCGCCATGCTCGCGGGCATGGCGCAGCATGCCTTCGGCGATGTCCACCGCCAGGCCTTCGGCTTCGGCAAAGCGCTGGGCCAAGGCACGGCTGAAGTGGCCGGTGCCGCAACCCAGGTCGAGCCAGCGACGCACCGCCAGGTCGACCGGCAGACGCGCCAGCAGGCTGTCGCCGACGCCGCGCTGCAGTTCGGCCACCGCATCGTAGGTGGCGGCCGCACGGGAGAAGGAAGCGGCGACCTGGCGCTTGTCCGGCAGCGCGCCGCCCAGGGGATCAGACATCGTCGCCCTCGTGGATGAAAGCCAGGATGGCCGCGGCCACCTCGTCCGGGCGCTCCAGCGGCAGGCCGTGGCTGGCGCCGGCGATGGTGCTCACTTCCACGTCCGGCAACCAGCCCAGCAGCGCCTCGGCGGCGCCGGCCGGGACCAGCGCGTCGTTGCCGGCGAACAGGTGCAGTTGCGGGCCGTCGTAGCGCTCCAGCGCCGCGCGGGTGTCCAGGCGCCCCAGCAGTTGCAGGCCGGCGCTCAGCGCCCCGGTCTCCAGCGCCGGCAGCGCCACCTGCAGCTGCCGCGCCAGGGTGCGGGCGTCGCGGGCGCCCTGGCTGACCAGCAGGGTGAAGCGCTTGCGCGTCAGCTCCGGCTCCAGCAGGAAGGCTTCGAAGAAGTCCTCGAAGACGCTGTTGGGCATGGCCTGCGGCCAGTCGTCGAGTTGGCGGAAGCTGGCGTTGGCGGCCAGGGTGATCAGCCCGCGGCAGGCCTCGCCGCGGCGCGCGGCCAGCTCGGCGGCGAGCATGCCGCCCAGGGACCAGCCGGCCAGCCAGCTGCCTTCGGGCAGCTCGTCGTCCAGTTCGTCCAGCCATAGCGCCGGGTCGGCCTCCCGCGGCAGCGGCTCGATGTGCACGTGCAGGTGCGGCGCCTGCTCCAGCAGCGCGTCGCGCAGCGGCTCCAGGGGCGCGCTGCCCAGGCCCCAGCCGGGCAGCAGTATCAGTTGGTCACGCATCCTCGCCCTCCTCGGCATCGAGTTCCGCCAGCAGGCTGGTGGAGACCTGGCGCCAGCTCTGTTCCAGGGCTTCGAGCAGGCGGTCGACCTGCTCCTCGCTGTGGCTGGCGCTGAAGGTCACGCGCAGCCGCGCGCTGCCGGCCGGCACGGTGGGCGGGCGGATGGCGCCGACCAGGATGCCGTGGTCGCGCAGCGCGGCCGACAGCGCCATGGCCTGGCGGCTGCCGCCGATGAGGATCGGCTGGATCGGCGTGAAGCTGTCCATCAGCGTCAGGCTGATGGCCTCGGCGCCACGGCGGAAGCGCGCGATCAGCCTGCCCAGGTGCTCGCGGCGCCAGCTCTCGGCGCGCAGCAGTTCCAGGCTCTTCAGCGTGGCGCAGGCCAGCGCCGGCGGCTGGCTGGTGGTGTAGATGTACGGGCGGGCGAACTGGATCAGCGTCTCCACCAGTTCCTCGCTGCCGGCGACGAAGGCGCCGGCGGTGCCGAAGGCCTTGCCCAGGGTGCCGACCAGCACCGGCACGTCGTCCAGGCCCAGGTCGAAGTGCTCAACGATGCCGCCGCCGTTGGCGCCCAGCGGACCGAAGCCGTGGGCGTCGTCGACCATCACCCAGGCGCCGTGGCGCTTGGCCTCGGCGCACAGCGCAGGCAGCTCGGCGAGGTCGCCGTCCATGCTGAACACGCCGTCGGTGACCACCAGGGTGTTGCCCTCGGCCTTGCCCAGGCGCTGCGCCAGGCTGGCCGCGTCATTGTGCAGGTAGCGCGAGAAGCGCGCGCCGCTGAGCAGCCCGGCGTCCAGCAGCGAGGCATGGTTGAGGCGGTCTTCCAGCACGGTGTCGCCCTTGCCCAGCAGCGCGGTCACCGCGCCCAGGTTGGCCATGTAGCCGGTGGAGAACAGCAGCGCGCGCGGCCGCCCGGTGAATTCGGCCAGCGCCAGCTCCAGCTCGTGGTGCGGCCCGCAATGGCCGTTGACCAGGTGCGAGGCGCCACCGCCCACGCCCCAGCGCTCGGCGCCGGTACGCAAGGCGGCGATCACCTCGGGATGGTTGGCCAGGCCCAGGTAGTCATTGGAACAGAAGGCCAGCATCGGCCGGCCGTCCACCCGCACCAGCGGGCCCTGCGGCGACTCCAGCAATGGCCGCTGGCGGTAGAGATCGTCCGCCTGGCGCTGGGCGAGGCGGGGGGAGAGATCGAAGGACATGAGCGCCTCGATAAAAGCGGCTGGAGGCTGAAGGCTGGACGAAAGAGCACTCTTGTCCAACCTTCACGGTGGCGTTGGTGCTGCTCGACCAACACCAACTCAAAGCGTAGAGACTTGAGGCAGAACGGCAACGCTCTTTCGTCCAGCCTTCAGCCTCCAGCCTTCAGCGGCTTTTAAAGCGCCGCGTTGTAGAACAACTGCGAATCGCGCTGCTCGACCAGGGCCTGCTCGATGGCGGCCTGGTGCACCTCGTCGGCGTGCTCCTCGCGCTCCTCGGGCTTGATGCCCAGGCGGGCGAACAGTTGCATGTCCTTGTCGGCCTGCGGGTTGCGGGTGGTCAGCAGCTTCTCGCCGTAGAAGATCGAGTTGGCGCCGGCCATGAAGGCCAGGGCCTGCATCTGCTCGTTCATCTGCTCGCGGCCGGCGGACAGGCGCACGTGGGACTTCGGCATCATGATCCGGGCCACGGCCAGGGTGCGGATGAAGTCGAAGGGATCGACGTCCTTCTCCTCGGCCAGCGGGGTGCCCTTGACCTTGACCAGCATGTTGATCGGCACCGACTCCGGGTGTTCCGGCAGGTTGGCCAGTTGGATCAGCAGGCCGGCGCGGTCGGCCACCGACTCGCCCATGCCGAGGATGCCGCCGGAGCAGATCTTCATCCCCGCCTCGCGCACGTAGGCCAGGGTCTGCAGGCGCTCGCCGTAGGTGCGGGTGGTGATGATGTTGCCGTAGAACTCCGGCGAGGTGTCGAGGTTGTGGTTGTAGTAGTCCAGCCCGGCCTCGGCCAGGGCCTGGGTCTGCTCCTGGGTCAGCTTGCCGAGGGTCATGCAGGTTTCCAGGCCGAGCTTCTTCACGCCCTTCACCATTTCCAGCACGTAGGGCATGTCCTTGGCCGAGGGGTGCTTCCAGGCGGCGCCCATGCAGAAGCGGGTGGAGCCGATGGCCTTGGCCTCGGCGGCCGCTTCCAGCACCTTCTGCACTTCCATCAGCTTCTGCTTGTCCAGGCCGGTGTTGTAGTGGCCGGACTGCGGGCAGTACTTGCAGTCTTCCGGGCAGGCGCCGGTCTTGATCGACAGCAGGGTCGAGACCTGCACGCGGTTCGGGTCGAAGTGCGCGCGGTGCACCGTCTGCGCCTGGAACAGGAGGTCGTTGAAGGGCTGCTCGAAGAGCGCCGTCACTTCGGCGAGGGTCCAGTCGTGGCGGGTGGCGATGGATGCGGTTGCACTCATGGGGAGTTCCTTCGGACGCGGGCTGACGCCTCGTTGTTCTCGGCCGCCACGGCAGGGCGCGACGGTTCAGGCTTTGGAGGCATGATATGTAAGCCTTGGTCGCTGTCAACCAAGTTGAAGTCACAAGTCGACAAGTGACTATTATTTGAACAATCATTCATGCGCCGTGAACCTGGGGGCAGAACGCCACTCCAACAGCACAGGTACTCGAAGGAATCCCGCGAGCTCATGGAAACAGAAGGCACTTTCGACTGGCTCGGCCAGACCCTCGGCAAGGCGATACGCTTCGTCGTCGACCTCCTTTCCGGCCTGCTGGGCGCCATCTGGGCGGCCATGGACCAGTTCCTCCACGGCCTGGCCCGGGCCATCGGAATGGACGTGTCGATCTTCAGCTTCGTCCTACTCTTCCTCGGCCTGTTGCTGCTCTACAGTGGCATCCGCGCCTTCGTCCGGCGCTCCTTCTTCGGCGGCATCCTGCTCACCGTGCTCGGCCTGATCGTGATGAGCTGGCTGATCCACTGAGCATCCGCCGGGGCCTCACCCGGAGGACGCCACCCTGCTCACCTTCGCCCGCCTGCGCGAGCTTTTCGTCCTGCGGCCGGACTGCCTGTTCTGCGGCGGCCCGGCCGACACCGGCCTGGCGCTGTGCGCCGGCTGCGACGCCGACCTGCCCTGGCTGGGCAGCCACTGCAACACCTGCGCCCTGCCGCTGCCGGAACACGGCCTGACCTGCGGCGAATGCCTGCGCCGGCCGCCGCCCTTCGAGCAGGTGCTGGCGCCCTGGCGCTACGCCTTCCCGCTGGACGGCGCCATCACCCGCTTCAAGCACCAGGCCGACCGGCCCCTGGGCCGGCTGCTCGGCCAGTTGCTGGGGCGCCACCTGCGCCATGCCTTCGCCGAGGGGTTGCCGGTGCCCGACCTGCTCCTGCCGGTGCCCCTGGCCCCGCGCCGGCAGCGCCAGCGCGGCTTCAACCAGGCCGAGCTGCTGGCCCGGCGCCTGGCCGCGGACCTCGGCCTGCCCTGGCGCCAGCCGCTGCGCCGGGTGCGCGACACCCCGGCGCAACAGGGCCTGGACAAGGCCGAGCGAAAGCGCAACCTGCGCCAGGCCTTCGCCCTGGACGACGGCGCGGCCCTGCGCGGCCTGCACCTGGCGCTGGTGGACGACGTACTGACCACTGGCGCCACCGCCGCGGCCCTGGCGCAGCTGCTGCGACGTGCCGGCGCCGCGCGGGTGGACGTCTATTGCCTGGCCCGCACGCCGAAGCCGGGCTGAGCCCGGCGCCGGCAGCCGACGGATTCCACTTGCCTTTTGCCGGCGCAGCTACCAGCCTCGCCCTATCGCGAACACAACAACGAAAACGATGACCAGCCTCAGCCTTCTCACCCAGCACGTCACCCGCCGCCCGCAACGCATCGCCCTGCTCGCGCAGATCGCCGCGCTGGGCTCCATCACCCAGGCCGCCAAGGCCGCCGGCATGAGCTACAAGACCGCCTGGGATGCGGTGGACGAGCTGAACAACCTCGCCGAGCGCCCGCTGGTGGAACGCAGCGTCGGCGGCAAGGGCGGCGGCGGCGCGCGCCTGACGCCGGCCGGCGAACGCCTGCTGGCGCTGTACCAGCGCCTGGAGGAACTGCGCGAGCGCATGCTCGAAAGCATCGAGGAAGACGGCGAGGACCTGGAGCTGATCGGCCGCCTGATGCTGCGCACCAGCGCGCGCAACCAATTGCACGGGCGCGTCTGCAGCATCGAGCCGGCGGGCCTGAACGACCTGATCGGCGTCGACCTGCCCGGCGGCGCGCGCATCCACGCGCGTATCACCCGCGAAAGCACCGAGAAGCTGGAGCTGCGCGAGGGCCTGCCGGTGATCGCGCTGATGAAGGCCGGCTGGCTCTACGTCGACCTGCCGCAGATCGAATGCCCGGCCGGGCTCAATGCCCTGGAGGGGCGCATCGAGGACATCCGCGAGGCCGGCGACGGCCCCAGCGAAGTGCGCATCCAGTTGCCCGGCGGGCAGATGCTCTGCGCCCTGGTGGACCAGGAACGCATCGACATCCTGCGCCTGGCCCCCGGCAGCCGGGTGCGCACCCAGTTCTCCCCGGCCCAGGTGATCCTCGGCACGCCGGTCTGAACGAAGCCTGCCTTGAGTCAAGGGCCGGCGCCGGCCGTGGGGTTCCAATAGGCCATCCCACTGCCGGAGCTTCCACCCATGCGCCGCTTCCTGATTCCCCTGCTGCTGGCGTGCAGCGCCCTGCTGCCGTCGCTCGGCCAGGCGACCCCCGACGTGCTGCGCGTGGCCAGCGGCCATCAGCCGATGGCGGCGCTGGAGGCGCTGGCCGACCAGTACCAGCTGCAGACCGGCAACAAGGTCCTGCTGATCGAGGGCGACAGCGCCGAGCTGGCCCGCGACATCGGCCAGGGCATGGCCTTCGACCTGTTCTTCGCCGACGACGGCGCCCACAGCGTGCAGACCCTGCACACCCAGGGCCGCGGCGAAGCGCCGCTGCCCTACGCCTGCGCCCCGCAGCCGCAGTACTACCAAGTGCTAGTGGAAGGCCCGCGGCGCGAGCTGGCGGAGCGTTTCTTCAACTACCTGAAAGCGAATCCCGAGGCGCTGGCAAAGGCCGGCTTCCACCTCAGCGCCTGCGGCAACTGACGCCGGCCCCGCAGGAGAACCCCAACGTAGGATGGCGTTGAGCGAAGCGATACCCATCGCCATGACCCCATGGGTTTCGCCAGAGCCTCCCCCAGGCGTAATGGCGCAGGGGCCAGCAATCCCGTGGCGGTGTGCGTAGACTAGGGGCCTGTTCACTGCCCTGGATCGCAGCCATGTCCCATCCCTTCTCCGCCCTTACGCCCGACCTGGTCCTCGACGCGGTGGAAAGCCTGGGCTACCTCAGCGACGCCCGGGTGCTGGCGCTCAACAGCTACGAGAACCGCGTCTACCAGGTGGGCATCGAGGACAGCGAGCCGCTGGTGGCCAAGTTCTACCGCCCCGGACGCTGGAGCGACGCGGCCATCCGCGAGGAACACGCCTTCTCCGCCGAGCTGGCCGAATGCGAGGTGCCGGTGGTGGCGCCGCTGGTACGCGACGGCGAAAGCCTGTTCGAGTTCGCCGGCTTCCGCTTCGCCCTGTTCCCGCGCCGCGGCGGCCGCGCGCCGGAACCGGGCAACCTGGATCAGTTGTATCGCCTCGGCCAGCTGCTCGGCCGCCTGCACGCGGTGGGCGCCGTCCGCCCCTTCCAGCACCGCGAGCAGCTGACTGTGGATAACTTCGGCCATGAGTCCCTGGCCACCCTGCTGGAAGGCAACTTCGTGCCCAAGAGCCTGTTGCCGGCCTACGAATCGGTGGCCCGCGACCTGCTCAAGCGCCTGGACGCCCTGTTCGCCGACAACCGCTACACCTCCATCCGCCTGCACGGCGACCTGCACCCGGGCAACCTGCTGTGCCGCGACGAGGTCTACCACATGGTCGACCTCGACGACTGCCGCATGGGCCCGGCGGTACAGGACCTGTGGATGATGCTGGCCGGCGAGCGCCAGGAGCGCCTGCTGCAGCTCTCCGAGCTTATCGACGGCTACCAGGAGTTCCACGACTTCGACCCGCGCGAACTGCCGCTGATCGAGGGCCTGCGCGCCCTGCGCCTGATGCACTACAGCGCCTGGCTGGCGCGGCGCTGGGACGACCCGGCATTCCCGCCGAGCTTCCCCTGGTTCGGCAGCGAGCGCTACTGGGGCGAGCAGGTGCTGGTGCTGCGCGAGCAACTGGCGGCGCTGGACGAGGAGCCGCTGCGGTTGTTCTGAGCCATCCCATCGCGCGCCCTGCGCGCGATTCGCGGGCCCGTTTGTGCGGGGGAAACGCCGTGCCTCACGGAGCGCATAGGGGCACGGAATCGAGCGAGCAGGCCTGCGGCCCCCTCACCCTAACCCTCTCCCGGAGGGAGAGGGGACCGTTCGGAATACATGGGTATTTCGGCGTTAGCCGGCTGGCACAGGGATCGCCGGCTGAAACCAGGCCTCCTCCCGGCACGGACTGGCTCCCTCTCCCTCCGGGAGAGGGGTCCGTTCGGAGTACATGGGTGTTTCGGCGTTAGCCGGCTGGCACAGGGATCGCCGGCTGAAACCAGGCCTCCTCCCGGCACGGACTGGCCCCCTCTCGGCACGGACTAGCTCCCTCTCCCTCCGGGAGAGGGAACCGTTCGGAGTACATGGGTGTTTCGGCGTTAGCCGGCTGGCACAGGGATCGCCGGCTGAAACCAGGCCTCCTCCCGGCACGGACTGGCTCCCTCTCCCTCCGGGAGAGGGACCGTTCGGAGTACACGGGTGTTTCGGCGTCAGCCGGCTGGCACAGGGACCGCCGGCTGAAACCAGGCCTCCTCCCGGCACGGACTGGCTCCCTCTCCCTCCGGGAGAGGGCTGGGGTGAGGGGAAAGCCCGAGCGCCGATGCCATTCCCCTGTAGGAGCGCGCCCTGCGCGCGAAATCGCGGGCAGGGCCCGCTTACGTTGTTTTCTAGGTTCCCGCGGTTTGGCCGTGGCGTAACGTCCACCGTTACGCCCGGCGGAAACTGAACGCACAGACAACATCGGCCGCGCCCCCTAGAATGGCGCGGCCACTCTTTTCTTCTGCCGCAAGGACGTCCGATGGCCACCGCCAATCCCCGCCGGGGCTATGCCCTGGGCCTGACCGCCTATGTCATCTGGGGACTCTTCCCGGTCTACTTCAAACTGCTGGAAAGCATTCCCGCCCTGGAAATCATCACCCACCGGGCCATCTGGTCGGCGCTGTTCGGCGCCGCCCTGCTGCTGGTGTGGAAGCACCCCGGCTGGTGGCGCGAGCTGCTGGACAACCCGCGGCGCCTGGCCGTTCTCGGCGCCAGCGGGGTGCTGATCGCCAGCAACTGGCTGGTCTACGTCTGGGCGGTGAACAACGGGCACATGCTCGAAGCCAGCCTGGGCTACTACATCAACCCGCTGATCAACGTGCTGCTCGGCCTGGTGGTGCTGCGCGAGCGCCTGCGCCCGCTGCAATGGGTGGCCGTGGGCCTGGCGGCGCTGGGCGTGGCCCAGCAGGTCTGGCAGCTGGGCAGCCTGCCCTGGGTGTCGCTGGTGCTGGCGCTGACCTTCGGCTTCTACGGGCTGATCCGCAAGCAGGCGCCGGTGGACGCCCTGCCCGGCCTGGTGGTGGAAACCTGGATGCTGCTGCCGCTGGCCCTGGGCTGGCTGCTGCTGTTCGCCGACGGCCCCAGCGCCCACCTGGCCTTCTGGACCACCCCGCAGGCGCTCTGGCTGGCCGCCGCCGGCCCCATCACCCTGGTGCCGCTGGTGTGCTTCAACGCCGCGGCGCGCCACCTGCCCTACGCGACACTGGGCTTCCTGCAGTACATCGCGCCGACCCTGGTGCTGCTGCAGGCCGTCCTGCTGTTCGGCGAACACCTGGACTCCACCCGCCTGGTGGCCTTCGGCTGCATCTGGCTGGCGCTGGTGGTGTACAGCGTGGACATCTGGTACCGCCTGCGGCGCGCCTGATCATTTCCTGAGCGACAAGCTGCAGGCCCCGCCTGGCGGGGCCTGCAGCAAGGCATCCGGAACTTTTCCACAGCTTCATCCAGCGCTGCCGGGGATAACCCCATAGCGCCGCCACACAATCGGAACACCCTGACGGCGGCGAGAATGGCTGTTCAGAACTCGTACAAATTCCCGCAAGGCTCGTCGATAAAGGCCCCTGGCGATCTACCCAGGGGTTTTCCACAGGGCTTTCCCGGGTTTCTGTGCAGGGCTTCGACGGCCCTGGCGCATTTTTGATCACTTCCTCCAAGCCCGGATTCCACGCGGCCTGTAGCCAGGCATACAACAGTTGCCCACAGCGCGACCCACGGTTTCTGTGCAAAGACGTGGATAAGCCGCCCCCGCCAGCGAGTGCCCCGGGCACGGATCATTTTCTGAGCGATCCGCCACAGGCCACGTTTGGCCTGATGTGTAGCCATCCATCCACAGCCAACCAACAGGACAACCCACGGCGATTGTGGGCAACCCCTGGCGTTCTGTTCACAACGATCGGCTGCGCTTGAAGCCCCACTCTGCGGGGCATTCAGCGCTTGACACACATTTCCTCAACAGACTTATGCACAGGACGGAGGCCTTTCACCTGTCCATCAGTCCTCCTTGTGGAAATTCAGATCCACCATGAGGTCGTCGGCCAGGGCCTCCAGGTGCTGCTGCAACTGCTCCAGCGGCAACGTCAGCGGCACCGCCAATACCGCGTCGGCGTGGAACAGCGGCTCACCGCTCATGGGCGCCGGCAGCACCTCGGTGGTCAGCCGCTCCAGGTTGACGCCGTGCTCGGCCAGCAGGCGGGTGATGTCGCGGACGATGCCCGGGCGGTCGTTGCCCACCAGGTCGAGGTGGATCGGCTTCCAGTTGCAGGAAGGCTCGATGCCGCTGTCGGCCAGCAGCACGCGGATGCCGTGCTCGCCCAGTTCCTGCAGACCTTCCACCAGTTCGTCGTAGCCTTCGGCCGGCACCGCCACCCGCAGGATCCCGGCGAACTGCCCGGCCATGCGCGACATGCGGCTCTCCAGCCAGTTGCCGCCGTGGCCGGCGATGCATTGGGCGATGCGTTCCACCAGCCCCGGCTGATCCTGGGCGATGATGGTGAGCACGAGATGATTCATGGCAGCCTCCTGCGTCGATGCGTCAGCCCCGGGCCTGGCCCAGGTCCAGCCAGTAGGTGTAGAAACGTTCGTCACGCTGGTAGCCCAGGCGCTCGTACAGGCCCTGGGCGTTGCGGTTGTCCTTCGCCGTTTCCAGCTGCAGGCCGCAGGCGCCGCTGGCCTCGGCGTGGGCGCGGGCGGCGTTCATCAGCGCCTCGCCATAGCCGTCGCGGCGCGCCGCGGGGATCACGTAGAGGTCGCTGAGCAGCCAGGCCGGGCGTAGTGCCAGGGAGGCGAAGAAGGGGTACAACTGGACGAAGCCCAGGCCCACGCCGTCGATGCTGCGCGCCAGGTAGACCACCGACTCGTGGCGCTCCAGGCGCTGGCCGAGGAAGTCGCGGATGTCCGCCGGGGGCGCCGGCACTTCGTAGAAGTCCAGGTAGCCGGCGAACAGCGGAACCAGGTCGTCGAGGTCGGCAAGGGTGGCGCGGGCGATGGGCATGGTGATCCTCCGAGGGTGAAGCCTGAGTATAGGCCGCGGCACGGAGCCAGCTGCGACGGGGCGTCGCAGGTTCCTCGCCGAATAAATCGTGTACTGTTTTCAGATTTATCTGGAACAATCCACCAGTTTTTTGCGAACATTATTGCTGCTACGTGACTGAGATGCGTTCTTTGGTCTAACCGCGACGCAAGCCCACTGATTTTTCCCACGGCATCATGTAGTATTCCGCGGCTCGGACTACAAGGCGTCTTGCCTGGGTTCCGAGCTGGTCCTGAGCAGAGTGAGGCAAGCAATGACTGAACGCGTTCAAGTCGGTGGCCTGCAGGTCGCCAAAGTCCTGTTCGACTTCGTCAACGACGAAGCCATCCCCGGTACCGGCATAGACGCCGGCAAGTTCTGGGCAGGCGTGGAGGCCGTGGTCAACGACCTGGCCCCGAAGAACAAGGCCCTGCTCGCCAAGCGCGACGAGCTGCAGGCCAAGATCGATGGCTGGCACCAGGCCCGCGCCGGCCAGGCCCATGACGCCGCGGCCTACAAGGCCTTCCTGCAGGAGATCGGCTACCTGCTGCCCGAAGCCGAAGACTTCCAGGCCAGCACCCAGAACGTCGACGAGGAAATCGCCCACATGGCCGGCCCGCAGCTGGTGGTGCCGGTGATGAACGCGCGCTTCGCCCTGAACGCCTCCAACGCCCGCTGGGGCTCGCTGTACGACGCGCTGTACGGCACCGACGCCATCAGCGAAGAGAACGGTGCCGAGAAGGGCAAGGGCTACAACAAGGTCCGCGGCGACAAGGTCATCGCCTTCGCCCGCGCCTTCCTCGACGAAGCCGCGCCGCTGGAATCCGGCAGCCACGTCGACGCCACCGCCTACAGCGTGAACAACGGCGCGCTGGTCGTCGCCCTGAAGAACGGCAGCCGGAGCGGCCTGAAGAACGCCGCCCAGTTCATCGCCTTCCAGGGCGAGGCGGCCAAGCCGCAAGCCGTGCTGCTCAAGCACAACGGCCTGCACTTCGAGATCCAGATCGACCCCGCCAGCCCCATCGGCCAGACCGACGCCGCCGGCGTGAAGGACGTGCTGATGGAGGCCGCACTGACCACCATCATGGACTGCGAAGACTCGGTCGCCGCGGTCGACGCCGACGACAAGGTGGTCATCTACCGCAACTGGCTGGGCCTGATGAAGGGCGACCTTGCCGAAGAAGTCAGCAAGGGCGGCACCACCTTCACCCGCACCATGAACCCGGACCGCGTCTACACCAAGGCCGACGGCTCCGAGCTAACCCTGCACGGCCGCTCCCTGCTGTTCGTGCGCAACGTCGGCCACCTGATGACCAACGACGCCATTCTCGACAAGAACGGCAACGAGGTGCCCGAGGGCATCCAGGACGGCCTGTTCACCAGCCTGATCGCGGTGCACAACCTCAACGGCAACACCACCCGCAAGAACACCCGCACCGGCAGCGTGTACATCGTCAAGCCGAAGATGCACGGCCCGGAAGAAGTCGCCTTCACCAACGAGCTGTTCGGCCGCGTCGAAGACGTGCTGGGCCTGCCGCGCAACACCCTGAAGGTCGGCATCATGGACGAGGAACGCCGCACCACCATCAACCTCAAGGCCTGCATCAAGGAAGCCCGCGAGCGCGTGGTGTTCATCAACACCGGCTTCCTCGACCGCACCGGCGACGAAATCCACACCTCCATGGAAGCCGGCGCCGTGGTGCGCAAGGGCGCCATGAAGACCGAGAAGTGGATCGGCGCCTACGAGAACAACAACGTCGACGTCGGCCTGGCCACCGGCCTGCAGGGCAAGGCGCAGATCGGCAAGGGCATGTGGGCCATGCCCGACCTGATGGCCGCCATGCTCGAGCAGAAGATCGCCCATCCGCTGGCCGGCGCCAACACCGCCTGGGTGCCCTCGCCCACCGCCGCCACCCTGCACGCCCTGCACTACCACAAGGTCGACGTGTTCGCCCGCCAGGCCGAACTGGCCAAGCGCGCGCCGGCCTCGGTCGACGACATCCTGAGCATTCCGCTGGCGCCCAACACCAACTGGAGCGCGGAA
This sequence comes from Pseudomonas sp. M1, assembly GCF_022760135.1. Lineage (NCBI taxonomy): Bacteria > Pseudomonadati > Pseudomonadota > Gammaproteobacteria > Pseudomonadales > Pseudomonadaceae > Pseudomonas > Pseudomonas sp. M1. Next base: position 6,218,382 of record NZ_CP094343.1, read on the forward strand.
GAGATCAAGAACGAGATCGACAACAACGCCCAGGGCATCCTCGGCTACGTGGTGCGCTGGATCGACCAGGGCGTCGGCTGCTCCAAGGTGCCGGATATCAACGACGTCGGCCTGATGGAAGACCGCGCCACCCTGCGCATCTCCAGCCAGCTGCTGGCCAACTGGCTGCGCCACGGCGTGATCACCGAGGAGCAGGTGGTCGAGAGCCTCAAGCGCATGGCCGCGGTGGTCGACCGGCAGAACGCCAACGACCCGCTGTACCGCCCGATGGCGCCGAACTTCGACGACAACGTGGCCTTCCAGGCTGCGCTGGAACTGGTGGTCGAAGGCACCAAACAGCCCAACGGCTACACCGAGCCGGTGCTGCACCGCCGTCGTCGCGAATTCAAGGCGAAAAACGGCCTCTGATTCGCGCCTGCGTAAGCTGAAAAACCGCCCTTCGGGGCGGTTTTTTCGTTTCCGGCCCGCCTTTTTCCCGAAAACCGACAGGCGCCGATTGCGCAGGCTGCTTGCACTTTGCGATCATTTGCGAATAGTTATCGTTTTGTCGTTCATTCCGAATCGGGGTGGGGGAGCAAAGGTGTCGGCAGTCCAGACTGGCAATGGCGAATTCGTAGGCGCGCTCTACCGCGACCACCGCGACTGGCTGCTCGCCTGGCTCAATCGCAGCGTCGGCTGCCCGCAGCGCGCCGAGGACCTCGGCCAGGACACCTTCGTGCGCATCCTCGGCCGCCGCGAGCTGCCCAGCCTGCGCGAGCCGCGGGCCTTCCTGGTGACCGTGGCCAAGGGCCTGCTGGTCGACCACTGGCGCCGCCAGGCGCTGGAGCAGGCCTACCTCGACGAGCTGCTGCAGCTGCCCGAGGCCGAGCAGCCCTCGGTGGAAACCCAGTTCCTCATCCTCGCCGACCTGCGCGAGATCGACCGCCTGCTGGGCAAGCTGTCCAGCCGCGCGCGCAGCGCCTTCCTGCTCAACCGCCTGGACGGCCTGGGCCACGCCGAGATCGCCGAGCGCCTGGGCGTGTCGGTGCCGCGGGTACGCCAGTACATCGCCCAGGGCCTGCGCCAGTGCTACATCGCCCTGTACGGCGAGCCGACATGAAGGGCCCGGTCTCGGTCCGCATCCTCGACGAAGCCATCGCCTGGCAGTTGCGCCTGGGTTCGGGCGAGGCCCATGCCGAAGACGAAGCCGCCTTCGCCCACTGGCACGCCGCCCACAGCGAACACGCCCGCGCCTGGCGCCAGCTGGGCATGCTCGACCGCAACCTGAGCGCGGCCGCCGCCCCCGCGGCGCGCAGCGCCTTGCTGCGCGCGCCGGGCGAATCGCGGCGCAAGCTGCGCCGGCTGGCCGGCACCGGTTTGTCGCTGCTGCTGGCCGGGGTGCTGGCGCTGGGCGTGGGCAACCGCTACCTGCCGCTGCGCTACGCCCTGGCCGACGTGGTCACCGGCACCGGCGAGCTACGCGAACTGCGCCTGCCCGACGACACCCTGGTGCAACTGGACAGCCGCACCGCCCTGGACATCCGTTTCGACGCCAGCGAGCGGCGCATCGTCCTGCTCAGCGGCGAAATCATGGTGCAGACCGCCCATGGCGACAGCCGCCCGTTCATCGTCGAAACCCGCGACGGCCGCCTGCGCGCCCTGGGCACCCGCTTCCTGGTGGAACGCCAGGCCGACGGCACCCTGCTCAGCGTGCTGCAGTCGGCGGTGGCGGCCAGGCCCGAGCGGGGCCGCGACGAAACCGTCGTGCCCCAGGGCCGCCACGTGCTGCTGCGCGCCGACGGCCTGGGCCCGCTGGAGGCCAACAGCGCCACCGCCGACGCCTGGACCCACGGCATGCTGGTGGCCGACAACATGCGGCTGGCCGACCTGCTGGAGAAACTCGGCCAGTACCGCAGCGGCTACCTGGGCCTGGACCCGGCGCTGGCCGACCTGCGCATCAGCGGCAGCTTCTCCCTGCGCGACACCGACCTGGCCCTGGACTCGCTGCCGCCGAGCCTGCCGGTGCGCATCGAGCGGCACGGCGGTTGGTGGACGAAGGTGGTACCGCGGGGCTGAGCCCCTTGCCGGCCGCGCGAAACGCTCTTCGTAGGATGGGTTGAGCCTTGGCGAAACCCATGCGGCCATGGCGATGGGTATCGCTTCGCTCCACCCATCCTACGTTCGTGTTTCTCCTGCCATGCCGCTACAAGGCATGGCGCCGGCCTGGTAGCCGGATCGCGGATGGAATCCGCCCCTACGCGCGGCCGGGCGGTCCGGAAACAGGCCCCGCGAAATTTTTTTCCGCACAGCCCTATCACTTTCCGATTGTCGTCCGGCAATGAGGCGAACGAGACATATTCGCACCCAGGAGTGAATCCCCGATGCCGTCCCCCACCATGGCCTTCCGCCCGCACCTGCTGGCCGCCGCCATCCTTCTCGCCAGCCCGCTGGCTTGCGTCGCAGCCGATGCCATGCGCGACTACCAGTTGCCCGCCGCCCCGCTGGCCAGCACCCTCAACCGCATTGCCGCGCAAGCCGGCATCAGCCTGAGCATCGACCCGGCCCTGGCCAACGGCCGCAGCGCCCATGCCGTGCAGGGCCGCTTCGACGGCCTCGGCGCGCTGCGCCAGGCGCTGGAAGGCACCGGCCTGGAGCTGGTGGAGAACGCGTCCGGCAGCTACAGCGTGCGCCCGCTGCCCAAGGACACCCTGGCCATGGGCGCCACCACCGTGAGCGCTTCCCAGGAAGACCCCGAAGGGCCGACCGTCGGCTACGTCGCCACTCGCACCATGACCGGCACCAAGACCGATAGCTCGATCCTCGAAACGCCCAAGTCGATTTCCGTGGCCACCCGCGAGCAGATGCAGGACCGCGCAGCGCTGAACCTCGACGATGCCGTGCGCTACATGCCTGGCACGGTGGCCGGCAGCTATGGCAGCGACACCCGTTCCGACTGGCTGCGCGTGCGCGGCTTCAAGCCCACCCAGTTCCTCGACGGCCTGCCCATGGCCACCGGCGTCTACGCCAACCCGAAGCTCGATACCTGGGACCTGGAGCGCGTCGCCGTGCTGCGTGGCCCGGCCTCTTCCGTGTACGGCCAGACGCCGCCCGGCGGTCTGCTGGACATGGTCAGCCTGCGCCCGCAGGCCGAGCAGGCCAATGCCGTGCAGCTGCAGGTGGGCAACTACAACCACAAGCAGATCAACTTCGACAGCACCGGCCCGCTGGATGACCAGGGCAAGCTGCTGTACCGCGTCAGCGGCGTGGTGCGCGACAGCAACACCCAGGTCGACCACATCCCGGACAAGCGCTACAACATCGCCCCCAGCCTTACCTGGAACATCGACGACGACACCAAGCTGACCTTCCTCAGCCAGTTCACCCGAGACGATACCGGCATCACCACCCAGTTCCTGCCGCTCAAGGGCACCAAGTACGACGCCCCCTTCGGCGACATCTCCCATCACAAGAACCTGGGCGATCCGGACTGGGAACACTACGACCGCACCACCTACTGGCTGGGCTACAGCTTCGAGCACCGCCTGAACGACGTCTGGCAGTTCCGCCAGAACCTGCGCTACATGAAGAACGACCTGTCGTTCGACGCCATCACCCCGACCACCCTCTATGCCGGCAGCCCGCCGGTAGTGACCGACGATGGCACCATCAGCCGCATGAGCACCTCGACCGAAGAGGACGTCACCCAGTTCGTGGTGGACAACAACTTCCAGGCCGACTTCGCCACCGGCGATCTCAAGCACACTCTGCTGCTGGGCCTGGACCACAACCGCAGCAACACCAACTACCTGTCGATCTTCGGTTTCGGCGTGCCGCCGAGCAACGTGATCAACCCGGTCTACGGCCAGCCGATCGTCCGCCCGCCGCGCTCCTCGGCCTTCTACGACTATGACCAGAAGACCTTCCAGACCGGCGCCTACATCCAGGACCAGATCGCCCTCGACCATTGGCGCCTGACCCTCGGCGGCCGCCAGGACTGGGTACACACCGGCACCAAGTTCCACAACGCCGGCAACGCCACCAACTCCGAGTCGGACCAGAAGTTCAGCGGCAACGCCGCCATCAGCTACGTGTTCGACTCGGGCGTGGCGCCCTACCTGTCGTATGCGGAGTCGTTCCAGCCCTCCAGCGGCGCCGACGTCACCAGCACCTCCTCCTTCAAGCCCACCGAGGGCAAGCAGTGGGAGCTGGGCGTTAAGTACCAGCCCCCCGGCAGCGACACCCTGCTGACCGCCGCCGTGTACGACCTGCGGCAGAAGAACGTGAGCGTCTCCGACAACGTCGGCGGCGTCTCGGTGACCAGCCAGACCGGCGAGGTCAAGGTCACCGGCCTGGAACTGGAAGCCAACTCCAACCTCACCGAGAACCTCAAGCTGATCGGCAGCTACAGCTACACCGACACCGAGGTGCGCAAGGGCCAGTACGATGGCAACCGCCTGCAACTGATCCCGCGCAACCAGGCCTCGCTGTGGGCCGACTACACCTGGCACGCCGGCGCGCTGGATGGCTTCGGCGTCGGCTACGGCATCCGCTACGTGGGCGACACCTACGGCGACCAGGCCAACACCTTCGACGGCTACGCAGGCTCCTACACACTGTCCGACGCCGCCGTGCACTACGACCTGGGCAAGCTGGACAACTCGCTCAAGGGTGCCTCGGTCGCGGTCAACGCCAGCAACCTGTTCAACAAGGACTACATCTCCACCTGCGATGGCTACTACTGCTACTACGGCGACCAGCGCAAGGTGGTGGCTAGCCTGACCTACAAGTGGTGACGGCCAGCTGAAGTCCCTCCCCCGGCGCGTTCCCCGCGCGCCGTTCGCCTCCCGGCGCGTGGCGCGCTACAGTGCGCCTTCCAACGGCCACGCCCGGGAGCCTCCCCAATGCCGCAAAGCCCGCGATTCCTGCCCGCCCTGCTCGGCCTTCTGCTGAGTTGCGCCGCCCACGCCGCCGACCCGCAGTACTACCCCCTGACCAAGGGCGCCACGCCCCAGGCCGTGGCCATGCTCGACGATGGCCGGTTGTGGTATGTCGCCGAGGGCAACGGCTCGCTGGGCCGCTTCGACCCGCAAAGCGGGCAGGACGAGCAGGTCAGCCTGGGCAAGGGCTCGGCGCCGCGCGCCGTGCTGGCCGGCCCGGATGGCGAAGCCTGGATCGCCGACAGCGGCCTCAACGCCCTGGTCCGCGTCGACCCGGACCGCCTCGGCAGCGAAGTCGTGCCGCTGCCCAAGGAGGCCGCCGATGCCGGCCTGGACAGCCTGGTGTTCGATGACGACCACGACATCTGGTTCACCGGCGCGAAGGGCTTCTACGGCCGCATCGACCCCGCCACGCGCAAGCTCGAAGTCTGGGCCACGCCCGGCGGCAAGGGCGCCCAGGGCCTGGCGGTAACGCCCGACGGCCAGGTCTGGTACGCCTCCGCCGACGACGACAGCATCAACCGCATCGACCCCCTCGGCCAGGCCGTCACCCGCTTCCCGCTGCCCGAACAGGGTGGCCGGCCGCAGCAACTGGGCGCCGACTCCATCGGCCGGCTGTGGGTGAGCGAGGCCGGCAGCGGACGGCTCGGCCGCTTCGACCCCAGCGACGGCAAGTGGAAGAGCTGGCGCCTGCCGGGCGACCACCCGCAGCCCGGCGCGCTCTACGTCGATGCCATGGACCGCGTGTGGCTCAGCGACCTGGGCGGCGACGCCGTGCTGCGCTTCGACCCGCAGAGCGAGAAATTCACCGCCTACCCCAGCGACCAGGCCGAGGCCCGCGTCAGCCAGCTCAGCGGCCGCCCCGGCGAGGTCTGGGGTGCCGACGCCGGCAGCGACCGCCTGCTGGTCATCCGCGAGTAACCAGGAGATGCCATGAGCCCCACCCTCACCCTGTTCCACGCCCCCGCCTCGCCCTTCGTGCGCAAGGTCATGGTGCTGCTGCACGAGACCGGCCAGCTCGACAAGGTGCGCCTGCAGGCCGCCAACCTCAGCCCGGTGAGCCCGGACAGCGGCGTCAACGCCTGCAACCCGGCGGGCAAGATCCCCTGCCTGCGCCTGGCCGACGGCCAGGCCCTGTACGACAGCCGGGTGATAGTCGAATACCTCGACCAGCAGCACGCCGGCGCACCGCTGATCCCCCGCGAAGGCCCGCAGCGCTGGCAGCGCCTGACCCTCGCCGCGCTGGCCGACGCCATCATGGACGCCGCCGTGATCAGCCGCTACGAAACCTTCGTGCGCCCCGAGGAGAAGCGCTGGGATGGCTGGCTGCAAGGCCAGCAGCAGAAGATCGAACGCGCCCTGGCGCACTTCGAGGGCGAGGCCTTCGCGGCGCTGAACGAGCGCTTCGACATAGTCGCCATCGGCCTGGCCTGCGCCCTGGGCTACCTCGACTTCCGCCGCCCGGACTGGGCCTGGCGCGAGCAGTACCCGAAGCTCGCGGCCTGGTACGCCGAGGCCGCCAAACGCCCATCGCTGCAGGCCACGCAGCCGGTCTGATGGAGCGGCGCGGCGTCGACGGCGGATAACGCTGGCGCGTTATTCGCCCTACGAAAAGCCTACGGCAGCCCCTCGTAGGATGGCGTTGAGCGAAGCGATACCCATCACCAGACCGCATGGGTTTCGCAAGCTCAACCCATCCTACGAAGAGCGGGTCCAGCCTTGCTCGCGAACCCACCCCTGCGCGCCCGCAGCACCAGCACCGCGATCTGCCGCGCCAAGCGCCGGCCGGCCTGGCGCTCCTCGCGCAACCCGCGCCAGGCGCTCATCGCCGCGCGCCCCAGTAGTACAGCGGCAGCGCCAGCAGCAGGCCGAGCTGGGCGAAGCCCGCGCACAGTTCCAGGAAGGAGCGCACGTGGGGGTTGTTCGCCGCGTCCCGGGCGCCGGTGAGGCCATCCCAGAAATCCGCCGGCGGCAGGTGCAGCGCCAACCAGGCCAGCGGCTTGCCGCTGGCGGCGAGCCAGGCGATCAGCTCGAAGTGGCCGACGAACATCAGCAGCGGCAGGGCCATCACGCTCAGCAGCAGGCCGCCGGCCAGGCACAGGGTGAAACGCGTCAGCAGGTGCATGGCGGCCTCCTTCAGCCTTCGTGGCTCACTTCGTCCAGGGAGAAGCTCGGCTCGTCCGCACTCCGGCCGACGCCGTACCAGTCCAGCCGGCGAGTCAGCGCCATCACCCCGGCGAGCAGCGCGAACAGCAGCAGCGAGCCCATCAGCAGCGCATAGTCCTCGGCCCGCAACAGGCCGTAGAACATGGCGTAGAGCAGTGCCAGGCCGGCGCCGAAGGCACAGCCGCGCACCACGCTGCGCAGCACCGTGCACAGGTAGAAGCCGATCAGCGCCACGCAGGCGCCGGCGGAGGCCAGGTAGGCGCGCTCGAAGCCGATGTGCTCGGCCAGCGACAGCAGCAACAGGTAGAACAGTGCCAGGGCCAGGCCGACCAGGGCGTATTGCACCGGGTGCAGGGCCAGGCCCTTGAGCACCTCGAAGAGGAAGAAGCCGGCGAAGGTCAGGCCGATGAACAGCAGCGCGTACTTCAGCGCGCGGTCGGCCTTGAGGTACTGGTCCACCGGGTCCACCAGGCTGACGCCGAAACCGCGCGAGTCGAAGGTGTCGCAGCCCTTGCCGGCGAAGCAGTTCTGCAGCACCTCTTCCATGCTGCTGGCGAAGAAGCTGGTGCGCCAGCGCGCGCTGAAGCCGTCGGCGCCGATGCTGCGCTCCACCGGCAGGAACTCGCCGCCGAAGCTGGGGTGCGGCCAGTCGGCCTTGAGGCTGACCTGGCTGTCGCGGCCCACCGGGGTGATGTCCAGCCGCGAGCTGCCCAGCAGGGCCAGCTCGAAGGCGTAGTCGAAGCGCTGCTCGGCGGCGCTGGCCTCCAGCGGCAGCGGCGCATGCACGCCCTCGCCCAGGCGCTGCGAGCGGCTGCCGGGGGCGAAGTCCAGGGTGCGGCCGTCGAGGCTCAGCTTGAGGGCGTTCTGGATGCCGCGCACGTCGCTGATGCCCACCGCCAGGAACGGCTGCTCGAAGCGGTAGCTGGCCAGGTCGTCGCCCACGCCGTAGTGCGCCGGTACCACGAAGCTGCCGCTGACGCGGCTTTCCAGGTGGAACAGGCGCGCCTCGTAGATGCCGCGGTGGCGCAGCTCGGTGGTCATCTGGCCATCGACCAGGAAGGTCTCCGGCAGGAAGTACAGGCGCCCGCGCTTCTCCCGCTGCACCTGCACGCGGGTGCCGCTGCGTTCGTCGCGCTCCCACTCCAGCACCTGACGCACGTAGGGCACCACCAGCAGCGGCCCGCGCAGGCGCTGGGCGTAAGCGGAGCTGCGGGCGATGTCCTGCAGCACGCCGTCGCGGTAGGCCTGCCGCTCGCCGACCAGGCCGTCGATCATCAGCAGGGGGACCAGTAGCAGGAGCATGAGCACGGCGATGGCGCCGAGCTTGAAGAGCAGGGGTCGGTTCATGGGGACTCTCCGGGGGGATTGGGGTGGTGGAGAGTCTGGGTCGGTACTGTGGGGGCTTCGTGGTGGGGGGATGGGGAATTTGTGGGGATTGTGTGGGGGCTTGCTTTGGTGTGGTCGGTGGGCGCCTTTCCCTCTCCCTAACCCTCTCCCTGAAGGGAGAGGGGACCGTTCGGAGTGCTTGGATGCTCTGGAGTTCGCCGGATGCTGTGACGCCCGGCTGAAGTCTTGCTTTCAGCCGGCACGGACAAGCCCCCTCTCCCTTCAGGGAGAGGGCTGGGGAGAGGGGCTCTCAGGCTCTTCCCTTGTCAGCCCCCGGCAACTCCAGCCAAGCCTCCACCCCACCCTCGACATTCCCCACGCCCAACCTTCCACCATGCAACCCCGCCACCTCGGCAACGAAGTTCAACCCCAGCCCCGTGCTCTTGCGCCCCGTCCCCGGCCGCGGCAAGGAGTAGAACCGCTCCGTCAGCCGGTCCAGCGCATAGCCCGGAATCACCGGTCCCTCGTTGAACACCCCCAGCCGCCAGCGCCCATCCTCGCGCAGCGCACCGAAGCGAATCACCCCACCAACCGGCGTGAAATCCAGCGCATTGTCCAACAGGTTGCCCAACGCCTGGCGCAACAGGAAACGCTCCCCCGTCACCACCGCCTCCGCCGGCACCGCGTTCTCCACCCGCAAACCTTCCAGCCGCGCCAGGTTGGCCTGCAATAGCTCCGCCACCAGCTCACGCAGCGGCACCGGCTCGCTGTCCTCCAGCCCCTGCCGCTGCTCCACCTGGGCCAGGTTCAGCAGGCGCTCCACCAGTTGCTGCAAACGCTGGCTCTCGCCGGCGATGTTGTCGACGAAGCGCCTGCGCTGCTCCGCCGGCATCTCACCTTCCAACAGTTCGGCGGCGCCACGAATGGCCGCCAGCGGGCTTTTCAGCTCGTGGGTCAGGGTATGCACGTAGCGCTCGACGTAGGCCTTGCCCTCCAGTTGTACGCGCATGCGCTCCACCGCCTCGGCCAGTTGCGCCATTTCACCACCGCGGTAGCGCGGCAGTTCGGCGCGGCGGCCCTCGCTGACCGCCTGGGCGTAGCGGGTAAGCTTGCGCAGGGCGCCGCTCAGCCACCAGGAGAGCAGCCCGCCAACCAGCAGGCCGAGCACGATCAGGCCGCCGCCGAGCCAGGCCAGGCGCCGTTGCGAACGCTCGATGTAGGGCTGCAGGGTGCGGTTGGGCTTGGAAACGGAGACCACGCCGATGATCTTCTCGCCATCCTTGATCGGCGCCGCCACGTACATCACCGAGGAGTCCGGGTCGTCCGCCGATTCGCGGCTGGAGCGCGCGCCGTACTTGCCCTGCAAGGTCAGGTAGACGTCGTTCCAGCGCGAGTAGTCCTGGCCCACCGCCTCGCCCGCCGAGTCCAGCAGGACGATGCCGCGGGCGTCGGTGACGTAGATGCGGTGGTTCACCGCGTTCTTGCGCACGCCCCAGATGTCCGCCTGCGGGCTGCGCGCGCCATAGGCCTTGAGCAGTTCCGGCAACTGGCTGTGGACCAGGGTGCCGTTCTTCAGGTCGTCGCGCAGGATCTCGGCCAGCAGGTTCGCGGTGTCCACCAGGGTTTCCTCGGTGGACTGGCGCACCCCGGGACGGATCTCGTCCATCACCGTGCTCAGCACGAAGTAGCCGGTCAGCCCGACGAACAGGAAGTACGCCAGGAAGATCCGCACGCCCAGCGGCATCAGGCCTTCTCCGCCGCGTAGCTGTAGCCCAGGCCGCGGTGCGTCTGGATCGGCTCGGCGTCCGCGGCCACCTGGCGCAGCTTGGCGCGCAGGCTCTTGATGTGGCTGTCGATGTTGCGCTCGTAGCCGGCCTGGGCCGCCACGCCCAGGGCCTGCAGCAGCAGCTCGCGGCTGAACACCCGGCCCGGGCGCGCCAGCAGCGCCTGGAGCAGGCGGAATTCGTGGAGGGTGAGGTTCAGCGCCTGGCCGCGGTAGTGGATCAGGAAGCGCTCCTCGTCCACCCGGAAGAGCCCGGCCGGGGCCGCCTCGGCGCTGGCGCGGGGCGGGCCGCGACGGAGGATGGCCTTGACCCGCGCGGCCAGCTCGCGCGGGCTGAAGGGCTTGACCACGTAGTCGTCGGCGCCGATCTCCAGGCCCACCACGCGGTCGATCTCGGCGTCGCGGGCGGTGAGGAAGATCACCGGCACCTCGGAGAAGCGGCGCAGTTGGCGGCAGGCCTCGAAGCCGCTGATGTCGGGCAGGCCGACGTCGAGGACGACCAGGTCGAAGGCCTCCTCGCGCAGGCGCTGCAGGGCCTCGCCGGCCAGGCTCAGCCAGGTGGTGGCGAAGCCTTCGGCCTGCAGGGCATAGAGCAGGGTATCGGCGATGGCGGCTTCGTCTTCGACGATGAGGATGTGCGGCATGGCTTCCGTGCGCGGTGTGGCGGGCCTTCCATCAAGCCGCAAGGCCCGCGCCCCGTCAATCGGCTTCGCGGCTGCCCGAGCAGTTGGGCTTGCCGGCGGCGAAGTGCTCGCTGGCGTCAATTGCCACGTGGAACTTGCGCAGGCCCTTGGCGCCCATCAGGAAGGGGTAGTTGAAGTGGCTGCGGTCGACGAGGTTGACCTCGATCACCTGCTGGTCGCCGCCCAGGCACACCGGCAGCAGGATCACCGGGCGCTCGCTGAGGGCCACCGGGTTCTCCTCCTCGTCGTCTTCCTCGCGGCCGTCGGCGCGATTCTTGATCTTGGAGATGCGCGCCAGCTTGTGCTCGTACTGCGAGTCGCCGCCGTCCTTGGTGGCCAGGCGGAAGCGCACCCACTGGTCGCCGTCGCGCTGGAACAGCTGGATGTCCTTGGCCGACAGCGACGAGGTGTAGGCGCCGGTGTCCATCTTGGCCTGCAGCGTCTGATCCAGCTCGGGCAGGCCGACCCATTCGTAGCGCCCGTAGAGCTTGGGCTCGGCGGCGAGGGCCAGGCCGGGCAGGACGAGCAGCGAAAGCAGGGCGAGAACGGGTTTCACGGGAATCTCCAGGGTAGTTCGGGATGCATGGCGCATAGGACTACCACGCCGGCCCGGGGTTCGCCAGCGGCCGCTGTCAGGCGTCGAACAGCGAGCCGCGGCGGCGGTCCAGGCCGCTCCACAGCGTCTCCAGGTTGCGGAAGCCCCACTGCGCCGGCGACTCGCGGCCGACGATGCGCTCGCGGCCCTTGAGCCTGGCCAGATCGAGCACCTGCTGGGGAATCGCCGCGCGCGTACGGATCGAATAGAACACCTTGAGCACCGGGGTGAGCAACGCCTCGGGATGCTGCTCCAGCACCACCGCCAGGCGCTCGCTCTCCAGGCGCACCAGCGAGCCCACCGGGTAGATGCCCAGGCATTTGACGAAGGCGCGGAACACCTGCTCGTCCAGGTGCGTGCCGCACCACTGGCCCATGCGCCGGATCGACTCGGCGGGGTCCCAGCCGGCCTTGTAGGGGCGGTCGGAGGTGATGGCGTCGTAGATGTCGCAGACCGCGCCCATGCGCGCGAACAGGCTGATCTGCTCGCCGGCCAGGCGGTGCGGGTAGCCGCTGCCGTCGAGCTTCTCGTGGTGGTGCAGGCACACGTCCAGCACCAGGGCGCCGACCTGGCGGCCCTGAATGAGGATGTCCAGGCCGCGCTGCGGGTGCTCGCGGACCCGGGCGAACTCCTGCTCGTCCAGGCGCCCCGGCTTGTTCAGCAGTTCCATGGGCACGTGCATCTTGCCGATGTCGTGCAGCAGCCCGGCCGCGCCCGCCTCGCGCACCAGCGCCTCGTCCAGGCCGAGCTGGCGCGCCAGGGCGATCATCAGCGCGCACACCGCCACCGAGTGCAGGTAGGTGTATTCGTCGGCGTTCTTCAGCCGCACCAGGCTGATCAGCGCATTGGGATGGCGCTGCACCGAGGCGGCGATTTCCTCCACCAGTTCCTGGGCGTGCTCGCCGTTCACCGCCTTGCCCATGCGCGCGTCCTGGAACATCGCCATGACCGCGCGCTTGGACTGCACGCACAGCCGGTGCGCCGCGCGCAGCTCGTCTTCCATGGCGCGCCAGGGCTTCTCCGGCGCCTCCTCGGGCGAGGCCGGCGGCGGTGCGGCGGGCTCGCCGGGGGCCAGCGCTGGGCGGGGCGCGAGGCCCTTGGCCGGGTCGATCAGCACTTCGTGCACGCCGCTCTCGCGCAGGCGCTTGAGGTCCTCGGGGTCTTCCAGCAAAAAGCGCCGGCGCCAGAACGGGTGCTCCATCCAGGAGCCGCACAGCTCGTGGACGTACATACCGAGGGTCACGTCCTTGACCGGCAGGCGCACATAGAAGGAGTCAGGCATGGCAGGCAATCATCGGGTCGGTTCTTCTGAGCATAGTGCGCCGGCGCACGTCGCGGGAGGGGGTGGCTTGGGCTGGCCGCGCCGCCTGCGTATCATGGCCGCGCCAACCGGAACAAGGAATCGCACCGCCATGTGGGCCACGCTGACCGGAATCCTCACCAGCCTCCTGTTGCTGCTCAACACCCTGATCCTGATCGGCCCGATGCTGCTGATCGCCCTGCTCAAGCTGGTGCTGCCGGGCAAGGCGCTGAAGGACGCCTGCTCCAACGGGGTGATGTGGATCGCCGAGACCTGGGCGGAGATCGACAAGGCCATCTTCGCCCTGATGACGCCCACCGTCTGGGACATCCGCGGCGGCGACCAGCTGCGCCGCGACACCTCCTACCTGGTGGTGAGCAACCACCAGTCCTGGGTCGACATCCCGGCCCTGGTCCAGGCCTTCAACCGCAAGACGCCCTACTTCAAGTTCTTCCTCAAGAAGGAGCTGATCTGGGTGCCCTTCCTCGGCCTGGCCTTCTGGGCCCTGGACTACCCCTTCATGAAGCGCTACTCCAAGGCCTTCCTGGAGAAGAACCCGCAGCTCAAGGGCAAGGACCTGGAGATCACCCGGGCCGCCTGCGAGAAGTTCAAGGGCATGCCGGTGACGGTGGTGAACTACCTGGAAGGCACCCGCTTCACCCCGGCCAAGCAGGCCCAGCAGCAGTCGCCCTACCAGAACCTGCTCAAGCCCAAGGCCGGCGGCGTGGCCTTCGTGCTGGCCGCCCTGGGCGAGCAGCTGGACGCCATGCTCGACGTCACCGTGGTCTACCCCAAGGGGCCCAAGCCGGGCTTCTGGGACCTGCTCAGCGGCAGGGTGCCGCGGGTGATCGTCGACATCCGCACCCACGGCATCGACCCCGCGCTGTGGCAGGGCGACTACGAGAACGACGCGGAATTCCGCCAGTACGTGCAGGCCTGGGTGTCGCGCCTGTGGGAAGAGAAGGACGCGCGCATCGACGCGCTGCGCGCCGAGTTCTGAGCTAGATCGCCTTGCCGGCCACCGTGGTGGCTGGCGTGGAAGGCAGCGGGGCGCTTTCCCAGAGCTTGCCTAGGGTGCCCAGCAATTGGCTGTTCAGGCCCTGCTTGACCAGGTAATCGAGCATCACGCTGGCGAACCGGTCGACCATGCCTTCGCTCATGCCCAGCACGTTGAACACCTGGTCGACGTCCTGCAGGTTCTGGATGCCGCCGAGCAACTGCCCGGCGCCGCCCAGCAGGGCGCCGATGCCGCCGCCGAGGTTGCCCGAGGACAGCTGGTCCAGCCCCGGCAGGCTCTTCTGCAACTGCGTGCCCTGGCTGTCGTCCAGGCGGTTCATGGCCAGGCCGATCAAGGCGCCGGCGCCACCGATGGCCTGCTCGTCGCTGATGTTCAGGCGCTGGCCGAGGGTCTCCACCAGGCCGTTGGCGGCCGTGGCTGCGGCACCGGACTCGGCGCTGGGGATTTCCTCGAAGGTCTCGGCGGCGGCCGGGAAGGCCACCAGCCAGGCGCAGGCGGCGAGGATGGGAAGGGCTCGGGCGATCATCGGAGGCTCCGCGGCAGGCAGGTCCCGCCTCGGCATGGGCGGTCAACGGATTCGACTGATGGCCATGCCCTTCGTTCCGAACGCTCCGTCAGGTTTAACCGTAGGATGGCGTTGAGCGAAGCGATACCCATCGCCCCAGCAGGCGCCGACCTCGCCGTCGGAATTGCGCCGGGACGTCCGGCTATCGCGGACAAGGTCCGCTCCTACAATGGAACGCCATGCCTCTCGGTGGACTGTAGGAGCGGGCCCTGCCCGCGATTCGCGCGCAGGGCGCGCTCCTACAGGGATATACCCAGCGTCAGCCGCCCACGCCCCACAGGCTACCCAGGCTGCCCAGCAGGTTGCTGCTCACGCCCTGCTTGCCGAAGTAGTCCAGCAGCACGCTGGCGAATTTGCCGGTCATGCCCTGGTCCATGCCCAGGGTGCTGAAGGCGCTGTTCACGTCGCCCATGCTGTCGACGTTGCCCAGCAGGCCCTTGGCGCCGGCGCCGCCGAGGTTGCCCAGGCTGCCGCCGAGGCCGCCCAGGGCGTTGGCGCCGCTGAGCTTGTCCAGGCCCGGCACGGCCTTCACCAACTGGGTGTAGTCGGTGCCGCTGAGTTTGTTCTTGGCCAGGCCGAGCAGCGCGCCGGTGCCGCCGATGGCTTGCTCGTCGCTGACGCCCAGCTGCCCGGTGAGGGCGCCGAGCAGGCCGCTGGTCTGCGGGGTGGAAGCCACCTGGGCCGGGTTGCCGCCCTCGGCCACGCCGGACACCGCCTTGGCGGCGTCCCCCAGGTTGAAGGCGAAGGCGGAACTGGCGGCGAGCAGCGCCGCGGCGGCGCAGGTGACACGGAATCTGACGGTCATCGACATCTCCTGATGCAGTGGCGTCCCGCGCCGAAGGTGTGCGGGACGCAGATTGGACTGGCGGCGGGTGCCATTGTTCCGCCACCTCGGCGCGAACTTGCGGCGCCTGCGCCCGGGTCGCGGCGAATGCCTGCCGATCCCCTCGAAAGCCCCTTCAGGTCCAGCACAGGCGCACCGCCGCGCCAGCGCAACGGCTCTGGCGCGCCCCTCGCGCAGCACCGCCCTCCCCGCCTATGCTTGCGGGAGCCGAACAAGGACCCATCATGAGCGAGCCCTTCATCCTCACCCCGCGCATCGCCCGCATCCTTCCCTGGCTGGTGGCCGTCGCCTTCTTCATGCAGGCGCTGGACGGCACCATCCTCAACACCGCGCTGCCGAGCATGGCCCGTTCGCTGAACGAGGACCCGCTGCGCATGCAGGCGGTGGTCATCTCGTACCTGCTCACAGTGGCGCTGCTGATCCCCGCCTCCGGCTGGATCGCCGACCGCTTCGGCACGCGCCGGGTGTTCATCTTCGCGATCTTCCTGTTCAGCCTCGGCTCGCTGTTCTGCGCGCTCTCGCCGAGCCTCGGGGTGCTGGTCGTCGCCCGCATGGTGCAGGGCCTGGGCGGCGCGCTGATGATGCCGGTGGGGCGCCTGGTGATCCTGCGCGTGTACCCGCGCAGCGACCTGGTGCGGGTGCTCAGCTTCGTCACCATCCCCGGCCTGCTCGGCCCGCTGACCGGCCCGACCCTCGGCGGCTGGCTGGTGGAATACGCCAGCTGGCACTGGATCTTCCTCATCAACATCCCGGTGGGCCTGCTCGGCATCGTCTTCGCCATCCGCCTCATGCCCGACCTGCGCGGCGCCACGCTCAGCCGCTTCGACGGCCCCGGCTTCCTGCTCTTCGGCGGCGCCATGGTGCTGATCACCATCGCCCTGGAAGGCCTGGGCGAGCTGCACATGCCCCACGTGCGGGTGGTGATGCTGCTGATCGGCGGCCTGGTGCTGCTGGCCGCCTACTGGCTGCGCGCCCTCAACGTCGAGGCGCCGCTGTTCCCGCCCAGCCTGTTCAAGACGCGCACCTTCGCCGTCGGCGTACTGGGCAACCTGTTCGCCCGCCTGGGCAGCGGCGCCCTGCCCTTCCTCACGCCGCTGCTGCTGCAGGTGGGCCTGGGCTTCGCGCCGGCCAAGGCGGGCATGACCATGATCCCGCTGGCGGCCATGGCCATGGTGGTCAAGCCGCTGGCCAAGGGCATCCTCGACCTGTTCGGCTACCGCCGCCTGCTGGTGGGCAACACTCTGCTGCTGGGCTCGCTGATCGCCGGCCTGGGCCTGATCGACCAGGACACGCCCTACCTCTGGCTGCTGATCCACCTGGGCCTGCTGGGCGGGGTCAACTCGCTGCAGTTCACGGCGATGAACACCCTGACGCTGATCGACCTGCGCGACGACAACGCCAGCGCCGGCAACAGCCTGCTGTCGGTGGTGATGCAGCTGTCCATCGGCCTCGGCGTGGCCTGCGCGGCGGCGCTGCTGGGCGGCTTCAAGAGCGACGTGGAGGTCAACGCCGGCGACGTGCTGGGCGCCTTCCACGCCACCTACCTGAGCGTCGGGCTGATGTCGATGGCGGCGGCGGCGATCTTCTTCCAGCTGGCCCGCGACGACGGCCGCTCGGCCCAGGCGCCGCGGCGCCTGGAGCCCGACGA
This sequence comes from Pseudomonas sp. M1, assembly GCF_022760135.1. Taxonomy (NCBI): domain Bacteria; kingdom Pseudomonadati; phylum Pseudomonadota; class Gammaproteobacteria; order Pseudomonadales; family Pseudomonadaceae; genus Pseudomonas; species Pseudomonas sp. M1. Next base: position 6,235,226 of record NZ_CP094343.1, read on the forward strand.
CGGGCACTGAATCAGGGCTTGCAGGTGGGCGGTGTGGTCAGCGTCTTCGACACGTCCACGGCGCCCAGGTGCTCCAGGCTGCGGCGGCCCAGCAGCACCGGGTAGTCGCTGCCCTCGCGGTCGGCCAGGGCGAACTGCTCGCGGTAGACCTTGTCGCCCAGGCACAGGTCCATGCTCACCACCGGACGATGCTCGATGCCGTTGGCGCCGCGAACCTTGAGGGTGCGCTCGACGGGCCGCTCGAAGGGCAGGCGCTGCACCTGGCCGGTCGCCGCGTCCTTGACCAGGATGTCGTACTGCACCCAGCGCTGCTCGTTCTTGCGGATCTTCACCAGGTTGCGCGCGTCCATCACCGAGGTCTGCAGGCCGGTGTCCAGGCGCACCTTGAGCAGGGCGTTCTCCGGCATCAGCCTGGCCTGCTCGACCCAACCCCAGGTGGCCGGCTGCGCGGCGAACAGCGTGGGGCAGATGAAGGCCAGCAACAGGCCGGCGAGGCGCGGTTTCATGGATCGGGCTCCGGAGTCGGGGGCAATGGCAGTACAGATGGCCTACGCCAATCAGGCAACAAAAAACCCCGGATGTTTCCATCCGGGGTTTTCGGCGACGCCAGGGAATCTTAGTTGATTACCTGAACGCGCTCGGCTTGCATGCCTTTCTGGCCTTGCACGACTTCGAAGCTGACCTTCTGGCCTTCGGCCAGGGTCTTGAAGCCGTGGCCTTCGATGGCGCGGAAGTGAACGAAGACGTCCGGGCCGCTCTCAGGGGTGATGAAGCCGTAGCCTTTGGTCTCGTTGAACCATTTGACGGTGCCGTTCTGACGATTCGACATGGTGTTCTCCTTGGAACGTAGATGTAGAAATAGCCACAAAAGAGTGGCAGGAACTGAGTTGCAAGGAGTTACAAGGAGTCGAGCAGGACGGGGTGGAATAACCGACCGCATCAGGTCACGATCGACGGCGACCCATGCAAACACAGTGGAGGCACTCTACGACAAAAACCTGCGGAAAGCGAATCTGTATAAACATACACTATACGACCGTCCGTCCGTTTCGGACGGGTGTTGACCAACACCAGTGGATTCGCGGGTTTTACCCGTTTCTCCAGGGCCCTGCGGCGCCCCTCCTGCTACACTGCGCGCCCACACGCCTGTCGGGTTTTTTCTTCGTGACCTCCACCGCCTTCTCCAGCCTGCCCCTCTCCGCCGACCTGCTCGCCAACCTCGAAGCCCTCGGTTACAAAGAGATGACGCCGATCCAGGCCGCCAGCCTGCCGGTCATCCTCAAGGGCCGCGACCTGATCGCCCAGGCCAAGACCGGCAGCGGCAAGACCGCGGCCTTCGGCATCGGCCTGCTCAGCCCGCTGAACCCGCGCTACTTCGGCTGCCAGGCGCTGGTGCTGTGCCCGACCCGCGAGCTGGCCGACCAGGTGGCTAAGGAGATCCGCCGCCTGGCCCGCACCGCCGACAACATCAAGGTGCTGACCCTCTGCGGCGGCGTGCCCTTCGGCCCGCAGATCGGCTCGCTGGAGCACGGCGCCCACGTGGTGGTCGGCACCCCGGGGCGGGTACAGGAACACCTGCGCCGCGGCTCCCTGGTGCTCGACGGGCTGAACACCCTGGTGCTGGACGAGGCCGACCGCATGCTCGACATGGGCTTCTACGACAGCATCGCCGACATCATCGGCCAGCTCCCGGCGCGCCGGCAGAGCCTGCTGTTCTCGGCCACCTACCCGGCCGGCATCGAGCAACTGGCGGCGAAGTTCCTGCGCCAGCCCGAGCGCGTGGAAGTGGAGGCGCTGCACGACGACAGCCAGATCGAACAGCACTTCTACGAAATCGAGCCGCGCCAGCGCATGGACGCCGTGGTGCGCCTGCTGCAGCACTTCCGCCCGCAGTCCGCCGTAGCCTTCTGCCACACCCGCCAGCAGTGCGTGGAACTGGCCCAGGCGCTGGACGCGCAGAAGATTTCCGCCCTGGCCCTGCACGGCGACCTGGAGCAGCGCGAGCGCGACCAGGTGCTGGCGATGTTCGCCAACCGCAGCTGCAGCGTGCTGGTGGCCACCGACGTGGCCGCCCGCGGCCTGGACATCGAGGGCCTGGAGGCGGTGATCAACGTCGAGCTGAGCCGCGACGCCCAGGTCCACGTGCACCGCATCGGCCGCAGCGGCCGCGCCGGCGAGAAGGGCCTGGCGCTGTCCCTGGTGGCCCCGGCCGAAGCCTCCCGCGCCCAGGCCATCGAGGACCTGCAGGGCAAGCCGCTGAACTGGGAGCGCATCGACTTCCTGCGCGCCAACCCGGCGCCGCTGCTGCCGCCGATGACCACCCTGAACATCGCCGGCGGGCGCAAGGACAAGCTGCGCCCCGGCGACATCCTCGGCGCCCTCACCGGCGACGCCGGCCTGCCCGGCAGCGCGGTGGGCAAGATCGCCATCTTCGACTTCCAGGCCTACGTGGCGGTGCAGCGCGACCAGGCCAACGCGGCGCTCAAGCGCCTGCAGGAAGGCAGGATCAAGGGGCGTTCGTTCAAGGTGCGCATCCTCTGACGCGCGGGGCTCTTCGTAGGAGCGAGCTTGCTCGCGAACGGAGTTTCCTGGTCATAACGGTGCATGAGGTCACCGCCGTCCCCTCTCCCCAGCCCTCTCCCTGAAGGGAGAGGGGGCTTGTCCGTGCCGAGAGGAGGAATGGTTTCAGCCGAAAACCGACGGAGCTGCCGGCTGACTGCGGGATACTCATCCACTCCGAACGGTCCCCTCTCCCTTCAGGGCGGGGCGCGCAGCCGAGGGTTAGGGAGAGGGCGCTCTTCAGGGCAAGCACCTTTCGCAAGCAAGCTCGCTCCCACGAAAAGCATCCCCCGCAACCAATAGCCGCGCGCCAGGCGATCCGCTAGTCTCAGCGCAGAGACACCTCGGAAGTCCCCGACGCGCATGCTTTCCTCCCCCTTGTTCGAGACCCTGCGGCGCCTGTGGGCGCTGGACAAGTTCGCCTACAGCCTGCGGGTGTTCATCGCCCTGGCCGGGGCCATGGCCGCCTGCCTGCTGCTGGGCCGCACCGAGCTGGTGATCCCGCTGTTCCTGGGCATCATCGCCAGCGCCCTGGCCGAGACCGACGACCACTGGCTGGGCCGCCTGAAGGCGTTGCTGGTGACCCTGGCGTGCTTCCTCATCGCCGCGCTGGCGGTGGAGCTGCTGTTCCCCTACCCCTGGCTGTTCGTCGCCGGCCTGGCCCTGTCGGCGTTCGGCATGACGCTGCTGGGCGCGCTGGGCGAGCGCTATGCGGCCATCGCCTCGGCCACGCTGATCCTGTCCATCTACACCATGATCGGCGTCGACCAGCGCGGCGGCGCCCCCGGCGACCTGTGGCAGGAGCCGCTGCTGCTGGTGGCCGGCGCGGCCTGGTACGGCGTGCTCTCGGTGCTGTGGAACGCGCTCTTCGCCAACCAGCCGGTGCAGCAGGTGCTGGCCCGCGCCTACTTCGAGCTGGGCGAGTACCTGAAGATCAAGTCGACGCTGTTCGAGCCGCTGCGCCAGCTCGACGTCGAGGACCGGCGCCTGGCCCTGGCGCGGCAGAACGGCAGGCTGGTGGTGACGCTCAACCAGGCCAAGGAAACCATCCTCAGCCGCCTCAGCCATGGCCGCCCGGGGCCCAAGCTGAGCCGCTACCTGAAGCTGTACTTCATCGCCCAGGACGTCCACGAGCGCGCCAGCTCCTCGCACTACCCCTACAACCGCCTGGCCGAGGCCTTCTTCCACAGCGACGTGCTGTTCCGCTGCCAGCGCCTGCTCAACCAGCAGGGCAAGGCCTGCCAGGCGCTGTCGCGGGCCATCCGCCTGCGCCAGCGCTTCGACTACAACGACAGCGAGCAGGCCCTGGCCGACCTGCAGGCCTCGCTGGAATACCTGCGCCAGCAGGGCAACCCGGCCTGGCGCGCGCTGCTGCGCTCCCTCGGCGCCCTGGCCGGCAACCTCGCCACCCTCGACCACAAGCTCAGCGGCGCGAGCAACCCCGACGCCCTCGCCGAGGAACAGGACAGCGCCCTGCTGGACCGCTCGCCGCGCTCGCTGCGCGATGCCTTCGAGCGCATCCGCCAGCAGCTCACGCCCACCTCGCTGCTGTTCCGCCATGCCCTGCGCCTGGGCCTGACGCTGACCGCCGGCTACGGCGTGCTGCACCTGATCCACCCGACCCAGGGCTACTGGATCCTGCTGACCACGGTGTTCGTCTGCCAGCCCAACTACGGCGCTACGCGCATCCGCCTGGTGCAGCGCATCCTCGGCACCCTGGTCGGCCTGGTGGCCGGCTGGGCGCTGATCGACCTGTTCCCCAACCCGCTGGTGCAATCGCTGCTGGCGGTGGTCGCCGGGGTGGCCTTCTTCGCCACCCGCAGCACCCGCTACACCCTGGCCACTGCCGCCATCACCCTGCTGGTGCTGCTGTGCTTCAACCAGGTGGGCAACGGCTACGGGCTGATCCTGCCGCGCCTGTTCGACACCCTGCTCGGTGCCTTCATCGCCGGCCTGGCGGTGTTCCTCATCCTCCCCGACTGGCAGGGCCGGCGCCTGCACAGCCTGGTCGGCGGCACCCTGGCCTGCAACGCCCGCTACCTGCGCGAGATCATGCAGCAGTACGCCAGCGGCAAGCGCGACGACCTCATCTACCGCACCGCCCGGCGCAACGCCCACAACGCCGACGCGACGCTCTCCACCACGCTGTCGAACATGCTTCTGGAGCCCGGCCACTTCCGCAAGGACGCCGAGCTGGGCTTCCGCTTCCTGGTGCTTTCGCACACCCTGCTCAGCTACCTCTCGGCCCTGGGCGCGCACCGCGACCGCCTGCCGGAGTCGCCGGCCAACGCGCTGATCGGCGAAGCCGCCGAGCAGCTCACCGCCAGCCTCGACGACATCGCCGCCAGCCTCGCCCAGCGCAAGCCGGTGGCCATCCACAGCGATACCGAGGAAGACCTGGCCAAGCGCCTGGAACAGGTGCCGGAGGAGCTGGAAGACCCGCAGCGCCTGGTGCAGACGCAGCTGGCGCTGATCTGCCGCGAGCTGGCGCCGCTGCGCAGCCTGGCTGCGCACCTGCTGAAGAAGGAGATCGGCGCCGAGCAGGAAGCCGCCGCCTGAGCCCGGCTCAGGGCCCGCGCAGGTCCATGAAGGCGTCGTAGCTGCCGTCCTCGCGCATCAGCCGCAGTTCGCGGTTGAAGTCTTCGATTATCTGCGCGTGGCGCGGGTTGGCGCGGCTGACCAGGATGTACAGCGGGTTCTCCGACAGCGGCTGGGGCAGGAACTCCAGCTTGTGGCGCTCGTCCTTCAGGTCGTGTTCGAGGATGTAGCGGGCGGTCCACTCGTCTTCCAATGTCAGCTCGACGCGGCCGGCGACCACCATCATCGCGGCGTTGGGGAAGGACAGCACCGGCACCTTGTGCAGCCGGCGGTCCTCGTTGAACTCGGGGGTGTAGCTGTAGCCGCGGACCACGGCGATGCGGAACGGGTAGAGGTCGGCCAGGCGCTCGAAGACGATGGGCGACCCCCTGCGCTTGAGGAAGCGCAGGCGGTTCACCAGGTAGGGCTCGGAATACTGCCCGAAGGTCTCGCGCTCGGCGCTGTACCAGGAATCCACCAGCACGTCGTACTCGCCGTTGCGTACCCCGTGCAGGGCCCGCGGCCAGGGCACCTCGGCGTAGTGGATGGCGTAGCCGGCGCGGGTCAGCGCGGTGCTGACGAAATGCACCGCCAGGCCGCGGCCGGGCATCTGCGCGTCGGCATAGGGCGGCCAGCGGTCGGCGACCAGGTTCAGCGGCTCCTCGGCCTGGGCGCAGAACGGCAGGGCCAGGGCGATCAGCAGGGCACGCAGCAGCATGGCTCTCCTTGCTCGAGGCCCGCGCCCCGCTACCGGCAAGCGGGCGGACTCAGAAAAGCATCGCCGCGCGCAGGCTCATTCCCCCACCGGCTTCGGGCAGAACACCGAAGGAATAGGCGCTGTCTGGCGATCCCTCAAGGAACAGATTGTAGGTGAAGTTGGCGGCGAGGTTGCCCACCGCCATGCCCACCAAAGTGTCGGTGGGGTAGTGCTTGGAGCCTTCCACCCGCGCCAGCGCGGTCAGCCCGTCCACCGTGTAGAGCCCGGCCTTGGCGGTGAAGCGCAGGGTCGGGTCCATGTCGATGTAGTCCAGGTTGCGCCGGGTGAAGCTGTTGTGCACGGCGGTCACGGCCGTGTGCTTGGAGGGGAAGGAGTCGTCGGGGATGCCGTCGGGGCGGTCGCGTCCGGACACCTCCTTCCACTCCTCCACCAGGCCGGTCACCGCGTAGCGGTCGGTGGCCAGCAGCGCCAGGTTGCGCCCGCGCCAGCTCCACTTCTCCTCGTCCTCGCTGCCCCTGGGCGCAGCCACCAGGCCGGTGACCACGCTCAGCGCGGTGCTGGCGTTGAGCATGTGGTCGGCGGCGGAGTTGGCGTCGCCGCCGAACAGCCATTCGTGGTTGGCCGCGGACTTCTGCCACTTGTGGTCCCAGTTGCCGGCGGCGATAACCGCGGCGCCGGCCACCGGCGCCCAGGTGCCGGGGTCGAGGACGGCGCGCTGGGCGGAGTCGCCGACGCGCGACCAGCTCATCTGCGGGGAGCCGGCGCAGCCGGCGAAAAGGGCGGATGACACTAGGGTCAGGGCCGCCAGGTTGCGGTAGCTCATGGTTTCCCCCGTAGTCCGTCCGCAAGGGGACGGTAAGGAATTTTCAGAAAACCTACAGGGTAGACGCCTCAGCCCCATCCAACCTGCCGTCAGTCACTTCTTAGTCTGTCCATTTGTTTCGAGCAGCCCCTTGAGCAGGTCGATGGGCATGGGGAAGACGATGGTGGAGTTCTTGTCGCCGGCGATGCTGCCCAGCGTCTGCATGTAGCGCAGCTGCATGGCGCCGGGCTCGCGGGAGAGCATCTGCGCGGCCTGCATCAGCTTCTCCGAGGCCTGTAGCTCGCCCTCGGCATGGATCACCTTGGCCCGCCGCTCGCGCTCGGCCTCGGCCTGGCGGGCGATGGCGCGGACCATGGACTCGTTGAGGTCGACGTGCTTGATCTCGACGTTGGCCACCTTGATGCCCCAGGCGTCGGTCTGCGCGTCCAGCACCTTCTGGATGTCCAGGTTCAGGCGCTCGCGCTCGGCCAGCATCTCGTCCAGCTCGTGCTTGCCGAGCACCGCGCGCAGCGTGGTCTGGGCCAGCTGGCTGGTGGCGGCGAGGAAGTTCTCCACCTGGATGATGGCCTTCTGCGGATCGAGCACGCGGAAGTACACCACCGCGTTGACCTTCACCGAGACATTGTCGCGGGAGATCACGTCCTGCGGCGGCACGTCGAGCACCACGGTGCGCAGGTCGACGCGGACCATCTGCTGCACCACCGGGATCACCAGCACCAACCCCGGGCCCTTGACCTTCCAGAAACGGCCGAGCTGGAACACCACCCCGCGTTCGTATTCGCGCAGGATGCGCAGGGCGCTGGCCACCAGCATCAGCAGCAGGACCAGCGCCACCAGCAGTCCGAAGGGAATACCCATCAGTCACCTCCCGATTCGTCGTCGGCCGCCACCTCCAGGCGCAGGCCGTCGCGCGCCAGCACCTTGACCCGCTGGCCGGCGCGCAGGGTCCGGGCGCAGCGGACCTGCCACTGTTCGCCCTGCAGTTGTACCCAGCCGGCGTGGGCATCCCCGTCGGCCACCGCGTCCACGGTCGCCAGGCTGCCCACCAGGCCGGCCGCGCCGCTGACCACCTGGCGCTGCCGGCTCTTCATGGCCACGCCCAGCACCCCGGCGATGAACAGCGCGCTGACCGTGGCCACGCCGACGATCAGCCCCAGGGGAATGCCGAAGCCCGGCGCGTCGGTGTCCAGCAGGATCAGCCCGCCGATCACGAAGGCGGCGATGCCGCCGATGCCCAGGCTGCCGTAGCTGGGCACGAAGGCCTCGGCGGCCATGAAGGCCAGGCCGAGGACGATCAGCGCCACCCCCGCGTAGTTCACCGGCAGCAGCTGCATGGCGTAGAGCCCGAGCAGCAGGCAGATGCCGCCGAGTACGCCGGGCAGCGCCAGGCCGGGGTTGGCGAATTCGAAGATCAGCCCGTACACGCCGATCATCAGCAACAGCAGCGCCACGCTGGGGTCGGTGATCACCGCCAGCAGGCGGGTGCGCCAGTCGGGCTGGTGCTCGACCCAGGCGAGACCGGCGCTGTGGATGCTCAGCGCCTGCCCCGCCACCTGCACCTTGCGCCCGTCGATGGCGCGCAGCAACTGGTCGAGGTCGCCGGCCTGCAGGTCGACGACCTTCTGCTTCACGGCTTCCTCGGCGGACAGGCTGACCGCTTCGCGCACCGCGCGCTCGGCCCATTCGGCATTGCGCCCGCGCAGCTGCGCCAGGCCACGGATGTAGGCCGCCGCGTCGTTGACCTGCTTGCGCTTGAGGGTGTCCTCCTCGCTGACGGCTGGCTTGCCGTCCTTGCCCTGGGGCTTTTCCGGGGCGCCGGGCGCGCCGATCTGCACCGGGGTGGCGGCGCCCAAGTTGGTGCCCGGGGCCATGGCGGCGAGGTGGCAAGCATAGAGGATATAGGTGCCGGCGCTGGCCGCCCGCGCTCCGCTGGGGGCGACGTAGCCGACCACGGGGATGGGGCTGGTGAGGATCGCCTTGACGATGTCGCGCATGGCGCTGTCCAGCCCGCCGGGGGTGTCCATGCGCAGCACCACCAGGGGCGCGCCCTCGTCCACGGCACGCTGCAGGCCGCGCACCACGTAGTCGGAAGTCGCCGGGCCGATGGCCCCGTCCACCGTCAGCACCACCGCCGGCGGGGCCGCCAGCGCCCCGGCCGCGAACAGCAGCAGGAGCAAAGCGCAGCGGCGAAACAGCGTGAGCATGGCACGCCTCCCCGGCCAGGACCGAAGCGGCGCCGCGGGCGAATGAAGGGGCGGCGCCTTTCTACAGCATAGTCCCCTGCCCCGGGATGCCTGTGGAGGGGTGTTGCAGGGTGTTTAGAGGCCGCGCCCAGCGTCCGGGTGGGCACGGCTTTTCGTAGGAGCGAGCTTGCTCGCGAATGGAGCTCCCGGTGACGGTGGTGTTTCGGGTTGGCTCCGCATCCCTCACCCCAGCCCTCTCCCAGAGGGAGAGGGGGCTAGTCCGTGCCGAGAGAAGGCTTGGTTTCAGCCGGTAGTCCCTGTGCTCGCCGGCCAACGCCGAAGCATCAGCGCACTCCGAACGGTCCCCTCTCCCTTCAGGGCGGGGCGCGCAGCCGAGGGTTAGGGAGAGGGAGCGGAGCCAAGCCAAGGCAGCGGAATCACCGGGGGCCCCCCTTCGCGAGCAAGCTCGCTCCTACAAAGCCCCAGAAACGAAAACGCCGTTCCCCCTCACGGAAGAAACGGCGCTTTCACCTTCGGCCTCAAGCCGAAGAGAGCGGCCCGGTCAGCCCTTGAACACGTCTTCCACCGACTGCAGCGGATAGTGCTTCGGATACGGCAGGGTAGCCACGCCGCTCTCGATGGCGGCCTTGGCCACGGCATCGGAGACCACGGTGATCAGGCGCTTGTCCATGGGTTTCGGAATGATGTACTCGCGGCCGAACTCCAGGGACGACACGCCGTAGGCCTCGCACACGTCCTTGGGCACCGGCTCCTTGGCCAGGTCGCGCAGGGCCAGGGCGGCGGCGATCTTCATCTCTTCGTTGATGCGGGTGGCGCGCACGTCCAGGGCACCGCGGAAGATGAAGGGGAAGCCCAGCACGTTGTTCACCTGGTTCGGGTAGTCCGAACGGCCGGTGGCCATGATCACGTCGTTGCGGGTGGCGTGGGCCAGTTCCGGCTTGATCTCCGGGTCCGGGTTGGAGCAGGCGAAGACGATCGGGTTCGGCGCCATGCGCTTGAGGCCTTCGGCGCTGAGCAGGTTGGCGCCGGACAGGCCGACGAACACGTCGGCGCCGTCGAGGGCATCGTCCAGGGTGCGCTTGTCGGTCTCGGTGGCGAACACCGCCTTGTACTGGTTCAGGTCGGTGCGGCCGGCGTGGATCACGCCCTGGCGGTCGATCATGTAGATGTTCTCGACCTTGGCGCCCATGCTCACCAGCAGCTTCATGCAGGAGATGGCGGCGGCGCCGGCGCCCAGGCAGACGATCTTCGCGCTTTCCAGGTTCTTGCCGGCGATTTCCAGGGCGTTGAGCATGCCGGCGGCGGTGACGATGGCGGTGCCGTGCTGGTCATCGTGGAACACCGGGATGTCGCACTGCTCGATCAGCGCGCGCTCGATCTCGAAGCACTCCGGCGCCTTGATGTCTTCCAGGTTGATGCCGCCGAAGGTGATGGAGATGCGCTTGACGGTGTCGATGAAGGCCTGCGGGCTCTCGGCGTCGACCTCGATGTCGAACACGTCGATGCCGGCGAAACGCTTGAACAGCACGCCCTTGCCTTCCATGACCGGCTTGGAGGCCAGCGGGCCGAGGTTGCCCAGGCCGAGGATGGCGGTGCCGTCGGAGATCACCGCGACCAGGTTGCCCTTGCCGGTGTACTTGTAGGCCAGTTCGGCGTCACGGGCGATCTCGCGGACCGGCTCGGCCACGCCCGGGCTGTAGGCCAGCGACAGGTCGCGGGCGGTGACGGTGGGCTTGGTCAGCTCGACGCTGAGTTTCCCGGGGCGGGGTTGCGCGTGATATTCGAGGGCAGCGGTCTTGAGATCAGACATTTTTGGCACTTCCGCTTTATTGCTTGTTGGACAGACGGGCGACCGAGCATACGCGGGAAGAAAGCGCCTGCCAAGATAGCTTCAGGGCTGCGGTGTCAATGCTGCTAACGCACGATTTTCAACCATTCCCCGGGTTTTGGCTGACCAGCTGGATACAAATCGTTTAGCAATCGTATACGAGAAATCGCGTCAGATTCCGGCTCGTTTCCGCCCTTTGCCAGCTGTTCCAGGCTTTGCCCGGCCTTCGCCTGGACCAGTTGCAGGCGCCGCGGCTCGGCCAGCTTCCGTTCGTCGGCGCGCAGCGGGCGGAAACTGCGGATCACCGAGAGGAACTCGGCGTCGCGGCTTTCCAGCGAGGCGCGGCCTTTGACCACACCCACGAACAGGTAGGCGCCCTGGTCCTTGTAGATCACCGCCACGCGTCGCGCGGGCGAACCGGGGATCACCGCGGCGGCGCCCTTCAGGCCGGCCTGGTTCAGTTCCTGCTCGTCGGCCAGGCGGCCGCCGGCGCCCTTGCGCAGGTATTCCAGCGGGCTCAGCTGGCCGTCGCGCGGCACCAGCTTCATGCCGATGTAGGCCTGCTGGTCCTCGGGGTAGCCGATCAGCGCGGTGGGCTGGTTGAGCATGCCCCAGCCGGCGGGGTAGGCGAGGGTGAAGCCCAACTCGCCGTGGTAGAAGCTTTGCCCGCGGCGGATGCCGGATTCGGCGGAATCACCGAAGGGCATGCCGTCGATGGCTTTCAGGTAGCGGTCGCGGCCGACCTCCTGCTGGCCGCCGGCCAGGGCCTGGGCCGGGCCCAGCACCTCCTGCAGGCGCCGGTCGTTGTCCGGGTGGGTGTCGAACAAGCCGTGATACCCCACCGGCTGCACCGCCTCGCCCTTGGCCTGGGCGACCTGGCGGGCGTAGTCCTCCTGGTTCTTCAGCACCCGCACCACCTGGATCATCGCCTTGGGGTCGTAACCGGCGCGGGCCAGGTACTTGGCGCCCAGTCCGTCGGCCTGCAGCTCCATGTCGCGGCCGTAGCCGCGCACCACGGCGGTGCCGAGGACGTTGGTGAGGTCTCCGGCGGCGCTGACCCCGGTGCCGATGGCCACGGCCGCGCCGAGCACGTTCCAGGCGCTGGCCTGGCTCTGCTGGCGCACGCTGTGGCGGGCGGTGACGTGGCCGATCTCGTGGCCCAGCACCGCGGCCAGCTCGGCTTCGGAATTGAGGTAGGCCATCAGCCCGCGGTGGATGTAGATGTAGCCGCCGGGCAGGGCGAAGGCGTTGATGTCGGGGCTGTCGACCACGGTGAAGCGGTACTGCAGGGTGGGCCGGTCGCCGACCCGGGCGACGCGCTCGCCCACCTGCTGCACGTAGGCCTGGAGCTTCTCGTCGGCGTAGCGCGGGTACTGCTTGGCCGCTTCCTGGCTGGCCTGGCGGCCGAGGGCCAGTTCGTCCCGCTCGCTCATGGTGACGAAGTCGGTCTCGCCGGTGGCGGGGTTGACCGCGCAGCCGCCCAGCACGCCGCCCAGCGTGAACAGGCAGGTGAGCAACAGCATCCTTGTCTTGGTCATGGCAGCAGCTCCAGCATGGCCGGGTCGGTGATGGGCAGCATCCAGCGTGCCTGCCCCGGTTTCACGGCGCCGCGCGCGGCGCGGTCGATCACCCAGCCGCGCGCTTCCAGGGTGCGCCCGGGCAGCGCCTCCAGCGTGCGCTTATCGAACGCTTTCAACAGCTTAGGCTCGATCCGCAGGACCAGCGAACCGTCCATCTCCAGCCACAGGCCACCTCGGTTGCGCTGCACCTGGGCGACGCGCCCGCGGACGATGACGAAGCCGCTCTGGTGCAGGGTTTGCGCGTCCTGCACCGGCGGGCGTTTCCACAGGCCACGGCCGGCCTTGCGCGCCTCGCGCTCGGCAGCCTGCTGGCAGGCGGTCAGCTCGGTGTTGGGCGCCACCGCCACCAGATAGCCCAGGCCCTCGGCCAGCAATTGCGCCTCGATGTTGCGCCCCTGGCGGTCGTACAGGTGGGCCAGGGTGCGGCCGTAATGGTCCTTGCCCTGGCGTCCGAGCTGCAACCCTAATTCGCCGTCGTTGGCCGCCACCAGCGCCTGCAGGCGTTGCCGCGCGGCCTCGGCGAAGGGCTCGGTGCTGCGCCCGCCGTGGGCCAGCTCCGGGGCGTTGACGCCGATCAGGCGCACGTTGCGGCCATCGGCCAGCTTCAGGGTGTCGCCATCCACCACCCGCGCCACGCGCACCGTGCCGGCGCCGCTGGGCGCCGGGCAGGACGCCGCCAGGGCCGGTGCGCCCAGGCAAATCGCGAGCACAAAAAAGGCGCCCCGCAGGGGCGCCTTTTTCAGCAGATCGGGAAAGGCCATCGGGGCTTTTCCGGAAATCGCTCTTACTTCTTGCCGCCGAACATGGCGAAACGCTGGTTGAAGCGATCGATACGGCCGCCGGTGTCCACGACTTTCTGCTTGCCGGTGTAGAACGGGTGGCATTCGGAGCAGACGTCCAGGTGGATGCCTTTGCACAGGGTCGAACGGGTCTTGATCACGTTGCCGCAGCTGCAGGTGGCTTCGATTTCTTCGTACGCGGGATGGATTTCCGGTTTCATGATGTCTTCCTCTGGTTGGTGTGCCGCCACCCAGTCTCTGGCAGAAGCCGAGCCACGGCCTTCGAGGACCGCGGGCGGGATCTTTTACCGGGCACCGCACGCAAATTAAGGGCGTGGATCATACCAGAGACTTTGTCCAGCGCAAGTCGGGGCGCCGACCGACCGTCGCCGCGCCCCGTGCTAAGATCGCCGCCTCACCACGCCCCGGAAAGCCCACAGCGTGCCCCGACCCAGCATCCTGCGCCTCGCCCTGCCCTCGCCGCTGCGCCGCCTGTTCGACTACCTGCCGCCGCGCGGGCTCGACCCCTGCCGCCTGCAGCCCGGCGTGCGCCTGCGCGTGCCCTTCGGCCGCCGCGAGATCGTCGGCGTGCTGGTGGAGCTGGCGGACAGCTCGCAAGTGCCCGAGGACAAGCTGCGCCCGGCGCTGGCCGTGCTCGACCGCGAGCCGCCGATGCCGGCGCACCTGCTGGAGCTGTGCCGCTGGACCGCGCAGTACTACCAGCACAGCCTCGGCGACACCCTGTCCTGGGCACTGCCCAACCTGCTGCGCCAGGGCGAGCCGGCCGAGGCGCGGGTGCAGCGCTTCTGGCTCGCCGTCCCCGGCGCGCGCCTGGACGATCCGCGCCTGGCCCGCGCGCCGCGCCAGCGCCAGGCCCTGCAGACGCTGCAGCAACACCCCCATGGCGTGCTCCATGAACTGCTCGGCCAGTTGGACATCAACAAGGACAGCCTCGACCTGCTGGTGGAAAAGGGCCTGGCCACGCTGGAGAGCCGCCGCCACGTGCCGGCGGAGCACCACGGCGGCTGGCTGGCCCAGGCCGAGCTGCCGCTCAACGCCGAGCAGCGCGCCGCCTGCGAAGCGGTGCGCGCCGGCTTCGGCGCGTTCCACAGCTACCTGCTGGCCGGCGTCACCGGCAGCGGCAAGACCGAGGTCTACCTGCAGCTGATCCACCAGGTGCTGGAGGCCGGCAAGCAGGCGCTGGTGCTGATCCCCGAGATCAACCTCGGCCCGCAGACGCTGAGCCGCTTCGAGCGCCGCTTCAACGCGCGCATCGCCCTGCTGCACTCGGCGCTGACCGACCGCGAGCGCCTGGACGCCTGGCTGGCGGCCCGCGACGGCGAGGCGGACATCGTCATCGGCACCCGCTCGGCGCTGTTCACCCCGCTGAAGAACCCCGGGCTGATCATCATCGACGAGGAGCACGACGCCTCCTATAAACAGCAGGAAGGCCTGCGCTACCACGCCCGCGACCTGGCCCTGGTGCGCGCGCGCCTGGAGAAGGTGCCGATTCTGCTCGGCTCGGCCACGCCCTCGCTGGAGAGCCTGCACAACGCCGCCAGCGGCCGCTACGGCCTGCTGCGCCTGACGCAGCGCGCCGGCGGCGCCCAGGCGCCGAAGTTCCAGCGCCTGGACGTGAAGAGCCTGCCGCTGGACGCCGGCCTGTCGATGCCGCTGCAACGCGCCATCGGCGAAACCCTCGGCGCCGGCCAGCAGGTGCTGGTGTACCTGAACCGCCGCGGCTTCGCCCCGACCCTGCTGTGCCACGACTGCGGCTGGATCAGCCAGTGCCCGCGCTGCGACGCGCGGATGACGCTGCACCAGGGCTCCGGCGAGCTGCGCTGCCACCACTGCGACCACCGCGAGCGCCCGCCGCGCCAGTGCCCCAAGTGCGGCCAACTGGACCTGCGCCCGGTCGGCGCCGGCACCGAGCGCGCCGAGGAGCGCCTGCGCATCCTCTTCCCCGACTACCCGGTGCTGCGCATCGACCGCGACAGCACCTCGCGCAAGCACGCCATGCGCGACCTGTTCGCCACCATCAACAAGGGCGAGCCGTGCATCCTGGTCGGCACCCAGATGCTCGCCAAGGGCCACCACTTCCCGCGCGTCACCCTGGTGGCCATCCTCGACGCCGACGGCGGGCTGTTCTCCGCCGACTTCCGCGCCAGCGAGCGCATGGCCCAGCAGATCGTCCAGGTCGCCGGCCGCGCCGGGCGCGCCGAAGAGCCCGGCCGGGTGCTGATCCAGACGCACCTGGCCGACCACCCGCTGCTGGTGCAACTCACCGAGCAGGGCTACTTCGCCTTCGCCGACCAGGCCCTGGCCGAGCGCCGCACCGCCGGCCTGCCGCCGTTCTGCCACCTGGCCCTGCTGCGCGCCGAGGCGCACAAGCCGGGCCAGGCCGAAGGCTTCCTCGAAGAAGCCTGCGCCGAAGCCGAGCGCCTGCAGGCGCAGCTGGGTAGCGACGTCGAGCTGCTCGGCCCGGTGCCGGCGCCCATGGAACGCCGCGCCGGCCGCTTCCGCGCCCAGCTGCTGCTGATGAGCAGCGCCCGCGTGCCGCTGCACCGCCTGCTGTCGTGCTGGCTGCCGATCCTCGAAAGCATGCCGGGCGGGCGCCAGGTGCGCTGGTCGCTGGACGTCGATCCGATCGATTTGTTCTAGGAAAGAGCAGCTGGAAGCTGGAAAAAGCAAAAGCAGCGATCTGACTGGGGCAAATCAAGGTCCAGATGGGCTTTTGCTTGTAGCTTTAAGCTTACGGCTTGCTGCTGCGCCCTTCAGGCACCGATAATGCGCGGTTCTGAGCCAGATATGCGGTCGAGCGCCCCGAGTCGCGCGCGAGCACGGAGAAACGCCATGAAAGACACCATCCGCCAGCTGATCCAGCACGCCCTCGCCAGCCTCGTCGAGGACGGTACCCTGCCGGCCGGGCTGAGCCCGGACATCCAGGTCGAGACCACCAAGGACCGCAGCCACGGCGACTACGCCAGCAACATCGCCATGATGCTGGCCAAGCCCGCCGGCCTGAAGCCGCGCGACCTGGCGACCCAACTGGTCGCCGCACTGCCGGCCAACCCGCAGGTGGCCAAGGTGGAGATCGCCGGCCCCGGCTTCCTCAACTTCTTCCAGGACCAGGCCTGGCTGGCCGCCAGCCTCGACGCCGCCCTGCACGACGACCGCCTGGGCGTGCGCAAGGCCGGCCCGGCGCAGCGCGTGGCGGTGGACCTGTCCTCGCCGAACCTGGCCAAGGAGATGCACGTCGGCCACCTGCGCTCGACCATCATCGGCGATGCCGTGGCCCGGGTGCTGGAGTTCCTCGGCGACACCGTGATCCGGCAGAACCACGTGGGCGACTGGGGCACCCAGTTCGGCATGCTGCTGGCCTACCTGGAAGAGCAGCCGGTGGACGCCCAGGCCGAGCTGCACGACCTGGAAGTCTTCTACCGCGCCGCCAAGAAGCGTTTCGACGAGTCCCCCGAGTTCGCCGACCGCGCCCGCGAACTGGTGGTCAAGCTGCAGGCCGGCGATGCCGAGTGCCTGCGCCTGTGGACGCGCTTCAACGAAATCTCCCTGTCGCACTGCCAGAAGGTCTACGACCAGTTGGGCGTGAAGCTGACCATGGCCGACGTCAAGGGCGAGAGCGCCTACAACGACGACCTCGCCAACGTGGTCGACGAACTCAAGGCCAAGGGCCTGCTGACCGAGGACGACGGCGCCCTGTGCGTGTTCCTCGACGAGTTCAAGAACGCCGAGGGCAACCCGCTGCCGGTGATCGTGCAGAAGGCCGGCGGCGGCTACCTGTACGCCACCACCGACCTGGCGGCGATGCGCTACCGCAACAAGGTGCTGCACTGCGACCGCGTGCTGTACTTCGTCGACCAGCGCCAGGCCCTGCACTTCCAGCAGGTGTTCGAGGTGGCGCGCCGCGCCGGCTTCGTCCCGGCCGGCATGGACCTGGAGCACATGGGCTTCGGCACCATGAACGGCGCCGACGGCAAGCCGTTCAAGACCCGCGACGGCGGCACCGTGAAGCTGATCGACCTGCTCGACGAAGCCGAGGAACGCGCCTACACCCTGGTGAAGGCCAAGAACCCCGAGCTGGGCGAGGACGAACTGCGCCACATCGCCCATGCCGTGGGCATCGGCGCGGTGAAGTACGCCGACCTGTCGAAGCACCGCACCAGCGACTACAGCTTCAACTTCGAGCAGATGCTCAGCTTCGAGGGCAACACCGCGCCCTACCTGCTCTATGCCTACACCCGCGTGGCCAGCATCTTCCGCAAGCTGGGCAAGGGCTATGACGAGGTCGGCGGCAAGATCGTCCTGGAAGCCCCGCAGGAGCAGGCCCTGGCCGCCCAGCTGGCGCAGTTCGGCGACCTGCTCAACAATGTCGCGCTCAAGGGCGTGCCGCACATCCTCTGCGCCTACCTGTACGAACTGGCCGGGCTGTTCTCCAGCTTCTACGAGCACTGCCCGATCCTCGCCGCGCAGACCCCGGAGCAGCAGGAAAGCCGCCTGAAACTGGCCGCACTGACGGGCCGCACCCTCAAGCAGGGCCTGGAACTGCTGGGCCTGGAAACCCTGGAACGCATGTAACCCTCCATGGCCAAGAAGAAACCCGCTCCCAAGCGCGGCGCCAGCCGCTACCAGGCCCCGGCCAAGAAGACCTCGGTCCCCGGCTGGGTGTGGCTGGTCGCAGGCCTTGCCATCGGCGGCTTCATCATGTTCCTGACGAAGCTGGAACCGGGCCGCAACGACGTGCGCCGGGAGAAGCCCGAGCAGCAGAAGCCGGGCATCGCCCAGGGCGCCAAGCCGGCCACGCCGGCGCAGCCGCCGGCGGCCATCGCGGTGAAGCCCAAGTACGACTTCTACACCCTGCTGCCGGGCTCGGAAGTGGTGGTGCCGCCGGAAGCCGTGCCGGAGAAGCCGCAGACGCCGACGGTGGTCAGCACCCCGGAGGAAGCGGCGAAGATCGATGCCGCCCGCGCCCAGGCCGCGCTCAACGGCCAGGTTCCGCCGCCGCCGGCGGTGGTCAAGCCGGCCACGCCGCCGCAGCAACCGGCGACGACGCAACAGCCGGCCGCCCAGGCCAAGGCCACGCCGCCGGCCACGGCCCCGGCGAGCAAGCCGATCGCCCCGCCAGCGGTGGCCGCCACCCAGTTCTTCCTGCAGGCCGGTTCGTTCCGCAAGCAGGCCGACGCCGACCGCGTGCGCGCCCAGGTGATCCTCCTCGGCCAGAGCGCGCGGGTGGAATCCGGCGCGGTGCGCGACGAGACCTGGTACCGGGTGATGGTCGGCCCGTTCAGCGACCGCTCGCAGGTTTCCGCGGCGCAGAAACAACTGTCGGCCAACGGCTTCAGCAACCTGCTGTTACAGCAGCGCCAGACCCGCTGAAGCCCCGCGCGGGCCCGCCTTGGCCGGGCTCGCGCGGCGCCCGCAGAACGCCGCCTTCAAGGCACGTCCGTCGCCCTGCCTTGAAGGCCGCGTCCTTCATCCCCATATGACTCCGCATTCGGGCACCAATGCCCCGCTGTGTGGAGAACTCCCCCTTGACCACTATCGTTTCTGTCCGCCGCAACGGCAAAGTCGTCATGGGCGGCGACGGCCAGGTTTCCCTTGGCAACACCGTCATGAAAGGCAACGCGAAGAAGGTCCGCCGCCTCTACCACGGCCAGGTGCTGGCCGGTTTCGCCGGCGCCACCGCCGACGCCTTCACCCTCTTCGAACGCTTCGAGCAGCAGCTTGAAAAGCACCAGGGGCACCTGGTCCGCGCCGCCGTCGAGCTGGCCAAGGACTGGCGCACCGACCGCTCCCTGAGCCGCCTGGAAGCCATGCTGGCGGTGGCCAACAAAGACGCCTCGCTGATCATCACCGGCAACGGCGACGTGGTCGAACCCGAGCACGGCCTGATCGCCATGGGCTCCGGCGGCGGCTTCGCCCAGGCCGCGGCCATGGCCCTGCTGCAGAAGGCCGATGACGCCATGTCCGCCCGCGAGATCGCCGAAACGGCGCTGAACATCGCCGGCTCCATCTGCGTGTTCACCAACCAGAACCTCACCATCGAGGAGCTCGACAGCGCCGTCTGAGGCCCTGTCGCTCCGGAGTAGCCGAACAAATGTCCATGACTCCCCGCGAGATCGTCCACGAACTCAACCGCCACATCATCGGCCAGGACGACGCCAAGCGCGCCGTGGCCATCGCCCTGCGCAACCGCTGGCGGCGCATGCAGCTGCCGGCCGAGCTGCGCGCCGAGGTGACGCCGAAGAACATCCTGATGATCGGCCCCACCGGCGTGGGCAAGACCGAGATCGCCCGGCGCCTGGCCAAGCTGGCCAACGCCCCGTTCATCAAGGTGGAAGCGACCAAGTTCACCGAGGTGGGCTACGTTGGCCGCGACGTCGAGTCGATCATCCGCGACCTGGCCGACGCCGCCATCAAGATGCTCCGCGAGCAGGAAGTGCAGAAGGTCAAGTACCGCGCCGAGGACGCCGCCGAGGAACGCATCCTCGACGCCCTGCTGCCGCCGGCGCGCACCGGCGGCTTCGGCGACGAGCCGGCGCGCGAGGACTCCAACACCCGCCAGCTGTTCCGCAAGCGCCTGCGCGAGGGCCAGCTGGACGACAAGGAGATCGACATCGAAGTGGCCGACGTCCCGGCCGGCGTGGAAATCATGGCACCGCCCGGCATGGAGGAGATGACCAACCAGTTGCAGAACCTGTTCTCCAACATGGGCAAGGGCAAGCGCAAGACGCGCAAGCTGAAGGTCGCCGAGGCCATGAAGCTGATCCGCGACGAGGAAGCCCAGCGCCTGGTCAACGAGGAAGACCTCAAGGCCCGCGCCCTGGAAGCCGTGGAGCAGAACGGCATCGTCTTCATCGACGAGATCGACAAGATCGCCAAGCGCGGCAACGTCGGCGGCGCCGACGTCTCCCGCGAGGGCGTGCAGCGCGACCTGCTGCCGCTGATCGAGGGCTGCACCGTCAACACCAAGCTGGGCATGGTCAAGACGGACCACATCCTGTTCATCGCCTCGGGCGCCTTCCACCTGTCCAAGCCCAGCGACCTGGTGCCGGAGCTACAGGGCCGCCTGCCGATCCGCGTCGAGCTCAAGGCCCTGACCCCGGACGACTTCAAGCGCATCCTGCGCGAGCCGCACGCCTCGCTCACCGAGCAGTACACCGCGCTGCTCAAGACCGAGGGCCTGGACATCGCCTTCGCCGACGACGGCATCCAGCGCCTGGCGGAGATCGCCTGGCAGGTCAACGAGAAGACCGAGAACATCGGCGCCCGCCGCCTGCACACGCTGCTGGAACGCCTGCTGGAGGAAGTCTCCTTCGACGCCGCGGACCTGGCCAGCGAGCACAGCGACAAGCCGATCGTGATCGACGCCGCCTACGTCAACGGCCACCTGGGCGAGCTGGCGCAGGACGAGGATCTGTCGCGGTATATTCTCTAACAGCCGCTGGAGGCTATAGGCTGGAGGCTATAGGCAAGAGCGAAAAGCCGATGCCCCTCACCGTCGTAGGATGGCGTTGAGCGCAGCGATACCCATCACCGCAACCGCATGGGTTTCGCAAGCTCAACCCATCCTACGAAGAGCAGCCTTTAGTCGGAGTTTCCCATGCACATCCCCACCGCCATCCAGCTGCACAAGGCCTCGCGCACCCTCACGCTGAAGTACGGCGAGCAGTCCTATGACCTCTCCGCCGAGTTCCTGCGCGTGCACTCGCCCTCGGCCGAGGTGCAGGGCCATGGCAACCCGGTGCTGCAGGTCGGCAAGCTGAACGTCGCCCTCATCGGCCTGGAGCCGGCCGGGCAGTACGCGCTCAAGCTGACCTTCGACGACGGCCACGACAGCGGCCTGTACAGCTGGGACTACCTCTACCAGCTGTGCACCCGCAAGGACCAGCTGTGGGCCGAATACCTCGCCGAGCTGGCCGCCGCCGGCAAGTCCCGCGACCCCGACGAGTCGGTGGTCCGGCTGATGCTCTGAACCCACCTTTGCGCCGGTTTACCCGGCGCCGGCGCCTCGCCATCCTCCTGCCCTCGATCAGGGCACGTCATTTGCAACATTCGCCCTGCACACTGGAAACCGCGTGTTCCCCGTGTTCGAGCCGCGGACGAGCGAGCGCTCTAGGGCGCGTTTTCTAATCTTTCGCGACATACTCGGGCGCAGGGAACCACGCTGCACCAGCTTGCGCGGCGGGGGAATCTCGGGTAACCAAGTCAGTGCAACGCCGTTGCAGACGCGGGCCCAGGACCCCAGCGATGCCGCCAAGTGTTGACCTGCGTGGAGCCTGCTCCACGTTCCGCTAACCCGAGCAGTACTTGGCCCGTCACCTAGGTGCAGCCCCGCCAGTATTCGTCTCAGGACAATGGAGCGTCGCCGATGACCGAAAAGAAGAACAACGATCTGCCCCAGCAAGCCGCGGAAAACACCCTGAACCTCAACCCGGTGATAGGCATTCGCGGCAAGGATTTGTTGTCCACTGCCCGCATGGTGCTGCTGCAGGCCCTGCGGCAGCCCTTCCACAGCGTCAAGCACGTCGGCCATTTCGGCCTGGAGCTGAAGAATGTCCTGCTCGGTACCTCGCAGCTGCGCCCGGCCGACGACGACCGCCGCTTCAACGACCCGGCCTGGAGCCAGAACCCGCTGTACCGCCGCTACCTGCAAACCTACCTGGCCTGGCGCAAGGAGCTGCAGCAGTGGATCGGCAACAGCGACCTGTCGCCCCAGGACATCAACCGCGGCCAGTTCGTCATCAACCTCATGACCGAAGCCATGGCGCCGACCAACACCCTGAGCAACCCGGCCGCGGTCAAGCGCTTCTTCGAGACCGGCGGCAAGAGCCTGCTCGACGGCCTCAGCCACCTGGCCAAGGACCTGGTGAACAACGGCGGCATGCCCAGCCAGGTCAACATGGACGCCTTCGAGGTGGGCAAGAACCTGGCCCTGACCGAGGGCGCGGTGGTATTCCGCAACGACGTGCTGGAACTGATCCAGTACCGCCCGATCACCGAGAGCGTGCACGAACGCCCGCTGCTGGTGGTGCCGCCGCAGATCAACAAGTTCTACGTCTTCGACCTGTCGCCGGAGAAGAGCCTGGCGCGCTTCTGCCTGCGCAACCAGGTGCAGACCTTCATCATCAGCTGGCGCAACCCGACCAAGGCCCAGCGCGAATGGGGCCTGACCACCTACATCGAGGCGCTCAAGGAAGCCATCGACGTGGTCCTGGCCATCACCGGCAGCAAGGACCTGAACATGCTCGGCGCCTGCTCCGGCGGCATCACCACCGTCACCCTGCTCGGCCACTACGCGGCCCTGGGCGAGGAGAAGGTGCACGCCTTCACCCAGATGGTCAGCGTGCTGGACTTCGAGCTGGACACCACCGTCGCCCTGTTCGCCGACGAGAAGACCCTGGAAGCCGCCAAGCGCCGTTCCTACCAGTCCGGCGTGCTGGAGGGCAAGGACATGGCCAAGGTGTTCGCCTGGATGCGCCCCAACGACCTGATCTGGAACTACTGGGTCAACAACTACCTGCTGGGCAACGAGCCGCCGGCCTTCGACATCCTGTTCTGGAACAACGACACCACGCGCCTGCCGGCCGCGCTGCACGGCGAGCTGGTGGAGATGTTCAAGAGCAACCCGCTGACCCGCCCCGGCGCCCTGGAAGTGGGCGGCACGCCCATCGACCTCAGGCAGGTCACCTGCGACTTCTACTGCGTGGCCGGCCTCAGCGACCACATCACCCCCTGGGAAGCCTGCTACCGCTCGGCGCGCCTGCTCGGCGGCAAGTGCGAGTTCATCCTTTCCAACAGCGGGCACATCCAGAGCATCCTCAACCCGCCGGGCAACCCCAAGGCCCGCTTCATGACCGGCCCGGACCTGACCGTCGATCCGAAGACCTGGCAGGAAAACTCGAGCAAGCACGCCGACTCCTGGTGGCTGCACTGGCAACAGTGGCTGGCCGAGCGCGCGGGCAAGCTGAAAAAGGCGCCGACCGCCCTGGGCAACAAGGCCCACCCGGCTGGCGAAGCATCCCCCGGCACCTACGTACACGAACGATGAAGACAGAAAACCTACCCGACGCCACCGCGCAGCAGGACGCGCCGGCCCAGCCCGAGCCGGCGCCGCAGGCCACGCGCCAGCGCAAGGCGCGCCCCGCCGCCAAGGCGGCCGAGCCGCAGCAGCCGGCCGAGACGCGGGCGCGCGTGCTCGCGCCGCAGCCCTTCGTGTTCCGCACCATCGACCTCGACGGGCAGACCATCCGCACCGCCGTGCGCCCGGGCAAGGGACACATGACGCCGCTGCTGATCTTCAACGGCATCGGCGCCAACCTGGAGCTGGTGTTCCCCTTCGTCGCCGCGCTGGACCCGGACCTGGAGGTGATCGCCTTCGACGTGCCCGGCGTCGGCGGCTCGTCCACGCCGAGCACGCCCTACCGCTTCCCCGGCCTGGCCAAGCTGGCCGCGCGCATGCTCGACTACCTGGACTACGGGCAGGTCACCGCCATCGGCGTGTCCTGGGGCGGGGCCCTGGCCCAGCAGTTCGCCCATGACTACCCCGAGCGCTGCAAGAAGCTGATCCTGGCGGCCACCGCCGCCGGGGCGGTGATGGTCCCGGGCAAGCCCAAGGTGCTCTGGCGCATGGCCAGCCCGCGGCGCTACATCCAGCCGTCCTATGGCGCGCACATCGCCCCGGACATCTACGGCGGGGCCTTCCGCCGCGATCCCCGGCTGGCCATGGCCTTCGCCGCCAAGGTGCGCTCCTCGGGCAAGCTGGGCTACTACTGGCAGCTGTTCGCCGGCCTGGGCTGGACCAGCATCCACTGGCTGCACCGCATCCAGCAGCCGACCCTGGTGCTGGCCGGCGACGACGACCCGATCATCCCGCTGGTGAACATGCGCCTGCTGGCCTGGCGCATCCCCAACGCGGAGCTGCACGTGATCGACGATGGCCACCTGTTCCTGGTGACCCGCGCCGAGACGGTGGCGCCGATCATCATGAAGTTCCTCGCCGAGGAACGGCAGCGCGCGGTCATGCACCCGCGCCCGTTCGCCCCCAAGGCCGGCTGACCCCCGGCCTCGATCATCGCCTCGTAACAGTGCACGTTCATCGTCGGTGACCGGCAGGCGCGCCGATTCGTGCCTATGCTTCAGCCCTTGCGTGCGTCAGGAACGCACCTGCGCCGATTCTGGTACGGGCCTTGCTGCGCCCGACTGACGACGGTTCTTTTCCCAGGGAGAGCTGCACATGCGAGAGAACTCCAGCACCGGCAGGCTGCCGGCCCCCGCCGACTTCATGAACGCCCAGAGCGCCATGGTCGGCCTGCGCGGCAAGGACATGCTGTCCACCCTGCGCCAGCTCGCCGTCCAGGGCGTGCGCCGGCCGCTGCACAGCGCCCGCCACCTGGCGGCCTTCGGCAAGCAGATGGGCCACGTGCTGCTGGGTGACTCGCCGTTGCAGCCCAACCCCCAGGACACCCGCTTCCAGGACCCGTCCTGGCGCCTCAACCCCTTCTACCGGCGCACCCTGCAGGCCTACCTGGCCTGGCAGCAGCAACTGCTGGCGTGGATCGACGAGAGCGACCTGGACGGCGACGACCGCGCCCGCGCGCGCTTCCTGCTGTCGCTGTTCGCCGACGCCATGGCGCCGACCAACAGCCTGATCAACCCGCTGGCGGTCAAGGAGCTGTTCAACACCGGCGGGCAGAGCCTGCTCAAGGGCGGCCGCCAGATGCTCGACGACCTGCTGCACAACGGCGGCATGCCCAGCCAGGTCAACAAGCACGCCTTCGAGGTCGGCCGCAACCTGGCCACCACCCCGGGCGCGGTGGTGTTCCGCAGCGAGATGCTCGAACTCATCCAGTACAAGCCCCTGGGCGAGCACCTGCACGCCAAGCCGCTGCTGATCGTCCCGCCGCAGATCAACAAGTACTACATCTTCGACCTGAGCCCGGAAAAGAGCTTCGTCCAGTACGCTCTGAAGAACAACCTGCAGCTGTTCATGGTCAGTTGGCGCAACCCCGATGCGCGCCACCGCGAGTGGGGCCTGTCGACCTACGTGAAGGCCCTGGACGAGGCCATCGAGGTGGTCCGCTCGATCAGCGGCAGCCGCAGCGTCAACCTGATGGGCGCCTGCTCCGGCGGCCTGACCATCGCCGCGCTGCAGGGCCACCTGCAGGCGCGCCGGCAACTGCGCAAGATCGCCAGCGCCACCTACCTGGTGAGCCTGCTGGACAGCCAGGTGGAAACCCCGGCGGCGCTGTTCGCCGACGAGCAGACGCTGGAAAGCACCAAGCGCCGCTCCTACCAGCACGGCGTGCTAGAGGGCAAGGACATGGCCAAGGTGTTCGCCTGGATGCGCCCCAACGACCTGGTGTGGAACTACTGGGTCAACAACTACCTGCTGGGCAAGCTGCCGCCGGCCTTCGACATCCTCTACTGGAACAACGACAACACCCGCCTGCCGGCGGCGCTGCACGGCGACTTCCTCGACTTCTTCAAGCACAACCCGCTGGCCCGGCCCGGCGCCATGGAAATCTGCGGCACGCCCATCGACCTGAAGAAGGTGGCGGTGGACAACTTCCACGTCGCCGGCATCACCGACCACATCACCCCCTGGGACGCGGTCTACCGCTCGGCCCTGCTGCTGGGCGGCGACAGCCGCTTCGTGCTGTCCAACAGCGGGCACATCCAGAGCATCCTCAACCCGCCGGGCAACCCCAAGGCCTGCTACTTCGAGAACGGCAAGCTCGCCTCCGACCCGCGCGCCTGGTACTACGACACCCAGCGCCAGGAAGGCAGCTGGTGGCCGGTGTGGCTGGCGTGGATCCAGGAGCGCTCGGGCGAACGCCGGCCGGTGAGCTTCGAACTGGGCAACGCCGAGCACCCGCCAATGGAAGCGGCGCCGGGGACTTACGTGCACGAGCGGTGAGTCTCGACGGAGCTGTACCGGACAGGTCTGACGTAGGGCGCATAACGCCTACGGCGTTATCCGCCGTTTGGCCTTGGTTTCCGGCGGCTCCGGGGTTGACCTGGGCGTTGGCTGTGGCCCCGGCGCATCGGCGGATAACCGCGAACGGTTATGCGCCCTACGACTTCAGGGCAGCACGGTCGCAGAAAACCCACCCCCTCACGCTTTCGAGGGACTGGCCGGCGCGCCCCGCCCCGGCTATCGTCGAGCCTCCCGAAGCCGGAACCAGCACACGGATGAAAACCCGCGACCGCATCCTCGAATGCGCCCTGCTGTTGTTCAACGAGCAGGGCGAACCCAACGTCTCCACCCTGGAGATCGCCACCGAGCTGGGTATCAGCCCCGGCAACCTGTACTACCACTTCCACGGCAAGGAGCCGCTGGTGCTGGGCCTGTTCGCCCGTTTCGAGGAGGAGTTGCAGCCGCTGCTCGACCCGCCCGCCGATGCGCGCCTGGGCGCCGAGGACTACTGGCTGTTCCTGCACCTGATCGTCGAGCGCCTGGCGCACTACCGCTTCCTCTTCCAGGACCTCTCCAACCTAGCCGGACGCCTGCCCAAGCTGGCCCGCGGCATGCGCAACTGGCTCAACGCGCTCAAGCGCACCCTGGCCGCCCTGCTCGCCCGGCTCAAGGCCGACGGCGAGCTGACCAGCGACACCGACGCCCTCGGCCAACTGGTGGAGCAGATCACCCTGACCCTGCTGTTCTCCCTGGACTACCAGCGCATCCTCGGCCGCGAAGGCGAGATACGCCTGGTGGTCTACCAGGTGATGATGCTGGTGGCGCCGCACCTGCGCGGCGACTCGCGGCTCGCCGCCGAGCGCTTGGCGCAGCGCTACCTGAACGCCTGAAATGAAGACGCCCGGCACGAGGCCGGGCGTCGGGTACCACGGGTAACGCGTCAGGCCTGGGTCGGCGGCGTGGCCGGAGCCGCTACCGGAGCGACCGGAGCTGCCGCAGCCGGCGCCGGGGTGGCCGCCGGAGCCGGAGCCGCGGCCGGCGTGGCCGCTGCAGCAGGCTTGGCCGCCTTGGGCGCCGCAGGCTTCTTCACCGCCGGCTTCTTCGCTGCGGCAGGCTTGGCAGCGGCAGGCTTGGCTGCCGGTTTCGCAGCAGCCGGTTTCGCCGCAGGCTTGGCGGCAGCCGGTTTGGCGGCCGGTTTCGCCGCGGCCTTCGCAGCAGCAGGCTTGGCGGCCGGCTTGGCTGCAGGCTTCGCCGCTGCCTTGGCCGCAGCCGGTTTCGCAGCAGCCTTGGCAGCGGGCTTGGCCGCCGCGGTCTTGGCGGCCGGCTTGGCTGCGGGCTTCGCTGCAGCCTTGGCCGCAGGTTTGGCAGCGGCCTTGGCGGCGGGCTTGGCCACCGACTTGACGCTGACGCCGGTGAGTTTCTCGATCTGCCTGGTCAGGGTCTCGACCTTCGCATGCAGGTCCTTCACCTCGTTGCGGCTCGGCACGCCCAGGCGCGAGATGGCGCTGTTCAGGCGCTTGTCGAACGCCTCTTCCAGCTCACCCCACTTGCCCAGGGCGCGGTCCTTCACTTCGTCGACCTTGGAACGCGCCGAACGGGCGGTGGACTTCACCGCGCCGACGGATTTATCGACTTCGGTCCGGGCCTGCTTCTCGGCCTTCTCGCCATCCTTGACCAGGGTCTCGAACAGCTTGCTGCCGTCCTTGCTGACCTTCGAGTAGGCCCCCAGACCAGCCAACCAGATTTGCCGCGAGTATTTCTCGATCTCGCCGACCCAACTGGACTCTTTTTTATCGGTAGTTTTCTTGCCAGCCATCCCGCTCTCCTCAATGAGTTTTCGCGACACGCTCGAGCACCGCGCTCAGCTCGTCAAGCTTAGCAGAGAGCGCCTCGACATCCTGCCGCGACGGAATGCCCATGCGGTTCAGCGCGGAGGCCACGCGGCTGTCGAAAGCCTTCTCGACCTTGTCCAGCTGCACCTCGAACTTGTCCTTCACCAGCCAGACGCTGCTCTTGACGCTGTCGTTGGCCGACTCGACCTGCTCGGTCACCAGCTGGCGGCCCTTGGTTTCCAGGCCTTCGCCTTCCTTCACCAGCGACTTGAAGTACTCGGTGCCCTCGGCGCCGACGCGCGCATAGGCGCCCAGGCCGGCCAGCCAGATCTGGCGGGCGTAGTGCTTGACGTCGGTGATCAGGGACGACTCGCTGACGGCTTTCTCGACTTTCTTCTTGCTGGCGACCTTGGCCATGGTGGTTTCCTCACACTGTTCTCGGGGGTCCGTAGAGGCCCGCAGCGTTGCGAGCTTGAGTGCAAGGTATCGGGGAAAATTAGAAAACACATACCAGCCGGTGCGGAGCGCCGGACAAGGTGCTCGGCCTCAGGCCAGCGCCTTGTCCAGCGCGCGCTCGATCTCGCCCTTGAGCATCCCGCCCATGGCCGACAGCAGCAGGCCCAGCTTGACCTCCACCGCCACGCGGTCCTCGCCCACCTCGATGCGCCCGTCCACGCCACTGCGCTTGAAGGTCAGCACGTCGCCCTGCCACTCGTAGCTCACGCCGTGCTCGCGGGCGAGCTTCTCGGCCAGCTTCTGGGCCTTCTCGCGGGCGGCTTCGCGGCCGAGGCAATGGGGACGTTCGACGTGGATGCGGGACATGGGCGACTCCGGAATGACAGACCGGTGGATGATACGCCGCACGACGTTTCGCCGCACCCCGCGCCACGGGGCGGCGTTTTTCCCACATCCTGTTAGAATGCCCGCCACTGACTTCCAGGGTAGAAACGCCATGAGCGAGCCGCGCAAACCCGCCGGGGACCAGGGCCCCGCCGACCCCACCACGCACTTCGGCTACAAGACCGTGCGCGAGAGCGAGAAGGCCGAGAAGGTCGCCGAGGTGTTCCACTCGGTCGCCGCCAAGTACGACCTGATGAACGACCTGATGTCCGGTGGCATCCACCGCCTGTGGAAGCGCTTCACCATCGAGCTGTCCGGCGTGCGCGCCGGCAACCGCGTACTCGACATCGCCGGAGGCACCGGCGACCTGACCCGCCAGTTCTCGCGCCTGGTCGGCCCCACCGGCGAGGTGGTGCTGGCGGACATCAACGCCTCCATGCTCAAGGTCGGCCGCGACAAGCTGCTGGACAGCGGCGTGGCCGGCAACGTCAAGTTCGTCCAGGCCGACGCCGAGAAGCTGCCCTTCCCGGACAACCACTTCGACTGCGTGAGCATCGCCTTCGGCCTGCGCAACGTCACCCACAAGGACGCCGCCATCCGCTCCATGCTGCGGGTGCTCAAGCCGGGCGGGCGCCTGCTGGTGCTGGAATTCTCCAAGCCCACCAGCAGCCTGCTGTCCAAGGCCTACGACGCCTATTCCTTCACCCTGCTGCCGCTGATGGGCAAGCTGGTCACCAACGACGCCGAGAGCTACCGCTACCTGGCCGAGTCGATCCGCATGCACCCGGACCAGGAAACCCTGAAGTCGATGATGGTCGAGGCCGGTTTCGACCGCGTCACCTACCACAACATGACCGGCGGCGTGGTCGCCCTGCACCGCGGCATCAAGCCCTGAGATGGCGCTCCTGACCCAGGCGCTGCTGGCCAGCGCCGAAGCCGGCGTGAACCGCGTGCTGCGCCTGGACGGCGTGGCCCTGCAGCGTCTCGCCCGGCTCGCCGGGCGGGTCCTGGAAGTGGATTGCCAGGCGCCGCTGCTGCGCCTGTTCATCCTCCCCGACGCCGACGGCCTGCACCTGGCCGCGCACCACGAGGCCGCGGTCGACTGCACCCTGCGCGCCCCGGCCGGGCGCCTGCTGCAGCTGGCCCTGGCGGCCGACAAGACCAGCGTGCTGCACAGCCCGGAAGTGGAGATGGGCGGCGATAGCGCCCTGCTCCTGGAGCTGGCCGACATCCTCCAGAGCCTGGAGCTGGACTGGGAATACGAAGTGCAGCGCTGGCTCGGCCCGCTGCCCGCGCACCTGCTCGGCAGCCGCCTGCGCGGCGGCGCGCGCTGGGCCGGCGACAGCCTGGAAAGCCTGCGCCTGAGCCTGGCCGACTACCTCGCCGAGGAAAGCCGCACCCTGGTCGGGCGCAACGAGGCCGAAGCGCGCTTCGCCGAACTCGACCAGTTGAAGATCGCCCTCGACCGCCTCGACGCGCGCCTGGCGCGCTTGTCCAAGAAGCTGAAACCCGACGCATGAAGCTGCTCGCCTTCCGCCGCCTGCTGCGCATCCAGAGCGTGGTGATCCGCTACCGCCTCGACGACCTCATCCTCGAACTGCCGATGCTGCCCTGGTACCTGCGCCTGCTCGGCGGCCTGCTGCCCTGGCGCTGGCTGCCGCGGCGCAAGCTGGAACTGAGCCGCGGCGAGCGCATCCGCCTGGCCCTGGAAGGCCTGGGGCCGATCTTCATCAAGTTCGGGCAGATCCTCTCCACCCGCCGCGACCTCTTGCCCGACGACATCGCCAATGAGCTGGCGCGCCTGCAGGACAAGGTCCCGCCGTTCCCGCCGGACGCCTCGGTGGCGCTGATCGAGGAGCAGTTGGGGGCGAAGGTCGAGCAGGTCTTTGCCCGCTTCGAGCGCGAGCCGCTGGCCTCGGCCTCGGTAGCTCAGGTCCACGCTGCGCAGCTGAAAAGCGGCGAGGAAGTGGTGGTCAAGGTGATCCGCCCGGGCCTCAAGCCGGTGATCCGCGCCGACATGTCCTGGCTGTTCATCCTCGCCCGCCTGGCCGAGCGCGTCTCCGCCGACGCCCGCCGCCTGCACCCGGTGGAGGTGGTCAGCGACTACGAGAAGACCATCTACGACGAACTCGACCTGCTGCGCGAGGCGGCCAACTCCAGCCAGCTGCGGCGCAACTTCGACGGCTCGCCGCTGCTCTACGTGCCCCAGGTGTACTGGGACTGGTGCCGGCCCAAGGTGCTGGTGATGGAGCGCATCTACGGCATCCCGGTCACCGACCTGGACACCCTGCGCGACCAGCGCACCGACTTCAAGGCCCTGGCCGAGCGCGGCGTGGAAATCTTCTTCACCCAAGTGTTCCGCGACAGCTTCTTCCACGCCGACATGCACCCGGGCAACATCTTCGTCAGCACCCGCACGCCCTGGAGCCCGCAGTACATCGCGGTGGACTGCGGCATCGTCGGCAGCCTCACCGACGAGGACCAGGACTACCTGGCGCGCAACCTGATCGCCTTCTTCAAGCGCGACTACCGCAAGGTCGCCCAGTTGCACATCGACTCCGGCTGGGTGCCGGCGGAAACCCGCGTCAACGACTTCGAGGCGGCGATCCGCACGGTGTGCGAGCCGATCTTCGAGAAGCCGCTCAAGGACATCTCCTTCGGCCAGGTGCTGCTGCGCCTGTTCCAGACCGCGCGGCGCTTCAACATGGAAGTGCAGCCGCAACTGGTGCTGCTGCAGAAGACCCTGCTGAACATCGAGGGCCTGGGCCGCCAGCTCTACCCCGAGCTGGACCTGTGGAGCACCGCCCAGCCCTACCTGGAACGCTGGATGCGCGAGCGCATGAGCCCCGCCCAGCTGCTGCGCAACGCCCAGCAGCACGTCGAGCAACTGCCGCACCTGGCGCAGATGACCCGCGACACCCTGGAGCGCCTGGCACAGCCCCGGGAGCCGCAAGCGACCGGCGCCCAGCCCCTGGCCGGCGCCTGGGTGCCGCGACTGATCGGCGCAGTGCTGGTGGCCGGCGCCACCCAGATCGGCCTGGCCACCCACAGTATCGAGGCCTGGCCGGCGTGGGCCATGCTGGCCGGTGGTCTGTATCTGATTCTGCGCCGATAGCCAGTCGTCGCCACTGCTGGCACACTTGGGAATCACCGAAACTGCCGCGGGGCGTGAGAACGCCCGCTGTACGGAAGCGAAGATGAAAGACTGGCTGGACGAAATTCACTGGAACGCCGACGGCCTGGTGCCGGCGATCGCCCAGGACCACAAGACGGGCCGCGTGCTGATGATGGCCTGGATGAACCGCGAGTCCCTGGCCCTGACCGCCGCCGAGGGCCGCGCCATCTACTGGTCGCGCTCGCGCGGCAAGCTCTGGCGCAAGGGCGAGGAGTCCGGCCACGTACAGAAGCTGCACGAACTGCGCCTGGACTGCGACGCCGACGTCGTCATCCTGATGGTCGAGCAGGTCGGCGGCATCGCCTGCCACACCGGCCGCGAAAGCTGCTTCTACCGGGTCTACCAGGACGGCGGCTGGAAGGTCGTCGACGCGGTGCTCAAGGACCCGCACGCCATCTACGACAAGCCGGGGCACAGCCATGAGTGACAACACCCTCGCGCGCCTGGCCGAGGTGCTGGAGGGGCGCAAGAACGCCGCCCCCGAAAGCTCCTACGTGGCCAGCCTGTA
Organism: Pseudomonas sp. M1; assembly: GCF_022760135.1. Lineage (NCBI taxonomy): Bacteria > Pseudomonadati > Pseudomonadota > Gammaproteobacteria > Pseudomonadales > Pseudomonadaceae > Pseudomonas > Pseudomonas sp. M1. Next base: position 6,267,583 of record NZ_CP094343.1, read on the forward strand.
CCACAAGGGACTGAACAAGATCCTGGAAAAGGTCGGAGAGGAATCGGTGGAAACCATCCTCGCCGCCAAGGACGCCGCGCAGAGCGGCGACTGCACGGACCTGATCTACGAAACCGCCGACCTCTGGTTCCATTCCCTGGTCATGCTCGCCGCCCTCGGCCAGCATCCCCAGGCGGTGCTGGACGAGCTGGAGCGCCGTTTCGGCCTCTCCGGCCACGACGAGAAAGCTGCGCGCCAGCCGTCGGCCTGAACCCGATTACTTCGAGGAGAACAAGATGGGCATCTTTGACTGGAAACACTGGGTCGTCATCCTGATCGTGGTGGTGCTGGTATTCGGCACCAAGCGCCTGAAGACCCTGGGCTCGGACGTCGGCGAGGCGGTCAAGGGCTTCCGCAAGGCGATGAACACCGAAGAGGACGAGAAGCCCCAGCAGCAGCCGCCGGCCAACCCGCCGCTGAACCAGCCGCACACCATCGACGCCCAGGCGCAGAAGGTCGAAGAGCCGCAGCGCAAGGACTGATGGGAAGAACGCCATGTTCGGAATCAGCTTCAGCGAACTGCTGCTGGTGGGCCTGGTCGCCCTGCTGGTGCTCGGCCCCGAGCGCCTGCCCGGCGCCGCGCGCACCGCGGGCCTGTGGATCGGCCGGCTGAAACGCAGCTTCAACGCCATCAAGCAGGAAGTGGAGCGCGAGCTGGGCGCCGACGAAATCCGCCGGCAACTGCACAACGAGCACATCCTGCAGATGGAGCGTGAAGCGCAGAAGCTGATGGCGCCGCTCACCGGCCAGCAGCAGCCGGCCGAAACCGCCGCGCAGGCCGAGCCCACGGCACCGTCTGCGCCGCCGACCATCGCCCCGAACAGCCGCCTGGCCAACATGCCCGGCGTCGGTATCCCGGCCGCACCCGAGGCACCCGCCGCGCCAGCAGCGCCCGAGGCCCCGGCCGCGCCGGCCGCCGCCCCTCCGTCCGAGACGCCGCGTACCCCATGAGCGACGAAAAACCCGAACAGCCCGAAAACGACCAGGAAATGCCCCTGGTCTCGCACCTGACCGAGCTGCGCACACGCCTGCTGCGCTGCGTGGTGGCGATCTTCGTGATCTTCATCGGCCTGCTGTACTTCTCGCAGAAGATCTACGCCCTGGCCTCCGCGCCGCTGCGCCGCTTCCTCCCGGAAGGCGCGACCATGATCGCCATCGACCCGGCCTCGGCCTTCCTCGCGCCGCTGAAGCTGACCATGATCGTCGCCGTGCTGCTGGCCATGCCGGTGATCCTGGCGCAGATCTGGGGCTTCATCGCCCCCGGCCTGTACAAGCACGAGAAGCGCGTGGCCCTGCCGCTGCTGGCCTCCAGCGTGGTGCTGTTCTACACCGGCATGGCCTTCGCCTACTTCCTGGTGTTCCCGTTGATGTTCCACTTCTTCCTCGGCCAGGCCCCGGAAGGGGTGACGCCGATGACCGACATCAACAGCTACCTGGACTTCCTCACCCTGCTGTTCGCCTTCGGCGTGGCCTTCGAAATCCCCGTGGCCACGGTGCTGCTGGTGTGGATCGGGGTGGTCGACGTGGCCTACCTGAAGAAAATCCGCCCCTACGTCATCATCGGCTGCTTCGTGGTTGGCATGGTCCTCACCCCGCCGGACCCGATGTCGCAGACGCTGCTGGCCGTGCCCATGTGGATGCTGTTCGAGGCCGGCGTGCTGTTCAGCCGGCTGATCCGCAAGCGCAACCGCGACGAGGACGAGCAGCCCGAAGAGAAAGGCGACCAGCCGCCAGCGACGCGCCCGTGAACCTGCTGCTGCTGGACGACGCCGACTTCGTCGCGGCGGACCGCGTATTGCTGCGCGACCGCCGCCTCACCCACCTGCACGAAGTGCACCGCGCCGAAAGCGGCGACAGCCTGCGCGTCGGCCGCCTGGGCGGGCTGATGGGCGAAGGCCGCCTGCTGAGCCTTTCCCGCGACGAGGCGCAGCTGCAGGTGAGCTTCACCCAGGCGCCGCCGGCCAAGCTGCCGCTGACCCTGCTGCTGGCCCTGCCGCGGCCGAAGATGCTCCGCCGCGTGCTGCAGATCGTGGCCGCCATGGGCGTGCCGCGCCTGGTGCTGCTGAACAGCTACCGGGTGGAGAAGAGCTTCTGGCAGACGCCCTTCCTGGAACCCGCGGCCATCCGCGAACAGCTGGTCCTGGGCCTGGAGCAGGCCCGCGACACCGTGCTACCGGAAGTGACCATCGAAAAGCGCTTCAAGCCCTTCGTCGAGGACCGCCTGCCGGCCCTGGCCGCCGGCAGCCTGGGGCTGATCGGCCATCCCGGGCCCTGGCCGGACTGCCCGCGCGCGGTCGAGCAGGCCGTGACCCTGGCCATTGGCCCCGAGGGCGGCTGGATTCCCTACGAAGTCGAGAAGCTGCGCGAGGCCGGGCTGGCCCCGGTGCAACTGGGCGAGCGCATCCTGCGCGTGGAAACCGCGGTCACCGCCCTGCTGGCCCGGCTGTTCTGACCCGAACCCTCTCGGCAGCCCCCACCGGGAATCGTCGGTCAGAAATTTACTAAAGAAATTTCAGATTCGTGTCGCCTCGCCGATATGACAGGCATTGGTCAATCGGCGGCCGCCCCCGCGGCAGCCGCAGCCCCATCGTCCCCTGGAGCGCCGCGTTCATGTCCCGCTGGTTCAGCAATCTCACGGTCAACTGGAAACTCGCCATCGGCTTCGGCCTGGTGCTGCTGCTCACCCTGCTCATCGCGCTGACCGGCGCGCTCAACCTGAACAGCCTGATATCCCGGGGCGACAAGATCGGCGAAATCTCCAAGCTGCTCGCCATGACCAAGGACCTGCGCACCACCCGCCTGAAATACCAGTCCAGCCGCACCGCGGAAGACGCCAAGCTGGTGGAACAGAGCATCAACGAGCTGGACCGGCAGCAACAGCGCGTCGGCCAGTTGCTCGTCGTGCCCTCGGACCTGGAGAAGGTCGAGCAGCAACGCCAGCTCACCAGCCAGTACCGCACCCTGTTCAAGGGCCTGCGGAAGTCCTTCGACAGCCGCGACAGCGCGCGCAAGACGCTGATCCGCAAGGCCTCGGTGGTCACCCAGGGGCTGGAGCTGGTGGAGCAGCACCTGGTGGAGAGCGGCAGCGTCGACTCCCTCAAGGCCATCGCCGACGTCTCCGAGCTGGGCCGCCAGCTGATGGACGCCCGCTTCCAGGTGCTCAGCTACACCGCCAACGAAGACCCCAGCCTCGAACAGGGCGCGATCAGCGCCCTGGAGCAGGTCACCGCCACCGTGGAACAACGCGCCCAGGCCGCCGTGCCGGAGCAGCAGGCCAACTACCAGGCCGTGGTGAACGCCCTGCGCGACTACCGCAAGGCGCTGGACCGCTACCGCAACGAAGTCAACAACAGCCAGCAGGCGCGCGACCAGATGCGCGACAGCGGCCTGCTGATCGAGAAACTCAGCGTTGAACTGAGCGACGGCCAGACCGCCAAGCGCAATGAAGACGCCAGCCACGCCAAGCAGTTGCTGGCCCTGGCCTCGCTGCTGGTCCTGGTGCTGGGCGTGCTGGCGGCCTGGCTGATCACCCGGCAGATCGTCCTGCCGCTGCGCCAGTCGCTGGCCGCCGCCGCGCGCATCGCCGACGGCGACCTCAGCCAGGAACTGCGCGTCGAGCGCCGCGACGAGCTGGGCCAGCTGCAGGCCAGCATGCAGCGCATGAACCAGTCGCTGCGCGAGCTGATCGGCCGCATCCACGACGGCGTCACCCAGATCGCCAGCGCCGCCGAGGAACTCTCGGCGGTCACCGAGCAGACCAGCGCCGGGGTGAACAACCAGAAGAGCGAGACCGACCAGGTGGCCACGGCCATGACCGAGATGGCCACTACCGTGCTGGAAGTGGCGCGCAACGCCGAGGAAGCCTCGGAAGCCGCCAGCGCCGCGGACCGCGAGGCCGGCGCCGGCGCCCAGGCGGTCAGTGAGGCGGTCGGGCAGATGGACCGCCTGGCCGGCGAGGTGGGCCGCTCCAACGAAGCGGTGCAGCAGCTCAAGCGCGAGAGCGAGAAGATCGGCAGCGTGCTCGACGTGATCAAAGCGGTGGCCGAGCAGACCAACCTGCTGGCCCTCAATGCCGCCATCGAGGCGGCCCGCGCCGGCGACGCCGGGCGCGGCTTCGCCGTGGTCGCCGACGAAGTGCGCGCCCTGGCCCGGCGCACCCAGCAGTCCACCGAGGAGATCGAGGAACTGATCGCCGGCCTGCACAGCGGCACCCAGCAGGCCGTGCAGCGCATGGAGAGCAGCCGCGCGCTCACCGACAACACCCTGGAACTGGCGCGCCGCGCCGGCGAGCGGCTGGAGGCCATCACCCGCACCGTCTCCGGCATCCAGTCGATGAACCAGCAGATCGCCGCCGCCGCCGAACAGCAGAGCGCGGTGGCCGAGGAGATCAACCGCAGCGTGCTCAGCGTGCGCGACATCTCCGAGCAGACCGCCGCCGCCAGCGAGGAGACCGCCGCCTCCAGCGTCGAGCTGGCGCGCCTGGGCACCGAGCTGCAAGGCCTGGTCGGCCGTTTCCGCCTCTGAGCCCTCCCCCTCCGGCCCGCCGTCCTGGCGGGCCTTTGCCGACGTACGAAAAATTACGAATTTGGCACTGAAGTTTCAGACAAAATCGCCGATAAGCTGTGACGCACACAGATGCGTCCCGAAAAAGTCCCTCGCCTGCACGACAAGAAGAACGACAAAACAGCCTGCATTTCCGGCTTCGGGCCCGTCCCGCGGCCTCGTCTGCCTGGAGTATTCGACATGTACGATTGGCTGGTCCTTCAGCTCGGCCGCATGAACGTCAGCCTCAAGCTCACCGTGGGCTTCGGCATCTGCCTGCTGCTGACCCTGCTGGTGCTGCTCGGCGGCATCCAGGGCCTGAACGAACAGGGCGCCCACAGCGAACGCCTGACGCACATCGGCCAGCTCGACGGCGGCGCCCGCCAGGCGGAACTGGCGCGCCTGCGCTACCAGCTCGAAGGCAGCGCGGAACAGGCCCAGCGCCTGCGTTCGGTACTGGGCGAGCTGCAGGCCGGCAGCGAACGCCTGGCCCGCGACGGCTTCGCCGGGCCCCGTCTCGACGCCTTGCGCCAGGCCCTTGCCGACTACGCCCAGGCCGCCGACGACCTGCTGCGCGCCGACGCACAACAGCGCAGCCAGGCCAACCCCGGCCTCGACAGCCGTGCCGAAGCCCTGTTCCGCGCCAGCGGCGCCCTGTTCGAAGAAGGGCTGCAGCAGCGCGACGCGGCGGCCAGCCAGGCGCAATGGCACCAGGCGCTGACCACCCTGTTCGCGCTGTTCTTCGGCGCCCTCTCGGTGTGGGCGATCAACCGCCAGATCGTCCGCCCGCTGCACGAATCCCTCGAACTGGCCGAGCACATCGCCCAGGGCGACCTGTCCCGCGACCTGGGCGGCGACCTGCACCTGCAGCGCCGCGACGAGTTGGGCCAGTTGCAGCGCACCATGCTGCGCATGCGCGACAGCCTGGGCGAGCTGATCGGCCACATCGGCGGCAGCGTCGGCCAGTTGGCCACCGCCGCCGACGAGCTGTCGGCGGTCACCGAGCAGACCCGCGCCGGCGTCGACAGCCAGCGCCTGGAAACCGAGCAGGTGGCCAGCGCCATCGAGGAAATGGCCGCCACCGTGCAGGAAGTGGCGCGCAACGCCGAGCAAGCTTCCGGCGCCGCCCGCCAGGCCGACGCCCAGGCCCGCGACGGCGAGCAGGTGGTCGGCCAGGCCATCGCCCGCATCGACCAGTTGGCCGCCGAGGTGGAACGCTCCACCCAGGCCATGGCGCGCCTGCGCGGCGACAGCGGGAAGATCGGCAGCGTGCTCGACGTGATCAAGTCGGTGGCCGAGCAGACCAACCTGCTGGCCCTCAACGCCGCCATCGAAGCCGCCCGCGCCGGCGAGGCCGGGCGCGGCTTCGCAGTGGTCGCCGACGAGGTGCGCGCCCTGGCCCAGCGCACCCAGCAGTCCACCGCCGAGATCGAGGCGCTGATCGCCGCCCTGCAGCGCGGCGCCGAGGATGCCGCGCAGTGCATGGACGACAGCCGCGAGCTGACCGGCGACTCGGTCGAGCTGACGCGCCGCGCCGGCGACGCGCTGGCCGCCATCGCCCGCAGCGTGGCACAGATCCAGGACATGAACCTGCAGATCGCCTCCGCCGCCGAACAGCAGAGCAGCGTCGCCGCCGAGATCAGCCGCAGCGTCGGCCAGGTCCGCGACATCGCCGAGCAATCGGCCGCCGCCAGCCAGCAGACCGCCGCCTCGAGCAACGAACTGGCGCGCCTGGGCAGCGACCTGCAGGGCCAGGTCGGGCGCTTCCGCCTGTAACAGGATTGCAGCGGACAGGAAGGCCGCGCATGGGATAGGCTGGGCTCTCGCCCAACCGGAGAGTGACCATGCGCCCGCTGACCATCGACCTCGACGAACTCGCCGTCGCCCTCGACACCAGCGACATAGAGCACTACCTGGACCTGGGCAGCGGCCAGGTGGTGCCGCTGCTGAGCGACTCCCCCGACCCGGACCTGCTGCTCCTGCTGGAGCAGGACCCGGAGCGCCTACTGCCGATCGAGCCGCTGAGCAGCCGCGAATCCCTGGAACTGATGCGCGACTTCCTCCGCGAGGTCGGCGAACCCCACGCCTACGCCGCCATGGCCTCGGCCCTGGAAGGCCGCAAGCCGTTCAAGGCCTTCCGCCACGTGCTCATGGGCTACCCCGACCTGCTCCAGGCCTGGTACGACTACCAGGCCGAACGCCTGCGCGAATGCGCCCTGGACTGGCTGGCCGACCACGACATCCGCCCGGCCGGGCAAGGCGCCGCGTTGTAGGGCGTACAACCGTTCGCGGTTGTACGCCAACCGTGCAGGGACGCTCTTCGCAGGATGGATTGAGCTTGCGATCCCCATCGGACCATGGCGATGGGGATCGCTCCGCTCAACCCATCCTACGATGTCGACGCAACCCCACCCACGCCATTCCCCTGTAGGAGCGCGCCCTGCGCGCGAATCGCGGGCAGGGCCCGCCTACAATTCCCGGGAGGCACGATCGTAGGAGCGGACCTTGTCCGCGATAGCCGGATGTCCCGGCGCGATTCGCGGATGAGATCCGCTTCTACGCAACCCCACCCGCGCCATTCCCCTGTAGGAGCGCGCCTTGCGCGCGAATCGCGGGCAGGGCCCGCTCCTACAATTCCAGGGAGGCACGGTCGTAGGAGCGGACCTTGTCCGCGATAGCCGGACGTCCCGGCGCGATTCGCGGATGAGATCCGCTCCTACGCAACCCCACCCGCGCCATTCCCCTGTAGGAGCGCGCCCTGCGCGCGAATCGTGGGCAGGGCCCGCTACAATTCCAGGGAGGCACGGTCGTAGGAGCGGACCTTGTCCGCGATAGCCGGACGTCCCGGTGCGATTCGCGGATGAGATCTCCTACGCAACCCCACCCACGCCATTCCCCTGTAGGAGCGCGCCCTGCGCGTGAATCGCGGGTAGGGCCAGCTCCTACAATTCCAGGGAAGCGCGGTCGTAGGAGCGGAATTTGTCCGCGATAGCCGAACGTCCCGGCGCGATTCGCGGATGAGATCCGCCTACGCCACCCCACCCACGCCATTCCCCTGTAGGAGCGCGCCCTGCGCGCGAATCGCGGGCAGGGCCCGCTCCTACAATTCCAGGGAGGCACGATCGTAGCGGACCTTGTCCGCGATAGCCGGACGTCCCAGCGCGATTCGCGGATGAGATCCGCTCCTACGCAACCCCACCCGCGCCATTCCCCTGTAGGAGCGCGCCCTGCGCGCGATTCGCGGGCAGGGCCCGCTCCTACGAAGAGCACCCCGGCATGGCCTGCAGGACAAAAATCGTCGGGCCCCACAAACGAAAACGCCGCCCCGAGGGGCGGCGTTTTCGTGGGCCTGGGCCTCAGCCCTTGGACTGTGGCTGCGACTGCTTCTGCGCGGTGCTTTCCTGCCAGCCGCCGCCGAGCGCCTTGTACAGGTTCACCTCGCTGGTGAGCTGGTTCAGGCGGTCGGTGATCAACTGCTGCTGGGCGCTGAACAGCGAACGCTGGGCGTCGAGCAGGGTCAGGTAGTTGTCCACGCCGGTGCGGTAGCGCTTCTCGGCCAGGCGGTAGTAGTCCTCGCTGGCCTTGACCAGGGCGCGCTGGGCGGTCAGCTGCTCGCCGTAGGTGCCCCGTGCGGCCAGGCCGTCGGCGACTTCCGAGAAGGCGGTCTGGATGGCCTTCTCGTACTGCGCGACGTAGATGTTCTTCTGCACCTTGGCCAGGTCCAGGCTGGCCTTCAGGCTGCCGGCATTGAAGATCGGCAGGCTGATGGACGGCTTGAACAGCCAGGTGCCGGAACCCGCGTCGAACAGGCCGGACAGGTCCGGGCTCAGGCTGCCGGCGTTGGCGGTCAGGCTGATGCTCGGGAAGAAGGCCGCCCGCGCCGCGCCTATGTTGGCGTTGGCCGCCTTGAGCTGGTGCTCGGCTTCCAGCACGTCCGGGCGCCGCTGCAGCAGGTCCGAGGGCAGGCCCGCCGGCACCTGGGCCAGCACCTGCTGCTCCAGGTCCATGCCTTGCGGCAGGTCGGCCGGCACGCCGGAGCCCAGCAGCAGGGTCAGGGCGTTCTGGTCCTGGGCCACCAGGCGGGTGTACTGCGCCAGGGTCGCCCGCGCGCTTTCCACCGAGGTCTGCGCCTGGCGCAGGTCCAGGGCCGAGGCGACGCCGACCTCGTTGCTGCGCTTGGTCAGGTCGTAGGTCTTCTGGTAGGTGGCCAGGGTGTCGCGGGTCAGCTGCAGCTGGGCCTGGTCGGCGCGCAGCGTCAGGTAGGCGTTGGCGACGTTGGCCACCAGCGCGGTCTGGGTGCTGCGGCGCGCCTCTTCGGTCGCCAGGTACTGCTCGAGGGCCTCATCGCGCAGGCTGCGCAGGCGGCCGAACAGGTCCACTTCCCAGGCGGTGACGCCCAGGGTGGCGCCGTACTGGCTGCTGATCATGTCGTTGCCGGTGGTCGACACCCGCTCCGGCAGGCGCTGGCGCGAGCCGCTAACGTCGGCGCTTACCGCCGGGAACAGCTCGGCGCGCTGGATGCGGTACTGCGCCTGGTAGGCCTCGACGTTCAGCGCGGCGACGCGCAGGTCGCGGTTGTTGTCCAGGGCCACTTCGACCAGGCGGCGCAGTTGCGGGTCGCTGAAGAAGCTCTGCCAGTCGAGGTCGGCGGCGGCGGTCGCGCCGCCGCCCTGGGCGCCGGCATAGGCCGGGCCCTGGGGGTAGGCCTGGGCTACCGGCGCCTCGGGGCGCTGGTAGTCCGGGATCAGCGAACAGCCGGACAGCGCGGCGGTCGCCAGGGCCAGGCTGAGTAAGGACTTTCTCATATCAATGCCCCTTCTCGGTGGCCGCCTGTTCCTTGGACGCCTTGTCCTTGAACAGGGTGCTGACCACCACGTAGAACAACGGCACCCAGAAGATCGCCAGCACGGTCGCGGTGACCATGCCGCCGATCACGCCGGTACCGATGGCATGCTGGCTGCCGGAGCCGGCGCCGCTGGAAATCGCCAGCGGCACCACGCCGAGGATGAACGCCAGCGAGGTCATGACGATCGGGCGCAGACGCATGCGGCAGGCCTCGATGGCCGCGTCGACGATGTGCTTGCCCTCGCGCTCGTGCAGTTCCTTGGCGAACTCCACGATGAGGATGGCGTTCTTCGCCGACAGGCCGATGGTGGTGAGCAGGCCGACCTTGAAGAACACGTCGTTGGACAGCCCGCGCATCGAGGTGGCCAGCAGCGCACCGATGATCCCCAGGGGCACCACCAGCATCACCGAGAACGGGATCGACCAGCTCTCGTACAGCGCCGCCAGGCAGAGGAACACCACGATGGCCGAGAGCACGAACAGCGAGGTGGTCTGCGAGCCGGCCAGGCGTTCCTCATAGGACAGGCCGGTCCAGGAGTAGCCGATGCCCTTGGGCAGTTGCTGGACGATCTCTTCCACCGCCGCCATGGCCTCGCCGGTACTGCGGCCCGGGGCCGGCTCACCGAGGATTTCCATGGCCGGCACGCCGTTGTAGCGCGCCAGCTTCGGCGAGCCGTAGGCCCACTTGCCGGTGGCGAAGGCGGTGAAGGGCACCATCTCGCCGCTGCTGTTGCGCACGTACCACTTGGCCAGGTCTTCCGGGCTCATGCGCGCACCGGGTTCGCCCTGGGCGTACACCTTCTTCACCCGGCCGCGGTCGATGAAGTCGTTGATGTACTTCGAACCCCAGGCGATGGAGATGGTGCTGTTGATGTCCGCCAGCGAAATGCCCAGCGCACTGGCCTTCTCGTCGTCGATCAGCAGCTGGTACTGCGGCTCGTCGTTCAGGCCGTTGGGGCGCACGCGCTGCAGCACGGGGTTCTGCGCGGCGAGCTGGAGGAACTGGTTGCGCGCCTGCATCAGCGCGTCGTGGCCGACGCCCGCCTGGTCCTGCAGGTAGATGTCGAAACCGGTGGCGTTGCCCAGCTCCAGCACCGCCGGCGGGGCGAAGGCGAAGACCATCGCGTCCTTGATGCTGAAGAAGTACTGCTGGGCGCGCTGGGCCACGGCGAACACGCTGTTCTCCGAGCCGGGGCGCTCTTCCCAGGGTTTCATCATGATGAAGGCCATGCCCGAGCTCTGGCCGCGGCCGGCGAAGTTGAAGCCGGTCACGGTGAACACCGAGCTGACCGCCTGGCCTTCCTTGTCCAGCAGGTACTCGCGCATGTGGTCGACCACCTTCTGCGTGCGCTCGGCGGTGGAGCCCGGCGGCGTCTGCACCTGGGCGAAGAGCACGCCCTGGTCCTCGTCGGGGAGGAAGGAGGTGGGGATGCGGGTGAACAGCCAGGCCATGCCGATGACGATGACCACGTACAGCAGCAGGTACGGCGAGCGGTGCTTGAGGATCGAGGTCACGCCACGCTCGTAGCCGTGGGTGGTGTCGATGAACTTGCGGTTGAACCAGCCGAAGAAGCCGCGCTTGTGCTCGCCGTGGTCGCCCTTCTCGATGGGCTTGAGCATGGTGGCGCACAGCGCCGGGGTGAGGATCAGCGCCACCAGCACCGACAGGGCCATGGCCGAGACGATGGTGATGGAGAACTGCCGGTAGATCACCCCGGTGGAGCCGCCGAAGAAGGCCATCGGCAGGAACACCGCCGAGAGCACCATGGCGATGCCCACCAGCGCGCCCTGGATCTGGCCCATGGACTTGCGCGCCGCTTCCTTGGGCGGCAGGCCTTCCTCGGCCATCACCCGCTCGACGTTCTCCACCACCACGATGGCGTCGTCCACCAACAGGCCGATGGCCAGCACCATGCCGAACATGGTCAGGGTGTTGATCGAGAAGCCGAACGCCGCCAGCACGCCGAAGGTGCCCAGCAGCACCACTGGCACGGCGATGGTCGGGATCAGGGTGGCGCGGAAGTTCTGCAGGAACAGGTACATCACCAGGAACACGAGGAGGATCGCCTCGCCGAGGGTCTTGACCACTTCATGGATGGAAGCGGAGACCACCGGGGTGGTGTCGTACGGGTAGACCACCTTCATGCCCTCGGGCATGAACTCCTGCAGGCGGCCGATGGTGGCGCGGATCGCCTTGGCGGTGTCCAGCGCGTTGGCGCCGGTGGCCAGCTTGATGGCGATACCCGAGGCCGGCTTGCCGTTGAACTGCGCGTTGATGCTGTAGTCCTGGCCGCCGAGGCCCACCTGGGCGACGTCCTTCAGGCGCACCTGGGAGCCGTCGGTGTTGACCTTGAGCAGGATGTCGCCGAACTGCTCGGCGGTCTGCAGGCGGGTCTTGCCGATGATGGTCGCGTTGAGCTGCTGCCCCGGCAAGGCGGGCAGGCCGCCCAGCTGGCCGGAGGAGATCTGCACGTTCTGCGCCTGCACCGCGGTGACGATGTCGCTGGGCGTCAGCTGGTAGCTGTTGAGCTTGGCCGGGTCCAGCCAGATGCGCATGGCGTACTGCGAACCGAACACCTGGAAGTCGCCCACGCCAGCGGTACGCGACAGCGGGTCCTGGATGTTGGAGACGATGTAGTTCGACAGGTCTTCCTTGGTCAGGCTGCCGTCTTCGGAGACGATGCCGACGACCATCAGGAAGTTCTTCACCGCCTTGGTCACGCGGATGCCCTGCTGCTGCACTTCCTGCGGCAGCAGCGGCGTGGCCAGCTGCAGCTTGTTCTGCACCTGGACCTGGGCGATGTCCGGGCTGGTGCCCTGGTCGAAGGTCACGGTGATGGTCATGCTGCCGTCGGCGTTGCTCTCCGAGGAGATGTAGCGCAGATGGTCGAGACCGTTCATCTGCTGCTCGATCACCTGGACCACCGTGTCCTGCACGGTTTCCGCGGAGGCGCCCGGGTAGCTGACCTGGATGGCGATCGCCGGCGGGGCGATGGCCGGGTACTGGTTCACCGGCAGCGAGAGGATCGACAACCCGCCCGCCAGCATGATCACCAGGGCTATAACCCAGGCGAAGATAGGCCGGTCAATGAAAAACTTCGACATTGCGAAACCCCTTGGTTAACCCTGGCTGTCCGAGGCGGCGGGCTTGCCGGCCTCAGGCGCGGGGGCGACGTTCTTCGCCGGCACGGCCTTGGCCTTGGCGCCGGGCTGGACGTACTGCAGGCCTTCGGTGATCAGGCGGTCGCCGGGCTTCAGGCCCTCGGTGACCAGCCAGTAGGCGCCGACGGTGCGGTCGGTCTTGATGTTGCGCAGCTCGACCTTGTCGTCGGCGCCCAGCACCAGGGCGGTGGGCTGGCCGCGCAGGTCGCGGGTGACGCCCTGCTGGGGCGCGAGGATGGCCTTGTCCTTCACCCCTTCCTGCAGCACGGCATGCACGAACATGCCCGGCAGCAGCTCATGCCTGGGGTTGGGGAACACCGCGCGGATGGTCACCGAGCCGGTGCCCTGGTCCACCGAGACCTCGGAGAACTCCAGCCTGCCTTCCAGCGGGTAGGCCGAACCGTCCTCGAGGAACAGCTTGACCTTGGCCGCGTTGTCGCCGGCCTTCTGCAGGTTGCCGGCGGCCAGCTCGCGGCGCATGCGCAGCAGCGAAGTGGAGGGCTGGGTGACGTCGACGTAGATGGGGTCGAGCTGCTGCACCGTGGCCATGGCGGTGGCCTGGCCGTTGGTCACCAGCGCGCCCTCGGTCACCGCCGAGCGGCCGATGCGCCCGGAGATGGGCGACAGCACCTTGGTGTAGCGCAGGTTGATCTGCGCCTGGTCGACGGCGGCCTTGGCCTGCAGCGCGGCGGCCTGGGCATCGGCGTACTGCTGCTTGCTCACCGCCTCGTCGGCCACCAGCAGCTTGTAGCGCTCGGCCTGCTGCTGGGTGGACATCAGGTTGGCCTTGGCGCTCTGGTAGGTGGCTTCGTAGGTGGCCGGGTCGATCTGGTACAGCTGCTGGCCTTCCTTGACGTCGCTGCCTTCCTTGAACAGGCGCTTGAGAATGATGCCGTTGACCTGCGGCCGGACTTCGGCCACCCGGAACGCCGTGGTGCGGCCGGGCAGCTCGGTGCTCAGCGGCACCGTCTGGGCCTGCAGGGTCACCACGCCGACCTCGGGGGTCTGCGCCTGCTGCGGGGCCTCGTTCTTGCCGCAACCGGCAAGGGTAGCCATGGCGACGAGCAGGGCCGGAACCAGGGCGCGCTTGGCTGGCGTTCGTTGCATATCGTTGTCCTCGTAAGCGAAAGCATCCGGCACCACGGCGGCAGCCGGGCCGGAAAGGCTGGCAAAATACTTACATTCAGGTTTGTTTGTAAACGACCGAAAGCCTTGTCGGTAACCACCTGAAACGTTTTAGCCCATGGCGGGCGCTTCAGACGATTCCCATTCGGCGTGAGCGGCTTGTCATAAAGTTGATAGCGTCAACTAAAATAAGGAAAATGAATCGGCCGATCAATCGGCTTTACATTCCGTTTACCCCGTCCAGGCCATGACCCGTCCCGTGAATCCCGACCTGCCAGAGAACCTGATGGCGCTCTTCGAGCATCTGCGCAACCAGCTGCAGATGGGCCTGCTCGCCCAGGGCATCGATCTGGCGCCGCCGGACATCCGTCTGCTGGAGCTGATCGCCGAGGCCGAGGGCCTCATCAACCTGCAGGACGTCGGCCGGCAGATGTGCCGCGACAAGGCGCTGATCACCCGCAAGGTCCGCGAGATGGAGAGCCGCGGCCTGGTCCGCCGCGAGCGCAACCCGGGGGACCAGCGCAGCTTCCAGCTGTTCCTCACCGAGGCCGGCAAGGTCGTCCATGCCCAGGCCCAGGCGATTCTCGCATGCACCCATGACAGGCTCTTTGCACCGCTGGATGCCGAGGAGCAGCGCTGCATGGCGCACCTGCTGCAACGCTGCCTGGACGCCCAGGAAGAGCTGCCGCAGTAACGAAAACGCCGGCTTGCGCCGGCGTTTCGCTGCAACCGCGTCTTATTGACGCACACCCTCTACCGACAGCGTCAGCTCGACTTCCTGGGAAGCCGGGCCGAGGTCGCGCTGGATGTTGAAGTCCTTCAGCTTCAGGGTGGTGGTGCCGAGGAAGCCGGCGCGGTAGCCGCCCCACGGATCGTCGCCCTGGCCGACCAGCTCGGCCTTGATGGTGACCGGCTTGGTCACGCCGTTGAGGGTCAGGTTGCCGGTGATCTCGGCGTTCTTGCCGTCGGCCTTGACGCCGGTGGACTCGAAGGTCGCGGTGGGGTTCTTCGATACGTTGAGGAAGTCGCCGCTACGCAGGTGCTTGTCACGTTCGGCGTGGTTGGTGTTCACGCTGTTGGTGTTGATGGTCACCTTGACCTTGTCGGCGGCCGGGTTCTTCTCGTCGAAGGTGAAGGCGCCGTCGAAGTCGTCGAAGCGGCCGTACAGCCAGCTGTAGCCCAGGTGCTTGATGCGGAACTCGATGAAGGCGTGCTGGCCTTCCTTGTCGATCTTGTAGTCGGCGGCCATGGCCTGGCCGGCGCTGAACAGGGCGGTACCCAGGGCCAGGGCGGCGAAGGTCTTCTTCAGCATGGTGATCTCCATATGGTGCTAGGTGGGGTCAATCCGTGGAACGGCCGAGCATGCGCGTGAGGGTCGCATCGCGGTCGAGGAAATGGTGTTTGAGCGCCGCCAGGGCGTGCAGTACGGCGAAGACCACCAGGGCCCAGGCCAGGTACAGGTGGATGGCGCCGGCGGTGTCGGCCTGCTCGGGCAGCCCGCTCAGGGTCGCCGGCACGTCGAACCAGCCGAACACGCTGATGGGTTTGCCCTCGGCGGTGGAAATCAGGTAACCGGCGACGATCACCGCGATCAGCAGCCCGTACAGCGCCAGGTGGCCGAGCTTGCTGGCCTTGCGCGTCAGCGCGCCATGGTTGGCCGGGGCCGGCGGCGGCGGGCTGAGGAAGCGCCAGGCGATGCGCACGATCAGGGCGATGGCCAGCAGGATGCCGATGCTCTTGTGGATTTCCGGGGCGCGGTGATACCAGGTGTCGTAGTAGTCCAGCTCGCGCATCCACAGGCCCAGGCCGAACAGGCCGAAGACCACCAGGGCGCTGCCCCAGTGCAGGAAGAGACTGACCAGACCGTAACGGGAGGGCGAATTACGCCATTGCATCGAAAGGTTTCCTGATAAAGCCGGAGCATCAAGACTAGCGGCAAAACGATCGGATAAAAGTGGAAATTACTGCTTTGAAACATCGATTCACAAGATAGCTTCGCTGGCTAACGAGCATTCCAGAGCCTTCTGTGCCTCGTTCGAGATAACACCCCGGGCGCGGGAATTATTCGCCGCCAAAGAAAAAGGGCGCTGGAAGGCGCCCCTTTTTCACAGGCAGTGGCGGGAGCCGCGGCTCAGAACATGTCGGTGAACCAGGAGAACGCGCCCTTCTTCTTGCCCTCGCCCGCGGCCGGCGCCGCCGGCGCTTCGCTGGCCTTGGCCGGCGCGGGGATGCTGACGTTCTTGCCGTCGGCCAGGTCGCGCAGTTGCGCGGCGGCGCGCTTGCCGCTGCGCAGGGCGCCCTCGATGGTGCCCGGGTAGAGCGCGTCGGTGTGCTCGCCGGCGAAGGCGACGCGCGGCAGCGGCTGTTCCCAGGCGCGCCAGAAGCGGCTGATCTGCCCCGGGCCGTAGGCCAGGTAGGAGCCGCCGGTGCTGACGTCGGTGCTGTAGCGGCGCATTTCGTAGCCGGAATAGGCGCCGCGCATCTTCGGGTAGTACTTGTTCATGCGGATCAGCACCTGGTCGACCATCTGCCGGTCGCCGAAGGCCTGCAGCACGCGGGCGTTGTCGCCGGAGAGGTTGATCAGCACGTTGGCGCCGCCCTTGAGCGCGGGCTCGACCCAGATCATACCCAGGCCCTGGTCGCTGTAGATCTCGCCGGACAGGCGCGACTTGTCGTCCCACACCGGGCGCTTGAACTTCAGCAGGATCTGGTCGCGCCAGCCGTAGTTGGTGTTCTTCAGCGCTTCCTGCTGCCTGGCGTTGAGCCCCGGGGTCAGCTGGATCTGGGCCAGGGCGCGCAGAGGCACGGCGAGCACCACGTAGTCGGCGCTGTAGCCGGTGCTGCCGGCCTTGACGGTGACGCCGTCCTTGTCCTGCACGATGGCGCTGACGCGGGCGTTGGTCTTGATGGTCTTCAACTGCTTGACGAAGGCCTGGGCCAGTACCTGGCTGCCGCCCGGCAGGCGCGCGGCGCGCAGGTCGCGGTCGTCGACGTTGCGGTACACCCGGCCCTGCTGGGCGAGGTACAGCAGCGACAGGCGCGAGGGCTCGTCATAGTGCGAGCGGATGCGCTGGTTGACCAGCAGGCGCGCGGTCGGCGACAGGTTCAGCTTGTCCAGCCAGCGGGCGACGTTGAGCTGGTCGAGGGCGAACAGGGTCTTGTTGGCCAGCGGGTCGAGCGGGTCGTCGATGGACGCCGAGAGATCGTTCAGCGACTTCTCGAAGCGCTCCAGGTCGGCGGCCACGGCGGGCATCTTCTGCTTCAGGTCGGCGGAGCTGTAGTAGACGCCGTCGATCAGGTAGCTGGGGGTACGCACGAATTCCGGCGCCGGCACCGCTTTCAGCTTGAGGGTGTCCAGGTAGCCGTTGAGGGTCGGCTGGGCCTTGGCGTTGCCCAGCCATTCGCTGGTGGCCAGGCCCGAGCGCCCGCCGATCTGCGGCTTGGCCTCCAGCAGGGTGACCTGCCAGCCCGACTGCTGCAGTTCATAGGCGGCGCTGAGGCCGGCCAGCCCGCCGCCGACCACGATCGCGGTCGGCTGTTTGTCCTTGCCCAGCGCGAACGCGCTGAACGCCGCCAGCGCCAGCAGCGAGGCCGCGCGCAGCCATCGAATCTTCATCGTGCATCCCCCAACATGGTGCGAAGGCGCGCAGCATACGCCAGCGCCCAGTGGCCGGCCAGATGCCACCCTCTGCCGTGTGTCGCGGCGCGCGCCTTGTCCGTCCATGTCCCATTGCATAGGCTTGCCCGACGACTTCAAGAGGAGACCTTCCATGGACCTGAACGCCGAGTGGATGCAGCGCGACCTGGAGGTGCTCTGGCACCCCTGCACCCAGATGAAAGACCACGAGCGCCTGCCGGTCATCCCCATCCGCCGCGGCAAGGGCGTGTGGCTGGAGGACTTCGAGGGCAAGCGCTACCTGGACGCGGTCAGCTCCTGGTGGGTGAACGTCTTCGGCCACGCCAACCCGCGCATCAACCAGCGCATCAAGGACCAGGTCGACCAGCTGGAGCACGTGATCCTCGCCGGCTTCACCCATGCGCCTGTGGTCGAGCTGTCCGAGCGCCTGGTGCGCCTCACGCCCGAGGGCCTGTCGCGGGTGTTCTACGCCGACAACGGCTCCTCCGGCATCGAGGTGGCGCTGAAGATGAGCTACCACTACTGGCAGAACTGCGGCCAGCCGGCGAAGAAGCGCTTCGTCACCCTGACCAACAGCTACCACGGCGAAACCGTGGCGGCGATGTCGGTGGGCGACGTGGCACTGTTCACCGAGACCTACAAGTCGCTGCTGCTCGACACCCTCAAGGTGCCCAGCCCGGACTGCTACCTGCGCGCCGAGGGCGAGAGCTGGGAAGCCCATTCGCGGGCCATGTTCGAGCACATGGAGCGCACCCTGGAACAGCATCACCGGGAAGTCGCCGCTGTCATCGTCGAGCCGCTGATCCAGGGGGCCGGCGGCATGCGCATGTACCACCCGGTGTACCTCAAGCTGCTGCGCGAAGCCTGCGACCGCTACGGCGTGCACCTGATCCACGACGAGATCGCCGTCGGCTTCGGCCGCACCGGCAGCATGTTCGCCTGCGAGCAGGCCGGCATCACCCCGGACTTCCTGGTGCTGTCCAAGGCGTTGACCGGCGGCTATCTGCCGATGGCTGCGGTGCTCACCACCGACAAGGTCTACCAGGCCTTCTACGACGACTACGCCACCCTGCGCGCCTTCCTGCATTCGCACACCTACACCGGCAACCCGCTGGCCTGCACCGCGGCCCTGGCGACCCTCGACATCTTCGAGCAGGACAACGTGATCGAGGCCAACAAGGCCCTGGCCGCGCGCATGGCCTCGGCCACCGCGCACCTGGCCGACCATCCCCACGTGGCCGAGGTCCGTCAGACCGGCATGGCCCTGGCCATCGAGATGGTCCAGGACAGGACCAGCCGCGCAGCCTACCCCTGGCAGGAGCGCCGCGGCCTGAAGGTCTACCAGCACGCCCTGGAGCGCGGCGCCATGCTGCGCCCGCTGGGCAACGTGGTGTACTTCCTGCCGCCCTACGTGATCACCCCGGAGGAAATCGACTTCCTCGCCGAAGTGGCCAGCGAAGGCATCGACATCGCCTGCCGGGACTCGGTGAGCGTGGCGGTCAGCGGGCTGTATCCGGATCATCGGGATCCGGGCTAGCGGCTGAGAGCCGAGAAGAGCGCTGGAGGCTGGAGGCTGGAGGCTGGAGGCTGGACGAAATGCAAAGCGGGCTGCACCATGCCGCTCTTCGTTCAGCCTCCAGCCTTCAGCGGCTTTGTTTCCTATGCGCCTTTCCCGCTTCTTCATCGACGCCCCCCTCTCCCTCGGCCAGCACGAGCTGCCCGAGGCCCAGGCCCATTACATCGGCCGCGTGCTGCGGCATGCCGCCGGCGATGCCGTGCAGTTGTTCGACGGTTCCGGCCAGGAATTCCTCGGCGAACTGGTGGAGGTGGGCAAGAAGAACGTGCGCGTGGAGCTGCGCGAAAGCTTCGCCGGCCTGGCCGAGTCGCCGCTGCGCCTGCATCTGGGCCAGGGCCTGTCGCGCGGCGAGCGCATGGACTGGGCGATCCAGAAGGCCACCGAACTGGGCGCCGCGCGGATCACCCCGATCGTCAGCGAACGCTGCGAAGTGCGCCTGAAGGACGAACGCGCCGACAAGCGCACCGCCCACTGGCGCCAGATCGCCATCAGCGCCTGTGAGCAATGCGGCCGCTCGGTGCTGCCGCAGATAGACGCGCCCATCAGCCTCGCCGAATGGCTGCAGGCCACCGAAGCGGACCTCAAGCTGGTCCTGCACCCGGTGGCCGAACCCCTGGCCAGCCACGCCCGCCCGGGCAGCCTGGCCTTCCTCATCGGCCCGGAAGGCGGCCTGAGCGACGCCGAGGTGGAACAGGCCAGGGCCGCCGGCTTCCACGCCGCCCGCCTGGGCCCGCGGGTGCTGCGCACCGAGACCGCGCCGGTGGTGGCACTGAGCGTGGCGCAGCAGCTGTGGGGCGATTTCTGAGGTAGCCGCCGGAACCTTCGGCTATCACGGCCAAGGTCCTGCGACCGTGCCTCCCCGGCCCCATCGTGGCGGGCCATGCCCGCGGTTCGCGCGCAGGGCGCGCTCCTACAGGGGAACGCCGCGGTTGGCGCAGCGTAGGAGCGGACTCCGTCCGCGATATCCCGGAACCGGCCCGTCGGCCGGATCGCGGATGAATCCGCTCCTACAGGTGGGTTCGAAGCCCCGTAGGATGGGTTGAGCGAAGCGATACCCATCGCCGTAGCGATTGGCGCGCCAGACGCGCGCCCTCAAAGCCCGCGCAGCGCCAATCCGGCCAGGCCGAGCAGCAGCAGGCCGCAGCCGGCGTAGCTGACGCGGTGCCAGAACAACGAGGTGTTGCGCCGCAGCCAGTCCACCAGGCCGGCGCAGAGGAAGCACCAGATCAGCGACGAGAGCATGAAACCGGCGAAGAACACCAGCGACTGCGCCTGGCTCGGGGCGCCTTCGACGATGCCGGCCAGGGCGCTGCCCAGCGCGCCCCAGTAGACCACGTTCTTCGGGTTGGACAGCGAGATGGCCGCCCCGGAGGCGAAGGCGTTGCCGGCGCTGGTGGCCGCCTCCAGGTCGTCCAGCGGCGGGCGCCAGGCGTCGCGCAGGCCCTGGATGCCGAGCCAGGCCAGGTAGCCGGCGCAGGCCAGGGTCAGGGGCACGCGCACCTGCTCGTGGGCCAGCAGCAGGGCCAGGCCGGTCAGCCCCAGCAGCGCCCAGACCGCATCGCCGATCAACGAACCGAGCTGCACCAGCAGCGCCGTGCGGAAACCGCCGGTCAGGCCACGGCGCAGGGTTTCGCTGAACACCGCCCCCGGCGAGATGTTGAAGGCGAAGCCGAACAGCAGGGCGGCAAGGAAGATGGCGAGCATGGGGCGGGACTCCGGAAAGCGGGAATGCGCCCATTCTCCCCAGGCGATGGCGGAAAAACTTGAACCGGATTGCGCCGCTTCAGCCGCGCAGCGTGCGCTGGTAGCGGCCGGGGCTGATGCCGTAGGCGCTGCGGAAGTGGCGGGTCAGGTGGCTCTGGTCGGCAAAACCCAGGGCATGGGCGGCATCGCCCACGGCGACGCCTGCCCGCAGCAGCGCCAGCGCGCGCCGGGTGCGCAGTTGCATGGCCCACTGCCGGGGGCTCATCCCGGTGTGCTGCTTGAAGGCCCGCAGCAGGTGGAACCTGGAGACCTGCACCTGCTGCGCCATGGCCTCCAGGCTCAGCGGCTCGGCGAGGTTGGCGGCGAGCAGTTCCTGCAGGCGCTCCACCGGGCGCCGGCCAAGGGCTGCCGTGGCCGGAGGACGGGTGCCCGCGTGCCGCGCCAGTTCGGCCAGCGCCAGGGTCAGGCACTCCTCGCCGCGCTCGCGCAGGAAGGTATCGCCGGAAAGGGCCAGCTCCACCGCCCGGGCCAGTTCCCCAGCCAGTTGTAGATGCGTCAGCAGCGGCCGTTCGAAGGCCAGGCGCCGCAGGCCCAGGCTCTCGGCCAGCACGGCTTCCGGCAGGTAGAGGCTGACGAAGCGCCAGGGCTGGCCGTCGGCGGCGCCGCCGCCCTGGATCTGCCCCGGGTTGTAGAGAGTGATGTCGCCGGCGCCGGCCTGGAAGCTGCGGCCGTCCAGCCAGATATCCTCGCTGCCGCAGAGGTTGGCGCTGATGACGAATTCGTCGTGGCTGTGCTTGTCGAAGCGGTGCCCGCTCAGCGCCGCGCTGGCCACTTCGCAGCCATCGCCCAGCCAGGCGTGACGCAGCGCCATGGCCGAGGGCTCAGATCAGCCCGGCGTCGGCGAGCTTCTGCTCCAGCGCCACCAGGTCGGGGATGCGCACCAGGTCGTCGCCGACGCTCACCGCCGCCAGTTCCAGCGGCGCCAGCTCGGCCTCGGCGCGAGGCAGCTCGGGACCGACCTTGAGCGAACGCGGGATGCCCTGGGCCAGCAGCGCCAGGAACTTCACGTGGGGCCGTCCGCCCAGGGCGTTGAGGATGATGACCCGCGCCCCTGGGCCGA
Source organism: Pseudomonas sp. M1 (assembly GCF_022760135.1). NCBI lineage: Bacteria > Pseudomonadati > Pseudomonadota > Gammaproteobacteria > Pseudomonadales > Pseudomonadaceae > Pseudomonas > Pseudomonas sp. M1. The sequence continues at coordinate 6,289,333 of NZ_CP094343.1, forward strand.
CCTGGGCCGCGCCGCCGGAAGCCGCCTCGAAGGACAGCAGCGGCAGGCGCAGGTCGCGCCAGGCCACCTGGCCCAGGTACCAGGCCGGCAGGCCCGGCTGCGCCTGGGGCGCGCGGTAGGCGATCAGTTCGGCCACGGCCACGTTGGGCAGCAGCAGGGTGCGGTCGGCCAGGGGCACCAGCAGCCCGGTCAGGCTGGCGGGCGCCTCGTCGGCGCCGAGGTTGGCAGGGGTGCCGTTCACAGGGGCTTCCTGCGGCAGGGAAAGATCACTCATGACTCCACTCCAGTGGCCGCACACTGCGCGGCCAGGTGTTCGACCAGCGCCGCGGCGAGCTCGCGCGGATCGGCCGAGAAGGTACTGTAGCCGCCCTCGCGCAGGCTGTCGGGCATGCTCGAGCAGGCGCAGCCGTCCGCGCGCTGCGTCCAGATCTCGGCGCCCTGGCGGCGCACGTAGGCGGCCGCGGCGCTGCCGTCGCTGCACATGCCGCTGAAGACTATCACCCCGCAGCGGCTGCCGAACTGCTGGGCGAGGTTGAGCATCATCTGATCGATGGACGGGCTGTAGGGCTCCGGCCAGGCCCGCTGGCCCAGGCGCATGCGGCCATCCTCGGCGAAGCCCAGCTCGTGCTGCACCGGCACCACCACCACTTCGCCGCAGCGCAGCCAGTCGGCGTCGCGGGCGAGGTTGACGCGCCACTGGCTATGCCGCCCCACCGCCTGCGGCAGGCTCTGCTCGAACGACGGGGCGATGTGCTGGGCATAGAGGAAGGCCAGCGGCAGGCCGCCCGGCAGCGCATCGAGGAACGCCTTGACCGCCGCCGGGCCGCCCAGGGATGCGGCCAGCAGCCAGACCTGGCGCGCCGGCTCGCCCACCTGCAGCGGCGAGGCCGCCAGGTCGTCGGGCAAGGCGATGCGGTTGGGCCGCTGGGCCTCGCTCAGCAGCGCCTCCAGGCTCTGGCCGACATTGGCGCTGGGGTCGCCCACCAGGCGCCGCAGCTTGCCCACCAGGCGCCGTTCCCAGCGCGGATAGTGCTCGGAAAGCCGCTCGGGGGCATGGCCCTCGCCGAACAGCACCGGCACCTGGGCCTGCTCCAGCAGGTTGTCGAGCAGCGGCGTGTCCTCCTGCTGGGCCAGGTCGACCAGCCACAGGTCGGTCTCGCAGGCGGCCAACTGGGCCTCGTCCAGGCGCCCGGGGTCGGCGTTGAGCACCACCTGGTAGCCATGCCCGGCCAGCGCCTGCTGCAGCACGTGGCGCTGCAGCGAGGTGTCGGCGATGATCGCGATCCTTGCGCCGCTCTGCTCAGGCATGGACGGTCACCAGCGCCTGGATGCTGTCGAGCAGCTCGGACTCCTGGTAGGGCTTGCCCAGGTAGCGGTTGACGCCGATGGCCAGGGCCCGCTCGCGGTGCTTCTCGCCGGTGCGCGAGGTGATCATGATGATCGGCAGGTCCTTCAGGCGCTCGTCGTGGCGCACCAGGGTGGCCACCTCGAAGCCGTCCATGCGCGGCATCTCGATGTCCAGCAGCATGATGTCGGGCTTGTGTTCCTGCAGCTGGGCGATGGCGTCCACCCCGTCCTTGGCGGTCAGCACGTTCATGCCGTTGCGTTCCAGCAGGCGGCTGGTGACCTTGCGCACGGTGACCGAGTCGTCCACCACCATGACCAGGGTCGGGCGCTGCTGCTCGCTGTCCGCCTGCGGCGCATTGGGCAGCGCGCGGCGCGGCTGGGCATGCAGGGCGAGGCTGGCCAGGCGGGCGCGGATGGTCGCCAGCAGGTCGAGGATCACCACCACGCGGCCGTCGCCGAGGATGGTCGCCCCGGAGATGCCGCTAACCCCGGCGAACTGCGCGCCCAGGCTCTTCACCACGATCTCGCGGGAGCCGGCCAGGGCGTCCACCTGCACCGCCACCGCGTGTTCCGCGGAGCGCACCAGGATCACCGGCAACGGCAGCGACTGGCCCACCAGCTTGGGCTGCTGGCCGTTGTTCAGCAGATCGCCCAGGTATTTCAGCTCGTAGTCCTGCCCGGCATATTCGAAGTGCGGCGCATGGCCCTGCCTGCCGCCCTCCTCGTAGAGGGCCTCCAGCTCGTAGGGCGAGACGCGCACGATGCCCTCGATGGTGTTCAGCGGCACGGCGTACAGGTCCTCGCCGGAAAGCACCATGAGCGCGCGGTTCACCGATACGGTGAAGGGCAGGCGGATGGCGAAGCGGGTGCCCTGCCCCGTCTCCGAGTGGATGCTCATGGAGCCGCCGAGCTGCTTGACCTCGGCGTTGACCACGTCCAGGCCGACGCCGCGCCCGGAAATCTGCGTGAGCTTCTCGGCGGTGCTGAAGCCGGCTTCGAGGATGAACTGCAGCACCTCGTGGTCGGAAAGCTCGGCATCGGCCGCCATCAGGCCGCGTTCGACGGCCTTGCGGCGCACCGCGTCGAGGCGGATGCCGCCGCCGTCGTCGGCCAGGCTGAGGAGGATGTCGCCCCCCTCGCGGCCCAGCTCCAGGCGGATGCTGCCGGCCTCCGGCTTGCCGGCGGCGCGGCGCGCGTCGGCGGATTCGATGCCGTGGTCGACGGCGTTGCGCAGCATGTGCTCCAGGGGGGCGACTATGCGCTCCAGCACGGTGCGGTCCATTTCCCCTTCGGCGTTGCCGACGATGAACTCCACCTGCTTGCCCAGCTCGCCGGCGACCTGCCGGACGATGCGCCGCAGGCGCGGCACGAGGCGGTCGAAGGGCACCATGCGGGTACGCATCAGGCCTTCCTGCAGCTCGGTGTTGACCCGCGCCTGCTGCAGCAGCAGGGTCTCGGCGTCGCGGTTCTTCGCGGCCAGGGTTTCCTTGAGGTCGAACAGGTCGGAGGCGGACTCGAACAGCGCGCGGGACAGCTGCTGCAGCTGCGAGTAGCGGTCCATCTCCAGCGGGTCGAAGTCCTCGTAGCCGGCGCGCTCGGCGTCGGCCTGGTGGCGCGAGAGGATCTGCGCCTGGGTCTCGGTGTCGAGGCGGCGCAACTGGTCGCGCACCCGCTCGATGGTGGCGTCCATCTCCGTGAGGGTGGAGCCGACGTCGCTCACCTGTTGCTCGACGCGGCCCCGGAAGATGGAGGTTTCGCCGGCCAGGTTGACCAGGTTCTCCAGCAGCGGCGCCGGGACCTTCACCAGCTCCTGCGGGGCGCGCCGCGCGGCGGCCTGCTGCGCGGCCTCCTGGGCGCGCTGGACGAAGGGCAGGACCTTGGGCGCCTCGCTGCGCGGCGGCTCGGCGACGGCCATGATGGCGCCGGCGGCCAGGACCGGCAGCGGCGGCTCGACCGGCTCCGGCTCGCTGGCGGGCGGCGGCGTGACGGCCTCGGCGCTTTCCGCGGCGGCATCGGCCTCGCCGACCTGCTGGCGCAGGTGGTCCACTTCGTTCTGCAGGCCGTCGAAGCCCGACTGCACGTCGAGCAGCAGGCTGTCCGGCCAGGGCGCGCCCTGGCGCTGGGCTTCGGTGAGGTGCTCCTCGAGGTCGTGGGCGAGGTCGCCGAGGGCGTTCTGCCCGGCCAGCCGCGCACCGCCCTTGAGGGTGTGGAGGATGCGCAGCAGCTCGTCGAGGGCGCCGTGGTCGCCATCGGCGTCCCAGCGGCCCAGGGCGTGCTCCATGCCTTCGAGCAGGTCGTCGGCCTCTTCCAGGAAGATGTCGATGATGTCCGCCGCCGGCTCATCGCCGGCCAGCAGCGACGGCACCAGCGGCTGCAGGCTGACGCTGCTGGGCATGCTCAGCTGTTCGTCGGGGTTGGCGCGGAAGTCGCGGATCGCCGCGATCAGCGACTCGCCCTCGGGAACCGGCCGCCGGCCCTGCACCGCCTCGAGCATTTCCGCCAGGCGGTCGTGGCAGCGCTGGAGCAGGGCGAAGAGCCCGTCGCTGGCGCGCAGGCGCCCGCCGCAGAGGCCTTCGTAGAGGTATTCCAGTTCGTGGGCGAGGTCGCCGATGGGGCGGATCTCGGCCATGCGCGCGCCGCCCTTGAGGGTATGCAGGTCACGCTGCAGGGCTTCGAGCTCGACGCCGTTGTCGACGTTGCCCATCCAGCGCTGCAACGCGCCGGCCGCGCTTTCCAGGATGTCGAAGCCTTCTTCGAGGAAGATGTCCACCAATTCCTGGTCGTGCACTTCCAGCGGTTCGAACGCCGGTTCCGCCGCGGGCTCGACGTCGTCGGACTGCTCCAGGGCCTGGGCGCTGGGATCGCTTTCCGCCTCATGGAGGAAGGTGGCGAGGTCGATTTCCTCCAGCACCGGGTCGACCGCCTCGGGCGCCGTGCCTTCGGTCTCCGGCTCCTGCTCGGGCTCGGGCTCGGGCTCGGATTCGCTCTCGTCGACGATCGGCAGCGGCGGCTCGTCCGCCAGCGGCTCGGCTTCGGCTTCGGCTTCGGGCTGCGGCTCGGCCGGCGCGGCGGTCAAGGCCGTCTCGGGGTTCTGGCGGAAGGCGCGGATGCGCTGGATCAGCGCGTCCGGGTCGGTCAGCGGCTGCCCGGCCTGCAGCTGGTCGAGCTGCTGCGCCAGGCAGTCGTGACAGGCCTGGAGCAGCCCGGCCAGGCCGGGGCCGGCCTGGAAGCGCTGGTCGAGCAGGCCTTCGTAGAGCGATTCCAGTTCATGGGACAGGTCGCCGATCTCGCGGATCTCGGCCATGCGCGCGCCACCCTTGAGGGTGTGCAGGTCGCGCTGCAGGGTGGACAGCGGCGCCGGCGTCTCCGGGGCCTGGCTCCACTGCGCCAGGGCCTGGCCGGCGCTGTCGAGGATGTCCACGGCCTCTTCGAGGAAGATCGCCACCATTTCCTCGTCCAGCGTCTGCACGGGGTTGGCCGCGCGAACGTCTTCCGGCTCGACCGGCGTGGGCTCCTGCGCCTCTGCGGGCGGAGGCGCCGCCGACCATTGCAGGTCCTCGGGCAGGTCTTCCGGCGCGGTGGGGCGGTCGAGCAGCAGCTCTTCGTCCTCCAGCGGGAAATCGTCGGCGGTGAGCTGGTCGAGGTCGATGAGATCGCTCTCGCCGTCGGCCTCCGCCTGCACCGACACGGGTGCCTCGTCGGCCTCCACCGCAGGCGCCTGGAGCAGGCGCTGCAGGGCCTCGACCTGTTGCGGGCAGGCGCTGACCTGCAACGCCGCGGCCACCTGGTCCATCATGCCGATCAGCGCCTCGTGGGCGTCTTCGGCGGCGCCGAAGAAGTCGTCGCTCACCGCCAGCCGGCCCTGTTGCACCGCGCCGTAGACGGCCAGCAGCGCCTCGCAGAGTTCGGCCATCTGCGGCAGCTCGGCCTGCTGCGCGCCCTTGGCCAGTGTCGCCAGCTCCTCGTGCAGGGCGCCCAGCTCCTGGCCTTCGTGGGGGTGTTCGCGCCAGCGGCCGAGCAGGTCCTCGGCGTCCAGCAGGATGTTCATGCCCTCGGCGAGGAACAGGCTGAGCATCTGCGGATCGCCGCCACTCTCGCCGCTTTCGCCGCGGCGCTTGGCCTCCGCGGCCTCCAGGCGCTCCTGCTGGACCTGGGCGATGCGCTGCAGCAACTCGTCGCCGCCGTCGATGTGCGCCAGCGGACGGCCGGCGTCCAGTTGTTGCAGACCCACCCTGAGCAGGCGCTCGGCCTCGCGCAACAGCTCGGCCTCGCGCAGGTCGACCTGCAGCAGATTGGTCTTGAACTCCTTCACCAGCCGCTCCAGCGGCGTGGCGATTTCCGCGATCGGCAGGATGCCGGCCATGTGCGCGCTGCCCTTGAGGGTGTGCAGGGCACGCTGCAGGTCGTCGGTGACCGGCTGGGGCAGCTCGCGGTCGCAGTCGGCGAGGAAGCCGCCGAGGGTTTCCAGGTGGGCTTCGGCCTCGTTGCGGAAGATTTCCAGCAATTGCGGGTCGAGGCCTTCGTCCAGGACCGCGGCTTCGACCGCCGGCTCCAGCGCCACTTCTTCGACCGCTGGTGTTTCCCCGCCTTCCGGCGGCGGCACCGGTTCGCCCTTGGCCAGGGCGTGGGCGGTGGCGGCGAGCTGGTCGACATCGTCGCGCTGACGCTGCGCGCTGGCGGCGAACTCGTCCACCAGCGACGGCATCAGCGCCACCACGTCGCCGACTACCTGCAGCACCGGCGCGCTGGCCGCGATGCTGCGGTCGAGTACGCGGTTGAGCAGGTTCTCGATGGACCAGGCCAGTTCGCCGACCACCAGCGCCCGGACCATGCGCCCGCTGCCCTTGAGGGTGTGGAAGGCGCGGCGGATCTCGGTCAGCGCTTCGCGATCGTCGACGTCGGCCTGCCAGCGCGGCAGGTATTCGTTGATGGTTTCCAGGACCTCGCCGGCCTCTTCGATGAAGACCTCGCGCAGCTCCTCGTCCACCGGTTCCTCGTCGGCCGGCGGCGGCAGCAGGCTGGGCGGCACCTCGCGGGCCGGCGGGTTGATCGCCTGGGCCGGGGTGGCCATCACCTCGGCCAGGGACAGCGGCTTCGCCTCCTCCGGCTCGGCCTCGGGCTCGATCGGCGGTGATGGCAGCTCGACCTCGGGCAGGTCCAGCGCGGCCATGTCCAGGTCTTCCCAGGCCTGGTCCGCGGCGCTGGGCTGCTCGCTGGCCGGGGCCTCGTCAAGGTCCGGGGCCGCTAGCTCGGGCAGTTCTTCCAGAGATGACCCAGGCGCATCGAACGGGGCATCCAGCTCCAGCGCGGGCAGTTCGTCGCTCGCCGGCGGCTCGTCGGCGAGGGGTTCCAGGCTCCACTCGCCCAGGCCCGGTGCGCTATCGCCGGGTTGCGGCGCGTCGAACGCCAGGTCCCATTCGAGTTCGCTGGCCGGCGCCGACGGGTTGGTTTGCGGCTCGGCACCGGCATCCAGTGCCGGCAGGTCGTCCAGGCTCCACGAGGTGTCAGAGGTGGAGGGGGTTTCTTCGTCCAGCGTCCACTGGATTTCGCCTTCCGCGGCTGCGGGGCTCGCGGCGGCATCCAGGGCCGGCAGGTCGTCGAGGGTCCAGGAATCGCCTGCGGCCGCCAGGCCCGGGGCTGCGGGCGCCACTTCGGAACCGGGCAGCGGCTCCAGGCTGTCCAGGGACAGGCTCTCGTCCAGCGACCAGCTCGGCTCCACCGGCTCGGCGGGCGATTCCAGCGGCGCGTCCAGGCTGAAGTCGACGCCGGCATCGTCGAGCGCCGGCGTCTCGGGCTCGGCGAGGGTCCAGTTGTCGTCGGAGACCAGCAACGACGCCTCGACGTCCTCGCGGATCGGCGCCGCTTCCTCGGTGGCCGGCAGGTCCCACGCCAGTTCGTCGCCGGGCTGGGCGAGATCGCCGGCATTGGCCGATTCCCAGCCGGGCTCGGCGGCGAAGGCCTGGGCGGCCTCGGGCACTATGTCGTCCGGCGCCTGCAGCTCGTCGACGACGCCCTGTTCCGCCAGCACGTCGGCGGCGGCGCTGCTCGCCAGCAGGTCGATTTCCGCCAGCGCCTCGTCCGCCGGGGCGTCGGGCGTCGGCATGTCGAGGATGGAAGGCCGCGGCTTGAGCGGATAGCCCAACTGCTCCAGGCTCTCCTCGGCGACGTCGAGGATCAGCTCGCCGGAGCTGCCCTGGTCCTCGGAGAGGCGTTCGAGGTAGTACTCGACGCCGGTGATGGCGTCGGCCAGGGTGTCCAGGCTGTGCCAGTCCGGCACCGCCTGGCGCGCCAGCAGCTGTTCCTGGATGTAGCGGTTGCAGGCCTCCAGCAGTCGGGCCGCGCGCCCCTGGTCGATCATTTCCAGGCCACCGCGGACCTGGGTCAGCAGTTCCGGCACCCGCGCCAGGTGCTCGTGGTTCCACTGCGAGGCGATGAACTCGATGATGGCGTCCTTGGCCAGCTCCAGGCCGTTGCGCGCCTCCTTGATCACCACCTGGTGGATCTGCGCCACGTCGGTGGTCGGCAGGCGGCTCTCCTCGTCGCCGTGATCCTCGCTGGGCCCGGCCATGCCGGCCAGGGTGGCCTCGACGTAGAGCAGCGCGCCGGCGACGTCCATCAGGGTGGCGTCGCTGGGCTCGCGGCGCCGGTCGGCCAGGGCGCCGACCACTTCGAGCTGGTCGAGGATCACCCGGCGCGGCTGGCCGAAGCCGAGCACCGCCAGGGTGTCGGCGATCTGCTTGAGCGGCGTCACCAGGGCCTGGAGGTCCGCCACCGAGGAGCGGTCGCTGCGCACGAAGAGGTCGAGGCTGTCCTTGACCCGCACCAGTTCCTCGCACAGGGCGCCGACCACCGAGCGCATGGCGTCGCGGTCCGGGCCGGCCAGGCGGGCGCGCTCCTCGTCCACCACGGCGGCGCCGGGCAGCGCCTCGTCGAGACGGTACTCGTCCTTGACCTCGCGCACCTTGGGCGACTGGTCGGACGCCTTGGCCACATAGAACAGCAGGTTCTTCACCAGTTCGTCGGGCGCCGCCTGGTTCATCCCGTCTGCGCCCTCCTCGACCAGGCGCTTGAACTCGCGGTCGACCTGGCGCAGCAGGTTGCGCACCGTGGTGCCGTTGGCGATGCTGCCGTTGGCCAGGCCCTCGACCATGGCCGAGGCGATGGTCCACAGGCGACCCAGCGGGGCCTCCTTGCACAGCGATTCGAGGCGGGCGAAGACCCGCGCCATGTAGCCCAGGTTGGTCGGCAGGTCCTGGTTGCGGATCACCCCGACCAGCGCCACCTGCAGCATCTGCCGCAGCTTGCGCAGCAGCGTCGGCAGCTCGGAGGTGCGCAGGCGCGCCAGGGCGTCGTGGGGCAGCAGCGGCTTGCCGCCGGACAGGTCGGGGGCGAACAGGCTGGTTTCCGAGAGCAGCTTCTCGCCGCGGGCGGCGCGCAGGTCGTTGAGCAGCGGCAGCACCACCATCGGCAGGTCGCGGCGCGCGCTCTGGATGCGGTCCAGGTACACCGGCAGCTGCAGGATGGCCTGCATCAGCACTTCCAGGGCCTCGCCCTGGCTGGGCACGCGCTGGTCGATCAGCGCCTGGGTGAGCTGCTCCATTTCCTCGGCGAGCAGGGCGGCGCCATAGAACTCCACCATCTGCAGGGTGCCCCGCACCTGGTGGACGTGGGCCAGGCAGAAACCCATGCGCGTGGGGTCCTGCGGGTTCTCGACGAACGCCTCCAGGGCCTGCCGCGCCTGCTTGAGGGTCTCGGCGATCTCGCCTTTCACCCATTCCAGGGCGACATAATCGTGCCGATCACCCATAGCCACTCCACTCATGTGTCTGTGTCATCCCTTCCGGGTAAAGGCCAGAACCCGCTCGTCGGCCACCGGCACCAGGTCCGGGTGCTGCCATTCGGCAACCTCGCCAACGCCTATCACCAGCAGCCCACCCGGCGCCAGGCGCTCGGCCAGGCGGTTGAGGATGTCCCGGCGCCGCCAGCGGCGGAAGTAGATCAGCAGGTTCTGACAGAAGATCACGTCCAGGCCGGACATGGGCGCCTGCCCCAGGTCCAGCACGTTCAATCGCGTACAGCACACCCGCTCGGCCAGCTCGGGTCGCACCCGGTAGCGGCCGTCGGCCTCTTCCCGGAAATAGCGTTGCCGCAGTTCGTCCTCGACATCCGCCAGCTTGCGCGCCGGGTACAGCGCCTCGCGGGCCTTGCCCAGGGCGCTGAGGCTGATGTCGGTGCCGCTCACCCCATACAGCGACGGCAGTTCCAGCTCGCGCAGCGCCTCGGCGACCACCATGGCCAGCGAGTACGGCTCCTCGCCGCTGGAACAGCCCACGCTCCACAACGCCAGCGGCCGCCCCAGCGCCGGCAGGCGCTCGCGGACGTAGCCGGCGAGCAGCTCGAAGGACGCAAGGTGGCGGAAGAAGCGGGTTTCCTGGACGGTCAGGCGGTCCAGCAGGTTCGACCACTCCACCGCGCCCCGCGGGCCGTCGGTGACCTGGCGGTAGTAGCTGGCGTAGTCGCCGATGCCCAGCTCGCGCATGCGCGCGCCCAGGCTGGTCTGCAGGAAGGTCCGGCGTTGTTCGTTGACTACAACGCCGGTGCGTTCTTCCAGCAGAGCCTGCCAGTCGCGGAACTCCGCCGCCGACATGTCGGCCAACGGCTGCAACGACCAGACGCCAGTTGCCTGCATGTCGCGCCTCTCGCTCAAGACTGTCGTGCGCGGCGCCCTTCAGCCCCGCGCACCTCCGCTCAGGCCCGTTCTGCCAGGTCCGGCAGCTTGAAGCCGGATACCGAGTTGCGCATCTCGCTCGCCATCTTCGCCAGGTTGCCGATGCTGCGCGCAGTGGCGGTGGTACCGGCGGAGGTCTGCGAGGTGATCTCCTGGATCACGTTCATGGTGTTGGAAATGTGGCCGGCGGACGACGCCTGCTGACGGGCGGCGTTGGAGATGTTCTGGATCAGCGCCGCCAGGGTCTTGGATACCTTCTCGATCTCTTCCAGGGCCACACCGGCGTCCTGCGCCAGGCGGGCGCCGCGCACCACTTCGGAGGTGGTCTGCTCCATGGAGATCACCGCTTCGTTGGTGTCGGTCTGAATGGTCTTCACCAGCGCCTCGATCTGCTTGGTCGCGGCGGAGGAACGTTCCGCCAGGCGCTGTACCTCGTCCGCCACCACGGCGAAGCCGCGGCCCGCGTCACCGGCCATGGACGCCTGGATCGCGGCGTTCAGGGCGAGGATGTTGGTCTGGTCGGCGATGTCGTTGATCAGGCTGACGATGTCGCCGATCTCCTGGGACGATTCACCCAGGCGCTTGATCCGCTTGGAGGTGTCCTGGATCTGTTCGCGGATGTTGTCCATGCCGGTGATGGTGTTGTGCACCACCTCGTTGCCCTTGTTGGCGATGGCTACCGAACGTTCCGCCACCGCGGAGGATTCGCTGGCGTTCGCCGATACCTGGTCGATGGACACGGCCATTTCGTTGATCGCGGCGGAAGCGCCGGCGATTTCCTGGGCCTGGTGCTCGGAGGCCTCGGCCAGGTGCATCGCCGTGGCCTGGGTTTCCTGGGCGGCGGCGGCCACCTGCACGGCGGTGAGGTTGATGGTTTCCACCAGCTCGCGGAGCTGGTCGATGGAGTAGTTGATGGAGTCCGCGATGGCGCCGGTGAAGTCCTCGGTCACGGTCGCGGCCACGGTCAGGTCACCGTCGGCGAGGTCGGCGATCTCGTCGAGCAGCCGCAGGATCGCCGCCTGGTTGCGTTCGTTCTTCTCGGCGGTCTCGGCGAGGCGGCGGTTGGTCTCGCGCACCATCACCAGGCCGATGAGGATGATCGAGCCGAGGGCGAGGATGCCCAGGGCGACGCTCGCCACCTGGTTCAGGTGCCGGCCGCCGGCCAGGTTCTCGAAGCCGTCGGCCAGCTTGGAGGCCTTGTCCAGCAGGGTCTGCGAGCTGCTGAAGATGGTGTTGGCGGATTCGCGGACCTGGAACAGTTCCGGCGAGGTCTCGAGGATCTCGTCCACCGAGCCGGAAACGAACTCGAACAGCTCGGAAACCTCGTTGAGGCGGTCCACCGCCTCGGCGTTGGTCACCTTGGAGATGCTCATCGCCGCGTTGCCTTCCTTCATGCCCTTGAGCACCCGGCCGAACAGGCTGGCGTCGCGGCCGAAGCTGTCGGCGGCCTGCACCGAGTTCTCGTCGCCGGCGAGCACCTTGTTCACCGAGCCGAGGATACGTTCGGCGAGCAGCGACTGGCGCTGGGCCACGGCGACCTGGTCGGCCGGCGCGCCGCTTTCCAGGAGGATGTCCACCACTTCCTCGTAGGTCACCTGCAGCTGCGGGATGGTCTCGGCGAGGGTCGCGGCCACCTGGTGCAGCGAGAGCACGGTCTGTTCGCTGGCGAGGATGGAGTCGGTGTTCTTGCGCAGCAGGTCCCAGTCCTTCTGCACGTCGGCCATCTGCGTCTGCACGGCGGCCGGGCTCGGCGGCAGGCCGGTGCTCTCGTCACCCTTGAGCAGCACGTTCCAGCGCTTCTCGAAGTCGTTGCGGGCGTCCTTCAGCGACTTGAACGCCTCGCTCTTGCCCGCCGCGGCTTCCGTGGCGTTCTTGGCGATCCGCTGCGACAGCACGCGCAGTTCGCCGGCGTGGCCGATGTACTGCTTGTCGTGGTTCGACTGGGTGTTGAGGTAGGCGAAGTTGGCGAACAACAGCACGATCGAGACGATCAGGACGATGAACAGCCCCGCGATCAGTGAACTGCTGCGCGTCCCCGCAAAGAGATTGCCTGTCTTGATTTTCTTCATATACGGCCCCCGCCTGGACCCACCACGATTTCGGTTTCCATGTCACGACACGGGCCGGAAGTTCCCGACCCAACCGTTTTCAACTAGCTGGCGACGTCGAGGAAGCCCGGGTGCTGCGCCAGGGCATGCGGGCTGAATACCAGCCAGGGCTGCTCTCGATGGAATACGCCATGAACAAAGGGTTGCAGCGCCGCCTCCAGGGGTGGCAACTGCTCGCTGAAGGCGTCCACCGGGAAGTGCTGCATGCCCAGGACCTCATCGACGATGAGCCCGGCGAACACCTCCCCGTGTTCCACCACCAGCACGCGGCGCTGCTTGCGCAACGGCGACAGCTCCGCGCCGAGAAATCCGCACAGGTCCATGATCGGCAGCAGCCGACCGCGGACGTTGGCCACGCCCCGGACCCACTCGCGCACGCCGGGCAACAGGGTGTAGCGCGGCTCGTGGAGCACTTCGCCGACCTCCCCCATGGGCGCCACGAACAGGCGGCCGGCCATGCGGAAGCCGATGCCGTTCCAGCTCTGCACGACCTCGCGCTGCGCCGGCAGGCCGGCAGCCAGGCGACGGCAGCGCTGGTCGATCTCGACGAGAAGCTGGAAGGGACTCTGGACTTCAGACATGCCGGCCCTGGCCTTTTCTAATAGTTATTCGGGCCCCGCCCGGCGTCAGCCGGCGAGTACCGCATTGATGGTCTTGAGCAGCGTTTCTTCGTCGACCGGCTTGGTCAGGTAGTCGCGAGCGCCCTGGCGCTTGCCCCAGACCTTGTCGGTCTCCTGGTCCTTGGTGGTGACGATGATGACCGGGATGGCGCTGGTCTCCGGGTCCTTGGACAGCTGCCGGGTGGCCTGGAAGCCGTTCAGCCCGGGCATGACGATGTCCATCAGGACCACGTCCGGCTTCTCCTGCCGGGCCAGGGCGACGCCGTCGGCGCCGTTCTCCGCCTTGAGCACCTGGTGCGAGTGCTTCTCCAGCATCGCGGTCAGCTTGTACATCTCGGTCGGAGAGTCATCAACAATGAGGATTCGAGCCATGGGGTCCCCCAGGAAAAGGCATCACCGGCACGCAGGGCCGGACATCAGGAAGCTTGCTCCACCGGGGTGAAGTCGGGCACGTGGGTCTTGATGGCGCCGAGCAGCTCTTCCTTGCTGAAGGGCTTGGTGAGGTACTGGTCGGAGCCGACGATACGACCCTTGGCCTTGTCGAACAGGCCGTCCTTGGAGGACAGCATGATCACCGGGGTGGATTTGAAGGCGCTGTTGTTCTTGATCAGGGCGCAGGTCTGATAGCCGTCGAGCCGAGGCATCATGATGTCGACGAAGATGATGTTCGGATGGGTGTCGGCGATCTTCGCCAGCGCGTCGAAGCCATCGATGGCCGTGATGACATCGCAGCCGACTTTCTTGAGCAGGGTTTCGGCGGTACGACGGATCGTCTTGGAATCGTCGATGACCATCACCTTCAAACCATCGGAATGCTGTTCCATGTTCGCCCTTTTACCATCTCGGTGAATCGTTACTGTCTTATATTCAGTGCGCTGACGCCCTGCCACCGTTCGGGCTGCGACCCAATCGTCGGAGTCTTTTAGCACACTCTCCCGCATCCATCCATAACACCCCGGATGCGCTGGCTTTTTCCTTGACCGGGCACATATCCGGCGCCACCCTGAGCATCCTTTTCCGCCCTTTTCGGCGCGGTTCGTCGCCGCACCACCCCCTTTCGGAGGACTCCCCATGAGCGTACGCCTGGGCATCGTGATGGACCCCATCGCGAGCATCAACTTCAAGAAGGACAGCTCCCTGGCGATGCTGCTGGCGGCCCAGGCCCGTGGCTGGACGCTGTTCTACATGGAACAACAGGATCTTTACCAGAAAGCGAACGCCGCACGGGCCAAGATCCGCCCCCTGAAGGTCTTCGACGACGCCGAGCGCTGGTACGAGCTGGACCAGGAGATCGACCTGCCGCTCGCCGAGCTGGACGTGATCCTGATGCGCAAGGACCCGCCCTTCAACAACGAGTACATCTATTCCACCTATCTGCTGGAACAGGCCGAGCGCGCCGGCACCCTGGTGGTGAACCGCCCGCAGAGCCTGCGCGACTGCAACGAGAAGTTCTTCGCCACGCTGTTCCCGCAGTGCACGCCGCCGACACTGGTCACACGGCGCGCCGACATTCTGCGCGAGTTCGCCGCCGAACATCGTGACATCATTCTCAAACCCCTCGAAGGCATGGGCGGCACCATGATCTTCCGCCACCGCGAGGGCGACCCGAACCTCTCGGTGATCCTCGAGACCCTGACCCTGCACGGCCACCAGCAGATCATGGCGCAGCGCTACATCCCGGAGATCAAGGACGGCGACAAGCGCATCCTGATGATCGACGGCGAGCCGGTGGAATACTGCCTGGCGCGCATCCCGGCCCAGGGCGAGACGCGCGGCAACCTCGCCGCCGGCGGCCGCGGCGTGGCCCAGCCGCTGACCGAGCGCGACCGCTGGATCGCCCAGCAGGTCGGCCCGCAACTGCGCGAGCGCGGCCTGCTGTTCGTCGGCCTGGACGTGATCGGCGACTACCTCACCGAAATCAACGTCACCAGCCCGACCTGCATCCGCGAGATCGACAAGGCCTACGACACCCGCATCGGCGAGCGCCTGATGGACGCCATCGAGGGCAAGCTCAAGGCCCGCGCGGCGGTGGCGCAAGTTTGACGCAGCCGACAACTTGACGCTTGCCGCTTGCAGGCGGCGGCCGGGGAAAGCAGACTTCGCCCACCCCGGCCAACCCTATATGCAATGAACGCTGCAACCTCCCCCCAAGCCTTCCCGTCCTCCGGCGTCCGCCCGGCGGACCGCCTGGGCTTCACCCTGTTCGTGGCGGCGGTGCTGCATGTGGCGCTGATCCTCGGCGTGGGCTTCTCCATGCCCCACCCGAGCCAGCTGAGCAAGACGCTGGAAATCACCCTGGCCACCTTCAAGAGCGAGAAGAAGCCGGAGAAGGCCGACTACCTGGCGCAAATGAACCAGGAAGGCAGCGGCACCCTCGAGCACAAGGCCATCCCCAAGACCACCGAGCAGGCGCCGTTCCAGGACAGCGAGGCGAAGAAGGTGGCCCCGCCACCGACGCCGAAGCAGGCCAAGGAGGCGGAATCGCCCAAGACCGCCGTGGCCACCAAGGCGCCGAAGCCGCAGAAGGTCCAGGCCAAGCCGCAGAAGCCCAAGGCCGAGCAGGTCGCCCAGCCGGCGCCGCAGTTCGACTCCAGCCAGCTGTCGGCGGAAATCTCCAGCCTCGAGGCGGACCTTGCCAAGGAGCGCCAGGCCTACGCCAAGCGCCCGCGCATCCACCGCCTGACCGCCGCCTCGACCATGCGCGACAAGGGCGCCTGGTACAAGGAGGAGTGGCGCAAGAAGATCGAGCGCATCGGCAACCTCAACTACCCCGACGAGGCCCGCCGTCAGCGCATCTACGGCAGCCTGCGGCTGCTGGTGTCGATCAACCGCGACGGCTCGCTGTACGAGGTGCAGGTACTGGAGTCCTCCGGGCAGCCGCTGCTCGACCAGGCCGCCCAGCGCATCGTCCGCCTGGCCGCGCCCTTCGCCCCGTTCAGCGGCGACCTGGCGGATATCGACCGCCTGGAAATCATCCGCACCTGGCGCTTCGAGCGCGGCGACCGCCTGTCGAGTCGATAGCCCCCTCCGGGCGGCTTGCAGGCCGCGCACCCAAGCCTGAAACTAGCGCCATGAATACAGCGCCCACCTACCTCAAGCACCATTTCCTGATCGCCATGCCGCACATGGCCGATCCCAATTTCGCCCAGACCCTGACCTACCTGGTCGAGCACAACGAGCAGGGCGCCATGGGCCTGGTGATCAACCGCCCCAGCGGCCTGAACCTCAGCGACGTGCTCGAGCAACTGCGCCCCGAGCCCCTGCCGCCGGCGCGTTGCCAGGGCATCACCGTCTACAGCGGCGGCCCGGTGCAGACCGACCGCGGCTTCGTCCTGCACCCGGCCGGGCAACTGTTCCAGGCCACCCTGGAGCTGGGCGAGCTGAACCTTTCCACTTCCCAGGACGTGCTCTTCTCCATCGCCGACGGCAGCGGTCCCGCGCAGAGCGTCATCGCCCTCGGCTACGCCGGCTGGGAAGCCGGCCAACTGGAGGCCGAGCTGGCCGACAACGCCTGGCTGACCTGCCCGGCGGACCTGGAGGTGCTCTTCGACGTGCCCGCCGAGCAGCGCCTGGCCGCCGCCGCACAGCGCCTGGGGATCAACCTCAGCCTGCTCACCGCCCAGGCCGGGCACGCCTGATGGGCGCGCCGCGCCTGCTGCTGGGCTTCGACTACGGCACCAAGCAGATCGGCGTCGCCGTCGGCCAGGCGGTCACCGGCCAGGCCCGCGAACTCTGCGTGCTCAAGGCGCAGAACGGCGTGCCGGACTGGAACCGCGTCGAGGCGCTGATCAAGGAATGGCAGCCGGACGCCATCGTCGTCGGCCTGCCGCTGAACATGGACGGCACGCCCAGCGAGATGAGCGAGCGCGCCGAGAAGTTCGCCCGCCGCCTGCACGGCCGCTACAACCTGCCGGTGCACACCCATGACGAGCGCCTGACCACCTACGCCGCCAAGGGCGAGCGCCTGGCCCAGGGCCAGCGCGACGGCTACCGCGAACGCCCGGTGGATGCCCTGGCCGCGGCCCTGCTGCTCGAGGGCTGGCTGGAGGCCCACGGCGGCGCTTGACCTGCGGCAGTGCCGGCCGCGGCACACGCGCTAATCTTGAGCGGGTACCCGCCGCACACGGGCGCCCGAGGAATCCACGGCGGCCCAGCCTGGACCGCCACGAGTCATCCAGGAGATGTCATGAACCTGCCCAGTCCCGCCGAACTCCTGCCGCGCATGGCCACCGACCTGCGCAACCACCTCGCCGAGCGCGGCATAGACACGCCGCGCTTCGTCGGCATCCACACCGGCGGCATCTGGGTCGCCCAGGCCCTGCTCAAGGAACTGCACAGCGAGGAAATCCTAGGCATCCTCGACGTCTCCTTCTACCGCGACGACTTCACCCGCAGCGGCCTGCACCCGCAGGTCCGTCCGTCGGAACTGCCGTTCGAGATCGACGGCCAGCACCTGGTCCTGGTCGACGACGTGCTGATGAGCGGCCGCACCATCCGCGCTGCGCTCAACGAGCTGTTCGACTACGGCCGCCCGGCCAGCGTGACCCTGGTCTGCCTGCTGGACCTGAACGCCCGGGAACTGCCGATCCGTCCCGACGTGGTCGGTCAGACCCTGTCGCTGGCCCCCAATGAAAGGGTAAAATTGCGCGGTCCCGCACCACTCGTCCTCGAGCGCACCCTTATCAGCGCGCTCTGAACGCGCGCGCCACCTCTCCACATTTCAGGGCCTGCCCCATGCCGACAGACGCCAAGCGCCCGCTGCAGCTCAACGACCAGGGCCAGCTGCGCCACTTCCTCTCGCTCGACGGATTGCCCCGCGAGCTGCTGACCGAAATCCTCGACACCGCCGACTCCTTCCTCGAAGTCGGCGCGCGCGCGGTGAAGAAGGTCCCGCTGCTGCGCGGCAAGACCGTGTGCAACGTGTTCTTCGAGAACTCCACGCGCACCCGCACCACCTTCGAACTGGCCGCCCAGCGCCTGTCCGCCGACGTCATTACGCTGAACGTGTCGACCTCCTCGACCAGCAAGGGCGAGACCCTCACCGACACCCTGCGCAACCTCGAGGCCATGGCCGCCGACATGTTCGTCGTGCGCCACAGCGACTCGGGCGCGGCGCACTTCATCGCCGAACACGTCAGCCCCAGGGTGGCGGTGATCAACGGCGGCGACGGCCGCCACGGGCACCCGACCCAGGGCATGCTCGACATGCTCACCATCCGCCGCCACAAGGGCAGCTTCGAGAACCTCTCGGTGGCCATCGTCGGCGACGTCCTGCACTCACGGGTGGCGCGCTCGAACATGCTGGCGCTGAAGACCCTCGGCTGCCCGGACATCCGCGTCATCGCCCCGCGCACCCTGCTGCCGATCGGCCTGGAGGAGGTCTACGGGGTGAGGGTGTTCACCGACGCCAACGAAGGCCTCAAGGACGTCGACGTGGTCATCATGCTGCGCCTGCAGCGCGAGCGCATGCAGGGCGGCCTGCTGCCCAGCGAAGGCGAGTTCTTCAAGCTCTACGGCCTGACCCAGAAGCGCCTGAAGCTGGCCAAGCCCGATGCCATCGTCATGCACCCGGGGCCGATCAACCGCGGCGTGGAGATCGAATCCGCGGTGGCCGACGGCGAGCAGTCGGTGATCCTCAACCAGGTGACCTACGGGATCGCCATCCGCATGGCCGTGCTGTCCATGGCCATGAGCGGGCAGAACGCCCAACGCCAGCTGGAACAGGAGGACGCGCAATGACCGTCAGCATTCACGGCGCCCGCGTCATCGACCCGGCCAGCGGCCTGGACCAGGTCTGCGACGTCCATATAGAAGCCGGCAGGATCATCGCCCTGGGCCAGGCCCCGGCCGATTTCCACGCCGCCCAGGAGCTGGACGCCGC
The DNA here is from genome assembly GCF_022760135.1 of Pseudomonas sp. M1. Classification (NCBI taxonomy): domain Bacteria; kingdom Pseudomonadati; phylum Pseudomonadota; class Gammaproteobacteria; order Pseudomonadales; family Pseudomonadaceae; genus Pseudomonas; species Pseudomonas sp. M1. The sequence goes on from NZ_CP094343.1 coordinate 6,308,017, forward strand.
CGGCCTGATCGCCGCGCCCGGCCTGGTGGACCTGAACGTGGCCCTGCGTGAGCCGGGCTACAGCCGCAAGGGCAACATCGAGAGCGAAACCCGCGCCGCCAGCGCCGGCGGCGTCACCAGCCTGTGCTGCCCGCCGCAGACCAAGCCGGTGCTGGACACCCCGGCGGTGGCCGAGCTGATCCTCGACCGCGCCCGCGAGGCCGGCAATGCCAAGGTTTTCCCCATAGGCGCGCTGACCCGCGGCCTGGCCGGCGAGCAGCTGTCCGAACTGGCCGCCCTGCGCGACGCCGGCTGCGTGGCCTTCAGCAACGGCCTGGCGCCGCTGGCCAGTAACCGCGTGCTGCTGCGCTCGCTGGAGTACGCGGCGACCTTCGACCTGACGGTGATCTTCACCTCCCAGGATGCCGAACTGGCCCAGGGCGGCCTGGCCCACGACGGCCCCACCGCCAGCTTCCGCGGCCTGGCCGGCATCCCCGAGAGCGCCGAGACCGTAGCCCTGGCCCGCAACCTGCTGCTGGTGGAGCAGAGCGGCGTGCGCGCGCACTTCAGCCAGCTGACCAGCGCCCGCGGCGTGGAGATGATCGCCCAGGCCCAGGCCCGCGGCCTGCCGGTGACCGCCGACGTGGCGCTGTACCAGCTGATCCTCACCGACGAGGCCCTGGCCGACTTCTCCAGCCTCTACCACGTGCAACCGCCGCTGCGCTCGCGCAAGGACCGCGACGCCCTGCGCGAGGCGGTGAAGAGCGGCGTGATACAAGCCATCGCCAGCCACCACCAGCCCCACGAGGCGGACGCCAAGAACGCCCCCTTCGCCGACACCGAGCCGGGCATCAGCAGCGTCGAACTGCTGCTGCCGCTGGCCATGACCCTGGTGCAGGACGGCCTGCTCGACCTGCCGACCCTGCTGGCGCGCCTGACCATCGGCCCGGCCGCCGCGCTGCGCCTGCCGGCCGGCCGCATAGCGCTGGGCGAGGCGGCAGACCTGGTGCTGTTCGAGGCCGAGGGTCAGACCCTGGCCGGCGAGACCTGGTACTCCCGCGGACAGAACAGCCCGTTCATCGGCCACTGCCTGCCGGGCGCGGTGCGTTGCACGCTGGTGGATGGGCATATCGTGCATGCCATCTGAGTTGCCCAGGCATGAAGAAGAAGCCCGCCATCCCAGGCTGTGTGAAAACCCGAGCGGCTCTTCGAAGAGTGCGTTCCTACGTGAAATCTGAAAAGGCTTGGCTATTCAGCCAACCCAGAATCCGCGTAGAAACGCGAAATCCAGGTTGTTTTTTAACCAGCTGGACCGATCCGGAGGTTTTCACACAGCCTGATCCGGCGGGCTTTTTCTTTTCCTGTAGGAGCGAGCTTGCTCGCGAACGGGGCTTGCCGGGAGCTTTCGGGGCTGGGCTTTAGAGCGCCCTCTCCCTAACCCTCTCCCTGAAGGGAGAGGGGACCGTTGGGCAGAGTTGGATGTGCTGGCGTCAGCCGGCTAGCACAGAGACTGCCGGCAGAAACCAGGCCTTCTCTCGGCACGAACAAGCCCCCTCTCCCTTCAGGGAGAGGGCTGGGGAGAGGGAACGGAGGTGACCTCATGCACAGCATCGCCGAGAGGCACCGTTCGCGAGCAAGCTCGCTCCTACGAAAAGCGTCGGCCTCTAGATCCTCGCCAACGCCTGCGCCAAATCCGCACGCAGATCCTCGACATCCTCCACCCCCACCGACAACCGCACCAGCGCATCGCCTATCCCCAGTTCGGCCCGGGTAGCCGGCGGAATGGTGGCATGGGTCATGATCGCCGGGTGCTCGATCAGGCTCTCCACCCCGCCCAGGCTCTCGGCCAGGGCGAAGATGCGCACGTTCTCCAGGAAGCGTTTCGAGCCGGCCAGGTCGGTGGCCAGGTCCATCGAGATCATCCCGCCGAAGCCGTTCATCTGCCGCTTGGCCAGCTCGTGCTGCGGGTGCGAGGGCAGGCCCGGGTAGTGCACCCGTGCCACCTGCGGCTGGCGTTCCAGCCACTGGGCCAGTTCCAGGGCGTTGGCGCAGTGCCGCTCCATGCGCAGTGCCAGGGTCTTCACCCCACGCAGGGTGAGGAAGGCGTCGAAGGGGCCGGCGATGGCGCCCACGGCGTTCTGCAGGAAGCCCAGGCGCTCGGCCAGCTCCGGGTTGTCGCCGACCACGGCGATGCCGCCGATGACGTCGGAGTGGCCGTTCAGGTACTTGGTGGTCGAATGCACCACCACGTCGAAGCCCAGTTCCAGCGGGCGCTGGATTCGCGGGCTGGCGAAGGTGTTGTCGGCCACACAGAGGATGCCGCGGCTGCGGCACAGGCGGGCGATGGCCTCCAGGTCGGCCAGGCGCAGCAGAGGGTTGCTCGGTGTCTCGATCCACACCATGCGGGTTTCCGGGCGCAATGCAGCCTCGATGGCACTCATGTCGGTGAGGTCGACGAAGCTGAATTCGTGCCCGGCGCTGCGCCGGCGCACGCGCTCGAACAGGCGGAAGGTGCCACCGTAGATGTCGTTGCCGGACACGATGTGCGAGCCGGCATCGAGCAATTCCAGGGTCGCCGAGATGGCCGCCAGCCCGGAGGCGAAGGCGAACGCCTTGCTGCCGCCCTCCAGGTCCGCCACGCAGCGCTCCAGGGCCCAGCGCGTGGGGTTGTGCGAGCGCCCGTAGTCCAGGCCCTTGTGCACCCCGGGGCTGTCCTGCAGGTAGGTGGAGTTGGCATAGATCGGCGGCATCAGCGCGCCGGTGGAAGGGTCGGGCGCCTGGCCAGCGTGGATGACCCGCGTGGCGAAACCGCGCGGGGCCTTGGAATCCTGGCTCATGGGAGCGTTCTCCGGAGGTGGTTGAGCAAGTCGAAACGGGTGATCAGGCCATGGAAGCCCGAGGCGTCGGCGATGATGGCGACCAGGCCGCGGTCCAGCTCGGCCTGCAGTTCGGCCAGGCTGGCGTCCGGGGCCAGGGTTTCCAGGCGGGTGGTCATGGCGCTGGCCACCGGCTGGCGGAAATGGCTGGCGTCGGCGTGCACGCCCAGCAGGATGTCGGATTCGTCGATGACCCCGACCAGCTTGCCGTTGGCCAGCACCGGCAGCTGCGAGACATCGGCCAGGCGCATGCGCTGGAAGGCGGTGAGCAGGGTGTCGTCCGGCCCCACGCTGATCACCCGGCCCTCCTCGAAGCGCCGCGCGATGATGTCGCGCAGGTCGCCGTAGCGCTTGCGCTGCAGCAGGCCCTGGTCGGTCATCCACTGGTCGTTGTAGACCTTGGACAGGTAGCGCGTGCCGGTGTCGCAGACGAAGCTGAGCACGCGCTTGGGCTGCGTCTGCTCGCGGCAGTAGCGCAGGGCGGCGGCCAGCAGGGTGCCGGTGGAGGAACCGCCGGGAATGCCTTCGGCGCGCAGCAGTTCGCGGGCGTGGGCGAAGCTCTCCTCGTCGCTGATGGAATAGGCGTGGCGCACGCTGGAAAGGTCGGCGATGGAGGGGATGAAGTCCTCGCCTATGCCTTCCACCGCCCAGGAACCGACCTCGCCGAGGGTGCCGTCGCGCACGTAGCCGGCCATCACCGAGCCCAGCGGGTCGGCCAGGACCATTTCCAGGTTCGGCTGCACCTGGCGGAAGAAGCGCGTCAGCCCGGTGAGGGTGCCGGCCGAGCCGACGCCGACGACGATGGCGTCCAGGTCATGGCCGGTCTGCTGCCAGATTTCCGGGGCGGTGCTGGTCTCGTGGGCCAGGGGGTTGGCCGGGTTGTTGAACTGGTCGGCGAAGAAGGCCCCGGGGATTTCCGCGGCCAGGCGCGCGGCCACGTCCTGGTAGTACTCCGGGTGGCCCTTGCCGACGTCGGAGCGGGTGATGTGCACCTCGGCGCCCATGGCCTTGAGGTGCAGGACCTTCTCGCTGGACATCTTGTCCGGCACCACCAGCACCACCCGGTAGCCCTTGGCGCGGCCCACCAGGGCCAGGCCCAGGCCGGTGTTGCCGGCGGTGGCCTCGACTATGGTCCCGCCGGGCTGCAGGCGGCCGTCGCGCTCGGCGGTCTCGATCATGGCCACGCCGATGCGGTCCTTGATCGAGCCGCCGGGGTTCTGCGATTCCAGCTTGAGGAACAGCGTGCAGGGGCCGGTATCGAAGCGGCTGACCTGCACCAGCGGCGTGTTGCCGATCAGGTCGAGTACGGCAGGACGAAGTTCGTTGCTCATGGCATCCACTCCTTGTCGGCGCCGCGGGGATCGCCCGGCAGCGCGCCTTTATGGTCTTCCTGACCATAGGCCGGCGGCGCGCCCGTCGCCATGCCGGCTGACGAAAAAGCCCGCCGGAACAGGCTGTGTGAAAACCTCCGGATCGGTCCAGCTGGTTAAAAAACAACCTGGATTTCGCGTTTCTACGCGGATTCTGGGTTGGCTGAATAGCCAAGCCTTTTCAGATTTCACGTAGGAACGCACTCTTCGAAGAGCCGCTCGGGTTTTCACACAGCCTGGGAAGGCGGGCTTTCCGGCAAGGAACGCTTACAGCCGCTGCGGGCCGTTGCGCTCGGAGACCTGGGCGTTGAGCGTCCAGAAGTCGTAGAGCACGCCGAGGAAGAACAGGCCGCCGGTGCACAGGTAGAGGATGCCGGTCAGCCACTTGCCCATGTACATGCGGTGCACGCCGAACACACCGAGGAAGGTCAGCAGGATCCAGGCCACGTTGTAGTCCAGGGCGCCGCTGCGGTAGCGCAGGTCGGCCTCGTCGTCCATCGAGGGGATCAGGAACAGGTCGATGATCCAGCCGATGAAGAACAGCCCGAGGGTGAAGAACCAGATGGTCCCGCTGACCGGCTTGCCATAGTAGAAGCGGTGCGAACCGGTGAAGCCGAAGATCCACAGCAGGTAGCCGATGAGCTTGCTGTGGGTGTCGGGGGTATTGGGCATGGAGCGCTCCTTGGCAGGGATTCCTGGATTCGACCGGCGCGATCGCGGCGGGTTTACCGCCACTGTAAGAAAAGTCGCGGGGAATACAAAGCCGCTGACAGGCTTTTCGGGCAAAGGACCGTAGGGCGCATAACGCCTATGGCGTTATCCGCCGTTTGGCCTTGGCCCCCGGCGACTCCAGGATTGACCTGGGCGCGGGCCGAGACCTCCGTGTATCGGCGGATAACCGCGAACGGTTGTTCGCCCTACGCTCCGGCGTTCACGATAATTGCGGGTTGCGGCGAGGGAGCTGCTCAGCGGAAGCGGCGATTCGGATCGTCTTCGCTCAGCTCCAGGGTCAGCCCCTGAGTCATGCTCGACAGGTGGTCGGCATCGGTCTCCGACCCGAGCTTGATCATCAGCCGCAGGTCGTTGGCCGAGTCGGCATAGGCCAGGGCATCTTCATAGGTGATCTCGCCCTGGGAGTAGAGCTGATACAGCGCCTGGTCGAAGGTCTGCATGCCCTGCTCGGTGGAGCGCTTCATCAGCGGCTTGAGCTCATGCACCTCACCCTTGCGGATCAGGTCAGCGGCCAGCGGAGTATTCAGCAGCACCTCGATCACCGCGCGGCGGCCCTTGCCGTCCGGGGTCGGCACCAGTTGCTGGGCGACGATGGCCTTGAGGTTCAGCGACAGGTCCATCCAGATCTGCTGGTGCCGGTCGGCCGGGAAGAAGTGGATGATCCGCTCCAGCGCCTGGTTGGCGTTGTTGGCGTGCAGGGTGGCCAGGCACAGGTGACCGGTCTCGGCAAAGGCCACGGCATGCTCCATGGTCTCGCGCGAGCGCACCTCGCCGATCATGATCACGTCCGGCGCCTGGCGCAGGGTGTTCTTCAGCGCCACCTCGAAGGTGTCGGTGTCCAGCCCCACCTCGCGCTGGGTGACGATGCAGCCCTGGTGCTGGTGGATGTACTCGATCGGGTCCTCGATGGAGATGATGTGCCCGGTGGAGTTCTTGTTGCGGTAGCCGATCATCGCCGCCAGCGAAGTGGACTTGCCGGTGCCGGTGGCGCCGACGAAGATCACCAGCCCGCGCTTGGTCATGGCCAGTTTCTTGAGGATCTCCGGCAGCTTGAGGTCCTCGATGGTCGGGATGTTGGTCTCGATGCGGCGCAACACCATGCCCACCAGGTTGCGCTGGTAGAAGGCGCTGACGCGGAAGCGCCCGATGCCGCGGGCGCTGATGGCGAAGTTGCACTCGTGGTGCTCGGCGAAGTCGCGGCGCTGCTGCTCGTTCATCACCGCCAGCACCGTCTCGCGGGTCTGCTCGGGCGACAGCGGGGTCTTGGTCACCGGCAGCACCTTGCCGTTGACCTTCATCGACGGGGGCACGCCGGCGGTGACGAAGAGGTCCGAGGCGCCCTTCTCCACCATCAGCCGCAGAAGCTTCTCGAATTCCATGATCGATCCAACCTGATTCGTTCACGCACTGTGCGATTCGACTGTCATCCAGGCCGCCCGTGCGTGTGCCGCGCCGCCTGGCCGGGCACCGGGCCCGGGGAGAATCAGAAGTTTTCCGGAATCTTCGCCTTTTCCTTCGCCGCGTCGCGGGTCACCAGGCCCTTGGCGACCAGGCCCTTGAGGCACATGTCGAGGGTCTGCATGCCCAGCGCGCCGCCGGTCTGGATGGCCGAGTACATCTGCGCCACCTTGTCCTCGCGGATCAGGTTGCGGATCGCCGGGGTGCCGATCATGATCTCGTGGGCCGCCACCCGGCCGCCGCCGATCTTCTTCAGCAGCGTCTGGGAGATCACCGCCTGCAGCGATTCGGAGAGCATGGAACGGACCATGGCCTTCTCCTCGGCGGGGAACACGTCGACGATACGGTCGATGGTCTTGGCCGCGGAGGTGGTGTGCAGGGTGCCGAACACCAGGTGGCCGGTTTCCGCGGCGGTCAGCGCCAGGCGGATGGTTTCCAGGTCGCGCATCTCGCCGACCAGGATGATGTCCGGGTCCTCACGCAGGGCCGAGCGCAGCGCCTCGTTGAAGCCGAGGGTGTCGCGGTGCACCTCGCGCTGGTTGACCAGGCACTTCTTCGATTCGTGGACGAACTCGATCGGGTCCTCGACGGTGAGGATGTGGCTGTACTTGGTGTTGTTCAGGTAGTCGAGCATCGCCGCGAGCGAGGTGGACTTGCCCGAGCCGGTCGGCCCGGTCACCAGCACCAGCCCGCGCGGCACGTCGGAAACCCGCTTGAACACTTCGCCCATGCCCAGGTCCTCCATGGTCAGCACCTTGGAGGGAATGGTCCGGAACACGGCGCCGGCGCCGCGGTTCTGGTTGAAGGCATTGACGCGGAAACGCGCCACGCCCGGCACTTCGAAGGAGAAGTCGGTTTCCAGGAATTCCTCGAAATCCTTGCGCTGCTTGTCGTTCATGATGTCGTAGATCAGCGCGTGCACCTGCTTGTGCTCCAGCGGCGGCAGGTTGATGCGGCGCACGTCGCCGTCGACGCGGATCATCGGCGGCAGGCCGGCCGAGAGGTGCAGGTCCGAAGCGCCTTGCTTGGCGCTGAAGGCGAGCAACTCGGTAATATCCATGGGACTCCCCAATCCAATGCAAGCAGGTAGAATGCCGCTGAACTTGCAGCAGCCGGGCCTCAGAGCGCAGGTAATGTCCACGATAGCAGAGAATATTGCAAAGGTTCGCGAGCGTATCCGTGAGGCGGAGCAAGCTTGCGGGCGGCCTTCGGGCAGCGTTGCGCTGCTGGCGGTGAGCAAGACCAAGCCCGCCGCCGACATCCGCGAAGCCCATGCCGCCGGCCTCGACGATTTCGGCGAGAACTACCTGCAGGAAGCCCTCGGCAAGCAGGTGGAACTGGCCGACCTGGCGCTCACCTGGCACTTCATCGGCCCCATCCAGTCGAACAAGACGCGGCCCATTGCCGAGCACTTCCACTGGGTGCACTCGGTGGACCGCCTGAAGGTCGCCGAGCGCCTGTCCGCACAGCGCCCGGCGCACCTGCCGCCGCTCAACGTCTGCCTGCAGGTGAACGTCAGCGGCGAGGCCAGCAAGTCCGGCTGCGCCCCCGAGGAACTGCCGGCCCTGGCCCGCGCCGTGGCCGCCCTGCCCAACCTGAAGCTGCGCGGGCTGATGGCCATCCCCGAACCTACCGAGGACGTCGCCGCCCAGCGCGCCGCCTTCGCCCGCCTGCGGGAACTCCTGACTGCCCTGAACCTCGGCCTGGACACCCTGTCCATGGGCATGAGCCACGACCTCGAAGCCGCCGTCGCCGAAGGCGCCACCTGGGTGCGCATCGGCACCGCGCTGTTCGGCGCGCGCGACTACGGTCCCCATTCTTGATCAAGGAACACAACCCATGAGCAGCACCCGCATCGCTTTCATCGGCGCCGGCAACATGGCCGCCAGCCTGATCGGTGGCCTGCGCGCCCAGGGCGTGCCCGCCAGCCACATCCGCGCCAGCGACCCGGGCGCCGAACAGCGCGCGAAGATCGCCGCCGAGCACGGCATCGAGGTGTTCGAGGACAACGCCAGCGCCATCGCCGGCGCCGACGTGGTGGTCCTGGCGGTCAAGCCGCAGGTCATGAAGCAGGTCTGCGAGCCCCTGGCCGCGCTGCTCGAACCGGGCCAGCTGATCGTCTCCATCGCCGCCGGCATTCCCTGCGCCAGCCTGTCGCGCTGGCTGGGCACCGAGCTGCTGGTACGCTGCATGCCCAACACCCCGGCGCTGCTGGGCGAAGGCGCCAGCGGCCTGTACGCCACCGCCCAGGTCAGCCCGGCCCAGCGTCAGCAGGCCGAACAGCTGCTGGGCGCCGTGGGCATCGCCCTGTGGCTGGACGAAGAGAAGCAGATCGACGCCGTCACCGCCGTCTCCGGCAGCGGCCCGGCCTACTTCTTCCTGCTGATGGAAGCCATGACCGCCGCCGGCGAGAAGCTCGGCCTGAGCCACGAAGTCGCCGCCCGCCTGACCCTGCAGACCGCCCTGGGCGCCGCGCGCATGGCGGTGGCCAGCGACGTCGGCCCGGCCGAGCTGCGCCGCCGCGTGACTTCGCCCAAGGGCACCACCGAAGCCGCCATCACCTCCTTCCAGGGCAATGGATTCGAAGCACTGGTCGAGCGCGCCCTGGCCGCCGCCGACCACCGTTCCGCCGAACTGGCCGAACAACTGGGGCAATGAGGAGCCTTACATGACCGGACTTTCCACCGCTGCCATCTATGTCATCCAGACCCTCGGCAGCCTCTACCTGCTGATCGTCCTGCTGCGCTTCATCCTGCAGCTGGTGCGCGCCGACTTCTACAACCCGCTGAGCCAGTTCATCGTGCGCGCCACCAAGCCGCTGCTGAACCCGCTGCGCCGGGTGATCCCCGGTTTCGGCGGCATCGACCTGGCGTCCCTGGTGCTGGCCATCCTGGTCCAGCTGGTGCTGATGATCGTCACCCTGACGCTGATGGGCTACGGCGTCGGCGGCTACGTCCTGCAACTGCTGGTGTGGTCGGTGATCGCCGTGACCTCGCTGTTCCTCAAGGTGTTCTTCTTCGCCCTGATCATCAGCGTGATCCTCTCCTGGGTCGCCCCGGGCAGCTACAACCCCGGCGCGCAGCTGGTGAACCAGATCTGCGAGCCGCTGCTGGCGCCCTTCCGCAAGCTGCTGCCGAACCTCGGCGGGCTGGATATCTCGCCGATCTTCGCCTTCATCGCGCTGAAGCTGCTCGACATGCTGGTGATCGGCAACCTCGCCGCCATGACCGGCATGCCGCAGATCCTGAGCCCATTCATGTAATGAGCTTCTACCGCTGGGACGGCGAGGACCTGATCCTCGATTGCCACCTGCAGCCCAAGGCGAGCCGCGACGAGTTCGCCGGGCTGCACGGCGAGCGCCTGAAGATCCGCCTCACCGCCCCGCCGGTGGAGGGCAAGGCCAACGCCCACCTGCTGGCGTTCCTCGGCAAGGCCTTCGGCGTGCCGAAAAGCGCGGTAATACTCGAGAGCGGCGAGCTGAACCGCCAGAAACGCGTGCGCATCCCCCGGCCGACACGGCTGCCGGCCGAGCTGGGGATAACCGCTCGGTCGGCTTGACCGACCTTACATATAGGAATGTGATGAAGGCCAATTGACGCCACCTCGCCGCGCTTCATAATCCAAGCATTCTTCCCCCGCGCAGGAAGCGCAAGCCACAGGACCGCCTGGATGAGCATGGAGCGACTCAGTCAGCAGATCGACGCCTACGTCACCTGGAAGCGGGAACTGGTCCGGGACATCATCCGCTATCGCAGCTGGCTGGAGCAGAGCCGGCTGAACAGCGCGGACATAGACGCGCGCCTGGAGCGCGCCCTGCGCCTGCTGCGCCTGGACCACATCACCCTGGCCTTCGTCGGCGAGTTCTCCCGCGGCAAGACCGAGCTGATCAACAGCCTGTTCTTCTCCGAGTACGGCCAGCGCATGCTGCCCTCCCAGGCCGGGCGCACCACCATGTGCCCCACCGAGATCTTCTTCGACCCGCGCTCCGAACGCCCCTACATCCGCCTGCTGCCCATCGAGACACGGGTGGCCGACGCCAGCATCGCCCGCTTCAAGCAGGTGCCGCGGCACTGGGTGAACATCCCACTGGACACCTCCGACCCGGCCAACATGGCCCAGGCCTTCGCGCAGACCGCCCGGACCAAGAGCCTGCCGGTGGAGCAAGCGATCCAGCTGGGCTTCCTCCCGGACATGCTGGAAGCCGCCGAACGCCCCGGCCACGTGCGCGTGCCGGCCTGGCGCCACGCCCTGGTCAACTTCGACCACCCGCTGCTGCGCCAGGGCCTGCGCATCCTCGACACCCCCGGGCTGAACGCCCTGGGCAGCGAGCCGGAACTGACCCTGTCGATGCTGCCCAGCGCCCAGGCGGTGGTCTTCCTGCTGGCCGCCGATACCGGCGTCACCGCCTCGGACCTGGCGGTCTGGCAGGACCACGTGCGGCACCTGGTGGAAGACGGCCAGTGCACCCTGTACGCGGTACTGAACAAGGTCGACGTGCTCTGGGACGACCTGGCCGGCGATACCTTCGTGCACAACGCCATCCAGCGCATCCGCGACGCCACCGCGCGGCAGCTGGGCATCCCCCGCGACAGCGTGCTGCCGCTGTCGGCCAAGCAGGCGCTGCTGGCCAAGGTGCGCAAGGACGCCGAACTGCTCGCCCGCAGCCAGCTGGAAAACCTGGAGAACCTGCTCTGCGAGCGCATAGTGGCGGACAAGGAGCGCCTGCTGGAGGGCGCGGTGCTCGGCCAGGTGCTGGCCCTGCTGAACAACAGCCAGCACAGCCTGCGCGCCCGCCTGGAGCGCCTGCGCGAACAGCAGGCGCAGCTCGAAGGCCAGCAGCAGGACAGCGGCCAGCTGCTGTTCGAGCTGACCGCGCGGACCAAGGAAGACCACGGCCTGCACCACCGCCGCCTGCTCAACCTGAAGACCAACCAGCGCCTGCTGCGCCGCCAGGGCGAGCTGCTCGGCCAGACCGTGCGCGCCGAACGCCTGGAGCGGCACCTGGCCAAGGTCCACGAGAAACTGCGCGGCAGCTGGACCACCCTGGGCATCAACCAGGCCATCCTGAACTTCTTCCAGGCCGTGGAGGGCGACCTGCACAGCCTGCAGCACGAGGCCGAGCTGGGTAACCGCATGGTCGAGGCCATCTACCAGCGGCACAACCAGGAAAACCCGCTGAACGCCCTGGACGCCCCGCGCTTCGACGTCGCCGCCTACCAGCGCGAACTGGCCCGGCTGCGCGAGCAGGCCGACCGCTTCCGCCTGCAGCTCAAGACCCTGCTCACCGAACAGCGCCTGCTGACGCGGCGCTTCATCGCCACCCTGGCCCAGGAAGTCATCCTCCTGCACCAGCGCGTGCGCGAGGAAGTCGAGCGCTGGGCCACCGACGCCCTGATGCCGCTGATGCAGTACACCCTGGAGAACAAGCAGCTGCTGGAAACCCACATGCTGCGCCTGAAGGCCCTGGCCCAGGAAACCCAGCAGGTGCGCCAGCGCGCCCTGCTCATGGCGCGCTACCAGGAAGAACTGGAAAAACAGCTGGCCGAAGCCTCGGAAATCCTCCGCCTGCTGCGCCGCCCCTCGCCGCTGCAGCGCCAGGCCCGCGTGGTCGCCCTGCCCGGCTCGCAGCGCGCCTGAACTTGGTTTTTCCAGGCAGACTCCCTATGCTCGGAAAGTCCTATCGATGGGGAGTACCGCCCATGTCGAACTACAACCTGATCTCCAACCCCAACGAACCCAGCGAGGAGCAGTTGTCCGACCTGCTGAGCGAGGTTCGTCAGGCCGCCCGGCAGCGGATATCCCGCGTCGACCAGCAGCTCAGGGCATCGTTGAACGCCGCTTTCGAAGACAGCCGCAAGCGTCGTGACCAGCGCCCCCAGCCCAAAACCTGAAGCATGGAAAAACCCAGGCTGATCGTCTTCGCCGGCCCCAATGGCTCCGGCAAGACCTCCATCACCGAGCAGCTTCGCGAACATCAGTGGCTGGAAGGCTGCATCTTCATCAATCCGGATGAAATCGCCGAACGGGAATTCGGGGGCTGGAACTCCGAAGAGGCAGCCATCGAAGCGGCCAACAAGGCCCAGCAACTGCGTGAGAAAGCCTTGGTCGAGGGGACGAGCCTGGCCTTCGAGACGGTGCTTTCCACGGACGACAAACTGGACTTCATCGCTCGGGCCAAGGATGCCGGCTATTTCGTCAGGGTATTTTTCGTCAGCACTACGCACCCAGCCATCAATGCCTCACGCATCACTTTCCGCTATATGGATGGCGGCCACGAAGTGCGCATCAGCAAAATCGTCTCGCGCTACTTCAAATCCATAGTCAATTGCGATGCACTGGCCAATTGGGTGGACCGACTCTACGTGTTCGACAACTCCGTGGATCGACAGGAACCTCGCCTGCTATTCAGAACCCGCGACGGGCGACTTTCCAAATGCTACTGCGATGAATCCGAAACCCCGGAATGGGCGCTGAAAATCCGCCAGAACCTGCCTGGCTGAGCAACCTTGCCCTCTCTGGCCACCCTCTTTAGACTGGCGCCCTCCTTTTATTCATGAGCTGGGTCGATGCCAACAGTCTTCCCCGAAGATTCCGTCGGTCTGGTCTCTCCCCAGACGCTGCACTTCAGCGAACCCCTGGCCCTGGCCAGCGGCAGGACGCTGCCCAAATACCAGCTGGTGATCGAGACCTACGGCGAGCTGAACGCCACGGCTAGCAACGCCGTGCTGATCTGCCATGCGCTTTCCGGCCACCACCACGCCGCCGGCTACAACAGCCCCGACGAGCGCAAGCCGGGCTGGTGGGACAGCTGCATCGGCCCGGGCAAGGCCATCGACACCCGCAAGTTCTTCGTGGTCGCGCTGAACAACCTCGGCGGCTGCAACGGCTCCACCGGCCCCACCAGCCTCGACCCGGAGACCGGGCGCATCTACGGCTCCGATTTTCCGGTGGTCACCGTGGAAGACTGGGTCAACAGCCAGGCGCGCCTGGCCGACCGCCTGGGCATCAATCAGTGGGCCGCCGTGGTCGGCGGCAGCCTCGGCGGCATGCAGGCGCTGCAGTGGACCATCAGCTACCCCGAGCGCGTGCGCCACTGCCTGTGCATCGCCAGCGCGCCCAAGCTTTCGGCGCAGAACATCGCCTTCAACGAAGTGGCGCGCCAGGCCATCCTCTCGGACCCGGAGTTCCTCGGCGGCCACTTCCAGGAACAGGGCGTGATCCCGCGCCACGGCCTGCGCCTGGCGCGCATGGTCGGGCACATCACCTACCTGTCCGATGACGCCATGGGCGAGAAATTCGGCCGCGACCGCAAGGCCGAGAAGCTCAACTACGACCTCTACAACGTCGAATTCCAGGTCGAGAGCTACCTGCGCTACCAGGGCGAGGAATTCTCCACCCGCTTCGACGCCAACACCTACCTGCTGATGACCAAGGCGTTGGACTATTTCGACCCGGCCTCCGCCCACGACGGCGACCTGGTGCGCACCCTGGCCGGGGTGAAGGCGGACTTCTGCCTGATGTCCTTCACCACCGACTGGCGCTTCTCCCCGGCGCGCTCGCGGGAAATCGTTGACGCCCTGATCGCGGCGAAGAAGAACGTCAGCTACCTGGAGATCGATGCACCCCAGGGCCACGACGCCTTCCTCATGCCGATCCCCCGCTACCTGCAGGCCTTCAGCGCCTACATGAACCGCATCAGCGTATAAGGAAGCCCCATGCGCGCCGACCTGGACATCATCCAAGACTGGATCCCCGCCGGCAGCCGTGTGCTCGACCTGGGCTGCGGCGACGGCGAACTGCTCGCCTGGCTGGCCGAACACAAGCAGGTCACCGGCTACGGCCTGGAAATCGACAGCGAAAATATCGCCAAGTGCGTCGAACGCGGCGTGAACGTCATCGAGCAGGACCTGGACAAGGGCCTCGGCAGCTTCGCCAGCAACAGCTTCGACGTGGTGGTCATGACCCAGGCCCTGCAGGCCGTGCACTACCCGGACAGGATCCTCGAGGAAATGCTCCGCGTCGGCCGCACCTGCATCATCACCTTCCCCAACTTCGGCCACTGGCGCTGCCGCTGGTACCTGGCGCGCAACGGCCGCATGCCGGTGTCGGAATTCCTCCCCTACACCTGGTACAACACGCCGAACATCCACTTCTGCACCTTCAAGGACTTCGAGGCGCTGTGCCGCGAGAAGCGCCTGCGGGTGCTCGACCGCCTGGCGGTGGATCGTGACCACCGTCATCGCTGGTCGTGCCGAGTTTGGCCTAATCTGTTGGGTGAAATCGGCATCTACCGGGTCAGCGGTCCAAGCCTGCCGGACCACCGCATCGCCGTCTGAACCGCCCGGGGCCCCGAACCCAGGAGAAGAAAACCATGCGCCGCCTAGCCTCCCTGCTGTTCTGCCTGTTCCTGGCACTGCCGGCCTTCGCCGAGCAGGCCACCACGCTGGGGGACCTCAAGGTCCACTACAGCGTCTACAACTCCAGCTTCCTCCAACCCAAGGTCGCCGCGGCCGTCGGCGTGGTGCGCAGCAAGGCCCAGGGCGTGGTCAACATCGTGCCGCTGGACGCCAGCGGCAAGCCGGCCCAGGTCACCGTCTCCGGCACCGCCAAGAACCTCATGGGCCAGCCGATCCCGCTGACCTTCAAGCGCGTGGTGGAAGAAGGCGCGGTCTACCACATCGCCCAGTTCCCCATCGAAGGCCGTGACACCCTGACCTTCGACATCCAGGTACAGAAAGGCTCCGAAGCCCCGCAAAGCTTCGAGTTCCTCCAGGAAATCTACCCAGACGAATGATCAAGCTCGAACAACTGGTGCTGGCCAGTCACAACGCCGGCAAACTCAAGGAACTCCAGGCCATGCTGGGCGCCCACGTGAAGGTGCGCTCGATCGGCGAGTTCAGTGACGTGGAGCCAGAGGAAACCGGCCTGTCCTTCGTCGAGAACGCCATCCTCAAGGCGCGCAACGCCGCGCGCATCTCCGGGCTGCCGGCGCTGGCCGACGACTCGGGCCTGGCGGTGGACTACCTCGGCGGCGCGCCGGGCATCTACTCCGCGCGCTACGCCGACGGCAAGGGTGATGCGGCGAACAACGCCAAGCTGCTGGACGCCCTGCAGGGCGTGCCGGACGACCAGCGCGGCGCGCAGTTCGTCAGCGTCCTGGCCCTGGTGCGGCATGCCGACGACCCGCTGCCGATCCTCTGCGAAGGCATCTGGGAAGGCAGCATCCTCCACGAGGCCCGCGGCGAGCACGGCTTCGGCTACGACCCGTTGTTCTGGGTGCCGGAAAGCGGCTGCTCCAGCGCCGAACTGCCCCCCGAACAGAAGAACCGCCTGAGCCACCGCGCCCGCGCCATGGCCCTGCTGAAGCAGCGGTTGGGGTTATGAAAGCAGCTGAAAGCTCGAAGCTCAAAGCTCAAAGCCACCAGCTTCCAGCTTCCGGCTTTCAGCTCCCGCCCCTGTCGGCCTACATTCATATCCCCTGGTGCGTGCGCAAATGCCCGTACTGCGACTTCAATTCCCACGCCGCCGGCCCGGAGCTGCCCGAGGACGCCTACGTCCAGGCGCTACTGGCCGACCTGGCGGCTGACCGGCAGCACGTCCACGGCCGCAGGCTGACCTCGATCTTCTTCGGCGGCGGCACGCCCAGCCTGTTCTCCGCCAGTGCCCTGGGGCGCATCCTCGAAGGCCTGGAGCGCGAAGTCGGTTTCGAAAACGACATCGAAATCACCCTTGAGGCCAACCCCGGCACCTTCGAACAGGCCAAGTTCGCCGACTACCGGGCCCTAGGCATCAACCGCCTGTCCATCGGCGTGCAGAGCTTCCAGGCCGACAAGCTCAAGGCCCTGGGGCGTATCCACGATGGCGACGAGGCGGTGCGCGCGGCGGACATGGCGCGCCGCGCCGGCTTCGACAACTTCAACCTCGACCTGATGCACGGCCTGCCCGACCAGAGCGTGGCCGACGCCCTGGCCGACCTGGAGCAGGCCATCGCCCTGGCCCCGACGCACCTGTCCTGGTACCAGCTGACCATGGAGCCGAACACGGTGTTCTGGAGCCAGCCGCCGGAACTGCCGGAAGACGACGCCCTCTGGGAAATCCAGGAAGCCGGCCAGGCCCGCCTGGCGCAAGCCGGCTACCTCCAGTACGAGACTTCGGCCTACGCCCGCGACGGCCTGCGCGCCCGGCACAACCTCAACTACTGGACCTTCGGCGACTTCCTCGGCATCGGCGCCGGCGCCCACGCCAAGCTCAGCAGCCCCGAAGGCCGCATTCTGCGCACCTGGAAGACGCGCCTGCCGAAGGACTACCTGAACCCGGCCAAGGCCTTCCAGGCCGGCGAACGGCTGCTGGAAGCGGCCGACCTGCCCTTCGAGTTCATGATGAACGCCCTGCGCCTGGTGGACGGCGTCCCGGCAGAGCTGTTCGAGCAGCGCACCGGCCTGCCGCTGCAAGCCATCGCCGAAGCCTGCCGCGAAGCCCGCGCCCAGGGCTTGCTGGCCGAGGACGACGAGCGCCTGCGGCCGTCCGAGCGCGGCCAGCTGTTCCTCAACGACCTGCTGCAGCAGTTCCTGCCCTGAGGCCTGCGCGCGGCATGCGAGCGACCATCGTCCTGGTGATCTACAAGCAGAAGCTCGGCGACTCGGAGAGCTTCCGCAGCCTCATGCAGAACCAGGCCCTGCTGGCCGCCCACGACTTCAGTCTGGTCATCCACGACAACAGCCCGACGCCCCAGGCGCTGCCGCCCGGCGAATACCCCATCGCCGTGAACTACAGACACGACCCGAGCAACCCGGGCCTCGCCGCCGCCTACAACCTGGCGCTGCGCGACGCCTGCGAGCAAGGCCACGACTGGCTGCTGCTGCTCGACCAGGACACCCGACTGCCCGAGGCGTATTTCCACGAGCTGACAGAACGGGCGGACGGCCTGGCCGCCGATTGCGTCTGCCTGGTGCCGCGGGTCAGCGATGGCCAGCGCCAGGTCTCGCCCATGGACAACAGCCGTGTCCGCGCCAGTGCGGAGGGCATCGAGACCGGCTATCGCAGGCAGCAGATGACCGCGATCAACTCCGGCGCCTGCTGGCGCACGACCTGGCTGGACCGGGTCGGCGGCTTCAATCCCGCCTTCCCGCTGGACTACCTGGACCACTGGGCCTTCCACCGCGCGCTGTCCGACGGCAAGCAGGTCTACGTCATGGCCGCGGGAATCCGCCAGAACCTCTCGATCAGCAGCCGCAACCAGGTATCCCGGGCCCGCTACGAAAGCATCTACGAATCGGAGTACCGCTACTACAGCCAGCACCGCCCCGAACTCTTCGCCAGCTACCGGCGCCACCTGCCGCTGCGCCTGATCAAGCAGCTTCTGCTGCTGCGCGACAAGAAACTGGCCTGGAAGACGTTGCAACTGCTGCTGCGAAAAAAGCCCGACAGCTGAACCACCCACCTGTCGCTCGGGTAAACTCCCCCGTCGACCGCCCCCGACCAAGGAGCCTGCATGGACTTCGCCCTCGACCTGATCGCCAGCGCCTCCCGCTGGAGCCGCAGCCATCTGTCCGATATCGCCCTGGCGATCATGGCCACCCTGCTGGTGCTGTTCGGCCCGGCGATCAACGCCTGGGTGCAGCAGCGCATCGGCAGCCTCAACTTCGTCTTCCGCACCCTGCTGTTCGTGCTCATCTGCGCCGTGGGCTACGGCCTGGCCATGGTCTTCGTCACCCCCTGGGTGGCCCACGGCCTGAACTACTTCAACAACTACACCCTGGCGCCGGTGCTGCTGTTGCTGTTCTTCATCATCGGCATGATCGCCGACCGCAGCTGACAGGCCTGCTAGTGTTTCCCCAGTAGCCAACGCGCAGCTGGGGAAACGCCATGAAACCGATCAAGCACCTGTACCTGCACTTCGTCGACGGCCAGCGCCTGGCGCTGCGCTTCCCGCAACAGAGCGAGGACCCGGTGGAGGTGGCGCAGGGCATCCGCAAGCAGCTGGAGTCGCCCTGCCTGAGCATCGAGGTGGACGGCGACCTGCTGCTGATCCCGCGCAGCAGCATCAAGTACCTGCAGATAACCCCGGCGCCGCTGAGCCTGCCGGACATCACGGTGGTCGGCGCGGAGCTGATCGACTGATTCCGGGGTAGGAGCGCGCCCTGCGCGCGATTCGCGGGCAGGGCCCGCTCCTACAGGGGCAGGGGAATGCCCTCGTAGGATGGGTTGAGCGAAGCGATACCCATCACCGCGGCCGCATGGGTTTCGCAGGCTCAACCCATCCTACGAAGAGCACCTCGGCGCAGTCGACACGCTGTCGCCCCGCCCACGCCATTGCCATGTAGGAGCGCGCCCTGCGCGCGATATCGCGGGCAGGGCCCTACAGGGGCAGGGGAACGCCCTCGTAGGATGGGTTGAGCGAAGCGATACCCATCACCACGGCCGCATGGGTTTCGCAGGCTCAACCCATCCTACGAAAAGCATTGCGGCGCAGTCGACACGCGCCGCCCCACCCACGCCATTCCCATATAGGACGTTTCGATGGCTCAATCGACGCGCTGGAACTTCAGGTCCCAGACGCCATGGCCCAGGCGCTCGCCGCGGCGTTCGAACTTGGTCACCGGGCGCTCTTCCGGGCGCGGCACGTAGGTGTTGTCCGGGGACAGGTTGCGGTAGCCGGGCGCGGCGTTCATCACTTCCAGCATGTGCTCGGCGTACTGTTCCCAGTCGGTGGCCATGTGCAGGACGCCGCCGACCTTCAGCTTGCTGCGCACCAGCTCCGCCCAGGCCGGCTGGACGATGCGGCGCTTGTGGTGGCGCGCCTTGTGCCAGGGGTCGGGGAAGAACAGCAGCACGCGGTCCAGGCTGGCGTCGGCCACGCAGTCGCGCAGCACTTCCAGGGCGTCGCAGCTGTAGACGCGGATGTTGGTGAGATTCTGCGTCAGCATGCCGTTGAGCAGCGCGCCCACGCCCGGGCGGTGCACTTCGACGCCGATGAAGTCCTGGTCCGGCGCCGCGGCGGCCATCTCCAGGGTGGCGTGGCCCATGCCGAAGCCGATCTCGAAGGTGCGCGGGGCCTTGCGCCCGAACACCTGGTCGAAGTCGCGCGGGCCGTCGGCCAGTTCCAGGCCGAAGCGCGGCCAGCCCTGGTCGAGGCCGCGCTGCTGGCCTTCGGTCATGCGCCCGGCGCGCATCACGAAGCTCTTGATGGTGCGCATCGGCCGGTCGGTGGCCTGCTCGGCCTGGGGCTGCTGGGTATCGCTCATGTTCGGACCTTGGAAAAAACGGGGCAGTGAAAGTGACGACGGGCCGGCCCGCGCTTGGCGAACCGGCCCGCTCGGGGCGCCGCGCCGGGGTCAGCCGATCAGGCCGCTCATCGGCGAGGAGGCGCTGGCGTACAGTTTGCGCGGCATGCGCCCGGCCAGGTAGGCCAGGCGACCGGCGACGATGGCGTGCTTCATGGCCTCGGCCATCATCACCGGGTTCTGCGCGTGGGCGATGGCGGTGTTCATCAGCACCGCCTCGCAGCCCAGTTCCATGGCGATGGTGGCGTCGGAAGCGGTGCCTACGCCGGCGTCGACCAGCACCGGCACCGTGGCCTCTTCGAGGATGATGCGCAGGTTGTAGGGGTTGCAGATGCCCAGGCCGGAGCCGATCAGGCCGGCCAGCGGCATCACCGCGATGCAGCCCATCTCGGCCAACTGGCGGGCGATGATCGGATCGTCGCTGGTGTACACCATCACGTCGAAGCCGTCCTTGACCAGCACTTCGGCGGCCTTGAGGGTTTCCACGACGTTGGGGAACAGCGTCTTCTGGTCCGCCAGCACTTCCAGCTTGACCAGGTTGTGGCCGTCCAGCAGTTCGCGGGCCAGGCGGCAGGTGCGCACGGCTTCCACGGCGTCGTAGCAGCCGGCGGTGTTCGGCAGGATGGTGTAGCGGTCCGGCGGGATCACGTCGAGCAGGTTGGGCTCGTCGGGGTTCTGGCCGATGTTGGTGCGGCGCACCGCCACCGTGACGATCTGCGCACCGGAGGCCTCGATGGCGCGGCGCGTCTCGTCGAGATCCTGGTACTTGCCGGTGCCGACCAGCAGGCGCGATTCATAGGTGCGCCCGGCGAGGGTGAAAGGCTTGTCGACCGGCAGGGTGGAAGAGGCTTGGCTCATCGGATCTTTCCTCAGCAAAAGCGGGTGGGGCGGGGCCTGAATCGGGGAAGCGACGGCCTAGCCGCCGCCGATGGCGTGCACCACCTCCACCTGGTCGCCCTCCTTGAGGGCGGTGGCGGCGTGCTGGCTGCGCGGCACTATGTCCAGGTTCAGTTCGACCGCGACGCGGCGCCCGCCCAGTTCCAGGCGTTCGAGCAGGTGGGCCACGCTCTGGCCGTCGGGCAGCTCGTAGGGTTCGCCGTTCAACTGGATACGCATGGGCAGCACCGTCGCGATTGGAGGGGGTGGGCATTCTAGCCCGAGAGCCGGCGATGACCAAGGCGCAAGCGGGTCATCGGCCGGCGATTCTGACGTCCGGGTCAGCCCGCCAGCCTCCAGGCCGCCAGGCCCAGGCACAGCCAGCCGGCGAGGAAGCAGACGCCGCCGATGGGCGTGATGGCGCCGAGCACCGGGGTGGACGTCAGGGTCAGCAGGTAGAGGCTGCCGGAGAAGATCAGGATGCCGGCGACGAAGAACCCGCCGGCGATGCCCACCAGGCGGCCGCCCAGGTGCGCCGAGAGCAGCGCCACGCCGAACAGGGCCAGGGCGTGGAGCATCTGGTAGTGCACGCCGGTCTGGAAGATCGCCAGGTAGTCGGCGCTCAGGCGGCTCTTCAGGCCGTGGGCGGCGAAGGCGCCGAGGGCCACGCCGGTGAAGCCGAAGAAGGCGGCGAACAGCAAGAAGGTACGCAGCATGGGAAAACTCACTGGAGGGTCAAGCCCGTTATAATGACGCGCACTATCGCCCGGGCAAACCCCAGCATGCGTAACCTACTCCGCCGCCTGTTCAAGTTCCTCGTCTATTTCGCCCTGGGCAGCGTGGCCGTGGTCGTCGTCCTGCGCTGGGTGCCGCCGCCGGGCAGCATGCTGATGGTCGAGCGCAAAGTGCAGTCCTGGTTCAACGGCCAGCCCATCGACCTGCAGCGCGACTGGCGCAGCTGGGACGCGATTTCCGACAACCTCAAGGTGGCGGTCATCGCCGGGGAGGACCAGAAGTTCGCCGAGCACCACGGCTTCGACCTGCCGGCCATCGAGCAGGCCCTGGCCCACAACGGTCGCGGCAAGAGCCTCCGCGGCGCCAGCACCATCAGCCAGCAGACCGCCAAGAACCTGTTCCTCTGGTCCGGCCGCAGTTGGCTGCGCAAAGGCCTGGAAGCCTGGTTCACGGTGCTGCTGGAAACTCTCTGGCCGAAGCAGCGCATCCTCGAGGTCTACCTGAACAGCGCCGAGTGGGACGACGGCGTGTTCGGCGCCCAGGCCGCCGCGCGCCACCACTTCGGCGTCGACGCCAGCCGCCTGTCGGCGCAGCAGGCCGCGCAGCTCGCCGCGGTGCTGCCCAACCCGCGCCAGTGGAGCGCCGCGCGCCCCAGCGGCTACGTGCGCCAGCGCGCCGCCTGGATCCGCCAGCAGATGTGGCAGCTCGGCGGCCCCGACTACCTGGAGCGCCTGCGCTGAGCCACGCTCAGTGCGCCAGACTCTCGCGCGGCACCACCTGCAGCCAGACCAGCTCGCCATTGCGGTGCAGCAGCGTCAGACCGCGCTCGGGGTAGATCCACGCCTCGCCGCCGTCGGTCTGCAAACGCAGGCGCGGCGGGCCGAAGCTGGCCACCAGGCGGCCGACGCTCAGCGTCTGGCTGGGCGCCAGCAGCACCGAGGCCACCGCCTGCCGGCGCAGTTGTTCCAGCATGGCGTCGCTGAGCGGCTGATCGGGCGCCCCCGGCGCTATGCCCGTGGCCTTCTGCAGGCTGCTGCGTTCTTCGTCGCTCAGCACCAGCTCGGCCTCCATGCGCCAGGGCCCGTCGGGCGTGCCCAGAGTGCCGCGGTAGCTCAGCTGGGCGCCCTGCTGGTCGCGGGTCAGCCACAGCGCACCTTCCTGCCAGCTGTGTAACTGGCCGAGGTCCAGGGTGCCGTCGGCCAGGGGGCCGAACACCTCGCGCTGCCAGTCCTCCAGCCAGGCCGGGGGCGGCAGCGGCGCCGTGGAGCGCGCCACCCACAGGCCGGCGGCGAAGGCCAGCAGGGCGAAGGCGAGGATCAGCAGGCCATGGGCCGGGCGTAGTCGGGGCATCGGGTCTCCGGGCATTCGCGGGCAGAAAAAAACCGCACCCCGAGGGGTGCGGTCTTCAGTCTAGCGGTGCAGCGGGCGCTTATGCCTCGATGCGCCCCTTGAGCTTGTTCATCGCGTTCTTTTCCAACTGACGGATGCGCTCGGCGGACACGTTGTACTTGGCCGCCAGGTCGTGCAGCGTCGCCTTCTCCTCGGCCAGCCAGCGCTGGTGGAGGATGTCGCGGCTGCGCTCGTCCAGGCCTTCCAGCGCCTCGTGCAGGCTGGCGGTGGAGCTGTCGCTCCAGTCCGCTTCCTCCAACTGGCGCGCCGGGTCGTAGCGATGGTCTTCCAGGTAGTGCGCCGGCGACTGGTAGGCGCTGTCGTCGTCGGCGTCGGCCGCCGGGTCGAAAGCCATGTCCTGGCCGCTCAGGCGGCTTTCCATCTCGCGCACTTCCCGAGCTTCCACGCCCAGGCTCTCGGCGACGCGTTCGACTTCGTCGTTGCTCAGCCAGGCCAGACGCTTCTTCTGGCTGCGCAGGTTGAAGAACAGCTTGCGCTGCGCCTTGGTGGTGGCGACCTTGACGATCCGCCAGTTGCGCAGGATGAACTCGTGGATTTCCGCCTTGATCCAATGCACGGCGAAGGACACCAGACGCACACCCATTTCCGGGTTGAAGCGCTTCACGGCCTTCATCAGGCCGACGTTGCCCTCCTGGATCAGATCGGCCTGGGCCAGGCCGTACCCGGAATAACTCCGGGCGATGTGCACGACGAAGCGCAGGTGCGCCAGCACCATTTGCCGTGCCGCTTCCAGATCTTGCTGATAGAAGAGGCGTTCGGCCAGTTCGCGCTCCTGCTCCGGCGTCAACAGCGGGATGCTGTTCACCGAGTGCACGTAGGCTTCCAGGTTCGCGCCGGGAGCCAGGGCATAGACAGGTTGCAAAGAAGTGGTCATGCGAATCCTCCGATTCACGAAACTCGCGCAGTGTAGCACTGAGCGATCTGACTGCAAGCGGGTGTAAAAGTTCCTTTACAGCCTTGAAGAAAACCGGGCAAATCAGTCGTTTGTCAGCGCGGCGCCAGCTCCCGCAGGTGCCGCGCCACGGCCAGCCAGGCGCCGATCCAGCCCAGCAGCACCGCGCCTATGGTCAGCGACAGGCCGTCGTTCAAGGGCACGCCGGCCAGGGTGAAATCGCTGCCGTAGAGGCCGGCCAGGTTGACCACCGAGGCGTTCAGCCAGTTCAGCCCGAACTCCAGCAGGGCCCAGGACAGGATGCCGGCGCCCAGGCCGTAGAGCGCGCCCATATAAAGGAAGGGCCGACGCACGTAGCCGTCGGTCCCGCCGACCAGCTTGATCACTTCGATTTCGTTACGGCGGTTTTCGATATGCAGACGAATGGTATTGCCGATCACCAGCAGCAGGGTCAGCACCAGCACCACGGTCAGGCCGAAGACGAAGCGGTCGCCCAGCTTGAGGATGGCCGACAGCCGCTCGACCCACACCAGGTCCAGTTGCGCCTGTTGTACACCCGGCAGCTCGGCCAGGCGTTGACGCAGGGCATCGAGCTGGTTGCGGTCGACCTGCTTGGGCGTCACCGAGATCACCGCCGGCAGCGGGTTCTCCGGCAACTCCTTGAGCGCCTCGCCCAGGCCGGACTGTTCCTGCAGCTCTTTCAGCGCGTCCTCGCGGCTGATCAGCTGCGCCTCGATCACGTCGGGCATGCGCTCGATCTGTTCGCGCAGGTCCTGGCCCTGGCTCTCGCTGGTCTTCAGGTCCAGGTACAGGGAAATCTGCGCCGCGCGCTGCCAGGAGCCGCCCAGGCGCTCGACGTTGCCCAGCAGCAGCGACAGGCCCATGGGCAGGCTCAGGGTGATGCCCATCACCAGGCAGGTGAAGAAGCTGCCGAAGGGGTGGCCGAACATCCGCTTGAGGCTGTCCACCAGGCTGGCGCGATGGCTTTCGCCGTAGGCGCTGAACAGCTGGCCCCAGTCGGTGGATTCCTTCTCCACGCGCTCGCGGCTCTTCTTCGGCTGCGTGCCCTCTTCCGGAGCGTGCGGCAGTTGCTGATCGTTCATCAGGCCTCCTCCTCGCGGTCCGCGATGATCCGCCCGCGCTGCAGGGTGATCATCCGATGGCGCATGCGCGCGATCAGCGCCAGGTCGTGGCTGGCGATCAGCACGGTGGTGCCGAGGCGGTTGATGTCCTCGAACACGCCCATGATCTCCGAGGCCAGGCGCGGGTCGAGGTTGCCGGTGGGCTCGTCGGCGAGCAGCAGGGCCGGGCGATGCACCACCGCGCGGGCGATGCCGACGCGCTGCTGCTGGCCGGTGGAGAGGTCCGACGGCAGGTCCTCGGCCTTTTCCTTGAGGCTCACGCGGTCGAGCGCCGCTTCCACCCGCTGGGCGATCTCCGCCTTGGGCAGGCCGAGAATCTGCAGCGGCAGGGCGACGTTGTCGAACACCGTGCGGTCGTTGAGCAGCTGGTGGTTCTGGAACACCACGCCGATCTGCCGGCGCAGGAAAGGAATCTGCGCGGTGGTGATGCGCGCCAGGTCCTGGCCGCCGAGCAGCAGCTTGCCGGAAGTCGGCCGCTCCATCGCCAGGATCAGCCGCAGCAGGGTGCTCTTGCCGGCGCCGGAGTGGCCGGTGACGAAGAGGATCTCGCCGCGGTGGATGCGGAACGAGGC
The DNA here is from genome assembly GCF_022760135.1 of Pseudomonas sp. M1. NCBI lineage: Bacteria > Pseudomonadati > Pseudomonadota > Gammaproteobacteria > Pseudomonadales > Pseudomonadaceae > Pseudomonas > Pseudomonas sp. M1. The sequence continues at coordinate 6,333,342 of NZ_CP094343.1, forward strand.
GTCATGCAGGCCGACGTGGCCGTTGGGATAGCGTTTGCCGACCTGCTCGAAGCGGATCATGCGGTCTCCCGGGTCTCGAACAATGCACGGACGAAAGCGTCGGCCTCGAAGGTGCGCAGATCGTCGATCCCTTCGCCGACGCCGATGTAGCGGATCGGCAGGCCGAACTGCTTGGCCAGGGCGAAGATCACCCCGCCCTTGGCGGTGCCGTCCAGTTTGGTCAGGGCCAGGCCGGTGAGTTCCACGGCGTTGTTGAACTGCTTGGCCTGGTTGATGGCGTTCTGCCCGGTGCCGGCATCCAGCACCAGCAGGACTTCGTGGGGAGCCGTGTCGTCCAGCTTGCCGATGACCCGGCGCACCTTCTTCAGCTCTTCCATCAGGTTGTCCTTGGTGTGCAGGCGCCCGGCGGTGTCGGCGATCAGCACGTCGACGCCACGGGCCTTGGCGGCCTGCACGGCGTCGAAGATCACCGAGGCCGAGTCGGCGCCGGTGTGCTGGGCGATCACCGCGATGCTGTTGCGCTCGCCCCACACCTGCAGCTGTTCAACGGCAGCGGCGCGGAAGGTGTCGCCGGCAGCCAGCATGACCTTCTTGCCGTCCTGCTGCAGCTTCTTCGCCAGCTTGCCGATGGTGGTGGTCTTGCCCACGCCGTTCACCCCGACCACGAGGATCACATAGGGCTGCTTGCCGGCCGCGATGGCCAGCGGCTGTTCCACCGGGCGCAGCAGGCCGGCCAGTTCTTCCTGCAGGGCCTTGTACAGCGCCTCGCTGTCGGCCAGCTCCTTGCGCGCCACGCGCCGGGTCAGGTTCTGCACGATGGCGGTGGTGGCCTCGACGCCGACGTCGGCGGTCAGCAGGCGCGTCTCGATCTCGTCGAGCAGGTCGTCGTCGATGGCCTTCTTGCCCAGGAACAGGCTGGCCATGCCCTCGCCGAGGCTGGCGCTGGTCTTCGACAGGCCCTGCTTGAGGCGGGCGAAGAAGCCGAGCTTGGCTGCTTCGGTCGGAGCGGCGGGCTTCTCGACGGCGACGGGCGCGGGCTCGGCGACCGCCGGCTGCTCCGCAATCGGAGCCGGAGCCGGGACAGGCTCGACCACGGGCACGACCGCCTCGACAGGGGGCTGCGGCTCGACGGGCGCTTGCGGCTCGGCCGGGCGAACAGGCTCCAGCGGCTCGGCCGGCACGCTTTCGGCCTGCGGCGCCGGCGCCAACGGCTCGGCAGGGGCCACGGGCAGCGGCGTGCTCAGCTCGTCGACAGGGGCCGGACGGGGCGCGTCGGCCGCCGGGGCCGCCGCGGGTTGCTCAGGCTGCGCCGGACTTTCCGCCGGCTGCGCGGCAGCCGCCTCGGCCTCGGGGGCTGGCGCTACGGTTTCTTCGGCCTGGGGTTTCTTGCGGAACCAGCTGAACAGGCCTTTCTTCTCCCCGCCCTGCGGGGCCTTCTTGTCGTCGTTGGAACCAAACATGAATGGCTTGCATCTCAAGGGAGCGGCACGGGACGTGGCCGCCCGGAAAACGGATGGGTATCCTAGCATCTCCTCGCCTGCCGGGGTTAGGCGGCTGCCCGACAGCCATGCCACCGCCCTTCGGGCCACCAGCAAGGACCTGTTCGACCATGAAGAATCCTCCCCGCCGCGCGCTCGGCCTGCTCTGCGGCGTACTCTGCCTGCCGCTGTTCGCCGTCGCCGCCGAACCCCAGCCGACCCACGAATACGTACTGGACAACGGATTGAAGCTGGTGGTTCGCGAAGACCACCGCGCCCCCGTGGTGGTCTCCCAGCTCTGGTACAGGATCGGCTCCAGCTACGAGACGCCCGGCCTCACCGGCCTGTCCCACGCCCTGGAGCACATGATGTTCAAGGGCAGCAGCAAGATGGGCCCGGGCGAAGCCTCGCGCGTGCTGCGCGACCTCGGCGCCGAAGAGAACGCCTTCACCACCGACGACTACACCGCCTACTACCAGGTGCTGGCCAAGGACCGCCTGCCGGTGGCCTTCGAACTGGAGGCCGACCGCATGGCGCACCTGACGCTGCCGGCCGACCAGTTCAAGAGCGAGATCGAGGTGATCAAGGAAGAACGCCGCCTGCGCACCGAGGACAAGCCCTACGCCCTCGCCTACGAGCGCTTCAAGGCCGCGGCCTACCTGTCCAGCGGCTACCACTCGCCGACCATCGGCTGGATGGCCGACCTGCAGCGCATGACCATCGACGACCTGCGCGCCTGGTACAAGGCCTGGTACGCGCCGAACAACGCCACCCTGGTGGTGGTCGGCGACGTCCAGCCCGAGGAGGTCAAGGCCCTGGCCCAGCGCTGGTTCGGCGACATCCCGCGGCGCGAACTGCCACCGGCGCGCAAACCGCTGGAAGTGCCCGACCCGGGCGAACGCCGCCTCACCCTTGAGGTGCGCACCCAACTGCCCAGCCTGATCATGGGCTTCAACGTGCCCAGCCTGGGCAGCAGCGAGAACCCCCGCGAGGTGCATGCCCTGCGGCTGATCTCCGCGCTGCTCGACGGCGGCTACAGCGCCCGCCTGTCCTCGCGCCTGGAGCGCGGCCAGGAGCTGGTGGCCGGCGCCTCCGCCTCCTACGACGCCTTCGCCCGCGGCGACACCCTGTTCACCCTGAGCGCCACCCCCAACGTGCAGAAGGGCAAGACCCTGGAGCAGGTGGAGAAGGCCCTCTGGCAGCAGCTCGACGAACTCAAGACCACCCCGCCCAGCCAGGAAGAACTGGAGCGCGTGCGCGCCCAGCTGATCGCCGGGCTGGTCTTCGAGCGCGACTCCATCGCCGCCCAGGCCAGCAGCATCGGCCAGCTGGAGAGCGTCGGCCTGTCCTGGCGCCTCGCCGACCAGGACCTGGAAGCCATCCGCCAGGTCACCGCCGAAGATATCCAGAAAGCCGCCCGCACTTATTTCGTCCGTTCGCGCCTGACCCTCGCCCAGGTGCTGCCGCAAGCCGATACCGACAAGGAGCCGAGCAAATGAGTGAACGAAATGGCCTGCGCTACGGCCTGCTCGGCCTGGTCGTCCTCCTGCTGATCGCCGGCCTGGCGTTCTGCGTCAGCCGCCCCGCCGGCGGCAGCAACCCCACCCCGCAAACGCCGGCCGCCGCGGCACCCAGCGGCCTGCAGTCGCTGGCCGAGGCCGCCGGCAAGAAGCCCGGCCACCGCCAGCTGGACATCCAGCGCTGGACCACCGCCGAAGGCGCCCGCGTGCTCTTCGTCGAGGCCCACGAGCTGCCGATGTTCGACCTGCGCCTGACCTTCGCCGCCGGCAGCAGCCAGGATGGCGACGCCCCGGGCCTGGCCATGCTGACCAACGCCATGCTCAACGAAGGCGTGCCGGGCAAGGACACCAGCGCCATCGCCGCCGGTTTCGAGGACCTGGGCGCCGACTTCATGAACGGCTCCTACCGCGACATGGCGGTAGCCGGCCTGCGCAGCCTGAGCGAGAAGGACAAGCGCGAGGCCGCCGTCGCCCTGTTCGACCAGGTAGTGGGCCAGCCGACCTTCCCCGAGGAAGCCCTGGCGCGCATCAAGAACCAGGTGCTGGCCGGCTTCGAATACCAGAAGCAGAACCCCGGCAAGCTGGCCGGCCTGGAACTGTTCAAGCGCCTCTACGGCGACCACCCCTACGCCCATTCCAGCGACGGCAACGAGCAGTCGGTGCCGAAGATCGGCGTCGCCCAGCTGCGCGCCTTCCACCAGAAGGGCTACGCCGCCGGCAACACGGTGATCGCGCTGGTCGGCGACCTCAGCCGCGCCGAGGCCGAAGCCATCGCCGCCAAGGTCTCCGCCGCGCTGCCCAAGGGCCCGGCGCTGCCGCCGGTGGCCCAGCCGGCCGTGCCCAAGCCGGGCCCCAGCCACATCGAGTTCCCCTCCAAGCAGACCCACCTGCTGCTGGCCCAGCTGGGCATCACCCGCAACGACCCGGACTACCCGGCGCTGTACCTGGGCAACCAGATCCTCGGCGGCGGCGGCTTCGGCACCCGCCTGATGGACCAGGTGCGCGAGAAGCGCGGGCTGACCTACGGCGTGTCCTCCGGCTTCACCGGCATGCAGGCGCGCGGGCCCTTCACCATCGGCCTGCAGACCCGCGCCGAACTCAGCGAAGGCACCCTCAAGCTGGTCCAGGACATCGTCCGCGACTACGTGAAGAACGGCCCGACGCAGAAGGAACTGGACGACGCCAAGCGCGAACTGGCCGGCAGCTTCCCGCTGTCCACCGCGAGCAACGCCGACATCGTCGGCCAGCTCGGCGCCATCGGCTTCTACGGCCTGCCCTCGGACTACCTGGAGACCTTCCTGGCCCAGGTCCAGGCGCTGGACGTGGACAAGGTCAAGGCGGCCATGCAGCGCCACATCGACCCGGACGCCTTCGTCATCGTCACCGCCGGCCCCACGGTGCCGCAGAAACCGCTGCCGCCGCCCACCGACAAACCGGCCGAACAGCCCCTCGGCGTTCCGGAGCACTGATGAACAGAAGACCCAAGGCGCCCGCCCCCGCCAACGCCCGCCAGCACGGCGGCCAGGGCCAGCTGCGCATCATCGGCGGGGAGTGGCGCAGCCGGCGCTTCGCCTTCCCCGACGGCCCGGGCCTGCGCCCGACCCCCGACCGGGTGCGCGAGACGCTGTTCAACTGGCTGGCCGCCTACGTCCCCGGCGCCCGCGTGCTCGACCCCTTCGCCGGCAGCGGCGCGCTGTTTCTCGAAGCCCTGTCCCGCGGCGCCAGCAGCGGCCTGGCCCTGGACCTGAACCGCGAAGCCGTGGCCGCCCTGCGCGGCCATCTGGCCACCCTCAAGTGCGAGAATGGCGAAGTGCAGTTGCAGGACGCCCTCGCCTACCTGGCCAAGCCGGCCCCGGCGCCGGTGGACCTGGTATTCCTCGACCCGCCCTTCCACCAGGACCTGCTGCAGAACAGCTGCCGCCTGCTGGAGGGAAACGGCTGGCTGGCAGCCGACGCCTGGATCTACACCGAGAGCGAAAGCGCCCCTTCCAGCCTCGGCCTGCCGGCCAACTGGCGGCTGCACCGGGAGAAGCAGGCGGGGAATGTGCATTACGCGCTGTGGCGGCGCAGCAGCCGATAAGCCAAACCACCAGGCGCAAGGAGCAGCCAATGGACGAACCGACGCAGAGCCCCATCGCCATTTACCAGGCGGATGACGGCGGCCAGATCACCGAAGTTCGTCTGGAAGGCGAAAGCGCCTGGCTGACTCAGAGGCAGATGGCAGAGCTGTTCGCCACGACGCCGGAAAACGTGCTGATGCACCTGAGGAACATCTACCGGGAAGGCGAGTTGCAGGAAGAGGCAACTACTAAGGATTTCTTAGTAGTTCGCGAGGAAGGCCGGCGAAAGGTACAGCGCCGGCTCAAGCATTATCACCTCGACGCCATCATCTCCGTCGGCTACCGCGTCAACTCCCGGCAAGGCACGCGCTTCCGCATCTGGGCCAACCAGGTACTCAAGGACTACCTGGTCCAGGGTTACGCACTCAACGAGCAACGCCTGAAAGCCCAGCAGGCACGGGTTCGCGAACTGGAACGGACGCTGACGCTGTTCCAGCAGAACCTCATCGACCAGGCCAGCCTGCCCGAGGCTCGGGGCCTGGTGAGCGTCATCGCCGGCTATGCGCGCACCTTCGTGCTGCTCAACCAGTTCGACAGCGAGCGCCTGCCCGCGGAAGGCTTCGATGAAAGCATCCGCTACGCCATCGAACCCGCCGATGCCCACGCCGCGATCACGGCCCTGAAGACCGACCTGCTGGCCAAGGGCGAGGCAAGCGAGTTGTTCGGCCGCCCCAAGGACGACAGCTTCCTCGGCATTCTCGGCAACGTCACGCAGTCCTTCGCCGGCCAGTTCCTCTACCCCAGCATCGAGGAGCAGGCTGCGCACCTGCTTTACTTCATCATCAAGAACCATCCGTTCACCGACGGCAACAAGCGTATCGGCGCCTTCCTGTTCATCTGGTTCCTGCAGCGCAACCAGCATCACCTCAAGCACGACGGCGAACTGAAGATCAACGACAACGCCCTGGCCGCCATCGCCCTGCTGGTGGCGCAAAGCGATCCGCGACAGAAAGAACTGATGATCCACCTGATCATGAACCTCATCCGCAACTGAGCCGTGCCCGCATGACTCTGCCCTTCCAACCCGCCTGGTGGCTCCCCGGCCCGCATCTGCAGACGCTCTACGGCTCGCTGCTGCGCAAGGCGCCGGTGCTGCGCCGCGAGCGCGAGCGGCTGTGGCTGGAGGACGGCGACTTCCTCGACCTCGACTGGCACGGCCCGCACAGTGCGCGCACGCCACTGGTGCTGGCCGTCCATGGGCTGACCGGCTCTTCCGACTCGCACTACATCCGCGGCCTGCAGTTCGCCGTGCAAGCCCGCGGCTGGGCCAGCGTGGCGCTGAACTGGCGCGGCTGCTCGGGCGAGCCCAACCTGCTGCCGCGCGGCTACCACTCGGGCATCAGCGAGGACCTGGCGGCGGTCATCGAACACCTGCGGCGCATGCGCCCACTGGCGCCGCTGTATGCGGTGGGTTATTCGCTGGGCGGCAACGTGCTGCTCAAGTACCTCGGCGAGCAGGGCCAGGACTGCCCCCTGCGCGGCGCCGCGGCGGTGTCGGTGCCGTTCCGCCTGGACCGCTGCGCCGACCGCATCGGCATCGGCTTCTCGCGCATCTACCAGGCGCACTTCATGCGCGAACTGGTGGCCTACGTGCGCAACAAGCAGCAGAGCTTCGCCCGGCGCGGCGCCCAGGAGCACCTGGCGGCGCTGGAACGCCTGGGGCCGCTGGACGGCATGCGCACCTTCTGGGACTTCGACGGCCGCGTCACCGCGCCGCTGCACGGCTTCGCCGACGCCCACGACTACTACAAGCGCGCCTCCAGCCGCTTCTACCTGGGCGGCATCCGCACCCCGACGCTGATCATCCATTCCAGCGACGATCCCTTCATCGACGCCGGCAGCATCCCGCCGGCGGACGAGCTCTCCGCCAGCACCGAGCTGGAGCTGCACGAGCACGGCGGCCACGTGGGCTTCATCGGCGGCACGCCAGGGCGGCCGGACTACTATCTGGAAAGGCGCATCCCCGACTGGCTGCTGGCCCTGCACGGCAGCGCCGGCTGAAGCGGGCTTGACCGGGATCAGCATCTGCCGGCCAGCGATGGTCCAGGCTGGAAGCGCCAAAGGGCAAGGAGGGGAAGCCATGAGCGAAGCGACCATCCGGATCCACCGTGTCACCTCACTGAACGACGCCCAGTGCGTTGGCATAGCGGCGCTCTACCGCACCGTCGGCTGGGGCCACCCGAACGACGCGGACGAGTTGCGCGATCTCTGCGAATCTTCCGGCTACGTGCTGCTGGCCAGCGAGGGCGAGCAGGTGGTCGGCCTGCTCCGCGCCGAGCCGGAGAACGCCCAGACCACCTGGCTGGCGGAGCTGGCGGTGCTGCCTGGCCACCAAGGGCGAGGTATCGGCACCTCGCTGATGCAGCGCTTCATCGCCGACCATCCCGGCGCGCGCCTGTACACCGATGCCACCGATGGGGTGGAGGGGTTCTTCCTCCGGCATGGCCTGGAACTGCGCCAACCGCTGGTGCCTGGGCCGCGCAAGGAGTGATATCTGCGAAGGGCGATACGGCTTTTCGTAGGATGGGTTGAGCGAAGCGAAACCCATGCGGCCGTGGTGATGGGTATCGCTTCGCTCAACACCATCCTACGACGCTCCTTCTTGCCATGTAGGAGCGAGCTTGCTCGCGAACGGGCGTATGCCGGTTGCTTCGGTGCGACGTTGAATTCCTTTCCCTCTCCCCAGCCCTCGGCTACGCGCCCCGCCCTGAAGGGAGAGGGGGCTAGTCCGTGCCGAGAAAGGTGATGGTTTCTGCCGGAAACCTCTGCGCTAGCCGGCTAACGCCATAACATCCAACCCTGCCCAACGGTCCCCTCTCCCTTCAGGGAGAGGGTTAGGGAGAGGGCGCTCTTGGGCGAACACCAAGCTCCCACCGGCAAACACCGTTCGCGAGCAAGCTCGCTCCTGCGAAAAGCCGAACGTAGGACGCCGTCCGTGATCCCCTCTGAGGATAACTCACGCGCCCTGCGAAGGACTTTCCGTCAACGGCACGTACAGCCTTTCGGCGATCCGCTCCACCGCCGCCTGCGAATCCTCGGCGATGTGCCCGCTCTCCAGCGCCAGCACCTGGTAGATGCCGCGCCGCAGCAGTTCCTCGCTGAGGTCGCCGGTGACTTCCTGGGTGGTGCAGAGGAAGCGCACCCAGGAGGTGAGAATGATCCAGGCGTTGAGGGTCAGGGCCTCCAGCTGGATTTCGTCCATCCGCAATATCCCGGCCTCGACGAAGCCGCGGTAGATGGCCTTGGCGTTCACCAGCGCGCGGCGGGCGAAGGCGCGGTAGGCCGCGGCCAGCTCCGCGTCGCTTTCCAGCAGGTGCTCCAGGTCGCGGTGCAGGAAGCGGTAGCGCCACATGGCCGCCAGCAGCGCCTCCAGGTAGAAGGTCTTGTCCTCGATGGTCAGCCCGCGGCCTTCGGGCAGGCGCAGGAAGTCGTCGACGCGCGCCTCGTACTCGGCGAACAGCTCGGCGATGATCGCCTGCTTGTTGCGGAAGTGGTAGTACAGGTTGCCCGGGGACATGCCCAGGTGCGCGGCGATGTGGTTGGTGGTGACGCTGCGCTCGCCCTGGGCGTTGAACAGCGCCAGGCTCTCCTGGACGATGCGGTCGCGGGTCTTGATGCGTGGGGCCATGCGGGGACTCGGAATCACTCTTCTACGGCAAGGGGCAAAGGTACACGGATTGCTACGTGCGATGCAGCCGGCGTAACACTCCGGGCGGCCGCCCAGCTTTTCGTTGGGTGGGCCGCGCAGCGCTGACGCGGCATGCTATTTGACACTTTAGAGTAATTGCTCTAAAAATCCAGCGACAAGCACAACGCGAAGCGCCCCACCCACTCGGAGCGCTTCCCCCAGCCGGTCCGCCGAGGAGCCCGCCATGGTCGCCGACATCGCCTACCTGCAGCAGACGCAGCAGGACATCAACCAGCTTCAGAGCCTGTTCGAGCGCCAGCGCCAGGCCTACCGCGCCAACCCGCAGCCCAGCGCCGGCCAGCGCCAGCAATGGCTCAAGAGCCTGGCCGACCTGCTGGTGCGCGAGCAGCAGCCGATCATCGAGGCCATTTCCCGCGACTTCAGCCACCGCTCCGCCGACGAGACCCTGCTCGCCGAGATCATGCCCAGCCTGCACGGCGTGCACTACGCGCGCAAACGCGTGGCGCGCTGGATGAAGCCCTCGCGGCGCAGCGTCGGCATCCAGTTCATGCCGGCCTCGGCCAAGGTGGTGTACCAGCCGCTGGGCGTGGCCGGGGTGATAGTGCCGTGGAACTACCCGCTGTTCCTTGCCATCGGCCCGCTGACCGCCGCGCTGGCCGCCGGCAACCGGGTGATGATCAAGATGAGCGAATCCACCCCGGCCACCGCCCAGGCGCTCAAGGAACTGCTGGCCAAGGTCTTCCCCGAGGACCTGGTGGCCGTGGTCCAGGGCGAGGTGGACGTCGGCGTGGCCTTCTCCAGGCTGCCCTTCGACCACCTGCTGTTCACCGGCGCCACCAGCGTCGGCAAGCACGTGATGCGCGCCGCGGCGGAGAACCTCACCCCGGTCACCCTGGAACTGGGCGGCAAGTCGCCGGCGCTGATCTCCGAGAACGTGCCGATGAAGGACGCCGCCGAGCGCATCGCCTTCGGCAAGTCGCTCAACGCCGGGCAGACCTGCGTGGCGCCGGACTACGTGCTGGTGCCGCAGCAGCGCGTCGAGGAGTTCGTCAGCGCCTACCGCGACGTGGTGCAGGGCTTCTTCCCGACGGTGGAGAACAACCCCGACTACACCGCCATCGTCAACGAACGCCAGCTGGCCCGCCTCAACGGCTACCTGAGCGATGCCCAGGCCAAGGGCGCGCAGGTCATCCGCCTGCTGCCGGAAGCCAGCGGGCGGCGCCTGCCCCAGGCGCTGCTGCTGAACGTCGACGACGACATGAAGGTGATGCAGGACGAGATCTTCGGCCCGCTGCTGCCGGTCGTCCCCTACCAGCGCCTGGACGAGGCCCTGGCCTACATCAACGACCGGCCGCGGCCGCTGGCCCTGTACTACTTCGGCTACGACAAGCGCGAGCAGGAGCAGGTGCTGGCGCAGACCCACTCCGGCGGCGTGTGCCTGAACGACACCCTGCTGCACGTCGCCCAGGACGACATGCCCTTCGGCGGCGTCGGCCCCTCCGGCATGGGCCACTACCACGGCCACGAAGGCTTCCTCACCTTCAGCAAGGCCAAGGCGGTGTTCAGCAAGCCGCGCTTCAACGCCGCCCGGGTGATCTACCCGCCCTACGGCAAGGCGCTGCAGAAACTGGTCTACAAGCTGTTCGTCCGCTGAAACCGCGTATTCCACCCAGGTGAAACAACAACAATGACAGACACCTCCCTGAGCGCGCCGGGACTCTCCCGGCGCGGCGTGCTCAAGATCGGCCTGCTCGGCGGGGCCTTCCTGGCCACCGCCGGCGTCACCGCCACCCTCAGCGGCTGCTCGGCCAGCACCCCGGCCAGCGGCATGAAGGTCATCCGCGAGTCCGACCTGCCCTTCCTGCGCGCCCTGATCCCGGTGATGCTGGCCGGCGCCGTGCCGGCCGAGCGCATGGCCGAGGCGGTGCAGGCCAGCCTCGCCGGCCTCGACCACACCCTCGACCACCTCTCGCCGGAAATGCTCAAGCTCACCGTGCAACTGTTCGACGTGCTGGCCCTGCCGATCACCCGCGGCCCGCTCACCGGCATCTGGGGCAGCTGGGAGAAGGCCGGCGCGGACGACGTGAGGCATTTCCTGGAGCGCTGGCAGAACAGCTCCATCGGCCTGCTGAAGATGGGCCACAGCTCGCTGCTGCAACTGGTGATGATGGCCTGGTACGGGCGCCCGGAATCCTGGGCGCACTGCGGCTACCCCGGGCCGCCGAAGGTCTGAGCCCCGCCACTCCCATAACAAGAATTCCCGAGAGTACCCCTGATGCCCGTACCCGATCTGTTCGCCGAGGGCCTGGCCCGCGGCTGGAAAGTCCACGATGGCTCGCGCCTGGACAACGACCTGACCCTGGAAGCCGACGTGGTCGTCATCGGCTCCGGCGCCGGCGGCGGCACCACCGCGGAAATCCTCAGCGGCGCCGGCTACAAGGTGCTGCTGGTGGAGGAAGGCCCGCTCAAGACCAGCTCCGACTTCAAGATGCAGGAGCCGGAGGCCTACTCCAGCCTGTACCAGGAAGGCATCGGGCGGATGAGCAAGGACGGCGCCATCACCATCCTCCAGGGCCGCGCCGTGGGCGGCACCACCCTGGTCAACTGGACCTCCAGCTTCCGCACCCCCGACGCCACCCTGGAGCACTGGGCCAAGGAACACGGCGTGAAGGGCCACAGCCCGGCGGAAATGGCCCCCTGGTTCGCGAAGATGGAAGAACGCCTGGGCGTGGCGCCCTGGATCATGCCGCCGAACTTCAACAACGACGTGATCCGCCGCGGCTGCGAGAAGCTCGGCTACCACTGGAAGGTCATCCCGCGCAACGTGCGCGGCTGCTGGAACCTCGGCTACTGCGGCATGGGCTGCCCGACCAACGCCAAGCAGTCGATGCTGGTCACCACCATCCCGGCCAGCCTGGACAAGGGCGGCGAGCTGCTGTTCCTGGCCCGCGCCAACCGCCTGTTGCACGACGGCGGCAAGGTCAGCGGCCTGGAATGCCTGGCCATGGACGCGCGCTGCGTGGCGCCCAGCGGCCGCAAGATCACCGTCAAGGCGCGCCACTACGTGCTCGCCGGCGGCGGCATCAACAGCCCGGCGGTGCTGCTGCGCTCCAAGGCGCCGGACCCCAACGGCCGCGTAGGCCAGCGCACCTTCCTGCACGTGGTGAACTTCAGCGCCGCGCAGTTCGACGAGGTGGTCAACCCCTTCTACGGCGCGCCGCAGTCGATCTACTCCGACCACTTCCAGTGGGACGACGGCACCGCCGGGCACATGTCCTACAAGCTGGAAGTGCCGCCGCTGCAGCCGGCCCTGGCGGCCACCCTGCTCGGCCGCTTCGGCATCGACAACGCCCTGCGCATGGAGCAGCTGCCGCACACCAACATGATCCTCGCCCTGATGCGCGACGGCTTCCACCCGGATAGCGCAGTGGGCACGGTGAGCCTGCGCGGCGACGACACCCCGGTGCTCGACTACCGCATGACCGACTACACCTGGGACGGCATCCGCCGCGCCTTCCACACCATGGCCGAGGTGCAGTTCGCCGCCGGCGCCAAGAGAGTGCTGCCGCTGCACGCCGACGCCGGCTACGTGAAGACGCCCGCCGAAGCCCGCGCGCTGATCGACGGCCTGAGCCTTGAGCTGTACCGCACCCGCCTGGGCAGCGCCCACGTGATGGGCGGCTGCGCCATGGGCGAGGACCCGCGGCAATCGGTGTGCGACAGCCTCGGCCGCCACCACCAGCTGGAGAACCTGTCGATCCACGACGGCTCGCTGTTCCCCACCAGCATCGGCGCCAACCCGCAGCTGTCGGTCTACGGCCTGACCGCGCAGCTGGCCAGCGGCCTCGCCGAGCGCCTGGCCAAGGCCTGAGCCCCGATCCCGGCGCGAAGGCTCTGCCACGGGCCTTGCGCGCCGGCCGGCGGCTTGCGCCGGGGAAAATCCGGTAGTCCGCGCCGGCGGGCACTACCAAGGTCGCTTGGCCCATCCGGGCTGCTGCGTTACCATCCAGCCCCGCCAATGCCCACGCCTGCCCCTTGAACCACCAGGACGCTGCGATGAACCGAGTGCTGTACCCGGGTACCTTCGACCCCATCACCAAAGGCCATGCCGACCTGGTCGAGCGGGCCTCGCGGCTGTTCGACCAGGTGATCATCGCCGTTGCCGCCAGCCCCAAGAAGAACCCCCTGTTCCCCCTGGAACAACGGGTCGAACTGGCGCGCCAGGTCACCTCGCACCTGCCCAACGTCGAAGTCGTCGGCTTCTCCACCCTGCTCGCGCACTTCGTCAAGGAACAGAACGCCAACATCCTGCTGCGCGGCCTGCGCGCGGTATCGGACTTCGAGTACGAGTTCCAGCTGGCCAACATGAACCGCCAGCTCGCCCCGGACGTGGAGAGCATGTTCCTCACCCCGTCGGAGAAGTATTCGTACATCTCCTCGACCCTGGTGCGCGAGATCGCCGCCCTGGGTGGCGACATCACCAAGTTCGTCCATCCCGCGGTGTCCAGCGCCCTGGCCGAGCGCTTCAAGCGCTGACCGGGCGCCGCCAGGGAAGGCGGCAATTGATCCGGCCGGCGTGCAACGCGCACGCCAATGCGGCAAAATTGCAGCATTCCTGTTGCTGACAGCCTGGCCATGGGCCAAGGCCGGAGTTTTTCGATGTCCCTGAAAATCACCGACGATTGCATCAACTGCGACGTCTGCGAACCCGAGTGCCCGAACGGCGCCATCTCCCAGGGCGAGGAGATCTACGTGATCGACCCCAACCTGTGCACCGAGTGCGTCGGCCACTACGACGAACCGCAGTGCCAGCAGGTCTGCCCGGTGGACTGCATCCCCCTCGACGATGCCCATGTCGAGAGCAAGGACGAGCTGATGCAGAAGTACCTCAAGATCACCGGCAAGGCCTGACCTCGCGGGCTTGACAGGCGGATCGCCGAAATCCCACAGGGCATTCGGCAACCGCGACGCGGCGGGATTGTCTATCCTCCCAATTCGCTCCCGTGGTTTTTCCCGGATGCCAGTCCGGGGCCACCCGACGATTCGTGAGATGCCATGTCCCTGCTGAACCACAGTTTCCGTTCCCTCGCCCTCGCCTGCGGCCTGCTGTTGCTCGACGCCGCCAGCGTCCATGCCGCCAGCCAGCCGGTCGCCCAGGCCACCGTCGCCAGCGCCCACCCGGCGGCCACCGTGGCCGGCCTGGAAACCCTCGCCGGCGGCGGCAACGCCTTCGACGCCGCGGTGGCCATCGCCGCCGCCCTGGCGGTGGCCGAACCCTACAGCTCGGGCCTGGGCGGTGGCGGCTTCTTCCTGCTGCGCCAGGCCGGGCCGACGCCCAGCTACCGCTTCATCGACGCCCGCGAGCGCGCGCCGCTGGCCGCCAGCGCGCAGATGTACGTGCGCAACGGCAAGGTGCAGCCGGAACTGTCGCTGAACGGCCCGCTGGCCGCCGCCATCCCCGGCCTGCCCGCGGCCCTGGTGGAGCTCACCAGCCGCTTCGGCCGCAAGCCGCTGGCCGACAACCTGGTGCCGGCGATCCGCCTGGCCACCGACGGCGTTTCCGTCGACCGCATCTACATCACCCGCGCCGCCGGCCGCCTGGAAGCCATGCGCAAGGACCGCGAGACCTCGCGCATCTTCCTGCAGCAGGGCAACCTGCCCGAGGAATGGGACCTGCTGCGCCAGCCGGAGCTGGCCAACACCCTGTCGCGCCTGGCGCGCTACGGCCGCAGCGGCTTCTACGAAGGCGAGACGGCGGAGCAACTGGTGCAGGGCGTGCGCGCCGCCGGCGGCGTCTGGAGCCTGGAAGACCTGCGCAGCTACCAGGTGGTGGAGCGCCAGCCGCTGCGCTACCCGCTGGGCGACGGCCGCGAGCTGGTCAGCGCCCCGCCGCCCTCGGCCGGCGGCGTGGCCATCGCCCAGAGTCTGGGCATGCTGGCCCAGCTGCCCTGGCAGAAGGCCGAGCCCATCCAGCGCGTGCACTACGTGGCCGAGGTCCTGCGCCGCGCCTACCACGACCGCAGCATGCTCGGCGACCCGGACCGCATCGCCAACCCGGTGCAGCAACTGCTCGCCCCCGACTACCTCAAGCGCCTGGCCGCCGGCATCGACCCGCGCCGCGCCACGCCCAGCGCGTCCCTGCCGCCGGCGCCGAGCTGGCGCGAAGGCGATCACACCACGCACTTCGTGGTGATCGACGAACAGGGCAATGCGGTGGCAGCCACCCTTTCGGTCAACCTGCCGTTCGGCTCCACCTTCACCCCGCCCGGCACCGGCGTGCTGCTCAACGACGAAATGGACGACTTCGCCGCCGACATCCAGGGCAGCAACGCCTACGGCCTGGCCGGCAGCGCGGCCAACGCCATCGCCCCCGGCAAGCGTCCGCTGTCGAGCATGAGCCCGAGCTTCATCGAAAGCCCCGAGGAACTGGCGGCCTTCGGCACCCCGGGCGGCAGCCGCATCCCCAGCATGGTGCTGCTGGCCATGCTGCAGTACCTGGACGGCCGCTCGGTGCAGAGCTGGGTGGGCGCGCCGCGTTACCACAACCAGTACCTGCCCGACGTGCTGGAGCACGAGCCGCGCACCTTCACCGAGGCGCAGAAAGCCGAGCTGAACGGCCGTGGCTACAGTCTCAAGGAAGTCGCCCCGTCCTACGGCAACCAGCAGGTGCTGCTGTGGCGCAAGAAGACCGGGAACGTGGATGCCGCCAGCGACCCGCGCGGCATCGGCCTGGCCGCCGGGACCACGGTGCACTACTGAGTCAGGGCACCAGCAGCGAGGGCGCCCCATCGGCGTCGCGCTCGGGCAGGGCGCCGTCCAGGCCCTGCTCGGCGCGCAGCTGCAGCACGTTGCGCAGGCTCTGCACGATACGGCTGGCGTAGCCCAGGTCGTTCATCAACGAGCTGGTCTGGGCGCCGTCCAGCTCGTGGCGGCGCACCGCGGCGAACAGGCGGTTGCGGAAGGCGCCGTCGAACTCCGCGGCCTGTTCGTCGAACAGCGCCAGGCGCGCGGCCCAGGCGCCTTCCGGCAGCTGGCGGGGGTCGAGGGCGCCGATGGCGCGCACCTCGCGCAACGCGCCCAGCAGGTGGCGGCGCAGCTCCAGATAGCATTCCCGCGCCACCGAAGGCTCGCCCTGCAGCGCCCTCCCCAGGTTCTTCTGCAGGTGCTTGGCGTCCTTCACCGCGTCCACCAGTTGCAGCGCCGCCACCTGGCAGGCCATCCAGAAATGCTGGTGCGCCTCGTCCAGCGGCGTTTCCAGGCGCCCCATGAAGCTCAACAGGTCGCCGTACACGCCCTTGATGTGCTGCTGGTAGAGCGCCTGGGCGTCCATGGCGAAGCGCTCCGGCCCGGCGTGCAGGGCGGCCTCGTCCACCTTCGGCTGGTTGAGCAGGTCCACCGGCAGGTAGAGCGCGTGGCAGATCACCTCGATGCTCAGGCGCCCCAGGTGCTGCAGCTCCTGGGTCACCGCGCTGGCGGCGGCGTCCGCCGAATCCAGGGCGCGCTCGCTGAGGTAGCGCGCATGGGTGCGCTCCGGCAGTTGCACCGCGGTCGCCGGGGCCAGGTCGGTGATCAGCACCGAAGGCTCCTCGACGTCCGGCAGCCAGCGGATCAGCCACTGCGCCAGGCGCGTCTGCAACGGCCAGAACAGCAGCACGCCCATGCCGTTGAACAGGGTGTGGAAGGCCGCCAGCTGGATCAACAGGTTGTCGCCCAGGCCGACCTGGGCGGTCAGCCAGCGCACCAGCCAGGTCAGCGGCGCCAGCAGGACGAAGGCGAGCACCCCGCTGACTACGTTGAACAGCACGTGGGCCAGGGCCAGGCGCTGGCCGTTGCGGTTGCCGCCCAGGGAGCCGACGAAAGCGGTGGTCACGCTGCTGCCGACGTTGGAGCCGATGGCGATGGCCAGGCTCTGGCCCAGCTCCAGTTGGCCGCCGGCCAGCGCGGCGAGGGTCAGCATCAGGGTGGCGTGGCTGGACTGCAGCACCACGGTGACCAGGGTGCCGATGCCGACGAACAGCAGGGCCCCCAGCACGCCTTCGGCCTGCAGGCCGGTCATGTCCATGGCGTCGCCGAAGCTGGAGAAACCTTCCTTGATCTGGTCGATGCCGAGGAAGATGAAGGCGATGCCCATGAGGATGCGCCCGGCGGCCTTGCTCTTGGGCCCGTTGAAGCTGGCCAGCACGCCGAACACCAGCAGCGGCAGGGCCAGCGGGCTCAGGCTGAGGTTCTGCCCGGCCAGGGCCAGCAGCCAGATGCCGCTGGTGGCGCCGAGGTTGGCGCCGAAGAGGATGGCGATGCCGCTGGCCAGCTGGATCAGCCCGGTGCTGATGAAGGCGATGGTGAGCAGCGAGACCAGGGTGCTGGACTGCAGCACGAAGGTGCCGCACAGGCCGAACAGCAGGCTCTTGGACGGCGTCGAGGTGCTGCGTTCGAGCCACAGCTCCAGCTGGCTGCCGGCCAGGTCGCGCAGGCCCTCCTCCAGGCACTGCATGCCGAACAGGAACAGCGCCAGGCCCGCGCCCAGCTGCAGCAGCCCGGCGCTGGACCAGAAGGCGTAGCCGAGCCCGCCCGCCGCCAGCAGCAGGAGCAGCGGGCGCAGGTGCTTCTTCAATTCGCTACGGGCCATGGCCCCCTCGGGAAGGGCGCGCCGGCGTACCGGCGCGCAGGGTCAGTCCTGCTTGTAGCCGCTTTCGGTGCAGCCCAGGCAGCGCACGAAGGTGGCCTTGCCCGGGTCCACCACCAGCGCCTGGCCGGCTTCCTTGACGTTGCCGCCCAGGGCGGTGAACGGCAGGCTGACGACGAAGGCCGCGGTGCCGATCACGGTAGCGCCCAGCAGCAGCGGGCGGGCGATGATCAGGTCGCCGAGCATCTTGTAGAACGGCGGCGAATCGGTGCTGTAGATCGGGTCCCCGCTGGAGGTGTTGCTGATCGCGTCGGAGGCCTGGGCGGTAACGGCCGACAGACCGAAGGTCAGGGCCAGAACGACGGCCAGGGCGCGGAACAGGTTCATGGCGTAAATCCTTTTTTATGCTGGGTTGGCAGGCAGACTGCCATTAACTATATCAGCGCGACAGGGCTTGTCAGCGTGATGGCCATCAACCGCCGAGGAAGGCGTGCTCCGGCTTCCTCGGCACGAAGGGGCGGTAGAAGGCCAGCATCCGCTGCAGGTCGGCCGCCTCGTCGCCGCTCGGCCAGAACGGCTCGCCGATGACGATGCGGCGGTTGCCATAGTCCAGCGCCGCCAGCACCACCGGCACGCCGGCGCCGCGGGCGATGTGGTAGAAGCCCATCTTCCAGCGCTCGACCTTCTTGCGCGTGCCCTCGGGGGAGATGATCAGGATCATCTCGCGGCTGTCGCGGAAGGCCTGCACCGCCTGCTCCACGGTGTTCAGCTTGAGGTGGCGCTGGATCGGGATGCCGCCCCAGCGCCGCAGCAGGCCGCCGAACGGCCAACGGAACAGGGTGTGCTTGGCGAACCAGCGGGCGTTCAGGCGCAGCACGAACTTGGCCGCCAGGAACAGCATGAAATCCCAGTTGGACGTGTGGTGCGCGCCTATCACCACGAACTTGTCGAGGGGCGGCAGCGCGCCTTCTATACGCCAGCCGGCGGCCTTGAGCATGCCGTGGCCGAGCCATTCGGCGAAAGGGTTGCGGGGCAGGTAGTTGCCGGACATCGATGGACCTTCTTGTTGTTATGGGTGCAGGGCAGGGTTCGCGAGCAAGCTCGCTCCTACAGGCGGCCGCTCTTCGTAGGAGCGAGGGGGACGCCTAGTTCTTTCTCGCGAACCGCCCAATAGCAATAGCGGAAAAGCGCCCGCTCAGCGTTGGCAGCGCGGACAGTAGACGCTGGCGCGCTGGCCCAGGCGCACCTCGCGCAGGGTACTGCCGCAGACCTTGCAGAACTCCCCGCCGCGGCCGTAGACGAACAGTTCCTGCTGGAAGTAGCCGGGCTGGCCGTCGCCGCCGACGAAGTCGCGCAGGGTGGTGCCGCCGCGCTCGATGGCGATGGCCAGGATGCGCTTGATCTCCTCGGCAAGCTTCAGGTAGCGCGCCCGCGAAATGCTCCCGGCCTCGCGGCGCGGATCGATGCCGGCGGCGAACAGCGCCTCGTTGGCGTAGATGTTGCCCACCCCGACCACCACGGCGTTGTCCATGATGAACGGCTTGACCGCCATGCTGCGCCCGCGGGACAGCTGGTACAGGCGCTCGCCCTCGAAGGCGTCGGTGAGCGGTTCCGGGCCCAGGTGGCGCAGCAGCTCGTGCTCCAGCGGCGCCTGGCTCCAGAGCAGCGCGCCGAAGCGCCGCGGGTCGGTGTAGCGCAGCGCCAGGCCCGACTCCAGCTCGATGTCCACGTGCTCGTGCTTGGCCGGCGCCAGGCCGCACTCCACCAGGCGCAGGCTGCCGGACATGCCCAGGTGGCTGATCAGCGTGCCCGCCTCGGCCTCCAGCAGCAGGTACTTGGCCCGCCGCGTGACCTGCAGGATGCGCTGCCCGGACAGGCGCACGTCCAGGTCCTCGGGCACCGGCCAGCGCAGGCGCCGGTCACGGATCACCACGCGGCTGACGCGCTGGCCTTCGAGGTAGGGCGCGATGCCCCGGCGGGTGGTTTCGACTTCGGGTAATTCAGGCATGGAAAGTCACGGCGATGATGATCTGTCTGTAGGCGCAAGCTTGCTCGCGAACCGCTTCGCTTGCCAGGGGCAGCTGTCTTGCCGGCTGCGCCGAGATGCTCTTCGTAGGATGGGTTGAGCCTGCGAAACCCATGCGGTTGCGCTGATGGGTATCGCTTCGCTCAACACCATCCTACGGGTGTTTCCCTTGCAGCCCCGTAGGAGCGGATCTTATCCGCGAACCACGCCGGTGTATCCGGCTATCGCGGACAAGGTCCTACGGGAAGCACCATGCCTTATGTTGAACTGTAGGAGCGGGCCCTGCCCGCGATTTCGCGCGCAGGGCGCGCTCCTACATGGGAATGGCGCGGAGGCGTGGCGTAGGAGCAAGCGGATCTTATCCGCGAATCGCGCCGGTGTGTCCGGCTATCGCGGACAAGGTCCGCTCCTACGGGAAGCACCATGCCTCAGTTGAACTGTAGGAGCGGGCCCTGCCCGCGATTTCGCGCGCAGGGCGCGCTCCTATGTATGGACTCACCCCCACCGTCAACCCGCTTTTGAACATGAAAACCCGACTGCATCTATGTATTAGGCCTGTTCGAGGAAGCCACGTCGGGCTTCTGGCCAACATTGGGTAAGCCCGCGGAATGCCGATTACAAAGAGGCCTCGAAGGCCGGTAGGAGCGTAGGCATCGATCCGCGACGGTCTGACCAGGGGTCAATGTTCTTCAGCAAGGGTTGGAGCGACTTGGCGCCCCGTTGGCGGGAACTCGTTGATCAATGGCTCATTTCCATCTCCCGGCAAGCATTCGGCTTGCGCTGGTAGGTTTGTTCGCTGCACAGCAGCACCCAGGCGATACGCAGGTTACGGTTGGCCAGTCGCACTGCCGCGCCCTTGCGCCCCAGGCGTTGTAGCCAGCGCTGCAGGCGCCGATCGTCCGGGTGTTCGGAATCGGGCCGCAGTTGCTTCAACACCGCATGCGAGCCTACGACCATCAGGCTGCGCACATAGGCGTCGCCACGTTTGGTCATCTTGCCCAGCCTTACCTTCTGCCCGCTGCTGTGCTGGTCGGGCACGATGCCGAAGTAGGCAGCGAACTGACGCGCATTGGCGAAACGTTCCGGCTCGACCTGTTTGGCCAGCAAGGCCGTGGCCGTGATCGGACCGATACCACGTACCGTCATCAGCCGTTTCGCTGTCGGGTCGGCGGCGGCACAGGCTTCCAGACGCCCGGTCAGCGCGGCGATACGCTCGCCCAGCCGTTGCCATTCGTTCAGCATCTCGTCGATCAGCTCGCGCAGCAGCGCCGGCAACGGCTGTCTAGCGTCTTCCAGCACCCGGGTGACACCTTGCTTCAAGCCCACATCCCCCTGCGCCAGGGCGATGCCCTGCTCCAGCAGCAGCCCGCGGATCTGATTACCCATGGCGGTGCGCCGCCGCACATAGCCCCGCCGGACACGGTGCCAGGCCTGCATCGCCAGTGCCGCGACGCTCTTCACCGGTACCGACGCGATACTGCTATCCCGGCCCGCCCGCAGAATGGCGTGGGCATCATTGCGATCATTCTTCGCTCCGCTCCGGTGCTCGGCCACCCGCTGGGCCGGCAGGATACGCACCGGGTTGCCCTGCGCCTGCAGCAGCCGGGCCCAGGCTTGTGCTCCAGGACCGGTCTCCATCAGCACCGTCACGCCCTCCGGCAGCTTCTGCAGAAACACCTGGAACGCTTCACGCGACTTGATTCGCTGTTCGTACGCCAGTTGACCCAGGGCGTCTTCCCCCGCCACCTGGAAGACCTTTTTCGCCAGATCCACGGCGACTGTCGTGCACACCGACACATCGGTTGCAGACACCGGCTTATTCATCGTCGTATGCTTTTTCATGGACTCACCCTCACTGTCGGTGGCTTCTTAGACCGCCACCGTGGCGCCTCGACGCCTCGGTGAGGGTGAGTCCATCCAATTACATGGGAATGGCGCGGAGGCGTGGCGTAGGAGCGGATCTTATCCGCGAACCACGCCGGTGTGTCCGGCTATCGCGGGCAAGGTCCGCTCCTACGGGAAGCGATTCCGCGCGCAGGGCGCGGGAAATCAATCCAGCGCGCGGGCCAGCTGGATCAGCTCGTCGCGCCAGGCCGCCGCCTTCGGCAGGGCCAGGAAGGAGCCGTTCAGGTAATCCTCGCGGGCCTCGTAGGTGAAGGCTTCGCCGCGCAGGTCCAGCACTTCGCCGCCGGCGCCTTCCAGCACGCCCTGGGCCGCCGCGGTGTCCCACTGCGAGGTGGGCGCCAGGCGCGGGTAGCAGTCGGCCGAGCCTTCGGCCAGCAGGCAGAATTTCAGCGAGCTGCCGATATTGGCCAGCTCCAGGTCGCCGAAGCGCTCGCCCAGGCCGGCCAGCAGGCGTTCCTGGGCCGGGCTGGAGTGGCGCTTGCTGGCCACCACGGTGAAGGCTTCGGCGGGCGCGGTGCGCACGCTGATCGGTTCGACCGCGCCGCTCGCATCCCGGCGCCAGGCGCCCAGGCCGGCGCCGCCGTAGTAGCAGCGGCCGGTGGCCGGAATGCCGACCACGCCGAACAGCACCTTGCCGTGCTCGATGAGGGCGACGTTGACGGTGAATTCCTCGCTGCCGGCGATGAATTCCTTGGTGCCGTCCAGCGGGTCGACCAGCCACCAGCGTGACCACTGGCTGCGCTCGGCCAGGGCGATGGCGCAATCCTCCTCGGACAGCACCGGCACCTCCGGCGCCAGCGCCCGCAGGCCTTCTTCCAGCACGCGGTGGGCGGCCAGGTCGGCGGCGGTCACCGGCGAGGCGTCGGCCTTCTCGTCCACTTTCAGTTCGCTGCGCCAGAACGGCAGTATGACTTCGCCGGCGCGCTGCGCCAGCGCCACGACGGATGGAATCAGGTCTTGCATCAGAGCTGCAGCTCCCCACGCTGGATCAGGATGTCGCGCACCAGGTACAGCGCGGCCAGGGCGCGGCCTTCGCTGAAGGCGGCGTTCTGCGCCAGGCTGGACAGCTCGCGCAGGTTGATGCGGTCCACCCGCAGCGGCTCGGGTTCGTCGCCCGGCAGGCTTTCGGCGTAGAGGTCGCGGGCCAGGACCACCTGGATGCGCTGGCTCATGTAGCCCGGCGACAACGACAGCTCGGTGATGTACTCCAGTTGCCCGGCGCCGTAGCCGGCTTCTTCCTTCAGCTCGCGGTTGGCCGCGGCCAGCACGTCCTCGCCCGGCTCCACCAGGCCCTTGGGCAGCGACAGCTGGTATTCGTCGACGCCGGCGCAGTATTCCTCCACCAGCACGGCGTGCTCGGCGTCCAGCAGCGCCACCACCATCACCGCGCCATAACCCTGGCCTTTGCCCACCAGGCGCTCGTAGGTCCGCTCGACGCCGTTGGCGAAGCGCAACTGCAGCTCTTCGACTGCGAACAGGCGGCTCTTGGCGACGATCTCGCGGGCGAGCACCTCGGGTTTCTGACGCATGGGACGACTCCTGGGGCGGGTCCGGGTGGGCTATGATACCCGCCTTTTCCGACAATCCGTGCCGATCCTTGCGCCCCGATGGCGACAGGACGGCACTTCGCGACAGGGCAGAATATGCCACGCCTGGACTGGGCCGGGATCGACAGCGTCTTGCTGGACATGGACGGCACCCTTCTCGACCTGCACTTCGACAACCATTTCTGGCTCGAGCACCTGCCGCAGCGCTACGCCGAGCACCACGGCATCGACCGCGAGCAGGCCGACGCCGAGCTGCTGCCGCTGTTCCGCGACAACGCCGGGCAGCTCAACTGGTATTGCCTGGACTTCTGGAGCCGCGAACTGAAGCTGCCGGTCCGCGACCTCAAGCGCGAGGTGGCGCACCTGATCGCCCTGCGCCCGGACGCCGACACCTTCCTCGCCGCCCTGCGCGGCGCCGGCAAGCGCGTGGCGCTGATCACCAACGCGCACCGCGATTCGCTGTCGCTGAAGCTGGAGCGGGTGGAGCTGGCGCCCTGGTTCGACCGCCTGATCAGCTCCCACGACTACGGCTTCCCCAAGGAAGACCAGCAGTTCTGGCAGGCCCTGCACGCCGACTTCGGCTTCGAGCCGGCGCGCAGCCTGTTCATCGACGACAGCCTGCCGATCCTGCGCAGCGCCCGCGCCTTCGGTGTCGGCCACCTGCTGGCGGTACGCCAGCCGGACAGCCGCCAGGGGGCGAAGGACACGGCGGAATTCGCGGCGGTGGAGGATTACCGCGCATTGATCGAGGGCCTGTAGGAAGAACACCGTCGTAGGATGGTGTTGAGCGAAGCGATACCCATCACCACCGCCGCATGGGTTTCGCAAGCTCAACCCATCCTACGAAGAGCGCCGTTACAGGGTATCGATCCCCCGCCTGCCCGCCTTACTCCGGAATCCGCAGCACCTGCCCCGGGTAGATCTTGTCCGGGTGGCTGAGCATCGGCTTGTTGGCCTCGAAAATCTTCATGTAGGCGTTGGCGTTGCCGTACTCGGCCTTGGCGATGGCGCTCAGGGTGTCGCCCTTCTTCACCGTCACGAAGCGCGCCGCCGGCGCCGCCTGGGGCACGCTGATGCTGTCCTCGACGCCGGCCACGCCTTCGACGTTGCCCAGGGCCAGGAGAATCTTCTCCTTCTCTTCCTGGCTGGCCGCCTCGCCGCTGACGATCACCTTGTCGCCCTCGACGCTGACCTGGATGTTCGGGTTGCCCAGGCCGACCTTGGCCACGTGCTCCTTCAGCGACTCGGCGGCCTGCGCCTTGTCGCCCAGCAGGCCGCCCAGCAGCTTCTCGCCGGCTTCCTTAACGAATGACAGAATGCCCATGTCCTTTCTCCTTGCGGTTACGGTTCCAGCGGCCGGCTCCAGGCCGCCCGCGCCGCCAGGAAGTCTAGACGCCACCCGGGGAGACAACGATAGGAGTCGTCCGAAAGCCGGCGGCACCCGACGGAACGCCCCGCCCAGCTTGGTGATAGATGTCATCGATCACGGCATAGGCGCTGCCGATTAGACACCCTCGGCCCCCAGGCTTAGGCTGGGGCCATTATTCGAATACAGTGCCCACCCCATGCCTTGCCAGCCAGATCGCCCGGTGCCTGCGGATGCCGCAGCCGAGGGCGCCTACGCCTATGCCGAACTGGGCAGCGGGCCCGCTTCCGGCAGCGCCGTGCTGGCCGAGGAAGTGGCCCTGGCCATCGCCTACAACGGCCTGAGCCAGGCCGTGATGATGGCCTCGCCCGGCGACCTCGAGGATTTCGTCCGCGGCTTCAGCCTGAGCGCCGGCCTGGTCGAGTCCATCGACGACATCTATGACATCCGCCTGAAGCGCCTCGCCGACGCCGTCAGCGTCGACGTGCAGATCACCAACCGCGCCTTCTGGGCGCTCAAGCGCCTGCGCCGGCGCTTGGCCGGCACCAGCGGCTGCGGCCTGTGCGGCGTGGAAGCGCTGGAACAGGCGCTGCCCGAACTGCGCCCGCTGGAACCGGCGCCGCTGCCGCCTGCGGCCCATCTGCAGGGCCTGCGCCAGCGCATCGAGCAGGCGCAGAGCCTGGCGCAGCGCAGCGGCGCGCTGCACGCGGCGCTGTATGTCGACGGCAGCGGCAGCATCGTCCTGTGCCGCGAGGACATCGGCCGGCACAACGCCCTGGACAAACTGATAGGCGCGCTCAAGCAGCAACGCCTGGACTGCCGCGAGGGCTTCGCGGTGGTCACCAGCCGCTGCAGCCTGGAGCTGATCCAAAAGGCCGTGCGCGCCGGCATCGCCACCCTGGTCAGCCTGTCCGCGCCCAGCGCGCTCACCGTCGAGTGGGCGCGCGGGCACCGGCTGAACCTGGTCCACCTCCCCCACCACAACGCGCCGCGGGTCTACAGCCCGGCGCCGGCCTCCCACCGACACCCGACATCCCGATGAGCCTGCAACCAATCAACCCCCGTTACCAACCCTACAAGGGCCCGGCAGCCGGCTGGGGCGCGCTGATCAGCGTCACGCGCTTCTGGCTGGATAGCAAGCAGCCGCTGAAGAACCTGCGCGCGCTGCTCAAGACCAACCAGAACGGCGGCTTCGACTGCCCCGGCTGCGCCTGGGGCGACTCCCCCGAGGACGGCCGGGTGAAGTTCTGCGAGAACGGCGCCAAGGCGGTGAACTGGGAAGCCACCAAGCGCCGCGTGGACGCCGCCTTCTTCGCCCGCCACAGCGTCAGCGCGCTGCGCGAGCAGAGCGACTACTGGCTGGAGTACCAGGGCCGGCTGACCGAGCCGATGCGCTACGACCGCGCCAGCGACCGCTACGTGCCGGTGAGCTGGGACGAGGCCTTCGCCCTGGTGGCCAAGCACCTGAACAGCCTGGAAAGCCCCGACCAGGCCGAGTTCTACACCTCCGGCCGGGCCAGCAACGAGGCGGCCTTCCTCTACCAGCTGTTCGTCCGCGCCTTCGGCACCAACAACTTCCCGGACTGCTCGAACATGTGCCACGAGGCCAGCGGCGTGGCCCTGGGGCAAAGCGTCGGGGTCGGCAAGGGCACCGTCACCTTCGACGACTTCGAGCACGCCGACGCCATCTTCGTGTTCGGCCAGAACCCCGGCACCAACCACCCGCGCATGCTCGAACCACTGCGCGAGGCGGTGAAGCGCGGCGCCCAGGTGGTGGCCTTCAACCCGCTCAAGGAGCGCGGCCTGGAGCGCTTCCAGCACCCGCAGCACGCCCTGGAGATGCTGACCAACGGCTCCGAGCCGCTGAACACCGCGTTCTTCCGCCCCGCCCTGGGCGGCGACATGGCCGCCGTGCGCGGCATAGCCAAGTTCCTCCTGCAGTGGGAGCGCGAGGCCCAGGCCAAGGGCGAGCCGGCGGTGTTCGACCACGCCTTCATCGCCGAACACACCCATGGCGTCGAGGCCTACCTGGCCGAGCTGGACGCCACCGCCTGGGACGCCATCGAGCGCCAGTCGGGCCTGAGCCTGGCCGAGATCGAGACGGCGGCGACCATGTACCGCCGCGCCGAGCGCGTGATCATGTGCTGGGCCATGGGCCTGACGCAGCACCGCCATTCGGTGCCGACCCTCCAGGAAGTGGTCAACCTGCAGCTGCTGCGCGGCAACATCGGCCGGCCCGGCGCCGGCCTGTGCCCGGTGCGCGGCCACAGCAACGTGCAGGGCGACCGCACCATGGGCATCAACGACCGGCCGCCGGCGGCGCTGCTCGATGCCCTGGAGAAACGCTTCGCCTTCCAGGTGCCGCGGCACAACGGCCACAACACCGTGGAAGCCATCAACGCCATGCTCGAAGGCAAGGCGCGGGTGTTCATCGGCCTGGGCGGCAACTTCGCCCAGGCCACGCCGGACAGCCCGCGCACCCACCGCGCCCTGGCGAGCTGCGCGCTGACCGTGCACATCAGCACCAAGCTCAACCGCAGCCACCTGACCTGCGGCGAAGACGCGCTGATCCTGCCCTGCCTCGGCCGCACCGACGTCGACCGCCAGGCCGGCGGCCCGCAGGCGGTGACCGTGGAAGATTCCTTCAGCATGCTCCACGCCTCCTACGGCCAGCTGGAGCCGCTGTCGACGCAGATGCGCTCGGAACCGGCGATCATCGCCGGCATGGCCAAGGCCACCCTGGGCAACCGCCCGGTGGACTGGGACGCGCTGATCGCCGACTACGACCGCATCCGCGAGCTGATCGCCGACACCATCCCCGGCTTCGCCGGCTTCAACCAGCGGGTCAAGCACCCGGGCGGCTTCTACCTGGGCAACGCGGCCCGGGAACGGCGCTGGAACACCGCCAGCGGCCTGGCCAACTTCAGCGCCGCGCCCCTGCCCGAGGACCTGCTGCCGGAGCAGGTGCGGCGCACCGGCCAGCGCCCCGACCTGATCCTCCAGACGCTGCGCTCCCACGACCAGTACAACACCACCATCTACGGCCTGGACGACCGCTACCGCGGCGTGCGCGGCCAGCGCGAGGTGGTCTTCGCCAACGAGGCGGACATCCGCCGGCTGGGCTTCGAACCCGGGCAGAAGGTGGACATGGTTTCCCTGTGGGACGACGGCGTGGAACGGCGGGTCAGCGGCTTCACCCTGCTGGCGTTCGACATCCCCGCGGGCCAGGCGGCGGCCTATTACCCGGAGACCAACCCACTGGTGCCGCTGGAAAGCCACGGCGAAGGCAGCTTCACCCCCACCTCGAAGTTCGTCGCGGTGCGCCTGGAAAACGCCCGGGGCGACGGCCGCATCTTCTGACGGTCTCGGGCGTGCGACCCCGCACGGTTGTACGCCCGAGTCATTCATCCGGAAAATTCGACGGGAAAGAGCCGAGGCTGGTCTACGGAATCGGCTTTCGCCTTTTCTCCCCATCGCGTGAAATGCCATCATTGCAACAGCATTTTGTGAGAAAAACACGCGAATTCCGTACCCTCGGAATGTCATTCTGACAGCCCGAAATAGAAAAAGTTCTGTTCTTAAATCATATACTTGCGTTTTTTGATGAAAGTCGCGTCACTCGTCGGCAGAGGCTTGTAAGCGCCTTCGCACAACAGCAGCATCGGCGCCAACATCCACACAGAGAACCTCTCTATGAAGTACTCCTCGATGCTCCTGTTGTCTCTTGCGCTGGTCGGTGGTTCCGCCTTCGCGGACGGCGACACCCGTGCCGGCGTCGGTGGCGCCCTGGGCGGGGTATTGGGTACCGTCGTCGGCCAGGCGGTCGGCGGCAGCACCGGCGCAGCCATTGGCGCCGGTGTCGGTGGCGCGGCCGGCGGTGCGGTCGGCGCCCGCCACGGCAACAAGACCGAAGCGGCCATCGGCGGCGGCCTCGGCGCAGCCGGCGGCCAGGTCATCGGCAACAAGATCGGCGGCAGCACCGGCGGCCTGATCGGCGCGGCCCTGGGCGGCGGCGGCGGTGGCGCCCTGGGCAACCACTATGCCGACAGCAACCGCCACGACGATGACGACGACTACCGCGGCTACCGCCGCGCCCGCTACGACGACCGCCACCACTGGCACGACCGTGGCCGTCATCGCGGCTGGTACAAGCACCATCGCCACCACAAGCACTGGGATTGACCCAGGGCAGGCGCCCCGCGATAAACCCCGCAGCTCAGCCGGACACCCTTGTCCGGCTGTTTTGCGTTCGGAACAATGCTTCCACCCCCTTCCCTCCTGAAAGGTTCGAACATGCGCAAGACTCTCTCGGCCCTGGCCCTTGGCCTGGTCGCCAGCCAGTACGCCCTGGCCGGCGACAACACCAACGCGGCGGTCGGTAGCGGCCTGGGCGGCGCCCTGGGCAACGTCGTCGGCGGCGCCCTGGGCGGCAGCACCGGCGCGGCCATCGGCGCCGGCGTCGGCGGTGCGGCCGGCGGCGCCATGAGCGCCAAGGACGGCAAGAAGACCGAGGCCGCCATCGGCGGCGGCCTGGGCGCGGCCGGCGGCTCGGTGCTGGGCAACAAGGTCGGCGGCTCCACCGGCGCAGCCATCGGCGCCGGCCTGGGCGGCGCGGCCGGCGGCGCGGTGGGCAGCTCGCTGGCCGATGACAAGGATCATCACGACAGCGGCCACAAGCATAAGCACAAGCGCCGGCACAAACACCGCGACTGAGCCTTCAGTCGCACAGGCCACGCAAAACGCCGTTTCCTCCCTGAGAGGAAACGGCGTTTTTCATGGTGGCTGGAGCCCCTGGCCGTAGGTGAAACGGCGGATAACCGCGAACGGTTATCCGCCCTACGCCGAGGGTGGGCCGGGTGTAGGGCGCATAACGCCTACGGCGTTATCCGCCGTTTGACCTCGATCCCAGCCGCGCTTCGGGTTCGGTCACGGAGCACCTCTTCCGGGCGCTCCGAGTTCAACCACGAAACCAGGCATGAGCCAAGTGAAACGGCGGATAACCGCGAACGGTTATCCGCCCTACGCCGAGGGTGGGCCGGATGTAGGGCGCATAACGCCTACGGCGTTATCCGCCGTTTGACCTTAATCCCAACCGCGCTTCGAGTTCGGTCACGGAGCACTTGCTTCCGGGCGCTCCAAGCTCGACCGCGACACCGGCATGAGCTCGGTGTAACGGCGGATAACCGCGAACGGTTATTCGCCCTACGGTTTTTCTTCTCAGGCGCTCAGCGAACAAAAAACATTGAGCGTCCCTGGCTAAATAGCACTCTGGGGGTGCCGTTGCGCTCGTCCTGCGCAACGTAGATGGCAACCCACTCCGGCAACTCGGCACTGACCCTCTGTAGCACTTGCATCTTGCGCGGCTTGATCCCGGAATCGCCCGCCGTCAACGAAAGATTCACCCTCACCCGGTTACCGTCAAAGTCTCCCCAGTTGGAGAACAGGTAGCTCTGCCCTGAAGGATTGGCCTGGAGGAAGTCCGGCGTCGGGTAAAGCCCGGCGGCCTTGTGGACGCTAAAGCTGATGCTGCACAGGCGCTTGAAGTTTTCCTCTACCAGGGGCGCACCGGCGAGATCGCACCCCATCTCGTGAGACTCGAAGAGGATCACCTTGTTGATGTTCGGATCACCGATGCCAAAGATCTCCCCATCGGACTCGTAGGTGCCGCGGTCAACATAGCGCATCCCCGCCCGATCGAAGGCCTCGGTGAACCCACGAGTGATTGTATCGACCAACTTGCGCTGAGCCTCTTGCGGAGTCGCGGCAAGTTCACTGGGCACCCATGCCAGGATGGCATCACGCTGGTAATTCTCCACGTGAAAGCCGTAACCCATGCCGATCAATAGCGGGGTCAAGTCGAGCATCGCATAGTTCGGCCATGCCTGGGCACCATCGATTGCCCCCCAGTCCAGGCCCGGGCCATCGATGAACGGACGTAGCGCTGGCGGCACTTCTGCGTCCTTGAGAACGGTCATCTTGCCCGCATCGGTGATGTTGGCAGCCTTGCTGCGAGTAGGGTCGTAGCTATAGTTCCCGAGGATGACATCCTGCACGGCCATGCAGCCGGAAAGGCCCAGTATCCCGGCAAGCAAGACACCCCGGGTCGATCTCCATTGTCGAAGCCGCTTCACGTTTCATCCCTGTCTGTAGATTTCGCCACAGCGTTTTAACCGGCAACGCCGTCGCGAATCAACCTGCCCCTCGATCCACCAGCAACGCCTGCATCGCCTCGCGCAGGCCGTCAGGAATCGCCACCGGCCGGTTGCCCGCGCGTTCGACGAAGACGTGCACGAAGCGCCCGGCGGCGCAGGCCAGGTCCTCGCCCAGACGGAACACCGCCAGCTCGTACTGCACCGAGCTGTTGCCCAGCTTGCCGACGCGCAGGCCGACCTCGATGCGCTCGGGGAAGGCCACGGGGGCGAAGTAGTCGCAGCTGGAGCTGACCACGAAGCCGACCACCTCGCCGTCGTGGATGTCCAGTCCGCCCTGCTCGATCAGGTAGGTGTTCACCGCGGTATCGAAGAAGCCGTAGTAGGTCACGTTGTTCACGTGGCCGTAGATGTCGTTGTCGTGCCAGCGCGTGGTGATCGGCTGGAAGTGCCGGTAGTCGGCGCGGCTGGGGTGTTCGCTCATGTCGTCCTCAGTAGGCGGCGCGGTAGATCGCCAGGGCGTCGGCCTCGTCGACCTCGCGCGGGTTGTTGACCAGCAGGCGCTGCTGCTGCATGGCGTCGCTGGCCAACAGCCGCAGCATGTGCTCCGGCACCCCGGCGTCGCGCAGGCGCGAAGGCAGGCCGCAGCGTGGGCTGAGGTCCGCCAGCTCGTCGATGAACTGCCCGACCAGGCCGTCGCGGTCGCCGGGGCGCAGGCGCTCGCCGAGCAACAGCGGCGCCAGCTCCGCATACAGCGCGGCGGCGGCCGGCGCATTGAAGCGCATCACCTCCGGCAGCACCAGCGCGTTGGACAGGCCGTGGGGAATGTGGAAATGCCCGCCCAGCGGGTAGGCCAGGGCGTGCACCGCCGCCACCGGCGCGTTGGCGAAGGCCTGGCCGGCCAGGCAGGCGCCCAGCAGCATGGCCTGGCGCGCCTCGCGGTTGGCGCCGTCGTGCACCACTGCATCGAGGTTTCGTGCCAGCAGGCGCAGGGCCTCGCGGGCCAGCAGGTCGGACAGCGGGTTCTTCTTCAGCTTGCTGGTATAGGCCTCGATGGCGTGGACCATGGCGTCGATGCCGGTGGCCGCGGTCACCGCCGGCGGCAGGCCGAGGGTCAGGTCGGCGTCGAGCAGGGCCAGGTCCGGCAGCAGGTGCGGGCTGACCACCCCGCTCTTGGTGGTGGCGCCGGTGGTGACGATGGCGATGGGGGTGACTTCCGAGCCGGTGCCGGCGGTGGTCGGCACCTGGATCAGCGGCAGCCGCGGGCCGCGGGCATTGCCCACGCCGAACAGCTCCGGCAGCGCCTGGTTGGCCTGCGGGTGGGCCAGCAGGGCGACCAGCTTGGCCACGTCCATGGAACTGCCGCCGCCGAAGCCGACGACCAACTGCGCGCCCATCTCCAGCGCCTGCATGGCGGCCTGCAGGACCACCGCTTCCGGCGGGTCGGCCAGCACCTGGTCGAACACCTGCACCGCCACCCCGGCGGCGGCGAAGCCCGGCAGCACGCCGTCGAGCAGGCCCAGGCGGGTGATGCCGGGGTCGCTGACGATGAGCACGCGGGCGGCGCCGCGCTCCTGGCAAAGCGCGCCGAGGCGGACGGCGGAACCGCTCTCGCAAAGGATCTGCGCGGTGGTGGCGAAGCTGAAAGGCTGCATGACATTTCCCCGTCGTTATCGTTGTTCGGCGCAAGCGCAGTGGGGCCGTCCGGACAGCGACGGGCGATCGGGGCAGCATAGCAAGCCGCCACGATCAGGCGGAACCTTGTATCGCTATGCGAAATGAAGCACTACCAATCGAATGGATAGCGCAGCGGCGGGCAGAGCCCAGCACCTTGGCGCGATTGAAAACAACGTAGGAGCAACTGTCTGCGTCGAGGTGCTTTTCGTAGGATGGGTTGAGCTTGCGATACCCATGCAGTTGCGCTGATGGGTATCGCTTCGCTCAACGCCATCCTACGAAAAGCCGTGCTTCCTGGAACCGTAGGAGACCTTGTCCGCGATAGCCGGACGTCCCGGCGCGGTTCGCGGATAAGATCCGCTTACGCTACGCCCCCACGCCATTCCCATGAGGAGCGCGCCCTGCGCGCGAAATCGCGGACGGAGTCCGCTCCTGGGCAAGGGCGGAACGGGAGGAAGACCCCCGCCACGTGGCAGGGGCGAAGAGACGGGCGGTCAGACGGCGACAGGCGCCTTGATATGCGGGTGGGATTCGTAGCCGACCAGCTCGAAGTCCTCGAAGCGGAAGTCGAACAGGTCCTTCACCTCGGGGTTGAGCTTCATGGTCGGCAGCGGCAGCGGCTCGCGGCTCAGCTGCAGGTCGGCCTGTTCCAGGTGGTTGGCGTACAGGTGGCAGTCGCCGCCGGTCCAGATGAAGTCGCCCGGCTGCAGGCCGGCCACCTGCGCCACCATCAGCGTCAGCAGGGCGTAGCTGGCGATGTTAAAGGGCACGCCGAGGAAGATGTCCGCCGAGCGCTGGTACAGCTGGCAGCTGAGCTTGCCGTCGGCGACGTAGAACTGGAACAGCGCGTGGCACGGCGGCAGGGCCATCTCGTCGATCAGCGCGGGGTTCCAGGCCGAGACGATCAGGCGGCGCGAGTCCGGGTTGTTCTTCAGCATCGTCATCAGATTGGCAATCTGGTCGATGTGGCGACCGTCCGGCGCCGGCCAGGAGCGCCACTGGTAGCCGTAGACCGGGCCGAGGTCGCCGTTCTCGTCGGCCCATTCGTCCCAGATGGAGACGCCGTTTTCCTTCAGGTAGGCGATGTTGGTGGAACCTTTGAGGAACCACAGCAGCTCGTGGATGATCGATTTCAGGTGGCACTTCTTGGTGGTCACCAGGGGGAAGCCTTCGCCTAGGTCGAAGCGCATCTGGTAGCCGAATACGCTGTAGGTGCCGGTGCCGGTACGGTCGCTCTTGAAGGTGCCGTGCTCGCGCACGTGGCGCATCAGGTCGAGGTACTGTTTCATGGAAAACCCGTGTCGTAGAGAGGTCCGCGAGGCACGCCGAAGGTTCGGCGCGGGCACTTTCGCCCTGCAGAATCGCGAGATGCCGCAATACTAAGGGGCAGGCCCGCGTACCGCCACCCTTGGTTGGAGCGCGCCGACGATAAGCCAGAAGGCCGGGCCCGACCCGGCCCATAACCCCGTGATCCCGCCGCGGCCCCGGGCCGCCGCTGCCTGTTGAACGAGAGGTCCGCATGCCAGACCAGCCACGCTTTTCCCTGTCCCGCCGGCGCCTGCTGGCCATGGCCTGCGGCGGCGCCGTGGCCGGTGGCCTGCTGCTGGGCCCGGCGGCCCTGGCCTGGGCCGCGCTGACGCCCCAGGCCGAGGCGGAACTGGCGATCTTCATGACGCTGTCGCAGCGCCTGACCGGGCGCAGCAACCTCGACCCACGCATCGGCCAGCGCCTGTACCTGGCCCTGGCGCAGCGCGACACCGCCCTCGCCCAGAGCCTGGGCGAGCTGCAGGCGCGCCTGGGCGACGGCCCGCAGCGCTGGAGCGAGCGCCAGCAGTGGCTGGCGCGGCAGATGCTCGCCGCCTGGTACCTGGGCTACGTGGGCGAGGACGACCACCCCAGCGTGGTTGCCTATGAAAGCGCGCTGATGTTCCGCGCGGTGGACGACGTGCTGCTGCCGCGCAGCTACTGCAGCAACCAGCCGGGCTTCTGGGCCGCGCAACCGGTCGAGCGGGGGGCCTGAGCATGGCCGACACGCAAAGCGCCGACTACGTGGTGGTCGGCTCCGGCGTCGCCGGCGCCCTGGTCGCCCACCAGTTGGCCCTGGCCGGCAAGGACGTGCTGATCCTCGAGGCCGGCCCGCGGCTGTCGCGCTGGGAGATCGTCGAGCGCTTCCGCAACCAGGCCGACAAGTCCGACAACCAGGCGCCCTACCCGTCCATGGCCCACGCGCCGCACCCGCAGTACCACCCGGACAACCACTACCTGGTGCAGAAGGGCGAACACCCCTACGACGTGCAGTACCTGCGCGTGGTAGGCGGCACCACCTGGCACTGGGCAGCCTCGGCCTGGCGCTTCCTGCCCAGCGACTTCAAGCTCCAGAGCCTGTACGGCGTCGGCCGCGACTGGCCGTTCGAGTACGCGGAGCTGGAGCCCTGGTACCAGCGCGCCGAAGAGGCCCTCGGCGTCTGGGGCCCGGCCGACGAGGAGCTGGGCTCGCCGCGCAGCCAGGCTTACCCCATGGCGCCGCTGCCGCTGTCGTGGAACGAGCAGCGGGTGAAGGACGTGCTCAACGCCAACGGCTACCGCGTGGTCACCGAGCCGGTGGCGCGCAACAGCCGCCCCTTCGACGGCCGGCCGACCTGCTGCGGCAACAACAACTGCATGCCGATCTGCCCGGTGGGCGCCATGTACAACGGCATCGTCCACGTCGAGAAGGCCGAAGCCGCCGGCGCCCGGCTGCTGGACAACAGCGTGGTGTTCAAGCTGGAGAAGGGCAATGGCGGACGCATAGTCGCCGCCCTCTGCAAGGACCCGCAGGGCGAGGAGACGCGGGTCGAGGGCAAGGTCTTCGTGCTCGCCGCCAATGGCGTGGAAACGCCCAAGCTGATGCTGATGTCCGAGGTCGGCAACGCCTCCGGCATGGTCGGCCGCAACCTCATGGACCACCCCGGCACCGCGGTGCGCTTCTACGCCAGCGAGAAGCTCTGGCCTGGGCGCGGGCCGCAGGAGATGACCTCGATGGTCGGCTTCCGCGACGGCGCCTTCCGCAGCCAGTACGCGGCGAAGAAAATCCACCTGTCCAACCTCTCGCGGGTCGACCAGGTGGCCGCCGAGCTGATCCGCCAGGGCCCGCTGCTGCTCGGCCGCGAGCTGGAAGCGCAGATCCGCGACCGCGCCGCGCGCTTCGTGCGTTTCGACAGCTTCCACGAAATCCTCCCGCGCCCTGAGAACCGCATCGTGCCCAGCGCCAGCGAGCGCGACGCCCTGGGCATCCCCAAGCCGGAATTCACCTACGCCATGGACGACTACGTGCGCCGCAGCGCGGTGCACACCCGAGAAGTCTATGCCCACGCTGCCAGGTTGCTCGGCGGCAGCGAGGTGCAGTTCGAGGACAGCTTCGCCAACAACAACCACATCGCCGGCACCACGCTGATGGGCGACGACCCCGGCGACTCGGTGGTGGACCGCGACTGCCGCAGCCACGACCATCCCAACCTGTTCATCGCCGGCAGCGCGGTGATGCCCACGGTGGGCTCGGTGAACTGCACCCTGAGCCTCGCCGCCCTCGCCCTGCGCCTGGCCGAGCGCCTGAAAGGGGAGGCCTGAGCATGTCCACCCGCCTGCTGGCCGCCCTCCTGCTGCTGCCCTGCCTGGCCCAGGCCGCCCCGGCCCTGGACCCGGCGCCGGCCGAACTGCTGCAGCGCGGCGAATACCTGGCCCGCGCCGGCGACTGCGCAGCCTGCCACACCGCGCCCGGCGGCCAGCCCTTCGCCGGCGGCCTGGCGCTGACCACCCCGCTGGGCGCGGTCTACTCCACCAATATCACCCCCGATCCACGCACCGGCATCGGCAGCTACAGCTACGAAGACTTCGCCCGCGCCCTGCGCGAAGGCGTGGCCAGGGGCGGCCTGCACCTCTACCCGGCGATGCCCTACACCGCCTACGCCAAGATCGGCGACGCGGACATGCAGGCCCTCTACGCCTACTTCCTGCGCGGTGGCGTCGAGGCAGTGGCCCAGGCCAACCGCGACAGCGACATCCCCTGGCCGCTGAACATGCGCTGGCCGCTGGCTATCTGGAACGCGCTGTTCCACGACGACCGGCCCTTCCAGCCCAACCCGAAACAGAGCGCGGCCTGGAACCGCGGCGCCTACCTGGTGCAGGGCCTGGCCCACTGCGGCACCTGCCATACCCCGCGCGGCCTGGCCTTCCAGGAGAAGGCCCTGG
Source organism: Pseudomonas sp. M1 (assembly GCF_022760135.1). NCBI lineage: Bacteria > Pseudomonadati > Pseudomonadota > Gammaproteobacteria > Pseudomonadales > Pseudomonadaceae > Pseudomonas > Pseudomonas sp. M1. Next base: position 6,369,629 of record NZ_CP094343.1, read on the forward strand.
ACGAGAAGGGCAGCGGCTACCTCGCCGGCGCCGCCCTGGGCGGCTGGTACGCCTACAACATCACCAGCGACACCCACGCCGGCATCGGCGGCTGGAGCGACGCCGAACTGGTGCAGTACCTGCGCAGCGGCCGCCTGCCCGGCAAGGCCCAGGCCGCAGGGCCCATGGCCGAGGCCGTGGAGCACAGCTTCCAGTACCTGCGGCCCGACGACCTGCAGGCCATCGCCAGCTACCTGCGCAGCGTCAGGGCGGTCGGCGACGGCGAGCGCAAGCCGCGCTTCGCCTGGGGCGGCCCCGCCGACGACGTGGTGACGCTGCGCGGCGAGGACTTCGATGCCCGGAGCCGCGACGACGGCGCCCGGCTGTTCCTCGGCAACTGCGCCAGCTGCCACGGCTGGAACGGCCAGGGCACGCAGGACGCCTACTACCCCATGCTCAGCCGCAACACCACGGTGGGCGCGCAGCAGCCGGACAACCTGGTGCAGGTCGTGCTCACCGGCGTGCACCGCGAAAGCGCCGGGCAGCAGGTGTTCATGCCAGGCTTCGCCGGCGCGCTCGACGACCAGCAGATCGCCACCCTGGTCAACTACCTCACGGCGCAGTTCGGCAACCCGGCGGTGAAGGTGGACAGCGCCCGGGTCGCCGCCATCCGCCGGCCCTGACCGCGCCTCATCCTTTCGAGGGGCCGCCGCCACTGCGGCGGAACCGGGTTTGACATACCCCCGGCAGTCACTGAAGCTGCTGCCACCGTGATACATGGCTGCCCGAACAACGGACGTCGCATGCAGAAGCCTGCCCATAAGAAAGACCGCAAAGGGGCCGCACCGGCCCGCCCCGCTTCCTCTCCCCGCCTGGCGCGGCGCCTGGCTGCCGCGCTGGTGGCCGTGCTGTTGCTGGCCAGCGCGGGCGCCTGGTGGTACGTCGAGCACAGCGCCCCGTCGCTGCCCGTCGCGAGCCCGCCCGCGCCCCCGGCGAAACCCGTGGTGGCCGAGGCGCCGAAGGCCGGCTTCGTCGACGAGCAGCAATGCCAGGGCTGCCACCAGGGCCAGTTCCAGGACTGGCAGGGCTCGCATCACCACAAGGCGATGCAGGTGGCCAACGAAGCCAACGTGCTGGGCGACTTCGCCGACGCCAGGTTCAAGGGCGAGGCCGAAAGCACCCGCTTCTTCCGCAAGGGCGAGGAATTCTGGGTGAACACCCCGGGCGCCGACGGCAAGCCGGCGGACTTCAAGGTGGCCTACACCTTCGGCGTGGCGCCGCTGCAGCAGTACCTGCTGGAATACCCCGGCGGCCGCCTGCAGGCCCTCGGCGTCGCCTGGGATACCCAGAAGCAGCGCTGGTTCGAACTCAACCCCGGGCAGCGCATCGACTTCAAGGACGAGCTGCACTGGACGCGCCCGACGCAGAACGCCAACTTCATGTGCATCGAGTGCCACACCACCGAGTTCAAGCGCAACTTCGACGCCGACAAGAACGCCTTCGCCAGCCACTGGCAGAGCCTGGGCGTCGGCTGCCAGGCCTGCCACGGCCCGGCCTCGCGCCACCTGGAATGGGCGAAGAAACCCGACGGCAACGCCAGCCGCGGCTTCGACAAGCCGCTGGCCGCCAGCACCGCCGCCAGCGAGCTGGTGGAGAACTGCGCGCGCTGCCACGCCCGCCGCGCGCCGCTGGGCGACGGCTTCCAGCACCGCCACCGGTTCATGGACGACTACCTGCCGAGCCTGCTGACCCGCGAGCTGTACCAGATCGACGGCAAGATCAAGGACGAGGTCTTCGAGTGGGGCTCCTTCACCCAGAGCAAGATGTTCGAGAAGGGCGTGAAGTGCACCGACTGCCACAACCCCCACAGCGGCCAGGTGAAGATCGCCGGCAACGGCCTCTGCCTGCAGTGCCACAACCCGGCCGGCAAGCCGGTGCGCCCGGGCATCGACGGCAAGGGCCTGCTGGCGAAGAACTACGACTCGCCCGAACATCACCACCACCAGAGCGGCACGCCTGGCGCGCAGTGCACGTCCTGCCACATGCCGGGCAAGTACTACATGGTCAACCACTACCGGCATGACCACAGCTTCAGCATCCCCGACCCGCAGCACGCGCAGAAGATAGGCGCGCCGGACGCCTGCATGGGCTGCCACCGCGACAGCGCCTCCAAGGTCAGCGAGCAGTTCCGCCTGTGGTACGCCAGCGACGCCAAGCCGGCCGGCGCCGTGCCGCGCTACGACGACACCCTGTGGAAGGCCCGCAACGGCCAGCCCGGCGCCTCGCGGGCGCTGCACCTGCTGCTGGCCAGCAGCGACCTGCCGGCGATCCGCCGCGCCACCCTGCTCGCCGAACTGCCCGCCTATCCCAGCCCGCGCTCCCTGGAACTGGCCGCCCAGGGCCTGAAGGACAACGACCCGCTGGTGCGCAACGCCGCCATAGGCGCGGTCGCCGCCCTGGCCAGCCCACCGCGCCAGGCACTGCTGCTGGCGCCGCTGCTGGACGACCCGCTGCGCGCCGTGCGCCTCTCCGCCACCTGGCAACTGGCGCAACTGCCGCCGGAGGTGCGCGCCGGGTTGCAGGCGCCGCTGGCCAAGGGCCTGAAGGAATACGAGGAGGTCCAGTTGAGCCTGGCCGAGCGCGCCGAGTCCAACCTCAACCGCGCCATGCTCTACCAGGTCACCGGCCGCGACGCCGAAGTGGAACCGGCGCTGCGCGCGGCCCTGGTGCGCGACCCCGACTTCCTCCCGGCGCTGGTCAGCCTCTACCAGTGGCTGGAAGCCCGCCAGCGCCCCGACGAAGCCCGCCAGCTGCTGGACGGCGCGCTCAAGCGCCACCCGCAGTCCGGCCTGCTGCACCACGCCCAGGGCCTGGCGCTGATCCGCCAGGGCCAGCGCGACGCGGCGCTCAAGGAGCTGCAGGAAGCGGTGCGCCTGGCCCCGGACAGCGCCCAGTTCCGCTACATCCTGGCCATCGGCCTGCACGACAGCGGCCAGGCCGACGCCGCCTGCCGCCAGTTGGAGCAACTGCTGCAACGCCACCCGGCCAACCGCGACGCGCGCCTGGCGCTGATCGCCTACCTGCGCGAGATCGGCCAGCTGGAGAAGGTGCAGATGCAACTGGCCGAGCTGGAACAGCAGAACCCCGACGACCCGGCGCTGAAGGGAGAATGACGGCGCCGTCCGGAAGCGCCTGATTCCACCAGGCGCTCCGGAACTCGCCGGCGGGCACGCACTCTGAGGGGACGCGAACGCAGTCACCCAAGGAGCACCCATGCGTATCCCCGGAGCGGCCCTGGCCGTCGCCCTGTCCACCCTCCCCTTCGCCGCCGCCCAGGCCGAAGACGCCGGCTTCTGGCGCGGCGTGCTGTCCACCGGCGCCACCACCGCCTCCAGCTACCTCACCAGCCACGACGACCACAAACTGGTCGGCCCGCTGGCCGAGGACGCCGGCAGCTTCGTCGCCAGCGCCGGCGCCATCCGCGGCCCCTGGCTGGAAGCCGAGCTGCAGCGGCTGCGCAGCGACTATCCGCAGTTGCAGCAGCGCAGCGATATGGAGCTGGCCAGTGCATTGCTGGCCGGCGAACGCTGAACGGCACTCCCCGGACACGCAAAAGCCCGCAGCTCCTCACGGGGCAGCGGGCTTTTCGATGCGCTCGCCTCAGGCGTACTCGGCGATCAGACTCTCGGCGGGAATCCCCAGGTTGCGATGCAGCTTGCGGATCATCGGCAGCGTCAGGCTGCGCTTGCCGGACAGCACCTCATAGACGCGGTTGGGCTGGCCAATCGAGGGCACCAGGTCCTTAACGGTCAGGCCGCCCTGCTCCATGCGGAACTTGATGGCCTCGATGGGGTGCGGCGCCTCGACCGGGTAGTGCTTGGCCTCGTAGGCCTCGACCAGCGTCAACAGCACTTCGAAACGATCCCCCTCGGGAGTGCCGGGCTCCGGCTCGTCGTCGAAGTAGGCGGACAGTTCCTTGAGGCTGGCCTTGTAGTCCTCGTGCGTATGGATAGGTCGAATGTGCATGCTCTCTCACTCCATCTCGACGATATTCGCGTCGACGGCATCGTACTGCGCGTGCGTGCCGATGAACTTGATGTAGACCGCGCCGAACCGGTAGGTAACCGCGACGATCAGTCGATAGTCGTTGCCCTTGATGTTGAACACCACCCGGCGGCTCTTGAGGATGCTCGCGCTGGCATACCTGGCCTTGATGTCGCCCAGCTGACTCCAGGTCGCGGCCTTGGCTTCATCGATACAGGCCTTGAGTGGTTGCTCCGCGTCCGGATGGGCCAGCCAGAAATCGCGCAGGTTGCCGATGGCGATGATTTTCATCGGCACATGCCAGTCCCAAGATGGGACCAACGCAACCGCGAACCGGTCATCCAGATAACCGGAACCCCTGGCAGCGCCGAGCGCTCAGAAAGGTATGCGGACCTACGGAGGAGAAACTCCCATGCGCATGTTCAAACTGACCGGCATCCTCGCTGTCTTCACCCTGCTGCCCCTGGCCCCGGCCATGGCCGACGGCTTCTGGCGCGACATCATCTCCTCCGGGGCCACCACCGCCTCGACCTACCTGACCTTCAAGCACGACCACAAGCTGATCCTCGCCGCCCGCGACGACGCCGGCAGCTACGTGGCCAGCGACGGCGCCATCCGCGGCCCGTACCTGGAGGCCGCACTGCAACGCCTGCGCAGCGATCATCCGGAGCTGCAGCAACGCAGCGACATGGAGCTGGCCAATGCCATCCTGATGAGCCAGGACGGCGTGGCGCAGTGAGGGCGCTTCGTAGGATGGGTTGAGCTTGCGATACCCATGCGGCCGTGGCGATGGGTATCGCTGCGCTCAACGCCATCCTACGGTTGCCTCCACACCGTGCCCTTGTAGGAGCGCGCCCTGCGCGCGAATCGCGGGCAGGGCCCGCTCCTACAGGGGCTCCGCATTTCGTAGAAGCGGATCTCATCCAGACCGTAGGATGGATCGAGCCTGCGAAACCCATGCGGCCGCGGCGATGGGTATCGCTGCGCTCAACGCCATCCTACGGTTGCCTCCACACCGTGCCCTTGTAGGAGCGCGCCCTGCGCGCGAATCGCGGGCAGGGCCCGCTCCTACAGGGGCTCGGCATTTCGTAGAAGCGGATCTCATCCAGACCGTAGGATGGGTCGAGCTTGCGAAACCCATGCGGTTGTGGCGATGGGTATCGCTGCGCTCAACACCATCCTACGGTTGCCTCCACACCGTGCCTTTGTAGGAGCGCGCCCTGCGCGCGAATCGCGGGCAGGGCCCGCTCCTACAGGGGGCTCGGCATTTCGTAGAAGCGGATCTCATCCAGACCGTAGGATGGGTTGAGCCTGCGAAACCCATGCGGCCGCGGCGATGGGTATCGCTGCGCTCAACGCCATCCTACGGTTTGCCTCCACACCGTGCCCTTGTAGGAGCGCGCCCTGCGCGCGAATCGCGGGCAGGGCCCGCTCCTACAGGGGGCTCGGTATTTCGTAGGCGCGGATTTTCTCACTCCCGGTACTCGTCCACCGGCACGCAGGCGCAGAACAGGTTGCGGTCGCCGAACACGTTGTCCACCCGGTTCACCGCCGGCCAGTACTTGAAGGCGCGGGTGTGTTCGCTGGGGGTCACCGCTTCGGCGATGCCGTAGGGCCGCTCCCAGGGACCGGTGACGTCGGCCAGGGTGTGCGGGGCGCGCTTGAGCGGGTTGTCCTCGGCCGGCCATTCGCCGGTTTCCACCTTGGCGATTTCCGCGCGGATGCTCAGCATGGCCTCGACGAAGCGGTCCAGCTCGTGCAGCGATTCGCTCTCGGTGGGCTCCACCATCAGCGTACCGGGCACCGGGAAGGACATGGTCGGGGCGTGGAAGCCGTAGTCCATCAGGCGCTTGGCCACGTCCTCCTCGCTGATCCCGGTCTGCGCCTTGAGCGGGCGCAGGTCGAGGATGCATTCGTGGGCCACGCGCTCGTTGCGCCCGCGGTAGAGCACCGGGAAGGCGCCGTCCAGGCGTTGGGCCAGGTAGTTGGCGCTGAGGATGGCCACCTCGGTGGCGTCGGCCAGCTGCGGGCCCATCATGGCGATGTACATCCAGCTGATCGGCAGGATGCTGGCGCTGCCCCAGGGCGCGGCGCTGACCGCGTCGTTCAGCGGATTGGGGCCTTCGACGCGGATCACCGGGTGGTTGGCGACGAACGGCGCCAGGTGCTTCTTCACGCCGATCGGGCCCATGCCCGGGCCGCCGCCGCCGTGGGGGATGCAGAAGGTCTTGTGCAGGTTCATATGCGACACGTCGGCGCCGATGTCCGCCGGCCGCCCCAGGCCGACCTGGGCGTTGAGGTTGGCGCCGTCCATGTAGACCTGGCCGCCGTGGCTGTGGATAACCTCGCAGATCTCGCGGATGCCCTCCTCGTACACGCCGTGGGTCGAGGGGTAGGTGATCATCAGGCAGGCCAGCTGGGCGCCGGCCTCGGCGGCCTTGAGTTTGAGGTCTTCCAGGTCGACGTTGCCGCCCTTGTCGCACTCGACTATCACCACGCGCATGCTCGCCATGATCGCCGAAGCCGGGTTGGTGCCGTGGGCCGAGGACGGGATCAGGCAGACGTTGCGGTGCCCCTCGCCGCGGCTCTCGTGGTACTTGCGGATGGCCAGCAGCCCGGCGTACTCGCCCTGGGCCCCGGAGTTGGGCTGCATGCAGATGGCGTCGAAGCCGGTGATGGCGCGCAGCCAGCTCTCCAGCTCGTCGATCATCAGCCGGTAGCCCTCGGCCTGCTCGCGCGGCACGAAGGGGTGCAGGTTGGCGAATTCCGGCCAGGTGATGGGGATCATCTCGCTGGTGGCGTTGAGCTTCATGGTGCAGGAGCCCAGCGGGATCATCGCCTGGTTCAGCGCCAGGTCCTTGCCTTCGAGCTGGCGCAGGTAGCGCAGCATCTCGGTTTCGCTGTGGTGGCGGTTGAACACCGGGTGGCCCAGGTAGCCGGAGCGGCGCTGCAGGGTGCCGGGGATGCCGTCGGAGAGGTCGCCGGCGTCCAGCACGGCGATGCTCAGGCCGTGGCCGGCGCCGAGGAAGATGTCGAACAGCGTGGCGACGGTTTCGGCGTTGCAGGTTTCGTCCAGGCTGACGCCCAGGCGGTCCTCGCCGACGATGCGCAGGTTGTAGCGCGCCGCGCGGGCGCGTTCGAGGATGGCCGCCTGTTGCGCGCCCACTTCCAGGGTCAGGGTGTCGAAGAAGTGCGCGTTGACGCGCTTGAGGCCCTTGGCGAACAGCCCGGCGGCGAGGATGGCGGTGAGCCGGTGCACGCGCTGGGCGATGCGCTTGAGGCCCTCGGGGCCGTGGTAGACGGCGTAGAGGCTGGCGATGTTGGCCAGCAGCACCTGCGAGGTGCAGACGTTGGAGTTGGCCTTCTCGCGGCGGATGTGCTGCTCGCGGGTCTGCAGCGCCATGCGCAGCGCGGTGTTGCCGCGGGCATCACGGGATACGCCGATGATCCGCCCCGGCATGGCCCGCTTGAATTCGTCGCGGGTGGCGAAGAAGGCCGCGTGGGGCCCGCCGTAGCCCATGGGCACGCCGAAGCGCTGGGCGCTGCCGAGCACCACATCGGCGCCCAGCTCGCCCGGCGGCGTCAGCAGCAGCAGGCTGAGCAGGTCGGCGGCGACGCAGGCGATGGCCTGCCGGGCGTGCAGGGCATCGATCAGCGGGCGCAGGTCGCGGACCTCGCCGCGGCTGTCCGGGTACTGCAGCAGCGCGCCAAATACGGTGTGCTGGCCCAACGTGTCCAGCTCGTCCACCACCAGGTCGAAGCCGAAGGCCTGGGCGCGGGTGCGCACCACGGAAATGGTCTGCGGGTGGCAGTTCACGTCGACGAAGAACAGGTTGCTCTTGGCCTTGGCCACGCGCTTGGCCAGGGCCATGGCCTCGGCGGCGGCGGTGGCCTCGTCGAGCAGCGAGGCACTGGCCAGGTCCAGGCCGGTGAGGTCGATGGTCAGCTGCTGGAAGTTCAGCAGCGCCTCCAGGCGGCCCTGGGCGATCTCCGGCTGGTAGGGGGTGTAGGCGGTGTACCAGCCGGGGTTCTCCAGCACGTTGCGGAGGATCACCGTGGGCGTGACGGTGCCGTAGTAGCCGGTGCCGATCAGGCTGGTCCACAGCTGGTTCTGCTGCGCATAGCCCCTGAGCTTCTCCAGGGCGCCCTGCTCGTCCAGCGCCGGCGGCAGCTCCAGCGGGCGGTTCAGGCGGATGGCCGGCGGCACCGTCTGCACGATCAGGTCGTCGAGGCTGGCAACGCCCAGGGCCTCGAGCATGGTCCGTCGCTCCGTCTCGTCGGGGCCGAGATGGCGGCGCAGGAAGGCATCGGGCTGGTTCAGCTGGGACAGCGAAGGGCTTTTCGACATGGCCTGGACCTCGATCGGGAATGCACGATCAAGACAGGATAGGCCAGGCGGGAAGAACAAGGCCCCGACTGAGCGGGGCCTTGGGGGTTCGGCGCGGCGATCAGGCGTCCGCGTCGCAGGCGGCCTGGTAGCCGGCGGCGTCGAGCAGCTTGTCCAGCTCGGCCGGGTTGCTCGGCTTGAGCTTGAAGAACCAGGAGCCGTAGGGGTCGTTGTTAACTTCCTCGGGGGTGTCGGCCAGGACCTCGTTGATGGCGATCACCTCGCCACCGACCGGGGCGTAGATGTCGGAGGCGGCCTTGACCGATTCCACCACGCCGGCTTCCTGGCCAGCGTTGAGTTGCTTGCCGAGCTCCGGCAGCTCGACGAAGACCACGTCGCCCAGGGCTTCCTGGGCATGGTCGGAGATGCCCACGGTGACGGTACCGTCGGCTTCCAGGCGCGCCCACTCGTGGCTGGCGGCGTAACGCAGGTCGGCGGGAATGTTGCTCATCTTGTTTTCCTCGGGGACGGGGCAGCGGCGACGACGGGTCGCCTATGCAATTTAGATCAGGGCCTTGCCATGACGCACGAAATTCGGCTGAACGACGCGCACCGGGTACCACTTGCCACGGATTTCCACCTCGGCGCGGTCGCCGGTGGCCGCCGGCAGGCGGGCCAGGGCGATGGACTTGCCGAGGGTCGGGGAGAAGCTGCCACTGGTGATCTCGCCCTCGCCGATGCCGGCCACCCGCACCACCTGGTGGGCACGCAGCACGCCGCGCTCCTCCAGCACCAGGCCGACCAGCTTCGGCTGGTCGCCGGCGGCGCGCTGGGCTTCCAGGGCCTGGCGGCCGATGAAATCGCGCCCGGCCGGTTCCCAGGCGATGGTCCAGCCCATGTTGGCGGCCAGGGGCGAAATCTCTTCGTCCATGTCCTGGCCGTAGAGGTTCATCCCGGCTTCCAGGCGCAGGGTGTCGCGCGCGCCCAGGCCGGCGGGGGAAATGCCGGCGCCGACCAGTTCGTTGAGGAAGCCCGGCGCCTCGGCGGCGGGCAGCATGATCTCCAGGCCGTCCTCGCCGGTATAGCCGGTGCGGGCGATGAACCAGTCGCCGTCGGCCTTGCCCTGGAACGGCTTGAGTTCGCGGATCAGGGTGGCGCGGGAGGGGCTCACCAGATCGGCGGTCTTGTCCCGCGCGTTGGGGCCCTGGACGGCCAGCATGGCCAGATCCGGGCGCGCCTGCAACTGGACCTCGAAGCCCTCGGTGTGGGCCTGCATCCAGGCCAGGTCCTTCTCGCGGGTGGCGGCGTTGACCACCACGCGGTAGCCGTACACGCCCAGGTAGACGATGAGGTCGTCGACCACCCCGCCGCGCTCGTTGAGCATGGCGCTGTACAGCGCCTTGCCGGGCACCTGCAGGCGCTCGACGTCGTTGGCGAGCAGGCGTTGCAGGTATTCCCTGGACTGCGGGCCGGTGACGTCGACCACGGTCATGTGGGAGACGTCGAACACGCCGCAGTCACGGCGGACCTGGTGGTGCTCTTCGACCTGCGAACCATAGTGCAGGGGCATGTCCCAACCGCCGAAATCGACGATTTTCGCGCCGAGGGCGACATGCAGGTCGTAGAGCGGGGTGCGCTGTCCCATGGGTGTTCTCCTTCCGGGAATGGCGGATGCGGAGCGCGAGGGCGGCCCGCACGAAACCGGCGCATTGTAGCCGCTAGGCCGGTGCCTGGACACCTCGGCCGACGGTCGAGTCGCGCCCCGCCGCGCTGGCCGCGGAACGGCGGATCAGCAGCACCACCGGCAGCAGCCCGGCCAGCACCAGGCTCAGCGCCGGCAGCGCGGCGCGGGCCCATTCGCCCTCGCTGGTCATCTCGAAGATGCGCACCGCCAGGGTGTCCCAGCCGAAGGGACGCATCAGCAGGGTAGCCGGCATTTCCTTCAATACGTCGACGAACACCAGCAGCGCGGCGCTCATCAGCCCCGGCGCCAGCAGCGGCAGGTAGACGCGGGCGAACAGCGCCGGCCCGGCCACGCCGAGGCTGCGCGAAGCCTCGGCGAAGGACGGGCGGATGCGCATCAGGGTGCTTTCCAGCGGCCCCTCGGCCACCGCCAGGAAGCGGATCAGGTAGGCCAGCAGCAGCGCCCCCAGGCTGCCCAGCAGCAACGGCTTGCCGGCGCCGCCCAAGGCGCTGGAGAGCGGGATCACCCAGTGGTTGTCGAGCCAGCTGAAGGCCAGCATGATCGCCACCGCCAGCACCGAGCCGGGCACCGCGTAGCCGAGGTTGGCCAGGCCCACCGCGGCGCGCACCGGCCTCGCCGGCGTCTGCCGGCGGGCGAAGGCCAGCAGCAGGCCGACCGCCACGCACAGCGCCGCCGCCGTGGCGCCCAGACCAAGGCTGTGCCAGAGCAGGCCCCAGTAGCGCTCGTCGAGGTCGAAGCGGCCGCGCTGCCAGCACCAGGCCAGCAGCTGCGCCAGGGGAATGGCGAAGGCACAGGCGAACACCAGGCCGCACCAGGCGCTGGCGGCGAAGGCCTTGAACCCGCGCAGGCGGTACAACGGCGCGGTGCGCGGCTTCTCGCTGCCGGCCACGACACGGCCGCGGCTGTGGCGCTCGCCGAGCACCACCAGGAACACTCCGAGCAGCAGCAGGCTGGCCAGCTGGGTGGCGCTGGACAGGCTGTAGAAGCCGTACCAGGTCTTGTAGATGGCGGTGGTGAAGGTGTCGAAGTTGAACACCGAGACGGCGCCGAAGTCGGCCAGGGTCTCCATGATCGCCAGGGCCAGGCCGGCGCCGATGGCCGGCCGCGCCATGGGCAGCGCCACGCGCCAGAAGGCCTGCCAGGGCGACAGCCCGAGCACCCGCGCCGCCTCGGTGAGGCCGCGGCCCTGGGCCAGGAAGGCGCCGCGCGCCAGCAGGTAGACGTAGGGGTAGAAGACCAGCACCAGGACCAGGATCACCCCGCCGGTGGAACGCACCCGGGGCAGCCGCAGGCCGCTGCCGAACCATTCGCGCAGCAGCGTCTGCAAGGGCCCGGCGAAGTCCAGCAGGCCGACGAAGACGAACGCCAGCACGTAGGCCGGGATGGCGAAGGGCAGCATCAGCGCCCAGTCCAGCCAGCGCCGCCCGGGGAACTCGCAGAGCGCGGTGAGCCAGGCCAGGCTGGTGCCCAGCAGGGTCACGCCGATGCCGACGCCGAACACCAGCACCAGGCTGTTGCCCAGCAGGCGCGGCAGCTGGGTGTCCCACAGGTGCGCCCAGATTTCCGTGTCGATCTCGCCCCAGCTCAGCGCCAGCACGACGAGCGGCAACGCCACCAGGGCGGCGATGGAGAAGGTGATGGGGTACCAGCGCATAAGTGATTAGCTGGAAGCTAGAAGCCGGAAGCTGGAAGCTGGAAGCCAGGTCCACGCCGACCTCCAGCCTCCAGCTTCCGGCTTCCGGCTCCTGGTCAATTCCAACCGGCCCGGTCCATCAGCTTGATGGCTTCGGCCTGGCGCTTGCCGGCGACTTCCACCGGGATGCTGTCGGCCTTGAAGTTGCCCCAGGCCGCCACTTCCTCCGAGGGCGCGACCTTCGGGTTGGCCGGGAACTCCTGGTTCAGCGAGGCGAACAGCGCCTGGGCGTCGGGGCCGGTCATCCACTCCACCAAGGCCTTGGCCTGCTCGGGGTGCGGCGCGTGCCTGGTCAGGCCGATGCCCGAGAGGTTGACGTGCACGCCGCGGTCGCCCTGGTTCGGCCAGAACAGCTTCACCGGCAGGTCCGGCTTCTGCTTGTGCAGGCGCCCGTAGTAGTAGGTGTTGACGATACCGACGTCGCACTGGCCAGCGGCGATGGCCTGGAGCAGCGCGGTGTCGTCGGAGAACACGTCGGTGGCCAGGTTGCCCACCCAGCCCTTGAGGATCTGCTCGGTCTTCTGCTCGCCGTGGGTCTCGATCAGGGTGGCGGTCAGCGACTGGTTGTAGACCTTCTTCGCCGTGCGCAGGCACAGGCGGCCTTCCCACTGCTTGTCGGCCAGGGCCTCGTAGGTGCTCAGTTCCTCCGGCTTCACCCGCTGGGTGGAGTAGGCGATGGTCCGCGCGCGCAGCGACAGGCCGGTCCAGCTGTCGGTGCCGGAGCGGTACTGCGGGGGAATGTTGGCGTCGAGGGTCGGCGAATCGAACGGCTGCAGGATGCCCATCTTCTCGGCCTGCCAGAGGTTGCCGGCGTCCACGGTGAGCAGCAGGTCGGCCGGGGTGTTGGCGCCCTCGGCCTTGATCCGCGCCATCAGCGGCGCTTCCTTGTCGGTGATGAACTTGACCTGCACGCCGGTTTTCTTGGTGTAGGCGTCGAACACCGGCTTGATCAGCTCGTCGATGCGCGAGGAGTAGACCACCACCTCGTCGGCGGCCTGGGCGGTGCCGGCCAGTGCGGTGAGGGCGAGGGAAGCGAGAAGGCCTTTGCGTACCGACATGCTGGCGGCTCCTGGGTAGCGGAATGAGGTTCCAGATGATAAGGAACCTCATTTAGCCCCGGAGCCGACCTTTGTGACCGGGTGTTTCACCACGCCGCGACACGGAGTCGCGGCGCCTCAGACCCGCGCCAGCGTCGGCAGGTCGCCGGACAGGCCCAGGGCCTGGCGGACGAACAGGCCCTTGGCCTCGTGGTGGCGGTCGACCAGGCGCAGGCCGGCGTTGCGCAGCCAGCGCACCGGCAGCGGGTCGGCCTGGAACAGGCGCTGGAAGCCTTCCATCGCCGCCATCATCGCCAGGTTGTGCGGCATCCGCCGGCGTTCGAAGCGGCTCAGCACGCGCTCGTCGGCGATGCGCTCGCCACGGGCGTGGGCGTGCATCAGCACCTCGGCCAGCACCGCGGCGTCGAGGAAGCCCAGGTTGACGCCCTGCCCGGCCAGCGGGTGGATGGTGTGCGCGGCATCGCCGATCAGCGCCAGGCCCGGTTCCACGTAGCGCTTGGCGTGGCGCTGGCGCAGCGGGATGCACAGGCGCGGGTCGACCTGCTCGATGCCGCCCAGGCAATGCTCGAAGGCCCGGCCGAGGGCTTCGCGGAAGCCGTCGTCGTCCAGCGCCATCAGGCGTTCGGCCTGCTCCGGGGTGGTCGACCAGACGATCGAGCACCAGTGCCTGTCGCCCTCGCGGGACAGCGGCAGGAAGGCCAGCGGGCCATCGTCGGTGAAGCGCTGCCAGGCGGTGGCCTGGTGCGGTTTTGCGCAGCGCACGCTGGTGACGATGGCGTGGTGCAGGTAGTCCCACTCGCGGGTGGCGCAGCCGGCCAGGCGGCGCACGGCGGAGTTGGCGCCGTCGGCGGCGACCACCAGCGGCGTGCGGATCTGCCGGCCGTCGGCCAGGGTCAGCAACCAGTCGTCGCCGGAGTGGCGCAGCTGCTCCAGGCGCGCGCCGGGCAGCAGGCCGAGGGTGGTGTCGTGCAGGCGCTCCAGCAGGGCGTCCTGCACCACGCGGTTCTCGACGATGTGGCCGAGCACCTCGGCGTGCACGCTGGCCGCGCTGAAGTGCACCTGCCCGGTGCCGGAGCCGTCCCACACGTGCATCTCGCGATAGGGCTCGGCGCGCCGCGCGACTATGCCATCCCAGGCGTGCAGGCGCTGGAGGATGCGCCGGCTGGCCTCGGACAGGGCGCTGACCCGCGGCTCGAAGCGCGCCGTGCGGTCGAAGGGTTTCACGCTCAGCGGCGAGCCGTCGAGCAGGAGGATTTCCAGGCCGCTGCCCTGCAACGCCAGGGCCAGCGCGCTGCCGACCATCCCCGCCCCGACAATCACCAGATCCGCGTGCATCTGCATTCCTTTTTCCATGTCGTCAGCCGGCCTTGCGCAGGCGCGGCTTGAGCCTGATGTAGAGGGTCTTCTGCACCCGCGCGACCAGCGTGCCCTCGCCGTCGCGCACCTCGGCGTGCAGCTTGGGCAGGTACTTGCCGCCGTCGGCGGTCTGCGCCCGGACTTCGTCCAGCAGTTGCTGGTCGATGCGGAACTCGGCGTACACCGGCCCCTTGCCCGGGGTGATGAATTCGATGTTGGCGGCCTTGTCCCAGACGATGTAGTCGCGCCCCAGGTTCTCCATCAGCATGAGCATGAAGAAGGGGTCGGTCATGCTGTACAGGCTGCCGCCGAACTGGGTGCCGACGTAGTTGCGGTTGAACCAGGACAGCACCATCTTCACCCGCACCTCGCGAAAATCCGGGGCGATGTGGCGCACCCGCACGCCGGCGCCGAGGTAGGGCGGGTAGAGGTTGAGGCCGAAGCGCAGCAGGCGGGCGCGGCGGGCCATCTTGCCTGAGGACATCGCCGCTCCCTAGACCGGCCGCGCGCCCAGGCCCATGGCCTGGCGGGCGAACCAGCGCTTGGCCGGCGGCAGCAGGTCGAGGCCGAGCAGGCCCAGGTTGCGCCCGGTGGCCAGCACCGGCTGGGCGTTGGAGAACAGGCGGGTGACGCGGTCGGAGAAGCCGACGGTCATCTGCTGGTCCAGGCGCTGGCCTTCCAGGTAGCGCTGCAGCACGGCGAAGTCGCCGGGCGCGGCGTCGGCGCCGAGCAACTGGTCGGCCAGAGCCTGGGCATCGCGCAGCGACAGGTTGAAGCCCTGCCCGGCGATGGGGTGCAGGCTGTGCGCGGCGTTGCCGAGCACCACCAGGTGCGGGCGCACCTGTTCCTCGGCCTCGCTGAGGGTCAGCGGGTAGCAATAGCGCGCGCCGACCTGGCGGAAGCCGCCCAGGCGGTAGCCGAAGGCCGCCTGCAACTCGTCGAGGAACTGCCGCTCGGGCAGCTCGCGCAGGCGCTCGGCGTCGCGCGGCGGGCGCGTCCAGACCAGCGCGCAGCGGTTGTCCGGCAGCGGCAGCAGGGCCATGGGCCCCTGTTCGGTGAAGCGTTCGAAGGCCTGGCCGCGGTGTTCCTCGCTGGGGCTGACGTTGGCGATCAGCGCGGTCTGCCCGTAGGGCGCCTCGCGCACGCCGATGCCCAGCTGCTCGCGCAGGCCGGAGCGGCCGCCGTCGGCGAGCACGGCGAGGTCGCAGTCCAGGATAGAGTCGTCGTCCAGGGTCAGCCGGTAGCCGTCGTCCAGCGCCTGCATACGGCGCACCTCGGCCGGGCAGCGCCAGCTCACCACTTCGTGGTCCAGGGCCTGCCACAGGCACTGGCCGAGCCAGGCGTTCTCCACCACGTAGCCCAGCGCCGGCACACCCTCCTCCATTGCGGTCAGGCGTGCGGAGCCGAAGCGCCCGCGGTCGGACACGTGAATCTGGCTGATCGGCTCGCCGCGCTGGGCGATGCGCTGCCACAGGCCGAGGCGTTCGTAGATCTGCCGGCTGCCGAAGGACAGCGCCGAGGAGCGGGCGTCATAGCTGGGCTGGTAGGCGTCGCCGGGGGCGAACGGCTCGATAAGCACGATGCGCCAGCCACGCTCGCGAGCGCCGGCCTGCAGGATCAGCGCCAGGCTGGCGCCGACCAGGCCGCCGCCGATGATCGCCAGGTTCGCGCGTTGCATCTCAGGCCGCCCGGGCCTTGGCTTCGGCCATCAGCGCCTCGATGGCGGCGACGGTCTTGGGCACGCCGTTGGTCAGCACTTCGCAGCCGCTCCTGGTCACCACCACGTCGTCCTCGATGCGCACGCCGATACCGCGCCATTTCTTCGGCACGTCGGTGTTGTCCGGCGCGATGTAGATGCCCGGCTCGACGGTCATCGCCATGCCCGGCTCGAGCACGCGCCATTCGCCGCCGACGCGGTACTCGCCGACGTCGTGCACGTCCATGCCCAGCCAGTGGCCGGCGCGGTGCATGTAGAAGGCCTTGTAGGCTTCGCTGGCGATCAGTTCGTCGACGTCGCCCTTGAGCAGGCCGAGCTTCACCAGGCCGGCGGTGATGACGTGCACGGTGGCCTCGTGGGCTTCGTTCCAGTGGCGGCCGGGGGCGATGTAGTCGAAGGCGGCCATGTTGGCCTCCAGCACCAGCTCGTAGACGGCCTTCTGCTCGGGGCTGAACACGCCGTTGGCCGGGAAGGTGCGGGTGATGTCGCTGGCGTAGCAGTCGATCTCGCAGCCGGCGTCGATCAGGATCAGGTCGCCGTCCTTGATCTGCGCGTCGTTCTCCCGGTAGTGCAGGATGCAGGCGTTGCGCCCGGTGGCGACGATCGAGCCGTAGGCCGGCATCTTCGCCCCGCCCAGGCGGAAGGCGTATTCCAGCTCCGCCTCCAGGTGGTATTCGTACAACCCCGGCCGGCAAGCCTGCATGGCGCGGATGTGGGCGCCGCAGGAAACCTCGGCGGCGTAGCGCATCACCTTCACTTCGCCGGCGCTCTTGTACAGGCGCAGGTCGTGCAGCAGGTGGTCGAGGGCGACGAACTCGTTCGGCGGCTGCGCGCCCTGGCGGGCCTTGGAGCGGATCACGTTGATCCAGTCCATCAGCCGGCGGTCGAACTCGGGGTTGGCGCCCAGCGCGTAGTAGACGCGGTCGCGGCCCTCGATCAGGCCGGGGAGGATGTCGTCGATGTCGCCGATGGGGAAGGCATCGTCGGCGCCGAAGTCCTTGATCGCACCGTCCTGGCCGGCGCGCAGGCCGTCCCACAGCTCACGCTCGGGGTCGCGTTCGCGGCAGAACAGCACGTATTCGCCATGCTCGCGGCCGGGGATCAGCGCCATCACCGCTTCCGGCTCGGGGAAGCCGGTGAGGTACTGGAAGTCGCTGTCCTGGCGGTAGACGTGCTCGACGTCGCGGTTGCGGATGTACATCGGCGCCGCGGGCAGGATGGCGATGCTGTTGGGCTCCATCTGCGCCATCAGCGCCTTGCGCCGACGGGCGTATTCCGGTTTGGCGATATGGATCATGCAGCTACCTCAGTGCAGGGAGGGTTTGTCGGCCGGCGCCGGCACCTTGCCGAATTCGGAGAACAGCAGCAGCGGGGCGACCCGCAGGTATTCCTGGACTTCCATGTAGTCCGTCTCGCCGTCCTCGGACTCTTCCAACTGGCCCTGGACCTGGGCGATGGCGGCGATGTCCTGGAGCACTTCGTCGGCCTCGTCGGACAGGCTGGCCTGGCGCAGCGCAAGGCCGAAGCCGGCGAGGAAGCCCTGGCACCACTGGCCCAGGGCCTGGGCGCGCTCGGCCAGCGGGGCGTCGTCGTTGGGCAGCATCAGCACCACGGCCATTTCGCCGGCGCTCAGGTCCTGCTGGACCATGCCCAGCAGGCCGCCCAGGGCAGCCTGCAGGCGTTCGCTGAGTTCGCCGCCGAGCAGTTCGGAAGCGGCCTGCAGCCACTCGCCCTGGTCGAAGCCGGCGCCGGCGCAGACGCGCCCGAGCAGGTGGCCGTGCAGTTCCGCCGGGGAGATCGGCAGGGTCGCCTCGGCGAGCAGGTTGGCGAAAGCGGTGTAGGCGGAATTTACTGTGGACATGCGCGGGACCTGAATATCGACGCTAGGCGCCACCAGGCGCTATGCATAGAATGAGAGTGGCTATCCTAGCACCGCCGGGCGCGCTCAGACCATGCGACGGCATGTCGGGCAACCCCGTGCGGTGCCGTACCTTGTATAGTTTCCGGTCATCCCCTTGCCCAAGCGAGAGCCCATGGAAGACGCCGACCTGCAAACGCTGATCGCCAAATTCGACCTCCTGCTCCAGCGCCTGGAACAGCTCAAGGCGGAGAACCGGCTGCTGCGGGCCAACGAGAAAAGTTGGCGCGAAGAGCGCGCTCATCTGATCGAGAAGAACGAATTGGCGCGCCACAAGGTCGAAGCGATGATTTTGCGCCTGAAAGCCCTGGAGCAGGACTCATGAGCCAGACGAACACCCTGAACGTGCAGATTCTCGACAAGGAATACTGCATCACCTGCCCCGCCGAGGAGCGCGTCAACCTGGAAAGCGCCGCGCGCTACCTGGACAGCAAGATGCGCGAGATCCGCTCGAGCGGGAAGGTCATCGGCGCCGACCGCGTCGCCGTGATGGCCGCGCTGAACATCACCCACGACCTGCTGCACAAGCAGGAGCGCATGGACAACGAGCACAGCAGCACCCGCGAACGCGTGCGCGAACTGCTCGAGCGCGTGGACCGCGCCCTTACCACCGATCAGCCCGGGCGGGAAGACTGACCCCGGAGAAAACCCTGGGGTATACTGGCCACGCTCCCTGGTGTGTTGGCCAGTCGGTGATGTCCCTGAGCCGATAATCGCAACAACGGAGGTTGCCAGTTGGGCTGGTGTGCATGTCCGCACGACGGAAAGCCTTAAAGCCTACTGCAACCGCCACCTTGAACTTTCGGGTTCAAGGGCTAACCCGACAGCGGCATGTCCGGGGAGCTTTCCTCCTACCATGATCCACGCCCAAGACCTTTCCCGCGCCGCCCTGCGCCGCCTGCTGCGCCAGGCCCGCCGCAAGCTTACCGCGCAACAGCAACGCCAGGCCGCCCGCGACCTGCAGCGCCGCATGGCGCAACACCCGCTGTTCCGCCGCGCCCGCCACATCGCCCTGTACCTGCCCGCCGACGGCGAGATCGACCCGCGCCCGCTGCTCAAGGCCGCGCAGAAACGCGGCAAGGCCACCTACCTGCCGGTGCTCAGCCGCTGGCCGCACACCCACATGACCTTCCAGCGCGTCGGCAACGGCGAGCGCTGGCGGAAAAACCGCTACGGCATCGCCGAGCCGCTGCCGGACCGCGGCCGCCAGCGCGAGCCCTGGGCATTGGACCTGGTGCTGCTGCCGCTGGTGGGTTTCGACGAACGGGGTGGGCGCCTGGGGATGGGCAAGGGTTTCTACGACCGCACCCTGGCGTACCTGGGCAGGCGCAAAATCTGGCGCAAACCGACACTTTTGGGCCTGGCGCACGAGTGCCAGAAGGTGGACAGGCTGGACCTGGCCAGCTGGGATGTGCCGCTGCAGGGCATCGTCAGCGACGCCGGCTGGTACGGCGCGCTCGCCTAGGCGCCGCGTTCCCTGCGGCGCCAGGCGGGGTGGATCAGGGCTGTTTGGTCACCTGGACCGGAACCTCGCCCTGGCGATCCCACAGGCTCTGGGTGTAACCGGTGGTGACAACGCCCAGGCCGAAAAGAATCACCAGCACCCACAACAGATCGGGCTTACGCTTCATCGATTGCCTCCCCCTTCCAGGCAAACTGTCAACGATGGCCGGCGGTGGTTTTTGGTCCGTCCGGCGCGTGCCAAGCTGAAAACGGCGGCATTCTCCGACAATGGAAAGCGTCTCGCAATTCCATGCCTGGTCCAGTCGTCGGAGTCAGTCGCTTCCCACAAAAACGGCGAAACTGGAGCAAGGATCATGCCGCACTGGCTGATGAAATCCGAACCCGACGAACTGTCGATCCATGACCTGCAGCGCCTGGGCAAGGCGCGCTGGGACGGCGTGCGCAACTACCAGGCGCGCAACTTCGTGCGCAGCATGCAGCCCGGCGACCTGTTCTTCTTCTACCACTCCAGCTGCCCGCAGCCGGGCGTGGCCGGTATCGCCCGCATCGAGGGCGAGGCCTACCCCGACCCCACGGCGCTGGACCCGCAGAGCCCCTACCACGACGCCAAGGCCAGCGCCGAGAAGAACCCCTGGAGCGCGCGGGACGTGAGTTTCGTGGAGGCGTTCAGGGAAGTGCTGCCGCTGGCCACCATCCGCGCCGCTGCCGGGCTGGAGGAGCTGGCCCTGGTGCAGCGCGGCAGCCGTTTGTCGGTGATGCCGGTGAGCGAGGAGCAGTGGAAGATCATTCTTGGGTTGGCGCGACGCTAGGACGCAGGCCGGTTGTCGGGTGGATTGGAGATGATGGCTCGGTGGGGATGCTCTTCGTAGGAGCGAGGGGGACGCCTAGTTCTTGCTCGCGAACGGGCGTCTGTCGGGGGTGCTTGGTGTTCATCCCAAGAGCGCCCTCTCCCCAGCCCTCTCCCTGAAGGGAGAGGGGGCTTGTCCGTGCCAAGAGAAGTAATGGTTTCTGCCGGAAACACCATGGCTGTCGGCTAACTCCAAAACGCCCGCCTCTGCCCAACGGTCCCCTCTCCCTTCAGGGAGAGGGTTAGGGAGAGGGAACGGAGCTCAACCTCGCACCGAAGCAACCGGCAGCCCCCCGTTCACGAGCATCAAGCCATCTGCGAAATAGTCCTGCGGAACCGCCACAACGCCCCGCAGAAAAACGCCGCGCCGATACCAATGATCGCCAGCAGTTGCGGCCAGACGATGGCCAGCCCGGCGCCGCGGAACAGGATGGCCTGGGCCAGGCTGACGAAGTGGGTGGTCGGGGCGAACAGCATGATGTTCTGCACCAGCTCCGGCATGCTCTCGCGCGGCGTGGTGCCGCCGGAGAGGATCTGCAGCGGCATCAGCGTGAGGATCACCAACAGCCCCAGCTGCGGCATCGAGCGCGCCACCGTGCCGAGGAAGATGCCCATCGAGGTGGTGGCGAACAGGTGCAGCGCCGCGCCCAGCAGGAACAGCGCCAGCGAGCCGCTGATCGGCACGTCCAGCCAGCCGCGCACCACCAGCTGCAGCGACAGCGCGGCCGCCGCCAGCACCACCACGCCCATGGACCAGACCTTGGCCAGCATGATCTCGAAGGCGGTCAGCGGCATCACCAGCAGGTGCTCGACGGTGCCGTGCTCGCGCTCGCGGATCAGCGCCGCGCCGGTGAGGATGATCGACAGCATGGTGATCTGGTTGATCACCTCCATCACCGCGCCGAACCAGGCCTGGGTCAGGTTGGGGTTGAACTCCATGCGCACCGCCAGCTCCGCCGGCATGCCCGGCTCGCTGCGGTAGCGGCTGACGAACTCGCGCACCTCGGTGGCGACGATGTTCTGGATGTAGCCGGCGCCGGAGAAGGCCTGGGCGGTCTGGGTGGCGTCGACGTTGACCTGCACCGCCGGTTGGCGGCCGGCCAGCACGTCGCGCTGGAAGTCCGGCGGGATGTCCAGGGTGAAGGTGTACAGGCCGGTGTCCATGCCGCGGTCCATCTGCGCGTGGCCGATCATTTCCGGCGTGCGGAAGTACGGTGCCTGGAAGGCGTTGACGATGCGCGAGGAGAGCTGCGACTGGTCCTCGTCGACCACCGCGATGGGCGCGTGGTGCAGGGTTTCCGGCACGCCGGTGGCGGAGCTGTAGACGCCCAGGGTGAAGGCCCAGGCGATCAGGATCAGCATCGCGTAGTCGCGGCCGAGGCTGCGGAACTCCTTGACGCCCAGGTTGAAGATGTTCGCCAGTTTCTTCATCGCTCAGTCCTCCTGCTTCTTCAACAGGAGCACGCTGAGCAGCGTCAGCACGCCGATGGCCGCCAGCAGCGGCAGGTAGTAGAGCCACAGGTCGCTCAGGCCCAGGGCCTTGGAGAAGGTGCCGCGGCTGATGATCAGGAAGTGCGAGGTCGGGTAGAGCTTGCCGATCAGCGCCGCTGCGCCCTCCAGCGAAGACACCGGGTGGATCAGCCCGGCGAACTGGATGGCCGGGATCATGGTGGCGATGGCGGTGCCGAACACCGCGGCGATCTGGCTCTTCATGAAGGTCGACAGCAGCAGGCCGAGGCCGGTGCTGGTGATCACGTACAGCAACGCGCCTAGGCTCAGCGCCAGCAGGCTGCCCTTGAGCGGCACCTGGAACAGCAGCACCGCCATGGCCAGCATCAGCACGAAGTTGACCATGCCCATGCCGATGTAGGGCAGCTGCTTGCCGAGCAGGAATTCCAGGCGCGTCACCGGGGTGACGTAAAGGTTGGTGATCGAGCCCAGCTCCTTCTCGCGCACCACGCCCAGGGCGGTGAGCATCGCCGGGATCATGATCAGCAGCAGCGGGATCACCGCCGGGACCATGGCCTTGAGGCTCTCCACGTCGGGGTTGTAGCGGTAGCGCACCTCGGTGCTGGCCGCCGCGCTGGCCTCGGCGTTGCCGCTCTGCCGGGCCAGCTCGGCCAGGTAGCTGCTGTGCAGGCCCTGCACGTAGCCCTGCACGGTGTTGGCGCGGGTGGGCATGGCGCCGTCGATCCACACGCCGATGGCCGGGTCGTCGCCGCGCTTGAGGTCGCGGCCGAAGTGCGGCGGGATTTCCAGCGCCAGGCTCAGCTCGCCGCTGCGCAGGCGCCGGTCGAGGTCGTCGGGGTCGCGGATCGCCGGGTGCTCGACGAAGTAGCGCGAGCCGGCGATGTTCAGCGCGTAGGCCTGGCTGGTGGTGGTCTGGTCGCGGTCGAGCACGGCGTAGGACAGGTCCTCGACGTCCATGTTGATGCCGTAGCCGATGATGAACATCAGCAGCGCCGTGCCCAGCAGCGCCAGGGTCAGGCGGATGGGGTCGCGGCGCAGTTCCATGGATTCGCGCCGCGCATAGCTGAACAGGCGCAGCGGGCTGAAACGCTGGCGCTGCGGCTTGTGCGGCGCCTGTTCGTCGACGGTGCTGGCCGGCGCCTGCGGCTCGGGCGGCGGCGCAGCGCTGCCGGCGGCCTCTTCCAGGTAGGCGATGAAGGTCGCCTCCAGGGTCGGCAGACCGCGCTTGTCGATCAGGCCCTGCGGGGTGTCGCTGTCGAGCACCTTGCCGGCGTGCATCAGCGAGATGCGGTCGCAGCGCTGGGCCTCGTTCATGAAGTGGGTGGAGATGAAGATGGTTACCCCGTCGCGCCGCGACAGCTCGACCATCAGCTGCCAGAAGCCGTCGCGGGCCACCGGGTCGACGCCCGAGGTGGGCTCGTCGAGGATGAGGATTTCCGGCTTGTGGATCACCGCCACGGCCAGCGACAGGCGCTGGCGGATGCCCAGCGGCAGGCTGTCGGGCAACTCGTCGCGGACCTTGCCGAGGTCGAAGCGCGCGAGCATTTCCTCCACCCGCGGGCCTATCTGCTCGCTCGGCAGGTGGAACAGCTTGGCGTGCAGTTCCAGGTTCTGCAGCACCGTCAGCTCGGCGTACAGCGAGAAGGCCTGGGACATGTAGCCCACGCGGCGGCGCGTGGCCATGTCCTTGGCGTTCACCGGCTGGCCGAACAGCGCGCAGCTGCCCTCGCTGGCCGGCAGCAGGCCGGTGAGCATCTTCATGGTGGTGGACTTGCCGCAGCCGTTGGAGCCGAGGAAGCCGAAGATTTCCCCGCGCTCGATGCGGAAGCTGACGTGGTCCACCGCGACGAAGTCGCCGAAGCGGCAGGTCAGCCCCTCGGCCTCGATGGCGATCTGCGGCGCGCCCTCGCTGTGCTGGCGCGGCGGGATCACCAGTTGATGGTGGCCGGCGCGTTTGCGCTCGGGCAACAGCGCGACGAAGGCCGCCTCCAGGCTTTGCGTGCCGGTGTGCTCGCGCAGCTCGGCGGGGGTGCCGGTGGCCAGCACCTTGCCCTCGTCCATCGCCACCAGGGTGTCGAAGCGCTCGGCCTCCTCCATGTAGGCGGTGGCCACCAGCACGCTCATGCCCTGGCGGCCGGCGCGGATGCGCCCGATCAGCTCCCAGAACTGGTTGCGCGACAGCGGGTCGACGCCGGTGGTGGGCTCGTCGAGGATCAGCAGGTCGGGGTCGTGGATCAGCGCGCAGCACAGCCCGAGCTTCTGCTTCATGCCGCCGGAGAGCTTGCCCGCCGGGCGCTCGGCGAAGGGCGCAAGGCCGGTGCTGTGCAGCAGGTCGGCGATGCGCCGCTCGCGCTCGGCCTTGTCGTGGCCGAACAGGCGGCCGAAGAAGTCGACGTTCTCGAACACCGAGAGCGTCGGGTAGAGGTTCTTGCCCAGGCCCTGGGGCATGTAGGCGATGCGCGGGCACACCGCGCGGCGGTGGCGGGCGTCGCGCATGTCGCCGCCGAGCACGTGCACCTGGCCGTCCTGCAGCTTGCGCGCGCCGGCGATCAGCGCCAGCAGGCTGGACTTGCCGACGCCGTCCGGGCCGATCAGGCCGACCATGCGGTTGGCCGGGATGTCCAGCGTCACGTCGTCCACCGCGCGGGTCTGCCCGTAGCGCAGCGACACGCCGGCCAGGCTGGCCACCGCGGCGTGCGGGGCGCTCATTGCGGAACCTTGATCTGCAGGTTGTCCGGCCATTGCGCCTCAGGGTCCAGGCGCAGGTAGGCCATGCCGGGCACGCCGGTCTTCACGTAGGTGATGTACTTCTCCAGCAGCGCCGGGTCCAGGCGCGCCTTGACGCGGAACATCAGCTTCTCGCGCTCGTTGGCGGTTTCCACGGTCTTGGGCGTGAACTGGGCGACGCTGGCGACGTAGGAGACCTTGGCCGGGATCACGTATTGCGGCACCGCGTCTATCACCAGGTGCACTTCCTGGCCAAGCTCCACGCGGCCAGCCTGGGCCGAGGGCAGGAAGAAGGTCATGTAGACGTCGGTCAGGTCGACCATGTTGAGCAGCTTGCCGCCGGCGGCCAGCACCTCGCCGGGCTGCGCCACGCGGTACTGCACGCGGCCGTCGCGGGGCGCGCGCAGCAGGCTGTCGTCGATGTCGGCCTGCAGCCGGGCGACGCTGGCGGTGGCCGCCTCGATGGCCGATTGCGCCTCGATCACCTGGGAACGCCCGGCCTCGATGGCGGCCTGGGCCGAGATCACCTGGGAGCGCGCGGCGGACAGCGCGGCCTGGGCGCTCTGCAGCACGGCGCGGTCGTCGTCCAATTGCTGTTGCGGCAGGGCGTTGCGCCTGACCAGTTGTTCGGTGCGGGTGAAGCGCTTCTGCGCGGCGGTGAGTTCGGCCTGGCGCTGGGCCACCACTGCCTCGGCGGTGCTCTTCTCGCTGTTGCGCTGGGTCACCACGGATTCGGCGGTGAGCTTGGCATTCTGCGCCCGGCGCACCTCGGCCTGGGCCTGGGCCAGCTGCGCTTCCAGCACCTGGGTGTCCATGCGCGCGACCACTTCGCCGGTCTTGACGAAGTCGCCCTCGTCCACCTTGATCTCGGCCACGCGGCCGGGCAGCTTGGTGGCTACGTCCACCTCGGTGGCCTCGATGCGCCCGTTGCCGCTGGCGAAGCCTTCGCCCAGGCCGTTGGGCTTCAGCGTCTGCCAGGCCAGCGCGGCGACCACGGCGCAGGCCGCGAGCACGCCGCCACGGAACAGCCAGCGTTTCGAATTTCCCTTCATCGTACCCCCTGGTCAACGCTCATCAGAGCGATCTTGTAGGGATCTTCAGCGAAGGGAGGGGAAAAGGCCTTGATACAGGTCAGAGCCGCCCGAAAAGACCTGGATAGCGGGCGAAAACGCGCGAAACCTGTGCCTTGTCAGGGCTGCACGATCAGGTTGTTGAACAGCAGATCGTCCACCAGCGGCTTCCCTTCCTCTTCTTTGAGGACCGTCTGTACCTGCTTGAGCGCCTCCTGGCGCAGTTTTTCCTTGGCCTCGACGCTGCCGAGGCTCTCGTCGGTCTGCTGGGCGAACAGCATGATCAGCTGGTTGCGGATCAGCGGCTCGTGGTGCTCGACCTTCTCCTCGGCCTCCTTGCCGGTGACCTTCAGGGCGATGTCGGCCTTGTAGTACTTCAGTTTCGGGCCGCTGCCGTAGTTGCCCACCAGGGCCGGGGTGAGGTCGACGAACAGCGGTTTGTTGGCGTCTTCCGGCTTGGCCTCCTCGGAAGCCATCAGGGGGCTGAGGAACAGGGCCAGCGACAGGGCGATCAGGGCTTTCAAGGCGACTTCTCCATGCACGATGCCGGCAAGCATAGCCATACCGGGCGCGCGGCCCAAGCCCGGCGGTTATGCACGGGCATAAGCCGGGACCATACTGATTTGCCCCCCGCCCCGTCACTCCTACACTGCCGGGCATTACACGAAAGGAGTACCTCCGATGAAAGCCTTGCTGTGCAAAGCCTTCGGCCCCGCCGAAACCCTGGTGCTGGAAGAAGTCGCCAGCCCCGAGCCGAAGAAAAACGAAGTGCTGCTGGACGTCCACGCCGCCGGAGTGAACTTCCCCGACACCCTGATCATCGAGGGCAAGTACCAGTTCAAGCCGCCCTTCCCCTTCGCCCCGGGCGGCGAGGCCGCCGGCGTGGTCGCTGCGGTGGGCGAGAAGGTCAGCCACGTGAAGCCCGGCGACCGCGTCATCGCCCTGACCGGCTGGGGCAGCTTCGCCGAGCAGGTGGCGGTGGGCGCCTACAACGTGCTGCCGATCCCGGCGGGCATGGACTTCACCACCGCGGCCGCCTTCGGCATGACCTACGGCACCTCGATGCACGCGCTCAAGCAGCGCGGCAACCTGCAGCCGGGCGAAACCCTGCTGGTGCTCGGCGCCTCCGGCGGCGTGGGCCTGGCGGCGGTGGAGATCGGCAAGGCCATGGGCGCGAAAGTGATAGCCGCGGCCAGCAGCGACGCCAAGCTGGAAGTGGCCAAGGCCGCCGGCGCGGATGTGCTGGTCAACTACAGCGAAGGCAGCCTGAAGGACAAGCTCAAGGAAATCACCGGCGGCCAGGGCGTGGACGTGATCTACGACCCGGTAGGCGGCGAGCTGTTCGAGGAAGCCTTCCGCAGCATCGCCTGGAACGGCCGCCTGCTGGTGGTGGGCTTCGCCAGCGGCACCATCCCGTCGCTGCCGGCCAACCTGCCGCTGCTCAAGGGCGCCTCGCTGGTGGGCGTGTTCTGGGGCGCCTTCGCCCAGCGCCAGCCGCAGGACAATGCGGCGAACTTCCAGCAGTTGTTCCAGTGGTTTGCGGAGGGCAAGTTGAAGCCGTTGGTTTCGCAGACTTATCCGTTGGAGAAGGCTGGGGAGGCGATCGATCACCTGGGGCAGCGGCGGGCTGTTGGGAAGGTGGTGGTGCAGGTGCGCACCTGATGTGATGGTGTTTGGGGGAGAGTCCGCTCCCTCTCCCTAACCCTCTCCCTGAAGGGAGAGGGGACCGTTCGGTGTGAAGTGTTATTTCGGCGCTCGTCGGCCACGTCGGTGTTGCCGGATAGCACGAAAACCACCGACGGCACGGATAGCTCCCTCTCCCTGAAGGGAGAGGGGGCCGTTGGGCAGAGGCGGGTGTTTTGGAGTTAGCCGGTTAGCCCGGCAGGTTCCGGCTGAAACCATTACTTCTCTCGGCACGGACTAGCCCCCTCTCCCTTCAGGGAGAGGGCTGGGGAGAGGGGCTCTTCGGGATGAGCACCAAGCGCCACCGACAGACGCCCGTTCGCGAGCAAGAACTAGGCGTCCCCCTCGCTCCTACGAAAAGCCGTTATCGCGCCGGGGCCAACGGCGGATAACCGCGAACGGTTATCCGCCCTACGTTCAGGCGTACAGCTGCTTGAAGCGCTCGCGCAGCTGGTTCTTCTGCACCTTGCCCATCACGTTGCGCGGCAGCGCGTCCACGAACACCACCCGCTTGGGCTGCTTGTAGCGCGCCAGGTGACCGTCCAGGCCGGCCAGGATGTCCGCTTCGCTCGGCGCCTCGCCGGGCTTGGCCACCACCACCGCCGTCACGCCTTCGCCGAAGTCGCGGTGCGGCACGCCTATCACCGCCGATTCGGCCACGCCCGGCAGGGTGTCGATGAGTTGTTCCAGCTCCTTCGGGTACACGTTGTAGCCGCCGCTGATGATCATGTCCTTGCTGCGGCCGACGATCTGCACGTAGCCCTTGTCGTCGATGAAGCCGATGTCGCCGGTCATGAAGAAGCCGTCCGCGCGCAGTTCCTCGGCAGTCTTCTCGGGCATGCGCCAGTAGCCGCGGAACACGTTGGCGCCGCGTACTTCGATCATCCCCGGCTCGCCCTGCGGCAGCAGCTTCGCCTCTTTCTCGCCCGGGTCGGTGATGCGCAGTTCCACGCCCGGCAGCGGGAAGCCGACGGTGCCAGCGATGCGTTCGCCATTCAGCGGGTTGGAGGTGTTCATGCCGGTCTCGGTCATGCCGTAGCGTTCCAGGATCGCCACTCCGGTGCGTTCGCGGAAGGCCTTGTGCGTCTCGGCGGTGAGCGGTGCGGAGCCGGAGACGAACAGGCGCATGTGCGCCACCGCTTCGCGGGTCAGGCCGGGTTGATCGAGCAGGCGCGTGTAGAAGGTCGGCACGCCCATCAGCAGGTTCACCCGGGGCAGCAGGCGCAGCACTTCGGCGGCGTCGAACTTGTCCACGTACAGCAGCGAGCCGCCGGCCATCAGCAGGCTGTTGATGGCCACGAACAGGCCGTGGATGTGGAAGATCGGCAGCGCGTGCAGCAGCCAGTCGTCCGCCGTGATGGCCCACGCCTGGACCAGCGCGCGGGCGTTGGAGACCAGGTTGCCGTGGCTGATCATGGCGCCCTTGGAACGCCCGGTGGTGCCGGAGGTGTAGAGGATGGCGGCGAGGTCGTCGGCGCTGCGTTCGATGTCCAGGAAGCGCCCCGGCTTGCCTTCCACATGGGGCATCAGGCTACCTT
The DNA here is from genome assembly GCF_022760135.1 of Pseudomonas sp. M1. Lineage (NCBI taxonomy): Bacteria > Pseudomonadati > Pseudomonadota > Gammaproteobacteria > Pseudomonadales > Pseudomonadaceae > Pseudomonas > Pseudomonas sp. M1. Next base: position 6,398,225 of record NZ_CP094343.1, read on the forward strand.
CGCAACGCTGGCCGAGGCTCGCCACGCGGGCCACGCCGCATTGCTGCGCCAGCGCCCCGGCCTGTTCCTCGAAGGCCGGGGTGCAGACGAACAGCGACGGCTCGGCGTCGCCGAGGAAGTAGCTCAGCTCGTCGCTGGTGTAGCCGCTGTTCAGCGGCAGGTAGACCGCGCCGGCGCGTAGGGTGCCGAGGTAGAGCATGACCGCCTCGGGGCTCTTGTCCACCTGCACGGCGACGCGGTCGCCCGGCTGCACGCCGAGTTCCACCAGGGCGTGGGCGAACTGCGCACTGCTGCGCAGCATCTCGGCGTAGCTGTAGCCGCCGCCATCCGGGGTGCGGAGGAAGGGTTTGTTCAGGTCTTCGGGCAGGTGCTCGCCGACGGCGGCGAAAAGGCTCTGGTTCATGACGGTTCCTAGCGGCGTGGCTTGGCCGGTGGGGGGAGATGTCGCTTGACCTCGTTGGCGGCGATCACCGTGCCCTGGTTGGCGTAGGCTTCGTGGTTTTTCTCGATCTGACGCAATTCGTAGCGGTAGTTGACCATCAGCCCGGCGGCCTGGCGCAGGCCGCCGGCGGAGAGGTCGCCGCGCCAGTTCAGGCGTTCCAGGCGGGCGCCGTTGCCCAGGTGGAAGCGCGCCACCGGGTCCAGCGGCTGGCCCTGGGCGTTCTTGGCCTGCAGGAAGTATTCGGCGGCCAGCGCCAGCAGCGGCTGCTCCAGGCGCGGCGGTGACGGCGCGTCGGGCTTGAGCGCCTTCAGGCATTCGGCGACCTCGGGGCGCTCGGCCTGGCTGTCGAGCCAGCGGCGCAAGCCCGGCACCGGCGAAAGGGTGACGTACTGCTTGAGGCCCGGCACTTCGCGGGCCAGTTCCTCCACCACCTGCTTGATCAGGAAGTTGCCGAAGGAGATGCCGCGCAGGCCCTCCTGGCAGTTGCTGATGGAATAGAACACCGCGGTGTCCGGCGCTTCTGCGGCCTCGCCGGATTGTTCGAGGATTTCCGCGATGGCGGCGGGCATCTGGCGGGTCAGCGCCACCTCGACGAAGATCAGCGGCTCCTCCGGCAAGGCCGGGTGGAAGAACGCGAAGCAGCGGCGGTCGGCCGGTTGCAGGCGGCTGCGCAGGTCGTCCCAGTCCTTGATGGCGTGCACCGCCTCGTAGCGGATGATCTTTTCCAGGATCGCCGCCGGCGTCGACCAGTCGATGCGCCGCAGCACCAGGAAACCACGGTTGAACCAGGAGGCCAGCAGGTGCTGCAGGTCGTGGTCCACCGCCGCCAGTTGCGGCCGCGCCTTGAGCTCCTGCAGCAGCCGGCGGCGCATGGCGATCAGCTCGGCGGTGCCGCCAGGCGCCTGGTTGAGGCGGCGGAACAGTTCCTGGCGCGGTGGCTCGCAGGCCTCGAACAGCGCGGTGACCTGCTCGGCGCCAGGGTTCTCCAGGTAGCGCCGGCAGGCTTCGGCCAGGGCTTCGCGGGGCGGCGCGAAGTCGTCCAGCAGGTTGTCGAAGAAGGCTTTCTGCTGCTCCGCCGGGCAGTCGCGGTAGGCGCACAGCACCTGGCGCGCCAGGGCCACGCCGGAAGCCTCGCCGTGGCCGGAGAGCAGCCGGCGGCTGGCCTCCACCAGCGAGGCGGCGCTGATCGGCGCCGGCTCGCGGGATTCCAGCAGCTGGCGGCCACGTTCGCTGATGCTCTGCAGCAGTTCCTGGAAGAAGCTGACGTTCATCGAACCTCCTTCTTCGGCGCGCCTCACTGCGCCAGCAGCGGCGGCGGGCAGCGCCGATACCATTGGGTGGCCTGCTCGTAGGCATGGGCCAGTTGCAGCACGGCCATGTCGGCCTGGTGCCGACCGATGATCTGCAGGCCCATGGGCAGGCCCTGTTCATTGAAGCCTACCGGCACGTTGGCGACAGGGCAGCCGGACAGGGTGGCGGGGATCACCACTTCCATCCAGCGGTGGTAGGTGTCCATGGCGCGGCCGGCGACTTCCTTCGGCCAGTGCAGGTTCTTGTCGAAGGGGAACACCTGGGCGCTGGGCAGCAGCAGGTAGTCGTAGCGCTCGAACAGGCGCTGGATGGCGCGGTACCAGTCGCTGCGCGCCACCGTCGCCTGGTAAACATCCATGGCCGACAGGCGCAGGCCGTTCTCCACTTCCCAGTGTGCCTCCGGCTTGAGCAGTTCGCGCTTGGCCGGGTCGGCATAGGCGGCACCGAGGGAGCCGGCGACGAACCAGTGGCGCAGGGTGCGCCAGCAGTCCCACAGGCGTTCGGCGGAGAAGCCCAGCTCGCAGGATTCGACCGCGCAGCCGATGGCCTGGAAGTCGGCGAACGAGCGCTGGCACAGTTCCAGCACGCCGCGCTCCATGGCCAGGTGGCCGCCGAGGTCGCCCAGCCAGCCCAGGCGCGCGCCCTTGAAGTCGCGCTCCAGCGGGCCGGCGAAGGCCTTGCCGGATTCGGCGATGGACAGCGGCGCGCGGGCATCGCTGCCGGCCTGCACCGACAGCAGCAGGGCCACGTCGCGCACGCTGCGGCCCATGGGGCCTTCGTAGCCGAGCTGGTCGAAGAACAGGTCGGCGGCGTCGTCGAAGGGCACGCGGCCCTGGGACGGGCGGAAGCCGACGATGTTGTTGAAGGCCGCCGGGTTGCGCAGCGAGCCCATCATGTCGCTGCCGTCGGCCACCGGCACCAGTTGCATGGCCAGGGCCGCCGCGGCGCCGCCGCTGCTGCCGCCGGCGGTGCGGCTGGGGTCGTAGGCGCAGCCGGTGGCGCCGAACAGCGGGTTGTAGCTCTGCGAGCCGAGGCCGAATTCCGGGGTGTTGCTCTTGCCGATGAGGATGGCGCCGGCGGCGCGGATGCGCTCGACCATGATGCCGTCGCGCTCGGGCACGTAATCGCGGTACAACGGCGAACCCAGGGTGGTGCGGATGCCCTTGGTCAGCGACAGGTCCTTGATGGCGTGGGGCAGGCCGTGCATCCAGCCGCGGTATTCGCCACGGGCCAGCTCGGCGTCGCGCTGGTCGGCCTGGGCCAGCAGCGCCTCGGCCGGTTGCAGGCTGACCAGGGCGTTGACCGCCGGGTTGAAGCGCTCGATGTGCGCCAGGTAGTCGCCCATCACCTCGCGGCAGGAGACCTGGCGCAGGCGGATGAGCTGCGCCAGTTCATGGGCCTGGAGCTGGACTAGGGGGCTGATATTCAGGTTCTGGCTCATGTGACGCGGCCTTTCTCTGGGTTCCCGCGTTCGCGGGAATGACGGAACGATGTTTGTGCAGATGCGACTTTCGACGGGGTGAGCGAAGCCACGGCGCCTCGCGGCGCCCTGCCCCACCCCGTCACCCCCGCGAACGCGGGGGCCCAGCGCCTTCGGTCAGCGCATCAGGTTGGTCCACAGGCGGTCGGCCAGGCGGATGGCGCCTTCGCCGCAGGTCTTGCTGAAGACCACCTTGGTGCCCTCGGGGATGTGCAGCTCCGGCGCATCCTTCAGGCTCGGGTCGAGGAAGGCGTCGGTGCCCTTGATCGGGCTCTGGTGCTTGAGGAAGTTCTGGGTGATCGCCGAGTTCTCCGGCTGGCTCATGAAGGCGATGAACTGGCGGGCGGCGTCAGGATTCTTGCTGCCCTTGGGGATCACCAGGTTGTCCACCCAGGCCATCACGCCTTCCTTGGGGTAGAGGTACTTCAGGCTCGGCTTCATCTCCCGCGCGCGCAGCGACGAGCCGCCCCAGAACAGCGACATGGAGGTCTCGCCGGAAGCGAGGTTCTCGCGCACCGAGCCGGCCTTGGAGCTATAGGTCTTGACGAAGGGCTTCTGCGCCTTGAGCAGGTTCAGCACCTGCTGCACCTGTTTCGGGTCCTCGCTGCACAGCGGCACGCCCAGGTACAGGCTGGCGGTGTCCATCACCTCGTTGACCGAGTCGAGCATGTTGATCTTGCCCTGCAGCTCCTGCAGCGGCTGGAACAGCAGCGAGTAGCTGTCGGCCGGGCCCTTGTAGGCGGCGGTGTCGTAGACCACGCTGGTGGTGCCCCAGATGAAGGGCACCGAGTAGCCGCCTTCCGGGTCCCAGGTGGGCTTGCGCAGGTTGTCCTCGATGTTCGCGTAGTACGGCTGCTTGATCGGGTCGAAGCGCTCCAGCAGGTTCTCGTGGACCAGGATCGGCACGAACTGGTGCGAGGGGATGGCCACGTCGTAGCCGCTGCCGCCCTGCTTGAGCTTGGCCAGCAGGGTCTCGTTGGAATCATACGAATCCACCGTGACCTTGATGCCGGTCTGCTTCTCGAACTTCTCCAGGATCTGCGGCGAGAAGTAGCCGCTCCAGCTGATGACGTTGACCTGCCCGGCGGCGTGAGCCGCGCCGGCCAGGCTCAGCGACAGGGTGGCGGCGATGACTGCGATCGACTTGCTCATGTTGACTCCCGGTTGTGGCGTGGCGCTCAGGCTTTGGCTTTGCCGAGCAGGAAGGAAAGGCTGACGAAGAACACGGAAACCCCGAGGATCAGCGTCGACACCGCGTTGACGTCGGGCGTGACGCCCATCCGCAGCAGGCCGAAGATGAAGATCGGCAAGGTGGTGGTGCCGGCCTGGGAGACCATCATCGAGATCACGAAGTTATCCAGCGAGACGATGAAGGCCAGCATCAGCCCGGAGAAGATCCCCGGCATCAGCAGCGGCAGGGTGACCTTGCGGAAGGTCCGCCAGGGCCCGGCGTAGAGGTCGGCGGCGGCCTGCTCCAGGGACAGGTCCATGTCCTCCAGGCGGGCGCGGATCGGCAGGTAGGCGAAGGGAATGCAGAACACCGTGTGGGCGATGATCAGGTTGCCATAGCCCAGCGACACGCCGAGGCTGGAGAACAGCGCCAGGGTGGCGACGCCGACGACGATCTCCGGCAGCACCAGCGGCAGCATGATGGCGCCCATGGACAGGCGCATGCCCTTGAACCTGGCCCCGCGCGAGGTGCCCAGCGCGGCCAGGGTGGCGATGGCGGTGGCGATCATGCTGGCGCACACGGCGATCAGCAGGCTGTTGCCGGCCGCGCTGCGCAGCGCCTGGTTGGCGAAGGCGGCGCGGTACCAGTCGAGGCTGAAGCCGGTCCACACGGTGGCGGACTGGTTGGCGTTGAACGAGTAGACCACCAGCACCACGATGGGCGCGTACAGGTAGAGGTAGAACAGCAGGCTGAAGCCGCCGAAGCCGGGGAAGTCCTGCACGCCGAGACGGCGCTTGCGCAACAGACTCGGCATCACACACCTCCCCGGGCCACGCGCAGGCGCTCGGCGCGCATCGCGTAGAAGGTCAGGGCGAGCATCACCGCCGCCATCAGCACCAGCGACAGGGCGGCGCCGAAGGGCCAGTTACGCGAGTCGGCGAACTGCCGGAAGATCAGGTTGCCGAGCATCATCTTGGTGCCGCCGCCGAGCAGTTCCGGGGCGATCATCGCGCCCAGGCAGGGCACGAAGGTGAGGATGGCGCCGGCCAGGATGCCCGGCCGGGCGATCGGCAGCACCACCTTGCGCAGGGTGCGCAGGCGCCCGGCGTAGAGGTCCTGGGCGGCTTCCAGCAGACGCATGTCCATCTTCTCCAGGGTCGAGTAGATCGGCAGCACCACGAAGGGCGCGTAGGTGTAGACCAGGCCCAGCAGCACCGCGCCGTCGTTGTACAGCAGTGGCAGCGGCTGGTGGATCAGGCCCAGGCCCATGAGGCCGTTGTTGATCACCCCGGTGCCGCGCAGCAGCAGGATCCAGGCGTAGGTGCGGATCAGCAGGTTGGCCCAGAACGGCACGGTGATCAGGAAGATCAGCAGGCCGCGCCGGCGCGCCGGCTGCATGGCCAGCCAGACCGCCACCGGGAAGCCCACCAGCAGGGTGATCACGGTGGTAGCCGTGGCGATGCCCAGCGAGCGCAGGGCGATGACCAGGTAAGAGTCGGCGAAGGCCAGGCTGTCGTCCAGCTGGCGCTCGAACAGCAGCGAGACGTAGGCGTCGCTGCTGAACACGTGGTTGACGCCGCCATAGGGGTTGGCCTGCATCAGCGAGTAGGCGGCGACGATGAGGATCGGCACCACCAGGAACAGGCCGATCGCCAGCAGCGCCGGCGACACGCCGAGCAGGCCGGCCAGGGCCCGGCGCCGCTCCAGGGCGTTGCCGGGGCGTACGGTGAGAGTGGTCATGGCGGGTTCCTCAGTCCAGCAGCACGCTGGCGCTGTCGCGGTCGAACTGCAGGCCCAGGCGCTCGCCGGCGGCGAAGCGCTGGCTCTGCCCGGCGCTGTTGGGCGTGCGCACGCGCAGGCGGGTGCCGTCGGCCAGCTGCACCTGGTACTGCAGGTCGGTGCCCAGGTAGACCTGTTCGGCCAGGGTGCAGGGCGTGGCGTCCGGGGTGTCGGCGCCGACCAGGCGCAGGCGCTCGGGGCGGATCGACAGGGTCACCTCGGCGCCTTCGCGCAGGCCCTCGCGGCCCGCCGCGCGCAGCGCCTGGCCGCCGGGGATGCGGAACAGCGCCTGCTCGCCGGCCAGCTCGGCGACCTGCGCCGGGAGGAAGTTGGTCTCGCCGATGAAGTCGGCGACGAAGCGGTTGCGCGGCTGCTCGTAGATGTCCGTCGGCCGGCCGACCTGCTGCACCTCGCCATTGGCCAGCACGGCGATGCGGTCGGACATGGTCAGGGCTTCTTCCTGGTCGTGGGTGACGAAGATGAAGGTGATCCCGGTCTTGGCCTGGATCGTCTTGAGCTCCTCGCGCATGGCCTGGCGCAGCTTCAGGTCCAGGGCCGAGAGCGGCTCGTCGAGCAGCAGCACCTTGGGGTGCGGGGCCAGCGCGCGGGCCAGGGCCACACGCTGCTGCTGGCCGCCGGAGAGCTGCGTCGGGCGGCGCTCGGCGAAGCGTTCCATCTGCACCAGGGCGAGCATCTCGCGCACCCGCTCGGCGACGGCCGCCTTGCCCAGGCGCTGGCCCATGGGGTGCGACTCCAGGCCGAAGGCCAGGTTTTCGGCGATGGTCATGTGCGGGAACAGCGCGTAGTGCTGGAACACGGTGTTGACCGGGCGATCGTAGGGCGCGCGGTTGGCGATGTTCTCGCCGTAGAGGAGGATTTCCCCGGCGGTGGGGAACTCGAAGCCGGCGATCATCCGCAGCAGGGTGGTCTTGCCGCAGCCGGAGGGCCCGAGCAGGGTGAAGAATTCGTTGTCGCGGATGTCCAGGTCGACGCTCTTCAGCGCCACCGGGCCGCTGTCGGGGTCGCCGTAGACCTTGCGCACCGAACGGATGGAGACGGCGGCCGTCTGCAGGCTGTGCAGGGCACTCATGGATGTACCTCCGGTTCCCTCCCCCGCTGGCGCGGTGCGCGCGGAGGCTTGTATTTGTTGTGGCAGGAATGGGGAAAGCGCTGCAGCGTGTGCCGGTGACCGGCTGGTTTTGTGGTGAGGCTGCTGGGGTCGAGTGTGGCCAGATTGCGGTTGAGCAAAAAGCTCAATTTTCTTACATTCGATATTAAATAATTTAACAACGCACGAGACCCACCCTCATGTCACTCCCCCGCTTGCCGCCGCTCAACGCCGTGCGCGCCTTCGAAGCGGCCGCACGCCTGGGCAGCTACGTCGCCGCCTCCAGGGCGCTGCACGTCACCCAGCCGGCCATCGGCCGCCACGTGCGCCTGCTGGAGGACTGGCTGGGCGTGCAGCTCCTGGAGCGCACGCCGCGCGGGGTCAGCCTGACGCCGGCCGGGCAGCGCTACTACGCGAAGATATCCACAGCGCTGCAGCAGATCGCCGAGGCCAGCCTCGAACTGGTGCCCGGCGGCTCGGCACGCTGGCTGAAGATCCTGGTGGTGCCGGCCTTCGCCAAGCGCTGGTTGATGCCGCATCTGGAAACCCTGCGCCAGCAGCGCCCGGGGCTGAAGGTGGCGATCGAGCCGAACCCGACCTTTACCGAGGTGGACGGCAACAGCGCCGACCTGGGCATCGCCTACGGCATGCCCGGGCAGTATCCGCAGAGCCAGGCCACGCTGCTGCACCCGCAGGTATTCCCGGTGTGCTCGCCGGCCTACCTCGCCGCCCATGGCCCGCTGGACAGCGCCGAGGAGCTGGTGCGCCACGATCTGATCCACGTCCACGACGGCGAATGGTGGAACGCCTGGTTCGCCGCCAACCAACTGGACATCCGCGTCAGCCCCGACGTGCTCTACGTCAGCAACGACCACGCGCTGTCCATGGCCGAGGCCGGCGCCGGCATCGCCCTGGCCAACGACGTGCTGGTGCGCAAGGAGCTGGAATCCGGCGCGCTGGTGCGGCCGCTTCCCAATCAGGTGCGCCTGGAAAGCTACCAGCTGCTGATCCCGCCGGGGCCGAGCAGCGCCGATATCGAGTGGTTCGGCGATTGGCTGGCGCAAACCCTTGCGGCGGAGTTTCCTTCGGCGTTGCCGTAGGTTGGATTGAGCGAAACGATACCGGAGCAACCGTCTTGCCGACTGCGCCGGGGCGCTCTTCGTAGGATGGGTTGAGCCTGCGAAACCCATGCTGCCATGGCGATGGGTATCGCTTCGCTCAACGCCATCCTACGACGGTATTTCCCTGAGGACCGCGCCGAGGTGTTTTTGTAGGAGCGGAGCTTCTCCGCGATAGCCATAACCACCGGCGCGATTCGCGGATGAGATCCGCTCCTACGGATTGCCCCAGCACCGTGCCCCCTGTAGGAGCGCGCCCTGCGCGCGAATCGCGGGCAGGGCCCGCTTACAGGGGTGTGTCTTAATCCCGTGGCGCGTAGGCGAAGACGTCGGCGCGCATCTGGTGGGCGTCCATGCCGGCGGCCACCAGGGCGTCGAGGGTGGCGTAGACCATCGCCGGCGAGCCGCTGGCGTAGACGGTCAGGCTGCCCAGGTCGGGGAAGTCCTCGCACACCGCCTCGTGCAGCAGGCCGCAGCGGCCCTGCCAGCCGCACAGGTCGCTGACCACCTTGTGCAGGTGCAGGTTGGCCAGGCCCTTCCATTCGTCCCAGTGCGGCAGCGCGTAGAAGTCCTCGGGCCGGCGCACGCCCCAGTACAGGTGCACCGGGTGGGCGAAGCCCTGGGCGCGGCAGTGCTCGATCAGGCTGTGCATCTGCGCCATGCCGGTGCCCGCGGCGATCAGCACCAGCGGGCCTTCGGGCAGCTCGGCCAGGTGGGCGTCGCCGAAGGGCAGCTGCACGCGGGCGATGCGCTCGCGCTGCAGTTGGCCAAGCAGTTCGATGGCGCTGTTCTCCCGCGCCAGGATGTGCAGCTCCAGGTCGCGCCCCTCGTGGGGCGCCGAGGCCAGGGAGAAGGCCGAGTGGTTGCCGTCCTCGCGCTCGATCAGCAGGTATTGCCCGGCGTGGTAGCGCGGCGGCTTGCCGGCCGGGGCGCGCAGGCGCACGCGCCAGACGTCGCCGCCCACCGCTTCGCACAGCGTCAATTGGCAGGCCAGCTTGCGCAGCGGCAGTTCGCCCGGGGCGAGCACGCCGTCCCAGTGCAGCACGCAGTCTTCCAGGGGCTCGGCCAGGCAGGTGAAGAGTTCTCCATGGTCGCGCACCTCGCCGTCCTGGCGCACGCTGCCCTCCACCAGCAGCGCGGCGCAGACGTGGCAGTTGCCGTTGCGGCAGCTCTGCGGGCAGTCGTAGCCCAGGCGCCGCGCGCCGTCGAGGATGCGTTCGCCGGGGCGCAGTTCAAGCTGGGCGCCGGAGGGTTGCAAGGTCACTCTCAAATGATCGATCTCTTTTTTCTATAGCTTGGAGAGCTGGAAGCTGGAAGCCAGAAGCTGGAAGTAAAAACCGCGTCTAGCTTCTAGCTTCTAGCTTCTAGCTTCTAGCTTCTAGCTTCTAGCTTCTAGCTTCTAGCTTCCAGCTCAATCTATCCCCAGACTGGCCCACAGCTCATCGACGCGACGGCTCACCGCCTCGTCCTTGACGATGGCGCGGCCCCATTCGCGGCTGGTCTCGCCGGGCCACTTGTGGGTGGCGTCCAGGCCCATCTTCGAGCCCAGGCCGGAGATCGGCGAGGCGAAGTCGAGGTAGTCGATCGGCGTGTTGTCGATCATCACCGTGTCGCGCTTGGGGTCCATGCGCGTGGTTATCGCCCAGATCACGTCGTTCCAGTCCCGCGCGTTGATGTCATCGTCCGTGACTATGACGAACTTGGTGTACATGAACTGTCGCAGGAACGACCACACACCCAGCATGACGCGCTTGGCGTGGCCGGGGTACTGCTTCTTCATGGTCACCACCGCCATGCGGTACGAGCAGCCCTCGGGCGGCAGGTAGAAGTCGGTGATCTCCGGGAACTGCTTCTGCAGGATCGGCACGAAGACTTCGTTCAGCGCCACCCCGAGGATCGCCGGCTCGTCCGGCGGGCGGCCGGTGTAGGTGCTGTGGTAGATCGGCTTCTGGCGGCGGGTGATGCGCTCGACGGTGAACACCGGGAAGCGGTCCACCTCGTTGTAGTAGCCGGTGTGGTCGCCGTAGGGGCCTTCGTCGGCCATCTCGCCGGGGTGGATCACCCCTTCCAGGACGATCTCGGCGCTGGCCGGCACCTGCAGGTCGCTGCCGATGCACTTCACCAGTTCGGTGCGGTGGCCGCGCAGCAGCCCGGCGAAGGCGTATTCGGAGAGGGTGTCGGGCACCGGCGTCACGGCGCCGAGGATGGTCGCCGGGTCCGCGCCCAGGGCCACGGCCACCGGGTAGGGCTGGTCCGGGTGCTTCTGGCACCACTCGCGGTAGTCCAGGGCGCCGCCGCGGTGGCTGAGCCAGCGCATGATGACCTTGTTGCGGCCGATCACCTGCTGGCGGTAGATGCCCAGGTTCTGCCGTTCCTTGTTCGGCCCGCGGGTGACGGTCAGGCCCCAGGTGATCAGCGGCGCGACGTCGCCGGGCCAGCAGGTCTGCACCGGCAGCCTGCCCAGGTCGACCGCCTCGCCCTCTTCGATGACTTCCTGACAGGGCGCGTCCTTGAGCACCTTGGGCGCCATGCTGATGACCTTCCTGAAGATCGGCAGCTTGCTCCAGGCGTCCTTCAGGCCCTTGGGCGGCTCCGGCTCCTTGAGGAAGGCCAGCAGCTTGCCGATCTCGCGCAGTTCGGAGACGTCCTCGGCGCCCATGCCCAGGGCCACGCGCTCGGGGGTGCCGAACAGGTTGCCGAGCACGGGCACGTCGAAGCCGGTGGGTTTCTCGAACAGCAGGGCCGGGCCCTTGGCCCGCAGGGTGCGGTCGCACACCTCGGTCATTTCCAGCACCGGGGACACCGGCACCTGGATGCGCTTGAGCTGGCCGCGCTGCTCCAGGGCGGCGATGAACTCGCGCAGGTCGCGATACTGCATGGAAGTCTCGATGGCGTAGGCGAAGATGCGACAGTTTAGCCTTTAACACCACTTCGCAGAAACACGAAGGCCGGGTTTCCCCGGCCTCGTGGCTTGCAGCGATCAACCAGCGGCGCTTACTTGCTGCGCTTCATCGAGTCGAAGAACTCGTCGTTGGTCTTGGTCTGCTTGAGCTTGTCCAGCAGGAACTCGACGGCGGCGATCTCGTCCATCGGGTGCAGGATCTTGCGCAGGATCCACATGCGCTGCAGCTCTTCCTCGCCGGTCAGCAGCTCTTCGCGGCGGGTGCCCGAGCGGTTGATGTTGATCGCCGGGAACACGCGCTTCTCGGAGATGCGGCGGTCGAGGATGAGTTCCGAGTTGCCGGTACCCTTGAATTCCTCGTAGATCACCTCGTCCATCTTCGAGCCGGTCTCGATCAGCGCGGTGGCGAGGATGGTCAGCGAGCCGCCTTCCTCGATGTTGCGCGCGGCGCCGAAGAAGCGCTTGGGCTTCTCCAGGGCGTGGGCGTCGACACCACCGGTGAGCACCTTGCCGGAGCTGGGGATCACGGTGTTGTAGGCACGCGCCAGGCGGGTGATGGAGTCGAGCAGGATGATCACGTCCTTCTTGTGCTCGACCAGGCGCTTGGCCTTCTCGATCACCATCTCGGCGACCTGCACGTGGCGGGTCGGCGGCTCGTCGAAGGTGGAGGCGACCACTTCGCCGCGCACGGTGCGCTGCATCTCGGTCACTTCTTCCGGGCGCTCGTCGATCAGCAGGACGATCAGGTGGCACTCGGGATTGTTGCGGGCAATGTTCGCCGCGATGTTCTGCAGCATGATGGTCTTGCCCGCTTTCGGCGGTGCGACGATCAGGCCGCGCTGACCCTTGCCGATCGGCGAGCAGAGGTCGATCACCCGGCCGGTGAGGTCCTCGGTGGAGCCGTTGCCGGCTTCCATGGTCAGGCGCTTGGTCGGGAACAGCGGCGTCAGGTTCTCGAACAGGATCTTGTTCTTCGCGTTCTCCGGACGATCGAAGTTGATCGAGTCGACCTTGAGCAGGGCGAAGTAGCGCTCACCTTCCTTCGGCGGGCGAATCTTGCCGACGATGGTGTCCCCGGTGCGCAGGTTGAAGCGGCGGATCTGGCTGGGCGAGACGTAGATGTCGTCCGGGCCGGCCAGGTACGAGGAGTCGGCGGAGCGCAGGAAGCCGAAGCCGTCCTGGAGAATCTCCAGCACGCCGTCACCGGAGATTTCCTCGCCGCTCTTCGCGTGCTTCTTCAGCAGCGCGAAGATGATGTCCTGCTTGCGCGAACGGGCCATGTTTTCCAGGCCCATGGCATCGGACATTTCCAGCAATTCGGTAATCGGCTTTTGCTTGAGTTCGGTCAGATTCATAAGAAGGAGGTGTTAGATAGATATGAGGAAAGGGGAAACAAGCATGTGAGCTCGTTAATGCCGTGCCGCAGAGTGACGACAGGATCGCTTGGAAATTCGAATAGGAAGTGCGTCGGCGACGGCTTGCAGGGGACAACGTAAAACAACGTTGCAGGCCCGAATGTAACACCCGCGCCAAGGGGCGTCTAGGGGACGGAATGAAAAAAGCCCCGCGTCGTGCGGGGCTTTTCCGGGGGCTGTCTCGATTCAGATGTTGCTGTCGAGGAAGGCCGCCAGTTGCGACTTGGACAGGGCGCCGACCTTGGTGGCCTCGACGTTGCCGCCCTTGAACAGCATCAGCGTCGGGATACCGCGCACGCCGTATTTCGGCGGGGTTTCCTGGTTCTCGTCGATGTTCAGCTTGCAGACTTTCAGCTTGCCCTGATAGTCCTTGGCGATCTCGTCCAGTACCGGCGCGATCATCTTGCACGGACCGCACCACTCGGCCCAGTAGTCCACCAGCACAGGACCATCGGCCTTCAGCACGTCCTGCTCGAAGCTGGCATCGGTAACGCTGACGATATGTTCGCTCATGAAATCTCTCCGTGGGAATCGGATGCGAAAAAAAGTGGGCCCATCATAGCCCGCCTTGGCCGCCTTCCGAAAGGCGCAGGCGATTGAGTGTCGCTATCGCCGGCCCCGGCGAAACCGATCGACGGCCCGGCGTTCGTTGGCACCGGAGGGCTATCGTGGCAGGATGGCGGGGTTAACAAACGGACCTTCGCACCATGCCCCATACCCCCGCCAAGACCTTCCCGCTGATCGCCGCCCTGGACCTGGGTTCCAACAGCTTCCACATGGTCTTGGCCAAGGCCGATCATGGCGAGATCCGCATCCTCGAGCGGCTCGGCGAGAAGGTCCAGCTGGCCGCCGGCATCGGCGAGGACCGCCTGCTCAACGAAGAGGCCATGCAGCGCGGTCTGGACTGCCTGCGGCGCTTCGCCCAGCTGATCAACGGCATGCCGCCGGGCTCGGTGCGGGTGGTCGGCACCAACGCCCTGCGCGAGGCGCGCAACCGCAACGAATTCACCCGCCGCGCCGAGGAAATCCTCGGCCATCCGGTGGAAGTCATCTCCGGCCGCGAGGAAGCGCGCCTGATCTACCTGGGCGTCTCGCACACCCTGCCGGACACCACCGGGCGCCGCCTGGTGGCCGACATCGGCGGCGGCAGCACCGAGTTCATCATCGGCCAGCGCTTCGAGTCGCAGCTGCGCGAGAGCCTGCAGATGGGCTGCGTCAGCTACACCCAGCGCTACTTCAAGGACGGCAAGATCACCCCGGCCCGCTACGCCCAGGCCTACACCTCGGCGCGCCTGGAACTGATGGGCATCGAGAACAGCCTGCGCCGCCTGGGCTGGGACGAGGCCCTCGGCGCCTCCGGCACCATCCGCGCGGTGTGCCTGGCGATCCAGGCCGGCGGCCACGGCAACGGCGAGATCAACCCCGACGGCCTGGCCTGGCTCAAGCGCAAGGTGCTCAAGCTGGGCGACGTGGACAAGCTCGACCTGGACGGCATCAAGCCGGACCGCCGGCCGATCTTCCCGGCCGGCCTGGCCATCGTCGAAGCGCTGTTCGACGCGCTGGAACTCAAGCAGATGCAGCACTCCGAAGGCGCCCTGCGCGAAGGCGTGCTCTACGACCTGCTCGGCCGCCATCACCATGAAGACGTGCGCGAGCGCACCATCAGCGCGCTGATCGAGCGCTACCACGTCGACCTCGACCAGGCCGCCCGCGTCGAGGCCAAGGCCCTCCAGGCGCTGGAGCAGGTGGCCGAGCCCTGGAGCCTGCAGGACGACTGGCACCGCGAGTTGCTCGGCTGGGCCGCGCGCACTCACGAGCTGGGCCTGGACATCGCCCACTACCACTACCACAAGCACGGCGCCTACCTGATCGAGCACTCGGACCTGGCCGGCTTCTCCCGCGAGGACCAGCAGGTGCTGGCGCTGCTGGTGCGCGGCCACCGCCGCAACATCCCGGCGGACCGCTTCGCCGAGCTGGGCCCGGAGGGCGACAAGCTGATCCGCCTGTGCATCGTGCTGCGCTTCGCCATCCTCTTCCACCACATCCGCGGCACCCAGGAAATGCCGGACGTCACCCTCAAGGTGGGTTCGAAGAGCCTGGAAGTGCGCTTCCCCAAGGGTTGGCTGGAAGCCAACCCGCTGACCCAGGCCGACTTCGAACAGGAAGCCGGCTGGCTGCAGCGCGTGGGGTACCAGTTGAGCGTGAGCTGAGGGAGCCGACTGCGCCGAGGCGCTCTTCGTAGGATGGGTTGAGCCTGCGAAACCCATGCGGTGCTTGGTGATGGGTATCGCTTCGCTCAACCCATCCTACGACAGCCACGGCCCCACCATTCCCCTGCGCGCGAATCGCGGGCAGGGCCCGCTCCTACAAGAAGCCGCACCAACCTCGACCGTAGGAGCGGAGCTTCTCCGCGATAGCCGGAACCCCCGGCGCGATTCGCGGATGAGATCCGCTCCTACGCTGCCCCACCCACGCCATTCCCCTGTAGGAGCGCGCCCTGCGCGCGAATCGCGGGCAGGGCCCGCTACAGGTTGTGGGGAAGCACGGTATTCCTCCCCCCGTAGAAGCGGACCTTGTCCGCGATAGCCGGATGCCCCGGCGCGGATCGCGGATGAGATCCGCTCCTACGCCGCCCCACCCACGCCATTCCCATGTAGGAGCGCGCCCTGCGCGCGATTTCGCGGGCAGGGCCCGCTTCTACAAGAAGCCGCACCAACCTCGACCGTAGGAGCGGAGCTTCTCCGCGATAGCCGCAACCCCCGGCGCGATTCGCGGATGAGATCCGCTCCTACGCTGCCCCACCCACGCCATTCCCCTGTAGGAGCGCGCCCTGCGCGCGAATCGCGGGCAGGGCCCGCTTACAAGAAGCCGTGCCAACCTGGACCGTAGGAGCGGAGCTTCTCCGCGATAGCCGGCCCCCCCGGCGCGGTTCGCGGATGAGATCCGCTCCTACGCTGCCCCACCCACGCCATTCCCCTGTAGGAGCGGAGCTTCTCCGCGATAGCCGGAACCCCCGGCGCGATTCGCGGATGAGATCCGCTACGCTGCCCCACCCACGCCATTCCCCTGTAGGAGCGATGAGCCCATGAAAAAGCCCCGGCGCTTGCGCGGCGGGGCTTTTCGGGACCAGGGCCGGTCAGCGTCCGTTGATCACCGGCGTGCACAGGCGCTCCAGCAGCATGGCCTGGGCGTTGCGCGGGTTCTGGTTGCCGGTGGGGTTCAGGCGCTGGTAGCTGCCGTCGGCCTGCAGCACCCAGGCCTGGGTGTTGTCGGCCAGATACAGTTCCAGCTCCTTCTTCACCCGCTGCACCAGCTTCTTGCCTTCCACCGGGAAGCAGGTCTCCACGCGCATGTCGAGGTTGCGCTCCATCCAGTCGGCGCTGGAGAGGTAGAGCTTCTCGTCGCCGCCGTTGAGGAAGTAGTAGATGCGGCTGTGCTCGAGGAAGCGGCCGATGATCGAGCGCACCTGGATGTTGTGCGACACCCCCGGCACGCCCGGGCGCAGGCAGCACATGCCGCGCACCACCAGGTCGATCTTCACCCCCGCCTGGCTGGCCTTGTACAGCGCGCGGATGACCTTCGGGTCGGTCAGCGAGTTGACCTTGGCCATGATGTGCGCCGGCTTGCCTTCGGCGGCCTGGGCCGCCTCGCGGTTGATCATCTCCAGCAGGTTCTTCTTCAGCGTGAAGGGCGCGTGCAGCAGCTTCTTCATGCGCAGCGTCTTGCCCATGCCGATCAGTTGGTTGAACAGCTTGTGCAGGTCCTCGCACAGCGCCACGTCGGCGGTGAGCAGGCTGTAGTCGGTGTACAGGCGGGCGTTGCCGGCGTGGTAGTTGCCGGTGCCCAGGTGCGCGTAGCGGCGCAGCTCGCCGTCCTCGCGGCGGAGGATGAGCATCATCTTGGCGTGGGTCTTGAAGCCGACCACGCCGTAGATCACCACCGCGCCGGCCTGCTGCAGGCGGCTGGCCAGCTGCAGGTTGGACTCCTCGTCGAAGCGCGCGCGCAGCTCGATCACCGCGGTGACCTCCTTGCCGTTGCGCGCCGCTTCCACCAGGGCGTCGACGATTTCCGAGTTGGCGCCGGAGCGGTACAGGGTCTGCTTGATGGCCAGCACGTTCGGGTCCTTGGCCGCCTGGCGCAGCAGGTCCACCACCGGGGTGAAGGACTCGAAGGGGTGCATCAGCAGCACGTCCAGCTTGGCCAGCACGCCGAACATGTTCTCCTTCTTCTGCAGCAGCTTCGGAATGGTCGGGGTGAACGGCGGGTACTGCAGCTCCGGATGGCTGGCCAGGCCGGTGACGCTGAACAGGCGGGTCAGGTTGACCGGGCCGCTGACCTTGTACAGCTCGCTCTCGGCCAGGCCGAACTGCTTGAGCAGGTAGTTGGACAGGTGCGCCGGGCAGGTGTCCACCACCTCCAGGCGCACGGCGTCGCCGTAGCGCCGCGAGAACAGCTCGCCGCGCAGCGCGCGGGCCAGGTCCTCGACGTCCTCGGCGTCCACCGAGAGGTCGGCGTTACGCGTCAGGCGGAACTGGTAGCAGCCCTTGACCTTCATGCCGGAGAACAGGTCGTCGGCGTGGGCGTGGATCATCGAGGAGAGGAACACGTAGTTGTCGCCCTCCCCGGCCACGTCCTCGGGCAGGCGGATGATCCGCGGCAGCGAGCGCGGCGCCGGGATGATCGCAAGGCCGGAGTCGCGGCCGAAGGCGTCCATCCCCTCCAGCTCGACCACGAAGTTCAGGCTCTTGTTCACCAGCAGCGGGAACGGGTGGGTCGGGTCGAGGCCGATGGGGGTGATGATCGGGGCGATCTCGTCGCGGAAGAAGCGCCGCACCCAGGCCTTGATCTTCGGCGTCCAGTAGCGCCGGCGGATGAAGCGCACGCCGTGCTTGGCCAGCTCCGGCAGCAGGATGTCGTTGAGGATGGCGTACTGGCGGCCGACCTGCTCGTGCACCTGCTCGCTGATCCGCGCCAGGGCCTGGTGCGGCAGCAGGCCGTCGGCGCCGGCCTGCTCGCGGGCGAAGGTGATCTGCTTCTTCAGGCCGGCGACGCGGATCTCGAAGAACTCGTCGAGGTTGCTGGAGAAGATCAGCAGGAACTTCAAACGCTCGAGCAGCGGGTAGGACTCGTCCAGCGCCTGCTCCAGCACGCGGATGTTGAACTGCAGCTGCGACAGCTCGCGATGAATGTAGAGGGCGCTGTCGTCGACGTTCACCGCCACCGCCGGGGCGGCGGGCGCCTCCACGGGGGGTTCGGCGACCACGGGGACCTCGACGGTCTCCAGGGTCTCGCTGACAGTCACTTCGGTTTCGATCAGGTCGGTAGCGTTCTGGCCTTCGGTATTCATCGCAAGTCTCGTCGCGGGGGCGTCAGCGCCCCCTTTTCAGTTGTTCTGCCGCACGTTTGGCGAAGTAGGTCAGGATGCCATCGGCGCCGGCGCGCTTGAAGGCCAGCAGCGATTCGAGAATCACCGCCTCGCTGAGCCAGCCATTCTCGATGGCCGCCATGTGCATCGCGTATTCGCCGCTGACCTGGTAGACGAAGGTCGGCGCGCGGAATTCGTCCTTGGCCCGGCGGACGATGTCCAGGTAGGGCATGCCCGGCTTGACCATGATCATGTCGGCGCCTTCGGCGAGGTCGGCGGCGATCTCGTGCAGCGCCTCGTCGCTGTTGCCCGGGTCCATCTGGTAGGTGGCCTTGCTGCCCTTGCCGAGGTTGGCGGCGGAGCCGACCGCGTCGCGGAATGGGCCGTAGTAGGCGCTGGCGTACTTGGCCGAGTAGGCCATGATCCGGGTGTTGATGTGCCCGGTGGATTCCAGCGCCTCGCGGATGGCGCCGATGCGGCCGTCCATCATGTCCGAGGGAGCCACCACCTGGGCGCCGGCCTCGGCGTGGGACAGCGCCTGCTTGACCAGTACGTCCACCGACTCGTCGTTCATCACGTAGCCGTTCTCGTCGAGGATGCCGTCCTGGCCGTGGATGGTGAACGGGTCCAGGGCCACGTCGGTGATGATGCCCAGCTCCGGGAAGCGCTCGCGCAGGGCGCGGGTGGCGCGCTGGGCGATGCCCTCGGGGTTGTAGGCCTCGGCGCCGTCGAGGGACTTCTTCTCCAGCGGCGTGACCGGGAACAGCGCCAGCGCCGGGATGCCCAGTTCCACCAGTTGCTCGGCTTCCTGCAGCAGCAGGTCGATGGACAGGCGCTCGACGCCCGGCATCGAGGCGATGGCCTCGCGCTGGTTCTTGCCGTCGAGGACGAACACCGGAAGGATGAGGTCGTCGACGCTCAGCACGTTCTCGCGCACCAGGCGACGGGAGAACTCGTCGCGGCGGTTGCGGCGCAGGCGGGTGAAGGGGAAGGCGCGTTCGGCGGAAATGAAGCTCACGGCGTACTCCAGGGCCCTGACGACAGGCACAGTGTGACAGTTATAGTCGGGGATTATGACCGATTGGTAACAAGGGGTAACAGTGACCCGGGGTCGCGGCAACCGGTCGCAGGGACCCGAAACCGCAGCATACGACCAAAGTAGGCGGCCCGGGCCATGCAAAGGCCAGCAAGCCGCCAGCAGGTGCCTTCCCCCCGGACGACAACCGCGTTAGGCTGCGCGTTCATTTTGCTGCGTTGCCTCGATAATGCTCCAACAATTCCTGCAGGATTTCGGCTATGTGGCCCTGTTCCTCGGCACCTTCTTCGAGGGCGAGACCATTCTGGTGCTGGCCGGCTTCCTTGCCTTCCGCGGCTACATGCAGCTCGAATACGTGATCGCCGTGGCCTTCCTCGGCAGCTACGCGGGCGACCAGCTCTGGTACTTCCTCGGCCGCCGCCACGGGCGCAAGCTGCTGGCGCGCAAGCCGCGCTGGCAGAAGCTCGGCGACCGCGCCCTGGAGCACGTGCGGCGGCGCCCGGACCTGTGGGTGCTGAGCTTCCGCTTCGTCTACGGCCTGCGCACGGTGATGCCGGTGGCCATCGGCCTGTCCGGCTACCCGCCGGGCCGCTACCTGCTGCTCAACGGCCTGGGCGCCATCGTCTGGGCCAGCGCGCTCGGCTCGGCGGCGTACTACTTCGGCAGCGTGCTCGAAGGCGTGCTGGGCAACATCAAGAAGTACGAACTCATGGTCCTCGGCGGCCTGCTCGCCATCGGCCTGCTGCTGTGGCTGCACCGGCGCATCAAGAACAGCCGCAACGGCAACTGATCAGGCCGGCTGCGCCTGCCGCCCCTCGTGGCGCAGGCCCCACAGCGCCAGCAGGCTGAGGGCGGCATGGGCGCCCAGCAGCGCCAGCGCCCACCCCGGCAGCGCCAGGCCGGCCGCGGCGGCGGTGATTGCCACCCAGGGCAGGTTCAGCAATAGGCGCAGCCCTTCCAGCCGCGGCGCCCAGGCGCGGTTCTCCAGCCAGGCGCCGATGACGAACAGGCCGCAGGCCATCCACGCCCAGCCCAGCAGCAGCGCCGGCAGCGGCCAGCGCTCCCCCAGCCCCAGCAGCAAAGTGCCGCCGACCACGTAGCCGGCGAACTGCACGGTGGCGTACCACTGCCGGCCGCGGGACAGCGGCACCTCGAACTTGCGGAAGGCCGCCAGGTCGGGCTTCTGCAGCGGGTAGCGCGCCGCCACGTCGGCCGGACGCCAGCCGGTGCGCATGAACCAGATACGCAGCTTGTCCCACCTGTTGCCCGCCCGCCGCGCATCGTTCCACAGCGCGGCGTAGACCTGCAGGTTGGCCCACAGCGGGTTCCAGCTGGCCAGCGGCACGGTCACGCCGAACACCACAGGCTCCTCGTCCAGCTCCTCCTGGAAGGTACCGAACAGGCGATCCCAGAGAATGAACACGCCGCCGTAGTTGCGATCCATGTAGACAGGGTTCTGCGCATGGTGCACCCGGTGGTTCGACGGGCTGACGAAGAACCATTCGAACCAGCCGAGCTTGGGAATGTGCCGGGTGTGCACCCAGAACTGGTAGAGCAGGTTCAGCGCCGCCACGCTGACGAACACCAGCGGCGGCACGCCGGCCACGGCCATCGGCAGGTAGAAGATCCAGCCGAACAGGAAGCCCGTGCTGGTCTGCCGCAACGCCGTGCTGAGGTTGTATTCCTCGCTCTGGTGGTGCACCGCGTGTGCCGCCCAGAGGATGCTGCGCTCGTGGCCCAGGCGGTGGTTCCAGTAGTAGCAGAAGTCGTAGAAGACGAAGGAGAACACCCAGACCCAGGCGCTTTGCGCGGACAGCTCGAAGAGCGCCAGGTGCTGCCAGGCGAACACGTAGGTGACCAGGCCGATGCCCTTGGTCAGCAGGCCGCTGGTGGTGGACAGCACCCCGGCGCTGAGGCTGTTCAGGGCGTCGCTCAGGCGATAGGTGGAGGTGCCGCGCCAGCGGTCGGCCAACAGCTCCAGCGCGATCAGCAGGAAGAAGAACGGCACCGCGAAGAGGATGTAGTTCATGGCGCGACCGAATCGTTATGCTTATGGATACCGATCCTAGTCCTCTGGCGCCCGGCTACAACGGCCGCCGGTGACAACCCGGCCGGCATATGGCGACAGCCACGTCGCCACGCCGGCCACCCCGAACCAGGAGTACCTGCATGCACAAGAAAGTTGCCGTCATCCTCTCCGGCTGCGGCGTCTACGACGGCGCCGAGATCCACGAAAGCGTGATCACCCTGCTGCGCCTGTCCCAGCGCGGCGCGCAGGTGCAGTGCTTCGCCCCGGACATCGCCCAGCACCACGTGGTCAACCACCTCACCGGCGAGGAAATGCCGGAAAGCCGCAACGTGCTGGTGGAGTCCGCACGCATCGCCCGCGGCGAGATCAAGGACGTGCGCGAGGCGAAGGTCGAGGACTTCGACGCGCTGATCGTCCCCGGCGGCTTCGGCGCAGCGAAGAACCTGTGCAACTTCGCCTTCGAGGGCGACCGCTGCGAGGTCGAGTCGGACGTGCTGGCCCTGGCCAAGGCCTTCGCCGCCGCGCACAAGCCGGTGGGCCTGATCTGCATCGCCCCGGCCATGGCCGAGCGCATCTACGGCCCGGGCATCGAATGCACCATCGGCTGCGACGCCGACACCGCCGCCGCCCTCACCCGCATGGGCGCCAAGCACGTCGACTGCCCGGTGGACGAGATAGTCGAGGACAGCCGCCACAAGCTGGTGACCACCCCGGCCTACATGCTGGCGCAGAACATCGCCGAGGCGGCCAGCGGGATCAACAAGCTGGTGGATCGGGTGTTGGAGTTGGCGTAAGGCAGGATTGGAGCTGGAAGCTGGAGGCTGGAGGCTGGAGGCTGGAGGCTGGAGGCTGGAGGCTGGAGGTCGTGCGGCTTCTAGCTTTCAGCTTCAAGCTTCCAGCGTCTCTTTTAGCTTCTGCTCAACCGCGTCAACAACCGATCCAGCGCATTGGCGAAAGCCTGCCGATCCTTGTCGCCATAAGGCCCCTGGCCGCCGCCCATCTGCCCCTGGTCGCGCAGGTCGGTCATCAGGTTGCGCAGCGCCAGGCGTTCGCCCATGTTCTTCGCGTCGAACTCGCGGCCGCGCGGGTCCAGGGCGTCCACGCCCTTCTTCACCAGGCGGTCGGCCAGCGGCACGTCGCTGCAGATCACCAGGTCGCCCGGCTCGGCCTGCTCCACCAGGTAGTCGTCGGCGGCGTCCATACCGCTGGGCACCACCACCAGGCTGACGCAGGCGAACGGCGGCTTGGCCACCGGCTGGCCGGCGACCATCACCACTTCCAGCTTGCGCTTCAGGGCGAACTTCGCCACCAGTTCCTTCGCCGCGCGCGGGCAGGCGTCGGCATCGATCCAGATACGCATCGGACTCGTTTCCCGAAAATGACGACGGCCAGTATCGCACTGGCCGTCGGGGTTTGCCGCGCGCCGCCTCAGGGCAGCGCCGCGGCCTTGCGTTTTTCCGCCAGCAGGCTGCGCCCGTAGAGCACGGCCACCGCCAGCAGCGCCAGGGCCTGGGCCGATAGCGAGTAGGCGTCGGCCTTGATGCCCAGCCAGTCGAAGTCGAAGAAGGGCACCGGGCGGGTGCCGATCACCCCGGCTTCCTGCAGGGCCACCACGCCATGCCCGGCGAACACCACCGAGAGCGCGCAGAGCAGCGCGGCGTTGACGGTGAAGAACAGCTTCAGCGGCAGTTTCGCCGAGCCGCGCAGGATCACCCAGGCCAGGCCGATCAGCAGCACCACCGCGCAGCCGGCGCCGGCGATGACCGCGCTGTGCCCGGCCGGGCCGGCCTGCAGCCAGAGGGTTTCGTAGAACAGGATGACCTCGAACAGCTCGCGGTACACCGAGAAGAACGCCAGCACGGCGAAGCCGAAGCGCCCGCCGCCGCCCACCAGGCTGCTGCGGATGTAGTCCTGCCAGGCCGCGGCGTGGCGGCGGTCGTGCATCCACACGCCGAGCCAGAGCACCATCACGCAGGCGAACAGCGAGGTGAAGCCCTCCATCAGCTCACGCTGGGCGCCGCCGATGTCGATCACGTAGGCCGCCAGCGCCCAGGTGGCGAAGCCGGCGACGAAGGCCAGGCCCCAACCGACGTGCACGCCGCGGGTGGCGGCTTCCTGCCCGGTGTTGCGCAGGAAGGCGAGGATGGCGGCGAGCACCAGGATGGCTTCCACGCCCTCGCGCAGCAGGATCAGCAGGGCCGAGACGAAGCTGATGGTGCTGCTCAGGGAGTCGCCGCTGAGCGCCTTGGCGGCTTCGCCAAGCTTGCCCTTGGCGCGCTCCAACTGCTGCGCCACCTGGGCTTCGGGCAGGCCGTCGCGCAGCGTCTGGCGGTAGGCCATGAGTTCTTTCTCGGTGGCCTTGCGCAGGGTGGCGTCGACGTTGTCCAGCGAGCTTTCCACCAGTTCGAAACCTTCCAGATAGGCGGCGACCGAGAGGTCGTAGGCCTGGTCGTGGTCGCCCTGGCGGTAGATGGCGAAGCTCTTGTCCAGGGTCGCGGCGGTGTAGTCGATCAGCTGCGCCGGGCCGCGGTGCTCCAGCGGCGGGTGGGCGCGCAGGGCGCGGAAGCTCTGCGCGGCGGCGTCGCCGTCGCGGGCGGCCACTTCGGCCGGGGTCTGGGTGGCCAGGCTCGCCAGCGGGTAGGCGTGGGCGCCGTCGAGCTGGGCCTCGGCGGCGCTCAGGCCGGCCACGTAGGCGGCCAGGTCCCAGCGCTGGCGCTCGTCCAACTGGTCGGCGAAGGCCGGCATGTCGGTGCCGGCGACGCCCAGGCCGATCACCGTGCGCAGGTCGTAGAGGCTCAACTGGTCCAGGCGCGCGCGGGCCGTGAGGTCGGCCGGCGGCGGCTGCAGGCCGATGCCCGCCGGGCCGTCGCCCTTGCCGGCGTCGCCGTGGCAGATCGAGCACTGCTGGGCGTAGAGCGGTGCGCCGCGGGCCGGGTCGGGGGTGATGGCGGGGGTCTGCACCACCTGGTAGACGTCCGCCAGGCGCGCTTCCAGGTGCCGCGCCTGCTGCGCCACCAGGGCGCCGGGCTGGCGCTGCTCGATGGCGCGGCGCAGGCCGGCCACCTCGCGCTCCAGGTCGGCCCGCTCGGGACGCGCCGGCAGGGCCAGCAGCAGCGCCTGCAGCTGGCCGGCGAACTCCAGTTGCTCCTTGTACTCGGTGGCGTCGACCACCTGCCCGGCGCTCACCGTCGGCGGGTAGTCCGCGGCCAGGTAGCTCAGCAGGTGCAGGGCCTGGGAGGGGTCGACCGGAACGTCGGCCAGGGCCGTGAGGCTGGCGCCGCAAAGCAGCGGCAGCAGCCAGATGAGAAGCTTTGGAAGGCGCATGGCGGAAGGCGAATGAGAATGGAGGGCGCCAATACTACTCCGCCACCATTCGGGCGCCTAGGCGGCGCCCGTCGGCTTCACACCGGGGCGCGGCGAACGGTGGCCAGCAGCGCGGCGGCGCCGAGGAACAGGCTGGCGAAGGTGCGGTTCATCAGCCGTTGCTGGCGCGGCGAACGCAGCGCGCGCAGCACCCGCGCGGCCAGCCCGGTGTAGCCGGCCATGACGATCAGGTCGACGCAGATCATGGTCGCGCCCATGATCACGTACTGCATCGCCATCGGCCGGTGCGGGTCGACGAACTGCGGCAGCACGGCGAGCATGAAGATCACCGCCTTGGGGTTGCTGGCGTTGACCAGGAAGCCGCGCAGCACCAGGCTCAGCGGGCGGCCGATGGGGCGCTCGGCGTCGGCCTGCATCACCTGCGGGGCGGCGCTCCACTGGCGCCAGGCGAGGTAGGCCAGGTAGACCACGCCGAACCACTTGATCACGCTGAAGGCCAGCGCCGAGGTGGCCAGCAGCGCGCCGACGCCCGCGGCGACCACGGCGATCTGCAGAGCCAGACCGATCTGCAGGCCCAGGGCATTCCAGTAGCCGCGCCAGAAGCCGTACTGCAGGCCGCAGGACATCGAGGCGATGGCCCCGGCGCCGGGCGACAGGCTGATCACCCAGCAGGCGATGAGGAAGGCGAACCAGGTACTGGCGAGCATGGTGGACCTCGTGGCGAAAAATCTTGTTACGGGTAGCCAGTGTGCCCGAGTCGCGCGTTGCCGTGTAGGGCGGATAACCGTTCGCGGTTATCCGCCGTTTGACCTTGATCCCAGGCGCGCTTCGGGCTTGGTCACGGAGAGCCTCTTTCCGGGCGCGTCGAGCCGTAGGATGGGTTGAGCGAAGCGATACCCATCAGCGTGACTCCGGCATTCCCCTGTAGGCGGGCCCTGCGCGCGAATCGCGGGCAGGGCCCGCTTACCGCAGAGCGAGCATGGCTTTTCGTAGGATGGCGTTGAGCGAAGCGATACCCATCGGCGTGACTCCGGCATTCCCCTGTAGGAGCGCGCCCTGCGCGCGAATCGCGGGCAGGGCCCGCTCCTACAGGTGTGGAGGAAGCCCGGCGCGGGCCGGCCGATCAGCTCGGCAGGTCCTTGCGCAGTTTCACCGGCTCTTCGCCGCGCTTGCGCGCCAGGGCGCCGCGCAGGCGGATGTTGAGGGCTTCCACCGCCAGCGAGAAGGCCATGGCGAAGTAGACGTAGCCCTTGGGCACGTGGACCTCGAAGGCCTCGGCCACCAGCACGGTGCCGACCACGATGAGGAACGACAGCGCCAGCATCTTCAGCGACGGGTGCTTGTCGATGAAGTCGCTGATGGTGCCGGCGGCGAGCATCATCACGCCGACCGAGATGACGATGGCGGCGATCATCACCGGCACGTTCTGCACCAGGCCCACGGCGGTGATCACCGAGTCCAGGGAGAAGATGATGTCGATGATCGCGATCTGGATGATCACCGCCATGAAGCCGCGGCTCTTGGCGCTGCCCTGCCCGCCTTCCTCGGCGCCTTCCAGGCTGTGGTAGATCTCCATGGTGCTCTTGAACAGCAGGAACAGGCCGCCGAAGAACAGGATCAGGTCGCGCCCGGAAACGCCCTGGCCGAACACCTCGAAGAGGTCGGCGGTCAGGCGCATCACCCAGGTGATCGACAGCAGCAGGAGAATCCGCGTGCCCATCGCCAGCGCCAGGCCGAAGAACCGCGCCTTGGGCTGCTGTGCCGCCGGCAGGCGGCTGACCAGGATGGAGATGAAGATGATGTTGTCGATGCCCAGGACGATCTCCAGGGCGGTCAGGGTCAGAAAGGCGACCCAGATTTCAGGGCTAGCGAGCCATTCCATAGTGCGTGGGTATCCGTGTGGGAACAGGGGTTGTGGTTGTTATCTTCCGCTGCTCAGCCCGGGCCCTTTCCAGCGCCGGATGGCCTTCTGGAAGAACAGGCTGTTGGGCACCTGCAGCAGGGCGCTGGTGCCGTCCTCGAAGGTTTCCTCGAGGGTGGTGTAGAGCAGGTTGATGGCGCTGACGCGGCCCTTCACGCCGGGCTTGTCGGCCGACTCGATGACCTCCACCAAGTCGCCCAGGCGGAACGGCCCGACGGTGAAGATCAGCAGCGCGCAGAACAGGTTGGAAAGCACGCTCCAGATGGCGAAGAAGGCCACCGCGGCGACCGCGACGAAGCCGGTCAGCGCGGTCCACAGCACCTGGGCGGAAACCCCCAGGCGCTCCAGCACCATCATCAGCGCCGAGCCCATGATCAGCCAGCGCAGGCCGCCGCGCAGCGGCAGCAGCAGTTCGTGGGGGGTCGGGTAGCGCTGCGCCAGGCGGTTCAGCCCGCGCGCCACCAGGCGCTGCAGCACCCAGGCCAGCAGCAGGATGAGGACGATCTGCAGGCCGCGCAGCAATGGATCGCTCCAGGCGACGAGCAGCGGCAGGTCTTCCATCACTCGGCTCCTTCGAGCTGGGCCTGGAGGTTCTCCAGGGTTTCCAGGGCCACCAGCCAGGCTTCCTCGACCTCGGCCTCGCGGGCTTTCAGGCTCGCCTGCCGGGCCAGCAGGTCACGCAGTTCGTCCTTGCGCGCGTTCTCGTAGAGGGCGCTGTCGCCGAGCTTTTCCTCCAGCGCGGCGAGCTTCTCGTGCAAGCCGCCCAGCTCCTTCTCCAGCTTGTCCGCCTCGCGCTTGTGCGGCGCCAATTGCTGGCGCAATGCGGCGGCGGCCTGGCGCTGGGCGCGCTTGTCGGTCTTCTCGACAGACGCTGCGCCGGCATTAGCGACCGGCGCCTGGCGCGCGCGGAAATCCACCAGCCAGCGGGCGTAGTCGTCGAGGTCGCCGTCGAAGTCTTGCACGCGGCCGTCGGCCACCAGCAGGAACTGGTCGGTGGTGCTCTTGAGCAGGTGACGGTCGTGGGACACCACCACCACCGCCCCGGAGAATTCCTGCAGGGCCATGGTCAGGGCCAGGCGCATCTCCAGGTCGAGGTGGTTGGTCGGCTCGTCGAGCAGCAGCAGGTTGGGCTTCTGCCAGGCGATCAGGGCCAGCGCCAGGCGCGCTTTCTCGCCGCCGGAGAAGTTCAGCACCGGCTCGTCGCAGCGCGCGCCGCGGAAATCGAAGCCGCCGAGGAAGTCGCGCAGGGTCTGCTCGCGCTCGCCCGGAGCGATGCGCTGCAGGTGCAGCAGCGGGCTGGCCTTGGCGTCCAGCGAGTCGAGCTGGTGCTGGGCGAAGTAGCCGATGGCGAGGTTCTCGCCGCGCGCCAGGTGCCCGGCCAGCAACGGCAGGTCGCCGGAGAGGGTCTTGATCAGGGTCGACTTGCCGGCGCCGTTGGGGCCCAGCAGGCCGATGCGCGCGCCGGGTACCAGTTGCAGCTTGACCTTCTCCAGCACCGTCTTCTCGCCATAGCCCAGGCGCGCCTCGGACAGGTCCAGCAGCGGGCTGGAAATCTTGTCCGACTCGCGGAAGACGAAGTCGAACGGCGAGTCGACGTGGGCCGGGGCCAGCTCCTCCAGGCGTTCCAGGGCCTTGATGCGGCTCTGCGCCTGGCGTGCCTTGGTGGCCTGGGCGCGGAAGCGGGCGATGTACTTTTCCATGTGGGCGCGCTGCGCCTGCTGCTTCTCGTAGGCCTGCTGCTGTTGCGCCAGGCGTTCGGCGCGGGTGCGCTCGAAGGCCGAGTAGCCGCCGCGATAGAGGGTCAGCTTGCGCTGCTCCAGATGCGCCACGTGGTCGACCACGGCGTCGAGGAAGTCGCGGTCGTGGGAGATCAGGATCAACGTGCCCGGGTAGCCCTTGAGCCACTCTTCCAGCCAGAGGATGGCGTCGAGGTCGAGGTGGTTGGTGGGTTCGTCGAGCAGCAGCAGTTCGGACGGGCACATCAGCGCCTGGGCCAGGTTCAGGCGCATCCGCCAGCCGCCGGAGAAGTCGCCGACGCGGCGCTCCATCTGCTCGGCGCTGAAGCCCAGGCCGGCCAGCAGCTTGCGCGCCCGCGCGTCGGCGGTGTAGCCGTCGGCGTTGTCCAGCTCGGTGTGCAGGCGCGCTACGGCGGCGCCGTCATGGGCGTTCTCGGCGGCGGTCAGCTGCGCCTGGATCTCGCGCAGGCGCACGTCGCCGTCGAGGACGTAGTCCACGGCCTGGCGCTCGAGGGTGTCCACCTCCTGGCGCATGTGCGCGATGCGCCAGTCGGCGGGGATCCGGCAGTCGCCGGCGTCCTGGCCGAGCTGGCCGCGCAGCAGGGCGAACAGGCTCGATTTGCCGGCGCCGTTGGCGCCGATCAGGCCGACTTTCTGGCCGGCATGCAAGGTCAGTTCGGCACCTTCCAGCAAGCGCTGGGGGCCACGCTGTAGCGTAAGATTTTGGAGTCGAATCATGGCGGCGGAGTTTATCAGCTTCGCCGCGCAACCGCTGTGGGAGCCCTATGACAGAAGATATCTGGTCGTTCGCCCTCGACCTCTACGCGCAGCCGGGCGTCGAGGCGGCCTGCCTGGAGCTGCAGGAAGCCGGCGCCGACGTCTGCCTGCTGCTGGCCGGGGCCTGGTTCGCCGCTCGCGGCCGGGCCTGCTCCGGACAACGCCTGGACACCCTGGCGAAGGCCTCCGCCAACTGGCAACGCGAGGTGGTGAAGCCGCTGCGGACGCTGCGCCAACAGTGGAAGGCGGGGGCGCAGGACGACGCCCATCTGGAAGAACTACGGGAAACCCTGAAAACGCTGGAGCTGCGCGCCGAACGCCTGCAACTGGAGCGGCTGGCGGAAGCGGGACGGGACTGGACGGAAGAGGCCGGAAGCGAACTGGACGCCTGGCTGCAGGGCTGCGCCGGCGAAGCGGGGAAGGCACGCCGCGGTGCGCTGCAACAGCTGCGCACCGCGGCGGCTTCGCGAGCGGCGTCTTAGGAAGCGCTGCTCGGAGTGGCGGCCGGAGCGCTCGGCGCTACCGGAGCCGGTGCGGCGCTGGCGACCGGAGCGGTCGACGCGGCCGGGGCAGCGGGAGCAGCCGGGGTAGCGGCCGGAGCTGCAGGCTTGGCGGCGACGGCGGGCTTGGCCGCGGGTTTCGCAGCGGCGGGCTTGGCGGCCGGTTTGGCAGCAGGCTTCGCAGCGGTGGGCTTGGCAGCCGGTTTGGCGGCAGGCTTCGCAGCAGCGGGCTTGGCAGCCGGTTTGGCGGCAGGCTTCGCAGCAGCAGGCTTGGCAGCCGGTTTGGCGGCAGGCTTCGCAGCAGCAGACTTGGCAGCCGGTTTGGCGGCGGGCTTCGCAGCAGCAGCTTTGGCAGCCGGTTTGGCGGCGGGCTTCGCGGCAGCAGCTTTGGCAACCGGCTTGGCGGCAGGCTTCGCAGCAGCAGCTTTGGCAGCCGGCTTGGCGGCGGGCTTCGCAGCAGCAGTTTTAGCAGCCGGTTTAGCGGCGGGCTTCGCAGCAGCAGCCTTGGCAGCCGGCTTGGCGGCGGGCTTCGCAGCGGCAGCTTTGGCAGCCGGCTTGGCGGCGGGCTTCGCAGCGGCAGCTTTGGCAGCCGGCTTGGCGGCGGGCTTCGCAGCAGCAGCCTTGGCAGCCGGTTTGGCGGCGGGCTTCGCAGCAGCAGTTTTAGCAGCCGGTTTAGCGGCGGGCTTCGCAGCAGCAGCCTTGGCAGCCGGTTTAGCGGCGGGCTTCGCGGCAGCAGCCTTGGCAGCCGGCTTGGCGGCAACGGCCTTGGCGGCCGGTTTGGCGGCAGGCTTGGCAGCGGCAGCCTTGACCACCGGCTTGGCGGCGACAGGCTTGGCGGCGGCAACCGGCTTGCGGGTGGCCAGCGACTTGCCGACCGCTTCCTTCACCTTGCTCACGCCCTGGGCCAGTTTCAGGCTTTCCTGGACGTCACGCTTGAGGTTGGCGATGTAGGCGCGGGTTTCCGCCTGACGGCCCTTCAGTGTTTCCAGCACCTCTTCCAGCTCTGCGATGCTGGCCTTGGCCTTGGCTTGTGCCTTGGCCTTCCCGGACTTGCCTGCTTCCTGCAGTTTGGTGCGTGCCTTGTGCAGTTTGTCCTGCGCTTTGGCACGTTGCTTTTCCAGCTTGGCGTGCAGTTTCTCGGAGTCCACCAGGGCCTGCTTGCAAGCGGTCTCCAGGTGCTCGATCAGACTGTGGGAAAGTTGCTGCAGCAGATGCAAAGGGGTGGTGACAGGTTTCTTGTTGGCCGACATGACGTGCCTCCTGGCGTACGTGGTTGCGCCCATACTAGACCCGCGCAGGCCCTCTCGCCAACGCCCCCATAAAGCTGAAACCCGCGCCAGGCACAATCTGCAGCCGTTTTTCCACAGGCCGGACAGCAGCCCGCGGGCACGCCATCTCCAGCGACACCCTCGCCAACGACGCCACAGACTGCCGCCACGAGGCCGTCAGGCGGAACTTTCCGAATGGCTGTAAGCCTCGTAGTACGCGGCTTTCAGCCACCTCGACGAGGTTTTCGCGGGCATGAAAAAAGGGCGCGTCCGCAAGGACCGCGCCCCTTTTCCCGCCCGCCAGAATCAGGCGGTGACCGTGCGCTGTTCGTGGGCGTTGTGCAGCACCTC
Source organism: Pseudomonas sp. M1 (assembly GCF_022760135.1). Lineage (NCBI taxonomy): Bacteria > Pseudomonadati > Pseudomonadota > Gammaproteobacteria > Pseudomonadales > Pseudomonadaceae > Pseudomonas > Pseudomonas sp. M1. The sequence goes on from NZ_CP094343.1 coordinate 6,429,258, forward strand.
GATCAGGCAATCTTCCAGTTCGAAACGCTCGTGAAGCTGTTGGCACAGCAGCTTCAACTCGTTGGTGAGGCAGGTGCCTTCGCGGCAATCGCCGTTGTCGCAGCGGTCGGTGAAGTTCAATGCGGACGCGGTGATGGCTTCCAGGCGCGGGTAGATCTGCTTGGCCAGTTCCAGGCCGCGCGCATCGCCGAAGGCCTTGGCCTCGTCCATCAGCTGTTCGTAGACCTCGAAGTGGCCGGCGGAGACGTAGTCGACCAGGCGCTGGCAGAAGTTCTCCAGCCCCTCGCCATTGACGGCGGGCGCCTGGGGTCCGGATAGCGAATCGAAGGCCTGGATGAGTTCCTGGCGGTCACGCAACCAGCGGTCGATCAGTTGGTGGACGCCTCCCCAACGTTCCTGGGCATTGCGGCAGCTCTCGAGCATCTTGTCCTCGCTTCCCTCGGCCTGTCCCGGCGGTTCCGCGGCGGGACAGTTCTCTGTCGAATGCGGGCACTCGCCGGCGTTCTACCGCTCTGATGGCGGAATCCCGGCGGTGCGGAAGACCAGAGTATGCCCGCGGGATGTCCGCTTCAAGACACCTTTCGTGGGAAAATTCATACGAGCGTTTAATCGGCAACCCGCGACGGCGCTGGCTTCGCGCCGAAGGACAGTTCTGCCGCCGCGCGGCGATCAGCCGCGGCGCAGAAACTGGAAGACGGCGAACAGGGCGAAGCCGACGAAGGCCAGCAGGCTCCACTCCGGGATGCTCAGGCTGAGCAGCGTCCAGGTCACCTCGGCGCAGTCGGCCGAGCCGTGGAACATGGTCCAGAGGATGTCCGCGTAGGGCATGGTCTGCATCATGTAGTCCAGCGGCGGCAGGCAGGACGGCAGTTGGTCCGGCGGCAGGGTCTGCAGCCAGATCTGCCGGCCGGCGGTGCCGGCCCCGCCCAGCGAGCAGAGCAGCACCAGCACCGAGTAGACGCGCCGGCCGCGGCCATGCAGCGCGGCGATCAGCGAGAACAGCCCGGCGCCGGCGAAGAAGATGCGCTGCACGATGCACAGCGGGCAGGGTTCCAGGCCGACGACGTACTGCAGGTAGAAACCGGCGCCGAGCATGGCGGCGCAGGCGAGGAAGGCGAGGAAGAACAGGGAACGCGGGCTGGCCAGGTTCATGGCGGCTCCAGTGGCACGGCATTTTCGGAAAGGCCGCTACGGTAGAGGAAATTCCGCGGGCCTTTCAAGGCGGCGGGCTAGACTGGGCCGGACAGCCATCAGGGAATTCCTACCATGCGTCGACAGCTGATCCTACTCGCCGCGCTGCTGTTCGTCCCCCTCCCCGGTGCATTCGCCGCCTCGGTCGTGGAGCGGCTCAAGGTGCCCGAAGGGTTCCGCATCGAGGTGCTCAGCGACCAGGTCCCCAACGCCCGCGCCATGGCCCTGGGCAGCGAGGGCACGCTCTTCGTCGGCAGCCGCGAGGCCGGCAAGGTGTACGCCCTGCGCCCCGGCGAACAGCGCCCGCGGGTGATCGCCAGCGGCCTGAAGATGCCCAGCGGCGTGGCCTTCCACCAGGGCGATCTGTACGTCTCGGCTGTCAGCCGCCTCTACGTGCTGCGCGACATCGAGACGCACCTGGATGCGCCGCCAAAGCCCGAGGAACTGCCGCCGCAGTTCCCCGGCGAGACGCACCACGGCTGGAAGTTCATCGCCTTCGGCCCCGACGGCAAGCTCTACGTGCCGGTGGGCGCGCCCTGCAACATCTGCCGCCCGGACCGCGAGCGCTACGCCAACCTGCAGCGCATGCAGCCGGACGGCAGCCAGCGCGAAGTGGTGGCCTATGGCGTGCGCAACACCGTGGGCTTCGACTGGGACGCCCAGGGCCGGCTGTGGTTCACCGACAACGGCCGCGACCTGCTCGGCGACGACCAGCCCGACGACGAGCTGAACCGCGTGGGCAAGGCCGGCGACGACTTCGGCTACCCGGACTGCCATGCCGGGCGCATCGCCGACCCGCAGTTCGCCCAGCGCCCCTGCTCGGCCTTCGTGGCGCCGGTGGCCGGCCTCGGTGCCCACGTGGCGGCGCTGGGCATGCGTTTCTACAGCGGCGAGCAGTTCCCCGCCGAGTACCGCGGCAACGTCTTCATCGCCGAGCACGGCTCGTGGAACCGCAGCCGCAAGGTCGGCTACCGGGTGGTGCGCGTCGAGCTGAACGCGGACGGCTCGCTGAAACGCCAGAGCCTGTTCGCCGAGGGCTGGCTGCAACCCGGCGAGGAAGTGCTGGGGCGCCCCGCCGACGCGCTGGTGGCCGCGGACGGGTCGCTGCTGGTGAGCGACGACATGGCCGGGGCGATCTACCGCATCCGCTACGTCGGCAAGCAGGCCGGCAAGTAGGCGGCAGCTGTCAGCCCAAACGAAAGCGGCGCCCGAGGGCGCCGCGTTTCATCCGAACCGTCTTACGCTTTCGCAGGCAACTGGACTGCACTGCCTACGGGCGCGCCGAACAGACCCAGGCCTTCCTGGAACAGCCTGTTGCTGCGCTCGGTTTCCCCCAGGTGCGCCAGCAGCCGCGCCAGCTCGGCGCAGGTCTCGGCGCTGTGCTGGCGGGCCAGGCTGGCCTCCAGGTAGTCGCGGGCCTTGCCCCAGAGCTTGTCGGCCAGGCACAGGCGGCCCAGGGACAGGAGCAGCACGGGGTCGTCGGGGTACTTCTTCAGCCAGGCCTCGGCGTTCTGCAGCTGGCGTGCCGGGTCGCCGCCGCGGGCCTTGCCGTAGAGCAGCATCAGGCGTTCGTCGTAGCCTTCCTTGAGGGCCTGGCGCAAGACCTTCTCCGCCTCCTCGGGCGCGCCCAGGCGCAGCAGCTGCTGGGCATAGGCGGCGACCAGCAGCGGCTGGGCGCGCAGGTTGGCGGGCAGGTTCTGCCAGGTCTGGGTGAGCGGCTGCAGGGCCGTCTCGCCCTGCCCCACGCCCTGCTCTCCGGCGGCTTCCAGGGCGGCGATCCAGGCGCGGCGCTCCAGGTCGCTGAGCTGGGCGTTCTCCAGCACGCGCTCCTTGCGCAGCTCCGGCAGCAGGGCCAGCAACGGGCGCCAGTCCTGCAGGCTGACGTAGAGCTGCTGGAGCAGGCGCAGCACCGTGGGGTGGCGCGGGTGTTCCTCGTGCAGCTTCACCAGCACCGCGCGGGCCGGTTCGAAGGCGCCACGGTTGATCAGCAGTTGCGCGCGCGTCAGGCCCACGGCCAGCTCCGTGCCGGGCTGGCGTTCCAGGGCGCGGTCGAGCAACTGGTCGCACTCGTCGAAGCGCCCCAGCTCGTTGGCCGCGCGGGCCGCGCCCAGGTAGCTGGACAGGCTGTGCTGGTTCAGTTCGGCGGCGCGCCGCAGGTGGCGCAGGGCCGGGGCCCAGTGGCCTTCGGCGAGGTCACGCTGGCCGTGTTCCTCGGCCATTTCGGCGCGGCGGCGGCGGTTGAAGCGCGACCAGGGGTTGACCACCCGCCCGGACACCCCGACCAGGCGCAATACCAGGCGCACCGCCAGGTACAGCAGCCAGACCAGCGCCAGCAGGGCGAGGAAGGTCCACAGGCTGGATTCGTAGCGGAAGCTCTTGTAGGCGATCAGCACGTAGCCCGACTGCTCGGCGATGGCCAGGCCGACCAGGGTGGCGGCGACCACCAGGGCCAGGACCAGCAGGTAGACGCGGCTCATTGGCTACCCTCCGCCTGGGGCGCGGCGGGCGCCTGCTGCTGATCGAGGGCGGCCTGGTCGCGGCGCACCACGTAGGCCTGCAGGGCGCCCAGCGCCGGGGTCAGGTCGGGCACCTGCACGGCCACCGGCTGCTGCGCCAGCTCGTCGATGCGCAGGCCCAGGGCGCGGCTGTCGGCGAGGTCGGCGTTGAAGAAGTCGCCGAGGATCTGCCGGGCCTGCTTCAGGGCCTGTTGGTAGACTTCCTGGCGCCCGTTGAGCGCGGCCCACTGCGCCTGCTCCAGGGCCAGGCTGAGGGCCAGGCGCACGCGCGTCAGCTGTTGCCCGGAGAGCAGCGGGCGCACGTCCTGGCCGGCGTTGAAGTCGATGCGCACGTAGCGCGAGATGCGTTCCCACCACTGGTCCAGGGTGCTGCTGCCGTCGCCCCAGGCGGTGGTCGAGGCCTTGCCCGGGCCTTCCTTGAAGCTCGGCTCCAGCGGTTGCAACTGGGCGGCCTGCTCGCGCAGCGCGCCGAGTTGCAGGAACAGCCCGGTGCGGTCCGGCTGCGGCAGGCTGCGCAGGGCTTCGAGGCTCTTGGCCAGTTGCGCGCGGGCGGCGAAGGCGCCCGGGTCGTTCTGCGCGCGGAGGATGTCGTCGGCGCCCTGCACCAGTTGGGTGGCGCTGTCGATGTCCTGCAGCGCGGAAAGGCGCAGCGAGGCGAGGCGCATCAGGTGCTCGGCCTCGGCCAGGCGCCACTGCTGGCGGCTCTGCCCGAGAACCTGCTTGAACTGCTGGGCCAGTTGCTGCTGGTCGCCCTGCAGCTCGACCACCAGGCGCCGGCGGGCCTCCAGCTCGTCGGCGCTGGGCAGCGCGTCCAGGCGCTTGTCCAGCGCGCTGTTGTGGTTCAGCAGGCTCTGCGCCTCGCCGCGGGTTTCTTCCAGCTGCTGCGCGCGGGCCTGGTCGCGGGCCTGCAGCTGCTGCGTCTGCCACAGCCCCCAGCCACCGACGCCGAGGCCGGCGACGCCGACCAGCAGGGCGAGCAGGGCCAGGCCGTTGCCGGACCGGGCCGGAGCGGGCGGGGTCGGCTCGACGGGGGTATCTTGCGGGGTGTCTTGGGGAGTGACGGCTTCGCTCACAGGTCCATCCTTCGCTCGGAAATTATTCTTCGTCGGCGCCCCTGAGCGCCTCCAGCAGGGCCGCGGCATTCGCCCCGCGGCAATCGATCACGTGTCGCGCACCGGCTTCCCGGGCCAGTTCGGCGACCCGCGGGCTGGGCACGAACAAGGGTAGCCCGGCCAGCCGCGGCCAGTCCTCCCCGGCCACGCGCAGCAGGTGCTCCAGGCCCTGGCCGCTGCTCACCACCAGGCCGTTCAGTGCTTCGTCGCGCACCCGCCGCGCCAGCTCGCCCGCCGGGTAGCCCGGCAGCACGCGACGGTAGAGTTCCAGATAATCCACCGCCACGCCTTGGCCGCGCAGGCGCTCGGCGAGGAATTCCCGGCCACCTTCGCCACGCAGGATCAGCGCCCGCGGCCCGGGCACCTGCAGGGCGCGGGCCAGTGCCGGCAGGGCCAGCAGCGCTTCGCTGTCGTCGCCGTTCTCCGGGTGATGCACGCGCAGGCCGTAGTCATCGAGGATAGCCGCGGTGGCCGCGCCGACCGCGAACCAGTCCTGGCGCGCCGGCGGCTGCGGCCAGTAGCGATCGATGCGCTCCAGGCCCAGGCGCGCGGCGGGCTTACTGACCACCACCACGGCGCAGTAGCGGTCCAGGTCGAGCAGCAGGCTGCGCTGCTCGGGGGTTTCTTCCAGCGGCTCGATGGCCAGCAGCGGCAGGCTGGCGCTGGCCACGCCGTGCTCGGCGAGGCTGGCGGCCAGGGCCGCGCACTCGTCCTGCGGCCGCGTCAGCAGCAGGCGCCAGTGGCTCACTGCGGGCCGGCCTCGCCATAGACGGCGGCGAGGATGTCGGCCGCGCCTTGTTCCAACAGGTCTTCGGCGACCTTCACGCCCAGCGCCTCGGCCTCGGCCAGGGGCGCGCGGGCTTCGGCGCGCAGCAGTTGCGTGCCGTCGGGCTGGCCAACCAGGCCGCGCAGCCACAGCTGCTCGCCCTCGCGCACGGCGTAGCAGGCGATGGGCACCTGGCAGCCGCCGTTGAGGCGCTTGTTCAGCGCGCGCTCGGCGGTCACCCGCAGCGCGGTGTCGGCGTGGTGCAGCGGCGCCAGCAGCGCGTGGATCTCGCTATCGGCGCTGCGGCATTCGATGCCCACGGCGCCCTGGCCGCCGGCCGGCAGGCTGTCCTCGACGCCGATGCTGGAACGGATGCGCGCCTCGAAGCCGAGGCGGATCAGGCCGGCGGCGGCGAGGATGATGGCGTCGTATTCGCCGGCGTCGAGCTTGGCCAGGCGGGTGTTGACGTTGCCGCGCAGGAAGCGGATCTGCAGGTCCGGGCGGCTGGCCAGCAGCTGCGCCTGGCGGCGCAGGCTGGAGGTGCCGACCACGCTGCCGGCGGGCAGCTCGGCGAGGCTGGCGTAGGTGTTGGAGACGAAGGCGTCGCGCGGGTCCTCGCGCTCGCAGATGCAGTACAGGCCCAGGCCCTCGGGGAAGTCCATGGGCACGTCCTTCATGGAGTGCACGGCGATGTCGGCCGCGCCTTCCAGCAAGGCGGTCTCCAGTTCCTTGACGAACAGGCCCTTGCCGCCGATCTTCGCCAGCGGCGCATCGAGCAGCTTGTCGCCGCGGCTGGTCATCGGCAGCAGGCTCACGCGCAGGCCGGGGTGGGCCTGCTCCAGGCGGGTCTTGACGTACTCGGCCTGCCACAGGGCCAAAGCGCTCTGACGGGTGGCGATTCGGATTTCGCGGGACGACATGGGCAATTCCGGACAAAGGACTGCCGGGGATGATAACAGGCTTCGGCGCCCAGGCTTTCCCCCCTGCGACGCCAAAGCAGGCTTTCGGACCATCCCTGGGATTGCGCTTCGCCAGCGAACCCTATCCGGCCTCTCGCAGGAGCGAGCTTGCTCGCGAACAAACGCGGTGCCGTGCGGTTCGCGAGCAAGCTCGCTCCTACGAAAAGCGCCTCGGCGCGCCTGCAGCCCTCAAAGGTTGTGCATCAAGCGGCGCACACCGGCGACGTGGCGCCGGCTCACGGTCAGGGCGTCGCCGTCCAGGCCCTTGAGGTAAAGCTGAAAATGCCCCAGCGGGGTGCGCTGCAGGCGCTCGATGCGCTCGCGCGAGACCAGGGCGTTGCGGTGGATACGCACGAAACGCTCGCCGAACTCGTCCTCCAGCGCCTTCAGCGGCTCGTCCAGCAGCACCTCGCCGCCGTCGTGGCGCAGGGTCACGTACTTGTGGTCGGCAATGAAGAAGATCACGTCCTCCAGGGGGATCAGCTCGATGCCCTTGCGCGTCCGCGCGCTGATGTGGCTGCGCGGGCCGGGGCCGCCGGCGGCCGGCGGCCTGGTCAGCGCCGCCAGCTGGATGCGGTTGGGCCTGGAAGCCTTCTTCAGGGCCTCGGCCAGGTCCTCGGCGCGCACCGGCTTGACCAGGTAGCCGACCGCGCTGACCTGGAAGGCCTCCAGGGCGAATTCATCGTGGGCGGTGCAGAAGATCACCGCCGGGGGGGCTTCGCGCTCGCACAGCTTGGCGGCGACCTGGAGCCCGTCCAGGCCGGGCATGCGGATATCCAGCAGGACGATATCCGGCTTCAGGCTGTCGATCAGCGCCAGCGCTTCTTCGCCGTTGCTGGCGGAGGGTTCGAGGACGCGGTAGCCGTCCAGTTGCCCCACCAGTCGGGCCAGGCGCTCGCGCGCCAGGGGTTCGTCATCGACGATCAGGACATTCATAAGCTCAGGCTTCCTGCATGAGACGCGCACATGGATAGCGTAGACAGGTGTAGTGCCGTCCGTCACGGCGTTCGACGCTGAGACTCGCTTTTGGCCCGAAAAGTGCCGCAATTCGCGCTGCGATATTCTGCAGCGCCTGCTTGGTCCCCTTCGTGGGCAGCGTCTGCGTCGACTCGTCGTAAGGGTTGCTCACGCACAGCTGGAACACACCGTCACGATAGTCCGCCTCAACCTTCACCAGGCCGCCTTCGATGCGCGGCTGGATACCGTAGATCAATGAATTCTCCAACAGTGGCTGCAGGGTCAGCTGCGGGATGGGCACGCCGTCGGGCACGCCGCTCACCTGCCAATCCAGTTGCAGCCGGTCGCCCAGGCGATACTGCTCTATGGAAAGATAGCGCCTGGCCAACTCCAGTTCCTCCCCCCAGGAAATTAAAGTCCCCGGCTTGGCCAGGCTGGCGCGGAACAGGTCCGACAGGTTCAGCACCGCCTGTTCGGCCTTGCCCGGGTCCAGCTCGATCAGGCTGGCGATGCTGTTCAGGCTGTTGAACAGGAAGTGCGGACGGATGCGCGCCTGCAACGACTCGATGCGCGCGCGCAGCTCGGCCTGTTCCTGCCTGCGCCATTGGCTCTGCAGATAAAAGTAGCGTAGCAACAAGGCCGACATGATGAGGGCGATCAACGCATGGCGCAGGTACAGGTTGACCTCGCCCTTGATCGACAGCGGCCCGCCCAGGGCGTAGTAGTCGGCCACCGCGGTGCAGCCGAGGGTCAGCAGCACCACCAGCAGGCAGCTGGCCAGCCCCGCGCCCCACGCCGGCCAGCGCGCCAGCAGCGGCCGCAGGCGGCACAGCAGGCCGGCCGAGAGCAGCACTATCCACTGCACGAACAGCGAGGCCAGGGCCAGGCGCACCCAGTTGAAGCTGGGCGTCATCGGCTCGGCCAGCACCAGTACCAGCACCAGCAGCTCGGCCAGCAGGACCAGGCTGAACAGCGCTTCGCTCTGGCACAGTTCGGGAATGAAGAAATCGTCTTGGGTTGCCGGCTGGTCGCCGGTCTTGGCTTGGTTTGGCATCGACGAAGTTTCCGCAAGCCTCCACGCCTCGGCAAGCGGCTCGTAGCCTGCCGGGCGAATTCGAGCACCGAAATGTCGACTGCGCCGCGCCCGGGCGGGGCGCCCTTGTCCTTCCCCCCACCACACCCGTCGCGGCGCACGCCGTTTTTGACCTTCAGCCTGCTATTATCGTCGGACTTTGCCCTTCCTGCAGGCAGCGAACGCGCCTGCCCGTTTCCGCGAGAGAGATCCATGAGCGTAGAGAAGACCAACCAGTCCTGGGGCGGCCGCTTCAGCGAGCCCGTCGACGCCTTCGTCGCCCGCTTCACCGCCTCCGTCGACTTCGACAAGCGCCTCTACCGCCACGACATCATGGGTTCCATCGCCCACGCCACCATGCTGGCCAAGGCCGGCGTGCTGACCGACGCCGAGCGCGACGCCATCATCGACGGCCTGAAGCAGATCCAGGCCGAGATCGAGGCCGGCAGCTTCGACTGGCGCGTCGACCTGGAAGACGTGCACATGAACATCGAGGCGCGCCTGACCGACCGCATCGGCATCACCGGCAAGAAGCTGCACACCGGCCGTTCGCGCAACGACCAGGTGGCCACCGACATCCGCCTGTGGCTGCGCGACGAGATCGACCTGATCCTTGCCGAGATCACCCGCCTGCAGCAGGGCCTGCTGGGCCTGGCCGAGGCGGAAGCCGACACCATCATGCCCGGCTTCACCCACCTGCAGACCGCCCAGCCGGTGACCTTCGGCCACCATCTGCTGGCCTGGTTCGAAATGCTCAGCCGCGACTACGAGCGCCTGGTGGACTGCCGCAAGCGCGTCAACCGCATGCCCCTGGGCAGCGCCGCGCTGGCCGGCACCACCTACCCGATCCAGCGGGAAATCACCTGCGAACTGCTGGGATTCGAAGCGATCTCCGGCAACTCGCTGGACGGCGTGTCCGACCGTGACTTCGCCATCGAATTCTGCGCCGCCGCCTCCCTGGCGATGATGCACCTGTCGCGCTTCTCCGAAGAGCTGGTGCTGTGGACCAGCGCGCAGTTCCAGTTCATCGACCTGCCCGACCGCTTCTGCACCGGCTCCTCGATCATGCCGCAGAAGAAGAACCCCGACGTGCCGGAACTGGTGCGCGGCAAGTCCGGCCGCGTGTTCGGCCATCTCACCGGCCTGCTGACGCTGATGAAGGGCCAGCCGCTGGCGTACAACAAGGACAACCAGGAAGACAAGGAACCGCTGTTCGACGCCGCCGACACCCTGCGCGACAGCCTGCGCGCCTTCGCCGACATGGTCCCGGCCATCAAGCCCAAGCGCGAGATCATGCGCGAGGCGGCCCGCCGCGGCTTCTCCACCGCCACCGACCTGGCCGACTATCTGGTGCGCAAGGGTCTGCCCTTCCGCGACTGCCACGAGATCGTCGGCCACGCAGTGAAGTACGGCGTGGACAGCGGCAAGGACCTGGCCGAGATGAGCCTGGAAGAACTGCGCAAGTTCAGCGACCAGATCGACGACGACGTCTTCGCCGTGCTGACCCTGGAAGGCTCGGTGAACGCCCGCGACCACATCGGCGGCACCGCCCCCGCCCAGGTCCACGCCGCCGTGGCGCGCGGCCGGGAGCTGCTGGCCAAGCGTTGAGGCGTTGGCGCGTCAGCCATACGTTAGCGCGTCAGCCATAAAGGAACGCCGCTTCCCTTCACGGGAAGCGGCGTTTTTTATTGTCTGCGTGCGGTCCATGCCCTGCTGTGAACGGTAGGAGCGGGCCCTGCCCGCGATTTCGCGCGCAGGGCGCGCTCCTACAGGGGAATGGCGCAGGTGGGGCGGCGCAGGACAGCGAATCGCGCCGGAACGTCCGGCTATCGCGGAAAAGTTCCTACGTTCCAGGAAGCACGGCTTTTCGTAGGATGGTGTTGAGCGAAGCGATACCCATCACCGCAACCGCATGGGTTTCGCAAGCTCAACCCATCCTACGAAAAGCGCTTCGGCGCAGCCGGCAAGACAGCCGCTCCCACCACAACCGGCGGGCACGGCTTCTCGTGCAGCCGGAAAACGGTTGATCCTACGAAGCGCTTGGCTCCTCGGCGTCACAGAACTTCTGCAGCAACTGCAATTCCACCGGCCCCAGCCCAAGCATCCGCAGCGCCTTCTCTTCCTTCAACTGCCCAGCCTGGGACGCCGGCAAACGCGCCGCCCTGGCCGCCAGGTTGAGGATCAGCGCCTTGCGCGAGAACACCCCGCTGCCCATGCCGTAGCACGCGGCGACCAGCCCGCGCAGCTCCAGCGGCAGGCGCCAGCGCGCGCGCAGCGTGGAGCCGAAACTGGCACCGAAGGCCTTGAGGCTGTCGTCGATCTCCTGGTCTTCCAGCGCCCCGCCACGCCGGCACCACTCTTCCAGGGTACGCAGCACCGCGAGGTCGCCCAGGCAATGCAGCAAGCCCGCGGTGTAGCAGCGTGGCGCGTCGACGTCGAGGCTCTCGGCCAGGGCCTCGGCGGCATCCGCGGTGCGCTGGGAAAGCGCCCAGAACGCCGCGGCGCGCTCCTTCAGGCGTGGCTCCACAAGCTGTGCGGCGCGCTCCAGGCTGAGCCCCAGGACCAGGTTGCAGGCCTGGGCCAGGCCGAGGCGGGCCAGCGCCTGGGCGAGGGTCAGGCAGGGCATGCCGACGTGCCGCGCGGCGCTGTTGGCCGCGGCGATCAGGCAGGCGGTGATCTGCGGGTCGCGACCGAATTCTTCCTCCAACTGCTCCAGGCTGACGCCCTCGGTGTTCAGGCAACGGCTCGCCGACTCGCCGACCTCCGCCAGCAGGGGCGCGCCCTCGGCGGCATCGCGGGCCTCGGCGAGAAAGTCGGCCAGGCTGCCGGTGGGCTCCCGGGGCACGGCGCAGCTGACTTCCTGCCCCGGCTCCAGCAACAGGCTGCGCAGGCGCTGGCGCAAGTCCTCGGCATTGAACGGCTTGACCAGGTAGGCGCTGGGCGCCAGCGGCAGCACCGCGCGCACGCTGGCCCCATCGGCCTTGGCGCTGATCAGGATGAAGTCCGGCGCATTTGCCCCGCGGCGGCTGCGGCGCAGGTGGCGGAGCAGGTCGATGCCGTCGGTGCCGGCCAGTTCCTGCTCGGCCAGCACCAGGGCGAAGGCGCGCAAGCGGCAGGCATCGATGGCCTGGTCACCGTCCTCGCAGTATTCGATGGCCGCGTCGCAACGCACGCTCAGCACCAGTTGCCCAAGCAGTTCGCGGTTCCAGGGGTCGGCGGCGGCGACCAGAACGGTCGGCGCGGCGCTGAGTGCTGTCATGGAGATCCTCTCGCAGATGCGCGCGCACCTTAACCGAGTCGCAAGGTGCCTGCCAGAGGGCGGCCCGGACGACATCGCGCGCAGGACAGGATAGCTGATGCGGCGGCGCTCTCCGATACGACCAAGGGGGTAGATGCGTCACGGCGCCGCAGCCGGAGCGGAACCCCGGAAAAAGAAAAGGCCCGCTTGCGCGGGCCTCTTCCGGTACTGCCGAACGAGCCGATCAGGCCAGTTCGTCGAAGCACTCGGCCAGGATGGCCAGGCCTTGCTTCAGCTGGGCGTCCGGGATGGTCACCGGCATCAGGAAGCGGATCACGTTGTAGTAGGTGCCGCAGGAGAGCAGGATCAGGCCCTTCTCGCGAGCACGCACGACGATCTTGCTGACCAGCTCGGCCGCCGGCTTGTTCACGTCGCCGCCTTCGAACAGCTCGATGGCGACCATCGAACCCAGGCCACGGACGTCGCCGATCACCTTGTGCTTGGCCTGGATCTCGCGCAGGCCGGCCTTCAGGGTTTCGCCAACGGCTTGCGAACGCTCCAGCAGTTTCTCTTCGTCGAACACCTTCAGCACGGCCAGGGCCGCGGCGCAGGCGATCGGGCTGCCGGCGTAGGTGCCGCCCAGGCCACCGGGGGCGATGGCGTCCATGATCTCGGCCTTGCCGACGACGCCGGAGATCGGGAAGCCGCCGCCGACGGACTTGGCGAAGGTGGTCAGGTCCGGGACGATGCCCAGTTGCTCGGTGGCGAAGAAGGTGCCGGTACGGCCAGCGCCGGTCTGCACTTCGTCGGCGATCAGCAGGATGCCATGCTCGTCGCACAGGGCGCGCAGGCGCTGCATGAACGGCTTGGAGTTGACGTAGAAGCCACCCTCGCCCTGTACCGGCTCGATGATGATGGCGGCGATGTCACGCGGCTGGGCGTCGTTCTTGAAGATGCGCTCGATGCTGGCGATCGACTCGTCTTCGCTGATGCCGTGCAGTTCGCACGGAGCCAGAGCGCGGAAGATGCCGCCCGGCATCAGGCCCATGCCGGCGGAGTACGGGACGACCTTGCCGGTCAGGCCCAGGGTCATCATGGTGCGGCCGTGGTAGGCGCCGGTAAAGGCGATCACGCCGGCGCGGCCGGTGGCGGCACGGGCGATCTTCACGGCGTTCTCGACCGCTTCGGAGCCGGAGGTGACCAGCAGGGTCTTCTTCGGGAAGTTGCCCGGCACGCGCTTGGCGATCTCTTCGGCCAGCTCGATGTAGGGCTCGTAGGCCAGCACCTGGAAGCAGGTGTGGGACAGCTTGGTCAGTTGCTCCTGAACGGCGGCGACCACTTTCGGGTGCAGGTGGCCGGTGTTCAGAACGGCAATGCCGCCGGCGAAGTCGATGTACTCGCGGCCTTCGACGTCCCACACGGTGGCGTTCTCGGCGCGCTCGGCGACGACCGGGTGGATCTGGCCCACGCCGCGCGGAACGGCGGCCTGGCGGCGTTGCAGCAGGGATTCGTTGGTTTTGCTCATAGCTTCCTCAGTGGCCGCTCATCGGTCGGCCGGGTCAAAGGATGAAGACGGGGAGAAGCCACTCGCGACAGCATACGATGATCGACTGTCGCGGCACTTGCGGCCCGCCGGGTGGGTTGTCCGGTGCCACCACCGGAAAACGCCGGCGCGGGGGTGGCTGCCGGCTCTTGCCTGCCACCCCCGCGCCCACGGGAAATCAGATGCCGCCCAGGCAGAGGTACTTGACCTCGAGGTAGTCCTCGATGCCGTACTTCGAACCTTCGCGGCCCAGGCCCGAGGCCTTGATGCCGCCGAACGGCGCGACCTCGTTGGAGATCAGGCCGGTGTTGATGCCCACCATACCGTACTCCAGGGCCTCGGCCACGCGGAACACGCGGCCCAGGTCGCGGGCGTAGAAGTAGGAGGCCAGGCCGAACTCGGTGTCGTTGGACATGGCGATGACGTCGGCCTCGTCCTTGAAGCGGAACACCGGGGCCAGCGGGCCGAAGGTCTCGTCCTTGGAAACGAGCGCGTTCTTCGGCACGTCGACCAGGATGGTCGGCTCGAAGAAGGTGCCGCCCAGGGCGTGCGGCTTGCCGCCGGCGACGACCTTGGCGCCCTTGCCCACGGCGTCGGCGATGTGTTCTTCGACCTTGGCCACGGCCTTGGAATCGATCAGCGGGCCGGTGGTCACGCCGCTCTCCAGGCCGTTGCCGATGTTCAGCTTGGCCACGGCGGCCTTCAGCTTCTCGACGAAGGCGTCGTACACGCCGTCCTGCACGTACAGGCGGTTGGCGCAGACGCAGGTCTGGCCGTTGTTGCGGTATTTGGAGATCAGCGCGCCTTCGACGGCGGCATCCAGGTCGGCGTCGTCGAAGACGATGAAGGGCGCGTTGCCGCCCAGTTCCAGGGACACCTTCTTGATGTCCTTGGCGCATTCGGCCATCAGCTGGCGACCGATCTCGGTCGAACCGGTGAAGGTCAGCTTGCGCACGATCGGGTTGCTGGTCAGCTCGCCGCCGACCTCGCCGGCGCTGCCGGTGACCACGCTGAACACGCCTTTCGGAATGCCGGCGCGCTCGGCCAGCTCGGCCAGCGCCAGGGCGGAATACGGAGTCTGCGAAGCGGGCTTGAGCACCATGGTGCAGCCGGCGGCCAGGGCCGGGCCGGCTTTACGGGTGATCATCGCCGAGGGGAAGTTCCACGGGGTGATGGCCGCGGTGACGCCGATCGGCTGCTTGATGACGATGATGCGCTTGTCCGGCTGGTGGCCCGGGATGGTGTCGCCATAGATGCGCTTGGCTTCTTCGCCGAACCACTCGAGGAAGGAGGCGGCATAGGCGATCTCGCCCTTGGCTTCGGCCAGCGGCTTGCCCTGCTCGATGGTCATCAGGCGGGCCAGGTCGTCCTGGTTCTCGATCATCAGCTCGAACCAGCGGCGCAGCTTGTTGGCGCGCTCCTTGGCGGTCAGAGCACGCCAGGCCGGCAGGGCCTTGTCGGCAGCCTCGATGGCGCGGCGGGTCTCGGCGGCGCCCATCTTCGGCACGCTGCCGATGATCTCGTTGGTGGCCGGGTTGTTGACCTTGATGGTCTGACCGCTGTCGGCGTCCACCCAGGAACCGTCGATGTAGGCCTGTTGGCGGAACAGCTTGGCATCATTGAGTTGCATGACCAGTCTCCTTCGAGGAAAGCCATAAGCAGCGGGTCTACCTCGACTACCCCGCCTGCTCTTGTTGTCCGGGAAGCATTGGAGGGGCGCTCGCCCCACCCGTTCCATCGTCCCGCCGCGCCGCCCGCCAGGGGACGGCACCGGCGCTAGCGCAGGGTCGCCGATCGTCGCGCACGGGCGCGCGAAAACGGACCACGGCGGTAGCCGTAGCCGGTCAGGTCAACCGGGAGGTCCATGGACGGGATACGCTGCGGAAACGCCACCACTGCAGGAATCGGCTGCTGCACGGCATCGCGCGCATTCGCCAGGCAGTACGGAAGTCGGTCATCCCACTGGCACGAGGCCGGGTACTGTGACGCCAATTCCCCTGTCTCCTGTTGTTGTGGTGGGCGTTTGAAATGTCAAACGCATCCTAGGGCCCCATCCCCCAAAGGGCAAGGGGTCGTTCGAAAAAACCAACGAAAGTACATGCCACCCGGCGCCTCCAGGCCAGCCCCGGCCGACGGGCGGCAGACCGATTTCGAATTAACCGGAGCCATGCCCGAACGATGGACGCAAGCCGATCAGATGCGTATGATTGCCGCCTGCCGCGCCAGCCGCGGCCATGCGCATCCGTAGCTCAGCTGGATAGAGTACTGCCCTCCGAAGGCAGGGGTCGTGGGTTCGAATCCCGCCGGATGCGCCATCCATATAAAAGGCCCAGGTGAAAACCTGGGCCTTTTTCGTTTTCGCGCTCGCGGCCGGGCTCACTGCCCCATGATCTGCCGATAGCGTCGCTGGTATTCCTCGTAGCTCAGGTTGCCCTGTTGCTGCTGCAGTTGCTGGAGTTGCTGGAGTTGCTGGTCCCTGCTGCTGTATGAGGTGGCGGGAGCCTGCCAGCTCTGGGGCGGTTGTTGGCGGTAATCCTGTGCGTAGCCGCCGCATCCCGGCTGTTCGTTGTCGATGATCAGGTTGCCTTTCACGTTGACCTCGGCATACCCGAAGATGAACGCGAAGAACTCCTGATTGATCACCACGTCGGACAGGCCGACGGCACAACGATCTTTCTCCACTGCCCGGTCAATAGCGGTCTTCAGGTTCGGATTGCCCAGCGGGAAAAGCACGATAGCTACACTGTCGCTACCTTCGACGCGCTTGCCGGTGGAAATGGCGGATGAGTGCAGGTTGAAATTCTTGGTACTGGCTACCGTCAGGTCGGCGACCCGCGTCGAACATCCGCTGATGGCAGTGGCAGTGAGAAATGCGAGTGCAGTGAAAGCGATGGCGCGCATGCGACCTCCTTGTCATGGATGACTGCATTTTGCCATCACCAAAACTTCCACGTCATCTTTCTGCAGCGCCCAGCTGTCAACCAGAGCGCCCACCACCCATTTGGCTCTCGGAGCCACCGGCCCCCTAGCCCTTGCCAGCAATCTCCCCAGCCTTCCACTTACGCTCGAACTCGCGCTTGGCACGAAGCTTCTGGTTCTGGCATTCCACCATCTGTTGGTCTGTCTGCCAGTTGCTGCAACCCCGCGGCTCCTTGTAGAAGTCCTGCCACGCAGCATCTTTCTCCCGTTGCCGTTCGATCTGGGCTGCCCATGCCTCGTTCGCTCGCTGCTGCTCCACCGCAGACTGCCGGCGAGCTTCTTCTTCGGACATCGTCTGGCGGACCTGCCGTTGCTGACGCTCGGCCTCTTGCCTAGCCTGTAGCTCCCGAAGCTTCGCATTGGCTCGCTCCTGGGCTGCGTGGGTGTTGACCAGCATTTCCTCCTGCATGTTGGAGAAGGTGTGGGTGATCACCTGCATCCCCACGAACCAGATCAGCAGGCCCGCCCCGAGGCCGATGACCGCCTTGATGAGTGCTCGTTCCAGTTCCCGTGCAAAAGTCGACTTCGCCATTCCCTTGGTCCTTGTGCCTGATAGCGTAATGCTACTTTCCCGACCGCCCATGACGGAAGACAGAGGCAGGTCAACCGTGCCCTGAACCGGCTACACCAACCCCTCCTCACCAAGCAACCAAAGCCCATTCCCGCTGAGTCCCCGAGCCTTCCGACAAGCCCCTCCTCAACCATCCGTCGCCAGACCCCACCGCCTTTGCCACCCTGCCTCTTGCACTTCCAATATTATGGTATACCATCAGACCAAATCGCACAGAGACACCCAAGGAGTGCCCATGAGCTTCGAAATCCGCAAGATCGTCAGCTACGTCGAGGAAACCTTCATCGAGGGCGGCAAGGCTGCCGAGAAACCGGTGTCCATGGCCGGGCTGGCCGTGGTGATCAAGAACCCCTGGGCGGGCCGCGGCTTCGTCGAGGACCTCAAGCCGGAGATCAAGGCCAACTGCTCCGAGCTGGGCGCGCTGATGGTCGAGCGCCTGACCGCGCTGATCGGTGGCGCCGACAGGATCGAGGCCTATGGCAAGGCCGCCGTGGTCGGCGCCGATGGCGAGATCGAGCATGCCTCGGCGGTGATCCACACCCTGCGCTTCGGCAACCACTACCGCAAGGCGGTGGACGCCAAGAGCTACCTGAGCTTCACCAACAAGCGCGGCGGCCCGGGCACCTCGATCCAGGTCCCGATGATGCACAAGGACGACGAGGGCCTGCGTTCGCACTACATCACCCTGGAGATGCAGATCGAGGACGCGCCGCGCGCCGACGAGATCATCGTGGTCCTGGGCGCCGCCGACGGCGGCCGCCTGCACCCGCGCATCGGCAACCGCTACATCGACCTGGAAGAGCTGGCCGCCGAGCAGGCCCAGTGATCCCGCGGCCAGTGCAGGAGCGTTCCATGATTCGGCTCACCGCTGAACACACACCGGCCGGCACCAGTTACCTGGCGACCGGCCAGGGCCAGCCCGTGGTACTGATCCACGGCGTGGGCCTGAACAAGGAAATGTGGGGCGGGCAGATCGTCGGCCTGGCCCCGCACTACCGGGTCATCGCCTACGACATGCTCGGCCACGGCGCCAGCCCGCGCCCCGAAGCGGGCACCGGGCTGGTCGGCTACGCCGCGCAGCTGCGCGAGTTGCTCGACCACCTGCAGATCCCGCAGGCCACGGTCATCGGCTTCTCCATGGGCGGCCTGGTGGCGCGCGCCTTCGCCCTGCACCATCCGCAGCGGCTGCAGGGGCTGGTGATCCTCAACAGTGTGTTCAACCGCAGCGCCGAACAGCGCGCCGGCGTCATCGAGCGCACCCGCCAAGCCGCCGAACACGGCCCCGACGCCAACGCCGAGGCGGCCCTGTCGCGCTGGTTCAGCCGCGAGTACCAGGCCGCCAACCCGGCGCAGATCGCGGCCATCCGCCAGACACTGGCGAGCAACGACCCGCAGGGCTACCTGACCACCTACGAGTTGTTCGCCACCCAGGACATGTACCGCGCCGACGACCTGGGCAGCATCCAGGCGCCGACCCTGGTCGCCACCGGCGAGCTGGACCCCGGCTCGACCCCGGAGATGGCCCGGCAGCTGGCCGCGCGCATTCCCGGCGCGCAGGTGGCCATACTCGATGAACAGCGCCACATGATGCCGGTGGAGTCGCCGCGCCTGGTCAACCAGGTGCTGCTGGACTTCCTGCACCAGGCCCTGAGCCTGCCGAACCAGACCAAGGGGATAGTCGCATGACACTCGCCCGCTTCCAGATGTGCATCGACGGCCAATGGCTCGATGCGCTTTCCGGCAAGACCTTCGAAAGCCTCGACCCGTCCAGCGCGCAGCCCTGGGCGCTGCTGCCCGACGCCGCCGAGGAAGACGTCGAGCGCGCCGTGCAGGCCGCGCAGAAGGCCTTCGACAATCCGGCCTGGCGCAAGCTCAGCGCCACCGCCCGCGGCAAGCTGCTGCGCCGCCTGGGCGACCTGATCGCCGAGAACAGGGAGCACCTGGCCCAGCTGGAGAGCCGCGACAACGGCAAGCTGATCCGCGAGACCCGCGGCCAGGTCGGCTACCTGCCGGAGTTCTTCCACTACACCGCGGGCCTGGCCGACAAGCTCGAAGGCGGCACCCTGCCGATCGACAAGCCGGACATGTTCGCCTACACCGTGCACGAGCCGCTGGGCGTGGTGGCCGGGATCATCCCCTGGAACAGCCCGCTGTACCTCACCGCGATCAAGCTGGCCCCGGCCCTGGCCGCCGGCAACACCATCGTGCTAAAGCCCTCGGAACACGCCTCGGCGACCATCCTCGAACTGGCCCGCCTGGCCCTGGAAGCCGGCTTCCCGGCCGGCGTGGTCAACGTGGTCACCGGCTTCGGCCCGAGCACCGGCGCAGCCCTGACGCGCCACCCGCTGGTGCGCAAGATCGCCTTCACCGGCGGCGCCGCCACCGCCCGCCACGTGGTGCGCAGCAGCGCGGAGAACTTCGCCAAGCTGTCCCTGGAGCTGGGCGGCAAGTCGCCGAACATCATCTTCGCCGACGCCGACCTGGACAGCGCCATCAACGGCGTGGTGGCCGGCATCTACGCCGCCACCGGGCAGAGCTGCGTGGCCGGCTCGCGCCTGCTGGTGCAGCGCGAAATCTACGACGAGTTCGTCGCCCGCCTGATCGCACGCGCCCAGCGCATCCGCATCGGCAACCCGCAGGAAGACGCCAGCGAGATGGGCCCCATGGCCACCGCGCAGCAACTGGCGGTGGTCGAAGGCCTGGTGGCCGCGGCCCAGGCCGAGGGCGCGCGCCTGCTGATGGGCGGCAAGCGCCCCGAGGGCCAGGGCGAAGGCTGGTACTACGAACCGACGCTGTTCGCCTGCGACAGCCACTCCATGCGCATCATGCAGGAGGAAGTGTTCGGCCCGGTGGCCTCGGTCATCCCCTTCGACGACGAAGCCGAGGCGCTGGCCCTGGCCAACGACTCGCAGTACGGCCTGGCCGCCGGCATCTGGACCCGCGACCTGGGCCGCGCCCACCGCCTGGCGCGCGACGTGCGCTCGGGGATCATCTGGGTCAACACCTACCGCGCGGTCTCGGCCATGGCGCCGATCGGCGGCTTCCACCAGAGCGGCTACGGCCGCGAGAGCGGCATCGACTCGGTGCTGGCCTACACCGAACTGAAGACGGTGTGGATCAACCTCTCGCAGGCGCCCATGCCCGACCCCTTCGTGATGCGCTGAGGAACAGACCATGATCGAACCCGGAATCTACAAGGAAGTCATGGGCTCCTTCCCCTCGGGGGTGACCGTGGTCACCACCCTGGACGCCGAGGGCGGCATCGTCGGCATCACCGCCAGCGCCTTCAGCGCGCTGTCCATCGAGCCGGCGCTGGTGCTGTTCTGCCCCAACTACGCCTCGGACACCTACCCGATCCTGCGCGACAGCAAGCAGTTCGCCATCCACCTGCTGTGCGCCGACCAGCAGGCCGAGGCCTATGCCTTCGCCGGTAAGGGCAAGGACAAGGCCAAGGGCATCGACTGGCACCTGAGCGAACTGGGCAACCCGCTGCTGGCCAAGGCCACGGCGATCATCGAGTGCGAGCTGTGGCGCGAGTACGACGGCGGCGACCACGCCATCATCGTCGGCGCGGTGAAGAACCTGATCCTGCCCGAGCAGGCGGTGACGCCCATGGTCTACCACCGCGGCAAGCTCGGCGCCCTGCCGCAGTTGGCCTGACCGTCCCGTCCTCGTGGGAGCGAGCAAGCTCGCTCCTACAGGTACAGGAGAAACACCGACGCAGGATGGCGTTGAGCGAAGCGATACCCATCGCCACGGCCGCATGGGTTTCGCAAGCTCGCCCCATCCTGCGAGAAGCCCCTCGGAGCAGCCGGCAGACAGTTGCTCCTACATGAAAGCAGGAGCATGCGATGAGCAACGAGAAGTACGACAAGGGCCTGGCGATCCGCACCCAGGTGCTGGGCGAGGCCTACGTGAACAAGTCGCTGGCCGCGGCCGACGACTTCGGCAAGCCGCTGCAGGAGCTGGTCACCGAGTACTGCTGGGGCCACGTCTGGGGCCGCGAGGGTTTGTCGCTGAAAGAACGCAGCATGATAAACTTGGCGATGATTTCGGCCCTCAACCGGCCGCACGAACTGAAGCTGCACATCCGCGGCGCCCTGCGCAACGGGCTCAGCCGCGAGCAGATCCGCGAAATCCTGCTCCAGGTCGGCATCTATTGCGGCATCCCGGCGGCGGTCGACAGCTTCCGCCTGGCCCGCGAGGCCTTCGCCGAGGCCGATGCCGAGACCCAGGGCTAGGCCGCTTCACCCTACGGACAGCCATTACCAGAGCGGACCACATGAAACGCTTGCCCCTCGACGATAGCTTCAAGGTCAACCGCAACCCCGTGACCCTGCGCGAGATTGTGCTGGACAAGCTGCGCGGCGCCATCCTCAACTTCCAGCTGCTGCCCGGCGACCGCCTGGTCGAGCGCGACCTCTGCGACCGCCTAGGCGTCAGCCGCACCTCGGTGCGCGAGGCCCTGCGCCACCTGGAGTCCGAGGGGCTGGTGGAGTTCGCCGACGCCAAGGGCCCGCGGGTAGCCATCATCACCCTGGAAGACGCCTGCGACATCTACGAGCTGCGCTGCGTGCTCGAAGGGCTGATCGTCCAGCTGTTCACCCTCAACGCCAAGGCCAAGGACATCCGCGCCCTGGAACGCGCCCTCGAGGAGAACCGCAAGGCCCTGGAGGAAGGCGACCTGCAGCAGGTGCTGGATTCGGTGCAGGGCTTCTACGACGTGCTGCTGGAGGGCTCGGGCAACCGCATCGCCGCTACCCAGCTGCGCCAGTTGCAAGCGCGCATCAGCTACCTGCGCGCCACCTCGGTGTCCCAGGCCAACCGCCGCGGGGCGAGCAACCAGGAGATGGAGAAAATGGTCGCGGCGATCAAGAGCGGCGACCCGGCGGCCGCGCACCAGGCCTCGGTGGACCACGTGCGCGCGGCGGCCAAGGTGGCGCTGGACTACCTGAAGTCCAAGCAGGAAGAGGGTGGCAAGGTCCGCGAGATCGCCACCCCCATCGTCCTCAAAGAGCCGCGCATAGGTCGCTGACGCCATGCCCGCCCCGCGCTTCTGCCCGCAGTGCGGCGGCGACCGGATGGAGCGCCGCCAGCCGCCGGGGGACACCCACGAGCGCCTGCTGTGCGGCGCCTGCGGCTACATCCACTACGAGAACCCCAAGGTCATCGCCGGCTGCATCATCGAGCGCGACGGCCTCTACCTGCTGTGCCAGCGCGCCATCCCGCCGCGCCCCGGCACCTGGACGCTGCCGGCCGGCTTCATGGAAAGCGGCGAGACCACCGAGCAGGCAGCCCTGCGCGAGGTCTGGGAAGAGAGCGGCGTGCGCGCCGAAATCCTCTCGCCCTACTCCATCTTCAGCGTGCCGAAGATCAGCGAGGTCTACATCATCTTCCGCGCCCAGGCCCTGGAGATCGCCGACGCCTACGGGCCGGAGACATTGGACCGGCGCTTCTTCGCGCCCGAGGACATTCCCTGGGAGCAGATCTACTACCCGGCGATCCGGCAGATTCTCGAGCGCTATATCGAGGAGCGGCAGGCGGGGGTGTATGGGATCTACATGGGGAATGACGATAGCGGGAAGATTCATTTCATTCGCTGATTGCGCTTTCTGCTTTTCGTAGGAGCGAGCTTGCTCGCGAACGGTGCCACCCGGTGACTACGGTGTTTTTGGTTGACTCCGCTCCCTCTCCCTAACCCTCCCCCTGAAGGGAGAGGGGACCGTTCAGAGTGTTCGGGTGTTTCGGCGTTAGCCGGCTAGCACAGAGACTACCGACTGAAACCACTCCTCCTCTCGGCACGGACAAGCCCCCTCTCCCTTCAGGGAGAGGGCTGGGGAGAGGGTTGCGGAGCCAATCCAGCACACCAGAGCCACCGGGAAACTCCGTTCGTGAGCAAACTCGCTCCTACGAAAACCCCCACCCTCAGGGCTCGACGCCCTCGACAATGATCACCTCCGCCCTCGCCGCCCCCTGCCGCTGCGCCCAGGCCTCCTGGTATTCCTTCGACCGATAGCAGGCCACCGCCTGCTCATAGGAATCGAACTCGATCACCACGCTGCGCTGCGGCGTCGGGCGGCCTTCCAGGGCTTCGGAGCGGCCGCCGCGGGCGAGGATGCGGCCGCCGTACAGGGCGAAGGCCGCTGGCGCGCGGCGGGTGTATTGGCTGTACTGCTCGGGGTCTGTGACGTCCACGTGGGCGATCCAGTAGGCCTTCATGGCAACCTCTTGGCGATGGATATTTTGTGTATGATGGTATACCAGAATTTCCTGACTGCCACACCCCGGAGCCGGTCATGCCGTTCAATACCACCGAAGAAATCATCGAGGACTTCCGCCAGGGCCGCATGGTGCTGCTGGTGGACGACGAGGACCGCGAGAACGAGGGCGACCTGCTGCTGGCCGCCGAGTTCTGCTCGCCCGAGGCCATCAACTTCATGGCCCGCGAAGCGCGCGGGCTGATCTGCCTGACCCTCACCGAGGAACACTGCCAGCGCCTGGGGCTGGAACAGATGGTGCCGAACAATGGCAGCCCCTACTCCACCGCCTTCACCGTCTCCATCGAGGCGGCCACCGGGGTGACCACCGGCATCTCCGCCGCCGACCGCGCGCGCACCGTGCAGGCCGCCGTGGCGCCGGGCGCCAGCGCCGAGGACATCGTCCAGCCCGGGCACATCTTCCCGCTGCGCGCCCGCGAGGGCGGCGTGCTCACCCGCGCCGGGCACACCGAGGCCGGCTGCGACCTGGCGCGCCTGGCCGGGCTGACGCCGGCGGCGGTGATAGTCGAGGTGATGAACGACGACGGCAGCATGGCCCGCCGCCCCGAGCTGGAAGCCTTCGCCGCGCAGCACGGGATCAAGATCGGCACCATCGCCGACCTCATCCACTACCGCCTGAGCACCGAGCACACCGTGCGGCGCATCGGCGAGCGCGAGCTGCCCACGGTGCACGGCAGCTTCCGCCTGGTGACCTTCGAGGACCGCATCGAGGGCGGCGTGCACATGGCCATGGTGATGGGCGACATAGACCCCGCCGAGCCAACCCTGGTGCGCGTGCACGTGATCGACCCGCTGCGCGACCTGGTCGGTGCCGAATACGCCGGGCCGCCCAACTGGACGCTGTGGGCGGCGCTGCAACGGGTGGCCGAGGAAGGCCGCGGCGTGGTGGTGGTGCTGGCCAACCACGAGTCGTCCCAGGCGCTGCTGGAGCGCGTGCCGCAGCTCACCCAGCCGAGCCGGCCGTTCACCCGCTCGCAGTCGCGCATCTATTCGGAGATCGGCACCGGCGCGCAGATCCTCCAGGACCTGGGCGTGGGCAAGCTGCGCCACCTCGGCCCGCCGCTGAAATACGCCGGCCTCACCGGCTATGGCCTGGAAGTGGTGGAAAGCCTGCCCTTCGACGACTGGAAGCCGGCAACCGAGGCCTGACCACCGGTCGGCCGATACTGGCCGCCGGCCAGCTCGCCGGCGCCCGGACATGTGGATAAAGGCTAGAAAAATCAGTCGATTGCCGCCACCGGGCGGCAGCCGAAAAGCCGCCAGGGACGGCGCCAAGCGGCAATCCACGGGGCCTGGAACGGGGAGGAGACTTGCAGAAAGTTTGGAATACCATAATATGACATTCCGTAGGCCGACGATTGTTCCGCCACCCCGAACACGGGCAGCCCGAACGACGCTCCGGACAAGGCCGACCCTGACAGGCCCAGATGGCCACTGCTCCTGATGGGCAGGCACAGACCGCCTGCCCGCGCACAAACACAACAACGAGGGCATGTACATGGTGTTCAAGAAACGTGCAGTCGCGGCGACTCTCGCCGCCATCCTGGGCCTGGCCGGCACCGCCGCCAGCGCCGCCGACGCGATCAGCTTCGTCAGCTGGGGCGGCACCACCCAGGACGCCCAGAAGCAGGCCTGGGCCGAGCCCTTCAGCCAGGCCAGCGGCATCCGCGTGGTGCAGGACGGCCCCACCGACTACGGCAAGCTCAAGGCCATGGTCGAAAGCGGCAACGTGCAGTGGGACGTGGTGGACGTGGAGGCGGACTTCGCCCTGCGCGCCGCCGCCGAAGGCCTGCTGGAGCCGCTGGACTTCAACGTGGTCAAGCGCGAGCGCATCGACCCGCGCTTCGTCTCCGACCACGGCGTCGGCTCCTTCTACTTCTCCTTCGTGCTCGGCTACAACCAGGGCAAGGTCGGCGGCAATGCCCCGCAGGACTGGAGCGCGCTGTTCGACACCAAGACCTACCCGGGCAAGCGCGCCCTGTACAAGTGGCCGAGCCCCGGCGTGCTGGAACTGGCCCTGCTGGCCGACGGCGTGCCCGCCGACAAGCTCTACCCGCTGGACCTGGACCGCGCCTTCAAGAAGCTCGACAGCATCAAGAAGGACATCGTCTGGTGGGGCGGCGGCGCCCAGTCCCAGCAACTGCTGGCCTCCGGCGAGGCGACCCTGGGGCAGTTCTGGAACGGCCGCATCTACGCCCTGCAACAGGACGGCGCGCCGGTGGGCGTGAGCTGGAAGCAGAACCTGGTCATGGCCGACTTCCTCGTGGTGCCCAAGGGCTCGAAGAACAAGGACGCGGCCATGAAGTTCCTCGCCGAGGCTTCCAGCGCCAAGGGCCAGGCCGACTTCGCCAACCTCACCGCCTACGCCCCGGTGAACCTCGACAGCGTCGGCCAGCTCAAGGGCGACCTCGCCCCCAACCTGCCGACCGCCTACGCTAAGGATCAGATCACCCTCGACTACGCGTACTGGGCCAAGAACGGCCCGGCCATCGCGGCACGGTGGAACGAATGGCTGGTCAAGTGAAAATGACGGCCGTTCCCCACGGCCGCTCCACTCCCGTCGACGGCGCCGCGCGCGCCGCCGACGCGGTGCAAACGAGGTCGCCGATGAAGCCGCAAGGCGTGTCGCCCTGGCGCGGTTCGGCCAAGCTGCTGCCGGCCCTGCTGTTCCTCGGCCTGTTCTTCCTCGCCCCGCTGGTGGGGCTGCTGCTGCGCGGCGTGCTCGAACCCACCCCGGGCCTGGACAACTACGCCCAGCTGTTCGCCAACTCGGCCTACACCCGGGTGCTGTTCAACACCTTCGCGGTCGGCGCGCTGGTCACCCTGATCAGCCTGCTGCTGGGCTTCCCCCTGGCCTGGGCGATCACCCTGGTGCCGCGCGGCTGGGGCCGCTGGCTGCTGAACATCGTGCTGCTGTCGATGTGGACCAGCCTGCTCGCCCGCACCTACTCCTGGCTGGTGCTGCTGCAGGCCTCGGGGGTGATCAACAAGGCGCTGATGGCCCTGGGCATCATCGACCAGCCGCTGGAGCTGGTGCACAACCTCACCGGCGTGGTGATCGGCATGAGCTACATCATGATCCCGTTCATCGTCCTGCCGCTGCAGGCGACCATGGCGGCCATCGACCCCATGGTGCTGCAGGCCGGCTCGATCTGCGGCGCCAGCCCCTGGAGCAACTTCTTCAAGGTGTTCCTGCCGCTGTGCCGGCCGGGGCTGTTCTCCGGCGGGCTGATGGTGTTCGTCATGTCCCTGGGCTACTACGTCACCCCGGCGCTGCTGGGCGGCGCGCAGAACATGATGCTGCCGGAATTCATCGTCCAGCAGGTGCAGTCCTTCCTCAACTGGGGCCTGGCCAGCGCCGCCGCGGCGTTGCTGATCCTGATCACCCTGGTGCTGTTCTACGTCTACCTGAAAGTGCAGCCGGAATCCCCGGTCGGCGCCAGTAACGCGAGGTAAGCCGCCATGCTGCTCTCCCCCAATGCCATGGGCCCGCGCCTGCGCGGCGGGCTGTACCTCACCACCGGCCTGATCGCCGCCTTCCTGCTGCTGCCGATCGTGTTCATCGTGCTGCTGTCGTTCGGCTCCTCGCAGTGGCTGGTGTTCCCGCCGCCGGGCTGGACGCTGAAGTGGTACGCGCAGTTCTTCGCCAACCCCGAGTGGATGGACGCGGCCCTGGCCAGCCTCAAGGTCGCGGTGCTGACCACCATCTGCGCGGTGGCCCTGGGCCTGCCCACCGCCTTCGCCCTGGTGCGCGGCAGGTTCCCCGGCCGCGAGCTGCTCTACGGCCTGTTCACCCTGCCGATGATAGTGCCGCTGGTGATCATCGCCGTGGCGGTGTACGCGCTGTTCCTCAAGCTGGGCTACACCGGCACGCTGTTCGCCTTCGTGGTCAGCCACGTGATAGTCGCCCTGCCCTTCACCATCATCTCGATCATCAACTCGCTGAAGCTGTTCGACCAGTCCACCGAGGACGCCGCGGTGATCTGCGGCGCCTCGCGCCTGCAGGCGGTGTTCAAGGTGACCTTCCCGGCCATCCGCCCGGGCATGGTCGCCGGCGGCCTGTTCGCCTTCCTGGTGTCCTGGGACGAAGTGGTGCTCAGCGTGATGATGGCCAGCCCGACCCTGCAGACCCTGCCGGTGAAGATGTGGACCACCCTGCGCCAGGACCTGACCCCGGTGATCGCCGTCGCCTCGACGCTGCTGATCGGCCTGTCGGTCCTGGTGATGCTCGCCGCCGCGCTGCTGCGCCGGCGCAATGAAGTCAGCGCCTGAGCGCGAGGAGTCAGACAATGAGTGCCGTCATCCAAGAAACCGCGCAGGGCGGGACCCTGGTCAGCCTGCGCAACCTGAACAAGCACTACGGCGACTTCACCGCCGTGGACAACATCAACCTCGACATCCGCGACGGGGAATTCCTCACCTTCCTCGGCTCCAGCGGCTCGGGCAAGAGCACCACGCTGTCGATGCTGGCCGGCTTCGAGACGCCCAGCAGCGGCGAAATCCTGGTGGAAGGCAAGTCGCTGGTGAACGTGCCGCCGCACAAGCGCGACATCGGCATGGTGTTCCAGCGCTATTCGCTGTTCCCGCACCTGTCGGTGCGCGACAACATCGGCTTCCCGCTGGACATCCGCAAGCAGAAGGGCGACGCCCGCGAGCGCCGCGTCGACGCCATGCTCAAGCTGGTGCAACTGGAGAAGTTCGCCCAGCGCCGCCCGGCGCAGCTTTCCGGCGGCCAGCAGCAGCGCGTGGCCATCGCCCGCGCGCTGGTCTACGAGCCGCGCATCCTGCTGATGGACGAGCCCCTGGGCGCGCTGGACAAGAAGCTGCGCGAAGACCTGCAGGACGAACTGCGCCACCTGCACCGCCGCCTCGGCATCACCATCGTCTACGTCACCCACGACCAGGAAGAGGCGATGCGCCTGTCCCAGCGCATCGCCATCTTCAGCCACGGCAAGATCGTCGGCCTGGGCAGCGGCTACGACCTCTACCAGAACCCGCCGAACACCTTCGTCGCCTCCTTCCTCGGCAACTCCAACTTCCTCCGCGTGCAGGCCCAGGGCAATGCCGCGGCGCGCTTCGAGAGCGCCAGCCTGGCCATCCGCCCCACCGGCGGCCTGCGCGAAGGGCAGGACCTGGTGCTGATGATCCGCCCGGAAAAGGCCCTGGCCCTGAGCGCCGAACAGGCCGCCGCACAACCCCTGCAGGCCGGCTGGAACGAACTCGGCGCCACCGTGCAGGAAGTGGTGTTCCTCGGCGAGAGCCAGACCTGCAGCGTGACCACCGTGGGCGGCACCCAGCTGACCCTCAAGGCCCTCTCCGGCGGCCAGCCGCTGCACCCGGGCAGCCCGGTGCGCGTGCGCTGGGCCGCGGCCGACGCCTGCGTCTACAACCAGTGGAACGAAAGCGACCTGGTGAAGGGCGCGCACTGACCCTTTGAAGTCCCTTGCGCCCCCGGCCGTTGTGGCGGCCGGGGGCTTTTTTTGCCTGCTGCATTCCCCTGTAGGAGCGCGCCCTGCGCGCGAAATCGCGGGCAGGGCCCGCTTACCTACCTCCCAGCAAATATGACCCCCGTAGGATGGGTTGAGCGAAGCGATACCCATCGCCGTGGCAGCATGGGTTTCGCCAAGGCTCAACCCATCCTACGAAAAGCGCCTCGGTGCAGTCGGCAAGACAGTTGCTCCTACAGATTGCCGGGAGGCACGGCACGCCCCGTAGAGGCGGACCTTGTCCGCGATAGCCGGAACCACCGGCGCGCCTCGCGGATAAGATCCGCTCCTACGCCACCCCACCCACACCATTCCCCTGTAGGAGCGCGCCCTGCGCGCGAATCGCGGGCAGGGCCCGCTCCTACAAATTGCCGGGCGGCACGGCATTCCTCCCCCGTAGGAGCAACTGTCTTTCACTGCTGCACGGTACCTGTTCTCCAGCAGGTACCGTCCCTGACCATGGCGTTCAACCGCACGATGAGCACACGCATGCAGGCCACCAGGGCAACCTTGGCGCATCGACCGTTCTCGCGCAGGCCTTGGTAGCGGCGGGCGAAGTCTTCCTGATAGCGAATAATCGACAAGGTCGTCATGTACAGGATGCGCCGGATCATTCCTCGTCCTCCCCGGATTCGGCGCTGTCCCGACTTCTGCCCGCTGTCGCTGTTGTACGGGGCCAGGCCCACCAGGGCGGCGATCTGGCGGCGGTTCAGTTGTCCCAGCTCCGGCAGATAGGCCAGCAGCCCAGCCGCGGTGACCGGCCCCACGCCTTTGACTTGGCATAATTGCTGGGCCTGTTCTGCGTCCACGACGTTCATCGCTTTGGCAATTTCCTTGTCATAGCCGCGGATCGTTTCTTTAAGCGCCTTGATGGCGCCTTCCAGGCATTGGCGGACGAAGGAGTCCCGGGCTTGATGCAAACGACGACGTTCATCATCGCGCTGGCTGACCAGTTGCTCTCGGCGTTGCACCAATTCCCGTAGCCGCTCGCGCTCTGGCGAAGGCACCGTGCTGGGCGCTTCCTCCAGCGTCTGCGCCAGATGCGCCAGGACGGCTGCATCGATGGGATCGGTCTTGGCCAGCTTGCCCATGGCCGTGGCAAAGGCTCGCACCCGTGTGGGGTTAAGCCGTGAAACCCTATGACCGGCACGAGACAGGCTGAACATCACTCCGCACTCATAACCGCCGGTCGCCTCCAGCACGATACGTTCGGGCTTTTCCTCGGCGAACAGCGCCAGCAACTGCTGGTGGCCCTGCTCGTCATTGGAAACGCTGAAGCTCTTGCCTTGTGGACGCAGCCATACGGCCAGCGAATCCTTGGCGACATCGATACCGACCCAACACGTCATGACCAAACCCTCGTAAACTGCACGGCGAGAGCACTCTGACTGCCCACGCTTGTGGTTCGAGGTTTAGCTCGTTCAACTGTTCGGGCTTGAGTCAGAGGACGGCGGGAGGCAGCTTGGGCTCCTACTCGTGCTCGCAACACCGCGGACCTGCAGCTTGCCTCCCGTCGCTCTCACCTTCGATCCTATCGAAAGTCGCTGACACAAGCGGACCTTGTCCGCGATAGCCGGAACCACCGGCGCGCCTCGCGGATAAGATCCGCTCCTACGCCGCCCCACCCACACCATTCCCTGTAGGAGCGCGCCCTGCGCGCGATTTCGCGGGCAGGGCCCGCTACAGGTTGATGCCAAACGGCCCCGTAGGGCGCATAACCGTTCGCGGTTATCCGCCGCCCGAGCTTCCCGCAGACGAAAAAAAGCCCCGCCAGAGCTGCTCTCAAGGCGGGGCGGAGAGTGGAACGAGGAATCAGTCGGCCAGGCCCAGGCGCCCCTGCCGCAGGCTTTCACGTGCCCGGCCGCGGGTGGCCAGGCAGTAGTACAGCGGGCAGGTCACCAGCAGGCCGGCCAGCCAGGACAGGTCGGCGCCTTCCAGGTAGTTGGCGTAGGGCCCGACGTAGAGCGCGGTGTTGGCGAACGGCAACTGCACCAGGATGCCGATGGCGTAGGCGGTGATCGCGTGCGGGTTGAAGCGCCCATAGATGCCGCCGTCGGCGCGGAAGATCGAGGCGATGTCGTAGCGCCCGCGCTTGACCAAGTAGAAGTCGATCAGGTTGATGCAGGCCCAGGGCACCAGGACCAGCAGCAGGGTGAGGATCAGCCCGATGAACTGCGAGATGAAGTTCGCCGAGGCGCTCAGCGCCACCAGGCAGCTGCCGCCCAGCACCAGCGAGGACAACGCCACGCGCAGGCGCACGCTGGGCGTCCACTGGGCGGCGAAGGTCTGGATCGAGGTGACGATGGAAAGCACCGCACCGTACAAGTTCAGCGCGTTGTGGCTGATGATGTTGAGCAGGAACAGCACCATCAGCGCCGGGCCGAACACGCCGGTGGCCTGTTTCACCGCGGCCATGGCCTCGGTGCCTTCGGGCGTGGCCAGCACCGCCACCGCGCCGAAGCTGAACGACAGGCTGGTGCCCAGCACCGCGCCGAAGAAGGTGGCGAAGAACGGCCTGGCGATGCCGACGCTGGCCGGCAGGTAGCGCGAGTAGTCCGAGGTGTAGGGCGAGAAGCTGACCTGCCAGATGATGCCCAGGCACAGGGTGGCGACGAAGCCGGAGAGGTTGAAGCCGCCACGGCTGAAGAAGTCCGCCGGCAGCTGCTGGCAGAAGATCCACGCGAAGCCCACCAGCAGCGCGCCACCCATCACCCAGGTGCCGATGCGGTTGAGGGTGTGAATGAAGCG
The DNA here is from genome assembly GCF_022760135.1 of Pseudomonas sp. M1. Taxonomy (NCBI): domain Bacteria; kingdom Pseudomonadati; phylum Pseudomonadota; class Gammaproteobacteria; order Pseudomonadales; family Pseudomonadaceae; genus Pseudomonas; species Pseudomonas sp. M1. The sequence continues at coordinate 6,460,674 of NZ_CP094343.1, forward strand.
GTAGCCGATCACGCCGATGGCGGTGGCGCCCAGGGCGCCGAGCAGGATGCCCGCCGGCAGCGGCACGGCCGGGGCGATGCTGTGGATGGATTCGCCGGCCAGGACGATGTTGGAGATGAAGAAGCCCAGGTAGATCAGCGCGGTGAAGAACACGATCAGCAGCGCGCCGTAGCGGCCGAACTGGCCGCGGCTCTGCACCATCTGCGGGATGCCCAGCTGCGGCCCCTGGGCCGAGGCCAGGGCGATACCGACGCCGCCGAGCATGTGCCCGAGGAAGATCGCCACCAGCCCCCAGAGCAGGTCCAGGTGGTAGACCTGGACCACCATGGCGCCGGTCACCACCGGCAGCGGCGCGATATTGGTGCTGAACCACAGGGTGAACAGGTCGCGCGCACGGCCATGGCGCTCGGCCGGGGGCACGTAGTCGACGGTGTGGTTCTCGATGAGCGGGGTGGACTCGGTATGGGACATCTTCTGGCTCGCTGCGGATGGCCGGGCGCGAGCACGGATCGGCCGGCCACGAGGCCGACGGCGTTCCACTGCGGGCGCGGACAGTCGGGAATCGGGGTTGCGGGATCAGGCCGCGGACGGCCTGGCGCCGGACCGGCGGTCCAGGGGCGGGTGCAACCTCGGGGAATCATCGAGCCAGGCCCGGTCGGGGGCGCGGCGGGGGAACATCATGGACAGCATCTTCTTGTCTTCTTTGTACGAAAGCCACGTATGAAATTTGCCTTCGGCAGCAAGCCCCGGAAAGGGCTGGCAGGCATGCTTAGGCGAACACCATATTATGGTATTCCAAGATTCCGGCAAGCCTTTTCCCCGCCAACGGCTCCGACCATGGTCTACCCGGACGCCCTTCCCGGCACCCCGCAGAAGCCTTCGAGCCCAGTAAACACGCGGATTCCAGCCGCCTGCACGACGTTCGTCGGCAACCGACTGGCGGTCATCCAGGGGCTTGAACTTTCAATAATACGGTATACCATCAGACGAAAATAATTCCTCAATCGCCAGCCCCCGTGGCAGCAGGTACCCGCAATGATCGACGCCAACCTCTACAAGCAAGTCATGGGCTCCTTCCCCTCCGGCGTGACCGTGATCACCACCCTGGACGAGGACGGCCAGCTGGTGGGCCTGACCGCCAGCGCCTTCAGCTCGCTGTCGATGGACCCGGCGCTGGTGCTGTTCTGCCCCAACTACACCTCCGACTCCTACCCGGTGCTGATCCGCCGCAAGCAGTTCGCCATCCACCTGCTCTCCGCCGAGCAACAGCGCGAGGCCTACAGCTTCGCCAGGAAGGGCAAGGACAAGGCCCTGGGCATCGACTGGCAGCTGAGCGAGCTGGGCAATCCGCTGTTGGAGGGCGCCACTGCGGTGATCGAGTGCGAGTTGTGGCGTGAGTACGAGGGTGGGGATCACGCGATCATGGTCGGCGCGGTGAAGAACCTGGTGGTGCCGGAACAGCGGGTGCAGCCGATGGTTTATTGCCGTGGGAAGATGGGGGCGTTGCCGGCTTTGGCGTGACGCCGATTGCCAGCGAGCTTGCTCACGAACGGTGTTTCCCGGGGCGTAGGTGCTGGGTTCAAGAGCGCCCTCTCCCCAACCCTCTCCCGCAAGCGGGAGAGGGAGCTGTCCTGAGCGGCGGTTTCGCTCGGCCTTCTGAAGGGGCGTTCCGGTGCGCTTGGATGTTTCTCTGGAAATCCGTACGGCGTTATCCGCCGAATCGCGGACAGAGTCCGCTCCTACGCCCGTGCGAGCAACTGTCTTGCCGGCTGCGCCGAGGTGCTCTTCGTAGGATGGGTTGAGCTTGCGAAACCCATGCGGCCACGGTGATGGGTATCGCTTCGCTCAACCCATCCTACGGGGGTGTTGCCGGAGGGCGAGCGGACCTTGTCCGCGATTGGACTCACCGGCCACGCCGGACACCCCGGTGGCACGAACAGCCCCCACCACCTCGATCAGGTCCTGAACCGCGACACCAACCGATTCAACTCCTCCGACAACCCATTCAACGTCTGCGCATCCCCCCGCGTGGCCTCCGCCAGCCCTGCCACTTCCTGGGCGTCGCGGTGGATCTGGGCGATGTGCCGGTTGATCTCCTCCGCCACCTGGTGCTGCTCTTCCGCCGCCGTGGCGATTTGCGCGTTCATGTCGCGGATCACGTCCACCGACTCGCGGATGGCGCCGAAGCAGGCGCGGGCCTCGCGGATGGAGCCGACGGTGCGCTGCGAGGCTTCCAGGCTGGATTGCATCTGCCGGCCGGTGTCGTGGGTGCGGCGGGCCAGGTTGCCCAGCAGCGCGTCGATCTCGCCGGTGGATTCGGCGGTGCGCCGCGCCAACGCGCGCACCTCGTCGGCCACCACGGCGAAGCCGCGGCCCTGGTCGCCGGCGCGGGCCGCTTCGATGGCGGCGTTGAGCGCCAGCAGGTTGGTCTGCTCGGCGATGGAGCGGATGGTGCCGAGGATCGACTGGATGTCGTTGCTGTCCTGCTCCAGCTGGCGCATGGCGCTGGCCGAGCCGGCGATTTCCTCGCTCAGGCGGCCGACGCTGTCCACCGCCTCGTCGATCTGCTGCTGGCCGTCGTGGGCCTGGCGCTGGCCGCTGTCGGCGGAAGTCGCCGCCTGGCTGCAGGAGCGTGCCACCTCGTTGGCGGTCATGACCATCTCGTTGAACGCCGTGGACACCATGTCCACCGCCTCGCGCTGGCGCGCCGCGGCCTCGGCCAGGGCCTGGGAGGTGCCGCTGGCGCTGCCGGCGCTCTGGTGGATGCCGGACGCGGCCTGGCCGATGTGCTGCACCAGGCGGCGGATGGCCTCGAGGAACTGGTTGAACCAGCCGGCCAGTTGCGCCGTCTCGTCGCGGCCGCGCACCGCCAGGCGTCCGGTCAGGTCGCCGTCGCCCTGGGCGATGCCTTCCAGGCCGTCGGCCACCGCGCGCACCGGGCGCACCACCAGGCCGGCGAACACGGCGCCCACGCCGGCGAAGCCCAGCGCTATCACCGCGGCGATCAGGCCGACCAGCCAGGTCAGGCGCGTCGCCCCGGCCATCACCTCGCTCTCCTTGATCAGGCCGACGAAGCGCCAGCCCAGGCCCTCCGACGGCCAGACGTTGGCCAGGTAGCGCTCGCCGTCGATCTCCACCTCCACCAGGCCCTTGTCGGCGCTGGCCAGGCTGGCGTAGCCGGCGCCCAGCTCGCCGAGCTTCTTGAAGTTGTGCTCCGGCTGGTGCGGGTCGACCAGCACGGTGCCGTCGCCTTCCATCAGCATCAGGTAGCCGCTGTCGCCCAGGCGGATGCCCTTGACGATGTCGGTCAGGCGCTTGAGCGAAACGTCGATGTTGACCACCCCGCCCTGCTCGCCGAGGCGGTTGGCGAAGGTGCGCACGCTGCTGACCAGCACCACCTTGTCCGCCGCCCAGTAGTAGGCGTGGGTGCGCAGGGTGCGGCCCGGCTGGGCCATGGCCGCCTGGTACCAGGGGCGGCTGCGCGGGTCGTAGCTGGCCAGCTTGTCGTCGCCCGGCCAGAAGGCGTAGCCGCCGTCGCGGGTGCCCAGGGATACGTAGGCGTAGTCCGGGTGGCTGTGGGCCAGGCCGGCGAACAGGTCGAACACCTGGCGGTCCAGCTCACCGACCGGGTGCTGCGCGGCGTCGGCGCCGATGTACTGCTTGAGGCTGCCGTCGATGGCCTGCAGCTGCGGGTGCGCGGCCAGGTACTCGACGTTCTGGGCGATGCCGTCGAAGAACAGCTGCATGGCGTTCTCCACCTGGCGGATTTCCCGGCTGCTGCTGTCGATGAAGCCTTCCCGCGCCTCGCCGCGCAGGTTGAAGATCACCAGCACGGCGACCAGCAGCACCGGCAGGCTGGCGATGGCGGCGAAGGCCAGGATCAGTTTCTGTTTGAGGTTCATCCTTAACTCCTTGGGGTGGCGCCGGGCAGAAACGCCTTGCAGATATTCCGTATTATGGTATACCAATAAACCACGGACACCCAGCACGTTTGTGGCCAATCGCCATGACCGCGCCCATTCCCCGAAGCAGCGGTGCGCGCAGGCGCATCCCATCCGCCGGCCCGCCCAGCGCCGGATACAAAAAAGGTTCGAGGTAAGCGATATGAAATTTTCCCTGTTCGTGCACATGGAGCGCTACGACGAGCAAACCAGCCACCGCCAGCTGTTCGAGGAACTCACCGAACTGACGCTGATGGCCGAGGCCGGCGGCTTCAGCACCGTGTGGATCGGCGAGCACCACGCCATGGAATACACCATCTCGCCCAGCCCCATGCCGCTGCTGGCCTACCTGGCCGCCCGCACCGAAACCATCCGCCTGGGCGCCGGCACCATCATCGCGCCCTTCTGGCACCCCATCCGCGTGGCCGGCGAATGCGCCCTGCTCGACGTGATCAGCAACGGCCGCATGGAAGTGGGCCTGGCCCGCGGCGCCTACCAGTACGAATTCGACCGCATGGCCAACGGCATGCCGGCCACCGAGGGCGGCAAGTACCTGCGCGAGATGGTCCCGGTGGTGCGCGCGCTGTGGCAGGGCGACGTCGCCCACGACGGCGAGATCTGGAAGTTCCCCACCGCCACCTCCTCGCCGCGGCCGATCCAGAAGCCCACCCCGCCGATGTGGATCGCCGCGCGCGACCCGGACTCGCACAACTTCGCCGTGGCCAACGGCTGCAACGTGATGGTCACCCCGCTGATGAAGGGCGACGAGGAAGTGGTCGACCTGAAGAACAAGTTCGAGGCGGCCCTGGCCAACAACCCCGGCGTGCCGCGCCCGCAACTGATGGTGCTGCGCCACACCCACGTGCACACCGCCGACGACCCGGAAGGCTGGAAGGTCGGCGCGCAGGCCATCTCGCGCTTCTACCGCACCTTCGACGCCTGGTTCGGCAACAAGCAGACCCCGGTCAACGGCCTGCTGCCGCCCAGCCCCGAGGAGAAGTTCAAGGAGCGCCCGGAGTTCGAGCTGGAAAACATCCGCAAGAACACCATGATCGGCACCCCCGAGGAAATCATCGCGCGCATCCGCCACTACCAGGAGCTGGGCGTCGACGAGTTCAGCTTCTGGGCCGACAACAGCCTGCCCTACGAGCAGAAGAAGAAGTCCCTGGAACTGTTCATCAAGCACGTGGTGCCGGCCTTCCGCTGAGCACCCGCCCAGGCTTCGCAACGACAACGCCGGTCAGGAAGCTGACCGGCGTTGCGCATTCAGGCCCGGCTCACCAGGAACCGGCGCCCGCCACCTTCGCCCGCTCCGCGCGGCGGCCCTGGGCGCACACCGCCAGGGCGGCCAGCGCCGCCCCATGGCGGCGATCAACGCGCGCCTGGTGCTGGAAGCCAAGCGCGAGCTGGCCCACTCGCGCCAGAGCATCAAGGCCATCGCCCACGACCTGGGCTTCTCCGACGTCGGCTACTTCAGCCGCTTCTTCCGCAAGCACACGCGGTTGTCGCCCAGCGAGTTCCGCAGCCAGGGCGCCGCCTGACGCGGCCTGCAACCCTCATATTCAATTAAAGAATAATAAAATCTGAATTTATTCTTTTTTACCTCAACCTCGATTCCTCTATAACTGCGCAGGAATCGACGGCCGCTCCACTGTTGCGCTGCCAACAGTTGCCCAGCAGCAACTAGCCGCCAGCCAACAGTTCGCCCAGCAACACTTGATGAATACCCATACCAATCAATGACTTGAGTCCTGGCACAGGTCTTGCGAAACCCGGCCTGAACCCGCCCTGCCGGCAGGGCAACAGCACAGGAAACCGAACATGACTGCCCCCTTGAAAGTGGTCGCCGTATCCGGCGGCGCCTATCGCCCCTCGCGCACCCTGGTCCTGACCGAGGCCATCCTCGCCGAGATCGGCCGCCACCTGGACGCCGAGGTCCAGCTCATCGAGCTGGCCGACATCGCCCGCCCGGTGGGCGGCGCCCTGAGCCGCGCCGAGCTGCCGGAAGAGGTAGAGGCGCAGCTGCGCGCCATCGAGGGCGCCGACCTGCTGCTGGTGGCCTCGCCGGTGTACCGCGGCTCCTACCCCGGGCAGCTCAAGCACCTGTTCGACCTGATCTGCCAGGACGCCCTGATCGGCACCCCGGTGCTGCTCGCCGCCACCGGTGGCAGCCAGCGCCACGCGCTGGTCATCGACCATCAGCTGCGCCCGCTGTTCAGCTTCTTCCAGTCGCTGACCCTGCCGCTGGGCGTGTACGCCAGCGAGGCCGACTTCAAGGACTACCGCATCAGCTGCGAACTGCTCCAGGCGCGCATCCGCCTGGCCGTGGAGCGCGCCCTGCCGCTGTTCGGCGACCACCGCGCGCTGCGCCGCATCGCCTGAGGAGCCGCCCGATGAATTCGCCGGCACAAGCCTCCATCCTCAGCCCGCTGCAACTGGCCCGCCAGCTGGCGGCGGAATTCGCCGAAAGCGCCGTCGAGCGCGACCGGCTCGGCGGCACGCCCAAGGCCGAGCGCGACGCCCTGCGCCGCAGCGGCCTGCTCGGCCTGGTCATCCCCAAACAGTACGGCGGCCTGGGCGCCAGCTGGAGCGAGGCCCTGGAAGTGACCCGCGAGTTCGCCCGCGTCGACAGTTCCATCGCCCACGTGTTCGGCTTCCAGCACCTGATGCTGGCCACCGTGCGCCTGTTCGCCCGCCCCGAGCAGTGGCAGCCGTGGTTCGAGCAGACCGCGCGCAAGCACTGGTTCTGGGGCAACGCCCTGAACCCCCTGGACACCCGCACCGTGGTGAAGAAGTTCGACGGCTGGCGCGAGTTCTCCGGCAAGAAGAGCTTCTGCTCCGGCGCCAGCGATTCGGAAATGCTCATCGCCTCGGCGGTGGACGAAGGCAACGGCGGCAAGCTGCTGATCGCCGCCATCCCCAGCGGCCGCACCGGCATCACCCTGCACGGCGACTGGGACAACATGGGCCAGCGGCAGACCGACAGCGGCAGCGCCACCTTCGAACGGGTGCGCGTGGAGGAATCCGAGCTGCTGCTCGACCCGGGCCCGCTGAGCACGCCCTTCGCCTGCCTGCGCCCGCTGATCGCCCAGCTGCTGTTCGCCAACCTGTTCCTCGGCGTGGCCGAGGGCGCCTTCGAGGAGGCGCGGCAGTACAGCCTCAAGGAAAGCCGCCCGTGGTTCCGCTCCAGCGCCCGCAGCGTCGGCGAGGACCCGTACGTGCTGCGCCACTACGGCGAGTTCTGGGTCGGCCTGGAGAGCGTGCGCCTGCTGGTGCAGCGCGCCGCCGCGCTGCTGGACGAAGCCTGGCGCAAGGAACACGCATTGGGCGCCGAGGAGCGCGCGCAGCTGGCGGTGGCCATCGCCACCGCCAAGGTCGCCGCCAGCCGCGCCGGCCTGGACATCTGCAACCGCCTGTTCGAGGTCACCGGCGCCCGCGCCACCCACGCCTCGCTGCGCCTGGACCGCTTCTGGCGCAACCTGCGCACCCAGTCCCTGCACGACCCGCTGGACTACAAGCTCCACGAGCTGGGGGACTGGGCGCTCAACGGTACGCGGCCGACACCCACCTTCTATTCCTGAGGCAGAGACATGCAACTGCTGACGCTACCCCCCTCCCCCGCACTGGCCACCTCGATCCGGGCGACCGCACAGGTCTTCGAAGACCCGAAATCGCAGGCGCTGCTCGCCCATCTGCAACAGGTCGCCCCCAGCGAGGCCAGCGTCCTGATCATCGGCGAAACCGGCACGGGCAAGGAGCTGGTGGCGCGGCACATCCACAACCTCAGCGGGCGGCGCAACGGGCCCTTCGTCGCGGTGAACTGCGGGGCCTTCTCCGAATCCCTGGTGGAGGCCGAGCTGTTCGGCCACGAGAAGGGCGCCTTCACCGGCGCCCTGAGCGCCAAGGCCGGCTGGTTCGAAGAGGCCGACGGCGGCACCCTGTTCCTCGACGAGATCGGCGATTTGCCGATGCCCATCCAGGTCAAGCTGCTGCGCGTGCTGCAGGAGCGCGAGGTGGTGCGCCTGGGCTCGCGCAAGAGCATCCCGATCAACGTGCGGGTGCTGGCGGCCACCAACGTGCAGCTGGAGCGGGCGATCAACGCCGGGCACTTCCGCGAGGACCTGTACTACCGCCTCAACGTCGTCACCCTGCAACTGCACCCGCTGCGCGAGCGCCCCGGCGACATCCTGCCGCTGACCCGCCACTTCATCCGCAGCTACAGCGAGCGCCTGGGCTACGGCCAGGTGCAGCTCAGCGCCGAGGCCGAGCGCAAGCTGGTGGGCTACGGCTGGCCGGGCAACATCCGCGAGCTGGAGAACGTCATCCACCACAGCCTGCTGACCTGCCGCGACGGCCTGGTGCGCGAGGACGACCTGCGCCTGTCCAACCTGCGCCTGGAACGCCAGGAGGAGGCCCCCGCCGGCCATGCCGGCAGCCCCGCGGCCAGTGGCGGCGAGTCCGCCGAGGAACTGCTGCAACGCGCCTTCCGCCGGCTGTTCGAGGAATCCGCCGGGGCGCTCTACGAACGCGTCGAGGAAAGCCTGCTGCGCGCCGCCTACCGCTTCTGCCACCACAACCAGGTGCACACCGCCAACCTGCTGGGCCTGTCGCGCAACGTCACCCGCACGCGGCTGATCGCCATCGGCGAGCTGGTGGTGAACAAGCGCCGCGGCCCGGAGCAGGCGCTGGACAACCGCGTGGTGCGGCTGTCCATCTGAGCCCCGTCAGGCACTGCCCACCAGGCTGACCCGATCCGCCAGCGCCTTCGCGCGCGCCACTACCGCCTCGCGCTCCGCCACCGGCGCCGCCACACGCAGCCGCAGGCTGCCCAGGGAGCGGCCCTGGATGCGCTCCAGGCTGGCCTGCACCAGGCGCACTTCGTAGCCCAGTTCGCGGCCGATGGCGGCCGGCTCCGGTTCGCGGGCGCTGCCGCCGCTGTAGTGCAGGTCCAGCAGCAGGCCCTCGCCCGCCGCTTCGCCGTCGGCGTCGTGGTGCAAGGTGCCGAGCAGGCTGCGCGTCACTTCGTGGCGCGGGTCGCCGAACACTTCCCAGACCTCACCCTGCTCCACCACCCGGCCGCGCTCCAGCACCACCACGCGGTCGCAGAGGTCGCGGATGACTTCCATCTCGTGGGTGATGAGGACGATGGTCAGGCCCAGGCGACGGTTGATGTCGCGCAGCAGCGCGAGGATCGACTGGGTGCTTTCCGGGTCCAGCGCCGAGGTGGCTTCGTCGCACAGCAGCAGATCCGGTTGCAGCACCAGCGCGCGGGCGATGCCGACTCGCTGCTTCTGCCCGCCGGAAAGCTGCGCCGGGTAGGCCTCGCGCTTGTCCGCCAGGCCCACCAGCCGCAACAGCTCGGCCACCCGCCGCTCGCGCTCGGCGCGCGGCACGCCGGCCAACACCAGGGGCAGCGCGACGTTGTCGCCAACGCTGCGCGAGGCCATCAGGTTGAAGTGCTGGAAGATCATCCCGGTGCGCCGGCGCAGCTGCGCCAGGCGCGCGTCGTCGAAGGCGCCGATGTCCTCTCCGTCGACCAGCACCTGGCCGGCGCTGGGCCGCTCCAGGCGGTTGAGCGAGCGCAGCAGCGAGGACTTGCCGGCGCCGCTGCGGCCGATGATGCCGAACACCTCGCCGCGGCGGATCTCCAGGTCGATGCCGTGCAGCGCCTGCACTTCCCGGCCGCCGGCCAGGTAGTGCTTGGCCAGGCCGCGCAGGCGGATGTGGGTGGCAGCCGCCAGGGGCTGCGAATGATTGAAGCTGACCATGGGTGCGTTCCTGCCGGGCGCGGCGCCCGTCCTGGGCGCCGCGCCGGGTCACATCAGAAGCCGGGGGCGATCTCGCCCTTGTAGCGGGTCAGGATGAAGTTGCGCACTTCCGGCGAGTTGAGCGCCTTGGCCAGCTTCTGGATGCCCGGGTCCTGGATGTTGTCCGGACGCGCCACCAGGAACTCGACGTAGAGGTCCTTGCCCTTCTCGACGATCAGCGCGCTCTTGATGTCGATGCCGGCTTCCAGCGCGTAGTTGGCGAAGACGAAGGCCAGGTCGACCTGCTTCACCGAGCGCGCCAGCATGGCGCCTTCCAGCTCGCGAATCTTCAGGTGTTTGGGGTTGTCGACGATGTCGCGCTCGGTGGACTGCGGATTGCTCGGGTCCTTGAGCTTGATCAGCCCGGCCTCGGCCAGCAGCACCAGCGCGCGGCCGGTGTTCACCGGGTCGTTGGGGATGGCCACGCTGGCGCCATCGGGCAGCTCGCTCAGGCTCTTGTACTTGGCCGAGTAGGCGCCGAAGGGCTCGATGTGCACGCCCACCACCGGCACCAGGTTGGTGTGGCGGGTCTTGTTGAAGTCGTCGAGGAACGGGCGGTACTGGTAGTAGTTGGCGTCGAGGTTCTTCTTCGCCAGCTGCAGGTTGGGCTGGATGAAGTCGTTGAACACCTTCACCTCCAGGTCCACGCCTTGCTTGGCCAGGGCCGGTTTGACGAATTCGAGGATTTCCGCGTGAGGCACCGGGGTGGCGCCAACGACGAGGTGTTCGTTGGCGTGGGCGTTGATGGCTATTACGGCAGCCAGGGCGGCCAGGACTTTCTTCATGCTGTTTGCTCCGATCAGTGGTTTCTTGGAATGGCCGTCGTGGGTTGGACGTGGGGCCAGCGGCGGCGTTTTCCCGGCCGCCGCGAGCGGGTGTTTGGGTTCAGCGCCGGGTGTAGTGGCGCACCAGGCGGTCGCCGCTCATCTGCAGGGCCTGCACCAGCAGGATCAGCAGCAGCACGGTGACCACCATGACGTCGGTCTGGAAACGCTGGTAGCCGAAGCGGATGGCCAGGTCGCCCAGGCCACCGCCGCCGACCACCCCGGCCATGGCCGTGTAGTCGACCAGCACGATGGCGGTCACGGTGATGGCGGCGATCAGCCCGGTGCGCGCTTCCGGCAGCAGGGTGTGGAAGACGATCTGCCGGGTGCTCGCGCCCATCGCCTGCACCGCCTCCACCAGCCCGCGGTCGACCTCGCGCAGCGAGCTTTCCACCAGCCGCGCGAAGAACGGCGTGCAGCCCACCACCAACGGCGGGATGGCGCCGCGCACGCCCAGCGAGGTGCCGGTGAGCAGCTCGGTGGCGGGGATCAGCACGATCAGCAGGATGATGAAGGGCATCGAGCGCAGCACGTTGGCCAGCACCGAGAGCACCCGGTACAGGCGCGGCGAGTCGAGCAGCTGGCGTTGGCCGGTGAGGTACAGCAGCACGCCCAGCGGCAGCCCCAGCAGCACGGTGCAGCCCAGGGCCGCGCCGAGCATGCTCAGGGTGTCCAGACAGGCCTGGGCGATCTCGCTCCAGTCGACGTTGGCCAGCCACTCGTTCATCGCCGGGCCTCCTCGCGCAGGGCCGCGACCGGGTGCGGCGCGGCCAGGCGGTCGCCGGCGCCGAACAGCTTGTGGCGCAGGGTGCCTTCGGCGTAGTCGCGCTTGAACAGGCCGCGGGCCTGCAGCTCCGGCACCAGCAGGTCGACCACCGCCTCGAAGGTCTCCGGCATTACCACGCCGGCCAGGTTGAAGCCATCGACGTCGGTTTCCGCCACCCACTCCTGCAGCTGGTCGGCCACGGTCCGCGGCGAGCCCACCAGCACCGGGCCGTCGCCGCCGATGGCGCAGTAGTCGGCGATCTCGGCGGTGGTCCAGGTGCGCGTCGGGTCGGCGCGGGTGAAGGCTTCCACCGCCGACTGGATGGCGTCGCTGGGCACCTCGCGCAGCACCTGGCCGGGGGCGTATTCGGCGAAGTCGATGCCGGTCCAGCCGGACATCAGCGTCAGGGCGCCGCTGGCGCTGGCGTACTCGCGGTACTCGGCCAGGCGCGCCAGGGCCTCGGCGTCGGTCGGCGCGACTATCACCGTGAGCTGTTCCAGCACCAGCACGTCGCCCGGCTCGCGCCCGGCGGCGCGCACCGCTTCGCGCAGGTCGGCCACCTGCTTCTTCAGCACCGCCTTGCTCGGCGCGGCGACGAACACGCACTCGGCGTTGGCCGCGGCGAAGGCCCGGCCACGGCTGGAGGCGCCGGCCTGGTAGAGCACCGGGGTGCGCTGCGGCGAGGGTTCGCAAAGGTGGAAGCCGGGCACCTGGAAGTATTCGCCTTCGTGGCGGATGCCGTGGACCTTGGACGGCTCGGCATAGACGCCGCTGTCGCGGTCGGCGACCACGGCGTCGTCTTCCCAGCTGGTTTCCCACAGCTTGTAGCAGACCTGCAGGTACTCGTCGGCCAGGGCGTAGCGCTGGTCGTGGGACAGCTGGCGCTGCTGGCCGAGGTTGCGCGCGCCGCTGGCCAGGTACGAGGTGACGATGTTCCAGCCGGCGCGGCCGCCGGTCAGGTGGTCGAGGGTGGACATGCGCCGGGCGAAGGGGAACGGGTGCTCGAAGGACACCGAGGCGGTCACGCCGAAGCCCAGGTGGCGCGTAGCCGCGGCCATCGCCGGGACCAGTTGCAGCGGGTCGTTCACCGGCACCTGCGCGCCAGTGCGCAGCGCGGCGTCGGCATTGCCGCCGTAGACGTCATAGACGCCCAGCACGTCGGCGATGAACAGGCCGTCGAGCTTGCCGCGTTCCAGGGTCTTGGCCAGCTCGACCCAGTAGTGGATGTCGGTGTAGCGCCGCGCCTGGTCGCGCGGGTGGCGCCAGAGGCCGGGCGAGAGGTGGCCGACGGTGTTCATGGCGAAGGCGTTGAGGCGTATCTGCTTGCTCATGGCGCCCCCTCAGTTCCAGTCGTGGCGCGGCGGGCGCTTGCCGTTGAGCAGCCAGTTGCCGACCAGGTGGTACTTCCAGCGCACCGGGTCGTGCAGGGTGTGCACGCGGGCGTTGCGCCAGTGGCGGTCGAGGTTGTGCTTGCGCAGGGTGGAGCGGGTGCCGCCGAGTTCGAACAGCTTGTTGCTCGCCTCGATGGCGATCTCGGTGGTCAGCACCTTGGCCCGCGCCACGGCCAGGGAGGCGGCAGCCACCTTGTCCTCGTCGGGCGCCGCCTTGCCGGCGTCGAGCACGAGGCCGGCGCGTTCCAGCAGGGCTTCGGCGGCTTCCAGGCGGATGTCCAGGCCGCCGACCTGGATGATGGTCAGCGGGTCCTCGCTGGCCTTCTCCACGCCCGCGTCGATCCACGGGCGCGCCTGCTCGCGGACGAAGGCGATGGTGTCGCGCAACGCCGCGCGGGCGATGCCGGCGTCGATGGCGGCGGTGGTGATCTGGGCGAAGGGTCCGGCCAGGGTCGGGCTCTCGTAGGAGCGGTAGCTGGGGAACAGGTGGAAGGCCGGCACGCGCAGGCCGTCCAGCAGCACGCTGCCGCTGGAGGTGGTGCGCTGGCCGATGCTGTCCCAGTCGTCCACCACCGTCAGCCCGGCGCTTTCCCGCGGGACGAAGGCCAGCTGCGCGCGGTCCTGCTCGTCCAGCGCCAGCACGCCCAGCCAGTGCGCGTAGAGCGAGCCGGTGCAGTAGCCCTTGCGGCCGTCGATGCGGTAGCCGTCGCCCTCGGCGACCAGGCGGGTGCGGATGTCCTGGACGTTCTTGCCGCCGGTTTCCGACAGCGCGTTGGCGAAGCGGTGGCCTTCCAGCACCAGGGCGAAGAAGTGCCGCTTCTGCTCCTCGCTGCCTTGCAGGCGGATGTCCTCCAGCAGGCAGTAGTGGTTCTGCGGGATCTGCCCCAGGGACGGGTCGGCCGCCGAGACGATGGCGATGACCTGGGCCAGGGTGGCGTGGGACACCTCGGCGCCGCCGTATTCGCGCGGCACCGTGATGCCCCACAGGCCGCTGTTGGAGAAGGCGTCGACGATCTCCACCGGCACCAGGCGGTTGAGGTCGCGCTCGGAAGCGCCGGCCAGCAGCAGCTCGGCGACCTCATGGGCGACGCGGATGGCCTCGGCGTCGTCGCGGATGATCCGCGCGGCGGGGCGGTTGATCGGATAGGCAGCAGAAACGGACATGGTCTTCCTCATGGCGAACAGTGGCCCGTGTGGGGCCGGGACCTCCCGGCAGCGGGCCCTGTCCTGGCTGAGCACGATCCATGCCCGAAATTTTCTCTCTATAAATCAGAAACTTACTGACTGGAAAAGGCAGCCGAGTCGCTGGCCGGACACTGTTTGTTGAAGCACTGTCCGGCAGCCAACAGTTGCCCGTCAGGCAACAGCCTTGCGCTGCGCCTCGGCTTCCAGCTCGCGCACCAGCGGCAGGACCTTCTCGCCGAAGTACTCCACCTCTTCCTGGAAGTGCAGGAAGCCGGAGAGCACCAGGTCCACGCCCACCGCCTTGAGCGCGAGGATGCGTTCGGCGATCTGCCGCGGGGTGCCGATCAGGTTGGTCTTGAAGCCGTCGTTGTACTGCACCAGGTCTTCGAAGCTGGACTTGGCCCAGTTGCCCTCGCCTTCCGGGCTGGCGGCGCCGGCGTTCTTCACCTCGTGGCCGAAGGCGTTGACCGCCTCGGGGTTGGCCTTGTCGATGATCTCCTGCAGCACCGCGCGGGCCTCGGCCTCGCTGTCGCGGGCGATGATGAAGGCGTTCACCCCGATCTTCACCGCGTGGCCGTTGGCCGCGGCCTTGGCGCGGATGTCGTCGACCTGGGCCTTGATGCCTTCCAGCGTGTTGCCGTTGGTGAAGTACCAGTCCGACACCCGCGCGGCCATGTCGCGCGCGGCCCGCGAGCTGCCGCCCTGGAAGATTTCCGGGTGCGGGCGCTGCAGCGGCTTGGGCTTGAGGCTGTAGTCGCGGAAGCGGTAGAAGTCGCCGTTGAAGGTGAAGTTGTCCTGGGTCCAGATGCCCTTGAGCGCGCGGATGAATTCCTCGGAGCGGCGGTAGCGCTCATCGTGCTCCAGCCAGGGCTCGCCGATGGCGTGGAACTCGCCCTTGAACCAGCCGGAAACGATGTTCACCGCGATGCGGCCGCCGGTCAGCTGGTCGATGGTCGCCAGTTGCTTGGCCGCCAGCGCCGGGCTCCACGGGCCGGGGAGGATGGCGGCGATCACCTTGAGCTTCTCGGTGGCCGCCAGCAGCGCGTGGCTGATGGCCACCGACTCGTGCTGGTACTCGGCGCCGTAGCCGGCGGTGAAGCGGATCTGCGACAGGGCATAGTCGAAACCGGCCTTCTCGGCGCTCTGCGCCAGCCGGCGGTTGTAGTCGAAGTCCCAGCTG
Organism: Pseudomonas sp. M1; assembly: GCF_022760135.1. NCBI lineage: Bacteria > Pseudomonadati > Pseudomonadota > Gammaproteobacteria > Pseudomonadales > Pseudomonadaceae > Pseudomonas > Pseudomonas sp. M1. The sequence goes on from NZ_CP094343.1 coordinate 6,475,768, forward strand.
GTGCGCTGCTCGATGTTGCTGACGACGAGGCCGCCGCTGACGTTGGGCACCCAGTAGGCGAAGCGGACGGGTTGCTGGCTCATGGTTCTGCTCTCCGGGAGTGGCGCGATTGCATGCCGCGCGGCCAGGCGCCACGCGGCTTCCACCTGGGCCGGAGCAGCAACCGTGCCAGTGCCGGAAAGCCTTGCGGATCATGAACTTGCAACAGGCGCCGGGTTATCGTCCTGTCCGCGGCCGGGCAAGCTGCTGATGCGCTGTTGCCAGGTGAACAGCCGGGCGACGGAAATGTGCCGCCGCGCCCTGCAAGCGCCAAAGCACCGACTAGACTTGCACCTCCCGGCCCGTGCATTTTCCAAGGAGGCCATCGTGCGTACCTGTTTCGTACTGCTCCTCGTGGCCGGCCTGGCCGGCTGCGCGGCGGATGTGAAGCGCGCCGACGCGCTCTCCCCCATCAGCACCTATGCCGACACCCGCAACCGCCTGCTGGTGAACTTCCAGGGCGACCCCAGCGTGACCGCGACGCCGGGCTGGACGCGGCTGACCAGCGCCTGGCGGCGCATCCTCACGGACCGCGCGGCCTCGTCCGACTACCAGTTGGGCGAGCAGGCCGGCGCGGTGACCCCCACCGCGCTGCCGGCGACGCTGCTGGTGGTGGAAGTCGACCGCCTGCGCCAGCAGGCCGACGGCGACGGCCTGGGCAAGGGCAGCCTGCGCGTCAACGTGCGCTTCACCGACGGCCCCAGCGGCCGGCTGATGGGCTCGCGCCGCTACGAGACCGACTCCGCCGAACCCGAGGCGCTGGAAGGCCAGCTCAAGGACATTTCCAAGGCGATCATCGAGGAAGTCGAAAGCGCCCAGCGCATCGCCAAGCGCGACCCGCTACCGGCAGCGCCCATGCCGGCCAGCACGCCGGCCGAGCAACCGGCCCGCCCCGCGCCGGCCCCGGCGCCCGGCCAGTCGGTGGCCAGCCGGGAGGCGGCGGCCAAGCCGGTGGTGGCAGTGGAGAACCAGGAGCGCCAGCTGCAGAAGCTGCAGCGCAGCAACCTGCCGTTCGACCAGTACCAGAACGAATACCGGCGCATCACTTCGCAGTGAGCGCCGGCGCGCCTCAGTCGTCGTGCCAGTGGGCGTCGCTGTCCTCGTCGTCCCAGTCGTCCTCAGCGTCCTCGGGCTCGTCGCGCAGGCCGGTGGCGTCGTGCTCGAAATCCTCCGGGGAATCCTCGTCCCACTCGTGGTCGAGCAGGTGCTCGTGCTCCGGCTCGGGGAGGTCGATGTCGTCGTCGTGCATGGTGCTATCTCGGCAGGCGGGGTGCGGCAGGCCTCAATGCTACGGCCTCGCCGGCCCCGCGCAAAGCCTCGGCGGTCGCGCGGCGCGGCGCATTTGGCTATAAGTCAGAAGGAAGGTCATGACGTTTTCCTATGGGGGCGATGCCGTTTCCAGCATTGTGCGGGAAGCCTCGCTTGCCGATCCTGTCGCCACCCCGGGGTAATAGCCCTGCGCACAACAGCAGAAGGACATCCAGCATGAAGACCGTCGCACAGCTCCTCCACGCCAAGCAGAGCCAGCAGGTGCACACCATAGGCCCGCACGAGATGGTGCTCGACGCCCTGCGGGTGATGGCGGTGAAGAACGTCGGCGCCCTGCCGGTGGTGGACAACGGCCAGGTGGTGGGCGTGGTCAGCGAACGCGACTACGCGCGCAAGATGATCCTCCAGGGCCGCAGCTCGGTGGGCACCCCGGTCAGCGCCATCATGAGTTCGCCGGTGGTCACGGTGGATTCGCAGCAGAACGTCGACACCTGCATGAGCATCATGACCGAGCGCCACCTGCGCCACCTGCCGGTGGTGGAGAACGGCCAACTGGTGGGCCTGCTGTCCATCGGCGACCTGGTCAAGGAAGCCATCGCCGAGCAGGCCCAGCTGATCCAGCAGCTGGAGCAGTACATCCGCGGCGAACAGTGAGCCCGCGGCGGCTGCGGCGGACGGCGCCATGACAGGGGCGCGGATGGGGCATTAGAATTTGATTAACATCCGCGAACCGAACAAGTAGAACCCATGGAAAACCGCACCGCCCGCCTGACCGTCCTGATCGACCCGGTGAAGAAGAAGGCCTTCGAGGAACTCTGCGCCAGCCAGGACCTGACACCGTCCCAGGTGGTTCGCCAGTTGATCCGCGATTACCTGGAGAGCCACGGGGTGAGCTATGCCACGCAGCCGAAGGTGGGCGGACAGGATTGAGGGCCGCCGGCCAGTCCGGAGCAGCCTGCCGGCTCGATCGCGGACGGAGTCCGCTCCTACGCCCGTGCTTCCCTGGGCCCGGTCTCGCCAGCGCTTTTCGTAGGATGGGTTGAGCCTGCGAAACCCATGCGGAGTGTGGTGATGGGTATCGCTTCGCTCAACCCATCCTACGGACGTTGCGTTTGCCGGCGGGCGTAGGAACAACTGTCTTGCAAGCCGCGCCGGGGCGCTTTTCGTAGGATGGGTTGAGCTTGCGAAACCCATGCGGTTGCGCTGATGGGTATCGCTTCGCTCAACGCCATCCTACGAAAAGCCGTGCTTCCTGGAACCATAGGAGCGGACTCCGTCCGCGATTGCTCCCAGGCGGCGCCGAATCCTTCCTACGAAGAAACCCCCTCCTCCTCCCGCCCCTCGCAGGCCGCTAGCGCCATGGCAAAACTGGCGTGGTAATTCCGCCTACCCACCGCCTCGATGATCCCCGCCCGCACCAGCTTGTGCCGCACCCGCGGGTTGGCCTCGCAGAGTTTCACCGTCACCCCGCGCTTGCGCAGTTGCTGGATCATCTCCTCCAGCGTCTGCATCCCGGTGATGTCCATGAACGGCACCCGCCTCAGGCGGATCACCAGCAACTGCGGATCGCTGCGGGTCTGCGCCAGGGCACGCTCGAAGGTTTCCGCGGCGCCAAAGAACAGCGGCCCCTCGATGGTGTAGACCAGCACGCCCGGCGGCAATGCGCCTTGCAGTTCGTCCCGCAGCTCGGCGCTGCCCTGTTGCAGCACCTCCACCGAGGAGGCCATGCGCCGCATGAACAGCAGCATCGCCAGGATCACCCCGATGTTCACCGCGATCACCAGGTCGCTGAACACCGTCAGGCCGAAGGTGATCAGCAGGATGGCCACGTCGGCCCTGGGCGCGCGGCGCAGCATGCGCACGAAGTGGCGGGCCTCGCTCATGTTCCAGGCCACCACGAAGAGGATCGCCGCCAGCGCGCACAGCGGGATGCTCGAGGCCAGCGGGGCGAGGAACAGGATGATCAGCACCAGGGTCGCCGCGTGGGCCACCCCGGCGATCGGGCTGTTGCCGCCGTTGCGGATGTTGGTGGCGGTGCGGGCGATGGCGCCGGTGGCGGCGAAGCCGCCGAACAGCGGCGCCAGCAGGTTGGCGATGCCCTGGCCGACCAGCTCCTGGTTGGAGTCGTGGCGGGTGCCGGCCATGCCATCGGCGACCACCGCCGAAAGCAGCGACTCGATGGCCCCGAGCATGGCGATGGCGAAGGCCGGGCCGATCAGCTCCAGCATCCGCGGCAGGCTGATCTCCGGCAGGCTCGGCACCGGCAGGCCGCGGGGGATGCCGCCGAAGGCGCTGCCGATGGTGGCCACGCCGTCGAACTGGAACAGCGCCTGCAGCACGCTGACCAGCACCATCGCCAGCAACGGCCCCGGCACCCGCCCCAGGTACGGCAGGCGCGGGCCGTAGAGCACAGCGGCCAGGCCGAGGAGGGCCAGCAGTGTGGTCGCCGGGTGCAGCTGCGGCAGCGCCTGCAGCAGGTGCCAGAGCTTCTGGTGGAAGTGCTCGCCGCCCACCGCCGGCAGGCCGAAGAAGTCCTTCCACTGGCCGACCCAGATGATCACCCCGATGCCGGCGGTGAAGCCGACGATGACCGGGTCGGGAATGTACTTGATGACGCTGCCCAGGCGGGTGATGCCCAGCAGCAGGAGGATCACCCCGGCCATCAGCGTGGCCAGCTGCAGGCCGTCGACGCCGTAGCGCGCGGTGATGCCGGCGAGGATGACGATGAAGGCGCCGGTGGGCCCGGCGATCTGCACCCGGCTGCCGCCGAACAGCGACACCGCGATGCCCGCCACTATGGCCGTGTACAGGCCCTGCTCGGGCTTGACCCCGGAGGCGATGGCGAAGGCCATGGCCAGGGGCAGCGCGACCACCCCGACGATGACCCCGGCCAGCAGGTTGCGTGGCCAGTTCTGCAACTTCAGAAGCCCGGCCGCCCAGGCGTCACGTACGGCGATCATCGTCCACTCCTCCGCGGAAGAATGCGCATCAGATTAACATGCCATGTTAATGGGCGTGTACTAGGCCAAAGTCCTGTCTTACGCCTTTCCCGGGGAGGCGCTACGCTTGCCCGAGGGCGCTGCGCAAACGCAAACGCTGCTGCATTTCTGCATACAGTCGCCACGGCGCCAGGCCGCGGGGCCCCATGCCGCGGGCTCCGCGTCCTGGCATGCAACCTGCCTGGGTAGACGACTGGCCCGCGCCACCGCGCCGGTCCCGTCATCCCCCATGGAGAATCCCAGATGGACCCGCTACGCCTGCTGCTCGACCGTGGCCTGCTGCTGGCCGACAGCATCGCCGCGGATGGCCGCTTCCTCGACGTCTCCGCCGAGCAGAGCGACCAGCTCGGCTACCCGCCCGGCGCGCTGCACGGCCAGGGCATGGAACAGGTCTACACCGCCGATTCGGTGCGCGCCCTGCAGCAGCTCTTCGCCAACCCGCCGGCCGACGAACGGGTGCAGGACCTGGAGCTGACGCTGATCCGCCACAACGGCGGCCTGCTGCCGGTGCTGGCCAGCGGCGTGCTGCAGTGGCGCGACGGCGAGCCGGCGCGCCTGCACCTGGTGAAGATGCCCCTGGGCGGCATCAGCCGGCGCCTGGGCGAGCTGCAGAACGCCAACGAAGTCATGAGCCAGATGCTCTACAGCGCCAAGGTGGCCTACTGGTGCATCGAGTTCGCCGAGCCGGTGGACGTGCGCCAGACGCCGGACGAGATCGTCCGCCAGGTGTTCGAGAACCGCTCCTACTGGCGCATGTGCAACCGCGCCATGGCGGCCATCTACGAGATGCCCGCCGACGTCGACTTCGGCCAGCAGCCGGTGCGCCTGTACTGGCCGCGCAGCCCGGCCAACGAGGAGTTCGTGCGGCGGCTGATCGAGGCCGATTTCCACGTCGACGGCGCGCTCTCGGTGGACCGCCGCCACGACGGCTCGCCGGCCTACGTGGAGAACGACGTGCGCGCCAGCATCCACAACGGCCGCCTGCTGCGCATGTGGGGCAGCCTGCGCGACGTCAGCCAGGAGCTGCGCATGCAGCACGACGCCGAACAACGCATCGAGGCCCTGCGCCGGGTGTTCGACGCGGTGCCCGACGCGGTGCTGGTGATCGACGAAGCCGCCCAGCCGCAATGGCGCAACGCCGCCTTCGAGCAGGTGTTCGGCATCACCCGCGCCGCCGGCGTGGCCGCCACCCTCGACCGCCTGCCGCTGCCCGAGCGCACCTGGCAGCGCCTGGAGCTGCCCGACCAGTACGGCCGCTACCGCACCTTCGACAGCCACTGCTCGCGCATCCTGATCCGCGAGGACCAGGCCTGGCGCGTGGTGGTGCTGCGCCCGGACGGCGTCGAGCGCCGGCCGGCAGAGCTGCACCCATGAGCGGCGAGGGCTTCTTCGCGCCGATGCGCATGGGCATGCGCTCGTCGGTCAACGTCAGCGCCGAGATGCTCGCCGCGCTGCTGGAGGCGCCGGCGCTGCACGCCCTGCTCGACGGCTTCGGCGAGGCGCTGGTCGTCTGCGACGGCGACTCCCGGGTGCGCTTCCTCAACCTGGCCGCCGAGCGCATCAACCGCGTGGCGCGCCAGGACGTGCTGGGCCTGAGCGACAGCGACTTCTACCAGCGCTCGGCGCTGCAGTTCGACGACTTCCTGCAGGCCGTGCGCCGCGGCGGCAAGAGCGCGCTGACGCGCTCGCGCGACGGCCGGCTGTTCCTCACCCGCCTGCAGAGCGTGCCCGCCGGCGCCTACGAGAAGCCCTACACGCTGCTGATCCAGCGCGAATACGAAGCGCGCGAAAGCGCCGGCCGCGGCGCCCCGGCGCCGTCGCTGGCGGACGGCCCGGCGAGCCTGGGCGACCCGCAGGACAACGCGCTGCACATGTCGCCGCTGCTCTCGGACATCGCCGACATGGGCGTGCGCGCCTTCCGCCGCCGCGCCCGCCTGCTGCTGCTCGGCGAGCCGGGCGTGGGCAAGACCGCCATCGCCCGGCACATCCACCGCGCCGCCGGCTGGGGCGACCGGCCCTTCGTCGACGTGAACTGCGCGAGCATCCCCGAGACGCTGTTCGAGTCGGAGATGTTCGGCTACGAGCGCGGCGCCTTCACCGGCGCGCTGCAGCAGGGCAAGCGCGGCTACATCGAGAGCGCCGCCGGCGGCACGCTGTTCCTCGACGAGATCGGCGAGATCCCCCTGCAGGTGCAGGCCAAGCTGCTCAAGTTCCTTGACGACGGCACCATCCAGCCGGTGGGCTCGCCGCTGGCGAAGAAGGTCCAGGTGCAGGTGATCGCCGCCACTAACAAGGACCTCAAGGCACAGGTGTCCGCCGGCCTGTTCCGCGCCGACCTCTACTACCGCCTGGCCGTGCTGCCGGTGGACATCCCGCCGCTGCGTGCCCACCGCGACGACCTGCCGGTGCTGATGGACATCCTCCTGGCCCGCATCAACCGCGACCGCCAGCCGCCCCTGCGGCTGTCCACGGCCTGCCGCCAACGCCTGCTGGGCCATGACTTCCCGGGCAACATCCGCGAGCTGGTGAACATCTTCGAACGCCTGGCGGTGCTGGCCGACGACGTCGCCGAGGAACAGCACCTGCCACCGGAGCTGCTGGGCCAGGCCGTGTCCGCCGGGGAGGAAGAACCGCTGCCCTTCGCCAGCGCCGACGAACCGCTCAAGGCGCAGGTGCAGCGCTTCGAGCGCCAGGTGATCCTCCAGGCCGTGCGCCTGTGCGGCAGCAAGCGCAAGGCGGCGCAGCACCTGGGGATCGACGTCGGGACCTTGATTCGGAAGTTGCAGAGGGATTGAGCGGCAGGCTGCTCTTGTAGGAGCGAGCTTGCTCGCGAACAAACGCGGTGCCATGCGGTTCGCGAGCAAGCTCGCTCCTACGAGAAGCCGTGCTCACCTGCAACGTCGGGGCCCTGACTGCGAATGGCGTTTGCCGGGTGCATTGGCATTACGCAGACCTCCCTCCCCTCTCCCCAGCCCTCTCCCTGAAGGGAGAGGGGGCTTGTCCGTGCCGAGATGAGCATGGCTTTAGCCGGAAACCATCAGAGCTGCCGGCTAACTCCGTAATACCCGGTTCTGCCCAACGGTCCCCTCTCCCTTCAGGGAGAGGGTTAGGGAGAGGGGCGGCGCCAACCTCACACACCACCCCCACAGGATAACCACCCCCACCAACGCTGCATTTCTGCCTATCCCCTTGTCATTTCTGCTTACATTCCCTCCCCTCAAAAACAATAATCCATTAATTTTCAACAACTTAATTTCTTGGCACACCCTGTGCTCCACCTCCATCGACCCGTGACCGTGCGCGGGTCCTCGAATCGCGCCAGGCATCCCCGACCGGGGTTGCCGGCAGTTCTGGAGGCACAACAACAATGCTCATCACAGGTATCAAGAGCAGGCCGGTCTACGACGACCTGCGCCCGCTCGCCGGCAGCAACCACATAGTCGCCGGCCAGGGCAGCGGCGGCAGCGCCATGCTCCGGCTGCTGGCCGAAATGCCGCGCAGCGCGCCCATCCGCGTGCTCTATTCCACCGAATCCTTCTCCGGGCAGAACCATCTGGCCGCGCTGCGCGACATCGCCGACGTCGAGCTGAGCGTCTACCCGAGCAACCGCTCGCTGGTCGACGACCTGCACGCCCTGCTCGGCCAGTCGCGCATGGGCACCCGCCTGTACCTGGCCGGCTCGGAAAGCTTCATCGGCACCGCCATGCAGGCGGCCGATGCGATCAACCTGAACCGGGACGAGGTGCTGCGCGAGCACTGCGGCTCCTTCGTGCGCCGCGTCTGGTGCGTGCACTGCGACGGCTACACCGAGAACGTCACCCAGCGCGTGTTCATCTGCCCGCACTGCGCCCGCACCCTGGTGGTCCGCGACCACTACTCCCGCCGCCTCGCCGCCTTCCAGGCGGTCAAGGCCGACGCCGAAGTCCCCGGCGAGCTGCCGGCAGCCGAGGAACTCGACACATGAGCCAGTCCAGCGGAACCCTCAACGTCCGCGTCGCCCGCATCGAGCAGGTGACCCCGGAGATCAAGCGTTTCACCCTGGTGCCGCGCGACGGCGGCCAGCTCACGCCCTTCTCCGGCGGCAGCAACGTGGTGGTGCTGATCCCCCACGACGGCGGCACCTACCGCAACGCCTACTCGCTGATGAGTTCGCCCTACGACGCCAGCGCCTACCAGATCGCCGTGCGCCGCGTGGAAGACGGCCGTGGCGGCTCCAGGCGCATGCACGATGCAGTGAAGGAAGGCGACGAGCTGGAAATCCTCCGCCCGGTGAACCTGTTCCCGCTGAGCAAGCACGCGCGCCTGCACCTGTTCATCGCCGGCGGCGTGGGCATCACCCCGGTGTGCTCGCAGCTGGCCGAGCTGCGCCTGCGCGGCACCCCGTTCGAAGTGCACCTGGCGGTGCGCGGCGCGGAACACGCGCGCCTCGGCGAGGAACTGGCGCGCGAATACGGCGATGCCGTGCGCCTGTACCGCGACGACCGCGGCGAGCGCCTGAACATCTCCGCCGTGCTGGCCGACCGCCCGCTGGGCAGCGACGTGTACGTCTGCGGCCCCGAGGGCATGATCCAGGCCACCATAGACGCGGCCCACGCCCACGGCTGGACCGACAGCCACATCCACTACGAGCGCTTCCTCGAACAGGGCAGTTCCGGCGAGCCGTTCAAGGTCACCCTGGCGCGCAGCGGCGCGACCATCGAGGTGTCGCCCGACCAGAGCCTGCTGGAGGCCGCCGAGGCCGCCGGCCACGAGATTCCCTACCTGTGCCGCGGCGGCGCCTGCGGCATGTGCGAGACCAACGTCCTGGAGCTGGACGGCGAGATCCTCCACACCGACGACTGGCTGTCCGACGAGGACAAGGCCGCCAACAAGAAAATCATGCCCTGCGTGTCGCGCGCCAAGTGCTCGCGGCTGGTCATCGACTGCTGAGCCGGAGAACGACCATGACCATCCAATTCCGCCCCGACGAAACCTACCGCGACGACTACACCTACGCCAACAGCCCCGCGTGCATCGCCCGCGCGCCCTTCCCCTTCCCGGACGACGAGTACATGTACTCGATGAACCTGGAACCCCACGTCTCCGTGGGCGACGGCGCCTTCCGTGCGGTGTTCGACATCGACGAGCACTACATCAGCGAGTGCCGCGACCGCGCCATCACCCTGGAGAAGGACCCGGGCATGCACTACGTCTCGGCGCCGCACATGATGGAGGCGCAGTGGGACCTGCTGGAGCTGATCATGGAGTCCTACGCCAAGGATTACCCGGAGTACTTCGCCCTGGAGCGCGACGGCACCCGCTGGCACTGGACCAACAAGCTGCTGGGCATCGACGACACCTTCACCTTCGGCGACCCGGCCACCCTGCCCTACGAGCCGATGGAATACATCACCCGCCAGGCCCAGGGCGACTGGGTGCTGCAGGAGGAGCGCGACGGCACCCTGTACTGGGGCGCCGGCATCGCCACCCAGCGCGCCGACTACTCGCTGCGCTTCAACCTGGGCATGGCCTGGCACGAGTACCACGGCCCGGTGCCGCTGGTGAAGGAAACCGGCATGCTCGACCGCGCGCTGAAGTTCCTCCTGCGCCTGCGCAACGGCCACCCGGTGCGCCGCCTGAACTGGTCGCTGACGGTCAACCCGCGCCTGGACGTGTCCGCCGAGAGCCTGCCGGACTGGGCCCCGGACCGCACCACGGTGACCGCCGAGAACGCCGGCGAGAAGGTCTACCTGCGCATCGAGCTGCAGCCGCTGCACCGCCTGCCGCGCAGCAACGCCATCGTGTTCCCGATCCGCACCTACCTGCTGAGCCTGCAGGACATCGCCAGCAACCCCGCCTGGGCCAGGCGCATGCACCGCGTGCTCAAGTCCCTCAACCAGGAACTGGTGGACTACAAGGGCTTCACCCGCTACCGCGACGCCGCGGTGGAATGGCTCTCGCAGTACGACGACGGCAAATAAGCGCCGCGCTTTCCATAACGACAATGAGCCCGTAGAGGGCAGCGGCGGATGCGCAAGCTCCGCCGCAGACAATCCGCCACTGCCCATTACCCCCTGAGAGGAAACAACGATGAGTGGGTCCCCTGCCAAGCGTGCCGCTGGCGTAACCGATTCCGATGCCGAGCAGCTCGCCGCCCTCGGCTACAGCTCGAACTTCGAGCGCAGCATGAGCCTGTGGGAGAACTTCTCCCTGGGCTTCACCTACCTGTCGCCGGTCGTCGGCGTCTACACCCTGTTCGGCCTGTGCCTGGCCGCCGGCGGCCCGCCGATGTTCTGGTCGTACCTGCTGATCGGCCTCGGCCAACTGCTGGTGTGCCTGGTGTTCGGCGAGGTGGTCTCGCAGTTCCCGATCTCCGGCGGCGTCTACCCCTGGGCGCGGCGCCTGGTGGGCAAGCGCTGGGCGTGGATGGTCGGCTGGGTGTACGCCTGGGCACTGTGCGCCACCATCGCCGGCGTCTCGGTCGGCGCCGGGCCCTACCTGGCGGCGCTGCTGGGCTTCACGCCGAGCGCGGACGTCAGCATCTACATCGCCCTGGTGCTGATCCTGGTCTCCACCGGCCTCAACCTGGTGGGCACCAAGCTGCTGGCGCGGGTGGCGATGTTCGGCTTCCTCTGCGAGCTGGTCGGCGCCATCCTGGTCGGCGGCTACCTGCTGATCTTCGAGCGCCACCAGCCGTTCAGCGTGCTCTTCGACACCTTCGGCCTCGGCGCGGCGCAGGGTTCCTACCTGCCGGCGTTCCTCGCCGCCTCCCTGGCCGGGCTGTTCCAGTACTACGGCTTCGAGGCCTGCGGCGACGTCGCCGAGGAAACCCCCAACCCCGGCAAGCGCATCCCCAAGGCCATGCGCATGACCATCTACATCGGCGGCGCCGCCGCGATGTTCGCTTGCCTGGCGCTGATCCTCTCGGTGCCGGACATGCACAAGGTGCTCGCCGGCGAGGACACCGACCCGGTCGCCACCATCCTGGCCAACGCCTTCGGCCCGCTGGGCTCGCGCCTGGTGATGGCGGTGGTGCTGGTGTCCTTCGTGTCCTGCGTGCTCAGCCTGCAGGCCGCCGCCAGCCGCCTGCTGTTCGCCTACGCCCGTGACGAGATGATCGTCGGCAGCCGCGTGCTGCAGCGCCTGTCGGCCAACCAGGTGCCGTCCGCCGCGCTGATCGTCAGCGGCGTGGTGCCGGCGGCCATCGTCTGCCTGGGCCTGTTCATGGCCGACGCCACGGCCACCATCGTCGGCTTCGCCGCCATCGGCATCTACGTCGCCTTCCAGCTGATCGTGGTCGCCGCGCTGATCGCCCGCGCCAAGGGCTGGGTGCCCGGCGGCCAGTTCAGCCTGGGCCCCTGGGGCACGCTGGTGAACGTCGGCGCGCTGGTCTACGGCGCCGGCGCCATCGCCAACATGGTCTGGCCGCGCAGCCCCGACGCGCCCTGGTACATCAACTACTCGATGTTCCTCACCACCGCCGTGGTGCTGGGCGCGGGCGTGCTCTATATGCTGCTGGCCAGGCCCTACGACAAGGGCACCGCGCCGGCCGGCGACGCCCACCGGATTTCCGGCCGCCAACGATCCGTGCGCGCGACTGGCGCGCTTGCCGAACCGGCTTGATCGCAACCCTGACGCAATTCGGGCCATACGCCTGAGGGGCGCGTCCGGCGCCACGCGGGGTCCCCTCCCCGCGCCGGCGCCAAGCGGTTTGCGAACGGGCCTGCCAGCCCCGCGCTTGGCAGGCCCGGTTTTTTTCCGCCCTACGCCAGGCTTGACCACGGCGTGGCCGCAACCATGGCTCAACGGGCAATCCACAACAGGCACAGCGACAAGGTCAGCAACGACCCCAGCGTCGACAACAGAATGCTGCGCGACACCACCGGCGCCTCGCGCTTGTAGTACTCCGCCAGCATGTACGGCCCGGTGCCGGTCGGCAGCGCGCTGAGCAACAACGCCGAATCGGCCCACAACGGCGGCAGGGCGAACACCTTGTAGGCCAGCACGCCGGTCAGCAGCGGCTGCCCCACCAGCTTGACCAGCACCAGCGGCCAGGCGCCGACCTGCGGGCCCTCCTGCTTCTGCGCCAGGAACAGGCCGAGGGAAATCAGCGCGCAGGGCGTGGTGGCCGCCGCCAGCAGGTCGAGGAAATGCACCACCGGCTCGGCCAGCCCCAGGCCGCTGGCGGCCCACAGGCCACCGATGATCGGCGAGACCACCAGCGGGTTCTTCAGCAGCGCGCGGCTCACCACCAGCACCGCGCGGCCGACGTGCTTCTCGCTCTGCAGGCCGACCTCGATGCACACCACGGCGACGGCGAACAGCACGCAGACCACCAGCAGCGAGGCGATCAGCGCCGGCTCCAGGCCGTCCTGGCCGAACACCAGCAGGCACAGCGGGATGCCCATGTAGCCGGTGTTGGCGTAGGAGGCGCTGAGCCCGTCGATGCTCGCCGCCGGCAGCTCGCGGCCCTGCCACAGACGCCAGGCCAGGGTGGCGACGAACACCAGCAGGCAACCGGCGGTGAAGGCGGCGAGGAAGCCCGGCTGCCAGATTTCCGCCCAGGTGGAGGTGGCGGTGACCTTGAACAGCAGCGCCGGCAGGCACAGCCAGACCACCAGCTTGTTGATCTCCGACGCCGCGCCCTCGCCCAGGCGGTTGGTCCTGCGCGCCAGCCAGCCGGCCAGGATCAGCGCGAAGATGGGCATGACGACGGCGATCACGGTGTGCATGGCAAGCTCGGCAAGGCGTTGTTATAGGAAGGCTGGCGAGCATAGGATTGCCGCATCGATACCGTCCAATGCTTGTTACGAGCCCAATCGATTCCGGAAACGCATCGATGATCGAATTGCGCCAGCTGCGCTACTTCCTCGCCCTCGCCGAACACCTGCACTTCGGCCGCGCCGCCGAGGCCCTGCACCTGACCCAGCCGCCGCTGAGCCGGCAGATAGCCGCGCTGGAGGCCGAGCTGGGCACCCCGCTGTTCGCCCGCCACTCGCGCTCGGTGGAACTGACCGCCGCCGGCCGCGAGTTCCAGCAGCACTGCAAGAGCCTGCTCGCCGGCCTCGACCTGGCGGTGCGCTCGGCCCAGGCCAGCGCCCGCGGCGAGCGCGGCGAACTGCGCCTGAGCTTCACCATGGTCGCCGCCTGGACGCTGCTGCCGACCCTGCTCAAGCGCTACAGCGACGCTTATCCACAGGTGAAGGTAGTGCTCAACGAAGTATTGCCGCGCGACCTCGGCCCGGCGCTGGAAGCCGGCGAGGCCGACGTCGCCCTGACCTTCCCGGCCCACGGGAGCGGCCAGCTGCAATACCGCACGCTATTGCGCGAGCCGCTGTGCGCGGTGCTGCCCAGCGCGCACCCGCTAGCCGCGAGCGCTCAGATGGCAGCGGGGGACCTGGCGCAGGAATCGTTCATCAGCTTCCCCCACAGCACCGCGCCGGCGCTGCACGAGGCGGTGATGCAGTGCTGCCGGGACAGCGGCTTCGAACCGCGCATCCAGCTGGAGCCGCACCTGCAGCAGACCATCGTCAACCTGGTGGCCGAGGGCCTGGGCGTGGCCCTGGTGCCGGACTCGATGCGCAAGATGCAGCTGCCCGGTGCTGCGTTCGTGGCGTTGGAGGCATCGCCACTGGTGGACTATGGGGTGGCGTGGAGTCCGCATAACGACAACCCTTGCCTGGGGGCTTTTCTGCGGTGTGCGGGGGTAGATACGGGCTCTTCGTAGGAGCGAGCTTGCTCGCGAACGGTGCTTGCTCGGGACTTTGGGTGTTGGGGGGTAGAGCGCCCTCTCCCTAACCCTCTCCCTGAAGGGAGAGGGGACCGTTGGGCAGGGTTTGATGTTATGGCGTTAGCCGGCTAGCGCAGAGGTTTCCGGCGGAAACCATCACTTTTCTCGGCACAGACAGGCCCCCTCTCCCTTCAGGGAGAGGGCTGGGGAGAGGGGACGGAGGTGACCTCACGCACAGCGTGGCCGGGAGGCACCGTTCGCGAGCAAGAACTAGGCGTCCCCCCGCTCCTACACCAACCGCGCATCCAGGCTGTTCTGCGCCAACCGCTGCGCCTGCTCCTTGGTCATCCCCAGGTGCTCGTGCAACGCCTGGAAATTCTCAGTCACATACCCCCCGAAGTAAGCCGGGTCATCCGAGTTCACCGTCACCTTCACCCCGCGCTCCAGCATCGCCAGGATGTTGTGCTGGCCCATGTGCTCGAACACGCACAGCTTGGTGTTGGACAGCGGGCAGACGGTCAGCGGGATCTGCTCGTCGATGATGCGCTGCATCAGCCGCTCGTCCTCGATGGCGCGCACGCCGTGGTCGATGCGTTCGACCTTGAGCAGGTCCAGAGCTTCCCAGATGTATTGCGGCGGGCCTTCCTCGCCGGCGTGGGCCACGGTCAGCAGGCCCTCGGCGCGGGCGCGGTCGAACACGCGCTGGAACTTGCTCGGCGGGTGGCCCACTTCGGAGCTGTCCAGGCCCACGGCGACGAAGGCGTCGCGGAAGGGCATGGCCTGTTCCAGGGTCTTGAAGGCTTCTTCCTCGGACAGGTGGCGCAGGAAGCTGAGGATCAGGCCGTGGCTGATGCCCAGCTGCTGCTCGCCGTCCTTCAGCGCGCCCTGGATGCCACGCAACACCACCTCGAAGGGGATGCCGCGGTCGGTGTGGGTCTGCGGGTCGAAGAAGGGTTCGACGTGGATGACGTTCTGCGCCTTGCACTTGAGCAGGTAGGCCCAGGTCAGGTCGTAGAAGTCCTGCTCGCTGCGCAGCACGTCGGCGCCGGCGTAGTAGAGGTCGAGGAATTCCTGCAGATTGTTGAAGGCGTAGGCCTTGCGCAGGGTCTCGACGTCGGCCCAGGGCAGCTTCACCCGGTTGCGTTCGGCCAGGGCGAACAGCAGTTCGGGCTCCAGGGTCCCTTCCAGGTGCAGGTGCAGTTCGGCCTTGGGCAGGGCGTTGAGCCATTCGTACATGGGTGGTTTCTCGTCATCGGGCTGAATCGATGCAAGTTTAACCCGGCCCGCCATGGCGGCCACCCCGGGCGAGCCGGGGCGGCCGCCCGGCCATCAGAAGGCGAAGTGCGCCTCGTCCAGCGCCATCAGGCAGCCGGCGCCGCCCAGCAGGGCCTCGCGGTGCATGCTGGCGCGCGGCAGGATGCGCCGCAGGTAGAAGTCGGCGCTGGCCAGCTTGGCGCGGTAGAAGTCGCCCTCGCCGCTGCCGGCGTCCAGCGCTGCCTGGGCGGTACCGGCAGCGCGCAGCCAGAGCCCGGCGAGCAGCACGTAGGCGCTGTACTGCAGGTAGTCCACCGACATGGCGCCGATCTCCTGCGCATCGCGGCGGGTGGCGGCCAGCACGTCGGCGGTCAGCCCGCGCCATTCCTGGATGCGCTCGCGCACCACCGCGGCCATGGGTTCCAGCTCGGCGTGGGCGGCCAGCGCGGTGCAGGTTTCCGCCAGGTCGGCCTGCAGCGCGGCCATCTCGGCGCCGCCGTCGCCCAGCAGCTTGCGGCGGATCAGGTCCAGCGCCTGGATGCCGTTGGTGCCTTCGTATATCTGCGTGATGCGGCTGTCGCGCATCAGCTGCTCCATGCCCCATTCGCGGATGTAGCCGTGGCCGCCGTATACCTGCACGCCAAGGCTGGCGACTTCCTGGCCCATGTCGGTGAAGAAGGACTTCACCAGCGGGATCAGCAGCGCCGCGCGCTTCGCCGCGGCCTTGCGGCCCTCGGCCTCGGGGTGGCCGTGCTCCAGGTCCAGCTCGCGGGCGCAGAGCGCGGCGAGCATGCGGCTGCCCTCGGTGAGGGTCTTCTGCGTCAGCAGCATGCGCCGCACGTCGGGGTGATTGATGATCGGGTCGGCGGCCTTCTGCGGCTGCGCAGGTCCCGTCAGCGCGCGCGATTGCAGGCGCTCGCGGGCGTAGCTCAAGGCGCCCTGGAAGCTGCGCTCGGCGATGCCCAGGCCCTGCAGGCCGACCTGGAAGCGTGCGTCGTTCATCATGGTGAACATGCAGGCCAGGCCCTGGTTGGCCTCGCCCAGCAGCCAGCCGCTGGCGCCGTCGAAGTTCATCACGCAGGTGGAGGCGCCCTTGATGCCCATCTTGTGCTCGATGGCGCCGCAGCTCAGCGCGTTGCGCGCACCGGGCGTACCGTCGGGGTTGGCGATGAATTTCGGCACCAGGAACAGGCTGATGCCCTTCACCCCGGCCGGGGCGTCCGGCAGGCGCGCCAGCACCAGGTGGACGATGTTCTCCGACAGGTCCTGCTCGCCGCCGCTGATGAAAATCTTGCTGCCGCTGACCGCGTAGCTGCCGTCGGCCCGGGGCTCGGCGCGGGTGCGCAGCAGCGCCAGGTCGGTGCCGGCCTGGGGCTCGGTGAGGCACATGGTGCCGGTCCACACGCCGCTGACCATCTTCGCCAGGTAGTCGCGCTGCAGCTCGGCGCTGCCGTGCTTGTACAGCGCCAGCACGGCGCCCTCGGTGAGCCCGGAATAGACGCGGAAGGACAGCGAGGCGGCCATCAGCATCTCGTGGAAGTTCGCCGCCACCAGCTGCGGGAAGCCCTGGCCGCCGAACTCGAGCGGGCCGGTCATGCTCGCCCAGCCATTGTCGCAGTACTGTTTGTAGGCTTCGCGGAAGCCGTCGGGGGTGGTCACCGCGCCGTCGTGGAGGGTCGCGCCCTGCTCGTCGCTGTTGCGGTTCAGCGGCGCCACCACCTCGCCGGTGTAGCGCGCGCCCTCTTCCAGCACGCCGTCGATCAGCTCGCGGTCCAGGCCGTTGCCCAGCAGCGCGCAGTGAGCGGTCGCGTCGAAGAGTTCGTGGAGGACGAAGCGCATGTCGCGCAGGGGCGCCTGGTAGCTCATGCGTGGTGCTCCTTGTGGACGTCGGCGAAGCGCCCGCCGCTGGCGGCCAGGCGCTCGATCAGCGCGGCCGGCTGCCAGTGCGCGCCGTGCTGCCCGGCGAGGTCGCGCAGGCGCGCGAGGATGCTCGGCAGGCCCTGGGCGTCGGCCCAGGCCATGGGCCCGCCCTTGTCGGCGGGGAAGCCGTAGCCGTTGAGGTAGACGGTGTCGATGTCGGCGCTGCGGCTGGCGATGCCTTCGTCGAGGATTTTCGCGCCTTCGTTGACCAGCGCCAGCAGGCAGCGCTCGAGGATTTCCTCCGGGCCGATATCGCGGCGCGCGTAGCCCAGGCGCTCGGACTCGCGCAGCACCAGGGCGTCGACCTCGGGGTCGTGCTCGGCCTGGCGGCTGCCGGGTTCGTAGTGGTAGAAGCCGTTGCCGCTCTTCTGGCCGAAGCGGCCTATCCCACAGAGGCGGTTGTCCACCTGCACGGTGGGCGCATCCTGGCCCTTGCCGGCCAGCTCGCGGGCGCGCCATTCGAGGTCGATGCCGACCACGTCGAACATGCGGAACGGGCCCATGGCGAAGCCGAAGCCTTGCAGCGCGGCATCCACCTGGTAGGGCAGCGAGCCTTCGAGGATCAGCCGGCGCGACTCCTGCACGTACTTCTCCAGCATGCGGTTGCCGATGAAGCCGTGGCAGTTGCCGGCCACCACGCTGACCTTGCCCATGCGCCGGCCCAGCTCCAGGGCGGCTTCCAGCACGGCGGGCGCGGTTTTCGCGCCGCGCACGATCTCCAGCAGCTTCATGATGTGCGCCGGGCTGAAGAAGTGCAGGCCGAGCACCTGCGACGGACGCTGGGTCACGGCGGCGATGGCGTCGACATCAAGGTAGGAAGTATTGCTGGCGAGGATCGCCGCGGGCTTCAGCGCCGCGTCCAGCTCGCGGAAGATCGCCTGCTTGAGCTCCAGGTTCTCGTAGACCGCCTCGATCACCAGGTCCGCTTCGCGGATCGCTGTGTAGTTGTCCACAGGCGAGATGCGCGCCCGCCGGGCCGCCGCCTCCATCTCGTCGATCCGCCCCTGGCGCACGTTGTGGGCGTAGGTGTCGGCCACCGCGCCCTGGGCCTGCAGCAGCATCTGCGGATTGTTGTCCAGCCACTGCACCTGCACGCCGGCGTTGGCCAGGCACATGACGATGCCGCGGCCCATGGTGCCGGCGCCTATCACCGCGGCGCTGCGAATCGGGGGGATCTGGCTCATGGTCTTCCTCTTGTTATCAAACGGGCGTTCGAGCAAAAAAGTGACAGTCACCTTAGGGAAGATCGGATTATTTTTGAAATTTAGTCTTGTGATGCGCAGTATTTAGCTAATGAATATAAATACCTTCGACCTGAACCTGCTGCGTGTCTTCGACGCCTTGTTGCGCGAGCGCAGCGTTTCCCGCGCCGCCGAGCGCCTGGCCCTGAGCCAGCCGGCGGTGAGCAACGCCCTGGGCCGCCTGCGCGAGTTGCTCGACGACCCCTTGCTGGTGCGCATCGGCCGCAGCATGCAGCCCACGCCGCGGGCCCTGGAGCTGGAGGCGCCGATCCGCGAGTCGCTGCAGCGCATCCTCCACAGCCTCAGCGGCACCGAGCGCTTCGACCCGGCGCGCAGCCGCCAGCGCTTCACCCTGGCGCTGACCGACTACGCCGAGTTGCTGTGCATGCCGGCGCTGCTGCAGCGCCTGGGCACGGAGGCGCCGGGCGTGGCCCTGGACGTGCGCCACCTGGCCCCGAGCCTGCCGGTGGAGGCGCTGGACAAGGGCCACCTGGACCTGGTGCTGGGCCGCTTCGAGGACATCCCGGCGCGCTTCGCCCGCCGCCCCTGGGCCAGCGAGACGCTGCGCCTGCTGGCGCGCCGCGGGCATCCGCGGGTGAACGGCCCGCTGGACCTCGACGGCTTCCTGAACGAGCGCCACCTGTGGGTGTCCGGCGGGCAGACCAAGGGCATGGTCGACCAGTGGCTGGCCAGCCAGGGCCTGAAGCGGCAGATCGCCTACGTCACCCCCAACTACCTGCAGGCCGCGCAACTGGTGGCCGGCACCGACCTGCTGACGGTGCTGCCGACGCGCCTGGCCGAATACTTCGCCAGGCTGCTGCCGCTGCAGGTGCTGGAGCTGCCCTTCGACGTCGGGCAGTTCCACCTGGAGCTGGTGTACCTGGCCCAGCGCGAGCGCGACGTGGCGTTGCAGTGGCTGCTGGGGCGGATGCAGGAGGCGGCGCCGAGGCCGTAGGCCCTGCGCCGAGATGCTTTTCGTAGGATGGGTTGAGCTTGCGAAACCCATGCGGTCACGGTGATGGGTATCGCTTCGCTCAACCCATCCTACGGGTGCCTCCTGGAACCGTACCGTCCGCGAGGCGTCCCCCTCGCCCCCACGAAAAGCAGAACGCGCCCGAGGGCGCGTTCATTGGCCATCGGCAAACCTCAGAACCGATCGCGAATCACCACCTCGTCCAGCGCCAGCTTGCCCACCCGCGGCTTGGGCGCCACGGCCTGCTTGCCGACGGCGACCATCAGGCCGATCACGTGGTTCTCCGGCAGGTTGATCAGCTTGGCCACGGCGTCGAAGTCGAAGCCGTCCATGGGGCAGGAATCCAGGCCCTTGCCGCGGGCGGCGAGCATCAGCGTCTGGGCCATCAGGCCGCAGCTGCGCATGGTCTCGTCGCGCTGCACCTGGGGCTTACCGCGGTAGTAGGTGTCGATGGCGCCGGCCATGTAGTCCTGCACCTCCTGGGGCGCGCCTTCCCAGACGCGGCGGGCGTTCTTCTCCCAGCTGTCGAGCTGGGCGCAGACCACCACCAGCATCGAGGCGTCGGTCACCTGGGCCTGGCCCCAGGCCACTTCGCGGATGTGCGCGCGCAGTTGCGCGTCGCTGACCTCGACCAGGCGCACGTGCTGCAGGTTGAAGGCCGAGGGCGCGAGCATGGCCAGCTGCAGCAGCTCGTCCTTCTCTTCGCGGCTGAGAGTGAAGGCCGGGTCGTAGCCCTTGACCGCGCGGCGGCTGCGGATGGCTTCGTCGATATGCATGGGGACTCCTTTCGTTGACGGCGAAAAATGCCCGCCATGGTAAACCGCCCGGGCGCAGGCTTGCCGCGGTTTTCCCGATAGGAATCATCGAATCGCTACACTGCCTGCAACGAGGCCTCGTCGCCCTGCCGGGAGCGCGGCGAGGTGAAGGTCAGGTAGCCGTCCTCCACCTTGCCGTGGCGCAGCAGCGCCAGGTCCAGGGCGTAGTTCTGGTAGAGCTTCCAGGGCGTGCGGTCGCCCTGCTTGGGCATCTTGTCGGCGGCGCGCTGGATGTAGCCGGAGTTGAGGTTGAGGAAGGGCTCCTCCTTCACCTGGCCGGCGCCGGCGCGCGGCGTGCACTGGCGCATGCCGATGGCATCCATGTGGTTGATCAGGCGGCAGAAGTACTCGCTGGAGAGGTCCGCCTTGAGCGTCCAGCTGGCGTTGGTGTAGCCGACCACCGCGGCCAGGTTGGGCAAATCGCGCAGCATGATGCCGCGGTAGCCCATGCTCTGGTTGACCTGGAACGGCTTGCCGTCCACCGCCAGCTCCGCGCCGCCGAACATCACCAGGTCCAGGCCGGTGGCGGTGACGATGACGTCGGCCTCCAGCACCTGCCCGGACTTCAGGCGGATGCCCTTCTCGCAGAAGCCGTCGATGTGCTCGGTGACCACCGAGGCCTTGCCCTTGCGCAGCGCCTTGAACAGGTCGCCGTCGGGCACGCAGCACACGCGCTCGTCCCACGGCTTGTAGCGCGGGCTGAAGTGGCGCATGTCGAAGTCCTTGCCCAGTTGGTGCCTGGCCAGCCCCAGCAGGGCCTTGCGCGCCAGGTTGGGGAAGGTCTTGGCGAACAGGAAGAAGACCATCTGCATGGTCACGTTGCGCGCCCGCGCCTGGCGGTACACCCAGGTCTCGGGGAGGAAGCGGCGCAGGAAGTTGGAGATCGGGTCCTTCTGCGGCAGGCTGATCACGTAGGACGGCGAACGCTGCAGCATGGTGACGTGGCGCGCCTTGTCGGTCAGCGAGGGCACCAGGGTCACGGCGGTGGCGCCGCTGCCGATGACCACCACGCGCTTGTCGGCGTAGTCGAAGCCTTCCGGCCACAGCTGCGGGTGGATGATCTGCCCGCGGAAACTGTCGCGGCCCTTGAATTCCGGGGTGTAGCCGGCCTCGTAGCGGTAGTAGCCGGTGCACATCAGCAGGAACTGCGCGCTCATGCGCACCGGTTCCGGCTCGTCGCCGCGTTGCACGGTCAGCAGCCAGCGCGCGCTGTCGCTGTTCCAGTCGGCCTTGAGCACGCGGTGGCGGTAGCGGATCTTGCGGTCGATGCCGTTTTCCTGCGCGGTCTCCTCGATGTAGTGGCGGATCGAGGGGCCGTCGGCGATGGCCTTGGCGTCGGTCCAGGGCTTGAAGTTGTAGCCCAGGGTGTACATGTCCGAATCGGAGCGGATGCCCGGGTAGCGGAACAGGTCCCAGGTGCCGCCCATGGCCTCGCGGCCCTCGAGCAGGGCGAAGGTCTTGCCCGGGCAGTGCTTCATCAGGTGATACGCGGCGCCGATACCGGACAGGCCGGCGCCGACGATCAGGACATCCAGGTGCTCGACAGACATGGGGGCTCCTCGGCCGGTGGCGGGCAACGCCTTGCTGAGTCTAGGAGGAATTTCCTCCCCCGTACCCTACAAGGGCCGCCGCCGGCCGGCGCCCCACCCTAGGATGGGTGGAGCCGCCGCGGCGTTACCCTTGCGCCAGCTGCGCCATCACCCAGGCGCGCACCTGGGCGTAGGGGTAGTCCTCCAGCGCCGCGTAGCCCGGCAGCGTGCGCGCCCGCAGGCGGGTGAAGGCCGGCACGCTGATGCCGCAGAGGAAGCGCGTCACGCAGTCGGCGCTGGGCGGCATGCCGCGGGCGCCCTGGTACTTGTCGAGGAAGGCGGCGCAGCGGCTCTGCAGCGTCTGCCCGTCCAGCGGCGGCAGGGCCGGCGGCTCCGGCAGGTGGGCGACGCGACCGGCGCAGACCGAGCAGTGCCCGCAATGCTCCGGCGCCCGCGCGTCGCCGAAGTAGCGGGCCAGGCGCCGGCTCAGGCACTGGTCGCTGGCGAACAGCTCCAGCATGGCGCCGATGCGCGCGATCTCGCTGGCCTCGTGGCGCTTGAAGTAGGCGTACAGCTCGTCGCTGAGCGCATCCATGTCGAAGCCCGCCTCGCGCACCGCGTAGACCTCGGTCATCTGCTTGCTTTCCAGCTCGATCCAGCCGCGCTCCTGGAAGTAGTCCAGGGCCTTGACCACCCGCGCGCGCTCGGCGCCGTGGCGCTGGTAGAGGGCGTCGAAGTCGAGGGTCGACCAGGTGCGCGCCCGCGCCGAGGTACTGAGGATGGCCTCGACGAACTGCCGCCGCTCGCCTTCGAAGTGGCCCAGCAGGGCATCCGGCTCGATGAGGTTCTTGAAGCGGTACTCGGCGAAATAGGCGAAGCGCGGGGCGATGATGCCGCGCAGCTCCAGCTGCACCAGCAGCGTCTTGAGCGGCAGCTGGCGGATGTTCGACTGGTCCGACAGCGCGGTCAGCATCAGCTCCCACTGGCCGTTGGGCGCCGCGGCGATTTCCGCCAGCACGCTGCGGATGCCCTCGCGCTCGGGGGTGTCGCCGTAGACGAAGTTCTCCAGCACGCTGAGGCTGTCGCGGTTGGCCAGCACCAGGCAGTCCGAGGGCTGGCCGTCGCGCCCGGCGCGACCGATCTCCTGGCTGTAGTTCTCCACCGACTTGGGCAGGTCGAAGTGCACCACGTTGCGGATGTCGCTCTTGTCGATGCCCATGCCGAAGGCGATGGTCGCGACAATGCAGTTCAGCGCGCCGGCCATGAAGCGCTGCTGGATGGCCTCGCGCTCGGCGTGGTCCATGCCGGCGTGGTAGGCGCGGGCCGGGATGCCGCGCTCGGAAAGGTGCGCGGCGATGTCCTCGGCGGTCTTCTGCTGGGTCACGTAGACGATGCTCGGCTGCCCGGCCCGCGCGCCCAGCCACTCCACCAGGCGGGCGCGCTTGGCGGCGCTGGCCACCGGCTCCACCTGCAGGTTCAGGTTGGCGCGGTAGAAGCCGGTGGTGACCACGTCGGCCTCGGCGATGGCGAACTTGGCGCGCATGTCGGCGATCACCGCCGGCGTCGCGGTGGCGGTCAGCAGCAGCACCTGGGGGATGCGGAACTGTTTCTGGTAGGCCGGCAGCTTCAGGTAGTCGGGGCGGAAGTTGTGGCCCCATTCGGAGATGCAGTGGGCCTCGTCGACCACCAGCAGGGAGATCGGCACTTCGCCGATGAAGTTGCGGAAGCGTTCGTTCTTCAGGCGCTCCACGGAAATCATCAGCACCTTCAGCTCGCCGCTGCGGGCGCGGGCCATGGTCTGCGCCACCTGTTCGCGGCTCTGCGCCGAGTCGATGCTGGCGGCGGCGATACCGTGGCGGGCGAGGAAGGCCAGCTGGTCCTGCATCAGCGCCAGCAGCGGCGACACCACCAGGGTCAGGTGCGGCAGCAGCAGCGCCGGCAACTGGTAGCACAGCGACTTGCCCGAGCCGGTGGGGAAGATCGCCGCCGCCGAGCGCCCGGCCAGCACGGCGCTGACCGCCGCCTCCTGGCCGGGGCGGAACTGGCGGAAACCGAAGACGCGTTCGAGGGTGTCGTGCATGCGGGTATCTCCCTTACCGGTCATGGGTGGAAACGCCATGCTAGGGGCAGCCATTGTAGGAGCGGGCTTGCTCGCGAACGAGCCGATTCCGGTTCAGCGGAAAGTACGCTCCTAAGGTAGCCCCGTAGGCGCGGACCTTGTCCGCGATCGCGGATAAGATCCGCTCCTACGCTGCCCCACCCACGCCATTCCCCTGTAGGAGCGCGCCCTACGCGCGAATCGCGGGCAGGGCCCGCTCCTACAGGTTGCCGGGGAGCACGGCATTCCTCCCTCGTAGGAGCGGATCTTATCCGCGAAGCCCGCCAATACGCCCGGCTATCGCGGACAAGCTCCCACAGGGGTCGGCCAATGAAAAAGCCGCCCGGAGGCGGCTCTTTCGGCGAACGGGCGCGCTTACAGCTGCGGGCCGGCGTTCTTGATGGCTTCGCTCACTTCGAACTTCTTGAAGTTCTCGATGAACTTGCTGGCCAGGCCCTTGGCGGCTTCGTCGTAGGCGGCCTTGTCAGCCCAGGTGTTGCGCGGGTTGAGCAGGTTGGTCTCGACGCCCGGGACGGCCTTGGGCACGTCCAGGTTGATGATGTCCAGGTGCTCGGTCTCGGCGCCGACCAGCGCGCCGCTCTGGATGGCAGCGATCACGCCACGGGTGGTCGGGATGTTGAAGCGCTTGCCGACGCCGTAGCCACCGCCGGTCCAGCCGGTGTTGACCAGGTACACCTTGGAGCCGAAGGCCTTGATGCGCTTGATCAGCAGCTCGGCGTAGACGCCGGCCGGGCGCGGGAAGAAGGGCGCGCCGAAGCAGGTGGAGAAGGTCGACTTGATGCCGCCGCCCGAACCCATTTCGGTGGAACCGACCAGCGCGGTGTAGCCGGAGAGGAAGTGGTAGGCCGCCTGCTCGTTGTTCAGGATCGACACCGGCGGCAGTACGCCGGTCAGGTCGCAGGTCAGGAAGATCACCGCGTTGGGCTCGCCGCCCAGGTTGGCTTCCGAACGCTTCTCGACGTGCTCCAGCGGGTAGGCCGCGCGGGAGTTCTGGGTCAGGCGGTCGTCGGCGTAGTCCGGGACGCGCGCGTCGTCGAGAACCACGTTCTCCAGCACGGCGCCGAACTTGATGGCCTTCCAGATGACCGGCTCGTTCTTCTCGGACAGGTCGATGCACTTGGCGTAGCAGCCGCCTTCGATGTTGAAGACGACGCCTTCGCCCCAGCCGTGCTCGTCGTCACCGATCAGGTAACGGCTTTCGTCGGCCGACAGGGTGGTCTTGCCGGTGCCGGACAGGCCGAAGAACAGGGTCACGTCGCCCGCTTCGCCGATGTTGGCGGCGCAGTGCATCGGCAGCACGTCCTTCTCCGGCAGCAGGTAGTTCTGCACCGAGAACATGGCCTTCTTCATTTCACCGGCGTAGCGCATGCCGGCGATCAGCACTTTCTTCTGGGCGAAGTTGAGGATGACGCAGCCGTCGGAGTTGGTGCCGTCGCGCTCGGGCACGCACTCGAAGTTGGCCACGTTCAGCACCTGCCACTCGTCGCGGCCGGCCGGGTTGTAGGTTTCCGGGTTGATGAACAGCTGACGGCCGAACAGGTTCTGCCAGGCGGTGGCGGTGGTCATCTTGACCGGCAGGTAGTGATCGGCGGCCGAACCTACATGCACGTGGGAAACGAAGTGGTCCTGGGCGTCGTTGAAGGCCTGGACGCGCTCCCAGAGGGCGTCGAACTTGTCGGCCGGGAACGGGCGGTTGATCGCGCCCCAGGCGATGGAGTCCTTGCTGCCGGGCTCTTCGACGATGAAGCGGTCGGCAGGCGAGCGGCCGGTGCGGTGGCCGGTTTCCACCACCAGCGAGCCGTTGTCGGCCAGGCGACCTTCGCCGCGGCGAATGGCTTCCTCGACCAGTTGGGCAACGCTGATATCGGTGTACACGGCTTTGTTGGCTTGCGTCATGTGGGTCCCCATCGGCCGGAGCCGAGTCCTCCAAACATTGCGTAGTGACTTCTAATTCCCACTACAGCGGAAAAAAGTCGCGGGATTATGCCAGAAAAGAACGGTTCTCGTGCAGCCTCTGATCCGGCGAGGGCGTCAATGGTTCGGCTATCGCCCCGATAGCGCCGATCAATGGCGGGTTTGTGACGGTGCCGCGCTGCCGCCGCCGGCGAACAGCTGGGCGATGTCGCTGCCGTCGAAGGCGTAGCGCTGGTTGCAGAACTGGCAGTCGACGGTGATCTCGCCGCCCAGCTCGCCCAGCAGGCGCTCGGCGTCTTCCTTGCCGAGGCTGACCAGGGCGTTGGCCGAGCGCTCCCGCGAGCAGCTGCAGCGGAACACCAGCGGCTGCGGCTCGAACAGGCGCACCGCTTCCTCGTGGTACAGGCGGTGCAGCAGGGTCTCGTTGTCCAGGCCCAGCAATTCCTCGACGTTGAGGGTGTCGGCCAGGGTGGTCAGGTGCTGCCAGCTGGCCTCGCGGTCCTCGGCGTCCTTCAGGCGGTCGGCGGGCAGTTGCTGCAGCAGCAGGCCGCGGGCATGGCGGCCGTCGGCGCCCAGCCAGAAGCGCGTGGGCAGCTGCTCGGAGGTGGCGAAGTAGGACGACAGGCAGTCCGCCAGGCAGGCGCCCTCCAGCGGCACTATGCCCTGGTAGCGCTGGCCGTTCTTCGGGTCCACGGTCATGGTCAGCACGCCGTCGGGCATCAGGTCGAGCAGGCCGGCGCTGTCGCGGATGGCCTCGGCGTCGTAGCGGGCCAGGCCGCGCACTTCGCGGTCGCTGGAGCATTCCACCATGAGCAGCGGCACGGCGCCGCTGGAGCGCGCCTGCAGCACCAGCAGGCCGTCGAACTTCAGGGTGCCGCACAGCAGCGCCGCGGCGGCGAGCATCTCGCCCAGCAACTGGGCCACCGGCTGCGGGTAGGGGTGCTTGGCCAGCACTTCGGCGAAACTGCGTTCGAGCGCCACCATTTCACCGCGAACGTCGGTGTTGTCGAAGAGGAAACGCTGACTTTGATCGATCTGGGACATGCTGGGCACAACGCTGGCTGAGGCACAAATACATGACAAGCTGATGGCAAAGGCCTATAAAGCGCGCTTTGCGACAGCCGCCCGGTTCAGTAAGGGGGAATCGATTCTATGGAGAAAGCTTCGCCGTTCCAAGCCACCTGGTCGTGGCGCCCGTTCATCGCCTGCCATGCGCTGGCCCTGGTCCTGCTGCTGCTCTGGCTGTGGACGCCGACCCGCGCCGCCATCGACTTCTTCGACTTCAGCCTGTTCCACGCCCTCAACGCGCCGCTGGCGACCAACGAGGCCTGGCGCAACGTCTGGGCGGTGGCCAGCACCCGGCCGTTCGACATTCTGGTCGGCGTCATCCTGCTCCTGCTGCTGATCCGCGGCGACTGGATCTTCAAGGCCGGCCAGGTGCGCGCTGCGACCTTCGGCCTGGTGGTGACCATGGTGGTGCTGATGGTCGTCCGCACCCTCTATGCCAAGATCGCCCACCACCTGGGCTGGCAGCACGCCAGCATCTCCGCCGTCGCCCCGGACGCCGTGCGCCTGGAAGACTTCTTCCGTAGCTGGCAGGACACCCTCTTCGAGGTGAAGGACGAGTCGGCGCGCAGCTTCCCCGGCGACCACGCCTCGGTGCTGCTGGTGTGGGCGCTGTTCCTCAGCCTGTTCGCCCGCAATGCCGTGCAGTGGCTGGTGGTCTGGGCCCTGGCCCTGCTGTTCATGCTGCCGCGTCTGGTGGCCGGCGCCCACTGGGGCCAGGACGACTATATAGGCGGCGTGCAGATGGCCCTGCTGGCCCTGGCCTGGAGCTGCTTCACCCCGTTCGCCGCCTGGGCCAGCGCCGGCCTGGTGCGCCTGACCGAGCCGCTGTTCGCCGTGCTGGCGAAGGTGCCGCTGCTCAACCGCCTGAGCGTGATCGCCGCCTGAGGCGCCCTCCGGAACCCCCGCCACGGCGGTAATGCTGTTCACTTAAGCGATATGTGGTGGTTCAGCGAAGGTGCACCAGCCTGGCCTCGCTCCCTCACCCCAGCCCTCTCCCAAAGGGAGAGGGGGCTATTCGGAGCGTGCGGGGAGTTCGGCGTCATCCCGGAACGCCCACCTCTTCTCGTCATTCCCGAGAACGCGAACCCTGGGTTCGCGAGCAAGCTCGCTCCTACGAAAAGCCAAAGCGCATTCGCTCTGGCTTTTGCTCTTGAGACTTCCAGAGAAACATCCGCGCACTCCGAAACGCCCCTTCAGCAGGCCGAGCGAAACCGGCGCTCAGGAGGTCATGCGACATGGATGTCGCGAGAGCCCCGATGGGCTACAGGGACGTACCCTCGGGGCGGGCCTCCGTGGCGGGGGAGTTCGCGAGGGTAGCCCGGCTCCATCGGGCCCGTATGTCGGGGCAAGCCTTTTTGGTTCCTTTTGTGGCGATTGACAAAAGGGACTCGCCCGAGGGGGCGAAACAAGACGGCCGGGCAGACTCGGTGCGGCGCAGAAACACCCAAGCCGAGGCAACTGGGTTTCCGCGCTCGCAAGCCAAGCCAAGCCATAGTCCCAGCCATATGAAAATCCCATTTCCCCCAGGCAAAGAAACAGCATCCTTTCTTAAGTGAACAGCATTACGCCACGGCGGGGGTTTCCGTTATTCCTGGTCGTCGAGGAAGTGCAGCAGTTGGCGGCGCTGCTTCTTGCTCGGCCGGCCGTCGGTCTGCACGCCCAGGGCGCCGGCCTTGCGCATGGCCGCCGCGTCCTCGCGGCGCTTCACGCTCTCGGCGGTTTCCTCGTAGAGCAGCTGCGCCTCCGGCGCGCCGCGGCGCACGCCCGACAGCGCCTTGACCACCACGGTGCGCTCGTCGAACCCGGTGCGCAGCACATATTCCTCGCCGACCTTCGGCTCCTTGCTCGGCTTGCAGCGCTCGCCCCGGCAATGCACCTTGCCACCCTCGATGGCCGCCTTGGCCAGGCCTCGGGTCTTGTAGAAACGCGCAGCCCACAGCCACTTGTCCAGGCGTACCCTGTCGTCGTCTTTCTCGCTCACGGCCTCATCCACACTTCTGCAACCTGGCCAGTCTACCCTCGGCCCGGCGTTCCCGGCAGGCCCCTGGCGGGCGCCGATGGCCCTGCTAGAATGCCGCAAAACCCTGGGATGGCTCCTTTTGAAGACATTCGACCACCTGTCAGTGATCGGCCTGCGCGAATGGATCGCCCTTCCCGACCTGGGCATCGTCGGCCTGCGCGCGAAGATCGACACCGGCGCCAGCACCTCCAGCCTGCACGCCAGCGACATCGCCACCTTCCAGCGTGACGGCCGCGACTGGGTGCGCTTCACCGCCCACCTGGGCACCCAGGTGCAGCGCCGCCACCGCTGCGAGGCGCCGCTGGTGACGATGAAGACCATCCGCAGCTCCAACGGCCAGGCCCAGACGCGCTACGTGATCCGCACCACCCTGGCGCTGGGCGACCGCGCCTGGGCGGTGGAATTCACCCTGGCCTGCCGCAAGACCATGCGCTACCGCGTGCTGCTGGGCTCCAAGGCGCTGGTCCAGGGCCAGTTGGTAGTCAACCCGGCGCTGACCTACGTCCAGGACAAACCCCTCATCATGGTTACCCCCGCCCTTTCAGGTGCCCAATGAAAATCGCCGTGCTGTCGCGCAACCCGCGCCTGTATTCCACCCGTCGGCTGGTGGAGGCCGGGCAACAACGCGGGCATGAAATGGTGGTGATAGACACCCTGCGTGCCTACATGAACATCGCCAGCCACAAGCCGCAGATCCACTATCGCGGCCAGCCGCTGGAAGGCTTCGACGCGGTGATCCCGCGCATCGGCGCCTCGGTCACCTTCTACGGCTGCGCGGTGCTGCGCCAGTTCGAGATGATGGGCGTGTTCCCGCTCAACGAATCGGTGGCCATCGCCCGCTCCCGCGACAAGCTGCGCTCGCTGCAGTTGCTCTCGCGCAAGGGCATCGGCCTGCCGATCACCGGCTTCGCCCACTCTCCGGACGACGTGCCGGACCTGATCCAGATGGTCGGCGGCGCGCCCCTGGTGATCAAGCTGCTGGAAGGCACCCAAGGCGTCGGCGTGGTCCTGGCCGAGACGCAGAAGGCCGCCGAGTCGGTGCTGGAGGCCTTCATGGGGCTGAAGCACAACATCATGGTGCAGGAATACATAAAGGAAGCCGGCGGCGCCGACATCCGCTGCTTCGTGGTGGGCGACAAGGTGATCGCCTCGATGCGGCGCCAGGCCGCGCCCGGCGAGTTCCGCTCCAACCTGCACCGCGGCGGCAGCGCCAGCCTGATCAAGATCACCCCCGAGGAGCGCATGACGGCGATCCGCGCAGCGCGGATCATGGGCCTGAAGGTGGCCGGCGTGGACATCCTACGCTCGCACCACGGCGCGCTGGTGATGGAAGTTAACTCCTCGCCGGGCCTGGAAGGCATCGAGACCACCACCAACAAGGACATCGCCGGGGTGATCATCGAGTACCTGGAGAAGAATGCCGGGCCGCATATGGTCAGGACTAAGGGCAAGGGGTGAGGAGGCACGTACGCGACGCATGCGTCGCGCCGACGAACGACCGGCCATGGATGGCCGGGCTGGGGGTGCCGACGGGCACGATGCCCCGACAGGGATGTCTACGCAGGATCACCATGAAGCACATCGAACTCCCGCCCGCTCACGAATAAGCCCATGCCCAAATCCCCCCGCCCCTCCGACCTGACCTGGTCGCCCTTCGAAGGCCGCATCGCCCTGGTCGCCCCGGCCTCCTCCATCGCCGAGGAGGTCTTCGAGGCCACCCTGCGCCAACTGGAGGTGCTGGGCATCGACTACCACCTGGGCGAGCACGCCGAAGCCCGCTACCGCTACCTGGCCGGCAGCGCCGAACAGCGCCTGGAGGACTTCCACCGGGCCTTCGAGCTGCCGGACGTGAGCGCCGTCTGGTGCCTGCGCGGCGGCTACGGCTGCGCCCAGCTGGTGCCCGGGCTGGACTGGGCGCGGCTGCGGGCGGCCTCACAGCGGCCGCTGATCGGCTTTTCCGACATCTCCATCCTGCTCAGCGCCTTCCACCGCCACGGCCTGCCAGCGATCCACGGCCCGGTGGCCAGCGCCCTCGGCCTGCAGCCGCTGAGCGCGCCCAGCGAACAGCGCGAGCGCCTGGCCTCGCTGGCCTCGGTCAGCCGCCTGCTGGCTGGCGAGGAGCGTCACCTGCCCTGTACTCATCTGAGCGGCCCGAAAAAGGTCGTGGAAGGCGAGTTGATCGGCGGCAACCTCACTGCCCTGGCCAGCACCGCAGGTACGGTAGCCGCACTGCACGCCCCGGCCGGCGCCATCTTGGTGCTGGAGGATGTGGGCGAGCCTTATTACCGCCTGGAGCGCAGCCTTTGGCAGTTGCTCAACAGCATCGATGCGCAGAGCCTGGGCGCGGTGGTGCTGGGCACCTTCACCGACTGCCCGCGCAAGAACGTGGCGCATAGCCTGGAAGAGATTTTCGTGGAGTACCTGAGGCCGCTGGGGGTGCCGCTGTACCACGGGCTACCGAGCGGGCATGGGGCGCAGAACCGGGCGTGGCCTTATGGGAAGGTGGGGCGGTTGGATACCAAGGGGTTGAGCTGGTAGTGCCGGCGTCAGGATCAACAGATCGCGGACGGTGCTTGCTCGAGACTCTGGAGCTGAACTCTAGAGCGCCCTCTCCCTAACCCTCGGCTGCGCGCCCCGCCCTGAAGGGAGAGGGGACCGTTCGGAGCGCTTGGGTACTCCTAAGTCAGCCGGCAGCGCCAGCGGTTTCCGGCTGAAACCATCACCTCTCTCGGCACGGACTAGCCCCAAGCCCTACGTAGCAGCCACCCTGTAGGAGCGCGCCCTGCGCGCGAATCGCGGGCAGGGCCCGCTCCTACACCCGTCGGGGATACCGCCGCTCAGGAAGCCCCCCGCGGCAACATCAACCCCAGCGGCAGGCACACCCGCGCCTCCACCCCGCCACCCTCGCGGTTGCGCAGTTCCACGCTGCCGCCGTGCTGCGCGGCGATGCGCTTGACGATGGCCAGGCCCAGGCCGGTGCCCTTGCCGCCGCGGGCTTTGTCGCCGCGGATGAAGGGGTTGAAGATGCTGTCCAGCTCCTGCGGGTCGATGCCGGCGCCGCGGTCCAGCACGCTCAGCACCACGTAGGGCGCGCCGTCGCCGCCGGCCAGGTGGCTGGCCACCTCGACGTTGCCGCCGCCGTGGTTGAGGGCGTTGCCGATCAGGTTGCCGAGCAGGCGCTTCATCGATACCCGGCGCAGCGGGAACGGCGGCAGCGGCTGCAGGCTCAGGCGCACGTGCTCCTCGCCCTGGTTGTAGGGCGCCACCACCTCGCGGGTCAGTTCGTTGAGGTCGCCCGCCTCCACCGGCTCGTCGCGGCCGTCGCGGATGAAGGCGAGGAACTGGTCGAGGATCTGGTCCATGTCCTCGATGTCGCGGACCATGTCCTCGACCATCTCGCGCTCGGTTTCAGGCATCAGTTCCAGGGACAGGCGCAGGCGCGTCAGCGGCGTGCGCAGGTCGTGGGACACCCCGGCCAGCATCAGCTCGCGCTCGCGCGCCGCCTGTTCGACGTCGTCGGCCATCTGGTTGAAGGCGCGGTATACCTCGGCCATTTCGCTGGGGGTGTCCTGCCCCAGCGGCAGGCGCACGCTGCGGCCCTTGCCGAAC
Source organism: Pseudomonas sp. M1 (assembly GCF_022760135.1). Taxonomy (NCBI): domain Bacteria; kingdom Pseudomonadati; phylum Pseudomonadota; class Gammaproteobacteria; order Pseudomonadales; family Pseudomonadaceae; genus Pseudomonas; species Pseudomonas sp. M1. The sequence continues at coordinate 6,508,246 of NZ_CP094343.1, forward strand.
TCCCGCGAGGCCACCACCAGGCGCTTGAGCGGCTGGCCGAGCAGGCGCACGAAGATCCAGGCCGCGGCGGTGGACAGCAGGCCGATGCCGAGGAACCAGCCGAGCACGCTCCAGATCTGCTGGCCGCGCAGCGGGTGCGGGTACAGCGGCACGCCCAGCCAGCCGTCGCCCAGGTTGGGCGCGTGGACCCAGAGCATGGACGGGTGGTGGATGCGCAGGCGCGTCTCGGTGTCCGGGCCCAGCTCGGTGCGCATCTGCCGCTGGAAGATACCGCTGTAGGGCCAGTGCTGTTCTTCCGGCTGGCCGTTCTCGTGGGGCACCCAGGCCAGCCCGGCGGATTTGGCGATGGCCTCGCGCGAGCGCTCGTCGGCGGCCCAGTAGGCGCGCACGGTCAGTGCCGCGCCGTGGCTGTACTGGCGGTCGACCAGCATGTCCTCGTTCATCAGCAGGTAGACCAGCGTCAGCGCCTTGGAGAAGAGCACGACGATGAGCACCAGCCAGAGGGTGCGGGCGAAGAAGCTTTGCGGGAACCAGGGCGGGGTTTTCAAGATGAACTACCACAGAGCACGGAACGTAGGAGCGAGCTTGCTCGCGAACCCGCCCCATTGCGGAGTCGGTTCGCGAGCGGGCTCGCGCCTACAGGAGGATCATTTGCGGGCATTACCGTCCGGCACGAACACGTAGCCCACGCCCCACACCGTCTGGATGTAGCGCGGCTTGGACGGGTCGGGCTCGATCAGCCGGCGCAGGCGCGAGATCTGCACGTCGATGGAGCGCTCCAGGGCGTCCCACTCGCGGCCGCGGGCCAGGTTCATCAGCTTGTCGCGGGTCAGCGGCTCGCGGGCGTGCTGCACCAGCGCCTTGAGCACGGCGAACTCGCCGGTGGTGAGCATGTGCACCTCGCCGCCGCTCTTCTTCAGCTCGCGGGTGGCCAGGTACAGCTCGTAGTCGCCGAAGGTGACCACCTCGTCCTCGCCGGCCGGGGCGCCCGGCACCAGCGGCGCCTGGCGGCGCAGCACGGCCTTGATCCGCGCCAGCAGCTCGCGCGGGTTGAACGGCTTGGCCAGGTAGTCGTCGGCGCCCAGCTCCAGGCCCTGGATGCGGCTGGACTCGTCGCCCTTGGCGGTGAGCATGATGATCGGGATCTGGTTGTTCGCCTCGCGCAGGCGCTTGCACGCCGAGAGGCCGTCTTCGCCGGGCATCATCAGGTCGAGCACCACCAGCTGGAACAGCTCGCGGGCCAGCAGGCGGTCCATCTGCTCGGTGTTCTCCACGGCGCGCACGCGGTAGCCCTGCTCGTCGAGGAAGCGCTCCAGCAGGCGGCGCAGGCGGGCGTCGTCGTCGACGATGAGGATCTTTTCACCTTCGGGCAGGGTGGACGGGTTCGACATAGAAACTCCAGGTTCGGGTCAGGCCGGCAATTATCGCCCAGCCTCGGTTGGCCACGGATTGTCCATTGTTAGCAGATTTTTCCCCGACCGACCGCCCTCTCGCGCGATTTTGCCTGGGTATAATGCGGCGCTTTTGCGGCGGGGCGTTGTCATAGACGCCTGCCGGACGCCCGAGCGAGCCGGCCGGCGCTAGCGCCACACCCCGTATTCTCGTTGGTTTCACCAGGTGGATTCATGGACAGCATCAACACCCGTATCGCCGAAGAGCTCTCCGCACTGCCCTCCGGCCGTGTTCAACCGCAGCAGGTGGCCGCCGCCGTGGCCCTGCTCGACGAAGGCAGCACTGTCCCCTTCATCGCCCGTTACCGCAAAGAAGTGACCGGCAGCCTCGACGACACCCAGCTGCGCCTGCTGGAAGAGCGCCTGCGCTACCTGCGCGAGCTGGACGAGCGCCGCGCCAGCATCCTCGCCAGCATCGAGGAGCAGGGCAAGCTGACCCCCGAGCTGGCCCGCGAGATCAAGCTGGCCGACACCAAGACGCGCCTGGAAGACCTCTACCTGCCGTACAAGCAGAAGCGCCGCACCAAGGGCCAGATCGCCCTGGAGGCCGGCCTGGGCGAGCTGGCCGACGCGCTGTTCGCCGACCCGACGCTGACCCCGGAGACCGAAGCCGCGCGTTTCGTCGACGCCGAGAAGGGCTTCGCCGACATAAAGGCCGTGCTCGAAGGCGCCAAGTACATCCTCATGGAGCGCTTCGCCGAGGACGCCACCCTGCTCGACCGCCTGCGCGTGTTCCTCAAGGACAACGCCACCCTCACCGCCCGCCTGGTGCCGGGCAAAGAAACCGAAGGCGCCAAGTTCAGCGACTACTTCGAGCACGACGAGCCCTTCAAGGGCGCGCCCTCGCACCGCGCCCTGGCGATCTTCCGCGGGCGCAACGAAGGCGTGCTGAGCGTGGCGCTGAAGGTCGGCGAGGAGCTGCCGGGCACCAGCCACCCGTGCGAAGCGATGATCGCCGAGCGCTTCGGCATCTCCAACCAGGGCCGCGCCGCCGACAAGTGGCTGGGCGAGGTGGTGCGCTGGACCTGGAAGGTCAAGCTCTACACCCACCTGGAGACCGACCTGCTGGGCGAGCTGCGCGAAGGCGCCGACGCCGAGGCGATCAACGTCTTCGCCCGCAACCTGCACGACCTGCTGCTGGCCGCCCCGGCCGGCCCGCGCGCCACCCTGGGCCTGGACCCTGGCCTGCGCACCGGCGTGAAGGTGGCCGTGGTCGACGCCACCGGCAAGCTGCTGGACACCGCCACCGTCTACCCCCACGCGCCGAAGAACCAGTGGGACCAGACCATCGCCGTGCTCGCCGCGCTGTGCGCCAAGCACCAGGTCGAGCTGATCGCCATCGGCAACGGCACCGCCAGCCGCGAGACCGACAAGCTGGCCGCCGAGCTGATCAGGAAATACCCGGCGCTCAAGTGCACCAAGATCATGGTCAGCGAGGCCGGCGCCTCGGTGTACTCGGCCTCCGAGCTGGCCGCCCGGGAATTCCCCGACCTCGACGTGTCGCTGCGCGGCGCCGTCTCCATCGCCCGCCGCCTGCAGGACCCGCTGGCCGAGCTGGTGAAGATCGAGCCCAAGTCCATCGGCGTCGGCCAGTACCAGCATGACGTGTCCCAGCTGCAGCTGGCGCGCAGCCTGGACGCGGTGGTGGAAGACTGCGTGAACGCCGTGGGCGTGGACGTCAACACCGCCTCCGCCGCCCTGTTGGCGCGCATCTCCGGCCTCAACAGCACCCTGGCGCAGAACATCGTGGCGCACCGCGACGCCAACGGCGCCTTCAAGTCCCGCGACGACCTGAAGAAGGTCAGCCGCCTGGGCGAGAAGACCTTCGAGCAGGCCGCCGGCTTCCTCCGCGTGATGAACGGCGACAACCCGCTGGACGCCTCCGCGGTGCACCCGGAGACCTACCCGCTGGTGCAGCGCATCGCCGCCGACACCGGCCGCGACATCCGCTCGCTGATCGGCGACTCGGCCTTCCTCAAGCGCCTGGACCCGAAGAAGTTCACCGACGAGCAGTTCGGCCTGCCCACCGTCACCGACATCCTCAAGGAACTCGACAAGCCCGGCCGCGACCCGCGCCCGGAGTTCAAGACCGCCGAGTTCCAGGACGGCGTCGAGAGCCTCAAGGACCTCAAGCCGGGCATGGTGCTCGAAGGCGTGGTGACCAACGTCACCAACTTCGGTGCCTTCGTCGACATCGGCGTGCACCAGGACGGCCTGGTGCACATCTCGGCGCTGTCGGAGAAGTTCGTCAAGGACCCGTACGAAGTGGTCAAGGCCGGCGACATCGTCAAGGTCAAGGTCATGGAAGTGGACATCCCGCGCAACCGCGTCGGCCTGTCCATGCGCATGGGCGACACCCCCGGCGAGAAGGTCGAGGGCCCGCGCGGCGGCGGCCGTGGCAACGGCGGCCAGCGTGGCGAGCGCAGCGCCCCGCGGCAGCAGGAGAAGGCCCCGGCGAACAACGCCATGGCCGCGCTGTTCGCCAATGCCAAGCAACTGAAGAAGAAGTAGGGAAGCCCCATGAGCGAGATGCCCAGCCGCGACGTCATGATCAGCGCCTTCAGCGAGAACATCGGCCTTGAGCCGGTGCGCCTGGGCGATGGCGAGGCCGAAGTGAGCCTGAAGATGGCCGAGCACCTGCGCAACCGCGGCAATGTGATGCACGGCGGGGCGATCTTCTCGCTGATGGACGTGACCATGGGCCTGGCCTGCTCCAGCGCCCATGGCTTCGACCGCCAGAGCGTCACCCTGGAATGCAAGATCAACTACATACGCGCAGTCGCCGAGGGCGAGGTGCGCTGCGTGGCCAAGGTCCTGCACGCCGGGCGCCGCACGCTGGTGGTGGAGGCCGACGTGCTCCAGGGCGACAAGCTGGTCGCCAAGGGACAAGGCACCTTCGCCCAGCTGTAAGCCCGAGCCCCTTTCCTGCTCTATCCTGACCATCGGCAGCCCGCGCGCCACGCGGGCTCCGGTGAGTCGCAGCCCGCCAGGCGACAACGCCGGCCGCCCACCCCCTTGTAGACCGCCCGGTCCACCCCCATAGTGGGGCGACTGCCGCGTGAAGGACATCAAATTGAGCGACCTACTCTCCCGCCGCCTGGCGCTGCTCGGCGACGCTGCCAACCTGCCCCTGCTCAGCCAGTGTCTGCACGGCATCGAGCGCGAGTGCCTGCGCGTCGACGGCAATGGCCGCCTGGCCCTGAGCCCGCACCCCAAGGCCCTGGGCTCGGCCCTGACCAACCCGCAGATCACCACCGACTATTCCGAGGCGCTGCTGGAGTTCATCACCCCCACCAGCACCGGCGTCGAGCAGACCCTGGCGTCCCTGGAGAGCATCCACCGTTTCGCCAGCCAGCGCCTGGACGGCGAGCTGCTGTGGAGCCCATCGATGCCCTGCGAGCTGCCCGACGAAGAGAGCATCCCGATCGCGCGCTACGGCAGCTCCAACATCGGCCGCCTCAAGTACGTCTACCGCAAGGGCCTGGCGCTGCGCTACGGCAAGACCATGCAGTGCATCGCCGGCATCCACTACAACTTCTCCCTGCCCGAGGGGTTGTGGCAGTTGCTGCAGCGCCACGAGGACGGCGGCATGGCGCTGCGCGACTTCCAGTCGGCGCACTACATCGCCCTGATCCGCAACTTCCGCCGCTACAGCTGGCTGCTGATGTACCTGTTCGGCGCCTCGCCGGCGCTGGACGCCGGTTTCCTGCGCGGCCGCCCGCACCAGTTGCAGCAGTTCGACGAGCACACCCTGTACCTGCCCTGGGCCACCAGCCTGCGCATGAGCGACCTGGGCTACCAGAACAACGCCCAGGCCGGCCTGACGCCCTGCTACAACGACCTCGAAAGCTACGTCGAGAGCCTGCGCAGCGCGGTGGGCACGCCCTACCCGCCCTACCAGAAGATCGGCACCAAGCAGGACGGCGAGTGGGTGCAGCTGAACACCAACGTGCTGCAGATCGAGAACGAGTACTACTCCAGCATCCGCCCGAAGCGCGTGACCTACAGCGGCGAGCGGCCGATCCAGGCCCTGGAGTCGCGCGGCGTGCAGTACGTCGAGGCGCGCTGCCTGGACATCAACCCCTTCCTGCCGCTGGGCATCGACGCCGCCGAGGGCCGCTTCCTCGACGCCTTCCTGCTCTACTGCGCGTTGCAGGACAGCCCGCTGCTGGCCGACGGCGAATGCGGCGCGGCCACCAGCAACTTCCTCAAGGTGGTCAAGGAAGGCCGCCGCCCGGGGCTGCACCTGCAGCGCGGCGGGCAGACCGTGCCGTTGCAGGTCTGGGCCAGCGAACTGCTGGAACGCATCGCGCCCATCGCCGAACTGCTCGACCGCGCCACCGGCGGCGACTCCCACGCGCAGAGCCTGGCGCAGCAGCGCGAGAAGGTGGCCGATCCGGAGCGCACGCCGTCCGCGCAGGTCCTGGCGGAAATGCGCGAGCGCGGCGAAAGCTTCACCGCCTTCGCCCTGCGCAAGAGCCGCGAACACGCGGAAACCCTCGCCCGACCGCTGCCGGCCATCGAGCAGGAAGCCTTCGAGGCCATGGCGAAGATCTCCCTGGCCGAACAAGAGGAACTGGAACGCCAGCCGGAAGGGGATTTCGACACCTTCGTGGCGGCCTACCAGGCGAGCATCCTCGGGGTGATCGGCGTTTAAGCCCCCGCAGGAGCGGACCTTGTCCGCGATAGCCGGACGCCCCGGCGCGATTCGCGGATAAGATCCGCTCCTACGCCGCCCCACCCATACCATTCCCCTGTAGGAGCGCGCCCTGCGCGCGAAATCGCGGGCAGGGCCCGCGCCTACAGGTTGTGCCGGGAAGCACGGTATTCCTCCCCCGTAGGAGCGGACCTTGTCCGCGATAGCCGGACGTATCGGCGCGATTCGCGGATAAGATCCGCTACGCCGCCCCACCCGCACCATTCCCTGTAGGAGCGCGCCCTGCGCGCGATTCGCGGGCAGGGCCCGCGCCTACAGGTTGTGCCGGGAAGCACGGTATTCCTCCCCCGTAGCGGACCTTGTCCGCGATCGCCGGACGTCCCGGCGCGATTCGCGGATGGGATCCGCTCCTACGCCGCCCCACCCACACCATTCCCCTGTAGGAGCGCGCCCTGCGCGCGAAATCGCGGGCAGGGCCCGCTCCTACAGGTTGTACCGGGAGGCACGATATTCCTCCCCCGTAGGATCGGACCTTGTCCGCGATAGCCGGACATCCCGGCGCGATTCGCGGATAAGATCCGCTCCTACGCCGCCCCACCCGCACCATTCCCCTGTAGGAGCGCGCCCTGCGCGCGATTCGCGGGCAGGGCCCGCTCCTACAGGTTGCGATATTCCTCCCCCGTAGCGGACCTTGTCCGCGATAGCCGGACGCCCCGGCGCGATTCGCGGATAAGATCTCCTACGCCGCCCCGCCCACACCATTCCCCTGTAGGAGCGCGCCCTGCGCGCGAAATCGCGGGCAGGGCCCGCTCCTACAGGTTGTGCCGGGAAGCACGGTATTCCTCCCCCGTAGGAGCGGACCTTGTCCGCGATAGCCGGAACCACCGGCGCGATTCGCGGATAAGATCCGCTCCTACGAAAGGCAGAGGGCGCTGAACTACAGGCTCTTCTCGAACACCTGCGAATTGCGCTGGTAGTTGTACAGCGACGCCCGCGCCGCCGGCAGGCGTTCGACGCTGCTGGGCTGGAAGCCGCGCTCGCGGAACCAGTGGGCGGTGCGGGTGGTGAGCACGTAGAGGGTCTTCACGCCCAGGGCCCGGGCGCGCTTCTCGATGCGCTCCAGCAACTGGTCGCCGCGCCCGCCGTGGCGGTATTCCGGGTTGACCGCCAGGCAGGCCAGCTCGGCGGCGTCGGAATCGGCGATCGGGTACAGCGCCGCGCAGGCGATGATCAGGCCCTCGCGCTCGACGATGCTGAACTGCTCGATCTCGCGCTCCAGCACCTCGCGCGAGCGGCGCACCAGGATGCCCTGCTCTTCCAGCGGGCGGATCAGCTCCAGCAGGCCGCCGACGTCCTCGATGCCTGCCTCGCGCAGTTGCTCGAACTGCTCCTGGGCCACCAGGGTGCCGTTGCCGGTGCGGGTGAACAGCTCGCTGAGCAGCGCGCCGTCCTCGGTGTAGCTGACGATGTGGCTGCGCCGCACCCCGGCGCGGCAGGCCTGGGCGGCGGCGTCGAGCAGCTCGGCCTGGTAGCTGTTGCCCAGGCGCTGCAGGTGCGCCGGCACCTGTTGCGGGCGCAGTTCGCGGACCAGCTTGCCGTCCTCGTCGAGCAGGCCGCGCTCGCCGCCGAACAGGATCAGCTTGTCGGCGTCCAGCTCGATGGCCGCGCGCATGGCCACGTCCTCGCAGGCGAGGTTGAAGATTTCCCCGGTGGGCGAGTAGCCCAGCGGCGAGAGCAGCACGATGGAGCGCTCGTCGAGCAGGCGACCGATGCCCTTGCGGTCGATGCGCCGCACCTCGCCGGTGTGGTGGTAGTCGATGCCCTCGACCACGCCGATCGGCCGCGCCGTGACCAGGTTGCCCGCGGCCACGCGCAGGCGCGCGCCCTGCATGGGCGAGGCGGCCATGTCCATGGACAGCCGCGCCTCGATGGCGATGCGCAGGCTGCCCACGGCGTCGATCACACATTCCAGGGTGGGCGCGTCGGTCACCCGCAGGTCGCGGTGGAAGCGCGGCGCCAGGCCGCGCTGGGCCAGGCGCGCCTCGATCTGCGGGCGCGAGCCGTGGACCAGCACCAGGCGCACGCCCAGGCTGTGCAGCAGCACCAGGTCGTGGACGATGTTGCCGAAGTTCGGGTCTTCCACACCCTCGCCGGGCAGCATGACCACGAAGGTGCAGTCCCGGTGGGCGTTGATGTAGGGAGAAGCGTGACGTAACCAGGTGACGTAGTCTTGCATTGTCCAGGTGGCCTGTGAGCGGGCGATGAAGGGTCGTCGAGTGCGAAGGGCCGCAGGGGCGGCGGGAGCGGCGGTTATCGTCGTCGCATGCACATCGACGGGTTTCTCCTCTTCAGGGCGGTTACAGGCAGTAATGCTGGATCAAGCCGCGCAGCAGTTCCACGGTCGGCGGGATGCGCGCGAGTTCCAGATGTTCGTCCGGCTGGTGGGCGCAGGCGATGTCGCCGGGGCCCAGGACCAGGGTCTGGCAACCAAGCTGCTGAAGATACGGTGCTTCGGTGCCAAAGGCTACCGCTTCCGCCGAATGCCCGCTGAGGCGCTCGGCCAGGCGCACCAGCTCGCTGTCCGCGGCCTGCTCGAAGGGCGGCACGGCGGGGAACAGCGGCTGGTAGTCCAGGCGCACCGCGAAGCGCTCGGCCAGGGGCGCCAGGCGCTCATTGATGGCCCGGCGCAGGGCCTGCGGATCCATCCCCGGCAGCGGCCGCAGGTCGAACTCCAGGGCGCACTGGCCGCAGATGCGGTTGGGGTTGTCGCCGCCGTGGATGCAGCCCAGGTTCAACGTCGGCTGCGGCACGCCGAACTGCGGGTTGTTGAATTCCTTCTGCCACTGCGCGCGCAGCGCCAGCAGCTCGCCGATGGCCGCGTGCATGGCCTCCAGGGCGCTGTGGCCGAGGCTCGGGTCGGAGGAATGGCCGCTCTGCCCGAGGATGTCGATGCGCTCCATCATCACCCCCTTGTGCAGGCGGATCGGCCGCAACCCGGTGGGCTCGCCGATCACCGCGGCGCGCCCCAGCGGCCGGCCAGCCTCGGCCAGGGCGCGGGCGCCGGCCATGGAGCTTTCCTCGTCGCAGGTGGCGAGGATCAGCAATGGCTGGCGCAGGGGCTTGTCCAGCAGCGGCAGCAGCGCCTCGATGGCGATGGCGAAGAAGCCCTTCATGTCGCAGCTGCCCAGGCCGTACCAGCGCCCGTCGCGCTCGTCCAGGCGCAGCGGGTCGCTTTTCCACAACGACTCGTCGTAGGGCACGGTGTCGGTGTGCCCGGCCAGCACCAGGCCGCCGGGGCCGCTGCCCAGGCTCGCCAGCAGGTTGAACTTGCCCGGGGCGATCTCCTGCAATTCGCAGGCGAAGCCCAGGTCGCCCAGCCAGGTGGCCAGCAGCTCCACCACCGGGCGGTTGGACTGGTCCAGGGCGGGCTGGGTACAGCTCACCGACGGCAGGGCGAGCAACTGGGCGAAACGGTCTTTCAGGCTCGGCAGGGGCATGGGCGTCTCCGGAAGCGTTGTACCCATCATGGCCCAGGATGGCGTGCAATTGAACCGCCGCTGTCGCGTGGAACAGCGGCGCGGCGACGCGGTCCTGTACACTAGCGGGCTTCGACGAACGCTCCCGCGCCAAGCCCTGCGGGCCCGTCTACCCTTTTCCTTCCCGGACTCCGCCATGCAGAAAGAAACCGAAATCAAGCTGCGCGCCAGCCGCCAGACCCTCGAGGCGCTGCGCGACCACCCGCTGCTGAAGAAGCGCAACAAGTCCGGCTGGCAGCAGAGCGAGCTGTACAACCAGTACTACGACACCCCCGGCCGCGACCTGGCCCGGGCCAAGGTGGCGCTGCGCCTGCGCCGCGACGGCGAGCAGTACATCCAGACGCTGAAGAGCCGCGGCCACAGCGTCGCCGGGCTGTCCGAGCGCAACGAGTGGGACTGGTACCTGGACAAGCCCGAGCTGGACCTGGGCAAGCTCGACGACTCCTGCTGGCCGGCGGCCCTGGCCGACCTCGACAAGCAGCAGCTGCAGCCGATCTTCAGCACCGACTTCACTCGCCAGCGCGCCGAGATCGCCTGGGGCCGCGGCAAGACCAAGGTGGCGATCGAAGCCGCCCTCGACCTGGGCAAGGTCGTCGCCGACCAGCAGGAAGAGGAAATCTGCGAGCTGGAGCTGGAACTGCGCCAGGGCGAACCCGCCGCGCTGCTGGAACTGGCCGCCGAGCTGGCCGCCGACCTGCCGCTGATGCCCTGCGACATCAGCAAGGCCGAGCGCGGCTACCGGCTGTTCGACCCGGCCAGCTACACGGTGCACCCGGACACCCAGAAGCTGCTGGCGGAAACCCCGCTGGACGGCGCCTTCGCCGCCATCGCCTGGTCGCTGCTGGGCAGCAGCCAGCGCCTGGCCGAGCAGTACCGCTTCAACGGCCACTGGCGCCTGCTGCAGGAGTGGCTGCAGCAGTTGGTGGACCTGCGCGCCCTGCTCGGCAGCCTCGGCCAGGCCGCGCCGCGCGCCAGCAGCCGCGAGTTGCGCACCGCGCTGGACGCGCTGATCGGCGATTGGCGCCCGCGCATCGAACAGGGCGAAGCTGACGAAGCCGCGCGCCAGCAGGCGCCGGAAGCCTTCCGCGCCGAACTCGGCCAGACGCGCTGGGGCCTGTTCTCGCTGCAGGCCTCGCGCTGGCTGCTGGCCCGCGCCTGGCAGGAAGGCCGCAACGAGCGCGGCAACCGCCAGGGCGCCGCGGCCCTGGGCAAGTGGCTGCCGCGCCTGCTCGCCGAGGAGGCCGAGGGCCTGCCCCTGGCCCGCGCCCAGCAGCAGCCGGAACTGCTCGCCGAACAACTGCCGCGCCTGCAACGCCTGCTGGTGTGGCTGCGTCTGGCCCGCGGCGTGCTCGACCTGCCCGAGGCCGACCGCCTGTACGGCGAGCTGGCCAAGCTGGAACAGGCCCTGCACCGGCGCGACAGCGCGGACCTGGATGCCCTTGCCGCCCAGGCCCATACTGTGCTGACCCTCAAGCCTTGGAAGGCGCTTTTGAAATAAGCTGGGGAACCCGACGGCGCGGGCCGGACTCAGACCAGCTCCACCCGCAGCCGTCCGCGGCACACACGAACGCAGGGAGTCCGAATGTCCGTCTTCGCTTCGCCCGCCCAGGATCGCTGGCTTGACCTGGCCGATATCCTCCACGAGCTGGTCGCCCAGGGCCGCGTCGCGCAGAACGACGCCGAACAGTGCCTGGCGATCCGCCGCAGCGCGGTGAAGAACCAGCAGCACCCCCTGGAATTCCTCGCCGCCCAGCAGGTGCCGGACCAGCACCGCCCCGGCCGCCACCTGGACCTCGACGCCCTGGTGCACTGGCTGGCCGAGTATTCCGGCCAGCCCTACCTGCGCATCGACCCGCTGAAGATCGACGTCGCCGCGGTCACCCCGCTGATGTCCTACGCCTTCGCCCAGCGCCACAAGATCCTCGCCGTGGCCGTGGCGCCGGACAGCGTCACCATCGCCAGCGCCCAGCCCTTCGTGCACAGCTGGGAAGGCAACCTGACCCACGTGCTCAAGCGCCCGATCAAGCGCGTGGTGTGCAACCCGCAGGACATCCAGCGCTTCACCACCGAGTTCTACCGCCTGGCCAAGTCGGTCAGCGGCGCCTCCGCCCAGGACATGAAGACCAGCGGCGTGGGCAACTTCGAGCAACTGCTCAACCTGGGCGCCAGCGACCAGGAGCCGGACGCCAACGACGCGCACATCGTCACCATCGTCGACTGGCTGTTCCAGTACGCCTTCCAGCAGCGCGCCAGCGACATCCACATCGAGCCGCGGCGCGAGCAGGGCACGGTGCGCTTCCGCATCGACGGCGTGCTGCACAACGTCTACCAGTTCCCGCCGCAGGTCACCATGGCGGTGGTCAGCCGCCTGAAGTCCCTCGGCCGCATGAACGTCGCCGAGAAGCGCAAGCCCCAGGACGGCCGGGTGAAGACCAAGACCCCGGACGGCGCCGAGGTGGAACTGCGCCTGTCGACCCTGCCCACCGCCTTCGGCGAGAAGATGGTGATGCGGATCTTCGACCCCGAGGTGCTGCTCAAGAGCTTCGACCAGCTGGGCTTCTCCCCCGAGGACCTGCGCCGCTGGCAGAGCATGACCAACCAGCCCAACGGCATCATCCTGGTCACCGGGCCCACCGGCTCGGGCAAGACCACCACCCTGTACACCACGCTCAAGCAACTGGCCACGGACGAGGTGAACGTCTGCACCATCGAGGACCCGATCGAGATGATCGAGCCCTCGTTCAACCAGATGCAGGTGCAGCACAACATCGACCTGACCTTCGCCAGCGGCGTGCGCGCCCTGCTGCGGCAGGACCCGGACATCATCATGGTCGGCGAGATCCGCGACCTGGAGACCGCCGAGATGGCCATCCAGGCGGCGCTGACCGGCCACCTGGTGCTCTCCACCCTGCACACCAACGACTCGCCCACGGCCATCACCCGCCTGCTGGAACTGGGCGTGCCCTACTACCTGATCCGCGCCACCGTGCTCGGCGTCATGGCCCAACGCCTGGTGCGCACCCTGTGCCCGCACTGCAAGGCGCCGCTGGAGCTGGAGGAGAGCGACTGGCAGGAGCTGACGCGCCCCTGGAACGCCCCGCTGCCCACCGGCGCGCAGCAGGCGGTGGGCTGCCTGGAATGCCGCGACACCGGCTACCGCGGCCGCGCCGGGGTGTACGAGATCATGCTGCTGACCGACAGCCTGAAGGAACAGATCACCGCCGACACCGACCTCATCCCGCTGCGCCGCCAGGCCTTCAAGGAAGGCATGCGCAGCCTGCGCCTGTCCGGCGCGCAGAAGGTCGCCGCGGGCCTGACCACCATCGAGGAAGTGCTGCGGGTGACGCCGCAGAGCGAGCAGAAATAGGAAATCTCCGAGCCCGACAGGGCTCGCGGGATGACACGGGAAAGGGTTAGCTTTTCCCGCCGCCCCGCTCCTTTGGGAGCCGGGCGCCACGGAAGTCCCAATCGACCAAGGAGTGCAGCAAATGGAAACCGGCAGTGTCCTGATCCTCTTCGTCATCCTCGCGGTGGCGATCGTGTTCATGGGCTTCAAGGTGGTGCCCCAGGGCAACGAGTGGACGGTGGAACGCTTCGGCCGCTACACCGGCACCCTCAAGCCGGGGCTGAACATCATCGTCCCGGTGATGGACCGCATCGGGCAGAAGATCAACATGATGGAGCGGGTGCTGGACATCCCCCCGCAGGAGGCCATCAGCGCCGACAACGCCATCGTGCAGATCGACGCGGTGTGCTTCTACCAGGTGGTCGACGCGGCGCGCGCGGCCTACGAGGTCAGCGGCCTGGAGAACGCCATCCGCAACCTGGTGATGACCAACATCCGCACCGTGCTCGGCTCCATGGAGCTGGACCACATGCTCAGCCAGCGCGACGCCATCAACGAGCGCCTGCTGCGCACCGTCGACGAGGCCACCGCGCCCTGGGGCCTGAAGGTCACCCGCATCGAGATCAAGGACATCAGCCCGCCGGCCGACCTGGTGGAAGCCATGGCCAGCCAGATGAAGGCCGAGCGCCTCAAGCGCGCGCAGATCCTCGATGCCGAGGGCAAGCGCGCCGCGGAAATCCTCACCGCCGAGGGCGAGAAGCAGGCGCAGATCCTCAAGGCCGAGGGCCAGCGCCAGGCCGCCTTCCTCGAAGCCGAGGCCCGCGAGCGCCAGGCCGAAGCCGAGGCGCGGGCGACCCAGGTGGTCTCCGAGGCCATCGCCAGCGGCAACGTGCAGGCGGTGAACTACTTCGTCGCGCAGAAATACGTCGACGCCCTCGGCCAGCTGGCCGCCTCGAACAACAGCAAGATAGTGCTGATGCCGCTGGAGGCCAGCCAGGTGATAGGCGCGGTGGGCGGCATCGGCGAGATCGTCAAGGCCACCTTCGGCGATGGCGCCCCGGGCGCCAAGGGCCGGGGCTGAGCCATGTGGGGCTATCTGCAACACCTGAGCTTCTGGGACTGGCTGGCCTTCGGCACCCTGCTGCTGATCCTCGAGGTGTTCGGCGCCGGCGGCTACCTGCTGTGGATCGGCATCGCCGCCGCGGCCACCGGCGTGCTCGCCTTCTTCGCCCCGGCCCTGGCCTGGACCTGGCAGTTCCTCGCCTTCGGCATCCTGGCGCTGCTCACCGTGGTGTTCTGGTGGCGCTACCAGCACCGCGCGGGCGCCGGCGAAGCCGCCAGCGGCCTGAACCGCCGCGGCAGCGAGCTGGTCGGACGGCAGTTCGCCCTGCACGACGCCATCATCGGCGGCCGCGGCAAGATCCGCGTCGGCGACAGCCTGTGGCTGGTCAGCGGCCCCGACCTGCCGGCCGGCGCCCAGGTGAAGGTCACCGGGCAGGATGGCGCGGTGCTGTTGGTCGAGCCGGCCTGAGGTAACGCGGCAGGTCGGCCGGGCGTTTCGGCCGACCCCGAAGCGCGCGCCAAACGGCGGATAACCTCATAGGTGTCTGCGCCCCGGCGACGGTGGGCAAGGCCCCGGGCAAGGCCTAAGATGGGCGCCTCTATCCCATGGAATGGATGTCCCCCGACGATGCTGCGCCTGCTCAAAGACGAGAAATTCCTCCTCCTCGCCCTGCTCCTGGCGGTGCTGGTCTACCCCCTGGAACACAGCCTGCTCGAAGGCGGCAAGGCCCTGGCCGGGGTGGCCGCCACTGTCCTGCTGGCCTCGATCATCAGCGTCTCGCTGCGCGTGGCGCACCATGCCGAGATTCTTGCGGAGAAGGTCGGCGAGCCCTACGGCACCATGATCCTGACCCTCGCCGCGGTGCTGGTGGAGGTGGTCATCCTGGCCATCATGATGGGCCACAACCACTCCCCCACCCTGGCCCGCGACACCATCTACGCCGCGGTGATGCTGGACATGAACGGCATCCTCGGCCTGGCCGCGCTGCTCGGCGGCCTGAAGCACGGCGAGCAGTCGTACAACGACGACTCGGGCAAGACCTACGTGACCATGATCCTCACCGCGGTGGGCATCTCCATGGTGGTCCCGGAGCTGATCCCGGCGGCGCAGTGGAAGCTCTACTCGCTGTTCACCATCGGCTGCATGGTCATGCTCTACGGCCTGTTCCTGCGCATGCAGACCGGCCAGCACAGCTACTTCTTCGCCTACAACTACGCGGTGCACGGCGAGCAGCAGCACGGCCACGAGGCCCACGGCAGCACGCGCCAGTCCATGGCCCTGCTGGTGGCCGGGGTGGTGCTCATCGGCGCGCTGGCCGAGGTCATGTCCAAGGCCCTGGACGTCAGCCTGGAAGGCAGCGGCGTGCCGCCGATCGTCCCGGCGCTGCTGGTGGCGGCCATCTCCGCCAGTCCGGAAATCCTCACCGCGCTGCGCGCCGCGCTGGCCAACCGCATGCAGCCGGTGGTCAATATCGCCCTGGGCGCCTCGCTGTCCACGGTGATCCTCACCGTGCCGGTGATCGAGGCCCTGGCGCTGTTCAAGGGCCAGCCGATCCAGATGGCGATGACGCCGCTGCAGACCGGCATGATGTTCATCACCCTGATAGTGGCGGGCTTCAACCTGCACGACGGCAAGACCAACGCCATCGAGGGCATGACTCACTTCGTGCTCTTCGCCACCTTCCTGATGCTGTCGTTCATGGGATTGTGACCATGCTGAAGATCTACCTCGCCGGCCCCGATGTGTTCCGCCCCGACGCCGCCGGGCACGGCGCGCAGCTCAAGGCGCTGTGCGCGGAATACGGGTTCGAGGGGCTGTTCCCGCTGGACGTCCAGGTGCCGGCGGCAATCACCGAGCCGCACCAGCAGGCGATCTGGATCTACCGCGCCAACCTGCGCCTGATCGCCGAGGCCGACTGCGTGCTGGCCAACCTGGCGTCGTTCCGCGGCAGCGAGCCGGACAGCGGCACCTGCTTCGAGGTCGGCTACGCCGCGGCCCTGGGCAAGCCGCTGTACGGCTACCTGCCGGACGCCGGCAGCTACGCCGAGCGCATGCGCCGCAAGTACCCGGAATGGCTCGGCCAGCAGCCCGGCCGCGACCGCGACGGCAACGTCCTGGAAGCCTTCGGCCTGCCGCTGAACCTGATGCTGGCGGTGCCCACCCAGATCGTCTCCGGCGGCCCGCGCGAAGCCCTGGAGCTGCTGCGCCAGGACCTGCAGCCGGCGGAATAGCGCGCGCTGCGCGCGATTCGCGGGCAGGGCCCGCTCCTACGCGACTGCGCCGAGGCGCTTTTTCGTAGGATGGCGTTGAGCGAAGCGATACCCATCACCGTGACCGCATGGGTTTCGCAAGCTCAACCCATCCTACGAAAAGCCGTGCATCCTGGAACCGTAGGAGCGGACTCCGTCCGCGATCGGCCGGGCCCGTGCGCGGCGATCGCGGATGAATCCGCGCCTACAAAAGCCGAGGTGGCTCAGACCTTCTTCACGAACTCCGACTTCAGCTTCATGGCGCCGATGCCGTCGATCTTGCAGTCGATGTCGTGGTCGCCGTCCACCAGGCGGATGTTCTTCACCTTGGTGCCGACCTTGACCACCAGGGACGAGCCCTTGACCTTCAGGTCCTTGATCACGCTGACGGTGTCGCCGTCCTGCAGCACGTTGCCGACGGCGTCCTTGATCACCTTGGCATCGCCCTCGCCTTCGACGGCGGCATCGGCCGACCATTCATGGGCGCATTCCGGGCAGACCAGCAGCGCGCCGTCCTCGTAGGTGTATTCGGAATTGCATTTGGGGCAGGGTGGCAGGCTCATGGTCTCTATCACTGACGGTGGGAAAAGACCGTGCATTATATAAGGATTTGCCCGCCTCAGGGGTGCAATTGCTGCAGGTAGGCCGCCAGCGCCTCGATATCCCCGGCCTGCAGCTGCGACGCCACCGCCAGCATGGTCGAGCCGGCGCGGCGCGGATCCTTGTCGCGGTAGGCCTCCAGCGTCCGCTGCAGGTAGGTCGCCGGCTGCCCGGCGATACGCGGCACGCCCTGCTGGCCGAGCCCCTGCGGGCCATGGCAGGCCACGCAGACCTGCCCGAACAGCGCCTCGCCCCTGGCGCGCAGCGCATCGTCCACCGCGCCCTGGCGCGGCAGCACCTGCTGCTGGCTGTAGTACACGGCGATGTTCACCCGCTCGTCGAGGCTCAGCATCCGGGCCGCCTGGTTCATCACGAAGTCGCTGCGCTGCCCGCTGGCGTAGCGCTCGAAGGCAGTGAACAGGTAGCCCGGGGCCTGCGCGGCCAGGTTCGGGATGTAGTCGCGCCGGCTGTTGCCGTCGTCGCCGTGGCAGTTGCGGCACAGCACGATGCGCTCGTGGCCGGCGGCATAGGCCTGCTCGCGCTTGGCGGGGTCGGCCATGATGGCGTCGAAGCGCGCCTGGGCGGCCTCGTCGCCCAGGGCGGTACAACTGACGGTCAACAGCAGAGCAATCGCGAAACGCATCGCCTCCTCCCCGGAACTCGGCCTGCGGCCTGCCGTTTATAGGCGTGCGCGCGGCGAAGGGCCTGGATGCAGGTCAATGAAGCGGCGAGCCGGCCGCGCCGGAAGGTGATGGCTTTCGCAAAGGCAAAAAAAGGGGGAGCATCGTGCTCCCCCGGGGACTGAACCTTGAGACCCGTCTGTCCGTCGGTCAGCCTTCAATCTCGATCAGCACCTCGCCCGGGTTGACGCGGTCACCCTTGGCTACGTGGATCGCCTTGACGGTGCCGGCGATGGGCGCCTGCACCTCGGTTTCCATCTTCATGGCTTCGGTGATCAGCACGGCCTGGCCGGCCTTCACGCTGTCGCCTTCCTTCACCAGCACGTCGACGATGTTGCCCGGCATGGTGGTGCTGACGTCGCCCGGCGCGCTGGCGTGCTTGCGCTTGTTGCCGCCGCCGCCGATGAACTCGTTGAGCGGCTCGAACACCACTTCCTCGGGCATGCCGTCGATGGACAGGTAGAAGTGGCGCTTGCCGTCGGTCTTAACGCCAACGCCGGTGATGTCCACGCGGTAGCTCTCGCCGTGCACGTCGACCACGAACTCGGTCGGCACGCCTTCGCCGCCGGCCGCGGCCACGCCGTTGCCGGTGGGGATCGGCAGCAGTTCCTCGGGCTTCAGCGCGCCGGCCTCGCGTTCCTCGAGGAACTTGCGGCCGATGTCCGGGAACATGGCGTAGGTCAGCACGTCCTCTTCGGACTTGGCCAGCGCGCCGATCTCGCCGCGCAGCTTGTCCAGCTCGGGCTTGATCAGGTCGGCCGGGCGCACGTCGATGACTTCCTCGTTGCCGATGGCCTGGCGCCGTAGTTGCTCGTTGATCTGCCCCGGGGCCTTGCCGTAGCGGCCCTGCAGGTACAGCTTCACCTCGTTGGTGATGGTCTTGTAGCGCTCGCCGGCCAGCACGTTGAAGAACGCCTGGGTGCCGACGATCTGCGAGGTCGGGGTGACCAGGGGCGGGAAGCCCAGATCCTCGCGCACCCGCGGGATCTCTTCGAGCACTTCGGCCATGCGGTTGAGGGCGCCCTGCTCCTTCAGCTGGTTGGCCAGGTTGGAGATCATGCCGCCGGGCACCTGGTTGACCTGCACGCGGGTGTCCACGCCGGTGAATTCGCTTTCGAACTGGTGGTACTTCTTGCGCACGGCGTGGAAGTACATGCCGACTTCCTGGATCAGCTCCAGGTCCAGGCCGGTGTCGTAGGGGGTGTTGCGCAGCGCCGCGACCATCGACTCGGTGCCCGGGTGGCTGGTGCCCCAGGCCATGCTGGAGATGGCGGTGTCGATGCGGTCGGCGCCGTTCTCCACGGCCTTGAGCTGGCACATGCTGGCCACGCCGGCGGTGTCGTGGGAGTGCACCACCACTTCCAGGGGCAGGGCGTCCTTCAGAGCCTTGACCAGGTCGCCGGTGGCGTAGGGGGTCAGCAGGCCGGCCATGTCCTTGATGGCGATGGAGTCCACGCCCATGGCCGCCATGGCCTTGGCCTGGGCGACGAAGGCGTCGATGGTGTGCACCGGGCTGGTGGTGTAGCAGATGGTGCCCTGGGCGTGCTTGCCGGCGGCCTTCACCGCCTCGATGGAGACGCGCAGGTTACGCACGTCGTTCATCGCGTCGAAGATGCGGAACACGTCGATGCCGTTGACCGCGGCCTTGGCCACGAAGGCGCGCACCACGTCGTCGCTGTAGTGGCGGTAGCCCAGCAGGTTCTGCCCGCGCAGGAGCATCTGCAGGCGGGTGTTGGGCAGCGCGGCCTTGAGCTTGCGCAGGCGCTCCCACGGGTCTTCCTTGAGGAAGCGCACGCAGGCGTCGAAGGTGGCGCCGCCCCAGACTTCCAGCGACCAGTAGCCGACCTTGTCGAGCTTGTCGCAGATCGGCAGCATGTCCTCGGTGCGCATGCGGGTGGCCAGCAGCGACTGGTGCGCGTCGCGCAGGATGGTATCGGTAACGGAAATTTTCTTGCTCATGTTCTGAATCCTTCCCCTACAGGCCAGCGTGGGCGGCAATGGCGGTAGCGATGGCGATGGCCAGGTGCGACGGGTTGCGCTTGATCGAGTACTGGGTCAGCTCCGGGTGGCTTTCGACGAAGCTGGTGTTGAACTGGGCGCTGCGGAACTCCGGGTTCTTGAGGATTTCCTGGTAGTAGGGCGCGGTGGTCTTCACGCCTTGCACGCGCATGTCGTCCAGGGCGCGCAGGCCGCGGTCCAGGGCCTCTTCCCAGGTCAGTGCCCAGACGATCAGCTTCAGGCACATGGAGTCGTAGTACGGCGGGATGGTGTAGCCGGTGTAGATCGCCGTATCGGTGCGCACGCCGGGGCCGCCGGGCGCGTAGTAGCGGGTGATCTTGCCGAACGAGGGCAGGAAGTTGTTCTTCGGGTCCTCGGCGTTGATGCGGAATTGCAGGGCATAGCCGCGGTGCTGGATGTCTTCCTGCTTGACCGAGAGCGGCAGGCCGGAGGCCACGCGGATCTGCTCGCGGACGATGTCGATGCCGGTGATTTCCTCGGTGATGGTGTGCTCCACCTGCACCCGGGTGTTCATCTCCATGAAGTACACCTCGCCATCGGCGAGCAGGAACTCCACGGTGCCGGCGTTCTCGTAGCCCACGGCCTTGGCCGCGCGCACCGCCAGGTCGCCGATGTAGGCGCGCTGCTCGGGGGTCAGCTGCGGGCTGGGGGCGATCTCGATGAGCTTCTGGTTGCGGCGCTGGATCGAGCAGTCGCGCTCGAACAGGTGCACGGTGTTGCCGAAGGAGTCGGCGAGGATCTGCGCCTCGATGTGCTTCGGGTTGACGATGCACTTCTCGAGGAAGACTTCCGCGCTGCCGAAGGCCTTGGTGGCCTCGGAGATGACGCGGGGGAAGTTCTGCTCCAGCTCCTCGCGGCTGTTGCAGCGGCGGATGCCGCGGCCGCCGCCGCCGGAGGTGGCCTTGAGCATCACCGGGTAGCCGATGCGCTCGGCCTCGGACAGCGCCTCGGCGAGGTCGGCGACGTTGCCCTCGGTGCCCGGGGTGCAGGGCACGTCGGCGGCGATCATGCTGCGCCGCGCCTCGGTCTTGTCGCCCATGCGGCGGATCACTTCCGCCGACGGGCCGATGAACTTGATGCCGCGCTCGGCGCAGATTTCCGCAAGCTCGGCGTTCTCGGAGAGGAAGCCGTAGCCCGGGTGCAGGGCGTCGCAGCCGGTTTCCACCGCCAGGTTCACCAGGGCGCGCGGGTTGAGGTAGCCGGCCAGCGGGTCGGCGCCGATGCTGTGCGCCTCGTCGGCGCGCTTCACGTGCAGGGCGTGGCGGTCGGCGTCGGAGTAGACGGCCACCGAACGGATGCCCATCTCGGCGCAGGCACGCACGATGCGGACAGCGATCTCCCCACGGTTGGCGATCAGGATTTTCTTGATCACTTGCGGTTTCCCTCGACCGGGGCTCGTGGACCCGGCACTTGAACCAATCGGCAATCCGCCGCGGAGCGATCCACGGCGGTTCGGCGCAATGCCGGAGCAGGGTTCCGGCGTTTTTTTACCCTACGCGGGATCGAGGATTACCCAAAATCAATATTTATTGGGATAGCCATAATTTTTGACTTATAGTCGAGCGAACTGACCCGTGCGGGAGCCGGTGCGAATGCGTAAGTCCTTGATGCGAATGACACTTCGCCAACTGCAGGTGTTCCGTGCGGTGTGCGAGAGCCGTTCCTACAGCCGCGCCGCGGAGGAAATGGCGCTGACCCAGCCGGCGGTCAGCCTGCAGATCCGCCAACTGGAGGAGCTGGTCGGCCAGCCGCTGTTCGAGTACATCGGCAAGAAGCTCTACCAGACCGACGCCGCCGACGCCCTGCTGCGCGCCAGCACCGACATCTTCCAGCGCCTGGAAGTGCTGGACATGCAGCTCTCCGACCTCAAGGGCTCGCTGCAGGGCCAGCTGCGCCTGGCGGTGGAGTCCAGCGCCAAGTACATCACCCCGCACCTGTTCGCCGCCTTCCAGAAGCAGCACCCGGACGTCAGCCTGCACCTGACCGTGGTCAACCGCGCCCAGGTGATCAAGCGCCTGTCGGACAACCGCGACGACCTGGTGATCATGTCCCTGGTGCCGCAGGACATGGCCCTGGAATTCCTGCCCTTCCTGAACAACCCGATAGTCGCGGTGGCGCCGCCCGACCACCCGCTGTGCAGCGCCGCCAAGCTGTCGCTGAAGGACCTGGAATCCTGGCCGCTGCTGATTCGCGAGCCCGGTTCGGGCACGCGCAAGGCCTGCGAGGAACACTTCCAGCAGAAGCGCGCGCACTTCCCGCAGACGCTGGAATTCGCCTCGCTGGAAGGCTCACGGGAAGGGGTATTGGCCGGCCTCGGCCTGGCCCTGCTGCCGCGCCACGCGGTGAGCCGCGAACTGCGCGCCGGGCTGCTGCGCGAACTGCCGGTGGAGGAACTGCCGCTCTACCGCAGCTGGTGCCTGGTGCACGCCCGCGGCAAGCGCCTGAGCCCGGTGGCCCAGGCGTTCGTCGCCTTCATCCGCGAGGAGCGCGCGCTGATCAGCCAGCTGGCCGAGCGTTTTTCACTAACCCCCGCGCCGAATTGAGATAATTCGCGGCGATCAGGTCGGGATAGTCGGACATCTCGCGGTCGAGGCGCTGCGCCTCCAGGCGCTCCTCGATGGCCCGGCGGAACTGCATGCGGCGCTGATCCTCGAGCTTGCGGCGGGTCTTGCTGTCCAGGTGCTGGGTGTTGTCGATATGGCGTTGCATCTCGCATCTCCCAAGGCCGAAGGGCTGGAGACGCCAGGATGCTGACGACGGATGACAATTTGAGGGCGCGGCGGTGAAGCCGCGGTGACGCCGACGAGTGGTCGGCGCCGGCTCAGGACGTCTCTTCCGGCCGCGGCTCCTCGTGGCTCTTCACCACCTTGGGCGACAGGCGCAGGCTGCGCAGGCTGCGCTTGACGCTCTTGAGGTGGTTGACCAGGTCCGGGCCGCGGGCCATGGCCACGCCCATGGCCAGCACGTCGATCACCACCAGGTGGGCGATGCGCGAGGTCAGCGGGGTGTAGATGTCGGTGTCTTCGTGGACGTCCACCGCCAGGTTCACCGTGGCCAGGTCGGCCAGCGGGGTCTGGCTGGGGCACAGGGTGATGAGGGTCGCGCCGGCCTCGCGGACCAGGTTGGCGGTCACCAGCAGGTCCTTGGAGCGGCCGGACTGCGAGATGCAGATGGCCACGTCGCTGGGCTTGAGGGTCACCGCCGACATCGCCTGCATGTGCGGGTCGGAATAGGCCGCGGCCGAGAGCAGCAGGCGGAAGAACTTGTGCTGGGCGTCGGCGGCCACCGCGCCGGAGGCGCCGAAGCCGTAGAACTCCACGCGCTGGGCGTGGGCGATGGCGGCGATGGCGCGCTCCAGGGCGTGGGTGTCGAGCTTCTCGCGCACTTCCATCAGCGAGTGCAGGGTGGTGTCGAAGATCTTCAGGCTGAAGTCGGTGACCGAGTCGCTTTCGCTGATCGCGAACTGGCCGAAGCTGGCGCCGGCGGCCAGGCTCTGCGCCAGCTTCAGCTTGAGGTCCTGGAAGCCGGTGCAGCCGATGGCGCGGCAGAAGCGCACGATGGTCGGCTCGCTGACGCCCACCCCGTGGGCGAGGTCGGCCATGGAGCTGTGCATGACCGAGGCGGGGTCCTGCATCACGTGATCGGCGACCTTGAGTTCCGACTTGCGAAGCAGATGACGCGACTGGGCAATGTGCTGCAACAGGTTCACTGGGCTGGACTCGGCTATGATCGGCGGAAGGGATGTAGTCTGCTTGTAGTTATACTACAAGTCAGGTGGTCACGCCCAGGCAATAAGTGGTGGAGCAGTACCTGATGATGTCCGAAACTTCCGCATTTCCCCTTTCCTGCGACATTCTGGTGTTCGGTGGCACCGGCGACCTGGCGCTGCACAAGCTGCTGCCGGCGCTCTACCACCTGCACCGCGAGGAGCGCCTGCCGGCCGACACCCGCATCCTCGCCCTGGCCCGCAGCCAGCGCTCGCAGGAGGCCTACCTGGCGCTGGCCGAGCGGCACTGCCGGGCGCAGGTGGCGCGGGCCGACTTCAGCGTCGCCGACTGGCAGAGCTTCGCCACGCGCCTGGACTACCTGGCCATGGACGCCGCGCAGAGCGCCGACTTCAGCCGCCTGCGCCAGCGCCTGAAGTTCGGCCACGAGCGCGTGCTGGTGCACTACCTGGCCACCGCCCCGGACCTCTTCGCGCCCATCGCGCAGAACCTCAAGGTCGCAGGCCTGGCCGGGCCGAACACGCGCATCGTGCTGGAGAAGCCGCTGGGCCATTCGCTGGAGTCGGCGCGGGCGATCAACCAGGCCATCGGCCAGGTGTTCGACGAGTCGCGGGTGTTCCGCATCGATCACTACCTGGGCAAGGAGACGGTGCAGAACCTGCTGGCCCTGCGCTTCGCCAACACCCTGTTCGAGCCGCTGTGGCGCAGCGCCTACGTCGACCACGTGCAGATCAGCGTCAACGAGACCCTCGGCGTGGAGAACCGCGGCGCTTACTACGACCACGCCGGGGCCATGCGCGACATGGTGCAGAACCACCTGCTGCAGCTGCTGTGTCTGGTGGCCATGGAGGTGCCGGTGCACTTCGACGCCGAGTCGGTGCGCGACGAGAAGCTGAAGATCCTCCAGGCCCTGCGCCCGATCGGCGGCCTCGACGTGCAGGACCGCACCGTGCGCGGCCAGTACGGCGCCGGGCGGATCGGCGGCCAGGAGGTGCCGGCCTACTGGTTCGAGAAGAACGTGGACAACGACAGCGACACCGAGACCTTCGTCGCCCTGCGCGCCGAGATCGACAACTGGCGCTGGGCCGGCGTGCCCTTCTACCTGCGCACCGGCAAGCGCATGGCGAAGAAGTGCTCGGAGATCGTCATCCAGTTCAAGCCGGTGCCCCACGCCCTGATCGGCGACGGCAGCGGCCCGGCCAACCGCCTGTGGATAAGGTTGCAGCCGGAGGAGCGCATCAGCCTGCAGCTGATGACCAAGACCCCCGGCAAGGGCATGCGCCTGGAACCGGCCGAGCTGGACCTGAACCTGGCGCAGACCGCCAGCCCCGGCAAGCGCCGCTGGGACGCCTACGAACGCCTGCTGCTGGACGTGATCCAGGGCGACTCGACGCTGTTCATGCGCCGCGACGAGGTGGAGGCCGCCTGGCGCTGGATAGACCCGATCATCGCCGGCTGGCAGGAGCACTACCAGCGCCCGCGGCCCTACCCCGCCGGAAGCAATGGCCCGGAGCAGGCGCAGATGCTGCTGGAGCTGCAGGGGCGGCGGTGGTTGGAGTGAGGTTGAGCTTTTTGTGTAGGAGCGAGCTTGCTCGCGAACGGGGCTTCGCCGGCAATTTCGGTGCTTGACCTGGAGAGCGCCCTCTCCCTAACCCTCTCCCTGAAGGGAGAGGGGACTGTCCGTGCCAAGCGTCATACCGGCGCTCGCCTGCAGCCTCGGCGTTGCAATGAGCTTCGACATTACGCTTCACGCCATACGGCCCCCTCTCCCTTCAGGGCGGGGCGCGCAGCCGAGGGCTGGGGAGAGGGAGCGGAGTCAATCCAAAGCTCCGCTGCAGCCAGGAAACCCCATTCGCGAGCAAGCTCACTCCTACGAAAAGCCCCACCAACATTGACCCCGCTCAGGGCACCAAACCCCCGCCCCCGCTAGAGTGTGGCGTTTTATCCACAACCGTCCCCACGCCATGCTCCAAGCCCCCGAACTGCTCTCCCCCGCCGGCTCACTGAAAGCCATGCGCCACGCCTTCGCCTATGGCGCCGATGCCGTCTATGCCGGGCAACCGCGCTACAGCCTGCGGGTGCGCAACAACGAATTCGACCTGGCCAACCTGGCCGTCGGCATCGCCGAGGCCCATGCCCTGGGCAAGCGTTTCTACCTGGTGGTGAACATCGCCCCGCACAACGCCAAGCTGAAAACCTTCCTGGCCGACCTGGAACCGGTGCTGGCCCTGGGGCCGGATGCGCTGATCATGTCCGACCCGGGGATGATCATGCTGGTGCGTCAGCATTTCCCCGCGGCGAACATCCACCTCTCGGTGCAGGCCAACGCGGTGAACTGGGCCAGCGTGGCCTTCTGGCGCGACCAGGGCCTGAGCCGGGTGATCCTGTCCCGCGAGCTGTCGCTGGAGGAGATCGGCGAGATCCGCGAGAAGGTCCCGGACATGGAGCTGGAGGTGTTCGTCCACGGCGCCCTGTGCATGGCCTACTCCGGGCGCTGCCTGCTGTCGGGCTACATCAACCGCCGCGACCCCAACCAGGGCACCTGCACCAACGCCTGCCGCTGGCAGTACCAGGCGCACCCGGCGCGGGAGGACGAACTGGGCCAACTGGTGCGCGAGCCGACCCTCGGCGAAGGCGCGCCCAGCGACGCGGTGTTCCTGCTGGAAGAAGGCAACCGCCCCGGCGAATTGATGGAGGCCCACGAGGACGAGCACGGCACCTACATCATGAACTCCAAGGACCTGCGCGCCATCCAGCACGTGCAGCGCCTGGCCGAGATGGGCGTGCACTCGCTGAAGATCGAGGGCCGCACCAAGTCGCACTACTACGTGGCGCGCACCGCCCAGGCCTACCGCAAGGCCATCGACGACGCCGTGGCCGGCCGGCCCTTCGACCGTGGCCTGATGGACGAGCTGGAGTCCCTGGCCCACCGCGGCTACACCGAGGGTTTCCTGCGCCGCCATGTGCATGACGAGTATCAGAACTACCAGTACGGCAGCTCGCGGGCGGAGCGCCAGCAGTTTGTCGGGGAGTTCACTGGCGCCCGCCGTGGCGACCTCGCCGAGGTAAGGGTGAAGAACCGCTTCGCGGTGGGTGACAGCCTCGAACTCATGACGCCGGGTGGGAACCGTACGCTGCGGCTGGAACGTCTGGAGAATGCTCGTGGTGAAGCCATCGAGGTGGCGCCGGGCGATGGGCACGTCGTGTATCTGCCGGTGCCGGAGGAGGTGGGGCTGGATTATGGGTTGCTGATGCGGGATCTGGTGGAGCGGCCGGTGAAGGCGGGGTGTGGGGGGAGTTGTGGTTGCGGAGGTTTTTCGTAGGAACGAGGGGGACGCCTAGTTCTTGCTCGCGAACGGGGGCTTCGCCGGCAATCTCGGCGCTTGACCTGAAGAGCGCCCTCTCCCTAACCCTCTCCCTGAAGGGAGAGGGGACTGTTCGGCGTGCTTGGGTATTCCTGAGTCAGCCGGCAACACCGAAGGTTTCCGACTGAAACCATCACTTCTCTCGGCACGGACTAGCCCCCTCTCCCTTCAGGGAGAGGGCTGGGGAGAGGGAAAAGAGTCAACCCGAAACACTGCAGCCACCGACAAACTCCGTTCGCGAGCAAGCTCGCTCCTACAAAATCCCCCCGACCACCAACTCACGGATTCTGCAAAAACACCACATACCCCCGGAACCACGGGCTGCGCTCCAGATACTCCGGCGCCTGCCACTGCCCGTACTGCGCCAGGCCGATGCGGAACGGCAGCTGCAGGCGCGCCACCCTGGGCAGGTAGCGCTGGTAGTCGGGAATCGTCCGGCGCCCCTGGTAGGTCTGCACCACCACCTCGTCCACCACGTCCTTGAGTTCATTGATGGTCGCCGGCTCCGCGTTGCTGCTCCAGTCCAGCAGGCCGGTGATGCTCAGGCGGTATTCGATCGGCAGGCGCCGGCGGAAGTCGCGCAGGAAGGCCACGTATTCGTGGAGGTAGCGGGTGCGGGCGTCGAAGTCGATCTGCACGCCCAGCAGCGGGTTGCCGGCGCGCTGCCAGCGGCGCAGCTGGGCCAGCAGGGTGGCGTAGCTGTCCTCGCTCCAGCGCAGGCTGTGGGCGCGGTAGACCAGCCACACCTGGCCCGTGCGCAGGCGCGGCATGGCGATGCCCTGAGCGTGCAGGCGCGCCGGTTGTTCGGGGGCGCCGCGCGGGGCGCTGACCTGGCCTTGCAGCACGTACAGCGTGCGCGCCTGGCGCAGCACCGGCTGGGCCTGCACGCCGCCCCACAGCCAGAAGGCGTCGTAGTCGGCGGCGTCCACCACCCCGGCGCGGGCCGTAGCGCTCCACAGCAGCAGGCCCAGCGCCAGGCTCTTCGCGGCCAGGCCCATGGCGGGGCTACCAGTAGTACTTCAGCGATTTCGCCCAGGGCGTATCGGCGTACTGCGTCTTCAGCGTGCGGAACCAACGCTTGCGCTGCGCCGGGGCGATGTCCTGCTTGCCGCAGCCGTTGTAGCCGCTGGGCGCGTAGCAGTTGATCGCGCGGTACAGCGCGTAGGCCTTGTCGTCGCTGCCGGCCTGGTCGTCGGCGATCACCTTCAGGTAGCCGTCCAGGCGCGAGTAGGGCTCGCCTTCGAACAGCGACGGGCTGCCGCCCAGTTCGCGCACGCCGGGCTGGTTGTCCAGCGGGAAGCTGTCGAGGTTGTTGCGCAGGATGAACTCGCCGAAGCAGTTCAGCGCCTGCGGCGGCTGCGGCTCCTGCTGCAGGGCCAGGGCGAGGTCGCGGATGGCCGGGCAGTCGTAGCCGGAACTGCCCTTGCCGCCCGGCCACTGGAACAGGCTCAGCGGCTGCCCGCCGCCATAGACGAAGCCGAGGCTGGCGCTCAGCGGCTTGGTCGAGGGCTCGGCCGGCAGCAGCGCGAGGTCGTTGACGAAGTTGCCGTAGCGGCCGTGCAGCAGGTCCTTGTACAGCAGGGTGAAGAGCGCGGTGTCGCGCTCCTCGGCCGGCGCCGTCTCGGACTTCACCTGCTGGCGCAGCAGCTCGGGGCCGGCGATGTGGCGCAGCAGCAGCTCGCGGATGGCCGGGGTGCGCACCGGCGAGTTCTCCGCATAGACCTTCACCAGGCGGTCGCTGCGCTCGTAGTTGAAGGCCAGCGCCAGTTCCAGCTGCTCGCGCTGCAGCGGCTGGCGGGCCAGCGGCAGCAGCTGCAGCCAGAGCTTCTCCGCGCCCAGCCAGTCGTTGCCGGCCTCCAGGGCGAAGCCGCGCAGGGTCTGCTGGCTGAAGGCGAGGTAGTCGAGCTTCTGCGGCAGGGCCTTCGGCAGCTGTTCGGCCGCCTTGGCCGGCTGTTCCTCGACGTACAGCTGCCAGGCGGCCAGCAGGTAGTCGTGCAGCCCCGGCAGCTCGGCGAACAGCGGCTTCTGCGCCTGCAGCCCGGGCAGGTCGAGGGCGCGGCCCTCGCCGGCTTCGTGGTGGCGCATCTGCATCAGGTCGAGCACCACCAGCAGGCGCGGGTCCTTGACCTCGGCCGGGTGCGCGCTGACCAGCAGCTTGTTGTCCACCTCGGCGATCAGCTGGGCCTGGTCGGCGTTGCCCTGGGCCGCTTCCGGCTGGGCGAACAGCCAGGCGTACTCCGCGGCCAGACGCCCGGGGTCGTTCATCAGCCAGTACACGCGGCGCATCAGGCCCTTGGCCGAGGTGGCGTAGCGGCCCTGTGGATAAGCCTGCAGGTAGGCCTTGAAGTCGCTCTCGGCGACCTTCAACGCGGCCTGGTCGACCTTGCGCAGGTCGGGGTAGCCCATGTCGTCGAAGGCGTTCTGCTGCGCCTGGTTGAGCTGGCTGCGGCCAAGCATGTAGCGCGCCGTCTCGCGCAGCCACGGCAGCCGGCTGTCGTGCAGGGCCTGGAAGCTCTTGCGCGCGGCCGGGAAGTGGCCGCTGTAGAAGGCGGCGACGCCCTGCAGGTAGCCGGCGAAATCGCGCCCGGCGGGGGAATCCACGTCCTTGGGCAGCAGACCGGCGAGCTGCGCGTCGTCCCACTGGCAGCCCTGCAACAGGGCCAGGCGCGCCCGCGCCAGGCCCTGCCGCTCGGCGGGCGGCAGGTCGGCGGCCAGCAGCTGGGCGAGGAAGTCCTGGGCGGTGGCCGGGTTGTTGCTGCGGCAGCGGCTGCCCTCGCCGCTGGCGAAGCGCTCGCCCTCGGCCGGCACCGCGTCCGCCGGCAGGCCGATGCGCACCGCCAGCTCCGCCAGGGGCGCCGCCGGCTTGGCCGCGGCGGCCGCTGCGGGCTCCACGGTCATGGGTTCGTCGAACAGGCGCGTCAGCGGGAAGGGCACCAGGCCGTAGCCCAGCTGCTGCTCGTCATCGGACAGCGCCTTGACCGGCAGGCTGGCGCGGCCGGCATCGGCCAGCAGCAGCTGCAGGTTGACCCGGCTGTCGTTGCCGGGGCTGAGGAACGGCAGGCTGTTGCACACGTCCAGGGTGTCGCGCTTGAGGTTCCAGCTCGGGTAGCAGGAATCGTCGCTGCTGGCGTAGGCCTGCTGCGCGGCAAGCACGCCGAAGGTGAGGGCCAGGAGGGGGAGTCCACGCGGGCGCATGCAAGGTCCTTGTCCGTTGGGGCCCGCGCCTTGGCGCGGGGAATTCGCTCTTTGGGCTGGAATCTTACCTCGGCGCACAGGCACTTGCCGCATTCACACAGGCGCCGTAGGAAAAACCAGACGGCGCGCTGCGGCAGATTGTCCAGCTGCGCCGCTATTTGCTGCGGCGCAAAGAAGGTTTTCGCCCAAGGGGTTTCCCTGTGGACAACGCAATCTCGTCCATTAGGAGAAGTACCCATGGCTGACCTGGAAAAAACGCCTTTCTCGCGCCGTAGCCTGCTCGCCGGAGCCGTCGCGCTCGGCGTCGCCGGCTCGGTCCTCGGCAGCGGTCTGGCCTTCGCCAAGGAGTCGGCGCCGCTGCAGACCGGGCCGGCGCCGGACCTGTCGAAGCTGGCCAGGAGCAAGGTCGAGCTGCTCGCCCCGCCCTTCGTCCATGCCCACGAACAGCGCACCAGCGCCAAGCCGCGGGTGGTGGAGTTCCGCATGGTCATCCAGGAGAAGGACCTGATCATCGACGACGACGAAACCCACGTCCACGCCATGACCTTCGATGGCTCGGTGCCCGGCCCGCTGATGGTGGTGCACCAGGACGACTACGTCGAACTCACCCTGGTCAACCCGGCCAGCAACAGCATGGCCCACAACATCGACTTCCACGCCGCCACCGGCGCCCTGGGCGGCGGCTCGCTGACCATCGTCAACCCCGGCGAGCAGGTCAAGCTGCGCTTCAAGGCCACCCGCCCCGGCGTGTTCGTCTACCACTGCGCGCCCGGCGGGATGATGATCCCCTGGCACGTGGTCTCGGGCATGAACGGCGCGATCATGGTGCTGCCGCGCGACGGCCTGAAGGACCGCGACGGCCGCCCGCTGAAGTACGACAAGGTGTTCTACATCGGCGAGCAGGACTTCTACGTGCCGCGCGACAAGGACGGCAAGTTCAAGCGCTACGCCACGCCCGCCGAGAGCTTCAACGACACCATGCAGACCATGAAGGGGCTGATCCCCAGCCACGTGGTGTTCAACGGCCGGGTCGGCGCCCTGACCGGCAAGAACGCGCTGACCGCCAAGGTCGGCGAGACCGTGCTGATCGTCCACTCCCAGGCCAACCGCGACACCCGCCCGCACCTGATCGGCGGCCACGGCGACCACGTCTGGGCCACCGGCAAGTTCGGCAACCCGCCGGAGGAAGGCCTGGAGACCTGGTTCATCCCCGGCGGCGCCGCCGGCGCGGCGCTGTACACCTTCCGCCAGCCGGGCCTGTACGCCTACCTCAACCACAACCTGATCGAGGGCGTGGCCCTGGGCGCCACCGCGCACTTCCAGGTCGAGGGGCAATGGGACTCCGACCTGATGAGCCAGGTCGAACCGCCCTCGCCCATCAAGTGACGCCACCGGCCGGCCCGCGAGGGCCGGCCCCGCCACGAGGGAACGCCGATGCGCAAGGCGCTGATCATCGCCCTTCCGCTGCTGCTGGTGGCCATCGCCCTGGGCGCCTGGCTGCCGCGCAGCGACCCGAGCCTGGCGCCGGAGACCGTCAGCCTGACGCCGCGGGAATACCGCTTCCGCCCCGCCGGCGACTACTGGCGCGACGCCCGCCCGGTGGACGCGCCGCTGCGCAGCGAACGCCTGGTTCCGCGCTTCGCGGTGATGAAATACCAGGTCAGCCGGGCCGAATACGCCCGCTGCGTGGACGCCGGCGCCTGCCTGGCGCTGGACGGCCAGGCCGCCACACCCGGCGCCGACCTGCCGCTCACCGGCGCCAGCCTGCTGGACGCGCAGCTCTATGCCGAGTGGCTGTCCAAGCGCACCGGCCAGCGCTGGCGCCTGCCCAGCGATGAGGAATGGGCGTTCTTCGCCGGCTCGCGCTGGGCCGACGACGCCCTGCGCATCGACGACGACGGCCGCAACCCGGCGCGCCGCTGGCTGGCGCGCTACCGCTTCGAGGCCGCGGCGGCCAGCGAAGGCCCGGCCCGGGCACAGCCGCGCGGCAGCCATGGTCTCAACGAACTGGGCGTGGCAGACCTTGCGGGCAACGTCTGGGAGTGGACGCAGAGCTGCCACACGCGGATCAGCCTGGATGCCGATGGCGCGGAAAAGAGCCGCGTCGAGGCCTGCTCGATCCGCATCGCCGAGGGCCGCCACCGCGCCGCCATCAACGAATTCGTCCGCGACGCCCGCGGCGGCGGCTGCAGCGCCGGGCAACCGCCGGACAACCTGGGTTTCCGCCTGGTCAGAGAGCTGCCTTGACTTGATCCCACTCAAGTTTCGCCACCCCGCGAAACGGGTATGCTGCGGCGGGCCCCAGGGAATCCCGAGCGTGAGCGACAAGCCGACGATCAACCGCGCCTGGCTGGCGAACCTGCCACCCTTTGCCAACTGCACCCGCGAGGAACAGGACGACATCCTCCGCCCAGCCAGCGTGCTGCCGCTGCACTGCGGCGCCACGGTGTTCGAGCAGGGCGAGCCGGCCGAGCACTTCTATCTGCTGGTGCACGGCCGCCTGAAGGCCACCCAGCTGACCTGCGACGGCCAGCGCGTGCTGGTGCGCCTGGTCAACCCCGGCGACCTGTTCGGCTTCGTCCGCGCCCTGGGCCGCGAGGACTACCCCGCCAGCGCGACCGCCACCCAGGAAAGTCTGGCGCTGGCCTGGCCCACCGCGCTGTGGGAACCGCTGCTGGCGCGCCACCCCGGCTTCGCCCTGAACACCGTGCAGGCCATCGGCGTGCGCCTGCAGGAAGCCCACGTGCGCTTCTGCGAACTGGCCACCGAGGAAGTCGAACGCCGCGTCGCCCACGCCGTGCTGCGCCTGGTGCGCAGCAGCGGCCGGGCGGAATCCGAAGGCGTGCGCATCGACTTCCCGGTCAGCCGCCAGGACATCGCCGAGATGACCGGCACCACCCTGCACACCGTCTCGCGCATCCTCTGCGCCTGGGAAGGCCGCGGCCTGGTGCGCAGCGGCCGGCAGAAGCTGCTGGTGCGCAACCCGCAGCAGCTGCTGCACATCGCCGAGGGCGACGACGAACGGGAAACCGCGCACTGCGACGCTTGACCGCAATCAAGGAGCCCGGAGCACCGCCCTTCCTAGACTGGCGCCTGCCTACCGCACCGACTCCCGAGGCCCGCCGCCATGCACGACAACCTGACCGAACGCACCCTCAGCGACCTGGCCTGCAGCCTGCCCGGCAGCACCAGCCTGTTGCGCGACTACAAGCTGGACTTCTGCTGCGCCGGCCAGCGCAGCCTGCGCGAAGCCGCCAGCGAACTGGGCCTGGACGCCGAGCGCATCGCCAGCGAACTGCGCGCCCTGCGCCCGGCCAGCGAAGAGCGCGACTGGCGCCAGGCGAGCAACGCCGAACTGATCGAGCACATCCTCGAACGCTACCACCAGCGCCACCGCCAGCAGTTCCCCGCGCTGCTGCCGCTGGCCCAGCGCGTGGAGCGCACCCACGCCGCGCACCCGCACTGCCCCCACGGCCTGGTGGCGCTGCTGGAACGGATGCAGGAAGAACTCGAGTCGCACATGTGCAAGGAAGAGCACATCCTGTTCCCCTGGCTGAACCAGGGCGTGCCGCTGCTGCACGTGCAGGGGCCGATCGGGGTGATGCGCCACGAGCACGACGAACACGCCCAGTCCCTGGCCGCGCTGGCCGAGCTGACCGACGACCTGACCGCCCCGGCCAACGCCTGCACCACCTGGCGCGCGCTCTACGCCGGGCTGGAGGAGCTGCGCCGCGATCTGATGCAGCACATCCACCTGGAGAACAACCTGCTGTTCGTCGGCGCCAACCGGCCGCAATGACCATTCATCGGCCGGAGGCCGGCGTGACAGCATGCCTCACCCCCCAACCCGCGCATGGCGAGCATACTGGGCGGATGTCCCCTGCCCAGGAAAGCTCCGCCATGCAGTCCCAGCGCGTCCACCAGCAGATCCTGCGCGGGCATCACCTGTTCGATGCCCTCGACGAGGCGCAGCTGGAACAGCTGCTCGCCACCTGCCAGCTGCTCAACCTCGACAAGGGCGACAAGCTGTTCCACCAGGGCGAGCCGGCGCATGCGTTCTTCTTCGTGATATCCGGCGCGGTGAAGATCTTCCGGCTGACCCCGGAGGGCCAGGAGAAGGTGCTGGAAGTGGTGGTCGGCCGGCAGACCTTCGCCGAGGCCATGATGTTCATGGACACCCCCGACTACGTCGCCTCGGCCCAGGCGCTGGAGCCGACGCAGGTCTACCGCTTCGCCAACCGCACCTACCTGGAGCTGCTGCACAGCAACC
This sequence comes from Pseudomonas sp. M1, assembly GCF_022760135.1. NCBI lineage: Bacteria > Pseudomonadati > Pseudomonadota > Gammaproteobacteria > Pseudomonadales > Pseudomonadaceae > Pseudomonas > Pseudomonas sp. M1. Next base: position 6,542,402 of record NZ_CP094343.1, read on the forward strand.
CGCAGCTGCCCTTCGCCCTGCTCGGCACCCTGTGCATCCGCCTGCACCGGCGGATCAACGAGATCGAGACGCTGTCGCTGAAGAACTCCACCCACCGGGTGGTGCGCTACCTGCTGACGCTGCTCAACCGCCACGGCGACGCCGACCTGCGCTTCGACCTGCCGATGGCCAAGCAACTGGTGGCCGGGCACCTGTCGATCCAGCCGGAAACCTTCTCCCGCGTGCTGCGCCGGCTGATCGACGAACGCATCATCGACCTGCAGGGCCGCACCGTGCAGGTCCTCGACCCGCTGCGCCTGGAGCAGTTCGAATAGGCATGCGCCAGTGCCTGTATTGCCAGCAGGCCAGTCCCGACGACCAGGCCGACTGCCCGCACTGCGGCATGCCGCTGCCGGCCGAACAGGCGCTGGCCAGGCAGAGGCGGCTGCGTCGGTTCCGGGTTTTCTGCGTCATCCTCGCGCTGTTCTGCGTGGCCATGGCGGTCTGGTTGCCGCGCTAGGCGTCCCGAAACCGGCCTGCCGGCCGGATCGCGGATGAATCCGCTCCTACAGGCGGGCTCGAAGCCCCGTAGGATGGGTTGAGCGGAGCGATACCCATCGCCACGACCGCATGGGTTTCGCAAGCTCAACCCATCCTACGAAAAGCACTCCGGCGCAGCCGGCAAGACGCTTGCTCCTACGCTGTTTCCGGGTTCGCACTGCGCCGAGGTGCTTTTCGTAGGAGCGAGCTTGCTCGCGAACGGGGTTTCCGGCGACGCAGGTGTTGGGCTCAAGAGCACCCTCTCCCCAACCCTCTCCCGCAAGCGGGAGAGGGGGCTGTCCTGAGCGGCCGGTAAATCGGTCGCGAACGGGTCTCGCTGCGGGGGTTGGTTCGCGAGCAAGAACTGGGCACCCCCCTCGCTCCTACAAAGGGCTGTCCACCGCCTCACTCGCCACGTCGTTCCCCTGTAGGAGCGCGCCCTGCGCGCGATTCGCGGGCAGGGCCTGCTCCTACAATGGCGCACGGCCTCACTCGCGGCGGCGGGTCAGCTGGCGGTACAGCTGCGGCAGGCGCAGCGGCAGCTGGGCCGGGTCGTGCAGCATCTGGTAGCCCTGGTGGCCGAACAGGTGCGGCAGGTAGTCCGCCGCCTCTCGGTCGATGGTCAGGCAGAACGGCAGCACCCCGGCGCGGCGGGCTTCCAGCACCGCCTGGCGGGTGTCCTCGATGCCGTAGCGGCCCTCGTAGCAATCCAGGTCGTTGGGCTTGCCGTCGGTGAGGATCAGCAGCAGGCGCTGGCGCTCGCCGCGTTCGAGCAGCAGTTGCGTGGCCCGGCGGATCGCCGCGCCCATGCGTGTGTAGTAGCCGGGGCGCAAGGCGCGGATACGGCCGCGCACGGCGTCGCCGTGGCGTTCCTCGAAGCTCTTCAGCTGGGTCAGGCGCACGTGGTGCCGGCGCAGCGAGGAAAAGCCGTATAGCGCGAAACGGTCGCCCACCGCCTGCAATGCTTCGCCGAACAGCAGCAGGCTGTCGCCGATCAGGTCGATGACGCGGTGGCGGTCGTCCAGGTGCGCGTCGGTGGACATCGACAGGTCGGCCAGCAGCAGGCAGGCCAGGTCGCGGCGGGTTTGCCGGCGTTCGAGGAACAGGCCGGTCTCGGCGCAGGCGCCCAGGCGCCGCTCGACGCTGAAGTCCAGCCAGGCCTGCAGGTCCGGCTCGCTGCCCTGGGGCTGTCGGCGCAGCCACTGCGGTTGCTGGCGCAGGCCCTCGAACTGGCGGCGCAGGCGCCGGGCGATGGGCGCCAATGCGTCCGGCAAGGGCGCCGGCGCGGCATCGCGCGGCAGCATCGGTTGCAGGCAGACGTGGTCGGGCTGCAGGCACCCGCGCCGGTAGTCCCACTCCGGCAGGCGGATGCCCTCGCCCAGCGGCAGGTCGTCGTATTCGGCCGCCGGCAGGTCCAGGTCCAGGCGCAGGCCGCCGCCCTTGCGCTGGCGTTGCCGGGACAGGCTCAGGTGGTCGAGGTCCTCGGCCACCCGCGCGGCGTCCAGGTCCTCGCTGTCGTCGCCGGCGCGGTCCAGCTCGACGTGCTCGGACCAGCTGAACAGGTTCTCCAGGCGGAACAGCAGCAGGCCGCCGCGCCCCGGGTCCTGTTCGGTGCGCTCGCCACGCTTGCGGGCGATGCCGTTGCGGGCGTCGCCCGCCGGCCTGCCCTGCTCGTCGCCGTCGACCAGTTCGGTGCGCTGCGGTGCCGCCAACTGCTGCGGTGGATACAGCCATAACGGCAGCGGCCAGGGCGCGCGCTCGCTGCGCGGCAGGCGGAGGACGCTGCCCGGCTCGCGCAGGGCCTGGCGCAGCGCGCGCTCCAGCACCGCCTCGGCCGGCGGCAGCTGGGCCGGGTCCGGGCGCAGCGGCAGCAGCGCCTCCACCAGGCGTTCATAGCGCGGGCGCAGCAGCGGGTAGCGCTGCAACACGGCGAGGGTCCAGGCCTGGTTGTCGCCGGCCCAGTGCCGCAGCGGCTGGCTGTGCGCCGCGAGCAGCGCCAGCCAGCGGTAGAGTTCACGATTCAGTTGCGCATCCGGGTAGACCGCCAGGCTGGGCGGCAGGCGCAGGGAGTCGGCGTCGAACCAGGCCACCGGCAGTTGCTGGCAGGTGCCGGCCACCTGTTGCAACAGGCTGCGGCGCACCAGCAGTTCGCGCGGGCTGGCCGCCTCCACGCCGACGCCGGCCTCGCCGCCGGTGCCGCGGAACAGCAGCAGCAGGCTGCGGCGGACCTCGTCCAGGCTCACCGCCGCGTCCTCGAAGGTCGGGCTCGCGCGGCGGGTGATGAAGCGGTGCCAGGCGCGGCCGAAGCCTTCCTCCAGTTCCAGGTGAATGGTCATCGCGGCCTCGCGAAAAAAGGGCCCGCTGCCAGGCAGACGGGCCCCGGGGGAGGGAACTCAACCGGCCTGTTGCGCCACGCCCACCGCGATGCGGCCGCGCTGGCGGAAGCTCAGCAGGTAGCAGATCAGCCCGATGAGGAAGCCGAAGCCGGCGTACAGGCGCAACCAGAAGAACACCTTCAGTTGCTCCACCGTGGCCATGAACGGCATGGCCGCGCCGTCGGCCGGCATCCGCTGCAGCCACACCTGCACCACGCCGGCGGCGGTCAGCAGCAGGGTGATCAGCAGCATGGAGATGGTCATCAGCCAGAAGGCCCAGATCTCCAGGCTCTGCGCCCGGGCGTCGGCCGCCTCGCCGATCCCGCGCAGGCGCGGCATGGCGTAGCTGATCAGGGTGATCACGATCATCACGTAGGCGCCGTAGAACGCCAGGTGGCCGTGGGCCGCGGTCAGCTGGGTGCCGTGGGTGTAGTAGTTCACCGGGGCCAGGGTGTGCAGGAAGCCCCACACGCCGGCGCCGAGGAACGCGGTCACCGTAGTGCCCAGGGCCCAGAGCGAGGCGGCCTTGTTCGGGTGCTCGCGGCGACGGCGGCGCACCATGTTGAAGGCGAACAGCACCATGGCGAAGAACGGCAGCGGCTCAAGGGCCGAGAAGATCGAGCCGAGCCACAGCCACACGCCCGGCGCGCCGATCCAGAAGTAGTGGTGGCCGGTGCCGATGATGCCGGTGATCAGGGCCATGGCGATGATCACGTAGAGCCACTTCTCCACCACTTCGCGGTCGACGCCGGTGACCTTGATCAGCACGAAGGCCAGCATCGAGCCCATGATCAGCTCCCACACGCCTTCCACCCACAGGTGCACCACCCACCACCAGTAGTACTTGTCGCGGGCCAGGTTCTCCGGGTTGTAGAAGGAGAACAGGAAGAACACCGCCAGGCCCACCAGGCCGGTCATCATCACCACGCTGACCACCGTCTTGCGGCCCTTCAGCAAGGTCATGCCGATGTTGTAGAGGAAGCCCAGGGCGACCACGACTATGCCCAGCTTGGTGATGGTCGGCTGTTCGAGGAACTCCCGGCCCATGGTCGGCAGCAGCTCGTTGTGGGTCAGCCTGGCCAGCCCCGCGTAGGGCACCAGCAGGTAGCCGAGGATGGTCAGCACGCCGGCGATGGCGAACACCCAGAACAGCACGATCGCCAGTTTCGGGCTGTGCAGTTCGCGGTCGGCCTCCTCCGGCACCAGGTAGTAGGCCGCGCCCATGAAGCCGAACAGCAGCCAGACGATCAGCAGGTTGGTGTGCACCATGCGCGCGACGTTGAACGGGATGGCCGGGAACAGGAAGTCGCCGACCACGTACTGCATGCCCATGACCAGGCCGAAGACGATCTGCCCGACGAACAGCATCAGGGCGAACACGAAGTACGGCTTGGCCACCGCTTGCGAAGCGAATTTCAGATGGGGATTGCCCGGGTTCATGCTCAACCCTCCTTGTTCGGCGGCCATTTGTTGGTATCGATCTTCGAGGTCCAGCGCAGGAAGGCCGCCAGGTCCGTCACCTCCTGGTCGCTGAGGTGGAACTGCGGCATCTGCCGGCGTCCGGGGATGCCCAGCGGCTGCATCTTCATCCAGGCGGCGAGGAAGCTGTCGAAGGCGGCGTCACCGCCGCGGCGGCCGATCACGTTGCCCAGCTCCGGCGCGAAGTAGGCGCCCTCGCCGAGCAGCGAATGGCAGCCGACGCAGTTGTTCTGCTCCCACACCAGCTTGCCGCGCACCACCGACTCGGTCAGCTCGGCCTGGTTGGTGCGTTTGGGGAAGGTGGTTTCGGAGTGATAGGTCAGGGCGAGAAACACCAGGAAGAAGAAAACGCCTCCCCCCAGGTATATGTTCCTCGCCATGCCCTTGGTGAAGGTGTCTGACATGGGGTCCTCCTCGGTCTCGATTTGCGGCCATTCTAGGAAGGCCCCCGGGCCGATCCGCTTGATGGCGATCAAGAAAGACCAATGCTTCCTGTCAGGTATTTATTTTCAGGTAAATCAGTAGCTTGCGTGGACGGCCAGGAGGAGCACGGCGAGCGCCAGCGGCCAGCCGAGCAGCAGCCGGCGCCACAGCGCCGGGCCGTGGCCCAGCTCCATGAAGCGCAGCACGATGAGCCAGGCCTTGCCCAGCGCCAGCAGCAGGATGCTCGCCACCGGCAGCAGCGCGCTGGCGGCGTGGTTGCCGAGCCAGATGCCGGCCAGCGCCAGCGGCACCAGCAACGCCCAGGCCAGGGCCAGCGACCTCATGGCAGCGGCGCCAGCACGTAGACCAGCGGGAACAGCATCACCCACACCAGGTCGACCATGTGCCAGTACAGCGCCCCGGACTCCAGCCCGCCGAGGGCGCCCTGGGCATAGGCGCCGCGCAGGCAGCGCAGGGCCATCCAGCCGAGGATCACCAGGCCCAGCCAGACGTGCAGGAAGTGGAAGCCGGTGACCAGCCAGAACAGGGTGAAGAAGGTGCTGTGCTCCAGGTCCAGCCCGCGCTGCGCCAGGTGCAGGTATTCGCCGGCCTTCAGCCAGACGTGCAGCAGCCCCAGCGCCAGCGCCGCCAGCAGCAGGAAGCCGGCGCGGCGCTGGTGGCCGCGGCGCACCAGCTCCACCGCGGCGGCGGCGAGGAAGCCGGCGGTCAGCAGGCTCAGCGTCAGGGCCAGGCCCAGGGACAGGTCCAGCGCCGCGCGGCCGGCGCGGAAGCCCTCGGCATCCAGGCGCTGGGCCACGGCGAAGACCAGGATGAGGATGGCGAAGACGCTCAGCTCGGCGAGGATGAACAGCCACATCGCCAGGTCGCCCGGCAGGCGCCGGGTGCCGGCCAGGGCCTCAGGCGAAGTGGACATCGACCAGGTCCATCAGCGCGGCGACGGTGCCCTCGTCGTCGGACAGCGGCTCGGCCAGCCCGGCGCGGCAGGCTTCGCGCGGCGCCAGCCCGGCGTGGATCAGCCGCGCGGTGAGCACCAGCAGGCGCGTCGAGCAGACTTCCTCCAGCTCCTGCCGCCCCAGGCGGCGCAGGGCCACGCCCAGTTGCGCCAGGCGCTGGGCCAGCTCGCGGTCGACGTTGGCCTCGCGGGCGATGATGCCCGCCTCCACCTCCGCCGCCGGGTAGTCGAAGCGCAGCGCCACGAAGCGCTGGCGGGTGCTCGGCTTCATGCCCTTGAGCAGGTTCTGGTAGCCGGGGTTGTAGGACACCACCAGCATGAAGCCGGGCGGCGCCACCAGCGATTCGCCGGTGCGCTCGATGAACAGCTCGCGGCGGTCGTCCGCCAGCGGGTGCAGCACCACCACCGTGTCCTGGCGCGCCTCGACCACCTCGTCGAGGTAGCAGATGCCGCCCTCGCGCACCGCGCGGGTCAGCGGGCCGTCCTGCCACCAGGTGCCGTCGCTGCCGATCAGGTGGCGGCCGACCAGGTCCGCCGCCGACAGGTCGTCGTGGCAGGCCACGGTGTACAGCGGCCGGCCCAGACGCTGCGCCATGTGCTGGACGAAGCGCGTCTTGCCGCAGCCGGTGGGGCCCTTGATCAGCACCGGCATGCCTTGCGCCGCGGCTTCGCCGAACAGCGTCACCTCGTTGCCGCTGGGCTGATAGAAGAGCGGAAGTTCCTGGGCGGGTGCGTTCATGAGCGGGGGTTCTCCATCGGGTTCCACGGCTTGGCACGCTAGCCAGCGCGACGATCCGCCTCAAGCGCCGCGCCGGAAGTTCTTGATCCCCATCAAGCGTTTGCGCCACGGGCCCCTCCTAGAATCGCAGCCACCGCCGGGGGGGACGCCGGCACCTGGATCCGGCGCTGCGGCGCCAAGCCTGCGAGGAAAGAGAACCATGAACAAAGCAATGGCCGTACTGCTGGCCGCCGGGTTGCTGGCACAGGCGCCAGCCTTCGCCAGCAGCGCCGAGGACCTGTTCAAGGCCAAGGCCTGCGTGGCCTGCCACACGCTGGACAAGAAACTGGTGGGCCCGGCCTTCCATGACGTGGCGAAGAAGTACGGCGACCAGTCCGACGGCGTGGCCCACGTGATGCACAGCATCCGCAAGGGCAGCCAGGGCGTCTGGGGCGCGATGCCGATGCCGCCCAACGCCGTCAGCGAGGATGAGGCCAAGACCCTTGCCGAGTGGATAGTCACGCTCAAGTAGTAGTTGTTGCGCAGGGGAGGAAACCCGATGGCCGCCGACCAGGATGCCCACTGTAGTACGGAGCCCGACGCCGGCCGCAAAGGCGCCGTCCGGTGCCTCCATCTGCTGCTGGGCTGGCTGTTGCTACTGGTCGGCCTGGCCGCCCAAGGCGCCGAACTCAGCGACCTGGAGCGCACGCGCATCACCCAGGTGTTCCCCGGCGTAGAACGCATCGGCGATGCCGAGGGCGAGTTCGGCGTGCGCCGCCTGTTCAAGGGCGACGAGCTGCTCGGCTACGCCTTCCAGAGCATCCGCGTCACCCAGATGCCGGCCTATTCCGGCAAGCCGATCAACCTGCAGGTGATCCTCGATCCCCATGCGGTGATCCGCGACGCCTATGTGCTGGAACACCATGAGCCGATCCTGCTGATCGGCATTCCCGTCGAGAAACTGCACGCCTTCACCGCCGGCTATGCCGGCGTGCGGGCCGACCAGCGCGTGGTGGTGGGGCGCTCCAGCGACGCCCGGACGACCACCATCGATGCCGTCGCCGGCGCCACTGTCACAGTCATGGTGGTCAACGAGATCGTCATGCGCGCCGCCCATACCGTGGCGGTGTCCCTGGGGCTGATCGAGGACGGCGGCAGCGTGCGGCCCAAGCCCGCGCAGGTGCGCCTGGACGCCTTCCAGCCGGCGACCTGGGCCGAGCTGACCGGCAACGGCGCGATCCGCCGCCTGCAACTGAACCGCGGGCAGATTGACGACGCCTTCAAGGGCACCGAGGCCGCCAGCGTCGGCGCGGCCGATGCGGCGCACCGGGCGGACGACTTCATCGACCTCTACACCGCCCTGCTCAACCCGCCGAGCATCGGCCGCAACCTGCTGGGCGAACGCCAGTACCAGGAGCTGATGGGCTCGCTGAAGCCCGGCGAATACGCCATCGCCGTGCTGGGCAACGGCCAGTATTCGTTCAAGGGCTCCGGCTACGTGCGCGGCGGCATCTTCGACCGGGTGCAGCTGCGCCAGTTCGGCGACATCCTCAGCTTCCGCGACCTCGACTACCAGCGCCTGTCCGACGTCTACGCCGAGGGTATGCCGGCCTTCGCCGAGATGGCCGTCTTCATCGTCCGCGCCCAGCACCGCTTCGACCCCGGCACGCCGTGGAACCTGGAGCTGCTGGTGCGCCGCCAGACCGGCCCGGTGGCCAGCCTGTTCACCAGCTTCGCCCTGCCCTACCAGACGCCCGAGGCCTATCTGCTGCGGCCGCAGCCCAGCGCCGAGGAACTGGCGGCCCTGGAAGAGGCCAAGCGCCCCCTGTGGCTGCGCATCTGGTACCAGAAGAGCTTCCAGATCGGTGTGCTGCTCGGCGCCCTGGCGCTGCTCGCCACCATCCTCTTCCTGCAGGACGCCCTGACCCGCCGGCCGCACCTGCTGCACTGGGTGCGCCGCGGCTACCTGGCCTTCACCCTGGTGTTCATCGGCTGGTACTGCCTGGGCCAGCTGTCGGTGGTCAACGTGCTGACCTTCGTCCACGCGCTGTTCGAAGGCTTCCGCTGGGAACTGTTCCTCAGCGACCCCATCCTGTTCATCCTCTGGACCTTCACCGCCGCCAGCGTGCTGCTCTGGGGACGCGGCGTGTTCTGCGGCTGGCTGTGCCCGTTCGGCGCCCTGCAGGAGCTGCTCAACGAGGCCGCGCGCAAGCTGCGGGTGCCGCAGTTCGAGTTGCCCTTCGCGGTCCACGAGCGGCTCTGGGCGATCAAGTACATCATCCTGCTGGCGCTGTTCGGCCTGTCCCTCGAATCGCTCGCCACCGCCGAGCGCGCCGCCGAGGTGGAGCCGTTCAAGACCGCCATCACCCTGGGCTTCGCCCGCCAGTGGGGCTTCGTCGCCTACGCCGGCGGCCTGCTGCTGGTCAACCTGTTCACCCGCAAGGTCTATTGCCGCTACCTCTGCCCGCTCGGCGCGGCCCTGGCCATCCCCGGCAAGGCGCGCCTGTTCGACTGGCTCAAGCGGCGCAAGGAATGCGGCCAGCCCTGCCAACTGTGCGCCCGCGAGTGCGAGATCCAGGCCATTCACCCGGACGGCCGGATCAACGCCAACGAGTGCCACTACTGCCTCGACTGCCAGCTCACCTACCACGACCAGAACAAGTGCCCACCGCTGGTGAACAAGCGCAAGAAACGTAGCAAGCCGGAACCGGCGGACGACGGCGAGCGGATTGCCGTGCGCCAACTCTGAAGCGCCAATTCTGAATAGCAACTTGGGAGGAACGGACATGAACGAGAAGAAACACCCGCAGCCCGAAGACGCCAGCGGCTTCAGCCGCCGCGACTTCCTCGGCGCCTCGGCGGTCACCGGCGCCGCGGCGCTGGTCGGCGCCAGCGCCCTGGGCGGCGCGGTGATCCCGCGCGAGGCCTGGGCCGATACGGTCAAGGCGGCGCAGGCCAAGGCCCACGTCGGCCCCGGCGAGCTGGACGAGTACTACGGTTTCTGGAGCGGCGGCCACTCCGGCGAGGTTCGGGTGATCGGCGTCCCGTCGATGCGCGAGCTGATGCGCATCCCGGTGTTCAACGTCGACTCGGCCACCGGCTGGGGCCTGACCAACGAGAGCAAGCACATCCTCGGCGACAGCGCGCGCTTCCACAACGGCGACTGCCACCACCCGCACATCTCCATGACCGACGGCAAGTACGACGGCAAGTACCTGTTCATCAACGACAAGGCCAACAGCCGCGTCGCGCGTATCCGCCTGGACATCATGAAGTGCGACAGGATCGTCACCATCCCCAACGTCCAGGCCATCCACGGCCTGCGCCTGCAGAAGGTGCCGCACACCAAGTACGTGTTCTGCAACGCCGAGTTCATCATTCCTCACCCCAACGACGGCTCCAGCTTCGACCCCGGCGCGGACAACGCCTTCACCATGTACAACGCCATCGACGCCGAGACCATGGAGGTGGCCTGGCAGGTGATAGTCGACGGCAACCTCGACAACACCGACATGGACTACACCGGCCGCTTCGCCGCCTCCACCTGCTACAACTCGGAGAAGGCGGTGGACCTGGCCGGCATGATGCGCAACGAGCGCGACTGGGTGGTGGTGTTCGACATCCCGCGCATCGAGGCCGAGATCAAGGCCAAGCGCTTCGTCACCCTGGGCGACTCCAAGGTCCCGGTGGTCGACGGCCGCCGCAAGGACGGCAAGGACAGCGTGGTGACGCGCTACATCCCGGTGCCGAAGAACCCCCACGGCCTGAACACCTCGCCGGACGGCAAGTACTTCATCGCCAACGGCAAGCTGTCGCCGACCTGCAGCATGATCGCCATCGACAAACTGCCGGACCTCTTCGCCGGCAAGCTCAAGGACCCGCGCGAGGTCGTAGTCGCCGAGCCGGAGCTGGGCCTGGGCCCGCTGCACACCACCTTCGACGGCCGCGGCAACGCCTACACCACGCTGTTCATCGACAGCCAGCTGGTGAAGTGGAACCTGGAGGACGCGGTGCGCGCCTACAAGGGCGAGAAGGTCGACTACATCCGCCAGAAGCTCGACGTGCACTACCAGCCGGGGCACAACCACGCCTCGCTCTGCGAGACCCGCGAGGCCGACGGCAAGTGGGTGGTGGTGCTGAGCAAGTTCTCCAAGGACCGCTTCCTGCTCACCGGCCCGCTGCACCCGGAGAACGACCAGCTGATCGACATCTCCGGCGACGAGATGCAACTGGTCCACGACGGCCCCACCTTCGCCGAGCCGCACGACTGCATCCTCGCCCGCCGCGACCAGATCAAGCCGCGCAAGATCTGGTCGCGCGACGACCCCTTCTTCGCCCCGACCGTGGCCCGGGCGAAGAAGGACGGCATCGACCTGCTCAAGGACAACAAGGTCATCCGCGACGGCAAGCAGGTGCGCGTGTACATGACTTCCATGGCGCCTACCTACGGGATCACCGAGTTCACCGTGAAGCAGGGCGACGAGGTCACGGTGACCATCACCAACCTCGACGAGATCGAGGACGTGACCCACGGCTTCGTCATGGTCAACCACGGCGTGAGCATGGAGATCAGCCCGCAGCAGACCTCGTCCATCACCTTCGTCGCCGACAGGCCCGGGGTGCACTGGTACTACTGCAGCTGGTTCTGCCATGCCCTGCACATGGAAATGGTCGGCCGCATGCTGGTGGAAAAGGCCTGATACGGGCCGCTGGCGCTGCCGGGCTCGGGGGCCCGGCAGCCGCCACCTGCAAACGCCCCCGGAGGATGCTTCCGCGTGCCCACTTCCCGCGCCTGCCTCGCCCTGCTGCTGACGCTGGCCAGCCCCGCGCTGGCCGCGCTGCAGCCGATCGACGAGCTGCCCCTGCGCGCGGCCGGCGACGGGCTGTGGACGCTGGCGGCCGGCACCTACGCCGGCCGCTTCCTCATCGACCGGCCCATGCGCCTGCGCTGTGAAGACGGCGCCACTTTCGACGGCCAGGGCGAGGGCAGCACCCTCACCGTGCGCAGCGCCGACGTCAGCGTCGAAGGCTGCCGGGTGCGCAACTGGGGCCGCAACCTGACCGACATGGACTCGGCGATCTTCGTCGAGAAGCGCGCCCGCGGCGTGGTCCTGCGCAACAACCGGCTGCAGGGCCCGGGCTTCGGCATCTGGCTCGACGCCAGCGAAGACGCCCAGGTGCTGGACAACCGCATCGAGGGCGATGCGCGGCTGCGTTCCCAGGACCGCGGCAACGGCATCCACCTCTATGCGGTGCGCAACGCCCTGGTGCGCGGCAACCGGGTGCGCCACACCCGCGACGGCATCTACATCGACACCGCCAACGGCAGCGCCATCGAGCACAACCGCCTGGAAGACCTGCGCTACGGCGTGCACTACATGTTCACCAACGACAGCCGGGTGATCGGCAACCTGACCCGCCGCACCCGCACCGGCTACGCGCTGATGCAGAGCCGCAAGCTCAGCGTGATCGGCAACCGCTCGGTGGACGACGAGAACTACGGCATCCTGATGAACTACATCACCTACTCGACCCTCGCCGGCAACCGCGTCGAGGGCGTGCGCAGCGGCAGCGGCGTGACCGGCGAAGGCATGATCGCCGGCGCCGAGGGCAAGGCCCTGTTCATCTACAACTCGCTGTACAACCGCATCGAGGGCAACCGCCTGGCCGGCAGCGCCCTGGGCATCCACCTGACCGCGGGCTCGGAGGACAACCGCATCGCCGGCAACGCCTTCGTCGGCAACCGCCGGCAGGTGCTCTACGTGGCCAACCGCACCCAGGAATGGTCGGCCGACGGCCGCGGCAACTACTGGAGCGACTACCTGGGCTGGGACCGCGACGACGACGGCCTGGGCGACGTCTTCTACGAGCCCAACGACAACGTCGACCGCCTGCTGTGGCTGTACCCGCAGGTGCGCCTGCTGCTCGCCAGCCCATCCATCGAACTGCTGCGCTGGGTGCAGCGCGCCTTCCCGGTGACGCGTTCGCCGGGGGTGCGCGACAGCCACCCGCTGATGCGCGAACCGCAAGCGGAGGCGAGCCCATGAAGCTGCTGCAAATAGAAGGCGCGAGCCTGCGCTACGGCGCCTTCACCGCCCTGCACGGGCTCGACCTGGACCTGGCCGCCGGCGAGGTGCTCGGCCTGCTCGGCCACAACGGTGCCGGCAAGACCACCAGCATCAAGCTGATGCTCGGCCTGCTGCGCCCCGACGAAGGCCAGGTGCGGGTGTTCGGGCGCGCCGCCGACGACCCCGCGGTGCGCCGCCAGCTCGGTTTCCTCCCGGAGAACGTCACCTTCTACCCGCAGCTGACCGGCCGCGAAACCCTGCGCCACTTCGCCCGCCTGAAGGGCGCGGCACCCGCCGAGGTGGACGCGCTGCTGGAACAGGTGGGCCTGGCCCAGGCCGCCGACCGGCGCCTGAAGACCTACTCCAAGGGCATGCGCCAGCGCCTCGGCCTGGCCCAGGCGATCCTCGGCCGGCCGCGCCTGCTGCTGCTCGACGAACCCAGCGTGGGCCTCGACCCGGTGGCCACCGTCGAGCTCTACCGTCTACTCGACCGTCTGCGCAACCAGGGCACCGGGGTCATCCTCTGCTCCCACGTGCTGCCCGGCGTCGAATCCCACATCGACCGCGCCGCCATCCTCGCCCACGGCCGCCTGCTGACCTGCGGCAGCCTCGCCGAGCTGCGCCGCGAGGCCGGCCTGCCGACGCGCATCCGCATCGCCGGCCCGCGCAACGAACACTGGCTGGCCCACTGGCGCAACAGCGGCTACGCCGTGCGCGCCCTGGATGGCGGGCGCATCGAGCTGCTGGCCGACGAAACGCGGCAGCGCCGGCTGCTGCAGGCGCTGCTGGAAGAACAACCCCAGGGCCTGGAGGTGCTGCCGCCATCCCTGGAGGACCTCTACCTGCACCACATGCAGGACGCCGCGCGCGCCTGCGGAGAAACAGCATGACGCCGGTCTGGCACATCGCCCGCAAGGAACTGGCCGACGGCCTGCGCAACCGCTGGCTGCTGGCGATCAGCCTGCTGTTCGCCCTGCTCGCCGTGGGCATCGCCTGGTTCGGCGCGGCCACCGCCGGGCAGGTGGGCTTCACCTCGATCCCGGCGACCATGGCCAGCCTCGCAAGCCTGGCCACCATCCTCATGCCGCTGATCGCCCTGCTGCTGGCCTACGACGCCATCGTCGGCGAGGAGGAAGGCGGCACCCTGCTGCTCCTGCTGGCCTACCCGCTGAGCCGCGGCCAGCTGCTGCTGGGCAAGTTCCTCGGCCACGGGCTGATCCTCGCCCTGGCCACCCTGCTCGGCTTCGCCGCCGCCGCGCTGTCCATCGCCGTGCTGGTGGCGGACATCCAGCTGTCGCAGCTGCTGTGGGCCTTCGCCCGCTTCATCCTGTCCTCCACCCTGCTCGGCTGGGCCTTCCTGGCCATGGCCTACGCGCTGAGCAGCCGCGTGAGCGAGAAGTCCACCGCCGCCGGCCTGGCGCTGGGCCTGTGGTTCTTCTTCGTGCTGCTCTTCGATCTCGCCCTGCTGGCCCTGCTGGTGCTCGGCAAGGGCCGCATCAGCCCCGAACTGCTGCCCTGGCTGCTGCTGCTCAACCCCACCGACATCTACCGCCTGATCAACCTCTCCGGCCTCGGCCCGGAGATCGACGGCGTACTGGTCCTGGGCCGCGACCTGCCGGTGCCCGGCGCCGTGCTCTGGCTGGCCCTGGCGGCCTGGACGCCGGCGGCGCTGGCCCTGGCCTACCGCCTGTTCCGGCGCCGCCCGGCCTGAACCCCCACTCCAAGGAGCCCCCGATGCCGCTGCCCCGCCTCTATCTCGCCGCCGCCCTGTTCAGCCTGCTGCTCGCCGGTTGCGGCGACAGCCACCAGGACGCCGCCGACCTCGCCCCGGTGCCCTTCCACAACGGCGACGAATGCCACGTCTGCGGCATGCTCATCGACGGCTTCCCTGGGCCCAAGGGCGAGGCCGTGAGCGCCGGCAAGGTGCGCAAGTTCTGCTCCACCGCCGAGCTGCTCGGCTGGTGGCTGCAACCGGAGAACCGCCACGACGGCCAGCGCCTGTACGTGCACGACATGGCCCGCAGCGACTGGAACCACCCGGACGACCGCCACCTGATCGACGCCACCAGCGCCTACTACGTGGTGGGCATCCAGCGCCCCGGGGCGATGGGCGCCACCCTCGCCTCCTTCGGCAACCAGGCCGACGCCGAGCGCCTGGCCAAGGCCGAAGGCGGCCGCGTGCTGCGCTTCAGCGAGATCGACCAGGCCGTGCTGCAGGGCGTGAGCGGCGACCACGCGCACCGCTGAGCGTCCCGGGGCCTGTGCCCGTTTCGTTCGCGGCCGTGAACGAAACGGGGGCAGGCCCTAGCCCGGCCGCTGGCCGTGGGCCTCGAGGAAGGCGGTGAAGGCCGCCGGCGCCAGCGGCGGGCTGATCAGGTAGCCCTGGATCTCGTCGCAGCGGTGCTGGCGCAGGAAGTCCAGCTGCTCCTGGCGCTCCACGCCCTCGGCCACCACCTTCAGCTCCAGGCTGTGGACCATGGCGATGATGGCGCGGGTGATGGCGGCGTCCTCGCCCTGGGCGGACAGGTCGCGGATGAAGGTCTGGTCGATCTTCACGTAGTCCACCGGGAAGCGCTTGAGGTAGCTGAGCGAGGAATAGCCGGTGCCGAAGTCGTCGATGGCCAGCTTCACGCCCATCTCGCGCAGCTGGCGGAAGGTGGTGCTGACGCTCTCGACGTTCTCCAGCAGCTGGCTCTCGGTGATCTCCAGCTCCAGCAGCCGCGGCTCCAGGCCGGTTTCGTCGAGCACGGTGCGCACCAGGCTGACCAGGTTGCCCTGGCGCAGCTGGTGCACCGAGAGGTTCACCGACACCCGCAGCTCGGCCAGGCCGCGGGCCTGCCAGGTGCGCCCCTGGTGGCAGGCGCGGCGCAGCACGAACTCGCCGATGGCGCCGATCAGCCCGGTTTCCTCGGCCAGGGGAATGAAGTCGCCGGGCGGGATCATGCCCTGCAGCGGGTGGCGCCAGCGCACCAGGGCCTCGGCGCTGTCCAGGCGGCCGTTGGCTAGGTTCAGCTTGGGCTGGTAGTGCACCTCCAGCTGGCCGTCCTCGACGGCCTTGCGCAGCTGCACTTCCAGCTGCAGGCGCTCCAGGGTGCAGGCCTGGAGGTTGTCGGTGAAGAACTGGAAGGTGTTGCCGCCCAGGTGCTTGGCATGCTGCATGGCCATGTTCGCCTGGCTCATCAGCGCGGAAATCTCCCGCGCGTTCTCCGGCAGCAGGCTGATGCCCAGGGAGGCGCTGAGCATCAGCTCCTCGCCGGCGACGCTCATGGGCATGCGCAGGCGCGTGAGCAGGCGGCTGGACAGGCGCGCCAGGGCCGAGAGGCTGGAATAGGAATCCACCAGCACGGCGAACTCGTCGGCCGACAGCCGGGCGATGGTGTCCGCCTCCGGCACCGCCTGGGTCAGGCGCCGGGCGATCTGCCGCAGCAGCTGGTCGCCGACCTCGTGGCCGAGGCTGTCGTTGAGCAGCTTGAAGCGGTCCAGGTCGATCAGCAGCAGGGCCAGGCTGCGCCCGCTGTGCCGCGCGCGCTGGCCGGCATCGTGCAGGCGCTGCTTGAACAGGCCGCGGTTGGCCAGGCCGGTGAGCTCGTCGTAGTGCGACAGGTAGCGCAGGCGCTCCTCGGCGTCGCGGCGCGCGGTGAGGTCGGCGAAGAAGCCCACCACGTGGGACAACTGGCCGCGGTTGTCGCGCACCATGTTCAGCTGCAGCCATTGCGGGTAGGGCTCGCCGTTCTTGCGCGTCTCCAGCAGCTCGCCCTGCCAGCTGCCGGCGCGCTCCAGCTCCTCGCGGATCAGCAGGTACTGGCGGCGCGTCTCGGGGTTGCCGGAAAGGCTCGCGGCGACCTGGCCAATCACCTCCTCCGGACGGTGCCCGGTGACGCGGCTGAAGGCCTGGTTGACCGCCAGCAGGCGGTAGTCGGCATCGAGGATGACGATACCCTCGCTGGCCGCCTCGAACACGGTGGCGGCCAGGCGCTGCTCCTCCTCGCGGCGCTTGCGCGCGCTGACGTCGCAGCGGGTGCCGACCATCCGCGTGACCTTGCCGCGGGCGTCGCGGGCCATCACCCGGCCGCGGTCCTCGACCCACACCCAGTGGCCGTCGGCGTGGCGCACGCGGTATTCGACGCGGTAGCCGTCGGTGCGCCCGCGCAGGTGGTCGGCCAGGGCCCGGCGCAGCAGCGGAACGTCGTCCGGGTGCAACAGCGGGCGCAGGTCGGCGCGCATGCTGCGCACCGCGTCCTGGTCCAGGCCGAAGATTTCCCGCAGGCGCGAGTGGTGCACCTCGTCGGTGCGCAGGTTCCAGTCCCACAGCCCCAGCTCGCTGGCCTCCAGGGCCATGGCCAGGCGCGCCTGGCTGTCGCTCAGCTCGACGCTGCCGGCCTCGACCCGCACCTGCAGCTGGTCGCGCGCCTCGCGCAGGGCGCGTTCGGCGCTGCGGCGCTGCTCGACCTCGCGGCCCAGGTCCTGGTTGAGGGCTTCCGCGCGGCCCTTGGCCTGCTCCAGGTGGTCTACCAGCGCAAGGGTCTGGAAGCGCCGCAGCAGGCTGCCCTGGACCAGCCGGTTGACCTGCCAGGCCACCACCAGCAGGGCCGACAGCAGGATCGAGCCGAGCAGCCCCCAGCCCTGCTGCAGATCGCTGCCCCGGAGCAGCAGGTAGCCGATGGACGGCAGCAGGCAGGGCAAGGCGAAAGTCAGGAAGGCCGGCAGGCTCACCGCGTAGGCGACGCTGGCGGAAAGAATGGCCGCGGCGATCAGGCCGAACACCAGGGCCTGCTGCAGGAAGGCGTCGGGCGGCACCAGGGCGATGGCGGCGAAGGCCAGGGTCAGCCCCGAGGCGCCGGCGCCGAAGAGGAACGCCCGCTGCCAGTGCGCCTCGGCCTGGCGCTGCGGCTCGGCGTTGTGGAAGGCGGCGACCTGGATCAGCCGCATCACCGCCAGCAGCACCAGCCACACCAGCCAGCCGGACAGCAGCAGGCCGTCCTGGCTGTGCCAGAGCAGGCCGGCGCAGGCCAGGCCGTTGAGCAGCATGAGCAGGGTCGGCACCCGCGAGCCCTGGTAGAGCAGGCGGGTGCGCTCGATGGCCAGTTCGTGGGCGTATTGCTGGCGGATCTCGGCCTGGCTGAAAGGCGCGGCCGAGGTATCCAGGTATGCGGTCATAGGCGGCTTTTTCTTGTAGTGGTCGGCCTTGGCGTGGCCCGAGCATAACCGAGGCGGCAGGGTCGCCCAAGCTCGGGAAAGCGGCAATATGCCAGCAAATCGCTGAACTTTCGTCGGGCAGGTGCCGGACGGCGCTTTGGTTTGCCGGGCTTTCCCCGCCATCGGTAGAATGCCGCCCCATGAACGACGACCTCTCCCTCCTGCTCAACTCCCTCAACGACCCGCAGCGCCAGGCCGTGGCCGCGCCGCTGGGCCACCAGCGCGTGCTCGCCGGCGCCGGCTCGGGCAAGACCCGCGTGCTGGTGCACCGCATCGCCTGGCTGATCCAGGTGGAGCACGCCTCGCCCCACAGCATCCTGGCGGTGACCTTCACCAACAAGGCGGCGGCGGAGATGCGCGCGCGCATCGAGCAGTTGCTGGGGATCAACCCGGCGGGCATGTGGGTCGGCACCTTCCACGGCCTGGCCCACCGCCTGCTGCGCGCCCACTGGCGCGAGGCCGGGCTGCCCGAGGGCTTCCAGATCCTCGACAGCGACGACCAGCTGCGCCTGGTCAAGCGCGTGGTGCGCGAGCTGGGCCTGGACGAGCAGCGCTGGCCGCCGCGCCAGGCGCAATGGTTCATCAACGCGCAGAAGGACGAGGGCAACCGCCCGCAGAACATCCAGGCCAGCGGCGACCTCTACCTGGCCACCATGGTCAGCGTCTACCAGGCCTACGAAGAGGCCTGCGCCCGCGCCGGGGTGGTCGACTTCGCCGAGCTGCTGCTCCGCTCGCTGGACCTGTGGCGCAACGACCCCGGCCTGCTGGCGCACTACCAGCGGCGCTTCCGGCACATCCTGGTGGACGAGTTCCAGGACACCAACGCCGTGCAGTACGCCTGGCTGCGCCTGCTGGCCAAGGGCGGCGAGAGCCTGATGGTGGTGGGCGACGACGACCAGTCGATCTACGGCTGGCGCGGCGCCAAGATCGAGAACATCCAGCAGTTCGCCGACGACTTCGCCGGCACCGAGGACATCCGCCTGGAGCAGAACTACCGCTCCACCGCCACCATCCTCAAGGCCGCCAACGCCCTGATCGCCAACAACCACGGGCGCCTGGGCAAGGAACTCTGGACCGACGGGGTGGATGGCGAGCCCATCACCCTCTACGCCGGCTTCAACGAGCACGACGAGGCCCGCTACATCGTCGAGACCATCGAGGACGCCCTGCGCAAGGACGGCCTCAAGCGCAGCGAGATCGCCATCCTCTACCGCTCCAACGCGCAGTCGCGGGTGCTGGAAGAGGCCCTGCTGCGGGAGAAGATCCCCTACCGCATCTACGGCGGCCAGCGCTTCTTCGAACGCGCCGAGATCAAGAACGCCCTGGCCTACCTGCGGCTGATCCGCCTGCGCGACGACGACGCCGCGCTGGAGCGGGTGGTCAACATCCCGCCGCGCGGCATCGGCGAGAAGACCGTCGAAGCCATCCGCAACGCCGCGCGGCTCAACGGCACCTCCATGTGGCGCGCGATCAACGACGTGATCGCCGCCAAAGCCGTGACCGGCCGCGCCGCCAGCGCGCTCAACGGCTTCCTCGAGACCGTCGATCTGCTGGCCCAGCAGGTCGAGGGCATGCCGCTGCACCAGATGACCCAGAAGGTCATCGAACAGTCCGGGCTGATCAGCTACCACAAGGAAGAAAAGGGCGAGAAGGGCCAGGCCCGGGTGGAGAACCTGGAAGAACTGGTCAGCGCCGCCCGCGCCTTCGAGAACCCCGAGGACGAGGACATCCCGCCGCTGGTGGCCTTCCTCGACCACACCGCGCTGGAGGCCGGCGACACCCAGGCCGACGCCTTCGAGGACAGCGTGCAGCTGATGACCCTGCACAGCGCCAAGGGCCTGGAGTTCCCCCTGGTGTTCCTGGCCGGCATGGAAGAGGGCCTGTTCCCGCACAAGATGAGCCTGGAGGAACCCGGCCGCCTGGAAGAGGAACGCCGCCTGGCCTACGTCGGCATCACCCGCGCCATGCAGCGCCTGGTGCTGACCTACGCCGAGACGCGCCGCCTGTACGGCAGCGAGACCTACAACAAGGTCTCGCGCTTCGTCCGCGAAATCCCGCCGGGCCTGATCCAGGAAGTGCGCCTGTCCAACTCGGTGAGCCGGCCGCTGTCCGGCAACCAGCGCAGCGGCAGCCTGTTCAGCGGCGCCGGCGTGCCGGAAACCCCCTTCGCCCTCGGCCAGTCGGTACGCCACCCGCTGTTCGGCGACGGCGTGATCCTCAACTTCGAAGGCTCCGGCGCCCAGGCCCGCGTGCAGGTGAACTTCGACAGCGAAGGCAGCAAGTGGCTGATGCTCGGCTACGCCAAGCTGGAGGCGGTGTAGAGCCACCTCCCCCAACGCCAGGCATCACCTGTAGGAGCGGACTCCGTCCGCGATTTCGCGCGCAGGGCGCGCTCCTACAGGGGAGTGGCGTGGGTGGCGCAGCATAGGAGCGGATC
Organism: Pseudomonas sp. M1; assembly: GCF_022760135.1. Lineage (NCBI taxonomy): Bacteria > Pseudomonadati > Pseudomonadota > Gammaproteobacteria > Pseudomonadales > Pseudomonadaceae > Pseudomonas > Pseudomonas sp. M1. The sequence continues at coordinate 6,562,590 of NZ_CP094343.1, forward strand.
TCATCCGCGAATCGCGCCGAGACATCCGGCTATCGCGGACAAGGTCCGCTCCTACGCTATCCCCATACCTGTAGGAGCGGGCCCTGCCCGCGAATCGCGCGCAGGGCGCGCTCCTACAGGGGAGTGGCGCGGGTGGCGCAGCGTAGCGGATCTCATCCGCGAATCGCGCCGGAACATCCGGCTATCGCGGACAGAGTCCGCTCCTACACCATCCGGCAAGTCCCGTAGGATGGGTTGAGCGAAGCGATACCCATCACCACCGCGACCGCATGGGTTTCGCAAGCTCAACCCATCCTACGAAAGCCCCTCGGCGCGGTTTCGTGGGGCGTATAGTTCGACCGCATCGCCCCGGCACGCTCAATGCCCGCCCTTGCCCTGCTCCAGGGTTTCCAGCAGGGCGATCTGCATCCGCGAATGCAGGCGGATGAACCAGCGCCAGCCCACCGCCAGCGCCAGCGCGGCCACCAGGCCCACCACCAGCAGCAGCTCCCCCGGCGGCAGGATGCTCGAGCTGAGCGCCGCCAGCAGCAGCATCATGCCGCCCAGGGACAGCAACGGGATCATCTCGGCGATCACCCGGCGCACCCGCGCGGTGTGGCGCCCGGCGCTCTCGGCCTTGACGCCCATTTCCGCCAGCAGCATGGCCAGCGCCTTGAGCTTGCGGTAGGCGGCGATCAGGAATGGCAGCGACAGCAGCAGCGCGGCGCCCCAGATCAGCGCCTTGTGCAGCGCCTCGTGCTCGACCCAGTTGGCCAGCCACTCGGCGATCCGCCCGGCGAAGAACGCCAGGCCGAAGAAGATGGCGATCACCAGCACCAGGTTCACCCCCACCTGCAGCAGGATGCGCCGGATCATCCCGGCCAGCACCGCCTTGTCGCCGCGCGGGCGGATGCTGCGCAGCCACTCGCCGTACAGGCCGAACACCCGCACCATGGGCGAAGGCAGGGTGCGCCCCAGGTACAGCGCCAGGGGGTCGGCGGAGCGGATCAGGTAGGGCGTCAGCAGGGTGGTGATGGCCGACACGCCGACCACCACCGGGTAGAGGAAGTCGCTGGTCACCCCCAGGCTCATGCCCAGGGCGGCGATGATGAAGGAGAACTCGCCGATCTGCGACAGGCCCATGCCCACGCGCATCGAGGTGCGCCCGTCGTTGCCGGCGATGTAGGCGCCGGTGCCGCAGGACACCAGCTTGCCCAGCACCACCACCAGGGTGATGACCAGGATCGGCGCGGCGTAGTCCACCAGCACCCGCGGGTCGATGGTCAGGCCGATGGCGACGAAGAAGATGGCGCTGAACATGTCGCGCACCGGCTCCATCAGCCGTTCGATCTGCACCAGCTGGCGCGACTCGGCCATGATCGCGCCGATCAGGAAGGCGCCCAGCACCACGCTGTATTCCAGCTTGATCACCAGCAGGCAGAAGCCGAAGCACAGGCCGAGCACCGTCACCAGCAGCATCTCGTTGCTCTCGAACTTCGCCACGTAGGCCAGCAGGCGCGGCACCAGCAGGATGCCGACGACCAGCGCGACGACCATGAACAGGCTCAGCTTGCCCACCGTGGAGACCACCTGGTCGGCCTCCACCGTGCCGCTCACGGCGATGCCCGAGAACAGCGCGATGATGCCGATGCCGAGGATGTCCTCGATGATCAGCACGCCGAAGATCAGTTGGGCGAAGCGCTCGTTCTTCAGCTTCAGGTCGCCCAGCACCTTGATGATGATGGTGGTCGAGGACATCGCCAGGATGGCGCCGAGGAACAGCGAGTCCATGGTGTTCCAGTCGAACAGCCGGCCGATCTCGAAGCCGGCCCAGATCATCAGGGTGATCTCCAGGAAAGCCGCGAGGAAAGCCGTGGCGCCGACCTGGAACAGCTTGCGCAGGGAAAACTCCAGGCCCAGGCAGAACATCAGAAAGATCACCCCCAGCTCGGCGAGGGTCTTGATGGTCTGCTCGTCGTGCACCAGGCCGAAGGGCGGCGTGTGCGGGCCGATGATCACCCCGGCGATGATGTAGCCGAGCACCACCGGCTGCTTGAAGCGGTGGCAGAGGATGGTGACGAAACCGGCGATCAGCATGATCACCGCCAGGTCCTGGATGAAGTCGATAGCGTGCATGGCGGCGGTCCTCGCGCGATGTGGCAGTGGGGGGATCGCGCGGCCAGCGGCCCCGCTAGGGCGCCAGCCTATCAAACGGCCAGCGTCTTCGAGGCCGCTGAAAAACCCGGTTACAGACCTTCGCAACCCTTCTGGCCCAAGACCTGGCGCGGCGCAGGGGCAATAGCCGGAAACAAAATCCGGCTGGTTCCTGGCGGCCATGCTCGGCAACATGACGCGCGTCGTATTCCAACCAAGAGAATGACCCCAATGAAGCGCTTTCTCAGCCTTGCCATGGCCTTCTGTGTCGCCGTGACGCTCAGCCTCGACGTCAATGCCGCCAAACGTTTCGGCGGCGGCAAGAGCATGGGCTCGGCGCCGAGCCACCAGACCCGCCAGGTGCAACCGAACACCGCCCCGAACACCCCCAACGCCGCCGCTCCCGCAGCCGGTGCGGCGGCAGGTGCTGCCGCCGCTGGCGGTGCGTCGCGTTGGCTCGGCCCGCTGGCCGGGATCGCCGCCGGTGGCCTGCTGGCCTCCATGTTCATGGGCGACGGCTTCCAGGGCATGCAGTTCCTCGACATCCTGATCATCGCGCTGATCGCCTTCATCGCCTTCCGCTTCATCGCTTCCCGTCGCCGCCAGCAGGCCCAGGGCCAGCCGGCGATGGCCGGCCATGCGCCGCAGCAGCGCGAGATGCCGACCGCCCAGCCGTCGCCGTTCGGCGCCAGCGCCCGCCCGGCCGCGGCCGCTCCGGCGATCAACGCGCCGAGCTGGTTCGACGAGCAGCGCTTCATCGGCGCCGCCCGCGAGCACTTCCTGTCCCTGCAACAGCACTGGGACGCCAACGAGATGGACAAGATCGCCGAGTTCGTCACCCCGCAGATGCTGCAGTGGCTGAAGCAGGAACGCGCCGAACTGGGCGACGGCTACCAGTCCACCTACATCGACAACCTGCAGGTGCAACTGGAAGGCGTCGACGACCAGGCCGACAAGACCATCGCCACCCTGACCTTCAGCGGCCTCTCCAAGACCTCGCGCTTCGACCAGGGCGAGACCTTCAGCGAAAGCTGGCGCATGGAACGCGCCCAGGGCCAGGACCAGCCCTGGCTGCTGGCTGGTATCCGCCAGAACGGCTGATGGCTTCTGCCGTAGGGCTGTTCGCTTAAGCAAGAAAGAACGCCGTTTCCCTCTACCGGGAAACGGCGTTTTCGTATCCGGGAGTGCCACCGGGGCGTCCGGCTTAATCGGTGAGTCCAATCGCGGACAGAGTCCGCTCCTACGGCGGGAGGAATACCGTGTCTCCCAGCAACCTGTAAGCGGGCCCTGCCCGCGATTTCGCGCGCAGGGCGCGCTCCTACAGGGGAATGGCGCGGGTGGGCAGCGTAAGCGGATCTCATCCGCGAATCGCGCCGGAGGTTCCGGCCATCGCGGACAAGGTCCGCTCCTACCCCTCCGGCAAACACGAGACCCGTAGGATGGTGTTGAGCGAAGCGATACCCATCAGCGCAACCGCATGGGTTTCGCAAGCTCAACCCATCCTACGAAAAGCGCTCCGGCGCAAGACGGTTGCTCCTACGCCCGCGCTTCCTGGAACCGTAGGACTCTGTCCGCGATTCGGACTTCCAGAGAAACCTCCGCACTCAGGAGGTCATGCGACATGAATGTCGCGAGAGCCCCGATGGCTGCAGGGACGTACCCTCGACGGGAGACACCTGGTCCGGGCCTCCGTGGCGGGGAATTCGCGAGGGTAGCCCGGAACCACCCCAATGGCGCCTGACTGACACCCCGCTCAGGACAGCCCCCACCCCAATCCCTTCCACTCGTCCGCCAAACACCCCCAACGTGAACTTGCGCCCAGGCCCGGCTACTACTGTATAAAGCGCCCCAGTCAATCGAGAGGCCCCTGCCGTGGAAGACGTCATCGACCAATTGCGTGAACTCAACGAGCCCGTCCCTGTCCCCCTGGAGCTGCCGGACGAGGAACTGCTGGTGGAGATCGAGGAAGAGCTGCTGATCGGCCTTCCGTCGGAATTCCGCGAGTTCCTCCTGAAGGTCAGCGACGTGGTCTACGGTCGCCTGGAGCCGGTCACGGTGACCGATCCGCACTCCCATACCTACCTGCCGGAGGTGGCCGCGGTGGCCTGGGCGATGGGCCTGCCGCGCGAGCTGATACCGCTCTGCGCCGATGGCGACGACTACTATGCGGTGGCCCAGGACGGCGAGGTGGTGCTCTGGGCGGACGGCGAACTGACCGAGGAAACCTGGGACTCGGTGTGGACCTGGGCACGCGACGTATGGTTGGACACCTGAGCCCGGAGCACTGAATTTCCAAGCGGAGCGGTTGTCACAGTGGCTACCGAGCGTGTACCCAAACCTTCTGCCAAGGCCGGTCCACGATGTCCCTTGGAGACTCTATGAAGCTGAAATTCCTACTCCTCAGCGCGCTGCTGTTCGGCCTGGCCGGCTGTGCCGACAAGGCCGTGGTGATGCTGAACGACGGCAGCGAGGTCCTGGTAAAGGACCATGCCGATTTCGACAAGTACCACGACTACTACGAATTCGAGCAGCTCGACGGGCAGACGATCCTCATCCGCAAGGAAAACGTCCGCTACATCAAGACCGAGTGACGCGCCCTCAGCGCGTCACGCTCGCCCCCGACTCCAGCGCCAGCAGATTCAGCAGGTATTGGCCGAAGTAGGCCAGGTCCTGCTCGATGGCCGCCCGCGCGCCGCGGGCATCGCCCCGCCGGATCGCGTCCAGGGTCTGGCCGTGGAAGTCGTTCAGGCGCAGCGACAGGTCGGCGCCGGTGAACAGCCGGTTGAAAAAGGGCCCGACCTGCAGCCACAGCGCCTCGATCATGCGCAATAGCGTAGGGTTGCCGCAGGCGCGGTAGAGCGTCAGGTGGAAGCGGCTGTTGTGTTCCAGGTAGGCCTGCACGTCGCGCCGCCGCACGGCCTCCTCCATGGCTTCGGTACAGGCCTGCAGGACCTCGATGTCCGCCCCTTGCAGGCGCGGCACCCCGTCCTCCACCGCAAGCCCCTCCAGTGACTGGCGAATCTGCAGGATCTGCAGGAAGCGCTCGCGGGTCATCAGCGGCACCCGCAGCGAGCGCTGCGGCTCGCCCTCCAGGGCGCCCTCGGCTACCAGCCGCTGCAACGCGGCGCGCACCGGCATCGGGCTGGTGCCCCATTCGTCGGCCAGATCGCGGATCTTCAACCGCTCGCCGGGCTGGAAGCGCCCGCTGAGCAGGGCCTGGCGCAGGTTCTGGTACAGCTGCTGCTGGAGGTTCTCGGCCATGGCGTCACTCCGCGCGGGCCGGCGGCGCCGGCAGTTGGGCGAAGGTCAGGCTGCAGTTGTGCGTCATTTTCTTTTCCCTTGTTCCGATCAGGCGCGCCAACTGGCCTTGCCAGTGCGCTCCCATGAGCCATTCTGTTTTGTGATCACAAATTCTGTTGAGAAGAAAGATTAACAGGCGTCCCGCAGCATGTATTGACTTTTTTGTGATCACAAATGGAAGATGTGCGAAAAAACGAACGAGGTGTGCAAGATGACCGCCAGCGGAATCGCCCAACAGGCCGTGGACGTATTCACTGCCCGCGAACGCCAACGCTTCCTGGAGCAGAACCCGAAATCCGTGGCCCTGGCCGAACGCGCGCGCAACTCGCTGTACGCCGGCGTGCCCATGCACTGGATGGCCGACTGGTCCACCCCCTGCCCGCTGTTCGTCGAGCGCGCCAAGGGCGCCCGCTTCTACGACGTGGACGGCCACGAGTACATCGACTTCTGCCTGGGCGACACCGGCACCATGTTCGGCCACTCGCCGGCCCCGGTGGCCCGCGCCATCGCCGAGCAGGCCAACAACGGCCTGACCACCATGCTCCCGGGCGAAGACGCCGTGGTCTGCGGCGAACTGCTGGCCGCGCGCTTCGGCCTGCCGTTCTGGCAGGTCACCGCCACCGCCACCGACTCCAACCGCTACGTGCTGCGCTGGGCCCGCGCCATCACCGGGCGCAACACCTTGCTGGTGTTCGACGGCTGCTACCACGGCACCGTCGACGACGTCATGGTGCGCTACCGCGACGGCGAGACCGTGCCGCGCTCCGGCTTGGTCGGCCAGGCCTACGACCTGACCCAGTACAGCCGCTCCATCCCCTTCAACGACGTCGAAGCGCTGGAAGCCGCGCTGGCCAGGGGCGACGTCTGCGCCCTGCTGTGCGAGCCGGCGATGACCAACATCGGCATGGTCCTGCCCGATCCGGGCTTCCTGCAGAAGTGCCGCGAGCTGACGCGCAAGTACGGCGCCCTGCTGATCATCGACGAGACCCACACCATCTCCACCGGCATCGGCGGCTGCACGAAACTGTGGAACCTCGACCCGGACTTCTTCGTGGTCGGCAAGCCGATCGCCGGCGGCGTGCCCTGCGGCATCTTCGGCTGCAGCGCAGACATGGCCGAGAAGATGCTCGCCTCGCGACAGAAGGCCCAGGAAGACAGCCATGGCCACGGCCACAGCGGCATGGGCACCACCCTCTCGGCCAACGCCCTGGCCATGCACTGCATGCGCGCCAACCTGGAACAGGTGATGACCCAGGCCGCCTACGAGCACATGCTGCCGCTGGCCAGGCGCCTGGCCGACGGCTTCCGCCGGCTGATCGCCAAGCACGGCCTGAAGTGGTCGGTGACCGAGCTGGGCGCGCGCAGCGAGTTCCAGTTCTGCCCGGTCTCGCCGCGCACCGGCGCCGAGGCCGAAGCGGCCTTCCACGACGAACTGCAGATGGCCCTGCACCTGTACCTGATCAACCGCGGCATCCTGATCACGCCGTTCCACAACATGACCCTGTGCTGCCCGGACACCAGCGAAGCCGACGTCGACCGCCTGATCGACACCCTCGACGCGGGCATCAGCGAGCTGCTGGCGATTCCCGGCGCGCGCGAGGCTTGATGCACCGCGCCCCTGGGCCCGCTCAAAACACCGTCGCAGGAGCGGACTCCGTCCACGATGCTTTCCGCCGCCTGCCGGCGGATCGCGGATGAATCCGCTCCTACAAGGAACAGGAGCAGCGCCGTCGTAGGATGGGTTGAGCGAAGCGATACCCATCACCACGGCAGCATGGGTTTCGCAGGCTCAACCCATCCTACGGTGCAGCCTGCAAGACAGTTGCTCCTACGAAGAGAACATCCGGCGCGCCGCGCCAACCGAGGACCACCATGCAATTCGCCGATCGAAAGGAAGCCGAAGCCTTCCTCGCCGCGCACCCCGAGGTACGCAGCATCGAGCTGTTCATCATCGACGCCAACGGCATCCCGCGCGGCAAGCTGCTGCACCGCGACGAGCTGCTGGCCATCTACGACAACGGCCGGCCGCTGCCCAGCTCGATCCTCGCGCTCACCGTGCAGGGCGAGGATGTCGAAGGCACCGGGCTGGTCTGGGAAGTGGCCGACGCCGACTGCTGGACCTACCCGCTGCCCGGCAGCCTGACCCTGCAACCCTGGCGCAGCTCGCCCACCGGCCAGCTGCAGGTCAGCATGCACCCGACCCAGGGCCTGCCGGCCACCCCGGCGGACCCGCGCCAGGCCCTGGTGCGCGTGGTCGAGCGGCTCAAGGCCGAGGGCCTGCACCCGGTGATGGCGGTGGAACTGGAGTTCTACCTGCTGGACAAGCAGCGCGACGCCCAGGGCCGCCCGCAGCCGGCGCTGCAGATGAACGGCGTGCGCCCGCAGGCGCCGCAGGTCTATGGCGTGTACGAGCTGGAACAGGTACAGCCCTTCCTCGACGACCTCTACGCCGCCTGCGAGGCCCAGGGCCTGCCGGTGCGCACGGCCATCTCCGAATACGCCCCTGGCCAACTGGAACTGACCCTGGAGCACCGCTTCGACGTGCTCCAGGCCATCGACGAAGGCGTGCGCTACAAGCGCCTGGTCAAGGGCGTGGCCAACAAGCACGGGCTGCAGGCCTGCTTCATGGCCAAGCCGTTCGGCGACCGTGCCGGCAGCGGCATGCACCTGCACGTCAGCCTGGCCGACGAACAGGGCAACAATCTCTACGCCAGCGAGCTTTCCGACCTTGAAGGCCCGCATGGCACGCCACTGCTGCGGCACTCCATCGGCGGCATGATGGCCACGCTGCTCGACTCCCTGGCCATCTTCTGCCCCAACGCCAACTCCTTCCGCCGCTTCCAAGCCAACAGCTACGCGCCGCTGGCCAAGAGCTGGGGGGTGAACAACCGCACCGTGTCCTTCCGCGTGCCCGGCGGCCCGGCCAAAAGCCGGCACATCGAGCACCGCATCTGCGGCGCCGACGCCAACCCCTACCTGGCCGCCGCGGCGATTCTCGCCGGCATCCACAAGGGCATCCGCGAACAGCTCGACCCGGGCGCGGCCATCGAGGGCAACGGCTACGAGCAGGCCCGCGAGTTCCTGCCCACCGACTGGCTCACCGCGCTGCGCGCCCTGGAGGCCTCCAGCTGGGCCCGCGAGGCGCTGGGCGAGGAGTTCCTCAAGGTATTCCTGGCCATCAAGTGGGAGGAATACCGCCAGTTCATGGGCGAGGTCGGCGAGCAGGACTGGCGCTGGTACCTGCACCACGCCTGAGCCAGCGCGACCATCAGTCGCCTACGAAAGCTCCAGCGGGATTTACGAAAAAATTACCCTGGCAAAGCGAAGATTCTGGTCTTTTCTTGGTCAGTAGAGACAGAGGGCCGCCCGTGCGGCCCTCTTCCTTGCGGCGTGCCGCCACTGCCTGACGGCGCGCCGTTTCCCTATCAGGCAGGGAGATCACTCAGTCAATGAGCACACCCGTTGTTCTGATCACCGGGGCCGCCGGCGGCCTCGGCAAGGCCATCGCCAAGCGCTTCGCCCAGAGCCACTGGCGCATCGCCGCCACCGACGTCGACAAGAGCGGGCTGCATGCGCTCAACGCCCAGGTGCCGCTGGACGCCAGCGCCGTGGCCGACCTGCGCCGGGCGGACCACTGCCAGAGCCTGGTGGCGGACATCCTCGCCCGCACCGGCCGCCTGGACGCGCTGATCAACGCCGCCGGGGTCTGGCGCGAGGGCCCGGTGGAGAACTTCAACGAGGACGACTTCGACCTGGTCCTGGGGGTCAACCTCAAGGCCGCGTTCTACATGTGCCAGGCCGCCACGCCCTACCTCAAGGACAACCGCGGCTGCATCGTGAACATCTCCAGCGACTCCGGGCGCCAGGCCTACCGCGGCTCGGCGGCCTACTGCGCGAGCAAGGCGGCGCTGACCATGCTCACCCGCACCCTGGCCCTGGAACTGGCCGCGGACGGCGTGCGCGTCAACGCCATCTCCCCGGCCGACATCGCCACGCCCATGCTCGACTACCAGGCCGAGCGCTACGGCCAGGGCAACCCCGCCGCCTACAAGCTCGGCCTGCTGCGGGATTATCCACAGGGCAAGGAAGCGCGCTTCATCCGCCCGGAAGAGGTCGCCGACCTGGTCTGGTACCTCTGCGGCCCGCAATCCGAAGCCATCACCGGCGCCGACCTGGCCATCGACTTCGGCCTCTCCGCCGGCCGCTGAGCCGCGCCGCGCGCCAATCGCCCGGCGATTGGCGCGCGCCCCTGTTCGCCGGGGCCAATGGGGGGTATAGAAAAGAGTGTGTCGCGGGGCTGGGCGCAGTGCGTCCAGTCTTGGCATCCCCCACCCGCCTTGCGAGAGCGATATGGAACCCGGCAACCACCAACTCAGCATGACCGTCCTGATGACCCCGGACATGGCCAACTTCTCCGGCAACGTCCACGGCGGCACCCTGCTCAAGTACCTCGACGAGGTCGCCTACGCCTGCGCCAGCCGCTACGCCGGCCATTACGTGGTGACACTCTCGGTCGACCAGGTGATCTTCCGCGAGCCGATCCACGTCGGCGAACTGGTGACCTTCCTCGCCTCGGTCAACTACACCGGCCGCACCTCCATGGAGATCGGCGTGAAGGTGGTCACCGAGAACATCCGCGAGAAATCCGTGCGCCACACCAACAGCTGCTTCTTCACCATGGTGGCGCTGGACGACGAGCGCAAACCCACTGCCGTGCCGCCGCTGCAGCCGGTCACCCGGGAGGAGCGCCGGCGCTTCGCCCAGGCCCAGCAGCGCCGCCAGCTGCGCCAGGAACTTGAGCAGCGTTACCAGGCAATTCGTGAAGAATGGGACAAGGATGCCGACATTTCTTGACAAGATTTCTCAAGTGCCGCTGAAAAAGTCCGGCGCGTCAACAAGTTAACCTTGAGCGTCGGCAAGGCCGAAAGCCTCGCCAGCGCCTAGACTTGCCCAATCCGCGGGTTTGCCCCCGTGATCCACCTTCGAACCACCGCCCTCCCGGGGCGGCAGTTCCCTGCGTGCCCGGAGCCCAGACCATGCACCACACACCGCTACTGACCACCCTCGCCGTCGGCTTCGTGCTGGCCTTCATCCTCGGCGCCCTGGCCAACCGCCTGCGCATCTCGCCGCTGGTCGGCTACCTGCTGGCCGGCGTACTGGCCGGGCCCTTCACCCCCGGCTACGTCGCCGACCAGGCGCTGTCGACGGAAATCGCCGAACTGGGGGTGATCCTGCTGATGTTCGGCGTCGGCCTGCACTTCTCGTTGAAAGACCTGCTCTCGGTGAAGGCCATCGCCATCCCCGGCGCGGTGGTGCAGATCGGCGTGGCCACCCTGCTCGGCATGGGCCTGGCCTGGATGATGGGCTGGCCGCTGGGCGGCGGCCTGGTGTTCGGCCTGGCGCTGTCGGTGGCCAGCACCGTGGTGCTGCTGCGCGCCCTGGAGCAACGCCAGCTGATCGACACCAAGCGCGGGCGCATCGCCATCGGCTGGCTGATCGTCGAAGACCTGGCCATGGTCCTCACCCTGGTGCTGCTGCCGGCGCTGGCCGGCACGCTTGGCGGCAAGGCCGAGGACGGCGCCAGCGGCGGCATCCTGCTGCCGATCCTGCTGACCCTGGGCAAGGTGGTGGCCTTCGTCGCGGTGATGATCCTCGGCGGCCGCCGCGTGGTGCCCTGGGCCCTGGAGAAGGTCGCGGCGACCGGCTCGCGCGAGCTGTTCACCCTCGCCGTGCTGGCCATCGCCCTGGGCATCGCCACCGGCTCGGCGGTGGTGTTCGGCGTGTCCTTCGCCCTCGGCGCCTTCTTCGCCGGGATGATCCTCAACGAATCCGAGCTCAGCCACGAGGCGGCGGAGAACTCGCTGCCCCTGCGCGACGCCTTCGCCGTGCTGTTCTTCGTCTCGGTGGGCATGCTGTTCAACCCGGCGATCCTGATCCACGAGCCGCTGCCGGTGCTGGCCACCTTCCTGGTCATCGTCTTCGGCAAGTCGGTGGCCGCCTACGTCATCGTGCGCCTGTTCGGCCACCCCAACAGCACCGCGCTGACCATCGCCGCCAGCCTGGCGCAGATCGGCGAGTTCTCCTTCATCCTGGTCGGCCTGGGCGTGACCCTCGAACTGCTGCCCGAGCAGGGCCGCGACCTGGTGCTGGCCGGCGCCATCCTGTCGATCCTGGTCAACCCGCTGCTGTTCATCGCCATCGAGCGCCTGCAGGCGCGCAAGGAAAGCGCCCAGCCCAGCGAGGCCCAGGCGCAGGACGAGGACCTGCCGCCGCCGGTGCGCGAGCACGAGCACGCCATCCTCATCGGCCACGGCCGCGTCGGCGAACTGGTCAGCGCGCGCCTGCAGAAGGACGGCACGCCGCTGGTGGTGATCGAGGACAAGCGCGAGAAGGCCGCCGAACTGCGCGAGCGCGGCCTCAGCGTGGTGGTCGGCAACGCCGCCAACCCGGAAGTGCTGGCCCTGGCCAACATCACCACCGCGCGCTGGCTGCTGATCGCCATCCCCAACGGCTTCGAGGCCGGGCAGATCGCCAGCCGCGCCCGCGCGGCCAACCCCGAGCTGGACATCATCGCCCGCGCGCACTTCGACGCCGAGGTGGAATACCTGGAACAGAACGGCGCCAGCCTGGTGATCATGGGCGAACGCGAGATCGCCCAGGGCATGTACCAGCGCGTCGAGCAGCACGGCACCCCGGCGCCGCAGCCGGATGGGTTGCCGCAGTCGGCTTGAGTTCGCAGCGGGTGCCGAGCGCTTTCGGCCCCGCCTCGACGACAGGGCCTGACGCCTCCCTCAGATCGCCTTCGCCTCGAAACGCACCCGCGGGTGCGCGATGCGGTCCTGGGCGCGCACCAGTTCCAGCTCGTAGCTGCCGCAGTGCTGGGTCTCCAGCAGCACTTCGTGCACCGCCGCGGCGGTGAATTCGAAGGCCGTGCAGGGCGCCTCGCCCAGCAGCAGGCGGGCCAGGAACAGGCCCGAGGTCAGGTCGCCGACGCCCACCGGCTGGCGCGGGAAGGCCAGCAGCGGGCGGCGCAGGTGCCAGCTGCCCTCGGCGCTGACCAGCAGCATCTCGAAGGCATCCGACGGCTTGCCCGGGTAGTTCAGGTGCTTCACCAGCACCGCCTTGGGGCCGCGTGCCAGCAGGCTGCGCGCCATCTCCACGCAATCCTCCAGGGACTGCGGGCTGCGCTGGCAGAAGCTGTCCAGCTCCAGCTGGTTGGGGCACAGGTAGTCGGCCACCGCGGCGGCTTCCTGGAGCAGGAACTCGCCGACCTCCGGCGCCACTATGCAGCCCTTATCCGGGTGGCCCATCACCGGGTCGCACAGGTAGATCGCCCGCGGGTTGGCCTCGCGGATGCGCGCCAGCGCCTCGAGGATCGCGCGGCCCTGGGCGGCGCTGCCCAGGTAGCCGGAAAGCACGGCGTCGCAGTTGCCCAGCTCGCCGATGGCGGCAATGCCCTCCACCAGCGCCGGAATCTGCTCCGGCGGCAGCACCTGGCCGGTCCAGTGGCCATACTGGGTATGGTTGGAGAACTGCACGGTGTTCAGCGGCCAGACGTTCACCCCGACGCGGCGCATCGGGAACACGGCGGCGCTGTTGCCGGCATGGCCGAAGACGACGTGGGACTGGATGGCGAGGACGTGGGGAGTGCGCGACGACATGACGAATTCCTGCAACTGGATGTGTCAGTATGGGGCGCAAATCACCACCTGGGAACCGGCGGCTCTCGCCGCGTTCCTACAGACTCGGTAAGCTGGAGCGCCTCTTCCCGAGCGGAGCCTTGAAGTGACCTTGGGCAACCTTTTCGTATTCCTCCTGCTGGCCACGGCCGCCGCCTGGTGGTGGCGCGCCCACGGCATCCGCGAGCGCGCCCTGCAGCTGGCGCGCCAGCACTGCGCGCGGCAGAGGGTGGAGCTGCTCGACGAGAACGTCGCCCTGCGCCGCCTGCGCCTGCGCCGCGGCGCCAACGGCATGCTCTGCCTGGCCCGGGAATACGGCTTCGAGTTCACCGCCAGCGGCCAGGACCGCTACAACGGCAGCATCACCATGCTCGGCCAGCGCCCCGGCCCGATCGAGCTGGAGCCCTTCCGCTTCCACCCCGAGCCCCACGAGGTGCACGCGGTGGTGGAAATCGCCCAGGCCCTGCCAGCGCCCACGGCAGAGCCACAGGCGCCACGGCACAAGGCCGAGGTGGTGCGGCTGGACGAGTGGCGGCGCAACCACGCCGACAAGAAGGTCGGCGACTGAACCTGACCGCTCACAAGGCATAGCCTGCCCCTCAGGCAAGGGATAAGACGAAACCCAGCGGACAATGGGCGCGACTCGCTTGCCCCTCCATGAACATGCCCGCGGCTTGTGCGCCCTAGGTCAAGGTGCATAGAGAATTCGCCGTTTCCCATTCATAGCCAGGACCGTTCCGATTGCCCCTGCGCGCAGGGCCAACCCAAGGTCATCCCTCATCAAATAATGAAGAGGGATGACCCATGCTCGATACCCCCATTATCCCCATCCTCCAATGCTGGATCGACAAGCCTCGCACGGGCCTTCCAGCCGCCTCTCCGTCGACCAGCGTGCCATCTGGCAAGGAAGCCGCGTGATGGGCAGGCGCATGAATATCCACGGCAAGGGCGTGGGCCTGGCGGACGATATCACCTCCACCGGGGCGAAGTGCCTGGCCGGGCAGACCACCTTCACCAACCATGACCGAGCGGTGCTGCGGGTGGGCGACATGACCACGCCCTGCCCACGCTGCGGCGTGCCGGGCATCATCCAGCAGGGCGACCTGACCACCGAACACCTCGGCATGCTGGTCGCCGTCGATGGCTGTACCGTCGCCTGCGGCTGCCCGCCGGGCAGCCACTACCTGATCGCCCCGCTCGACGGAGGCTCGGGGGCCGCCGTTTCTGGCGTGATGGGCCTTGGCGCCGCCCTTGCCGTACCGCTGGCGGGCACCAAGCCAGCCGGTCCCGGCAACGAGCAGGGCGAGACGCTGGCCGAAGAAGAGGAGGAAGAGGAAGAACTCACCGGGATCGTCCTGCGCCTGGGCCTGTTCTTCGACGGCACCGGCAACAACCAGAGCAACAGCGAGGCCGCCGCCGAGTGCCGCGCCATCAACGTGGGGCTGTCGCAGGAGGCGGCAGAGGATATCCGCCAGCACTGTGCCGCCTATGGTTTCGACGGTAGCGGCGCCACGCCGGATAACAGCTATGGCAATGATGTGAGCAATGTGGCGCGGCTATATGACCTCTATCCAGACCAGGCGGATGAGCATCTGCCACCTGAATCCGACATGGCTCATCTGAAGGTCTACCTCGAAGGCGTCGGCACCAGCGCCGGCCAGCAGGACTCGCCGTTCAGCCAGGGGACCGGCCGTGGCAGCACGGGAGTGCTTGCGCGGGTGAAGCAGATGCCGGCACTGGCCTTGGAACAGTTGCGTCGTTTACGGCAGGCCAATCCCGATCTGAAAATCCGACGTATCGAAATCGATCTGTTCGGCTTTAGCCGCGGGGCCGCCGCCGCGCGGCATTGCGCCAATGATCTGCTCAAGGGCGCGGACAGCCTGCTGGCCAAAGCCATACCGCCAGGAACGGAGGGCTTGGCCGAGAGCTTCGCCTGGCGCCACCGCACGGACTTCTCCCTGGGCTTCATCGGCCTGTTCGACACCGTGGCCGCGGTGGTGGCGCCCTGGCGTGGCGATTTCAGCCCGCACGATGGGCGCAATGCCGACCTGGAGCTGGGCCTGGCCCCCGGCTGCGCCCGCCAGGTGGTGCAACTGGTGGCCGCCAACGAGTACCGCCACAACTTCTCCCTGACCCGCACCGACCACGACATCCGCCTGCCCGGCGCCCACTCGGACATCGGTGGCGGCTACCTGCCCCTGGCCACGGAAAAGGTCTTCCTCAGCCCGCCGGAAAGCAACCAGGTCAGCCTGGGCACCGCCAACGAATGGACCCAGGCCTACCTGCGCACGCGTCAGACGCTGGAGCGCCGCCTGCCGGCCTGGCAACCCTATGCGCAACGCATCGGCATCGAGACCTGGGAGGTCCGGCTGCCCTTCAACAAGAAGCACGACCATTACCCGGAAAAACGCGTCTACGCCGCGGTGCGCAGCGAGCGCCAGGTGCGTGGGGAACTGTCGCGGGTGTACCTGCGCATCATGCGGGAACTGGCAGTGCGGGCTGGGGTGGCGTTCGACCCCATCGATCCCGATGACAATCGCACAGCATTACCAATGGAGCTGCAAGCCATCGCCGCGAAGTTGCAAGCCTATGCCCTGGGCGAATCCCTCCCTGGCTTGAGCGAGGAGGAAGTCGCCCTGTTGCAGCGCCGCTACATCCACCTCTCCGCCCACTGGAATGCAGCCAAGGGCAAGCATGAGAGCGAACTGGAAGTGATGTTCATCAATCGTCCCGCCAAGGGCGGCAAGCGCGCGGAGTATCCCAATGAATAGGCTGAAACCCCTGCTGGTAGTCGCCCTGGCCTGGCTGCTGAGCGGCTGCGCCACGGGCGCCAATGGCCTGCCCTACGACGCCTGGCGCCTGGGCTTTCTGGCGCCCAACTACATGGAGGTATGGATCGAGACCGCCGATGCGGTGGACGTACATGACCGCGTGTTCCGTCGTGCCATGAGCGGGGTGGCGGCGATCCAGACGCCAAAGAATCTCAAGGGCGATCCCCGTGGTTGGCCGGAACGCCCGAGTTGGGGGGCCGGTAAGCATGTCCGCGGTGCAGCCCTGCCGCGCTTGATCTACGTGCGCTGGCAATCGTTGGTGGAGCCGCAGACCTACGAGGCCTATATCGTCATTCCCGAAGCCACCCAGCGGGCCATGGTCAAGAGCGAAAAGGCCTTTTGCAGGTTCGATGAAAAGTGGATTACCGACTACCGCAAAGGCCTGACCATCGGCCTGGCGCCCGGCGGCATCGCCAAGGTCTGGATCATGGGACCTTGCCTGGATCCCATCGAGGTCACGCGGGTACAGGGGACGGTGGTGAAGAAAGGTCCCTATGACGGCACCTCAGAAGGACGGCATCGCCCCCTCTCCAATACAGCCAGAACCTACATCGAAAAATATGGCATCCCCTATGGCTCCTGGTGAGTTTTCCTCGACTGCCGTGGCCAAGGGCAAGCACGAGAGCGAACTGGACGCGATGTTCATCAACCGCCCCGCCAAGGGCGGCAAGCGCGCGGAGTATCCCAATGAATAGGCTGAAACCCCTGCTGGTAGTCGCCCTGGCCTGGCTGCTGAGCGGCTGCGCCACGGGCGCCAATGGCCTGCCCTACGATGCCTGGCGCCTGGGCTTCGGCGCGCCGCCTTACATGGAGGTGTGGATCGAGACCGCCGATGCGGTGGACGTACATGACCACGTGTTCCGCCGCGCCATGAGTGGTGTCGCCTCTACCATTCCCCCCACGAAACTCAAGATAGATGCCAGTGGCTGGCCAGAGCGCCCAGGCTGGGGAGCAGGCAAATACGTGCGTGGTGCAGCCTTACCACGGCTCATCTACGTGCGCTGGCAATCGCTGGCGGAGCCGCAGACCTACGAGGCCTATATCGTGATACCCGAAGCCACCCAGCGGGCCATGGTCAAGAGCGAAAAGGCCTTTTGCAGGTTCGATGAAAAGTGGATTACCGACTACCGCAAAGGCCTGACCATCGGCCTGGCGCCCGGCGGCATCGCCAAGGTCTGGATCATGGGACCTTGCCTGGATCCCATCGAGGTCACGCGGGTACAGGGAAAAGTGGTGAAGAAGGGGCCTTATGGCGGGCAATCAGATGGGCACTATTACCCATTAAGCGACATCTCCAAGACCTACATCGAAAAGTATGGCATCCCCTATGGCTCCTGGTGAAGGCTTCCTCGATTGTGGCGGCCTAGGGCTAGTACGAGAGTGAATTGGAAGTTCGGAAGCGGTTTCCGTGCCCTGACTGATTCCCGCACTACTCGTGCCCGAGCAGGAAGCGCGCCACCCGCTCGGCGCTGTCCTGGGGATATTCCTGCATGAAGCAATGCCCGCCGGCGACGCTCTGCCCGCCGACGTGGGTGTTCTGCGCGCACCAGCGGGCCACCGACCTGGGCACGAAGGGGTAGGTCCGCTCGCCGAACAGCACCAGGGTCGGCGTGCTCACTTTCGCCAGCGACGGCCACAGGCGCTTGGGGAAGGAACTGAAGATTTCCGCCTCGCGGCTCGGCCGGCACTTCAGTTCGACGCCGCCGTCCACCGCCTTGATGGCGTTCTCCACGTAGGCCCATAGCGCCTCGTCGGTCCAGCCCTTGAAGATGCCGCGGCCGTGCAGGCCGGCGTAGGCGGCGGCGCGGTCCGGCCACTGGCTGCGCCGCGCCCTGGCCTTCTGCGCCATGGCCCGGCGCTCGTGCAGGCCGAGCACCTCGGACAGCGCCATCACGCCGATCATCGCCGGGGTGAACAGCACCGGGTCGAGCAGCGCCGCGCGTTCGAACAGCTGCGGATGGCGCGCCAGGATCAGGCTGCTGAGCACGCCGCCGAAGCTGTGCCCGCAGGCGTAGCGCGGCACTTCGCCGTAGCCCCCGCGGCCGGCCTCGAAGGCTTCCACGGCCATCTCGGCGTTGCGGTTCCAGCCGTGGAAGCGCCCGCCGTGGTCGCTGTCGCCATGGCCCTGGACGTCGCACAGCCAGAGGTCGAAGTCCCGCGCCAGGTGCTTGAGCATCGGCTCGTAGGCGCGCCCGCAGAAACCATTGCCATGCAGGAAGTGCAGCAACGGCTTGCCGCTGGGTTCGCTGCGCCAGCCGCGCAGGGTGAAGCCGGCGGAGCAGGAATGGGACCAGGCGATCAACTGCATCGGACGTTCTCCTCGAGGGTCGCGCAGTGTAGCGACCCGCGGCCGCGCCGGACCAGTGCCCGGACGTGCTATGGTCGCGCTCCGCCCACCCGCACCGAGCGCCATGAGCCCGACCCGTCCCCTGCGCCTGATCCTCGCCAGCCTGCTGGTGCTGGCCGGCCTGCTGCTGTCGGTGTACTGGGCCGGGGAAAAGGCGCGGCACCGCTCGCTGCTCGCCGAGGCCGAGGCCGCCCACGAGCAGTTGGGGCTGTACGTCAGCTCCCTGCGCACCCTGCTGGAACGCTACCGCAGCCTGCCGGCGGTGCTGGCCCTGGACCCGGAACTGCGCCAGGCCCTGGCCGGCCCGGTCGCGGGCGAGCTGCAGCAGGCGCTGAACCTCAAGCTGGAGCGGATCAACGCCGCGGCGCGCTCCTCCACCCTGGAGCTGCTCGACCGCGACGGCCTGGCGGTGGCTGCCAGCAACTGGCGCCTGCCGACCAGCTACGTCGGCCACAACTACGCCTTCCGCCCCTACTTCCGCCAGACCATCGCCCAGGGCACCGGGCGCTTCTACGCGGTGGGCGTGACCACCGGCATCCCCGGCTACTTCCTGGCCAACGCGGTGCGCGACGAGGCCGGGCGCTTCCTCGGCGCCATCGTGGTCAAGCTGGAATTCCCCGACCTGGAACAGCAGTGGAGCCAGACCCCCGACCTGGTGCTGGTCAGCGACACCAAGGGCATCGTCTTCCTCGCCAACCACCCCGGCTGGCGCTACCGCGAATTGCAGCCGCTGGACACCTTCGCCCGCCTGGAACTGGCGCAGACCCGCCAGTACGACCGCCAGCCGCTGAGCCCGTTGCAGCACCGCACCCTGCAGCCGCTGGGCGAGGACAGCCGCCTGGTGCGCGTCGGCGCCAAGGACGACGAAACCGACTACCTCTGGCAGTCCCTGAGCCTGCCCGACGACGACTGGACCCTGCACCTGCTGCGCGACGCCCGCGGCGTACAGAGCGACGTCGCCACCGCTCGCCTGGCCGCCGCCGGGGCCTGGCTGGCGCTGGTGTTCCTGGCCCTGCTGCTGCAACAGCGCTGGCGCATCGCCCGCCTGCGCCAGCGCAGCCGCGAGGAACTGGAGCAGTTGGTGGAACAACGCACCGCCGCCCTGAAAACCGCCCAGGACGGCCTGGTGCAAGCCGCCAAGCTGGCCGCCCTGGGGCAGATGTCGGCGGCCCTGGCCCACGAGATCAACCAGCCGCTGACCGCCCAGCGCATGCACCTGGCCAGCGTGCGCCTGCTGCTGGACGCCGGGCGCAGCGACGAGGCGCGCGCCGCCCTGGCGCGCCTGGACGAGTTGCTGGAACGCATGGCCGCGCTAACCGGCCACCTGAAGACCTTCGCCCGCAAGACCCCCGGCGGCCTGCGCGAACGCATCGAGCTGGGCCACGTGCTGGACCAGGCCCTGCAATTGCTGGCGCCGCGCATCCGCGCCGAGCAGGTGGAGGTCAGCCAGGTGCTCAGCGTGCCGGCCTGGGTGCTGGGCGACGCCATCCGCCTGGAGCAGGTGCTGGTCAACCTGCTGCGCAACGCCCTGGACGCGGTGGCCGGCATCGAGCGCCCGCACATCGGGGTGGCGCTGCGTCGCGAGGACCCGTACTGGATTCTGGAAGTCGCCGACAACGGCGCGGGCATCGCCGCCGAGCACCTGGGCAACGTCTTCGATCCCTTCTTCACCACCAAGCCGGTGGGCGAGGGACTCGGCCTGGGACTGGCGGTATCCTACGGCATCGTCCACGAACTCGGCGGCCGCCTGGAGGCCGCCAACCGTCCCGAAGGCGGCGCGCTGTTCCGCCTGGTGCTGCCCGCCG
Source organism: Pseudomonas sp. M1 (assembly GCF_022760135.1). Lineage (NCBI taxonomy): Bacteria > Pseudomonadati > Pseudomonadota > Gammaproteobacteria > Pseudomonadales > Pseudomonadaceae > Pseudomonas > Pseudomonas sp. M1. Next base: position 6,582,685 of record NZ_CP094343.1, read on the forward strand.
CGAGCGAAGAGACATGACCGAACACGTGATTTTCGTCGATGACGAAGCCGCCATCCGCGAAGCCGTGCAGCAGTGGCTGCAGCTGTCCGGCTTCACGGTGCGCCTGTGCAAGAGCGCCGAGGAGTGCCTGAAGAACCTGGAGCGCGGCTTCGCCGGCGTGGTGATCAGCGACGTGCGCATGCCCGGCACGGACGGCCTGGCCCTGCTCGAACGCCTGCAGCAGCTGGACCGCGACCTGCCGGTGATCATGGTCACCGGCCACGGCGACGTGCCCATGGCGGTGCAGGCCATGCGCGACGGCGCCTACGACTTCATCGAGAAGCCCTTCACCCCCGAGCGCCTGCTGGACAGCCTGCGCCGCGCCCTGGAAAAGCGCCGCCTGGTGCTGGAGAACCGCCAGCTGCGCGAGCAGGCCACGCTCAAGGACCAGGTGGAGTCGCGCCTGCTCGGCGTGTCGAAGCCGATGGAGGCCCTGCGCCGCCAGGTGCTGGCCCTGGCCGGCACGCCGGTGAACGTGCTGATCCGCGGCGAGACCGGCGCCGGCAAGGAGCTGGTCGCCCGCTGCCTGCACGACTTCGGCCCGCGCGCCGACAAGCCCTTCGTCGCGCTGAACTGCGCGGCCATCCCCGAGCAGCTGTTCGAGAGCGAGCTGTTCGGCCACGAGAGCGGCGCCTTCACCGGCGCCCAGGGCAAGCGCATCGGCAAGCTGGAGCACGCCAACGGCGGCAGCCTGTTCCTCGACGAGATCGAAAGCATGCCGCTGGCCCAGCAGGTCAAGCTGCTGCGCGTGCTGCAGGAGCAGCAGTTGGAGCGCCTGGGCTCGAACCAGAGCATCCGCGTCGACCTGCGGGTGATCGCCGCGACCAAGCCGGACCTGCTGGAAGAGGCCCGCGCCGGGCGCTTCCGCGAAGACCTGGTGTACCGCCTGAACGTCGCCGAACTGCGCCTGCCGCCGCTGCGCGAAAGGCGCGAGGACATCCCGCTGCTGTTCGAACACTTCGCCCAGTTGGCCAGCGAGAAGCTCGGCCGCGAGGCGCCGCCGCTGTCCACCGCCGAACTGGCCCGGCTGCTGGCCCACGACTGGCCGGGCAACGTGCGCGAACTGGCCAACGCCGCCGAGCGCCACGTGCTCGGCCTGGACCGCGCCGCGCAACTGGAAGCGCCGGCCGGCAGCGGCCTGTTCGAACGCATGGAAGCCTACGAGGCCGAATGCATCCGCCAGGCCCTGAGCCAGTGCAAGGGCGACATCAAGGCGGTGATGGAACTGCTCGGCCTGCCGCGCCGCACCCTCAACGAGAAAATGCAGCGGCATGGGTTGAGCCGGGGGGATTATCTCGGAGAAGGCTGAGTCGCCTCCTCCAGGCGCTTGGCCAGGTACCCGCGCGAGATGCTCCCTGCCCCCCACCAGAGCAGCAGCAATGCGACGGCGGCTCCGAACAGAGCCAGCAGCGGCCAGCCCAGGCTTGCGCGGGGAGTGGCGAACAGGTTCGGCGTCATGCGTGGCATCCATGTCCAGACAGAAGGGATTCTGTCCTGCGCAACGGCACTTCGCCAATATCGCCTCGAGCGGCCGGCGCTTTTCCACAGGCAAAAAAACGGCCGCTGAGTGCAGCGGCCGGAAAGAAGACGTCGATTGGAGCAATCGGATATCGGCGTCGGGAAGCAAGGCCAGTCGGCGTTGGAGGAACCGGCTGGCGTGAGGGGCGGAAGTTCGCAGTCACCGCCCCTCGGTGACACATCAGGCTGATCGTGTCGGGCCTGCCGGGAGAGCCCGGCAGATAAAGACAAGTCTATTGACCTATCTAGTTTCGATAAAGCGCGGAGACGGCGAAAGACTTTTTCATAAAATGAAAAAATCACCGCCCCCGCCGGGATAAAAAAACGCCGCATTTCGTATGCGGCGCAAGGCATTGGGAATACCGGCTCACGCTCCGGGCTTCCCGGGGGAAAGTAACGCCGATCAGGAATCGGCGTTGGACTGGGCAGCGGCCTTGCCGGCGGTACGCTCGGCGTCGGAGGCCTGCTGGGCAGCGGCGATGGCGGCCTCGTTGGCTTTCACCATCTTGTCGGTCATCAGTCGGGATTCTTCGGCGAAGCTCAGTTGCACGAAGGACAGCGAGCAAACGGACAGCAGGGCAGCAACAACAAGTTTACGGGACATGATTTTCGAACCTTTGATTGGCCCCGCTCAGTGGGGGCGATGCAAAGGTTACGACTCGGCGACAGGCGGAAAAATAGCTGGCTCACCAACAGACCATTGCCTGAAAAGCAACAATCCGTTTTCAGGCCCAGTGCGCGGGGTCGTTCATCACCTGCTCGTCGGCGTCGAAGGCCTTGGGCAGTTCTTCCTTGAGGAACTCCACCCAGGTGCGGATCTTCGCGTCGAGGAAGCGCCGCGACGGGTAGAGCGCGAAGATCTGCCGCACGTGCAGGCTGCGCTCGGGCAACACGCGCACCAGTTCGCCCTGGCGCAGCGCCGGCGCAGCCACGTAGCTGGGCAGCAGGCAGATGCCCATGCCGGCGCGGGCGGCCCCGGCCAGGGCCTCGGCGACGTTGACCATGAAGGTGTCGCGCGGGCGGATCACGCTCGCCTCGTTGTCTTCCTCGAAGGCCCAGCCTTCCGGGAAGGTCGGGTCCTGCAGGCGCAGGCAGCGGTGCTCGCGCAGGTCCTCGATGGCGCGCGGGGTGCCGCGCTCGGCCAGGTAGCCGGGGCTGGCGCAGAGCACGCTGTAGATGGTGCCGAGGGTCTGGGCGACGTACTCGGAATCGGGCAGTTCGCGGTCGCGGGTGATGACCACGTCCTGGCCTTCTTCGAGGATGTCCGGCTGGCGCTGGGCCAGGGTCAGCTCGATGTAGACCTCCGGGTGCTGCTGGCAGTAGCGCGAGATCAGCGGGATGAGATGCTGCTGGCCGAGCCCGGTCAACGAGTGCACGCGCAGCCGCCCGCGCGGGCGCAGGTGCGCGCCGTTGGCCTCGGCCTCGGCTTCCTCGACGTCGAGGAGGATTTCCCGGCAACGCTGCAGGTAGCGTTCGCCGGTCTCGGTCAGGGCCAGGCGCCGCGTGGTGCGGTGCAGCAGGCGCGCCTGCAGGTAGGCCTCCAGGTCCGAGACCACGCGGGAGACCTGGGCGGTCGACAGGCCCAGGGCATTGGCGGCGGCGGTGAAGCTGCCGGCATCGACCACGCGGGCGAAGACCCGCATCGCATGTAAAGTGTCCACTGTTGCCCCGTCTGCAAAACTGAATCGCAGTATAGGGTCATTTTCCCGCGACAGTTGCCGAGTATAGTGGCAACCAGGTCGCTGCAGCAGCGATGGGTCCATCAGGCCCATCGTCTGGCACCCGGCACACCAGCCGCTTGCCAACACTCCCCCGCGCATACCCCGCTGCAGCGGCTGCCCTTTTCCTCCAAAGGCGCATGTCTTGATTGATGTGCGCCTTTTTTCGTTTGCAGGCGGCGCCGAGGTGCTTTCGTAGGATGGGTTGAGCTTGCGAAACCCATGCGGTCGCGGTGATGGGTATCGCTTCGCTCAACACCATCCTACGACGGTGCGCCACGGCATCGAGGCGTGCCAGTCAGCGCGGCAGCGGGTAGAGGCGTTCGTCGAACTGCGCCAGGCGCGGGAATTCCAGCGGTTGGTCGCCCTCCAGGTGCTGCAGGCGGTCCTGGTACTGGCGCAGGAAGTCCTGGCGCGCGTCGTTGCCGATGTAGGGCACGTGCCAGGCGACGAAGGGCGGCAGCACCGTCATGCCGGTGTAGGCCAGGGTGCCGCGCAGGATCGGCCGCAGCATGTCTTCCAGCGGGCCGTGGATGGCGCCTTCGCCGAACATGTGCTCGCGCCCGCCGAGGGTGACGGTGACCAGCGCCTTCTTGCCGGCCAGGCCGCCCTGGTCGTAGAAGCGCTTGCCGCCGTAGCAGATGCCCGAGACCAGCACGCGGTCGAACCAGCCCTTGAGGATGGCCGGGGCGGAGAACCAGTAGATCGGGAAGTTGAAGATCACCAGGTCCGCCCTGAGCAGCTTGTCCAGCTCGGCCTGGATGTCGGCGGCGATGGTCTGGTGCTTGGCGCCTTCGCGCTGCTCCAGGGCGTAGACCAGGTAGTCCGGGTTGGCGCGCGCGCCAAAGTCGGCGGCGCTGGCTACCGGGTTCCAGTTCATCGCGTAGAGGTCGGAGACCTGCACTTCGTGGCCCTGGCCCTTGAGGGTTTCCTCGGCCAGCTTGTACAGCGCGGTGCTGAAGGACTGGGGTTCGTTGTGGGCGTGGACGATCAGTACGTTCATGTGGATTCCTGGCTAGAAAAGCGCTACTTGGCGGATTGGCGTACTGGCTCAGCACCCTCTCCCCAGCCCTCGGCTGCGCGCCCCGCCCTGAAGGGAGAGGGGGCGTTCGTGTTCATCCTGCAGCGCCCTCTCCCGCCGGCACCGAAGCGCTTTTGCCCCCTCTCCCGCTAGCGGGAGAGGGCTGGGGAGAGGGTGCTCTTCAGGCGTTCAGAGTTGAATGGCCTTGTGTTCGACGAACTCCGCCAGACCTTCCTCGCCCCACTCGCGGCCGATGGTCTGCTCGGTGGCCGGGTTCTGCACCTCGGCCAGGCCCTGCCCTTGCGGCGCGACCCAGGCGCCGTCGATGTACAGCTGCAGGCGGTCATGCATAGCGCTTCTCCTTGAGCAGTTCGGCGGCGCACAGGGCGATGCGCCGGCAGGCTTCGCGCAGCGGCTCGGCGCCGAGCACCAGGCCCAGGCGGATGTGCCCGGCGGCGCTGGGGCCGAAGGCTTCGCCGGCCAGCACCGAGACGCCGTGGCGGTCCAGCAGCAGGTCGGCGAAGTCCTGGGCGGAGAGGCCGGTGGGGCGGATGTCGACCATCACGAACATGCCGCCGTCCGGGCGCAGGGCGCGCAGGCCGACGCAATCGGCGAGGCAGTCGAGCACCAGGTCGCGGCGCTGGCGGTAGGCCTCGCGCATGGCTTCCAGCTCCGGCAGCTGGGCTTCCAGCGCGGTGCAGGCGGCGTCCTGGACGAAGTCCGGCGAGCCGTAGAGCATGCACAGCGCGAGGTTTTCCAGGTGGCCGCAGAGGTCCTGCGGGCCAACCACCCAGCCCACCCGCCAGCCGGTCATGGCGTGGGACTTGGACAGGCTGTTGAGGGTCGCGGTGCGCTCGGCCATGCCCGGCAGGCTGGCCGGGCTGATGTGTTCGCCGTCGAAGATCAGCTCGCTGTAGACCTCGTCGGAAATCATCCACAGGTCGTGTTCGATGCACAGCCGCGACAGGGCCTCCCAGGTCGCGCGCGGCAGGCTGGCGCCGGAGGGGTTGTGCGGGCTGTTGATGGCGATGGCGCGGGTGCGCGGGGTGACCAGCCTGGCCACGTCCTCGGCCTGCACGCGGAAGCCGTGCTCGGAGCGCACCGACACCGGCACCACCTTGGCCCCGCAGGCGCCGAACACCGCCTCGTAGGTGACGTACATGGGCTCGGCGACTATCACCTCGTCGCCCGGGTTGAGCAGGCACTGCGCCACGGCGTAGAGCGCGCACTGCGCGCCGGCCAGCACCACCACGTCGTTCGCGTCCACCGCCTGGCCGCTGCGCTGCGTGTGGCGGCGGGCGATGGCCTCGCGCAAGTTGCGCTTGCCGCGCACGTCGGAGTAGTGGGTGTTGCCAGCCAGCAGGCTGTCGATGGCCGACTGCACGATGGGCGCCGGGGTGTCGAAGTCGGGGTCGCCCACCGACAGCAGCAGGATGTCGTCGCCCTGCTCCAGGCGCGCCAGGGCGCGGTAGTGGATGTCCCAGGCGGCGGCGCCGGGGCCTGCGATGCGTTGGGTGAGGTTCGAGAAGCGCATGACGGGGAGTCCTTCAATGCGCCGGGGCCTGCGCCCCGGCGGGTGCAACGGGGCCTACTTCGCGCAGGCGTGTTTCAGTTCGACCAGGGTCACGCCGGGGTGGGCGAAGCCTTCGCGCAGGTCGCGCTCCAGCTCGTCCAGGCTCTGCGGCTGGCGCATCTCGCAGCCGTAGGCGCGGCCGAGCAGGGCGAAGTCCGGGTTGCGCGGCAGCACGCCGACCGGCTCGATGTCCAGGCCGAGCATGTCGTCGCGGATCTGCCCGAGCGCGTCGTTGTTCCACAGCAGCACCACCAGCGGGCTGTCCAGCTCCTCGGTGGCGGTGGCCAGTTCCTGGGCGGTGTAGAGGAAGCCGCCGTCGCCCACCAGCACCAGGCCGGGGCGCTCCGGCGCGCCGAACTTGGCGCCGATGCCGGCCGGCACGCCGTAGCCGAGGGTGCCGTAGCCGGTGGGGTGCAGCCAGCCGCGCGGGGCCTGGCTGGGGTACAGGTAGTTGGCGGTGTAGGCCAGTTGGGTCATGTCGCTGGCGATGAAGGCGTTGGCCGGCAGCGCCTTGGCGATGCGTTCGAGGATCGCCTTGTGGATAAGCTGCAACGGCGCGTGGCTGGCATCCAGCTGCTGGCGCAGCTGGGCGACACGGTCGCTGGCACTGCCGGCGTCACGCTTGGCGGCCGGCAGCGCGGCGAGCAGCGCTTCGGCGGTGGCCTTCGAATCGCCCAGCAGGGCCACGGCGCTGGGGTAGAAGTCGTTGAACTTGCGCGAATCGATATCCACGCGGATCAGCTCGCCGCCCAGCGGCAGGCGCTCGCGCCAGTAGTCGGTGTCGGCCATCTCGGTGCCGATGGCCAGCACCACGTCGGCCTCGGCGATCATGTCCCAGCCGGCCTGGGTGCACAGGGTGGCGCCGGCGGACAGCGGCGCTTGCGGGGCCAGCAGGCCCTTGCCGGCGACGCTGGTGAACAGCGGCGCGGCCAGGCGCTCGCTGAGCGCGGCCAGGGCGTCGGCGGCGTGCAGCGCGCCGCCGCCGGCGATGATCATCGGGCGCTTGGCCGCGGCGAGTTTATCCACAGCCTGGCGCAGTGCGTCGGCGGCGGGCTGGCCACGGCCGGCGCGGCGCACTACTTCATTCGTCCAGTCGCGGGCGATGGGCGCGGCGAGCACGTCCAGCGGCACCGAGATGTGCACCGGGCGCGGGCGCTCGCTGTCGAACACGGCGTAGGCGCGGGCGATCAGCTCGGGCAGGTCTTCCGGGGTCAAGGCGACCGCCGAGAAGGCGGTGATCGGCGCGGTCATGGCGCGCTGGTCCTGGGTCTCGTGCAGGCAGCCCCAGCCCTTGCCCAGGCTGGCGGTGTGGTTGACGCTGGAGATCACCAGCATCGGCACCGAGTCGGCGTAAGCCTGGCCGATCGCGGTGGCGGCATTGGTCACGCCGGGGCCGGTGATGATGAAGGCCACGCCGGGCTTGCCGCTGACGCGGGCGTAGCCGTCGGCCATGAAGCCGGCGCCCTGCTCGTGGCGGGTGAGCACATGGCGGATGCCGCTGCCGGGCAGGCCGCGGTACAGCTCCAGGGTGTGCACGCCGGGGATGCCGAACACGGTGTCGACGCCGTAGTTGGCCAGCAGGCGGACCAGGGCCTGGCCGCCGGTGAGGGTCTTCTGTTGTTGCATGGGCAAATCCTCGTCTGTCCGGCGACGTGTGTGATCGCCGTTCGCGCCGTAGCGCTCTTGCCCCCTCTCCCGCTTGCGGGAGAGGGCTGGGGAGAGGGGCTCTTCGCCGGCCGCATCGGTGCGTCGGCCCGCCACCCTCTCCCCCAGCCCCTCTCCCTGAAGGGAGAGGGGAGCGTTCGTGTTCCCCTTCAGGTCCTCAGGCGTCGGCCAGCCGTATGAGCGCATCCACCGCCACGGCGCCTTCGGCGTTCACCAGCAGCGGGTTGACGTCCAGTTCCAGCAGGCTGTCGGCGTGCTCGCAGGCGTAGTCGGCCACCGCGCGGATGGCGTCCACCAGCTTGTCCATGTCCACCGCCGGGCGGCCGCGGAAGCCGCTGAGCAGCGGCGCGCTGCGCAGGCCCAGCAGGGCGTCGCGGATGGCCGCGTCGGTGGTCGGCAGCAGCAGGCTGCGGCTGTCCTTGAGCAGCTCGACGAGGATGCCGCCGGCGCCCAGCACCAGGGCCAGGCCGAAGCCGACCTCGCGCTTGATGCCGACGATCAGCTCGGCCAGCGGCGGGCTGGCCATGCGTTCCAGCAGCACTTGCTCGAACTTCAGCTGCGGGGCGTGCTTCGCCAGGTTCTCGCGCATATCGAACAGCGCCGCTTCCAGGGCCGCTTCGTTGCGCAGGTTGAGCGCCACGCCGCCGGCCTCGGTCTTGTGCGGCAGCTCGGCGCTGACCGCCTTGAGCACCAGCGGATAGCCCAGGTCGGCGGCGGCCTCGCGGGCCTGGCCGGGGGTGCTGAGCACGGCGGCCGGCAGCGGCAGGCCGAAGGGTTTCAGCACCTGCTTGGACTGCCACTCGTCGAGCAGCCGGCCCTGGCCGTCGATGGCCTGCGGGCACAGCGGCACCAGCGCCGCCTCGCCACGGGCCAGCAGCGCGTCGCGGCGCTGGCGGTAGTGGGCGATGCGGCCCCAGGCGGCGAGGCCGTCTTCCACACCTTGCAACGCGGCTACGCCGTGGCCGTGCAGCAGCTCGCGGGCGTGGGCCGGCAGCAGTTCGGGCAGCGCCGAGGCGATGAAGCCGACCTTGTCGTGGCGCTTCAGCGCCGCGCAATACAGTTCCAGCAGCAGGTCGCACTGCGGGCGCTCGCCGGTTTCCTCGCCGGGGTAGTCGAGCACCAGCAGGGCCGCGTCGGCCGGCGTGCGCAGGGCGCTGTCGAGCATCTTCTCCAGCGCCGGGCCGTCGCCCCAGATGGCGGTGGTGAAGTCCAGCGGGTTGGCGATGTTGGCGTAGTCCGGCAGCACCTGGGCCAGTTCGGCGCGCTGCGCGTCGACCAGCCTGGGCAACGGCAGGCCGTTGCGTTCGGCGTAGTCGGCGATCAGCCCGGCGTCGCCGCCGGAGCAGGCCAGCGCAGCCAGGCTCGGGCCGGCCGGCAGGTTGCCGCAGGCGGCGGCCTTGAGGGTTTCGATGAAGCTCACCGGGCCGCTCACGCGGATCACCCCGAGGCGCTCGAAGAGCGCGTCGTACAGCGCGTCGGAGCCGGCCAGCGAACTGGTGTGGCTGAGCGCCAGTTCCGCGCCTATCTGCGACACGCCGGTCTTCAGCGCGATCACCGGGATGCCCTTCTGCAACGCCTTATAGGCGGCGCGGGCGAAGCCGGGGACGTTCTTCAGGCCTTCCAGGTGCAGGCCGATGGCGGTGACGCGCGGCTCGTCGAGCAGCACGTCCATCAGCTCGGCCACGCCCAGCTGCGCCTGGTTGCCCACCGAGGCCATGTAGGCGATGGGCAGCGAGCGGTCGCTCATCGACAGGTTGTAGGCGAAGTTGCCGCTCTGCGTCAGCACCGCCACGCCCTTCTCGACGATGTGCCCGCCGTGGGCCACCGGCCACAGGGCGGCGCCGTGCAGGTAGTCGAGCAGGCCGTAGCAGTTGGGCCCGAGCAGGGCCATGTCGCCGGCCACATCGAGCAGGCACTGCTGCAGGGCCTGGCCTTCGGCGCCGGTTTCGGCGAAGCCGGAGGCGTAGCAGATGGCGCCGCCGGCGCCCTTGGCGGCCAGCTCGGCGACCGCGTTCAGGGTCAGGTCGCGGTTGGTGGCGATGAACACCGCGTCGGGGCCTTCGGGCAGCTCGGCGACGCTGCGCACGCAGGGCACGCCTTCCAGCTCGTCGTATTGCGGGTTGACCAGCCACAGCGGCCCGGCGAAGCCGCCCTCGGCGCAGCGCTTGAGCGCGCGGGCCATGCTGCGGCCGCCGATGAAGGCCAGGTGACGGGGCGCCAGCAGGCGCTTGAGGTTCTCTGTGTTCATATCAGGTCTCGGTGCAAGGCTCGTTGCCCTCTCCCCCAGCCCCTCTCCCGCAAGCGGGAGAGGGGAGCGAGGATCAGCGCAGCAGCGGCCGCAGCAGTTCGCGGGAGATGATGTGGCGCTGGATTTCCGAAGTGCCTTCCCAGATGCGCTCGATGCGCGCGTTGCGCCAGATGCGTTCCACCGGGCCTTCGTCCATCAGGCCCATGCCGCCGAATATCTGCACGGTCTCGTCGGCGACCTTGCCGAGCACTTCGCTGGCGAACAGCTTGGCCATGCCGGCCTCGCCGTCGGTCATGCTGCCCTGGTCCATCTTCCACGCGGTGTGCAGGGTCATCAGCTCGGCGGCGCGGATCTGCGTGGCCATGTCGGCCAGCTTGAAGGAAATGCCCTGGTAGCTGCCGATGGCCTGGCCGAACTGCTTGCGGTCGGCCGACCATTGCAGGGCCAGGTCCATGGCGCGCTGGGCCTGGCCGACGCAGTTGGCGGCGACCATCACGCGGCCGGCGGTGAGCCAGGCGTTGGCCACTTCCCAGCCCTTGTCGACTTCGCCGAGGACCTTGGAGGCCGGTACGCGGCAGTCGTCGAAGAAGATTTCGTAGGTGTGGTAGCCCTTGTTGCTGACGCATTTCGGGCCGCGGCGCACGGTCATGCCGGCGGTGCCCTTGTCGACCAGGAAGGCGGTCACGGCGTTGCGCTTCTTGCCGTTGCGCTCGTAGCTGTCGGTGACGGCGAAGACGATGGCGAAGTCGGCGTGCCCGGCGTGGCTGATGAAGTGCTTGGCACCGTTGATCACGAAGTCGTCGCCGTCGCGCACGGCGCGGGTCTTGATCGAGTTGGCGTCGGAGCCGGCGCCCGGCTCGGTGAGGGCGAAGCAGTCGATCTTCTCGCCGTTCACGCAGGGCAGCAGGTAGTCCTGCACCTGTTGGTCCTTGCAGGCCATGAGGATTTTCGAGGGCCGCGCGACGAACACGTGCAGCGCCCAGGAGACCTTGGACAGCTCGCGCTCGACCAGCGCCTGGGACAGGTAGTCGAGGCCGCCGCCGCCGACTTCCTCGGGCATGTTGAAGGCGTAGAAGCCGGCGGCCAGCGCCTTGCCGCGAATCTGCGCGGCGAGCTCCGGCGACACCGCGTCGGCGCGGTCGACTTCTTCCTCGTGGGGCAGCAGCTCTTTCTCGACGAAGGCCTTGACCGCCTCGACGAGCATTTCCTGTTCCTGGGTCAGTTTGAAATCCATGGGGAATACCTCGCCGCTCAACGGCCTTGGAATTGGGGGGAGCGTTTCTCGGCCACGGCGCGCAGGGCTTCGGCGGCGTCCTCGCTGCGGCCGCAGAGCAGCCCGGCGGCCTGCTCGGCCTCCAGTTGCTGGGCCAGCGTGCGGTTGGCGCCATCGCGGATCAGGCGCTTGGTCTGGGCGAAGGCGAAGGTCGGGCCGGCGGCCAGGCGCGCGGCGAATTCGCCGACCCGGGCCTGCAGCTGATCATCGGCGACCACTTCGCCGACCAGGCCGGCGTTCAGCGCGCGCTCGGCGTTCCACAGTTCGTCGAGGAACAGCAGGCGCTTGGCCGCTTCGCTGCCGATCAGCCGCGGCAGGTGCCAGCTGGCGCCGGCATCCGGGCAGTAGGCCATGCCGGTGTAGCCGGCCTTGAAGCGCGCCGAGGCGCCGGCGATGCGGAAGTCGCAGCACAGGGTGAGGTCCATCCCGGCGCCGACGGCGGTACCGTTGATGGCGGCGATGGTCGGCTTGTCCAGGCCGTGCAGGCGGCTCATCAGGGCGTGGGCGGTCTCGGTCCAGCCGTAGGTCTCCAGCTCGCCGCGGGCTTCCGCCTCGGCCCATTCGGCGAGGTCGGCGCCGGCGCAGAAGCTGCGGCCCTCGCCGGTCAGCACGATGACGCGCACGGCCGGGTCGACGGCGTAGTCATCGAGCAGCGCGTGCAGGTTCTTCAGCGTGGGAACGTCCAGCGCGTTGCGCTGTTCGGGGCGGTTCAGGGTGATCCAGGCGATGCCGTCCTGGACCCGGCTGAGCGGGGATGCGTGAGTCATGCTGGCCTCGTTGTTGTTGTCGCATGAGGGCGGTGTTGGCCACCATACTAAACAAGTGTTCAACAAGACGGCAATGCACCCGTTCGGGGGGCTTGTAACGCCCCGCCGGACGGCGGGAAGGCCACGTGGTGCGGGGGCTGTGGGCATTCGGAAGGGTTTTCCCCGGGACCTTGTTACAACTTCGCACAAACGGCCCTGCGGGCCTTCGCGGACGAAGTCTCCTACGGTTCCAGGAAGCACGGCTTTTCGTAGGATGGGTTGAGCTTGCGAAACCCATGCGGTTGCGGTGATGGGTATCGCTTCGCTCAACGCCATCCTACGAAAGGCCGAAAAGCGAAAAGCCCCGCGGGGCGGGGCTTCGTGGGCTCAACCGACGCTCGGCAGCGCCTCATCGATCACCTGCGGGCGCTTGCGCTTGAGCACGTAGTAGGCCAGGTAGCAGGCGGCGATGAAGCCGAAGCCCCAGTACAGCGACGGGCGCTGGGTCGGGTCCAGGGCCAGGAACACGAACAGCGCGCAGCAGATGGCGATGCAGGCCAGGGGGATCAGCGGGAACAGCGGCGCGGCGTATTTCAGGTCGGCCACCGTGCCGCCCTTGGCCATGTGTTCGCGGCGGAAACGGTACTGGGCGTAGGCGATGACGATCCAGGTCACGGTGCCGGACATGCCGCTCACCGCCATCAGCACCATGAACAGGGTGTCGGCGGCGACCACGCTGGTCAGCAGCGAGAGCAGGGCGAAGGCCAGGCTGATCAGCAACGCGTACAGCGGCACGCCGCGGGAACTGAGTTTGGACAGGCCCTTGGGCGCCATGCCGGTCTTGGACATGGCCCAGAGGATGCGGGTGGAGGCGTACAGGCCGGAGTTGCCCACCGAGAGGATGGCGGTGAGGATGACGAAGTTCATCAGGTCCGCCGCGTAGGGGATGCCGACCATGTCGAACACCTGCACGAACGGGCTTTCCACCAGCCCGGCCTGCTGCCAGGGGACGATGGCGGCCAGCACGACGATCGCCAGCACGTAGAAGATCAGCACGCGGAACACCACGTTGCGCACGGCGCGGGGGATGCTCTTCTCCGGCTGGTCGGTCTCGCCGGCGGCCACGCCCATGATCTCGCAGCCCTGGAAGGCGTAGACCACCGTCATCATCACCGCGAACACCGCCGACAGGCCGTTGGGGAACAGCTGGTCGCCGACCAGGTTGTCGAGCATGGGGGCGGGTGCGCCGTCGTTGAGGTGGATGCCGCCGAAGATCACCAGCACGCCGACGATGATGAAGGCGAGGATGGCCGCGACCTTGATCCCGGCGAACCAGTACTCGGCCTCGCCGAAGGCGCGGGTGGCCAGGGCGTTGAGGGAGAACAGCACGACCACGAAGAAGCCCGACCAGAGCCAGATCGGCACCTCGGGGAACCAGCGCGTCATCAGCATGCCGGCGGCGGTGAATTCCAGGCCGACGGTGGAAGCCCAGCTCATCCAGTACACCCAGCCGATCATGAACCCGGTGGCCGGGCCGATGAAGCGCGTGGCGTGGGCCTGGAAGGAGCCGGAGACGGGCATCTGCACCGACAGCTCGCCCAGGCAGACCATCACCAGATACATCAGCAGGCCAGCCACCAGGTAGGCCAGCACGGCGCCGGCCGGGCCGCCCTGGTTGATGGTGACGCCGGCGCCCATGAACAGGCCGGTGCCGATCACCCCGCCGAGGGACAGCATGAAGATGTGGCGGCTCTTGAGCGCGCGGGTGAGCTGGATCTTCGAATCAGACATGGCGCACCTCCGGCAAACGGCGGGCGCGGCGAAGCGGAACTCTACGTTGGATCATTGTTGTTATCTCCAATCAGTCAGAGGCCGTGGCTCGGGGCACGGATACCGCCGGATTATTCGAAGGGGATGTAAGGTCGCGTTGAACGGCGGGATCGAAGATGTAAAAAGCTGTAAGGAATTTGTAGCGGGCTAGTCCCCACGCCCTCGGGATAACGTCCGGCTGACGCCGAAACATCCAAGCCTGCCGAACGGCCCCCTCTCCCTTCAGGGCGGGGCGCGCAGCCGAGGGCTGGGGAGAGGGAACGGAGTCAGCCGAACGCACGGAGTTCATCTGGGAGCCCGCAACCCTCTCCCTAACCCTCTCCCTGAAGGGAGAGGGGACTGTCCGTGCCAGCGGGGAATGCGTGCCTCCCTGCTGGATCTGCGCATTCTGTGCTTTTCGTAGGAGCGAGCTTGCTCGCGAACCGCATGGCACCGCAGCCGCCGGGAGATTCGTTCGCGAGCAAAGGAATTTGTAGCGGGGGCTTTTCGGACGCATCGGCTGACGCCGAAACATCCAAGCCTGCCGATCGGCCCCCTCGCCCTTCAGGGCGGGGCGCGCAGCCGAGGGCTGGGGAGAGGGGACGGAGTCAGCCGAACGCACGGAGTTCATCTGGGAGCCCGCAACCCTCTCCCTAACCCTCTCCCTGAAGGGAGAGGGGACCGTCCGTGCCTGCTGTATGCGCGTGCCTCCCCGCTGGGTCTGCGCATTCTGTGCTTTTCGTAGGAACGAGCTTGCTCGCGAACCGCATGGCACCGCAGCCGCCGGGAGATTCGTTCGCGAGCAAAGGAATTTGTAGCGGGGGCTTTTCGGACGCACCGGCTGACGCCGAAACGTCCAAGCCTGCCGTGCGGCCCCCTCTCCCTTCAGGGCGGGGCGCGCAGCCGAGGGCTGGGGAGAGGGGACGGAGTCAGCCGAACGCACGGAGTTCATCTGGGAGCCCGCAACCCTCTCCCTGAAGGGAGAGGGGACCGTCCGTGCCTGCTGGATGCGCGTGCCTCCCTGCTGGGTCTGCGCATTCTGTGCTTTTCGTAGGAGCGAGCTTGCTCGCGAACCGCATGGCACCGCAGCCGCCGGGGGGATCCGTTCGCGAGCAAGCTCGCTCCTACAGGAGGTGCGGCCTGGCGGCGTGGAGTTGCGTGTCGAGCCTTTCGGCCCAGGCTTGCAGGGGCTCGCCGGCCAGCGCCGCTTCTTCCAGGCCGTGCAGGCATTCGCCCAGGCCGCGTAGGCCCATGGAATGGCAACTGCCCGCCAGGCGGTGGGCCAGGCCGGCGGCCTCGCTGGCGTCGCCGGCGCGGATGGCTTCGTGGAGCAGCGGCAGTTGCTGCGCCAGCAGCTCGCGCAGCACGCCGAGCAGTTCCTTCACCCGGTGCTCGCCCAGCAGTTCACGGTGGGTCGCCAGCACCTGCTCGTCGATCACCCCATCCACCTCGCGCTCGAGCACAGGCGCGTGCAGGCTGGCCAGCGCACGGCGCAAATCATCGACCCGCAACGGCTTGGCCAGCACGCCTTGCATGCCGGCTTCGAAGTAGGTGCGCACCAGCGCCGGCTGCACGCTGGCGGTGAAGGCGAGGATCGGCGTTTCCCGGTTGCGCCCGCCCTCCTGGCCGCGGATCGCCCGGCACAGTTCGATGCCGCCCAGGCCCGGCAGGTGCATGTCCAGCAGGATCAGGTCGAAGGCCTGCTCGCGACAGGCGACCAGCGCCGGTTCGGCATCCTCGGCCAGGCGCACGGCGTGACCGTCGCGCTCCAGCAGGCCCTGGGCCACTTCGCGATTGAGCGGCACGTCCTCCACCAGCAGCACGCTCAGGGCACGTTCGCTGCGCGGGGCCGCCTGCGGTTCCACCACGGGAGCCAGCGCGGCTTGCAGCTCGACCTCGAACCAGAAGGTGCTGCCCTGCCCTTCCCGGCTGCGCACGCCGATGCGTCCGCCCATGGCTTCCACCAGGCGCTTGCTGATGGCCAGGCCCAGGCCGCTGCCGCCGTAGCGGCGGGTGACTTCCTCGCTGGCCTGGGTGAAGCGTTCGAAGATGCGCGCCTGCACCGCCTCGGGAATGCCGATGCCATCGTCGACCACGGCGAAGCGCAGGCGCTGGCCTTCGCCCTGCTGCGCCAGCAGTTCCACCTCCACGCGCACTTCGCCGCCCTCGGTGAACTTCACCGCGTTGGCCACCAGGTTGCTCAGCACCTGGCGGAGGAACTGCTCGGCGCCGCGGCAACGGCGGCGCACGTCGTCGTCCAGGTGCAGCGACAGGCGCGTGGCATTGGCCGCCGCGCGGGGCTCCAGCAGCGTCAGCACCTCGTCGAGCAGCTCGCCGAGGTCGAAGTCCACCGGCTCCGGCAGGCTGGCGCCGTCCTCCAGCTTGGCGAAGTGCAGCACTTCGTTGAGCACCGCCAGCAGGCCTTCGCCGGCCTTGTGCAGGGCGTGCAGGCGCTTGCGTTCCAGCTCGCCCAGGGGCGCGTCGCGCAGCAGTTCGGCCATGCCGAGGATGCCGTTGAGCGGGGTGCGGATTTCGTGGCTCATGGTGGCCAGGAAGCGGCTCTTCGCCTCGTTGGCCGCCTCGGCCTCGTCCTTGGCCCGGCGCAGGCTGGCGGTGCGCCGCTCGACCTGGCGCTGCAGTTCGTCGCGCTCTTCGCGCAGGGCCTGGCGCATGTCGTCCAGGGAATGGGCCACGGTGTCGAGTTCGTCGGCCTCGGCGCGGATGCGCTTGTCCAGGCGCAGCGGCTGTTGCAGGTCGCCGCCGGCCATGCGCCCGGCGAACTCGGCCATGCGCTCCAGGTGGCGCGTCACCAGCTTGTGGAACAGCCAGCTCAGGGCCACCGCCAGGCCGCAGAGGAACAGACCCATCCACAGCAGGTTGCTCAGCCCGCCGTGCCAAAGGCGGCGGTACACGGCGCCCTGGTCGATGGCCACGGCCAGCTCGCCGAGAGCGCGCAGTTCGCCGTCCGGCGGCTGGTAGCTGAGCGGGAAGTGCTCGACGCGCAGCGGGCCGGGGGCCTGGATGTCGCCCTGGATCAGGTTGAAGTCGGCGCTGGCCAGGCTGGCCCAGGCGATGTCGGGGAAGTCCACCAGGCCGTGCAGTTGCACGTTGAGCTGGGCCTGGTTGAGGTCCCACAGGCTGCGCTCGAAGCTGGCCAGGTAGCCGCTGCGGATCAGCTCCAGACGGGTTTCGATGTCGCGCATCTCGCGGCGGTATTCCAGGTACAGCTGCAGGGCGCCGGCCAGCAGGGTGAAGCACAGACTGAAGCCCAGCACCCGCAGCAGCAGGCGCCGCGCCAGCGGGCCGGGGGCGCGCAGGGCCTTCATCGTTGCGCCCCGGCGGCGAGCATGGCGCGGTAGTCGCGCTCGCTCTCATCCAGCCAGCGCGCCAGGCTGCCGTCGGCCTGCAGGCGTTGCAGGGCCTTGTCGATCTCGCCCAGGCGCGCCTGCAACGGCGAGTGCCGCGACACCGCCAGGCGCAGGTAGTCGACGGTGATCGGTTGCGGCGCGTCTACTATGTCCGCGCCGCCGGGCAGGCGCTCGACCAGCAGCCGCCCGGTGCGCCGCTCGTAGGGGATGAAGTCGATGCGCTGGCGGATCAGCTTGCCGAAGTTCTGCGTGCTGTCGGAGACGTACTCGATGTTGTCGTGGCTGGCGACGAAGCGGTCGAACCCGGCGCCGTAGCTCTCGCCGAAAAGCAGGCCGCCGCGGTAATGGGAGAGGTCGTCGAGCGTCTGGAAGCGCACCGGCTTGTGGCGGTTGTAGAACAGCGCCACCTCCTCGCGCAGCACCGGCGCCTCGGCGAAGGCCAGGCCCTGGTCGCGCTGCGCCGTGCGGTAGGCCAGCACCACGTCGACGCGCCCGGCGGCGGCGTCCATCAGGCAGCGCTTCCAGTTGCCCAGCACCACCACCTGCACGTCGTAGCCGAGCCCGCCGAGCACGCGCTTCACCACCTGTGGCGCCAGCCCGCGCACTTCATGGCCGTCGCTCCAGGACACCGGCGGGTACACCGGATAGTCGCAGTAGCGCACGCGCTCGGCGGCCGGCGCCAGGCCGCCCCGGGCCAGGACGAGCAGCGCCAGGGCGAGCAGGGCCAGCCAGCGCACGTTCAGGCGTCGCTGGGGGCGGCGGTGAACAGGTAGCCGGCGCCGTGGATGGTGATGATCAGCTCGGGTTCGGCCGGGTCGTCGCGCAGCTTGCGGCGCAGGCGGCCGACCAGCACATCGATGGAGCGGTCGTTGGGCAGCCACTCGCGGTTGCGGATCTGGTCCATCAGTTGGTCGCGGCTGAGGGTGTGGCCGCTGTTGCGCAGGAACACGCTGAGCAGCTGGAACTCGCCGTGGGTGAGCAGGGTTTCGCCGCCGTCGCGGTCGACCAGGCGCCGGCGGTCCGGGTCCAGGCGCCACTGGGCGAAGCGCTTCAGCGGCTGGCGCGCCGGCGTCGCCGCGGCCGGGGCGCGGGCATGGCGCACGCGGCGGATCAGGTTCTTCGCCCGCGACACCAGCTCGCGCGGGTTCGGCGGCTTGATCACGTAGTCGTCGGCGCCGCATTCCAGGCCGACGATGCGGTCGATGTCGTCGTTGCGCCCGGTGATGAGGATGATGCCCACCTCCGAGCGCACGCGCAGTTCGCGGGTGAGGGTCAGGCCGTCCTTGCCGGGCAGGCGGATGTCCAGCAGCACCAGGTCGAAGGGCGGGCCGCCCTGCTCGGCTTCGGCCAGGCTGGCCTCGGCCTGTTCGGCGGTGCTGGCGCAGGCCACCTCGTAGCCCTCCCCGGCGAGGTAGGACTGGAGGAGTTCGTGGATCAGCGGATCGTCGTCGACGATCAGTACACGGGGAGCCATCGCCAATACCCTGCTGCGGCCGCCGGCGAGGTCGCGGCGGATTTCTTATTAGAGGATGGACGCCCATGGGAAATTTCCCAGGGGCCGGCGCAGAGTAGCGATTGCTGAACGGCCGATCAACAGTCCGCCGGCCGACGGCTGAAGCGCTGCCGCCCGCCGGCCTGCAGGCCGTCGACCCAGGCTTCGCAGACCTGGATGCCCTGCTCGGGGCTGAAGGTGTTGGGGTTCAGCCCGGATTCCAGCCACAGGCCGTCGAGCATGGCGGACAGGGCGATGGCGGCGAGGTCGGCATCGAAGTCGGCCCAGCCTTCCTCTTCGGCCAATTGGTTCAGCGCCTGGGCCAGCAGGGCGCGGTACTCGCCGTAGGAATGGTCGTGGGCACGGTTGATCGCCTCGGCGGTCTTCACCGCGCCCCAGAACGCCAGCCAGGCATCGAGTAGCTGCGGGTCGAGCAGCTCGGCGCTGAACGAGGCGCGGAAGAACGCCGACAGGCGTGCGCGAGGGTCCGGCGCGGCCTGGTCGATGGCTTCGCGCAGCAACTGCATGACGCGCCCGGTGACCGTCAGGTAGGCCTCGGCGACCAGCTCGTCCTTGCCCGCGTAGTGGTGGTTGATCAGCCCCACCGAGACCCCGGCCTCGGCGCAGATCTTGCGGATCGACGCGCCCTGGAAGCCGTGCTGCTTCAGGCACGCCAGGGTGGCCTCGATCAGCAGCGCCTTGCGCTGTTCGGGTTCCAGCCGGGAAAAGCGCACTGCCTGGTTCATCGCCTGCCGCTCCTGTGTCCGAGGCCGCCAATCTGAACGAATGTGCAACAGCATACCAGCCCCACCCACCCATTCGGGGAATGGCCCGGCGACGGCCGGCGGCGGACAGTGGCCACAGCCGACACGACCCTCGAACAACAACCACAGGTGGGAGTGACATGTACAAATCCTGCGCAGCGATCCTGGGCACGGCCCTGCTGCTGAGCCCCTTGCTCGGCCAGGCCGCGGACGCCGACGGCGGCAACACGCTGAGGCTGTACAACTGGACCGACTACATCGGCGAACACACCATCGCCGACTTCGAGAAAGCCACCGGGATCAAGGTGGTCTACGACACCTTCGACTCCTACGAGACGGTGCAGGGCAAGCTGCTGCCCGGCCGCTCCGGCTACGACCTGGTGGTGCTCAACGCCGCGCTGGTGCCGCCGCTGCTCAAGGCCGGGGTGTTCCAGCCGCTGGACAAGAGCAGGCTGCCCAGCTGGAGCAACCTCGACGCCGAGGTGCTCAAGCACCTGGACCACTACGACCCGGGCGTGCAGTACTCGGCGCCCTACACCTGGGGCAGCAACGGCATCACCTACAACATCGAGAAGATCAAGCAGCGCATGCCCGACGCACCCATCGGTTCGCTGGCGATGCTGTTCGATCCCAAGGTGGTGTCGAAATTCGCCGACTGCGGGGTGACCATCATCGACTCGCCCACCGACGTCATCCCGCTGGCCCTGGCCTACCTCAAGCGCGACCCGAACAGCGCCAACCCCGAGGACCTCAAGGCCGCCCAGGACCTGCTGCAGTCGATCCGCCCGTACATCCGCAAGTTCGACTCCACCAGCTACCTCAACGGCCTGGCCAACGGCGACCAGTGCATGGCCATGACCTGGTCCGGCGACTACGCCACCGCCCAGGCCCGCGCCGACGAGGCCGGGGCCAAGGTCAAGCTGGGCTACTTCGTGCCCAGGGAAGGCTCGCTGATCTGGTTCGACGACTTCTACATCCCGGCCGACGCGCCGCACGTGGCCAACGCCCACAAGTTCATCGAGTACATGCTGCAGCCGAAGGTGGCCGCCGACGTCAGCGACTACATCCGCTACGCCACCAGCAACGGCGCGGCCAAGCCGCTGCTGGCCAGCGAGGTGCGTGACGATCCGGCGATCTACCCGGATGCCGAGACGCGTTCGCGGCTGTTCACCCAGAAGGTCCAGGGGCCCAAGGCCACGCGGCTGATCACCCGGACGTGGAATGCGGTGAAGACGGGGACCTGATGAGCTGACTTTCAAGAGCCCCCTCTCCCCAGCCCTCGGCTGCGCGCCCCGCCCTGAAGGGAGAGGGAAACGGAATTAACGAGATGAAACCGCACTATCGAGGTACTGCCATGACCACCCCATCCGCCGCCTTCTTCGCCCAGTTCGATGACGAAAAGCTGGTCGCCGCCGACAAGGCCCACTACGTGCACGGCTACCACGTGTTCGACGACCACCGCGAGAACGGCGCGCTGAACATTGCCGCAGGCCAGGGCGCCTACATCTACGACACCAAGGGCAACCGCTACCTGGACGCCGTGGGCGGCATGTGGTGCACCAACATCGGCCTGGGCCGCGAGGAAATGGCCGAGGCCATCGCCGAGCAGGTGCGCCAGCTGGCCTACTCCAACCCCTTCTGCGACATGGCCAACGTCACCGCCATCCAGCTCTGCGAGAAGCTCGCCGAACTGGCCCCGGGCGACCTCGACCACGTGTTCCTCACCACCGGCGGCTCCACCGCCGTGGACACCGCCTACCGGCTGATCCAGTACTACCAGAACTGCCGCGGCAAGCACGCCAAGAAGCACATCATCAGCCGCGTCAACGCCTACCACGGCTCGACTTTCCTGACCATGTCGCTCGGCGGCAAGGTCGCCGACCACCCGGCCGAGTTCGACTTCCTCAAGGACTTCATCCACCACATTTCCTGCCCCAATCCCTACCGCGCGCCGGCGGGCATGACCGAGGGCGATTTCCTGGAGTTCCTGGTCAAGGAATTCGAGGACAAGATCCTGGAACTGGGCGCGGACAACGTGGCGGCCTTCTTCGCCGAGCCGATCATGGGCTCGGGCGGCGTGATCATCCCGCCCAAGGGTTACCACAAGCGCATGTGGGAGGTGTGCCGGAAGTACGACCTGCTCTACGTCGCCGACGAGGTGGTGACCTCCTTCGGCCGCCTGGGCGCGTTCTTCGCCTCCGAGGACGTGTTCGGCATGCAGCCGGACATCATCACCACCGCCAAGGGCCTGACCTCCGGCTACCTGCCGCTGGGCGCGTGCATCTTCTCCGGCCGTATCTGGAAGGTGATCGCCGAGCCGAACCAGGGCCGCTGCTTCAGCCACGGCTTCACCTACAGCGGGCACCCGGTGAGCTGCATCTCGGCGCTGAAGAACATCGAGATCATCCAGCGCGAGAACCTGCTGGAACACGTCAAGGACGTCGGCGCCTACCTGGAGCAGCGCCTGAAAGAGCTGGCCGAGCTGCCGCTGGTGGGCGACGTGCGCTGCCAGAAGCTGATGGCCTGCGTCGAGTTCGTCGCCGACAAGCGCAGCAAGACGCTGTTCCCCGAGGAGCTGAACATCGGCGAGAAGATCCACCTGCGCGCGCAGAAGCGCGGCCTGCTGGTGCGCCCCATCGTGCACCTGAACGTGATGTCGCCGCCGCTGACCATCACCCGCGAGCAGGTCGACGAAGTGGTCGACACCCTGCGCGAGGCGATTCTCGAAACTGCCGAGGACCTCAAGCGCAGCGGCGACTACGCGGGGCACTGATGCGCGGACACGGCGCTTTGCACCTGGTCGGCGGCGGCCGTATGCTGCCGACCATGAGCACACCGGCCACCCCACCCAACAGCCCGGCCCTGCATGCCTGGCATGCGGGGCTGGCGCGCGCCATGGCGGCGGTGGCCACGGCGGAGTTCCCGGCGCGGCTGGTGGAGGCGCTCGGCGCGCTGGTGCCCATCGAGTCCTCGCTGTTCGGCCTGGAGCGCAAGGGCCAGCCGCCGCGCCACCTGTTCCAGCACGGCATCCCCGCGCAATACCGCGAGCCGCTGACCGAGCGCTACTACGCCCGCGGCTACCTGCTCGACCCCTTCTGCCTGGCCATGGAAGGCGGCCTGGCCGAGGGCTTCTACCCGCTGGCGGAAATCGCCCCGGACGACTTCTTCGCCAGCGAGTACTACAAGACCTACTACCTCAAGTGCGGCTCGGTGGAAGACAGCCACTACATCGTCGACCTGGACGCCCAGCGCAAGCTTTCCCTGTGCGTGTACCAGGGCCGCAGCGGCGCGCGCTTCAGCGAGGAACAGACCGAACTGCTGCGCGCCGCGCTGCCGCTGGTGCGCGAGCTGTGCCGGCAGTTCGAGAGCCGCGGCGGCCTCGACCTGCTGCTGGCCGGCGGCGACGCCGGCGCGCAACCGGCGGCGGCGCTGAACCGGCACATCCGCGAAGCCTTCATGAACTTCGGCGGCGACTGCCTGACCGAACGCGAACGGGAAATCGCCCACTTGCTGCTGCGCGGCCACTCGGTGAAGTCCAGCGCGCGGGTGCTGGACATCTCGCCGGAGACGGTGCGCATGCACCGCAAGCACCTCTACACCAAGCTGGAGATCAACTCCCAGGCGGAGCTGTTCTCGCTGTTCATCGACTGGCTGACCCGCGACGGGCCCGCCTGAAACGCCGCCATCGCGAACGGAGTCACCTGTAGGAGCGCGCCCTGCGCGCGATTCGCGGGCAGGGCCCGCTCCTACAATACGGATAGGCACGGCTTCTCGTAGGATGGCGTTGAGCGCAGCGATACCCATCGCCGTGACTGCGTGCTCCACTCCGCAGCGTTACGCAACCCCGGTCAAACGGCGGATAACCGCGAACGGTTATCCGCCCTACGCCCTTGTGAGCCTCAAGCCTCCCCAGGCATGCTAGAGCATTCCCCCGCCCTCCCGAGGAAACCCCATGTTCCGACGCTGGCTCCCCGCCCTGCTGCTGGCCGCCGCCCTGCCGCTGCAGGCCGCCGAAACCCGGCCGAACTACGGTCCCGAACTGGAACGCTTCAACTACGCCTACCCGGTGGGACACTTCAGCTTCGCCTCCCAGGGCAAGCACGTGCACATGGCCTACATCGACGTGAAGCCGGCCAAGCCCAACGGCCGCGCGGTGGTGCTGCTGCACGGCAAGAACTTCTGCGCCGGCACCTGGGAGGCGAGCATCGCCGCTCTCAGCGCCGCCGGCTACCGGGTGGTGGCGCCGGACCAGATCGGTTTCTGCAAGTCGACCAAGCCGGAGCACTACCAGTACAGCTTCCAGCAACTGGCCAGCAACACCCACGCCCTGCTGGACAAGCTCAGGCTGCACAAGGTGACCATGCTCGGCCACTCCACCGGCGGCATGCTCGCCGCGCGCTACGCGCTGATGTACCCGCAGCAGGTCGAGCAGCTGGTGCTGGTCAACCCCATCGGCCTTGAGGACTGGAAGGCCCTGGGCGTGCCCTACCGCACCCCGGACCAGTGGTACGAGCGCGAGCTGAAGACCAGCGCCGAGAGCATCCGCAAGTACGAGCAAGCCACCTACTACGCCGGCCAGTGGAAGCCGGAGTACGACAAGTGGGTGAACATGCTCGCCGGCCTGTACAACGGCTCCGGCCACGAGCGCGTGGCGTGGAACTCGGCGCTGCAGTACGACATGATCTTCACCCAGCCGGTGGTCTACGAGTTCGGCCAGATCCAGGCGCCCACCCTGCTGATGATCGGCACCCAGGACAACACCGCGATCGGCAAGGACGTGGCCCCCGAGCCGCTGCGCGCCAAGCTGGGCAACTACGCCGAGCTGGGCAAGCGCACCGCCCAGGCCATCCCCCACGCCACCCTGGTGGAGTTCGACAAGCTCGGCCACGCGCCGCAGATCCAGGACCCGCAGGCCTTCCACGCGGCGCTGCTCAAGGGCCTGGCGGACCTCAAGCATTGAGAGTGGCTGCACCGATGGGCGCTTCGTAGGATGGGTTGAGCCTGCGAAACCCATCCTACGAAGTGCAGGAGAAACTCCGCGCAAAACGAAAACGCCGGGCATCTGCCCGGCGTTTTCGTTGCCTCGACCCCGTCAGCCCAGGTTCTTGCCCAGCAGCGCGTGGTACAGCTCGCTGTCGCCGAGCACGCCGACCACGCGGCTCTGCTCCTGCAGCACCAGCTTGTGGCCGGTCTGGTAGCGGATCTGCAGGGCGTCGCGCATGCGGATGCTGACGTCCACCAGGGTCGGCTCGTGCTTGAGCTTTTCCACCGGGTCGCCCGGGCGCCATTGCTGCAGGTCGATGATGTTGCTGCCCTGGCGCGCGGTCTTGATCTGGTTGGTCTCGGTGAGGCCGATCCAGCAGTCGCGGCCCTGGTCGAAGCACACCTCGCCGTCCTGCCGGCGGCACTGGTCCAGGCCGCGCATCAGGCTGGAGCCGCACAGCACGTTGAGCGGGTTGGTGTGGGCGACGAAGGTGCGCACGTAGTCGTCCGCCGGGTTCAGCACGATCTCCTCGGGCTTGCTGTGCTGGATGATGCGGCCGTCCTTCATGATGGCGATGCGCGAGCCGATCTTCAGCGCCTCGTCCAGGTCGTGGCTGACGAAGACGATGGTCTTGTGCAGCTGGCGTTGCAGCACCAGCAGTTCGTCCTGCAGCTGCTGGCGGATCAGCGGGTCCAGCGCCGAGAAGGGCTCGTCCATCAGCAGGATGTCGCCGTCCATGGCCAGCGCGCGGGCCAGGCCGACGCGCTGCTGCATGCCGCCGGAGAGTTCGTCCGGGCGCTTGTCGCGCCACTGCGACAGGCCCACCAGTTCGAGCTTCTCGTCGATCACCTTCTTGCGCTCGGCGGCCGGGCGGCCCTGCATCTCCAGGCCGAAGCCGATGTTCTCGGCCACGGTCAGCCAGGGCATCAGGGCGAACTTCTGGAACACCATGGCGATGCGCTTGGTGCGCATGGTCTTGAGCGTCGCCGGCGAGCAGTTGGCGACGTCCACCTGCTGGCCTTCGTGCTCGATCAGCAGCTTGCCGCGGCTGACCGTATTGAGGCCGTTGATGCAGCGCAGCAGGCTCGACTTGCCTGAGCCGGACAGGCCCATCATCACGCAGATTTCACCGCGCTCGACGTCCAGGTTGGCGTCCTCCACGCCCAGCACCTGGCCGGTGCGCTTGAGGATTTCCTGACGGCCCAGGCCTTCGTCGAGCAGGCGCAGGGCTTCCTTGGTGTTCTTGCCGAAGATCACATCGACGTTCTTGAATTCAATCGCAGCCATGGTTGCTTACCTCCCCCGCAGCGAGCGTTGCTTGCACACCCGGTCGAGCAGGATGGCGAGCAGGACGATGGCCAGGCCGGCCTCGAAGCCCAGGGAGATGTCCGCGGTGTTCAGCGCGTTCACCACCGGCTTGCCGAGGCCGTCGGCGCCTACCAGCGCGGAAATCACCACCATCGACAGCGACAGCATGATGCACTGGGTGATGCCGGCGCCGATGCTGGGCATGGCGTGCGGCAGTTCGATTCGGGTCAGCAGCTGCCAACGCGAGCAGCCGAAGGCCTTGCCGGCGTCCATCAGCTCCGCCGGCACGTCCTGGATGCCCAGGCAGGTCAGGCGGATGGGCGCGGCGATGGCGAAGATCACCGTGGAGATCAGCCCCGGCACCACACCCAGGCCGAACAGCGTCAGGGTGGGGATCAGGTAGACGAAGGTGGGCACCGTCTGCATCAGGTCCAGCAGCGGGCGCAGGGCGGTGTAGAACCAGGGCTTGTGCGCCGCGAGGATGCCCAGGGGCACGCCGATGGCGACGCACACCAGGGTGGCGAAGATGACCTGGGCCAGGGTCTCCATGGTTTCCTGCCAGTAGCCCAGGTTGAGGATCAATAGCAGCGAGGCCAGGGCGAACAGCGTCAGGCCGATGCTGCGCTGGATGAAGTGCACCAGGCCCACCATGATGGCGGTGAGCAGCAGCGGGTGGAACCACAGCAACCCGCCGGTGACACCGTGGATGAGGAACTCGAGGACGTCCGAGATCTTGTCGAAGACCGCCGAACCATGGCGGGTGAGCCAGTCGACGAAGGCGGCGATGTGCTCACCGAGGGGGATCTTGTGTTCAGTCAGAAACATAGTGCGGGCCCATCAAGCAAGGTGGAAGCGACCGGCCAGGGTCACTTGGCGAAAGCGACCTTGGCCGCGGCGAGCGCCGGCTTGCCGTCACGCGTGGTGACGCCAGCCAGCCAGGCATCGAGCAGTTCCGGGTGATCCTTCAACCAGGCCTTGGCCGCGTCCTCGGGCTTCTTGCCCTCGTTGAGCACGGCGTCCATCAGTTTGTTTTCCATGTCCAGGGTGAAAGTGAGGTTGGTCAGCAGCTTGCCGACGTTCGGGCATTCCTGGACGTAGCCCTTGCGCACGTTGGTGTAGATGGTCGCGCCGCCGTAGTTGGGGCCGAACACGTCATCGCCACCCTGCAGGTACTGCATCTTGAAGCGGGTGTTCATCGGGTGCGGTTCCCAGCCGAGGAACACGATCCACTGGCTGCGGCGGTCGGCGCGGCCCACCTGCGAGAGCATGCCGGCCTCGCTGGACTCCACCAGCTTGAACTTGCCCAGGTCGAACTGGTTCTTGTCGATCATGCCCTGGACCAGGCGGTTGCCGTCGTTGCCCGGCTCGATGCCGTAGATCTTGCCGCCGAGCTTGTCGGAGAACCTGGCGATGTCGGCGAAGGTCTTCAGCCCGCCGTCGTAGGCCGCCTGGGTGACCGCCAGGGTGTACTTGGCGCCCTCCAGGTTGGCCCGCACGGTTTCCACCGAGCCGTTGTCGGCGTAGGGCTTGATGTCGTTGGCCATGCTCGGCATCCAGTTGCCGAGGAAGACGTCGAGGTCCTTGTTCGCCAGCGAGCGATAGGTCACCGGCACGGAAAGCATGTTCACCTTGGTGGTGTAGCCGAGCGACTCCAGCACCTGGCGAGTGGTCGCGGTGGTGACGGTGATGTCGGTCCAGCCGACGTCGGAGAAGCGAACCGTGCCGCACGACTCAGGTTCAGCGGCCTGAACCACCAGCGGCGTACTCAGGGACACAGCCAGTAGCAAAGACTTGCAACCTTTCATGAGCGTACTCCTCTACGGGATGGGGCGATCTGCGTGGGTTTCTAGGTGGGCCGCGCCGGGACGCGGGCCCTTTCTTCGTCGATTCGGAAACGATCATGGAACAGGAAAAATCCGCCGCATACCGGGTGCGTCGCAACCAGTGCAGGCGAAGTCGCAATCAGCACCAGGGGTGTCGCATCCAGTTCCACGGCCCTGTTCCGGCGTCCCGGCGGCGTCGCTCTCACTGCTGGGCGACGGCCTTGGACTGGGCCTGGGCGCGCGGCTGCACGCCCTTGAGCCAGGCGTCGCGCACCTGCGGGTTGGCCTGCAACCAGTCCTTGGCGGCCTGGCGCGGATTGCTCCGTTCGTTGAGCACCGCGTCCATCAGGCGGTTCTCCATGGCCAGGTCGAATTTCAGGTTGCGCAGCAGCTGCGCGACGTTCGGGCATTCATCAAGATAGCCGGCCCTGACGTTGGTGTAGACGGTGGCGCCGCCGTAGTTCGGGCCGAAATAGGCATCGCCGCCTTCCAGGTAGCGCATCTGCAGGCGGGTGTTCATCGGGTGCGGTTCCCAGCCGAGGAACACGATCGGCTGCTTGAGGGCGCCGGCGCGGCGCACCGAGGCGAGCATGTCGGCCTCGCTGGACTCCACCAGCTGGAAGTCGCCCAGGCCGAAGGCCTTCTCGGCGATCATCTTGCGGATCAATTGGTTGCCGTCGTTGCCCGGCTCGATGCCGTAGATCTTGCCGCCCAACTGCTCCTTGAACCTGGCGATGTCGGCGAAGCTCTTCAGGCCGGCGTCGTAGGCATACTGGGGAACGGCGAGGGTGTACTTGGCGCCCTCCAGGTTGGCGCGCACCGTCTGCACCTGGCCGTTGTCGGCGTAGGGCTTGATGTCCGCGGCCATGCTCGGCATCCAGTTGCCGAGGAAGACGTCGATGCGCTTCTCGGCCATGGCCTTGTAGGTATCGGGGACGGAGAGACGCTCGACCTTGGTGCGGTAGCCCTGTTCACTGAGCACCAGGCGGGTGACGGCGGTGGTGACAGTGATGTCGGTCCAGCCGACATCGGCGAAACGGACCAGCGAGCAGGACTGTGGTTCGGCGGCCTGGGCCAGGCCTGAGCAAAGAACGGGTAACGCCAACAGCGACAACAGAAAACACTTCATGAGGTCAGCCTCTAGCAATTACGGGGAGGGGTCAAGCGCAGGTCCGAAGGCGAAACCCTAGCCGTTCGTCGACCGTTCATCATGAAACACCCCGAAATATGGGGCTGTCGACCGATTGATGTTGTCTATCGACCAAGTCTCAAATTCGTAATTATTTGTCGCATTAGCGACATCGCCTGGCACGATTCTTCCCGTGTCGCACGCCGCGGCGCTTTTGGATAAGGCCAAGTCGGTGCCGGACGCCGGCCCCGCCGGCCGAGGGCCGATGATGCCCCGCATCAGGAGTGCCCGCGGGCGCTCCGCATCACGCCCAGTTCCTGCGGAGGCCGGCATGGCTATCAGTGTGTTCGACCTGTTCAAGATCGGTATCGGCCCTTCCAGCTCGCATACCGTCGGCCCCATGCGCGCCGCCGCCCTGTTCGTCGGCGCCCTGCGCGAGCGCCAGCTGCTGCCGCGCATCGACCGCGTCGAAGTGAAGCTCTACGGCTCCCTCTCCGCCACCGGCGTCGGCCACGGCACCGACCGCGCCGTGATCATGGGCCTGATGGGCGAATGGCCCGACCGCATCGACCCCAGCCAGATCGCCCCGCGCATGGCCGAGTTGCTCGGCAGCGGCGAACTGCTCCTGGCCGGCGAGCGGCGCATTGCCTTCGACTGGGTGCGCGACATGCGCCTGCTGGAGGAGAACCTGCCCTACCACCCCAACGCCATGAGCCTGGTCGCCTACGAAAACGGCGCCGAGCTGTATGCCGACACCTACTACTCCATCGGCGGCGGCTTCGTCGTCGATGCCGAGCAGGCCGCCGCCGGTTCCCTCGACCAGGACGCCACCCGCCTGCCCTATGACTTCAACAGCGCCGCCGAGCTGCTGCAGCTGTGCCGCCGCCACAACCTGCGCGTGTCCCAGCTGATGCTCGCCAACGAGCGCATGTGGCGCAGCGACACCGACACCCGCGACGGCCTGATGCGCATCTGGCGCGCCATGCAGGACTGCGTGAACAACGGCCTCAAGGCCGAGGGCATCCTCCCCGGCGGCCTCAACGTGCAGCGTCGCGCCGCCCGCCTGCACCGCAACCTGCTGGAGATCGGCAAGCCCAACGTCATCGGCTCCACCCTCAGCGCCATGGAGTGGGTCAACCTCTACGCCCTGGCGGTCAACGAGGAGAATGCCGCCGGCGGGCGCATGGTCACTGCGCCCACCAACGGCGCGGCCGGCATCGTCCCGGCGGTGCTGCACTACTACATGCGCTTCAACCCCGATGCCAGCGAGCAGGACGTGGTGGACTTCTTCCTCGCCGCCGCCGCGGTGGGCATCCTGTGCAAGAAGAACGCCTCCATCTCCGGCGCCGAAGTCGGTTGCCAGGGCGAGGTCGGCTCGGCCTGCGCCATGGCCGCCGCCGGCCTGGCCGAAGTGCTCGGCGCCAGCCCCGAGCAGGTCGAGAACGCCGCCGAGATCGGCCTGGAGCACAACCTGGGCCTGACCTGCGACCCGGTCGGCGGCCTGGTCCAGGTGCCCTGCATCGAGCGCAACGCCATCGCCGCGGTGAAGGCCATCAACGCCGCACAGATGGCCCTGCGCGGCGACGGCCAGCACTTCATCAGCCTCGACCAGGCCATCCGCACCATGCGCGACACCGGCGCCGACATGCACGACAAGTACAAGGAAACCTCCCGCGGCGGCCTGGCCGTCAGCATCATCGAGTGCTGACCCCCTTTTGCTCACTCCGCGCGCCCGGCGCCACCTTTTGGCGCAGCGTCGCGCCGTTATCGGACAGGTCTGACAAGCGTTACTTTCGGAAAATGCTGGCACTCGGCAGCCACGGGCCGAGTGCTACCAAATGCCCCAGAGGCCGCGCCCCATAGGCGTTTGCGACATGTCTGGGGTCGCATCCAAGCTCCCAAAAGCGCCGTTCCCAGGCGCTTTTCTTTTTTTATTGAACGCCCAATCAACATAGGCACGGCATTTGCCTTGCTCTTGGAAGCGGTGGTGACCTGCGGGTCACCCAGGCAGAAAACAAGCATAAGAAAGCCCCTCAGGGGCAACCGTGACTAGCGTGAGGAGATCGAGCATCATGAATGCTTTCAACCCCGGAGTTCCCCCGCAAAACCGAGCTCCGCAGTCCATCGGCTTCCTGCTGCTGGACAACTTCACCCTGATCTCCCTGGCCTCGGCGGTGGAACCGCTGCGCATGGCCAACCAGCTCTCCGGCAGGGAGCTGTACCGCTGGCACACCCTCACCCTCGACGGCCGCCAGGTATGGGCCAGCGACGGCCTGCAGATCACTCCCGACGCCAGCACCGACGGCGCCCCGCCGATGGATTCGCTGATCGTGGTCGGCGGCGTGGGCATCCAGCGCAGCGTCACCCGCGAGCACGTGAGCTTCCTGCAGACCCAGGCGCGCCTGGGCCGCCGCCTCGGCGCGGTGTGCACCGGCAGCTGGGCGCTGGCCCGCGCCGGCCTGCTCGACGGCTACGACTGCAGCGTGCACTGGGAATGCCTGGCAGCGATGCAGGAGGCCTTCCCGCGGGTGGCCATGAGCACCCGCCTGTTCTCCATCGACCGCAACCGCTACACCTCCTCCGGCGGCACCGCGCCGATGGACATGATGCTGCACCTGATCGGCCGCGAGCACGGCCGCGAGCTGTCGGCGGCGATCTCCGAGATGTTCATCTACGAGCGCATCCGCAACGAGCAGGACCACCAGCGCGTGCCGCTCAAGCACATGCTCGGCACCAACCAGCCGAAGCTGCAGGAAATAGTCGCGCTGATGGAAGCCAACCTGGAAGAGCCAATCGACCTCGACGAACTGGCGGTCTACGTCAACGTCTCGCGGCGCCAGCTGGAGCGGCTGTTCCAGAAGTACCTGCACTGCTCGCCGTCGCGCTACTACCTGAAGCTGCGCCTGATCCGCGCGCGCCAGCTGCTCAAGCAGACCTCGATGTCGATCATCGAGGTGGCCTCGGTGTGCGGCTTCGTCTCCACCCCGCACTTCTCCAAGTGCTACCGCGAATACTTCGGCATCCCGCCACGCGACGAACGCCAGGGCCAGCCGATCGGCCAGCCGGTGATGGTCATGCCGATACCCCAGGACCTGGCGCTGATGCCGCACTCCTCGGCGATCTCGGCGCTGAGCCAGGCGCAGGGGGAGTCGACCTTTGCCAGTGTGAGGGTTTGAGGGGGCTTTTTGCTCCGACGGCGGATAACCGCGAACGGTTATACGTCCTACGTTCTTCACCTGTGGCTTTGGTGTCTCGGTTTGGCTCTGCCCCTCTCCCTAACCCTCTCCCTGAAGGGAGAGGGGACCGTTGGGCAGGGTTTGACGTTATGGCGTTAACCGGCTAGCGCAGAGGTTTCCGGCGGAAACCATTACCTTTCTCGGCACGGACAAGCCCCCTCTCCCTTCAGGGAGAGGGCTGGGGAGAGGGAATGGAGGTAACCTGAGACACCCATGCGACCGGCGAGCACCGTTCGCGAGCAAGAACTGGGCGTCCCCCTCGCTCCTACGAACAGCCATCAGGCCACAGGACGTAGCTCAACCACTCGTCACAGCACTCGCCACGCACTTGTCCCGCCCGCTGCGCTTGGCTTCCAGCAGTGCCGCATCGGCCCGGCTGAGTGTCTGCGAGTAGCTCTCGCCCAGGCGGTATTCGGCCACGCCGAAGCTGGCGGTCACCGACAGCGCCTCGGTGCCCACGCGCACGGCCAGCGAGCGGATGTCCTGGCGTACCCGGTCGATCACCTGGTCGGCGTCGGCCATGGCGGTTTCCGGCAGCAGCAGGAGGAACTCCTCGCCGCCCCAGCGCCCGCACAGGTCGTACTGGCGCAGCGCGGCCTGCATGGTGCAGCCGATCTCCACCAGCACGCGGTCGCCCACCTCGTGGCCCCAGGTGTCGTTGACCTGCTTGAAGTGGTCGATGTCGAGGATCACCAGCACGTAGGGCTTGCCGCTGCGCTGGGCGCGCTCGCTTTCCTCGCGCAGGCGCTCCATCAGCAGGCGGCGGTTGCCGATGCCGGTCAGCGGGTCGTGGGTGGAGGCCTCGCGCAGCGCCACGTTGAGGTCGCGCATCATGTTCTGGTAGCGGTCGGAGATGCGCGCGACCTTCTCCAGCTGGCGCAACTGCTTGTGGTAGCGCTCGGACAGCGTCGAGTTCTGCGCCCGCGCCATCGACTGGAAACCGTCGGAAATCCGCGCGATGCGCTCCAGGCGCGCGAGCTGGTCGAGGGACTGCTGGTGCTTGAGGAACAGCGCCTCGCGCAGCGGATGGTCGAAATACTGCGGGTCGGCCAGCAGCTCCTCGATCAACAGGTCCAGCTCGCGTTCGCTGTTCATGGCATCACTCGTCGTAGGGCTGTATGACGAACGGGAAGCTACAGTCTTCGCGGAATTCCTCGGCCAGTTCGGCGACGCGCTCGTTGCGGCGGTCGTAGTGCCAGCTCACCTGGGTCTGTCGACCGTTACGGTGGGCTTCCTCGAGCAGGTCGAAGATATCCATCATCGCCTTGATCGAACTGGTATTGAGGTATAGCAGACGCAGGTCCAGTGCCAGCGGGCGCTGCTCCCCGGCGAGGAAGCGTTCCACCCATTCGATCACCTGGCCGAAGAGTTCGTAGGAGTTCTCGGGATAGGAGTCGCCCTGCATGGCCAGGACGCCGGCTTCCCAGTCACCGTGGATCGACGGGGTGGACTGGGTGCCGCTGATGTGAAGGTCACTCATACCTTTGTATTCCTGAAACGCGTGGTCAGATCACGGCGCGCAGACTGAAGAACGCGCGCCCATCGGGTTGTTCGGTAAGGGAGGTCTGCAAGGGCATGCTGGACTTGCGGGCGATGTCCAGCAGGCCCAGGCCGGCGCCGCTGCTGACCCCGGAATCGCGCGGGCGGCGCAGCTGCTCCTTGTAGGCCGCCTTGAGCTGGGCCTTGTCGAGCCCGGCGATGGCCTCGATGTTGCGCACCAGCTCGCGGCCGTCCGCCAGCTCCACCAGGTTGCCGGCGGACACCACGTAGTGGCCGTCGTCGTCGCGGGCGATGGCCACGGTGGCCGAGGCGTCCTGGTCGCCGTAGCCGCGCTGGGTGGCGTAGTGGCGGATGTTCTGGGTCATCTCGATGTAGACCGCGAAGACGTCCATGGCCTCGCTGGGGTGCGCCTGCTCGGCCTGCATGTAGTTGCGCAGGGCGTGGCCGATCTCTTCGATCAGGCTGCGCGAGATCGGGCCGTTGAAGCACAGCAGGATGCGTTGTCGGGTGTAGCTTTCACGCATGGCCAACAGGTCTAGTGTCTCCATGGCGTACTCCTACTCGAATCGGAAGGACAGGATGGTGATGTCGTCGCGTTGCGGCCGTTCGCCCTGATAGTCCGCCAGGGTAGCGGCAAACACCCGCGCCTGCTCGGCCAATGGCAGACGTGAATGACGGCGCAGCAGTTCGGCGAAGCGGCTGTTGCCGAAACCGAAGCCGTGCTCGCCGCCGGCCTGGTCGAGGAAGCCGTCGGTGCACAGGTAGAAGGTCCAGCCCGGCTCCAGCGGCAGCTGGATATTCTCGTACTCTCCCTGGCGCTTGTCGCCGATGGCGCGACGGCCGCCCTTGTATTCGCGAACCTCGTCACCATTGCTGGCGAACAACGAGATCTTCGCCCCGGAGAAGTGCAGCAGCCGGCGGCCGTGGTCGACGCGCACGAAGCCGGCATCCATGTTGGTGGCCAGGGCCTGGGTCACCCGCTCCTGGCCGATCATGCCGCGCATCACCTGGTCGGTCTCGCGCAGGATCGACGCAGGGTCGTGGCTCTGCACGCTGTCGATGGCGTGGTCGATGGCGGCCAGCGCCAGCATGGTCATGAGCGCGCCGGGCACGCCGTGGCCGGCGCAGTCGACCACGCCGATCAGGCTGTCCTCGCTGCCTTCGCGGTAGATGTAGAAGTCGCCGCCGACCACGTCGCGCGGCTTCCACAGCACGAAATGGTGCTGGCCGAGGGACGACTGCAGCTGGCGGTCGGGCAGGATGGCGCGCTGGATCAGGCTGGCGTAGTCGATGGAATCGCCGATCTTCTTCTGCGCCGCGGCCATCTCGCGGTTGGCCTGCTCCAGGGCCTGGGTGCGCTGGCGCACCTTGTCCTCCAGGTCCTCGGTGTGCCGGCGGACCTGGTTGGCCATGCTGGCGAAGGCGTCGGACAGCTCGCCGATCTCGTCGCCGCGGGACTTGGGCAGCGGGTTGTCGTACTGCCCGGCGGCAATCGCCTTGGCCGACTGGCGCAGGCCGCGCAGCGGCTTGAGCAGCAGCAGCTCGACGGTGTAGGCGAAGCCGATCAGCAGTAGCGCCAGCAGGCCCAGCAGGGTGCCCGCCAGCGGCCAGATCCAGCGGCTGTCGAGCACCTGCGCGGCATGCAGGTCGACGGCGCTGAGCACGTGCCAGCGCAGCTCGGGAATGTACGCGGTGGCCAGCAGCTGCCGCTTGCCGTCGAGGGTGGCCCAGAAGGTGCGCACCTCGCCCGGGTGCGCCTGGGCGTCGTCCAGCACCTGGCGCAGGCCCTTGCGTTCCTCGTCGCTGGCCAGCAGGTCGAAGACCCGGTGGCCATCGTTCCCGGCGGTGCCGGCGCCGGAACTCAGGGCGATCAGCTTGCGGTCCGGGTGCGCCTGGATGGCGCCGTCGGCGTCGACGATCATCGGCGTCACCCCGGGCTCGCGGCGCGAGATGAACTGGTCGAGGAAGGCGGTCAGGTCCAGCCCGCCGCCGGCCAGGCCGACCTTGTGGTTGCCGGCGATGACCTGGACGTTGAACCAGACCTTGGTGGCGCGCAGCTTGGCGTCGTAGTTGACGTTGATGTTGTAGGGGCTGTCGCTGGCCATGGTCGCGAAGTACCAGGCGTCCTGCGGGTCGTCGCGGCTGAGGGTGTAGCGCGGGGCGTTGGACAGCGGCGAGGTGGAGTCATTGAAGTAGTAGTGCAGCGAGGAGTCGACGATGACGAAGTAGGAATACTCGCCCTGGTCGCCGCGGTAACCGTCGGCCTCACGGAAAAAGCGCGTGCGCCGCTCGGAACTGCTCTCGTCCAGCAGCCAGTCCTGGGTCACCACCGACTCGGCCAGGCGCCGCGACAGCGACAGCTCGCGGATCACCGGGGCGAGAATCTTCTGCTGGTTGAGCAGAGTGAAGTTCTTCGCATAGGCCAGGCCGAAGTGCGTGCGGATGTCCTCCATCGCCTTCCAGCCGAGCAGCACCGCGGGAACCAACGCCAGAACGCAGGCCAGTAACAGCGCTACCACCGATTTGCCGCGCAATCCCCATCGTGCCGCCATGGCTGTCCCCAGAAATCCCGTTCGCCGAGTCAGTGTCGTTCTTTTGGCGAAAGCGCAATTGTGCAGGCGAGCCTTTCCCCAGGCAATGCAAATTAATGGCTATTTGCCATATTTTTGACGTCATCCGACTGACTCATTCTAGACGCGATTTCCCCCGCCGCCACGGCGCACCCGCTGCAGCACAGGGAGGCGGTCCTCCCGGGGTCTTGCGCCTCAGCCGGCGGCGAAGGCCGCGTGCAGTTCGCCCAGGTTGGCGAAGTAGTGCGCCGGGCTTTCGGCCAGCAGCTCCTCGCGGCTGCCGAAGCCATAGCCGACGCCGGCGGCGCTCAGGCCGTTGCGGTGCGCGCCGATCAGGTCGTGCTTGCGGTCGCCGATCATCAGCGTCTGCGCCGGGTCCAGGCCTTCGAGGCGCAGCAGGTGCTCGATCAGCTCCACCTTGTTGGTGCGAGTGCCGTCCAGCTCGCTGCCGTAGATCACCTTGAAGTGCCGGGCGAAGTCGAAATGCCGGGCGATCTCGGCGGCGAACACGGTGGGCTTGCTGGTGGCGATGAACAGCGTGCGGCCCTGGCCGCCAAGCAGCGCCAGCAACTCGCCGACGCCGTCGAACACCCGGTTCTCGTACAACCCGGTGTCCTTGAAGCGCACCCGGTAATGGTTCACCGCCTCCCAGGCCCGCGCCTCGTCGAAGCCATAGGTGCTCATGAAGCACTGCAGCAGCGGCGGGCCGATGAAGTGTTCGAGCCGGCGCAGGTCCGGCTCGTCGATGCCCAGCTGCGCCAGGGCATACTGGATCGAACGGGTGATGCCCTCGCGCGGGTCGGTGAGGGTGCCGTCGAGGTCGAAGAGGATGTTCTGGTAGTGCATGGGAACTCACTTGGGCTGGGCCGGGCGCAGATTGACGCTGACGCCGCCTGGCGAAAAGAGATGGCTGACGGACGGCCTACCCGGCATAGCCCTCCGCAATGTGCTGGTCCTTCAGCTTCACGTAGTTGCCCGCGGTATAGGCGAAGAAGGACCTTTCCTTGTCGCTCAGCGGGCGGGCCTTCTTCGCCGGGCTGCCGACGTAGAGGAAGCCGCTTTCCAGCACCTTGCCCGGCGGGACCAGGCTGCCGGCGCCGAGGATGACTTCGTCTTCTATCACCGCGCCGTCCATGACGATGCAGCCCATGCCCACCAGCACGCGGTTGCCGACGCTGCAGCCGTGCAGCAGGACCTTGTGGCCGACGGTCACTTCGTCGCCGATGGTCAGCGGGAAGCCGTCGGGGTTGTAGGGGCCGGCGTGGGTGATGTGCAGCACGCTGCCGTCCTGGATGCTGGTCCGGTTGCCGATGCGGATGCGGTGCATGTCGCCGCGGATGGTCACCTGCGGCCACACCGAGCTGTCGGCGCCGATTTCGATGTCGCCGATGAGCACGGCGCTGGGGTCGACGAAGACGCGTTCGCCGAGTTGCGGCGTTTTACCCTGATACGAACGTATGGCCACGATAGTTTTCCTTCAGGCTGCGGATGCCGTCGATTGTATTTAAGATGGCCGGGTGTTTCCTCAGCCAAGGTTGCCACCGTGAGCGCGAATCCCCTTCTGCAGTCCTACGACCTGCCGCCCTTCTCCGCCATCCGCCCCGAGCATGTGAAGCCGGCCATCGAGCAGATACTCGCCGACAACCGCGCCGGCATTGCGCGCATCCTCGCCGAACAGGGCGCCAACCCCAGCTGGGACGGCCTGGTGCTGGCCATGGACGAACTGCATGCGCGCCTGGGCGCGGCCTGGAGCCCGGTGAGCCACCTCAACGCCGTGTGCAACAGCGCCGAACTGCGCGAGGCCTATGAAGGCTGCCTGCCGCTGCTCTCGGCCTACTGGACCGAGCTGGGCCAGAACCGCGAGCTGTTCAAGGCCTACGAGGCCCTGGCCGCCAGCCCCGCCGCGGCGAACTTCGACGTGGCGCAGAAGACCATCCTGGAACATGCCCTGCGCGATTTCCGCCTGTCGGGCATCGACTTGCCGGCCGAGCAGCAGAAGCGCTACGCCGAGATCCAGGCGCGCCTGTCCGAGCTGGGCAGCCGCTTCTCCAACCAGTTGCTGGACGCCACCCAGGCCTGGACCAAGCACGTCACCGACGAGGCGGCGCTGGCCGGCCTGACCGACTCGGCCAAGGCGCAGATGCAGCAGGCCGCGCAGGCCAAGGGCCTGGACGGCTGGCTGATCAGCCTGGAATTCCCCAGCTATTTCGCGGTGATGACCTACGCCGACGACCGCGCCCTGCGCGAAGAGGTCTACGCCGCCTACTGCACCCGCGCCTCCGACCAAGGCCCCAACGCCGGGCAGAACGACAACGGCCCGGTGATGCAGGAAATCCTCGACCTGCGCCAGGAGCTGGCGCGCCTGCTGGGCTACGCCAACTTCTCGGCGCTGTCGCTGGCGACCAAGATGGCCGAATCCCCGGAGCAGGTGCTGCACTTCCTGCGCGACCTGGCGGTGCGCAGCAAGCCCTACGCCCAGCAGGACCTCGACCAGCTCAAGGCCTACGCCGCCGAGCAGGGCTGCGCGCAGCTGCAGAGCTGGGACTCCGGCTACTACGGCGAGAAGCTGCGCGAGGCGCGCTACAGCGTGTCGCAGGAAGCGCTGCGCGCGTACTTCCCGGTGGACAAGGTGCTGTCCGGCCTGTTCGCCATCGTGCAGAAGCTCTACGGCATCCAGATCCGCGAGCTGCATGACTTCGAGCGCTGGCACCCGGACGTGCGCCTGTTCGAGATCGAGGAGAACGGCCAGCACGTCGGGCGCTTCTACTTCGACCTCTACGCCCGCGCCAACAAGCGCGGCGGCGCCTGGATGGACGGCGCCCGCGACCGCCGCCGCGACGCCGCCGGCCAGCTGATCGCCCCGGTCGCCTACCTGGTGTGCAACTTCACCCCGGCGGTGAACGGCAAGCCGGCGCTGCTCACCCACGACGAAGTGACCACGCTGTTCCACGAATTCGGCCATGGCCTGCACCACCTGCTGACCCGCGTCGAGCACGCCGGCGCCTCGGGCATCAACGGCGTGGCCTGGGACGCGGTGGAGCTGCCCAGCCAGTTCATGGAGAACTGGTGCTGGGAGCCCGAGGGCCTGGCGCTGATCTCCGGCCACTACGAGACCGGCGCGCCGCTGCCCCAGGACATCCTGGAGAAGATGCTGGCGGCGAAGAATTTCCAGTCCGGCCTGATGATGGTGCGCCAGCTGGAGTTCTCGCTGTTCGACTTCGAGCTGCACACCAGCCACGGCGACGGCCGCAGCGTGCTCGACGTGCTCAACGGCGTGCGCGACGAGGTGGCGGTGATGCGCCCACCGGCGTACAACCGCTTCGCCAACAGCTTCGCGCACATCTTCGCCGGCGGCTACGCGGCCGGTTACTACAGCTACAAGTGGGCGGAAGTGCTGTCGGCAGACGCCTTCTCGCGCTTCGAGGAAGAGGGCGTGTTCAACCCGCAGACCGGCGCGGCCTTCCGCGAGGCCATCCTGGCCAAGGGCGGCTCCCAGGAGCCGATGGCGCTGTTCGTCGCCTTCCGCGGCCGCGAGCCGTCGATCGACGCGCTGCTGCGCCATTCCGGCCTGACCGGGGAGGCTGCGTGATGGCCGAGGTGAAGAAGCGCTTCATCGCCGGCGCGGTATGCCCGGCCTGCAGCGAGCAGGACAAGATCCTGATGTGGGACGAGGACGGCGTGCCGCACCGCGAGTGCGTGGCCTGCGGCTACGCCGACACGCTCAATGCCCAGGGGCAGTCGGTGCCGAAGGAGTTGGCTACGCGGGTCAATACCAGTGGGTTGAAGAAGCCGGATGATCCGAAGGTGCAGGGGGTGCAGTTCTTTCCTAATCCGAAGCTGAAGAAGAAGGATTGAGGTTGCTGGGGGCTATCGGTGCTGGGGGTTAGAGCGCCCTCTCCCTAACCCTCTCCCTGAAGGGAGAGGGGACCGTTCGGCGTGCTTGGGTATTCCTGAGTCAGCCGGCAACTCTGCAGGTTTCAGGTGAAACCAAACTTTCTCTCAGCACGGACTAGCCCCCTCTCCCTTCAGGGCGGGGCGCGCAGCCGAGGGCTGGGGAGAGGGTTGCGGAGGCGACCTCATACACCAGCGCAGCCGGTAGACTCCATTCGCGAGCAATCTCGCTCCTACCCCTCTCTCCCCCTCCTCACCAACCACTCCTCCAGCGCCGCCGCCGGCAACGGCCGCGAGAACAGGTAGCCCTGGGCCACCGGGTAGCCCTGCTGGCGCAACAGCTCCAGTTGCGCCTCGTCCTCCACTCCTTCGGCGACCACCATCAGCTCCAGGCTGCGGCCGATGTTCATCACCGCGTCGGTCAGCGCCTGCGCCGCCGCGCCGGCGTTCAGCTCGGCGACGAAGCTGC
Source organism: Pseudomonas sp. M1 (assembly GCF_022760135.1). Lineage (NCBI taxonomy): Bacteria > Pseudomonadati > Pseudomonadota > Gammaproteobacteria > Pseudomonadales > Pseudomonadaceae > Pseudomonas > Pseudomonas sp. M1. The sequence continues at coordinate 6,622,829 of NZ_CP094343.1, forward strand.
GGTCGAGCTTCAGCTCGCTGATCGGCAGGCGGTGCAGGTAGCCGAGGCTGGAGTAGCCGGTGCCGAAGTCGTCCATCGACAGGCGCACGCCCAAGCCATGCACGGCGCGGAGGATGTCGAGGGTCGCCGGGTGGTTGTCCAGCAGCATGCCTTCGGTGATTTCCACCACCAGGTCGGTGCCGGCCAGGCCGTTGCGCTGCAGCAGGTCCTGCAGGCGGGCCGGCAGGTCGGGATCGCGGAAGTCGGCGGGGGACAGGTTGACCGCCACCGCCGGAACGTGGATGCCGCGCCGGCGCCAGTCGGCCAGTTGCCGGCAGGCCTCGCGCAGCACCCACTGGCTGAGTTCGCCGATGATGCCGCACTCCTCGGCCAGGGGAATGAAGCGGTTCGGCGCCACCGCGCCGAGTTGCGGGTGGCGCCAGCGGGCCAGGGCTTCCACCGCGTGCACGCGGCCGTCGTCCAGGCGCACCTGGGGCTGGTAGTGCAGGCTCAGTGCCTGGCGCTGCACGGCCTCGCGCAGCGCGCTTTCCAGGGCCAGGCGTTCCTGGGCGCGCTGGTTCATCTCTTCGCTGAAGAAGCGGTAGCTGCCGCGCCCGCCGTTCTTCGCCTGGTACATGGCGATGTCGGCGCGGTGCAGCAGCGTCTCCATGTCCCGGCCGTTGCTGGGGAACAGGCTGATGCCGATGCTCGCCAGGGTGATCAGGCTGACGCCGCCCACCCGGTGCGCCAGGGCCAGGCGGGCGAGGATGCGCTCGGCGATCTGCGAGGCGAGCAGGCCGCCGCAGTACGGCAGCACCACCACGAACTCGTCGCCCGAAAGACGCCCCACCAGGCCCTGCTCGCGCACCACTTCCTGCAGGCGCGCCGCCACCAGGCGCAACAGCTCGTCGCCGGCCGGGTGGCCGAGGGAATCGTTGATCTGCTTGAAGCGGTCCAGGTCGATGAACAGCACCGCCATTTCCGCCTCGTCGTTCTCGATGCGCGTCATCGCCTGCTCGGCCTCGGCCAGCAGCAGGCTGCGGTTGGGCAGGCCGGTGAGGGTGTCGTAGAAGGCCAGTTGGCGGATGTGCGCGCGGGCTTCCTCGCGCTCCAGGGCCAGGGCGCAGAGCGGCAGGCTGACGTCCACCAGGCGCAGGTGCAGCTCGTCCGGGCCGCGGCACTGCTCGTAGTAGAAGGCGAAGGTGCCGATGACGCGGCCCTCGCTGTTCTTGATCGGGCTCGACCAGCAGGCCTTCAGGCCCAGGGGCAGCGCCAACTGGCGGTAGTCGTCCCACAGCGGGTCGCTGGCGATGTCGCTGACCATCACCGCCTTGCCCCGGTAGGCCGCGGTGCCGCAGCTGCCGGCGTGGGGGCCCATGCGCGCGCCCTCGATGGACTGCGAGAAGGTCTCCGGCAGGCTCGGCGCGGCCAGCGGGTGCATGCGCCCCTGGGCGTCCACGCGCAGGATCGAGGCCTTGACCTCCGGGGCGATGCGCTCCACCTCGCGGCACACCAGGTCCATCACGTCCACCAGCGGGCGCTCGCGCACCAGGGCGTCGAGCACCTTGTTCTGCAGCACTTCGTGCAGCTTGGTGTGGGTGATGTCGGTGAGCAGCATCACCGAGTTCACCGGCTGGCCGCGGGCATCGAGGATGGGGTTGGCCACCACCGAGCACCACAGCGGCCGGCCGATCAGGTCGCGCACCAGCTCTTCGCTGCGGAACAGCCCGGCGCCGGCCTGGCGCCAGCGCCGCACGCTGGCCTGGGGCACCTGCAGCAGCTCCGAGGGGTAGCGCCCCTGGGCCTGCTCGGCGTTCCAGCCGAACATGCGGCTGAAGCCGGCATTGACGTAGAGGATGCGCCCCTCGCGGCCGGTGACGATGACTGCGTTGTCGGTCTCGTTGGCGGCCAGCGACAGTACGTCCATCTGCTCGCGCTGGCGGCGCTGCAGGGTGCAGTCCTTGACGAAGGCGGTGAGCAGGCGCTTGCCGTCGAACTCAATGTGCGAGATCGACATCGAGCCCCACAGCCGGCTGCCGTCGCGGCAGCGCATCGGCACCTCGCTGCGGCTGCCGACGATGCCCTCGGTGTCCAGGCTGGCGTCCAGGCGCGGACGCACCTCCCGGGGCAGCAGCAGGCCGACGTCCTGGCCCAGCACCGCCTCGCGGGAATAGCCCCACAGGCGCTCCGCGGCGGCGTTGAACAGCAGCACGCGGTTGTGCTCGTCCAGCACCACCACGCCATCGATGGCCTGTTCGAGAATCTGCGCGAAGACATCCGGGAGCTGGTCGTAGGGCATTGCTGGCATCCATCTCGGAAACGCACTTGGGCTTTCTTCCTGCATGACAGTGCCCTCGGGTGGCCCACCAGGAAAGCGTAGTGGTTGAAAGACCTGCACGGATAATAGCCATTTGACATATCACCTGGGGCGCCTATCCCGGAAACATTGGAGAACCGCAGCGCCGCCCGGCGGACTAGGCTATTAGGCATTTGCAGGAAGGAGCCGCCAGTGCCCCCTCGCCCCGCCCCCGACACCACAGTCCCCGACAGGGAGCACAACGGACGTGCTTGACCGTTACCACCTGCTCCAGTCCCTGCGCGCCACGCGCGTCTCGCGCATGCCGGTGAACCCGGTGCTGCAGGAAGTGGCCACGCCCACCGGGCAAGTGCTGTTCTTCCTCCTGCTCGGCGGCGGCCTGGTCTACACCTTCGGCAACCTGGCCCTGGACATCCTCGCCCAGGGCGGCCAGCTGCGCCCCAGCGGCACCCTGCTGGTGCTGGCCCTGGCGCTGCTGATCGCCCTGGGCTTCGAGTTCATCAACGGCTTCCACGACACCGCCAACGCGGTGGCCACGGTGATCTACACCAACGCCCTGCCGCCGCAGCTGGCGGTGGGCTGGTCGGGGTTGTGGAACCTGCTCGGCGTGCTCTTCTCCAGCGGCGCGGTGGCCTTCGGCATCGTCACCCTGCTGCCGCTGGACCTGCTGCTGCGGGTGGACAGCGCCGCCGGCCTGGCGATGATCTTCGCCCTGCTCGGCGCCTCCATCCTGTGGAACCTCGGCACCTGGTGGCTGGGCCTGCCGGTATCGTCGTCGCACACCCTGATCGGCTCCATCGTCGGCGTGAGCCTGGCCCACGGCGTGCTGAGCGGCGAACTGGGCATCGACGGCAGCGCCTGGGAGCAGTTGCAGAAGGTCGGCTACGCCCTGCTGCTGTCGCCGCTGCTGGGCTTCCTCGGCGCCGGCCTGCTACTGCTGGGCATGCGCGCGGTGGCGCGGCGCAAGACGCTGTTCAGCGCGCCCCAGGGGCGCCAGCCGCCGCCGCTGGGCATCCGCGCGCTGCTGGTGCTGACCTGCACCGGGGTGTCCTTCGCCCATGGCTCCAACGACGGGCAGAAGGGCATCGGCCTGATCATGCTGATCCTCGCCGCGCTGATGCCGCTGAGCTTCGCCGTCGACCGCGGCCAGGCGCCGGCCCAGGTGCAGCAGCTGCGCGAACTGGCGCACCGGGCCGAACTGCAGCTGCGCCGGCTGGCCCCGGATGACATCCCCACGGCCCCGCGCCGGGTGCTGCTGGACTACCAGAGCGAGCAGCGCCTGACCCCCGAGGTGCTGCCGGCGCTGGCCGCGCAACTGCACAACATAGGCGCGCGCCTGCGCGGCCACGACGACCTGAGCGGGCTGCCCGACGACGAGGTGCTGGCGCTGCACAACGAGCTGTATCTGAGCGTGGAGACCATCCGCCAGCTCGACCGCACCGAGCAGGTCTTCGACGTCGACACCTGGAGCACCCTGCAGGCCCTGCGCGACCGCAGCCTGGACACCGTCCAGTTCATCCCGCCGTGGGTCAAGGTGGCGGTGGCCCTGGCCCTCGGCCTGGGCACCCTGGTGGGCTGGCGGCGCATCGTCACCACCGTCGGCGAGGGCATCGGCAAGCAGCCGCTGACCTACGCCCAGGGCGCCAGCGCGCAGCTCACCGCGATGCTCACCATAGGCGCGGCGGACATCTATGGCCTGCCGGTGTCCACCACCCAGGTGCTGTCCTCCGGCGTCGCCGGGACCATGACCGCCAACGGCAGCGGCCTGCAATGGCAGACCATCCGCAACATGCTGCTGGCCTGGGTGCTGACGCTGCCGGCGGCGATCTGCCTGGCGGCGTTGCTGTACTGGTTGTTGCGGGTGTTGATCTGAGGTCGGCAATGGCATGAGCGCCGGCCCTGCCGGCGGAATCGCGGATGAATCCGCTCCTGCGGGGTGCGGGAGAAACACTCTCGTAGGATGGGTTGAGCGAAGCGATACCCATCACCATTAGTAGAGCGCACAACCGTTCGCGGTTGTACGCCGCTGCCCAACCCGATGTCGGGTTCGGAGCGCCTTGAGGCGGGGCTTCGGGTTTGGGTCCGCAGGGGGCCTGGGGCCATGGTCAAACGGCGGATAACCGCGAACGGTTATCCGCCCTACGCCCGGCCATCCATCGGCGGGGGCTGTCATTCGCATGGGAATACTGTATTTATATACAGTAAATTCTGGAGCCCACCTATGTCCTCTTCCCTGCCGCCACGTGGCCGCGGCACCGCCAGCAACCCGCACAACCGCTTCGCGCCGACCCGCAGCGAGGCCGAGGACGACGGCTGGTACCAGGACGAGGCGCCGCCCTGCCGCGCCACCGAGGTGCGGATGGAGCAGGCGAAGACGGTGATCAGCCGCAACCAGTCGCCGGACGTCGGCTTCGACCGCTCGATCAACCCTTACCGCGGCTGCGAGCACGGCTGCATCTACTGCTTCGCACGGCCCAGCCACGCCTACTGGGACCTGTCGCCGGGCATCGACTTCGAGACGCGCCTGATCGCCAAGACCAACCTCGCCGAGCGTCTGGAGGCGGAGCTGAGCAAGCCCGGCTACGTGCCGCGGCCCATCGCCCTGGGCATCAATACCGACGCCTACCAGCCGCTGGAGCGCGAGCAGCGCCTGACGCGCCAGGCGCTGGAGATCCTGCTGCGCTTCCGCCACCCGCTGCACATCATCACCAAGGGCTCGCTGATCCTGCGCGACCTCGACCTGCTGGGCGAACTGGCCAGCCTCAACCTGGTCAGCGTGGCCTTCAGCCTTACCACCCTGGACAACGAGCTCAAGCGCATCATGGAGCCGCGCACCGCCAGCCCCGGCGCGCGCCTGCGCGCCATGCGCACCCTGCACGAGCACGGCGTGCCGGTCAGCGCGGTGCTGGCGCCGATGATCCCGATGGTCAACGACATGGAGCTGGAACGCCTGCTGGAAGCCGCCCACGACAACGGCGCGCGCTCGGCCGGCTACATCCTCCTGCGCCTGCCGCTGGAGATTTCCGAGCTGTTCCAGCAATGGCTGCAGGCGCACTTCCCCGACCGCGCCGAGCATGTGATGAGCCTGATCCGCCAGAGCCGCGGCGGCAAGGACTACGACAGCCGCTTCGGCACGCGCATGCGCGGGGAAGGCGTGTTCGCCGAACTGCTGGCCAAGCGCTTCCAACTGGCCGCCCGCCGCCTGGGGCTGGACCGCCGCGACTACGGTGGGCTGGACTGCTCGCTGTTCCAGGTCCCGCGGGCACAGATGAGCCTGTTCTGAGGCGGCGCATTCACATCATCGGGCCATGATAGCTTGTCGGCATCATCGGCGATCTTGCCTTAAAGATGTCTGTAACGTGCGAGATAGAGCGTTTATTTAATTTTTGATTAATCTTCCTTGTCTAGGGTTGCCGACAGGATGACCAAACGGTCACGAACATCATTTCCCAACGTTTGTGTCTTTTCGCCATGTGCGAAACGTCGGCAAGCATGGGAAAAATCCATCGTCACTCTTCGAGGCTCATGCAATGAACGACAAATCGCACGGTGAGGAGCACATCACGGAGAATGCCGACGAGGCCCTGCGGCGCATCGTCGAAGGTTTCCGCCAGTTCCGCCAGGAGGTCTTCCCGCAACAGGAAGCGCTGTTCAAGAAGCTCGCCCATGCGCAGAACCCGCGCGCCATGTTCATCACCTGCGCGGATTCGCGCATCGTCCCCGAACTGATCACCCAGAGCTCGCCGGGCGACCTCTTCGTCACCCGCAACGTCGGCAACGTGGTGCCGCCCTACGGGCAGATGAACGGCGGCGTGTCCACCGCCATCGAGTTCGCGGTGATGGCCCTGGGCGTGCAGCACATCATCGTCTGCGGGCATTCCGACTGCGGCGCCATGAAGGCCGTGCTCGACCCGCAGACGCTGGAGCGCATGCCCACGGTGAAGGCCTGGCTGCGCCACGCCGAAGTGGCCAAGACGGTGGTCGAGCAGAACTGCGGCTGCGCCAGCCACGACACCCTGGACATCCTCACCGAGGAAAACGTGGTGGCCCAGCTCGACCACCTGAAGACCCACCCCTCGGTGGCCGCGCGCCTGGCCAGCGGCCAGTTGTTCATCCACGGCTGGGTCTATGACATCGAGACCAGCCAGATCAAGGCCTACGACGCCGAGGTGGGTCACTTCCTCCCGCTGGACGGCGAAGGCCCGATGCCCATGGCGACGCCGCGCCCGCGCTACTCGCAATCCTGACCCTCACGGGCACGGCGCCCACCTCCACAACGACAGCCGTGCCCGCTTCCTGACCTGACACCTGCCCGAACCCCGCGCCGGCCCGCCGGCGCGCCCTGACAACCTGCGCGTGTCGATGCCGCAGACCCGGCGTCGTGGGCTTTCTCGCGCCCGAAAAAGCCAAGGAGGAAAGCGCCATGCCCGTTCCCCAACCCCTTCATGCGCCCCTGCGCGCCCTCAAGGACAACCTGCCCCGCGACCTGCTGGCCTCGGTGGTGGTCTTTCTCGTCGCCCTGCCGTTGTGCATGGGTATCGCCATCGCTTCCGGCATGCCGCCGGCCAAGGGCATGCTCACCGGCATCGTCGGCGGCCTGGTGGTCGGCCTGCTGGCCGGCTCGCCGCTGCAGGTCAGCGGGCCGGCGGCGGGCCTGGCGGTGCTGGTCTTCGAACTGGTGCGCAGCCACGGCATGGCCATGCTCGGGCCGATCCTGCTGCTGGCCGGGCTGATCCAGCTGGTCGCCGGGCGCCTGCGCCTGGGCTGCTGGTTCCGCGTCACCGCGCCGGCGGTGGTGTACGGCATGCTCGCCGGCATCGGCATCCTCATCGTGCTGTCGCAGGTCCACGTGATGCTCGACCTCCAGCCACAGGCATCAGGGCTGGACAACCTGCTGGCGTTCCCCGGCGCCCTCGCCGCCTCGCTGGGCAACGGCCCGCAGGCCCTGGCCCTGGGCCTCGGCACCATGGCGCTGATGTGGGGCTGGGAACGCTTCCGCCCGGCGCGTCTGCGCTTCCTGCCCGGCGCCCTGCTCGGGGTGAGCGCGGCGACCCTGGCGAGCCTGGCGCTGCCCATGGACGTGCTGCGGGTGGAAGTGCCGGAACAGCTCAGCCAGGCCATCGACTGGCTCCGCCCGGCCGACCTGCTGCGCCTGGCCGAACCCGAGCTGCTGCTGGCGGCCCTGGCGGTGGCCTTCATCGCCAGCGCCGAGACGCTGCTCTCCGCCGCCGCGGTGGACCGCATCCACCAGGGGCCGCGTTCGGACATGGACCGTGAGCTGTCCGCCCAGGGCGTCGGCAACCTGATCTGCGGCCTGCTCGGCGCGCTGCCGATGACCGGGGTGATAGTGCGCAGCTCGGCCAACGTGCAGGCCGGCGCCCGCAGCCGCCTGTCCGCCATCCTCCACGGCCTCTGGCTGCTGGCCTTCGTCGCCCTGCTCGGCGGGCTGCTGCGGCAGATCCCCATCGCCAGCCTGGCCGGGGTGCTGGTCTACACCGGGCTCAAGCTGGCCGATCCCAAGGCGCTCACCGGCCTGCTGCGCTACGGGCGGATGCCGGCGCTGGTGTACCTGGCCACGGCTTTGGGCATCGTCCTCACCGACCTGCTCACCGGCGTGCTGGTGGGCTTCGCCCTGACCCTGCTCAAGCTGGCGCTGAAGGCCGCGCGGCTGAAGGCCAGCCTGCACTACAACGGCACCGGCGACGAAGCCGAGCTGCGCCTGGTGGGCGCCGCCACCTTCCTGCGGGTACCGCAGCTGGCGCGCCTGCTGGACCAGGTGAAGCCGGGCACCACGCTGCACGTGCCGCTGCAGCACCTGCGCTACATCGACCACGCCTGCATGGAGCTGCTGGAGGACTGGGGCCGCGCCGCGGCGGCCAAGGGCTGCCGGCTGAGCCTGGAAAGCCACGGCCTGCGCCGCCGCCTCGAAGGCCGCGCACGGCGCGAGGCGGGAGCGGCAGGTTCGTAGGATGGGTTTCTGCTGTCATGCCGCGACACGCATGACAGCCGGATCGCGGATGAGATCCGCTACATCGCGCTACCCGCGCTCGGAGCCTGCGGCCCCCTCTCCCTCCGGGAGAGGGCAAGCCCGAGCACCATTCCCATGCAGGAGCGCGCCCTGCGCGCGAAATCGCGGGCAGGGCTCGCCTACACCTCCAGGGAAGCACGGCTTTTCGTAGGATGGTGTTGAGCGAAGCGATACCCATCACCACGGCAGCATGGGTATCGCAAGCTCAACCCATCCTACGAAGGGCACATCGGCGCAAGACAGTGGCCCCTACATTCCGTCTCGCTCAGGCCCGGCGGCGTTCGCGCTGGTCGATCAGGTACTGCAGGCGGAACAGGTGACGGTAGCCGGCTTCCCAGGCCCCGTGGCCGGACTTCACATTGATGTGCCCGGCATCCGGCAGGATCAGCGTCTCGGCGCCCCAGGCGCGGCCCAGCTGCAGGGCGCGCTGCGGGCTGCAGGCGGCGTCGTTGTCCGAGCCCACCAGCACGCTGGGGAAAGGCAGGGCGTCCAGGGCGATGGGGGCGAAGTTGCGCAGCGCCGCGTGGCAGGTCTCGCGCTCGACGTCGGCGGGCGCCACCAGCAGGGCGCCGGCCACCTGGGCCAGGGCCCTGGGCCCGGCGCGGCGGGCCCAGGAAGCGACGGTGACGCAGCCCAGGCTGTGGGCGATCAGCACCACGCGGCCGGGCTGGCGGCGGATCTCGCGGTCCAGTTCGGCGACCCAGTCGACATGCCGCGGCGTCACCCAGTCGCGCTGCTGCACCCGCGAGGCGTTGGGCAGCGCGCGCTGCCAGTGGCTCTGCCAGTGCTCGTCCTCCGAGCCGTGCCAGCCGGGCACCAGGACATAGCGGACGCGTTCGCTGCGCATGGGTTCATCCCCCTGAAAGTCGTCATGGGGAGGCAGTGTAGGTGGGCTTCGTCAATAAATTAAGGAATAAAAAATGCTTTGCTTATGCTGCATTTGCTTATTCCCGCACTTCTTGATTCGCGACAAGTACGAAGGGCGCCGGAAGGCGTTGAATCGAAGCTAGGCCCACTCCCTTCAGGCGAACCTCCATGGCCAAGAAATTCCCCCTGCACCCCGCCCACCCCGAACGCATCTGCTGGGGCTGCGACCGCTACTGCCCGGCCTCAGCCATGGGTTGCGGCAATGGCTCCAGCCGCACCCAGCACCCCATCGAAACCTTCGGCGAGGACTGGGCGGATGGGTCAGACTGGGGGCTGGACGAGACGCCGGCGCAACCGATCGAGGTGCGCCAGCCGACGCCCTGACTCAGCCGCTGGCCTTGGCGCAGCAGCGCGCCAGCAGGGCCTCCAGGTTCAGGTCGGGCATGGCGCAGGCGCGCAGCGCGCTGACCGTCTGCTCGACGTATTCGCGGGTGGTGCCGAAGTGCCCCTGGGCGCTGTCGAACACGCGCTGCACGATGCTGTCCGGCAGCGAGCCGGCGTAGCTGGGCAGGTGGCGTTCGAGGACGAAACCCAGGGCGCGCACCCGGCGGCCATCCTCCAGGCGGCAGCTGAGCCATTCCGGGCGGTAGGAGGCGTAGGGCATCTCGCGCTGCCAGAGGGCGAACAGGTTGGCGTCGAGGTCGTCGTCGGGCAGCCGGTAGGCGAAGCCGGCGCAGGAGCCGCCGCGGTCCAGGCCGAGCACCAGGCCGGGCATCTCCGGGGTGCCGCGGTGGGTCAGCGACCACAGGTAAAGCCCGCGGTGGTAGCCGTGCACCCGCGCGCGGCTGGCCTCGGCCACCGGGAACTCCGGGCGCCAGATCAGCGAGCCATAGGCGAACAGCCAGACGGCGCCGCCGCCGTGCTCGGCCATGGTGATTTCCAGCGAGGCGCGCAACTGCTCCGCGCTGAGTCGTTCCGGCGCCCCCAGCGCCGGTGGATAGAAGGGGCCGTCCAGGTTCATAGACGTGCTCATGCGTAACCCCCAAGGTACCTCACGCTCTGAAAACTTAGCGGATGTGACCTTCTGACAGAAGGGGCGGCTGCGCAAGACACCTTTGCGCGGACGAACGGCGATACCGCCGGTCCGGATGGCGAAAACGCGGGAAATAGAGTCGGAAAAAAGAGGGCCGCGCGGGGCGGCCCTATCACCAAGATCTTTGCTGGCGTGGGGCGCCAGTGGGTGTGAGGTACCCGACCAGCAGTAGAACAGCCGCCCATGACAGGCGCGTGACGGTCACTTGCCGGCCTGCCACTGGCCCTTGCTCTGGCTTTCGCAGAACGGCTGGAGGAAGCGCGCGTCGCTGGCTACGCCGTAGTAGTGGATGTCCTGACGGTAGGGGCTGTTGGGCACCTGGGCGTTGTTGCAGACGCCGAAGGCGCCGCTGGGGCAGGCGTCGGCGTAGGTCACCTCGACCTGCTGGTCCTTCAGCTGCGGCTGACAGAAGCCTTCGTGGAACAGCTTCGCCGGGATGCTGCGGTTCTGCTGGCAGACCTTCACGTCGAGGTTCTTGCCGCGGCTGTGCACCACGCAGGCTTCGGCGTGGGCAAGGGCTGGCAGGGCGAGGCAGGACGACAGGAGCAGGGCCGGCAGACGCATGAAAACGGGGTCCTTTGAGCGAAGGGCCGACTCTAGCGCTTTTCCCGGCCTGCGTCAGGCGGCAACATGGCGCCATGCTCGAACAGATTCCCACCCATGTGATCGGCGGCCCACTGGGCGCCGGCAAGACCAGCCTGATCCGCGACCTGCTGGCCCAGCGCCCGCCTGGCGAGCGCTGGGCGGTACTGGTCAACGAATTCGGCCAGGTCGGCCTGGACGCCGCGTTGCTGGCCGCCGACGCCGACGGCGTGGCCATAGGCGAGGTGGCCGGCGGCTGCCTGTGCTGCGTCAACGGCGCGCCCTTCCAGGTCGGCCTCACCCGCCTGCTGCGCAAGGCGCGGCCGCAGCGGCTGTTCATCGAGCCCTCCGGCCTCGGCCACCCGCGCACCCTGCTGCGCCAGCTGGGCGAGGCGCCCTGGCGCGGCGTGCTGGCGCCGCAGCCGCTGCTGTTGGTACTGGATGCCGCGGCGCTGGCCGCCGGGGCCTCGATGCCAGAGGCGCAGCAGGAGGCCCTGGCCGATACCGCGCTGCTGGTGCTGAACAAGAGCGAAGCCCTGGATGAGGCGGCCCGCGCGCGTCTGCAAGCCAGCCTGCCGGCGCTGCCGCTGGTGTGGACCGAGCAGGGGCGCCTGCCCTTCGCGAGCCTGCCGTTCGTCGCAGCGTTCGACCCGGCCGCGGCGGTGGAACTGCCAGCCCCCACGGCCGAACTGCCGGTACTGCTGACCCGCGCCGCGCCCCTGCGCCAGGTGCACAGCGACGGTGGACATCAGGCCGTCGGCTGGCGCCTGCACGCCGACTGGCGCTTCCGCCGCGCGGCGCTGGAGGCCTGGCTGGCCGGCCTGGACGGCTTGCTGCGGGCCAAGGCGGTGCTGCACTGCGAGGACGGCTGGCTGGCCTGCAACCGGGTGACGGGCGCCGAACCCTGGCAGCCCAGCGCCTGGCGGCGGGACAATCGGCTGGAGCTGATCTTCGCCAAAGAGCAGGATCCGCAGGCGCTGCAGCAGCAAATGTTGACCTGCGCCTGGTTGCCGGATGGCCAATAAGGTTGCCATACCCGGGGCGAATGATAATAATTATCAGATTCTGTCATTTCTCCACAGGCTTCGCACATGTCGCCATCGCAATCGCGCTCGCCGGCGAGTTCCACTCTCGTCGCGTCCGCCGCGGAACTTCCTTCGTCTTCCGACAGCGACGAAGGACTCTCGCTGCCCTGCGTCAGCGCCCAGCGTGGCAATGAAGCCAACCTGCGTCTGGTGGACTGCTCCGGCGCCCGCCGCGACGAGGAAGTGCCCGTCGCCGAACTGCTGATCCCCTACGCCGCGCCCGTGGAGGGCGTGGAAGACGCGGAGCAGCCGCCCCAGCAGGCGGGCTGGTGGAAGTCTTCCGGGCTGTCCGTGGTGCTGCACCTGGCCGTGGTCGCCGGCCTGGTCTGGGCCGTGCCCAGCCCCGACGAGCTCAACCTCGGCCGTGGCGAAGTGCCGACCATGCAGGTCAGCGTGGTGCAGCTGCCGCCCAAGCCCGAACCGGTGAAGGAGCCGCCGGCAGCCGCGCCCGAGCCGCAGCCGCCGCAACCCACGCCGCCGGAGCCGGTGGTCGAGCCGCCCAAGCCGGAGCCGCCGAAACCCAAGCCCAAGCCGGTGGAAAAGGCGGTGCCGAAGAAGGCGCCCAAGCCCAAGCCGAAACCCAAGCCCGAACCCGAGCCGGCCGAGCAAGCCCAGGCCGAGCCGACGCCGCCCGCCCCGCCGCCGCCTCCGGCCGCGCCGACCGTGGGCCAGAGCACCCCGGGCGCCCAGGCCGCCCCGACCGGCACCCAGGGCCCGGCCGGCCTGCCCACCGGCAGCCTCAACGACAGCGACATCAAGCCGCTGCGCATGGATTCGCCAAAGTACCCGCTGATGGCCCAGCGCCGCGGCATCGAAGGCCACGTGAAGGTGCTGTTCACCATCACCGCCGACGGCCGCATCGACGACATCCAGGTGCTGGACTCCTCGCCGCCGCGGATGTTCGACAACGCCGTGCGCCAGGCCATGGACACCTGGCGCTTCGAGCCGCGCATCAGCGGCGGCCGGATCGTCGCGCGGCAGGCGACCAAGGTCTTCTACTTCAAGCTGGAGGGGCGCCGCTGAGGGGTTCTTCGGTTGATGAAAAACGCGCCTTTGGGCGCGTTTTTTGTTTGTGTTGAGTTCTGCCGGGTGGGGTTGTGTGTCCTGAAGAGCCCCTCTCCCCAGCCCTCGGCTGCGCGCCCCGCCCTGAAGGGAGAGGGGGCTAGTCCGTGCCGAGAGGAGGAATGGCTTCAGTCGGAAACCAACGGTGCCGCCGGCTGACTTCAGAACATCCAAGCACACCGAACGGTCCCCTCTCCCTTCAGGGAGAGGGTTAGGGAGAGGGAACAAAGTCAAACCAATGCACCGAACCCGCAAGTGAGCACAGCTCGCTCCTGCGAGAACAACCCATCCTACGAAAAGCGCTTTGGCGCAGTCGCTCCTACAGAAACAGCCCCTCAAGGCAACTCGAACCCACCCGCCGCCTTGTGCAGCGCCCGCAAGTGCGCACCAAGCTGCTTGAGATTGGCCTCCAGCGCCTGCAACTCCTCGCGGCGCTCCGGCTCCAGCAGCGCGCGGACTTCCTGGTCGAGGTTGTCGCTGAGCTGGCGCAGGCGCGCCTGGCGGGCCTGGGTCTGTTGTTCCAGGCGCGTCGACTCGCCCGGCTGCGGCAGGCCGTAGCCGCTGTCCAGCAGCTCCGCCGGCTGGCTTAGGAAGCCACTGTCGTCGAGGATCTGCTGCAGCGTCTTGCCCGCCGCCACCAGCTTGGGGTCGGCGCGGGCGTCGTCGCGGTGGCCCAGGTACAGGCGCTTCAGCTCGTCCTGGGCCAGTTGCAGTTGGCGCCGCAGCGAGGCCTGCTCCAGCAGCAGCATGGCGGCGCTGGCGCGCAGGTCGGCCTTGTCGAACCAGGCGCGGCGCTCGCTGGCGGGCAGGGCCAACCAGTCCTCGACCTTGCTCTGGGGAATGTCCAGGCGCTGGCGCAGCACCTCGAACATCGCCTGGTAGCGGTCGCGGAAGGAGTCGAAGCGGTAGCCCAGGCGCAGTGCGCGCTTGGAGTCGTCGAGCACGCTGGCGTCGGCCAGGCCGCGGTTCTCGAGGATCTGCACCACGCCGTTGGGGGTGATGCTGTCGAGGTCCTGCAGGCGCGGGTCGGGAATGCCGCTGCGCAGCAGCTTGAGGGTTTCCACCGCGCAGTTGTTGGAAATGAAGTAGTAGTTGCCGTCGTAGCCCCAGTGCACCTGCATGGCCCGCTCCACCAGCTCGTCGATCTGCTGGCGATTGAGCTTGAGCGGGATCGAGGCCAGGCTGCGCAGCTCGATCTTGGTGTATTCCTCGATCACCTGGGACAGCGGCAGGACGAACAGCCGCGACGGGTAGGAGCCGGTCAGACCGTCCCAGCTGGACAGCTGCAGGTCGCCGACGAAGGCGCGGTAGGACAGCACCAGGTGCTGGTCCAGGTCCAGCCGGCAGTCCGGGCCGCGCGGCCGGCCCGGGGCGCACACCACCAGGCGCAGCATGGCGTGGCCCCAGCGGCTCACCCACTGGTCGTTGGCCTCGGCCAGCAGGTAGTCGACCTCGTAGACGCGCTCCGGATCCAGCCTGCCCAGCGGCTGGCGGCCGAAGTCGCGGCCGGCGTTGAGGTAGGCGAAGGATTGTTCGCAGGCCTGGCGCTGCGGACGCTCGCCGAAGCGCTCGGCGTAGTAGCGGTACAGCGCCGGGCGGCGGCAGGCGTAGCTGGGGTCGAGGACGAAGTACTCCATGTTCACCGCGACGAACTCGCGCGGGTTGCTCAGCTCGTAGCGGTCCGGGCTGCGCAGGACGAAGCGGTTGTCGTGCTCGCGCTGGCCGCGCTTGCCGGCCAGTTGCGGCCAGCCGGCGAGGTCGAGCAGGCGCGGGTCGTCGGAGAGGGTGAAGCGGCGGTTGGCCTGGCCGCGGCACTCGGCGCCCTCGCCGATGCGCCCGATGCTGCCCTGCTGGCGCGTGCAGCGCTGGATCAGCCGGGCCTCGGCGGGCAGCCAGAGGCGGCCGCGGTCGTACAGGTGGGTCAGCTCGTGGACCACCGTGGCCTGCAGTTCGCGACGCAGGGTGCCGTGGCTGCGGCCGGTCTTGAGGGTGGCGGCGCTGCCGTCGGTGAGGGCGGCCAGGTACTTGCGGTTCAGCGCGATGGCGCCGGGGCGCAGGGCCTGGCCCATGCCGTTGCCCGGCAGGTCGTCGCGCCATTGCACCTCGACGCGGCGGTCCAGGGCCTGGACGAAGAGTGGCGGCAGCGCCTGGCGGACGTCATCCAGCAGTTGCTGGCTGGCCTGGCGCTGCGCCGGGGCGAGGCCGTCGGGCAGCAGCTCCAGGCGCAGATCGGCCCGGGCGCCGACGGCGGCGAGCAGGCCCAGTGCCGCCAGAGCGCGGCGGCCGCGGGGGATCACAGAGCGAGGATGGCTTCGGCCAACTGCTGGTCGGAGGCGTCGCGCGCGTCCGGCACCTTCTCGCGGACCACCTTCAGCGCCGCTTCCAGCTGCGCGCCGCGGATGGCGCCTTCGCTGGCGACGAAGCTGGCGGCGTCGTCGCGGGCCTCGCGGACGATCTTCATGTCGCGGATCGAGGTGGTGGTGTCGGAGGTGAAGTCCACGCTGCGGCCGATGGCGTTGGTGGTGATGTTGAACAGGCGGATGACCGACTGGGCCTGGGCGCTGGAGGCGCAGGCGGCCAGCAGCAGGCCGAGGATCAGGGGGCTCTTGGGGATCGAGCTGAGGCGCATGGGAGTCTCCGAAACGGCAGCGGGCGCTGCTCACGACTGACTATTGGGCAAGAATGGCTTCGGCCAGTTCCCGATCGTTCGCCGCGAGCTCCGGATGCTGTTTGCGCAGCCAGCGCAACGCCTGTTCCAGGCGCGCTCCGCGCACCCGGCCGTCGGTGGCGATGTAGCTGGCGGCATCATCGCGGGCGGCACCGAGCAGTTTGTTCTCGAAAGGCGTACTGGTGACTTTGCTGGTCACGTAGCTGCTGCCGGCGACGAACATGGTGGTCTGTTCGAAGGCCAGCACGGGGGTGGCCAGGCAGAGGCCGGTGAGCAGGAATAGGAGGCTGCGCATGGGCTATGGCGATCGGAAAAGCACAGCCGACAAGGCTAACGGAATGTGCCGGCAAGAGCCAGCCTCGCAGGCCCGGTAGACGCTCTGAAAAAGCGTCTCCGGGCCGAGGGGGAAGTCAGATGACCAGGATCGCCTGGGCCAGCTGCAGGTCGTTGGCGGCCAGGCTCGGCAGCTTGCCGCGGATGTGCCGCAGCGCCGCTTCCAGGTGCGCGCCGCGCACCTGCCCGGCGGTGGCGACGAAGGTGGCGGCGTCGTCGCGGGCGTCCAGGACGATCTTGTCGTCGCGGAAGGAGTTGGTGATGTCGGTGGTACCGTCGGAGGTGGCCTTGGTGGCGCCGACCAGCGCATCGGTAGTGACGATGAAGCTGCTGGCAAAGGCGCCGCTGGCGCAGGTGAGCAGGGCGGCGGCGGTAAGCAGGCGCAGACGATTCATGGATGGACACTCCCAGTCGAGATGAAACCGCGCGGCCAAAGCTGCCGCGCGCTACCGATGCAGACTAGCGGAGCCCGCCCCCGGCGGCCAGCCGCTCAGCGCCAGAAAGGTTTCGAAAGTTCCCGCTCGCGCTGGCAACGGTCGATGCCGGCGTCGGCCAACTCGCGTTCGCCGAGCTGGGCGAGCTGGTGGCGGGTGCGGGCGTTTTGCAGGTACATGGCGATCCGACCAGCGATCTTCCGCCACAGGCTTCGGGCGTCCAGGCGCGAACCGGCAGACGAACGGAAAGGAGCGAGAACCCGGTTCATGTGGTTGTCCTTCTGGTGACGGAAGGACAGGATGCACGCCCCGGGCGTGGCCCTCACAGACACAAGCGCCGACGATCATTCCGGCACAGTCGAGGTCCCCAGGGGCACTGTTATGCCGTTCCGGCGCCTTACTGTGCAGGCGAATATTACCTAGCGCTTAGGCAGGAGTTCGACGCTGATCAACGCCAATTCGCCGGCTCCATTGCTGAAGGTACGGATTTCCGCGCTCGAGCTGGCCGTTGCCACGTCGAAAATACCCTCCAGCGTCCTGGGTTCGCCTTCGGTACCCATCAGCGGGCCCTGGGCCAGGATGATCACCTGGGTCGTCGCATTGCTGACGACATCCCAGTTACCCACCGGCTGTGATGGACTGCCGCTGGCGCTGTAGGTGATGCGGTAGCGCAACGGAGGAACGCACGGGGTTCCAACAGCGCGCTGGTGGCCAGCAACAGCAGGACGCCAGCGCCCAGGTAGTTGAAGCCTTCATCCTGACCCGGTGTCGCGTAGTGGCTGGAACACAGCAGGCCACCGCAGAAAGGCGAGAGCAGGTTCAGTGAATAGATGCCGAAGCCGCCGGCGGCGGCGCCCTTGCCGATGAGATAGCCGCCCGCCAGGAGGATGGCGAACAGCACCACGAGCGAGCCTGCGAGCCAGAGGCAGACGCGTTTCAGGTCCAGGCTTCCAGCCCGCCACTGGCTCACCAGATAGACGAGCAGGAGCGGATAGCTCATGGCGAACAGGTAGGGGTGTACCAGCAGGGCGCTGGCGGTGATTGCGATGAATGCCGTGCAGGTTCGGCGAACGGACCATGTTCCCGAATGGCCCCTCAGATAGGTGCCCAGGGCCAGCAGGAGCAGCCCCTGGGTCATGAGCGCCGTGTGCCCCAGGCGGTGCGTCAGGGCCGGCCAGATCAGGGCGAAACCCGCCGCGAACAGGGCACCTGGCAGATGCCGGATACCCAGTGAGCGAATCACGAAAACCGCGGTGGCTGCCTGCAACAGGTAGCAGATGGCGTGCCACAGGCCGAAGTAGTGGAAGCCCGCGGGCAACACCCCGGCGAACAACTTGAGCGGCAGGGCCAGCAGCGGGATGCTGTCGGTGAAGGCAATGCTGATGCCGTCGGGATAGTTGAGGCGATCCGTCTTCAACAGCGGGAAATGCCAGTGGCCCTGTTCGAAGAACAGCCACCCCGACACATGAGAGGCCGCATCGCCGCCCTCGAAGAACCTGCCATGCCCGGCCAGGAAGGTACCCGGATACAGATACAGCACCAGGGCCACGGCCATGAGCAGCGGCAAAGCGTAGGCGATGCTGCGACGCGCGGGGCTCCACAGCCATTCCAGACCGAAGTGCCGGTTGCTCGACAATGCCGGGCTTCTCATCCTTCACATTCCCTGTCGGTGGCGAGGCGCTTGCGTCACGGCTTGCGCGCCACTATCACCTGGCTCTTGGCGACCACCTGGTCCAGCGCCTCCTTGATGGCGGCACCGCGAGGCGAATCGAGCAGGACGTCCCAGGTCCTGGTCCAGTTGTGCAGCAGCGGATGGTCGGGATTCTCGAACCCGACGCCGGCCTCCCAGAAGAACAGCATCCACAAAGACCAGTAGAAACCATATTGGCCGTGGCTGACGACTTCCAGGCCCGCTTCCGTCACCCAGTCCCTGAACTGCTGCTCGCCGATCACCCGCACGTGGTTGGGTTTGCGGAAATAATCGGCGGCGGCGAAGCCCCGCTGGAGCTCCTCCGAGGAGGGATGAGGGGCGGAAAGCAGGTAGAGGGCGCCGGGTTGCCCCACGCGGACCAACTCGGCGAGGAAGGCCCGGGGGTCGTCCACATGCTCGATGACCTCGGTGCTGACCACACGACTGATGGAGGCGTCCGGAATCGGTAGCGGAGCACTGTCGGTCACCAGGCACTCGATGCTGCGGGCCGCGCTTCCTTCCAGGCGTTGGCGGGTGGCCTCGATCTTCTCGGCGTCGATGTCGGCCACGATGATGCGCGCGCCACGCATGGCGCAGAAGTGCACATTGCCGCCGTTGCCGCAGCCGACATCCAGCACCGTGTCCTCGGGGCCCACGGGAAAGCCGCGGTAGAGCTCGCCGTTCTGCTGGTCGAACCAGCCGCTCAGGGCTGCATCCTTGAGGCCCAGCATGTATGGATCCACACGTGGCTCGGCGGCGCTGCCCGTGCTTTCCTTCGCCGCTGGAGCGGCAGGAGTGGTCAGGAAATTCTTCAGCCGGTTCAGCATGGCCAGTTCTCCAGAAGCGTTCCGAGCGGGGAAATGCGGGATTTGTCTGCGCAGCCGGGAAACTCGACGGGGACGCGACGACGGCTAGGCTGCCTCATTGCGGATGTCTCCTGCGGTAGGCGGCGCCTCGGTCGAGAAACGCCGGGCAATGGCGGTGCCGCGTGCTCTGAGCGGCAACTCGACATAGCGGTAGTTCGCTTCGCTGCAAAGGACGATGGTGCAGATGGCCAGGACCAGGAACAGCAGGGTATGGGTGCCGTCCAGGGCGCTGTCGCCATACAGGCGGAAGGCAATTTCCCGGGTCAGGAAGAATGCCGGGATATGGATGAGATAGATGCCATAGGAGCGGCTGCCCAGCCAGAGGCCAAGGCGTTGCAGGGGCGCGGGAAGGGTCAGGTAGCCGCGATCATAGGAGGCCAGCCAGACCAGGGCCGCGCTGAACAGGGCGATCACCCCGATACGCCAGACGGACCAGAGGTGCTGCTCGGTGGACACCCGCGTCAACCCCAGCACCAGCAGTGCCGCCAGGATCAGCCCCAGGGGGCGCCAGCGCAACAGCCAGGTCGGCTCCAGGCATACATAGAAGGCCTTGTGGCTGGCCAGGGCCAGGAGCACGCCCCAGGCCAGGGCGTCGGTGCGCAGCACCATCAGCAAGGGCGTGCGCCAGACGAAGAACTGGGCGGCTATCACCCCTACCAGAATCCAGGGCAGGAAGCGGCGCGAGACGAATATCAGCAGCGGCAGCAGGAGGTAGAACTGCTCCTCCAGCGACAGGCTCCAGTAGACGAAGCTGACGCCGTACTCGTAGCGGAAGAAGCTGTCGGCGAAACGGAAGTTCGCGTATTGCAGTATCCCCGCGAGTGTTGCGGCGAGGTTGGTGGACAATGTGCCGAAGGCGCCCGATTCGTTCAGGAAGCGGCAGGCCACCAGCATCAGCAGCAGCCAGAGCCAGGCCGAGGGGAGCAGGCGGAAGGCGCGCCTGACCCAGAACTGTACGCTGTTGCGCCAGAACTCGGCGATACCGTTGCAGCCCTGCAGGCGGGGAATCAGGTCCCGGGCGATGACGAAGCCGGAAATGGCGAAGAACAGATCGACGCCCCACCACAGCTCGAAGCGCCGGAAGAAGGCATCGAACAGCGGCGTGGGCCAGTGGAACAGATTGCCATGGGCATGGTGCACGACCACGCTGACCACGGCGAGCGCCCGCAGCAGCTCGATGTCCTGGATACGCCGGCCGGGTGTGTGGCCCTGGCGGTCTGTCATCGGTAACCGATGCATGACACACCCTCCGCCATTGCCGGCTGGCCATGTCCGGGGCAAGCCGATGATCGACATGGCAATGCCATAGTCACAGACTTGCGCATGGCTCATCGCCCGTTATCGCCCTGCGAGCCCGCAGGGCAGCGAGGAAGGCGGACAGCCGGGCCTGCGCCTGCTCCATGCTGCAGAACGCCTGCAGGGCGTCCACTGCGGCCTCGCTCATGTGCGCATAGCGCTGGGGGTCTTCCTTCGCCACCCGATAGCTTTCCTGGTAGGCCGCAAGCAGCGAGTCCCAGTTGGTGATGTAGCGCAGGGTACGGTAGGCCGCCCGCGGGTCATGGGGCCAGGCAGTGAGTTCCTCGGTGCAATCCACCACGAAGGCATTGTTGCTGTCGATGTAATCGAGCATCGCCGTATTGCGCGGGGCTATGGCCGGCTTGCCGCAGGACATGAACTCCATCAGCGGCAGGCACTGCCCCTCGCCGTAGGAGGTATTGACCACGTAGCTGGTGGCCTCCACCAGGCGTTCGTAGTCGGCATCCTCGAGGTAGCCGTGGATCAGCACGAAGCGGCAACGGTAGGGCCTGAGCTTGTAGAGGTGGTGGAGCATGTCCGCCAGCGCATCGTCGATGCAGTGGTGGGTGAGCTTGAGTACCAGGGTGGCGTCTTCACAATCGCGGAAGGCCCAGCAGAAGGCGCCGAGCATGTCGATCCAGTTCTTGCGGCCGTCGTAGGGGTTGAACACCGAGGTGTAGATCACTCCGTCCAGGCGCAGTTTCCGCCTTCCACGCGAGGCCTCGAAGTCAATGCGTGGCGCATCGCGATGGGGTTCGGGGGCATAGCCGCCCACGTCGTCCACACGGCTGTCGATCACCAGGCCGTCGACCTGCAATTCCAGCTGCTCGGCCACCGGCCTGCGTTGCAGACGGGCCGCCAGGGCGGCGAAGCGGTTCCAGACCGGGGCTGGGATGCTCACCACAGGGAAGTCCGGCCCCATGGACTGGCGTACCGAGTCGACGGTGAAGCTGGAATGGGTGATGGCCGCGCCCAGTCGGTCGAACACCAGGCGCCAGTCGTGGCGCGGCTCGCCGTACCAGCTCTCATAAGGGATGACGCTGAACTCCCAGGCGAACACCGGGATGGTCGGGCAACGGTAATGAATGGGGGTGCGATGCGGTGGCGAGAAGGACAGGAAGATGCACTCCTCGCCGCGGCGCTGGCAGTCGGCGTAGATCCGATCGACGAGGTCGTCCGGATCGCTGATTTCCATCACCTGGCCCAGGCGTTCGAGTAGCGGACGGAACTCCTTCAGTACGAAGTAATAGCTGTATTCGGGCTTGCCGAGGTTCTCTCGGATGTTGCTGCGGTTGGTTTCCGAATGGATGAGGATCAGCATGCCGCGTCTCCCGCGACGGCTTTGTCGGGCCTGCCGGTACCCAGGAAGGTGCCGAGGAACTCACCCAGCTCGTTCGCGAAACGCTCCTCGCCGGCGAATTCGCGCATCCGCTGGCGTGCGGCCATGGACATCGCCTGATAGCGCTCCGGGGCCTGCCGGGCAATCCCGTGGCTGTCCAGGTATGCCTGCTTCAGTGCGCCCCAGTCCGGACGGTAGCGTATGGTCCGGTAGCTCAGGCGAGTGTCCTGGGGCCATACGGCATGTTCGCGGCAAGCGGGGACGACGAAGGCCAGGTCGCCGTCGACGTAGTCCTCCATCGCGGTGTGCGCCGGGGCTATGGCCGGCTTGCCGCAGGCCAGGAACTCCATCAGCGGAAGGCACAGGCCTTCGCAGCGCGAGGCATTGACGTAGTAGCTGGTGGCCTCGCGCAGGCGCTGGAATTGTTCGTCGTCGAGGAAGCCGTGCATGACTACGACACGGCAAGCGAAGGGGGCCAACTGCGACAACAGGGTCAGCATGTGCACGTAGTAGCTGGCCAGGTCCTTCTGGGTGATCTTGAGCACCAGGGTCGCGTCGGCAGTGCCGCGGAACGCCCAGCAGAAGGCCATGACCAGGTTCTCCCAGTTCTTGCGCCCATCCGCAGGGTTGAATACCGAGACGTAGACCACGCCCTCCACCTGGACCTCGACCAGTTGCGAGGTATCCGGCAACTGCGCCTGGGGATGCTCTTCGATCACGGTTGCGGAGGATGCTGCGGGCGGCTCGGCCGGCGCTGGCGGGCTGGGGCGCCGCAGCAGTCGGCTCAGGCCCCGGCGCAGCGCGGCGGGCACGAGGTCGCGCACGGCCTCGCGGTACCACATCAGGAGGTAATGCCGGGTGATCAGCGCGCGCCGTCGCCAGGTGAGTGCCGGCACGGCTTCGATAATGGGCTCGATGGGCTCGTCGGCGACGGCGGGAATGTCATGTATCGGTGCGATGAGTCCGTCGGCCGACAGGCCCAGCAGTCGGGTATCGAGGATGCAGCCACGAATATGCAGTTTCGTCGGCTCGATGATGGCGTTGGCCAGCGATTGTCCGCCGAGGCTGGCATAGGTTTCCCAGAGCGGTGTCGGCAGGGGAATCACCGGGAAGTCCTCCCCCATCGAGGCGCGGATCGCCCGGGCTGTGTGCGACGACAGGCTAATCGCCCCGCCATGCCGGCTGAGCACGTAGCGCCAGTCCGAGCACGGATCATCGTTCCAGGTTTCGTTGGGGATGCTGTCGTATTCCCAGGCGATGACGCAGAGGATGGGACAGGCGAGGGAAAGCGGAGACTTGTGCGGTGGGCCGAAGAACAGTGCCAGGCAATCACGCCCGGCCGCGCGCAGCCGGCGGGCGGTGGCTTCCAGCTCCTGCAGGCTCTGCGGGCGATGTACTTCGCCAAGCGCCTGCAGAACCGGCAGATAGGCCTTGAGAACGAAGAAATAGCTGTACTCGGGAGTGCCGAGACTGCTGTCGATGGTGCTCTCGCCAATATCCGAAAACAGGATGAAGTCCATACGGTCCTACAACACTGTGCAGGCGCTGCCGGCAGCGCCTTACAGGCCGTTGCCTGTGTATTGTTCTTGTTACCACCCTGGCGGCCGGGGCGGGGCTTTTGTCCAGTCGACGACCGGGTTGTCGGACTGGACAGGTGCAAGCGCTGGCGGCCGCATTCTAAACACAGCTCAGCCGGCTTCGAAAAGTGCTTAAGTACCATGTATGAAAAATTGAAGCAGAACCGACCGGTCACTCAGCTTTAGGTTGAATTTGTCATTCATTTACTACAGGTTAACGAGATAAGTACAACAGCAGAAGAATCCTAATCGCATCATTTTCGCGACTTCTGCAGGCACCTTTCCAGCTCGTAGCACCTGTCGGATGTTCCCTGGGTGCTCATGACAAGGGGTTCTCTTGAGAAAGCGCCTATTGGTCACCGGCCTCACGGGATTCGTCGGACACCACATCCGAACCTGGCTTGATCAGCACGAGAGCGTGTGGGAACTGCTCGAGGTGCCCGAGCGCCCCGACCTCACCGATCCGGAAGCGGTGCGTGCCGGTTACAGTCAGCGGCCGGATGCCGTCATCCATCTCGCCGGGCAGACCTTCGTCCCGGAAGCGTTTCGCGATCCCGCGGGTACGCTGCAGGTCAATCTCCTGGGTACCCTCAACCTGCTGCAGGCGCTCAAGGCTCTCGGTTTCTCCGGGGACTTCCTCTACGTCAGTTCCGGGGACATCTATGGCCAGGTGGACGAAGCACACCTTCCCATCCGCGAAGACCTTCTGCCTGCGCCTCGCAACCCCTATGCCGTCAGCAAGCTGGCGGCCGAACACCTCTGCCTGCAGTGGGGCATGACCGAAGGCTGGCGAGTGATGATCGCGCGCCCCTTCAACCACGTGGGCGCCGGGCAGAAGGAGAACTTTGTCATCGCCAGTGCTGCACGACAGATCGCTCTGATCCGCGCAGGCCTGCAGGAGCCTCGGCTGCTGGTTGGCGACATCGACGTCAGCCGCGACTTCCTGGATGTCCGCGATGTGGTGTCGGCCTACTTCGCCTTGCTTGAAGGCGGCCGCCCCGGACAGGTCTACAACGTCTGCTCCGGTGAAGAACGGCGGATTCGCGACCTGATCCAGCAACTGGCCGATCTCGCCCAGGTGGAGATCGAACTGGTGCAGGACCCCGCACGCATGCGCCGTGCGGAACAACGCCGTGTATGCGGCAGTCATTCCAAGCTGCACGAGGCGACCGGCTGGAAGCCGGACATAACGATAAATCAGACTCTGACGGCGATCCTGTCGGACTGGGCATCACGGGTGTAGCGACAATGACAAGAAACGCACTCATCACGGGAGTGACGGGCCAGGACGGTGCCTACCTGGCAAAACTGCTGCTCGAAAAGGGATACCGCGTGCACGGCCTGGTGGCCCGGCGCAGCTCCGATACCCGCTGGCGTTTGCGCGAGCTGGGCATCGAATCGGAGCTGGTCTATCTGGATGGCGATATGGCCGATGCCTCGTCCATCCAGCGCGCGGTCATCAAGGCCAAGCCGGATGAAATCTACAACCTGGCGGCGCAAAGCTTCGTCGGCAGCTCATGGGACCAGCCGATCACCACCGCCGTGGTCGACGGCCTGGGGGTTACCCACCTGCTCGAGGCGATCCGCCAGTTCAGCCCGCAGACGCGCTTCTACCAGGCCTCCACCAGCGAGATGTTCGGCCTGATCCAGGCCGAGCGGCAGGACGAGAACACCCCCTTCTACCCGCGCAGCCCCTATGGCGTGGCCAAGCTGTACGGCCACTGGATCACGGTGAACTACCGCGAGAGCTTCGGCCTGCACACCTCCAGCGGCATCCTCTTCAACCACGAATCGCCGCTGCGTGGCATCGAGTTCGTGACCCGCAAGGTCACCGATGCCGTGGCGCGGATCAAGCTCGGCAAACAGAAGGAGTTGCGCCTGGGCAACATCGATGCCAAGCGCGACTGGGGTTTCGCCGGCGACTATGTCGAGGCCATGTGGCTGATGCTGCAGCAGGAAAAGCCCGATGACTACGTGGTGGCGACTGGCGTGACCACCACGGTGCGGGAAATGTGCCGCATCGCCTTCGACTACGTCGGCCTGAAGTACCAGGACCACGTGGTGGTCGACCAGGCCTTCATCCGCCCCGCGGAGGTCGACGTGCTCCTGGGCAACCCGGCCAAGGCCGAACGGGTGCTGGGCTGGAGTCCGAGGACCAGCCTCGAGAATCTGATTCACATGATGGTGGATGCCGACCTGCGGCGAGTCGACAAGGAGTAGCGCCATGCTGGTTCCTGTGATTCTTTCCGGTGGGGCCGGGACGCGCCTGTGGCCGGTTTCCCGCGAGGGGCAGCCCAAACCCTTCATGGCGCTGCCCGATGGCCAGACCCTTCTGCACAAGACCTACTGCCGGGCAGCCGGCCTTTTGCCCAGCGATGGCGAGATAGTTACGGTGACCAACCGCGACTACTACTTCCAGAGCAAGGATCACTTCCTTGCCGCCAAGCTGCGCCAGCGCGGACATTTCGTCCTGGAGCCGGTGGGGCGCAATACGGCGCCTGCGGTCGCGATGGCGGCGTTGGCGGTACGTGCCAGGCACGGCGACCAGGCATTGCTGGTGGTGATGCCGGCGGACCACCTGATCCGCGACCTCGAGGCCTTTGGCCGGGCGGTCGAGCGCGCAGCCGCCCTGGCCGAGACCGGTCACCTGGTCACCTTCGGCGTGGTGCCCACGGCACCGGAGACCGGTTTCGGCTACATAGAGATGGGCGAGCAACTGGACGAGGGCCGCGGTGCCAGGGTTCGGCGTTTCGTGGAGAAGCCCGACCTGGAGACTGCCCGGCAATTCCTCGACAGCGGTGATTTCCTCTGGAACTCGGGCATGTTCTGCTTCAGCGTCGCCACGCTGCTTGGCGAGCTGGAACGCCACGCTCCGGAAATCCTCGCCAGCGCCATCGCCTGCCACGAGGCCAGCAGCGGCGACGAACTGGGCCAGGTGGTGCAGCAGGAACTGAGCGGCGAGCATTTCGCCGCCTTCCCCGACATTTCCATCGACTACGCACTGATGGAGCGCTCAGAGCGCGTCGCGGTGGTTCCGGCGGCCTTCGACTGGAGCGACATCGGCTCCTGGGGGGCGCTGAGCGCGCTGGTCGAGCCTGATGCGCAGAACAACCGCGCAGCCGCCGACGCGGTGTTCGTCGATACCTGCAACACCTACGTGCAGAGCGACGACCGCCTGGTGGCCACCGTGGGCGTGTCCGACCTGATCGTCATCGATACCGCAGACGCCATCCTGGTCGCCCACGCCGAGCGCGCCCAGGACGTGCGCAAGGTGGTCAAGCAGCTCAAGGACAGCGAGCACGAGGCTTATCGCCTGCACCGCACCGTGAGCCGTCCGTGGGGAACCTACACGGTGCTGGAGGAAGGGCCGCGCTTCAAGATCAAGCGCATCGTGGTCAAGCCGGGGGCCTCACTGTCGTTGCAAATGCACCATCACCGCAGCGAACACTGGATAGTGGTGCGTGGCATGGCCAAGGTCACCAATGGCGAGGGCGTGCGCCTGGTGAACAGCAACGAGTCCACCTACATCCCTGCGGGGCACAAGCATCGCCTGGAGAACCCCGGCGTCATCGACCTGGTGATGATCGAGGTGCAGAGCGGCGAATACCTGGGGGAGGACGACATCGTCCGCTTCGAGGACCAGTACGGCAGGGCTTGCTAGATGTTGGCGAGGATGTTCCAGGGAATCTGGCAATACCGCGGCTTCGTCGCCGGCAGCGTGCGCCGCGAGTTCGAGTCGCGCTACCGCGGCTCGATGCTGGGCGCGGCCTGGACGGTGCTCAACCCGCTGGCGATGATCCTGGTGTATACGGTGATCTTCTCCGAGGTGATGCGGGCGCGGTTGCCGGGCGTCGATGACCGCATGGCATTCGGCGTGTTCATCTGTTCCGGGCTGCTCACCTGGGGCCTGTTCTCCGAGGTGGTCGGGCGCAGCCTGACGATGTTCCTGGACAACGCGAACCTGCTGAAGAAGCTCAACTTCCCGCGCATCTGCCTGCCGGTGGTGAGCGTGCTCAACGCACTGGTGAACTTCGCCATCATCTTCGCGCTGTTCTGCGGCTTCCTGGCCATCACCGGCCGGCTGCCCGGCATCGCCCTGCTGGCCTTCCCCGTCCTGCTCCTGCTGCAACTGCTGTTCGCCTGCGGGCTGGGCATGTTGCTGGGCGTGCTCAACGTATTCTTCCGCGACGTCGGGCAACTGTTCGGCATCCTCCTGCAGTTCTGGTTCTGGTTCACGCCCATCGTCTACCCGACCAGCATCCTGCCGGAGAGCATCCGCAGGCTGATCCAGCTCAATCCGATGACGCCGCTGATCCAGTCCTACCAGAACCTCTTCCTATATGGCCGCTGGCCCGTATGGACTGACCTGCTGCCGCTGCTGCTCTCGGCCCTGGTGCTGTGCGTCCTGGCGCTGGGGTTGTTCCGTAGCCGTTCCGGCGAGATGGTGGACGAACTCTGATGGGCCACATACGCATCCAGCAACTCGGCAAGGCCTACCGCCAGTATCCCTCGCGCTGGGCTCGGCTGCTCGAATGGTTGTCTCCCGGCGCCCGGCCGCGCCACCAGCAGAAATGGGTGCTGCAGGATATCGACCTGGACATCGCGCCCGGCGAGGCGGTAGGGCTGGTCGGTTCCAATGGCGCCGGCAAGAGCACGCTGCTCAAGATCATCACCGGCACCACCTTGCCCACCCACGGCAGCTGCAGCGTTGGCGGGCGGGTCTCGGCGCTGCTGGAGCTGGGCATGGGCTTCCACCCGGAATTCACCGGCCGCCAGAACGTATTCATGGCCGCGCAGTTGCAGGGCCTGCAGCGCGAGGAAATCGAGGAACTGATGCCGGCCATCGAGGCCTTCGCCGAGATCGGTGACGCCATCGACCAGCCGGTGCGCACCTACTCCAGCGGTATGCAGATGCGCCTGGCGTTCAGCGTGGCCACCGCCAGGCGCCCTGACGTGCTGATCGTCGACGAGGCGCTCTCGGTGGGCGATGCCTATTTCCAGCACAAGAGCTTCGAGCGCATCCGTAGCTTCCGCCGCGACGGCACCACGCTGCTGATCGTGTCCCATGACCGCTTCGCCATCCAGTCCATCTGCGATCGCGCCGTGCTGCTGGAGTTCGGCAGGGTCGTGCAGCAAGGCGACCCGGAGATGGTCATGGACTACTACCATGCGCGCATGACGGCCGGCCTCAACCATCGGGTACGCCAGGAGATGCTGGCCAACGGCAAGACGCGGACCATTTCCGGTACCGGGGAGGTCGAGGTCGAGTCGGTGCGCCTGCTGGAGCAGGATACCTCGGTGGAAATCATCGAAGTGGGCAGCGAGGTGACGCTGGAAGTGGTGGTCCGCGCGACCCAGGACATCAGCCAACTGGTGCTGGGGTTCATGCTCAAGGACCGCCTGGGCCAGGCCATGTACGGCATCAACTCCTACCGCCTGAAGCAGATGCTGGAGAATATCCGGGCAGGTGAGCGCATCCTGTATCGATACAGCTTCCCGATGCGCCTGGGACCAGGCAACTACTCGGTTTCCTTGAGCCTTTCCAGGCGTGACTCGCACCTGGACGGCAGCTACGAATGGCGCGACTGCGCCATGCTGTTCCAGGTGGCCAACGCCAGCCACGAGAACTTCGTCGGCTATTCCTGGCTGGGGGCGGAGCTTGCGGTCGAGCGCCTGGGCGCTGCAGCGGAAGTGCTCGAACTGAGGCGCAGCCTGCCATGATGCGCATACTCATCGAATGCACATACGTCTTCGAACACCCCGAAGTGAACTCGGGCATCCAGCGCGTCGTGCGCAATGTCATCCGCAATCTCGATACGGTCCAGGCCGAAGTCGAGTGCATACCCGTGGTCTTCCTGCGCGGGCGTATGTTCCGGGTACTGGCGCTGGCGCCCCTGTCCGGCCGCGACCTGCCCTGGCACAGCCGCATGCGCGTGGCCCTGGAGCAACTGCGTAACGACTACTGGATGTGGCACGCGCGACTGGAGCGGCGCTGGCCGATGAACCGTTGGCACAATGCGCGGCGGGCTCTCTACATGCTCTGCAAGCTGGCCAGCCTAAGCTTCACCCTGCCGCTGCGATTCGCCACCTATGCCTCGCGCAACCATGTGGTGCCTGAGCGCGTGCAGGCGATGGAGGCGTTGCCGGGCGACCAATTGCTGCTGCTCGACTCGTCCTGGCATGCCGATTTCTTCCCCGTCGCCGAGCGTCTCAAGGCGCAGGGCGTGGGCATCGTCTCGGTGATCTACGATCTCATCCCCTCTATGCATCCGCAGTTTTGCGATGCCGGCCTGGTCCGTGTTTTCGACCGCTGGTTCGACTGGATCGCCGAAATGGCCGATGGCTTCATGTGCATCTCCACCACCATCCGCGACCAACTGCGTGCCGAGATCGTCCGCCGTCGGGGCGAGGCGGTGGCCGGGCAGATCTGGTTCGACCACTTCTACCTGGGCTCGGAGCTGGACCTGGCTGACCGTCCCGGCCGTATCGATCCGCGCCTGCTGCGGATGTTCGAGGCGGGTGCGCCGGTGTACCTGATGGTCAGCACCATAGAACCGCGAAAGAACCACGCCTATCTGCTGGACGCCTTCGAGCGTCTCTGGGCGCGTGGCTCCCCGGTCCGCCTGTGCATCATCGGGCGCGTCGGTTGGAAGTGCGAGGACCTGGTCACCCGCATCCGCCGGCATCCGGAATTGAACAAGCGCCTGCATGTTTTCCACAAGCTCAACGACCGAGGCCTGGAGCACGCCTATGCGAACGCCAAGGCACTGGTGTTCCCGTCTTTCGTCGAAGGCTTCGGCCTGCCACTGGTAGAGGCCATGCAACGCCAGTTGCCGGCCATGGCCAGCGATATCCCGGTCTTCCGTGAGATCGGCGGCGACTTCATGGCCTATTTCGATCTGGACCAGCCGGACTCCCTTGCGGCGCTCGTGGAGCGCTTTGAAGAATCGGGCCAGTTTCCGGCGCAACGGCCGGTGTCCGAGTGGCGCTGGATCGGATGGCGTGAGGCCAGCCAGCAACTCATCGAGCGCGTAGTGCAGGCGCAGTGGCAACAGCCTTTGGGAGGGGCGCCGGAAAAGGACGAACAGCGTGAAGGTTGCGCTTAACACCCGCATCCTCCAGGCCCCGCGCACCGGCATCGGCCAATACGTGGCGGCGCTGGCGCAGGCCTTGGGCGAGCAGCCCGGCGTGGATCTGGACTATTTCCATGGCTGGGGCTGGTCGCAGGCGCTGCCGCGGGCGGCGTTGCCGGGCTATTCGCGCTGGAGTGCCGCGGCCAGGCGGGTGCCGGGCGCCTACCGGATCCGCCGTTGGCTGGAGCAGCAGCGCTTCGACCGGGGCCTGCGCGAGCGGGATGTGCAGCTGTATCACGAACCGAGCCTGTGGCCGCTGGCGTTCGAGGGCCCCATGGTCATGACGGTGCATGACCTGACCCACGTGCGTTATCCCCAGACCCAGCCGCGTGACCGCCTGGCGGAGATCGAGCGGCGTGTCGGAGAAGGCGTGGCCCGGGCCGGGCGCATCCTGGTGGATTCGCACTTCGTCGGCGAGGAGCTGCGTGCGTATTTCGGCCTGCCGGCGGAGCGGGTGATGGTCGCGCCCCTGGGGTGTGCGCCGCGCTTCCGGCCGCGCACGGCGGAACAGTTGCGAGCTGTACTGGCGCCACTGGCTCTGGAAGCCGGGGGCTACCTGATCTGCGTGGGGACGCTGGAGCCGCGCAAGAACCTGCAGCAGGCCCTGCGCGCCCATGCCCAGTTGCCGCCGGCGCTGCGCGAGCGCTATCCCCTGCTGATCGCCGGCATGGCCGGCTGGCGCCAGGAACAGCTGGACGCGGAACTGGCCGTGGCGCTGGCCGGCGGCCAGGTGCGCCTGCTCGGCTACCTGGACGACGACACCCTGGCGTGCGTACTCGCCGGCGCGCGCCTGCTGTTGTTCCCGTCGCTCTACGAGGGCTTCGGGCTGCCGGTGCTGGAAGCCATGGCCAGCGGCGTGCCTACGGTGCTGGCACGCACCTCGTCACTACCGGAAGTGGCCGGCGAGGCCGGCTGTTTCGTCGAGCCGCAGGATGAGCAGGGCATGGCCGATGCCATCCAGCGGCTGCTGGAGGACGGGAACGAATGGGCACGTCTGCGGCGCCTGGGGCTGGACCGCGCCGGGGCTTTCAGCTGGCAGGCGTGCGCCCGCGCCACCGTCGAGGCCTATCGCCAGGCCATGGGAGGCTGAATGCGCGTTCTGCATTTCTTCAAGACCTACCTGCCCGACTCCGTGGGCGGGATCGAACAGGTGATCAACCAGCTCTGCCGCAGCGGCGAGGCCCACGGCATCGAGAACGAGGTGCTCACCTTGAGCGCCAATCCCGAGCCACCGGTAGTGGAGGTAGATGGGCATCGGGTGCACCGTGCGCGCCTGGACCTGCAGTTGGCTTCGACGGGCTTCTCCTACAGCGTGTTGCCGCGCTTCCGTGCCCTGGCCGCCGAGGCCGACATCATCAATTTCCACTTCCCCTGGCCGTTCATGGACCTGGTGCATTTCCTCTCCGGGGTGCGCAAGCCGATGGTGGTGACCTACCACTCGGACATCGTCCGCCAGCGCCATCTGCTCAAGCTGTACCAGCCGCTGATGAACGGCTTCCTCGGCTGCGCCGACCGCATAGTGGCGGCCTCGCCCAACTACCTGGCCACCAGCGAGGTGTTGCGGCGCTTCCCGGGCAAGACCGAAGTGATTCCCTACGGGCTGGACAAGACGGGTTATCCACAGCCCGATGCGAACTGCCTGGACGGCTGGCGCCAGCGGGTGGGAGAGGGTTTCTTCCTGTTCGTCGGGGTGATGCGCTACTACAAGGGCCTGCACATCCTGCTGGAAGCGATCCAGGGGACCGGCTACCCGCTGGTGGTGGTCGGCGCCGGGCCGCTGGAGGCCGAGCTGAAGGCGCAGGCCGCTGCCTTGGGAGTGGAAGGCCACGTACGCTTCCTGGGGCGGGTCAGCGAGGTGGACAAGGTGGCGCTGCTGCAACTGAGCCGCGCCATCGTGTTTCCTTCGCACCTGCGTTCGGAGGCGTTCGGTATCTCCCTGCTGGAAGGCGCGATGTACGGCAAGCCGATGATTTCCAGCGAGATCGGGACGGGCACCAGCTACATCAATATCCAGGGGGTGACGGGGCTGGTGGTGCCGCCCAGCGAGCCGAAGGCGTTCCGCGAGGCGATGCGCTGGATATGGGAGCACCCGGAGAGCGCAGCCGAGATGGGCAGGAAGGCCGAGGCGCGCTACGAGGAACTGTTCACCGCCGAGACCATGGGACGGCGCTGGGCCGGTCTGTATCGGGAACTGCTGTTCGCCGATCCGGGCCTGGAAAAGCAGAAAGGCCGCTCAATCTAGCGGCCTTTCACCAGTACAGTTTCGAACTGTCTATCTACCGCCTGACAGTTCAGCGCTTCCGCTTACTTCCAGAACGGCTTGTTCAGCTCGGCGTAGCGCTGGGCTTCGCTGATGCCGGCGTCGGCCAGCAGGCGCGAGTCGAGGCGGGCCAGTTGGCGGCGGCTCTCGATGCGGCGCTGCCACAGGCGGACGGTGCCGACCAGGCTACGGTGGGCGGTGGAGGAAGAACGGATGTTGCTGACAGTGGCGGAACCGAGGGTACGTTCCATGATTTTCGTCCTTCCCGCTTTTGGCGGGTAGTGGGGTTGCGGAAGTTGTTGAGGAGTATCTTCTGACTTTTTGGTCAGCCGCGATAGGTACAGTTGCCTTGAATTAAATAGCGTCAGCGAATTGTTTCAGCGAACTGTAATGGCGATTTTGGGGCGAACTGTACCGCTGCGCTCCATTGTGGTGCACAGGCGGCGGGGGATTGAGGATTTTCAGCAGGCCTGCCGGGGATGGCAGTAGGAGAAGTGGAACAGTCGCTGTGGGATAAAAAACTGTTCGGAAGTGTTTTTACGTGGTTTTTTTCCGACTGTCCAGCCTGGCGGGCCATTCTTTGTGGAATGGCCCGCCGGGGATGCCGGATCAGCTGGCGGCGAGCATGTGGCCGCGTTCTTCCAGGTTGATGTGCCAGTTCATGGCTTCGCGCAGGATGTGCGGGGTGTGCCCGCCGCGCTGGCAGGCGGCCTCGAAGTAGGCGGCCAGGGCGTCGCGGTAGGACGGGTGCACGCAGTTCTCGATGATCACCCGGGCGCGCTCGCGCGGCGCCAGGCCGCGCAGGTCGGCCAGGCCCTGCTCGGTGACGAGGATGTCGACGTCGTGCTCGGTGTGGTCGACGTGGCTGACCATGGGCACCACGCTGGAGATGTTGCCGCCCTTGGCGATGGACTTGGTGACGAAGATGGCCAGGTGGGCGTTGCGGGCGAAGTCGCCCGAGCCGCCGATGCCGTTCATCATCTTGGTACCGCCGACGTGGGTGGAGTTGACGTTGCCATAGATGTCGAACTCCAGCGCCGTGTTGATGCCGATGATGCCCAGGCGCCGCACCACCTCGGGGTGGTTGGAGATTTCCTGCGGGCGCAGCACCAGCTTGTCCTTATAGCGCTCCAGGTTGCCGAAGACGTCGGCGTTGCGGCGGCTCGACAGGGTGATGGAGCTGCCCGAGGCGAAGCGCAGCTTGCCCGAGTCCATCAGGTCGAAGGTGGAGTCCTGCAGCACTTCGGAGTACATGGTCAGGTCTTCGAAGGGCGATTCCATCAGGCCGCACATCACCGCGTTGGCGATGCTGCCGATGCCCGCCTGCAGCGGCGCGAGGTTCTTCGCCAGGCGGCCGGCGTCCACTTCGCGCTTGAAGAAGTCGATCAGGTGGTTGGCGATGGCCTGGGTCTCGCTGTCCGGCGGCAGCACGGTGGAGGGCGAGTCGGGCTGGTTGTTGATGACGATGGCGACGATCTTCTCCGGCGGGATCGGGATGGCGGTGCTGCCGATGCGATCGTCGACCTTGGTCAGCGGGATGGGCGTGCGGGTCGGCCGGTAGGTCGGGATGTAGATGTCGTGCAGGCCTTCCAGGTTGGTGTTGTGCGCCAGGTTGATCTCGACGATCACCTGCTTGGCGAAGATCGCGAAGCTCGCCGAGTTGCCCACGGAGGTGGTCGGCACGATGTGGCCTTGCTCGGTGATGGCCACGGCTTCGATCACCGCGATGTCCGGCAGCTTGAGCTGGTGGTTGCGCAGCTGTTCGACGGTTTCCGACAGGTGCTGGTCGATGAACATCACCGAGCCGTCGTTGATCGCCTTGCGCAGGGTGCTGTCGACCTGGAAGGGCATGCGCCGGGCCAGCACGCCGGCCTCGGTCAGGTGCTTGTCGAGGTCGTTGCCCAGGCTCGCGCCGGTCATCAGGCTGATCTTCAGCGGCTGCTGCTTGGCGCGCTGGGCCAGGGCCTCCGGCACGGCCTTGGCTTCGCCGGCGCGGGTGAAGCCGCTCATGCCGACGGTCATGCCGTCCTGGATCAGGGCTGCGGCCTGGTCAGCAGTCATCACCTTCTCGAGCAGGGAAGGCAGGCGCACGCGATCACGGTACATGGAAAAACCTCAGGCTTTATGGGGAGTGCAAGGCGGCCAGTCTAGGGATTCGGCGATTTTTCGCCCTTATACCAAGGTCGAAAAACCGCCCCGCCACCGCCTTCCTTACTACCAAAGTCCAGAGGGTTTTCCTTTGCGGCAAAGCAAGACACCGGCGCGCGGCCGGTGTCTTGTGGATCGACGGCTGTCGTTATTCGACGGCCTTGACCATGTCTTCGATGACCTTCTTGGCGTCGCCGAAGACCATCATGGTCTTGTCCAGGTAGAACAGTTCGTTGTCCAGGCCGGCGTAGCCGCTGGCCATCGAGCGCTTGTTGACGATCACGGTCTTGGCCTTGTAGGCCTCGAGGATCGGCATGCCGGCGATCGGCGACTTCGGATCGTTCTTCGCCGCCGGGTTGACCACGTCGTTGGCACCCAGCACCAGCACCACGTCGGTCTGGCCGAACTCGGAGTTGATGTCTTCCATCTCGAATACCTGCTCGTAGGGCACCTCGGCCTCGGCCAGCAGCACGTTCATGTGGCCGGGCATGCGGCCGGCGACCGGGTGGATGGCGAACTTCACGGTGACGCCGCGGTGGGTCAGCTTCTCCGCCAGCTCCATCAGCGCGTGCTGGGCGCGGGCCACCGCCAGGCCGTAGCCGGGGACGATGATCACGCTGTCGGCGTTGGTCAGCAGGAAGGAGGCGTCGTCGGCCGAACCGGATTTCACCGGGCGGGCTTCCTTGGCGCCAGCCGGGCCGGCGTCGTCGGCGCTGGCGCCGAAGCCACCGAGGATGACGTTGAAGAACGAGCGGTTCATCGCCTTGCACATGATGTACGAGAGGATGGCGCCCGAGGAGCCGACCAGGGAGCCGGCGATGATCAGCATCGAGTTGTTCAGCGAGAAGCCGATGCCCGCCGCGGCCCAGCCGGAGTAGGAGTTGAGCATCGAGACCACCACCGGCATGTCGGCGCCGCCGATGGGGATGATGATCAGCACGCCGAGGATGAAGGCCAGGGCCAGCATCAGGGCGAAGGCGGCGAGGTTGCCGGTGAACATGAACACCAGGCCCAGGCCCAGGGTGGCCAGGCCCAGCACCAGGTTGAGCAGGTGCTGGCCGGCGAACTGTACCGGTGCGCCCTGGAACAGGCGGAACTTGTACTTGCCCGACAGCTTGCCGAAGGCGATCACCGAACCGGAGAAGGTGATGGCGCCGATGGCCGCGCCGAGGAACAGCTCCAGGCGGTTGCCGGTGGGGATGGTGTCGCCCAGGTGCTGGACGATGCCCAGCGACTGCGGCTCGACCACGGCAGCGATGGCGATGAACACCGCGGCCAGGCCGATCATGCTGTGCATGAAGGCGACCAGCTCGGGCATCTTGGTCATCTCGACGCGCTTGGCCATGATCGAGCCGGCGCTGCCGCCGATCAGCAGGCCGACCAGGATGTAGCCGATGCCGGCGGCGGCGTTGCCGCCCTCGGCCAGTTGCGCGCCGAGCTTGAACACCAGGCCCACGGTGGTGAGCACGGCGATGGCCATGCCGACCATGCCGAACAGGTTGCCGCGCCGCGAACTGGTCGGGTGCGACAGGCCCTTCAGGGCCTGGATGAAGCAGACCGAGGCGATCAGGTAAAGGAGAGTGACGAGATTCATGCTCATGGTCAGTGCTTCTCCGCCGGCGCTTTCGGCGCTTTCTTCTTGAACATTTCCAGCATGCGGCGGGTGACCAGGAAGCCACCGAACACGTTGACCGCGGCCAGGGCCACGGCCAGGGTGCCCATGATCTTGCCCAGCGGGGTGACGGTCAGGGCGGCGGCCAGCATGGCGCCGACGATGACGATCGCCGAGATGGCGTTGGTCACCGCCATCAGCGGGGTGTGCAGGGCAGGGGTGACGTTCCATACCACGTGGTAGCCGACGTACACGGCCAGCACGAAGATGATCAGGTTGTAGATCCCGTGGGAGATCAGCATTTCTTCCATCGTCTTTCACCGGTCTCTAGGCCGGGCAGGAGCCCGGCGGGTTCTTCTTTATTAAGGAGGGCTCAGCCGTTCTTGCGCACGGCCTGGCCGTCGCGGCACATCAGGCAGGCGGCGACGATGTCGTCTTCCAGGTTGACCTTGAAGCCTTCGGCGCAGAGGGTCAGCTTGAGGAAGTCGAGCAGGTTGCGCGCATACAGGGCCGAGGCGTCCGCCGGGACCATGGCGGCCAGGTTGGTGTGGCCGACCAGGGTCACGCCGTGCTTGACCACCACCTGCCCGGCTTCGGTCAGCGGGCAGTTGCCGCCTTGGGCCGCGGCCAGGTCGATGACCACCGAGCCCGGTTTCATCTCCTGCACGGTGGCTTCGTGCAGCAGCGTCGGCGCCTTGCGGCCCGGGATCAGCGCGGTGGTGATGACGATGTCGGCCTGCTTGGCGCGCTCGTGCACCGCCTTGGCCTGGCGCTCCATCCACGAGGCTGGCATCGGCCGGGCGTAGCCGCCGACGCCTTCGGCGCATTCGCGTTCCTCGTCGGTCTCGTAGGGCACGTCGACGAACTTGGCGCCGAGGGATTCGATCTGCTCCTTCACCGCCGGGCGCACGTCCGAGGCCTCGATCACCGCGCCCAGGCGCTTGGCCGTGGCGATGGCCTGCAGGCCGGCGACACCGGCGCCGAGGATCAGCACGCGGGCGGCCTTAACGGTGCCGGCGGCGGTCATCAGCATGGGCATGAAGCGCGGGTAGTGGTTGGCGGCGAGCATCACCGCCTTGTAGCCGGCGATGTTGGCCTGGGACGACAGCACGTCGAGGCTCTGCGCCCGCGAGGTGCGCGGGGCGGCTTCCAGGGCGAAGGCGGTGATGCCGCGTTCGGCCATGCGCGCGATGTTGTCGTTGTCGAAGGGGTTGAGCATGCCGATCAGCACGGCGCCCGGCTTCATCTGCGCCAGTTCCTCGGCGCTGGGGGCGACCACCTTGAGCACCAGTTCGGCGCCCAGGGCGTCGGCGGCGGAGCCGATCTTCGCCCCGGCGGCCTCGTAGGCGCTGTCCGGCTGACAGGCATTGATACCGGCGCCACTCTGAACGATCACCTGGTGGCCTTGGCCAACCAGTTTCTTGACGGTTTCAGCGGTGGCGGCGACCCGTGTTTCACCGGCATGGGTCTCGAGAGGGACACCGATCTGCACTCACAAATCTCCTGCGTGATCCTTGAGTAGTCCGGCGCCGGAAGGCGGCCGGGTTGTCGAACTGGCAACGCATGCCGCGAAAGGGCGGGTCCAGAACCCGCTGGGCGTCGGCATTGTGCAATCGAGCCACTGGGTCGGCAAGAAGTTCTGAAGTAGTACTGAAAAAGGACTACAAGTCACGTTGGGACCCGTAGTTCCCCCGTCCCGGCAAGGGGCGCGTGCGCCCTGGCTTTTAGCCTAATTGCCTATTGTGACCCGGGGAAAACGCTATCCCTGGTGTGAATGTTTGCTCATCAGAACCCCCGGCAACCCGGTGAGAGGCCCGTCAATCCTGCCTCAGGCGTATCTATAGGTGTTAATTAATGTTTTTAATCCGAAATATGAGTGATCACTGATGCCTGGAATTCCGTAGCAGATTTTTTACATTGACTACAGAGTCAGAAAATCCCCGGCGACAGCCTCACGGCGCATGTTTCCTGGCTTTCGGGCGGGCGTCGGGGCAGACCTTGAAAAACAGACTAGTCCAAGGCTGTGCAGGCGGGTGATGAAAAAAAAGAACGGCCAACCGAGGGTGGCCGTTGCCTGGCTGCGACAAAGCAGCGCGGTGAATGGGCCGGCTGCGCGCCGGCGAATGGCTCAGCCCTGGTCGGCGAGCACCTTGGGCAGCTGTTCGGCGAGCTTGGCGTTGTTCAGCGGCGCGCGGATGAAGCCGTGCTGGGTGCCGTCCGGGCCGATGATGACCAGGTTGCCGCTGTGGTCGACGGTGTAGTTGGGCTTGCTGGTGTCGGCCGGGATGTAGGGGATGCTCATGGCGTTGGCCAGCTTCTGGATGGCCTCGTCGCTGCCCACCAGGCCCTGGAAGCCGGCGTTGAAGAAGCCCAGGTACTCCTTCAGGCGCGCCGGGGTGTCGCGGTGCGGGTCGACGCTGACGAACACCACCTGCAGCTTCTCGCGCGCCTCGGGGGCCAGCTTGCCCTGCAGTTCCCGCAGCTGCGCCAGGGTGGTGGGGCAGACGTCCGGGCAGAAGGTGTAGCCGAAGAACAGCAGGCTCCAGCGGCCCTTGAGGCTGGCGGTGTCGAACGGCTTGCCGTCCTGGTCCTGGAAGGTCAGCGCCGGCACCTCGCGGCTCTGCGGCAGCAGCACGATGCCGGCGTCGAGCAGCGCGGCGGGGTCGAGGCGGTGTTTCTCGGTGAGCACCTTCTGCACGGTGAGGCCGAGGATGACGGCGACTATGGCTACCAGGATGAGGACGGTCTTGTTGACTCGGGACATGGGGTTCTCGTGGTCGGGAGAGGTCGAGGGGCGTTCGCGAGCAAGGGCTAGGCGCCCCCTCGCTCCTGCAGGTCGGTCCTGCGGGGGCTTTTCGTAGGAGCAACTGTCATGCGCCGAGGTGCTCTTCGTAGGATGGGTTGAGCTTGCGATACCCATGCGGTCGTGCTGATGGGTATCGCTTCGCTCAACGCCATCCTACGAAAAGCCGTGCTTCCCGGAAATGCT
Organism: Pseudomonas sp. M1; assembly: GCF_022760135.1. Classification (NCBI taxonomy): domain Bacteria; kingdom Pseudomonadati; phylum Pseudomonadota; class Gammaproteobacteria; order Pseudomonadales; family Pseudomonadaceae; genus Pseudomonas; species Pseudomonas sp. M1. The sequence continues at coordinate 6,662,187 of NZ_CP094343.1, forward strand.
CGCGAACCCGGTTGTTACAGCGCCATGTGGATGGGCAGGTAATGGTCCACCAGCAGGGCGATGAACAGCAGGAACAGGTAGGCGATAGAGTACTTGAAGGTGCCGATGGCCGCATGGGGCTTGCTGTCACGGTACAGCGCCCAGGCCCAGTCGAGGAAGCGCGCGCCCAGGGCCAGCGCGGCGAGCAGGTAGACGAGCCCGCTCATGTGGATGGCGAAGGGCATCAGGCTCACGGCGAACAGCACCAGGCTGTAGAGCAGGATGTGCAGCTTGGTGTAGCGCTCGCCGTGGGTCACCGGCAGCATCGGGATCTCGGCCTTGGCGTACTCGTCCTTGCGGTGCAGGCACAGGGCCCAGAAGTGCGGCGGCGTCCAGGCGAAGATGATCAGCACCAGCAGCAGCGGCTCGGCCGACAGGTGCCCGGTCACCGCCACCCAACCGAGCATCGGCGGGGCGGCGCCGGCCAGGCCGCCGATCACGATGTTCTGCGGCGTGGCGCGCTTGAGGAAGCCCGTGTAGAGCGCCGCGTAGCCCAGCAGCGAGGCCAGCGTCAGCCAGGCGGTGAGGGCGTTGGTGAAGGTCAGCAGCAGGCTCATCCCGGCCAGCGCCAGGAGCAGGGCGAAGCCCAGGGCCACGCTGGGCGAGAGCCGCCCCTCCACCAGCGGGCGGCGGTGGGTGCGCGCCATGATCGAGTCGATGCGCCGGTCCACCACGTGGTTCACCGCCGCCGCCGCGCCGGCGCACAGGCCGATGCCCAGGTTGCCGAACAGCAGCACCGTCCAGGGCACGCCGCTGCGGGTGGCCAGCAGCATGCCGATCAGCGAGGTGATCAGCATCAGCAGGACCACCTTGGGTTTGGTCAGCTCCAGGTAATCGCGCCAGCCGGGTTGGCTGCGGGTGCCGCTCAGTACGCTGGCCATGTTCGACTCTCCGTTCGTTGAAGGGGGTTCAGCCTTGCGAGGGATAGGCCACCGGCCGTTCCAGCGCCGGCAGTGTGCGCGCTCTGCCGGCCGCAGCGACCTTGGCGACGCAGACCGGCGCGCGCAGGCGGTAGTTGACCAGCACCAGGCTCAGTAGCAGGCAGGCGCCGCCGCCGTTGTGCGCCACCGCCACCGGCAGCGGCAGGTGCAGCAGCACGTTGCTGATGCCCAGGCCGACCTGCAGCGACAGCGCCAGCAGCATCAGCGCGGCGGGGTAGATCAGGCCGACGCGCTGCATGCGCCAGGCCAGCACCAGCAGCACCGCCACCACGCAGAAGGCGCCCATGCGGTGGGTCATGTGGATGGCCGTGCGGGCGTCGCTGTCGAGTTGCCCGCCCAGGTAGTTGGGGCCGATGTGCTGGGTCAGGTGGAAGCCGTTGGCGAAGTCCATCTGCGGCCACCACTGGCCGTGGCACATGGGCAGGTCGATGCAGGCCACCGCCGCGTAGTTGCTGCTCACCCAGCCGCCCAGGGCGATCTGCAGCACCACCAGGGCCAGGGCGAAGGCTGCCAGGCGGCGTGGCGCGCCGGCGCGTTGCAGCGGTTGCACGGCGCCGGACAGGCGCAGGCTGAGGAGGAACAGCAGCGACAGCGTGGTGAAGCCGCCGAGCAGGTGCGCGGTGACCACCTGCGGCCACAGCTTGAGGGTCACCGTCCACATGCCGAAGGCGGCCTGGGCGATCACCACGCCCAGCAGCAGCAACGGCAGGCGCAGCGGCTGGCCGTCGCGGCCGCGACGCAGCAGGGCGTGTACCGCAAGGCCGGCGATGAGCAGGCCCAGGGTGCCGGCGAAGTAGCGGTGGATCATCTCGTTCCAGCCCTTCTGCGCTTCCACCGGGGCCTCGGGGAAGTGCTGCTCGGCGTGGGCCAGCTGCGCCTCGCTGCTGGGCACGTGGATGAAGCCGTAGCAGCCGGGCCAGTCCGGGCAGCCCAGGCCGGCGTGGGTGAGCCGGGTGTAGGCGCCGAGCAGTACCACCACCAGCGCCAGGGCGGTGGCGAAGGCGGCGACGTAGAAGCCGGGTTTACGCGGTGTGTTCGTCATGCACAGCCCCCGTTCTTGTCGTTGTCGTGGCCTGCGCTCAGCCGATGTGGGAGAGCTTCAGCAGCAGTTGCAGGTCGCCGAGGATCTGCTTGCCGTTGGCGCCGGCGGCGTAGCGCAGCACCAGGTTGCCGTGGGGGTCGACTATCCACAGCTGCGGTGCCTGCTCGCCGGCGGCCGGTTGCAGGGCGTAGCGCTTCAGGCGCGGGTAGTCCTTGTCCAGCTGCGCCTGGAAGTCCGCCGGCAGCGCCTGCGCGGCGGCCAGGGCGTGCTCGGCGCGGTTGGCGTCGCGGTTCAGGCCGATGTTGATCTGCCGCGCCAGGTACACCAGTTGCTGGCAGTCGGCGGCGCAGGCGGCGGGGGCGGTGACCAGCAGTTGCCAGCGGTCGCTCGCGGCGTCGGCCTGCACGCCCAGGTCGGCGGGCGTGCTGCCGTTGGCGATCAGCTCGCCGTGGTAGCTGCGGCTTTCCGGCACCCAGAAGCGGAACTTGTACATGCCGGTGGCCAGCAGCATCGGGCCGAATACCACAGCGAGGATCAGCAGCAGTTGCAGGCGCCCGCGGTTGCGGCGGCGCAGCTGGGTTTCATCGAGGGTCAGGCTGGTCATGGGCGGGCTTCTCCCGTGCGCGGCGGATGCCGAGATAGAGGTAGAGGGCGAACAGGGCGGTGGCCATGGCGAACCACTGCACGGCGTAGCCGGTGTGGCGTTCGGGGGCCATGGCGACCACCGGCCAGTTGGTCTCGAAGGCAGCGTCGCCCGGTTCCAGGCGCAGCTCCAGGGGCAGGCCGTTGCGGTCCAGGGCCTGCCAGGTGGCGTCCGGGTCGACGCGGGTGATCAGTTGCGGCCAGGCCTGCTGCCGCGCATCGGCCAGCTGCAGGCCGCCGGGCGGCGGGACGTAGGCCCAGGCGTCGAGCAGCAGGTCGCCGGCGGGCGTGTCGAAGCTTGGCGGCACGCGGCGGTTGGGCCAGGGCAGCCAGCCGCGGTTGACCAGTAGCCAGAGGCCGCTGGCCTTGTCGTGGAAGGGCTGCAGCACCTCGACGCCGGCGGCGCCGTCGCGGGTGCGGTTGTCCAGCAGCAGGGTATGTTCGGCGTCCAGGCGGCCCTGCAGGCGCACCCGCACGTAGGCGGGGTTGGCCAGGCGTTCGAGCTGCGCGGCGGGGATGGGCGCGGCTTCGCGGCGCGCTTCGGCGGCGGCCAGCAGCACGCGCTTCTCGGCGGCGCGGGAAAGCTGCCAGCAGCCCAGGGCGACCAGCAGCGGGAGCAGCGCCAGGACCACCAGGGTCGGCGCCAGGCCCGGCCGGAAGACCGCCGCCACGCCGTGGCGCGGGCGGGAGTCGATGGCGTGCTGGCTATACTGCAAGTTACCCCCTCAGCAATCGGAGCCAGGTCATGCTCAAGGCCGCGATCGTCGTTCTGCTGCTGGCCACCGTGGCCAGCCTGTTCAGCGGGTTGTTCTTCCTGGTCAAGGACGAGGGCCACGGTTCCCGTGTGGTCAACGCCCTTACCGTGCGGGTCATCCTCGCCGCCCTCACCCTCGCCCTGGTCGCCTGGGGCTTCTACTCCGGGCAGTTGGTCACTTCCGCTACCTTCTGAGCTTTTCGTAGGAGTGAGCTTGCTCGCGAACGACTCCGCAGCGGGGCTGGTTCGCGAGCAAGCTCGCTCCTACAGGGCGTGCCTCCTCAAAGCACGTACACAAAGATGAACAGCCCGATCCACACCACGTCGACGAAGTGCCAGTACCAGCTGGCCGCCTCGAAGCCGAAGTGGTGCTCGGCGTCGAAGTGCCCGCGCAGGATGCGGATCAGCATGATGCTCAGCATCAGCGCGCCTATGGTCACGTGGGCGCCGTGGAAGCCGGTGAGCATGAAGAAGGTGGTGCCGTAGATGCCCGAGCCGAGGGTCAGGCCCAGCTCGCTATAGGCCTCGTGGTATTCGTGGGCCTGCAGGAACAGGAAGGCCACGCCCAGCGCCACGGTGATCGCCAGCCACAGCTTCAGCGGGCCGCGGTGGTTCTTCTTCAGCGCGTGGTGGGCGAAGGTCACGGTGAAGCTGGAGGTGACCAGCAGGATGGTGTTGATCAGCGGCAGCTTCCACGGCTCGATGACTTCCTTGGGCGGCGGGAACAGCTTGTTGTCCGGGTTGCTCAGCAGCGGCCAGGTGTACTGGAACTCCGGCCAGAGCATGTGGGCGATGCCCTTGTGGCCCTCGCCGCCGAGCCAGGGCCCGGCGAAGTGGCGGATGTAGAAGAGCGCGCCGAAGAAGGCGGCGAAGAACATCACCTCGGAGAAGATGAACCAGCTCATGCCCCAGCGGAACGAGCGGTCCATCTGCGGGCTGTAGAGGCCGGAGCGGCTCTCCTTGATCACGTTGCCGAACCAGCCGAACAGCATGTAGGCGACGATCAGCCCGCCGGCGAAGAGGATCCAGGGCCCGTGGGAGGCCTCCTTGCCGGCGCTGTAGTCGTTCATCCAGGTGCCGACGCCGAACAGCGTGGTGAGCAGGCCGATGGTGGCGATGATCGGCCATTTGCTCTGGGCGGGAACGTAGTAGGGATCGTGGGTTGCCATTCTTGTTCTCCTGGGCCGGTCAGCGGTCGTTGCTGGCCACCGGTGGCTTGCGTGCGGTGATGTCGAACAGCGTGTAGGCGAGGGTGATGCGGTGGACGTCCGCCGGCAGGTCGCGGTCGACGATGAAGCGCACCGGCATCTCGATGCGCTCGCCGGGCTGCAGGACCTGCTGGGTGAAGCAGAAGCATTCGGTCTTGTGGAAGTAGCGCGCGGCCGTGGAGGGCGCGATGCTGGGGATGGCCTGGGCGGTCATCGGCTTGTCGGTGGGGTTCTGCGCGACGAACAGCATCTGGTTCACCGCCCCGGGATGCACCACGATCATTTCGCTCTCGGGGCGGAACTCCCAGACCATGTCGATGTTGTTGTTGGCCACGAAGTCCACCTTTACCTGGCGCGCCATGTCCACCTGCTGGAGGCTGCCCTGGTAGGCGCTGCCGGAAGTCTTGCCGTTGATGCCCAGGGCCTTGCACATGACGTTGTAGATCGGCACCAGGGCGAAGCCGAAGGCGAACATGGCCACCACCACCACCAGCAGGCGGGTGACCAGCTTGCGCGTCTCGATATTGCCGTCGCTCATGTTCTATCCCTCCTGCGGGAACGGCCAGGGCCGTTCCCGCGGGTGCCGGTTCATTTCACTTCCGGCGGGGTGCTGAAGGTGTGGTAGGGCGCCGGCGAGGGCACCGTCCACTCCAGGCCTTCGGCGCCGTCCCAGGGCTTGGCCGGGGCCGGCTTGCCGCCGCGGATGGTCTTGATGACGATGAACAGGAACAGCAGCTGGGTGGTGCCGAACAGGAAGGCGCCGATGGACGAGACCATGTTGAAGTTGGCGAACTGCAGGTTGTAGTCCGGAATCCGCCGCGGCATGCCGGCCAGCCCCAGGAAGTGCATGGGGAAGAAGGCCATGTTCATGCCGATGAAGCTCAGCCAGAAGTGCAGCTTGGCCAGGGTCTCGTCGTACATGTGCCCGGTCCACTTGGGTATCCAGTAGTACACCGAGGCGAAGATGCCGAAGATCGCCCCGGGCACCAGCACGTAGTGGAAGTGCGCCACCACGAAGTAGGTGTCCTGGTACTGGAAGTCCGCCGGGGCGATGGCCAGCATCAGCCCGGAGAAGCCGCCGATGGTGAAGAGGATGACGAAGGCCACGGCGAACAGCATCGGCGCCTCGAAGGTCAGCGAGCCCTGCCACATGGTCGAGGCCCAGTTGAACACCTTCACCCCGGTGGGCACGGCGATCAGCATGGTGGCGTACATGAAGAACAGCTCGCCCACCAGCGGGATGCCGACCACGAACATGTGGTGCGCCCAGACGATGAACGAGAGGAAGGCGATCGAGGCGGTGGCGTAGACCATCGAGGTGTAGCCGAACAGCGGCTTGCGGCTGAACGCCGGGATGATCGCGCTGACCGCGCCGAAGGCCGGCAGGATCATGATATACACCTCGGGGTGGCCGAAGAACCAGAACACGTGCTGGAACAGCACCGGGTCGCCGCCGCCGGCCGCGCTGAAGAAGCTGGTGCCGAAGTGGATGTCCATCAGCATCATGGTCACGCAACCGGCCAGCACCGGCATCACCGCGATCAGCAGGAAGGCGGTGATCAGCCAGGTCCAGACGAACAGCGGCATCTTCATCAGCGTCATGCCCGGGGCGCGCAGGTTGAGGATGGTGGCGATCACGTTGATCGCGCCCATGATCGAGCTCATCCCCATCATGTGCAGGGCGAAGATGAAGAAGGTCACGCTGTGCGGGGCGAAGGTGGTGGACAGCGGGGCGTAGAAGGTCCAGCCGAAGTTGGGGCCGCCGCCGGGCATGAACAGGGTGCTGACCAGCAGGCCGAAGGCCGCCGGCAGCAGCCAGAAGCTGAAGTTGTTCATGCGCGGCAGGGCCATGTCCGGCGCGCCTATCATCAGCGGCACCATCCAGTTGGCCAGGCCGACGAAGGCCGGCATCACCGCGCCGAACACCATCACCAGGCCGTGCATGGTGGTCATCTGGTTGAAGAAGGCCGGCTCGACGATCTGCAGCCCCGGCTGGAACAGCTCGGCGCGGATCACCATGGCGAAGGAGCCGCCGAGGAGGAAGGCGCAGAAGCTGAACCACAGGTACAGGGTGCCGATGTCCTTGTGGTTGGTGGTCAGGACCCAGCGCATCAGGCCCTTGGCCGGGCCGTGGTGGTGCTCGCCGGCGTGCGAATGCTCGGGATGGTCGATCACAGCGCTCATCGCAGGCTCCTCGTTATTTTTGCTTCTGCTTGTAGGCCACTACGTCTTGCGGAGTGACCATGTCGCCGTCGTTGTTGCCCCAGCTGTTGCGCTCGAAGGTGATCACCGCGGCGATGTCCACTTCCGAGAGCTGCTTGCCGAAGGCCGCCATGGCCGTGCCCGGGACGCCGTTGAACACGGTTTCCAGGTGGTGCTCCTTGGGCCCGGTGACGATCTTCGAGCCCTTGAGCGCCGGGAACATCGGCGGCATGCCCTGGCCTTCGGGCTGGTGGCAGGCGGCGCAGATGGTGTGGTAGACCTTGTCGCCACGGGCGACGAGTTCTTCCTTGGTCCACTCCTTGCTGGTCAGCTCCTTGAGCTTGGCCGCCTCTTCCTTGCGCTCGGCCAGCCACTTGTCGAAGTCCGGCTTGGCCTTCACGTCGACCACGATGGGCATGAAGCCGTGGTCCTTGCCGCACAGCTCGGCGCACTGGCCGCGGTAGACGCCGGGCTCGTCGATCTTGGTCCAGGCCTCGTTGACGAAGCCGGGGATGGCGTCGCGCTTGACCGCGAAGGCCGGCACCCACCAGGAGTGGATGACGTCGCTGGAAGTCACCAGGAAGCGCACCTTGACCCCGGCCGGCAGCACCAGCGGGTTGTCCACTTCCAGCAGGTAGTGCTCGTCCTTGGGATCCCTGTTGTGGATCTGCTCCTGGCTGGTGGCCAGGTTGCTGAAGAACTCCACGTCCTGGCCCAGGTACTTGTACTGCCACTTCCACTGGTAGCCGGTGATCTGCACGTCCAGCTCCGGCTCGGAGGTGTCGTACATGTGGATCAGGGTGCGCGTGGCGGGAATGGCCATCACCACCAGAATCAGGAACGGCACCACGGTCCAGAGGATTTCCACTGCGGTACTCTCGTGGAAATGCGCCGGCTGCTGGCCGGTGGAACGGCGGTGGACGATCATCGACCAGAACATGGCGCCGAAGACGATGATGCCGATGACCACACAGATCCAGAAAATGGTCATGTGCAGGTCGAACACGTTACGGCTGACCTCGGTCGCCCCCGGGGTCATGTTCACCGTCCAGGCGGCGTGCGCCGGAGTAAACACGAGGAGCGACAGCAAGCCCATCCAGGTACGCGGATGTCGCAGCATTCGGGTTCCCCTTATCGTTGTTCTTATCCCGCCGGCAAACGCCAGCGGCCAAGGGAGCGACCGCCAAGACAGCAAACTTTGACCGCCGAGCCTCGGCACGTGCAAGGCAGGCCGGGTTCATCAGGTTCAGGTGTGTCGAATCGGAGTATAGCCAGGGGTTGCGACATAACAACGCAGCGCAAAAAACTCCTCCGCAATTGCGAAAGGTGCTCTCAAACCCACGCCGCCTGCGGCTTTGCGCTACCATGGTGGCGGCTTGATATGCCCGAACCTCATAAAGGTTGCGTGATTATGACGATCGCGTCTTAGCTCGCCGACCCGCCCGGCTAAGGTCTTTCTTCACTTTCCAAATCGAGTTGTCTTGGAGTTGTCATGAATATCGCAGCACTGCGCGAACTGATTCAGCAGGCCCACCGGCTCGAGGCGCGCAACGGGCACCTGGCGCGGCTCATCCACAGCCAGATGGCGGGCCTGCACCCGAGCATCAACCTGAGCGGCGACGATGCCGTCCAGGTGCTCACCCGCTTCGTCCATGCCTATATCGAGCAGGTCCCCGAGTTCCTCGAAGCCGCCACCAGCGTGGCGCGCAACGCCGGCATAGAGGAAAGGATCAAGCCGGTGCTGAAGGTCGCCGAGCACTTCTTCCTGACCCCGCCGGACCTGCTGGCCGGCCACGACGGCCTGGACGCGCTGCTCGACGAGGCCTACCTGGCGCACCGCCTGGTGGAGGAAGTGAACGACCGCTACATCGCCCACTTCGGCCAGCCGCTGATCCCGCTGGACACCACCGTGGCCAACCTGGTGGCGCACCAGCTGATCGGCGAGCCCTTCGCCAACCAGCTGGACGAGGCCGTGCACCACGCGGTGGACTCGATGCTCGACGACAGCGTCTTCGCCAGCCCGGCGGCGCAAGCCTACCGCGCCCGCCTGAGCGATCCGCAGACGGTCACCGCCTGGAAGCAGTGGCCGTGCCTGTCGCGGCGCTTCGGGGTGGAATTGCATCTGAATTGATGCGCCTGGGGCCCCTGTAGGAGCGGGCCCTGCCCGCGATTCGCGCGCAGGGCCCGCTCCTACGGTTCCAGGAAGCACGGCTTTTCGTAGGATGGCGTTGAACGAAGCGATACCCATCAGCGCAACCGCATGGGTTTCGCAAGCTCAACCCATCCTACGAAAAGCACCTCGGCGCAAGACAGTTGCTCCTGCCACGCCGGGCGGACACGGCTTCTCGTAAGAGCGCTCCGGCGCAGCCGGCAAGACAGGACCCGGCCTCCTCAGTCTTCTTCCTGCACCGCCTTGTACCCACTGGCCAGGCGCTGCTGCACGTCCTGCGGCACGGGGTTGTAGTGGCTGGCCTCCAGGGTGAAGAAGCCCTGCCCGGCGGTGATCGCCTTCAGCCGGTTGGCGTAGCCCTCCAGCTCCGCCAGCGGCACCTGGCCGCGCACCAGGGTGGCGCGGGCCGACAGCGGCTCGGTGCCCAGCACCTGGCCGCGGCGGCCGGTGAGGTCGGCGGTGATGTCGCCCAGGCGCGCCTCCGGCGCCGTTACCGCGATGTTCACCACCGGCTCCAGCACCAGCCCCCCGGCGTTGCGCAGGGCGTCGAGCATGGCCTTGCGCCCGGCGGCCTGGAAGGCGATGTCCTTGGAGTCCACCGAGTGGCTCTTGCCGTCGAACACCGTGACCTTCACGTCCTCCACCGGAAAGCCGGCCAGGGGCCCGGCGGCCAGCGCCGCGCGCACGCCCTTCTCCACCGAGGGGATGAACTGCCCCGGGATCACCCCGCCCTTGATGGCGTCGACGAACTCGAAGCCGGCCCCGCGCGGCAGCGGCTCCACACGCAGGAACACCTCGCCGAACTGGCCGGCGCCGCCGGTCTGCTTCTTGTGCCGGCAATGGCCCTCGGCCGGGCGCGTCGCCGTCTCGCGGTAGGGCACGCTGGGCGCTCGGGTGTTCACTTCCAGCTTGTAGCTGCCGGTCAGGCGCTCCAGCAGGTAGCGCAGGTGCAGTTCGCCCATGCCGCGCAGCACGGTTTCCTGGGTGGAGGCGTTGTAGTCCAGGCGCACGCAGGGGTCCTCGGCCAGCAGGCGCTGCATCACCTCGGCCAGGCGCTGCTCGTCGCCGCGGCGGCCGGCCTCGATGGCCAGGCCTTGCATGGGCGTGGGGAAGTCCAGCGGCGCCAGGCGGATGTGGTCCTCGTCGTGGGAGTCGTGCAGGACCACGTCGAACTCCAGCTCCTCGACCTTGGTCAGCGCACCGAAGTCGCCGGGGATCAGTTGCGGCACCTCCTCGTGGCGCTTGCCCTGCAGGCGCAGCAGGTGGCCGACCTTGAACGGCTTGCGGCCGTCCCCGGCGAACAGCTGCATGTCGCGGCGCACGGTGCCCTGGTGCACGCGGAACACCGCCAGGCGGCCGACGAAGGGGTCGATCACCACCTTGAACACATGGGCCAGCACGTGGGCCTCGGGGTCCGGCTGCGAGCAAAAGGGCCTGGCGCCGCCCTGCTCGTCCAGCCGCTCGAACAGCGGCGGGTTGCCTTCGGCGGGGTTGGGCGCCAGCCGCGCCAGCGCCGTCAGCAACTCGTCGACGCCGGCGCCGGTGCGCGCCGAGACGAAGCATAGGGGAATCAGGTGGCCTTCGCGCAGGGCCCGCTCGAAGGGTTCGTGGAGTTCCTCCGGCTGGATCGAGCCCTGCTCCAGGTAGCGCGCCATCAACTCCTCGTCGACCTCCACGACCTGGTCGACCAACGCCTGGTGCGCCTCCTCCACCGAGGAGAAGTCCGCCTCGCCGGCGGGCGCGAAGAAGCAGTCGGCCACCCGCGTCGCACCGCCGGCCGGCAGGTTCAGCGGCAGCACCTCCTTGCCGAAGGCTTCGCGCAGGTCGGCCAGCAGCGTCGGCAGGTCGACGCGCTCGGCGTCGATCTTGTTCACCACCAGCATCCGGCACAGCCCGCGCTCGGCGGCCCAGTCCATCATGCGGTGAGTGTTCAGCTCGATGCCGTTCTGCGCGTTGACCACCACCAGCGCGGTCTCCACCGCCGCCAGGGCCGGCAGCGCGTGGCCGATGAAGTCGGGCAGGCCGGGGGTATCGATGAGCTGGACGTGCGCGCCCTCGTGCTCGAAGTACGCCAGCGCGGCGGACAGCGAATGGTGATAGTCGCGCTCCAGCGGGTCGGCGTCGCACAGGGTGTCGCCGCGCTCCAGCGAGCCCATCGCGGGAATGGCGCCGCTGCGCTGCAGCAGGGCTTCGGCGAGCAGGGTCTTGCCGCTGTCGCCATGGCCGACCAGGGCGACCGTGCGGATCTGTTCGACCGAGTAGTTCGACATGGGGCACCTCCCAGGCAGGGTAACGGCAAGTATAGGTAGCACCTCGGGACTCTCTGGGCAAAAAACAGCCAGGCGCCACGAGCCCAGCGGGCATGCCTGCCACAGCCGTTTCATCACAGCTTTTCCACAGCTTGCTGAGGCTTGCCTCCACAGCCGTTGTGGACAGTTCGGGAGATTCGCCGGGGAAGCTGGAAAGCCTTGTGCCACGGGCCTTCAAGCGCAACGCTGGTGATTTTTTGAGCAGTGCCGCGCAAGCCCCGACAAGCCTGTCCAGCGGCAGTTTATCCACAGCTTTGTCACAAGCCGTTCAACAGAAGCCGTGGACAGCCCGCGACCATTCGCCGCCGGTTTTTTCCGCGGCCCCCTCGGACAGGGCCATTGGCGAAAAAACCAGCAATACCCGACAGCCCTCGCCGTTTCGCTCGTGCAGCCATCCACCGACAGCTTTTCCACAGCTTTCCCGCGCCTCGCTCCACAGCCATTGTGGGCAACTCGTCGGCTAGCGATGGACCAAGGCAAGTGCTTGAAAATCAAGGCGTGCAGGAAAAATCAGGACAAAAAACGTACAGCCGCGCGCAGGCCCCGCCAGGCCTGGCGCGAAGGTATTCATTCACACTTTATCCACAGCAAGGCCAACAGATTCCGGGGGCAGAATCCAGCCCGCCGGACAAACCCCGAGCGCTCTGGCCCGGCCCAGCGGCCATGCGCCCGCCAGCCGCCTGCGCACAGCCCGGCCACAGGCTGCGCACAGGGTTTTCGACAGATTCGGTGGACAACTCAGGCGGCGGCGCCCATCACCTGGCGAATGTCCTGCGCCAGGGCCTCGACACGCTCGACTTCGGTGTCTAGGAACACGCCGCAGGCGCCGATGCAGGTATGGAGGCGCCAAAGGGAGGCACTGCGTCGCCCCGCGGGCTCGTCATTGCTCCGGCAGCATGGGCAGCAGGTCGTCTGCAGGCAGCAGGAGGATGTTGGAGAAATAGGCCTTGTAGCCGTAGGCAGTCATCACCACCTTGCACGGGACGCTCCTGCGCCCGGCAAGAATCTCCTTGAAACGCCGCTGGTCAATGAATCGATCCGACCGGCCCTCGTCACTGGTTTCCGCGAAGTGCAGGCTGGAGAGATAGAGATAACGGCCACCGCCCTGGCCAATACGTTCGACGGTACCCTCGCCGAACGCCGGGATCACATGGCCCATGCTGAACTGCGGCTCACGCTCGAGGGAGCAGTAAAGCCGCTGCCCGATCTTGCCGCTCCCCTCCAGATGGGAATAGACCTCGTCGAGATCCAGATCGGAGGCGAAGTAAAGATGGAAGCTGATACGACCTTCCACCGGTTGCGAACGAAGGTAGGCCAGGTTGGCGATCGGCTGGTGATGGTCTCTCATGCACGCCGAACAGAGCGAGACGATAAGCAGCGAAGCGAACACCCGCACCTTGTTCATTTCGCCAGGTACTCCTGGATGGAACGCCTGAGATAGTCATAGGGCGAGAAGCCCTGCGGCATCATGACCGTGAACATCCGGCCGGCATTGGCGTGGTGGATGTTCGCTACAACACTGATATTGGCACCCTGGGGAATCCAGCGCTCACCGAATTCGGCAACGCGGTCCGACGCGTCCGGACTCTCGGCATTGGCGCGAACATTGATCCAGAATTCGGCCTGCGGCGTTGGCTTGTTCATGTAGATGTCCGAACCCACCCAGACAATGGAGCCCTCCCCGACCGGGTCGAGCGTTATCAGCGCCTTCACCTTGTAGCCCTTGTCGCTGAGGATCTGCGAAAGGTGTGCGCCGTTCCAGCCACCCAGACTATGCCCCACCAGGTAGACGGGCATGGCCTTGGAGACAATCTTGCTCAGCACGTACTTTCTGATGTCCCTGCCGCCTCGCACGTCGCTGTAGCCCACATGATAGGAGGCGTACGCGCCTGCCTGATTCTGCATTTCAAAATCGGCATCCAGTATCTTCTTGGCCTCATCGACGTTGTCGTTCGGTCCCTGGAAGTAATAGGACTCCCTGTCCGCCGCACCACCGATAAAAAACACCACCGCCGTTTTCACGACCACCGGAATCTTTTTCACCGCCTGGTCTGCCGCCGGGGTCAGTTCTCGTGTATCGGCGACCCCGGGCGCTTTAAGAGCGGCATCGGCCTCGCCGCTCATGCGTCACCTCCCGCGAGAATCTGGACCTTCTCCGCTTCGCCCACGCATCTGACCAGGTGGGTGAATCCTTGGTCATCGGATACGCCCTTCTCCATTGCGCCATTGGCACGACGAATGACGTAGGGGTAATGGGGCAGCGGTTCACCGGTCTGCGAACAGACCAGCTGAAACCTGTCCTGAAAGGTATTGGGCATGGGCGCCGGCGGCACGAAAGGCGCCGGCGTGTGCTGGTTACCAATGAGCACATCGCCAGATCCGGAAATGATCACGCCGCCATGGGCGGTAGTGCTTCCCTGGAAGGCGAGCGGCCGGCCATTGACCAGGATGCTGGTCATCCCCTCGACAACCACGTCGCCGCAGGCACTGCTGTCGCCAACGCGCAGCGCCGGCAGGCCATTGATCAGTACGTCGGGTGAGCCCGTGACAGTAGGATTGGAGCCATGCCCTGGTAGCGGGCAGGCATCGATGTCGGTCTGGCGGGCAGCAGGCTTGGACATGGCAGGACTCCATCATTGGGAACCCATGTACCTTGTCAAATAGCTCCCCTCGCCAATGCCAGGTGCATCCGATTCGCAAGTACGCCGTTTCGTCAGCGACAGGCGTGTCGCAAATGTGCGCCGCACGGATACCACGATGTTCAGCCAGTATGGCCAGACCCAGGGCTACGGTGACGAATGCTCCGCCGCCATGGTCCGCACACGATATGCCAGCCTCCTGCGCACAGCCCGGCCACAGGCTGCGCACAGGGTTTTCGACAGATTCGGTGGACAACTCAGGCGACGGCGCCCATTACCTGGCGAATGTCCTGCGCCAGGGCCTCGACACGCTCCAGCTCGGTGTCCCAGGAGCACATGAAGCGCGCGCCGCCGGCGCCGATGAAGGTGTAGAAGCGCCAGCCGCGCTGGCGCAGGGCTTCCAGGGCCGGTTCGGACATCTGCAGGAACACCCCGTTGGCCTCCACCGGGAACATCAGCTGCACGCCCGGCACGTCGGCCACCCGCTGCGCCAGCAGGCGTGCGCACTGGTTGGCGTGGTTGGCATAGTGCAGCCAGGCGTCATCCTGCAGCACCCCGACCCAGGGCGCGGCGAGGAAGCGCATCTTCGAGGCCAACTGGCCGGCCTGCTTGCAGCGGTAGTCGAAGCCTTCGGCCAGTTCGCGGTCGAAGAACAGGATGGCCTCGCCCACCGCCATGCCGTTCTTGGTGCCGCCGAAGCACAGCACCTCGACGCCGGCCTTCCAGGTCAGCTCCGCCGGGGTGGCGCCGAGGAAGGCGCAGGCATTGGAGAAGCGCGCGCCGTCCATGTGCAGGTGCAGGCCCAGCTCGCGGCAGGTGGCGCTCAGCGCGCCCAGTTCGTCCGGGCGGTAGACGGTGCCGACCTCGGTGGCCTGGGTGAGGGTCACTACCCGCGGCTTGGGATAGTGGATGTCCTGGCGCTTCAGGGCGATCTCGCGGATCGCCGCAGGGGTCAGCTTGCCCTGCTCGTCGGTGCGCGCCAGCAGCAGCTTGGAGCCGTTGGAGAAGAACTCCGGGGCGCCGCACTCGTCGGTCTCGACGTGGGCGGTCTCGGCGCAGATCACGCTGTGGTAGCTCTGGCACAGGGCGGCCAGGGCCAGGGAGTTGGCGGCGGTGCCGTTGAAGGCGAAGAACACCTCGCAATCGGTCTCGAACAGCTCGCGGAAGTGGTCGGAAGCGCGCGCCGTCCACTGGTCGTCGCCGTAGGCCCGCTCATGGCCGCGGTTGGCCTCGGCCATGGCGGCCCAGGCTTCCGGGCAGATGCCGGAATAGTTGTCGCTGGCGAATTGCTGGGAAATGTCGAACATCGAAAGCTGCCTCGGGAAGATAAAAGTCATCCACAGGCAGCGTAGCGAAATCGCAGCTTTTGTAGGAGCGACTGTCTTGCCGGCTGCGCCGGGGTGCTTTTCGTAGGATGGGTTGAGCCTTGGCGAAACCCATGCGGTCGCGGTGATGGGTATCGCTGCTCAACGCCATCCTACGGTGGGGGCTGTTCGGCGTGGCTGGGGGAATCCAATCGCGGACAAAGTCCGCTCCTACGCCCGTGCAAGCGACTGTCTTGCCGGCTGCGCCGAGGTGCTTTTCGTAGGATGGGTTGAGCCTTGGCGAAACCCATGCGGTCGCGGTGATGGGTATCGCTTCGCTCAACGCCATCCTACGACGGCTCGCGAATGGGGCCATTCGTGCCACCTGGGCCTCCGGCGTGGCCGGGAGCCCAGGCAGTCGATCAGGGCAACGCCGTCAACTTCATCTGCTCGACGATAGGCACGAACAACTGCCGCATGGACTGGGTGCTACCGCCATTGGGCTTGTCCGGGCTGCTCAGTGTCAGCACGTAGCGCCCCTTGATCAGCCCGGTCAGGCTGGACTCACCCGCCTCGCCCTTGGCCGGCGCGACTATGCCCAGGGGATCCCCCATGCGGGTGGTGTCGATCACCGGCAGATAGTCGTCGCCACCGAACTTGTCGGCGGTGCCATTCTTGATCGCGGTCTCGCGAGTCTTGTTCAGCAGCGTCAGGCTGGAATGCGTCATGTCGCGCAGCTTGTCCTGCGCACCACGGTAGGCGATGGCCTGCTCGCTGTTGGCATCCTGGGCCGGCGCCGGCATGCCGGTGTCGATCAGGCTGATCTCCAGGTGGCGGCTGCCGTCGGCGGTGCCGTACACCAGCTTGGCGTCGTTGTAGCCGCATTCGCGGGAGATGAACGGGTAGCCGTACATTTCCTTGCTCGGCGGCAGGGCCTTTTCCAGCGGGTGGCCGGTGCAGCTGTCGGCCGGTACCGCGGCGGCCGCGGCCTTCTCGGCCTTGGCCTTGTCGTCGCCACCGCCGCAGCCGTGGAGGGTCGCGCCGAGCATCAGGGCGCTGAGCAGGATCAGGGAGCGTTTCATGGCGTCCTCGGGTTTGACAGTGGCGGCATTCTAGCCGCGGGCGGCGCGGCGCGCAGCAGTGGCCCGGTGGCAGCCAGGTGCATTTTCAGGTCGGGAGCGGACATCTTTTCCCCGGCCAGGCAGCCGAGAATCGGCGGCAGCGGCATCGCCATTCGAGGAGCCCCCGGCATGGCCATCAGTGTGTTCGACCTGTTCAAGATCGGTATCGGCCCTTCCAGCTCGCATACCGTTGGCCCCATGCGCGCCGCCGCCCTGTTCGTCGGCGCCCTACGCGAGCGCCAGTTGCTGCCCCGCGTCGACCGCGTCGAAGTGAAGCTCTACGGTTCGCTCTCCGCCACCGGCGTCGGCCACGGCACCGACCGCGCCGTGATCATGGGCCTGATGGGCGAATGGCCCGACCGCATCGATCCCAGCCAGATCGCCCCGCGCATGGCCGAGTTACTTGGCAGCGGCGAACTGCTCCTGGCCGGCGAGCGGCGCATTGCCTTCGACTGGGTGCGCGACATGCGCCTGCTGGAGGAGAACCTGCCCTACCACCCCAATGCCATGAGCCTGGTCGCCTACGAGGGTGACGCCGAGCTGTACGCCGACACCTATTACTCCATCGGCGGCGGCTTCGTCGTCGATGCCGAGCAGGCCGCCACCGGCAGTCTCGACCAGGACGCCACCCGCCTGCCCTATGACTTCAACAGCGCCGCCGAGCTACTGCAGCTGTGCCGCCGCCACAACCTGCGCGTGTCCCAGCTGATGCTGGCCAATGAGCGCATGTGGCGCAGCGACACCGACACCCGCGACGGCCTGATGCGCATCTGGCGCGCCATGCAGGACTGCGTGAACAACGGCCTCAAGGCCGAGGGCATCCTCCCCGGCGGCCTCAACGTGCAGCGTCGCGCCGCCCGCCTGCACCGCAACCTGCTGGAGATCGGCAAGCCCAACGTCATCGGCTCCACCCTCAGCGCCATGGAGTGGGTCAACCTCTACGCCCTGGCGGTCAACGAGGAGAATGCCGCCGGCGGGCGCATGGTCACTGCGCCCACCAACGGCGCGGCCGGCATCGTCCCGGCGGTGCTGCACTACTACATGCGCTTCAACCCCGATGCCAGCGAGCAGGACGTGGTGGACTTCTTCCTCGCCGCCGCCGCGGTGGGCATCCTGTGCAAGAAGAACGCCTCCATCTCCGGCGCCGAAGTCGGTTGCCAGGGCGAGGTCGGCTCGGCCTGCGCCATGGCCGCCGCCGGCCTGGCCGAAGTGCTCGGCGCCAGCCCCGAGCAGGTCGAGAACGCCGCCGAGATCGGCCTGGAGCACAACCTGGGCCTGACCTGCGACCCGGTCGGCGGCCTGGTCCAGGTGCCCTGCATCGAGCGCAACGCCATCGCCGCGGTGAAGGCCATCAACGCCGCGCAGATGGCCCTGCGTGGCGACGGCCAGCACTTCATCAGCCTCGACCAGGCCATCCGCACCATGCGCGACACCGGCGCCGACATGCACGACAAGTACAAGGAAACCTCCCGCGGCGGCCTGGCCGTCAGCATCATCGAGTGCTGAGGAGAGCGCCATGCACGACACCGCCCCGGCCCACGTGAACTTCCTGCTGCAGGACGGCTTCGACCTGTTCGCCCTGGCGCTGGCCCTGGAGCCGCTGCGCCAGGCCAACCTGCTGGCCGGCGCCAGCTGCGCCGTCTGGGCCCTGCTGAGTCTGGACGGCGGCCCCGCCAGGGCCAGCAGCGGCCTGTGCGTGAACTGCGACGCCAGCCTCGCCCAGCGCCCGCCGGCCGACCTGCTGCTGCTCTGCGGCCCGGAAGGCTGCCGCCCGGCGAGCGGCGAGGGCGACTGCGCCAGCGCCCTGCTGCAACTGATCGGCCGCAGCCAGGGCCCGGCGCTGGCCCAGGCCGTGCGCACCATCCTCGACGACGAACGCAGCCTGGGCACCCTCCAGGCCTCCACGCCGCCCCATGCCGGCCTGCAGCGCGCCATCGCGCTGATGCGCGCGCACCTCACGCGGCCCCTGGGCATGCCGCAGCTGGCGGCCACCCTGGGCCTGTCGCGGCGCCAGGTGGAGCGCCTGTTCCAGCGCTACCTGCAATGCACGCCGGCGCGCTACTACCAGCGCCTGCGCCTGGCCCACGCCCGCCAGCTGCTGCGCGGCAGCGCCCGGCCGCTGGCCGAGGTGGCGCGGGCCTGCGGCTTCCCCTGCCAGCAGCATTTCACCCGCTGCTACCGCGAGCACTTCGGCCGCCCGCCGACCCAGGAGCGGCGCCAGGCAGCGCTGCACTAGCCCTTTCCCCGGTTGCACCACAGGCCCGCACGTGTCGGCAGCACGTTGCGGGCCTCTTTTTTTGCGCCCACGACACCGAGAAACACCCCCGTAGGATGGGTTGAGCTTGCGATACCCATCAGGCCATGGCGGTGGGTTTCGCAAGCTCAACCCATCCTACGAAGAGCGCCCCGGCGCGGGCCGAGCGGATACGTCCAAGTTCGGGTCGGATTCGTGCAAAAGAGCGCCCCGGCCTTCTGCTGCAATGCCTTCCAACGACGGGCCAGAAAGGCGCGTCGACCGACAAGAAGCAGCGAGGAAGAACGCCATGCAAATGCCCCAGACGATCCGCATCCGCAACGGCCAGAAGGTCCGCCCGACCTTCTCCGGGCAGGAATACGCCAACCGCCAGGCCAGACTGCGCGCCCACCTGGCCGAGGCGGGCATCGATGCCGCGGTCTTCACCTCCTACCACAACATCAACTACTACTCCGACTTCCTCTACTGCTCCTTCGGCCGCCCCTACGCCCTGGTGGTCACCCAGGACGCTGTGGTCAGCATCAGCGCCAACATCGACGGCGGCCAGCCCTGGCGCCGCACCCAGGGCACCGACAACATCGTCTACACCGACTGGCAGCGCGACAACTACTTCGCCGCCATCCAGCAGGCCCTGCCCAAGGCCCGGCGCATCGGCGTGGAGTTCGACCACCTGAATCTGCAGAACCGCGACAAGCTCGCCGCCCGCTATCCCGAGGGCGAGCTGGTGGACGTGGCCGCCGCCTGCATGCGCATGCGCATGATCAAGTCCGCCGAAGAGCACGCCATCATCCGCCACGGCGCCCAGGTGGCCGACATCGGCGGCGCCGCGGTGGTCGAGGCGCTGCACGACCAGGTGCCGGAATACGAAGTGGCCCTGCACGCCACCCAGGCCATGATCCGCGAGATTGCCAAGCGCTTCCCCGACGGCGAGCTGATGGACACCTGGACCTGGTTCCAGTCCGGCATCAACACCGACGGCGCGCACAACCCGGTGACCTCGCGCAAGGTGAACAAGGGCGACATCCTCAGCCTGAACTGCTTCCCGATGATCGCCGGCTACTACACCGCCCTGGAGCGCACCCTGTTCCTCGACCACTGCTCCGACGAGCACCTGCGCCTGTGGGAGGTCAACGTCAAGGTCCACGAGGCCGGCCTGAAGCTGATCAGGCCCGGCGCGCGCTGCTGCGACATCGCCCGTGAGCTGAACGAGATCTACCTGGAACACGACCTGCTGCAATACCGCACCTTCGGCTACGGCCACTCCTTCGGCACCCTCAGCCACTACTACGGGCGCGAGGCCGGCCTTGAGCTGCGCGAGGACATCGACACGGTGCTGGAGCCGGGCATGGTGGTCTCCATGGAGCCGATGATCATGCTCCCCGAGGGCCTGCCGGGCGCCGGCGGCTACCGCGAGCACGACATCCTGATCGTCACCGAACAGGGCGCCGAGAACATCACCCGGTTCCCCTACGGGCCGCAGCGCAACATCATCCGTAAATGACCTCGGGAGCCGCGTGCGCACAGCACGCGGCTTCTTCGCTTGCAGAACGAGCACCACCGCCCCGGGGCGGTGCCACGACCGATAAGAACAAGAGGCTGCGCCGGGCGTATCCGCGCCAGCCACGACTTACCCGCTGCCGAACTTCCATTTCGATAACAACAGAGGTATGGGCAATGGTCACCTTCACGCACGGCGCCAGCGGCGCTCCCGACACCCCCGCGCAACACTGCGCCCAACCGGCGGGAGGCGCACAATGAGCCTCTCCCAGCAACCCCTGGCCTACGGCCGAAGCGCCATGAACGCCCCCGTCTCCGAGGAACGCCGCGTCCTGCGCCGGGCCGCCAGCGCGGCCTTCATGGGCAACTTCGTCGAGTGGTTCGACTACGCCGCCTACGGCTACCTGGCGGCAGTCATCGCCGTGGTGTTCTTCCCGCAGACCGACAAGGTCTCCGGCCTGCTGGCCACCTTCGCGGTGTTCGCCCTGTCGTTCATCGTGCGGCCCATCGGCGGCATCGTCTGGGGCCACATCGGCGACCGCTTCGGCCGGCGCAACGCGCTGTCGCTGTCGATCCTGATCATGTCCGGCTCGACCTTCTGCATCGCCCTGCTGCCCGGCTATGCCCAGGCCGGCCTGGCGGCGCCGGGGCTGCTGCTGGCCATCCGCCTGGTGCAGGGTTTCTCCGCCTCGGGCGAATACGCTGGCGCCTCGGCCTTCCTCGCCGAGTACGCCCCGGAAGGCAAGCGCGGCTTCTACACCTGCCTGGTGCCGGCCAGCACCGCCGCCGGGCTGCTGGTGGGTTCGCTGTTCGCCGCCCAGCTGTATACCCACCTGGACAGCGCCCAGCTGCACGAATGGGGCTGGCGCCTGCCCTTCCTGCTGGCCGCGCCCCTGGGCCTGATCGGCCGCTACATCCGCCTGCACCTGGCCGATACCCCGAAGTTCCGCGAGATGGAAGCGGCCATGGAGCAGAAGCAGGGCCAGCACCGCGCGCCGATCCGCGAGCTGTTCGGCACCCACCGCAAGCACCTGCTGGTGGCCGTGGGCGCCACCTGCCTGAACGCGGTGGCCTTCTACCTGATCCTCAGCTATATGCCGACCTACCTGTCCGCCGAGATGGGCATGAGCGAGAGCGATTCCTTCCTCGCCTCCACCGTGTCGCTGGCCACCTACATCGGCTTCATCTTCCTGATGGGCAAGCTGTCCGACCGCTTCGGCCGCAAGACCATGCTGGTGGCCGCCTCGCTGCTGTTCCTGGCGCTCACCGTGCCGCTGTTCCGCCTGCTGGGCAACCAGGGCTTCGCCTTCATCCTGCTGATCCAGATCGGATTCGGCCTGATGCTGGCGATGAACGACGGCACCCTGCCCTGCTTCCTCGCGGAAATCTTCCCCACCCGCGTGCGCTACACCGGCTTCGCCTTCAGCTTCAACACCGCCAACGCTCTGTTCGGCGGCACCGCGCCGTTCATCGCCACCTGGCTGATCAGCCTCACCGGCAACAAGCTGGCGCCGGCCTGGATGCTGGTGGCCGCGGCGGCGGTGGCGCTGCTGGCGATGCTCTGCGTACGGGAGACGGCGCACCGGCCGATGGAGGATTGAGGCAGCCGCGCCATCCGTAACGAAAAGCCGTGCCCCCGGGCACGGCTTTTCGCGTTTCAGGCCCCCAGTGGGCTCTGCTTGCGCTGGCCGCGCGGCGAGCAGCCGAAGAAGCGGCTGTAGCACTTGGAGAAGTGCGCCGGCGAGGTGAAGCCGCAGGACAGGGCGATTTCGCGGATCTGCGCCTCGCTGCGCAACAGCAGGTCGCGGGCGCGGTTCAGGCGCAGTTCCAGGTAGTACTGGCTGGGGGTGCGCTGCAGGTATTTGTGGAACAGGCGTTCCAGCTGGCGCACCGACACCTCGTTGAGCTGCGCCAGTTCGTCCAGCTCCAGCGGCTCCTCCAGGTTGGCCTCCATGATCGCCACGATCTGGCTCAGCTTGGGCTGGGCGCTGCCCAGCTTCTGCCGCAGGGGGATGCGCTGCTGCTCGCGGGAGCCGCGCATGCGGTCGCACAGCAGCAGCTCGGCGGCGCGGGTGGCGATCTCCACGCCGCCCGGCTCGCGGGCGATCAGCTGCAGGGTCATGTCCATGGCCGCGGTGCCGCCGGAGCAGGTGTAGCGGTCGCGGTCCAGCTCGAACAGCTGGTTGGAGATGACGATGCCGGGGAAGCGTTCCTTGAGCTGCTCGATGTCTTCCCAGTGGATGGTGCAGCGGTAGTCCTTGAGCAGCCCGGCGCTGGCCAGCAGGTGGCTGCCGGTGCAGATGCCGCCCAGCGGCACGCCCTGGCGGGCCAGCTTGCGCAGCCAGTCGAGCAGGCGCCGGTCGCACTTGGCCGGGATGGGGTTGGAGCCGACCACGAAGAGCGCGTCCAGGCGCGGCACCTCGTCGATGCCGTGGTCCGGCACCACGCGCATGCCATTGCTGGCGCGCACCGGCTCCAGGTCCGCGGCGATCTGCAGGGTGCGGTACAGCGGCCGGTGCGCCGCCAGGTTGGCCATGCGCAGGGTTTCCACCGCCGAGGCGAAGCCGATGGTGGTGAAGTTGGGCACCAGCAGGAAGCCGAAGGTCCTGGTGGCGGTGGCCGCAACGGCGTCGGGTTGGTGTTCGCGACCGTTGGTCGGGACAGCGCTGAGCATTATCGATACCTCCACTGCGCTGGCTGGCACGGCGTTTTCCGCGGGGCGGGGCGACGGCAGTCAGGACAGCCTGCTTTTCTTGTTCTTCTGCGACATGCGCCGGGGGCGCTGGCGGCCTCCAGCTTACACCCTTGGCGATGTCGCGCCGACGCCTTCGCGGCCGTCGCGGGCCCGGCGCAGACGAAGCAGGGACGGGCGGTGCAGCGCGCGGGTAGGTTTGGGCATTTTGACGTCGCAAACAGGCAAATGGGGGGGCTGGCTATTGCGCACAATCGATTGCAACTGGCTAATACCGATCCCTTCGCGCCGAGCCCTGCCAGGCTCCCGGCGCGGGCGGTCAGGGCAGCCTCCACCCACAAGCGACGCGCCTGTCGCACGGAGACCGCGATGTTCAGCAAGCATGACCAGATCCAGGGCTACGACGACGAACTCTTCGCCGCCATGGCCGCCGAGGAAGAACGCCAGGAAGACCACCTGGAGCTGATCGCCTCGGAGAACTACACCAGCAAGCGCGTCATGCAGGCCCAGGGTAGCGGGCTGACCAACAAGTACGCCGAAGGCTACCCGGGCAAGCGCTACTACGGCGGCTGCGAGCACGTCGACAAGGTCGAGCAGCTGGCCATCGACCGCGCCAAGCAGCTGTTCGGCGCCGACTACGCCAACGTCCAGCCGCACTCCGGCTCCTCGGCCAACTCGGCGGTGTACCTGGCGCTGCTCAACGCCGGCGACACCCTCCTGGGCATGAGCCTGGCCCACGGCGGCCACCTGACCCACGGCGCCAAGGTCTCCTCCTCCGGCAAGCTGTACAACGCCGTGCAGTACGGCCTGGACACCGCCACCGGGCTGATCGACTACGACGAGGTCGAGCGCCTGGCCGTGGAACACAAGCCGAAGATGATCGTCGCCGGCTTCTCCGCCTACTCCAAGACCCTCGACTTCCCGCGCTTCCGCGCCATCGCCGACAAGGTCGGGGCGCTGCTGTTCGTCGACATGGCCCACGTCGCCGGCCTGGTGGCCGCCGGCCTGTACCCCAACCCGCTGCCCTACGCCGACGTGGTCACCACCACCACCCACAAGACCCTGCGCGGCCCGCGCGGCGGCCTGATCCTGGCGCGTTCCAACGAGGAGATCGAGAAGAAGCTCAACTCCGCGGTGTTCCCCGGCGCCCAGGGCGGCCCGCTGATGCACGTGATCGCCGCCAAGGCGGTGTGCTTCAAGGAAGCGCTGGAGCCGGAGTTCAAGGACTACCAGGCCCAGGTGATCAAGAACGCCAAGGCCATGGCCGAAGTCTTCATCGACCGCGGCTACGACGTGGTCTCCGGCGGCACCGACAACCACCTGATGCTGATCAGCCTGGTCAAGCAGGGCCTGACCGGCAAGGAAGCCGACGCCGCCCTCGGCCGCGTGGGCATCACGGTGAACAAGAACGCCGTGCCCAACGACCCGCAGAGCCCGTTCGTCACCTCGGGCATCCGCGTCGGCACCCCGGCCATCACCAGCCGGGGCCTGAAGGAAGAACAGAGCCGCGAGCTGGCCGGCTGGATCTGCGACGTGCTCGACCACCTGGGCGACGCCGACGTCGAGGCCAAGGTGGCCACACAGGTCGCCGGCCTGTGCGCCGACTTCCCGGTCTATCGTTGAGATTCCCGCGGCCCTTGCTCCGTAGGAGCGGGCCCTGCCCGCGAATGGCCGAAAGCATCGCGGGCAGGGCCCGCTCCTACAGGTAGAACGCCGCGACACGAGATTTTCAGGAGCACCCACATGCAACGCTACTCCGGCTTCGGCCTGTTAAAGCACTCACTGAGCCACCACGAGAACTGGCAGCGCATGTGGCGCACGCCCACGCCCAAGCCGGTGTACGACGTGGTCATCGTCGGCGGCGGCGGCCATGGCCTGGCCACGGCCTACTACCTGGCCAAGGAACACGGCATCCGCAACATCGCGGTGGTGGAGAAGGGCTGGCTGGGCGGCGGCAACACCGCGCGCAACACCACCATCGTCCGCTCCAACTACCTGTGGGACGAGTCGGCGCAGCTCTACGAGCACGCCATGAAGCTGTGGGAAGGCCTGTCCCAGGACCTTAACTACAACGTCATGTTCTCCCAGCGCGGCGTCTACAACCTCTGCCACACCCTGCAGGACATGCGCGACGGCGAGCGCCGCGTCAGCGCCAACCGCCTCAACGGCGTGGACGGCGAGCTGCTGAACGCCCAGCAGGTGGCCGAGGAAATCCCCTACCTGAACTGCACCAAGAGCGCCCGCTACCCGATCATGGGTTCCACCGTGCAGCGTCGCGGCGGCGTGGCCCGCCACGACGCGGTAGCCTGGGGCTTCGCCCGCGCCGCCGACGCCCTGGGCGTGGACCTGATCCAGCAGACCGAGGTCATCGGCTTCCGCAAGCAGGACGGCGCGGTGATCGGCGTCGAGACCAACCGCGGCTTCATCGGCGCCAAGCGCGTCGGCGTGGTCACCGCGGGCAACTCCGGGCACATGGCCAAGCTCGCCGGCTTCCGCCTGCCGATCGAATCGCACCCGCTACAGGCCCTGGTTTCCGAGCCGCTGAAGCCGATCATCGACAGCGTCATCATGTCCAACGCCGTGCACGGCTACATCAGCCAGTCGGACAAGGGCGACCTGGTCATCGGCGCCGGCATCGACGGCTACAACGGCTACGGCCAGCGCGGCTCCTACCCGGTGATCGAGCACACCCTGCAGGCCATCGTCGAGATGTTCCCGGTGCTCTCCCGCGTGCGCATGAACCGCCAGTGGGGCGGCATCGTCGACACCACCCCGGACGCCTGCCCGATCATCGGCAAGACGCCGGTGAAGAACCTGTTCTTCAACTGCGGCTGGGGCACCGGCGGCTTCAAGGCCACCCCGGGCTCGGGCAACGTCTTCGCCGCCACCCTGGCGACCGGCGAGCCGCATCCGCTGGCCGCACCCTTCTCCATCGAACGTTTCCACAGTGGCGCGCTCATCGACGAGCACGGTGCTGCGGCAGTAGCTCATTGAACACTCGCCCGCAGGGCGACAACTGATTCCCCTCTCCCGCTTGCGGGAGAGGGTGCCCGAAGGGCGGGAGAGGGTGGTTCGGCGAAGAGCCGGCGCCCCGCCTCCCACGGAAGGCAACCCCGGAGGTTTAGACCATGCTTCACATCTTCTGCCCCCATTGCGGCGAGCTGCGCTCCGAAGAGGAATTCCACGCCAAGGGCCAGGCGCACATCCCGCGCCCGCTGGACCCCGGCGCCTGCACCGACGAGGAGTGGGGCGACTACATGTTCTTCCGCGACAACCCGCGCGGCATCCACCACGAGCTGTGGGTGCACGCCGCCGGCTGCCGGCAGTACTTCAACGCCACCCGCCACACCGTGACCTACGAGATCCTCGAAACCTACAAGATCGGCGAGAAACCCAGCGTGACCAGCGCCGAGAAGAAACCCGCCGCCCAGCCCGCAGTCGCGAAGGCCTGAACATGAGCCAGATCAATCGCCTTTCCCGTGGCGGTCGCATCGACCGCAGCAAGCCGCTGACCTTCACCTTCAACGGCCAGCAATACCAGGGCTTCGCCGGCGACAGCCTGGCCGCCGCCCTGCTGGCCAACGGCGTCGACGTGGTCGGCCGCAGCTTCAAGTACTCCCGCGCCCGCGGCATAGTCGCGGCCGGCGCCGAGGAGCCCAACGCCATCCTGCAGATCGGCTCGCGCGAGGCCACCCAGGTGCCCAACGTGCGCGCCACCCAGCAGGCCCTGTACCCGGGCCTGGTGGCCAGCAGCACCAACGGCTGGCCGAACGTGCAGAACGACCTGATGGGCGTGTTCGGCAAGGTCGGCGGCAAGATGATGCCCCCCGGCTTCTACTACAAGACCTTCATGTACCCGCAGTCCATGTGGCTGACCTACGAGAAGTACATCCGCAAGGCCGCGGGCCTTGGCCGCGCGCCCACCGAGGTCGACCCGGACAGCTACGACTGGATGAACCGCCACTGCGACGTGCTGGTGGTCGGCGCCGGCCCCGCGGGCCTGGCCGCCGCCCTGGCCGCCGCGCGCACCGGCGCCCGGGTGATCCTGGCCGACGAGCAGGAAGAGTTCGGCGGCAGCCTGCTGGACACCCGCGAGACCCTCGACGGCAAGCCCGCCGCCGAATGGGTGGCACAGGTGCTGGCCGAGCTGAAGTCGCTGCCGGAAGTCGTGCTGCTGCCGCGCGCCACGGTGAACGGCTACCACGACCACAACTTCCTCACCATCCACGAGCGCCTCACCGACCACCTGGGTGAAACCGCGCCGCTGGGCCAGGTGCGCCACCGCGTGCACCGCGTGCGCGCCAAGCGCGTGGTGCTCGCCGCCGGCGCCCACGAGCGGCCGCTGGTGTACGCCAACAACGACCTGCCGGGCAACATGCTGGCCGGCGCGGTCTCCACCTACGTGCGCCGCTACGGCGTGGCGCCGGGCAAGAAGCTGGTGCTCTCCACCAACAACGACTACGCCTACCGCGTGGCCCTGGACTGGCAGGAAGCCGGCCTGGAAGTGGTGGCCATCGCCGATGCCCGCGCCAACCCGCGCGGCGAGTGGGTGGAAGAAGCCCGCAAGCGCGGCATGCGCGTCATCACCGGCAGCGCGGTGATCGAAGCCCGCGGCGGCAAGCGCGTGAGCGGCGCGAAAATCGCCGCCATCGACCCCATCCGCCTGAAGGTCACCGCCCCCGGCGACTGGCTGGACTGCGACCTGATCGCCAGCTCCGGCGGCTACAGCCCGGTGGTGCACCTGGCCTCGCACCTGGGCGGCAAGCCCGAGTGGCGCGAGGACATCCTCGCCTTCGTCCCCGGCGAAGGCCTGCAGAAGCGCATCTGCGCAGGCGCCGTGAACGGCGTGTTCCGCCTCGCCGACAACCTGCAGGACGGCTACAACGCCGGCACCCAGGCCGCCGAGGACGCCGGCTTCAAGGCCGTCGCAGGCGAGCTGCCGAAGGCTTCCGAGCGGGTCGAAGAGCCGACCGTGGCGCTGTTCCAGGTGCCCCACGAGAAGCCCACTTCTCGCGCGCCCAAGCAGTTCGTCGACCCGCAGAACGACGTCACCGCCGCGGCCATCGAACTGGCCTGCCGCGAGGGCTTCGAGTCCATCGAGCACGTCAAGCGCTACACCGCGCTGGGCTTCGGCACCGACCAGGGCAAGCTGGGCAACATCAACGGCCTGGCCATCGCCGCCCGCGCCCAGGGCAAGAGCATCGCCGAGACCGGCACCACCATGTTCCGCCCGAACTACACCCCGGTGACCTTCGGCGCCGTGGCCGGCCGCCACTGCGGCCACCTGTTCGAGCCGGTGCGCTTCACCGCCCTGCACGCCTGGCACGTGAAGAACGGCGCCGAGTTCGAGGACGTCGGCCAGTGGAAGCGCCCCTGGTACTTCCCCAAAGCCGGCGAGGACATGCACGCCGCCGTGGCCCGCGAATGCCGCGCGGTGCGCGAGTCGGTGGGCCTGCTGGACGCCTCCACCCTGGGCAAGATCGACATCCAGGGCCCGGACGCCCGCGAGTTCCTCAACCGCGTCTACACCAACGCCTGGACCAAGCTGGACGTGGGCAAGGCCCGCTACGGCCTGATGTGCAAGGAAGACGGCATGGTCTTCGACGACGGCGTGACCGCGTGCCTGGCGGACAACCACTTCGTCATGACCACCACCACCGGCGGCGCCGCCCGCGTGCTGGAGTGGCTGGAGCTGTACCACCAGACCGAATGGCCGGAGCTGAAGGTGTACTTCACCTCGGTCACCGACCACTGGGCCACCCTGACCCTGTCCGGCCCCAACAGCCGCAAGCTGCTGGCCGAGGTCACCGACATCGACCTGGACAAGGACGCCTTCCCCTTCATGACCTGGAAGGAAGGCAAGGTGGCCGGCGTGCCGGCGCGGATATTCCGCATCTCCTTCACCGGCGAGCTCTCCTACGAGGTGAACATCCAGGCCAACTACGCCATGGGCGTGCTGGAAGCCATAGTCGAGGCCGGCAAGAAGTACGACCTGACCCCATACGGCACCGAGACCATGCACGTGCTGCGCGCCGAGAAGGGCTTCATCATCGTCGGCCAGGACACCGACGCCTCGGTGACCCCGGACGACCTCAACATGGGGTGGGCCGTGGGCCGCACCAAGCCCTTCTCGTGGATCGGCTGGCGCGGCATGAACCGCGCCGACTGCCTGCGCGAAGACCGCAAGCAACTGGTCGGGCTGAAACCCACCAACCCCATGGACGTGCTGCCCGAAGGCGCCCAGCTGGTATTCACCACCCAGCAGTCGATCCCGATGAACATGGTCGGCCACGTCACCTCCAGCTACATGAGCAGCACCCTCGGCTACGGCTTCGCCCTGGCGGTGGTCAAGGGCGGCCTCAAGCGCATGGGCGAGAAGGTCTACGCGCCCCTGGTCGACGGCCGGGTGATTGAGGCGGAAATCTGCAGCTCGGTGTTCTACGACCCGAAAGGCGAACGGCAGAATGTGGATTAAGAGCAGCTGCAAGCGGTAAGCGACAAGCCGCAAGCGAAGGCCGAGCCCTCCTCCGCCAGGAGGAGGGCGTCAGGATTCCAGGGCGCACGGCGCCCCAAGGTGAATACGAATGAGCAAGGCAAACCTCTACCAGCAATGCCCCGAAGCCGGGGTGAAAGTCGAGACCCCGCTGCACCACGCCGAGCTGGACAAGCTCGCCGGCCGCAGCGTCGCCAACGCCGGCATCACCCTGCGCGAGAAGAAGCTGCTGGGCCACCTGACCCTGCGCGGCAGCGCCCATGACGCGGCCTTCGCCGAAGGCGTGCACAAGGCCCTGGGCCTGGAGCTGCCGGTGGCCCTGGGCCTGGTAGCCAAGGGCGAGGTCTCGCTGCAGTGGCTGGGCCCGGACGAGTGGCTGCTGATCGTCCCCGGCGGCGAGGAATTCACTGTTGAGAAGAAACTGCGCGAAACCCTCGGCGAAGACCTGCACTACTCGGTGGTCAACGTCAGCGGCGGGCAGACCCTGCTGGAACTCACCGGGCCGAAGGTGCGCGAGCTGCTGATGAAGTCCACCAGCTACGACGTGCACCCGAGCAACTTCCCGGTGGGCAAGGCGGTGGGCAGCATCTTCGCCAAGTCCCAGTGCGTGATCCGCCACACCGGCGAGGACACCTGGGAACTGGTGGTGCGCCGCAGCTTCGCCGACTACTTCTGGCTGTGGCTGCAGGACGCCAGCGCCGAGTACGGCCTGCAGATCGCCGCCTGATCCCGGCGGGCGGGCCACCCGGCCCGCCCTCCCGCGTCGCCACCGGAGCCACGCCATGAGCCGCACCCCCGATACCTGGATCCTCACCGCCGACAGCCCGAGCCTGCTCGGCACCGTCGACGTGGTGACGCGCCACCTGTTCGAACAGCAGTGCTACGTCACCGAGCACCACTCCTTCGACGACCGCCTGGCCCAGCGCTTCTTCATCCGCGTGGAGTTCCGCGCCCCGTCCGGCTTCGACGAGGCGGCCTTCCGCGCCAGCCTGGCCGAGCGCGTCGAGCCCTTCCAGATGAAGACCGAACTGACCCCGCCGGGCTACCGCAGCAAGGTGGTGATCATGGTCTCCAAGGCCGACCACTGCCTGAACGACCTGCTCTACCGCCAGCGCATCGGCCAGCTGCCGATGGACGTGGCGGCGGTGGTTTCCAACCACCCGGACCTGGAGCCCCTGGCGCGCTGGCACGGCATCCCCTACCACCACTTCGCCCTCGACCCGCAGGACAAGGCCGCCCAGGAAGCCAAGGTGTGGCAGGTGATCGAGCAAAGCGGCGCGGAACTGGTGATCCTCGCCCGCTACATGCAGGTGCTCTCCCCCGAGCTGTGCCGCAGGCTGGACGGCTGGGCGATCAACATCCACCACTCGCTGCTGCCCGGCTTCAAGGGCGCCAAGCCCTACCACCAGGCGTACCAGAAGGGCGTCAAGCTGGTCGGCGCCACCGCCCACTACATCAACAACGACCTCGACGAGGGCCCGATCATCGCCCAGGGCGTCGAGGCCGTGGACCACGCCCACTACCCCGAGGACCTGATCGCCAAGGGCCGCGACGTCGAGTGCCTGACCCTGGCGCGAGCGGTGGGCTACCACATCGAGCGGAGGGTGTTCCTCAACGCGAATCGGACGGTGGTGCTTTAAAGAGCCGCTGGAGGCTGGAAGCCGGAAGCTAAAGGAAAAAGCCGGAGCCCAAGCCCCGCTCAGGACGGCCCCCTCTCCCTTCGGAGCGGGGCGCGCAGCCAGGGCTGGGGAGAGGGGCTCTTGGAGGCTCCCCCCGAAAGCCACTGGGTTCCCGCATACGCGGGAATGACGAAAAGGGGAATCACCACCCTCCCCCGTCATCCCCGCGAACGCGGGGAACCAGCAACAGGCAACACCGACAGACCCGCCGGCTGCCAGCTGTACCCCGGCCCTGTCGCGCAACAGACGACATCCCAGTGCAAAGCCGCGTGGCCGCCGCGCCGCGCATTTGTACCCACAACGACAAAGAGGAATGCGTATGTCTGGCAATCGTGGTGTGGTTTATCTCGGCCCAGGTAAGGTCGAAGTTCAGAACATCCCCTATCCCAAGATGCAGGACCCGCAAGGCAAGCAGATCGACCACGGGGTGATCCTGCGGGTGGTCTCCACCAACATCTGCGGCTCCGACCAGCACATGGTGCGCGGCCGCACCACCGCGCCCACCGGCCTGGTGCTGGGCCACGAGATCACCGGCGAAGTGGTGGAGATCGGCCGCGGCGTGGAAACCATGAAGATCGGCGACCTGGTCTCGGTGCCCTTCAACGTCGCCTGCGGTCACTGCCGCACCTGCAAGGAGCAGCACACCGGCGTCTGCCTGACGGTCAACCCGGCGCGCGCCGGCGGCGCCTACGGCTACGTCGACATGGGCGGCTGGGTCGGCGGCCAGGCCGAATACGTGCTGGTGCCCTACGCCGACTTCAACCTGCTGAAGCTGCCGGACCGCGAGAAGGCCATGGAGAAGATCCGCGACCTGACCTGCCTGTCCGACATCCTGCCCACCGGCTACCACGGCGCGGTCACCGCCGGCGTCGGCCCGGGCAGCAGCGTGTACATCGCCGGCGCAGGTCCCGTCGGCCTGGCGGCTGCGGCTTCTGCCCGCCTGCTGGGCGCCGCGGTGGTGATCATCGGCGACGTCAACCCGACCCGCCTGGCCCACGCCAAGGCCCAGGGCTTCGAGATCGCCGACCTGTCCAGGGACACCCCGCTGCACGAGCAGATCGCCGACCTGCTGGGCGAGCCGGAAGTGGACTGCGCGGTCGATGCGGTGGGCTTCGAGGCCCGCGGCCACGGCCATTCCGGTTCGCAGCACGAGGCCCCGGCCACCGTGCTCAACTCGCTGATGGGCATCACCCGGGTGGCCGGCCAGATCGGCATCCCCGGCCTGTACGTCACCGAGGACCCGGGCGCGGTGGACGACGCCGCCAAGCACGGCAGCCTGAGCATCCGCTTCGGCCTGGGCTGGGCCAAGTCGCACAGCTTCCACACCGGCCAGACCCCGGTGATGAAGTACAACCGCCAGCTGATGCAGGCGATCATGTGGGACCGCATCAAGATCGCCGACATCGTCGGGGTGGAAGTCATCACCCTGGACGAAGCGCCCAAGGGCTACGGCGAGTTCGATGCCGGCGTGCCGAAGAAATTCGTCATCGACCCGCACAACCTGTTCCGCGCCGCCTGAGCCGCGGCCAGCGCTCCGACCGCGGCGTCCCCCGCCGCGGTTTCTCTCCAGGGGAGCCTTCGGGCTCCCTCTTTTTTTGCGCCGCATTCCCCTGTAGGAGCGCGCCCTGCGCGCGAATCGCGGGCAGGGCCCGCTCCTACGGCAAACATGACGCCCCGTGCCTCAACGGCCCCTCACCCTAACCCTCTCCCGGAGGGAGAGGGGACCGTTCGGCGTGTGCGGGGAGGCTGGAGTCAGCCGGAGACAAAGGACCCACAGCCAGCACGCGCCGCATGCTCTTCGTAGGATGGGTATCGCTTCGCTCAACCCATCCTACGAAAAGCCGTGCTTCCCTGGAGGGGTAGGAGCGGACTCCGTCCGCGATATCCACAGCAGGCCAAGTACGACAGGGACTTCAT
Organism: Pseudomonas sp. M1; assembly: GCF_022760135.1. Lineage (NCBI taxonomy): Bacteria > Pseudomonadati > Pseudomonadota > Gammaproteobacteria > Pseudomonadales > Pseudomonadaceae > Pseudomonas > Pseudomonas sp. M1. The sequence goes on from NZ_CP094343.1 coordinate 6,695,090, forward strand.
GGCGCAGCACGGCCGGCGAGCCCGGACTAAGCTGACGGCTCCCCTTTCCCGGAGCCCGCCATGTCGCTGACCAGCCTGCTCGTTCCCTCGTTCACCCACATGCTCACGAACCTGTCGCAATGGCTCGACAAGGCCGCCGCCCATGAAAGCGCTGCCGGCAACGACGTCGACGAACTGATGGCGCAACGCCTGGCGCCGGACATGTACCCGCTGGCCGCGCAGGTGCGCTTCGCCTGCTTCCAGGCGCTGGAGCCGACCTACCGCCTACGTGGCCTGGCCGTTCCGCAGGCGTGGCTGCAGGTGCGCAACGACGGCTGGGCGTCGAACGAGCGGCCGGGCACCCTGGCCGAGGCCCGGGCCTGCATCGCCGAAGCGCTGGCAGCGCTCGCCGACCTGCCCGGCGACGCGCTCGATGGCCGGCCCGAGGCTCCGATCGCGCTCGACCTGCCCAACGGCATCATCTTCGACATGGACAGCCAGCAGTACGCCCGCGACTGGTCGTTCCCGCAGTTCTATTTCCACTGCATCACCGCCTACGCCATCCTGCGCAGCCTGGGCGTCGAACTGGGCAAGGCCGACTACGTCGCGCACGTGCTGACTTACCTGCGCCCGGGCACGCTGCCACAGGCTTGATCCCGGCCTACAGGCCCAGCTTCTGCGCCATGCGCTCGATGGCCTGGCGCTGGAAGGCGCGGAAGTCCGCGTCCGGCTGCTGGCCTTCGAGCATCGGCAGGAAGGGGTCGACCACCTCGGTGGCCACCCCGGCCAGTTCCTCGATCACCGCGTGGCCGCAGAAGGGCACGTAGGCTTCGGCGTAGCCGCCCTCGTGGACCAGCACCAGGCGCCCGTCGCACAGGCGCTCGGCGGCCTCTCGCACGCTGCGGGTGAGGGCGCGGAAGGTTTCGCTGTGGGCGAGCATGCGCGCCAGCGGGTCCACGCCGTTGGCGTCGAAGCCGCAGGCGACCACGATCAGCTCCGGTCGGAAGCGCTCCAGGGCCGGTACTATGATGCGTTCCATGGCGTGGCGATAGGCGTCGTCGCCACTGCCGGGGTACAGCGGCACGTTGACGTTGGCGCCCAGGCCGGCGCCTTCGCCCTGCTCTTCCACGGCGCCGGAACCCACCGGGAAGCAGTCGGCCTGGTGGATCGACAGGCTCAGCACGTCGTCGCGGCCATAGAAGATCGACTGGGTGCCGTTGCCGTGGTGCACGTCCCAGTCCAGCACGGCGACGCGGCGGATGCCGTGACGCGCCTTGGCCGCCTCCACCGCCACGGCAATGTTGGCCAGGTAGCAGAAGCCCATGCCGCGGTCGGCCAGGCAATGGTGGCCCGGCGGCCGCGACAGCGCGTAGGCGTTGTCCAGTTCGCCGCTGAGCACCGCGTCCACCGCGGCGATGGCCAGCCCGGCGGACTGCCGGGCGATCTCGTAGGTGCCGGGGCCGACCATGGCCTCCTCGCCCAGCTCGCCGTGGCCGGCGTCGCTCATGGCCTTGAAGCGTTGCAGGTAGTCCAGCGGGTGGACGCGCAGCAGGTCCTCTTCGCTGGCCAGCGGCGCGCTGGAAAGCTTGAGCTTCGCGCTCAGGCCCGAGACGTCCATCAGGCTCTTCAGCCGCCGCTTGCTCTCCGCCGATTCGGCGTGGCCGCTGCCGGCCGGCGGCTGCAACCAGCCGCCCACCGGGAGGATCAGCGCGTGCAGCCCGGCAGCGTGCCAGAAGCAGCGCTCGTCGAAGAAGAACCCGCTGCGGCGGCTCATGCGCGGGCCTCCGCCAGGGCGCGCTGGCGCTTGCGGCTGAACGCCCAATAGACCGGCGAGACCACGCCCAGGCCGACGATCCAGGAGATGTCGGCGCCGTTCATGGCGCGCGCCACCACCCCGGTGTACAGCTCGGTGGACATGAACGGCACCTGCACCAGGATGCCCAGCACGTAGCAGTTCACCGCGGTCCAGTTGAAGGTGCCGTAGATGCCGCCGTCGCGGCGGAAGAACGACAGCACGTCGTACTGGCCGTGGGCGACCAGGTAGTAGTCGACCAGGTTGATCGCGCTCCAGGGCACCAGCACGTAGAGCAGCAGCAGGATGAAGTTGGTGTAGTTGGCCATGAAGTTGTCCTGGCCGAGCAGGGCGATGGCCAGCGAGCCGCCGAACAGGCTCAGGGCGATCAGCGCGCGCCAGCCGGCGCCGGCCGCCCAGGCCGGGATCAGCGTCTGGCCGACGGTGATCGCCGAGAGCGTGCCGCAGTACAGGTTCATGGCGTTGGTGGCGGCGATGCCGATGGAGAACACCGCCACCAGCACGGCGCTGAAGCCGCCGGTCATGCCGATCAGCCCGGCGACCACGTCGCCGCCATCCAGGCACAGGCCGACGATCACACCCAGGACCATGGGCAGGATCGAGCCCAGGCAGCAGCCCCAGTAGCTGGACCAGAACGCGGTGCGCGCGCCGGTGTCCTGCGGCATGTAGCGCGAGTAGTCGGAAACGTAGGGGGCATAGGCCAGCTGCCAGAGCGCGGCGATCGACAGCGCGCCGAGGAAGCCCGGCAGGTTGAAGCCGTTGCGCTGCAGGAAGTCCGCCGGCAGGCCGTGGATGAACAGCACCCAGGCGAAGCTGACCAGCAGCACCGCGCCGGACAGCCAGGACATCAGCCGGGTGTAGCCGTGGATCAGGCGGTAGCCGAAGACGGTGGCGACGACGCTGACCGCGCCCACCAGCAGGATGCCGGCGTTGGTGGCCACGGCCGGGAAGCGCGCGTGCAGCGTCTGGCCGCCGAGCACCAGGTTGGAGGCGAAGAAGCCCAGGTACATGATCACCACCAGGGCCACCACCAGCAGCGAGCCGAAGGAGCCGAACTGGCCGCGCGTCTGCACCATCTGCGGCACGCCCAGCTGCGGGCCCTGGGCCGAGTGCAGGGCCATGAACACCCCGCCCACCAGGTTGCCCAGCACCAGCGCCAGCAGCGCGGCGACGAAGGACAGCTGGAACACGGTGACGGCCAGCGCCCCCGTGACCACGGTGAGCAGCATGATGTTGCTGCCGAACCAGATGGTGAAGAGGTCGCGGGCGCGGCCGTGGCGTTCGTGCCGGGCGATGGGCTGGATGGTGCTCAGCTCCAGGGTCGCCGCCGGGGTTTGCGTCGTTGTCATTGTGGTTCTCGCAAGGCAAAGCGGTGCCCGGCGCGCCGGGCACTCGGGTTGGCCGGGGGCCTTAGCGGGCCGCCCAGGCGTTGAAGCGCAGTTCCAGTTCCTCGCCGTGGTCGACCCAGAAGGCCGAGTCCACCGAGCGGGCGCCCTGCAGGTTGGCCGGGGCGGTGGGCAGCGCGGCCTGCACGTCGGCCGGCAGCAGTTCCAGGGTGCCCTTGTGCACCGGGCCGTAGGGGATGTTCTCGGAGAACACCTTCTGCGTCTGCGGCTGGCTGGCGAAGGCGATGAACTTCTCGGCCAGGGCCTTGTTCGGCGTGCCCTTGACCACCGCCCAGTATTCCGGGTCGTAGAGGCTGCCCGGCCAGACGATGGCCAGCGGCACGCCTTCCTTCTGCGCGGCGGCGATGCGGCCGTTGTAGGCGGCGCTCATCACCACGTCGCCGGCGGCCAGCCACTGCGGCGGTTGCGCGCCGGCTTCCCACCACTGGATGTAGGGCTTGATCTCGTCGAGTTTCCTGAAGGCGCGGCTGACGCCCTCGGGGGTGCCCAGCACCTTGTACAGGTCCTCGGGCTTCACGCCGTCGGCCAGCAGGGCCACTTCCAGGGTGTACTTGGCGCCCTTGCGCAGGCCGCGCTTGCCCGGGTAGTCCTTGACGTTCCAGAAGTCCGCCCAGGAGGTCGGCGCCTTGGCCAGGCGCTTGCTGTCGTAGGCCATGACCATCGACCAGACGTAGGTGGCCACGCCGCACTCGCTGAAGGTGCCGGGGACGAACTGCGACTCGTCGCCGATGGCGGCCGGGTCGATGCGCTCGAACAGGCCCTCGTCGCAGCCGCGCAGCAGCTCGGGGCTTTCCACCTCGACCACGTCCCAGGTGACCTTGCCGACGTTGACCATGGCCTTCACCTTGGCCATCTCGCCGTTGTACTCGCCGGCGATCACCTTGCCTGCGCCGCTGGCATCGAAGGGTTTGAAGTAGGCCTTGTCCTGGGCGGCCTTGGTGGCGCCGCCGAAGGAGATCACCGTGAGATCCTGCGCCTGGGCGGCGCCGGTGGCGGCGAGGACCGCGCAGGCGAGGATGCAATGCAAGGACGATTTCATGGAACGAACTCCCACAGCCGGTTGGCGTTGTTGGTTTGGATTGCTGGGCAGTTGCCGAACGGGCGGCAAAAAGGTTCCACGGCGCGGGCCTGCGTGGGCCCGCGGCGTTGTTGTTCGGTTGTGGCGAAGGGCGCTGCTCGCAGGAGGGGATGTGCGCGGCGATACCCATCGATGGGTATCGCTGCGCTCAACGCCATCCTACGGAAGGCAGCGCCTGCGAGACTGGCGTCAGAGCACGCCGATCTCTTTCGCGGTGCGGTCCACCGCGATGCGCGTCTTGTCCACCAGCTCGTCCAGCTCGGCGCGGCCGGCCACCAGGGCCGGGGCCATGATCATGCGGCCGAGGGTGGAGCGGATGATCACGCCTTCCTCGAAGCCGATGGTGCGGCAGCGCCAGGCCAGGTCGTTCTCGTTGTCGAAGCGCTTGCGGGTGGCCTTGTCCTGCACGAACTGCAGCGCCGCCACCAGGCCGGCGCCCTGGATCTCGCCGATCAGCGGGTGGTTGCCGAACACCTCGCGCAGGCACTGCTGCAGGTAGGGGCCGGTGTCGTTCTTGACCTGGGTGACGATGCCCTCGTCGCGCAGCGCCTTGAGGTTGGCCACGGCCACCGCCGCCGCCACCGGGTGGCCGGAGTAGGTCAGGCCGTGGGCGAACACGCCGCCCTGCTCCACCAGCACCTCGGCGATGCGCTTGCTCAGCACCAGGCCGCCCATGGGGATGTAGCCGCTGGTCAGGCCCTTGGCGATGGACAGGGTGTCCGGCTCGAAGCCGAAGTGCTGGTGGGCGAACCATTCGCCGGTGCGGCCGAAGCCGCCGATCACTTCGTCGGCGCACAGCAGCACGTCGTACTTGCGGCAGATGCGCTGGATTTCCGGCCAGTAGCTCTCCGGCGGGAAGATCATGCCGCCGGCGCCCTGGAACGGCTCGGCGATGAAGCCGGCGACGTTCTCGGCGCCCAGCTCGAGGATCTTGTCCTCCAGCTGCTGCGCGCAGCGGCGGCCGAATTCCTCGGGGGTGAGGTCGCCGCCGTTGGCGAACCAGTAGGGCTCGTCGATGTGGGCGATGTCCGGGATCATCCCGCCCATCTCGTGCATGAACTTCATGCCGCCCAGCGCGGTGGCCGCCAGGGTCGAGCCGTGGTAGCCGTTCCAGCGGCCGATCATGATCTTCTTCTGCGGCTTGCCGAGGATCTGCCAGTAGCGGCGCACGGTGCGGATCAGCACCTCGTTGGATTCGGAGCCGGAGTTGGTGTAGATGGCGTGGCTGTAGTGGCCCGGCACCAGGCTGAAGAGCAGCTCGGACAGCTCGATCACCGCCGGGTGGGTGGTGTGGAAGAACATGTTGTAGTACGGCAGCTGGTCCATCTGCGCGCTCGCCGCGGCGGTCAGGTCCTTGCGCCCGTAGCCCAGCTGGGTGCACCACAGGCCGGACATGCCGTCCAGGTAGCGGTTGCCGTCGTTGTCCCACAGGTACAGGCCCTCGCCGCGCACCATCACCCGCGGGCCTTCGGCGTTCAGCGCCTTCTGGTCGAGGAAGGCGTGGATGTGGTGGGCCGCGTCGGCCGCCTGGTAGTCGCGGGTTTCGCGTTGCGCTTTGGTGTTGTCGGTCATCGACTTTCTCCTAGTTCCCTCGGCGGTGCTCCGGCAGCCGGCCTGAGGGGTTTGCAGGGGATCGAGGGCGACGGACTTACCTGGGCAGTCTCACCGGCCGTCTCGAGCGGTTCGCCGGGGCAGCACGGGCCGGCGGTGCGCCGGCCCCGGGGCTGCCCTCAGCGCAGCTGGAACCAGGTGGTTTTCAGCTGGGTGTACTTGTCGAACGAATGCAGCGACAGGTCGCGGCCGAAGCCGGACTGCTTGCCGCCGCCGAAGGGGATGGCCGGGTCCAGGGCGTCCACGGTGTTCACCGACACGGTGCCGACGTTCAGCCGGCCGGCCACGCGGTGGGCACGGTTGAGGTCGTCGCTCCACACCGAGGCGGCCAGGCCGAAGAGGCTGTCGTTGGCCAGGCGCAGGGCCTCGTCCTCGCTGTCGAAGGCGGTCACCGCCAGCACCGGGCCGAAGACTTCCTCGCGGGCCAGGCGCTGCTGCGGGTCGACGTTGGTGAAGATGGTCGGCTCGATGAAGTTGCCCGAGCCGTTGAAGCTCAGCTGGCGGCCGCCGCAAGCCAGGGTAGCGGCGCTGCCGCGGGTTTCCTCGATGAAGCGCAGGATGCTGGCGGTCTGCTTGGCGTCGACGATGGCGCCGGCGCGGCTGGCCGGGTCCAGCGGGTCGCCCGGGGCCCAGTCGCGGGCCTTGGCGATCAGGCGCTCGACGAATTCGTCGTGGATGGAGCGCTCCACCAGCAGCCGCGAGTTGGCCGAGCAGACCTCGCCCTGGTTGAAGAAAATGCCGAATGCCGCTTTTTCAGCCGCAAGATCGAGGTCGCGGCAATCGGCGAACACGAGGTTCGGGCTCTTGCCGCCACACTCCAGCCACACCTGCTTGAGGTTGGACTGGGCGGAATACTGCATGAAGTACTTGCCCACTTCGGTGGAGCCGGTGAACACCAGGCAGTCCACGTCCGGGTGCAGGCCCAGGGCCTTGCCGGCGTGCTCGCCGAGGCCCGGCACCACGTTCAGCACGCCCTCGGGCAGGCCGGCCTCCAGGGCCAGTTCGGCCAGGCGCAGGGCCGAGAAGGGCGACTGCTCGGCCGGCTTGAGCACCACCGAGTTGCCGGCGGCCAGGGCCGGGGCCAGTTTCCAGGCGGCCATGTCGAGGGGGAAGTTCCACGGCACCACGGCGCCGATCACGCCCAGGGGCGCGCGGGTGATGGTGGCCAGGGCGTTGGGCGCGGTCGGGGCGACCTGGTCGTAGAGCTTGTCCAGGGCCTCGGCGTACCAGGAAAAGACGCCGGCGGCGCCGGGCACGTCGATGTTCCAGGCGTCCATCACCGGCTTGCCCATGTTCAGCGAGTCCAGCAGGGCCAGCTCGTCGCGGTGCGCCAGCATCAGCTCGGCCAGCTTCAGCAGCACGGCCTTGCGCTCGCGCGGCGCCATGCGCGCCCAGGGGCCCTGCTCGAAGGCACGGCGGGCGCTGCGCACGGCGGCGTCGACTTCAGCCGCGCCACAGGCGGCGACGTTGGCCAGCAGGCGGTTGGTGGCCGGGTCGATGGATGCGAAGGTGGCGCCGTCGGCGGCGGCCATGCGGCGGCCATCGATCAGGGCGGCGTCGATGAAGGTCTGGCGGGCTGCACGCTGCTGCCAGTCGCTGAGTTGATACACCAGGGCACTCCTGCTCACGAGCAATTATTGTTTTGTTCTGTGGTGCCCTGATGGTCGCGCATGCCCCGGCGGAGGAAAAATATTAAATATGTCTTCGGGGTATATGAAAAAGCTGGGCAGGCACGCACCGGCAAAGTGCGCCATGCTGGGTTATGGTGCGGCACCTGGAGGCGCCTCGGCGCTCCCCGGCGCCTGCCGGCGGGCCCGATCCTTGCTTTCCGATGAACCGATGACACAACGAGAGCGCGCACGCCACCGGCGAAGCCGCGCCATAGAGGTCTTGCAGTGGCTTCCTATACCTTGCGGCAATTGAAGTATTTCGTGACCACAGTGGAATGCGGCAGCGTGGCCGAGGCCTCGCGCAAGCTCTACATCGCCCAGCCGTCGATCTCCACGGCGATCAAGGGCCTGGAAGAGAGCTTCGGCGTGCAGCTGTTCATCCGCCACCACGCCCAGGGCGTGTCCCTCACCCCCAGCGGCGCGCGCTTCTACCGCAAGGCCCAGGAACTGCTGCGCATGGCCCACGAGTTCGAGCAGAACGCCCTGGCCGACAACGACGTGGTGGCCGGGCAGATCGACCTGGCCTGCTTCGAGACGGTGGCGCCGCTGTACCTGCCGCGGCTGATCGCCGGCTTCCGCGAGCGCTACCCGGGGGTGGAGATCCGCATCCGCGACGGCGAGCAGCAGGAACTGGTGCAGGGCCTGACCTCCGGGCGCTTCGACCTGGCCCTGCTGTACCGCCACGACCTCGACGGCACCATCGAGACCGAGCCGCTGATGCCGGCGCAGCGCCCCTACGCCCTGCTCCCGGCCGACCACCGCTTCGCCCGCCAGGCCCAGGTGTCGCTGCGCGACCTGGCGCTGGAACCGATGATCCTGCTCGACGTGCAACCCAGCCGCACCTACTTCGTGAGCATCTTCGAGGAACTGGGGCTGACGCCGAACATCGCCTTCAGCTCGCCCTCCATCGAGATGGTGCGCGGCATGGTCGGCCAGGGCTTCGGCTTCTCGGTGCTGGTCACCCGGCCGCATTCGGAGTGCACCTACGACGGCAAGAAAGTGGTGATGGTGAACATCGCCGAAGACGTCAGCGCCTCCGGCCTGGTGGCCGCCTGGCTCAAGCGCGCCCAGCTGACCAAGCCGGCGCGGCTGTTCGTCGACTATGCCCGCGAGGAGTTGAGTGGCGGGGTGGCGTCAGAGCCCGCACACAAGCCTTCGTAGGATGGGTTGAGCGGAGCGATACCCATCCTACGGGGCTGAATGCCAACCCTTGTAGCGGGCCCTGCCCGCGATTCGCGCGCAGGGCGCGCTCCTACAGGGGAATGGCGAGGGTGGCGCAGCGTAGCGGATCTCATCCGCGAATCGCGCCGGAGCCTCCGGCTATCGCGGACAAGGTCCGCTCCTACGTCTCAGGCGGGCACGGCCTCTACCCTCCGTCCAGCGCCGCTGCCCCGCGCCCGGCACAAGCGCTACAATCCCCGGCCTTCCGGTTGTCCGGCTTCGGCCTTTCGTCATGCTTGTGTTGAAATCCCGCGTGCAGCGCCTGATCGCGCTGGCCCTCTCGCTCCTGGAACGCTACCCGCGGCTGGTCGCCCTGTTCGGCTTCTGCTCGGGGCTGTTCAGCTTCATGATGGTCGACCGCCACCGCGCCGGCTTCGCCCGCGCCATGGCCATCGTCATGCTGGTCAGCTGGCTCTGGCTGATGCTGGAGAACCTGCTCACCCAGCGCTTCAAGGAGCGCTTCGGCTGGTCGGTGCCGCCGGGGCTGCTGCGCTACGCGACCCAGCTGATCCACCAGGAAAGCCTGTTCTTCGTCCTGCCGTTCTTCTTCGTCACCACCACCTGGAACAGCGGCCAGGCCCTGTTCACCGGCGCCCTGGGGCTGGCCGGGCTGATCGCCATCACCGACCCGGTCTACTACAAGTGGCTGGCGCCGCGGCGCTGGACCTTCCTCGGCTACCACACCCTGACGCTGTTCGCCGTGCTGCTCACCGCGCTGCCGCTGATCCTCCAGCTGAGCACCCCGGAAAGCTACCGCTGGGCCCTGGGCATCGCCGTGGCGCTGTCCTTCCCCAGCCTGGTGGTGTCGGTGGGCATCCACAAGTGGTGGCGCTGGTTCGCCCTGCTCGGCCTGACCCTGTGCATCGGCGTGGTCGGCTGGTTCGGCCGCGCCTGGGTGCCGCCGTCCACCCTGTGGCTGGCGGAAATGGCGGTCACCGAGCAGTTCGACAACAGCCAGCGCACCCCCGGCGACAGCGTCGAGCAGGTCGGCGCCGCGCAGATCCGCGCCCAGGGCCTCTACGCCTACACCGCCATCAGCGCGCCGCGCGGCCTGGACGAGCGCATCTTCCACGTGTGGCTGCACAACGGCCGGGAAGTCGACCGCATCGCCCTGGACATCCACGGCGGCCGCGAGGCCGGCTACCGCGCCTGGACGCACAAGCAGAACTTCCCCGCCGACCCGACCGGGCGCTGGCAGGTGCAGGTGATCACCGAGGTCGGCCAGGTGATCGGCACCCTGCGTTTCGAGGTCACGCCCTGACCGCCCGGTTCGCTTGACCGCGCCCGGGCCGCTCCCCTAAAAGGACCGGATACCCGCGCCGAGAGCACCGAGCATGACCGACTCCGCCCTGCACCCCTTCGACCGCGCCCTGGCCCTGGAAGCCGACGCCCGCGACGCCGACCTGTTCCACGGCCACACCAGCGCCGACTACTGGAACATGGTCGGGCCCTTCGGCGGCATCACCGCCGCCACCCTGCTGCAGGCCGTGCTGCGCCACCCGCGGCTGCTCGGCGCGCCCGTCGCGCTGACGGTGAACTTCGCCGCCGCCATCGAGGCCGGCGCCTTCGCCGTGCGCGCCACGCCGATCCGCACCAACCGCTCCACCCAGCACTGGCTGCTGCAGCTGAGCCAGGTGGACGGCGACGGCGTGGAGCAGATCTCCACCACCGGCACCGCGGTCACCGCCCTGCGCCGCGAGACCTGGAGCGAACTCGACCTGGCGCGCCCGCAGGCCACGGCGCCGGCGCAGACGCCGCCGCTGAACACCAGCGGCAAGGGCGTGGCCTGGGCGCAGCAATACGAGATGCGCGCCATCGACGGCGCCTTCCCCAGCACCTGGGACGGCAGCGGCGAGCACAGCCGCACCCGCCTCTGGCTGCGCGACGCCCAGCCGCGGGCGCTGGACTTCCCGGCCCTGGCGGCGATGAGCGACATCTTCTACCCGCGCGTATGGCTGCGCCGCGCCACCCCGGTGCCCGCCGGCACCGTGTCGATCACCACCTACTTCCACACCGACGCCGCGCAACTGGCCGAAGTCGGCAGCGGCTACCTGCTCGGCGAGGCCCGCGGCCAGGCCTTCCGCAACGGCTACTTCGACCAGGCCGCGGAGCTGTGGAGCGAGGCCGGCGAACTGCTCGCCACCAGCAACCAGATCGTCTACTACAAGCAGTGACGGCAAGGGCCGGGCGCCCCGCGCCCGGCCTTGGCAAAAAGCCAGCATGGTTACAAAAACGTAAGATTGCATCGCTATAAACGACGGCCACTTCCAGAAGAAAAAGGTCGTCGCCATGTCGTTCAAGCCTTCCCCGCTGGCGTTCAGCATCGCCCTCGTCTTCAGCGCCGGCGCCCACGCCGCGCCCGCCGGCCCCATCGTCATCAGCACGCCCAGCACCAGCAAGCAGACGCTCTCCGGCGAGGCCAGCCTGCAGGTCACCGCAAGCGGCAGCATCACCGCCAGCGACAAGACCGTCGCCCTGAAGGACGGCACCAGCGGCGCCGGCGTGGTGGTCGACAACAGCGGGCAGATCACCGCCACCAGCGGCCGCGCCATCGAAAGCTCGGGCAACGCCGCAACCACCCGCAACTACCGGATCTACAACCGCGCCGGCGCCAGCATCAGCGCCAGCGACGACGCGGTGCGGGTGAAGGACGGCTTCGACAGCGGCAGCCTATTGCTGGACAACGCCGGCAGCATCCGCTCGACCAGCGGCCAGGCGCTGGACTTCGACGACCTGCGCAGCGGCGTGCCGGTGACCATCATCAACCGCGAGACCGGCGTCATCCACGGCGACGGCAACGACGGCATCCGCCCCGGCGCCAACGCCAGCATCACCAACTACGGCGAGATCAGCAGCGGCGACATGATCGACGCCGACGCCAAGAACGACGGCATCGACTTCCAGGATGCCGAGGGCGGCAGCGTCTACAACCACGGGCTGATCTCCGGCGGCCGCCACGGCATCACCACCGACGTCGGCGCCACCCTGGTCAACTACGCCGACGGCGTGATCATCGGCCGCAACGGCTCGGGCTACGGCTCCGACGGCAACGGCACGGTCACCAACTACGGGCGCATCACCGGCGCCTACAACGGCCTGGTGCCCGATGGCGACGGCGATGGCGTGGACATCGACCTGATCGGCCACATCGAGAACCACGGGATCATCGAAGGCACAGGCGCGGCCGGCGTCGACAAGGGCGGCCAGCCCAACGGCAGCGAAGGCATCGCCATGGGCGGCGGCAGCGTCTACAACGCCGCCGGCGCGCTGATCAGCGGCGCCAGCCGCGGCATCCTGGTGGACGACGGCTCCGCCGGCAGCGGCTACGGCGCCACCACCCTGGAGAACCACGGCACCATCGAAGGCCTGGCCTCCAGCGGCGTGAGCCTGGTCGGCGACTTCGCCGACAGCGTGATCAACGACGGCCTGATCCACGGCGGCAACGGCATCGCCCTGGAACTGGGCGGCGGCGACGACAGCCTGACGCTGCTCGCCGGCAGCCGCTTCGAGGGCCTAGTGGACGGCGGCGACGGCCATGACCGGGTGAGCTTCGACGACGCCCGCGGCGGCAGCTTCGGCCAGAGCCGCAACTTCGAGCGCCTGGAAGTGCGCCAGGGCGCCTGGACTCTCAGCGGCAGCGGCGACTTCAGCGAAGGCGGCGAAGTCTTCGCCGGCGCCCAGCTGATCAACCAGGGCGGCATCGCCGGCAGCCTGCTGGTGGACAGCGGCGCCAGCTACGCCGGCAGCGGCAGCGTCGGCGGCCTGGACGTCAGCGGCACCCTGCTGGCCAACCCGCAACAGGGCGCCACCCACGTGACCGGCGACCTGGCCCTGCGCAGCGGCTCGACCCTGGCCTACGGCGTGGAGGCCGACGGCAGCCACGCCACCCTGCAAGTGGATGGCAGCGCGACCCTGGACGGCGCGCGCCTGGCCCTGCAGGCCGGGCCCGGCAACTATCCCTGGCAGAGCAGCTACCAGGTGCTGAACGCCAGCGGCGGCGTCAGCGGCCGGTTCGCCGAGGTCAGCAGCAACTTCGCCTTCCTCACCCCGAGCCTCAGCTACGGCGCCAACAGCGTGGACCTGCAACTGACGCGCAACGACGTGCAGTTCGCCGACCTGGCCAGCAGCGGCAACGGCCGCAACGCCGCCAGCGCCCTGCAGGGCCAGGGCATGGGCCAGCTGTACAACGCGCTGATCACCAGCGACGCCGGCAACGCCGGCCGCGCCGTGGAGCAGCTGGCCGGCGCCAGCAACGCCAACTTGGCCGCCGCCATCCTGGCCGGCAGCCAGGCGGTGGGCGGCGCCATGCTCGGCGCGCTGCGCCAGCTCGGCGGCGGCCTGCTGGTGGCCAGCGACGAGCGCGACACCCCGCAGCTGGCCGCCCTCGGCGTGCCCAGCGAGGCGCGCAACCTGAACGACCCGAACGCCGCCGGCCGCCTCTGGCTGCAAGGCATCGGCAGCCACGGCCAACTGGACGGCGAGCACGGCAGCGGCGACCTCGACCAGGACACCGGCGGCACCCTGCTGGGCGCCGACTGGGCGCTGGACGGCCAATGGCGCCTGGGCGTGCTGGGCGGCTACTCGCACACCGACCTCGACGGCCAGGGCGGCGCCTCCGGTGACATCGACAGCTGGCACCTGGGCACCTACGCCCTGCGCCAGGACGGCCCGCTGGCCCTGCGCCTGGGCGCGGCCTACAGCAGCCACGACGGCGAAAGCAAACGCCGCGTCGAGTTCGACGGCTTCAGCGACCGCCCCAAGGGCGACTACGACGCCCACAGCTGGCAGGCCTTCGCCGAGGCCGGCTACCAGCTCGGCGACGGCCGCCTGAGCGCCGAGCCCTACGCCAACCTCGGCTACCAGTACTACAAGCGCGACGCCTACGACGAAAAAGGCGGCGCCGCGGCCCTGCACGTGGACGAGCAAAGCCAGCACAACGTCAGCAGCACCCTGGGCCTGCGCGCGGCCTGGCTCGCCAGCCTGGACAACGGCATGAGCCTGACCCCGCGCCTGGGCCTGGGCTGGCGCCACACCTACGGCGACCTGGACAGCAGCACCCGCCAGGCCTTCCTCGCCGGCGGCGGCGCCTTCAGCGTCCAGGGCACGGCGCTGGACCGCAACAGCCTGCTGCTGGACCTGGGCCTCGACCTGGGCCTGTCGGCCCGCCACAGCATCGGCCTGGCCTACAGCGGCGAGAAAGGCAGCCAGGCGCAGAACCATGCGCTGATCGCGCAGTGGCAGATGGCGTTCTGAAATGCCGCGTAGGGCGTATAACCGTTCGCGGTTATCCGCCGTTTCACCTTGGCCCAGCCACGAGCCAGGGTCGACCTGGAGTGACTTCGGCCGTCGCCCAGGTCAGCCTCGGAGTTAGAGACAAGTCCGGTGTAGCGGCGTACAACCGCGAACGGTTGTACGCCCTACGACTGGTAAAGGGTTCTACCGGCAGGGGTCGGTGCTTGAGCTGAAGAGCGCCCTCTCCCTAACCCTCTCCCTGAAGGGAGAGGGGACCGTTGGGCAGGCACTGATGTTCTGGAGTTAGCCGACTAGCACAGAGATTGCCGGCTGAAACCAGGCCTCTGCTCGGCACGGACAAGCCCCCTCTCCCTTCAGGGCGGGGCGCGCAGCCGAGGGCTGGGGAGAGGGTACGGAACCGATCCAGCGCACAAGAACCGCCGGCTAGCTCGCTCCTACAAAACCTCCTCATCCTCCCCCGGCAACTGCTCATCCAGATGCAGCCAAGCAACCCGGCTCTTCACCCAGACATGCCTTTGCGGCGGCGCCACCTCCGGGTGATCGAAGGTCGCCACAGTCACATCCAGCGTCTCCGGCGTCCGCTCCGTCTCGAACACCACCTGCGCCCCACAGTTGCCACAGAACAACCGCCGATTGCCCGGACTCGACACATAGCAGGCCGGCGTCCCCTTCAACCAACGGAAACTACTGCGCGGCACCGTCGCCCAGGTGACCACCATGCCCCCACTACTCCGCCGGCAGATCGAACAATGGCAGTGGCCGACATCATCCAACTCCGCAGTGAACTCATAACGCAGGGCGCCACAATGGCAGCCCCCTTGGTGGGTCTGGCTCATGGCCGGGCTCCTCAGTCGTATTCCGCCGCCTCGTGGTCGCCCAACAGGCGGCGCTGGCGGGGCGTGCAGGCGGCCAGCACTTCGGGTTCGAAGCGCCAGTCGAGATAGGGCGAGAACTTCTGCGCCACCATGCGCCGGCCGTAGTGCACCTGCAACAGGTAGCGCGTGCGCTGGCTCAGGTTACGGCTGCCGGAATGCCACAGGTCGCTGCGGAACAGCAGGCAATCACCGGCGCGGCACAGCACCGGCTCGGCCGCCCTGCCCCGCCAGCTGCGCTCGTCCGGGTGCGGCGCGCGGCCGGCGCGGTGGCTGCCGGGGATCACCCAGGTCGGGCAGAGGTCGTGGTCGATGTCGTCGAGGTAGACCTGCGCCGTGCAGATGAACATCGGCAACTCGAAGCCGCCCAGCAGCAGCGCTTCCGGCAGGCGCAGCGGCAGGTAGTCCTGGTGCATGTCGCTGCCGATGAAGCCGGGATGGCAGCGCCAAGCGGTCTGGCCGATGACGTGGCAGTCCTCGCCCAGGGCCGCCTCGGCCACTTCGATCAGCCCCGGCGGGTCGAGGTAGGGCAGCCAGCGCGGCGAGCGATTGAACACGCACTTGTAGTGGTCCACCAGGCCCTCGTAGTCCCAGTGGATCGGCCGCAGATCATCGATCAGCCCGCGCACCTCGGCCACCTGCGCGGCATCCAGCAGGCCGGGCAGCAGCACGAAGCCGTCCTCGTGCAATGCGTGCAGTGCGTTCATGAGTCCAACCCTCCCCGGCCCAGTTGCGCCTGGGCCTGTTCCAGGGCGCCGAGGAAGGCGCCCAGGGCTTCGCCCGGTTCGGCGCCCTGGCGTGTCACGCAGTGGAATTCCGAGTGGTAGGCCAGCTGCGCCGGGCGGATCGCCCGTAGGCGTCCCTCGGCGACCCAGGCGGCGGCGTAGGGCGTCGGCAGGTAGCCGATGAAGGTGCCGCTGAACACCAGGTTGGCGATGGCCTCCATGCTGTAGGCGGTGGTCGTGCGGTTGAACACCAGGCCGTGGGGGCGCCGGCTCTCGGCCATGTAGCCGCGGCCGACGTAATCGGCGGCGCAGATCGCCTCCAGGCCCGGCTCGTCGTCGGCGCGGGCGAAGAACGGGTGGCCGGGGGCGCAGTAGAGGTTCTGTTCCTCGCTGAACAGCAACTGGTAGCGCAGCCCGGACAGGCGGTGGTGGAAGGCGCCGATGGCCAGTTGCAGGCGCTCCTCCAGCACGGCGTTCTCCAGCTCATCCGGGCGCTGGGTGTGCAGGTTCAGGCGCACGCCGGGGTTGCCCTGGCGGAACAGGCGGATGGCCAGCGGCAGCGCCCAGCAGTGCTGCCCGACCACGCCGTCGACGCAGCCCAGGTGCAGGGTTTCGCGGTCGCGTCCGCCCAGGCCGGTGACCTGCTCGCGGAAGCGTTCGATGTCGACGAACAGGCCCTGGGCCGCGTCGTACAGCTGCTGGCCTTCCTCGGTGAGCTGGAAGCCGCTGCTGCCGCGCCGACACAGCGAGTAGCCCAGGCGCAGTTCGAGGTCACGCACCAGCACGCTCAGGCGCGACAGGCTGGTGTTCAGGCGCACCTGGGCGGCGGTGAAGCCGCCGGCCTCGACTATGGCGCAGAAGGTGCGCAGCAGGCGCAGGTCGATGTCGGAAAGGTTGCCCAGCATGGGGGTTCTCGCGGCGGCGGGGGCAGGCCTTCGTTATAGCCCCGCGGGCGCCGCCCCGTGAACCCCCGCGGCGGTCAGCGGCGCCGGGCCCGGGCGTCGGCGAGGATGCACAGCAGCTCGAACATCATGGTCGCGCCGACCAGCGCCGTGGCGCCGCCCAGGTCGAACGGCGGCGATACCTCCACCACGTCCGCGCCTATCAGGTCCAGGCCCTGCAGGCCGCGGACCAGGTGCTGCGCCTGCAGCGTGGTCATGCCGCCGATCTCCGGGGTGCCGGTGCCGGGGGCGAAGGCCGGGTCGAGCACGTCGACGTCGAAGCTGACGTAGGTCGGCCCCTCGCCCACCACCCGCCGCGCCTCGGCGAGGGTCGCCTCGACGCCCAGCGCGGCGAACTCCTCCATGTGGATGACGCGGATGCCGCACTCCTTGGCGAAGGCCTCGTCGTCAGCCGAATACACCGAGCCGCGGATGCCGATCTGCACGGTGCGCCGCGGGTCCAGCAGGCCTTCCTCGATGGCGCGGCGGAACGGCGTGCCGTGGGTGTAGGGATTGTCGCCGAAGTAGCGGTCGTTGGTGTCCGAATGGGCGTCGAAGTGGACCATGCCGATGGGCCGCTCGGCGGCCAGGGCGCGGAAGATCGGCAACGTCACCAGGTGGTCGCCGCCCACCGATAGCGGCACCGCGCCGGCGGCGTGGATGCGCCGGTAGAAGCCCTCGATGCGCTTGAGCGAATCGAGCAGGTCGATGGGGTTCACCGGGGCGTCGCCCACGTCGCCGACGCGCGCCAGGTCGTAGGGCGCGATGCGGCTGACGTGGTGCACCTTGCGCATCAGGCTGGACTGGTTGCGCACCTCGCGCGGGCCGTGGCGGGCGCCGGCGCGGTTGGTGGTGCCGCCGTCCCAGGGCACGCCGACCAGAGCGATGTCCACCTGGGCCGGGTCCTCGAAGATGGGCAGGCGCATGAAGCTGGGGATGCCGGCGAAGCGCGGGACCTCGGCGGCGTCCACCGGTTGCGGGAAGTCATGGGGCATGGGCGTCTCCTGGCGGGAAAGGGGCTGCTCCGCCAGCCTGGACCGCCCCGCGGCGGCGGCAAATCCCGAAAGCGGCAAGCCAACTTGCGCCGCCGCGAAAGTGCCCTGCAAGCCGCACCAGCCGGACCTTTCCGCCCGCCCAGCCAGTTCCGCGCCAGCGCCCGGCCGCATTCGCGCCCTCCCCTTCCGACTGCCCTTCTCGCCAACGCCAAGTGCCTGATTCGTATACTTATGTTATCGTTGTAAACTCTGTATACAGCGTAAACGGACTGCTCAGAAATTGACCACCGTAATCTCCTTCCGCGCCGATGACGCCCTGGCCAAGGCCCTGGACCAACTGGCCCGGGCCACCCACCGGGACCGCCCCTACCACCTGCGCCAGGCCCTGGCGCAGTACCTGGAGCGCCAGAGCTGGCACGTGGCGGCCATCGACGAAGGCCTGGCCGACGCCAACGCCGGGCACCTGCTGCCGCACGCGGAGATAGAAGCCAAGTGGGGGCTGGCATGAGCCTGCAGTGGACGCACAAGGCGGCGGCCGACCTGGACGGCCTGTACGACCACTATGTGGTGCTGATCGGCCCGGAGAAGGCGCTGAAGGCCATCCAGGACGTGGTCGGCCAGGTGAAGGCGCTGGCCGACCTCAGCCTGAGCAGCGTCGGCCGGCCCAGCGAGGTGCCCGGCGTGCGCGAATTGCCGCTGGAACGCTGGCCCTACCAGGCCGCCTACCGGGTAAAAGGCCGCGATGTACAAATTTTGCGCATCGACTCTGTGGATAACCCGGGGTAAAAGTGGCCACACGGTTACAAAATATTTCAAAGTATTGACTTATTGATTTTGTACAAAAATAGATCAAATGCATCATTCAAGATAATTTGGTCTATTTGCGACCATAAATTGAAATATCGATCTTGTTACGACCGAATGATGACCAATCGTCTTTTCATGCGGCGACGCGTTTTTCCAAGATCGGAACTTTTCCCAGCATTTCCCTGTCCACTTTCCTGACTTTCCCGGCCATTTCGCCGCCCTGCCCGACGACCCGACCATGCCCAACACCGCCTCCCTCCGCGCCCTCTGCCTGGGCCTGCTGCTGCCCGCCGGCGCGGCCCTCGCCTGGAACGCCAACGACGCCCAGCAACAGCAGCAATGGCAGGAGCAACAGCGCCAGCAACAGGAACAGCAACGCCAGATGGCCGAGCAGCAGCGCCGGCAGAACGAGGAACAGCAGCGCCGCCAGCAGGAGCAGCAACGCCAGCAGCAGGAACAGCAGCGGCAGATGGCCGAGCAGCAACGTCGGCAGGTGGAGGACCGGCAGCGCCAGCAACAGGAGTTCCAGCGCCAGCGCGACGAACAGCGCCGCCAGGCCGAGCAGCAGCGCCAGGAAGCCCAGCGCCGCCAGCAGGAACAGCAGCGGCGCTGGCAGGAGGAACAACGCCAGCAGGCCGAGCGCGACCGCCAGTGGCAGGACGAGCAGCGCCGCCAGGCCGATGAGCGCCAGCGTCAGTGGGAAGAGGCGCAACGCCGCCAGCAGGAGCAGCGGCAACGCGAATGGGAAGACGCCATGCGCCGCCAGGAGGCCGAGCGCCGGCACTGGCAGACCGGCCAGTACCTGCCGCCGGAATACCGCGCGCAGCGCTACTACGTGGAAGACTGGCGCAGCCGCCAGCTGCCGCCGCCGGCCTACGGCTACCAGTGGCAGGAAGTGGACGGCGACTACCTGCTGATCGAACTGGCCAGCGGCCTGATCCAGCAGATTCTCAGCGGCCAGCGCTGAACCGCGGCGGCCACGGCGGCAAGGGAAAAGGGCAGGGGGCTCAGCTCCAGTTCACCGGCAGCTGGCCTTCCTTCCAGGCGAAGCGGTCGAGGTGGCTGACCACCACCTGCTGCACGCGGGCCAGCCGCTCGGCGTCCTCGGCTTCGGCCTGCAGGTGCAGCGCGGCGGCGTCGGCCTCGAGCCGGCAGGTGCCGAACTCGAAGTTCAGCACGCCGCTGTCCTCGCTCAGTTCCACCGGCAGCTTGTGGGCGAAGTGGTTGCACAGGCGCTTGAGGTAGCGGGCGCCATCGGGGGTGGGCACGTCGGCACGGGAAGTCGGCATCGTTCATCCTCTTCTTTCAGAGGCTTCGCATGCTAGGCGGGAGAAAGCCCGGGGAAAACCGGCTATCGTGCCTTTCACTCTTAAGCGGAGCTTCACAATGGACAACCTCCGAGGCATGGCCGTGTTCGCCACCGTGGTCGCCCGCGGTTCCATGGCCGCCGCCGCCGAGGCCCTGGGCATGAGCCCCTCGGCGGTCAGCCAGCAGATCCGCAAGCTGGAGGCGCAGGCCCAGGTGAGCCTGCTGCACCGCACCACCCGCCGGCTGACGCTGACCGAGGCCGGCGAGGCCTTCTACCGCAGTTGCGCGCAGATGCTGGCCATCGCCGAGGAGGCCGAGCAGCGCCTGGGCGAGTGGCGCGAAGCGCCGGTGGGCGAACTGCGCCTGGCGGCGCCAGTGGGCTTTTCCGGGCGGCTGATCACCGAGGCGCTGCGCCCGCTGCTGGAGAACCACCGCCAGCTGCGCCTGCAGCTGTTCTTCCACGACGAGCAGATCGACCTGATCGAGCAGCGCATCGACCTGGCCATCCGCGTCGGCAACCTGGCCGACTCCAGCCTGGTGGCGCGCCACCTGGGCGACTGGCAGAACCTGGTCTGCGCGGCCCCGGCCTACCTGCGCCGCTGCGGCCCCATCGACCATCCCGACCGATTGTTACAGGTCGACTGGCTGGCGCTGAACACCCGCGGCCACGGCCAGGCGCTGCAGTTCGACGGGCCGGACGGGGAGAGCTGCCGCCTGCGCCTGGAACCGCGGGTGGCGGCCAACAGCATGCTCGCCCTGCGCCAGTTCACCCTCGACGGCCTGGGCGTGTCGCTGCAGCCGGAGCCGGAAGTGCGCGAGGCGCTGGAGGAGGGCAGGCTGCTGCGCCTGCTGCCGCAATGGCGCCTGCCCACCTACGGCATCTACGCCGTGACGCCACGGCGCGACGCCCAGCCGGCCAAGGTGCGGGTGGCCATCGAGGCGCTGCGCCGGCACCTCGGCGGGCTGTCGCCGACCGGGCCGCGGGTGGCTGTGTGAAACGCCCGGGCGTGAGAGGATGGGCGGCCTTTTCCACCTGCCGCCGGAGCCTCACGCCATGGACCTCACCTGGAGCTGCCAACACCACAGCGAACTGAGCAAGGAGACGCTGTACGCCCTCCTGCGCCTGCGCTGCGAGGTCTTCGTGGTGGAGCAGAACTGCCCCTACCAGGACATCGACGACCAGGACCTGTCCGGCGACACCTGCCACCTGATGGCCCACGAGGGCGGCCAGCTGCTGGCCTACCTGCGCCTGCTCGACCCGGCGACGCACGACGGCGAGGTGGTCATCGGCCGCGTCATCACCGCCGCCGCCGGGCGCGGCCGCGGCCTCGGCCACCAGTTGATGCAGCGCGCCCTGGACGAGGCCGCACGGCGCTGGCCGGGCAGCCCGATGTATCTCTCAGCGCAGGCGCACCTGCAGGGCTACTACGGCCGCTACGGCTTCGTCGCCGAGGGCGAGGTGTACCTGGAAGACGACATCCCGCACATCGACATGCGCCGCCCGGCCTAGAGCCAGTCCAGGGTCAGCAGCAGGCGCCGCGTGCCCGGCGCCGGGGCGGGCGAGCGGTGGACGATGCCGGCGCCCTCGTTGCCGATCCATTTCTCGCCCTTGAACAGGCCCACGTCGCCCACTTCCAGGCGCTGGATGCTCGCCGGCTCGGCCTCGCCGAGACGGTCGCGGGGCAGGGCGCCTTCCTCCAGCCATTCGCTGGCGCAGCCGGCGTAGCTGGTGACCAGCCGCAGCGCCACGTGGTCGACGTGGAAGCGCGGGCACATGGCCCGCTCCAGGCTGCGCAGGCGCAGGCCCACGCGGCGCGCGCCGGTCAGGCAAGCGAAGGCCTCCACCAGCCAGGCCAGGTCGTTGGCGAAGAGCGTGGCGCCCGGGCTCTCGTCGAACAGGCCGCGCAGCTGGTCGCTGCGCCCGGCCTCGTCCAGTTCCAGGGTCGCGTGGCGGGGGTAAAGCGCCTCGCCCTGCACCAGCGCCTCGGCATAGGCCGCCAGCTCGGGGAACAGGCGGCGGCGCCAGACCGCCAGGTTGACGCCGTCGTACAGCACCTCGGCGAGCACCTGCGGGTCGTCGCCGAGCACCTGGCGCGGCGTGCATTGCAATGACCGGGCGAGCATCAGGCGTCCTCCGTCCAGGACTCGAAGGGGTCGGCCAGGCGCGCCCAGGCCTGGGGCCCGGCGGCGAATTCGGCGTCGTCCAGCAGGCAGGCATCCAGCTCGTCCTCCAGGCGGGCGAAGTCGATGCCCTGGCCGATGAACACCAGTTCCTGGCGGCAATCGCCGGTCTCCGCGCTCCAGTGACGCATCACCTGGCGCAGGTCGTCCTCGTCCTGCGGCCAGCGTTCCTTCGGCACGAAGCGCCACCAGCGCCCGGCCAGGCCGTGGCGCATCAGGCCGCCGGCCTGGGACCAGCTGCCGGCCTCGCGGTAGCGGCTGGCCAGCCAGAAGAAGCCCTTGGAGCGCAGCAGGCGGCCGTTGCTCCAGGGCGTGGCAAGGAAGTCGTGGAAGCGCTGCGGGTGGAAGGGCCGGCGCGCGCGATAGGCGCGGGAGGCGATGCCGTACTCCTCGGTCTCCGGCACGTGCTCGCCGCGCAGCTCCTTGAGCCAGCCGGGGGCCTGGGCGGCGCGCTCGAAGTCGAAGCGGCCGGTGTCGAGGATCCATTCCAGCGGCACCTGGCCCATGACCATAGGGCGAATCTCGGCGTCGGGGTTGAGGCCGCGGAGGATCGCCAGCAACTCTTCGCGCTCGGCGCTGGAGATCAGGTCGACCTTGCTGAGCAGGATGACGTCGGCGAACTCCACCTGGTCGATCAGCAGGTCGGCGATGGAGCGCTGGTCTTCCTCGCCCAGGCTCTCGCCGCGGCTGGCCAGGCTGTCGCTGCCCTGGTAGTCGCGCAGGAAGTTCAGGCCGTCGACCACGGTGACCAGGGTGTCCAGCCGCGCCAGGTCGGACAGGCTGCGGCCCTGCTCGTCGCGGAAGGTGAAGGTCTCGGCCACCGGCAGCGGCTCGGAGATGCCGGTGGACTCGATCAGCAGGTAATCGAAGCGGCCTTCGGCGGCCAGCTTCGCCACTTCCTGCAGCAGGTCTTCGCGCAGGGTGCAGCAGATGCAGCCGTTGCTCATCTCCACCAGCTTCTCTTCGGCGCGGTTGAGGCTGACGTCGCGCTGCACCTCGCTGCCGTCGATGTTGATCTCGCTCATGTCGTTGACGATCACTGCGACGCGGCGGTGCTCGCGGTTCTTCAGCACCTGGTTGAGCAGGGTGCTCTTGCCGGCGCCGAGGAAGCCGGAAAGGACGGTGACGGGTAGGCGTTGCTTCACGGTGGTGGCTCTCTGTTATGGATTCTTCAGGCGTCGCGCAGGTGCAGCTCGCGGCGCTCCTGGCGTTCCTTGGCCTCGACGCTGAGGCTGGCGGTGGGGCGCAGCAGCAGGCGGCGCAGGCCGATCGGCTCGCCGGTCTCGGCGCACCAGCCGTAGTCGCCGCGGGCCAGGCGCTCGAGGGACTGGTCGATCTTGTCCAGCAGCTTCTTCTCGCGCTCCAGCAGGCGCAGTTGCCACTGGCGCTGTTCCTCGCGGCTGGCGACGTCGGCCTCGTCGCCGGGCCGTTCCACCTCGCGCAGCGCGTCGAATTCGCCGTCGATGCGCGCCTGCAGCTCGGCGCGCTGGCGCAGCAGCAGGTCGCGGAAGAAGGCCTGCTGGGCCTCGTTCATGTAGGCGCTGGCGGGTTGCGCCAGCAGTTGCCGTTCGCTGAGGACCGGTTCGGATTGCAGGGACATGGCGGTCTCCGGAAGGACTTGATCGAATTGTTATAATATAACATTTCGTATTCGACAATCCGCCGGCGTACCATGGAGGCCCGCCCAGCCCGCCCCGAGGTCCCGATGAAAGCCGCCGCCCTGACGCTCTGCCTGCTGCTCCTGGCGCCCCTGGCGCGGGCCGCGGGCGAGCCGCCGCTGGCCTTCCCCGGCCTGCCGCCGGCGGCCTGCGCCTGGCTGGCCAACGTGCTGGCCTGCATGGACCGCGACGGCAGCCACTACAGCGTCGCCACCCAGGGCCACGACACCTACCTGCGCGGCTTCGACGCCGCCAGCGGCCAGCGCTGGGCGCAGACCGGCACGCGCTACGGGCGCCTCACCTTCTTCAGCGGCGTGAGCAGCGACGGCCAGGTGTGGCTGGGCACCAGCCGCGGCATCGGCTGGACGCATATCAGCCGCTTCAGCAGCTCCAGCGGCGGCCAGGCGAAGCTGACCTGCGGGCGCGTGAGCGGGTGCAGCCAGCAGGTGCGGTAGGCGCCCGGCCACGCCACAGCCGGACGCATGGGGAATCGCGGACGGAGTCCGCTCCTACGGTTCGCGGGGCAGCACGGTATTCCACATTCCGGCGCGATTCGCGGATGAGATCCGCTCCTACGCTGCCCCACCCACGCCATTCCCCTGTAGGAGCGCGCCCTGCGCGCGAATCGCGGGCAGGGCCCGCTACAATTGTCGTGAAGCACGGAGTTTCCTCGTAGGAGCGGACTCCGTCCGCGATAGGCCGAGCCCCGCCGCGAAATCGCAGATGAATCCGCTCCTCGCCCTACGCCTTGCCCTGCTCCCGCAACGCCGCCAACAGGCTCCCCGCCGGCGGGCGCTGGCGGAAGTAGCCGTGCAATCCATCGAAGATCGCTCCGGCCAGCTCCTGCTGGTGCCGCGCGTCATGCAGGCGGCGGCAGTCGGCGTCGTTGGAGATGAAGCCGGTCTCCACCAGGATCGAGGGGATGTCCGGTGACTTGAGCACGGCGAAGCCGGCCTGGTCGACGCGTTCCTGGTGCAGCCGGG
This sequence comes from Pseudomonas sp. M1, assembly GCF_022760135.1. Lineage (NCBI taxonomy): Bacteria > Pseudomonadati > Pseudomonadota > Gammaproteobacteria > Pseudomonadales > Pseudomonadaceae > Pseudomonas > Pseudomonas sp. M1. The sequence goes on from NZ_CP094343.1 coordinate 6,719,591, forward strand.
TGATGCCGCCGAGGCTGCGCAGCACGCTGTGGCCCAGGTCCAGGCTGGAGGCGATGGTGGAACTCAGCGACATGTCGAGGATGACCTTGGCCAGCGCCGGGTCCTTGTCCTGCAGCGGCAGGTTGCCGGTGGCGCCGATCAGGTCGGCGCCGTTCTCGCGCTCGGCCATGAAGCGCGCCAGGGTGGAGGTGGCGCCGTGCTCGGAGAGGGCGAACACCGACGCGCCGGACGCCGTGCGGCGGGGCGCGGCGTCGGCGTGCACCGAGACGAACATGTCGGCGTTGCAGCGCCGCGCCACTTCCACGCGCTGGCGCAGCGGGATGAACACGTCGACGTTGCGCACCAGGCGCGCCTTGAAGCCGCTCTGGCGGTCGATGCGCCGCGCCAGGTTCTGCGCGATCAGCAGTGCCACGTCCTTCTCCCGCTCGCCGCGCGAGCCGAGGGCGCCGGGGTCCTTGCCGCCGTGGCCGGCATCCACCACCACGAGGATGTCGCGGCCCTTGCCGGCAGGCTTCGCCGTGGCTACCGGGACGGGTGCCCCTGGCGGATGCAGGTCGAGCACCAGGCGATGGCCCCTGCCGGCCTGGGGCCCCAGGGCGAAGGCCTGCAATTGCACCGGCTCGGCCAGGTCCAGCACCAGCCGCGTGCCGCCGTTGGCCAGGCGCCCGCTGCGCAGGCCGCGCAGCGGGCCGGACGGGGCAGGGGAGGCCAGGGGCGTGCCCAGGCTGGCGCCGTCCAGGTCGACCACCAGGCGCTCCGGCGCGGAGAGGGTGAAGGTGCGGTAGTGGAAGGGCCCGTCGAGGTCGAGGACCAGGCGCAGGCCTCCGGCCATGGCCTCGGTGCGCGCACCGAGCAGGCGTGAATTGGCGAAAACGTCCAGGGCGGGCAGCCAGGCGGCGCTGGCGAGCAAGGTTTGCAGCAGGCGGCGTCGATTCATGGCGCTTGCAGGAAGGAGTAGGAAACAATACGTTATATTATAACATTCACTAGTGCCAGCCATTCCCATGACCGCCTTTCTCCCCGACGTCGCCAGCCAGGCCGCGTCCGACACCCTCGCCCTGGACTGGGTCGGCATGCAGGGCATCGCCCTGCCGCTGCGCCTGCACGGCGAACGCCTGAACGCGCTGGCCGACGCCGGCGTCAGCCTGGACGCGACCGCCGCCCGCGGCATCCATATGTCGCGCCTGTACCTGGCCCTGGCCCGCCTGGAGCAGGCCGAGCTGGGCCCGCAGCTACTGCGCGAAGTGCTCGACGACTTCCTCGCCAGCCACGCCGGCCTGTCGCGCCGCGCCAGCCTGCGCCTGGCCTTCGACGCCCTGCTCAGCCGCCCGGCGCTGGTCAGCCCGCTCAGCGGCTGGAAGCAGTACCCCTGCGAGGTCCATGCGCGCCTGGACGACCAGGGCCTGCGCCTGGAGCTGCGCCTGCGCCTGGCCTATTCCTCCACCTGCCCCTGCTCGGCGGCCCTGGCACGCCAGCTGATCCAGCAGCGCTTCGCCGAGGAGTTCGCCGACCGTTCGCCCAGCCACCAGGAAGTCCACACCTGGCTCGGCAGCAGCGCCGGCATAGTCGCCACGCCCCACAGCCAGCGCAGCTTCGCCGACCTGCATCTGCACCTGCGCGAGGGCCTGGATGGCCTGCCACTGCGCGAACTGCTCGACTGCGCCGAGGCCGCCTTGGGCACCGCCGTGCAGACCGCGGTGAAGCGCGCCGACGAGCAGGCCTTCGCCCTGGCCAATGGGCAGAACCTGATGTTCTGCGAAGACGCCGCCCGCCGCCTGCACCGCGCCCTGGCGCAACGCGGGGAACTGGAGGCCTTCGCGCTGAGCGTGGTCCACGCCGAAAGCCTCCACGCCCACGACGCCGTGGCCCGCAGCCAGTGGCGCAGGGAGGCCCCATGATCCATTGCCAGGCCCTGCAGTGGGGCCCGCCACGCCTGCCGCTGACGCCGCCGCTGAACCTCGACCTGGGCGCCGGCAGCCTGACCGCCATCGTCGGCGCCAACGGCTGCGGCAAGAGCAGCCTGCTGAAGGTCATCGCCGGGCTGCAGAAGCCCCTGGCCGGGCGCGTGCGCGTCCAGCTGCGGCCGCGGGAAATCGGCTACCTGGTGCAGCAGCAGGCCCTCGACCGGCAATTCCCCATCGGCCTCGGCGAGCTGGTCGGCGCCGGCTTCTGGAACAGCCGCCTGCCCGTCGCCGAGCGCCGCGACAAGCTGCGCCGGGCGCTGGCCGACTGGCAGCTGGAGGGCCTGGAGCAGCGCCCGCTGGCGGCGCTCTCCGGCGGCCAGCTGCAGCGCGCCCTGCTGGCCCGCCTGAGCCTGCTGGACAGCCCGCTGCTGCTGCTCGACGAGCCCGACGCCAGCCTCGACGAAGCCGGCCAGGCGCTGCTCTGGCAGCACATCGACGCCTGGCACCGCGAAGGCCGCACCCTGCTGCTGGTCTGCCACGACCTGGGCGCGGTGCGCGAGCGCGTCCCCGACTGCCTGCGCGTGGCCGCCGAGGGTTGCCGCCACGGCAGCAGCCGCGAGCTGCTCGCCAGCCGCTGCCTGGCGCGGGTGGCGTGATGGTCCTGCACGCGCTCTGGCAGCCCTTCGTCGAATTCGCCTTCATGCGTCGCGCGCTGCTCGGCGGCGTGGTCCTGGCGTCGAGCGCGGCGCCCCTGGGGGTGTTCCTGATCCTGCGGCGCATGAGCCTGATCGGCGATGCCATCGCCCACGGCATCCTCCCCGGCGCCGCCATCGGCTTCTGGCTGGCCGGGCTGTCGCTGCCGGCGCTGACCCTCGGCGGCCTCGGCGCGGGCCTGGCGGTGGCCGGCCTGGCGGCCTGGGTGACGCGCCACACCGGGTTGCGCGAGGACGCCAGCCTGGCCGCGGTCTACCCCATCTCCCTGGCCAGCGGCGTACTCCTGCTGGGCCTGGCCGGCAAGCGCCTGAACCTGCTGGAGCTGCTGTTCGGCTCGGCCCTGGCGGTGGACCGCACAACCCTGCTGGGCATGCTCGGCGTGGCCGTGCTCAGCCTCGGCGTGCTCGCGCTGATCTACCGCAGCCTGCTGCTGGACAGCCTCGACCCGCTGTTCCTGCGCAGCGTCAGCCGCCTCGGGCCCTTCGCCCACGGGCTGTTCCTCGGCCTGGTGGTGCTCAACCTGGTGATCGGCTTCCAGGCCCTGGGCGCGCTGATGATGGTCGGCCTGATGATGCTGCCGGCCGCCGCTGCGCGCTTCTGGAGCCGCCGCCTGCCGGCGCTGCTGGCCCTGGCCGCGGGCATCGGCGCGCTCTCGGTGTGGCTGGGCCTGGCGGCGTCCTACGCCTGGTCGCTGCCCAGCGGGCCGGCCATCGTCCTGCTCGCCGGCCTGTTCTACCTGTTCTCCGTGCTGTTCGGCCCGGTGCACGGCCTGTTGCGCCGCGGCCTGCTGCCCATCCCGCAATGACCACTCACCCAAGGAAACCCGCCATGCGCGCCCTTTTGCTGCTGTTCGCGTTCTGCCTGCCCCTGTCGCTGCCCGCCGCCGAGAAGCCGCGCGTGGTGACCAGCTTCAGCATCCTCGCCGACATGACCCGCGCGGTCGGCGGCGAGCACATCCAGCTGAACAATCTGGTCGGCCCCGACAGCGACGCCCACACCTACGAGACCACCCCGGACGACGCCCGCGCCGTGCGCCAGGCGCAGCTGGTGGTGGAGAACGGCCTGGGCTTCGAACCCTGGCTCGACCGCCTGGTGAAGAGCACCGAGACCCGCGCGCAGGTGATCCAGGCCAGCCACGGCGTGATCCCGCGCAGCCTGGAGGAGGACGGCCAGACCATCCCCGACCCGCACGCCTGGAACAACCTGGCCAACGCCGACATCTACGTCGACAACATCGCCAAGGCGCTGGAGAAGCTCGACCCGGCCAATGCCGCCGACTACCGGCGCAACGCCGAGGCCTACCTGAAGCAGGCCCACGAGTTGCTCGCCTACGCCAAGGACAAGCTCGGCAACCTGCCCGCCGACCGCCGTACCCTGGTCACCTCCCACGACGCCTTCGGCTACCTCGGCCAGGCCTACGGCCTGACGCTGCTGGCGCCCCAGGGCCTGTCCACCGAGCGCGAGGCCTCGGCCACGGAAGTCGCCGAGCTGATCCGACAGATCCGCGAGCAGCACATCCGCGCGGTCTTCGTGGAGAACATCAAGGACCCGCGGCTGATGCAGCGGATCGCCGAGGAAAGCGGCGCGAAGATCGGCGGCACCCTGCACTCCGACGCCCTGGCCAGCGAAGGCCCGGCCAGCACCTACCTGGGCCTGTACCGCAGCAACGTCGACACCCTGTACCAGGCGCTGGCCGACTAGAGCACCAGGCTCAGGCGCAGGCGGTCGCGGCAGGGGATGCCGTTCTCGACGATGGGCTCGGGGTAGTTGAGGCGGAAGTAGTCGCTCTCCACGGCGCAGATGCGAAAGCCCATGCGCTGGTAGAGCCCCAGCTGCGCCAGGCTGGAATTGCCGGTGGCGATGTCCAGCCGCAACGCCCCGGCCGCCCGCGCCGCGTCGATGGCCGCGGCCAGCAGGCGCTTGCCCAGCCCACGCCCCTGCCAGGCCTCGTCCACGGCGAGGTTGGTGACTTCCAGCACGCCCCAGCTCACCGGCGTCAGCGCCAGCACGCCGCGGACTGCCTCGCCTTCGACCAGCGCCAGCAGGCGGGATTGCGGGAGGTAGCGTTCGATCTGTTCGCGGCTGGGGTCGGCGAGCAGGAGCAGGGGCCAGGGGGCTTGGGTGAGGGGGAGTTCCTGGAGGGTGGGCACGGGCGGGCATCCGGGCGGGGGCTGGAGGGGGCGTATTGTGCCGCAGAGGAAGCAGGGTTGCTTGGGAATGGAGCATGCCGGATGCAGTAGTGCTTTGGGGTGACTCCGCGCCCTCTCCCCAACCCTCTCCCTGAAGGGAGAGGGGGGCTTGTCCGTGCCGAGAGAAGTGATGGTTTCAGCCGGAAACCTTCAGTGCTGCCGGCTGACTCAGGAATACCCACGCACTCCGAACGGTCCCCTCTCTCTTCAGGGAGAGGGTTAGGGAGAGGGCGCTCTTCGGGGCGCGCACCGAACCCAACCGGCAGTGACGGCGATGGGTATCGCTTCGCTCAACACCATACTACGGGCGTTGTGTTTGCCGGAACCTGTAGGAGCGGACCTTGTCCGCGATAGCCGGAGGTTCCGGCGCGATTCGCGGATGAGATCCGCTCCTACGAGTGCCCCCAACACCGTGCCCATGTAGGAGCGCGCCCTGCGCGCGAATCGCGGGCAGGGCCCGCGCCTATTAGGGTGGCCGCGCCTCAGGCGTAGATATCCCCCCGGCTCCACGGCACCTCGTGGCTGCCGTCCGCGTGCGGCTTGCTCGCCAGGATCTGGTGCAGATTGATCCAGCCCTTCTTGAAGCCATAGGCGCAACCGGCCAGATACAGGCGCCAGATGCGCAGGGCCTGTTCCGGCACCAGCTTGGCGGCCTCGGCCAGTTTCGCTTCCAGGCTGGCGCTCCAGAAGTCCAGGGTGCGCGCGTAGTGCAGGCGCAGGCCCTCGACGTCGACCACTTCCAGGCCCGCCTCGCTCATGCGCGACACCGCCAGGGACAGGTGCGGCAGTTCGCCGTGGGGGAACACGTAGCGGTCGATGAAGTCGCCGGCGCCGCGGCCCACCGGGCGGCCGTCGGTGTACTTGGCGGTGATGCCGTGGTTCATCACCAGCCCGCCCGGGCGCACCGCGTCGTACAGCTGCTGGAAGTAGAGGCCCAGGTTGGCGTGGCCGACGTGCTCGAACATGCCCACGCTGACCACCTTGTCGAAACGGCCGTCGCGGGGCAGGTCGCGGTAGTCCAGCAGCTCCAGCCTCACCTTGCCTTCCAGGCCCTCGGCCTTGACCCGTTCGCGGCCGAGCTTGAGCTGCTCTTCGCTCAGGGTGATGCCGTAGACCTCGGCGCCGAATTCGCGCGCCGCCAGGCGGGCCAGGCCGCCCCAGCCGCAGCCGACGTCGAGCAGGCGCTCGCCGGGCTTCAGGCGCAGCTTGCGGCACAGGTGGCGCAGCTTGGCCAGCTGGGCGGTGGCCAGGTCTTCCGTGCCGGTCTCGTAGTAGGCGCAGGAATAGACCATCTCCGGGTCCAGCCAGAGCTTGTAGAAGTCGTTGGAGAGGTCGTAATGGTAGTGGATGGCTTCGGCGTCGGTGCGCTTGTCGTGGCTTTCGCGGACGAAGTCGGCGGGCCCGTCGTCGACGCCCAGGGCCTCGCTCAGGGCATCGCCCATGGCGATGACGTCGCCGATCGGCCCCTCGATATCCATGCGCTTCTCCACGTAGGCGCGGCCGAGGGCGTCCAGGCTGGGCTGGGTGATCTCGGCCAGCAGCGTCGGATCGCGGACGATCAGCGTCACCTGCGGGTCCGGGCCGAGGTCGAAGGCCTGGGCATCGCCGATGCGGATGCGCAACGGCAATTGCAGGGACAGCAACTCAGAGGGCAGGTTGGCTTTCATGCATTCCTCCTGGTCACGAACAGAAAAACTATAGAACAGGACCCTCATAGCCTTCGCCTATGGGTGTTCCCGCCCTTCGTCTATCGGTGGATTCGGCGGCAGGTGCGAACGGAGCGCTGCAAAAGCGTAGCAGGAGATTTCTGACAGTCAGCGTGTCCATATCGAGATAGAGCCTTTACCGGATTGCAAAAGTGCGGCAGCGCGCCGCAGGCACAATCCGTTAGACTGCTAAGCATCCATCCCGTCCCAATAAATTCGCTCGTCCTCAAGGGGGTTGCTTGAATACCCTGAGCCACCCGCGTCCGCCGGTGCGCACCATCCTCATCGGGCTGATGCTGGCGATCTTCCTCGGCGCGCTCGACCAGACCATAGTCGCCGTCTCGCTGCCCGCCATCTCCGCCGGTTTCGCCAACTTCGACCTGCTGGCCTGGGTGATCTCCGGCTACATGGTCGCCATGACCATCTCCATGCCCATCTACGGCAAGCTCGGCGACCTCTACGGGCGGCGCCGGCTGATGCTCTTCGCCACCGCGCTGTTCACCTTCGCCTCGCTGCTCTGCGGCCTGGCCCAGAGCATGGAGCAGCTGGTGCTGGCGCGGGTGCTGCAGGGCGTGGGCGCCGGCGGGCTGATGTCGGTGAGCCAGGCGATCATCGGCGACATAGTCCCGCCGCGCGAACGCGGCCGCTACCAGGGCTACTTCAGCAGCATGTACGCGGTGGCGAGCATCGCCGGCCCCGTGCTGGGCGGGCTGCTCACCGAGTACCTGTCCTGGCGCTGGGTGTTCCTGATCAACCTGCCGGTGGGTCTGGTGGCCTTCGCGGTGTCGCGGCGCACCCTGGTGGGCCTGCCGGTGCCGGGCCGGCGGCCGCGCATCGACTACCTGGGCACGCTGCTGATGATCGCAGGCCTGGGCAGCCTGCTGCTGGCCATCACCGACGTCGGCCAGGGCGCCGACTGGCGCGATGCGCAGCTGCTCGGGCTGTTCGCCGCGGCCCTGGTGCTGCTGGTGCTGTTCGTCCTGCAGGAGCGCCGCGCCGCCGAACCGCTGGTGCCCATGCAGCTGTTCGCCATCCGCGCGGCGACGCTGAGCTGGATGGTCGGCTTCTTCGCCAGCTTCCAGATCATCTCGCTGTCGGTGCTGGTGCCGCTGCGCTTCCAGTCGGTGACCGGCGCCGGCGCCGACAGCGCCGCGCTGCACATGCTGCCGCTGGCCATGGGCGTGCCGATCGGCGCCTACTGCTGCGGGCGCCTGACCACCATCCTGGGCCGCTACAAGCCGCAGATAGTCGCCGGCGCGCTGCTGCTGCCCTGCGCGGTGGCCGGCCTGGCCCTGGTCACGCCGTCCAGCTTCTGGCTGTCGGGGCTGTTCATGCTGCTGTGCGGCACCGCCGCCGGCACCCAGTTCCCCACCAGCCTGGTGGCCGCGCAGAGCGCCGTATCGCATAGCCACCTGGGCGTCGCCACCAGCAACACCACGCTGTTCCGCTCCCTCGGCGGGGCGGTGGGCGTCGCCCTGATGTCGGCGATCCTCCTGGCCATGCTGCAGCCGCTGGCGGCCGGGCAGGGCTTCGGTCACGGCATCTCCGCCAACGAACTGCTCGCCAGCCTCGCCGGCCCCGGCCACGAGGACCGCCGCCTGCTGCTGGACGAGGTGTTCCGCCGGCTGTTCCTGGTCAACGCCGGCGTCGGCGTGCTGGCGCTGCTCATCGCCCTGGCGCTGCCCAACAGCCGCCTGCGCGGCAAGGTGGAGGACTGAGCCTCCACCGCCCGCGCGCCGTCAGTCCTCGTCGTTGAGGTAGCTGACCTTGCGCAGGTCCGGCAGCAGCAGGCAGACCACCAGCGCCACGCCGCACATCACCGAGACGTAGATGTAGAAGTACGACTCCACGCCGAGGCTCTTCAGGCCCAGGGCCGCATATTCCGCCGAGCCGCCGAAGATGGCGTTGCCCACCGCGTAGGACAGGCCCACGCCCAGGGCGCGGATCTGCGGCGGGAACATCTCGGCCTTGATCAGCCCGCTGATGGAGGTGTACAGGCTGACGATGGCCATGGCCGCGATGATCAGCACGAAGGCCATGTAGGGGCTGGTGGTGGTCTTGAGCGCGGAGAGGATCGGCCAGGTGCAGAGCATGCCCAGCAGGCCGAACCAGAGCATCGAGGTCTTGCGCCCGATGCGGTCGGAGAGGGCGCCGAACAGCGGCTGCATGCACATGTAGACGAACAGCGCGAAGGTCATCACGCCGCTGGCCACCTTGGCGTCCATGCCCACGGTGTTGACCAGGTACTTCTGCATGTAGGTGGTGAAGGTGTAGAAGATCAGCGAGCCGCCGGCGGTGAAGCCGAGCACGGTGAAGAAGGCGCGCTTGTGGTGGGCGAACAGCTCGGTGAGGGTGCCGGACTCGGCGCGGTGCAGGTTCTCGTCCTTGGCCGTCTCGCTCAGCGAACGGCGCAGGTAGAAGGCGATCACCGCGGTGATGGCGCCGACCACGAAGGGAATCCGCCAGCCCCAGGCGCGCAGCTCCTCGTTGCTCAGCAGTTGCTGCAGGATCACCACCACCAGCACCGCCAGCAGCTGGCCGCCGATCAGCGTCACGTACTGGAAGGAGGCGAAGAAGCCGCGCTGGCCCTTGAGCGCCACCTCGCTCATGTAGGTGGCGCTGGTGCCGTACTCGCCGCCCACCGACAGGCCCTGGAACAGCCGCGCCAGCAGCAGCGCCGCCGGCGCCAGCACGCCGATGGTCTCGTAGGTGGGCATCACGGCGATGGCCAGGGAGCCGCCGCACATCATCAGCACCGAGATCATCATCGCCGTCTTGCGGCCCTTCTTGTCGGCGATGCGGCCGAACATCCAGCCGCCGATGGGGCGCATCAGGAAGCCGGCGGCGAACACCCCGGCGGTGTTGAGCAGCTGCACCGTGGGGTTGCCCGAGGGGAAGAAGGCGTGGGCGAAGTAGATGGCAGTGAAGGCGTAGACGTAGAAGTCGAACCACTCCACCAGGTTGCCGGAGGAGGCGCCGACAATGGCGAAGATGCGTCGGGCGCGTTCTTCGGCGGAGTAATGCGGTACGGGTGCGTTCATGCGGGTTCTCTCGTCGATGACACTGTTGTTGGCGTTGTACGGCGGCCGTCCCTTTCGCCACCGGACGAGGTGCGGCAGGCCGCACTTGGGCAGCTTGCCGACACAATCTGTTACAGGAGTATAGCCCCCTGCCGATAGCCAGCTAACGATAAATCCTGCCGATCGACGGGGTGCCAACCATCGAAAGGGCGAATATCGAACGTCCGTTCGGCATTTCCGATTGACCGGCACAAGGCCAGCTTCTATCGTTTCGCCACCCACGCGTGCCTGCCGGGACTACTTGTCAGGTACCCCTCGGTGGGCCGCAGGGTCCGACCTTGTCCACAAGACAAGGTCGATTACCTTCCCCTCGCAGGGCGGCTCCTGCCGCAAAGCCTCGGTGCCCCGTCCACACCCCCGGACGCGCAGGCACCGGGGGGATAATGGTCCCCCCGCCTTCTTCATTCTCCGCAGTCGCTCCCGTCTTCGTCCGCCGTTCGCCGGCTGACGGAATTGTCATGTCCGCCTCATCTCCGCGTCATTCCGCCGTCATCAGGATGGAGCCTGCCTGCGCGCGGCTCCTAGCCGCTGCGGGTGCACAACAACGATGCGGCGCCTCTCCGGCAGCCGCCCAACACCCCATGGAGCGATCGATGACACAGCGGCACATTCCCCTGGCCCTCTCCCTGCTCGCCGCCGGGCTGGCCAGCCCCCTGGCCGGCGCCGAGGAGAGCGCCGAAGGCTTCCTCGAAGGCCAGCGCCTGGACATCCTCAACCGCAACTTCTACTTCAAACGCGACGACCGCCACGGCCAGTCCAGCCTCAAGGGCAACGGCTACTCCGAGGCCTGGGCCCAGGGCCTCTTCGCCCGCTACCAGTCCGGCTACACCCGGGGCACGGTGGACTTCGGCGTCGACGCCTTCGCCATGCTCGGCATCCAGCTGGACAGCGGCGACGGCCGCAACGGCGGGCACAGTTCGTTCGACGTGCTGCCGGTGGACGCCCGGGGCCGCACCCAGGACGAATACGCCAAGGCCGGCGGCGCCGCCAGGCTGCGCCTGTTCGACACCGAGGTGAGGATCGGCGACGTGTTCCCGCAGACGCCGGTGGTGCACTACGGCGACTCGCGCCTGCTGCCCGAATCCTTCCGCGGCGTGACCCTGAACAACGCCAGCATCGAGGGCCTGGACCTGCAGGCCGGGCGCCTGCATTCGATGAGCCAGCCCAACGAGCGCAAGATGAGCGAAGGCTTCTCGACCTTCTACGCCGGCCCCGTCGACGCCCCCTGGGTCGCCTACCTGGGCGGCGACTACGCGCTCACCGAACAGGTCAGCGTGAGCCTCTACGGCAGCCGCCTGAAGGACGCCTGGAAGCAGTACTACGCGGCCACCTCGGCGACCTACCCGCTGGCCGACGGCCTCGACCTGATCGGCGGCTTCACCTACTACAAGTCGGTGGACGACGGCGGCCGCGAACTGCTCGGCGAGTTCAACACCAACATCTGGAGCGGCAAGCTCGGCGTGCGTTTCGGCGCCCACACCCTGGCCCTGAGCCACCAGCGCAACAACGGCAATAACGACTTCGACTACCTGCGCCAGTCGGACTCGATCTACCTGGACAACTCCATCCAGTACACCGACTTCAACTCACCGAAGGAGCGCTCCTGGATGCTCCGCTACGACCTCAACATGCAGGCCTACGGCATCCCCGGCCTGAGCTTCATGACCCGCTACGCCCGCGGCAGCGACGCCGACTACAGCCACGCCAACGCGGTCTACATGCGCCGCGACGGGAACGGCGATCCATTGACCGACCAGAAGCGCTGGGAGCGCGACGTCGAGGCGAAGTACGTGGTGCAGAACGGCAACCTGAAGGACCTGTCCTTCCGCCTGCGCCAGGCGACGACCCGGGCCACGGCCTTCGAGTCGGACCTGGACGAGGTGCGGTTGATAGTGGAGTACCCGTTGCGGGTGCTTTGAGGTTCGGCTGTGGAGAAAGGCCCCTGCGGGGGCCTTTTTCGTTTGCGGGGGTGGTTTGGCTTTTGCGTAGGAGCGAGCTTGCTCGCGAACCCGGTTTCCTGGTGGCTTCGGTGCCTGGCCTGAAGAGCGCCCTCTCCCTAACCCTCTCCCTTCAGGGAGAGGGCTGGGGAGAGGGAACGGAGTCAATCCAAGGCTCCGTTGCAACCGGGGAACTCCGTTCGCGAGCAAGCTCGCTCCTACGCAAAAGCCAACCCCCTCCCTATCAAAATCGTCATCCCCACCTCAGCATCCTGTTACCGGCAACAGGTTCCAATACCCCCGTCAGCCCCACTCGTGTGAACTGACGGCCGTCCCGGCAGCGAAAGCTCCTTTGGTGAGGGATGGCCCCTGAGGCGCCCCCCGCGGGCGCCTTTTTTTACGTCCCTGCTCAGCCCACCTCATCACGCCTGTGCGCCCAACGATACAGCGCCGGCAACACCAGCAGCGTGAGCGCAGTGCTGGAGAGAATGCCCCCGATCACCACCGTAGCCAGCGGCCGTTGCACCTCGGCGCCGGTACCTGTGGCCAGCGCCATGGGCACGAAGCCCAGCGACGCCACCAGCGCCGTCATCAACACCGGGCGCAGCCGCGTCAGGGCGCCCTCGTGGATGGCCGCATCCAGCCCGCGGCCCGCCTCGCGCAGGTTGCGGATGAAGGCGAGCATCACCAGGCCATTGAGCACCGCCACCCCGGACAGCGCGATGAAGCCCACCCCGGCGGAGATCGACAGCGGGATGTCGCGCAGCCACAGCGCCGCCACCCCGCCGGTGAGGGCGAAGGGGATGCCGGTGAACACCAGCAGGCCGTCGCGGACGTTGCCGAACATCATGAACAGCAGCACGAAGACCAGCAGCAGCGCCACCGGCACCACCACCTGCAGGCGCCTGGCCGCCGATTGCAGCTGCTCGAACTGGCCGCCCCAGGCGGTCCAGTAGCCGGCCGGCACCTGCACTTCGCTGGCCAGGCGCCGTTCGGCCTCGGCGACGAAGGAACCGATGTCGCGGCCGCGCACGTTGGCGCTGACCACCACCAGGCGCTTGCCGTTCTCCCGGCTGACCTGGTTCGGCCCCTGCAGCAATTGCAGTTGCGCCACCTGGCCGAGCGGGATGAAGGCGATGCGCCCGTCGGCGCCGGCCGGCAACGGCAGCAGCAGGCGCGACAGGCCGTCGATGTCGCTGCGCTGCGCCTCGGGCAGGCGCACCAGCAGGTCGAAGCGGCGGTCGCCCTCGAACAGCGTGCCGGCCTGGCGCCCGCCCACCGCGATGGCGACGAAGTCCTGCACGTCGCCCACGGCCAGGCCGAAGCGCGCCGCCCGGTCGCGGTCGATGTCGACGGTCAGCACCGGCAGGCCGCCGGTCTGCTCGACCTTCACCTCGGAGGCGCCGGGCACCCGGCGCAGGGCCTCGGCGATCTTCCCGGCGGTCTGTTCCAGCACCGCCATGTCGTCGCCGAAGACCTTCACCGCCACGTCGCTGCGCACCCCGGAGATCAGCTCGTTGAAGCGCAGCTGGATCGGCTGCGACAGCTCGTAGTTGCTCCCCGGCACCTCGGCGGCGGCGCGCTGGATCTCCTCCACCAGCTGCGCGCGCGGCTTGCGCGGGTCCGGCCAGTCCTGCTGCGGGCGCAGCATCAGGTAGCTGTCGGAGATGTTCGGCGGCATGGGGTCGGAGGCGATCTCGGCGGTGCCGGTGCGGGCGAACACCCGCTGCACCTCCGGCACCCTGGCGAGGATGTGGCGCTCCAGGCGTTCCTGCAGCTCCACCGACTGCGTCAGGCTGGTGCCCGGCACGCGCAGCGCCTGCAGGGCGAAGTCGCCCTCGCTGAGGCTGGGCACGAACTCGCTGCCCATGCGCGTGGCCAGCAGGCCCGCGCCCAGCACCAGCAGCGCGGCGCCGGCGAACACCCGCGCGCGGTGGCTCATCACCCAGCCCAGCACCGGCTCATAGCCGCGCCGCGCGCCGCGCATCAGCCAGTTCTCCTCCTCGCGCACGCGGCCGCTGACGAACAGCGCGATGGCCGCCGGTACGAAGGTCACCGACAGCAGCATGGCGCCGAACAGCGCGATGACCACGGTGAAGGCCATGGGGTGGAACATTTTCCCTTCCACGCCGGTGAGGGCGAAGATCGGCAGGTACACCACCATGATGATCAGCTGGCCGAAGATCAGCGCGCGGCGCGCCTCCTTCGACGCGGCGAACACCTCGTGCAGGCGCTCGCTGCGCGTCAGCAGGCGGCCGTGGTGCTGCTGGGCGTGGGCCAGGCGGCGGATGGCGTTCTCGACGATGACCACCGCGCCGTCGACGATGATGCCGAAGTCCAGCGCGCCCAGGCTCATCAGATTGGCGCTGACGCGGTTGGCGAACATGCCGCTGAAGGTGAACAGCATCGCCAGCGGGATGACCATGGCGGTGATCAGCGCCGCGCGCAGGTTGCCGAGGAACAGGAAGAGCACGGCGATGACCAGCACCGCGCCCTCCACCAGGTTCTTCTTCACCGTGGCGATGGCTTTGTCCACCAGTTGCGTGCGGTCGTACACCGGCACCGCGCGCACCCCCGCCGGCAGGCTGCGGTTGACCTGTTCCAGGCGCTCGGCCACGGCGGCGGCGACGCTGCGGCTGTTCTCGCCGATCAGCATGAACACCGTGCCCAGCACCACCTCGCGGCCGTTCTCGGTGGCCGCGCCGCTGCGCAGTTCGCGGCCGATCTGCACCTGCGCCACGTCGCGCACGCGGATCGGCGTGCCTTCCAGGTTGGCCACCAGCACGTTGCCGATGTCTTCCAGGCCGGACAGCTGCCCCGGCGCGCGCACCAGCAGCTGCTCGCCGTTGCGCTCGATGTAGCCGGCGCCGACGTTGCCGTTGTTACGCTCCAGCGCCGCCAGCAGGTCGGCCAGGGTCAGGCGGTGCGCGGCCAGGCGCTGCAGGTCGGGCGCCACCTGGTACTGCCGGGCCTGGCCGCCGATGGTGTTGATCTCGGCCACCCCGGGTACGTTGCGCAACTGCGGCTTGACGATCCAGTCCTGGATCACCCGCAGATCGGTGGGCGTGTAGGGCGTGCCGTCCTCCTTGCGCGCGTCCTCGGCGGCCTCGATGGTCCACAGGAAGATCTCGCCCAGGCCGGTGGAGATCGGCCCCAGCGCCGCCTCGGCGCCCTCGGGCAGCTGCTCGCGGGCCTGCTGCAGGCGCTCGTTGACCAGTTGCCGGGCGAAGTAGATGTCGGTGCCGTCGGCGAAGATCGCCGTCACCTGCGACAGCCCCGAGCGCGAGATCGAACGCGTCTGCTGCAGGCCCGGCAGGCCGGCCATGGCGGTCTCGATGGGGTAGGTGATGCGCTGCTCGGTCTCCAGCGGCGAGTAGCCGGGGGCGGCGGTGTTGATCTGCACCTGGACGTTGGTGATGTCGGGCACCGCGTCGATCGGCAGCTTCTGGTAGCTGGCCACGCCGAGGGCGGCCATGCCCAGCACGGCGAGCAGCACCAGGTAGCGCTGCTCGATGGCGAAACGGATGATGCGTTCGAACATGGGGGGCTCTCGCGGTCAGTGGGCGTGCTCGGCGCTGGCCTTGCCCAGCTCCGACTTGAGGACGAAGCTGCCGGCGGCGGCGACCTGCTCGCCGGCGGCCAGGCCCTGCAGCACCTCCACCCGGCCCTGGCCGCGCGCGCCCAGGCGCACCGGCTGGGCGACGAAGGCGCCGTCGCGGCGGACGAACACCACGTCCTGCTCCTCCACCCGCTGGATGGCCGCCTCCGCCACGCTGACCGCCGCCGCGCGCGGCGCGCCGGCCAGCGTCACCTGCACCGGCAGGCCCGGCCGCCAGGCGCCGCCGGGGTTCTCCACCACCACCCGCGCGCTGGCCATGCGCGACTGCTCGCCTAGCAGGTTGCCGACCTGGGCGACGCGGCCCTCGGCGCTCATGCCCAGGTCCACGGCCTCGACCTGCGCCGCCTTGCCCAGCTGCACCCAGGCCAGGTCGCGCGGCGCCACGGCGAAGGTGGCCCAAACCCGCGACAGGTCGGAAAGGGTGAAGGCGGCGGTGTTCTCGTCCACCACCTCGCCGCGCACCAGATGCTTCTCCACCACCACGCCGTCGAAGGGCGCGCGCAACTCGTAGCGGTCGCCGCCGCCGGCGCCCAGGGCGCCGAGCTGCTGCCGGGCGTTGGCCAGGGCGATCTCGGCTTCCTGCCGGGCCTGGCGCGCCTGCAGGTAGTCCTGCTCGGCGGAGACCTTCTCCTGCCACAGCTGGCGCTCGCGCTCGTAGGTCACCCGCGCCAGTTCGAGGCGCCGCTGCGCCGCCGCCAGTTCGCTGCGCAGGTCCGACAGCTGCGGGCTGGCGATCACCGCCAGCAGCTCGCCGCGCTTCACCGCCTGGCCCAGTTCGGCCGCCACCTGCTGCACCACCCCGGCCACGCGCGGCACCAGGTGCGCGGTGCGGTCGGCGTCGAAGGCGATCTCGCCGGGCAGGCTCAGGCGCGCGGACAACTCGGCCGGCGCGGCGCGCTCCAGCTCCACGCCGGCGGCGCGCAACTGCTCGTCGCTCAGACGCAGGCCGGCATCTTCCTCGCCATGCTCGCCGCTCTCGGCGTGGTGCTCGCCGTCCTCGTGGCCAGCGGCGTCGGCATGGGCCTGGCTGGCGGCCTCACCATGGTGTTCGCCGTCCGCGTGGACACCTGCCTCGCCATGCCCTTCCGGCGCCTGCGCGGCCCCGCCCGGCAACAGCGTGGCGGCGCCGCCCAGCGCCAGCAGGAACAGCACGGCGGCGGCGATCTTCATTTCTCTCGACTTCATGGACTCTCCCGGATGGCCCCGCGCCTCAGGCGCCGATCAGGCTCGACAGCGCGCCCAGGGCGCGGAACAGGTCATGGATGCACCAGTGCCCGGCGGCGGAGCCGTAGGCCTGGTAGGAAAGGTGGCTGCTGGTGGCCAGCAACGCCGCCAGCAGCAGGGCCGACGACAGCCGGGCGCGCAGGGAGCGCCCGGCCATCAGCGCAGCGCCAGGTCGCCGAAGATGCGCTCGGTGCGAGCGCGCGCCTCGGCGAGGCGGGCCAGCGCCTGCAGGTACCGGTCGCGCGCGGCGAGCAGGGTGCGCTGGGCGTCGAGCACCTCGAGGAAGCCGAACTTGCCCATCTCGAAGCCGCGGGTGGCGGCGTCCAGGGCCTGGCGCGCGGCCGGCAGCAGGCTGTCGCGCAGGGTCCGCGCCTCATGCTGCGCGGTGCTCCACAGGTCCAGCGCCTGCTGCGTCTCGCGGCGCAGGCGCAGCTCAGTGGCGTTGCGCAGGTCGCGGGCCTGGTCCGCCCTGCGCGCCTCGGCCAGCAGGCGGCCCTGGTTGCGGTCGAACAGCGGCAGCGGCATGGACAGCCCGACCAGGTTCACCCGCTCGCGGGCCTCGTGGTCGTACTGGCTGCCCAGGGTGACGTCGAGGTTGGGCACGCGCTCGGCCCGCGCCAGCTGTATGGCGGCCTCGCGCTGGTCGACCTGGAGCAGCGCCAGGCGCAGCTCGGCGGTCTGCTCCAGGCGCCGCAGCAACTGCGCGGCCTGGGGCGGCGCCGGCAGCTCGGCGTTGCCGACCACTTCGGCGAAGCCCGGCTCGGCCTCGCCCATGAGCCCGGCCAGGGCGCGGTAGGCCTGGTCACGATCGATGCGCGCGCGCTGCAGTTCCAGCTCCACCTCGGTCAGCTGCACCTGTGCCCGCGTCGCCTCCAGCGGCGCCGACTTGCCGGCGCGCACCCGTGCCTCGGCGGCGCGCAGGGCCCGCCGGGCCAGGGTTGCCGACTCCTCGCCCAGGCGCAGGCGTTCCTGGGCCTGCAAGGCAGCCTGGAAGGCCTCCAGCACCTCGGCGCGCAGCGTGTTGCGGCGCACTTCCAGCTCCATTTCGGCGATCGCCTCGCCGCGTTCGGCCACGGCCACCCGCGCGCCGCGCTTGCCGCCCAGTTCCAGGGGCTGGGTCAGGGCGAGGGTGGTGGTGGAACGCTCGCGGCGGGTGTCCTCGGTCTCCCAGGACAGGCTCGGGTTCGGCAGCAGCGCCGCCTGGCGCCGCTCGCCCGCGGCAATGCCCCGGCCGCGGGCGACGGCGGCCAGCTCGGGGTTGGCAGCCAGCGCGGTGCGCAGGGCCTCGTCGAGGCCCAGGGCGCGGGCCTCGGCCGGCACGCCCGGCAGGCCGAGCAGAAGCAGGAACAGCGGCAACGATGCCGGCCACGGACACAGGCCCGCAGCCGGCCAGCGGAACAGGCCACGAAAGTAGGACACGGCACACCTCAGGAAACGGCCCGGGACGGCGTTTTCGCCCCATGGACAGGCGGCAACTTCCAGGGAAGTTCCACCCACTGCCGCAACGTTAATTTCCTGCTTTTATCGGCAAGGTGACCCGTCAATTACAAATATGTCATTCAACCGAAGTTCATATTTTCCTGCGTTAGCATCGGCTTTATCCGGCTATCCAGGGCGCTCCGAACCAGGCCCTGAAAACCACCGATAAAGCTGCCTTATCAAGGATTTGGAACAACTAATGCGCGGCAATAGCAATATCCGGAAACATCCTTTGGGAGCCAGCGGCATTGACCCTGAAGCGGCTACAGCCCTTAGCCTCGCCGGCCAGTTAAATATCGGAAAGTTCCCTGCTTACATAGCCGGAATTCGCACGTTCGATAAGTACAGAATTTTCAGACTTCATAAGTAAGGTCATTCCCCATATGCGAATCCTAGTTGTAGAGGACGAAGCCAAGACCGCCGACTACCTGCACCAGGGCCTGAGCGAAAGCGGCTTCGTGGTGGACCGCGCCGACAACGGCGTGGACGGCCTGCACCTGGCCCGCCAGGGCACCTACGACCTGGTCATCCTCGACGTGAACATGCCGCAGATGGATGGCTGGGAAGTGCTGCAGCAACTGCGCCGCGAGAGCGACACGCGGGTCATACTGCTCACCGCCCGCGGCCGCCTGGCCGAGCGCGTGCGCGGCCTGGAGCTGGGCGCCGACGACTACCTGGTGAAACCCTTCGAGTTCCCCGAGCTGCTCGCCCGGGTGCGCACCCTGCTGCGCCGCAGCGAGCGGGTGAGCGCGCCGCCGGTGCTGCGCATCGCCGGCCTGGAGCTGGACCCGGCGCGCCACCGCGCCTACCGCGACGGCCGGCGCATCGACCTGACCACCAAGGAATTCGCCCTGCTGCACCTGTTGATGAGCCGCAGCGGCGAGGTGCTGACGCGCACCCAGATCATCTCCCTGGTGTGGGACATGAACTTCGACTGCGACACCAACGTGGTGGAAGTCACCATCCGCCGCCTGCGGCTGAAGGTCGACGACCCCTTCGACAGCAAGCTGATCCACACCCTGCGCGGCGTCGGCTACGTGCTGGAGGCGCGCGAATGAAGCCGGCCAGCCTGTCCACCCGCCTGGCCCTGGGCATCGGCCTGCTCTGCGCCGGCCTGGTGGTGGTGTTCGCCCTGCTCGCCTACACGGCCCTCGACCACGAGTTGCAGAGCCGCGCGCGCAACGAGCTGGCCGACAAGCTCGGCCAGGTCCGCCACGCCCTGGACGCCGGCCTGGACGACCGCGCCCTGGCGCGCGGGCCGCACGAACTGCTGGACGTGGTGGCCGGACACGACAACCTGGAGCTGACGCTGCTGGCCCCGGACCAGGGCCAGGCACCGCTGCTCGACACCGGCAAGCCGCAGCGGCTGGCCACCCTGGACAGCCTGCAACCGGGAAGCGAAGCGCAGTACCACGCCTGGACCGACAATGCCGGCCGGCGCCTGCTCAGCATCGGCAGCCGGGTGCCGATGGCCAACGGCGCCAGCGTGCGCGCCCTGCTGACCCTCGAACGCGGCAACGACGATGCGCTGCTCGGCGCCTTCCGCCAGTCGGTGCTGGCCGGCGTGCCCTTCCTTCTGCTGCTGGTGGGCCTGGGCGCCTGGTACGCGGTGCACCGCGGGCTGTCGCCGCTGCAGCGCTTCCGCAAGGTGGCCGCGCGCATTTCCACCGAGGACCTCAGCCACCGCATCCCGGTGGAGAAACTGCCGCTGGAACTGGGCGAGGCGGCCCAGGCGCTGAACGTCATGCTGCATCGCCTGGACCAGGGCGTGCAGCAGCTGACGCAGTTCTCAGACGACCTCGCCCACGAGCTGCGCTCGCCCATCGGCAACCTGCTGGGCAAGGCGCAGGTCACCCTGTCCCGCGAGCGGCCGCTGGAGGAATACCAGGCGGTGCTGGCCTCGGGCGTCGAGGAGCTGGAGCGGCTGTCGCGCATCGTCAGCGACATGCTGTTCCTGGCCCAGGTCAACCAGGCGCAGGTACCTTTCGAGCGCCTCTCGCTGGGGGCCGAGGCCTGCCGCGTGGCGGAGCTGTTCCTGTATGCCGCCGAGGAGAAGGGGGTGGACATCGAGCTGTCCGGCGATGCCTGGGTCCACGGCAACCGCCTGATGGTGCAGCGGGCGATCTCCAACCTGCTGTCCAACGCCATCCGCCACGCGCCGGCCGGCAGCCAGGTCGACATCGACATCAAGGGCGGCGCGGAGGGCGTAGCGCTCTGCGTCAGCAACCCCGGGCCCGGCATCGAGCCGCAGCACCTGCCGCACCTGTTCGAGCGCTTCTACCGCGCCGATGGCGGCCGCTCGCGCCAGGAGGGCGGCACCGGCCTGGGCCTGGCCATCGTCCGCTCGATCATGAGCCTGCATAACGGCAGCGTCGCGGTGGACAGCGCGGCGGAAGGCCCGACGCGCTTCCACCTGCGCTTTCCCAACGCGGCCGCCTGATCACTTGCCGCGGTTGCAGCTGACGCGCTCGGCGCGGTATTCCAGGCGCTGCTCGGCGCCGTCGGAGTCCAGGTAGCGCATGCGCACCGGCACCACGCCGCAGCCCCGGGCCGGCGTCACTTCCAGCACCTGGGCGATGTCCAGGCGCATGCCGTACTCATAGCGGCGGAAATCGTCGGCCTGCGCCGGCGGGTTCGCGGCGGCCATGGCCGCCAGGCGGTTCTGCTCCATGCGCGCGAAGGTACGGTCGCCCCCGCTCTCGGCCAGGGCCAGGGACGAAACGCCGAGCAGGCCGGCGAGCAGGAGAGGGCGGAACAGGTTCATGGCAGTCACCTCATCGGTGGTGGTGGAAACTGCCTTCACCTTAAGCAGCGGGGCCTAACGGGAGCCTGAGGCGTGCATGACGATTCGGTTATCCGTGGGGGGTGACCCGGCCCGAAGGGAAATGACCCAGCTGCCTAGGCTGAGGTGTTCCTGCGTAGGATGGGTTGAGCTTGCGATACCCATGCGGTTGCGCTGATGGGTATCGCTTCGCTCAACACCATCCTACGAAAAGCCATGCTCGCTCATGCGGTAGGAGCGGACTTTGTCCGCGATTGGATTTAGAGAATTAAAACTGTCGTACCGTGTCCTTGAGTTTCAAGGCCTGCAGCTCCGTTGAGAGGAAGCGCAAAACTGTCGCGAGAGCTCGGAAGCTGGATAAACCGCCAGCAGCTAGAGAATTAAAACTGTCCCATGCGGCTAACGTACTGATATTTATGATTATTTTTAGAGTTGTACCTACTTCTTAGCCGTCCGCGTAACTCTCCCCTCGCTTCAGTAGGCTAAGGCGCGGAACCTTTGTATTTGACGAGCTCGCCAGTGGTCGTAGCTGAAACAATTCATCTCGCTCGCCAGTTGCTCCCAACCTCTGAAGATCCTTACGATCATCTCCTTTCATAGGCACTCTTACGGCAGAGAGGAAAACAAGGATGGTGGACTTCAGTAAACTCCGGTCGCAGTCTCTGCGACCGGCACCGGTAGACCCGCTGGAAATTTTCAGACGTTTGCCCAAACCGCAAGGCATCAACGATCTGTACACCAGCCAAGCTGAGGTGCTGGAAGCATGGTTCAAACGCAAGGATGAGCGGGACACTGTCGTGAAGCTGCATACCGGTGGCGGAAAGACGCTGGTTGGTCTGCTGATCGCTCAGTCGACGCTGAATGAACTCAAAGAGCCAGTTCTCTACCTGGCACCAACAACACAGTTGGTCAAACAGACCTTAGAGAAAGCCCAATCGCTAGGTATTGCCGCAGTACCTTACGTCAGAGGTCAGCCGTTGGCGGATGATTTCGTTAATGGCAAGGCAGTCATGGTGGCGTCTTACAAAGCGCTATTCAACGGCTTCAGCAAGTTTGGAGTCCGCGGCGGCAAGATGCCTGTAAAAGCGGGAGCAGTAATCCTCGACGACGCACATGTGGCGTTTTCCGTAGTACGGGAGTCGTTCACTCTTGAGATTTCATCCAAAGACGACAAAGATAAATACGACGCGCTTTGCACACTATTCCGAGTCGCATTTAAGGAAATAGACCGACTGGGCACCTTCGACGATACCGTCTCGGGCCGCAGCAATGTCGTGGTCGAGGTACCTTACTGGGCTTGGCACGAGCAGATCGATACGGTACGAGGAATACTACGTAATGACGGCGGGGACACCCCGTATGCTTGGCCGCTATTGCGTGACAACCTACACCTATGCCACGCGCTTATCAGTAGCAATGCTTTTACGGTCACCACTGTACTACCACTGGTTAACAGCTTCCCAACCTTCGCAGATGCGCCACGACGAATCTACATGTCGGCCACTATCGCGGACGATAGCGAGATAGTGCGTACATTCGACGCCGATCCCCGCCATGTAAATGGCGCTTTGACGTCAAGATCGCTGGCAGGTATCAGCGAACGTATGATCTTGATTCCAAGCCTTATGAAATTCGACTTCAACGCACACCAGGTCACGAAAGATCTGCTGAAGCAAGTCGCAGCTCACAATCTAGGCGCGGTCGTTCTGGTGCACTCTAACCATGCGGCTAAATCCTGGGAAGACGTGGCAGTATTCTCAGAAGGCTCGGAACAGGTGGAGAAAAAGATCGAGGCATTGCAGTCGCGCAAGACTAACGGCCCGGTGGTTTTCGCAAATCGTTACGATGGTATCGACTTACCAGGAGACTCATGCAGGCTTCTTGTGATGGAGGGCCTTCCCGCTGGCACATCCGACTATGAGCTATTGCGTGCAGCAACACTATATGGAGGCGCAACTATCAGCCGTATGCTTGCCCAACGCATTGAGCAGGGTATCGGTCGCGGAGCTCGCGGAGCAGGTGATCACTGCGTCGTACTGCTTCTTGGCTCGGACCTGGCAGGCTGGATAGCCAAGGATGCCAACTTCAAGTTACTCACAAGCGCGACCCGCGCTCAGCTCGAAATGGGCTCCACGGTCAGTAAGGAAGTGAAAGACGTAACAGATCTCGCCAATACAATCGAGTTGAGTATCAGCAGAAACGCTGATTGGGTCGAATATCACGCGGCTACCCTTGCAGAGAATGTCATACAGGATGCACCTGACCCAAGGCGATTTGATTTGGCTGCTGCTGAACGTAAGGCTTTCAACAATTGGGCTGACGGCTATCACGACAGAGCGATCGTCAAGCTGGATCAGATGGCGAATGCTCAAGAAGCGCCAGACGAACAAACACGTGGGTGGCTACTCCAACTGGCAGGACGTATCGCGAACAACTGGGGTCAAAGCGAACGCAGTGATGAATTGCAACGTTCAGCATTCGCCGCGAACCGCAACCTTTTGCGCCCGCGCATTAACCCGCCCTACCGCCCGCTGCCTATACCAGGTGCACAAGGGGCAGCTATTGCGGCCCAACTGCGGGGATACCGTATACGACGCGGCCTGCTGCAACGCTTTGAACAGGTGGTTTCGAAGCTCAATGCCAACGCCTCCGCAAATCAGTTCGAACAAGCTTTGGCAGAACTTGGTGAACTGATTGGTGTGTCAACAGAACGCCATGACGACGGCGGCGAAGGACCAGACGTACTATGGCTCCTTCCTACTAAGACTGCGCTGATCTTGGAGGTTAAAAGCCGCAAGTTGGACAAGAACGCGTTGACAAAAGACGAGCACGGGCAACTGCTTGTTGCGCAGCAGTGGTTTGATAAAAATTATGATGGATATACCAGCGTGCGGGTTGTCGTTCATCCGACGAACAAGGCAACCGCAGCAGCGGTGGCTCACGGCAGCTATGCATTGACGCTCGACAGTCTTACGGCGCTAGTCGCAGACGCGCGAGTGCTGCTTAAGGATTTGTGCGAGTCTCAACTCACCGACATCGAGCTTGAAGGACACTGCCAGCAACTGATCGAACGGTCGCCGATACGTGCAGATAAGCTAACTGGCTACCTAGTGGCTTTCGTGGAAGGCTAGGCTGACATGTCGAGCTAGGTGAATGGCTGGTAGCTTAAAATTTTCGGAGGCTGTCATGGATGACGGCCTTGGCTGGCAGCCATCATGGGTGCCAGGTCTTGCACCAATTCGCAGGTACCAGCAGGGCGAGCCCAATAATGGCCACATTGGCGATCACAGTCCTCCGCTCCCTCCTTATCCGAATCATAAGCAAGCGACAACGGCCTGTTGCTGGGCGCCAATCTGGACGCCCTGTTCGACGCGGGCCTGATCACCTTCGAGGATAACGGTAACATGCGCGTCAGCGCGGATCTCACCGAGCAACAGCAAAAATCCCTGGGTTTGCCCATGGGCCTATGCAAATCACCAACGCTTGCCCAGCAGCGATACCTGAAACATCATCGCGACAAGGGGTTAGAACGCTGGAAATACCGGCTGGCCTCAATGCCCCGCCGCTTGGCCAAGGTACCTGTGATAGATCATAAACTTGCCCTCACGCTGGCAACCCATTGGGATACACCGCTTTGGAATACGATCGACGCTGGGGCTCGTCGGATCAGTTTATCAGTCGGATCTACCATGACATCGGGCAGCGTCGGCTGATCGTCAACTTCTTTAAGCCGATTCTCATCGACCATCAGCTGAAAGCCGATTGCGAAGTTTTTCGACTCGCCATTGACTGAGGCTGTGCGGTCAGCAACGAAGCAGCTTGAAAACGTTATTTAGATAGCCGTGAAAATGCCTTCTCGGCGGTCGGCGGCGAAGAAGTTCAGCGATGATGAGCAAGCCAAAGCCTCCTTTAATCGGCTCGACCTCGTAACTCAGCCGCGCAAGCCAAATAAGCCAAACTGATTTCTTTCGAGACGGAGCAAGCGATTGCCAGGCAAGACGGTGAATCGCTCGAGATTTCCAACACACTGCCGGTCCGATAGTAGGATTAGTTGCCTAGGATAGGTGGGACAACTCCTGTTTAGGATTAGAGTGAATAAAAAAATTCCGATGATTTCAAAAATTTATATCCGATTCTTGGAATAATAATGAAGTTCAGCTATAGCTTGTATTTCAACATGCAGGAGTTCCTTTATGAAGATAATACTTGCAATTGTCGCGATGGCTCTGTTTGTGCTTGTTAAGCCCGTTGTAGCTGATGAGCTAGTCCAGCATGGTTTTAACCTGTCAGATCAGACTCATGATTCTGGTTGGTTTCAAAAAGTAGCTGGTGGAGAGCCTCCTCCGACCTACATGGGCGCATGCGGGGCCCCAACCCCAGATCACCAGCCCTGCGCTTCGAATCAGAAACCAGTGTGCTGGCCTTCAAAGGATGGGGTAGAGCAGGGGCCATGTGCCTGCAGGAGCCAAGATCCAGTTAGCGGTGCCAAATTGTGCCCATAGAGGGATAGTAAAAGGAGCGCTGATATGAAAGTCACAAGTTCAGTGTTTATTATTTTTGCGCTCCTTGTATTCTCAAGCGCGCACGGTCAGGAGAAAGACTGGTATCAAAGCATAGGGTCGACTTGCTCAGGTTACACGCCCCTTAATGATGGTCTTCAAACCTTTTTCTCAAAGCCTTTACCATTGAAGTCAGTAGATACGGCTCACGGTTTCTCAGTTCAACTCAAGCCTGATCAGGTTGCTGACATAAAGTCCAAAACACCCTATCTCTACGAGCAGGTAGATATCGATCCAGCTAAAGCAAAATCTCTTAAGTCTGTTGTGGACTCAGCAGCGCAGCAAAAAGTGCCCTTGTTTTTCAGCCTTATTATGAACGTATATC
Source organism: Pseudomonas sp. M1 (assembly GCF_022760135.1). Taxonomy (NCBI): domain Bacteria; kingdom Pseudomonadati; phylum Pseudomonadota; class Gammaproteobacteria; order Pseudomonadales; family Pseudomonadaceae; genus Pseudomonas; species Pseudomonas sp. M1. The sequence goes on from NZ_CP094343.1 coordinate 6,745,109, forward strand.
AGGGATATACCATCCCCAACGCATTCGCTGGCCCAGTATCCGGAGCTCTATTTGACTACATCTATGAGAAGCAGGAAGCATTTGCAACACAGATGGATAAGGTTGCTCAGCTTGTCGCGGATGGTGGATCGCTTCAAAGGAAATTGTACGCAGCCAGCAACAACCTTGGTGACTTTCTGGTCTCAGAGACCTCCTACTCGATATCACTTGGCAAGGAGGGTAGGACAGCAGTGCTGTTTGCATGTGTTCTGCCGATCTCGTACCAAGTGTCTCAGTTCGAGACTCAGGGGCCATATAACAACAAAATACTAAAACCCAAGGGCAGTAGAGTTTGGCAACGGTGGGACATTGAGGACAATAAATGGGATGCGTCGACATTGAAATATTCATACCAAGATAAGGATAATTACTACTTCGAAGAAGAAGAAATTGAGTACGATAAAGTTGTAGGCATAACGATGCACAAGGTAAGCCTTAAGGGCGGCCCTTGGCAGCGGAAAAAAAGCAACGCAGCTGACTACGTGACATCCTATGCAAAAGTAATTGCAAAGTAAAACTTCGGTACTCTACTAAAATAGCTTCCAGATAATACTGGAGGCTCTTGAACTAGAGACTCTTTCTGAGCGGCAGATAAAGCAGCTTTGCAATTCGATCGACGAACGCCCCATTACCGTACGGTGTCGTAACAAGATAAGGAGCATTCGATGCAGAAGTTGCCATTCTTAGCAAGCTTAGCTTTGATGATTCTCTGGGGAGCGGCGCAGAGCCATGCGACCATCAACACTAACTGCATCGCCCAAAAGCCAAAAGTTGTCTGTAACATCGCATGGCGTGAAGGGTGCAAAACAGCTGATCTTAAACAGGTTCCTAGCTGCCAAGCTGACGTTAAAGAGTCTGCGGGGAAACGAGCCGTGGAGGTCGAAAATTCGCCTTCAGTGCTATTAGAGGCGCGAGGCGCTGTCGCGCTGACCGAGCGAATCGACCCTCCTGTTGAGATGCAGATGATCAAGTCACCGATCGGTGATTTGAAACCGTCGGAAAGTATCCCGGATAAACTTATTAAAGACAAGGCTGACGGAGTTCTTACCCGTCTAGACACCAACCCGTTGGACGACGCAGCTCAGGGAGAAGCACGATCTATTATTCGCGCTTGCAATAGCAGCGAAAATGCCAAGACCCCTAGAAAAATGTTTCAGTGCTCAGGCTTCCTTGTGACACCAATTGTAAGGTTGAACTGTGTAGGTAATGGTGCCTGCATACCAACAGAGTGGCCGTTTACAGAAAATAATGGGGCAGCCCCTAGATCAGCGTGGGCTTTAGAAATTGCCTACGATCAGATCGACACATCACTCAATGATAACTTCGCGTTCGCCCGCCCGTGGGTCGCAAGCGACAAAGATATCCAAGACTGTCGGGCTAAAGCTTTGGTTGCTTCTGCAGAAGGGGCCGACGAGCGTACCATTCAGTGTCTGACCCTTCGTATGGGCGGTATTGCAGCCCAGCGTGCTATGGATTGTTTTAAGAAGTTCCCAGACGACCCCGTGAACTTTGCTGGATGTCTAAGCGACGTGAAAATAGATAGTGTCGCGCTCAAGCAAGCAAACTGTGTCCTGAACGGTGACCAGTCCGATGCTTGTTTGTCAGCACTAGGGGTTTCCTCCGAGAAGATTCAAGAGTGCCGAAGCACCGCACTTGGCAATGACACAGCTGCTCAGACATGTATCACATCTCTGCCCCGCCAGATCGGCCCTACAGCCGAGTGCGTTCGTGCGTACAGGGGCGACATCTCTGCGACAGCCCATTGTATAAGCGGCGTGGCCAAGATCGGGGGGCCGAAAGCGACCGCCGCCTTCAATTGCGGGATGGAATTGGCCAATGCTGGCACTAGTGCTGACACTCAACAAAAGGTGTTCAACTGCCTCGGTAGGCACGCTCCGGGGGTTGCGAAATACTCCACGACGATTGGGAAGTACAAAGGGACAATTGACTGCCTGCAGGACCCATCGAAGGATTTGGAGGCGAAAGCCCAATGCGCACGTGATGCAGGCTTGCCTTTCCCGAAAGAATTAGAGCTCGCTCAGTGCACTGCTCAAGCGGCTAGCGGGGCGCAATTGGCCAAATGCGCAGGCGTCATGGGCGCTGCTGCGGTCGCTGCAATGGAGCACTGCATTCGTGAGTCGGGAAACGACAATACCAGACGCACGCTCTGTGTTGGAATGCAGGTCGGGCTACCTCCTGAAGAGCGACGGGTTTTGGAGTGTGCAGCTACCAGCCGCGGCGCGGCAGACGGAATAGTGTGCATTGCAGGACCAAAACTTCCGGCACAAGTCGCCAAAGTTGCAAGCTGCGCAGCGAACTCTCAAGGCAGTCCTGCGGGTACCGCCATCTGCTTAGCCGGACCCTCGATGAATGCCGAGCTTCGCATCGCTGCGGAATGTGCTTCTACAACTGGTGGGGAGCCTATGAGCTTCGCATCGTGTGCTGGTGGTCGCCTAGCGATGAAGGAACTGCAACAGTGTGTAGCGGGTGGATTCAAGGCCGAGAATGGATGCTTTGGTGAAAACAATGAGATCGTCAAATACTTCAAAGCTCAAGAAGCACTACTGCGCAACACGTTACGCATCGTCGGTCTCGAGTCGGGCTATCAACACATGCTTAATGACCTAAAGAACGGGAAGCTTGGTGAGAACAATGAAATAACCCGTATCTTGAGGCTTATGAACGACATCGCAACTAAGCCTCCTGCCGAGACAATAAATAATGCCGTGGAAGAGGCTAAAAAAGCAGGAACTTTAGTGGTCGATGGCGCTGCAAAGCTCAATGAGGAGCTAAACAAGGTGCAAAAGCAGGCATCCCAAGCAGTCGAGAACGCTATGCCAAGAGTCCCGCCAGTTACAGCTAAGACCGACATTCCTGGCGGGGGATCGGTTGAGGTTAAAGTAGGCCCAATGGGAGGTACCGTCACCGTTGGGAACAAAGAGGTGAGCCTAGGAAGCAGCCCTCATGTGAAGGTTGGAGGTGTATGCATAGGCTTTGGTTGCTGAAAATCAATGGAACAGTCATAACTATTGTGACGAGGGGGGAGAGCCAGTGGTGGCTCCTCCCTCTGCAACAGATTTTAATCTTTAGCGACAGTTTTTAATTTTCAAGACTACGATTGGATTCACCGGGCGCGCGGCTTATTCCACCGTAACCGACTTGGCCAGGTTGCGCGGCTGGTCGACGTCGGTGCCCTTGAGCACGGCCACGTGGTAGGACAGCAGCTGCAGCGGCACGGTGTAGAGGATCGGCGCCAGGCAGTCGTGGATCGGCGGCATGCTCACCACGTGGGTGCCCGGGCCGTTGCCCAGGCCGCTGTTGGCCTCGGCGAAGACGATCAGCTCGCCGCCGCGGGCGCGGACTTCCTGCAGGTTGGACTTGAGCTTCTCCAGCAGCTCGTTGTTCGGCGCCACCGTGACCACTGGCATGTCGGCATCCACCAGGGCCAGCGGGCCGTGCTTGAGCTCGCCGGCCGGGTAGGCTTCGGCGTGGATGTAGGAGATTTCCTTGAGCTTCAGCGCGCCCTCCATGGCCACCGGGTACTGGGCGCCGCGGCCGAGGAACAGGGTGTGGTGCTTCTCGGCGAACAGCTCGCCGACCTTCTCCACCACCTTGTCCATCGCCAGGGCTTCTTCCAGGCGCGTCGGCAAGCGGCGCAGGGCTTCCACCAGTTCGGCCTCGACGCCCTCGCCCAGGCGGTTCTGCACCCGGCCGATGGCCAGGGTCAGCAGCAGCAGGGCCACCAGCTGGGTGGTGAAGGCCTTGGTCGAGGCCACGCCGATCTCCGGGCCGGCCAGGGTCAGCAGGGTCATGTCCGACTCGCGCACCAGCGAGCTGGTGGCGACGTTGCAGATCGCCAGGCTGGAGAGGAAGCCCAGTTGCTTGGCGTTGCGCAGCGCGGCCAGGGTGTCGGCGGTCTCGCCGGACTGCGAGATGGTGACGAACAGGGCGTCGGGCTGCACCGCCACCTTGCGGTAGCGGAACTCGCTGGCCACCTCGACCTGGCAGGGGATGCCGGTCAGCTCTTCCAGCCAGTAACGCGCCACCAGGCCGGCGTGGTAGCTGGTGCCGCAGGCGACGATCTGCACGTTGCGCACCTTGGCGAAGAGCTCGGCGGCGTTGGGTCCGAAGCTCTCCACCAGCACCTGGCCGGAGCCCAGGCGGCCTTCCAGGGTGCGCTGCACCACCTTGGGCTGCTCGTGGATCTCCTTGAGCATGAAGTGGCGGTACTCGCCCTTGTCGGCGGCCTCGGCGCCCTCGTGGTACTGCACCGCCTCGCGCTTCACCGGGCGGCCTTCGGCGTCCCACAGCTGCACGCTGTCGCGGCGCAGCTCGACGATGTCGCCTTCTTCCAGGTAGATGAAGCGGTCGGTGACCTGGCGCAGGGCCAACTGGTCGGAGGCGAGGAAGTTCTCGCCCAGGCCCAGGCCGACCACCAGCGGGCTGCCGCTGCGGGCGGCGACGATGCGGTCCGGCTGGTCCAGGCTGATCGCCGCCAGGCCGTAGGCGCCGTGCAGTTCCCGGACCGTGGCTTTCAGCGCGGTGGTCAGGTCGCCCAGCTCGCGCAGGCGCAGGTGCAGCAGGTGGACGATGACCTCGGTGTCGGTCTGCGAGCTGAACACGTAGCCCTCGCCCTTGAGGTATTCGCGCAGCTCCTCGTGGTTCTCGATGATGCCGTTGTGCACAACCGCCAGGCGGTCGTGGGAGAAGTGCGGGTGGGCGTTGGCCTCGCTGGGCGCGCCGTGGGTGGCCCAGCGGGTGTGGGCGATGCCCAGGTGGCCGGCCAGCGGCTGTTCGGCCAGGGCCTGCTCCAGGCTCGCCACCTTGCCGACGCGGCGGCGGCGCTGCAGTTCGCCGGCGGCGTCCACCAGGGCCAGGCCGGCGCTGTCGTAGCCGCGGTATTCGAGGCGCTTGAGGCCCTCGATCAGGATCGGGGTGACGTTACGTTCGGCAATGGCGCCAACGATTCCACACATGGGGCGTTCTCCTTAGTTCGTGCAGCGCGCGCGTATGACTTTCACGCCGCGCGCCTCGATCTGGGCACAGGCCTCGTCGCTGAGGCGCTCGTCGGTGATCAGGGTCTGGATGCTGCTCCACGGCAGTTCCAGGTTGGGCATGCGCCGCCCGAGCTTGTCGGCCTCGGCCATGACGATCACCTCGCGGGCGACCTCGGCCATCACCCGGCTCAGCCCGAGCAGTTCGTTGAAGGTGGTGGTGCCGCGCGCGGGGTCGAGGCCGGCGGCGCCGATGAACAGCTGGTCGAAATCGTAGGAGCGCAGCACCTGCTCGGCCACCTGGCCCTGGAACGACTCCGAGTGCGGGTCCCAGGTGCCGCCGGTCATCAGCAGCACCGGCTCGCGCTCCAGCTCGCGCAGGGCGTTGGCGACGTTCAGCGAGTTGGTCATCACCACCAGGCCGGGCTTGTGCCCAAGCTCGGGGATCAGCGCGGCGGTGGTGCTGCCGCTGTCGATGATGATCCGCGCGTGCTCGCGGATGCAGGCCGCCGCGGCGCGGGCGATGGCCTGCTTGTAGGGCGACAGCGGCGGGCTCGGCTCGGCCAGCAGTTCCTGCGGCATGGGCACCGCGCCGCCGTAGCGGCGCAGCAGCAGGCCGTTGCTCTCCAGGGCGGCCAGGTCCTTGCGGATGGTCACCTCGGAAGTGGCGAAACGCCGGGCGAGGTCGTCGACGCTGACCTCGCCCTGCTGGTTGAGCAGGGCGAGGATCTCGTGGCGGCGCTGGGGCGTGTTGCGTTTCGACATGAAGGCTTATGTTTCGATTCGAAAGTTACAGGTGCGAATCAAAACCCAAGAGCTTTCATTCGTCAAGTTCGGGTGATGGGAGGTTGGGGCGACGCAGGAGCGGCTGCCCACCGCACCGGGGCGCTTTTCGTAGGATGGGTTGAGCCTGCGAAACCCATGCTGCCGTGGCGATGGGTATCGCTTCGCTCAACGCCATCCTACGGGGGTTGTGTTTGCCGGCGGGTGCAGGAGCGCCCACGGGCAGCGCCTCAGCCCATCTCCAGGCGGTTGCGGCCGCCGCGCTTGGCGCGGTACAGGGCCTGGTCGGCGCGCTCGAAGGCCGCTTCGTTGCGCTCGCCGGCGCGGAACTGGGTGAGGCCCGCGGAGCAGGTGATGACCAGCGGTTCGCCCTTGAAGTGGAAGGGGATGCGTTCCACCGACGTGCGCAGGGCTTCCAGCAGTTGCTGCCCGCCGTCCAGGGGCGTGGAGGGCAGCAGCACGACGAATTCCTCGCCGCCGAAGCGGGCGATGAAGTCGGTCTTGCGCAGGCGCTTGGCCAGCTCGCCGGCGATGATCTTCAGCACCTTGTCGCCGGCCAGGTGGCCGTAGTCGTCGTTGATGCGCTTGAAGTGGTCGACGTCCAGCACCGCCAGCAGCAGTTCGCCGCCGAAGCGCTGCACCCGCGCCACTTCCAGTTCCAGGCGCTCGCTCAGGGCGGCGCGGTTGGGCAGGCCGGTGAGGGGGTCGGTCAGGGCCTTCTGCCGCTGGTCCTCGATGCTGGCCTGGAAGCTGCGCGCCTCTTCCTCCATCGAGGAAACCCGCGCCACCAGCGCCTGCAGGCGCTCCCCGGCCTCGCGCTCGCGGGCCTCGCGTTCCTGGCGGTGCCGCTCGATGCTGCCGAGCAGGCCTTCCAGGCGCTCATCCACCGAGCGCCGGAGGCTGTCCAGGTCGGTGGCCTGCTGCACACTGTTCTGCAGGCCGCTGACCTGGTCGCGCAGTTCATCGTCCAGGCGCCGCGCGCTGTCGGACACGGCGTCCTGGCCCTGCTGCACCGCGCCGAGGCTGTCGAGGAAGGTGCTCAGGCGGTCGTTGAGCTGGTGCAGGTAGCCTTCGAAGGCGGCCTGGCCGCTGTCGTTGAGGGCCAGCACCAGCACCGCCAGGTCGTCCAGCACCGGCACCAGTTCGTACCAGTTCAGGCTGCCGTTGATGCGCTCGCGCAGAGCCTGGGCCTGTGGGCGGTAGGTGGCCGGCAGCTGCAGCTGGTCGAGCAGGTTCAGCAGGCTGGCCTCGATGTGCGGCGCCACCGCGCTGTAGCCGGGCTCGGGCATCGGCGGCAGGGCGTAGTGCTGCTCGCCCTCGCCGTCCAGCAGCACCGGGCGCGGCGCGCTGGGGATGAGGTCGGCGGGCAGCGGCAGGCTGTCCAGCAGGGCGGCGGACGGCGCGGGTGACGGCAGCGGTTCGGGATCGGCTTGCACCGCCACGGCGGCGGCCTGCTGCGGGATGGCCGGGGGTTCTTCGTCCGCGACGGCTACGCCAGCCTCGGCGAGCACGGCGGCCTCGGCCCTGGCCGGCGCCGCCGGCGTCTCGCTGGCCGGCGCGCCGTTGCTGGCGGGCGCGGGCTGGGCGGGGCCGTCCTCGCCGTCTTCGCGACCGCCGAACAGGCGCTGCAGCAGGCCGGGGCGCGGCGCCTCGGCGTCGGAAAGCTGTTCCAGCACGCGCCGCTGCAGGTTGCCCAGCTCGCCGAGCAGCACCGGCAGCTCGCGGGACTGGCTGGCGCGCGCCTCCAGGTCGCGGGCGAACAGTTTCAGCGGCAGGCGCACGTCCCGCGGCAGGTCGAGGTTCAGCAGCTGCTGGGCGATCTGCTGCAGCGCCGTGATGTTCTGGCGGATGCGCTGCTGGCGGCGCTGCTCGGAGTCCAGCACGGTCTTTTCCAGGCGCGGGATCAGCCGCGCCAGGCCCGCGTCAATATCGTTGCGGCGCAGCAGTTCGCGCAGTTCCTGCATGCACTGGTCGACCGCCTTGTCGCTGCCCTCGGCAGCCAGGCTGCTGCGCACCAGGCCGCGGCGCAGCAGGTCGACGCGCACCTCCCAGCGGCGCTCCAGGCGCTCCTGCTGGTCGATGTTGGCGAGGTACTTTTCCTTCCAGCGCTGGTTGTCGTCGCGGCTCATCGAGCGTCCTTGAGAGAAAGCGCGGAGTCTTGCCGGCAGCCGTCGGGCAGGCGGATCTCCACGGACACCGGCAGGTGGTCGGAGATCGGCTCCGGCAGCACGCTGACCCGCTCCAGGGTCAGCCCGGGGCTGAGCAGGATGTGGTCCAGGCAGCGCTGCGGGCGCCAGCTGGGAAAGGTCGCCTGAACCTGCGGGGCGATCAGCCCGAGATCGCGCAGCGGCGAAGTCTCCAGCAGGTCGCTGGCGTGGGTGTTCATGTCGCCCATCAGCACCTGGTGGCGGTAGTTCTGCAGCAGCTCGCGGATGTAGGCGAGCTGGCGGGTGCGGGTGCGCGGGCCCAGGGCCAGGTGCATCATCACCACGGCCAGGGCGTTGTCGCCCTCGCCGAAGCGCATGAGGATCGCCCCGCGGCCGGGCGGGCCGGGGAGCGGGTGGTCTTCCAGCAGGGTCGGGCGCAGGCGGCTGAGCAGGCCGTTGCTGTGCTGGGCGATGCGCCCGAGGTTGCGGTTGAGCTGCTGGTACCAGTAGGGGAAGGCGCCGAGCTGGGCCAGGTGCTCGACCTGGTTGACGTAGCCGGAGCGCAGGCTGCCGCCGTCGGCCTCCTGCAGGGCCACCAGGTCGTAGCCGGACAGCAGGTCGCCGATGCGCTGCAGGTTGCCGGCGCGCCCGGCGGCGGGCAGCAGGTGCTGCCAGCCGCGGGTCAGGTAGTGGCGGTAGCGTTCGGTGCTGATGCCCACCTGGATGTTGAAGCTGAGCAGGCGCAGGCGGCCATCGGCGGGATAGCCGGATTCCGCGGCCTGCGGATTGACCTGCGCGGGGCGGGATGCGACCACCCGCTGCTGGCGGAGCCTGCTCAGCATGGCGGGTTACCTCACTGGGCGGCCTTGGCGGCGTCGCGTTCCTTGGCGATCAGGAAGTCGGCCAGCTCCAGGGCCTTCTCCGGGCCACCGGCCGAGCCGATGTCGAAGCGATACTTGCCGTTGACCACCATGGTCGGTACGCCGCTGATCTGGTAGGCCATGGCCAGTTTCTTGTCCTTCTCGATCTGGCCCTTGATGGCGAACGAGTCGAAGGTGCTGAGGAACTTGTCCTTGTCCACGCCCAGCGGGGCGAGGAAGTCGGCCATCTCTTCGGGGGTGGCCAGTTTCTTGCCTTCCTTGTGGATGGCCTCGAACACGGCGGTGTGCACCTTGTGCTCCACGCCCATGGCTTCCAGGGTCAGGAACAGCTGGCCGTGGACGTTCCAGATGCCGCCGAACATGGCCGGGATGCGGACGAAGTGCACGTCGGCCGGCAGTTTCCCGATCCACGGGTTGATGGTCGGTTCGAAGGCGTAGCAATGCGGGCAGCCGTACCAGAACAGCTCCACCACCTCGATCTTGCCGGGCTGGGACACCGGAACAGGGGTGCTCAGCTCGGTGTACTGCTTGCCGGATTCGAACTCGGCGGCTTGCGCGCTGAGACCGAACAGGCCGGCGAAGGCCAGTACGGCGGTGAAAATCAGGTTACGCATGGTTCACTCCTTGGCTGGATCGGGGGCGCCGCGGCGCGGCGGTGATTGGACTGGGGAGGCCGGCGGCGGTTCCAGGCATTGTAGTGGCGGCGGATACGAAAAAGGGTGGCCGAAGCCACCCTTTTTTTTCAAGCCGTGCCGCGGGGCAAAGGCCTCAGTGCAGGCCTTCGATGTAGCTGGAGACGGCGGCGATGTCCTTGTTGGACAGCTTGGCGGCGATGCTGCGCATGATCATGCTGTCGCCGTCGTTGGTGCGCTCGCCTTCGCGGAAGGCGGTCAGCTGCTTGGCCACGTAGGCTGCGTGCTGGCCACCCAGGTGCGGGAAGGCGGCCGGCTCGTTGCCCACGCCGTCGGGCGAGTGGCAGCCGGTGCAGGCGGGCATGCCCTCGGCGAGCTTGCCGCCGCGGTACAGGGCCTCGCCGGCGGAGACCAGCTTGGGATCGGCGGCGCCGACGCTCATCTTCTGGCTGGAGAAGTAGGCGGCGATGTCGGCCAGGTCCTGGTCGCTGAGGTTGGTCAGCAGGCCGGTCATCTCCAGAACGGTGCGCTTGCCGTCCTTGATGTCATGCATCTGCTTGAGCAGGTATTTGTCGCCCTGGCCCGCCAGTTTCGGGAAGTTCGGCGCCATGCTGTTGCCATCGGCACCATGGCAGGCGCCGCACACGGCGGCCTTCGCCTGGCCGGCCTTGGCATCGCCGACTTCGGCGTGGGCCATGGCGGTCAGTCCCAGGGTCAAGAGCAGACTCACGATTATTTTGTTCATCAGCTAATCCATTACGGCTAATAGGTGAAAGAGAAAAGCCCGGGTTACTTGGACATCCACTGGATGATTGCCTTGTAGTCCTCGGTGTTGCAGTCGGTGCACAGGCCACGCGGGGGCATGGCGTTGAAACCGTTGGTGACGTGCTGCACCAGCGTATCCATGCCTTTGTCCAGGCGCGGTTTCCAGGCTGCGGCGTCGCCCTTCTTCGGGGCCATCGGCAACTGGCCAGCATGACAGGCACCGCAGGCCCGGTTGAATACCGCTTCCGGGTCCTGGGCGGCCTGCACGCTGGTAGCCATCGCGGCGGCTACGGCTGCGAACAGCAGTTTCTTCATGATCGTCCTCATCGGGAGGGAACGTCCGCGTTCTATTGCACGGCCGGTTGATTATCGCGTTCCCGTGGCGCCCGACCCTGGGGGATAAAGCGCACACAAAATCCGCGGCATTATATACTTCGCCTGCCTGTTCGAAAACGAGACCGGCCCCCGCGACACCGAGTCGCACCCCGCCGCGGAAGCCCCCCATGCCCCCCAAGAGCCCTGCCAAGAACCCCATCCTCAGCCTTTGCCAGCAGGCAACCTTCCTCATCAGCGCGGCCAAGGTCGAGCAGTGCCCGGAAGACAGCGGCCGCGAAGTCGCCTTCGCCGGCCGTTCCAACGCTGGTAAGTCTAGCGCGCTAAATGCACTCACCCATGCCAATCTGGCGCGCACCTCGAAAACCCCCGGGCGCACCCAGTTGCTGAACTTCTTCCGCCTGGACGACGAGCGCCGCCTGGTCGACCTGCCCGGCTACGGCTACGCCAAGGTGCCGATCCCGCTGAAGCTGCACTGGCAGCAGCACCTGGAAGCCTACCTGAGCAGCCGCGAGTCGCTGGCCGGGGTGGTGCTGATGATGGACATCCGCCACCCGCTGACCGAATTCGACCGCCTGATGCTCGACTGGGCCCAGGCCAGCCGGCTGCCGATCCACGTGCTGCTGACCAAGGCCGACAAGCTGGCCTTCGGCGCGGCGAAAAACGCGCTGCTCAAGGTGCGCCGCGAAATCCAGCAGGGCTGGGGCGACGTCGCCAGCGTGCAGTTGTTCTCGGCGCCCAAGCGCGAGGGAGTGGAGGAGGCGCAACAGGTCCTGGCGGCCTGGCTGGGCCTGCTGGAAGAGAACGGGGAGGAGGCCGAACAGGCCTGAAGGCCTGGCGTAGAGGGTGCCGGCTGGCCGCCGGCACTTTTTCGCGGGCAAAAAAAACCCCGAGCTTCGTATGGGGAGGGGGAAGTTCGGGGTTTAAGTCCGGACCGCTAGGGCGGGGTCCAGGATTCTGCCAACACTAAACACTGCAAAGGAGCATCGAAGGGCTTCTCCAGCCATTCACGAGTTCTGACCCGGGCTGCAGCGGGAAAGTTCAGTGGTGGCTGAAAAAATTTTCCCGAGGCCCTTTTCAGGGTTTCCTGAGACGCCCCGCAGAGCCCGTCACCCGGGCCCTGCGACCGTTCGTCAGTGGGCTTCGTCCCAGTTCGAACCGCTGCCGGTTTCGACGATGAGCGGTACCGCCAGCTCCGCCGCCTTGCCCATCAGGTCGCGCAGTTTCGCCGCCACCTCCTCGACCAGGTCCTCGCGCACTTCCAGCACCAGTTCGTCGTGTACCTGGAGGATGACCCGGGCGTCGATGCCGCTGGCCTGCAGCCAGTCGTCCACGGCGACCATGGCGAGCTTCATGATGTCCGCCGCGGTGCCCTGCATGGGCGCGTTGATCGCGGTGCGCTCGGCGGCCTTGCGCATGGCGGCGTTCTTCGAGCCGATTTCCGGCAGGTACAGGCGGCGGCCGTAGAGCGTCTCGACGTAGCCCTGCTCGGCGGCCTGGGCGCGGGTGCGCTCCATGTAGGCCAGCACCCCGGGGTAGCGGGCGAAGTAGCGGTCGATGTAGGCCTGGGCCTCCTTGCGCTCGACGCCGATCTGCTTGGCCAGGCCGAAGGCGCTCATGCCGTAGATCAGCCCGAAGTTGATGGCCTTGGCGCGGCGGCGCTGCTCGGGCGTGACCTCCTCCAGCGGCAGGCCGAAGACCTCGGCGGCGGTGGCGCGGTGCACGTCGCGGTCGTGGCGGAAGGCGTCCAGCAGGCCCTCGTCCTGGGCCAGGTGGGCCATGATGCGCAGTTCGATCTGCGAGTAGTCGGCCGACAGCAGCCGGCAGCCCGCGGGGGCGACGAAGGCCTGGCGGATGCGCCGGCCTTCGGCGGTGCGGATCGGGATGTTCTGCAGGTTCGGGTCGGTGGAGGAGAGCCGCCCGGTGGCCGCCACCGCCTGGTGGTAGCTGGTGTGGATGCGCCCGGTGCGCGGGTTGATCTGCTCCGGCAGCTTGTCGGTGTAGGTGCTCTTGAGCTTGCTCAGGGAGCGGTACTGCATGATCACCTTGGGCAGCTCGTAGTCCTGCTCGGCCAGGTCGGCGAGGACGTTCTCGGCGGTGGACGGCTGGCCGGTGGCGGTCTTGGCCAGCACCGGCAGGCCGAGCTTCTCGTAGAGGATGGCGCCGAGCTGCTTGGGCGAGCCGAGATTGAACTCCTGGCCGGCCAGTTCGAAGGACTTGCGCTCCAGTTCGACCATTTTCTCTCCCAGTTCGCGGCTTTGCAGCCCCAGGAGGTTGGCGTCGACCAGCGCGCCGTTGCGCTCGATGCGCGCCAGCACCGGCACCAGCGGCATCTCGATGTCGGTGAGGACCTTGGCCAGCGACGGGATGGCCTGCAGCTTCTCCCACAGGGCCTGGTGCAGACGCAGGGTCACGTCGGCGTCCTCGGCGGCGTAGGGGCCGGCCTGCTCCAGGGCGATCTGGTCGAAGGTCAGCTGCTTGGCGCCCTTGCCGGCGATGTCCTCGAAGCGGATGGTGCTGTGGCCCAGGTACTTCAGCGCCAGGCTGTCCATGTCGTGGCGGGTGGCGGTGGAGTTGAGCACGTAGGATTCGAGCATGGTGTCGAAGGCCACGCCGCGCACCTCGATGGGCGTGCTGGCGTTGGCCAGGACGTTGATGTCGTACTTGGCGTGCTGGCCGACCTTGGCCTTGTTCGGGTCTTCCAGCAGCGGCTTGAGGGCCTTGAGCACGGCGTCGCGGTCCAGCTGCTGGGGCACGCCCATGTAGCTATGAGCCAGGGGCACGTAGGCGGCCTCGCCCGGCTCGACGGCGAAGGACACGCCCACCACCTGCGCCTGCTGGGCGTCGATGCTGGTGGTCTCGGTGTCGAAGGCGATCAGCTCGGCGGCTTGCAGCTTCTGCAACCAGGCGTCGAAGGCGGCCTGCTCCAGCACCGTTTCGTAGCGCGAGTCCTGGGCCGGGGCGCTCTCGGCGAGGCTTTCGCCGGCGTCCTTGGCCTCGCGCAGCAGGTCGTCCAGCCAGTTCTTGAACTCCAGCTGGCGGTACAGCTCGATCAGCGCGTCGCGGTCCGGCTCGCCCGGGTGCAGGGCGTCCAGCTCGATGTCCAGGGCGACGTCGGTCTTGATGGTGGCCAGTTGGTAGGACAGGTAGGCCTGCTCGCGGTTTTCCTCGAGCTTGGCCGGCAGGCCCTTGGCGCCGCGGATCGGCAGCTCGGGCACCTTGTTCAGGCTGGCGTAGAGCACGTCGAGGCCGCCGCCGACGCCGGTGAGCAGGCCCAGCGCGGTCTTCTCGCCGACCCCGGGCACGCCGGGGATGTTGTCGACCTTGTCGCCCATCAGCGCCAGGTAGTCGATGATCAGCTCAGGACCGACGCCGAATTTCTCCTTAACGCCATCCACGTCCAGCGTGCTACCGGTCATGGTGTTGACCAGCGTAATGTGCCCGTCGACCAATTGGGCCATGTCCTTGTCGCCGGTGGAGATCACCACCGGGCGCTGCGCCGCGGCGCTGCTGCGGGCCAGGGTGCCGATCACGTCGTCGGCCTCCACCCCTTCCACGCACAGCAGCGGCAGGCCCAGCGCGCGCACCGCCGCGTGCAGCGGCTCGATCTGCACCCGCAGCTCGTCCGGCATCGGCGGGCGGTGCGACTTGTACTCGGCGAACAGCTCGTCGCGGAAGGTCGGGCCCTTGGCGTCGAAGACCACCGCGAAGGGGCTGTCCGGGTACTGCTTGCGCAGGCTCTTGAGCATGTTCAGCACCCCCTTCACCGCGCCCGTGGGCATGCCGGTGGAGGTGGTCAGCGGCGGCAGGGCATGGAAGGCGCGGTACAGGTAGGAAGAGCCGTCCACGAGGACGAGGGGTGCTTGACTCATGAGTGGAATCAACCTTTTCCGGAGGCCAGGGGCTAGAATGACCCCAGCCGAATCGACAAAGGAACAAGGTTATCATGCGCAGTCGCAAACGCTGGTTGCTCGCCGCCCTGCTGGCCGTCTCCCCCCTGGTCGCCATGGCGGTGGACGAGGAAGCGCCGACGCCCGAACCGGATGTGACCATCCGCCAGGAGGGCGACAAGACCATCCAGGAATACCGGGTCAACGGCTTCCTCTACGCCATCAAGGTCACGCCCAAGCATGGCAAGCCGTACTTCCTGGTGCGCCAGGACGGCAGCGATGGCAATTTCATCCGTTCCGACCAGCCGGACAAGCTGATCCCGCAGTGGCAGATCTTCAGCTGGTAAACCTTCAACCCCATGGCGCTCACGAGGCCTGAGCATGTCGGTATTCACCCCTCTTGAGCGTTCCACCCTGGAAAGCTTCCTCGCACCCTACGGGCTGGGGCGCCTGCACGAGTTCCGCGGCATCCCCGAGGGCTCGGAGAACAGCAACTTCTTCGTCAGCCTGGAGCGCGGCGAATTCGTCCTGACCCTGGTCGAGCGCGGCCCGGTGCAGGACCTGCCGTTCTTCGTCGAACTGCTCGACGTGCTCCACGAGGCCGACCTGCCGGTGCCCTACGCCCTGCGCACCGAATCCGGCGAGGCCCTGCGCCAGCTGGAGGGCAAGCCGGCGCTGCTGCAGCCGCGCCTGCCCGGCCGCCACGAGCGCCAGCCCAACGCCCACCATTGCGGCGAGGTCGGCGCCCTGCTGGCGCGCCTGCACCTGGCCACCCGCGGGTGCATCATCGAACGGCCCAGCGACCGCGGCCTGAGCTGGATGCTGCACCAGGGCGAGAACCTCGCCTCGCACCTGGCCCCGGCCCCGCGCGAACTGCTGGAAAACGCCCTGGAGGAAATCGCCCGGCTGCTCGCCGAACAGCCCGAGCTGCCGCGCGCCAACCTGCACGCCGACCTGTTCCGCGACAACGTGCTGTTCGACGGCCCGCACCTGGCCGGGGTGATCGACTTCTACAACGCCTGTTCGGGCTGGATGCTCTACGACCTGGCGATCACCCTGAACGACTGGTGCTCCCACGAAGACGGCGAACTCGACGGCCCCCGCGCCCGCGCGCTGCTGGCCGCCTACGCCAGCCGCCGGCCGTTCACCGCCCAGGAGGCCGAACTATGGCCGGAAATGCTGCGCGTGGCCTGCGTGCGCTTCTGGCTGTCGCGCCTGATCGCCGCCGAGGCCTTCGCCGGGCAGGACGTGCTGATCCACGACCCGGGCGAGTTCGAGCGACGCCTGGCGAAGCGGCAGAAGGTGGACATTCATTTGCCGTTTGCGTTGTAGGGCCGCCGCCGGACGGTACGATTTTTTGTAGGAGCGGATTTATCCGCGATTTCCGCCGGCAGGGCCGGCGTATATACGCTATCGCGGACGGAGTCCGCTCCTACGTCCGTGCGTCCCAGGGGCCTCGATGCCCACTTGTAGGAGCGCGCCCTGCGCGCGATCGCGGGATGACGCCCCACGGTTCTGCAGGATGGCACGGCTTTTCGTAGGAGCGAGCTTGCTCGCGAATGGCTTCTCTGCAGGGCTTGGTTCGCGAGCAAGCTCGCTCCTACAGGGGTGTACTGGTGCGACGCATGCTCTTATGGAGTGAAGATCCAATCTTGAGCAGACATCCCTGTCGTTGCTCCGCTGCCCAAGTTCAGCCCCGGCCCGACCATCCTTGGCCGGTCGTTCGCCGGCGCGACGCATGCTCGTACGGAGTGAAGATCCGATCTTGAGCAGACATCCCTGTCGATACTCCTCTGCTCAAGTTCAACCCCAGCCCGGCCATCCATGGCCGGTCGTTCGCCGGGCGAAGCATGCTTCGCAAAGACTCCGGCTCACCCACATTTCGAATACCCGCAATTCAGACAGGTCGCGCAGCCGTCCATCTGCACCACCGCCATGGTGCTGCACTTGCCGCACAGCTGGGCGCCGGCGGGGAAGCCTTCGCCGGGTTCGGCCTTGTTGGTGCCCTGGGCCGCTTCGTAGGCCGCGCGTTTTTCCGCCAGGTACAGACGTTGTTCCTCGTCGATCTGCGGGCCCTGCATCAGGCCAATGGCTACCAGGTGGCGCTCCACCACCGCGCCTATCTCGGCGACGATGGAGGGCATGTAGATGCCGCCGCGCTTGAGATAGCCGCCGCGCGGGTCGAACACCGCCTTCATTTCCTCCACCAGGAAGGTGCAATCGCCGCCCTTGCGGAACACTGCCGACATGATGCGGGTGAGGGCGACTATCCACTGGAAGTGGTCCATGTTCTTCGAGTTGATGAAGATCTCGAAGGGCCGGCGCTGCTCGTAGGGCGTGTCGGGGTTGAGCACCATGTCGTTGATGGTCACGTAGAGCGCGTGCTCGAACAGCGGCGACTTGATCTTGTAGGTGGCGCCCACCAGGATCTCCGGGCGCTGCAGGGTTTCGTCCATCTTCACCACGGCCGCCGCCGCGGCAGCCTCGGCGCGGGCCTTTTCCTCGGCGACGTCGACCACTTCGAAGCTGCGGATCTTCTGGTTGATTTTCACTGGCATGGGATTCCTCCGCGGCTTCAGAACTTGCCGTAGTAGCCTTCTTTCAAGGCATCGAACAGGTTGGCGGCGGTGTGGGTCTCGCCGTCGTACTCCACTTCCTCGTTGCCCTTGAGTTCCACCGTGCTGCCGTCTTCCAGCTCGAAGCGGTAGAGGGTCTTCTCCAGGTCCGAGTCCTTGACCAGCACGCCCTGGAAGGCCGCCGGGTTGAAGCGGAAGGTGGTGCAGCCCTTCAGGCCCTGGCGCCAGGCGTAGAGGTAGATGTCCTTGAAGTCCTCGAAGGGGTAGTCGGTGGGCACGTTGGCGGTCTTGGAGATCGACGAGTCGATCCAGCGCTGCGCCGCCGCCTGGATGTCCACGTGCTGCTGCGGGGTGATGTCGTCGGCGGTGACGAAGTACTCCGGCAGGCGGTGCTTGCCGTCCTCGGCGTCGGGCACGGCCTTGGCGTCGACCTTGGCGCGGTAGGCCAGCAGCTCGTAGCTGAACACCGAGATCTTCTCCTTGGTCTTGCGCCCGGCGCGGATCAGGTTGCGCGAGTAGTGATGGGCGAAGCTCGGCTCGATGCCGTTGGAGGCGTTGTTGGCCAGGCTCAGGCTGATGGTGCCGGTGGGCGCGATGGAGCTGTGGTGGGTGAAGCGCGCGCCGTGGCGGGCCAGGGCCTCGACCAGCTGCGGGGCGTGCTCGGCGATGCGCTGCATGTAGCGCGAATACTTGGCGTGGAGGACGCGGCCGGGCACCCGGTCGCCCACTTTCAGGCCGTCGGCGGCCATTTCCGGGCGCTTGCGCAGCATTTCCGCGGTCACTTCGTAGTCCTGCGCCAGCACCGGCGCCGGGCCTTTCTCCAGGGCCAGGTCGAGGGCCACTTCCCAGCCCACCAGGGCCATTTCGCGCGCCACTTCCTCGGTGAACACGCAGGCCTCGGGGCTGCCGTAGCGCAGCTTGAGCATGGTCAGCGTCGAGCCCAGGCCAAGGAAGCCCATGCCGTGGCGGCGCTTGCCGAGGATTTCTTCACGCTGCTGCGCCAGCGGCAGGCCGTTGACCTCCACCACGTTGTCGAGCATGCGGGTGAACACCCGCACCACCTCGCGGTAGCGCTCCCAGTCGAAGTGCGGCTCCTCGCCGAAGGGGTCGACGACGAAGCCGGTGAGGTTCACCGAGCCCAGCAGGCAGGAACCATAGGGCGGCAGCGGCTGCTCGCCGCAGGGGTTGGTGGCGCGGATGGCCTCGCACCACCAGTTGTTGTTCAGCTCGTTGACGCGGTCGATGAGGATGAAGCCCGGCTCGGCATAGTCGTAGGTGGAGACCATGATCATGTCCCACAGGTGCCGCGCCTTCACGCGCCCGTAGACCTTGCAGGCGACGCGGCCGTCCTCGCCGACCAGGTATTCGTCGTGGATCGGCCAGTCGCGCCAGAGCACCTGGGCCGGGTCGTCCAGGTCGACCTCGTCGCGCTCCTTGTGGTGCACCGGGAACAGCAGCGGCCAGTCGGCGTCGGCCTGCACCGCCTGCATGAAGTCGTCGGTGATCAGCAGGCTGAGGTTGAACTGGCGCAGCCGGCCGTCCTCGCGCTTGGCGCGGATGAACTCGCGCACGTCCGGGTGGGCGACGTCAAAGGTGCCCATCTGCGCGCCGCGGCGGCCGCCGGCGGAGCTGACGGTGAAGCACATCTTGTCGAAGATATCCATGAACGACAGCGGCCCGCTGGTGTGCGCGCCGGCGCCGGAGACGTAGGCGCCGCGCGGGCGCAGGGTGCTGAACTCGTAGCCGATGCCGCAGCCGGCCTTGAGCGTCAGGCCGGCCTCGTGGACCTTCTGCAGGATGTCGTCCATGGAGTCGTGGATGATCCCGGAGACGGTGCAGTTGATGGTCGAGGTGGCCGGCTTGTGCCCCTGGGCGCCGGCGTTGGAGATGATCCGCCCGGCCGGGATGGCGCCATGGCGCAGGGCCCAGAGGAAGCGTTCGTACCAGTGCTCGCGGGTCGCCGCGTCCGGCTCGACGTCGGCCAGGGCGCGGGCCACCCGCTGCCAGGTCTCGTCGACGCTGGCGTCGATGGGCGTGCCGTCCTTCTGCTTGAGCCGGTACTTGCTGTCCCAGATGTCCTGGGACGCCGGCTGCAGTTCGAGTGCCGCCTGGTCTGTGCCCTGCGGGCGAGCATCGGTCTTGGCCATCCGCTGAAGATCCTCCCGTTGGTGCGCGGCCGGCTTGGGGCAGACCGCAATATCTAGTTATCCAGTAAATACACGAAACTACATATTGTGTATTTAGTCCAGCCGGAGACTCTAGTACCCGGAAGAGGTATTTGCCTATGAGGCGATGGGACGCAGGGGGAAAGTGTAGGTGAGCGGGGGCGGGAGGGAGGGGGTTGGGGTGGGGGCAAGAGCCTAGGAGCCCATGAGCGCAAGAGCGCCCTCTCCCTAACCCTCTCCCTGAAGGGAGAGGGGACCGTTGGGCAGAGTCGGAGATATAGGAGTTAGCCGGCAACGCCGAAATTTTCAGGCTGATGCCTGTTCTATTCTCGGCACGAACTAGCCCCCTCTCCCTTCAGGGAGAGGGCTGGGGAGAGGGAGCGGTACCCATCCCAGCACCATGGCCCCCCGGCAGGCACCATTCCCTCTCACCCCACCAAAGACCGTAGGATGGGTTGAGCTTGCGATACCCATCACCATGGCATGGCCCGATGGGTATCGCTTCGCTCAACCCATCCTACAAGAGCGCCGCCTCAGAGCTTCTCCAGGCACCCGGCGAACTCGTCGGCCAGGTTACCCAGCAGCTTCTCGTAGCCATTGGCGTCGACCTTGACCGCCACGCCCAGATCATCCAGCTCGGCCAGCTGCACCGGCAGGCCGGCGCTGAGGGTATCGGCCAGGCGCGGGCGGAGCGGCGGTTCGCTGAAGATGCACGACGGCCCGGCCTTCTGCAGCTGCGCGCGCATCGCGGCGACGTGCTTCGCCCCCGGCTGCACGTCCGCGGACAGGGCGAAGACCCCCGCATGGCGCAGGCCGTAGGCTTCCTCGAAGTAGTCGAAGGCTTCGTGGAAGACGAAGTAGGGCTTGCCGACCAGCGGCGCCAGGCGCTGCTTCAGGCGTGCGTCGAGCTGTTCCATGCGCTCGTCGAAGGCCTTGAGGTTGGCCTGGTAGCGCCCGGCGTTGAGCGGGTCGGCGATGGCCAGGTCCTCGGCCATGCGCGCGGCGATGGCCTGGGCGTTGGCCGGCAGCAGCCAGAGGTGCGCATCCACGGTGCCGGGGCGGTGATCGTGGTCGTGGTCCTCGTAGTCGGCGTGGCTCATGTTCTCGAAGTTGACGAACTTGCGCAGGTGCATGCCCGGCAGCTCCTGCACCGCCACGCTGGGCGCCTGGCGGGCCTGCAGCGGCTTGTCGAGGAACACTTCCATGTCCGGACCGATCCAGTAGAACAGCTGGGCCTCGCGCAGGCGGCGCACGTCCGAGGGGCGCAGGGCGTAGCTGTGCGGCGAGGCGCCGGGCGGCAGCAGCACGTCGGGGCTGCCTTCGCCGTCCTGGACGGCGGCGGCGATCAGTTGCAGCGGCTTGATGCTGGTCAGCACCTTGACCTCGGCGCTGGCGCCAAGGCTCAGGAACAGGGTGCAACAGGCGAGGAGCAGGGCGGATGGGCGCAGGGACACGGCGGACTCACACGGGCAGGGAGGTAAAGGGTAATATAATAACGTCTCCGTACCCGAGCGTCGTCGCCGCAATGTACAAGTTGATGCCCAACACCCCGCTGGCCTGCCGCCCGCACGACCACGCCACCTGCGTGGCCGGCGCCCTGGCCGAGGCCGACGCGCTCTGCGCGCGCCAGGGCGTGCGCCTGACCGAGCTGCGCCGGCGCGTGCTGGAACTGGTCTGGCAGAGCCACAGGCCGCTGGGCGCCTACGACATCCTCGCCGTGCTCAGCGAGGAAGACGGCCGCCGCGCCGCGCCGCCCACCGTCTACCGGGCGCTGGACTTCCTCCTGGAAAACGGCCTGGTGCACCGCATCGCCTCGCTCAACGCCTTCGTCGGCTGCAACAACCCCGAGCACGCCCACGAGGGCCAGTTCCTCATCTGCCGCGCCTGCCACACCGCCATCGAGCTGGAGCAGCCGGCCATCAGCCAGGCCATAGTCGCCGGCGCCGAGGGCGTCGGCTTCAGCGTCGAGACGCAGACCGTCGAAGTGGTCGGCCTCTGCGCCGCCTGCGCGCCCAAGCAGCGGGAGGCCTGATGAGCCAGCCCCTGGTCCGCCTCGAAGGGGTGGGCGTGCGCTATGCCGGGCAGGCGGTGCTGCAGAACGTCAGCCTGAGCATCGGCGCCGGCGAGATCGTCACCCTGATCGGCCCCAACGGCGCCGGCAAGACCACCCTGGTGCGCAGCGTGCTCGGCCTGCTCAGGCCCGACAGCGGCACGGTGTGGCGCCAGCCGAAGCTGACCATCGGCTACATGCCGCAGAAGCTCCACGTCGACCCGACCCTGCCGCTCTCGGTGCTGCGCTTCCTGCGCCTGGTGCCGGGCGTGGGCCGCGAGCAGGCCCTGGCCGCGCTCAAGGAAGTGGGCGCCGCGCAGGTGCTGGACAGCCCGCTGCAGACCGTCTCCGGCGGCGAACTGCAGCGCGTGTTGCTGGCCCGCGCGCTGCTGCGCAAGCCGCAGCTGCTGGTGCTGGACGAGCCCGTGCAGGGCGTCGACGTCGCCGGCCAGGCCGAGCTGTACCGCCTGATCACCCGCCTGCGCGACCGCCTGGGCTGCGGCGTGCTGATGGTCTCCCACGACCTGCACCTGGTGATGAGCACCACCGACCAGGTGGTCTGCCTGAACCGCCACGTGTGCTGCCACGGCCACCCCGAGCAGGTCAGCGGCGACCCGGCCTTCGTCGAGCTGTTCGGCCAGGACGCCCGCAGCCTGGCGGTCTACCACCACCACCACGACCATGCCCACGACCTGCACGGCGAAGTGGTGCCGCAGAGCGGCGCCGGCCTGGCGATCCACAGCAAACTGACCCCGGTCCACAAGCACGGCCCCGACTGCAACCATGGCTGATTTCCTTCTCTACGCGCTGCTGGCCGGGCTGTCCCTGGCGCTGGTCGCCGGCCCCCTGGGCTCCTTCGTGGTCTGGCGGCGCATGGCCTATTTCGGCGACACCCTGTCCCACGCCGCGCTGCTCGGCGTGGCCCTGGGCTTCCTGCTGGACGTCAGCCCAACCCTCGCGGTGACCGTCGGCTGCGTGCTGCTGGCCGTGCTGCTGGTGACCCTGCAGCAGCGCCAGCCGCTGGCCGCCGACACCCTGCTGGGCATCCTCGCCCACAGCACGCTGTCGCTGGGCCTGGTGACCCTGAGCTTCATGAAGGAAGTGCGGGTGGACCTGATGGCCTACCTGTTCGGCGACCTGCTGGCGGTGAGCCAGACCGACCTCATGTGGATAGTCGCCGGCAGCGCCCTGGTGCTGGGGCTGATCTGCTGGCTGTGGCGGCCGCTGCTGGCGATCACCGTGCACGAGGAGCTGGCGCGGGTCGAGGGCCTGCCGGTCACCGCCATCCGCCTGGCGCTGATGCTGCTGATCGCCATCGTCATCGCCGTGGCCATGAAGATCGTCGGCGTGCTGCTGATCACCTCGCTGCTGATCATTCCCGCCGCCGCCGCCCAGCGCCACGCCCGCAGCCCCGAGCAGATGGCCTTCGGCGCCACCCTGGTGGGCCTGGTGGCGGTGTGCGCCGGGCTTGCGCTGTCGTGGTTCAAGGACACCCCGGCCGGGCCGTCCATCGTGGTCAGCGCCGCGGCGCTGTTCCTGCTGAGTTTTGTCCTGCCGCGGCGGACGGTGTAGAATTTGTCGATTTTTTGATCAATCGAGAATGACTGGCATGAAGTCCCTTGCCCTCCGTCTGCTTTCCGTCCTCTCCCTCGCCCTGCTGCTGGGCGCGTGCCAGAGCCTGCCCGGCCAGGCGCCGAGCGGCTCCGGCTTCGAGGCCCGCCTGGCCGCCGGCCAGCTGGAAGCCGCGCAACTGCAGCTGGGCCAGGAGCACGAGGACGCCGCGCAGCTGGCCGAACGCCGCCAGCGCCTGGCCGACGCCTACCTGCAACGCAGCCGCGAGGCCCTGCAGGCTGGCGACGTCAACGGCGCCAGCAACGCCCTGGCCCGCGCCCGCTCGCTGATGCCGCGCGCCCCGGCGCTGGCCGCCGACGTCAAGGACATCGGCCAGCCCAAGGCCGCCGCCCCGGTCAAGTGCGAGCCCTGAAAGCCGCGTCCGCCCGTCTTATTCCATTTCGCTCGGCCCTTATCCGAACAAGGATTAATCGGCTATAGGAAAGCAGGGTAAAATGCGCGGTTTTTGCCGAGCGCCTACGCTCGTTTGCCAGGACACCCCGGCAGAGCGCGCCATTCCCACACTTCGCCGTACCCACAAGGTTCGCCACGTGATCGAATTCCACGACGTCCACAAGACCTACCGCGTCGCCGGCCGCGACATCCCGGCCCTGCAGCCGACGCGCCTGAGCATCGGCGCCGGCCAGGTGTTCGGCCTGATCGGCCACTCCGGCGCCGGCAAGAGCACCCTGCTGCGCCTGATCAACCGCCTGGAAGAGCCCAGCGGCGGGCGCATCGTCATCGACGGCGAGGACGTCACCGCCCTCGACGCCGACGGCCTGCGGCGCTTCCGCCAGCGCGTCGGGATGATCTTCCAGCACTTCAACCTGCTGGCCTCCAAGACCGTGGCCGAGAACATCGCCATGCCGATGAAGCTGGCCGGCAGCTTCAGCGCCGCGCAGATCGCCGCGCGGGTGGACGAACTGCTCGAGCGCGTGGGCCTGCAGGACCACGCCCGCAAGTACCCGGCGCAACTCTCCGGCGGCCAGAAGCAGCGCGTCGGCATCGCCCGCGCCCTGGCCTGCGGGCCCAAGCTGCTGCTCTGCGACGAGGCCACCAGCGCGCTGGACCCGCAGACCACCGGCCAGGTCCTGCAGCTGCTGGCGGAGATCAACCGCGAGCTGAAGCTGACCATCGTGCTCATCACCCACGAGATGGACGTGATCCGCCGCGTCTGCGACCGCGTGGCGGTGATGGACGCCGGCAGCATCGTCGAACAGGGCGAGGTGGCCGACGTCTTCCTCCACCCGCAGCACGAGACCACCCGGCGCTTCGTCTTCGAGGCCGAGCGCGTCGACGAGAACGAGCAGCACGACGACTTCGCCCACGTGCCCGGGCGCATCCTGCGCCTGACCTTCCGCGGCGAGGCCACCTACGCCCCGCTGCTGGGCACCGTGGCGCGGCAGACCGGGGTGGACTACAGCATCCTCGCCGGGCGTATCGACCGCATCAAGGACCAGCCCTACGGCCAACTGACCCTGGCCCTGGTGGGCGGTGACATGGAGGCGGCCATGGCCCAGCTGAATGCGGCCGAGGTGCATGTGGAGGTGCTGCGCGCATGAACGACTTCTTTATAAATATCGACTGGTCGGAAATCCTCCAGGCCAGCATCGACACCTTCTGGATGCTCGGCGGCTCGCTGCTGTTCACCGTCATCCTCGGCCTGCCGCTGGGCGTGCTGCTGTTCCTCACCGGGCCCAGGCAGCTGTTCCAGAACCGCGCGGTCTACGCCCTGCTTTCCTTCGTGGTCAACGTGCTGCGCTCGCTGCCGTTCATCATCCTGCTGATCGTGATGATCCCCTTCACCGTGCTGATCACCGGCACCTCGCTGGGCGTCGCCGGGGCCATCCCGCCGCTGGTGGTGGGCGCCACGCCGTTCTTCGCGCGCCTGGTGGAAACCGCCCTGCGCGAGGTTGACAAGGGCATCATCGAGGCCACCCAGGCGATGGGCGCCAGCACCCGCCAGATCATCTGCAACGCCCTGCTGCCGGAGGCCCGCCCGGGCATCATCGCCGCCATCACCGTCACCGCCATCACCCTGGTGTCCTACACCGCGATGGCCGGCGTGGTCGGCGCCGGCGGCCTCGGCGACCTGGCCATCCGCTTCGGCTACCAGCGCTTCCAGACCGACGTCATGGTGGTCACCGTGATCATGCTGCTGGTGCTGGTGCAGATTCTGCAGACCGTCGGCGACAAGCTGGTGGTCCACTTCTCGCGCAAATAACCACAAGGCCCGCGGGCCACAGGAAAATCCCAAAAGGAGCGATCCATGAAGAAACTGCTTGCCGCCTTCGCCGCCACCGCGGCGCTGTCGATCACCGGCGCCAACGCGGCCGAAACCCTCAGCGTGGCCGCCACCCCGGTGCCGCACGCGGAAATCCTCAACTTCGTCAAACCCATCCTGGCCAAGGAAGGGGTGGAGCTGAAGGTCAAGGAATTCACCGACTACGTGCAGCCCAACACCCAGGTCGCCGAGAAGCGCCTGGACGCCAACTTCTTCCAGCACCAGCCGTACCTGGACGAGTTCAACAAGTCCAAGGGCACCAACCTGGTGGCCGTCACCGGCGTGCACATCGAGCCGCTGGGCGCCTACTCCAGCAAGTACAAGAAGCTCGACGAGCTGCCCTCCGGCGCCACCGTGGTGATCCCCAACGACGCCACCAACGGCGGCCGCGCCCTGCTGCTGCTGGCCAAGACCGGCCTGATCAAGCTCAAGGACGAGAAGAGCATCACCGCCACCCCGAAGGACATCACCGACAACCCGAAGAACATCAAGGTGCGTGAACTGGAAGCCGCGACCCTGCCGCGCGTGCTGGGCCAGGTCGACCTGGCGCTGATCAACACCAACTACGCCCTGGAAGCCAAGCTGAACCCGACCAAGGACGCCCTGGCCATCGAGGGTTCCGACTCGCCCTACGTGAACATCCTGGTAGCCCGCCCGGACAACAAGGACAGCGACGCCATGCAGAAACTGGCCGCCGCCCTGCACAGCCCCGAGGTGAAGCAGTTCATCCTGGAGAAATACAAGGGTGCCGTGGTTCCGGCCTTCTGATCGCCGACCGCACCTTTGAAGAAGCCGCGCCCCGCAAGGGCGCGGCTTTTTTTCGCCTGTAAACAAGCTGCAACGGCGGGGGGGCTATAACGGTATTTCCACGACTTCTTTCGCTTACAGACCGCTTTTCCAGATTCAGGCAGGGGAGAGCGGTCTTTTTTTGTCTGCGATTTTGTAGGAGCAAGCTTGCTCGCGAACGGTGCCTCCCGGCGGTTTCGGTGCCGTGGCTTGACTCCGCTCCCTCTCCCTAACCCTCTCCCTGAAGGGAGAGGGGACCGTTCGGCGTACTTGGATGCTCTGGAGTCAGCCGGCCGCTCCGAACGCTTCCGGCTGAAACCCTCCCTTCTCTCGGCACGGACTGCCCCCTCTCCCTTCAGGGAGAGGGCTGGGGAGAGGGCGCTCTTCGAACAAACACCATAATCCCGCCTGGAAATCCCTTCGCGAGCAAGGGCTAGGCGCCCCCCTCGCTCCTACGAAAAGCACAACGCCCTCGACAACCCCCAGTGATCTTTATATTCTGCACAGCGAAACATAATTCCGTTAAAAACCACAATTACAACGGAGACGCTGAGCATGTCCGAGGTAGTGCAGGTCGAACGTCACGCCGACGTGGCCCTGATCAAGGTCGACAATCCCCCGGTCAACGCCCTGGGCCTGGCGGTGCGCGCCGGGTTGCTGCGGGCCTTCCGCGAGGCCGAGGCGGATGCCGCGGTGCGCGCGGTGGTGCTGGTGTGCGCCGGGCGCACCTTCATGGCCGGGGCGGATATCAAGGAATTCGGCAAGCCGCCGCAGGCGCCCTCGCTGCCCGAGGTGGTGGAAGCCATCGAGGCCTCCGCCAAGCCCAGCGTGGCGGTCATCCACGGCACCGCCCTGGGCGGCGGGCTGGAAGTGGCCCTGGCCTGCCATTACCGCATCGCCCGGGCCGACGCCCAGGTCGGCCTGCCGGAAGTGAAGATTGGCCTGCTCCCCGGCGCCGGCGGCACCCAGCGCCTGCCGCGCCTGGCCGGCGTGGGACGGGCGCTGGAGATGATCGTCTCCGGCAACCCGGTGAAGGCGCCGCAGGCCGTGGAATACGGCATCCTCGACGAACTCGTCGACGGCGACCTGGCCGAAGCCGGCCTGGCCTACGCCCGCCGCCTGCTGGACGAGGGCCGCGGCCCGCGCCGCACCGGCGAGCGCCAGGTGCAAGGCGACGCCGCGCTGATCGCCGCCAAGCACGCCGAAGTGCAGAAGCGCATGCCCGGCCTGTTCTCCCCGCTGCGCTGCGTGGCCGCGGTGGAAGCCGCCAGCCGCCTGCCCCTGGCCGAGGGCCTGAAGCGCGAGCGCGAACTGTTCCAGGAATGCCTGGAATCGCCGCAGCGCGCGGCCCTCATCCACGCCTTCTTCGCCGAGCGCGAGGCGGCGAAGATCGCCGGCCTGCCCGCCGACACCCAGGTGCGCGAAGTGCGCACGGCCGCGGTGATCGGCGGCGGCACCATGGGCGTGGGCATCGCCCTGTGCTTCGCCAACGTCGGCATCCCGGTGAAGCTGCTGGAAGTCGACGGCGCCGCCCTCGACCGCGCCCTGCAACGCGCCCGCGCCACCTACCAGGCCAGCGTCGAACGCGGCAGCCTCACCAGCGACGCAATGGAAAAGCGCCTGGGCCTGATCCAGGGCGTGCTCAACTACGCCGCGCTGGCCGACGTGGACCTGGCGATCGAAGCCGTGTTCGAGAGCCTGGAGGTCAAGCGCCAGGTCTTCGAGCGCCTGGACGCGGTGTGCAAGCCCGGCGCCATCCTCGCCAGCAACACCTCGTCGCTGGACCTCGACGCCATCGCCGCCTTCACCCGCCGCCCGCAGGACGTGGTCGGCCTGCACTTCTTCAGCCCGGCCAACGTCATGCGCCTGCTGGAAGTGGTACGCGGCCGCGAGACTTCCGCCGAAGTGCTGGCCAGCGCCATGCAGCTGGGCAAGCGCCTGAAGAAGGTCGCGGTGGCGGTGGGCGTGTGCGACGGCTTCGTCGGCAACCGCATGATCTTCCAGTACGGCCGCCAGGCCGAGTTCCTCCTGGAGGAGGGCGCAAGCCCCGCCCAGGTGGACGCCGCCCTGCGCGACTTCGGCATGGCCATGGGCCCGCTGGCGGTGCGCGACCTCTCCGGGCTGGACATCAGCCACGCCATCCGCGAGCGCCAGCGCCCCGGCCTCGAGCCCGGGCAGACGCTGCCCACGGTGCTCGACCACCTGTACGCCGCCGGCATGCTCGGGCAGAAGACCGGCGCCGGCTTCTACCTCTACCCGCAAGGCTCGCGCACCCCGCAGGACAACCCGGCGCTGCCGGCCATGCTGGAGCAGGCCGCGGCCACCCGCGGCATCGTTCGCCAGCCGGTCAGCGCCGAGCACATCGTCGAGCGCTGCCTCTTCGCCCTGGTCAACGAGGCCGCGCGCATCCTCGACGAGGGCATCGCCCAGCGCGCCAGCGACGTCGACCTGATCTTCCTCAACGGCTACGGCTTCCCGGCCTGGCGCGGCGGCCCGCTGTTCCACGCCGACCGCCTGGGCCTGGACCACGTACTGCAACGCATCCGCGAATTCCACCAGCGCTTCGGCGCCTGGTGGGAGCCGGCGCCGCTGCTCGAACGCCTGGTGGCCGAAGGCCGCCGTTTCGCCGACCTCTAAGGAACCGCCATGGACATCCACTTCACCCCCGACGAACTGGCCTTCCGCGACCAAGTCCGCGCTTTCCTGCGCGACAAGCTGCCGGCCGACATCGCCAGCAAGGTGCGCCTGGGCAAGCACCTGAACAAACAGGACCACCAGCGCTGGCAACGCGCCCTCAGCGAGCAGGGCTGGTACGCCAGCCACTGGCCGGTGGAATTCGGCGGCACCGGCTGGAACGCCGTGCAGAAGCACATCTTCGAAGAGGAATGCGCCGCCTTCGGCGCGCCGCGCACCATCCCCTTCGGCGTGAACATGGTCGCCCCGGTGATCATCAAGTTCGGCACGCCCGAGCAGCAGGCCCACTACCTGCCGCGCATCCTCGACGGCACCGACTGGTGGTGCCAGGGCTACTCCGAGCCGGGCGCCGGCTCCGACCTGGCGTCGCTGAAGACCCGCGCGGTGCGCGAGGGCGACCACTACATCGTCAACGGCCAGAAGACCTGGACGACACTGGGCCAGCACGCCGACTGGATCTTCTGCCTGGTGCGCACCGACCCGGAGGCCCAGCAGCAGCGCGGCATCAGCTTCCTGCTGATCGACATGAAGTCGCCGGGCATCACCGTGCGGCCGATCATCACCCTGGACGGCGAGCACGAGGTCAACGAGGTCTTCTTCGACAACGTGAAGGTGCCGCTGCAGAACCTGGTCGGCCGCGAGAACGAAGGCTGGACCTGCGCCAAGTACCTGCTCACCTACGAGCGCACCGGCCTGGCCGGCATAGGCGCGTCCAAAGCGGTGCTGGCGCACCTCAAGCGCGTGGCCAGCCGCGAGCTGTGCGACGGCAGGCCGATGCTGGAAGACCCGCTGTTCCGCGCCCAGGTGGCCGAGGTGGAAATGCAGCTGATGGCCATCGAGATGAGCACCCTG
Organism: Pseudomonas sp. M1; assembly: GCF_022760135.1. Classification (NCBI taxonomy): domain Bacteria; kingdom Pseudomonadati; phylum Pseudomonadota; class Gammaproteobacteria; order Pseudomonadales; family Pseudomonadaceae; genus Pseudomonas; species Pseudomonas sp. M1. Next base: position 6,774,591 of record NZ_CP094343.1, read on the forward strand.
CGCATCCTCGCCGCCGCCCGCGAAGGCGGCGTGCCGGGGGCGGAAAGCTCGATCCTCAAGGTCAAGGGCACCGAGATCCGCCAGGCCATCAGCCACCTGCTGCGCAAGGTCATCGGCCCCTACGCGCTGCCCTTCCTCGAAGAGGAATTCGAGCTGGGCGCCGAGCCGCTGCACGCCGACTACGCCAGCGCGCCGGCCAGCCAGTACTTCAACCTGCGCAAGCTGTCGATCTTCGGCGGCTCCAACGAAATCCAGAAGAACATCGTCTCGAAGATGATTCTCGAGCTGTGAGGGCGTGAGCATGGACTTCAAACTCAGCGAAGAGCAGCAGATGCTGCAGAACACCGCGGCGCGCCTGGTGCGCGACGAATACGCCTTCGACAGGCGCGAGGGCTTCGGCAAGAGCGAGCTGGGCTACAGCGCCGAGTTCTGGCGCCAGCTGGGCGAGCTGGGCCTGACCTCGGTGTCGCTGCCCGAAGCCTACGGCGGCTTCGGCGGCGGCGTGGACAGCATGCTGGTGCTCACCGAACTGGGCCGCGGCCTGTGCCTGGAGCCCTACCTGCAATCGGTGGTGCACGCCGGCGGGCTGCTCGCCCAACTGGGCAGCCAGGCGCAGAAGGAAAGCTGGCTGCCGCGCATCGCCAGCGCCGAGGCGCAGCTGGCGGTGGCCCTGGAAGAGCCGCAGAGCCATTACCAGCTGCACGACGTGCAGACCCGCGCGGAGAAGGCCGGAGACGCCTGGAAGCTCAGCGGCCGCAAGGCGGTGGTGATCGGCGGGCAGAGCGCCACGGCGATCCTGGTTTCGGCGCGGGTAGCGGGCAATGCGCGGGACGAGGCGGGCATCGGCCTGTTCCTGGTCGATCCGCAACAGCCCGGCGTGCAACGCCGCGCCTACCCGACCATCGACGGGCAGAAGGCTTGCGAGCTGTTCCTCGACGGTGCCGTAGCCGAGGCCGTCGGCGCTCCCGGCGAAGCCCTGCCGGCGCTGCGCTACCAGCAGGGCCGCGCCATCGCCGCGCAGTGCGCCGAAGCCCTGGGCAGCATGCAGGAAGCCTGTGCCCTGACCCTCGACTACCTGAAGACGCGCAAGCAGTTCGGCGTGCCCATCGGCAAGTTCCAGGTGCTGCAGCACCGCATGGTGGACATGCGCAGCGAGCTGGAGCAGGCCACCAGCATGGCCATCCTCGCCGCCTGTGTGGCGGACCAGCCGGACAGCGCCGAGCGCAGCCGCACCCTGGCGGCGGCCAAGTTCATCGTCGCCCGCGCCGGGCGCTACATCGCCGAGCAGGCGATCCAGCTGCACGGCGGCATCGGCATGACCTGGGAATACGTGCTGGCGCACCATGCCAAGCGGCTGGTGATGCTCGGTCACCAGTTGGGCGATGACGATCATCACCTGAAGGCTTATGCGGGGTTGATGGAGGTGGCGTAGGGCAGGCCTGCGGCCCCCTCACCCTAACCCTCTCCCGGAGGGAGAGGGGACCGTTCGGTGTGTGCGGGGAGGTTGGAGTCAGCCGGGAGCCCAGGCGTTTCCGGCTGAAACCCCACTCACAGCCGGCACGGACAGCCTGGGAGAGGGCTGGGGTGAGGGAAAAGCCCGAGCACCACCACCAACAGGCCCACCCCTTGTAGGAGCGAGCTTGCTCGCGAACCCGCCTCAGGCCCCCAGGCTCTCGATATCCCGCGCCAGCATCTCCAACTCATGGGCCAACGACCCCTTGAGCGTTTCCTCACTCAGCTGGAACGACGGCGCACCACAGGTCAGCGCCATCAGTCCCCCATCGGCCAAACGCAGCGGCACACCGGCCGCACGCACGTTGCGGTCCCAGTCACCAAGGGACAGGCAGAAACCATGCTCGCGATACTCCTCGAAGGAGCGCTCCAACGACGCACGCATGGCCGCCCAATCGCCTTCATGACGAGCTTCGAGGGCCTGCAGCAAATGCTCCCGCTCCTGCTCCGGAGTCGCCGCCAGGTAGGCGCGCCCGGCTGCAGTGGTAGCCAACGGCAAGCGCACACCAGCGTCCATACGCAGCGAGGTAGCCTCCGGCGGCCGGCAGTTCTCCACGTAGATCATCGACAGCCAGTCGCGGCAGGTCAGGCCCACGGTGGTGTTGGTGCGGCGGGCGAAGGCGTCCATGTAGGGCTTGGCCAGCTGGCGCACGCGCAGGTTCGACACGTAGGCGTAGCCCAGGGCGAGCACGCCGGAATCCAGTTGGTACTTCTCGTGCTGCTGCGAATAGCTGAGGTAGCCGAGCCTGGTCAGCGTGTAGGTCATGCGCGACACGGTCGGCTTGGGCAGGCCGGTGATCCGCGCGATCTCCTGGTTGCCCAGCACCACCGAGCCGTGGGTGAAGGCGCGCAGCACGTCCAGGCCGCGGGCCAGGGCCTCGACGAACTTGCGGTCCTTGGGTGCGCTGGAGTCTTCGAAATCGTCGCTCATGCTGCCTCGGCTATGGGGAAATAAGGGCCGGAGCGGCGTCCGGCGCGGGCGAACGATAGCAGATCGGCATGCCGCGGACAGCAGGGCGACGGGCCGTTGCACAGTCAAAGGCTATCGCATACCATCGATTTCGACATCATGTTTCGCAGAGCAGAATAACAATTCACTGATGGAGGGCGACAATGCCCGTCACTGCCGAAAGCCATGTCGCCGCGCAATTCGCCGCGCGCGGTTACCGCAACGTCCACGACCTGCTGCGCGACGCCAGCCGCGAACACCCCGAACGCCTCGCCTTCTCCTGCGGGCCCGGTTGCCTGAGCTTCGCCGAACTGGAGCGCCAGGCCGACGCCTTCGCCCGCTACCTGCGCCACTGCGCCGGCCTGCAACCCGGCGAGCGCCTGGCGCTGATGCTGCCCAACTCCCTGCAATATCCCATCGCCGCCTTCGGCGCGCTCAAGGCCGGGCTGGTGCTGGTCAACACCAACCCGCAGTACACCGCCGGCGAGCTGAGCCACCAGCTGCGCGACTCCGGCGCCGTGGCCATCCTGCTGCTCGACCGCCTGCTGCCGCTGCTGCGCAAGGTGCAGGGCGACAGCGCGGTGCGCCAGGTGCTGCTGACCTCGGTGGAAGACATGCAAGCCCCGCAGTACGCCTGCGACGAGCCCGACGCCACGCGCTTCATGCAGGCCCTGCGCCTGGGCGCCGAAGCCCCGCCGCTGGACGCCGAGCCGGGCCTGGAGCGCCTGGCGCTGCTGCAGTACACCGGCGGCACCACCGGGGTTTCCAAGGGCGCCATGCTCAGCCACTACAACCTGCTGGCCAACGTCATCCAGACCCTGGAGCTGTTCATGCGCCCGAGCCTGCTCGACCCGGCCAGCGACGTGCGCATCGCGCCGCTGCCGCTGTACCACATCATGGCCTTCTCCACGAACTGCCTCAGCTCGGTGGCCATGGGGCTGCATACCGTGGTGATCCGCGACGGGCGCAACCTCGACGAGATCATCGAGGCCATGCGCCGCTATCCCTTCAGCCTGCTCAGCGGGCTGAACAGCCTGTTCGTCGGGCTGATGAACCACCCGGCCTTCGCCAGCCTGGACTTCAGCCACCTGAAGTGGGTGACCAGCGGCGGCGCGCCGCTGAACCTGGAAGTCGGCCGGCGCTGGCAGGCGCTCACCGGCGCCCCGGTGCTGGAGGGCTTCGGCCTCACCGAGGCATCGCCTGTGGTGTGCACCAACACCCGGCTGACGCCCTACCGCGAGGGCTTCGTCGGCCAGCCGCTGATCGACACCGAGGTGCGCATCCTCGATGACGAAGGCAACCCGTGCCCGCAGGAAGTCCCCGGCGAGCTGTGCCTGCGCGGCCCGCAGGTGATGCTCGGCTACTGGGGCCGCCCGGAGGAAACCGCCCAGGTGCTGGACGCCGACGGCTGGCTGCACACCGGCGACATCGCCCTGCAGGACGCCAACGGCCTGCTGAAGATCGTCGACCGCAAGAAGGACATGATCCTGGTGTCGGGCTTCAACGTCTTCCCCAACGAGGTGGAGGACGCGGTGATGCGCCACCCGGGCATCCGCGAGTGCATCGCCATCGGCGTGCCGGACGCGCGCAAGGGCGAGTCGGTGAAGCTGTTCGTCAGCCTGCGCGACCCGGCCCTGGACGCCGCCGCGATCATCGCCCACTGCCGCGAGCACCTCACCGGCTACAAGGTGCCGAGCTTCGTCGAGATTCTCGACGAGCTGCCCAAGACCTCGGTGGGCAAGATGCTCCGCCGCCAGTTGCGCGACCTGGAAGCACGACGGAACCCCACGACGTGACGACAGCGACTAAGGTGAAGACAAGCCAGCCAGACAGGGGCCCCAAGCCCATGCCCGAGAGCAACCTTCCCACGTTCCGCCGCATCGGCGTGATCGGTGCCGGCGCCATGGGCCGCGGCATCGCCCAGTTGTTCGCCAGCGCCGGGGTGCCGGTGCAGCTCTACGACAGCCGCGCCGAGAGCATCCAGCAGGCCCTGGACTTCAACCGCGAGCTGCTCGAGCGCGCCGCCGCCAAGGGCAAGCTCGGCGCCGACGCCCTGGCCGCCACCCTGCAGCGCCTGCAAGCGGCGCACAGCCTCGACGAGCTGGCCGGCTGCGACCTGCTGATCGAGGCCATCGTCGAAGACCTCGGCGCCAAGCAGGCGCTGCTCGCCGAACTGGAAGCGCGGGTGGCGGACGACGCGGTGCTGGCCAGCAACACCTCGTCGCTGTCGATCACCCGCATCGCCGCGCGCTGCCGCCGTCCCGAGCGGGTGGCCGGCTTCCACTTCTTCAACCCGGCGCCCTTGATGCGCATCGTCGAAGTGGTGCGCGGCCAGCGCACCGACGAGGCGGTGATAACGCGCCTTTCGCGCCTGGCCGAGCAGGCCGGGCACTTCCCGGCGGTGAGCCCGGACAGCCCCGGCTTCATCGTCAACCACGCCGGCCGCGCCTACAGCACCGAGGCCCTGCGCATCCTCGGCGAGGGCATCGCCAGCGCCGCGCAGATCGACCGCATCCTGCGCGACGGCGCCGGCTTCCGCATGGGGCCCTTCGAGCTGTTCGACCTGACCGGGCTGGACGTCTCCCACGCGGTGATGGAATCGCTGTACCAGCAGTTCTACCAGGACCCGCGCTACCTGCCCTCGCCCCTGGCGGCGCAGCGGGTGGCCGCCGGCCTGCTCGGGCGCAAGAGCGGCGAGGGCTTCTACCGCTATCGCGACGGCCAACAGCTGCGCGAGCCGGAACCGCAACCCGAGCCGGTGCTGCTGGACCGGCCCTTCTGGCTGGACAGCCAGGACCCGGAGCTGCGCCACCACGTCGGCCAGTTGCTGATCCAGGCCGGGCTGGTGCTGGAGAGCGCCGAGGCGCCTTCGGCCCGCGCCATCTGCCTGGTCACCCCGCTGGGGGAAGACGCCAGCACCCGCATCGACGCCCTCGGCCTGCCGGCGGAACGCAGCCTGGCCCTGGAAAGCTTCGGCGACCTCGACAAGCGCCGCGTGCTGATGCGCCAGCCGGCCCTCGACCCGCAACTGGAGGCCCAGGCGCGCCAGGCCCTGGGCGCCGACGGCGTGCCGGTGGAGGTGATCAACGACTCCGCCGGCTTCGTCACCCAGCGGGTGATCGCCAGCATCGTCAACCTGGGCTGCGAGATCGCCCAGCGCGGCATCGCCACCCCGGTGACCCTCGACCGCGCGGTGCAACTGGCCCTGGGCTACCCCTTCGGCCCGCTGGCCTTCGGCGAGCACTACGGCGCGGCGCGCATCCTCACCATCCTCCAGGGCCTGCAGGCCTGCTACGGCGAACCGCGCTACCGCCCCAGCCCCTGGCTGCGCCGCCGCGTGCAGCTGGACCTGCCGCTGCACGCCCCGGATGCGGCGGACTGAGAACAACTGTCCTACAGGCCGCACCGAACCGCTCTTCGTAGGAGCGGGCCCTGCCCGCGATTTCGCGCGCAGGGCGCGCTCCTACAGGGAAGCTACGCGGGTGGGGGTGGCGTAGGAGCGGACTCCGTCCGCGATAGGCCCAGCGCCGGCCCTGCCGGCGAAATCGCGGATAAATCCGCTCCTACGGGGTGAGGAATGCAACCGCTCCTGCAGGCACAGGAGAAACGCCATCGTAGGATGGGTTGAGCGAAGCGATACCCATCACCCCGGCCCGATGGGTTTCGCAAGCTCAACCCATCCTACGAAGAGCGCCTCGGCGCAGGCGGTGCCTCACAACCACCGAAACCGCCCATCCGCAAGCCGCTCCAACGCCGCCTGCCGCTGCGCCGCGGGCAGCGCGCCGAGCCTTGCGGCCTGGGCATAGAACGCCGGCCAGTCGCCGTCGACCTGGCGGTATAGCGCGGCGAAGGCCGGCACCCACTGGTCGTAGAGCGCGAAGGGCAGCAGCGTGGCGTTGTTCAGCGGCCCGTCGATCCAGCCGTCGAACAGGCCCTTGCCACCCCAGCGCCGGGCCACCAGTTGCCGGTATTCGCTACGCAGGCGCTCGAACTCGGCGGCCTTGCGCGCCCGCATGGCCTCCGGCGGCAGGCCGCTGGCGTAGAGCGCCTGCAACCGCGCCCGCGTCGCCAGCACCAGGGCCGCCAGCTCCTCGCGCTGCCGTGGCCCCGTCTCCGTCGGCAGCGGCTGCCCGCGCGAGGCCAGCCACTGGCGCAGCCCCTCCCGCTGCACGAAGACCGCCAGGGATTCGTTGAAGGCGCTATCGCCGGGCAGGTACAGGCGCTGGTGGGCCAGCTCGTGGAAGATCAGCTCGGCCTGGTGCGCCTCGTCGCCGAGCATGGTGCTGAGAATGGGCGCATCCTCGCGCCCGGGAATGGTGAAGGCCGCGGCCGCGCCTATGCAGGTGTCCAGGCCCTGGCGCTGCAGCTCGGCCGCCGCGCGCCGGGCGTCATGCGGATCGTAGAAGCCGAGGTAGCTGACGCAGCCCGCCTTGGGAAAGCAGCGATCGCGCGGCCGCAGGGAGAACTCGTCGGTGGCGAACAGGTTCCACACCGCGTAGTCCCGGCGCAGGTTGGCGTAGCGGCGGTAGCTGGCGTTGTCCGGCAGGTCCAGGTGGCGGCTGGCGAAGTCGCGGGCGGCCAGGGCGGCGGCGAGCAGGCGCCGGGTGCGCGCGTCGGTGCCGGGGTCGGCCAGCACCTCGGCCACCGGCAGGGCATTGGCCAGCACTTGCCGCTGGCCCTCGTGCAACTGCTCCTGGTAGCTCCCGGCGGCGCAGGCCATCAGCAACGGCAGGCCCAGGCAGACCAAGGTGCAATGGACCAGGCCCATGGCGCACCTCCATGCCCGTTGACCCGGGGCAGGGGGCCATGGCGGCCCGCGCGAAGTCAAGAAATCGACTCTTTACGGGTGAGCCTAGCGCAGGCTGACGAATTCGCCGGTTTTCAGTCGCTCCAGCGCTGCCTGGCGCTCTTCGGCGGGCAGCGCGCCGAGCTTCTCGACCCGCGCATAGAACGCCGGCCAGTTGCCGCCGACCTGGCGCAGCAGCGTGGCGAAGGCCGGCACCCACTGGTCGTAGAGGCCGAAGGGCAGCAGCTTGGCATTGTTCAGCGGGCCGTTCACCCAGGCGTCGTAGGGGCATTTGCCGGCCCATTCGCGCTGGCACAGCGCGCGGTAGTCGCGGCGCAGGCGCTCGAACTCGGCGGCCTTGGCGGCGCGCTTGTCGGCCTCGGGCAGGTCGCGGGCGTAGAGCTCCTTCAGGCGCTCACGGGTGTCCAGCACCAGGCGGGTGAAGCCTTCGCGCTGGCGCACGCGGCTGGCCTGCTCCGGCGGCAGGCCGCGGAAGGCGCGCCAGCGGCGGCCGCCCTCCTGCTCGACGAAGCTGGCGTAGGACTCGTTGAAGGCGGTGTCGCCCGGCAGGTAGAAACGCTGGTGGGCCAGCTCGTGGAACAGCGTCTCGGCCAGGCGCTGGTCGTCCCAGCGCAGCATGCTGCTGATGATCGGGTCGTCGAACCAGCCGAGGGTGGAATAGGCCTCCACGCCGCCGACGTAGACGTCCCAGCCCTGCGCCTTCAGGCGCTGCGCCTCGGCCTTGGCGCCGGCCTCGGCGTAGTAGCCGCGGTAGGCCACGCAGCCGGCGATGGGGAAGCAGTGGGTGAGCGGCTGCAGCGACAGCTCCGGCGTGGCGAACACGTTCCACACCACGTAGGGCCGGTGGATATCGCTGTACAGCCGGTAGCTGCGGTTGTCCGGCAGAGCCAGCTCGGCGCTGGCGAAGGCGCGGGCCTCCTGGGACAGCGCCAGGCGCTGGCGCAGCCTGGCGTCGCGGGCGGGGTCGGCGACCACCTCGGCCACCGGCTCGCGGGCCGCCAGCAACTGCAACTGGCCGTTGCCCAACTGGCTGTAATAGCCGGCGGTGGAACAACCGCCCAGCAGGAAGAACGCCAGGCAGGGAACCCAGCGGGGCAATCGGCGGTCGAGAAACGCAATACACAGGCGGGCGGGCATGCGCGGCACATTAGCACAGGGCCCGAACCGCCGCTGCCGACACAACAAGACCACCCTGGAGTGTACCCATGCGCCCGCTGCTGCTCGCCACCGGCCTGCTCGTCCTGAGCGGTTGCTCGCTGATTCTGCCGCAACCCGACCCCAACCGTGCCTGGATCGACCTCGACACCAACGGCCAGAGCGATCTCTCGGCCCTGCAGGTGGACGACCAGCCCTGGCACAGCACCCGCTACTTCGAGGTCGACCCCGGCCAGCACGAGCTGCGCGTGCGCTACCAGTTCCAGGTCGAACCGCAGAACATCGGCTCCGAGGCCTCGGTGTCCGAGGCGATGTGGCGCGACTGCCAGCTGACCCTCAAGTACAAGGACTTCGGCGCCGGCCAGCGTTACCGCCTGGAGACCGGCAGCATCGGTTTCTACCCCTGGGCGCGGCTGTACGACCAGCAGGCCAACGAGATCGCCCGCGGCCGCACCGGGCGCTGCGAGAAGGTCTGAGGACGCGCCGCGGCGTCGCCCGGAGGGTATGCTGGGAAGATTCCCCGCTTCGAGCGACACCGCCATGGGCAAACTCCCGCTGCTGTTCCTCCCGGCCCTGCTGAGCGCCTGCGCCGGCCCGCTGCCGGCCCACGACCCACAGCTGGCCTGGGTCGACCTCTACACCCAGCCGGCCAACACCCTGCTCGCCGAGCGCCTGGACAAGCAGGTGCTGCGCGACGGCCGCTTCTTCCAGGTGCCGCCGGGCAAGCACGAGCTGGAAGTGCGCTACCAGTACGAGATTCCCGGGGGTGGCGGCGGCGGCCTGGCGATGAGCGACAACACCACGCAGATCACCTGCCGCGTATGGCTGACCTACGACAACTTCGCCCCCGGCCAGCGCTACCGCCTGGAAGTGCGCCCGCAACTGCGCAAGGCCCTGGCCCTGCTCACCGATGCCAACGGCCAGTTGGTGGCCAAGACCGATTTCCAGGGGCGGATGGACTGCGGGCTGTTCTGAGCCGGGCGGCTCAGTCGTCGTTCTTCTGGTAGATGATCTTGCGCGTGCCGCCCTCGCAGCTGCCGACCACCATGCTCGGGTCCTTCACCTCGGCGTTGGTGACTATCTCCAGGGTGTAGGCGGTCACCCCGGCGGACTGGATCTTGGTCTCGATCTCCGCCTTGAGTTCCTCGCACGGCTTGGTCTTCGCCTGGGCGGCGCCCGCGCAGGCCAGGGCCAGCATCAGCACGGCGAACTTGCTCACGGTCATGGCATTCCCTCGTCAGCCCCACCACGGGGCGCCCTATCCTAACGAGAGACAGCGCGGCGGCGACAGAGTGCCCAACGACGAAGGGGCGCCAATGGCGCCCCTTCGCGGTCCCGCGGCGGCTTCAGTGCCGCGAATAGACGATCTCCTTGCTGCCGCCCTCGCAGGTGCCGACCACCTGACGAGCGCCACCCGCGCCCTTGTCGACGATCTCCAGGGTGTAGCCCGAGACGCCCTTGGCCTGGAGTTTCGCGTCGATCTCGGCCTTGAGCTCCTCGCACGGCTTGCCGGCGGCCAGGGCACTACCCGCCATGGCCAGCAGGCCGGCGGCCAACAACAGGTTCTTCATGGCTGATGCTCTCCGTTGAACGAATGGACGAAGGGCCCCGCTGGGCCCGTGAAACGGCCGCCCCGCGGCGGCCCCCGAAAGCCCCCGGCGCCCCGGCCCGCGGGCGCGCGGCGGCAAATGCCGGTCAGCTGTCGGCGATCTTGAAGCCGACCTTCAACGTCACCTGGTAATGCCCCACCGCACCGTTCTCGATATGCCCGCGGGTGTCCACCACCTCGAACCATTCCAGGTTCTTCAACGACTTCGAGGCCTCGGCCAGGGCGTTGTTGATGGCGTCCTCGATGCTGGTGCGCGAAGACCCGACCAGCTCGATCTTCTTGTAGGTGTGATGGTTCGACATCGGCTTCTCCTTGAGCGCGCCCGGCGGCGCGCAGTGCTGAATGTCCTCGTAGGACACTAGCCGAGCCCTGGAAGTGCAGCAAATTGCCGCCAGCGGGCAACCCTCAGCGCGCGGCCAGTTCCGTGCGCAGCCAGCGGGCCAGGCGTTCGGCGCGGGCGTCGCCGCGCCGGGCCGGCACCCACAGCGCCAGGCGCGCGGCGGTTTCGGCGAAGCCCCAGGGCGCGGCCAGGCGGCCGGCGGCGAGGTCGTCGGCCACCAGCGCCTGGGGGGCGATGGCCACGCCCAGGCCGGCCACCGCCGCTTCCAGCAGGTAGTACAGGTGCTCGAAGCCCTGGCCCAGCTGCAGGGCGCCGGCGTCCAGGCCCTGGGCGAGCGCCCATTGCGGCCAGGCCTGGGGCCGCGAGGCGGTGTGCAGCAGCGCCTCGCCCAGCAGCGCCCGGGGTTCGGCCCGCTGCAGTTCGGCGAAGCGCGGGTGGCGCGGGCTGAGCACCGGGCCGATGCGCTCGGCGGCCAGTTCGAACACCTGCATGTCGGCCGGCCACGGCGGCTCGGCGAACAGCAGGGTGGCATCGACGCCGCCGCGGCGTGGGTCCAGTTCGCCCTCGCTGGCCGAGAGTTGCAGGCGCAGTTCCGGCAGCTCGCGGTTGAGGCGGTCCAGGCGCGGGATGAACCAGCGGGCCAGCAGGCTTCCCGGGCAACCGAGCACGAAGGGCGCCTCGCCGCCGGCCTGGCGCAGCTCGGCGCAGACACGGCGCAGGCGCTCGAAGGCGTCGCCGCTGGCCTCGCCCAGGCGGCGCCCGGCATCGGTGAGTTTTACGCCGCGACCGTCCTTGGCCAGCAGGGCCACGCCGAGGTCTTCCTCCAGTTGCCGCAGCTGCCGGCTCACCGCGCCGTGAGTGACGTGCAGCTCGGCCGCCGCCTGGCTCACGCCACCGAGGCGGGCGACGGCATCGAAGGCGCGCAGGGCGTTGAGCGGGGGAAGGTCGCGGCTCATGGTGTTCAACCTGTGAGTTTTCCTGACATGTCCGGGCGATCTTATCGCTTTTCCCGTCCGCCCGGCAGTCGTATCCTCGGCACATTCCGTAGGAGCAACGGTCTTGCGCCGAGGTGCTCTTCGTAGGATGGGTTGAGCTTGCGAAACCCATGCGGTTGCGCTGATGGGTATCGCTTCGCTCAACGCCATCCTACGAAAAGCCGTGCTTCCCTGGAGGTGTTTCGCACCCAGGGGCGCTCCTGCCTACCGACACCAGAGGAGCCTTCCCATGTCCACATTGCGCACCGGTCCCGACGCCAAGGGCCTGTTCGGCAGCTTCGGCGGCCAGTACGTCGCCGAGACGCTGATGCCGCTGATCCACGACCTGGCCCGCGAGTACGACAAGGCCAAGGAGGATCCGGAATTCCACAAGGAACTGGCCTACTTCCAGCGCGACTACGTCGGCCGCCCGAGCCCGCTGTACTTCGCCGAGCGCCTGACCGAGCACTGCGGCGGCGCGAAGATCTACCTCAAGCGCGAAGAGCTGAACCACACCGGCGCGCACAAGATCAACAACTGCATCGGCCAGATCCTCCTGGCCAGGCGCATGGGCAAGCAGCGCATCATCGCCGAGACCGGCGCCGGCATGCACGGCGTGGCCACCGCCACCGTGGCGGCGCGCTTCGGCATGAAGTGCGTGGTCTACATGGGCACCACCGACATCGACCGCCAGCAGGCCAACGTCTTCCGCATGCGCCTGCTGGGCGCCGAGGTGATCCCGGTCACCGCCGGCACCGGCACCCTCAAGGACGCCATGAACGAAGCCCTGCGCGACTGGGTGACCAACGTCCACGACACCTTCTACCTGATCGGCACCGTGGCCGGCCCGCACCCCTACCCGGCGATGGTCCGCGACTTCCAGGCGGTGATCGGCAAGGAGACCCGCGAGCAGCTGGCCGAGAAGGAAGGGCGCCTGCCCGATTCCCTGGTCGCCTGCATCGGCGGCGGCTCCAACGCCATGGGCCTGTTCCACCCGTTCCTGGATGACGCCAGCGTCAAGATCATCGGCGTGGAAGCCGCCGGCCACGGCATCGAGACCGGCAAGCACGCGGCCAGCCTGAACGGCGGCGTGCCCGGCGTGCTGCACGGCAACCGCACCTTCCTGCTGCAGGACGAGGACGGCCAGATCATCGACGCCCACTCCATCTCCGCCGGCCTGGACTACCCCGGCATCGGCCCGGAACACGCGTGGCTGCACGACATCGGCCGCGTCGAGTACACCTCGATCACCGACCACGAGGCGCTGCTGGCCTTCCACACCTGCTGCCGCCTGGAAGGCATCATCCCGGCGCTGGAGTCCTCCCACGCCCTGGCCGAGGTGTTCAAGCGCGCGCCGAACCTGCCCAAGGACCACATCATGGTGGTGAACCTGTCCGGTCGTGGCGACAAGGACATGCAGACCGTCATGCACCACATGCAACAGGAGCAGCAAGCATGAGCCGCCTGCAGACCCGCTTCGCCGAACTGAAACAGCAGAACCGCGCCGCCCTGGTGACCTTCATCACCGCCGGCGACCCGGGCTACTCCACCTCGCTGGACATCCTCAAGGGCCTGCCCGAGGCCGGCGCCGACGTGATCGAGCTGGGCATGCCGTTCACCGACCCGATGGCCGACGGCCCGGCGATCCAGCTGGCCAACATCCGCGCCCTGGGCAACGGCCAGAACCTGGCCAGGACGCTGAAGATGGTCCGCGAATTCCGCGCCGGCAACGACAGTACCCCGCTGGTGCTGATGGGCTACTTCAACCCCATCCACTACTACGGCGTCGAGCGCTTCATCGCCGATGCCAAGGAAGCCGGCGTCGACGGCCTGATCATCGTCGACCTGCCGCCGGAGCATAACGAGGACCTGTGCCAGCCGGCCCAGGCCGCCGGGCTGGACTTCATCCGCCTGACCACCCCGACCACCGACGACGCGCGCCTGCCCACGGTGCTCGCGGGCAGCTCTGGCTTCGTCTACTACGTCTCGGTAGCCGGCGTGACCGGCGCAGGAGCCGCGACCCTGGAGCACGTCGAGCAGGCCGTGGCGCGCCTGCGCCGCCACACCGACCTGCCGGTGGCCATCGGCTTCGGCATCCGCACCCCGGAACACGCCGCCAGCGTCGCGCGCCTGGCCGACGGCGTGGTGGTGGGCTCGGCGCTGGTGGACAAGATCGCCAACGCGGGAAGCTCCGCCGACGCCGTGCAGGGCGTGCTGGGCCTGTGCCGCGAGCTGGCCGAGGGCGTGCGCAAGGCGCGCTGAGGGCCCGGCAGTATGAGTGGGGCGATATCCAGCGATGGGTATCGCTTCGCTCAACGCCATCCTACGGGTGACGGTGGGCAGGCTGCATAATGGGTCGGGTGTTTTTCCGCAGCGGCCCCAATCCATGAACCTGCACAGCCTTCACCACGTTGCCCTGATCTGCTCCGATTACCCGCGTTCGAAACGCTTCTACACCGAGGTGTTGGGGCTGCGGGTTGTCGCCGAGACCTACCGCGCCGAACGCGATTCCTGGAAGCTAGACCTGGCCCTGGGCGAGGTGCAGCTGGAGCTGTTCTCCTTCCCCGGCGCGCCGCCGCGGCCGTCCTATCCCGAGGCTCTGGGGCTGCGCCACCTGGCTTTTGCCGTGGAGGACCTGGAAGCGGCGGTGGCCGAGCTGGAGGGGCAGGGAGTGCGTTGCGAGGCTATTCGTTGCGATGGGTTGACCGGCAAGCGCTTTACCTTTTTCGCCGATCCGGATGGGTTGCCGTTGGAGTTGTACGAGCGTTGATAGATGCCCGCCGGCCTGTTGGCCGGAATCGCGGATGAATCCGCTCCTACCGTACGGGCAGGCACGGCTTAACTCCCGAATGGTGCTTGCCTGGGACTTTGGGGTTGTGCTTTAGAGCACCCTCTCCCTAACCCTCTCCCTGAAGGGAGAGGGGACCGTTCGGAGTACGCTGACGTTTCGGCGTTAGCCGGCTTGTACCGAGTATCCGGCTGACACCAGATCCCTTCTCGGCACGGACTAGCCCCCTCTCCCTTCAGGGAGAGGGCTGGGGAGAGGGGCTCTTAGACCTACCAGCCAGCAGCCGAGAATCGCCTCCGTACGGGCAGGCACGGCTTCTCGTAGGATGGCGTTGAGCGAAGCGATACCCATCGCCATGGCGGAAAATCGCGGACGGGTCGCCATGGAGCGAGGGGGCGGTCAAGGTCAGGCGGCGTATAACCGCGAACGGTTATACGCCCTACGTCTCCGGGTTCCCCGCGTTCGCGGGAATCCAATGACAATTCAAGCCGGCATCGCCGCATCGCCCAGGGCGTTGCGCAGGCTGGCCAGGTCGCGCAGCGGCGGGGCGCCGAACAGGCGGCTGTATTCGCGGCTGAACTGCGAGGGGCTCTCGTAGCCCACGCGGTGGCCGGCCACCGCCACTTCCAGGCCCTCGGAGAGCATCAGCCGGCGCGCCTCCTGCAGGCGCAGCTGCTTCTGGTACTGCAGCGGGCTGAGCGCGGTGACTTCCTTGAAGCGGTGGTGCAGGGTCGAGGGGCTGAGGTTGACCTCGCGGGCCAGGTCGTCGATGCGCAGGGCCTTGTCGAAGTTGCGGTTGAGCCATTCGATGGCGCGGGTCACCCGGTGCGTCTGGCTGTCGGTCATCGCCAGGTCGTGCAGCAGGTGGCCCTGGGGCCCGCGCAGCAGGCGGTAGAGGATCTCGCGGATGTACAGCGGCGCCAGCATGGCGATGTCGCGCGGGCTGTCGAGCAGGCGCATCAGCCGCAGCAGGGCGTCGAGCACCGAGGTGTCCAGGCGCTGCAGGTAGATGCCGCGGCTGGCCGGGCGCGGGGTGCTGCCGGCCAGGCCGGCGTCGGCGATCAGCCGCGTCAGCTCGCCCGGGTCGATGTCCAGGCGCAGCGACAGGTAGGGCTTGTCCGCCGAGGCGTCGACCACCTGGCCGCACACCGGCAGGGTCACCGAGACCACCAGCAGGTTGAGTTCGTCGTAGCGGTAGATTTCCGGGCCGACGCGGATTTCCTTGCTGCCCTGGGCGATGACGCACAGCGCCGGGCGGTACAGGGTGGGCATGCGGCCTTCGCTGGGCTGCTCCAGGCGCGCCAGCGACAGCGATTCGACGGCGGTGTCGTGGACGCCGGAGACGCCATTGCAGTGGCGCTCGATGATGTCGGCCAGTTCCTGGCGGCTGGCGGCGACGGGGTCGTGGGGTTGCGACATACGGGGGCCTCCGAGAGTGGCGGCGTCCAGCTTACGCCCGGGCATACGCGGGAAGTGTGACAGGGCGACGGACGCTGGAGGATCGGGCAAGCAATCGGCAGGATCGTACAAGCCGGCCAGCGTGGGAAGCCCCCATCATGCCAGCCAGGCCAGGGAGTCCGCCGCTTCGGGCAAGGCGGCGCGGATGACGCAGGATCAGGCAAGAAGCCGACAGCATCCGTCTACCGCCCGCAGGCGCCCGTCTCCTACTCTGGCACGACCGGGCCGAGCCCCCCTTCCAGCGCCCGGGACAGGAGGAAATCGCCCATGGCCATTCGACAACCCCTCGAACACCACCTGCTGATCCGCTCACGCCCCGGCCACGAGGCCGAGCTGGCGCAGTTGCTCGACCGCCTGATCAGCGCCGCGCACCAGTTGCCCGGCTGCCAGTCCTACGAGGTGCTGCTGCCGGCCACCAGCAGCGACTTCTGGCGCCTGCGCGGCCGCTGGACCGATGCGCAAAGCCTGCAGGCCTACCTGGAACTGCCGCTGCAACAACTGCTGGGGGAAATCCTCCAGCATCACGCCCTCAGCCTGCACACCCACCTGGACGCGCCGCGCGAGGAATCCCGCGCGGCGTGAGCCCCCTCAGTACTCCATGCGCCAGCCCAGGGTGAAGGTGCGCCCGCGGCCCTGGTAGTCGTACAGGTAGGCCGGCCCGTAGGTCGGCGAGTAGAACAGCGTCGCCCGCTGCCCCCACACGGTGCTGTACTCGCGGTCCAGCAGGTTCTGGATGCCCGCGCTGAAGGTGCCGAAGCCCGTCTTGCGTTCCCCCATCAGGTCGAAGGTGGTGTAGCCGTCGATCTCGTGGTCGGCGTCGTCCTTCAGGCTCATGGCGTGGTTGGCCTGCAGCCGCGCGCTGTTCAGCTCGTCGTTCCAGCCGACGAAGGCGGTGGCCTTGGACAGCGAGGCGTAGCGCGCGTCGCGCTTGATCCAGTCGCCGTCGGCGTCCTCTTCCTCGGAGCGCACCAGGTGCAGGGTGGCGCCGCCCTGCCAGCCGTTCTGGAAGTAGCGCGTCAGCGCGCCCTCGAAGCCGAAGTCGCGGCTCTTCTGGTCGACCACGTCGATGGTCAGGGTGGCCTGGTCGGTGGTGATCACCTTGTCCGACCAGATGTAGTACACCGCCGTCTGCGCCAGCCAGTCCATGTCCGCATAGCGCCAGCCCAGCTCGACCTGGCGGCTCTTGATGCCGGCCAGCGGGTTGTCGTCCACCGAGAGGCCGGGCTTGCCATAGTACTTGGCCGGGTCGGGCAGGTCGAAGCCCTCGCTGTAGTTGCCCCACAGCTGGTGGCCGTTGTGGAAGTCGTAGATGGCGCCGAGGTTGAACAGGTTGACCTGGTAGTCGTTGTTGCCGCCGGGCACGCCCTTGAAGTCGTCGACCTCGACGTCCATCTTCTGGTGCCGCGCGCCGCCGGAGAGGGTCAGGGCGTCGGTCAGCTTGTAGTCCAGTTGGCCGTAGAACGACAGGCCGTCGACCACGTAGCTGGGGTAGCGCGGCGCGCTGCTGGCGGTGCTCAGGTCGAGGCCGCCGCTTTCCGAGGAGATCAACTGGTCGAAGGTCTTCTGCTCGGCGTTGAAGCGCTCGTGGTCCAGGTCCACGCCGTAGGTGAGCTTCAGCTTGTCCCACTGCTTGCTGAACAGGCCCTTGAGGCCGCTGACCTCGAAGTTCTGCTGCGAGGCGGCGAAGTACACGCCGGTGCTGCCGGCCGGCTTGCCGGCGTTGTAGTAGGGGAAGGGGTAGAAGTTGTCGTCTTCCTTGCGGTAGTAGGCCTGCAGGTAGAAGTCCTGGTCCAGCAGGTTGGCGTGGTGGTAGTTGGCGTTGAGCAGCAGGCGGCGCGTCTGCGGCTCCAGGTCGGTGTCCATGCCGCTGCGGATCTGCGCGTCCTCCAGGTCCGAGGGCGCCTTGTAGTTCAGGTGCGGAAAGTAGATGCCGGTGCTGCCGTCGTTGCCCGAGTCGTAGTACTGGGCCAGCAGGTCCAGGCTCTGCTCGTCGGTGAACTGCGCGCTGAGGTTGCCCATGACGTCGACGGTGCGGTTGTACTGCAGGTCGGTCTGGGTGTTGTCGATGAAGATCTGGTTGCCGGCGCCGTCGTAGAAGGCTTCGTTCTTCTCCGCGGAAACGCCCAGGCGCCCGCTCAGCCGGTCGCTGCCGCCGCTGACCGACTGGGCCAGGCGGGTGGAGAGGTCGTCGCTGTTGTTGAAGCCGCTGCTGGCGCCCAGCTGGCTTTCGAAGCGGGCAGCACCGGGCGCGCCCTTCTTGGTGATGATGTTGATGATGCCGCCGGTGGCGCCGCCGCCGTAGATGGCGCTGGCGCCGGAGAGCACTTCGATGCGCTCGACGTTGAACGGCGAGATGCTGTCGAACTGCCGCGACAGGCCGCGGGAGCTGTTCTGGCTGACGCCGTCGATCATCACCAGCACGTTGCGTCCGCGCATGTTCTGGCCGTAGTTGGTGCGGCCTTCCGGGGCCAGGTCGAGGCCGGGGACCAGCTTGCCCACCGCTTCCTTGAGGCTGACGCCGGTGTCCAGTTGTTCGCGCAGCTGCGCCTGGTCCACCACCCAGACGGTGCCGGGGATGGAGCTGATGTCGGTGGGCGTGCGCGCGGCCACGCTGATCTGCGTCGGCGCCATGCTCAGCGGCTCGCCGCCGGCGGCCTTCTCGCGCTGCAGCACCACGGTGCGCTCGTCGCTGAAGCTCCAGCGCATGCCGCTGCCGGAAAGCAGCTTGTCCAGCGCCTCCTCGCGGCTGTAGCGGCCATCCAGGCCGGGGCTCTTCAGGCCCTGGACGTCCTCGGAGTTGAACAGCAGGTGCAGCCCGGCCTGGTCGGCGAACTGCGTCAGGGCGCTGTCCAGGCTGCGCGGCGCGATGTGCAGCTCGACGTCCTCGGCAGCCAGGGCCAGGGGGCTGGCGCCGCCGAGCAGGGCGGCGAGGGCCAGGGCGCGGTACAGCGGGGAGAGGCGGTGATGCATGCGGGGGTTTCCGTTCTTGTGGGCAGGGCGCGTTTGTTGGGAATTCTTCGCGTTCATGCCTACGACGAAACGGGGTGGGGGATCTTGCAGTGGGGGAGGGAAAAATTTTCGTGGGGTCTGGTTTTGTATTTTGTAGGAGCGAGCTTGCTCGCGAACGGCGCTTGCCGGCAGCTTCGGTGTGTTGGTTTGACGCCGTTCCCTCTCCCCAGCCCTCTCCCTGAAGGGAGAGGGGGCTTGTCCGTGCCGAGAGGAGGAATGGTTTCAGCCAGAAACTTTCGGTGTTGCCGGCTAACTCCAGAACACCCGGCCCTGCCGAACAGTCCCCTCTCCCTTCAGGGAGAGGGTTAGGGAGAGGGCGCTCTTCAGAGCCCGCACCGAACCCAACCGGCGCCATCTAGCCCCCTACGAAGAAACCGGCCTAACCACCACCAACCAGGGCAACCGCGTCACCCGCACCGGCTGCAACCGCTGCAACGTCTGCAGCAACGCATCGGGATCGTCCAGGTCGAACACCCCGCTCACCTTGTGCCGCCGCAAGCTGGCATCGGTCAGCAGGATGCGCCCCGGCAGGTAGCGCTCCAGTTCCGCCAGCACCTCGCCCAGCGGGCGCTGGTTGAAGATCAGCTTGCCGCGCTGCCAGGCGCTGGCGCTGTCCAGGTCCAGCGGCTGCACCGGGCCGGGGGCGGCTTCTCCGCGATAGGCCAGGCGCTCGCCGGCGGCCAGGCGCACCGCCGGTTTGCCGCCGGCCTCCACCCGCACCACGCCCTCGCTGACCGCCACCTGCACTTCCGTGCCGCGGCTGTCGACGTCGAAGCGGGTGCCCACGGCGGTGACTTCGCCGTCGCCGGCATGCACCACGAAGGGCCGTTGCGCGTCCTTGGCCACTTCGAACAGCGCCTCGCCGCCATACAGATGCAGGCTCCGGCGGCTGGCGGAGAAGTCCACCGACAGCGCGCTGGCGCTGTTCAGCCAGACGCGGCTGCCGTCGGCCAGCTCGATCATCCGCCGCTCGCCGGTGCGGGTGGCGTAGTCGGCGTACAGGCCCGCCACCGGCGTGGGCAACGCCAGCGCCACGGCCAGCGCGGCGACGCAGGCGGCCGCTGCCACAGCGACGAGGCGGCGCGGGCGCAGCAGGCGGTGGTGGCGCGCCGTGCGGGTGGCCGGCAGGGCGCCCCACAGCGCCTCGGCGCTGCGCGCGGCGCTTTCGTGCTCGGGGCTCTGCGCGCGCCACTGGGCGAACGCGCTGCGGCGGCCGGCCTCGACGCGGCCGGAATGCAGCTCCGCCAGCCAGTCGATGGCCTGGTTCTCCAGGTCCCGGCGGCTCATGGCTGCGCCTCCCGCTGTTGCAGGTGGTCGCGGCAATGGCGCATGGCCTGGACGATGTACTTGCCCACCATGCTTTCGGAAACGCCGAGGCGGCGGGCGATCTGCGCGTGGGTCAGGCCGTCCAGGCGGTTCATCAGCAGCGCCTGGCGGGCCTTGGGCGGCAGTTGGTCGAGGGCGGCGTCGAGCTGTTCCAGGGCCTCGCGGGCCAGCAGGTTGCGCTCCAGGCCGGCGCCGGGGTCGCTGACCTCGTTGGCCGCCGTCTCCTCCACGTGCAGCTCGGCCAGCCGGCCCTCGCGGCGCAGGTTGTCGATGGCCAGGTTGCCGGCGACGCGGAACAGGTAGGCGCGCGGGTCCTGCACTTCGGCTTCCGGGGCCTGGTCGGCCAGGCGCAGCCAGGTGTCCTGGGCGACGTCGGCGGCGCGCTGGTTGTCGCCCAGGCGGCGGGCGAGGAAGCGCAGCAGGTCCGCATAGTGCGCCTGGAAGCTCTGCAGGAGGTGGGAGGAGGCGAAGCGCCGCATGATGACCGCGATACCCTGGAATACCGGCCCGCCGTGGGCGGGCCGCCGGTAAAGCGGGCAAGCATACACCGAATCGAGAATCATTATCGAACTCAGCCGAACTGCGACAGGTCCAGCGGCCGCACCGCGCCCATCCAGATGGCGTGGTCGCGGTGGTCGCGCAGGTCGTCGCCGGTGTCCGGGTGGATGAACACCACCAGGCCCTCGCGGTGCAGCGCCAGCCAGGGCACCACGGCGGCGAAGGCGTCGTTGCCGAAGGCCAGCTGGCAGCTCCAGTCCGGGTGCGGGCCGACCGGGCGCTGGTGCATGCGGCCCATCTTCACGCCGAACAGGCGCACCGCCTCCTCGCACAGCTGGCGGGCCTGCTCCAGGCTGTCGGCATCGTAGTAGACGTGGGCATGGTAGCCGTGGATCTCGTTCATGGGTCCTGTTCCAGTTCGGCGCGCAGCCAGTCGACGAAGGGCTGCAGCAGGCGGGCGCGGCGCTTGCGCTCGGGCAGCACGGCGTAATAGCCGTAGCGCGAGGCGGCGCTCTCGCGGATGGGCCGGCACAGTAACCCCTGCTCCAGCAGTTCGTCGACCAGGTGGCGCCAGCCGATGGCTACGCCCTGGCCGGCGATGGCCGCCTGCACCAGCAGCGTGTAGTTGTCGAAGCGTAGCCCGGCAGCCTCCGGCGGGCGCGGCAGCTCCAGGGCGCGGAACAGCCCCGGCCAGTCGAACCAGCGGCTGTGGGCCTCGGGCTTCAGGTGCAGCAGCGGCAGGCGCTGCAGCTCCTCCAGCGGCAGCGGCGCCTGGCGCTCGCCCAGCAGGCGCGGGCTGCACACTGGGAAGACTTCCTCGCCGAACAGCAGCAGCGGCTCGCCATGCTTGAAGCGCCCGTCGCCGAAGGCGATGGCCACGTCCACGTCGCTGCGCAGGCTGCTGGGGCTGCGCTCGCTGCTCAGCAGGCTGACGTCCAGTTCCGGGTGCCGCTGGCGGAAGCGCGGCAGGCGCGGCATCAGCCAGTAGGCGGCGAAGGCGAAGTCGGTGGCCACCTGCAGCATCTCCTGGGTGCGCCGGGCGCTGACCGCCTCGACCCCGGCCTCCAGCTCCGCCAGCCCGGCCTGCACGTGGCGCAGCAGCAACTGGCCGCTTTCCGTCAGAACGATCCCGCGGTGCACCCGGTCGAACAGACGTGTGCCGAGCAGCTTCTCCAGGCGCTTGATCTGCTGGCTCACCGCCGGCTGGCTGCTGCCCAGCTCGGCGGCGGCCGCGGTGAAGCCCTGCTCGCGGGCCGCGCACTCGAACACGCGGAGCAGTTCCAGGGGCAGGCTCATGGGTTCGCCACCCATAAGCTGGCGTTATCCGAAGCATGTATGGCCATGCGGTTTACCCCCTGCCGGCGCGGCGTGACACTGCTGCCACGCACTATTCCATAACAACCGTGCATAGGATAA
Source organism: Pseudomonas sp. M1 (assembly GCF_022760135.1). Taxonomy (NCBI): domain Bacteria; kingdom Pseudomonadati; phylum Pseudomonadota; class Gammaproteobacteria; order Pseudomonadales; family Pseudomonadaceae; genus Pseudomonas; species Pseudomonas sp. M1. The sequence continues at coordinate 6,796,432 of NZ_CP094343.1, forward strand.
GCCTCGCCATGCCACGCCCGAACATTCTCTTCATCATGGCCGACCAGATGGCCGCGCCCCTGCTGCCCCTGCACGATGCCGCCTCGCCGATCCGCATGCCCAACCTGATGCGCCTGGCCGAACAGGCCGTGGTGTTCGATTCGGCCTACTGCAACAGCCCGCTGTGCGCGCCCTCGCGCTTCACCCTGGTCAGCGGCCAGCTGCCGACCAAGATCGGCGCCTGGGACAACGCCGCCGACTTCGCCGCCGACGTCCCCACCTACGCCCACCACCTGCGCCGCCTGGGCTACCGCACGGCGCTGTCGGGCAAGATGCACTTCTGCGGCCCGGACCAGTTGCACGGCTACGAGGAACGCCTGACCAGCGACATCTACCCCGCCGACTACGGCTGGGCGGTGAACTGGGACGAGCCGGAAGTGCGCCCCAGCTGGTACCACAACATGTCCTCGGTGCTGCAGGCCGGGCCCTGCGTGCGCACCAACCAGCTGGATTTCGACGACGAGGTGGTGTTCAAGGCGCGCCAGTACCTCTACGACCACGTCCGCGAGCACGCCGAGCAGCCGTTCTGCCTGACCGTCTCCATGACCCACCCCCACGACCCCTACACCATCCCCCGCAAGTACTGGGACCTGTACCGCGACGAGGACATCCCCATGCCCTCGGTGGAACTGGCGCAGCACGAGCAGGACCCGCACTCCCAGCGCCTGCTCAAGGTCATCGACCTGTGGGGCAAGCCGCTGCCGCCGGAGAAGATCCGCGACGCCCGCCGCGCCTACTTCGGCGCCTGCAGCTACGTCGACGCGCAGATCGGCGCGCTGCTCAGGACCCTGGAGGAATGCGACCTGGCCGAGAACACCCTGGTGGTGTTCTCCGGCGACCACGGCGACATGCTTGGCGAGCGCGGCCTCTGGTACAAGATGCACTGGTTCGAGATGGCCGCCCGCGTGCCCCTGCTGATCCACGCGCCGGGCCGCTTCGCCGCGCGCCACGTGGCCGAGTCGGTGTCCACCCTCGACCTGCTGCCGACCCTGGTGGAACTGGCCGGCGGCGAGCTGCCGGCGGAACTGGAGCTGGACGGCCGCTCGCTGCTGCCGCACCTGCAAGGCCAGGGCGGGCACGACGAGGTGATCGGCGAATACACCGCCGAAGGCACCCTCAGCCCACTGATGATGATCCGCCGCGGCGACTACAAGTTCGTCTATTCCGAACAGGACCCGTGCCTGCTCTACGATCTGAAGAACGACCCGCGCGAACTGGAGAACCTGGCCGGCTCCGCGGCGCACCGCGAGCTGTTCGACGCCTTCCTGGCCGAGGCCCGGCAGCGCTGGGACATCCCGGCGATCACCGCCCGCGTGCTGGCCAGCCAGCGCCGCCGGCGCTTCGTCGCCGACGCCTTGCAGCGCGGCAGGCTGACCAGCTGGGACCACCAGCCGTTCGTCGATGCCAGCCAGCAGTACATGCGCAACCACATCGACCTGGACGACCTGGAGCGCCGCGCCCGTTACCCCAGACCCTGACCATAAGCACAACCAGAAAAAGCCGAGGGGAGATAAGCATGAACAAGTTAAGTGCATTGCTGCTGGCCACCACCATGGCGCTGGCCGGCCAGGCCGCGCAGGCCGAGGACGACGCCTGCGCCACGGTGAAACTGGCCGATCCGGGCTGGACCGACATCGCCGTGACCAACGGCGTCGCCAGCTTCCTGCTCGACAGCCTCGGCTACCAGGCCAAGGTCGACACCCTCTCGGTGCCGATCACCTACGGCGGCCTGCGCGACGGCCAGGTGGACGCCTTCCTCGGCAACTGGATGCCGGCGCAGCAGGGCTTCCACGACCAGTTCATCGCCAGCGGCCAGGTCACGCGACTGGCGAAGAACCTGGAGGGCACCGAATTCACCCTGGCCGTGCCGACCTACGTCTACGACGCCGGGGTGAAGAACTTCGCCGACCTGCAGAAGCACGCCGACCAGTTCAACCACAAGGTCTACGGCATCGGCTCGGGCGCGCCGGCCAACCTGTCGATCCAGAAGATGATCGGCGGCAACGAGTTCGGCCTGGGCGACTGGAAGCTGGTGGAGTCCAGCGAGCAGGCGATGCTCGCCGAGGTCAGCCGGGCGGTTAAGCGCGAGCGCTGGATCGTCTTCCTCGGCTGGACGCCGCACCCGATGAACGTGAAGTACGACATGAAGTACCTGGCCGGCGGCGAGAAGTACTTCGGCAGCACCGGCAGCGTCTACACCGTCACCCGCAACGGCTACGCCAAGCAGTGCCCGAACAGCGCCAAGCTGCTGGCCAACCTGAGCTTCGACCTGAAGATGGAGAACGCCATCATGGCCGAGGTGCTGGAGAAGAACGTGAAGAACGCCGACGCGGTGAAGGCCTGGATCAAGGCCAACCCGCAGGTCCTGGGCAAGTGGCTGGACGGGGTGAAGGCCCGCGACGGCGGCGATGCCCTGGCCGCCGTGCAGGCCAAGCTCTGACCGCCGATGGAGCGCCTGTATCGCCTGCTGCCGTTCCTCGCCTGGCTGCCGGGCCTCGGCCCGCGGGCGATGGCGCGGGAAGCCTGGGTCGGCCTGGCCGGCGCAGTGCTGGCCCTGCCGCAGTCCATCGCCTACGCGCTGATCGCCGGGTTGCCGCCGCAGTACGGCCTGTACGCGGCCATGCTGCCGGTGGTGGTGGCCTGCCTGTGGGGCTCATCCAGGCACATGGTCGGCGGGCCCACCGCGGCCATCTCGGTGGTGCTCTACGCCACGGTGGCGCCCCTGGCGCCGCCGGGCAGCGAGACGTTCATCCAGTACGTGCTGCTGCTGACCTTCCTCGCCGGCATCCTGCAATGGGCCCTGGGGGCGATGCGCGCCGGGGTGCTGCTGAACTTCGTCTCGCACTCGGTGATGCTCGGCTTCACCCTGGGCGCGGCGCTGGTCATCGCCCTGGGCCAGTTGCCGTACCTACTCGGCGTGGAAGTGCACAGCCGCGGCAGCGCCCTGGACGGCACGCGCCTGCTGCTGGCGCGGCTGGGCGAGTGCGAGCCGGCGTCCCTGGCCATCGGCCTGCTCAGCCTGGCGGCGAGCCTGCTGTGCCGCTGGCTGCGGCCGCGCTGGCCGGCGTTGATGTTCGGTCTGCTGGTGGCCAGCCTGACGGTATGGGCGCTGCCCGCGTGGTTCGGCGGCGTGGCGCGGGTGCAGGCCTTCGCCAGCGCGCTGCCGCCGTTCAGCCCATTGCAGGTCGACGCGGCCGGCATCGCCGCGCTGTTGCCCGGGGCACTGGCCTGCGGCCTGCTCGGCCTGGTCACCAGCCTGTCCATCGCCCGCGCCCTGGCCGCGCGCAGCCAGCAGGTGCTGGACGCCAACCAGGAAATCCGCGCCCAGGGCCTGTCCAACCTGGTCGGCCCCTGGTTCTCCGGCAGCCTTTCGGCGGGCTCCTTCACCCGCTCCGGGCTCAACCTCGAAGCCGGCGCGCGCACGCCGCTGGCCGGGGTGTTCTCCGCCGCCTGGGTCGCCGTGCTGGCAGTAGCCGGTGCAGGACTGATTACCCACATCCCGCTGCCGGCCATGGCCGGCGGCATCCTGCTGATCGCCTGGGGCCTGGTCGACCGCCCGGCCCTGCGCGCCCTCTGGCGCGGCAGCCGCAGCGAGTTCGCGGTGATGGCCCTGACCGCCGCGGCGACCCTGCTGCTGCCGCTGCAGAACGCCATCTACCTGGGCGTGCTGGCCTCGCTGCTGCTCTACCTGCGGCGCACCTCGCAGCCGCGGGTGGAACGCTGGCAGGCCAGCGAGGAGGAAGTGCTGCGGGTGGAAGGCTCGATCTTCTTCGGCGCCTGCGACTACCTGCAGCGCCTGATCCAGGCCAGCCAGGGCCGGCGCCTGGTGCTGGATGCCAGGCACGTGAACTTCATCGACTTCGCCGGGGCGCACATGTTGCAACAGGAAGCCCGCCGGCTGGCTGGCGAAGGGCGGCACCTGGTGCTGCGCCATGCGCGGCCGAGGGTGCGTGAGGAGCTGGCGAAGCAGATCGGTGAAGGCGCGGTTTTGCAGGTGGAGTAGGGCGCATAACGCCTAGGGCGTTATCCGCCGATTGGCCATGGCCCCAGAGCGCGCCGGGTTCAGCCTCGGAGTGAGCGATGAGACCGGTCAGGCGGCGTATAACCGCGAACGGTTATACGCCCTACGTTACCGGTGCTTTTCGTAGGATGGGTTGAGCTTGCGAAACCCATGCGGCCATCGGTGATGGGTATCGCTTCGCTCAACCCATCCTACGGGGCGTTCGCGAGCAAGCTCGCTCCTACGAAGAGCCTAGCCGGCCAACTGCCGCCGCAACTCATCCAGCACCGGCCGCGAATCCGGCCGCACGCCGCGCCACAGCACGAAGGCCTCCGCCGCCTGCTCCACCAGCATGCCCAGGCCATCGATGCAGCGCGCCGCGCCATGCTCCGCGGCCCAGCGGTTGAAGGCAGTCGGCTCCTTGCCGTACATCATGTCGTAGCAGACGGTGTGCCCCGGGTGGATCAGCGCCGCGTCGATGGGCGGCAACTCGCCGGCCAGGCTGGCCGAGGTGCCGTTGACGATCAGGTCGAAGGGTTCGTCGCGCAGGTCGAAGCCGCCGGCGCGCACCGTGCCCAGGTCGGCGAACTCGCGGGCCAGCTGCTCGGCCTTGGCCGCGGTGCGGTTGAGCACCACCAGCGCCGCCGGGCCCTCGGCCAGGAAGGGTTCGAGGATGCCGCGCACCGCGCCGCCGGCGCCCAGCACCAGCACGCGGCGGCCCTTGAGCGCCACGCCGTTGTTCACCACCAGATCGCGGGTCAGCCCGGCGCCGTCGGTGTTGTCGCCCAGCAGGCGGCCGTCGTCGAGCTTCTTCAGCGTGTTCACCGCACCGGCGCGGCGGGCGCGCTCGGTGAGCTCACCGCACAGGCGGTAGGCGTCTTCCTTGAAGGGCACGGTGACGTTGGCGCCCAGACCCTCGGCGAAGAACGCGCGGGCGGCCCCGGCGAAGTCGTCCAGCGGCGCCAGTTGGGCGTCGTAGGTGAGCGCCTGGCCGGTCTGCTCGGCGAACAGGCGGTGGATCAGCGGCGACTTGCTGTGGCCGATGGGGTTGCCGAAGACGCAATAACGATTCATAGGCTTTTTGAGCTGGAAGCTGGAAGCTGGAAGCTTGAGGCTTTTTTCTTCCGGCTTCCAGCTTCAGGCTTCCGGCTTCAACCCCAACCAATCGCGATCCTGGAGGAAATACTCGGTCAGCCGCGCCTCTTCGCTGCCCGGCTCGGGCTTCCAGTCGTAGCCCCAGCGCACCTGCGGCGGCAGCGACATGAGGATGGATTCGGTGCGTCCGCCGGACTGCAGGCCGAACAGGGTGCCGCGGTCGTAGACCAGGTTGAACTCCACGTAGCGGCCGCGGCGGAACTCCTGGAACTCGCGCTGCTGCTCGGTCCAGGCCTGGGCCTTGCGCTTGCGCACGATGGGCAGGTAGGCCTCGATGTAGGCGTCGCCTATGGCCCGCAGGAAGGCGAAGCTGGTGTCGAAGTCCCACTGGTTCAGGTCGTCGAAGAACAGGCCGCCGATGCCGCGCGGCTCGTTGCGGTGCTTGAGGTGGAAGTAGCGGTCGCACCACTCCTTGTAGCGCGGGTAGACGTCCTCGCCGAAGGGCGCGCAGGCCTCGCGGGCGACCTTGTGCCAGTGCACGCAGTCTTCCTCGTGGGCGTAGTAGGGCGTCAGGTCGAAGCCGCCGCCGAACCACCACACCGGCTCCTCGCCTTCCTTCTCGGCGATGAAAAAGCGCACGTTGGCGTGGGAGGTCGGCACGTGGGGGTTGCGCGGGTGGATCACCAGCGACACGCCCAGGGCCTGGAAGCCGCGCCCGGCCAGTTCCGGGCGGTGCGCGCTGGCCGATGGCGGCAGGCCGGCGCCGAACACGTGGGAGAAGTTCACCCCGCCCTTCTCGATCAGCGCGCCATCGCCGATCACCCGGGTGCGGCCACCGCCGCCGGCCGGACGCTCCCAGGCGTCCTCGATGAAGCGGGCGCCGCCGTCCTCGGCTTCGAGTGCGGTGCAGATGCGGTCTTGCAGGTCGAGCAGGTAGGCCTTCACGGCCTGGATAGGGTCGGTCACGGGATCACCTTGGAGCGGGAAAGCCTTGCGGCGCTTGGGCTGCAGGCCGGGAGAGGAGCGCAAGCATAGCATTCCCGGCCGCCATGCCATGCTTGACGGCGGTCAACAAGGCGGCTTGGATGAAAGACTTTTCCCAACGCGGCGCCGACCCCTCCGGCGCCGCCAGCAGCAGGAGATCGACATGGCCAAGCGCATCCAGTTCGCCCGCACCGGCGGCCCCGAAGTCCTCGAATACCTCGACTACACCCCCGCAGAACCAGGCCCGAAGGAAGTCCGCGTGCGCAACCGCGCCATCGGCCTGAACTTCATCGACAACTACTTCCGCAGCGGCCTCTATCCCGCCCCGGCGCTGCCCTCCGGGCTGGGCACCGAGGGCGCCGGCGAGGTGGAGGCGGTGGGCAGCGAGGTGAGCAACGTCAAGGTCGGCGACCGCGTCGGCTACGCCACCGGCCCGCTGGGCGCCTACAGCGAGCTGCACGTGCTGCCGGCGGCCAACGTGGTGAAACTGCCCGACGCCATCGACTTCGAGACCGCCGCCGCGGTGATGCTCAAGGGCCTGACCGTGCAGTACCTGCTGCGCCAGACCTACAACGCCCAGCCCGGCCAGACCGTGCTCTGGCACGCGGCGGCCGGCGGCGTCGGGCTGATCGCCTGCCAGTGGGCCAAGGCCCTGGGGGTGAAGCTGATCGGTACCGTCGGCTCAGCCGCCAAGGCGGAGCTGGCCAAGGTCCACGGCGCCTGGGCGACCATCGACTACAGCCAGGAAAACGTGGCGGAGCGCGTGCTGCAGCTCACCGACGGCAAGAAGTGCCCGGTGGTCTACGACTCGGTGGGCAAGGACACCTGGCCGATCTCCCTGGACTGCGCCGCCCCGCGCGGGCTGATCGTCAGCTTCGGCAACGCCTCGGGCCCGGTGGACGGCGTCAACCTGGGCATCCTGGCGCAGAAGGGCTCGCTGTTCGTCACCCGGCCGACGCTGTTCGGCTACGCCAACACCTCCGAGCGCCTGCAGGCGATGGCCGAGGACCTGTTCGGCATGCTCACCAGCGGCAAGATCAAGGTGGAGATCAACCAGCGCTACGCCCTGGCCGACGCGGCCAAGGCGCAGACCGAACTGGCGGCGCGGCGGACCACGGGGTCGACCATTCTGTTGCCTTGAGGGAAAGGGCACGGCCTGCGCGCGAATCGCGGGCATGGCCCTACATGGACAGGAGGAGCACCACCGTAGGATGGCGTTGAGCGAAGCGATACCCATCACCACTACAGCATGGGTTTCGCAGGCTCAACCCATCCTACGAAGAGCGCCTCGGCGCAGTCGGTAAGACAGTTGCTCAGGGTTGGCGCCGAATCTCCCGGCCACGCCGGACATCCCGCCCTCAGGCCGGGCGCACGGTCCGGCCGGTGACCAGGTCGCGGATCACGCTGGGGTTGCGCCGGCCGCCGAGCTTGCCGTCGAGCACGCCGTCCAGCTCGCCGCGGAAGTACTGCTCCACCCGCAGCCGCGAGCGCGCCGCCGGGCGCCCGGCGGGGTTGGCCGAGGTGGATACCAGCGGGCCGGTCAGCGCGCAGAGTTCGCGCACCAACGGGTGTTCGCTGACGCGCAGGGCCACGCTGTCGTGCTGGCCGGTGATCCACTCCGGCAGGCGCCCCTGGTGCGGCACCAGCCAGGTGTTCGGGCCCGGCCAGGTGGCGCCCAGGCGGTCCTGCCATTCCTGCGGCAGGTCGGCGAGCAGGAAGTCGAACTGGCGGATGTTGTCGGCCACCAGGATCAGGCCCTTCTCCACCGGCCGCGCCTTGATGGCCAGCAGGCGGTAGACGGCATCCTCGTTCCAGGGGTCGCAGCCCAGGCCCCAGACGGCTTCGGTCGGGTAGGCGATGACGCCGCCCTCGCGCACTATCCTGGCCACACGCTGCACACGCCAGCTGCTGATCATCGGCAAACTCCGGGGAAATAACGATTGCGCGGCAGTTTACGTGCTCAGCCGCCGCGATGCACCCAGACGCCGGCCTCGCAGGCCACCTTGCCCTCCAGTTCCAGCTCGGTCAGCGCCGCCAGCACCTGCGGCAGCGCCCAGCCACTGCCGGCGGCCAGCGCCTCGCTGCCCTGCGGGGCGGCGCGCAGCAGGTCCAGCAACGGGTGCGCCTGTGGCAGCGGGGCCGGTTCGCTGGCGGGTGCTTCGGCGGTCCAGCCGCTCAGGCCTTCGAGGATGTCGTCGATGCGCTCCACCAGGGTGGCGCCCTGGCGGATCAGCTCGTGGCAGCCGCGCGCGCCGGGATGGTGGATGGAACCGGGAATGGCATAGACCTCGCGGCCCTGCTCGGCGGCCAGCCGCGCGGTGATCAGCGAGCCGCTGGCCGGGCTGGCCTCCACCACCAGCACACCCAGGGACAGGCCGCTGATGATGCGGTTGCGCCGCGGGAAGTTGTCCGGCCGCGGCGGGCAATCCAGCGGCAGTTCGGACAGCAGCGCGCCGCCGCCCTCGACGATGCGCCGCGCCAGCCCCAGGTGTCGCCGCGGGTACAGGCATTGCAGGCCCGTGCCGAGCACCGCCAGGGTGACGCCACCGGCCTCCAGCGCGCCTTCGTGGGCGGCGCCGTCGATGCCCAAAGCCAGCCCGCTGGTGATGGCGAAGCCGCCGCCGGCCAGGCTGCGGGCGAAGGCGCGGGCGGTGTCCAGCCCCGGGCGGCTGGCACGGCGGCTGCCGACCACCGCCAGTTGCGGCCGGCCCAGGGCCGCGCGGGCGCCCTCGACGAACAGCAGCGGCGGCGCATCGCTCAGCTCCGCCAGCAGCGCGGGGTAGTCCTCGGCGTCCCACATCAGCAGGTGCCGCTCGGGCCCTTCCAGCCAGCGCAGAGCCTCGGCCGCTGCCTGGCGGGTGACCTCACTGCGCCGCGCCTCGGCGCTGGCCGCCGGCAGGCCAAGGGAACGCCAGGCCGCGGCGGGCGCGCTGAGGGCGGCGGAGGCGCTGCCGAAGGCCGCCAGCAGGGCGGCGAAGCGCCGCGGCCCCAGTTCGGGCAGGGCGTGCAGGCGCAGGCGGGCTTCCAGTTCGGCGGGGGAGGGTTGGCGGGGCATGGCGGCAGTCCTTGGCGCGTTGGCGGGAACCCCGACTATGCCGCGTCCGCCGGCTGACGCCTGCCGGACGCTTCGGAAGATACGGCCGGCAGAAACGAAGAACCCCGCCGTGGCGGGGTTCTTCATACAGGCGCGCCGATCAGGGATTGCGCACCTTGTCCTGCACTTCCAGCGAACGGTTGGCGGTAAGCACCAGGCCGTAGCTGAGACGGTTGTAGGTACGGAAGATCATCACCAGCCCGGAGCGCTCGTCGGGGATCTTCACCAGATCACCGCTGACACGATCGCGCACCGTCTCGCCGAGCTTGTAGATGGCCAGCACGTTGCCTTCCTCCAGGCCATCGCGGCTGCCCTTGTCGATGGTCACCACGTCGTACTTGCCGATCTGGGTGACGCCGCGCGGCACGTCGATGATGCTGCCCTTGATCGGCGTCTTCGGCTCGCTGGGCATGAAGATCGAGGTCACCGCGCGTTCCTCGGTGGGGAACAGGCGGTCGCCCGGCCGCACTTCCTGGGTGGTGCGCGTCAGGTTGAGGGTGGCGATGTCGTCTTCCTTGGCGATCACCCGGGCGCTGCCGACGTCCATGGCGTCGACGCCGAGGACTTCCTTGGTGTCCGGGTCGGAGTAGATCTTGCCCTGGCGGAAGATGCCGTAGCTGCCTTCCTCGGCCAGGGAGTCGCCGCGGGCGTAGGCGCGGTCGCCGGCGCCGCTGACCACGCGCTCGGCATCGCCGGCGACCATGTAGGGGGCGTTGCTGAAGTCACCCTCGCTGTCGACGATGCGGTTGGACAGCAGGAAGGCGTTGATCTTGTCCAGCGGGATGGTCGGCACCGCCTCGGCCATGGGCGTGCTGCGCACCTTGGGCGACAGCTTGATGGTGCCGTGGGAGGCGCCGCGGTTGAGCACCAGGCGCGGCTGGCCGTCGATGTACACCAGGCTGAGGACGTCGCCGGGGTAGATCAGGTGCGGGTTGCGAATCTGCGGATTCACCTGCCAGATCTCCGGCCACTTCCAGGGCTTGCTCAGGAACTTGCCGGAGATGTCCCAGAGGGTGTCGCCCTTGACCACCGTATAGCGGTCCGGGTGGCCGTCCCTGAGTTCCACGGCACCCTGCGCCATGCTTCCTGCCGCCAGCAGCAGCACGGCGAGTAGTGTTTTCCTCATGCGGTGAATCCCTTTATTATGTATACACATGAAACGCTGGAAAGCCGCCCCTACCGGGCCTTCCAGGGTTTTTCGATGCTGCTCGGCATATTAGCAGCCGATTTTTACTTTATTCCACAAGTGCATCACAAACGCATATGGCCATTCTGAACATCCTCGAATTCCCCGATCCGCGCCTGCGCACGATCGCCAAGCCTGTCGAGGTGGTCGACGATAGCGTGCGCCAACTGGTCGACGACATGTTCGAAACCATGTACGAGGCGCCCGGCATCGGCCTGGCCGCCACCCAGGTGAACGTACACAAGCGCGTGGTGGTGATGGACCTGTCCGAGGACAAGTCCGAGCCGCGCGTGTTCATCAACCCGGAACTGGAGCCGCTCACGCAAGAGATGGGCGAATACCAGGAGGGTTGCCTGTCGGTGCCCGGCTTCTACGAGAATGTCGACCGCCCGCTGCGGGTGCGCGTCAAGGCGCTGGACCGCGACGGCAAGGCCTTCGAGGAAATCGCCGAAGGCCTGCTGGCGGTGTGCATCCAGCATGAGTGCGACCACCTGAACGGCAAGCTGTTCGTCGACTACCTGTCCAACCTCAAGCGCGACCGGATCAAGAAGAAGCTGGAAAAGCAGCACCGCCAGCGCGCCTGACACCCTCCTCCCCAAAGGCTTGCTCCGGCAAGCCTTTTTTCTTTAAGCGAGCCTACGCATGAGCCAAGCATTGCGCATCGTCTTCGCCGGGACCCCGGAATTCGCCGCCGAGCACCTCAAGGCCCTGCTCGATACGCCGCACCAGATCGTCGCCGTCTACACCCAGCCGGACCGCCCCGCCGGCCGCGGCCAGAAGCTGATGCCCAGCCCGGTCAAGCAGCTCGCCGCGCAGCATGGCCTGCCGGTGCTGCAGCCGCCGACCCTGCGCGCACCCGAAGCCCAGGCCGAACTGGCGGCGCTGCAGCCGGACCTGATGGTGGTGGTCGCCTACGGCCTGATCCTGCCCCAGGCGGTGCTGGACATCCCGCGCCTGGGCTGCATCAACAGCCATGCCTCGCTGCTGCCGCGCTGGCGTGGCGCCGCGCCCATCCAGCGAGCTGTGCAGGCTGGCGATGCGGAAAGCGGCGTAACCGTGATGCAGATGGAAGCGGGCCTGGACACCGGGCCGATGCTGCTCAAGGTCAGCACGCCGATTTCCACCGAGGACACCGGCGGCAGCCTGCACGACCGCCTGGCGCGCCTGGGCCCGCCGGCGGTGGTCGAGGCCATCGCCGGTCTGGCCGCCGGCACGCTCAAGGGCGAGGTGCAGGACGACGCCCTGGCCACCTACGCGCACAAGCTCAGCAAGGACGAGGCGAAGCTCGACTGGAGCCGCCCGGCCGTGGAACTGGAGCGCGCCGTGCGCGCCTTCGATCCCTGGCCGGTGTGCCACACCACCCTGAACGGCGAGCCGCTGAAGGTCTGGGCCGCGCGCCTGGGCGAGGGCAGGGGCGAGCCGGGGAAAATCCTCGGCGCCAGCCGTGACGGCCTGCTGGTGGGCTGCGGCGAAGGCAGCCTGCTGCTGACCCGCGTGCAGCTGCCCGGCGGCAAGCCGCTGGCCTTCGCCGACCTGTTCAACAGCCGCCGCGAGCAGTTCGCCAGCGGCCTGGTGCTCGGCCAATGAGCCTCAGCCCGCGCCTCGCCGCGGCCCGCGCGCTGGCCGCCGTGCTCGCCGGCCGAGCCTCGCTGGGCAGCTCGCTGCCGCCGCAGCTGGAGCTGGTCGCCCCGCGCGACCGCGGCCTGACCCAGGAGCTGGCCTTCGGCGCCGCGCGCTGGCAGCCGCGCCTGGCGGCCCTGGCCGCGCGCCTGCTGCAGAAGCCGTTCAAGGCCGGCGACCGCGACGTCGAGGCGCTGCTGCTGGTCGGCCTGTACCAGTTGCTCTACACCCGCATTCCGCCCCACGCGGCCATCGGCGAGACCGTCGGCTGCGCCGACAAGCTGAAGAAATCCTGGGCCAAGGGCCTGCTCAACGCCGTGCTGCGCCGCGCCCAGCGCGAGGGCGAGGTGCTGCTGGCCGACGTCGACCGCGACCCGGCCGCGCGCCTGGCCCACCCGCGCTGGCTGCAGAAGGCGCTGAAACAGGCCTGGCCAGAGCAGTTCGAAGCCATGTGCGCGGCGAACAACGCCCACCCGCCGATGACCCTGCGGGTGAACCGCCGCCAGGGCAGCCGTGACGCCTACCTGGCCGAACTGCAGGCTGCCGGCCTCGAGGCCGCGCCCTGCGCCTACAGCCGCGACGGCATCCAACTGGCCCAGCCTTGCGACGTGCGCGAGCTGCCGGGCTTCGCCGAAGGCCGCGTGAGCGTGCAGGACGAGGCCGCGCAACTGGCCGCCGACCTGCTGGAACTGGCTCCCGGCCAGCGCGTGCTCGACGCCTGCTGCGCCCCCGGCGGCAAGACCTGCCACCTGCTGGAGGCCGAACCGGGCCTGGCCGGCGTGCTGGGCGTGGACCTGGAAGAAAGCCGCCTGGTGCGCGTACGGGAAAATCTGCAGCGCCTGCGGCTAGATGCCACGCTGGTCGCCGCCGACGGTCGCGATACCGTCGCCTGGTGGGACGGCAAGCCGTTCCAGCGCATCCTGCTGGACGCGCCCTGCTCGGCCACCGGGGTGATTCGCCGGCACCCGGACATCAAGCTGACCCGCGCCGCCGAGGACATCCCGGCCCTGGCGCAGCTGCAGGGCGAGCTGCTCGACGCGCTGTGGCCGACCCTGGAAGTCGGCGGCATCCTGCTCTACGCCACCTGCTCGGTGATGCCCCAGGAGAACCGCGAATCCATCGCCGCCTTCCTCGCACGCACCCCCGGTGCCCGCGAGCTGGACCTGGCAGGGCCCTGGGGCCTGAAGCAGGCCCACGGGCGCCAGCTGTTGCCGCAAGAGGGCGGGCACGACGGTTTCTACTATGCCAAGCTCATCAAGATCTCAGCCCGCTAGCACTGCACGGACGAGCGCGACCCCATGAAGATCATCATCCTCGGCGCCGGCCAGGTCGGCGGCACCCTGGCCGAGCACCTGGCCAGCGAAGCCAACGACATCACCGTGGTCGACACCGACGCCCAGCGCCTGCGCGACCTCAACGACCGCCTGGACATCCGCACCGTGCACGGCAAGGCCTCGTTCCCCACGGTGCTGCGCCAGGCCGGCGCCGACGACGCCGACATGCTGGTGGCGGTGACCAACAGCGACGAGGTGAACATGGTCGCCTGCCAGGTGGCCTACACCCTGTTCAACACGCCGACGCGCATCGCCCGGGTGCGCGAGGCGGCCTACCTGACGCGCACCGGCCTGTTCGACAACGAGGCCATCCCGGTGGACGTGCTGATCAGCCCCGAGCAGGTGGTGACCAACTACATCAAGCGCCTGGTGGAATACCCCGGCTCCTTGCAGGTGATCGACTTCGCCGAGGGCAAGGCCCAGCTGGTGGGCATCAAGGCCCACTACGGCGGCCCGCTGGTGGGCCAGGAGCTGCGCCAGCTGCGCGAGCACATGCCCAACGCGGATACCCGCGTGGCGGCGATCTACCGGCGCAACCGGCCGATCATCCCCCAGGGCGACACCGTCATCGAGGCCGACGACGAGGTGTTCTTCATCGCCGCCAAGGCCCACATCCGCGCGGTGATGGGCGAGATGCGCCGGCTGGAGGAGAACTACAAGCGGATCATCATCGCCGGCGGCGGCAACATCGGCGAGCGCCTGGCCGAGGCCATCGAGAACCGCTACCAGGTGAAGATCATCGAGATGAACCCGGCGCGCTGCCGGCACCTGTCGGACAACCTCGACAGCACCATCGTCCTGCAGGGCAGCGCCTCGGACCGCGACCTGCTGCTGGAAGAGAACATCAACGAGACCGACCTGTTCCTGGCCCTGACCAACGACGACGAGGCCAACATCATGTCCTCGCTGCTGGCCAAGCGCCTGGGCGCGCGCAAGGTGATGACGCTGATCAACAACCCGGCCTACGTCGACCTGGTGCAGGGCGGCGAGATCGACATCGCCATCAGCCCGCAGCTGGCCACCATCGGCACCCTGCTGACCCACGTGCGCCGCGGCGACATCGAGAGCGTGCACTCGCTGCGCCGCGGCGCGGCCGAGGCCATCGAGGTGGTGGCCCACGGCGACGCCAAGTCGAGCAAGGTGATTGGCAAGCGCATCGGCGAGGTACACCTGCCGCCGGGCACCACCATAGGCGCGGTGATCCGCGACGAGGAAGTGCTGATCGCCCACGGCGACACCGTGGTGGAATCCGGCGACCACGTGATCCTCTTCGTGGTCGACAAGAAGCGCATCCGTGACGTCGAGCGGCTGTTCCAGGCCGGGTTGACGTTCTTCTAGGCTGTAGGCTGTAGGCTGTAGGCTGTAGGCTGTAGGCTGTAGGCTGTAGGCTGTAGGCTGTAGGCAAGAGCTTGACATACCACGACGGCACCGCATGCTGTTCGCTTCCAGCTTCCAGCTTCCAGCTTCCAGCTTCCAGCTTCCAGCTTCCAGCCCCCAGCCCCCAGCCCCCAGCCCTATGACCGACCCTCAATCCCTCGAAAGACTCCTCGCCAAAGGCATGGACAACCCGCTGCTGCGCTTCGGCCTGGGCAAGGGCTACCTGGACGCCGGCGATGCGGCGAAGGCCGCCGAACACCTGCGCCGCTGCGTGGAGCAGGACCCGAAGTATTCCGCCGCCTGGAAGCTGCTGGGCAAGGCCCTGCAGGCCCAGGGCGATGCCGAAGGCGCCCGCGCCGCCTGGACCGACGGCCTGGCCGCGGCCCAGGCCCATGGCGACAAGCAGGCGGAGAAGGAAATGACCGTGTTCCTGCGCAAGCTGGACAAGGCCAAGGGCGGCTGAATCCGCGACACCTTGTAGGAGCGGGCCCTGCCCGCGATTCGCGCGCAGGGCGCGCTCCTACAGGTGAAGCCGGAGGTGGGCATGGTGTAGGAGCGAGCTTGCTCGCGAACGGTGCCTACCGGCGGCTTCAGTGCAATGGCCTGACTCCGCTCCCTCTCCCCAACCCTCGGCTGCGCGCCCCGCCCTGAAGGGAGAGGGGGCCGTCCGGCACGAACGGGAAGTTCAGCGGCACCCTGTAGGAGCGGGCCCTGCCCGCGATTCGCGCGCAGGGCGCGCTCCTACAGGTGCAGACGAAACGCCATCGTAGGATGGGTTGAGCGAAGCGATACCCATCACCCCGGCCCGATGGGTTTCGCAAGCTCAACCCATCCTACGAAGAGCGCCTGGGCGTAGGGCGTACAACCGTTCGCGGTTGTACGCCATTGCCATGGCCTCAGAGCACCTCCGCCGCCACCGCGTCCACCGCGGCCTTGGCGATGCCCACCACCTCGTCCGCCTCGGCGCGGCTGAGCACCAGCGGCGGGGCGAAGCCGAGGATGTCGCCGTGGGGCATGGCGCGGGCGATCATGCCGCGCTCCAGGCACGCCGCCGAGACCTTCGGACCCACCTTCAGCGCCGGATCGAAGGGCGTGCGCGCCTCGCGGTCGGCCATGAATTCCAGCGCCGCCAGCATGCCGTCGCCGCGCACCTCGCCCACCAGCGGGTGGCCTTCGAAGGCCTGGCGCAGCTGCTGGTTGAGGTAGCCGCCGACGTCCGCCGCGTTGGCAGTGATGTTCTCGCGCTCGAGAATGTCCAGGTTGGCCAGCGCCGCCGCCGCGCAGATCGGGTGGCCGGAATAGGTCCAGCCGTGGCCCATGGCGCCTTCGCGGGTGGAAGCGCTGTCGATCACGTCCCAGACCTTCTCGCCGACGATCACCGCGGACAGCGGCGCGTAGGCGCTGGTCAGGCCCTTGGCGGTGGTGATCAGGTCCGGGCGCATGGCGTAGCGCTGGCTGCCCATCTTGTCGCCGAGGCGGCCGAAGGCGCAGACCACCTCGTCGGCGATCAGCAGCACGTCGTACTTCGCCAGCACCGCCTGGATCGCCTCCCAGTAGCCCTTGGGTGGGACGATGATGCCGCCGGTGCCCATCACCGGCTCGCCGATGAAGGCCGCCACGGTGTCCGGGCCCTCGGCGAGGATCAGGTTCTCCAGCTCCTGGGCGCAGTGGCGCACGAAGGCCGCCTCGTCCATGCCCGCCGGGGCCTTGTAGAAGTGCGGGCAGAGGGTGTGCCTGACGCCTTCCACCGGCAGGTCGAAGTGCTGGTGGAAGCTGGCCAGGCCGGTGAGGCTGCCGGTGACGATGCCCGAGCCGTGGTAGCCGCGCTGGCGCGAGATGATCTTCTTCTTCTGCGGCCGCCCCAGCACGTTGTTGTAGTAGCGCACCAGCTTGACCTGGGTTTCGTTGGCGTCGGAGCCGGAGAGGCCGTAGTAGACCTTCTTCATGCCCGCCGGCGCCCAGTCGCGGATGATCCGCGCGGACAGCTCGATGATCGCCTCGGACGCGTGGCCAACGTAGGTGTGGTAGTAGGCCAGCTGCTTGGCCTGCTCATGGATGGCGTCGGCCACCTCAAGGCGGCCGTAGCCGATGTTCACGCAGTACAGCCCGGCGAAGGCGTCCAGCAGTTCGCGGCCCTGGTGGTCGCGGATGCGCACGCCCGAGGCGCCGGTGATGATGCGCCCGGGCAGGGCGCCGCTGGCGTGGTCGTGGGCGTGGGTGGAGGGGTGCATGAAGTGCGCACGGTCCTGTTCGAACAGCTTGGCGTAGTCGGTCATGGCGGTGTTCTCCTCAGATGGCGCCGTGGTGCAGGCAGAAGTACTTGGTCTCGACGAAGGGCTCGAAGCCTTCGCTGCCGCCCTCGCGGCCCAGGCCCGAGGCCTTCATGCCGCCGAAGGGGATGGGGTGGCCGGTGAACCTGGCGCCGTTCACCGCGACCATGGCGAATTCCAGGCGGCGCATCAGCGGCCACACCTGGTCGAGGCGCTGCCCACAAATGTAGGCGGCCAGGCCGTATTCGCTATCGTTGGCCAGTTCGACGGCCTGCTCCAGGTCGTCGTAGGCCATCACCCCGGCGATGGGCGCGAAGTTCTCCTCGCGCCAGATGCGCATGGCCGGGGTGACGTCGGCCAGCAGCGTCGGCTGGTGGAACCAGCCGCCCAGGGCATGGGGTTCGCCACCGGCCAGCAGGCGCGCGCCTTGGTCGATGGCATCGCGCACGCGCTCGCCGGTGGCGTCGAAGGCCGCCTGGTGCATCAGCGGGCCGATGTCGCTGCGCGGGTCGCTGGCCGGGCCCACGCGCAGTTCGCGCACGGCGGCGGCGAAGCGCTTGAGGAAGGGCTCGTAGAGTTCGCGGGCGACCAGCAGGCGGTTGGCCGCGCAGCAGTCCTGCCCGGAGGTCTGGAACTTGGCGTCGATGGCGAATTTCACCGCCTGCTCCAGGTCGGCGTCGGGCAGCACGATGAAGGGCGCGTTGCCGCCCAGCTCCAGCGCCACTTTCTTCACGTCCTGGGCGGCGGCCTGCAGCACCAGCTTGCCGACGCGGGTCGAGCCGGTGAAGCTCACCGCGCGCACGCGGCTGTCCTGCACCAGGGTTTCCATGGTCATCTGCGGCTCGCCCAGCACCACGTTGAAGGCCCCGGCGGGCAGCCCGGCCTCCTCGGCCAGCTGGGCCAGGGCGAAGGCCGAGTAGGGCGTCTCGTGGGCCGGCTTGACCACCACGGTGCAGCCGGCGGCCAGGGCGGCGGCGGCCTTGCGGGTGATCATCGCCGAGGGGAAGTTCCAGGGGGTCAGCAGCACGGCCACGCCCACCGGCTCCATCACGGTGCCCAGGTGGGCGCCGGGAATATGGCTGGGGATGTTGCGGCCGTCCAGGCGCCGGGCCTGTTCGGCGAACCAGGGGATGAAGCTGGCGGCGTAGTCGATCTCGCCGCGGGCCTCGGCCAGGGGCTTGCCCTGTTCCAGGGAAAGGATCTGCGCCAGGTCCTCGCGGTGCTGGCGGATCAGCTCGGCCCAGCGCAGCAGGGGCGCGGCGCGCCGGTCCAGGGACAGCTTGCGCCAGGCCGGGAAGGCCGCGGCGGCGGCATCCACCGCGGCGACTATCTGCTCGCGTTCGAGCAGCGGCACGTGGCCGATGATTTCGCGGTTGGCCGGGTTCTCCACGGCGATGCTGGCGCCGCTGGCGCTGTGCAGCCACTGGCCGTTGACGTAGCACAGCGACTTGAAGAGCAGGGGATGGGCGTAGGACATGACGGCGTCTCCTCGCAGGTGGCATGGGGACCATCCTAGGGGGAGCGCCGTGGCGGTTTTTTCCTAAGGGCGGGGCGGCGGCGGCAATTCTTTCCGCAGATGCGCCGCCGGCTTCGGGTTTTTCGCCCGCCTCAGCAGGCGCTGGCGGAGCGCCGGCCCAGGCCCTGGAGGATGGCGCGCAGCAGCACGCCGTAGAGCGGCACGAAGAGGATCAGCATGACCGCCAGCTTGACGCCGTAGTCCACCGTGGCGATCTCCACCCAGTGCTGAGCCATGAAGGGGTTGTCGCTGCGCCAGAAGGCGATGGAGAAGAAGGCGAAGGTGTCCAGCAGGTTGCCGAACAGCGTCGACACCACCGGGGCGATCCACCACTGGCGCAGCCGGCGCAGGCGGTCGAACACCTGGATGTCGAGGAACTGGCCGAGCACGTAGGCCAGGAAGCTGGCCAGGGCGATGCGCGCGACGAAGGTGTTGAACTCGCCCAGCGCGGCGAAGCCGCGGTAGCCGCCGTCCTGGAACAGCACCGAGACCCCGTAGGAAGCCAGCAGCGCCGGCAGCATCACCCGGGCGATGACGCGCCGCGCCGGGCTCTTGCCGAGCAGGCGCACGGTGAGGTCGGTGGCCAGGAAGATGAACGGGAAGCTGAACGCGCCCCAGGTGGTCTGCCAGCCGAACAGGGTCATGGGCAGTTGCACCAGGTAGTTGCTGGCGATGATGACGAGGAGGTGGAAGACGACCAGGCCGGCCAATGCGCCGCGCCGAGCCGCCGGGGAAAGCGCCGACATGCTGGATCCTTTTTCGTCGATGGGGTGAGGGAACCCATGCCCGGCCCTGTGCCGAGCGGGGCGCATTCTATAGGAGATTGAACTTGGAGTCAGGTTTTTTTGGGTGTTTTTTGTGCAGTGGGGTGGGGGGGTGTTGTAGGGGCGGGCTTGCTTGCGAATGGAGTTTTGCCGGGAGTCGTGGGTGCTGGGATTGAGAACGCCCTCTCCCTAACCCTCTCCCTGAAGGGAGAGGGGACCGTTCGGAGTGCGTGGGTATTCCTGAGTTAGCCGGCAGCGCCAGTGGTTTCCGGCTGAAATCATTACTTCTCTCGGCACGGACTAGCCCCCTCTCCCTTCAGGGAGAGGGTTGGGGAGAGGGGACGGAGCCAAGCCATTACACCGAATCCACCGGTAGGCACCCGTTCGCGAGCAAGCTCGCTCCTACGAAAAGAAAGACAGCGCAGCATCAGGCGCCTTCCAGCGCCTCCGCCGGCACCGCCGCATCCAACGTCTTGATCACCTTGGTAACGATGTAGGTGAAATACCGCTCGATCCCCAGGTCCTCCAGCAGCAACTGGTCGATGAAGCGCTGGTAATGGTCGATGTCCCGGGCCTGGATCATCGCGATGTAGTCCACCCCGCCGCCGGTGGCGTAGCAGAAGCCTACTTCCGGCGCCTGCTGCAGGCGCTGTTCGAAGCGGCGCATGTCCTGGGCCGTGTGCCGGCCCAGGGTGATTTCCACCAGCACCTGCTGCTGGCGGAACAGCGCCGGCCAGTCGATCTGCGCGCGGTAGCCCTTGATCAGGCCGGCCTCCTCCAGCTTGCGCACGCGCTCCCAGGCCGGGCTGACAGAGAGGTTGATGGCCTCGGCCAGGCTGGACTTGGTGATGCGCCCGTCGCCGGCGAGGATGCGCAGGATCTTCAGGTCGTAGCGGTCGAGCTTGGTCATCGCCACCTCCGGCGCCGTGGCGCGCGCATCAGTCCAGGACCTCGGCGACCACCGCCAGGGTGTCGCCGCTCTGCACCAGGCCGGGGAAGTGCCGCGCGGCGAGGATGCCGCTGCGCCTGGCGCGGTACTCCACCGGCGCGGCGCCGGTGCGCAGCAGGTCGTGCACCCGCGCCAGTACCTCGCCGCGCTCCACGCGCTCGCCCAGGTCGCGGCACATCTCCAGCAGGCCGTTGTGCTCGCTGGCGACGAAGCAGTCGCCGTCGGGCATGTCGAGCATCACCGAAGGCGCGTGCTCGACCTCGCCGCGCAGGATGCCGGCCTGCACCAGCACGTTGCGCACGCCGCGGCGGGCAATGGCCACGCTGCGCGCGGTGCTGCTGCCGCCGCCGCCCAGTTCGGTGGTGACGAACAGCTTGCCCTGCTCCTCGGCGGCGCTGTCGTACATGCCCACCGCGTCCAGCTCCAGCATGCGCATGGCGTAGGGCGCGGAGAACGCCCGCACCAGCGCCTCGCAGCCTTCCTGCTGGGCCTTGTCCGGCAGCACGTGGCAGGCGGCGAAGGGCAGGAAGTCGAGGGTGCGGCCGCCGGAGTGGATGTCCAGCACCACATCGGCCAGCGGCAGCAGGGTGCGCTGGAAGTAGTCGGCGATCTTCTGCGTCACCGTGCCATCCGGACGGCCGGGGAAGCTGCGGTTGAGGTTGCCGGCGTCGATCGGCGAGGTGCGCTTGCCGGCGAGGAAGGCCGGGGTGTTCATGTACGGCACGATGATCACCCGGCCGCGGATGTCCTCAGCGCGCAGTTCCTGGGCCAGGCGGCTGAGCGCCACCGGGCCTTCGTACTCGTCGCCGTGGTTGCCGCCGGTGAGCAGCGCGGTGGGGCCCGCGCCGTTCTTCACCACGCAGACGGGGATCATCACCGCGCCCCAGGCCGAGTCGTCGCGGGAGTAGGGCAGCTTGAGGTGGCCGTGCTGCACGCCGTCGCGCTCGAAGTCGACGCTGGCGGCGATGGGGTTGTCGCGCAGCTCTTTATCCAGTGGCTGTCTCATGGCCTCACTCCTTGACGAACAGCTGGCGCGGGTAGTCGCAGAAGGTCTGCACGCCGCCGTCGGTGATCAGGATGCTTTCGGTGATCTCCAGGCCCCAGTCGTCCATCCACAGGCCGGGCATGAAGTGGAAGGTCATGCCCGGCTGCAGCACGCTCTCGTCGCTGGGGCGCAGGCTCATGGTGCGTTCGCCCCAGTCCGGCGGGTAGCTGATGCCGATGGGGTAGCCGCAGCGGCTGTCCTTGTGGATGCCGAACTTCTGCAGCACGCCGAAGAAGGCGCGGGCGATGTCGCCGGTGGTGTTGCCCGGCTTGGCCGCCTCCAGCCCCGCGGCTATGCCTTCGACCACGGCCTTTTCCGCGTCGAGGAAGTGCTGCGGCGGCTTGCCCAGGTAGACGGTGCGCGACAGCGGGCAGTGGTAGCGCTTGTAGCAGCCGGCGATCTCGAAGAAGGTGCCGGCGCCGCGCTGGAAGGGCGTGTCGTCCCAGGTCAGGTGCGGCGCGCTGGCGTCGGCGCCGGTGGGCAGCAGCGGGACGATGGCCGGGTAGTCGCCGCCGTGGCCGTCGGCGCCGAGGATGCCGGTGCTGTAGATTTCCGCCACCAGCTCGTTCTTGCGCATGCCCGGCTCGATGCGCTCGAGGATGTGCGCGTGCATCTTCTCGACGATGCGCGCGGCGATGCGCATGTACTCGATCTCGCGCGGGGATTTCACCGCGCGCTGCCAGTTGACCAGCGCGGTGGCGTCGACGAAGCGCGCCTGCGGCAGGTGGGCCTGCAGCGAGCGGAAGGCGGCGGCGCTGAAGTAGTAGTTGTCCATCTCCACGCCGATGGCCAGCGCGTCCCAGCCCCGCGCGGCGATGACCTCGCGGGCCAGGTAGTCCATCGGGTGGCGCTCGGTGGACTGCACGTAGTGGTCGGGGTAGCCGACGATGTTGTCGGCCTGCATGAACACGGTGCGCCGCGCGCCGTTGGCGTCCTGGCCGCGGCCGAACCACACCGGCTCGCCGTCCAGCGCCAGCAGCACGCACTGGTGCACGTAGAAGGACCAGCCATCGTAGCCGGTGAGCCAGGCCATGTTCGACGGGTCGCTGACCAGCAGCAGCTCGATGCCGCGCTGCTGCATGCTGGCGCGGACCTTGGCCAGGCGCTGGGCGTATTCCTCCCGCGCGAAGGGGAGGTTGACGACGATTTCGGGCATGCGGAAATCCTCTGGGTGAAGTCATTGTCGGGCCCTCTCCGGAGAGCCCGTGCCTGTGTTCCCCCTCACCCCAGCCCTCTCCCGGAGGGAGAGGGGGCAGTCCGAGCCGGCTGACGCCATGGCTTCATCCTGCACCGAAGGGTCCCCTCTCCCGCTTGCGGGAGAGGGTTAGGGTGAGGGTGCTCTTCAACTGCTGAAGCGGAACCCCTTGCCCATGCGCTGCGCGCGCTGGAAGGCCAGGCCGGCGATGGCGGTGTCCTGGGCGCCGGTGCCGGTGAGGTCGCAGAGGGTCACGTCCCGGGCGCTGCGGCGGCCCGGGCGCTGGCCGGCGATGACCTGGCCGAGTTCGGCGAAGTCGGCGCCCGCCTCCACCAGGCCGGCTTCGATGGCGTGGTGCAGTTCGCCGAGCACGCGGGTCTGGCTCAGGCGGTCGGCGACGTAGCAGTCCAGCGCCGCCAGCGCGTCGGCGGCGATCTCGTTCTTGTGCTCGGCGTCCGAGCCCATGGCGGTGATGTGCAGACCCGGGCGCAGGTGGCGCTTCCGGATCAGCGGCTCGCGGCTGGGCGTGGTGGTGATGGCGATGTCCGCGCCTTCCAGGGCTTCGTCGACGCTGGAACAGGCGACCACCGGGATGCCCAGGGCGGTGCTCAATTCGGCGGCGCACTGGCGCGCCTTGTCCGCGTCGCGGGCCCAGAGGCTGGCGCCCTCGATCGGCCGCACCAGGCACAGCGCCTTGAGCTGCAGGCGCGCCTGCTCGCCGGCGCCGAGGAGGGCCACCCGGCGGGCATCCTCGCGGGCCAGCCACTTGGCGGCCACGGCGCCGGCGCAGGCGGTGCGCACGGCGGTGAGGTAGCCGTTGTCCAGCAGCAGGGCGTCGAGCAGGCCGGTGTGCGCGGACAGCAGCATCATCATGCCGTTGAGGCTGGGCAGGCCGAGCTTCGGGTTGTCGAAGAACCCCGGGCTGACCTTGATGGCGAAACGCGGCAGGCCAGGCAGGTAGGCGGTCTTCACGTCCACCTCGCCGTTGTGCTCGGGGATGTCCAGGCGCAGGATCGGCGGCATCGCCACCGCCGCCGTGGCCAGCAGGCGGAAGGCCTGCTCGACGGCGTCGAGGCTTTCAGTGTCCAGCGCCACGCAGGCGCGCAGGTCGGCTTCGCTGAGCAGGGTGACGTCAGCCATGCAGGTCTTCCTCGATGATGCGTTGGTGTTGTTCGATGGCGATGTTGCGGCCGCTGACGACCACCACCACCGGCCCTTCGGCGGCGATGCGGCCTTCCAGCAGCGCGGCGATGCCCACCGCCGCGGCGCCTTCCACCACCTGGCGTTCCTCGCGGTAGGCATGGCGGATGCCGGCGGCGATGGCGGGTTCGTCGAGCAGGTGCAGCTCGTCGCAGTGGGCGCGGGCGAGGGCGAAGGTGTAGCGGTTGTCCAGGCCGATGCCGCCGCCGAGGGAGTCGGCGAGGCTCGGCAGTTCTTCCACTTCCACGGGCTGGCCGGCTTCCAGGCTGGCGGCCATGGCCGCGCCGCGGCGCATGCTGATGCCGTGCAGGCGGATCGACGGGTCGGCCGCCTTCAGCGCCACAGCCACGCCGCCGAACAATCCGCCGCCGGACAGCGGCACCAGCACCTGGCGCACCTGCGGCAGCTGTTCGAGGATTTCCAGGCCCAGGGTGCCCTGGCCGGCGATGATCTGCGGGTGGTCGAAGGGCGGCAGCAGCGCAGCGCCCTGCTCGCGGGCGATGCGCTCGGCCTCGGCCTGGGCGTCGTCCTGGCTGTTGCCGACGATGCGCACCTCGGCGCCGAGGGCGCGGATCGCCTCGACCTTGTTCGCCGGCACCAGGCGCGACAGGCAGATGGTGGCCGGCACGCCCAGCACGCGAGCAGCATGGGCGAGGGCGCGGCCGTGGTTGCCGGTGGAGGCGGCGACCACCCCGCGGGCCTTCTGCGCGTCATCCAGCTGGGCGATGGCGTTGCTGGCGCCGCGCAGCTTGAAGCTGCCGGTGGCCTGCTGCGATTCCAGCTTCAGGTACACCGGCGCGCCCAGCAGCGCGGAGAGGCTGGGCGAATGCTCCAGCGGCGTCTCCCGCACCAGGCCGCGGATGCGCTGGCGGGCGCGGTACAGCTCGATCAGGGGGATCTCGTTGGCCATGGCGGCCTCCCGACAATGCAGTCGGGCCGAGTGTATGAGCGGGAAATTGTCGCGATGAATGTACTAGGACGATGTCGTGGAGATTGTCATTCGTCGTGGTAACGGGCGATGGGTATCGCTTCGCTCGACCCATCCTACGGGGCCTCGAACCCACCTGTAGGATCTCATCCGCGAATCGCGCCGGGACTTCCGGCTATCGCGGACAAGGTCCGCTCCTACGGGGAGAAATACCGTACTTCCCGGTAATTTGTAGGAGCGGGCCCTGCCCGCGATTCGCGCGCAGGGCGCGCTCCTACAAGGGGACGGGGCGGCGGCCCGTTCAGAAATCGTGGATCTTCGGGTACTGCTCGAACAGCTCGCGCATGTCGTCCAGGGCCTGGGCCATGCGTTCGTCGCTGCATTCGGCGCCCATGCACAGGCGCACCGCGCGCGGCCGCGGCGTGCCGCGGACCATGAAGGGGTCCGGCGAGGTCACGGCGATGTGCCGGTGGCGCAGCTCGCGCACCAGGCTGTCCAGCTCCCAGTGCTCGGGAATGCCCATCCAGCAGCTCAGGGCCTGCGGCGCATGGCCCAACAGGTGTTCGGCGAAGCGCTCGGCCACCAGCGCCTGGCGCGCCGCCAGCAGGCGCCGCTGGCGTTCCACCAGAGCCTGGGCGTTGCCGTTGTGGATCCAGCGGGTGGCCACCTCGGCCAGCAGCGGCGCGGCCATCCAGCTGTTCACCCGCAGGATGCTCTCGGTGCGCAGGGCCAGGCGCCGCGGCACCACCAGGTAGCCAATGCGCAGGCCGGTGAGCACGCTCTTGGTGAAGCTGGTGCAGTAGAACGACAGCTCCGGCAGGTAGTGGCTCAGCGGCGGCGCTCGGCCTTCGCCCAGCAGCGGGCCGTAGACGTCGTCCTCGATGACGTAGACGCCGAAGCGCTGAGCGATGGCGGCGATCTCCCGGCGCCGGGTGTCGCTCATCAGGCTGGAGGTGGGGTTGTTCAGGTTGGGCGTGCACACCAGCGCGGTGATGCGCTCGTTGGCGCAGAGGTCCTCGAAGTGCTCGGGGTCGATGCCCTCGCGGTCGACCTCCACGCCCTTCAGGGTGAAGCCGAGCACCTGGGAATTGCCGATCACCCCGTGGTCGGTGAGCTGCTCGCAGAGCACCACGTCGTCCGGCCCGGCCAGGGAGGCGAGGGCGATGAAGATGGCGTGGGCGGCGCCGTTGGTGATCAGCAGGTCGTCGCGCTCGCAGCGTAGGCCCTGCTGCGCCAGCCACTGCGCCGCCGCCTCGCGGTGGCCGTCGAAGCCGGCGATCGGCCGGCAGGCGCGCATCCACGGCTGGTCCGTCTCCTGCGCCAGCTGGCGGCAGGTGTCCTGCCACAGGCGGTCGTGCTCGTCGGTGTGGACGATGCTGGCCATGGAGAAGTCCACCAGCGCGCGCTCGGGGTGGTCGAGCATGTAGCGCGACACGCCCTCGGTCATGCGCCGCGAGACGAAGCTGCCGCGGCCCACCTCGCAGCGCACCAGACCCTGGCGCTCCAGTTCCTTGTAGGCGTTGGTCACCGTCTGCACGCTGATGCCCAGGCCGTCGGCCACCTGGCGCTGCGGCGGCAGGCGCTGGCCGTCGTGCAGGCGGCCCTGTTCGATTTCCGTGGCGATGGCCTGGACCAGCGTCTTGTACTTGGATTCGCCGACCCGCAGGCCGGCCAGCGCGTGGCGCCAGCTTTGCATGATGGGCATTCCCCTTCGACCTCGGCACAGGGTGATGGATCAGGGCATTTCCATGGATTGTCCTAGTGCAATTCCGGCGCCGGAAAGCCTTTTGTATGCTCGGGCCGACCAGCCGCTCATGCCGCCGCCCCCGCGGCACAAGGCCGGCGCAGAAAAAAGCCATGGATGGGCGCGTCGCGACAGGCGGTTTTTTCCGCCGCGACGGCGCCGATCGGGAACAGCCGCAAGGCCGGACGGCTTAGTCTGCAACGCAACCAATGCCCTCTGTCGGGGCAGTACTTCGGAAGGCCCGCCCGGCGGGTCCCAACATAAGAACAACAGTCGCACGACATCGCTACCTGCCATCCACCGCCGCGTCCCAACACCACAACAAGGCCGGCACGAGAAGATCAGGAGATCCGAAGATGAGTACCGCCCCCCGTTCCCTCCATCGCCTGGGCCTGGCCTGTACCTTGCTGGCGGGCCTTGCGGCCAGCTTCGCCAGCCAGGCCGAAACCACCCTGGAACGCATCCAGAGCACCGGCACGGTGCGCATCGGCTACGCCAACGAGGCGCCCTTCGCCTACACCGAGACCTCCGGCAAGGTCACCGGCGAGTCGCCGGAGATCGCCACCAAGGTATTCACCGCCATGGGCGTGAAGAAGGTCGAACCGGTGCTCACCGAGTGGGGCGCGCTGATCCCCGGGCTGCGCGCCGGGCGCTTCGACGTGATCGCCGCGGGCATGTACATCACCCCGCCGCGCTGCCAGCAGGTGATCTTCACCGACCCGCACTACCAGATTCCCGACACCCTGCTGGTGAAGCGGGGCAACCCGAAGAACCTGCACAGCTACGCCGACGTCGCGAAGAACCCGGACGTGCGCCTGGCGATCATGTCCGGCACCGCCGAGCTGGGCTACGCCCGCGCCGAGGGGGTGAGCGACGAGCAGATCGTCCAGGTCCCGGACACCACCGCGCAACTGCAGGCGGTGCGCGCCGGCCGCGCCGACGCCAGCGTCGGCACCGCGCTGACCATGAAGGGCCTGGCGGCCAAGGGCGGCGACAGCGTCGAGGCCATCGCCGACTTCAAGGACGACCCGGGGCACATCGGCTACGGCGCCCTGGCCTTCCGCCCGGAGGACAAGGACCTGCGCGACGCGGTGAACCAGCAGCTGAAGAAGTGGCTGGGCAGCGACGAGCACCTGCAGACGGTCAAGCCGTTCGGCTTCGACAAGTCCAACCTGACCGACAAGAGCGCCGCCGAGCTCTGCAAACAGTGACCGCAGGGGGCCCCGCCCCCTCGGCCGTTCCGTCGAACCTGTCGATACGGGATGCGCAACATGGGTGAATTGCTTCCACTGCTGCTGGAGGGCGCCTGGGTCACCGTCCAGGTCACCTTCTTCGGCTCGCTGCTGGCGGTGGCGCTGGCCATAGTCGCCGCCCTCGGCCGCCTGGCGCCGTGGCCGGCGGTGCGCTGGCTGGCCATCGGCTACATCGAGCTGTTCCGCGGCACCTCGCTGCTGGTGCAGCTGTTCTGGCTGTTCTTCGTACTGCCGCTGCCGCCGTTCAACCTGGAACTGGGCGCCTACACGGTGGCCATCCTCGGCCTGGGCCTGCACATCGGCGCCTATGGCGCGGAGGTGATGCGCGGGGCCATCGGCTCGGTGCCCAAGGGGCAGTACGAGGCCGCGTTGGCGCTGAACATGACACCGTTCACGCGCTTCCGCCGGATCATCCTGCCGCAGGCGCTGCTGTGCGCCATACCGCCGGGCACCAACCTGCTGATCGAGCTGCTGAAGAACACCTCGCTGGTGTCGCTGATCACCCTCTCGGACCTGACCTTCCGCGCCCGCCAGCTGGACCAGGCGACCTTCGAGACGCTGAAGATCTTCACCCTGACCCTGGTGCTGTACTTCGCCATGGCCCAGGCCATCGTCTTCCTCATGCGCCGCCTGGAACGCCGGCTGGGGCATGGGCGCATCCGGGGAGGCCTGTGATGAAGTTGTTCGACTGGCAATTCGCCTGGCAGATCCTGCCGCAGCTGCTGCACGCCTCGCTCAAGACCATCGGCATCACCCTGGTCGGCTTCGCCCTGGCGGTGGTCTTCGGCCTGCTCTTCGCCCTGGCCCGGCGCAGCCGGCACTTCTGGCTGTCGTGGCCGGCGGCCTGGCTGATCGAGTTCATCCGCAGCACGCCGCTGCTGATCCAGGTGTACTTCCTGTTCTACGTGCTGCCCAGCTACGGGCTGAACATGACCTCGCTGGTGGCCGGCACCCTGGGCATCGCCCTGCACTACGCCTGCTACACCGCCGAGGTCTACCGCGCCGGCCTGGAGTCGGTGCCGCGCGGGCAGTGGGAGGCGGTCACGGCGCTGAACTTCTCGCCGTGGCGGGCCTACCGCCAGGTAATCCTGCCCCAGGCCATCCGCCCGGTGCTGCCGGCCCTGGGCAACTACCTGATCGCCATGTTCAAGGACACCCCGGTGCTCTCGGCGATCACCGTGGTGGAAATCATGCAGCAGGCCAAGAACATCGGTTCCGACAGCTTCCGCTACCTGGAGCCGATCACCCTGGTCGGGGTGTTCTTCCTGCTCATCAGCATCAGCCTGGCCGGCGTGGTCCGCCAGGTGGAAAAACGCACGGCACTGCCATGAAAGCGCCCACCGGAGGAAACCCCATGACCGTCCTGTCCATGACCACCCGGCCGCTGGCCGACGAGGCCCCGCGGACGCAGACCGCCCAGCCGATGGTGCGCTTCCGCGACGTGTGCAAGAGCTACGGCAGCTTCAGCGTGCTGAACCACCTGAACCTGGAGGTGGGCGCCAACGAGAAGGTCGCCATCATCGGCCCCAGCGGCTCGGGCAAGTCGACCCTGCTGCGCGCCCTGATGACCCTGGAGAGCATCGACAGCGGGGCGATCGAGGTGGACGGCGAGCCGCTCACCCACCAGTTGCGCAACGGCGAGCCGGTGCGCGCCTCGGAAGCCCACGTGCGCCGCGTGCGCGGCAAGATCGGCATGGTGTTCCAGAGCTTCAACCTGTTCCCGCACATGAGCGCCTTGAAGAACGTAATGGAAGCGCCGGTGCAGGTGCTGGGCATGCGCCGCGACGAGGCCCGCGAGCGCGCCGTGGAACTGCTGGAGATGGTCGGCCTGGGCAACAAGCTGGAGCACTACCCCTCGCAGCTCTCCGGTGGCCAGCAGCAACGCGTGGCCATCGCCCGCGCCCTGGCCATGCGGCCGAAGGTGATGCTGTTCGACGAGGTGACCTCGGCGCTGGACCCGGAGCTGTGCGGCGAGGTGCTCAACGTGGTGCGCCGGCTCGGCACCGAGCACAACCTGACCATGCTGATGGTCACCCACCAGATGGGCTTCGCCCGCGAGTTCGCCGACCGGGTGTGCTTCTTCCACCAGGGCAGCATCCTGGAACAGGGGACGCCGGAGCAGCTGTTCGGGCACCCGCAGCATGAGCGGACGCGGTGTTTCCTGAGCGCGGTGAACGAGGCGAGTTGAGGGGGGGCCTGGTTTTTTGTAGGAGCGAGCTTGCTCGCGAACAGTGCTCAACTGTGATTTCGGTGTGTTGGCTTGGCTCCGCTCCCTCTCCCCAACCCTCTCCCTGAAGGGAGAGGGAGCTTGTCCGTGCCGAGAGAAGATTTGGTGTCAGCCGGCAGTCCCTGTGCTAGCCGGCTGACTCCATAACATCAGCGTCTGCCCAACGGTCCCCTCTCCCTTCAGGGAGAGGGTTAGGGAGAGGGCGTTCTTTGGACCCCTGCCAATTCCTGCCGGCGGAACACCCTTCGCGAGCAAGCTCGCTCCTACGAAAAGCCATGCCCATCCACACCGTAGGAGCGGACCTTGTCCGCGATAGCCGGCCGTCCCGGCGCGATTCGCGGATGAGATCCGCCCCTACGGTGTCAGAGAGCAGGTTCCCCAGCCCACCACAGTAGCCACTCTCAGTCGGAATCGACGAAACGCAGGCCGGCGCCCTCGGCGTCGGTGCGCATGACTTCCATCTCCAGCACCGGCGCTTCCATGGGCAGGTCCTGCACCTGGCCGTGCACGCGGGTGCCGGGAGCAAGCCCGGCCAGCGCCGCGTGGCGCACGTAGACGCCGCCGTCGGAGAGGTCACGGGTGTGGCCGATGACCTCGCCGAAGCTGGGGTGGACGATCTTGATCCTGCACTTCATCGGGGTACGCGGGTACTGCCTCTGATTCGCCATGCTCGGCATCCGTCCGGAATGTCAGCGGCATAGTCGGCCCGATCCGCCGCCGCCGGTCAAGCGGCCAGTTGCCCCAGCAGCCAGAGGTTGGCGCCGCTGATGACCACGAACAGCAGCCAGGCCAGCGCACGGGTCGGCCAGCGGTTGACGAATTCGCCCATCAGCGCGCGGTCGCTGGTGAAGCGGATCAGCGGCCAGAGCGCGAAGGGCAGCTGCAGGCTGAGCACCACCTGGCTGAACACCAGCAGCTTGCCCACCGCCCTGTCGCCCATCAGCATCACCCCCAGCAGCGCCGGGATCAGCGCCAGGGCGCGGGTGATCAGGCGGCGCTGCCAGCAGGGAATCTTCATCTGCAGGAAGCCTTCCATGATCACCTGGCCGGCGATGGTGCCGGTGAAGGTGGAACTCTGCCCGGAGGCGAGTAGGGCGACGCCGAAGAGGATGGCGGCCAGGCCGGCGCCGACCAGGGGTTCGAGCAGGCGGTAGGCGTCCTGGATCTCGGTGACGTCGGCGTGCCCGGTCTCGTGGAAGGCCGCGGCGGCGAGGATCAGGATGGCGGCGTTGATCAGCAGCGCCAGGCTCAGCGAGACCACGGTGTCCAGCCGCGCCAGGCGGATCGCCGAGGCCTTGCCCTGGCTGCCGGCCACCGCGCGGGTCTGCACGATGGAGGAGTGCAGGTAGAGGTTGTGCGGCATCACGGTGGCGCCGAGGATGCCGATGGCCAGGTACAGCGGCTCGCGCTGGCTGAGGGTGTCCAGGCTGGGCACGAAGCCGGCGGCGACATCCGGCCAGTACGGCTTGATCAGCACCAGCTCGACCACGTAGCAGGCGCTGATGGTGACGATCAGCCCCAGCATGATCGCCTCCAGGTGGCGGAAGCGCTGGCCCTTGAGGCCGAGGACGATCAGGGTGTCGAGGGCGGTGAGGAGGATGCCGCCGGTGAGGTTCACCCCCAGCAGCAGGTGGAAGGCCAGGGCGCAGCCGAGCACCTCGGCCAGGTCCGTGGCGATGATCGACAGCTCCGCCAGCAGCCACTGGACCTTGGCCATGGCCGGGCTGTAGCGCTGCCGCGAGAGCTGCGCCAGGTCCTGGCCGGTGACGATGCCCAGGCGCATGGCCAGGCACTGCAGGACCATGCCGGCGAGGCTGGACAGCAGCACCACGTAGAGCAGCTGGTAGCCGAAGCCGGAACCGGCCTCGATGGCCGTGGCCCAGTTGCCCGGGTCCATGTAGCCGATGGACACCAGCAGGCCCGGCCCGGCGAACTGCAGGATGCGTTTCCACAGCGGCGCGCTGGGCGAAACGACGACGCTGCCCCTGACCTCGGAAGGGCAGAAGGGCGCGGTGGCGGTAGTCGGCAATCCCCACATGTCAGTTCAATACCACCTGGCTTCGCCTTCCGGGCGCTTCTTGAAGCGCTTCATGGTCCACATGTACTGGCTCGGGTAGTCGCGCACGTAGCGGGCCAGCTCGCGGCTCAGGGCAGCGACCGAGACTTCCATATCCTTGTCGTACATGTCCGCCGGCGCGGCTTCGAGGATCACCTTGTAGCCGCTGCCGTCGGGCAGGCGCACGGCGTGGAAGAACACCCCGCGCGCCTTGCCGCGCGACAGCAGCGAGGGCACGAACTTGCTGGTCAGCGCGGTGGTGCCCAGGTAGGGCACGAACAGCCCCGAGCCCAGGTCCGGCTCCGGGTCGCACGGGATGCCGACGCAGCCGCCGCGCCGCACTTCCTTGATCACGCTGATGATGCCTTCGGGGGTCGACGGCGCCACGCGGTTGCCCAGCTGCACGCGCTGCTTCTTCAGCAGTTCGTCCACCGCCTTCAGCTTCGGCGGACGGTAGAAGATGATCGGCTTGGCGTAGGAGCAGTAGAAGTGGTTGAGCACTTCCCAGTTGCCCAGGTGGCTGGTGATGCCCACCAGGCCGTCGCCGGAGGCCAGGGCCTCTTCCAGCACCTCCATGCCCTCGACCTCGCGGATGTACTGCAGCGACTTCTGCGGCGGCCAGATCCAGGCGCAGGCGCTCTCGGTGAGGGTCCTGCCGATGTCCATCAGGCTCTGGCCCAGCAGCTTGTCCAGCTCCGCGGCGGACAGCTCGGGGAAGCAGTGCGAGATGTTGATGCGCGCCACCTCGCGGGAGCGGTTGGGCAGCTTCCACATCAGCCATCCGATGGCGGCCCCCAAGCCCTGCACCGCCCGCCAGGGCAGCATGGCGAACAGGCGCAGCCCGCCCACCACCAAGGCACCTTTGAATTTCTCCACGGAATGCTCCTTCAGCCGAATGCGCACATTCTAACCAGCGGGCACGGGCGAAGGCGAAAGGCGCTCGGCAATGGGGGCGATAGAAACAGCCTGAATTCACGCACCGGGTGATCCGGCCATGCCCTTTTCTTTCCATGTAGGAGCGCGCCCTGCGCGCGAATCGCGGGCAGGGCCCGCTCACGATCGTAGGATGGGTGGAGCGAAGCGATACCCATCCTACGAAGAGCGCGTGGAAGCGAATTCCGTCCGCAGTCAGGACAGCTCGGCGTAGCGGTCGCAATCGGTGGTGTGGTCCATCACCATCCCCGTGGCCTGCATGAAGGCGTAGCAGATGGTCGGCCCGACGAAGGTGAAGCCGGCCTTCTTCAGGGCCTTGCTCATGGCCTCGGCCTCGGGCGTCACCGCCGGGACGTCGCCGCGGCCGCTGAAATGGTTGACCTTCGGCTGGCCGCCGACGAAGGACCAGAGGAATTCCACCGGCTCGGGAAGTTCCAGCCAGGCCCGGGCGTTCTGCCGCGCGGCCTTGAGCTTGGCCAGGTTGCGGATGATGCCCGTATCCTGCATGCGCTGCTCGATCTCCTCGTCGCTCATGCGTGCCAGGCGCTCGGGGTCGAAACCGAACAGCACCTCGCGGTAGCGCTCGCGCTTGCGCAGCACGGTGATCCACGACAGCCCGGCCTGGGCGCCTTCGAGCACCAGCATTTCGAACAGCGCCTGCGGGTCTCTCTGCGGCACGCCCCACTCGGTGTCGTGGTAGGCGATGTACAGCGGGTCGTCGTTGCACCAGAAGCAGCGGGGCATGGCGGTCGTCCTGACGGGGCGAAGGGAAGTCCCACTATAGCCGGAATACTGTATGAAGATACAGTCCAATACCCGCTTCCCGGCGTTTGCGAATTCATCCGAAAACGTGCGCGCACCCCAAGCGGTGCGCGGCTTCGGGTATACTGCGGGGTTTTCGTCGCATACCCAGCACAGGTGAAATTCGTGAGCCAGACTACGCCCGCCGTGCGCACCTTCCAGGACCTGATCCTCGCCCTGCAACAGTACTGGGCCGACCAGGGCTGCGTGGTGCTGCAGCCCTACGACATGGAAGTTGGCGCCGGCACCTTCCATACCGCCACCTTCCTGCGCGCCATCGGCCCGGAGACCTGGAACGCCGCCTACGTGCAGCCCAGCCGCCGCCCCACCGACGGCCGCTACGGCGAGAACCCGAACCGCCTGCAGCACTACTACCAGTTCCAGGTGGTGCTCAAGCCCAACCCGGAGAACTTCCAGGAGCTCTACCTGGGCTCGCTGAAGGCCATCGGCATCGACCCGCTGGTGCACGACATCCGCTTCGTCGAGGACAACTGGGAATCGCCGACCCTCGGCGCCTGGGGCCTGGGCTGGGAAATCTGGCTGAACGGCATGGAAGTCACCCAGTTCACCTACTTCCAGCAGGTCGGCGGCATCGAGTGCTACCCGGTCACCGGCGAGATCACCTACGGCCTGGAGCGCCTGGCCATGTACATCCAGGGCGTCGACTCGGTGTACGACCTGGTGTGGGCCGACGGCCCGTTCGGCAAGGTCACCTATGGCGACGTGTTCCACCAGAACGAGGTGGAGCAGTCGACCTACAACTTCGAGCACGCCAACGTCGAGAAGCTGTTCGAACTGTTCGACTTCTACGAAAGCGAAGCCAACCGCCTGATCGAGCTGCAGCTGCCACTGCCTACCTACGAGATGGTCCTCAAGGCCTCGCACACCTTCAACCTGCTGGACGCGCGCCGTGCCATCTCGGTGACCGAGCGTCAGCGCTACATCCTGCGCGTGCGCACCCTGGCCCGTAACGTGGCGCAGAGCTACCTGCAGGCGCGCGCGCGCCTGGGCTTCCCGATGGCCACCCCCGCTCTTCGTGATGAAGTGCTGGCGCGTGACGAAGTACTGGCCAAGCTGAAGGAGGCCGAATAATGAGCGCGAAGGATTTCCTCGTCGAACTGGGCACCGAAGAGCTGCCCCCCAAGGCCCTGAAAAGCCTCGGTGAAGCCTTCCTGGCCGGCATCGAGAAGGGCCTTAAGGCCGCAGGCCTGACCTACTCGGCCGCCCGCTACTACGCCGCGCCGCGCCGCCTGGCCGTGCAGATCGACCAGCTCGCCGTGCAGCAGCCCGACCGCACCGTCAACCTCGACGGCCCGCCGCTGCAGGCCGCCTTCGACGCCAGCGGCAACCCGACCCAGGCCGCCCTGGGCTTCGCCAAGAAGTGCGGCGTGGACCTGGCGCAGATCGACCAGAGCGGGCCCAAGCTGAAGTTCAGCCAGAGCATCCCCGGCCAGCCGGCCATGGGCCTGCTGCCGGGCATCGTCGAAACCTCGCTGAACGACCTGCCGATTCCCAAGCGCATGCGCTGGGCCGCCCGCCGCGAAGAGTTCGTGCGTCCGACGCAGTGGCTGGTGATGCTGTTCGGCGACGAGGTGGTGGAGTGCGAGATCCTCACCCGCAAGGCCGGCCGTGAATCCCGTGGCCACCGCTTCCACAACCCGGACAACGTGCTGATCTCCAGCCCCGCCAACTACCTGGAAGACCTGCGCAGCGCCCACGTGCTGGCCGACTTCGCCGAGCGCCGCGAAATCATCGCCAAGCGCGTCGCCGAGCTTGCCGCCGAGCAGAAGGGCAGCGCCATCGTGCCGCCGGCCCTGCTCGACGAAGTGACCGCCCTGGTCGAATGGCCGGTGCCGCTGGTGTGCTCCTTCGAGGAACGCTTCCTCGCCGTGCCCCAGGAAGCGCTGATCACCACCATGCAGGACAACCAGAAGTACTTCTGCCTGCTGGACGCCAACGGCAAGCTGCTGCCGCGCTTCATCACCGTGGCCAACGTGCAGAGCAAAGCGCCCGAGCACATCGTCTCGGGCAACGAGAAGGTCGTGCGCCCACGCCTGACCGACGCCGAGTTCTTCTTCAAGCAGGACCAGAAGCAGCCGCTGGAGCGCTTCAACGAGCGCCTGAAGAACGTGGTGTTCCAGGCCCAGCTCGGCACCGTGTTCGAGAAGGCCGAGCGCGTCTCCGCCCTGGCCGCCTTCATCGCCGAGCGCATTGGCGGTGACGCGAAGAACGCCGCCCGCGCCGGCATCCTCTCCAAGTGCGACCTGGCCACCGAGATGGTCGGCGAGTTCCCGGAGATGCAGGGCATCGCCGGCTACTACTACGCCACTGCCGGTGGCGAAGCCAACGACGTCGCCCTGGCGCTGAACGAGCAGTACATGCCGCGCGGCGCCGGCGCCGAGCTGCCGAGCACCCTGACCGGTGCGGCGGTGGCGGTGGCCGACAAGCTCGACACCCTGGTCGGCATCTTCGGCATCGGCATGCTGCCCACCGGCAGCAAGGACCCGTACGCCCTGCGCCGCGCCGCCCTGGGCGTGCTGCGCATCCTCATCGAGAAGCAGCTGGACCTCGACCTGGGCGAGGCCATCGCCTTCGCCGTCGGCCAGTACGGCGACAAGGTCAAGGCCGAGGGCCTGGCCGCCCAGGTCCAGGACTTCATCTTCGACCGCCTGCGCGCGCGCTACGAGGACGAAGGCGTAGACGTCGCCGTGTACCAGGCCGTGCGCGCCCTGACGCCGACCGCGCCGCTGGACTTCGACCAGCGCGTGCAGGCCGTGCAGGCCTTCCGCCAACTGCCCGAAGCCGAGGCCCTGGCCGCCGCCAACAAGCGCGTGTCCAACATCCTCGCCAAGGCCGAAGGAGAGGTGCCGCAGAGCGTGAATGCCGGCCTGCTCAACGAGGCCGCCGAGAAGGCCCTGGGCAGCGCCGTGGCGGCCGCCGAAGGCGAAGTGGCGCCGCTGGCCCGGGCGCGCGACTACCGCACCGCCCTGGCCCGCCTGGCAGCCCTGCGCGCGCCGGTCGATGCGTTCTTCGAGGAAGTCCTGGTCAACGCCGACGACAGCGCCGTGCGCGCCAACCGCTACGCCCTGCTGGCGAAGCTGCGTGGGCTGTTCCTCGGCGTCGCCGACATCTCTCTGTTGGGGTAATGGAGCTGGAGGCTGGAAGCCTGAAGCTGGAAATTCTTCCCGCTTCAAGCTTCCGGCTTCAAGCCTCTGGCTAAAGCTATGAAGTTATTGATCGTCGACCGCGACGGCGTCATCAACCTGGACTCCGACGCGTACATCAAATCCCTCGACGAGTGGATTCCCATTCCCGGCGCCATCGCCGCCATTGCCCGCCTGAGCAAGGCCGGCTGGACGGTCGCGGTGGCCACCAACCAGTCCGGTATCGCCCGCGGCTACTACGACCTGGCGACACTGGAAAGCATGCACGCGCGGCTGCGCGAGCTGGTGGCGGAGCAGGGCGGCGAACTGGGGCTGATCGTCCATTGCCCCCATGGACCCGACGAAGGCTGCGAGTGCCGCAAGCCGAAGCCGGGTATGCTCAGGCAGATCGCCGCGCACTACGACGTTCCGCTCAAGGGCGTATGGTTCGTCGGCGACACCCGGGGTGACCTGGACGCCGCCCTGGCCGTCGACTGTCAGCCCGTGCTGGTGAAAACCGGCAAGGGCGAACGTACCCTGGCCAAACCGCTGCCCGAAGGCACGCTGGTCTTCGACGACCTGGCCGCCGTCGCTTCCCACCTCTTGCCCTAAGGACCCGCTGACCATGTCGACAGTGCAGGCCACCAGAACCGTTCTTTTCTACCTGCTGCTGTCCGCCAGCGCCTTCCTCTGGGGCACCCTCAGCCTGCTGATCGCACCCTTCCTGCCGTTCCGCGCGCGCTACCGCTTCGTGGTCCAGCGCTGGTGCCGCTTCGCCGTCTGGCTGGCCTGGCACATGGTCGGCGTGCGCTACCGCCTGAGCGGCCTGGAGAACATCCCGCAGAAGCCCTGCGTGATCCTCTCCAAGCACCAGAGCACCTGGGAGACCTTCTTTCTCTCCGGCTACTTCGAGCCGCTGAGCCAGGTGCTCAAGCGCGAGCTGCTGTTCGTGCCCTTCTTCGGCTGGGCCCTGGCCCTGCTCAGGCCCATCGCCATCGACCGCAGCCAGCCCAAGCTGGCCCTCAAGCAACTCGCCAAGCAGGGCCACGAGCGCCTGCAGCAGGGCGCCTGGGTGCTGATCTTCCCGGAAGGCACGCGCATCCCCACCGGCGAGCTGGGCAAGTTCTCCCGCGGCGGCGCGGCCCTGGCGGTGAACGCCGGCCTGCCGGTGCTGCCCATCGCCCACAACGCCGGCCACTGCTGGCCGAAGAACGGCTGGGCCAAGCACCCGGGCACCATCGAAGTGGTGTTCGGTCCGGCGATGCACGCCGAAGGCGAGGGCCCGCGCGCCATCGCCGAACTCAACCAGCGCGCCGAGGAATGGGTGGCGCGGACGCTGCGCGAGATGGGCGAGCTGCCGGCGCAGGCAACCCCCAAGGCCGACGTGGCCTGAGGCGGATAACCCAGCTGTAGCGAACAGGGCCCAAAGGGCCCTGTTTTCGCTTCTGGCGCACGATAAGGCGCTACGGCACCATCCCCTGGATTTTGTCCGATACGCCCTCCACGCGCGTCCCAGGCGGCCTATAAGCTCAAGGACAGGCCCCAGGGAAGAGCGCTCGCCATGCCACCGATCGAACCGCGTCATGCTGCTGCGCAATCCCCAGGTGGCCTTCTGCGGCGGCGCCCTGGTGTTCCCCGGCGGCAAGGTGGAGCAGGCCGACGGGCATGTGCAGCTCCGCCAGCACTGCCTGGGCGCGGATGCTCTGGACGACGACGAACTGCGTTTCCGCGTGGCGGGGCTGCGCGAACTGTTCGAGGAGAGCGGCATCCTCCTGGCACGGCGCGCGGGTAGCGAGCAGCCTTGGCTGGAGGAAATTGGCGGCATCCGCCATCTGTGCATTCCTGAGGATGCTGGTTATCCCGAGGCGGTCTTTCCGCTAAGGCCCGGTGCGGGGTTCTGAATCCGTTTTCCGCATAAACGCCCTCCTTGGCCGGAGAGCAGCTTCGGAACAAGCCCAACAATTGCCCTCATGGCGTTTCCTATAGGGAAGAGGCCCTCCGCCCCGACCTCGCCATATCCCGGCGTAGGGCGCATAACGCCTACGGCGTTATCCGCCGAATCACGAACAGAGTCCTACGGAGTCTCCTCGTAGGATGGGTTGAGCGAAGCGATACCCATCACCGCAACCGCATGGGTTTCGCAGGCTCAACCCATCCTACGAAGAGCACCTCGGCGCGACCGGCAAGGTTGCTCCTACGGTTCAGGGAAGCA
The DNA here is from genome assembly GCF_022760135.1 of Pseudomonas sp. M1. Lineage (NCBI taxonomy): Bacteria > Pseudomonadati > Pseudomonadota > Gammaproteobacteria > Pseudomonadales > Pseudomonadaceae > Pseudomonas > Pseudomonas sp. M1. The sequence goes on from NZ_CP094343.1 coordinate 6,835,397, forward strand.
CGGGCGTAGGAGCGGACTCCGTCCGCGATTGGATTCACCGGCCACACCGGGCGTCCCGGTGCATTGGCCAACGGCGGATAACCGCGAACGGTTATGCGCCCTACGCGCTCCTTCGCTTGCGGGAGTGACGGGGACGATCAGGCGCTTCAGGACGACGCCGAACTCTCCGCCTGCTCCGAACAACCCCCTCTCCCTCTGGGAGAGGGCTGGGGTGAGGGAGCGGAACCAGAGCCAGGATGCCTTCGCTGAACCATGGCAGAGCCTAAAAACAGCATTACAACCACCGCTCGGCAATTTGGCTTTATGGTAATGATTTGCCGTCAGGCCCACGACCTGATGGCCGATGAGGTCGAAAGAAGGTCGTTTCATTGTGAAGGTCGATAAGGATCAGTTGGAACATTTGCGGGCGGAGAACGCTCGCTTGATCGAGCTACTGGAAGCCCACGGCATCGACTGGCGCCTGCCTGACGGGCGACCGAGCCGTCCCCCGACGCCAACCAAGCATCTCGATACGGACGCAAAGCTGGCGCTCTTCAAACGTCTATGTGCTGGGCCTGACAGCCACACCGATACGCCGGGATGGCCAGCAGCCGATTATCTTCATGCAGTGTGGGCCGATACGGCATACGGCAGCCAGGCCCGAAAGCGCCCCTGTCGATCTGCTCGTACTACCGCGGTGGTCGTCCAGGCCGATCGTTACGCAAGAAGGGGCGGGTATCCAGGAGGTCTTCCTGCTGATTGCCAGGGATACGGAGAGGACGGAGCGCATCGTTGCCGAGGTGGTTGCTGCCTTCAACCAGGGGAGGAAGATCCTGGTGCTGACGGAGCGAACGGACCATCTCAATGCGCTCGAGGAAAGATTGCCTGGGCAGATCAAGAATCTGTTCGCACTGCATGGCCGGCTTTCCAGGAAACAGCGTGCAGCCCTCATGGAGGGGTTGGCGGCCCTGCCTGCCGATGCACCCCGGGTAATCCTGGCCACCGGCAAGCTGGTGGGCGAAGGCTTCGATCATCCTCCCCTGGATACGCTCATACTGGCCATGCCGGTCTCCTGGAAGGGAACGCTTCAACAGTATGCGGGGCGGCTCCACCGTGAACATTCGAGCAAGGCTGACGTGCGCATCATCGACTTCGTCGACGCAGGGCACCCTGCCTTGCTTCGGATGTGGAGCAAGCGGGAGGCGGGTTATAGAGCCATGGGCTATCGCTTTGCGGAGGCATCCAGTTCCCTGGAACTGTTCGGCCCGGCCATAGCCGTCGACGACAATAGCGATTAGCCAAGCCAAGGCTACGGAAGCCGGAATGACTCACGCCCGATCACCGGTAGCAACCATTCTGGCGACCAGCCATAAAAAACCCCGGCTGACCTTTCGGAGAGCCGGGGTTTTCAAGAGCAGCAGGGCAGTTAACGTCTAGCAGGATATCCGTTCAACGTTGTCAGCCCCCAAGTGCTTCACCAATCACACGTCCAGGTTCGACACCGCCAGGGCGTTGCTTTCGATGAAGTCGCGGCGCGGCTCCACGGCATCGCCCATCAGGGTGTTGAAGATCTGGTCGGCGGCGATGGCGTCCTCGATGGTCACCTTCAGCATGCGGCGGACGTTCGGGTCCATGGTGGTTTCCCACAGCTGGTCCGGGTTCATCTCGCCGAGGCCTTTGTATCGCTGGATGCTGTGGCGCTTGGTGCCTTCGGCCATCAGCCATTCCAGGGCGTCCTTGAAGCTGGAGACCGGCCGCTTGCGCTCGCCCTTCTGCACGTAGGCGCCTTCTTCCATCAGGCTGTTCAGCTTGGCGCCCAGCTCGGTGACCGAGCGGTAGTCGTTGCTGGCGAAGAAGTCGCGGTTGAAGGTCACGTAGTTGGACAGGCCGTGGGCGACCATCTCCACCTCGGGCAGCCACAGGTGGCGCTCGCGGTCTTCGCGCAGGCTGGCGGTGTAGGTCAGGCCGGACTTCTCGGAAGTCTTCAGGCGCGCCTGGTACTGCTCCAGCCAGGCCTGCATGGCGGCCTGGTCGCCCAGCTGCTCGACGTCGATGCGCGGCAGGTAGACGAAGTGCTCGGTCAGGTCCTGCGGGTACAGGCGCGACAGGCGGGAGAGGGTACGCATGACGGTGCGGTACTCGTTGACCAGCTTCTCCAGCGCTTCGCCGGACAGGCCCGGGGCGCTTTCGTTGACGTGCACGCTGGCGTCTTCGAGGGCCGACTGGGTCATGTATTCCTCCATGGCCACGTCGTCCTTGATGTACTGCTCCTGCTTGCCTTTCTTCACCTTGTACAGCGGCGGCTGGGCGATGTAGATGTAGCCACGCTCGACCAGCTCGGGCAGCTGGCGGAAGAAGAAGGTCAGCAGCAGGGTACGGATGTGCGAACCGTCGACGTCAGCATCGGTCATGATGATGATGTTGTGGTAGCGCAGCTTGTCGATGTTGTATTCCTCGCGCCCGATGCCGCAGCCCAGCGCGGTGATCAGGGTGCCGACCTCCTGGGAGGACAGCATCTTGTCGAAGCGAGCCTTCTCGACGTTGAGGATCTTGCCCTTGAGCGGCAGGATCGCCTGGGTCTTGCGGTTACGGCCCTGCTTGGCAGAACCGCCCGCGGAGTCACCTTCCACGATGTACAGCTCGGAGAGGGCGGGGTCCTTCTCCTGGCAGTCGGCGAGCTTGCCCGGCAGGCCGGCGATGTCCAGCGCGCCCTTGCGGCGGGTCATCTCGCGGGCCTTGCGCGCGGCCTCGCGGGCGCGGGCGGCGTCGATCATCTTGCCGACCACGGCCTTGGCTTCGTTGGGGTTCTCCAGCAGGAAGTCGGCGAAGTACTTGCCCATTTCCTGTTCCACCGCGGTCTTCACTTCGGAGGACACCAGCTTGTCCTTGGTCTGCGAGCTGAACTTCGGATCCGGCACCTTCACCGAAATGATCGCGGTCAGGCCTTCCCGGGCATCGTCGCCGGTGGTGGCGATCTTGTATTTCTTCGCCAGGCCTTCCTGCTCGATGTAGTTGTTCAGGTGGCGGGTGAGGGCAGAGCGGAAGCCCGCCAGGTGGGTACCGCCGTCACGCTGCGGAATGTTGTTGGTGAAGCAGAGAATGTTCTCGTTGAAGCTGTCGTTCCACTGCAGGGCGACTTCCACGCCAACGCCGTCTTCCTCGCGCTGGGTGTTGAAGTGGAACACCTGGTTGACGATGTTCTTGTTGGTGTTCAGGTACTCGACGAAGGCGCGCAGGCCGCCCTCGTACTTGAACAGCTCTTCCTTGCCGGTGCGTTCGTCGCGCAGCAGGATGCCCACGCCGGAATTGAGGAAGGACAGCTCGCGGATGCGCTTGGCCAGGATGTCCCAGCTGAAATGGATGCTGGTGAAGGTCTCGTTGGAGGCCTTGAAGTGCACCTCGGTACCCGAGCCATCGGTCTCGCCCACCGGGCGCAGCGGGAACTGCGGCACGCCGTGACGGTAGATCTGCTCCCAAACCTTGCCTTCGCGGCGGATGGTCAGGCGCAGCTCCTCGGAGAGCGCGTTCACCACGGACACACCCACACCGTGCAAGCCACCGGAAACCTTGTAGGAGTTGTCGTCGAACTTACCGCCGGCGTGCAGTACGGTCATGATGACCTCGGCCGCGGAAACCCCTTCTTCCTTGTGGATATCGACCGGAATGCCACGGCCGTTGTCGCGGACGGTGATCGACTCATCGGTGTGGATGGTGACGCTGATCTCGCTGCAGTAGCCAGCCAGAGCTTCGTCGATCGAGTTGTCCAGCACCTCGAACACCATGTGGTGCAGGCCGGTGCCATCGTCCGTGTCGCCGATGTACATACCCGGACGCTTGCGTACCGCGTCCAGCCCCTTCAGCACCTTGATGCTGTTAGAGTCGTACGTGTTGTTCTCGCTCATTCTTCACTCCCGAGGGTGGTCTGAGAGACATGCCCATGTTCCACGTGGAACATCGCAACCGGCGTGTCCGTTCGCCAGCCGTCCTTCAATGGTTCAGGGTCGACGCAGGTGATGAATACCTGGCAACCCAAGTCTTCAAGCAGCCGGCACAACGAACGCCGGTGCTTTTCGTCGAGTTCCGAGGGCAGGTCGTCCACCAGGTAGACGCACTGTCCTCGCTTGGCCTGATTGATCAGGTGCCCCTGGGCGATACGCAGGGCGCATACGACCAGTTTCTGCTGCCCCCGCGACAGGATCTCCGCCGCGTTATGCCCGCCCAGGCGAATTCGTAGATCGGCCCGTTGCGGTCCAGCCTGGGTATGCCCCATCTGCTGGTCGCGCAACAAGCTGCCGTTCAATACCTCGCTCAGCTCGCGATCCTTGTCCCAGCCGCGGTAATAGCTGAGGGTGAGCTGGTCCAATCGGATCAACTCGCCCAGCGTCTGTTCGAAGACCGGTTTGAGGGCCTGGATATAGGACCGCCGATAGCCATCGATTTCGTCGCTGGCAGTACACAATTCGCGATCCCAGGCAGCCTGCGAAGCACCGTCCAGTCTACCATGTCGAAGCCACGAGTTCCGCTGGCGCAGCGCCTTCTGCAGCCGCTGCCAGGCGACCATGAAGCGTTGTTCCACGTGGAACACTCCCCAGTCGAGGAACTGCCGACGAATCTTCGGCGCGCCTTCCAGCAGGCGGAAGCTGTCCGGGTTGATCAGTTGCAGCGGCAAGGTTTCCGCCAGCTGCGCAGTGCTGCGCGCATTCTGGCCGTCGATGCGGATCTGGAAATCGCCCTGGCGCTCCCGGGACACACCCAGGTTGCTGGTCATGCCATTGGCCAGCTGAACCTGGCCAAAGACGGTGCAGGCGGCCTGTTCATACTGGATGACCGGTTGCAGGCGCTGGCTGCGGAAGGAGCGGGCAAGGCCGAGCAGGTGGACGGCTTCGAGCACGCTGGTCTTGCCGCTGCCGTTTTCGCCGTAGAGGATGTTGATGCGAGGGGAGGGGGAGAAGGTCACCGGGTGCAGGTTGCGCACCGCGGTGACCGAGACGCGGGTCAGTGACATTCAGTGAAGGTCAGAGACGCATCGGCATGACGACATAGGCGGAGTCGTCGTTGTCGGCTTCCTGCAGCAGGGCGCTGCTGTTGGCGTCGGAGAGGATCATGCGAACCTGCTCGGTGCCCATCACGCCCAGTACGTCCAGCAGGTAGCTGACGTTGAAGCCGATTTCCAGGCTGCTGCCGTTGTAGTCGACCTGCACTTCTTCCTCCGCTTCCTCCTGCTCCGGGTTGTTCGCCTGGATCTTCAGCAGGCCGGAGGTCAGTTGCAGGCGAATGCCGCGGTACTTCTCGTTGGAGAGGATCGCGGTACGGCTGAAGGCTTCACGCAGCAGTTGGCGGTCACCGATCACCAGCTTGTCGCCGCCCTTGGGCAGCACGCGCTCATAGTCGGGGAACTTGCCGTCCACCAGCTTGGAAGTGAAGGTGAATTCGCCGGTGGTGGCGCGGATGTGGTGCTGGCCGAGGACGATGTCCACCTGGCCGTCCTGCTCGGTGAGCAGGCGCGCCAGTTCCAGGATGCCTTTGCGCGGCACGATGACCTGGTGGCGGTCCTGGGCTTCCGGCACGCCGCCGGTGAAGGAGCACATGGCCAGGCGGTGGCCGTCGGTGGCCACGGCGCGCAGGGTGCCGCTGGAGACTTCCAGCAGCATGCCGTTGAGGTAGTAGCGCACGTCCTGCTGGGCCATCGCGAAGCTGGTGCGGTCGATCAGGCGACGCAGCTTGCTCTGCACCAGGCTGAAGGTCAGCGAGCCCGGGCCTTCCTCCACGGAGGGGAAGTCGTTGGCCGGCAGCGTCGACAGGGTGAAGCGGCTACGGCCGGCCTTCACCAGCAGCTTCTGCTCGTCGACGCGGATGTCGATCAGCGCGTCGCTGGGCAGGCTCTTGCAGATGTCCATGAGCTTGCGCGCCGGAACGGTGATCTCGCCCGGTTCGGCCGGCTCTTCCAGGGTGACGCGGCCAATCAGTTCGACCTCGAGGTCGGTACCGGTCAGCGACAGCTGCTGGCCCTGGACCACCAGCAGTACGTTGGACAGAACCGGCAGCGTCTGGCGGCGTTCGACCACACCAGCGACCAGTTGCAGGGGTTTCAACAGAGCTTCGCGTTGAATGGTGAAATGCATGGTCTAATCCCTTGCCTCGTGGGGCTGCAGCTTGGCCTCAGGTGGTCAGCGTACGCAGCAGGTTCTTGTAGTCCTCGCGGATGTCCGCGTCGGATTCCTTCAGTTGAGCGATCTTACGACAGGCGTGCAGCACCGTGGTGTGGTCCCGACCACCGAAAGCCACGCCGATCTCCGGCAGGCTGTGGTTGGTCAGTTCCTTGGACAGGGCCATGGCCACCTGGCGCGGACGCGCCACCGAGCGCGAACGGCGCTTGGACAGCAGGTCGGCGATCTTGATCTTGTAGTACTCGGCGACGGTGCGCTGGATGTTGTCGATGCTGACCAGCTTGTCCTGCAGGGCCAGCAGGTCCTTCAGCGACTCGCGGATCAGCTCGATGGTGATCGGCCGGCCCATGAAGTGGGAGTGGGCGATCACCCTTTTCAGGGCCCCCTCAAGCTCGCGCACGTTGGAGCGGATGCGCTGGGCGATGAAGAAGGCCGCGTCGTGCGGCAACTCCACCTTCGCCTGCTCGGCCTTCTTCATCAGGATGGCCACGCGGGTTTCCAGTTCCGGCGGCTCCACAGCCACCGTCAGGCCCCAGCCGAAGCGCGATTTCAGGCGCTCTTCCAGGCCTTCGATCTCCTTCGGGTAGCGGTCGCTGGTGAGGATCACCTGCTGGCCGCCTTCCAGGAGGGCGTTGAAGGTATGGAAGAACTCTTCCTGGGAACGCTCCTTGCGGGCGAAGAACTGGATGTCGTCGATCAGCAGGGCGTCCACCGAGCGGTAGAAGCGCTTGAACTCGTTGATGGCGTTCAGCTGCAGGGCCTTGACCATGTCCGCGACGAAGCGCTCCGAATGCAGGTACACGACCTTGGCGTTCGGGTTCTTCTTCAGCAGGTGGTTGCCCACGGCGTGCATCAGGTGCGTCTTGCCCAGGCCCACGCCCCCATAAAGGAAAAGCGGGTTGTAGCCGTGCTTGAGGTTGTCCGCCACCTGCCAGGCCGCGGCGCGGGCCAGCTGGTTGGACTTGCCCTCGACGAAGTTCTCGAAGGTGAAGGTGCGGTTCAGGTAGCTGGTGTGCTTGAGCGCGCCCTCCACCTGCACGTTGCGCTCGGTGCGCACCGCCGGCGCCGCAGGCATGGCCGCTGCGGCGGCCAGCGGGTCGATGCTCGGGCTGGACTCGTCGATGTCGGGCATCGGCTCCTGCACGTTGAGCTGCATCTGTTGCACACGGCTGGCCGCTTCGGCCTGGGCCGGTGCCTCGGCCTGGTAGGCCTGGGCCTTGGCTGCGCGCACCTGCGCCGGCGAGGGCGGCGGGGTGATGGTCGGCGCGGGCATCGCGTGGCTCTGCGGCATCAGCGCAGGACGCGGGGCCCGGCTGCGGCGGCTGCCGATGAGCAGCGAGAGGGCGGGAATCTGCCCATTGCCACGCTCACCCAGCAGTTCGAGCAGACGCCCCATGTATTTTTCGTTGACCCAGTCCAACACGAAGCGGTTCGGTGCGTAGACACGCAGCTCCTCGCCCTCGGCCTCGACCTGCAGCGGCCGGATCCAGGTGTTGAATTGCTGGGATGGCAGCTCGTCGCGGAGCAATTCCACGCACTGCTGCCAGAGTTCCACGGACACGGGTATCCCCCAGGAGATTGGAAAGGAATGGAACGAAAAGGAAAGCGCAATTGTAGCCGTGCGCTAGCGACTTATCCACATGAGAAATCAACAAGTGGGCAAGCAAAATCAAGGCCTTAATGATGGCACATGGCAACAGCCGGCGCACCCTGAAAGTTGTGGATAACCCCTGCACCGATGGGGGATGAACCAGGCTGGAAAGCTGTTGAGAACTTCCGCTGTGGACAAACCGGTCTTTCTTCCCCAGATTATCCACTGCCGCCGCACAGGAGGGTCACCACTTCTCGACACCTTCGTCAAATCCGCCGTGCCACGGAAACAGTGGCCGGAATTGACTTATCCACAGATCTGGCGCTCCCTAGTAACAATCGCTTTCACCATCTTTTAAGAAACCTTTTCCTTGCTTTCTATTTCTGCAGAAAGCCGCTGGGCAATTACCGGCTGGTTGGAAATTGACCTGCACCGGTGTTTTCACTAGAATCGCCGGTCTCTTTAAACGGGGTCCCTGCGACCTCAGGTCATCAATCCAGGTACCGAACAATGAAACGTACTTTCCAACCCAGCACTCTCAAGCGCGCTCGCGTCCACGGTTTCCGCGCTCGCATGGCCACCAAGAACGGCCGTCAGGTTCTGTCGCGTCGTCGCGCCAAGGGCCGCAAGCGTCTGACCGTCTGATTCGCCCGGCACAGGTGGTGAGTCGAGGATTCGACCGGGAAAAGCGTCTTCTGACAGCCCGGCACTTCACAGCGGTCTTCGACTCCCCCAGCGCCAAGGTTTCCGGTAAGCACGTCCTGCTGCTGGCGCGCGAAAACGCTCTGGATCACCCCCGCCTCGGCCTGGTGATCGGCAAGAAGAACGTCAAGCTCGCCGTCGAGCGCAACCGCCTCAAACGCCTGATCCGCGAATCGTTCCGGCACAACCAGGAAGCCCTGGCTGGCCTGGACATCGTGGTCATTGCGCGCAAGGGGTTGGGTGAATTGCAGAACCCCGAACTGCACCAGCAATTCGGCAAGCTCTTCAAACGCCTGCTGCGCAACCGACCCCGGCCGGAAAGCGCAACCGAACCTCCGGGGGTCGCCGACAGTTCCCATGCGTAGACTGGCGCTGCTTCTCATCCAGTTTTACCGCTACGCCATCAGCCCCTTGATGGCCAGTCACTGTCGCTTTCACCCCAGCTGCTCCTGCTACGCGTACGAAGCCATCGAACACCATGGCTTCCTGCGCGGCGGCTGGCTGGCCCTGCGTCGCCTGGGCCGCTGCCATCCCTGGCATCCCGGTGGCTATGATCCCGTGCCGCCCGCCACTTCCAAGCACCGCCCATCCTCGACGGCCGAGTAACCATGGACATCAAACGCTCGATCCTCATCGTCGCCCTGGCTATCGTGTCCTATGCGCTGGTTCTCCAGTGGAACAAGGACTACGGTCAGCCTGAACTGCCGGCCCAGACCGCGTCGTTCAACCAGCAGCCCCAAGGCCTTCCGGACACTTCCGTGCCGGCCGGCGGCACTGCCAGCGCCGACGTACCGACCGCCCAGAGCGGCGAAACCGGGCTGCCCAGCGCCCAGCAACCGGCAGCCGCCAACGGCCAGCTGATCCAGGTGAAGACCGACGTCCTCGACCTGGCCATCGATCCGCGCGGTGGCGACGTGGTGCAACTGGGCCTGACCCAGTACCCGATGCGCCAGGATCGCCCGGACCTGCCCTTCGCCCTGTTCGAGCATGGCCAGCGCACCTACCTGGCGCAGAGCGGCCTGACCGGCACCGACGGTCCGGACGCCGCCGTCGCCGGCCGCCCGCTGTACAGCAGCGCCAAGCCCCAGTACCAACTGGCCGACGGCCAGGACCAACTGGTGGTCGACCTGAACTTCGCCCGCGACGGTGTCAGCTACATCAAGCGCTTCACCTTCCACCGCGGCCTGAAGACCGACTGCAGCGACAAGGAAAAGGCGCAGAAGAAGCTCGACTGCATCAACCCGAACGCCTACCAGATCGACGTCACCTACCTGATCGACAACCAGAGCGCCAAGCCCTGGAGCGCCTCGCTGTTCGCCCAGCTCAAGCGTGACGCCAGCGCCGATCCGTCGTCCACCACCGCCACCGGCGTGTCCACCTACCTGGGCGCCGCGGTCTGGACCCCGGAGAAGCCCTACGTGAAAGTGTCCATGAAGGACATGGACAAGGAGCCCTTCAAGCAGACCCTGCAGGGCGGCTGGGTAGCCTGGCTGCAGCACTACTTCGTCACCGCCTGGGTGCCCGCCAAGGGCGACACCCACAACGTGATGACGCGCAAGGACGCCCAGGGCAACTACATCGTCGGCTTCACCGGCCCGACCCTCAGCGTGCCCGCCGGTGCCAAGGGCGAGACCAGCCTGACCCTGTATGCCGGTCCCAAGCTGCAGAAGTACCTGGGCGAGCTGTCCCCGGGCCTGGAGCTGACCGTCGACTACGGCCCGCTGTGGTTCATCGCCCAGCCGATCTTCTGGCTGCTGCAACACATCCACGGCCTGGTCGGCAACTGGGGCTGGTCGATCATCCTGCTGACCATCGTCATCAAGCTGGCCTTCTTCCCGCTGTCCGCCGCCAGCTACAAGTCGATGGCGCGCATGCGTGCCGTCTCGCCGAAGATGGCCGCGATCAAGGAACAGCACGGCGACGATCGCCAGAAGATGTCCCAGGCGATGATGGAGCTGTACAAGAAGGAGAAGATCAACCCGCTGGGCGGCTGCCTGCCGATCCTGGTGCAGATGCCGGTGTTCCTCTCCCTCTACTGGGTACTGCTGGAAAGCGTCGAGATGCGCCAGGCCCCGTGGCTGGGCTGGATCACCGACCTCTCGGTGAAGGATCCGTTCTTCATCCTGCCGATCATCATGGGCGCCACCATGCTGGTCCAGCAGATGCTCAACCCGACCCCGCCGGACCCCATGCAGGCCAAGGTGATGAAGCTGATGCCGATCGTCTTCACCTTCTTCTTCCTGTGGTTCCCGGCCGGCCTGGTGCTGTACTGGGTGGTCAACAACTGCCTGTCCATTGCCCAGCAGTGGTACATTACCCGGCAGATCGAACGCGCCACGAGCAAGGCCAAGGCCGCCTGATCCCCGCGCTGTCGAACCACCTTCAGAACGCCCCCTCGTGGGGCGTTCTGCTATCCGGAGGAAAACCATGAACGCAGCCCGTGAAACCATCGCCGCCGTTGCCACCGCCCAGGGCCGGGGCGGCGTGGGTATCGTCCGCGTCTCCGGGCCGCGGGCGCTGCCCATCGCCATCAGCCTCAGCGGCCGCGAGCCGCAGCCGCGCTTCGCCCACTACGGGCCCTTCTACGACGACCAGGGCGAGGTGATCGACGAAGGCCTGCTGCTGTTCTTCCGCGGCCCCAATTCCTTCACCGGCGAGGACGTGGTGGAACTGCACGGCCACGGCGGCCCGGTGGTGCTGGACATGCTCCTGCAGCGCTGCCTGGAACTGGGTTCGCGCCAGGCGCGCCCCGGCGAGTTCAGCGAGCGCGCCTTCCTCAACGACAAGCTCGACCTGGCCCAGGCCGAGGCCATCGCCGACCTCATCGAGGCCAGCTCGGCCCAGGCCGCGCGAAATGCCGTGCGCTCTCTGCAGGGCGAGTTCTCGCGGCGTGTGCACCAGCTCACCGAACAGCTGATCCAGCTGCGCATCTACGTCGAGGCGGCCATCGATTTCCCCGAGGAGGAAATCGACTTCCTCGCCGATGGCCACGTGCTGTCGCAGCTCGATAAGGTCCGCGCCGAGCTCGCCGGCGTGCTGCGCGAAGCCGGCCAGGGCGCGCTGCTGCGCGACGGCATGACGGTGGTGATCGCCGGCCGCCCCAACGCCGGCAAGTCCAGCCTGCTCAACGCCCTGGCCGGGCGCGAGGCGGCCATCGTCACCGACATCGCCGGCACCACCCGCGACGTGCTGCGCGAACATATCCACATCGACGGCATGCCGCTGCACGTCGTGGACACCGCCGGTCTGCGCGACACCGAAGACCATGTGGAAAAGATCGGCGTGGAACGCGCCCTCAAGGCCATAGGCGAGGCCGACCGGGTGCTGCTGGTGATCGACTCCACCGCGCCGGAGGCCGCCGATCCCTTCGCCCTCTGGCCGGAATTCCTCGACGAACGCCCGGACCCGACGCGGGTCACCCTCATCCGCAACAAGGCCGACTTATCCACAAGCCCGGTAGGCATCGAGGAAAGCGCCGACGGCCACGTCACCCTGACCCTCTCCGCACGCTCCGGCGACGGCCTGGACCTGCTGCGCGAACACCTGAAGGCCTGCATGGGCTTCGAACAGACCGCCGAAAGCAGCTTCAGCGCCCGCCGCCGCCACCTGGAAGCCCTGCGCCAGGCCGGCCAGCACCTCGACCACGGCCACGCCCAACTGCTGCTCGCCGGCGCCGGCGAACTGCTCGCCGAGGACCTGCGCCACGCCCAGCAGGCCCTGGGTGAGATCACCGGGGCGTTCAGCTCCGATGATCTGCTGGGGAGGATCTTCTCCAGCTTCTGTATCGGGAAGTGAGGCTTGATGATATCGATCGGCCCCGTAAAGTAGAGCGCCTCATCATCCCTCTTTAATCTGCAAATCTTTAAGGATCGTGTATGGCGCGGATGTGGATGGTACGCGGTGAAGGCGGAAGTCTGTATGAAGCCTTCAGAGAACACGGAATTGCAGCGATCGGCTGGCGACAGATCTCGGCGCAAGCTAAACCGGGAATTGCCCGCAAGCAACTGATCGCCTTGTACCAATCGGCCGAGCCGCAAATGAAGCAAGGTTCCGTGATCTCTGGCGCCTCGCAAGTGTGGCGCTTCGTCAATGAGATTCAGGACGGGGACTGGGCCATTACCTATTCCCCAGCCAACCGCACCTACATGGTGGGTCAAGTCAACGGGCCTTCCGAACACCATCCCGAATGGGTCGAGCAAGGCATGCCATTGGCACGCAAAGTGCGCTGGCAACCCCAGGAACTGGCTCGTGACAATCTCAGCGCCAGCACCAAGAACAGCCTGGGCTCGACGCTGACGCTGTTCGAAGTGCCGCCCGCTGCCGCTTCCGAAGTACTGGCGGCGCTGAAGGGTAAGCCGGTGCCGGTAACAGAAGAGGAAACCGAAGAAGCCGTCGTCGACCCGCTGGCCGATATCGACTCCCAAGCCCTGGAGCGCATCAAGGACCGTGTCAACGAGCTCGACTGGGACGACATGCAGCAACTGGTCGCCGGCATTCTGCGCGCCATGGGCTACAAAACCCAGGTCTCGCCGCCTGGTTCCGACCGGGGCAAAGACATAGTCGCCTCGCCCGATGGCTTCGGCTTCGAGCACCCGCGCATCGTCGTGGAGGTCAAGCACCGCAAGGGGCAAATGGGCAGCCAGGAGATTCGCAGCTTCCTGGGCGGCCGCCACAAGGATGATCGCGGGCTATACGTCAGTACCGGCGGTTTCACCAAAGAGGCTCAGTATGAAGCGGAGCGCGCCTCCATCCCGCTGGCAATGTGGACATTGGACCATGTGGTGCGCGCCCTGATCGAACACTATGACGCCACCGACGCCGAAACCAAACGAATCGTACCGCTGAAGCGACTGTACTGGCCTGCCTGAAGCCAGAGGGAACTGGTGCTGAAGCAGGCTGAATCACTGTCGAACGCTTGGTCGAAGTGATGACTGCGTAGGGGTACTGGGATGAATGGCAAAAAACTGATCCGCAACAGCACGGCCGAGTTCCTGATCTTCACTGGCCAGGCCGGCGAACAGAGCATCGAGGCCCCCTATGAGGACGAAACCCTGTGGCTGTCTCAGAAGCTGATGGCCGAACTGTTCGGGGTGGATGTGCGCACCGTCAGCGAGCACCTGAAGAACATCTTTGCCAGTCATGAGCTCGCGCCTGAGGCAACTATCCGGAAATTCCGGATAGTTGCGTCTGAAAACAAACTCTCCAGTGACTTCGCTAACGGGCCGAAGCGATCGCCTCCGCGCGTTCGCAGAGTTCGGCCACGCGACGCCTGGCGGTCCCAGCGCATGGCTCCGCAGCCGCGTCCAGCAGGTCCGGGTCGATCTCGAGGAACTCCACCAGGGCTTGCTGCGCTGTGGATAACTCCGTCAGGCCTGGCGGGACCTCGGGTTCCTCATCCTCAGCTTCCAGGAAAGGCGCATCCGCCAGCCAACCCAGGTAGAGCGGGCGCAGGTCGCCGCCCTGCAATTCCTCCCGCAATGGCAGCAGGCGCGGCATCCATTGCGTGCCATTGTCCACGGCGAAACGATCGAAGTTCTCGGTCTCGTCGAGCATCCAGTTGAAGCACCAATGCGAATCGCTGGCGACGATGGAAAAACTGAAGGAGGCGATGGCGAAGGGTAATACCCGTTCCGCCGGGAGGGCGGACCTGGGCAGCCGCAACGACAGCCGGCAGCTGGCAAAACTGGCGAAATAGACAAAGGCGTCGAAATAGCGCCGCATCCACTCATCCGGGTCGCCGTTGAGATCACCCCAGTTGTATTGGTTGGTGAAAACGGTCGGAGTAATGACGGCGCGACCGGACCTGGCTCGCAGTTCGGCCATCTCTTGCGGGGTGAGCGGCCGATCGATGGCTGCGAATTCGTAGTACTGGTATTCACTCATGACTGGCTGTCTTGGTTCGGGTGAAGAGTGGCGATGGTACACGCTCGCTTCTGTCCAGGAACTCACTCCCAGGGGTTCGCGAGCAAGCTCGCTCCTACGAAGAACCGTGCCCGTTCCCCACGTCCTGGTTTTGAACACAGGAAGAAATGACCTGTGGATAGCCCCTTTCCTTGCCCATATCCCTGGCAGCTTGTGGATTGATCTATCGGCGTAAACAACGAAACCACCGTGGAATCTGGCCTGGATCAACCTATTCACATGCCGCCCTGAACCCTGTGGAAAACTACCGTATAGCTACGTAGACAACCCAGTGGCCAAAACCGGGGATAACCTGCCTGTGCATAACCCTGCATTCCATGCACAGGTGTTCAACCGGAAGTGCCCTGCTTCCGGACACCTTCGGCACAGGTTTATCCTTCGCTGTAAATCTCGCTCCAGAAGGCCCCGAAGCACTTATCCACAAAAATTGTCCACACCAAACATAATCACTAGCTCTAAAAAGATTTAAAAATTCCCTCTCTCTTTATTTTGTGAATGAAGCATTCCCTCGTGTGACGCACGAAATGCCGATTGGCTACTTTTCATACAGGTCCCTTCAATCGGCAGGGCTAAGCCCCTATACTGTGCGGCTCTCTTTTTCTTTCCCTGATCGACAGGCACGAGGTGCGTGGTGGATTTCCCTTCCCGTTTTGACGTGATAGTGATCGGCGGTGGCCATGCCGGCACGGAGGCCGCGCTGGCGGCCGCACGCATGGGCGTGAAGACCCTGCTGCTCACCCACAATGTGGAAACCCTGGGCCAGATGAGCTGCAACCCGGCCATCGGCGGTATCGGCAAGAGCCACCTGGTCAAGGAAATCGATGCCCTGGGCGGCGCCATGGCGCACGCCACCGACAAGGGCGGCATCCAGTTCCGCGTGCTCAACAGCCGCAAGGGCCCCGCCGTGCGCGCTACCCGCGCCCAGGCCGACCGCGTGCTGTACAAGGCCGCGGTGCGCGAGATCCTGGAGAACCAGCCGAACCTGTGGATATTCCAGCAGGCCTGCGACGACCTGATCGTCGAACAGGACCAGGTGCGCGGCGTGGTGACTCAGATGGGTCTGAAATTCCACGCGGACCAGGTGGTACTGACCGCCGGCACCTTCCTCGGCGGACTTATCCACATCGGCCTGCAGAACTACTCCGGCGGCCGCGCCGGTGATCCGCCGGCCATCGCCCTGGCCAGGCGCCTGCGCGAACTGCCGCTGCGCGTCGGCCGCCTGAAGACCGGCACGCCGCCGCGCATCGACGGCCGCAGCGTGGACTTCTCGGTGATGACCGAGCAGTCCGGCGATACCCCGATCCCGGTGATGTCCTTCCTCGGCAGCAAGGAAGAGCACCCGCGCCAGGTCAGCTGCTGGATCACCCACACCAACGCGCGCACCCACGAGATCATCGCCGCCAACCTCGACCGCTCGCCGATGTACTCCGGCGTCATCGAGGGCATCGGCCCGCGCTACTGCCCGTCGATCGAGGACAAGATCCATCGCTTCGCCGACAAGGACAGCCACCAGGTATTCCTCGAACCCGAGGGCCTGACCACCCACGAGCTGTACCCCAACGGCATCTCCACCTCGCTGCCGTTCGACGTGCAGCTGCAGATCGTGCGTTCCATCCGCGGCATGGAGAACGCCCACATCGTGCGCCCGGGCTATGCCATCGAGTACGACTACTTCGACCCGCGCGACCTGAAGTACAGCCTGGAGACGAAAGTCATCGGCGGCCTGTTCTTCGCCGGCCAGATCAACGGCACCACCGGCTACGAAGAAGCCGGCGCCCAGGGCCTGCTCGCCGGCGCCAACGCCGCGCTGCGCGCCCAGAGCCGTGAGGCCTGGTGCCCGCGCCGCGACGAGGCGTACATCGGCGTGCTGGTGGACGACCTGATCACCCTGGGCACCCAGGAGCCGTACCGCATGTTCACTTCGCGCGCCGAGTACCGGCTGATCCTGCGCGAGGACAACGCCGACCTGCGCCTGACCGAGAAGGGCCGCGAGTTGGGCCTGGTCGACGACCGCCGCTGGGCGGCCTTCGAGGCCAAGCGCGAAGGCATCGAGCGCGAGGAACAGCGCCTGAAGAGCACCTGGGTGCGGCCGAACACCCCGCAGGGCGACGCCATCGCCGAGCGCTTCGGCACCCCGCTGGCCCACGAGTACAACCTGCTCAACCTGCTGGCCCGCCCGGAAATCGACTACGCCAGCCTGGCCGAAGTGACCGGCGCCAGCGCCGAGGACCCGCAGGTCGCCGAGCAGGTGGAGATCCGCACCAAGTACGCCGGCTACATCGACCGCCAGCAGGAAGAGATAGCCCGCCTGCGCGCCAGCGAGGACACCCGCCTGCCTGTGGATATCGACTACACGGGCATCTCCGGGCTGTCCAAGGAGATCCAGAACAAGCTCGGCCAGGCCCGCCCCGAGACACTCGGCCAGGCCGGGCGCATCCCCGGTGTCACCCCGGCGGCCATCTCGCTGCTGCTGATCCACCTGAAGAAGCGCGCCAGCGGCCGCCAACTGGAGCAGAGCGCCTGATGTCCCAGGTCACCCAAGCCCACTCCGACGAACTCGTGCGTGGTGCCGCGGCGCTCGGCGTCGAACTCGACGAAGCCGGCCGCCAGGGCCTGCTCGCCTACCTCGCCCTGCTGGCGAAGTGGAACAAGGCCTACAACCTCACCGCGGTGCGCGACATCGATGAGATGGTCTCGCGCCACCTGCTCGACAGCCTCAGCGTCGTCCCGCACTTCCTCGCCGCCGGCGGCGAGCGCTGGCTGGACGTCGGCAGCGGCGGCGGCATGCCCGGCATCCCGCTGGCCATCCTGTTCCCGGACAAGCGCCTGACGCTGCTCGACAGCAACGGCAAGAAGACCCGCTTCCTCACCCAGGTGAAGCTGGAACTGAAACTGCACAACCTGGAAGTTATCCACAGCCGGGTCGAGGCCTACCAGCCGGACCGGGCATTCAACGGCATCGTCTCCCGGGCCTTCAGCAGCCTGGAAGACTTCTGCAACTGGACCCGCCACCTCGGCGACGGCGAGACCCGCTGGCTGGCGATGAAAGGCGTGCACCCGGAGCAGGAGCTGACGGCACTCCCGGAAGATTTCCGGGTCGAAGCCGAGCACGCCCTCAGCGTGCCGGGTTGCCAAGGCCAGCGGCATCTGCTGATACTGCGCCGGAGCATGACGGGGACGGGGGACAACCATGGCTAAGGTATTCGCGATCGCCAACCAGAAGGGCGGTGTCGGCAAGACCACCACCTGCATCAACCTCGCCGCCTCGCTGGTCGCCACCAAGCGCCGCGTGCTGCTGATCGACCTCGATCCACAGGGCAACGCCACCACCGGCAGCGGTGTGGATAAGTTGTCCCTGGAATACTCCATCTACGACGTGCTCACCGGCGAGGCCGACCTGGCCCAGGCCATGCAGTTCTCCGAGCACGGCGGCTACCAGATCCTCCCGGCCAACCGCGACCTCACCGCCGCGGAAGTGGTGCTGCTGGAGATGGACATGAAGGAGCACCGCCTGCGCCAGGCCCTGGCCCCGGTGCGCGAGAACTACGACTACATCCTCATCGACTGCCCGCCGTCGCTGTCGATGCTCACGGTCAACGCCCTCTCCGCCGCTGACGGCGTGATCATCCCCATGCAGTGCGAGTACTACGCGCTGGAAGGCCTGACCGACCTGATGAACAGCATCCAGCGCATCGCCGAGCGTCTGAATCCGACGCTGAACATCGAGGGCCTGTTGCGGACCATGTACGATCCGCGCATCAGCCTGACCAACGACGTCAGCGCGCAGCTGCAGGAACACTTCGGCGACAAGCTCTACACCACCGTGATCCCGCGCAACGTGCGACTGGCCGAGGCACCCAGCTTCGGCATGCCGGCGCTGGTCTACGACAAGCAATCGCGCGGGGCCATGGCCTACCTGGCGCTGGCCGGCGAACTCTCGCGCCGCCAGCGCGCCGCCCGCAAAGCCGCCACCGCATGACCCATTAAGGAACCCGCATGGCCGTTAAGAAACGAGGTCTCGGACGCGGGCTGGATGCCCTGCTCAGTGGCTCCAGCGCCGCCACCCTGCAGGAAGAGGCCGTCCAGGCGGACAGCAAGGAACTGCAGCACCTGCCGCTGGACCTGATCCAGCGCGGCAAGTACCAGCCGCGCCGTGACATGGACCCCCAGGCTCTGGAAGAGCTGGCCCTGTCCATCAAGGCCCAGGGGGTGATGCAACCCATCGTGGTGCGCCCCGTCGACAAGGGCCGCTACGAGATCATCGCCGGCGAGCGCCGCTGGCGCGCCACCCAGCAGGCCGGCCTGGACACCATCCCGGCGCTGGTGCGCGAGGTGCCGGACGAAGCCGCCATCGCCATGGCGCTGATCGAGAACATCCAGCGCGAGGACCTCAACCCCCTCGAGGAAGCCGTCGCGCTGCAACGCCTGCAGCAGGAGTTCCAGCTGACCCAGCAGCAGGTCGCCGACGCCGTCGGCAAGTCCCGCGTCAGCGTGGCCAATCTGCTGCGCCTGATCGCCCTGCCCGAGGAGATCAAGACGCTGCTGTCCCACGGCGACCTGGAGATGGGCCATGCCCGCGCGCTGCTCGGTTTGCCCGAGGCGCGGCAGGTGGAAGGTGCGCGACATGTTGTCGCACGCGGCCTCACCGTGCGCCAGACCGAGGCACTGGTGCGCCACTGGCTCAACGCCCCCGGCGAACCTGCCAAGGTGGTCAAGTCCGACCCCGACATCAGCCGCCTGGAACAGCGCCTGGCCGAGCGCCTGGGCGCTCCGGTGCAGATTCGCCACGGCCAGAAGGGCAAGGGGCAACTGGTGATCCGCTACAACTCGCTGGACGAGTTGCAAGGGGTTCTGGCCCACATCCGCTAAGACCATCGTCTGTGTAGCGATAGTCGGAAATCACTACCCGGCTGTTGAATGGGTATGCCCGGCCCCCTATACTCTGCGCGCAATTTTGTCGGCACAAAGTATGCCAAGTTGTTGATTTGCGAAGCCGACGCCAGAGGACTTTGAGACAGATGGAACCCAGCAAGCCGAACCGCCTGCCCTTCCATCGCCAACCGGCCTTGCGCCTGTTGCTCGTCCAGCTGGCCGTGGTGCTTCTGGGGGCTGCCGTCCTGTTTTTCTCCCGGGGCGTGGTTGCCGGCTATTCTGGTCTGCTCGGCGGACTGATCGCCTGGCTGCCGAACGTTTATTTCGCATACAAGGCGTTCCGCTACAGCGGAGCGCGCTCGGCTCAGATGATCGTCCGCTCCTTCTATGCGGGCGAGGCCGGGAAGCTGGTTTTGACGGCAGTGCTCTTCGCACTGGCGTTCGCAGGCGTGAAGCCGCTGGAGCCCCTGGCTCTGTTCGGCCTCTACCTGCTGACCCTGATGGTCAGCTGGTGCGCACCCCTGCTGATGGGACACACATTTACAAGACCTTAGAGCGATTGAGGCAAACATGGCAGCAGAAAGCGCTTCGGGTTACATCCAGCACCACTTGCAGAACCTGACCTTCGGTCGTCTGCCGGAAGGTGGCTGGGGGTTCGCCCACACAGCCGAACAAGCCAAGGAAATGGGCTTTTGGGCATTCCACATCGACACCCTGGGCTGGTCGGTATTCCTCGGCCTGGTGTTCATCCTGATCTTCCGCATGGCAGCCAAGAAGGCCACCAGCGGTATTCCGGGCGGCCTGCAGAACTTCGTCGAAGTCATGGTCGAGTTCGTCGACGGCAGCGTGAAGGACACCTTCCACGGCCGTAACCCGCTGATCGCACCGCTGGCGCTGACCGTGTTCGTGTGGATCTTCCTGATGAACCTGATCGACCTGGTGCCGGTGGACTTCCTGCCGCTGGCCGCCGCGAAGATCACCGGCAACGAGCACCTGTTCTTCCGCGCCGTGGCCACCACCGACCCGAACGCCACCTTCGGCATGTCCATCGCGGTGTTCGCCCTGATCATCTTCTACAGCATCAAGGTCAAGGGCATCGGCGGCTTCCTCGGCGAGCTGACCCTGCACCCGTTCCACAGCAGCAACATGCTGGTGCAGATCATCCTGATCCCGGTGAACTTCCTGCTGGAGTTCGTCACCCTGATCGCCAAGCCGGTTTCCCTGGCCCTGCGTCTGTTCGGCAACATGTACGCCGGCGAGCTGATCTTCATCCTCATCGCCGTCATGTTCGGCTCCGGCATTCTCTGGCTGGGCGGCATGGGCGTGGTGCTGAACTGGGCGTGGGCGGTGTTCCACATCCTGATCATCACCCTGCAGGCCTTCATCTTCATGATGCTGACCATCGTCTACCTGTCGATGGCCCACGAAGACAGCCACTGATCCAAAGATTCTGACCGCTCCCCGCCACGTCGGCGGGGGCGGAAGGGAAGTTTCACCACCTTAACTTGCTTCAAAACTTAACCAACACGACAGAAAGTCGGGAGGAAAAATGGAAACTGTAGTTGGACTCACTGCTATCGCCGTCGCTCTGCTGATCGGTCTGGGTGCCCTGGGTACCGCCATCGGTTTCGGCCTGCTGGGCGGTAAATTCCTGGAAGGCGCTGCTCGCCAGCCGGAAATGGTTCCGATGCTGCAGGTGAAAATGTTCATCGTCGCCGGTCTGCTCGACGCCGTGACCATGATCGGTGTTGGTATCGCCCTGTTCTTCACCTTCGCTAACCCGTTCATTGCTCAGGTAGCCCAGTAATTTCCGGATTCCGGAAATTCGTGACTGACAACGAACGAGCGAGGTGTTGGCGTGAACATTAATGCAACTCTGATCGGCCAGGCCATTGCGTTCGCCATCTTCGTCATCTTCTGCATGAAGTTCGTATGGCCTCCGGTCATCGCGGCTCTGCACGAGCGTCAGAAGAAGATCGCCGACGGTCTGGACGCAGCCAACCGTGCTGCTCGTGACCTGGAACTGGCCCACGAGAAAGCGGGCCAGCAACTGCGCGAGGCCAAGGCTCAGGCGGCCGAAATCATCGAGCAGGCGAAGAAAAGCGCCAATCAGATCGTTGATGAAGCCCGTGAGCAGGCCCGTGCCGAAGGCGATCGCATGATCGCCCAGGCCAAGGCCCAGATCGAACAGGAACTGAACAGCGTCAAGGATGCCCTGCGTGCCCAAGTGGGTGCCCTGGCCGTGTCCGGCGCCGAGAAGATCCTGGGTGCTTCGATCGATGCCAACGCGCAAAAGCAGCTGGTTGATCAACTGGCCGCCGAAATCTGAGCGAGGGCGATATGGCAGAACTGACCACGTTGGCTCGTCCTTACGCGAAGGCGGCTTTCGAGTACGCCCAGGCTCATCAGCAATTGGCCGATTGGTCCGCTGCTCTGGGTGTGCTGGCTGCAGTGTCGCAGGACGACACCGTGCGCCAGCTGCTCAAAGAGCCTCAGCTGACCGCGGCGGCCAAGGCCGATGCCCTGATCGACGTCTGTGGCGACAAGCTCAACGCTCCGGCCCAGAACTTCGTGCGGACCGTGGCTGAAAACAAGCGCCTGGACTTGCTGCCGACCATCTCCGAGATGTTCGAGCAGCTCAAGGCCGAGCAGGAAAAGCTGGTCGAGGTAGAAGTCGTGAGCGCCTTCGCCCTGGACCAGGAACAGCAGGACAAACTCGCCAAGGCTCTCAGCGCCCGGCTCAGTCGCGAAGTGCGACTCCATGCGTCGGAAGACGCGAGCCTGATCGGCGGCGTGGTGATCCGCGCCGGTGACTTGGTAATCGATGGCTCGGTGCGCGGCAAGATCGCGAAACTGGCTGAAGCGTTGAAATCTTGAGTTTGAAGGGGCAGCGGCATGCAGCAACTCAATCCTTCCGAAATTAGTGAAATCATCAAGGGGCGCATCGAGAAACTCGATGTCGCCTCGCAAGCGCGCAACGAAGGCACCATCGTCTCCGTATCCGATGGCATCGTGCGCATCTTCGGTCTGGCCGACGTCATGTACGGCGAGATGATCGAATTCCCGGGCGGCGTCTACGGTATGGCGCTGAACCTGGAGCAGGACTCCGTCGGCGCCGTGGTACTGGGTGAATACCAGGACCTCAAGGAAGGCATGAACGCCAAGTGCACCGGCCGCATCCTGGAAGTTCCGGTCGGTCCGGAACTGCTGGGCCGCGTGGTCGACGCGCTGGGTAACCCGATCGACGGCAAAGGCCCGATCGATGCCAAGCTGACCGACGCCGTCGAGAAAGTGGCACCGGGCGTGATCTGGCGTAAGTCGGTAGACCAGCCGGTGCAGACCGGCTACAAGTCGGTCGACGCCATGATCCCGGTAGGCCGTGGCCAGCGCGAGCTGATCATCGGCGACCGTCAGATCGGCAAGACCGCCCTGGCCGTCGACGCCATCATCAACCAGAAAGACAGCGGCATCCGCTGCGTCTACGTGGCCATCGGTCAGAAGCAATCGACCATCGCCAACGTCGTGCGCAAGCTGGAAGAGAACGGCGCCCTGGCCAACACCATCGTGGTGGTTGCCAGCGCTTCCGAATCCGCTGCTCTGCAGTACCTGGCGCCGTACTCCGGCTGCACCATGGGCGAATACTTCCGCGACCGCGGTGAAGACGCCCTGATCGTGTACGACGACCTGTCCAAGCAGGCCGTTGCCTACCGCCAGATCTCCCTGCTGCTGCGCCGTCCGCCGGGCCGTGAAGCCTACCCGGGCGACGTGTTCTATCTCCACAGCCGCCTGCTGGAGCGCGCTTCCCGCGTTTCCGAGGAATACGTCGAGAAGTTCACCAATGGCGCCGTGACTGGCAAGACCGGTTCCCTGACCGCTCTGCCGATCATCGAGACCCAGGCTGGCGACGTGTCCGCGTTCGTTCCGACCAACGTGATCTCCATCACCGACGGTCAGATCTTCCTGGAAACCTCCATGTTCAACTCGGGCATCCGTCCGGCGGTCAACGCCGGTATCTCGGTATCCCGTGTTGGTGGCGCGGCCCAGACCAAGATCATCAAGAAGCTCTCCGGCGGTATCCGTACCGCACTGGCGCAGTACCGCGAACTCGCGGCCTTCGCCCAGTTCGCTTCCGACCTGGACGACGCCACTCGCAAGCAGCTCGAGCACGGTCAGCGCGTTACCGAGCTGATGAAGCAGAAGCAGTATGCGCCGATGTCCATCGCCGAGATGTCGCTGGCCCTGTACGCCGCCGAGCGCGGCTTCCTGCAGGACGTCGAGATCGCCAAGGTGGGCGCCTTCGAACAGGCGTTGATCGCTTACTTCCAGCGCGAGCATGCCGCTCTGCTGGCGAAGATCAACGAGAAGGGTGACTTCAACGACGAAATCGACGCGGGCATCAAGGCCGGCATCGAGAAGTTCAAGGCCACCCAAACCTGGTAAGCCGCAGCGGGGGCCGGTAATGGCCCCCGCCTGCTAACCCGATAGGTGTGAAATGGCAGGCGCAAAAGAGATTCGCAGCAAGATTGCGAGCATCAAAAGCACGCAGAAAATCACCAATGCCATGGAAAAGGTGGCGGTGAGCAAGATGCGCAAGGCACAAATGCGCATGGCGGCCGGCCGTCCCTACGCGGAGCGCATTCGCCAGGTGATCGGCCATCTGGCCAACGCCAACCCGGAGTACCGTCACCCGTTCATGATCGAGCGCCCCGTCAAGCGCGTCGGTTACATCGTGGTGAGCTCCGATCGCGGCCTGGCCGGCGGCCTGAACATCAACCTGTTCAAGGCGCTCGTCAAGGACATGTCCGCCCAGCGTGAAGCCGGCGCGGAGATCGACCTGTGCGTGATCGGTGCCAAGGGCGCATCCTTCTTCAAGAACTATGGCGGCAACGTGGTCGCAGCCATCAGTCACCTGGGCGAAGAGCCGTCGATCAACGATCTGATCGGCAGCGTCAAGGTCATGCTGGATGCCTACCTGGACGGGCGTATCGATCGCCTGTACGTGGTTTCCAACAAGTTCGTCAACACCATGACCCAGAAGCCGACCGTGGAACAGCTGGTTCCGCTGGTGGCCGAGGACAACGAAGACCTGAAACACCACTGGGACTACCTCTACGAGCCCGATGCCAAGGCCCTGCTCGACGGCCTGCTGGTGCGCTACGTGGAATCCCAGGTGTACCAGGCGGTGGTTGAGAACAACGCCTGTGAGCAGGCGGCCCGGATGATTGCAATGAAGAACGCTACCGACAACGCCGGTGACCTGATCAGCGAACTGCAGCTGGTCTACAACAAGGCGCGTCAGGCGGCGATCACCCAGGAAATCTCGGAAATCGTCGGCGGCGCTGCCGCGGTGTAAGAACAGGTTCAAAATTCAGAGGAACCAGACATGAGTAGCGGACGTATCGTTCAAATCATCGGCGCCGTGATCGACGTGGAATTCCCGCGCGATGCCGTGCCGAGCATCTACGAGGCCCTGAAGGTTCAGGGCGTCGACACCACCCTGGAAGTCCAGCAGCAGCTGGGCGACGGCGTGGTCCGTTCCATTGCGATGGGTTCCACCGAAGGCCTCAAGCGTGGCCTGAACGTGGAAAGCACCGGCGCAGCCATCTCCGTCCCGGTCGGTAAAGCGACCCTGGGCCGCATCATGGACGTACTGGGCAACCCGATCGACGAAGCCGGCCCCATCGGCGAGGAAGAGCGCTGGGGTATCCACCGCGAGGCTCCCTCCTACGCCGACCAGGCTGGCGGCAACGAGCTGCTGGAAACCGGCATCAAGGTGATCGACCTGGTCTGCCCGTTCGCCAAGGGCGGCAAGGTAGGCCTGTTCGGTGGCGCCGGCGTCGGCAAGACCGTGAACATGATGGAGCTGATCCGCAACATCGCCATCGAGCACAGCGGTTATTCCGTGTTCGCCGGCGTGGGCGAGCGTACCCGTGAGGGCAACGACTTCTACCACGAGATGAAGGACTCCAACGTTCTCGACAAGGTAGCCCTGGTCTACGGCCAGATGAACGAGCCGCCGGGCAACCGTCTGCGCGTGGCGCTGACCGGCCTGACCATGGCAGAGAAGTTCCGTGACGAAGGCCGCGACGTACTGCTGTTCATCGACAACATCTACCGTTACACCCTCGCCGGTACCGAAGTATCCGCACTGCTGGGCCGTATGCCTTCCGCAGTGGGCTACCAGCCGACCCTGGCCGAGGAAATGGGCGTGCTGCAAGAGCGCATCACCTCCACCAAGCAAGGCTCGATCACCTCGATCCAGGCCGTCTACGTTCCCGCGGACGACCTGACCGACCCGAGCCCGGCGACCACCTTCGCCCACCTCGACGCCACCGTGGTACTGTCCCGCGACATCGCCTCGCTGGGTATCTACCCGGCCGTGGACCCGCT
Source organism: Pseudomonas sp. M1 (assembly GCF_022760135.1). Taxonomy (NCBI): domain Bacteria; kingdom Pseudomonadati; phylum Pseudomonadota; class Gammaproteobacteria; order Pseudomonadales; family Pseudomonadaceae; genus Pseudomonas; species Pseudomonas sp. M1. The sequence goes on from NZ_CP094343.1 coordinate 6,861,020, forward strand.
GGACTCCACCTCCCGTCAGCTGGACCCGCTGGTCATCGGCCAGGATCACTACGACACCGCTCGTGGCGTGCAGTACATCCTGCAGCGCTACAAGGAGCTGAAGGACATCATCGCGATCCTCGGCATGGACGAACTGTCCGAGTCCGACAAGCTGCTGGTGGCCCGTGCTCGTAAGATCCAGCGCTTCCTGTCCCAGCCGTTCTTCGTGGCAGAAGTCTTCACCGGCTCGCCGGGCAAGTACGTCTCCCTGAAGGACACCATCGCTGGCTTCAAAGGCATCCTCAACGGCGACTACGACCACCTGCCGGAGCAGGCGTTCTACATGGTCGGCGGCATCGAAGAAGCCATCGAGAAAGCGAAGAAGCTGTAATCCGTGCGCCCGGCAACGGGCGCTTACGTGAGGCAAGGGTATGGCTATTACTGTCCACTGCGACATCGTCAGCGCCGAAGCGGAGATCTTCTCCGGTCTGGTCGAGATGGTCGTTGCGCACGGTTCCCTCGGCGATCTGGGTATCGCCCCGGGCCACGCGCCGCTGATCACCGAGCTCAAGCCGGGTCCGATCCGCGTGGTCAAGCAGGGTGGCGAGCAGGAGGTGTACTACATCTCCGGCGGTTTCCTCGAAGTCCAGCCGAACATGGTGAAGGTCCTGGCCGACACCGTGATCCGCGCGGGCGACCTCGACGAAGCGGCCGCTCAGACCGCGCTGAAGGAAGCTGAGAAGGCTCTGCACGCCAAAGGTGCCGAGTTCGACTACAGCTCCGCTGCAGCCCGCCTGGCCGAAGCCGCAGCGCAACTGCGCACGGTCCAGCAGGTTCGCAAGAAGTTCGGCGGCTGAGCCGGCTCGCAACGGCCAGGGTCTTCGGAGTCGGCGACGAATCCGGGGCCCGGGCTTTAGCGACCTAGGGGAAAAGGGTAGCCTTGGCTACCCTTTTTCTTTTTCTACATCCAGCGTTACCAGGACGGTCCAACTTCATGTCCCTCGAAATCGTCATCCTCGCCGCCGGCCAGGGCACGCGCATGCGCTCGGCCCTGCCGAAAGTCCTCCATCCGGTCGCCGGCAAACCCATGCTGGCCCACGTGATCGATACCGCCCGTGGCCTCGCCCCGCAGCGCATCCACGTGGTGATCGGGCATGGCGCCGAACGGGTGCGCGAGCGCCTGCAGGCCGATGACCTGAATTTCGTGGTCCAGGAACAACAGCTGGGCACCGGCCACGCCGTGGCCCAGGCCGCGCCCTACCTGAGCGCCGAGCGTGTGCTGATCCTCTACGGCGACGTGCCGCTGATCGAGTTGCCGACCCTCGAACGCCTGCTGCAACAGGCCAGCGCCGAGCAGCTGGCGCTGCTCACCGTGGAGCTGGACGACCCCACCGGTTACGGCCGGATCATCCGCGGCCAGGACGGCGAGGTGAAGGCCATCGTCGAACAGAAGGACGCAAGCACCGAGCAGCGCGCCATCCGCGAGGGCAACACCGGCATCCTCTGCGTGCCGCGCCAGCGCCTGGAAGGCTGGTTGGGCCGGCTGTCCAACGCCAACGCCCAGGGCGAGTACTACCTCACCGACGTCATCGCCATGGCGGTGGCCGACGGCCTGCGCGTGGCCACCGCGCAACCCCAGGCGGCCATGGAAGTGCAGGGCGCCAACGACCGCCTGCAGCTGGCCGAGCTGGAGCGCTTCTACCAGCTGCGCATCGCCCGCCGCCTGATGGCCCAGGGCGTGACCCTGCTGGACCCGGCGCGCTTCGACGTGCGCGGCGAGGTCAACGCCGGCCGCGACGTGCAGATCGACGTCAACGTGGTGCTGGAAGGCCGCGTGGACATCGAGGACGAAGTGCAGATCGGCCCGAACTGCACCATCCGCAACAGCGTCCTGCGCCGCGGCGCCATCATCAAGGCCAACAGCCACCTGGAAGGCGCCGACGTCGGCCCCGGCAGCGACGTCGGCCCGTTCGCCCGCCTGCGCCCCGGCAGCGTGCTGGAGAGCCAGGTGCATGTGGGTAACTTCGTCGAGCTGAAGAACGCCCACCTGCACGAGGGCGTGAAGGTCGGCCACCTGACCTACCTGGGCGACAGCGAGGTCGGCGCGCGCACCAACATCGGCGCCGGCACCATCACCTGCAACTACGACGGCGCCAACAAATGGCGCACGGTGATCGGCGAAGACGTGTTCATCGGCTCCAACAACTCGCTGGTGGCGCCTGTGGATATCGGCGCCGGGGCCACGACTGGCGCGGGTTCCACCATCACCGCCGAGGTCCCGGCGCAGACCCTCGCGGTCGGCCGCGCCAAGCAGCGGGTGATCGAGGGCTGGAAGCGCCCGGAGAAGATCAAGAAGTCCTGAGGGGCTGTGGATAAACCGACATCCACATCCGCGCGGCGCCTGCCATGAAGTTATGCACAGGCGCCCACGGCCGTCGCGTCCCCGGCTGATTCATTCACAGGGACGGCTTTCTGCCCGGCGCCCAGGCGTCGGTTCCTGTTCCTGGAGTTATCCACATGCTCGGCGTCGCCGTCCTGATCTTCCTGATCACCGACCCCTTCGGCAACATCGCGGTGTTCCTCGCCGCCCTCAAGTCGGTGCCGGCCGAACGCCGGCTCAAGGTGGCGCTGCGCGAGCTACTGTTCGCCCTCGGCCTGCTGCTGCTGTTCCTCACCCTGGGCGAGCACATCCTCACCGGCCTGGGCCTGTCCAGGGAGGCCACCGGCATCGCCGGCGGCATCATCCTCTTCGTGGTCGCCATGCGCCTGATCTTCCCCACGCCCCAAGGCGTGCTCGGCGACATGCCCGACAGCGAGCCGCTGCTGGTGCCCCTGGCCACTCCGGCGGTGGCCGGGCCTTCGGCGCTGGCCATGCTGATCACCCTGCGCACCACCTACACTGGTCCGCTATGGGAGCTGTACCTGGCGGTGATCCTGGCCTGGGCCGCCACCGCGCTGATCCTGCTGCAGGCTTCCTTCCTGCAGCGCTTCCTCGGCCCGCGCGGGCTCACCGCCGTAGAGCGCCTGGCCGGCATGCTGCTGATCATGCTCAGCGTCAACATGCTGCTGCAGAACCTGCGTAGCGTGCTGCACATCGTCGGATGACCGTGGAGCCACCATGCGCCACCTGTGCCTGATGTTCGCCTCCCTGCTGCTGGCCGCCTGCGCCGGCCGGGGCGGCCTGGAAATCGACCGCGAGCACCCCTCGCGCAACCAGGACAGCCGTGTCCAGTACATCATCATCCACTACACCTCGGCGGACCTGCCGCGCTCGCTGCAGCTGCTCACCCGCGGCGAGGTCAGCGCCCACTACCTGATCGGCGCCAACCCGCCGACCATCTACCAACTGGTGGACGAGAACCGCCGCGCCTGGCACGCCGGGCAGAGCGAGTGGCAGGGGCGGACCTGGCTGAACTCCACCTCGATCGGCATCGAGCTGGTCAACCCGGGTTACCGCGAGACGCCGGAAGGGCGGGTGTGGACACCTTATCCACAGGGCCAGATCGATGCCCTCATCCTGCTGCTGAAGGACATCGTCAAGCGCCAGGGCATCACCCCCGAGCACATCCTCGGGCACAGCGACATCGCCCCGCAGCGCAAGGTCGACCCGGGCCCGGCCTTCCCCTGGAAGCGCCTGGCCGACGCCGGCCTGATCCCCTGGCCGCAGCCCGGCGACCTGGCGCATCGCCTGGCCGAGCTGAACGGCCAGCTGCCGGCGCCCGGCTGGTTCCAGCAGCAGTTGGCGCGGCATGGCTACGCGGTGCCGCTCAATGGCCAGCTGGACGAGGTGACGCGCAACGTCATCGCCGCCTTCCAGATGCGCTACCGGCCGGCGCGCTTCGACGGCGTGCCGGACCTGGAGACCGCCGCGCTGCTGCTGGCGGTGCCCACCTCCATGGCCGCGCCGGCGGTTCAGACCGGCAGCAGCATGTAGATGCGCGTGCCCTGGCCGGGCTGCGAGCGCACGCCGATGCGCCCGCCGTGCAGCTGCACGATCTCCTTGCACAGGGCCAGGCCCAGGCCGGCGCCGCCGCTGCGCCGGCCCACCTGCACGAAGGGCTCGAAGATGCGCGCCTGCTGGCTATAGGCGATGCCCTCGCCGGAGTCCTCCACCGCCAGCATCAGCCATTGGCTCTGGCGCTGGGCGAGCAGCTGCACGCTGCCGCCCTTCGGGGTGTGGCGCAGGGCGTTGCCCAGCAGGTTGTCCAGCACGCGCTCCAGGCGCAGGCGGTCGACGCTTAGGACCGGCAGCTGGTCCTCCAGCACTATCCCCAGGCCGATGCCCTGGGCCTGGGCGCGGGCGAGGAAGCGCTGGCGCGCCTGTTCCAGCAACTCGCCCACCGTGCAGGGCTGGCGGTCGAGCTTCTGCTGGCCGTCCTGGTAGCGGGAGAAGTTCAGCAGGTCGTCGATCAGCCGCACCAGGCGCTGCATTTCCTCGTCGACGGTATCGGCCAGCTCGCGCTCGCGGCTGCCCTCGGGCAGCGCCAGGCGTTCGCGCAGCAGGGCGAAGGCCATGTGCAGGCCGGTGACCGGGGTGCGCAGCTCGTGGGAGGCGCGCAGCACGAATTCGCTGCGCACCCGCTCGAAGGCGCGCAGCTCGGTGACGTCGCGCAGCACCAGCACCGCGCCCATGTTGCGCCCGTCGTCGTGGGTGACCGGGGCCAGGGTCCAGGCCAGCAGACGGTTTTCGCCGCCGATCTCGACCTGCAGGTCCTGGGGCGTATCGTCGCCCATCGACTCGCCCTGCAGCACCAGGCCGGTGGCCTGCAGCAGCTCCTGGTTGTCGATCAGCTCGCCCAGCAGCTGGCCATGGGGGTCGGCCCGGGAGAACAGCTGGCGGCTGGCCACCGGGTTGGCGTGCTCGATGCGGCTGCGCCGGTCGATGATCACCAGGCCGTCGTCGATGCTGTCGAGCACCGCCTGCAGGCGCCGCTGGCTGGCCAGCACCGCCTCGATGTTGGTCGCCTTGTACTCGGCCAGGGCCTGGGCCATCAGGCCGAAACGCCGGCTCAGCGAGGCCATCTCGGCTTCCCGCGAGACCGGCAGGCTGACCTCGAAGTCGCCCTTGCCGATGCGGTCGGCGGCCTGCGCCAGGGCCTCGATGGGGGCGCCGAAGCGGCGGGCGATGCCGTGGGCGGTGACGAAGCCGATCACCAGCATGGCCACGCCCACCAGCCCCAGCAGGCTGGCGATCAGCCAGGCGTGGCGGCGCGAGCTGCGCTCCGCGTCGCTGATGGTCTGGATGGCGTGGTTGTGCAGCGCCAGCAGGTACTGGTGCAGGGAGGTGAAGGTGCGGCTGAAGTCGCTCTCCACCACCAGGCTCCAGCGGTTGCTGCCGGAGGAGCTGACCTGGCCCTGGAACTCCTGGTTGGCCTGGTCGATGCGCTCGTAGAGGGTGCGCTCGACGTCGCTGGCGGCTTTCGCCCGGCCTTCGGCGAGGTAGCGGTCGAACTGCTCGCGCAGCCGCGCCAGGCGCTGCGCGTCGGGGCTGTCGCTGAGCAGCTGGGCCAACTGGTCGTCCAGGGACTGGCGCAGCTGCTGGCTGCTGGCGATGGTGGCGAAGTTGTGCGAGATCAGCCGCTCCTGTTCGCGGCCCATCAGCATCACGCTGAACACCCCCAGCAGCAGGCCGATCAGGGCCAGGGTGATCAGCGCCGAGATGCTTAGGAACATCCGCGAGCGCAGAGTCAGCGCGCGCTTCACAGGTTGTACTGCTTGCGCTTGCGGTACAGGGTGGAGGCGTCGATGCCGAGGATCTTCGCCGCCTGGTCGAGGGTCGGGGCGCTGGCCATCACCGAGGCGATGTGGGCCTTCTCCAGTTCCTCCAGGCTCAGCGCCTCGCCGACCCGCGGCACGGCGGCGGCGCCGCTCTGTTCGCCGAGCCCCAGGTGCTCGGGCTCCACCAGTTCCTGGTTGCAGATGATGCTGGCGCGCTCGATCACGTTGCGCAGCTCGCGCACGTTGCCCGGCCAGGCGTACTGCCGCAGCAGCGCGGCCGAGGCCGGGCTGAAGCCGCGGGCCGGGCGCCCGTAGTCCTTGACGAAGCGGGCGAGGAAGCGCTCGGCCAGGCCCTGGATGTCCTCGGCGCGCTCGCGCAGCGGCGGCAGGTTGAGGACGATGACGTTGAGGCGGTAGAGCAGGTCCTCGCGGAACGCCCCCTGGGCCACCATGCCGGCCAGGTCGCGGTTGGTCGCGGCGAGGATGCGCACGTCGGCGCGGCGCGTGACCGGGTCGCCGACGCGCTCGTATTCCTTGTCCTGGATGAAGCGCAGCAGCTTGGCCTGCAGCGGCAGCGGGAAGTCGCCGATCTCGTCGAGGAACAGGGTGCCGCCGTCGGCCTGGCTGATCCGCCCCTGGGTGCTCTCGCTGGCGCCGGTGAAGGCCCCGCGGTTGTGGCCGAACAGCTCGCTTTCCATCAGCTCGGCGTTCAGCGACGGGCAGTTGATGGTCACGCAGGATTTCTTCGCGCGCTTGCTCCAGGCGTGGATGGCGCGGGCCAGCTCGCCCTTGCCGGAGCCGGATTCGCCGAGGATGAGGATGTTGGCGTCGGTGGCGGCTACCTGGCGCGCGGTCTCCAGCACCGCGGTCATCGCCGGGCTGTGGGATTCGAGCTGCTCGGCCTGGCTGGCCTGGGCGCCCTCCAGGGCCTCCAGGCGCGCGGTGAGCTGGCGCACCTCCAGCTGCTTGGCCGCGGCCAGGCGCAGCTGCTCGGGGCTGCAGGGCTTGACCAGGTAGTCGGCGGCGCCGGCCTGCATGGCGTCCACGGCGGTGTCCACGGCGGAATGCGCGGTGACGATCACCACGCGCATCCAGGGCGCCTGCAGGCGCATCTGGGCCAGCACGTCCAGGCCGTTGTCCTCGCCCAGGCGTAGGTCGAGGAAGCACAGGTCGAAGACCTGGCGTTGCAGCAGGGCATCGGCCTGGGCCGCGCTGGATGCGGTGGCCACGCTGTAGCCCTGGTCCTCCAGGCAATAGCGGAAGGTGCGCAGGATGGCGGGTTCGTCGTCGACCAGCAGGATTCGGCCAAGCGTCTCCGGAGTGGGGTCCATTCGGGGTGCCTCGTAGTAGGAAATTCCTTTCGCGTATGCGTCTTTTAGTCCAGGAAATTTCTTGCAAGTTGCAATGAAAGTTAGACGCATCTCTGAAGGACACCGGCGCCTCTGGCGAAGGAAAGCGGACGGGAAGGGGAACGACCTGCCGGGTCCCGTGCAAAACGCACGGCCGGAACCGGCCTGTCGTGCAGGATGCGCGCTGCCGGCGGCCCGCCGATTTTTACAAGCCGTTGTTTTAAAAGGGATTAGTCAAAGTCATCGACCTGGCACGCGGCGTGCGAGACAGGTTGCGGGAGGCCCGGTGCACCCGCGCCGGCCGATCACCAGTCCTTCGGGAGGAGCACGTCGATGAACGCTGATGGAGCCAAGGGGGATTCGCTGGGGCGGCTGCTGTTGCTGGCCGTCGCCGTGGTCGTACTGCTGGACCGTTGGTATCCGGTCGCTCCACAGCCTTCCGCCGCGCCGGTGCAGGAACCTGTGTCCAGCGCTTTCCTCGGACAGCCATCGAGGCTGCAGGACGAACGAATGGCCATCACGGAAGAGGCCGCCAGCACCGCGGTGGTCCGCCAGACCTCGCGGGTGAGCTGGGTGTTCTGAGGGGCGCGCACCGCCTTTCCATGACAGAGGAGACATTCCATGCTGAGCTGGGCTCTCACATTCCTGATCATCGCCATCATCGCCGGGGTACTCGGCTTCGGTGGCATCGCCGGCGCCGCGACCAGTATCGCCAAGATTCTCTTCGTGCTGTTCCTGGTGCTCTTCGTCATCTCCTTCTTCGTCGGGCGGCGCCGTGGCTGAGCCGCGCCCGCTGCGTCGGTTCCTGCTCGCGCTGCCGCTGCTGGCGGCCGGGCAGGGGTGGGCGGCCGACAACGACGCCATCTACCGCCTCAACGAGCTGCTGGACAGCGACCCGCAGTACCGCGAGACCTGGCAGGACCTGGTGAAGAAGGAAGAACGGCTGCCCGACTGGGTGATGAACCTGGACGGCACTGCCACCCCCATGCAGGTAGAAGAGGAGGACGGCGACAAATACCTGGTGGGCGAGCTGTGCAAGGCCCACGACTGCGCGGCCAACCGCCTCTACGTGGCCTTCAGCTGGAACAAGAAGGATGCCTACGCGCTCTACGTGCAGGTGCCGGAAAACCTGCCGCCGGACAAGTCGCCCAGCCGCCACGCCAGCTTCCGCTGGCTGGGTGAGCCGGACGCCGGCATGCAGCAACTGCTCGACGAGCAGCTCAAGGCCGATCCGAACTGGTACTGAATCCGCGCCGGCGACGGCGCATGACCAGGGGGCCGGGATGCTGGGGGGAGTGGTGAGCCCGCAGCGACCCAGGGGTACAGGGAGTGCCTCCGACGAGGGCCGGGTCAGGTGTGAGGCTGTGAGGGGGAGCTTCGATGGCTTCTGTGGAGCTTGAAGAGCCCCTCTCCCCAGCCCTCGGCTGCGCGCCCCGCCATGAAGGGAGAGGGGGCAGTCCGCTGGCTGAAAGTTAAGGTTTCGGCCGGGAACCTTCGGAGTTGCCGGCTAACTCAGGAATACCCACGCACTCCGAACGGTCCCCTCTCCCTTCAGGGAGAGGGTTAGGGAGAGGGCGCTCTTAAGGCCCCATCCCCCCACCTCCAACTTCCCTGATATCAATCAACCCCGACCCACCCCCCTGGCCCCCTAAAATATCCCCGCCGCGCCTGGTCACCCGGACGACCATCCATCGCGAACTACAGGCCCCCACGCCTGCGTCACGGCAGCGCACCCGCGGCAGGGAAAGCGAATGCCTCCCCGAGCCTCGCTTTCCACCCACAGGGTTCGAAAAAAGCGGCCGCCACGGTCTTTTCAGCCCAATCCCATGCAAAAAAGCAATGGCCTGCGAGCCTGGAACACCCGTTCCATTTGCTTTTCCCCATGCCGATTGTGCATGGGGTAGCCGTTTCCGGCATTAGACGCGAAGAAGGGGGGTGGGAATCATGCGCCCTTTTTTTCGCCACCCCGGCCATCCCGGCGGCGGGCGAAACCCCCGACTTCCACAAGAACCAAGGGTGAACACACTATGGGCAAAGCCAAGCTCAGCCTCGCCTGGCAGATCGTCATCGGTCTGGCACTGGGCATCGCCATGGGTACCGTGCTGAACCACTTCAGCGCGGAAAAGGCCTGGTGGATCAGCAACATCCTGCAGCCGGCGGGCGACATCTTCATCCGCCTGATCAAGATGATCGTGGTACCGATCGTCATCTCCTCGCTGATCGTCGGCATCGCCGGCATGGGCGACGCCAAGAAGCTCGGGCGCATCGGCCTGAAGACCATCGTCTACTTCGAGATCATCACCACGGTGGCCATCGTCGTCGGCCTGGTGCTGGCCAACCTGTTCCAGCCCGGCGCCGGCATCGACATGAGCACCCTGGGCACGGTGGACATCTCCAAGTACGCGCAGACCGCCAAGGAAGTGGAACACCACCACGCGTTCATCGAGACCATCCTCAACCTGATCCCGTCGAACATCTTCGCCGCCATGGCCCGCGGCGAGATGCTGCCGATCATCTTCTTCTCGGTGATGTTCGGCCTGGGCCTGTCGTCGCTGCCGGCGCCCACCCGCGAGCCGCTGGTGAAGATGTTCCAGGGCGTGGCCGAGGCCATGTTCCGCGTCACCCACATGATCATGCTCTACGCGCCGGTCGGCGTGTTCGCGCTGATCGCCGTGACCGTCGCCAGCTTCGGCTTCGCCTCGCTGCTGCCGCTGGCCAAGCTGGTGCTGCTGGTGTACTTCGCCATCGCCTTCTTCGCCTTCATGGTGCTGGGCCTGGTGGCGCGGCTGTTCGGCTTCTCGATCATCAAGCTGATGCGCATCTTCAAGGACGAGCTGGTCCTGGCCTATTCCACCGCCAGCTCCGAGACCGTGCTGCCGCGCATCATCGAGAAGATGGAAGCCTACGGCGCGCCCAAGGCGGTGAGCAGCTTCGTGGTGCCCACCGGCTACTCGTTCAACCTCGACGGCTCGACGCTCTACCAGAGCATCGCGGCGATCTTCATCGCTCAGCTCTACGGCATCGACCTGTCCATCGGCCAGCAACTGATGCTGGTGCTGACGCTGATGGTCACCTCCAAGGGCATCGCCGGCGTGCCGGGGGTGTCCTTCGTGGTCCTGCTGGCCACCCTGGGCAGCGTCGGCATCCCCCTGGAAGGCCTGGCCTTCATCGCCGGCGTCGACCGCATCATGGACATGGCGCGCACCGCGCTGAACGTCATCGGCAACGCCCTGGCGGTGCTGGTGATCTCCAAGTGGGAAGGCATCTACGACGGCAAGCAGGGCGCGCTCTACTGGCAGGCGGTGGAACAGGGCCGCGGCGAAGAGCTGCTGAGCGACGCCCGGCAGAACACCGCGCACTGAGCCAGGCCGAACGGCGGATAACGCTTCGCGTTATTCGCCCTACACCCAACCCACCATTGACGTAGGGCGAATAACCGTTCGCGGTTATCTGCCGTTACACCGGGCGCATGCCCGGCTTCGGGATCGAGCCCGGAGGCGCTTTGCGGCCTTGGCGTTTCTGGCAGCGATGCACGCGCGCCGTTATCATCGCGGCCAACGTCCTTGGGGGGGATACCCATGCTCAACGGCCTCTGGCTCGGCTTTTTCCTGGTCGCGGCGGTCACCGCGCTGTCGCGCTGGCTGCTCGGCGGCCAGGCCGACGTGTTCGCCGCCATGGTGGAGAGCCTGTTCGCCATGGCCAAGTTGTCGGTGGAGGTCATGGTCCTGCTGTTCGGCACCCTGACGCTCTGGCTGGGCTTCCTGCGCATCGCCGAGAAGGCCGGTCTGGTGGAGCGCCTGGCCTGGCTGCTGGGCCCGCTGTTCCGCCGGCTGATGCCCGAGGTGCCGGCCGGGCACCCGGCCATCGGCCTGATCACCCTGAACTTCGCCGCCAACGGCCTGGGCCTGGACAACGCCGCCACCCCCATCGGCCTCAAGGCGATGAAGGCGCTGCAGGAACTCAACCCCAGCAGCACCACGGCGAGCAACGCGCAGATCCTCTTCCTGGTGCTCAACGCCTCGTCGCTGACGCTGCTGCCGGTGACCATCTTCATGTACCGCGCGCAACAGGGCGCGGCCGACCCCACCCTGGTGTTCCTGCCGATCCTCCTGGCCACCAGCGCCTCGACCCTGGTCGGCCTGCTCTCGGTGGCGGTCATGCAGCGCCTGCGCCTGTGGGACCCGCTGGTGCTCGCCTACCTGATCCCCGGCGCTCTCGCCCTGGGCGCCTTCATGGCGCTGCTGGCCGGGCTTTCCGCCACGGCGCTGGCGCAGCTCTCCTCGCTGCTGGGCAACCTCACCCTGTTCGGCCTGATCGTGGCGTTCCTGGTGCTCGGCTGGCTGAAGAAGGTGCCGGTGTACGAAACCTTCGTCGAAGGCGCGAAGGAAGGTTTCGACGTGGCCAAGAACCTGCTGCCCTACTTGGTGGCGATGCTCTGCGCCGTCGGCGTGCTGCGCGCCTCCGGGGCCCTGGAGCTGGTGCTCGGCGGCATCCGCTGGACGGTCGAGGGCCTGGGCTGGGACACCCGCTTCGTCGACGCCCTGCCCACTGCGCTGGTCAAGCCGTTCTCCGGCAGCGCGGCGCGCGCCATGCTGCTGGAGACCATGCAGAGCCAGGGCGTGGACAGCTTCGCCGCGCGCCTGGCGGCCACCGTGCAGGGCAGCACCGAGACCACCTTCTACGTGCTGGCGGTGTACTTCGGCTCGGTGGGCATCCAGCGCGCCCGCCACGCCGTGGGCTGCGCCCTGCTGGCGGACCTTGCCGGGGTGCTGGCGTCCATCGGCGTGTGCTACTGGTTCTTCGGCTGAAGCCCGGTCGTTTAATTAAAAAAATCGGAAAATATTTAAATATCCTTATTCTTCTGAAGTTTCTTTCAGAAACAATTAGGTAATTGGATTTTTAATTAAGGATTCGCGCCACTTAATAGGGTTAATTTTCCATAAGAACTTTCCTTTAATCGAAATTAGATTTTCCTCAAATCAAATTAAGGAAAATCGCAATGAGAGGGAAAGTGAGTTGCCTGGCGCTGTGCGCCCTGCTGGCCGGCTGCAACGGCTGGGTGAAGCCGGAAGTCGATGGCCAGCTCAATTCGCGTTATTTCACGGTGTTGTCCGGCCTGCCGGCGCCGGGGCTGATGGTGGCTTCGGCGGTGCAGTGGAACGCCGACTATGCGGTGACCGCTGCCCACGTGCCCTATCTGTCGGACCTGGCCTATTCCTGCAGCACCCGCTGCGACCTGGTGTTCATCCGCCGCAAGGCCGACGGGCCGCTGCCGCACTGGCGCGCGCCGCGCAATGGCGAGGCGGTGACGGCGCTGGGCAGCAGTACCCTGCTGCTGCCGGTGAGCTCCCGCGGGCGGGTGTGGCCGGTGCCCTACCGCAACCTCAACGAGCCCAACGAAGAGCTGTACGGCATCCATGACGCGGCCCTGGCCCAGGGGATGTCCGGCGGGCCGCTGGTGGCGGCCGACGGCAGCGTGCTGGGCATGAACATCGGCTACAAGGGCACGGCCTGGGGCGGCGTGCAGCACCCGGGGCTCAAGGGCGCCAAACGCATCAGCGTGTTCGTGCCCTACGCGGTGATCGAGCGCGAATGGAAGCTGTTCCAGGTGAAGCTGGCGCGGGAACGGGAAGCGGAAATGGGGCGCCGGTTGCAGGCGAGCAATCCCTAGGCGGGAATGACGCCTGCCATACCTGCCAATCTTTTGTGAATTTTCCGACGAGTTGTCACGAAGCTTTCACCAGCCTTTCAAACCCTTGTAATTCGGGCCTTTCAGCCATTTTTCATTTGATCTCGGGCAGTTTTTACACATAGGGTTACAAATATCTTCCCGGCCGCTGCCTGCCTGCTCGCATCCGGGAAGGGCCCCGTGATCGTCAGAATGGTGTTTCCCATGGCTTCCAAGAATTCCAAGGCCAAGGCCGTGTTCCGCGTCGTCAGCGGCAACTTCCTCGAGATGTACGACTTCATGGTGTATGGCTTCTACGCCACCGCCATCGCCAAGACCTTCTTCCCCGGCGACGACCCCTTCGCCTCGCTGATGCTGTCGCTGGCCACCTTCGGCGCCGGCTTCCTGATGCGCCCATTGGGGGCCATCTTCCTCGGCGCCTACATCGACCGCCACGGCCGCCGCCAGGGCCTGATCATCACCCTGGCGCTGATGGCCATGGGCACCCTGCTGATCGCCTTCGTCCCCGGCTATTCCACCCTTGGCGCGCTGGCGCCGCTGCTGGTGCTGCTCGGCCGCCTGCTGCAGGGCTTCTCCGCCGGTGTCGAGCTGGGCGGCGTGTCGGTGTACCTGGCGGAGATCGCCAGCCCCGGCAAGCGCGGCTTCTTCGTCAGTTGGCAGTCCGCCAGCCAGCAGGTGGCGGTGGTCTTCGCCGGGCTGCTGGGGGTCATCCTCAACCACTGGCTGAGCCCCGCGCAGATGGGCGAGTGGGGCTGGCGCGTGCCCTTCTTCGTCGGCTGCATGATCGTCCCGGCGCTGTTCGTCATCCGCCGCTCCCTGGAGGAGACCGAGGCCTTCCAGCAACGCAAGCACCACCCGCGCCTGGGCGAGGTGCTGCGCTCCATCGGGCAGAACTTCGGCCTGGTGCTGGCCGGCACCGCCATGGTGGTGATGACCACCGTGTCCTTCTACCTGATCACCGCCTACACCCCGACCTTCGGCAGGAACGAACTGCACCTGTCGGACTTCGACGCCCTGCTGGTGACCATGTGCATCGGCCTGTCGAACTTCTTCTGGCTGCCGGTGATGGGCGCGCTGTCCGACCGCGTCGGCCGCCGCCCGCTGCTGCTGGCCGCCACCGTGCTGGCGCTGCTGACCGCCTACCCGACGCTGTCCTGGCTGGTGGCCGAGCCCAGCTTCGCCCGCCTGCTGACGGTGGAACTGTGGCTGTCGTTCCTCTACGGCAGCTACAACGGCGCCATGGTGGTGGCGCTGACCGAGGTGATGCCGGCGGACGTGCGCACCACCGGCTTCTCCCTGGCCTACAGCCTGGCCACCGCCACCTTCGGCGGCTTCACCCCGGCGGCCTGCACCTGGCTCATCCATGCCCTGGACAACAAGGCCGCCCCCGGCCTGTGGCTGAGCGGCGCGGCGCTGCTGGGCCTGGTCGCCACCCTGGTGCTGTTCCGCCGCCGCGGCCGCGCGGCCCCCTCGGGCGAGGCGCTGGCCGGCGCCTGAGGACCTGCGGCGCTTTGCCACTGGCCGCCCTCGGCCGGCCTTGACCTCGGTCAAGGGTGGCCGGGGGCGGCAGGAGAAGGATAGGTCAATGACATTTCCTTCTTCTCCTCGGAGACAACGCCATGCCCACCCCCCTGCACCAGCAAGCCGCGGCGCTCGCCGCCGGCGGCCATGACCACTGGATCGAGACGCTCGACGACGGCAGCCATGTGCTGATCCGCCCGCTGCGCGCGGAAGACCGCGAGCTGGAGCGCAACTTCCTCGAACGCCTGTCGCCGATGACGCGCAAGCTGCGTTTCCACGGCGAAGTGAAGATCAGCGACGCGCTGCTCGACAGCCTGATGGACGTGGATTACCAGGACAACATGGCGTTCGTCGCCCTGGTGCACGACGACGGCGAACTGCGCGAAATCGGCATCAGCCGCTACGCCAAGGTGGACGCGAACCAGTGCGAATGCGCCCTGACCACCGCCGACGACTGGAAGCGCCGGGGCCTGGGCAAGGCGCTGATGCGCCACCTGATCGACGTGGCGCGGCGCAACGGCTTCACCCAGATGTACAGCATCGACCAGGCCATCGACCGCGACATGCGCGACCTCGCCGTGGAACTGGGCTTCCGCGCCCAGCGCGACCCGGACGACGCCACCCGGGTGATCCGCCGCCTGGCGCTGTAAGGCTCAGCGCTTGCGCCGGCGGCACCACAGCCACAGGGCCGCCGGCGGCAGCAGCACCAACAGCACCGCGCCGGCGGCCAGCGGGTAGACCATGTCGTCGTCCAGCAGCGGCTTCTCGATGCGCAGGTAGCCTTCGTCCTTGAACAGCTGGCGCGCCGTGTCGTTGGCCCGTTGCAGGCTGACCTTGGCCAGGCGCCGGTCCTCGTTGGGGAACTGGCTGCCGTCGTAGTCGCCCAGCGCGCCCCAGTAGTAGTCGGCGAGGCTGGCGTTGCTCGGCGTGCTCCAGGCCAGCTGCGCCCGCTGCACCCGCTGGATGCGGGCGAAGCGCTGGGCGTCCAGGCCGTGCTGGCGGATGTTCTCCACCACCTCGCGCAGGGCCTTCAGGGTGGCGTCCTCATCTTCCCGGGCGATGTCCGCGTTGAGGCTGAGGAAGCCCTGGTTGGCGTAGGAGGTGCGCTCGCTCCAGGGCCCGTAGGACAGCTCGCGATGGACCCGCAGGTCGGCATAGAGGGCGTCGCTCAGGTAGGCCTGCAGCAGGTCTAGGGCGGCGCCGTCGGCCTCGGCCGGCTCGGGGAAGATCCAGTGCACCACCGCGCCCTCGCCGAACAGGCCGCTGTCCAGCGTCCGCTGGCGCGCCGCCGGGCCCTGCATTTCCGGCAGTTCGCGGCGTTCCGGCGTAGCCCGGTCGGGCAGGCTGCCGAAGGTGTGGCTGAGGTAGGCGGGCAGGCGCGGGTCGAGGTCGCCGACCACGATCAGCGTCATGTTGGCCGGCACGTACCAGTCGCTGCGCAGCTGCTCCAGCTGGGCCTGGGTCAGGTGCGCCACCTGCGGGCGCTCGGCGCAGGCCAGGCCGAGTTCCACGGCCAGCTGTTCCTGGCCCGGGCGGCTGGTGTTCTGGTGGTCGAGGAAGCGCTGCAGGTGCGAGTAGTGGCCGCCGTCCTCGCGGATCAGCACCTGCTTGGTGGCCTCTACCTTGGTTTTGTCCAGTTGCGTGCGGGTGAGCACTTCCAGCAGTAGGTCGAGCACCTGGCGCTGGGTGGCCGCCGGCGCCTCGATGACGAAGGTGGTGTCGCCCTCGCTGGTGTAGGCGTTCCACTGGCCGCCCAGGGCCTGCATGCGCGCTTCCAGGCCGGCCTCGTCGCCGCCGTCCAGGCCGCTGAAGAACAGGTGTTCCAGCAGGTGCGGCAGCTGCCGGTCATGGCAGCTGAAGTCGGAGAAGCCGACGCCCACCACCAGGCGGATGGACACCGAGCCGCGCTGGCTGGTCGGCTTGAACAGCACGCCCATGCCGTTCTGCAACTGGTAGCCCTCCACGGTCGAGCGCGAATCGGCCAACGACCAGCCGCCGCCGAGCAGGAACAGGAGGGGGAGGAACAACCAACGCATGGGCCAAGCCTGGAAAAAAGCAAAGCCAGGAGAATAGCGGATTGCCGCCGATCCACCTACCCATGGGCGGCACCCTTGGCGACGGGCTGCGACCTGCCCCGGCCCGGTCTATCATCAGGCGTGGCGCGAAGGGTGATTGATGGCCTTTCGCTAGTGGCATCGCCCTGCCGTATCGTCCAACGCGGAGGCCGCTCCCATGCGCGTCCTGATCACCGGCGCGGCCGGCCACATCGGCCAGAACCTGCTCAACGAACTGGCGGTCCAGCACCGCGACTGGACGCTGGTGGCCGCCGACGTGCGCAGCCTGCCGACGCAGCACCTGCGGCCGAACATCGAGCCGGTGCAGCTGGACATCGGCCACCCCAGGCAGGTCCGCGAGTGCGTGCGGCAGTGGCGCCCGCAGGCCATCGTGCACCTGGCCTCGGTGGTCAACCCGCCGCCGCAGATGTCCGCCACCCGCCTGCACACCATCGAGGTCGGCGGCAGCCGTGCGCTGTTCGAGGCGGCGGTGGAGCACGAGGTGGGCCAACTGGTGGTGGCCAGTTCCGCCGCGGCCTACGGCTTCCACCCGGACAACGCCGAGCTGATCGACGAGAGCCACCCCCTGCGCGGCCAGTCGCAGTTCCCCTACGCCCGCCACAAGCACGAGATCGAACAGCTGCTGGCCGGCCTGCGGCAGAGTTGTCCACAGCTGCGCCAGTTGGTGCTGCGCCCCGGCACCATCCTCGGGAGGGGTGTGCACAACCCGGTCACCGACCTGTTCATGGGGCGTTCGGTGCTGGGGATAAGTGGGCGCTGCAGCCGCTTCGTGTTCATCTGGGACCAGGACGTGGTGAACATCATCCGCCAGGGCCTGGAGCAGGGCAGCGAGGGCATCTACAACCTGGCCGGCGACGGCGCGCTGAGCCTGCGCGAGATCGCCGGGCTGCTGCGCAAACCCTACCGAACCCTGCCGGCGCCGCTGCTGCGCGGCGCGCTGGCCATGCTGCGGCCGCTGGGTCTGGCGCCCTTCGGCCCGGAGCAGGTGGACTTCATGCGCTACCGGCCGGTGCTGGACAATGCGAGGTTGAAGCGGGAGTTCGGGTATCAGCCGCGGTATTCGAGCCGGGAGGCGTTTCTGGCGTTCATCGCGGCGCGGGGGTTGCAGGCGGGGTAGGGGGGATTTTCGTAGGAGCGAGCTTGATCGCGAATGGTGTTTCCTGGGAGCTGCGGGTGTTGGGGTTCAGAGCGCCCTCTCCCTAACCCTCTCCCTGAAGGGAGAGGGGACCGTTCGGAGTGCGTGGGTATTCCTGAGTTAGCCGGCAACACCGAAGGTTTCAGACTGAAACCATCACTTCTCTCGGCACGGACAAGCCCCCTCTCCCTTCAGGGAGAGGGCTGGGGAGAGGGAACGGAGCCAAGCCAAAACACCGAAGTCACAGCTGGGCACCATTCGCGAGCAAGCTCGCTCCTACGAAGAGCCGCGCCCTTCATTCAAGCGTTGCGCCTTCCCTCCCAGAAATGCCCCGCCATCATCCTCAACCCTGCCGCCAACTCCGCCACCCTCGCCGCACTGGCCTGGCTATGGCTCGCACTGGCGGCATTACCGTCGGCCGACTCACGAATGGCCAGCAGGCTGCGTTCGATCTCCTCGCTGGCGCAGCCCTGTTCCTCGATGGCCCCGGCGATCTCCAGGCTCATGCGCTGGATCGCAGAGACCTGCCCGGCGATCTCCTCCAGCGCGCCGGCGGCGCGGCCGGCCTGGTCGAGGCTGGTGTGGGCCTGTTCGCAGCTGTGGCGCAGGGCCTGCACCGAGGCGCCGGCGCCGCGTTGCAGGTCGCCCACCAGGGCGTGGATATCCAATGCCGAGTCGGCGGTGCGCGAGGCCAGCGCGCGGACTTCGTCGGCCACCACGGCGAAGCCGCGCCCGGCCTCGCCGGCGCGGGCTGCCTCGATGGCGGCGTTGAGCGCCAGCAGGTTGGTCTGCCCGGCGACTTCCTGGATCACCTGCAGCATCCGCGAAATGCCCTCGCTGTGCCCGTGCAACTGCTCCACCGCCTCGCTGGCGCGGCGCACCGCGTCCTCCAGGGCGGCGAGCTGGCCGCGGGTGGCTTGCACCTCGCCCTGGCCGGCCTGGGTCACCCGCTCGCTGCACTGCGCCGCCACCGCGCTGTGCTGGGCGTGGCGCGCCACTTCCTGGACGCTCTGCGCCAACTGCTGCATGGCGCTGGCCACCTGGTCGGTCTCCTGCTGCTGGCGGCGCGTGCCGGCGCTGCTGTCGGCCACGGTGCCGGCCAGCTGCCCGGCGTGTTCGGCGAGCTGGCGCGAGGCCTCGGCCATGCGCCCGACCACCGCGCCGGTCTCGGCTTCGAGCATGCGCAGGGCGAAGTCCAGCTCGCCGAATTCGTCGTTGCGGCCGCTGTACAGGCGTTGGCTCAGCGGGTTGTCGGCGACCTGCCGGGCGCGCGCCAGCAGGGGCCGCAGCGGCTGCAACTGGTGCGCCAGCCAGGCGCCGGAAAGCAGCAGGGCGAGGCCGAAGGCCAAGGGTGCGGGCGCCAGATATGCCAGCAGCGCGCCCAGGGCCTGCGCCAGGCCCAGGCCTACTAGCAGCCGCGGCAGCAGGCCCAGGCGCGGCCGGCGCGGCAGCCAGCCGGCGCGCATGCGCGCGTACAGCTGCTCGGCGGCCTCGACCTCGGCGGCGCTGGCGCGGGTGCGCACCGACTGATACTCCACCACCTTGCCGCCGTGGCGGATCGGCGTGACGAAGGCGCTCACCCAGTAGTGGTCGCCGTTCTTGCAGCGGTTCTTCACCAGGCCCATCCAGCTGCGCCCGGCCTGCAGCGTCCGCCACAGGTGGGCGAAGGCGGCCGGCGGCATGTCCGGGTGGCGCACGCGGTTGTGGTTGTGCCCCAGCAGCTCCTCGGCGCTGAAGCCGCTGATGCTCAGGAAGTCCGGGTTGACGTGGCTGACCGCGCCCTTGAGGTCGGTGGTGGAGAGGATGTTGGCGCTGGCCGGCACTTCGACCTGGCGCCCGCTGACCGGCAGGTTGAGCTTCATCGGTGGGTCTCCATGGCCGCGGGGTGCAGGATGTGGGGCGGCAGCGGCGGGCTGAAGAGGAAGCCCTGGGCGAAGCGGCAGCCTTCCTTGCGCAGGAATTCCAGGTGCTCGGGGTGCTCGACGCCCTCGGCCACCACCTCCAGGCCGAGGCTGCGGCCCAGGCCGACGATGGCGCGGCAGATGGCGCTCAGCTCGGGGTCGTCGGGGACCTTGCCGATGAAGCTGCGGTCGACCTTCAACAGGTCCAGCGGGAAGCGCTTGAGGTAGCCCAGCGACGAATAGCCGGTGCCGAAGTCGTCCAGCGCCAGGCGCACGCCGTGGGCGGCCAGCTCGCGCAGGCAGGCGAGGGTCTCGGCGCCGTCCTGCATCATCAGGCTCTCGGTGATCTCCAGCACCAGGCTCTGCGGCGCCAGGCCGGTCTCGGCGAGGATCTGCCGCACCCGCTCGGCGAAGCCCGGCTGCTGCAGTTGGCGGATGGACAGGTTCACCGAGCAATACAGCCAGGGTTGGCCGTCGCGCTGCCAGGCGCGGGCCTGGCGGCAGGCCTCGCGCAGCACCCAGTCGCCGACGCGGACGATCTGGCCGGATTCCTCCAGCGCCGGGATGAACTGCAGCGGGGAGACCGGCTGGCCGCCGGAGCGCCAGCGCAGCAGCACTTCCACGGCGATGCGCCGCGGCGGGTCGACGTCGATGCGCAGGATCGGCTGGTAGTGCAGGCTGAATTCGCCGCGCTCCAGCGCCTGGCCCAGCGCGCTCTCCAGCTCCAGGCGGCGCTGCGCGGCGGCCTGCAGCTCGCTGGAGAAGCGCGCGTACTGCGCCTTGCCGGCCTCCTTGGCGCGGTACAGGGCCAGGTCCGCGGCCTGCAGGGTGTCGATCGCCTGGCCCTCGGCGATCAACCCGGTGATGCCGATGCTGGCGCTGACCACCAGGGTGCGGCCGTCCAGGTGCAGCGGCTGGTGCAGGCAGTCGAGCATGCGCTGGGCGACCTGTTCGGCGTCGGCCAGGTTGGCCATGTCGTCCAGCAGCACCACGAACTCGTCGCCGCCGAAGCGCGCCAGGTGGTCGCCGGGGCGCAGGCAGCGCAGCAGGCGCTGGGCCACCTCCACCAGCACGCGGTCGCCGACGGCGTGGCCGAGGCTGTCGTTGATCAGCTTGAAGCGGTCCAGGTCGATGAACAGCAGGCCGGCCTCGCGCGCGCCGGGGCGGCCCTGGCGTTGCAGGGCCTGCTGCAGCAACTCGTCCAGGCGCAGGCGGTTGGCCAGGCCGGTCAGCGGGTCGTGGCGCGCGGCGTGGCTGAGCTGGTGCTCGCTGGCCTTGCGCTGGCTGATGTCGCTCTGCGAGCCGGCCATGCGCCCGTCGGTGATCACCCCGCGGGCCTGCACCCAGAGGTAGCCGCCGTCGCGCTGGCGGATGCGGTACTCGTGGTTGAGCAGGGCGGCGCTGCCGCGCAGGTGGGCGTCGATGGCCTGGCGCAGGCCGGGCAGGTCGTCGGGGTGCACGCGGGCGAACCAGCTGGCGCTGCCCTCGCCGAGGCTGTCGCGGTTCAGCCCGAGCATGCGCGCCCAGCGCTCGGAGACGTACAGGCGGTCGTTGGCCAGGTCCCAGTCCCAGATGCCGTCGTTGGCCCCGCGCAGGGCCCGGGCGAAGCGCGCCTCGCTGTCCTCCAGGGCCTGGCGCTGGGCGGCGCCGTAGGTGTCGATGGCCAGCGACATGTCGAAGAACACCCGCTTGAGCAGGCTGGCGAAGGTCGCTGCCTGCGGCCCGTCGCCGAGCAGCTCGTCGAGCATGTGCTGCAGGTACAGGCGGTAGGCGCCCAGGTACCACTTCAGCTCCACCCCCACCCGCTGGTGGACCAGGCCGATGCGCAGGCGGTCGCGCACGTAGCCGCCGTCCTGCGGGGCCTCCCAGAGCTGCTCGTAGTACTGCGCCTGGCTGCGCTTGAGGCGCTGCAGGGTGGCCGGCTCGGAGAGGATGGCCGCCAGCGGCGGGAACTGGCCGAGGTGCGCGTAGAGCTGGTCGATGAAGCGCGCGTGGCTGTCGCCGCGCTCGGCGGCGGCCTGCTGCAGGCGCTGCTCGTCGGCTGGCTGCCAGTGCAGGTAGCGCAGGCGCTGGTCGATCTCCGCCGGCGACAGGCCGATGCGGTCGAGCATGTGGTCGAGCTTCGGTCCCAGGCCCATGCTTGCCTCCTTGTTTTTCTGCGGGCATGAAAAAAGCGCCGCGCCCGTCGCACGATGAATTCGGCGACAGGCGCGGCGCTTTGTCTTGCAGGCCCTTGGCGTCCTGCCCGGCAAAGCCGGCTTCCGCGGTGGCGGAACGTTGGTCGGGGGTTTTTACACCATCGGCGGGGAGGCGGACAACTCCCGCAATGCGGCCTCCAGGCGCAGGCGCAGTTGCCCCAGCTCGCGCGAACGGAAGGCGTGGCGGCTGCGTTCGAGCACGCCGACGGCGTCGGCCAGCAAGGCGTGCAGGCGCGCGGTATCGCTCAGCGCGGCATCCTTGAACCAGCGGCACAGCGGGGCCTGCTCGCAGTCGCCGGGGCCGGCGAGTACCGCGCAGGGCACCTGGTAGACCGTGAGCAGGGCGCGCACCTGGCGCGCCACGCTCTCGTCCTGGGAGGTCACCAATAACTGGGCCGGAAGCCGGCTAAGGGTCATGGCGTCATGCTCGTGGATGGCAAAGGGCCACTACCCTAGCCGAACGCCATGCCCGGGCATTGACGCGGATCAGTCCCGCGGCGAGCTGCCGCACGCCGGGACCTCAGCCGGCCGCGCTGGAGCCTGGTGGCACGCCGTGGCCCGGCGGTTGGGCGGCGTCTTCCAGGGCCTGCTCGACGTAGTCGTCTTCGGCCTCCTCGCCGCTGCCGGCCTCGGGGTTGTCGAGGACGGCATAGGCGATGGCGCAGAACAGCGAGTTCAGGCGCTTCATGTCGGCGATCAGGTCCAGGTGCAGCGAGCTGGTCTCGATGCTCTGCACCACCTGCTGGCGCAGGCGGTCGACGTGGGCATGGGCGTAGCGGCGCTCCTGTAGGCGGAAGCGCTGCTTGGCCCGGCGCAGGCGCCGCGCGCCTTCCTGGTCGCCGTTGAGGAACACCGACAGGCTCAGGCGCAGGTTGACCAGCAACTGGCTGTGCAGCGCGGTGATCTCGGCCAGGCCGTTGTCCGAGAAGGAGCGGCTGCGCGAGGTCTTCTTGTCCTGCACGGCGCTGAGCATGTGCTCGATGATGTCGCCGGCCTGCTCCAGGTTGATGGCCAGCTCGATGACCTCGGCCCAGCGCCGGCTGTCGCGCTCGCTCAGGTCCTCGCGGGGCATACGCGCCAGGTACAGCTTGATCGCCGTGTAGAGCGCGTCGACGTCGTCGTCGAGCTTGCGGATCTCCTTGCCCAGCAGCGGGTCGCCGCCGCGGGTCACCTGCAGCAGGTTGATCAGCATCTGCTCGACGATGTCGCCCATGCGCAGCGTCTCGCGCACCGCGTTGACCAGCGCCAGGCTCGGCGTGTCCAGCGCCGCCGGGTCGAGGTGGCGCGGGCGCACGCGGTCCTCGGGGGCGGCGCGGTCGGGCATGATGCGCGTGCAGAAGGCGGCCATCTGGGTGGTCAGCGGCAGGCAGGCGAGGCAGCGCACCGAGTTGTAGAGCACGTGGAAGGCGATCACCAGCTCCTGGGTTCGGAACGGCCAGCCATCCACCCACTGCGCCAGCGGGCCGATCAGCGGCAGCACCAGCACGCAGCCGGCGACCTTGAACAGCAGGCTGCCCAGGGCCACCCGGCGGCCGGCGGCGTTCTGCGAGGTGGAACCGATCAGGGCGAGGATGCCGGTGCCCAGGTTGGCGCCCACCACCAGGCACAGCGCGACCTTCAGCGAGATCACCTTGGAGGTGGCGAGGGTCGCGGTGAGCAGCACGGCGGCCAGGCTGGAGTAGGAGATCATGGCGAACAGCGCGCCGGTCAGGGCGTCGAGCATGACGTCGCCGGTGAGGCTGGAGAACAGCACCTTCACGCCCTTGGCCTGGGTCATGGGTTCGGCGGCCTCGACGATCAGCTGCAGCGCCAGGATGATCAGGCCCAGGCCGATGAACACCCGGCCCAGCTGGCCCAGGCGCGTCTGCTTGCGGGTGAGGAAGAAGATCACCCCGAAGAAGATCAGCAGCGGCGACAGCCACGACAGGTCGAGGGTCAGCACCCGCGCCATCAGCGCCGTCCCGACGTCGGCGCCGAGCATGATCGCCAGCGCCGGGGCCAGCGCCATCAGGCCGCTGGCGACGAAGGAAGTGGCCAGCAGCGCGGTGGCGTTGCTGCTCTGCACCAGCGCGGTGACGCCGATGCCGGCGGCGAAGGCCAGCGGCCGTTTCTGCACGCTGCGGCTGAGAATGCGCCGCAGGTCGCTGCCGTAGACCCGGAGGATGCCGGTGCGCACGATGTGCGTGCCCCACACCAGCAAGGCGACGGCGGAAAGCAGGTTGAGCAGTGTCAGCATGGCGGCCCCCCTCGTTACTGCATGGCCGCCCAGGCGTGACTGCGCTGTGGGACGACTCTGGCCGATTTTTCTGTCATCTAATTGTCATGGTAGACCCCTGCGGTCCCTCGGGGGTTCGACAAGATGCTGATTCGTCGGGGTGTTTACCTTGAGTAAAGCCGTTGGGGCGGGGTTTTGCAGGGGGGGCTCGGAAAATCGCGATCGTAGGACCTTGTCCGCGATAGCCGGAAATATCGGCGCGATTCGCGGATGAGATCCTACGGTTCCAGGAAGCAAGGCTTTTCGTAGGATGGCGTTGAGCGAAGCGATACCCATCAGCGCAACTGCGCCACCCGCACCATTTCCCTGTAGGAGCGCGCCCTGCGCGCGAATCGCGGGCAGGGCCCGCTCCTACAAGGGGTATCCGAACCACGGTTTCTCCCGGCCACCGCCGCGGGCTAGACTGCCCCGGACACATCGCCAGCGGAAACTCCAATGCCCAAGCGCCTTCTCGCCACCCTGCGCCTGTTCCTCGCCCTCGGCCTGATCCTGGGCCTGGGCGCCTGCGCCAGCCTGTTCGGCAACGACCCGCTGAAGATCGACCTGGTGGGCCTGGAGCCCCTGGCCGGGCAGGGCATGGAAGCGCGCTTCGCGGTCAAGCTGCGGGTGCAGAACCCCAACGACCGCGACATCGACTACGACGGCGTGGCCCTGGACCTGAGCATCAACGGCCGCCCGCTGGCCAGCGGGGTGAGCGACCAGCGCGGGCAGGTGCCGCGCTTCGGCGAGGCGGTGCTCAGCGTGCCGGTGAGCATCTCCGCCTTCCGCCTGGTGCGCCAGGCCTGGGGCCTGGGCAACGCGCCGCCGCGCCAGGGCATGCCCTACGAAATCAGCGGCAAGCTCGGCGGCGGCCTGTTCGGCACCGCTCGCTTCAGCGACAAGGGCACCCTGGAGTGGCCGGCCGGGGCGCCCTTGCCGACGCTCTAGGGCCTCCAGCCCTGGTCGAAGTAGATGCCGTGCTCGATGGACAGGGTCGGCGCCACCAGCTTGTAGCCTTCCTCGCCGCGCAGCTTGAGCAGCTTCACCCGTTCGACCTGGGGCTGGGTGAGGTCTTCCAGCTTCGCCCGGCTGGCCTTGCCCAGCAGCTCCGGGTTCTTGACCCAGTCCTGGACGTTGCGCGGGGTGATCTCGAAGGTGACCAGCCAACCCTTTTCCACCGCCGGGCCGAAGTCGTCCTTGTCCAGCTCGGAGACATCCTTGATCTCGTTGCTGAACCCATCGCTGTAGCAGAAGCCCTTGCGTTCGGGCTGGTAGGCGGCCTTGCCGGCGTCGGTGAGGCTGTAGGTCAGGCCATCCTTGCGCAGCAGGCCGACCTTGACGAAGGCGTCGAAGACGTCGGCGTTGCTGCTGTCGGGGGTGCCGGGCGTGCCGAGGGTCAGCGGGAACTGGCCGAACATTCCGGTGGCGCAGTGCGGCTGGTCGAGTTTCAGCGTCGCCAGCTTCTTCTCGATCTCGTCGTGGGAGGGAGTACCGCCGGAGCAGCCGGCGAGCAGGGCCAGCAGGACGCCGGCCGCGGGGAGTTTGCGGAGCATGGGTTTTCCTCTTCCATGGAAAGTGAAACGGCCCCGTTCAGGGGCCGTGCGGATCATACCAGGGTCCCGGCCGTCACTGGCCGGGAATGTCCCGGCGCAGCTGCACCGGCTCGACCGGCTTGCGCCCGCGCGCCGTGCGCATGCGGATGTTCAGCGCTTCCACCGCCAGCGAGAAGGCCATGGCGAAGTAGACGTAGCCCTTGGGCACGTGGACCTCGAAGGCTTCGGCGATGAGCACGGTGCCGACCACGATGAGGAACGACAGCGCCAGCATCTTCAGCGACGGGTGCTTGTCGATGAAGTCGCTGATGGCGCCGGAGGCGAGCATCATCACCAGCACCGCGACGACGATGGCGGCGACCATCACCGGCACGTTGGAGACCATGCCCACCGCGGTGATCACCGAGTCCAGCGAGAACACGATGTCGATGATGGCGATCTGCACGATGGTGCCGAGGAAGCCGCCGAGCAGGCTCTTGGGCTGCTGTTCGGTCTCGTCCTCGCCTTCCAGGCCGTGGTAGATCTCGCTGCTGCTCTTCCACAGTAGGAACAGGCCGCCGAAGAACAGGATCAGGTCACGCCCGGAAATGCCCTGCTCGAACACCGTGAAGAGGTCGGCGGTCAGGCGCATCACCCAGGTGATCGACAGCAGCAGGAGGATGCGCGTGACCATCGCCAGGGCCAGGCCGAACAGCCGCGTGCGCGCCTGCATGGCCTTGGGCATGCGCCCCACGAGGATGGAGATCATGATGATGTTGTCGATGCCCAGGACGATCTCCAGGGCGGTCAGGGTGAGGAGCGCGACCCAGATTTCCGGGTTGGTCAGCCATTCCATTTACGGTTTTACCAGTCGTCAGTCGTTGAACAGGGGGAACAGCCCCAGCAGCAGGGCGGCGGCGAGGATAGCGAGACAGACCAGCACTGCCCAGCGCAGGGTGAAGCGCTGGTGGTCGCCGAAGTCCACCTTGGCCAACCCCACCAGCAGGTAGGTGGAGGGCACCAGCGGGCTGAGCAGGTGCACCGGCTGGCCGACGATCGAGGCGCGGGCCATTTCCACCGGGGTGATGCCGTACTGCGCGGCGGCCTGGGTCAGCACCGGCAGCACGCCGTAGTAGAAGGCGTCGTTGGACATGAAGAAGGTGAACGGCAGGCTCACCAGCGCGGTGATGGTCGCAAGATACGGCCCCAGCGCCGGCGGAATCACCGCCAGCAGGCTCTTCGACATGGCCTCGACCATCCCGGTTCCGGAGAGGATGCCGGTGAACACGCCGGCGGCGAAGATCAGCGAGACCACCGCCAGCACGTTCTCGGCATGGGCGCCGATGCGCTTCTTCTGCTCCAGGATGCACGGGTAGTTGACGATCATGGCGATGCTGAAGGCGATCATGAACAGCACCGGCATCGGCAGCAGCCCGGCGATCAGCGTGCCCATCAGCACCAGCGTCAGCGCGCCGTTGAACCACAGGAGCTTCGGCCGCCGCGCCTCGGGGTACTGCGAGACGCTGACCTCGGCCGCGTCCAGGTGCTCGCCGGGCAGGTGCAGCTGGCCCAGGCGCGCGCGCTCGCGCTTGCCGTAGGCCCAGGCGA
This sequence comes from Pseudomonas sp. M1, assembly GCF_022760135.1. Taxonomy (NCBI): domain Bacteria; kingdom Pseudomonadati; phylum Pseudomonadota; class Gammaproteobacteria; order Pseudomonadales; family Pseudomonadaceae; genus Pseudomonas; species Pseudomonas sp. M1. The sequence continues at coordinate 6,887,979 of NZ_CP094343.1, forward strand.
TGGCGAACACCGTCGCCAGGCCCGCGACCATCGCCGGGATCATCGGCACGAATATGTCCGCCGGGTCCACGTGCAGGGCGCTGGCGGCGCGGGCGGTTGGGCCGCCCCAGGGGGTCATGTTGAGCACGCCGCTGGAGAGCATGATCAGGCAGGCCATCAGCAGCGGGCTCATGCCCAGGCGCTGGTACAGCGGCAGCACCGCGGCCACGCAGATCATGTAGGTGGTGGAGCCGTCGCCGTCGAGGGAGACGATCATCGCCAGCGCGGCGGTGCCCATCGACACCTTCAGCGGGTCGCCCTTGACCAGCCGCAGGATCTTGCGCACCGCCGGGTCGAACAGCCCCGAGTCGATCATGATGGCGAAGTAGAGGATGGCGAACATCAGCATCACCCCGGTCGGCGCCAGGGTGCGGATGCCGTCGAGCATCATCGGCCCGAGGCCCGCGGCGAAGCCGCCGAGCAGGGCGAAGGCGATGGGCACCAGGATCAGCGCGATGAGCGCCGAGAGGCGCCGCGTCATGATCAGGAGCATGAAGGTCGCCACCATGGCGAAGGCGAGCAGGGTCAGCATCGGGAGGGCCTCCGTCGGGGTCAGCGCGGCGGCTGGCCGGGCAGGGACGGGGCGGGTCGGCGGTTCAAGCGTGTCATGGCATCACCCGTGTTGTTCTTGTGTGGATAACCCGCCGCCGGGCAGCGGAGGGGAGGGCGGATGCTAGGGGCTCAAGCTTTCAGCAGCCTTTCTTGGGAAAAACCGGCGATCGTCGGCGAAGGGCTGGTGTTTCTGGATGTTTCAGGGCGGGCTCTTCGTAGGATGGGTTGAGCCTTGGCGAAACCCATGCGGGCGTGGCGATGGGTATCGCTGCGCTCAACCCATCCTACGTCGGCGTTCCTCATGCCCCTGCGGGGCATTCCCCCGCCCCGTTGCGGTGCACCGCGGGAAAAACGCCGGATTCGCTTGAATCCCCCGCCCCGCCTGGGTTATCCATGCTTCGCCCTTTCGCTGAAGCCATGGATACGCCGTATGACTTTCCCAGTGCCAGCCCACCTTGCCGAAGGCGCCGACAAGCCCGCCGGCCGCATTCGCCAGAAGAACGAGGAAGTCATCCTCGCCGCCGCCGAAGAAGAGTTCGCCCGCCACGGCTTCAAGGGCACCAGCATGAACGCCATCGCCCTGCGCGCCGACCTGCCCAAGGCCAACCTGCACTACTACTTCAGCAACAAGCTGGGGCTCTACACCGCGGTGCTGGGCAACATCCTCGACCTCTGGGACAGCACCTTCAACCACCTGTCCGCCGAGGACGACCCAGCCACCGCCCTGGCCGGCTACATCCGCGCCAAGATGGAGTTCTCCCGCCGCCACCCGCTGGCCTCGCGCATCTTCGCCATGGAGATCATCAGCGGCGGGCAGTGCCTGAGCAGCCACTTCAACCAGGACTACCGCGCCTGGTTCCGCGGCCGCGCCGCGGTGTTCGAGGCCTGGATCGCCGCCGGCAAGATGGACCCGGTGGACCCGGTCAACCTGATCTTCCTGCTCTGGGGCAGCACCCAGCACTACGCCGACTTCGCCACCCAGATCGCCTTCGTCACCGGGCGCAAGCGCATGTCCCGGCAGGACTTCAACGACGCCGCCGACAACCTCATCCGCATCATCCTCAAGGGCTGCGGGCTGACGCCGCCGGCCACGGCATGAGCTTCACCCTCGCCGGCCCGGCCAGCTACGCCGAGGAAATCCGCAAGAGCCGCTTCACCTGCCTGGCCGCGCCCATCGCCAGCGAGGCCGAGGCCCAGGCCTTCCTCGCCGCCCACCGCGACACCAGCGCCGGGCACAACTGCTGGGCCTGGAAGCTCGGCGCGCAATACCGCTTCAGCGACGACGGCGAACCCGGCGGCACCGCCGGGCGGCCGATGCTCGCGGCCATCGAGGGCCAGGCCATGGACCGCGTAGTGGTGCTGGTCAGCCGCTGGTTCGGCGGCATCAAGCTCGGCACCGGCGGCCTGGCCCGCGCCTACGGCGGCTGCGCGGCCAAGTGCCTGCAGGACGCCGCGCGCATCGAACTGGTGCCCAGCAGCCGCCTGGCCTTCGCCTGCGGCTTCGCCGAGCACGCGCTGCTCAAGGCGCGCATCCTCGCCCTGGGCGCCGGCATCGAGGACGAGGCCTACGGCGCCGAGGGTGTGGATATCCGCCTGAGCCTGGCCGATGCCAAGGTCGAGGAACTGCAACGCCTGCTCGGCGACCTCAGCCGCGGCCGCATCCAGGCCACCCGCCTCGACGACTGAAGGCAATTATCCCCAGGGCTTTTCCAGCGGACACGGGTTTTTGTCCCCGGTTCCTGTGCGGCATCCTGTGGACAAACTGTGCCCCCTCCTTTCCAGGCCACGCCAGCCGTGGCCTGCATGGCATTGCGCAGAATTTGTGCAAACGGCGGAAAAGGCCGTTTTCGGCTATCCCCGGATAGCGTGGGCAAGGCTGTGGAAAAACTGTCGATGAAGGCCCCGGAAGCAGGCATTCCGGGGGCTGCGCGAGGCTGTACGTTTTTTGTTCTGTAACGGGCTGAAAGCCGCGCCAATCAAGGGCTTAGGCCAGGTCTTGAAGCCTCGGAAAAGGGGCCTGGACAAGTCCGGTATAAGCCCTTGGCAAGCTGTGAATATCCTGGTGGAAAACTGTGCCATGGGCGGCACTTATGCAGGGCAGGGGAAGGAGCGGGGAGAAGCCGGTGGAATCGGGGTTTTCCACGGATGGGCGAATGGATTGCTCACAGAGGCCGTGGACAGTGTTGTGGATATCCTCTGGGGAAAACTGCCCATGCCAGAACCGCCGCCGGCTGGCGAAAACTGTACGTTATTTGAGCAAAAAGCCCCGGAATTGCTGGGCTGCAGAAGGGTATCCACAAATCGAAGAGGCAAAAAAGTGTTTATGGGGCCTTCCTGTGGAAGCCTGCCGCCTGTGGACAGCGAAAAGCACTTTTCAACAGTGGATAACAGGAACGTAGGGCGTATAACCGTTCGCGGTTATACGCCGCTACACCGCCCTCATGCCCGGCCTCTGGTCCGAACCCGAAGCGCCCCTGGACAGGCGCTTCGAGGCCGAATCCGAGGCGCGCCTGGCGCCAAGGTCAAACGGCGTATAACGCGGAGCGTTATACGCCCTACACCAGGCCCAACCACCGCGTAGGGCGTATAACCGTTCGCGGTTATCCGCCGCTACACCGTCCTCATTCCCGGCCTCTGGTCCGAACCCGAAGCGCCCCTGGACAGGCGCTTCGAGACCAGATCCGAGGCGCGCCCGGCGCCAAGGTCAAACGGCGTATAACGCGGAGCGTTATACGCCCTACGTCGTTACAACCGGAACTGCCCCATCTGCCGCTGCAGGTCGTCGGCCAGGCCGCGCATGGCCTGGCATTGTTCGCGGCCCTGGTGCACTTCGCAGGCGGTGGCGCGGGCCAGGTCGGCGATGCCCTGGACGTTGCGGTTGATCTCCTCGGTAACCGCGCTCTGCTCCTCGGTGGCGGCGGCGACCTGGTGGTTGATGTCGCTGATGCGCTCCACCTGGTCGGCGATGGCGCCCAGCGAGGCGCCGGCGCGCTGGCTGGCGGCCAGGCCCTCGCCGGTGGCCGCCTGGCCGGACTGCATGGAGCCGACCGCCTGCTCGGCGCCCTGCTTGAGGCGCTGGATCATCGCCTGGATCTCGTCGGTGGAGCCCTGGGTGCGCCCGGCCAGGGTGCGCACCTCGTCGGCCACCACGGCGAAGCCGCGGCCCAGCTCGCCGGCGCGGGCGGCCTCGATGGCGGCGTTGAGCGCCAGCAGGTTGGTCTGCTCGGAAATGCCGCGGATCACCGCCAGCACCTGGTCGATGGTCGCCACCTGGGCCGCGAGGTCGCCCACGGCTTCCGCGGCCTGGCCGATCTCGGCGGACATGCGCTCGCCATGCTGCAGCGCGCCGCCCACCACCTGGCGCGCCTGGCCGGCTTCGCCGCGGGCCTGCTGCGAGGCGCTGGCGGCCTGCTCGGCGTTGCGCGCTATCTCCTGCACGGTGCTGCCCATTTCGTTCACCGCCGTGGCCACCATGTCGGTCATCTCCTGCTGGCGGCTGGCGTGTTCCGCGGTGTTATCCACAACCCGCGCCACCTCGGCCACGCTGCGTTGCAGTTGCTCGCTGGTGGCCAGTACCGCGCCGATCAGCTGGCGCTGGCCTTCGAGGAAGCGGTTGAAGCCGCGGGCCAGGTCGCCCAGCTCGTCGGCGCGGGCATCGTCCAGGCGGCGGGTCAGGTCGCCGCCGCCGGCGCCGATGTCCAGCAGCGCCGTGGTCACCTGGCGGATCGGCCGCACCAGGCCGCGGGCCAGCAATACCACCAGGCCCAGGCAGAGCAGCGCCACCGCCGCGCCGGCCAGGCCGGAGAGGCGCAGGGCCTGGCGCGCGTCGGCGTAGACCTCGGCCTCCGCCACCTCGCTGACCAGCGTCCAGCCCAGGTCGCGCAGCGGCAGGCTGGCGGCCAGGTAGGTTTCGCCGTCGCGCTCGAAGCGGCTGCTCTGGAAGCCCGGATGGCCGAGCAGCGCCTGCGCCGCGTCGCCGCCCACCAGGTCGGCCAGGGCCTTGCCGCGGGTCCGGGCCGGGTCGGGGTGGATCTGCACCTGGCCGTCGTTCTTCACCAGGTACACGCGGCCGGACTGGCCGAAGCGGAAGTCGCGGATCAGCCTGGACAGCTCGTCCATGCGCAGGCCCAGGCCGGCGATGCCCAGCAGCTTGCCGTCGCGCTCGACGCGGCGGTCGATGAACAGCGTGAGTTCGCCGCTGCCGACGTCGGTGTCGATGTTCAGCACCTGCGGCCGGCCGCTGTCGACGAAGCGGAAGTACCAGGCGTCCTGCGGGTTGTCGCGGGACAGCGTGCGTTCCTTGCCCTTGTCGCTGTAGTAGGCATCGCTGGCCTGGCTGGCGATGAGCGCGGCGAAGGCCCGCTGCGAAGTGCGGATGCCGCCCAGGTAGCGGACGAAGTCGGCCTGCCGCGCCGGGTCCTCGCCGGCGGCCAGCCAGTCCTGCACCAGGCTGTTGTCGGCGATGCCGGCGGCGGCGGTGAGCGGGCCGGTGAGCTGGCGCTCGAAGTCGTTGGCGATGGCCTGGATGCTCGCCGGCAGCGCCTGTTCGAGCAGGTAGCGCTCGCTCAAGCGGTTGACCAGCACGGCGTAGAGGCCGAGTACGATGAGCAGGCTGAGCAGCAGGGCGCTGCCCATGCTGAGGATGAGTTGGGTCTGGATGCTGCGAAGGCGCATGTTCTTGTTGTCCTCTTGGCACGCGGCGAATCCGTTCGCGGCGGGAGACGGGCGTAGGGAAGGGGCCGAAGAGGTTATCGGCGGGGCCGGGGAAAACTGTTGTCCCGTCGGTCAGGTTTTTTGGGGTTGGCTGGGGTGGCCGATGCGCCGGGCCCGGAACACCCCGGACAGGCGCTTCGAGGCCGAATCCGGGGCGCGCCTGGGGTCGAGGTCAAACGGCGGATAACCGCGAACGGTTATTCGCCCTACGTATGGTTTGCCTCGCTGCACAGGGCTTTCCATTCGACGCCGCTGCGCGTGGTGCGCGGCGGGGCGTCCCGGTGGTAGCGGGCGATGACCTGGGCGGCCACGGCGATGGCCACTTCCAGCGGGCGCTTGCCGGGCACCTCGGGCAGGCCGATGGGGCAGTGCAGGGATTCGATGGCGGCTGGGGAAAAGCCGCGCTGCTCCAGGCGCATGTGGAAGCGCTGGGCCTTGGTGCGCGAGCCGATCATGCCGAGGAAGCCGGCGTCGCCGCGCTTGAGCACGGCCTCGGCGAGAGCGTAGTCCAGCGGGTGGTTGTGGGTCATGATCAGGTAGTAGCTGCCCGGCGCGGCTTTATCCACAGCCTCCAGCGGTTCGTCCAGCAGGCTGCAGCGCACCCCTGTGGGTAACTCGGCGGGGAATTCCGCGGCGCGGCTGTCCACCCATTCCAGGCGCAGCGGCAGCCCGGCCAGCAGCGGCGCCAGGGCGCGGCCGACGTGGCCGGCGCCGAACAGCAGCACCTGCGGCCCGCGCACCGCGAAGCACTCGAACAGCAGGCTGGCGCGGCCGCCGCAGCATTGGCCCAGGCGTGCGCCGAGGGGGAAGTGCTCCAGGCTCTGCGCGTCCTTGCCGGCCAGCAGCAGCTGGCGCGCGTGCTCGGTGGCGGCCAGTTCCAGGTGGCCGCCGCCGATGGTGTCGTAGCAGGCGTCGGCGGTGACCAGCATCTTGCAGCCGGCCTCGCGCGGGGTGGAGCCCTGCACGCCGATGACGGTGACCAGCACGTAGGGCTCGGCGCCGTCGCGCAGGCGGGCGATGGCGTCCATCCAGGTGGGGGTCATGGGGTGGGCTCCTGGGGTGGGTTGCTGGTGTTGGTTGGGTACTTCTGTGCTGGCGGTGAGGTGGGTTCCCTCTCCCCAGCCCTCTCCCTGAAGGGAGAGGGGGCTTGTTCGGTGTGGCGGGAAACTGATGGCGCTGGAGATTTATCCACAGTTTCCGGCTGGCTCCATTGTTTCGCTTCACGCGAAACGGTCCCCTCTCCCTCCGGGAGAGGGCTAGGGTGAGGGCATGCCGCGTCTTCCAGCGAACCATCCACAGCCCACCCCTTCAACGCCTCGCACGCCCACAACACCCGCTCCGGCGTAGCCGGCGTATCCAGCGCCGGGCTCACCCGGTAGTCCGCCAGGCTGGCGATGGCGTCGCGCAGGGCCGACCACACCGAGATGGCCAGCATGAACGGCGGCTCGCCCACGGCCTTGGACAGGTACACGCTGTCTTCCTCGTTGGGCCGGTCGAACAGGGCCACGCGGAAGTCTTCCGGCACGTCGCTCACCGCCGGGATCTTGTAGGTCGCCGGCCCCGTGGTGAGCAGGCGGCCCTTGGCGTCCCACTTCAGTTCCTCGCTGGTCAGCCAGCCCATGCCCTGGACGAAACCGCCCTCGATCTGGCCGATGTCGACGGCCGGGTTCAGGCTGCGGCCCACGTCGTGGAGGATGTCCACCCGCAGCAGGCGGTATTCGCCGGTCAGGCTGTCTACTTCCACCTCGGACACCGCCGCGCCATAGGCGAAGTAGAAGAACGGATGGCCCTGGCCGGTCTCGCGGTCGTAGTGGATCTTCGGCGTGCGGTAGAAGCCGGTGGCCGACAGCTGCACCCGCGCGAAGTAGGCGGCCTGCACCACCTCGGCGAAGTCCAGCGCCTTGTCCCGGACTTGCACCTGGCCGTGGGCGAAGCGCACTTCCTGGGGCGTCACGCCCTCGCGCGCGGCGAGGAATTCCGCCAGCCGCGCCTTCAGCGTGCGGGCCGCGTCGCGGGCGGCCATGCCGTTCAGGTCGGTGCCGCTGGAGGCCGCGGTGGGCGAGGTGTTGGGCACCTTGTCGGTGCGCGTGGCGGTGATGCTCACGCGCTCCAGCGGCACCTGGAATTCCTCGGCGACGATCTGCGCCACCTTGGTGTTCAGGCCCTGGCCCATCTCGGTGCCGCCATGGTTCAGCTGGATGCTGCCGTCGGTGTACAGGTGGATGAGCGCGCCGGCCTGGTTCAGGTGCTGGGCGGTGAAGCTGATGCCGAACTTCACCGGCGTCAGCGCCAGGCCGCGCTTGAGTATTGGGCTGCCTGCATTGGAGGCAGTGATGGCGGCGCGGCGGGCGCGATAGTCGCTGCTGGCTTCCAGGCGTTCGATCAGCTCGCCCAGCAGGTTGTGTTCCACGCGCTGGTGGTAGGGCGTGAGGTCGCGGCCGCTGCCGCCGTAGAGGTTGAGCTTGCGCACGTCCAGCGGGTCCTGGCCGACGGCGCGGGCGATGTCGTCCATGGCGCGTTCGATCAGCATCATGCCCTGGGGCCCGCCGAAGCCGCGGAAGGCGGTGTGCGAAACGATGTTGGTGAAGCTGCGGTAGCCGGCCACGGCCACGTCGGGGATGAAGTAGGCGTTGTCGGCGTGGAACATGGCGCGGTCGACGATGGCGTCGGAGAGGTCCGGCGAGTGGCCGCAGTCGCCCACCACTTCCAGTTGCGCGGCGAGCAGCCGGCCCTCGGCGTCGAAGCCCACGCGGTAGCGGTTGTGGAAGGGGTGGCGCTTGCCGGTGGCGCGCATGTCGTCGGCGCGCGGCAGGCGCAGCTTCACCGCGCATCCGGTCTTGCGCGCCAGCAGCGCGGCCAGGCAGGCCCAGGGCGCGGCCTGGGTTTCCTTGCCGCCGAAGCCGCCGCCCATGCGCCGCACTTCCACGGTGACCTTGGCCAGGGGGATGGCCAGCACCTCGGCCACCAGCTTCTGCACCTCGCTGGGGTGCTGGCTGGAGGTGAACACGAACATGCCGCCGTCGTCCGTGGGCTGCGCCATGGACACCTGGCCTTCGAGGTAGAAGTGCTCCTGGCCGCCAACGAACTGGCTGGCCTGCAGCACGTAGGGCGCGGCGGCCAGGCCGTGCTCGGCGTCGCCGCGGCGCATGAAGTGCGGCGGGCGCACGAAGCGTTCCTCGGCCTTGGCCCGCAGCGGGTCCAGCAGCGGCTGTTCCTCGGCGTATTCCACCTTGGCCAGGCGCACGGCGCGGCGGGCCTGCAGCTGGGTTTGCGCGGCCACGGCGAACAGCGCCTGGCCGTGGTACTTCACCCGTTCGCCGGCCAGCAGCGGGTCGCCGGGGAACACCGGGCCGATGTCGGTGTGGCCGGGCACGTCGTCCAGGGTCAGCACGGCGACCACGCCGGGGGCGTTGCGCACAGCCTCCAGGTCCAGCTTGTGGATAACCCCGCAGGCGATGTCCGTGAGGCCGACGGCGGCGTGCAGCAGCTCGCGCGGTTCCTTGATGTCGTCGACGTAGCGCGCCGCGCCGCTGACGTGCAGCTCGGCGCTGTCGTGGGGCCGGGCCTGGCCGGCGCTGCGGGTTTCGCTGGCGCCGCCGTTGGCGGCCAGGGGAGGCAGGCTACGCATGGCGCACCTCCGCAGGGGTTGCCGTGTATTCCACTAATGCGCGTTGCAGCAGGTTCTGCGCCACCTTCAGGCGATAGGCGGCGCTGGCGCGCAGGTCGTCGATGGGCTGGAAGTCCTCGGCCAGGGCGGCCTGGGCCGCGGCCACGGCGGCGGCGTCGAACGCCCGGCCGCTCAGCGCGGCCTCGCTGCGGCGGCCGCGCAGCGGGGTGGCGGCCATGCCGCCGCAGGCCAGGCGCACCTCGCGCACCAGGCCCTGCTCGTCGAAGTTCAGGCGCAGGGCCAGGCACACGGCGGAGATGTCGTCGTCGCGGCGCTTGGAGACTTTGTCCACACGGAACAGCTGGCCTTCCCTCAACCTGGGGATAACTATCGCCTCGATGTATTCCCCCGGCTGCAGCACGCTCTGCCGGTAGCCGGTGAAGAAGCCGTCGATGGCGATTTCGCGCAGCTGTCCGGCGCGGCGTAGACGCAGGCGTGTATCCAGGGCCAGCAGCACCGGCGGCATGTCGCCGATGGGCGAGGCGTTGGCGATGTTGCCGCCGAGGGTGCCGCGCTGGCGGATCTGCAGCGAGCCCAGGCGTTCCAGCAGCTCGGGCACGCCGGGGAAGGCGCGCAGCGCGTCCGTACAGTCGGCATAGGGCCGCGCGGCGCCGATCAGCAAGTGATCGGGGTATTCCTCCAGGCGGCGCAGCTCGGCCACGCGCTCCAGGTGGATCAACTGCGGGAAGCGCTTCAATGCCTGGGTCGCTTCCAGGGCCAGGTCGGTGGCGCCGGCCACTAGGCGCGCCTGTGGATGGTTCATCAACAGGGTGTCCAGCTCTTCCAGCGTGGTAGGCAGCCAGGCGTGCTGTTCGCCGTCGTCCAGGCTGGCGCCGGCGGGCAGGGCGCGCAGGCGTTCGGCGGTGGCGCGTTCGGCGTCGCTGAAGCGATCCCTGTGCGTGTCGCCGGCGATGCGCCTGGCGGCTTCGAGGATCGGCCGGTAGCCGGTGCAGCGGCACAGGTTGCCGGAAAGGGCCGTCAGCGCGCTCTCGCGGTCGAGCTCGCAGGCCGCGTGGCGCCAGGCGAACAGCGACATGACGATGCCCGGCGTGCAGAAGCCGCACTGCGCGCCGTGGCAGTCCACCATGGCCTGCTGCACCGGGTGCAGGCGTTCGCCCTCGGCGAGGCTTTCCACCGTCAGCAGCTGGCGCCCGTGCAGCGAGCCCAGCGGGGTGATGCAGGCGTTCACCGCGCGGTAGCGCAGGCCCTCGCCGTCGGGTTCGGCGAGCACCAGGGTGCAGGCGCCGCAGTCGCCGGAGGCGCAGCCCTCCTTGGTGCCGGTGCGCCCCAGCTGGGTGCGCAGGTAGTCGAGCAGGCTCGTTTCCGGCGCCAGGCCGTCCACCTGGCGCAGCTCGTCGTCGAGCAGGAACTGGATCATGCGTAACCTCGCTGGAGCGCGCTCGCGGCGCCTGCCGGGGGCGGGCCTGACGCGGCGGCAAAGCTGTCCATGTGGTCAGGTAATGCACGAACTCTGCCAGCCGAAAGGGCCGGCTCCATAAGCTAAAGCATAGGCTTGCGGCGCTTTTTGACCAGCTGGCCAGGAAACTGCTTCGGCCCCCGCCACTGGTGAAGCCCGCCCATGCCCACAGCCCCTGGCGGCCGTGCTTATAGGCCTCAGGCGGAGCGCTGCGGTGTGAACGCTTTTCGTAGGATGGGTTGAGCTTGCGAAACCCATGCGGTTGCGGCGATGGGTATCGCTTCGCTCAACGCCATCCTGCGACGGTGCTGCTTCAGGGATAGGTCATGGCCCGCACCGGCATCTCCGCTGCGGCTGATGGCTTGCGGGCTGCCGTTGGTCGGGAAGATGCTCTTCGCCCAGGATGCGCTGGTCTACCTCGTTCGCGCGGTTAGCCCCGGTGTCCCTGGGGCAGCCGTGGAAGGCCGGGCACCGAGCTGTCACGAGGCGGTCGTGTCGGTTGTGCAGGATGGAGGATGGCATCGCTCATCGATAGCGGTGCTCTTCCTTTTATAAGTCCGCTGATAGAGAAAGCCAATTTGTTTGATGGCCTAAATCAATGGGCCATCCGGGCTAATAGTGGATAATCTTGCCCACGTCGAATTTCATAACCAATTCGATCAACCCATCTCTACGAGGAATGCCGAATGAACCTGATCAACACCCAAGTCCAACCGTTCAAGGTCAACGCCTTCCACAACGGCAAGTTCATCGAAGTCACCGAGCAGTCCCTGAAGGGCAAGTGGTCGGTCCTGATCTTCATGCCGGCAGCCTTCACCTTCAACTGCCCGACCGAGATCGAAGACGCCGCCAACAACTACGCCGCCTTCCGCGACGCTGGCGCCGAAGTCTACATCGTCACCACCGACACCCACTTCTCCCACAAGGTCTGGCACGAAACCTCCCCGGCCGTGGGCAAGGCCCAGTTCCCGCTGATCGGCGACCCGACCCACCAGCTGACCAACGCCTTCGGCGTGCACATCCCGGAAGAAGGCCTGGCCCTGCGCGGCACCTTCGTGATCAACCCGGAAGGCGTGATCAAGACCGTCGAGATCCACAGCAACGAGATCGCCCGTGACGTGTCCGAGACCCTGCGCAAGCTGAAAGCCGCCCAGTACACCGCCGCCCACCCGGGCGAAGTCTGCCCGGCCAAGTGGAAAGAAGGCGAGAAGACCCTGGCTCCCTCCCTGGACCTGGTCGGCAAGATCTAAGTAACACCCTCCCCCGGCGGACGGCCCCCACAAGGGCCGCCCGTCCTGCCCAAAGCCTACCCGCAAGCGTGCAGGGCGGACGCACAGCGTCCGCCGCGGGAACCCTTTTGCCCGAATTTCGTAGGAGCTGAATTCATGTTGGACGCCAATCTTAAGACCCAGTTGAAGGCCTACCTGGAAAAGGTCACCCAGCCGTTCGAGATAGTCGCGTCCCTCGATGACAGCGACAAATCCCGCGAGCTGAGCGAACTGCTGCACGACATCGTCGGCCTGACCGACAAGATCACTCTGCGCGAAGACGGCAGCGACGAACGCAAGCCGTCCTTCTCGCTGAACCGCCCGGGTGCGGACATCGGCCTGCGTTTCGCCGGTATCCCCATGGGCCACGAATTCACCTCCCTGGTGCTGGCCCTGCTGCAGGTCGGCGGCCACCCGTCCAAGCTCGAGCCCGAAGTCATCGAGCAGGTCAAGGGTATCCAGGGCAGGTTCGAGTTCGAAACCTACTTCTCGCTGTCCTGCCAGAACTGCCCGGACGTGGTCCAGGCGCTGAACCTGATGGCGGTGCTCAACCCCAACATCCGCCACGTCGCCATCGACGGCGCGCTGTTCCAGGACGAGGTGGAAAAGCGCCAGATCATGTCGGTGCCGAGCATCTACCTGAACGGCGAAGTCTTCGGCGCGGGCCGCATGGGCGTGGAGGAAATCCTCGCCAAGATCGACACCGGCGCCGCCGCTCGCGAAGCCGAGAAGCTGGCCGCCAAGGAAGCCTTCGACGTGCTGGTGGTGGGCGGTGGCCCGGCCGGCGCCTCGGCGGCCATCTACGCCGCGCGCAAGGGCATCCGCACCGGCGTCGCCGCCGAGCGCTTCGGTGGCCAGGTGCTGGACACCATGGCCATCGAGAACTTCATCTCGGTGAAGGAAACCGAAGGCCCGAAACTGGCCCGCGCGCTGGAAGAGCACGTGAAGCAGTACGAGGTCGACATCATGAACCTGCAGCGCGCCAGCGCGCTGGTTCCGGCGAAGAATGCCGGCGAGCTGCACGAAGTGAAGTTCGAGGGCGGCGGCAGCCTCAAGGCCAAGACCGTGATCCTCGCCACCGGCGCCCGCTGGCGTGAGATGGGCGTGCCCGGCGAGCAGGAATACAAGGCCAAGGGCGTGTGCTTCTGCCCGCACTGCGACGGCCCGCTGTTCAAGGGCAAGCGCGTGGCGGTGATCGGCGGCGGCAACTCCGGCGTCGAGGCGGCCATCGACCTGGCCGGCATCGTCGCCCACGTGACCCTGCTGGAGTTCGACAGCAAGCTGCGCGCCGACGCCGTGCTGCAACGCAAGCTGTACAGCCTGCCGAACGTGGACGTGATCACCAGCGCCCTGACCAGCGAAGTGAAGGGCGACGGCCAGAAGGTCACCGGCCTGGTCTACAAGGACCGCAACTCGGAAGAGTTCAAATCGGTGGAGCTGGAGGGCATCTTCGTGCAGATCGGCCTGCTGCCGAACACCGAGTGGCTCAAGGGCAGCGTCGAGCTGACCCCGCGCGGCGAGATCATCGTCGATGCGCGCGGCGAGACTTCGCTGCCGGGTATCTTCGCCGCCGGTGACGTGACTACGGTGCCGTACAAGCAGATCGTGATTGCGGTGGGCGAGGGGGCGAAGGCTTCGTTGTCGGCCTTCGATCACCTGATCCGTAGTTCTGCGCCGGCCTGATGACCTCGCGCTAGTCAAAACGCCCGGTTCACTTGAGTGAGCCGGGCGTTTTTCTTTGTGGGTGTTTGGCCGGGGGTCGATGGGGTTCGGGGGTGAGTTGGGTTCCCTCTCCCCAGCCCTCTCCCTGAAGGGAGAGGGGGCTAGTTCGTGCCGAGAGATGGAAGGGTTTCAGCCGGACACCTCCGGCGTCGCCGGCTGACTCTAAAACACCCAGCCCTGCCCAACGGTCCCCTCTCCCTTCAGGGAGAGGGTTAGGGAGAGGGCCGCGGCATCCCCGCCACACCAGAAATCACCGCCGAACACCTTCTCCTCGTAGGAGCGAGCTTGCTCGCGAACAGCTTGGCACCGGACCCCGACAGGTTCGCGAGCAAGCTCGCTCCTACGAAAAGCCTCCAGCCTCTAGCCTCCAGCCCGCAAGCATCAAAGAATCGGCGAAACCAACCGCGCCACCCGCATCCCCAACTGCTGCAACTGCCCGCTGCGCTCCGTGCCCAGCTCCACCGCCTGCTCGAAATCCGCCAGCAGCATGCTCTCCACGTCGCGGGCGAAGGCTTCGTCCACCGTCACCAGCATGATCTCGAAGTTCAGCCGGAACGAGCGGTTGTCCAGGTTGGCGCTGCCCACCGCGGCGCAGTCGTGGTCCACCAGCACCACCTTCTGGTGCAGGAAGCCCGGCTGGTAGCGGTACACCTTCACCCCGGCGCGCACCGCGTCCTGGGCGTAGAGGCTGGAGGCGGCGTAGACGGTGCGGTGGTCCGGGCGCGAGGGCAGCAGGATGCGCACGTCCACGCCGCGCAGCGCGGCCAGGCGCAGGGCCGAGCTGACCGCCTCGTCGGGGATGAAGTACGGGGTGGTTATCCACACCCTTTCGCTGGCCGCGTTGATCATCTCGACGAAGAACAGCGAGCAGGTTTCCTGCTTGTCCGCCGGGCCGCTGGCCAGCACCTGGCAGATCACCCCCTGCTCGTCGTAGCTGTCCGGCAGCAGCAGGGTGGGCAGGGCGTGGGTGGCCCAGAACCAGTCCTCGGCGAAGCACTCCTGCAGGCAGGCCACGGCCGGGCCGCGCAGTTCCACGTGGGTGTCGCGCCAGGGCGACAGCGGCGGCTTCTCGCCCAGGTATTCGACGCCGACGTTGTGCCCGCCGACGAAGCCGCGCAGGCCGTCGACCACCACCACCTTGCGGTGGTTGCGGAAGTTCAGCTGGAAGCGGTTGATCGCCCCGTGGCCGGTGCTGAAGGCCTGCACCTGCACGCCGCCGGCGCGCAGGCGCTCGACGTAGCGCCCGGGCAGGCCGTGGCTGCCGATGGCGTCGTAGAGCAGGAAGACTTCCACGCCGTTGGCCGCGCGCTCCAGCAGCAGCTGCGCCAGGCGCTGGCCGAGGGCGTCGTCGCGGACGATGAAGAACTGCACCAGCACCACCTGCCTGGCCTGGGCGATGGCCTCGAAGATGGCGTCGAAGGTGGCCTTGCCGTTGACCAGCAGGCGCACGTGATTGTTCGCCAGGGTCGGCATGCGCGCCAGCGCGGTCAGGGCCTTGAGCGCCTTGTAGTTCTCCGACTGGCTTGCCGTAAGGGCCTCTTCCACCCAGGGCCGCCAGTCCAGCTCGGCGGCGGCCAGGTGCATCTCCTCGTTGGCCTGGCGCCGCGCGCCTATGTAGGCGTCGAAGCGGCTGCGGCCGAACACCAGGTAGGGCAGCAGGGTGAGCAGCGGCATGAACACCAGGGAAATGGCCCAGGCGATGGCGCCCTGCGCGGTACGCACGGTGAGCACCGCGTGGACGGCGGCGACCACGCCGAGGATCTGGATGGCCACCAGGAAATGGGCGATGTAGGCGGAGTAATGCATGCGCGCGAACGAGTCCTTCTGCCGTGCGTGTTAGCGCAGCTTAGCCTCGCTCGGGGGGCCGCGGCCATCCCGGCAGTTCGCCACGCCAGGTTTCGTAGGCCTTGCCCAGGCGCAGCACGCTCATGGGGGACTCCGGTAGGGAACCATGGCACGACCCTGGCCTATTGCGGGGGAAAGCGGCGTAGGGCGGATAACGCTCCGCGTTATCCGCCGTTTGGCCTTGGTCGACGAACGGGAGGAGGCCAACCGGGCGCTTTCGGGAGGGGCCGGTGGCTTTGGGTGTTCTGGCCCGCCCGTGGTTCCCTCTCCCCAGCCCTCTCCCTGAAGGGAGAGGGGGCTTGTTCGTGCCGAGAGGAGGAGGGGTTTCAGCCAGTAATCTCTGTGCTAGCCGGCTAACGCCGAAACATCAGCGCACTCCGAACGGTCCCCTCTCCCTTCAGGGAGAGGGTTAGGGAGAGGGCGCTCTTCAGGACAAGCCCCAAAGCCCCGGCAGAACACTGTTCGCGAGCAAGCTCGCTCCTACGAAAAGCAAAGAGCAAAGAGCAAAGAGCGAAGAGCGCGAACGAGCGCTACTCAGGGCCTTGGCACCAACGCCGGCAGCAGCTGCCGCGAAATCGCCTCGCGCACCGCCGGCAGCAGCGTCGCGTTGCCGCCCAGCATCTCCTCCACCAGCCGGCGCAGGGCCATGGAGCGTTCGGGGGTGAGGGCGCGCACCGCGTATTCGCAGGCCTGTTCCGCGGTGACGTCCGGCGGAACGGCGAAGCCCAGCGCCTGCAGGCGTTCGCGGAAATCGTCCTGGTCGATCAGGTCGGCGTGCATCATCGCGGAGTCCTCCGTGAGGTTGGGCTTCCCCGGATTCTCGGAACAGCGCCGGCCGGGCGCAAGCACCCGGCCGGCGGAGTGTCCTTCACAGGCAAGAGCAGGTCGTTTTCCGACCGGGACGGCCCGCGACCGGCTTTAGTTCAGGCCGAGCTTGCCGCGCAGGGTCGAAAGGTCCTCGGCCAGGGTGTTGACCGGCCCGGCCAGGGCCTTGCGGTCCTTGGCGCTGAGCTTGTCGTAGGTCTGGTAGCCGCCGTCCCTGGTCTTGTACTTGGCGAGGATGCCGTCGACCGTGGCGAAGTTCTTCTCCACCTTGGCGACGAAGGCCGGGTCCTGCTTGGCCAGTTGCGAGCGGAACAGTTCGACGATCTTCTTGGCGCCGTCGACGTTGCCCTGGAAGTCGTACAGGTCGGTGTGGCTGTAGCGATCTTCCTCGCCGCTGACCTTGGTCGCGGCCACTTCCTCCATCAGCGCGGCGGCGCCGCCGACCACCTTCTCCGGCGGGAAGGGCAGGCCTTCCACGCGCTTGCGCAGCTCGTGCACGTCGGCCATCAGCTTGTCGGCCAGCGGGCCCAGGCCTTCGGTGCTGTTCTTGCTGAACAGGCCGTACTCGATGCGGTGGAAACCGGTGAAGTCCGGGGCGTCGACCTTCTTCTCGTGGTCGTCCTCGCGGGAGTCGATGGCGCTGTCCAGGTCGCTGAACAGCTCGGCCACCGGTTCGATCGACTCATAGAACACGCGGGTCGGCGCGTAGAGCTTCTTCGCCGTGGCCAGGTCGCCCTGCTTCACCGCGTCGGTGAACTGCTGGGTGCGCTTGACCAGCTCGTCGAGGTTGTCGGTGACATAGAGCTTGTAGTCGGCGATGGGGCCGACCAGGTCCAGCGGCGAGCCGGTGGCGGCGAAGGTGGCCAGCGGCGCGGCGAGCAGGCCGAGGCTGAACAGCAGGGCGAGGGAGGTGCGTTTCATGTCCGGTGGCTCCAGTGCGTTGTCGTTGTTCAGGCCAGCAGGCTGCGGCCGAGGAAGTCGTCCGGCCCGGTGACCCCGGGCAGGACGAAGAAGTAGCCGCCGCCTTGCGGCTTCAGGTATTCCTCCAGCGGCTCGCCGTTCAGGCGCGTCTGCACGGCGATGAAGCCGCGCGCCAGGTCCGCCTGGTAGCAGATGAACAGCAGGCCCATGTCCAACTGGCCGTTGCTGGCCGCGCCGTTGGAGTAGTTGAACGGCCGGCGCAGGATGAGGTTGGCCTGGCTCTGCGCGGTGCGCGGGTTGGCCAGGCGGATGTGGGCGTCCAGCGGCGTGCGCTTGCCCTCGGTGTCGCGGGCGTAGTCCGGCACGTCGGTTTCCACCCGGCCGTCGTGGGGCGCGCCGCTGGCCTTGATCCGGCCGATGATGCTTTCCTGCTCCTGCAGCGGCGTGCGGTCCCAGCGTTCGACGAAGTTGCGGATGATGCGCACCGCCTGGTAGCTGCCGCCCGCCGCCCAGGCCGGCTCGCCGCTGCCGGGCTGCACCCAGACGATGCGGCGCATGGCCGCCTCGTCGCTGGAGTCGGGGTTGGCCGAGCCGTCGCGGAAGCCCAGGAAGTTGCGCGCGCTTTCGGTGGGCTGGCCGGGGCGGCTGGGCTGCACCGGCACGCTGCCTTCCTGCTTCCAGCGCACCAGCAGCAGGTCCGGGGTGTTCTTCACGATGTCGCGCAGCGCGTGGATGTTGGTGTCCGGGGTGTTGGCGCAGAACTGCAGGCACAGGTCGCCGTGGCAGCGCGCCGGGTCCAGGGCGTCGTTGGGGAAGCCGGCCATGGGTTGCAGGTGGCGTGGCTTGCGCGCCGCCAGGCCGAAGCGCTCGTCGAACAGCGAATCGCCCACCGAGACGGTGACGGTCAGGTTGTCCGGGATCACCACCGGGCCGAGGATGCCCGAGTCCAGCGGCGGCAGCTTGGGGTCGACCTGTTGCACCGCTCCGCCGGCCATGAGGAAGCGGATGCGCTCGTCGAGCACCCGGAACAGCCGCTCCAGGCCGGCGCGGTCGCTGGCCAGCACGTCGAAGGCGACGATCATCCCGGCCGCCGGGCGCGGCGTGACTATGCCCGGCTGGTGGCGGCCGAACCAGGCGTTGCGCTCCTGGGTGCGTTCGCTGGCCGGCGCGTGGGTGACGGCCGCGGTGTCGGCGGCCCGCGCCGGGCCCGCCAGGCTGGCGCCGGCCAGGGCCACGCCGGCGGCGCCGAGGCCGAGCAGCACGCGGCGGCGTTGGGCGTTGGCGGGGCTGTCGTCGTTACTGTGCATCGGTACTTCCTCTGATCAGGGTTGGGCCAGGCCCAGGGCCGGCGCCACGGCGTCCAGCGCCTCGGCCAGGCGGGTGGCCGCGGCGGCCAGCTGCTGGCGCTGGGAGGCCGTGACCTGGTCGTAGGGCCTGCCGGCCAGTGGCGCGAGGCCGGTGTCGAGCGCCGCGGCGGCGGCGTCCAGGCGCGCGGGCAGTTCGGGGGCCTTGCGTTGCAGCAGCGGGCGCAACAGGTCGATGACCTTGCGCGCGCCTTCCAGGTTGGCGGCGAAGCCGGCCAGGTCGCTGTGGCTGTAGCGTTCCTCGTCGCCGTTCACGCGTTGCTCGGCCAGGTTGCGCAGCAGCCGCGCGGCGTTGTCGGAGAGCTGTTCGGGCGGCAGCGACTGGGCCATGAGGGCGTCCTTCAGGGCGGCGACGTCGGCCTGCAGTTGCGTGGCGACCGGCGCCAGGCCGGCGGTCGAGTTCTGGGCGAACAGGCCGTACTCGATGCGGTGGAAGCCGCCGAAGGCCGGGTCTTGCTCGCGCTGTTCGAAGGCGTCGGCGCGCGGGGCGATGCGGTTGTCCAGCTCGGCCAGGCGCTGGGCGCTGGCGGCGATGCGCTGGTAGGCGGCGCGGCCTTCCAGGTAATGCGTGCGCGCGGCGGCGAGGTCGTTGGTGGCCAGGGCCTGGCGCAGGGCGTCCAGGGCGCGTTGCAACTGGCGCAGCTGGCCGGCCAGGTAGACGCGGTATTCGGCCAGCGGGGCGACGAAGTCCAGCAGCGGCGAGCGCGCCTGCCGGGCGGCGCTGGCGGCCGCGCTGGGGGTGACGTGCAGGCTGCCGTGGGGGTTGCTGAGCAGGCCGCAGGTGACCTGGTAGTCGCCGGGGGCGAGGTAGGCCGAGAGCGACTGGCTCATGCCCGGGGCGATGTTCTCGCGTTCCTCCACCACCATCACGCCGTCGAGGATTTCCCACTCCACCGCGCGGTCGGAGCGGTTGAGGATGCGGAAGCGCGCCTGCCCTGCCGGCACGCTCAGGACGTTGGGCTGGCAGCCGTGGGGCAGCACCGTGACCTGCACTTCGTCGTTTTCCAGCTTGGCCTGGTGGGCGTGGCGCGCGGCGTAGTAGAAGGCCGCCGCGCCGAGCACGGCCAGCGCCGCCGAGGCCGCCACCGCGGCGTTGAGCAGCAGGCGGCGGGCGCCCACCGGCGGCTGGGGTTCCGGCAGGCTCATTCGGCGGTGCTCCGGGCAGGGGCCGCGGGGCGCGGCGGCAGGAAGAACAGCGTCAGGCTCAGCGCCAGGTAGGCCAGCCAGGCGCCGAGGGTGCTCAGGGTGGGGCTCTGCTGGTAGCCGAACAGCCCGGCCAGCAGCGAGCCCAGGGCGCCGTCCTCGGGCAGGCTGGCGCCGCTGTCCCACAGGGGCGCCTGCAGCAGGTTCCAGACCCCGGCCTCGTGCAGCGAGCGCACCGCGTTGGCGAGGATGCCGGCGGCCACCACCAGGATGAACAGCCCGGTCCAGCGGAAGAAGCGCGCCAGGTTCAGGCGCACGCCGCCGCTGTAGATGCCGTAGCCCAGGGCCACCGCCAGCGCCAGGCCGAGCAGCGCCCCCAGCGGCGCCCCGGGGCCCTCGCTCTGCTGGAACACGGCGAGCAGGAAGAACACCGTCTCCAGGCCCTCGCGGGCCACGGCGAGGAACACCATGGCGATCAGCGCATAACCCTGGTGGCGGGAGTGGAAGGCGTGGTCCAGCGCGGCCTGCAGCTCGCCCTTGATGGAGCGCGCCATCTTGCGCATCCAGAACACCATGGAGGTGAGGATGGCCACCGCGGCCAGGCCCACCAGGGCCTCGAACAGTTCCTGCTGCTTCTGCGGGAACTCGGCGCTGGCCAGCTCCAGCCCGGCGCCGACGAACAGCGCCAGGGCGGCGGCGAGGAACACCCCGATCCACACCGCCGGCATCCAGTGCGCGCGCCCGGTGCGGCGCAGGTAGCTGGCGATGATGCCGACGATGAGCGCGGCCTCCATGCCCTCGCGGAGCATGATCAGGAAGGGGACCAGCATGGTTTCACCTGGGGCAGGGCCGCGCGGCGCGGGGGTCGGCGGCGGCTGAGAATGCAAACAAGAAGGATTCTCGATGTCGTCGCCTTAAGGATTGCTTAAGGGGCCGTGCCTAGTTTCGTTGCCTGTCCGCGGCGGATACGCGCACGTCGTTTTCGGCAAACCCGAAGTTGGCGAAGCAGCCACACTGGAGCCATGCCGCTGCGGTCGATACCGAAGTAGGTGCTTGTCACACTGGGAGCCTTGACGGCTCGCTTTCGTCCCCTGTCGCGCGTCGGGCGCGGCGGGGGATTTTTTTTGTTCGTCCTGGTTGGCTTTTCGTAGGAGCGAGCTTGCTCGCGAATGGCGTTCTGCCGGTCAGGTTCGGTGCATATCCTGAAGAACGCCCTCTCCCTAACCCTCTCCCTGAAGGGAGAGGGGACCGTTGGGCAGATGCTGATGTTCTGGAGTCAGCCGGCTAGCACTGTGATTGCCGGTTGAAACCAAGCCTTCTCTCGGCACGGACAAGCCCCCTCTCCCTTCAGGGAGAGGGTTGGGGAGAGGGAGCGGAGTCAAACCGAGGCACCCAGGCCACCTGGAAACTCCGTTCGCGAGCAAGCTCGCTCCTACGAAAAGCGGAAAAGCGGAAAAGCGGAAAAGCGGAAAAGCGGAAAAGCGGAAAAGCGGAAAAGCGGAAAAGCGGAAAAGCGAAAAACCGCCTGCGCTCAATCCAGACGCCGGGCCAGCGCCTCGAACAGTGCCTCGTACAACCTATCCACCTCCGCCAGCTCCCGCGCCCGCAAGCAGCCATGGACCAACCCCGGCCCGGGAAAATAGTCCACCTCCACCCCATCCCTGCGCAGCCGCTCGGCATAGCGCCGCCCGTCATCCCGCAACGGATCGAACTCGGCCACACCCACGAACGCCGGTGCCAACCCAGCGAAATCATGGGCCCGCAAAGGCAAGGCGAGAGGCCGATGCCGTTGCAATGGATCAGGCAAATAGGCATCGATGCACGCCCGCATGTCAGCCGCGGACAACAACGGCGCATCCGCACACTCGACTCGCGAATCCGTAGCCTCGTCACCCAGCGCCGGATAGACCAGCACCTGAACCCGCGGCTGCGGCTCGCCCGCGTCGCGCAGGGCCAGGCACAGGGCCGCGGCCAGGTTGCCGCCGGCGCTGTCGCCGGCTACCGCCAGACGGGTGCGGTCGAGGGGTTCGTCCAGCGCGCCGTCGCGCAGGGCGCGCCAGGCTGCCAGGCTGTCCTGCAGGGCGGCGGGGAAGGGGTGTTCCGGGGCCAGCCGGTAGTCCACCGCCAGCACCAGCAGGCCCAGGCGGGCGGCCAGTTCGGCGCAGAAGAAGGCGTGGGAGTCGAGGTCGCCGAGCATCCAGCCGCCGCCGTGGAGGAACAGCAGCGCCGCCCAGCCCGTTGCCGGCGGTGTGCCCGCCGGGCGGAACAGGCGCAGCGGCGGCAGGCCGGCCAGGGCCAGGTCGCTCACCCGCAGGCCCGGCGGGCGCGGCGGGGTGAAGGCGGCGGCCATGCGCGAGTAGGCCTTGCGCTGCGCCGCCAGGGACGGATCGGCGCTGGCGAAGGCGCGGGTACGCGCGACGAAGTCCGCCATGCCTGCGGACAGCGGGTACTCGCGCGCCATGCTCAGCCCGGCAGGCCGATCACCCGGCCGACGTGCGCCGGCCGCGGCAGGGAGCGGTGCGCCTCGGCCAGGGCCAGCACGCGCTCCAGCACCACGCCCTCGAAGGGCGCCGAGCGCGGGCCGTCCAGGCTCACGTGCAGCAGCATCTGTTCGCTGGCCGCCAGCGGTTCGTCCTCGCCGGGGCGGTGCAGCGTGTGGTGCACGTGCAGGCGCTTGCGGTCGTGGGCCAGCAGTTGGGTGCGCACTTCCACCGGCTCGCCCTGCTTCACTTCGTGCAGGTAGTTCAGGTGCACCTCCAGGGTGAACAGCGAGTGGCCGCTGGCCTCGCGGCCGGCGCTGTCCAGGCCCAGGTGGTCCATCAGGGCGTCGGTGGCGTAGCTGAAGATCAGCAGGTAGTAGGCGTCGCGCAGGTGGCCGTTGTAGTCGGTCCACTCGGCCAGTACCGGGGTTTCGTAGGTTTTCAGGGTGGGCATGGGTGCGCTTCCGAAAGAGCCCCTCTCCCCAGCCCTCTCTCTGAAGGGAGAGGGCCATTCGGAGCGGGCGGATAGACAGGGTAGAACCTGATCAGGATTTCGCGAGCTAGAGCAGAACAAGGCGAAAACAGGCGGGGACGCGGAGTTTACTTGCCGTAAATGAGCAGTCACCGCCTGTTTTTAACGCAGTTATGCCGACGCGCAGCAAATCCTGGCAGGTTCTTAGTCGACGAAGGCGAAGCCGTGGCGTGCCTTGGTGTCCTTGATGGCGCCGAGCACTGCCAGCAGGCAGTCGTCGCGGTAGCGCTCCAGCTCGGCGATGCTGCGGTTGCCCTGCTGCTCGGCGGTGCCTTCGACCACCTTGTCGATCAGCGATTCGGTCAGCTCCGGCGCCGGCAGGTAGGTCCAGGGCAGTTGCAGGGCCGGGCCGAACTGGGCCATGAAGTGGCGCATCCCGGCGTTGCCGCCGGCCAGGGTGTAGGTCAGGAAGGTGCCCATGAACGACCAGCGCAGGCCGGCGCCGAAGCGGATGGCGTCGTCGATCTCGCCGGTGCTGGCGACGCCGTCGTTGACCAGGTGCAGGGCCTCGCGCCAGAGCGCTTCGAGCAGGCGGTCGGCGATGAAGCCGGGGACTTCCTTGCGCACGTGCAGCGGGCGCATGCCCAGGCTGCGATACACCGCGATGGCTGCCTGGATGGCCGCCGGGTCGGTCTTCTGCCCGCCCACCACTTCCACCAGCGGCAGCAGGTACACCGGGTTGAACGGGTGGCCGACCACGCAGCGCCCGGGGTGCGTGGCGTCGGCGTAGAACTCGCTGGGCAGCAGGCCCGAGGTGCTGGAGCCGATCAGCGCGTTGGGCTTGGCGGCGGCGCTGATCCTGGCGTGCAGCTCGCACTTCAGGTCCAGGCGCTCGGGGGCGCTTTCCTGGATGAAGTCGGCGTCGCGCACGCATTCCTCGATGGTGTCGACGAACTTCAGGCGTTCCTGGGACGCGCCGGGCACCAGCCCGGCCTTCTGCAGCGCCGGCCAGGCGTTGGCCACGCGCTGGCGCAGGGCGGCCTCGGCGCCCGGCGCCGGGTCCCAGGCGACCACGTCGAGGCCATGGGCCAGGGCGCGGGCGATCCAGCCGCTGCCGATGACGCCGCTGCCGAGGGCGGCGAAGGTCTTGATTTCGGTGATGTAGGACATGAAGGGCTCCAGCGGGAAAGGGGGATGGCCTGTAGGCGCGAGCTTGCTCGCGAACCGGGTCCGCTGCGGAGCCGTTCGCGAGCAAGCTCGCTCCTACGAAAAGCGGGTTTCAGGGGCGGGGCTTGAGGTTCATCTTCTTGCGCCCCTCGGCCGGGGTCAGGGCGCGGCCGCCGAGGCGTTCGATGATCTCGATGGCGCGTTCCACCAGGCTGCCGTTGCTGGCGTGTACGCCGCGGTCCAGCCAGATGTTGTCTTCCAGGCCCACCCGCACGTTGCCGCCCAGCAGCATGGCCTGGGCGACCATGGGCATCTGCGAGCGGCCGATGCCGAAGCCGGCCCAGGTGAGGCCCTCGGGGATGTTGTCGGCCATGGCCTTCATGGTGGTGGTGTCGGCCGGCGCGCCCCACGGGATGCCCAGGCAGATCTGGATCAGCGGGTCTTCCAGCAGGCCTTCCTTGAGCATCTGCTTGGCGAACCACAGGTGGCCGGTGTCGAAGATTTCCAGCTCGGCCTTCACCCCCAGTTCGGTGATGCGCTTGGCGCCGGCGCGCAGCTGGGCCGGGGTGGAGACGTAGATGAAGTCGCCGTCGCCGAAGTTCAGGGTGCCGCAGTCCAGGGTGCAGATCTCCGGCAGCAGCGCCTCGACGTGGGCCAGGCGTTCCAGCGGGCCGACCAGGTCGGTGCCGGCGCCGAACTCCAGGGGCTGCTCGCCCTTGCCGATCTCCAGGTCGCCGCCCATGCCGGCGGTGAGGTTGATGATGACGTCGGTGTCGCTTTCGCGGATGCGCTCCACCACCTCGCGGTAGAGGTTCACGTCGCGGCTGGGCTTGCCGGTCTGCGGGTCGCGCACGTGGCAGTGGGCCACGGTGGCGCCGGCCTTGGCCGCCTCGATGGCGGCGGCGGCGATTTCCTTGGGGGTGACGGGAATGGCCGGGTGCTTGCCGACGGTGTCGCCGGCGCCGGTCACCGCGCAGGTGACTATGACTTCATGGTTCACGGTGGTGTCCTTTCTTCAGGCGTACGGGGGCCCTGCGCGGCGGGCACGCCGCGCAAGGGTGGGGCGTTATTGGCTTACTTCAGGCTGGCGACGAAGGCCGGTTCTGCCGGCTTGCCGTCGAAGGTGGTCACCCCAGCGAGCCAGGCCTTGAGCTGGTCGGGATGGGCCTTGAGCCAGGCGCGGGCGGCGTCCAGCGGCTGGCTGCGGTCGAGGATGGGCTCCATCACCTGGCTGACTTCCTGGCTGCTGAAGCGCAGGTTGTGCAGCAGCTTGGCGACGTTGCCGCACTGCGCCTGGTAGCCGGCGGCGGTCATGATGGAGACGGTGGCGGCGCCTTCGTTGGGGCCGAACACGTCGTCGCTGCCGGTGAGGTATTTCATGTCGATCTGCAGGTTCATCGGGTGCGGTTTCCAGCCGAAGAACACCACCCACTGCTGGCGCTTGATGGCGCGCTTGACCGCGGTGAGCATGCCGGCCTCGCTGGACTCGACGACCTGGAAGCCCTTCAGGCCGAACTTGTCCTTGGCGATCATGTCCGCGGTGATGCGGTTGGAGCCGCTGCCCGGCTCGATCAGGTAGATCTTGTTGTCCAGCTTGTCGCGGAACTTGGCGATGTCGGCGAAGGTCTTCAGGCCGCCGTCGTAGACGTAGGTGGGCACCGCGTAGGTGGATTGCGCATCGCCCAGGGTGGCCGGGGTGATGACTTCGATCTGCTGCTTGTCCAGGTAGGGCTTGGCCACCGGCTGCATGGTCGGCTGCCAGTAGCCGAGGAAGACGTCGAGCTGCTTGTCGGCCATGCCGGCCAGGATGATCTGCTGCGAGGCGCTGGTCTGCTTGACCTTGTAGCCCAGGCCGTCGAGCAGGGCCTCGGCCACGGCGCTGCTGGCCACCACGTCGGTCCAGTTCACCGAGCCCATGCGCACGTTCTGGCACGACGCCGGCTCGGCGGCCCAGGCGCTGCTGACCAGGGTGAACAGCGCGGCGCAGGCGCCCGCTTTGATCGATAGCTTCATGACTTCTCCTCAAGGCCTTTGCGGCAATGGTTATCGTTGTTGTGTCATGGCCCCGCGCGGCGGTGGCTGGTGTTCAAATTACGCAGGGCCTGCGACGGAAAATCGCACTCCGGCGACCTGCACTTGCACGCTGGCGACCTCGGCCATTGCCAGGGCCGGACAAATGTTCCATACCGGTGGATCGCCGCCCGAATCACCTGGATGAGGCCATGTCGAACGACTTCTGGTTCCTCCTGCTGCCCGGTTTTTCCCTGATGGGGTTCATCTCCGCCGTGGAGCCGCTGCGCGTCGCCAACCGCTTCCGCGGCGGGTTCTACCGCTGGCACCTGCTGAGCGTCGACGGCGGCCCGGTGCTGGCCAGCAGCGGCATGTCGATGAACGCCGACGGCGCCCTGGAAGCCCTGGGCCGCGGCGACACCTTGTTCGTGGTGGCCGGCTTCGACCCGCTGCAGGCCTGCACCCCGGCGCTGCTGCACTGGCTGCGCCGCCTCGACCGCGAGGGCGTGACCCTCGGCGGCATCGACACCGGCAGCTTCGTCCTCGCCGAGGCCGGCCTGCTCGACCGCCATCGCTGCACGCTGCACTGGGAGGCGCTGGACGCCTTCCGGGAGACTTATCCACAGTTGCAGGCGACCCAGGAGCTGTTCGAGATCGACGGCTCGCGCATCACCTCCGCCGGCGGCACGGCGTCCATCGACCTGATGCTCGACCTGATCGCCCGCGCCCAGGGCCCGGAGCTGGCGGTGCAGGTTTCCGAGCAGTTCGTGGTCGGGCGCATCCGCACCCGCCAGGATCACCAGCGCCTGCAACTGGCGACGCGCTACGGGGTGACCAACAAGAAGCTGATCCAGGTGCTGGGCGAGATGGAAAGGCACACCGAGCCGCCGCTCTCCACCCTGGACCTGGCCGAGCGCATCCAGGTCACCCGCCGCCAGTTGGAGCGCCTGTTCCGCCTGCACCTGAACGATACGCCGTCGAACTTCTACCTCGGCTTGCGCCTGGACAAGGCCCGGCAGCTGTTGCGGCAGACGGAGATGAGCGTGCTGGAGGTGGGGTTGGCCTGTGGGTTCGAGTCGCCTTCGTATCTGTCGCGCAGTTATCGGGCCAGGTTCGGGGTTTGTCCGCGGGAGGATCGGGGGGTGTTTGCGGGTGGGGCTTCGGTGAGTGTTTCCAAGAGCCCCTCTCCCCAGCCCTCTCCCTGAAGGGAGAGGGGGCAGTCTGTGCCGAGAAAGGATTTGGTATTAGTCGGACACTCGGTACAAGCCGGCTAACACCGAAATATCAGCGCACTCCGAACGGTCCCCTCTCCCTTCAGGGAGAGGGTTAGGGAGAGGGCGCTCTCCAGGACGAGCACCGAAGCCCCAGGTGAGCACCGTTCGCGAGCTCCTACGAAAAGCCGTTCGGCGCCTTGGCAACATCCGTGGGATGCCTGTCATTCCTCCACAGCCACCCCAGGCGCACCATGACCGGAACCCCCACCCCAGGAGCCCCCATCATGAGCGAAGCCCGCCCACCCCTGCCGCCCTTCACCCGCGAGACCGCCATCCAGAAGGTGCGCGCCGCCGAGGATGGCTGGAACAGCCGCGACCCGCAGCGCGTGTCCCTGGCCTACAGCCCGGACAGCAGCTGGCGCAACCGCTCCACCTTCATCCGCGGCCGCATGCAGATCGTCGAGTTCCTCACCGGCAAGTGGCGCCGCGAACTGGACTACCGGTTGATCAAGGAACTCTGGGCCTTCACCGGCGAGCGCATCGCCGTGCGCTTCGCCTACGAGTGGCACGACGACTCGGGCAACTGGTTCCGCTCCTACGGCAACGAGAACTGGGCCTTCGACGAGCAGGGCCTGATGGTCGAACGCCATGCCAGCATCAACGACCTGCCCATCAGCGAGGACGAGCGGCTGTTCCGCTGGCCGCTGGGCCGGCGCCCGGACGATCACCCGTCGCTGAGCGATCTCGGACTCTGAGCCGGCCGCGGGAGCGAGGCGGGCGCCCCGCCCCCGCGGTGGGCTTTCAGTGCGCCTCTTCCAGGTCGTCGTGGAGCAGCCCGAGGATTTCGCGCTTCATCTCGATGAACGGGCGGTCCATCACCATGTCCAGCGAGCGCGGGCGCTCGATGGGCACGTCGAGGATGCGCTTGATGCGCCCCGGGCGGGCGCCCATGACGTAGACGCGGTCGCCCAGCAGGATGGCTTCGTCGATGTCGTGGGTGACGAACACCACGGTCTTCTTGCTGTGGTCCCACACGCGCAGCAGCAGCTTCTGCATCTGCATGCGCGTCTGGCTGTCGAGGGCGCCGAAGGGCTCGTCCATCAGCAGGATCTGCGGGTCGTTGGCCAGCGCACGGGCGATGGCCACGCGCTGCATCATGCCGCCGGAGAGCTGCTTGGGGTAGTTGCCGGCGAAGTTGGCCAGGCCCACTTCGTTGAGGTAATAGTCGACGATCTCCTTGCGCTCGGCGGCCGGCAGGCCGCGGCGCTTCAGGCCGAACTCGACGTTCTCGCGCACGGTCAGCCAGGGGAACAGGGTGTAGCTCTGGAACACCATGCCGCGGTCGGCGCCGGGGCCGTCGACGCGCTGGCCGCCGACGTAGATGTCGCCCTCGGTGGGCTCGGACAGCCCGGCGGTGAGGTACAGCAGGCTCGACTTGCCGCAGCCGGAGGGGCCGACGATCACCGCGAACTGCTGGTCCGGCACCTCGAAGGAGACCTTCTCCAGCGCGGCGAAGGTGCCGCCCTCGGGGGTGCGGTAGCGCAGGCTGACCTGGTCCACGCGCAGCCGCGCCGGCTGCGCCCCTTGTGCGGCCGGTGCCGCGTCGTTGCGTTGCATGGCTGCTACTGCGCCCATGAGGCCACCTTCAGTCGGAGGATGCGGAAGAGTTGGTCGGTGATCAGCCCGAGCAGGCCGATGATGGCGATGGCCAGGAAGATCACGTCCACCTGGAAGCCGCGCATGGCCTTGAGGCTGATGTAGCCCAGGCCGCTGGAGGCGGCGACCAGCTCGGCCACCACCAGGTAGGTCCAGGCCCAGCCCATGGTCACCCGCAGGGTGTCCAGCACGCCGGGCAGCGAGGCCGGGCCGAGCACGTGCAGCACCACGTCGCGGCGCGTGCAGCCCAGGGTGTATGAGGCGTTGACCAGGTCCTTGGCGACGCCGCGGGAGACGTCGGCGATCATCACCAGTTGCTGGAAGAACACGCCGAAGATGATCACCGTGACGCGCTGCTCGATGCCGATGCCGATCCACAGGATGAACAGCGGCACGAAGGAGGTCACCGGCAGGTAGCGGATGAAGTTCACCAGCGGTTCGAGGAAGGCCTGGACGATGCGGAAGCTGCCCATCAGCAGGCCCAGGGGCACGGCCACCAGGGACGAGACCAGGAAGCCGATCATCACCACCTCGACGCTGGCCAGCACGTGGGTGCCCAGGGTGCCGTCGCGGCCCAGGCGCACGGCGGCGTCCAGTACCGCGCCGGGGCTGGGCAGGAACATCGCCGGCACCACGCCGCCGTAGGAGAGCAGGGCCCAGAGGCCGAACACCAGCAGCCAGCACAGGGCGCTGGCGGACCACACCAGGCGCACCGGCAGCTCGACCTTGGGCGTCAGGCAGCGGTTGAGCCAGGATTTATTCGGACGTGACATCGTGGATTACCTCCATGCGGACGGCCGCAAGCCTTCCGCCAGGATGCTGTGGAACGGGGATGGGGAGGGGCGGGCGCGCGGCCCGCCGGGTTCACTGGGCGACGAAGCGGGTGTCCACCAGGTCGTCGTAGCTGACCTGGAAGGTCTTGCCCTGCAGTTGCGTCCAGGTCTCGTTGGCCAGGCCGATGATGTCCTTGATGTCGCCGGCCTTGCCGGGGGCGCCGAGGAGCTTCTCGCTCATGGCCTCGTCATAGAAGCGCACGCCCTTGGCCGCCTCGGCCAGGTCCTTGGGGTCGGACAGGTAGCCGCCGACGCCCTTGGCCATGATGGCGTAGGCCTCCTGCGGGTGCTCCTTGGTGTACTGCACGGCCTTGTACAGGCCCTTGACCAGGGCCTTGACGTCGTCGGGCTGCTTGTCGATGACGTCGCAGTTCAGCGCCACCACGTCGACGATCACCCCGGGGGTGCTGGTGCTGTCCACCAGCACCTTGCCCTGCTGCTTCTGGCGCACCATCGACAGGTGCGGCTCCCAGGTCACCGCGGCGGGGATGCGCCCGGCGATGAAGGCGGTGGCGGC
Source organism: Pseudomonas sp. M1 (assembly GCF_022760135.1). Classification (NCBI taxonomy): domain Bacteria; kingdom Pseudomonadati; phylum Pseudomonadota; class Gammaproteobacteria; order Pseudomonadales; family Pseudomonadaceae; genus Pseudomonas; species Pseudomonas sp. M1. The sequence goes on from NZ_CP094343.1 coordinate 6,917,804, forward strand.
ATCGTCGGCGGTCATGTTCTGCACCTTGATGTCGCTCATGCTCATGCCGGCGTTCTTCAGCAGGTACGACAGCCAGAACTGCGACACCGAGCCTTCGTTGACCGCCACTTCCTGGCCCTTGAGCTGGGCCAGGCTGGTGACGTCCTTGCCCACCAGCACGCCGTCGCCGCCATGGCTGTCGTCCAGCGCGGCCACGGCCTTGAAGCAGAACTGCGGGCGGTACTTGAGGATTTCGTCGATGGTCGAGGCGGAGCCGGAGAGCTTGCCGGAGGCCTGGGCGGCCATGTACATCGCCGCTTCCTCGATGGGGGTGAGCTGCAGGTCCAGGCCCTGCTCCTTGAAGTAGCCCAGGTCGCGGGCCAGGTACAGGGTGCCGTAGCCGACCCAGGTGGTATGGCCGATGGACAGGGTGCCGGCCTGGGCCGTCGCGGCGGCGCCGGCGAGCAGCCCGGCGAGGGCGAGGGGACGGGTGAAACGCGCAAGCAAGGACTTGTTCATGAAGCACTCCCACAGCCTGTTGGGCTTGTTATTGGATAACTGCGGCAGTGGCCAGATGGCCGGAGGTTTCACAGCGAAGCGGAACGTGCGCGGCGATGGGCTCTGTGGCCCCTGGGCCCGAAAGGCGGGCGGCACGTGACAGGGCGGATGGTGGCGGAAGCGGGAGGCTCGGAAAATTATTAAATATGTCGTTGCGACATAAGAAAAAGCTGCCTTTCGCCGCCGGGGCCCGGGCTTGCCGCGTTCGTGGCGCCTCGACCGGCGGCGGGCTGCCAGTCACTTCCTCAGGGATTTCCTACGCTTTGTGCATCCTTTTCGCCGTGGGCGCCGCGCCGGGCCGGGAATAGACTCCCCCGGCCGTCGGAAACCGCCCCGGATGGACCTGCAAGCCACAAGGCCCACGTCGCCGTGTATCGGAAACCTTACCTTCTTGACCAACACGGAATAATCGCCAGACACGGGCCTGTTAAGGTTTCCTTAAGGCCGGGGCCCTCCCGCCGTCCAAGGAAAACCACCGGAGCGACCCTCCGGCGTTCGAGAGTCCCCATGCTGCAACGCTACTTCTGGAAGCTGCTGCCCAAGGTCCAGCGCAACTTCCTGCTCAGCCGCCTGCCGGTGCAGGAACGCCAGATCGTCAACAAGGCGATGTCCGGCAACGCCCATTTCCCCGCGTATTTCCGCGAGCGCCGCTGCCTGTTCGTGCACGTGCCCAAGTGCGCCGGCAGCAGCCTCTGCGCGGCGCTGTTCGACGGCGGGCGCCCCGGCCACCTGCCTCTGTACTGGTACGAGCAGCAGTTCCCCGGCGAATACGCCGAAAGCTTCAAGTTCAGCTTCGTCCGCGACCCGCTGGAGCGCGCCTACTCGGCCTATGCCTACCTGCGCGGCAACCAGCTGCCGCAGCGCGACCGGGCGGCGCACCAGCTGGTCTGCCAGTTCCGCGACTTCGACGACTTCGTCGACCGCTGGCTGCACCCGGACAACCTCCAGCGCCAGCTGCATTTCGTGCCGCAGGTGGCCTTCCTCTGTGATTCCCTCGGCCACCTGGGGCTGGACTTCATCGGCCGCCAGGAGAACCTGGAAGCGGACTTCCAGACGCTGTGCGAGCACCTGGGCATCAGCGGCCAGCTGCCCCACCTGAACGCCTCGCGGCAACGCCAGGCCGGCCCGGCCCGGGACTTCTGCAGCACTCGCACGCGGCGCCTGGTGCGCCGCGCCTATCAACGCGACTACCAACTGCTTGGCTATGAGTGACCTCAAAGTACCCCTGTTCCCCGTCACCGGCAGCGTGCGCCGCGAAGCCCGCGCCGCGCTCAAGGGCCAGCGCCCCTGCTGCATCTGGCTGACCGGCCTGTCCGGCTCGGGCAAGTCGAGCCTGGCCAACGCCCTGGAGCTGGCCCTGCACCGCGAGCGCGTGCACAGCTTCCTGCTCGATGGCGACCAGGTCCGCGGCGGCCTGTGCAGCGACCTGGACATGAGCCCCGAGGGCCGCCGCGAGAACATCCGCCGCCTGGCCCATGCCGCGCGGCTGATGACCGAGGCCGGGCTGGTGGTGATAGTCGCCGCCATCTCGCCGTTCCGCGCCGAGCGCGATGCCGCCCGCGCGCTGTTCCCGGCCGACGAGTTCCTTAGCGTCTACCTCAGCACGCCGCTGCGGACCTGCGCCGAGCGCGACCCCAAGGGCCTGTACAAGGCCGCCCGGGAAGGCCGCCTGCGCAACTTCACCGGCATCGACAGCCCCTACGAGCCGCCGCTGGACGCCGACTTCGAAGTGGACGCCACCGACACCTCCACCGACGAGGCCTGCCGTAGGCTGCTCGGGCTGGTCCTGCAGCGCTGCCGCCCCGGTCCGGCCTGAGTTCCGGGCCCGGCTTGCCGTCGCCGCGCGCGGCTGGGCAAGATGGGCGCCCAACCACCGCCGCGGGGTATCCGTGTCCGTACTCTTCGAGGCCCTCTGGCCGCTCTTCGCGCTCATCGTCGGCGGCTACCTGCTGCGCCGCCGCGGCTTCCCCGGCGAGGCCTTCTGGCCGGCGGCCGAACGCCTGAACTACTTCATCCTGTTCCCCGCGCTGCTGTTCGCCAGCCTGGCCAAGGCGCCGCTGCGCGACCCGGGGCTGGGCCGCCTGGCCCTGGCGGTGGCCCTGGGCCTGGGCGGCGCCTGGCTGGCGCTGCTGGCCAGCCGGCGCCTGCGCGCCTGGAGCGCGCCGCGCTTCGGCGCCATCGCCCAGGGCGTGCTGCGCTTCAACACCTACCTGGGCCTGGCCGCGGTGGGCAGCCTGTACGGCAAGGAAGGCCTGACCCTGGCGGCGCTGATGCTGGCGCTGATGGTGCCGACGGTGAACCTGATGTCGGTCTGGGCGCTGACCGCCGAACGCGGCATCAGCGCCCGCGCGCTGCTGCTGCCGATCCTGAAGAACCCGCTGATCCTCGCCTGCGCCGCCGGCGCCCTGGTCAACCTGGCCGGCCTGGAACTGGGCGGCGGCAGCGCCCGGCTGTTCGACCTGCTGGCGGTGGCCAGCCTGCCGCTGGGCCTGCTCTGCGTGGGCGCCGCGCTGCAACCGAAGGAACTGCGCGCGGAACTGCCGGTGCTGCTGGGCAGCTGCGCCACGCGCCTGCTGGCGATGCCCGCGCTGGCCTTCGCCTGCGCCCAGCTGCTCGGCCTGGCGCCGCTGGAGTCGGCGGTGTTCGTGCTGTTCTTCGCCTTGCCGACGGCGCCCACGGCCTATGTGCTGACGCGGCAATTGGGTGGGGATAGTCACCTGATGGCGGGGATCATCACGCTGCAGACGTTGCTGGCGGGGGGGAGTTTGTTGCTGGTGATGGGAGTGGTGCAAGCGCTGGCGGGGTGACGCTGTGGGGGCTTCTCGTAGGAGCGAGCTCGCTCGCGAACAGCGTTTCCCGGTGGCCTCGGTGTTGCAGTTTGACTCCGCAACCCTCTCCCCAGCCCTCGGCTGCGCGCCCCGCCCTGAAGGGAGAGGGGGCTTGTCCGTGCCGAGAGGAGTAATGGTTTCAGCCGGAAACCTGCGGTGTTGCCGGCTGACTCCAGAACACCCAAGCACTCCGAACGGTCCCCTCTCCCTTCAGGGAGAGGGGGCTAGTCTGTGCCGAGAGGAGGAATGGTTTCAGCCGGAAACCTTCGGTGTTGCCGGCTGACTCCAGAACATCAGCATCTGCCCAACGGTCCCCTCTCCCTTCAGGGAGAGGGTTAGGGAGAGGGCGCTCTTCAGGCCAGGCACCGAAGCCACCTGGAAACACCGTTCGCGAGCAAGCTCGCTCCTACAGAATAGAAAAGCGCCCAGCCCCAATCAGAAGTGGTACTTCACCAACAAACTGGTGGTGTTCTGGTCGGTGGTGAAGAACTGCGAATCCTTGATCCCGTACTTGTCGGACCAGTAGTCGTACTCCACGCCCACGTACAGGTGCTTGGCCTCGTAGCCCATGGCCTTGCCCAGGTCGTACTTGATCTGCGGGTTGAAGTGCAGGTTGGCGTGGTAGTCGCTCTGGCCGCGTTCGCTGGCGCTGGCGCTCTTGTTGTTGACCACCCAGTCCATGAAGCCGTCGAAGAGGATGTCGGAGTTGCCCACCGGGATGGTCACGGCCCAGGCCGGGGTGATCTGCCAGGCGCCGGAGGGTACGCGGTTGCCGTCGGGCTTGCGGTAGTAGAAGTTCAGCTGGAAGTAGTCGAAGCCGGGCAGGGCCAGGTCGAAGCCCGGGCCGATCAGGTAGGCCTCGGTGTCGCCTTCGCCGAATTCGTAGGTGGTGGCCAGCAGCACGTCCTTGATCGGGCCCAGCGACAGGTCGGCGCCGGTGATCTTGCCGAACGACAGGCGCGGGCTGAACTCGCCGTAGTAGGTGTTCTTGCCGTTCTGGCTGTCTTCCTTGCCGTTGTAGTTGATCTGGTCGACGAAGAACCAGATGTCGCCCCAGGTCCAGGCGCTCGCGCTCTCGAAGGTGAAGGTCTGCTGGATCGGCGGGTTGACCTTGAAGTTCTTGCCCCACAGGTAGGTCAGGCTTTCGTTATGCCAGATCAGCGGGCCGTCGTTGCTGGCCGGCGCGGGGGTGAGGTCTTCGCCGCCGGCCATGGCCTGGCCGGTAGCCAGCAGCCCGCCGGCGAGCAGCAGGGATGCGAGGGTGCGAGTCATGTGGTGCTCCTAGGTTTTGAAGTGCTGCGATCTAGTTGGAATTCTGAACCTGTCCACTCGGTCAGGCTTGGCCTGCCTATGCAAGATCGGGGCCAACGCCGGGCGCGGGCCGGGTTTTCTTTTCGGTTTCGGGAAAAGCCATGCTTTTTCATAGGCCTGCGTCGCGGCCGGCGAAGGCCTGGGATCGGGCAAAAACCTGACTCACGGGACAGGTCGTGCCTTCGCACAGGGCAGCGCAGCGTGCCGAAGCGCCATTTTGGCGAGCATGGGCAGGGCTTATTGAATACACATTTTCTTTGAGTTGAATGGAATCAATTCAAAATATGTATACAAATTTGCTGTGAAGAATCTACACAAGTGCCCCGGCGGCCACCTTGCGGGCGGCCGCGGCCTTTCCGGGCGCGGATGATGCCAGAGCTGCGCCGCGCAAGCACCTCCGCCGGCCCGACGGCAGTCTCACCAGGCGGCGATCTGCCCGTCGGTGCGCGGCTCGGTGCCGCCGCAGAGCACGCCGCTGCGCGGGTCGCGCAGGATGATCTGGCCGCGCCCGTAGCTGCTCAGGTCGTGGGCCACTTCCACGTGGTGGCCGCGGCGGCTGAGCACCGCCGCCAGGCTGCGCGGCGCGCCGTGCTCGATGCCGATGCGCTTGTCGCCCAGCCACTGCCAGCGCGGGGCGTCCAGCGCGGCCTGGGGGTTGAGGCCGAAGTCCACCAGGTTCATCACCATCTGTACGTGGCCCTGGGGCTGCATGTAGGCGCCCATCACGCCGAACGGGCCCAGGGGTACGCCGCCCTTGCTGAGGAAGCCGGGGATGATGGTGTGGAAGGTCTTCTTGCCCGGGGCCAGGGCGTTGACGTGCGCGGCGTCGAGGCTGAACTCGGCGCCGCGGTTCTGCAGGGCGATGCCGGTGCCGGGCACCACCACGCCGGAGCCGAAGCCGTGGTAGTTGCTCTGGATGAACGACACCAGGTTGCCCTCGCCGTCGCCCGTGGCGAGGTACACGGTGCCGCCGGCCCGTGGCTTGCCCGGGTGCGGTTCCAGGGCGCGCTCGCCGATCAGCGCGCGGCGGCTGGCGGCGTAGTCGTCGCTGAGCAGGTCGGCGACGCTGAAGCGCATGGCGTCCGGCTGGCCGATGTAGGCGCGGCCGTCGGCGTAGGCCAGCTTCATGGCCTCCAGCTGGCGGTGCCAGGTGTCCGGGCTGTCGCGTTCGCCGAATTCGAAGCCCTTGAGGATGTTCAGCGCCATCAGCGCCACCAGGCCCTGGCCGGCCGGGGGGATTTCCCAGACGTCGTAGCCGCGGTAGTTCAGCGCGATGGGCTCGACCCACTGGGCGCGGTAGCCGGCCAGGTCGGCCTCGTCCAGGTAGCCGCCGCTGGCCCGGGCGTGGGCGGCGATGCGCTGGGCCAGGGCGCCGCGGTAGAAGCTCTCGCAGCGGCTTTGCGCCAGTTCGCGCAAGGTCTGCGCCTGGCCGGGGTTGCGGAAGATTTCCCCGGCGCGCGGGGCGCGGCCGTCGATGAGGAATTCGTCGAACCAGGCCGCCAGTTCCGGGTGCGCGTCGCGCACCCCGCGGAACTTGTCCAGGCCGCTCTGCCAGAGGCCGGCGATCACCGGCGAGACCGGGAAGCCCTGCTCGGCCAGTTCGATGGCCGGCGCCAGCAGCTCGGCGAAGGGCAGCCGGCCGAAGCGCGCCGACAGCTCGGCCCAGGCCGCCGGGCAGCCCGGCACTGTCACCGGCGTCCAGCCGTACAGCGGCATGCGCGCGTGGCCGGTGCCGCGCAGCGTGCCGATGTCCAGCGCCCCGGGCGCGTAGCCGGCGGCGTCCAGGCCGTGCAGCCTGTCCTTTACCCACACCAGGGCGAAGGCATCGCCGCCGATGCCGCAACCGGTGGGCTCCACCACCGTCAGCGCCGCCGCCGTGGCCACCGCGGCGTCCACCGCGTTGCCGCCGCGCTTGAGCATGTCCAGCCCGACCTGCGCCGCCAGCGGCTGCGAGGTGGCCACCATGCCGCGCCGGGCGTATACCAGCGAGCGTTGCGAAGCGTAGGGATATTCCTGGGCGGAGAAATTCAGCATGGGCGGGCTCCGTTGACGGCTTGAGGCGGCAGGGTAGCCCTGCCAGGCTCTGTCCACTAGCGATACAAAGCCAAAGCATAGCGATGAACGGACAGCACCCCCATCTGCAACGCGCGATTCCCACGCTCGACGACCTGCCGCGGCCGGTCTACGCGCGCGCCGAAAGCCTGCGCGCCGGCTCCTGGACCGGCCGCCACCACCACGCCTGGGTGCAACTGTCCTACGCCATCAGCGGGGTGCTCGGCGTGCACACCGCCGAGGGCAGCTTCTTCGCCCCGCCGCAGCGGGCCATCTGGATACCGGCGTACCTGGAGCACGAGGTGGTCACCTCCGGCCGCGCGGAGATGCGCAGCCTGTACCTGAGCGCCGAGGCCTGCGCCTGGGCGGAGCCACGCTGCCGGGTGCTGGAGGTGACGCCGCTGGCCCGCGAGCTGATCAAGAGCTTCTGCGAGCTGCCGGTGGATTATCCACAGGGCGACAGCCCCGAGCAGCGCCTGGTGAACGTGCTGCTGGACCAGCTGCGCACCCTGCCGGAGGTCGCCTTCTCCCTGCCCATGCCCCAGGAGCCGCGGCTGCTGCAGCTGTGCCAGGCGCTGATCGAACAGCCCAGCACCAGCCTCACCCTGGGCGACTGGGCGCAACGCCTGGGCACCTCGGAAAAGACCCTCTCGCGCCTGTTCCAGCGCGAGACCGGCATGAGTTTCCGCCTCTGGCGCCAACGCCAGCGGCTGCTGGGTTCGCTGGGGGTGCTGGAGGATGGCGCCAGCGTGACCGCTGCGGCGCTGGATTGTGGCTATGACTCCACTTCGGCCTATATAGCCGCGTTCAAGGGGTTGTTCGGCTTTACGCCGGGGGAGTTGTTCAAGCAGCGTTGAGCCGCTGCGGTCTGCGCTTCCTGTAGGAGCGAGCTTGCTCGCGAACGGCGTTTCCAGGCGGCCTCGGTGTTTTGGTTTGACTCCGCAACCCTCTCCCCAGCCCTCTCCCTGAAGGGAGAGGGGGTTTGTCCGTGCCGAGAGGAGGTGTGGTTTCATCCTGATGCCCGCGGAGTAGCCGGCTAACGCCGAAACATCAGCGCACGCCGAACGGTCCCCTCTCCCTTCAGGGAGAGGGTTAGGGAGAGGGCGCTCTTCAGGACAAACACCGAAGCCCCGGCAGACCACCATTCGCGAGCCATCTCGCCCCAACGAAAAGCCACTCCAAATAAGCGGATTTCCGCTCACCCACCCCCGCCCATCGGCATCCAACCGCCTGCCCACGCTGTACGAAAACCCCGTAATCCCTTGCCCCACGCGGCTTTGCGCCCTTGGCACGTTGCCTGCTATCGCCCTCCCCACTGCGCCGCACCTCGCGGCGCGCCGGTGCCGGTTTCGTGGTCCGCGCACCCGACGACAACAACGACAAGAGGATTACCCATGGATAGCGCAAGCGCCGTCTCCGCTTCTGCCGCGCCCCGTACGACCTCCCAGCGCATCAAGTCGATCTTCAGCGGCTCGGTGGGCAACCTGGTGGAGTGGTACGACTGGTACGTCTACGCCGCCTTCTCGCTGTACTTCGCCAAGGCCTTCTTCCCCCAGGGCGACATGACCGCCCAGCTGCTCAACACCGCCGCGATCTTCGCCGTGGGCTTCCTGATGCGCCCGATAGGCGGCTGGCTGATGGGCATCTACGCCGACCGCAAGGGCCGCAAGGCCGCGCTGCTGGCCTCGGTGCTGCTGATGTGCTTCGGCTCGCTGATCATCGCCCTGACCCCCAGCTACGAGACCATCGGCGTCGGCGCGCCCATCCTGCTGGTGCTCGCGCGCCTGCTGCAGGGCCTGTCGGTCGGCGGCGAATACGGCACCTCGGCCACCTACCTCAGCGAGATGGCCAACAAGGAACAACGCGGCTTCTTCTCCAGCTTCCAGTACGTGACGCTGATCTCCGGCCAGCTCATCGCCCTGGCGGTGCTCATCGTGCTGCAGCAGACCCTGACCGTCGAACAGCTGGAAAGCTGGGGCTGGCGCGTGCCCTTCTTTATCGGCGCGCTGTGCGCGGTGACCGCCATGTTCCTGCGTCGCGGCATGGAAGAGACCGAGTCCTTCGCCAAGAAGAAGGAAGAGCCCAAGGAAAGCCTGATGCGCACCCTGCTGCGCCATCCCAAGGAAGTCCTCACCGTGGTCGGCCTGACCATGGGCGGCACCCTGGCCTTCTACACCTACACCACGTACATGCAGAAGTACCTGGTGAACACCGTGGGCATGAGCAAGACCGACTCGACCATGATCTCGGCCGCCACCCTGTTCCTGTTCATGCTGCTGCAGCCCATCGTCGGCGCGCTGTCGGACAAGATCGGCCGGCGCCCGATCCTGATCGCCTTCGGCGTGCTGGGCACCGTCTTCACCTACCCGATCCTCAGCACCCTGCACAGCATCGACACCTGGTGGGGCGCGTTCTTCCTGATCATGGCGGCGCTGGTGATCGTCAGCGGCTACACCTCGATCAACGCCGTGGTGAAGGCCGAGCTGTTCCCCACCGAGATCCGCGCCCTGGGCGTGGGCCTGCCCTACGCGCTGACCGTGTCGATCTTCGGCGGTACCGCCGAGTACGTGGCGCTGTGGTTCAAGAGCATCGGCATGGAGAGCGGCTTCTACTGGTACGTCACCGGCTGCATCGCCTGCTCGCTGCTGGTCTACGTGACCATGAAGGACACCCGGACGCATTCGAAGATCACTACCGACTGATAGGGCGCGTGCCCTGGCCCCGGGGTTGCTCCGGGGCGTTTTATCCACGAGGCCCGGCATTTGCTGGGCCTCGTCGTTTTCGGGTCGCCTGGGTTGGGCTTATGGGGGGCGGGGAGATGGGTGAAGCGGCGGATAACCGCGAACGGTTATACGCCCTACGTTATGCTCGGCGGCGTACTTCTTGACGACGCGAGTTCATGAGCGTTTTGGATATTCCCTTTGGGCCTCTGCGGGCCTGCGGCTTGCGCGGGGCGCTGAGCGGGCCGTTCGACCTCGACCTGGCGCCCGGTCGCTGTACGGTGCTCAGCGGCCCTTCGGGCATCGGCAAGAGCCTGTTGTTGCGCATGCTCGCCGACCTCGACCCCAACCAGGGCCAGGTCAGCCTGGCCGGGGTGGCGCGCGAGCGTATGCCGGCCAGCGCCTGGCGGCGGCTGGTCACCTATGTGGCGGCGGAATCCGGTTGGTGGGAGGAGGGCGTCGCCGCGCACTTCGCCGACCTCGACGCCGTGCGGGCGCTGCTGCCGCGGGTGCGTCTCGACCCGGCGCTGCTGCAGGCGCGGGTGGCGCAGTTATCCACAGGCGAGCGCCAGCGCCTGGCCCTGCTGCGCGCGGTGGTGCAGCGGCCGCGCTTCCTGCTGCTGGACGAACCCACGGCGGCGCTGGACGCGGCCAGCCGCGAGGGCGTCGAGCAACTGCTGCAGGACCTGAAGGCCGAAGGCCTGGGCCTGCTGGTGGTCAGCCACGATGCCGGGCAGGCGCGGCGCCTGGCGGACGTCCACCTGCAGCTCGACGAACACGGCCTGGGCGAGGTGCAACCATGACGCCGCTGCAGCTCGGCCTGCCGGAACTGGCCCTGGCGGCGCTGCTGATAGTGGCCGCCGCCGCGCTGTCCTGGGCGCTGCGCCTGGGCCTGCAGCGCACCCTGCTGGTCAGCGCCGTGCGCCTGGTGGTGCAACTGGTGCTGGTGGGGCTGTTCCTGCGCCAGGTGTTCGCCCTGTCCTCGCCCTGGCTGACCGCCGGGGTGGTGCTGGCGATGCTCGCCGCGGCCAGCTTCGAGGTCGGCTCGCGGCAGCGCCGCCGGCTGGCCGGGTTCTGGCACCTGGGCATCGGCGGCAGCAGCGTCGGCATCGCCACCCTGGGCATCGCGCTCTTCGCCCTGGCCGGCAGCCTGCGGCCGCAGCCGTGGTACGACGCGCGGCACGCCATCCCGTTGGTGGGCATCATCCTCGGCACCGCGATGAACGCCGCCAGCCTGGCGCTGAACCAGGTGTTCGCCAGCGTCACCCGCGAGCGCGCCGCCATCGAGGCGCACCTGGCCCTGGGCGCCGACCGCTACACCGCGCTTGGCGGGGTGCTGCGCCGCGCGCTCTACACCGGGTTGATCCCCACCCTGAACCAGATGGCCGCCGCCGGCATCATCACCCTGCCGGGGATCATGACCGGGCAGATTCTCGCCGGCATGGACCCGCTGGACGCCGCGCGCTACCAGATACTGCTGATGTTCCTGCTGGTCGGCGCCGGCTTCGCCGCGGCCCTGGGCGCCGTGTACCTGTCGGCCTGGCGGCTCACCGACGAGCGCGACCGCCTGCGCCTGGACCGCCTGCGCGGCGAGGATTGAGCGGGTATGCTGGGGCTTTTCCATCCCGAGGGGAGAGCCCCATGAGCACTGCCAATTCCGCCCTGATCATCGGCGCCTCCCGCGGCCTCGGCCTGGGCCTGGTGAACCAGCTGCTGGCGCGCGGCTGGGAGGTCACCGCCACCGTGCGCGACGCTGCCAACGCCGGCGTGCTGGACAGCCTGCCGGTGCGCGTCGAATCCCTGGTGCTGGACGACGCGGCCTCCCAGGACCGCCTCGCCCAAACCTTGGCCGGGCAGCGCTTCGACCTGGTCTACATCAACGCCGGCATCTACGGCCCGGCGCACCAGTCTGCGCTGGACGCCAGCCTGATGGAGGTCGGCGAGCTGTTCATGGTCAACGCCGTGGCCCCGCTGCGCCTGGCCGAGCGCCTGCTGCCGCTGCTGGAGCCGCAGCGCGGGGTGCTGGCCTTCATGACCTCGGAACTGGGCAGCGTGGCCGGCAACGAATCCGGCGGCATGGGGCTGTACCGGGCGAGCAAGGCGGCGCTGAACTCGCTGACCCGCAGCCTGGTCGCCGGGCTGGGTGAAACCGGCCTGACGGTGCTCAACCTGCACCCCGGCTGGGTACGCACCGATATGGGCGGCGAGGCTGCGCCGCTGGACGTGGAAACCAGCGCCGCCGGGCTCATCGACCAGGTCGAGGCCTACGCCGGGCGCGGCGGCCAGCACTACCTGGACTACCAGGGGACGACGATCGACTGGTGACGGATGCCGGCGGCGGCGTTACCATGCGCCGACGCCTGACCTGCGGGTCAAGGCGCACCTGGATCAGCAGACAGGGTGAACACTGAGCTGGCTTCCCGTACAACCGGGAGCCGGCTCGCCTCGGGCGGCGGCTCCGCAACTCAGAGGATTCACCCATGTCATCCCCCCGCCTGTGGCTGCGCAACCCCCTCGCCATCTTCACCGCCAACGGCCTCGATGCCCGTGGCGGCCTGGTCGTGCAGGACGGTCGCATCGTCGAACTGCTCGCCCTTGGCCAGCAACCCTCGCAACCCTGCGAGCAGGTGTTCGACGCCAGCCAGCACGTGCTGCTGCCCGGCCTGATCAACACCCACCACCACTTCTACCAGACTCTCACCCGCGCCTGGGCGCCGGTGGTCAACCAGCCGCTGTTCCCCTGGCTGAAGACCCTCTATCCGGTGTGGGCGCGGCTGACCCCGGACCAACTGGCGCTGGCCACCAAGGTGGCCCTGGCTGAACTGCTGCTGTCCGGCTGCACCACCGCGGCGGACCACCACTACCTGTTCCCCGACGGCCTGGAGCAGGCCATAGACGTGCAGGCCGGGGTGGTCGCCGAACTGGGCATGCGCGCCATGCTCACCCGCGGCTCCATGAGCCTGGGCGAGGCCGATGGCGGTTTGCCGCCGCAGCAGACGGTGCAGCGCGCCGAAGACATCCTCGCCGACAGCGAACGGCTGATCCGCGACTACCACCAGCGCGGCGACGGCGCCCAGGTGCAGATCGCCCTGGCGCCCTGCTCGCCGTTCTCGGTGACCCCGGAAATCATGCGCGCCAGCGCCGAGCTGGCCGAACACCACGACGTGCGCCTGCACACCCACCTGGCCGAAACCCTCGACGAGGAAGACTTCTGCCTAGAGCGCTTCGGCCAGCGCACCGTGGACTACCTCGACAGCGTCGGCTGGCTCGGCCCGCGCACCTGGCTGGCCCACGGCATCCACTTCAACGACGAGGAAATAAAGCGCCTGGGCGAAGCCGGCACCGGCATCTGCCACTGCCCCAGCTCGAACATGCGCCTGGCCTCGGGCATCTGCCCCACCGTGGCGCTGGAAGCCGCCGGCGCGCCGGTGGGTATCGGCGTGGACGGCTCGGCCTCCAACGACGCTTCGAACATGATTCTCGAAGCGCGCCAGGCCCTGTACATCCAGCGCCTGCGCTACGGTGCGGAAGAGATCACCCCGGAGCGGGCGCTGGGTTGGGCCACCAAGGGGTCGGCGAAGCTGCTGGGCCGCAGCGACATCGGCGAGCTGGCGCCGGGCAAGCAGGCGGACCTGGCGCTGTTCAAGCTGGATGAGCTGCGGTTTTCCGGGAGCCATGATCCGATTTCGGCGCTGTTGCTGTGTGGGGCGGACAAGGCGGACAGAGTGATGGTCGGGGGGAATTGGCGGGTGGTGGATGGCGAGGTGGAGGGCCTGGACCTCAAGGGCCTGATCGCCTCGCACACCCAGGCAGCACGGAAGCTGATCGGCTGACTGGCTTTTCGTAGGAGCGAGCTTGCTCGCGAACGAGGCCAACCGGGGGTGCGGTGCATGCCCTGAAGAGCCCCTCTCCCCAGCCCTCTCCCTGAAGGGAGAGGGGGCTAGTCCGTGCCGAGAAGAGGAATGGTTTCAGCCGGAAACCTTCGGCGTTGCCGGCTAACTCCAGAACACCCTGCCCTGCCCAACGGCTCCTCTTCCTTGAGAGAGAGGGGGCCTGTCCGTGCCGAGAGGTGGCATGGTCTCAGCCTGAGACTTTCGGCGTTGCCGGCTAACTCCTATACATCCGCGTCTGCCCAACGGTCCCCTCTCCCTTCAGGGAGAGGGTTAGGGAGAGGGCGCTCTCAAACCCGCGCACCAACCCACCCAGCAAGACACCAATCAAGCCTTCATCCACTCCACCAACCGCCCCAACATCCCATCACAAGCCGCCAACTGCTCCTCACTCACGAACTCATCCGGCTTATGCCCCTGGTCCATGCTCCCCGGCCCGCACACCACCGTCGGAATGCCCGCCTGATCGAACAACCCGCCCTCGGTGCCAAAAGCCACCGTGGAAAACTCATCCGACCCACTGAGCCGCGCCAACAACTGCGCCACCTCGCTCTGCGGATCGGTAGCCAGCGCCGGATACGCCGACAACTCGCTGAAGCGGATATCCGCCTCCGCCTTCACCGCGCGCATCTTCGGCAGCAGCTCGGTTTCGGCATAGTCGCGCAGTTGCTCGGCGACCTGCTGCGGATCGTCGCTGGGCAGGGCGCGGACCTCGAAGTCGAACTGGCATTCGGCCGGGACTATGTTCAGCGCGCGGCCGCCGCCGATCACCCCGGTCTGCACCGTGGAGTAGGGCGGGTCGAAGCGCGGGTCGTGGCGCTCCGGCGCGGCCAGGCGGGTGCCGATCTCGCCCAGGCGGTTGATCAGCTTCGCCGCGTATTCGATGGCGTTCACCCCCTGCGGGGCGTAGGCCGAGTGGCAGGCCGCGCCGTGCACCTGGCAGCGCATGGCCAGCTTGCCCTTGTGGCCGAGCACCGGCTTGAGCTCGGTGGGCTCGCCGATGATGCAGGCGATGGGCTTGTGCTCGCGGCGCGCAAGGTCCGCCAGCAGCGAGCGCACGCCCAGGCAGCCGACCTCCTCGTCGTAGGAGAAGGCCAGGTGCAGCGGCACGCGCAAAGGCTGGGCGAGGAAGGCCGGCACGGCGGCCAGCACGCAGGCGATGTAGCCCTTCATGTCGGCCGTACCGCGGCCGTACAGGCGGCCGTCGTTCTCGGTCAGCTCGAAGGGCGGGACGCTCCAGTTCTGGCCGTCCACCGGCACCACATCGGTATGCCCGGACAGGCACACGCCGCCGCGGTCGAGCGGGCCGAGGGTGGCGAACAGGTTGGCCTTGCCGCCGGCCTCGTCGAAGAACAGCTCGCTGTCCACGCCCAGGCCGGCCAGGTAGTCCTGGATGTACTTGATCAGCGCCAGGTTGGAATTACGGCTGACGGTGTCGAAGGCGATCAGCCTGGCGAGGATGTCACGGCTGGAAAGCATGCAATGTCTCCGTAGGATGGGTTAGCCGCGAAGCGGCGTAACCCATCGATTGGCGTCGATGCGCTTACTCGTCGCCGGGCACGCCGTAGCTCGGCGCCTTGGTCGGGTCCAGCGCGCGGGTGATGTAGTCCTGCATCTGCGGCTTGTAGGCTACCCAGAGTTTTTCCAGTTCGTCGATCGGCGCCTCGTCGGCCCAGTCCACGCGCAGGTCGACCATCGGCCAGACCAGGTCGCCCACCACCTTCAGCGCCGCCGAATGCACCGGCCCGGCTTCGCCGCCGGCGGCCATGGCCGCCTGCATCGCCGCCAGCAGGCGTTCGGCCAGGCAGCCGTCGGCGGCCTCGAAGGCCTTGGTCATGGCTTCGATCACCGCGGTGGACGACAGCAGGTTGCCCGCCGCCACGCAGTTCTCGCCGGCCACCGCGTGGTTCACGCCCAGCGCCTCGCTGCCGGTGAACAGCGCCACCTGGCCGTGCTGGTCGATCACCGTCACCTGGCGGTACTCGCTGTAGCCGTTGCTCGACAATGCTTGGTCCAGCGCGGCGGCGGGCGCCAGGCCCGCTTCCAGGCGGTCGAGGATCTGCGGGCCCAGGGCCGGCAGGGTCACGTTCTGCGTGGCCACCGCGCCGACGCCGGCGCGCACCCAGGGGCAACGCGCGCCGACGGCGATGCTCGACGAGCTGATGGCGATGCCCAACTGGCCGGTTTCGGCGCAACGGCCGACGATGGAGAAGGTCATGGGCCGCTCCTTATTGTTCCCAGTCGTCCGGAATCACCGCGATCACGTCGATCTCCATCAGCCACTGCGGCTGGCCCAGGGCCGAGACCACCAGGCCGGTGGAGATCGGGAACACGCCCTTGAGCCATTTGCCGACCACCTGGTAGACCGGCTCGCGGTAGCGCGGGTCGATGATGTAGGTGGTGGTCTTGACGATGTGCGACAGGTCGCTGCCGGCTTCTTCCAGCAGCTGCTTGACGTTCTTCATCGCCTGCTCGGCCTGCGCCGCCGGGTCGCCCAGGCCCACCAGGTTGCCGGCGAAATCGGTGCCGACCTGGCCGCGCACGTACACGGTGTTGCCGGCGCGCACGGCCTGGCAGAGGTCGTTGTCCAGGGACTGGTTCGGGTAGGTGTCCTTGGTGTTGAACATGCGGATGCGGGTGTGGGTAGGCATCACTTACTCCCAGGAAGCGGCTTTTTTGGCTTGCGATTCGGCGGAGGCCTCGCGCTGCGAGGCGTCCTGGTATTCGACGTATTTGCGTTGCGTGGCGATGTGCCCGGCGATGTGCTTGGCGTCGTGCCACACGCCCCAGATGAACGACGAGCCCCGGCGCGACAGCCACGGCAGGCCGACGAAGTACACGCCCGGCTCGCGCGACACGCCGCGCTGGTGCTTGGGCTTGCCCTTGTCGTCGAAGGCGTCCACCTGCAGCCAGTTGAAGTCCACGGCATAGCCGGTGGCCCAGATGATCGAGGTGATGCCGGCCGCGGCCAGGTCCAGCTCCAGGATCGGGTTGCGGATGCACTCGGCGTCCGGGTAGACGCGGCGCGCTTCCGGCTCTTCCGGCAGGTCCAGGCCGTTGCGCTCGATGTAGGCGTCGGCGGCGTCCAGCAGGTCGAGGTAGTTCTGGTCGCCCGCCTGCAGGTTCTTCACCAGGTCTTCCTGGAAGCTCACCTTGCCGCCTTCGAAGGCCTTGGTCAGGCCGACCAGGGTGATGCCCTCGTTGGCCAGGCGGCGGAAGTCGATGGTCTCGCCGCCACGGGCGCCGCTTACGGCGATGGTCACGTGCTCGCGGCCGGGCTGCACTTCCTCGGCGTCCCACAGGCCGAGCACGCCCAGCCACCAGACGAAGTCGCGGTTGCGGTAGGAGCGCGGCGGGCGGTCATGGGCGCCCACCGAGAGGAACACCCGCTTGCCGGCGCGGTTCAGCTCGTCGGCGATCTGCACGCCGGAGGAGCCGGCGCCCACCACCAGCACGGCGCCTTCGGGCAACTGCTGCGGGTTGTAGTACTGGGCCGAGTGGATCTGCTGGATGCGCTCGTCCTTCGGCGCGATGGCCGGGATCACCGGGCGCTGGAACGGGCCGGTGGCGGAAACGATGCGCAGCGCCTGCAGGGTGCCTTCGGAGGTTTCCACGGTGAAGCCGGGGCGGCCTTCGTTGCGGGTCACCTTCTTCACTTCCACGCCGGTGCGGATGGGCGCGTTGAACTGCTTGGCGTAGGCGACGAAGTAGTCCGCCACCTGCTCCTTGTGCGGGAACTCGTCGGGGCCGACGGAGAATTCCATGTTCGGGAAGCGGTCGTGCCAGGCCGGGCCGTTGGCCACCAGCGAATCCCAGCGGCCGGTGCGCCAGGCTTCGGCGATGCGGCTCTTCTCCAGCACGATGTGCGGCACGCCCTGGGCGGTCAGGTGCTCGCTCATGGCCACGCCGGCCTGCCCGGCGCCCACCACGAGGGTGTCGGTTTCAATGCCATCGAGCGATTTGCCGGCGGGCTTGCCGAAGGCGGTCTGGTTCGGATCGGCCATGGGGTGACTCCTCGGACTCTGATCGTTGTTGTTCTGCGGTCGCGACTGTCCACCGCGTGTTGGCCGCATTCTGTTCAGACCCGGGCATTAGCGAAATTATGATTTTTGTAGTCGCAGGCTAGGGAAAAGCTGTGGGCCCGCGAGCCACGGGCCGCGCGGGGCGGCGGGGAGGGGGTATAGGTTTTTGCGTGGCAGGGGCGACAAATTCGATTCGTGCGCATTGGGGGGCAGTCGTAGGATGGGTTGAGCGAAGCGATACCCATCACCGTGGCCGCATGGGTTTCGCAGGCTCAACCCATCCTACGCAGAGCGCCTCGGCGCAGCCGGCAAGGGCTTTGAATCAACGGCTCTCCGCCACCGCCTCCAGAAACCGCTCCAGCACCAGGTTCGGCCGCCGTCCCTTGCGCGTCACCACCGTCAGCGGGATGTCGTAGTGGAAGCGCTCCGGGCGCAGCGCGCGCATGCGGCCCTGGGCCACCCAGTCGGCGGCGTAGTGGTCGGGCAGGTAGCCGATGTAGCTGCCGGTGAGGATCAGGAAGGCCATGCCCTCGCGGTCCGAGGCGTTGGCGCTGGCGTTCAGCTCCTGGTGGCGCTCCTGGGCCTCGGCGGGGATGCGGTAGCTGGGCGCCACCGCGTCGCAGGCGTGGATTTCCGCCACCGTGATGCCCGCGTCCTCGCGCTCGAACAGCGGGTGCTCGCGGCTGCAGAACAGCAGCGACCGTTCGTCGTACAGCGGCGAGTACTCCAGCCCCGACAGCGGGCTGATGAGCGGCACCACGCCTATATGCAGGCGGCCGTCGAGCACGCCCAGCTCGATCTCGTTGGGCGTAGTCATGCCGATGTTGATGCGCACTCCCGGGCCGCTCGCCTTGAGCGCGCGCAGGGCGTGGGTGATGCGCATCTGCGGCAGGGTCACCAGGTTGTTGATGATGCCGATGTTCAGCTCGCCGCGCAGGTGCTGGTGCAGCTCGTTGACCTCGGCGCGGAAGCCCTCCAGCGCCGCCAGCAGCGACTGGGTGGCGCGGTACACCTCGCGGCCCTCGTCGGTCAGCGCGAAGCCGGCGCGGCCGCGCTGGCACAGGCGCATGCCCAGGCGCTTCTCCAGGTCGCCCATGTGCAGGCTGATGGCCGAGCGGCTGATGCCCAGGGTGCTTTCCGCGGCGGAAAAGCTGCCGCACTCGACTATGGTCTTGAAGATGCGCAGCAGGCGGATTTCGAAATCGCTGACCTGGCCCAGGGACGGGCTGCGGGTTTTCGCCATTTTTGTTTTACCGAATCGAAACTGAACGTGAGAAGAATAGGCTTTAACTCACGTTAAGTCAGGCCCAATCTTGAGCCATCGCAGCAGGCGTGACGCGGCCTGCGCGCCCAACAAGACAGTCGTCGAGGACGAGTTCCATGAACCAGCAAGTGAACGTAGCGCCGTCGGCCGCCGCCGACCTGAACCTGAAGGCCCACTGGATGCCCTTCAGCGCCAACCGCAACTTCCACAAGGACCCGCGCATCATCGTGGCCGCCGAAGGCAGCTGGCTGGTGGACGACAAGGGCCGGCGCATCTACGACAGCCTGTCCGGCCTGTGGACCTGCGGCGCCGGTCACTCGCGCAAGGAAATCGCCGACGCGGTGGCCAAGCAGATCGGCACCCTCGACTACTCCCCGGGCTTCCAGTACGGCCACCCGCTGTCCTTCCAGCTGGCCGAGAAGATCGCCCAGATGACCCCCGGCACCCTGAACCACGTGTTCTTCACCGGCTCCGGTTCCGAGTGCGCCGACACCTCGATCAAGATGGCCCGCGCCTACTGGCGCATCAAGGGCCAGGCGCAGAAGACCAAGCTCATCGGCCGCGCCCGTGGCTACCACGGCGTGAACGTCGCCGGCACCTCCCTGGGCGGCATCGGCGGCAACCGCAAGATGTTCGGCCCGCTGATGGACGTCGACCACCTGCCGCACACCCTGCAGCCGGGCATGGCCTTCACCAGGGGCGCGGCCGAGACCGGCGGCGTCGAGCTGGCCAACGAACTGCTGAAGCTGATCGAACTGCACGACGCTTCGAACATCGCCGCGGTGATCGTCGAGCCGATGTCCGGCTCCGCCGGCGTGATCGTGCCGCCGAAGGGCTACCTGCAGCGCCTGCGGGAAATCTGCGACGCCAACAACATCCTGCTGATCTTCGACGAAGTCATCACCGCCTTCGGCCGCATGGGCAAGGCCACCGGCGCCGAATACTTCGGCGTGACCCCGGACATCATGAACGTCGCCAAGCAGGTCACCAACGGCGCCGTGCCCATGGGCGCGGTGATCGCCAGCAGCGAAATCTACGACACCTTCATGAACCAGAACCTGCCGGAGTACGCGGTGGAGTTCGGCCATGGCTACACCTACTCCGCGCACCCGGTCGCCTGCGCCGCCGGCATCGCCGCGCTGGACCTGCTGCAGAAGGAAAACCTGATCCAGCAGTCCGCCGAGCTGGCGCCGCACTTCGAAAAAGCCCTGCACGGCCTCAAGGGCGCGAAGAACGTCATCGACATCCGCAACTGCGGGCTGGCCGGCGCCATCCAGATCGCCGCCCGCGACGGCGACGCCATCGTGCGCCCGTTCGAAGCCAGCATGAAGCTGTGGAAGGAAGGCTTCTACGTGCGCTTCGGCGGCGACACCCTGCAGTTCGGGCCGACCTTCAACGCCAAGCCCGAAGACCTCGACCGCCTGTTCGACGCGGTCGGCGAAGCGCTGAACGGGGTGGCGTAAGTGAGCGAGCGTCCCAAGGCCGTGCCGACGGTGCAGATCGACAACGACAAGGTCCTGGTCACCGAGTGGCGCTTCGCCCCGGGAGCGGAGACTGGCTGGCACCGCCACGGCATGGAATACGTGGTGGTCCCGGTGACCGGCGGCGAACTGCTGCTGGAAACCCCCGAGGGCGAGCGGCGCGCGCCGCTGGTCCTGGGCCAGAGCTACACCCGCCAGATCGGCACCGAGCACAACGTGATCAACCCCTGCGACCACGAAGTGGCCTTCATCGAGATCGAGCTCAAGCAACACTGAGCCCGCGGGCCCGCGCGTAGGCATGCCGGTTCGGCCGGGCTTACCCTGGCCGTCCCGGCGAGCCTCGCGGCCCACCCAACACACCGAACAATCCCCCTCTCCCGCTTGCGGGAGAGGGCTGGGGAGAGGGGCTCTTCAAGCTCCCGCCCTCCACCCACTCAGCGAGAAGAGACAAGACGATGACCATCATCAAGCACCTGATCGGCGGCGAGCTGATCGCCGACACCGGCCGCACCGCCGACGTCTTCAACCCGTCCACCGGCGAGGCCGTGCGCAAGGTCCCGCTGGCCGACCGCGAAACCATGCAGCAGGCCATCGACGCCGCCAAGGCAGCCTTCCCGGCTTGGCGCAACACTCCGCCGGCCAAGCGCGCCCAGGTGCTGTTCCGCTTCAAGCAACTGCTGGAAGCCAACGAAGAGCGCATCGTCAAACTGATCAGCGAAGAACACGGCAAGACCATCGAAGACGCCGCCGGTGAACTCAAGCGCGGCATCGAGAACGTCGAATACGCCACCGCCGCCCCGGAAATCCTCAAGGGCGAGTACAGCCGCAACGTCGGCCCGAACATCGACGCCTGGAGCGACTTCCAGCCCATCGGCGTGGTCGCCGGCATCACCCCGTTCAACTTCCCGGCCATGGTCCCGCTGTGGATGTACCCGCTGGCCATCGCCTGCGGCAATACCTTCATCCTCAAGCCGTCCGAGCGCGACCCCAGCTCCACCCTGCTGATCGCCGAACTGTTCCACGAAGCCGGCCTGCCCAAGGGCGTGCTGAACGTGGTGCACGGCGACAAGGGCGCGGTGGACGCGCTGATCGAAGCCCCGGAAGTGAAGGCCCTGAGCTTCGTCGGCTCGACCCCGATCGCCGAATACATCTACAGCGAAGGCACCAAGCGCGGCAAACGCGTGCAGGCCCTGGGCGGCGCCAAGAACCACGCCGTGCTGATGCCCGACGCCGACCTGGACAACGCCGTCAACGCGCTGATGGGCGCCGCCTACGGCTCCTGCGGCGAGCGCTGCATGGCCATCTCGGTAGCGGTGTGCGTGGGCGACCAGATCGCCGACGCCCTGGTGCAGAAGCTGGTTCCGCAGATCAAAGGCCTGAAGATCGGCGCCGGCACCTCCTGCGGCCTGGACATGGGCCCGCTGGTCACCGGCGCTGCCCGCGACAAGGTCACCGGCTACATCGACACCGGCGTGGCCCAGGGCGCCGAACTGGTAGTGGACGGCCGCGGCTACAAGGTCGCCGGCCACGAGAACGGCTTCTTCCTCGGCGGCACCCTGTTCGACCGCGTGACCCCGGAAATGACCATCTACAAGGAAGAGATCTTCGGCCCGGTCCTGTGCATCGTCCGCGTGAACAGCCTGGAAGAAGCCATGCAGCTGATCAACGACCACGAATACGGCAACGGCACCTGCATCTTCACCCGCGACGGCGAAGCCGCCCGCCTGTTCTGCGACGAGATCGAAGTGGGCATGGTCGGCGTCAACGTCCCGCTGCCGGTCCCGGTGGCCTACCACAGCTTCGGCGGCTGGAAGCGCTCCCTGTTCGGCGACCTCCACGCCTACGGCCCGGACGGCGTGCGCTTCTACACCAAGCGCAAGGCCATCACCCAGCGCTGGCCGCAGCGCAAGAGCCACGAGGCGGCGCAGTTCGCGTTCCCCAGCAATAGCTGATTGGGATTAGCGGCAAGAGAAAAGCCGGTCGAAAGACCGGCTTTTTTATTTTCTGGTCTCTCTCCGTTCAAGCTGAATCCAATCTAGTTGAGCTTTTGTAGGAGAGATGGACTTGTAGTGTGTGAAAAAACTCCATTCTATTTTGGCTGTGCACGGGTGCCAAAAGACATATCAACGTGCAATGCCGGTTCATCAAGGTTTATTGCAGTGTTTTGTAGTGTCTTGCGGAAAATAGATTGGTGCTGCCAAAAAGTTGGCGTATAAAAACTCACTACTCGAATATCTCCAGTAGGAACTTATGAATCGATCGGTGATCGGGGTTTTATAATTGGATTTATTCTTTCTTGAACTTTAGGAGGTGGGGTTATCAAATAGTTAGGCAATCTGTCAGGTTTGTTAATGGAACGAATTGTTCGTTATCTAAAAGTCCGGCAATTTTCATGAACTCCATTTTTTAGCGCTCGTGGGATAATTCTCTGGGAGTTCTTTTGCGCGTGATTATTGTCGCGAAGCATGTGAGGATAAATAATGAAGAGACTTATGACGGTTTACCTTATGAGCAGTATGCTAGTCATGTTGGGCCAGACCAGTGCTTTTGCTCAGGTTTATACCATTAATCATATTTATACTAATTCAAATCTCCCCTTGGAGATGACAGATGCGAAACGAGCGGATCTGGAGTTGTTGCGGATCTCTGGTATAAATACGATTTCCATATCAGGATACTCGGCTGCGGAGATAAGTAATAAGCTGGTTGTGGCCAGACGTGATGCCGCGCTTTCAAAGTTCAATTATATTTTAGATTTCGCAGGGCCTCTGCACGACACTTGGACGTATAAACTTCCAGATGTCTGTAGCCCAGGTGGATCCTATCTGACGGATGAGAACAAGGCACTCATCCGGGATATTGTTGAGCTGGCGCGGAAGAATGCGGACAAGGTGGTAGGCTATTACACATTTGATGAGCCAGTATTGACTCAGAGGAAGAGCGGAAAAGGAATTTGTAAGGAATATCAGACGCTGGTCCGGAAATACCTGCGCTCACTGGATGACGATGCTGTGAATCGTCCTGTATTTCTCGCCAATACCTCTTGGAATTTAACTGATACCGATTTCGCCAAAAGTATGAGCAATGATGCTCAGGATGTCATGTTCTGGGAAGAATATGATCTCAACCAAGCAGTCCTCACGGATGGATTTCAAAAGCTAAAGCGCAACAATTTTACCAAGCCACTGATGCATACCTTCCCGGCATACAACATTTCTTCTTGCACGGCGGAGGACCTGAAGGGGGCTGGGCAGAATGCACTGGAGGGAGCAATAACCAGTGTTTATGGTAACTCGCCGCTGGCAACGAGAGGTATTTCCTACTTTTCCTACTGGCCAGGGAAGAAGCCGGACTTCAATTATGCCGCAGATAATTGCCCGAGCATTATGAGGTCTGTTACCGAGCATATAAGATCCCTCGCCGATCTGGTGGCCACCCGTATCGACATAGACCCGGAAACTCCCGTTGTTGGTCAGCCGGTCAAGATGAGTGTGGAGGTGAAAAATGTTGGCTCTAGGGCGACCGGTTCTCAGATTCTTGGCGTTGTAATGCTGGTGGATGATGTATGCCCGAGTACGGGGTGCTATTGGGGGATACTTGACCAAACTTTGCTGCCGGGTCAGTCGCGTATGGTGAAAATAAATGGAAACGGTAATTGGCTCGCCACAGCCGGTAACCACAAAATTACAGCCTGGGTAGAGGAAAGCCGTAATCTGATCGAAGCCAATCGAGACAATAACTTCCTGAACAAGGAAGTAACTGTTTACGCTCCACCGACGATGACACTCGATGTGAGTCCTCGACAGATCAAGGCAGGACAGACAGTGACTCGTGTATGGACATCACAGAACACGACTTCCTGCTATAGCAAGACAGGTACCCCCTTGCTACATCCGGAGCTTGGGAAACAGCTCCGATCTATGCTTCGAATACTTATCAGATTTCCTGCCGTGGTCCTGGTGGTTCGGTCACTCAGTCGGCGGACGTTACCGTCATTCCTTGAAGTGGAATTTTCATCGAGTAAGGCCGAGGCCACAAGCTAAGTATTGGTGTAGAGGTAGAGGGTATGAGCCGGTCGAATGGCCGGCTTTGCTCACGACCTGGAACAGACCATTGGCGATGTGTGGCGATCATGGGCCACTATCCTCCGCCATCACCGAGTCATGTCGTGGGGAAGATGCGTAGAAATCTACAGCCGATGCGGTTCTGCTCATGCGGAATGGTCGTAGGCGGGCTTGGGTACGCCCTCTTTTCACATCCATAACACCCCTGTCAATTCGCTAGCACCAACTTTTTCCCCCTCCATATCAGCATTGCCTTGGCGCATTGGTTTTCGGCGAGTGCTCGTTACGGAGGGGATGATGTCTTGGGTCAGCCAACTGTCAGGGAATTCGAGATTAATCCTTACGGTCATGCGGGTTATCTTGAGTATCCCTGTTAGACAGCTAAAATCCTCGCAACTGTGAGGATTTTTCTGCTCATCGTTCTGATTGTGGCGGAATCCTCACAATCATGAGGATTCTCCATGAAGATCGATATCGACTCACCTGCCACCCTCGGACTGCTGGTGCGAGCAAGCCGCAAGGCCATGAACCTGCGTCAGGACGATGCCGCCGGCAGCATTGGCGTGAGCGAGAACTTCCTCGGCAAGGTCGAGCGCGGTGCGGAGCGTGTGCAGTGGGGCAAGCTGTTCCAGGTGCTGCAGGAGCTTGGCCTGCAGGTCTGCGTCGAGGTGCCGGAGGAGTATGCGGACTCGACCCGGGCGCAGCTGCAACGGCTTATCCACAAGGCAGAGAGCGGTAAGGAGGACTGATGGCCCGGCAGTTGGATGCCTGGATCAACCAGACCCGCGTCGGCGCCTTGGAGGAGAACAACGGCGTCTGGGCGTTCACCTATTCCCGCGAGTGGCTGGATACGCCCGAGGCCTATCCGTTGTGCCCGGGGCTACCACTTCGTGGCGAGCCTCATGTGGATGGTGCGAGCCAGCGCCCGGTGCAGTGGTATTTCGACAATCTGCTCCCGGAGGAGGGCCAGCGTCGCCTGTTGGCGGGTGCGGTGCGCCTGGCGGAGGCGGATGCCTTTGGCCTGCTGGAGCACTTCGGCGCAGAGTCGGCGGGGTCGCTCACCTTGCTGCCGCCGGGGCAATCGCCGGCTCCTGGCGAGTTGCGTGCATTGCCCGATGCGGAGCTGTCCCGGCGTATCGAGCAGATGCCCCAGATGCCGCTGGCCGAACGCGCGGCCAAGCGCATGTCGCTGGCGGGGGCGCAGCACAAGGTTGCCGTCGTCTTCGATGGGCGGGATCTGTTCGAGCCGGTTGGCAGCACGCCTTCTACGCATATCCTCAAGCCCGATCATCCGGACCCGGCTTGGGCGCATTCGGTGGTCAACGAGTGGTTCGTCATGACACTGGCCGCGCGCATCGGGCTGGAGGTACCCGCTGTGCATCGGCGCTATGTGCCGCAGCCGGTGTATCTGGTGCAGCGTTTCGACCGCCGTCAGGCGGAGGGCGACTGGGAGCGCCTGCATTGCATCGATGCCTGTCAGTTGCTCGGCCTGGACCGCGCCTTCAAGTACAACCAGGGCAGCATCGAGCGCCTGCGCGAGATCGCCAGCGATAGCCGGCCTTCGGTGAGGGCGCGCCTGGGCTTGTTCCGCTGGCTGGTATTCAACGTGCTGGTGGGCAACGAGGATGCGCACCTGAAGAACCTGAGCCTGCTGGTCACGCGCCGGGGGTTCAGCCTGGCGCCTTTCTACGATCTGCTTTGCACGGCTGTCTACGGGACTCGGGCATTCGAGCAGGAGCGCTGGCCGCAGCAGGCCGCGATGGCTTGGCCGATTCTCGGTATCGATCGCCTGCAACAGATCGATGGGGCGCTGCTGGTGGCCGCCGGAGAGGCCATGGGCATCAAGCCGGCTACGGCGCGCGAGCATGTGGCAAGGCTCACCAGGGCAGTGCGGGAGCGGGCGCAGGCGCTGTTGGCGGAGGTCGAGCGGGAGAACCAGGAACTGTCGGCCGCTCGTCCTGAACTGCGTCCTACGCTGGCCGGTGAGCTTCGCTTGCTGCGGGCCGTGGTGACGATTGTCATTGCGGAAATGGCGGCGCGGTTGGGGTAAGGGCGGTTCGCTGTCTTGCAGGCTGCGCCGAGGCGCTTTTCGTAGGATGGGTTGAGCCTGCGAAACCCATGCTGTCGTGGTGATGGGTATCGCTTCGCTCGACACATCCTACGGTGTCGTGTTTGCCGGTGGGGTAGGAGCAACTGTCTTGCGCCGAGGCGCTCTTCGTAGGATGGGTTGAGCCTTGGCGAAACCCATGCGGTCGTGGTGATGGGTATCGCTTCGCTCAACACCATCCTACGCGGCGTCATATTTGCCGGTGGGGTAGGAGCAACTGTCTTGCGCCGGGGCGCTTTTCGTAGGATGGGTTGAGCCTTGGCGAAACCCATGCGGTCGTGGTGATGGGTATCGCTTCGCTCAACCCATCCTACGAAGAGCTGGGGTTCAGCGGAACTCGGTGCCGATCAGCATCAGGATGCCTTCGCGGAAGCGCAGTACGCGGGTGGCGCCGTTCTGTGGGGGATAGGTCCAGACTTCGAAGGTCGGCCCGCCGGGGATGAACCTGCCATCCGGGCCGCGGCGGGGTGGGAGGGGGCCTATCACTTCGCGTTTCGCCGGCGCGCCGCACTTCTCCAGCACCACGTCCATCTTGTCGCCTTCGTTGATCAGCTGCGTGCCGCAGCGCAGCGTCGAGGCCTGGGCGCTGGTGCTCAGGGCCAGGCCGAGCAGCAGGGCGGCGAAGAGGCTGCGGGGTAGGGCGGTCATGGTTTTCCTCCTCGATGACCGCCTTAGCATACCGGTTCGCTCCGGCCCGGGCCTTTGACGCGGCTCACTTGCGCACGTTGCGCGCGTACAGGTCCTTGCCGCCGCTGTTGCTGCCGCCGCGGGCCTGGAGTTCGAAGCGCTTGGGGTGGCCCTTGATCAGGTCGCTGAGTTTCTTGAAGCCGTACAGCCGTGGGTCGAAGGCGGGGCGCAGTTTGCTGATGTTCTGGCCGAGGGCGCCGAGCTGCACCCAGTCTTCCTCGTCGTCGGCGATGTCGTCGAGCACCTTGGCGATGAAGTCCAGCGGCACGCGCTGGGGCTTGGGCTTGGCGGCGGGGGCCTTGGGTTCCTGGGGCTGGCCGGTTTCGGTAGGTTCGGCCGGGGTCACCGGGTCGGCGCGGAGGATTTCGGTGTAGATGAACTTGTCGCAGGCGCGCACGAAGGGGTCGGGCGTCTTGCTCTCGCCGAAGCCGTAGACCATCAGGCCTTCCTCGCGCAGGCGGGCGGCCAGGCGGGTGAAGTCGCTGTCGCTGGAGACCAGGCAGAAGCCGTCGAAGCGGCGGGTGTAGAGCAGGTCCATGGCGTCGATGATCAGCGCGCTGTCGGTGGCGTTCTTGCCCTTGGTGTAGGCGAACTGCTGGATCGGCTGGATGGAGTGGTCGAGCAGCACCTGCTTCCACTTGCCCAGTTGCGGCTGCGTCCAGTCGCCGTAGATGCGCTTGACGCTGGCCACGCCGTACTTGGCGATTTCCTCGAACAGGCCCTCGACGATGGCGGCGGGGGCGTTGTCGGCGTCGATCAGCACGGCCAGGTGCGTCTGCTGGCGGTTGGGGGTGGTCTTGATTGCCATGGGGGCTCCGATCTGGAAATTTGCATCGACCTTAGACCGGCAGCGCTCCGGGCACCAGCCCTAGCCGTTGAGACGGCGGCTATCGAAGGCGTCGCGGGCCTCGTAGACGCTGTAGGTGGCCTGGGCGGCGAGCAGGCCGGCGAGGCCGAAGGCGTGGGTCAGGCCGAAGCGGGCGAAGCCGGGCGGCACCGCCCTGGCGCCGCTGATGGCGTCGGCGAGCACTTCGCCGGCCACGGTGGTCGGCGCCATGCCGTGGCCGCCGAAGCCGATGGCGTGCCAGATGCCGGCTTCGTCCTGGCCGATCTGCGCCATCTGGTGGCGGCCGTAGCTCATCAGGCCGCCCCAGGTGTAGTCCACCTTCACCTCGGCCAGCTGTGGATAAACCAGCGTCAGGTCGCGTTTGAGCAGGGCGGCGATGGCTTCCGGGCCGCGATCGAGGATGGAGATGCGCCCGCCCCAGAGGATGCGGCTGTCGGCCAGCGGGCGGTAGTAGTCGAAGGCGAAGCGGGTGTCGTAGACCGCGGCCTGGCAGGCGATGGCGTCCCGCAGGCGCTCGCCCAGGGGCTCGGTGGCGATGACGTAGGTGGCGATGGGCAGCACGGCGCGCTCGATGGGCCGGTACAGGCCGCGGGCGTAGCCGCCGCCGCAGAACACCACCTGTTCGGCGTGCACTTCGCCGCCGGCGGTGCGCACGACGAAGCGGCCGTCGCGTTTTTCGATGCCCAGGGCTGGTGAGCCTTCGTGGATGCGCACGCCCAGGCCGGCGGCGGCGCGGGCCACGCCGCGCACGTATTTCAGCGGGTGGAAGTGGAAGGCGTTGCGTTCCAGCAGGCCGCCGAAGTAGCGCTCGGTCTTGAGTTGTTCGCGGAGTGCGCCGGGGGCGATGGGTTCCCAGTCCACGCCGTAGGCTTCCTTCATCAGGCGCCGGGGCTTTTCCAGGCGCGAGGGGTCGTTGAACCAGTTGGCGAGGATCACGCCCTGGTCCACCAGGTCGCAGTCGATGGCGTACTGGCGCGCGCGTTGGCGGATCAGGTCAACGGCTTCGAGAGTCAGGTGGTAGAGCCGCCGCGCCTGCTCGGCGCCGAGAGTGGCGAGCAGGTCGGCGTTGCCCAGGCTGTAGCCGCCGAAGACGAAGCCGCCGTTGCGGCCCGAGGCGCCGTGGCCCACGTAGTGCGATTCCAGCAGCGCCACATCGGTGATGCCGCGTTCGGCCAGGCCCAGGGCGGTGTTAAGGCCGGCGAGGCCACCGCCGAGGATGCACACGCGGGTGTCGAGGCGGCCGGTCTGGGTGGGGTAGGTCGGCTTTGCGGAGGTGGCTTCGTAGTAGGTCTGGGTGAAGGTGGGCATGGCGGACTCGTCCCTTGAGTTGTTGAACGAGTGTTTAGCCTTGGGACGGGGAGGGCAATTGAAAAATCTTCGGGTTGGGATTCCTTGGGGGACTGGAGTGCAAGGGGTTTAGAGCGCCCTCTCCCCAACCCTCTCCCTGAAGGGAGAGGGGGCTTGTCAGTGCCGAGAAAGGATTTGGTATCAGCCGGGTGCTCGGTACAAGCCGGCTAACGCCGAAACATCAGCGCGTTCCGAACGGTCCCCTCTCCCTTCAGGGAGAGGGTTAGGGAGAGGGAGCGAGGTCGAACCATCGCTCCGCGGCCTACCCGAGCGCACTCAATACTCGATCACCACATCCCCCTTCGGCACGCTGCAGCACGACAGGATGTAACCCTCGGCCACATCCTCGTCGGTAATACCGCCGTTGTGCTCCATCTCCACTTCGCCCGAGCGCTTCATCACCTTGCAGGTGCCGCAGATGCCCATGCCGCAGGCCTTGGGGATGTGCAGGCCGAGCTTGGCGGCGGCGGCGTGGACGGTTTCGCCGGGGCCCACGCGGATGCTCTTGCCGGTTTCGCAGAATTCCACGTTGTTCAGGTCGGCGGCGGGGATTTCCGGGGCCTCGGCGGCTTCGGCGGCCAGCTCCTTCACTTCCTCGCGGACTTCCGGCGGCGTCGGGCCGAAGGCTTCCTCGTGGTAGCGCGACATGTCGTAGCCTTCGGCTTCGAGCAGGCGCTTGATCGCGTGCATGTAGGGCGTGGGGCCGCAGCAGAAGACTTCGCGTTCGAGGAAGTCCGGGGCTATCAGCTGCAGCATGGCCTTGTTCAGGAAGCCGCGGTAGCCGGCCCAGGCCTCGCCCATCTCGTACTTCTCGCAGATCAGGTGGACCTTGAAGTTGGCGATGCGCGAGGCCATGTGGTCCAGCTCGCGGTGGTAGATGATGTCTTTCGGCGTGCGCGCGCTGTGCACGAAGACCATGTCGACCGAGCCGTTGGTGTCGAAGAACCAGCGCGCCATGGACATCACCGGGGTGATGCCGACGCCGCCGGAGAGGAACAGCGCCTTGTCGGTGGGGAAGTCGATGGCGTTGAAGTTGCCCACCGGGCCGTGCACCGGGACGACGTCGCCTTCCTTGAGGTTGTCGTGCAGCCAGTTGGAAACCTTGCCGCCGGGCACCCGCTTGATGGTGATGGAGAAGCTGTAGGGCACCGAGGGCGAGCTGGAGATGGTGTAGGAACGCATGATCGGCTGACCGTCGATCTCCAGCTCCAGGGTGACGAACTGCCCGGGCTTGAAGAAGAACAGGATCGGCTGGTCGGCCATGAAGCAGAAGGTGCGTACGTCCCAGGTCTCCTGGATGGCCTTGACGCAGCGCACCAGGTGGCGGCCGTTGGTCCAGGTCTGGGTGTTCACCGGGTTGAGGAAGTTGCTCGTCGACATGGTGTCTCTCCGCGCACGCAGGCCGTTTCCCGGCCGAATGGGGCAGCGCCGGGCGGGGACGCTCGCCCCGGCCTTTTCGGCATGCCTGATGGGGCCGATTGTGCGCACGCCCCGTTCCCCCCACTTACCTGCCAGCGACATTTGCATGCTTATCGCGACCTGCCGCCTGGGGCGGGGGCTGCCAGGTCGGAAACGGATGCGGTCGTGTCGCCCATGGATAAGGCACCGCAAAGGCTCGGACGCACACTGCCCCCAGCCGAAACGAAGGTAATCCACCAGAGCGCCTGACCTTCACGCCCGCCGCCGCGGGCCCCGCCCATCGGCAGGGCGGGATTCCGGAGCCACCGGAGTGCCGAAGGCCGTGAACGCCACCTTGCGTAGCGTCGAACCGTATCAGCCACCCAATTTCGCCGCCGCCGATCCCCGGCGCGGCATGAGGACCAACCGATGGACGTCACTACCACCCTGAGTCTGGGCGATCCGCTGGAACCGGCCCGCAAGGCCACCGCCGAGATGCTGCGCACCCGCGACCATTCCTTCTCGCTGCCGCAGCCGTTCTACAACGACGAGCGCCTGTTCAAGCTCGACATGCAGGAGATCTTCCAGAAGGAATGGCTGATCGCCGGCATGACCTGCGAGATCCCCGCCAAGGGCAACTTCCTCACCCTGCAGATCGGCGACAACCCGGTCATCGTGCTGCGCGGCGCCGAGGGCAAGATCCACGCCTTCCACAACGTCTGCCGCCACCGCGGCTCGCGCCTGTGCGTGAGCGACAAGGGCAAGGTGGCCAAGCTGGTGTGCCCCTACCACCAGTGGACCTACGAGCTGGACGGCCGCCTGCTGTTCGCCGGCACCGAGATGGGCGCCGACTTCGACATGAAGGACTACAGCCTCAAGCCTGTGAACGTGAAGACCGCCGGCGGCTACATCTTCATTTCCCTGGCCGAGAACCCGCCGGCCATCGATGACTTCCTGCGTACGCTCGAGCACTACATGGAGCCGTACGACATGGAGAACACCAAGGTCGCCGTGCAGACCACCATCCGCGAAGCGGCCAACTGGAAGCTGGTGCTCGAGAACAACCGCGAGTGCTACCACTGCAACGGCTCGCACCCGGAGCTGCTGAAGACCCTGCTGGAGTGGGACGACGTCACCGACCCGCGCGCGAGCCAGGCGTTCAAGGACCAGGTGGCCGCCTGCACCAAGGCCTGGGACGAGGAGAAGATCCCCTACGCCCACGCCAGCTTCGGCCTGCGCAACCGCATCGTGCGCATGCCGCTGCTCGACGGCACCGTGTCCATGACCATGGACGGCAAGCAGGGCAGCAAGAAGCTGATGGGCCGCATCAAGAACCCGGACCTGGGCTCGATGCGCATCCTCCACCTGCCGCATTCCTGGAACCACTGCATGGGCGACCACCTGATCGTCTTCACCGTGTGGCCGATCAGCGCGCAGGAAACCGTCGTCACCACCAAGTGGCTGGTGCACAAGGACGCGGTGGAAGGCGTGGACTACGACGTGCAGCGCCTGCGCGAAGTGTGGGACGCCACCAACGACCAGGACCGCCGCCTGGCCGAGGAAAACCAGCGCGGCATCAACTCCACCGCCTACCAGCCGGGCCCGTACTCCAAGACCTACGAGTTCGGCGTGATCAACTTCCTCGACTGGTACAGCGAGCGCATGCTCAACAACCTCGGCGAAGAGTCCGCCCACGCGCGGCTGGTCGCCCACGAGTAAACCCAGGACCACCCGGCGCCCCCTTCACTGGGGGCGCCTGCATTTCGGAGGGGAGAGCGTGGATAGTCTGCTGTTCTATGGCAGTTCGGTGGTGGTCGGCGGGTTGATGGTGTGGAACCTGGTGGCTTGCTGGCGGAATCGTTGAGGGCTCGGCGCTTTTCGTAGGAGCGAGCTTGCTCGCGAACAGTGCTCCCCGGCGGCTCTGGTGTGTTGGGTTGACTCCGCTCCCTCTCCCCAGCCCTCTCCCTGAAGGGAGAGGGGGCTAGGCCGTGCCGAGAGAAGTGATGGTTTCAGCCGGAAACCGACGGAGCTGCCGGCTGACTCCAGAACCCCAGCCCTGCCCAACGGTCCCCTCTCCCTTCAGGGAGAGGGTTAGGGAGAGGGCGCTCTTTCATCCTGCGCCAATTCCTTCCGGCAAACTCCATTCGCGAGCAAGCTCGCTCCTACGAAAAGCCATCGTCCCGCGAAACAGCCATCGTCCCGCGAAAAGCCATCCCCCTCATTCCCCCAGGCTCTCTAAACCGCCCCCCTCATACCCATATGCCCACCCGCGACGCCTTCGGTGTCGCGCATGTCGCCGGCTTGACGCTTTCGGTACGACCCTGGTCGTTTTCGAACCGGGCCGCCCCGCCACCCGGGGATATGCTGCCCCCAAAGCGCTGGCACAAGCCCCGGCGCGCCAAGCCTGACAAGCCTTGCCTGATATAGAGAGACGCCAGATGAGCCCAGCCGAACTTCACGCCGACAGCATCGTCATCGATGGCCTGATCATCGCCAAGTGGAACCGCGAACTCTTCGAGGACATGCGCAAGGGCGGCCTGACCGCCGCGAACTGCACCGTGTCCGTGTGGGAGGGCTTCCAGGCCACGGTGAACAACATCGTCGCCAGCAACAAGCTGATCCGCGAGAACGCCGACCTGGTCATCCCGGTGCGCAGCACCGCCGACATCCGCCGCGCCAAGCAGCTGGGCAAGACCGGCATCCTCTACGGCTTCCAGAACGCCCACGCGTTCGAGGACCAGATCGGCTACGTCGAGGTGTTCAAGCAGCTGGGCGTGGGCATCGTGCAGATGTGCTACAACACCCAGAACCTGGTCGGCACCGGCTGCTACGAGCGCGACGGCGGGCTCTCCGGCTTCGGCCGCGAGATCGTCGCCGAGATGAACCGCGTTGGCGTGATGTGCGACCTGTCCCACGTCGGCAGCAAGACCAGCGAGGAAGTCATCCTCGAATCGAAAAAGCCGGTCTGCTACTCCCACTGCCTGCCCTCGGGCCTGAAAGAGCACCCGCGCAACAAGTCCGACGAGGAACTGAAGTTCATCGCCGACCATGGCGGCTTCGTCGGCGTGACCATGTTCACGCCGTTCCTGGCCAAGGGCGTGGATGCCACCATCGACGACTACGCCGAGGCCATCGAGTACGTGATGAACATCGTCGGCGAGGATGCCATCGGCATCGGCACCGATTTCACCCAGGGCCATGGCCAGGACTTCTTCGAGTACCTGACCCACGACAAGGGCTACGCCCGCCGCCTGACGCGCTTCGGCACCATCATCAACCCGCTGGGCATCCGCACCGTGGGCGAGTTCCCCAACCTCACCGAGACCCTGCTCAAGCGCGGCATGCCCGAGCGCGTGGTGCGCAAGGTCATGGGCGAGAACTGGGTGCGCGTCCTGGCGGACGTCTGGGGCGAGTGAGCCCGGGCCGCCGACTTCCTTCGTAGGGTGGGTGGCGCGCAGCGATACCCACCATGCCGGCACCCTGCCGGCCAAGATCATCAACCGGATTCCGAGAACCGAACCATGGCCAAACACGCCCCCGAACTGCCCATCGAAGTCGACAGCGAAACCGGCGTCTGGACCACCGACGCCCTGCCGATGCTCTACGTGCCGCGGCACTTCTTCGTCAACAACCACATGGGCATCGAGGAAGAGCTGGGCGCCGAGCGCTATGCCGAAATCCTCTACAAGGCCGGCTACAAGTCCGCCTGGCACTGGTGCGAGAAAGAGGCCGAATGCCACGGCATCGAAGGCGTGGCGGTGTTCGAGCACTACATGAAGCGCCTGTCGCAGCGCGGCTGGGGCCTGTTCCAGATCGAGCAGATCGACCTCGATAAGGGCACCGCCCAGGTGCGCCTGAAGCACTCCGCCTTCGTGTACGTGTACGGCAAGGTCAACCGCAAGGTCGACTACATGTTCACCGGCTGGTTCGCCGGCGCCATGGACCAGATTCTCCAGGCCCGCGGCAGCAGCATCCGCACCGTGGCCGAGCAGGTCTACAGCGGCTCGGAAGACGGCCACGACGACGGCCTGTTCATCGTCAAGCCGCTCTGATCCACGACTTCGGCACAGGCGGCCCGCCGGCCGCCACCACAACAAGAAACCTCTGATCCCGTGAGGATGCCGCAATGGCTTTCGAGGCAATGTTCCAGCCGATCCAGATCGGCAAGCTGACCATCCGCAACCGCGTGCTCTCCACCGCCCACGCCGAGGTCTACGCCACCGACGGCGGCATGACCACCGAGCGCTACGTGAAGTACTACGAGGAGAAGGCCAAGGGCGGCATCGGCCTGGCCATCTGCGGCGGTTCCTCGGTGGTCGCCATCGACAGCCCGCAGGAGTGGTGGAGCTCGGTGAACCTGTCCACCGACCGCATCATCCCGCACTTCCAGAACCTGGCCGAGGCCATGCACAAGCATGGGGCCAAGATCATGATCCAGATTACCCACATGGGCCGCCGCTCGCGCTGGGACGGCTTCAACTGGCCGACGCTGATGTCGCCCTCGGGCATCCGCGAGCCGGTGCACCGCGCCACCTGCAAGACCATCGAGCCGGAAGAGATCTGGCGGGTGATCGGCAACTACGCGCAGGCCGCGCGCCGGGCGAAGGAAGGCGGCCTGGACGGCGTCGAGCTGTCCGCCGTGCACCAGCACATGATCGACCAGTTCTGGAGCCCGCGCGTCAACAAGCGCACCGACGAATGGGGCGGCACCTTCGAGGGCCGCATGAAGTTCGGCCTGGAAGTGCTCAAGGCCGTGCGCAAAGAGGTCGGTGACGACTTCTGCGTCGGCATGCGCATCTGCGGCGACGAGTTTCACCCCGACGGCCTGTCCCACGAGGACATGAAGCAGATCGCCAAGTACTACAGCGACACCGGCATGCTCGACTTCATCGGCGTGGTCGGCTCCGGCTGCGACACCCACAACACCCTGGCCAACGTCATCCCCAACATGACCTACCCGCCGGAGCCCTTCCTGCACCTGGCGGCGGGCATCAAGGAAGTGGTCAACGTGCCGGTGCTGCACGCGCAGAACATCAAGGACCCGAACCAGGCCACGCGCATCCTCGAAGGCGGCTACGTGGACATGGTCGGCATGACCCGCGCGCACATCGCCGACCCGCACCTGATCGCCAAGATCAAGATGGGCCAGGTTGACCAGATCAAGCAGTGCGTCGGCGCCAACTACTGCATCGACCGCCAGTACCAGGGCCTGGACGTGCTGTGCATCCAGAACGCCGCCACCAGCCGCGAATACATGGGCGTGCCGCACATCATCGAGAAGACCACCGGCGTGAAGCGCAAGGTCGTGGTCGTCGGTGGCGGCCCGGCCGGGATGGAGGCCGCGCGGGTAGCGGCCGAGCGCGGGCACGACGTGACCCTGTTCGAGAAGAAGGACCAGCTCGGCGGGCAGATCACCACCGCCTCGAAAGCGCCGCAGCGCGACCAGATCGCCGGCATCACCCGCTGGTACCAGCTGGAGCTGGCGCGCCTGGGCATCGACCTGCGCCTGGGCACCGCGGCGGACGCTGACACCATCCTCGACCTGCGCCCGGACGTGGTGGTGCTGGCCAACGGCGGCCACCCGTTCCTCGAACAGAACGAACACTGGGGCGCCGCCGAGGGCCTGGTGGTGAGCAGCTGGGACATCCTCGACGGCAAGGTGGCGCCCGGCAAGAACGTGCTGGTCTACGACACCATCTGCGAGTTCAGCGGCATGTCGGTGGCCGACTTCCTCGCCGACAAGGGCGCGCTGGTGGAAATCGTCACCGACGACATCAAGCCCGGCGTGGCCATCGGCGGCACCACCTTCCCCACCTACTACCGCAGCATGTACCCCAAGGAAGTGATCATGACCGGCGACCTGATGCTGGAAAAGGTCTACCGCGAGGGCGACAAGCTGGTGGCGGTGCTGGAGAACGAATACACCGGCGCGAAAGAGGAGCGGGTGGTCGACCAGGTGGTGGTGGAGAACGGCGTGCGCCCGGACGAGAGCCTGTACTACGCGCTCAAGCAGGGCTCGCGCAACAAGGGCCAGATCGACGTCGAGGCGCTGTTCGCGATCAAGCCGCAGCCGTGCCTGAGCGAGCCGGGCGACGGCTACCTGCTGTTCCGCATCGGCGACTGCGTGGCCCAGCGCAACACCCACGCGGCGATCTACGACGCGCTGCGGTTGTGCAAGGACTTTTAAAGAAGCTTGAAGCTGGAGGCTTGAAGCTGGAAGCGAAGGGCGGCCCGAACCGCTTCCAGCTTCCAGCTTCCAGCTTCCGGCTCCCCCAACCGGGTGAGCTGCAATGCTGAATATCATTCTTCCCCTCCTGCTCTTCGCCGCCCTGGCCCTCGCCGTGCTGGGCGCCGTGAAGCGCTTCGCCATGTGGCGCCGCGGGCGGCCCGCGCCGGTCGACTGGCTCGGCGGCCTGCTGGCCATGCCGCGGCGCTACCTGGTGGACCTGCACCATGTGGTCGAGCGCGACAAGTACATGTCCAGGACCCACGTGGCCACCGCCGGCGGCTTCGTCCTGGCGGCGCTGCTGGCCATCGTCGTGCACGGCTTCGGCCTGCACAGCCGGATCCTCGGCTTCGCCCTGCTGGCGGCCACGGCGCTGATGTTCGGCGGCGCGCTGTTCGTCGCCAAGCGCCGCCTCGACCCGCCGTCGCGGCTGTCGAAGGGCCCGTGGATGCGCCTGCCGAAGAGCCTGTTGATGTTCTCGGCGAGCTTCTTCATCGCCACGCTGCCCGTGGCCGGGATTCTTCCTGAAGGTTTCGGTGGCTGGCTCCTGGCGGCCATCCTCGCCATCGGCGTGGCCTGGGGCGTGTCCGAGCTGTTCTTCGGCATGACCTGGGGTGGGCCGATGAAGCACGCCTTCGCCGGCGCCCTGCACCTGGCCTGGCACCGCCGCGCCGAGCGCTTCGCTGGCGGCCGCTCCACCGGCCTGAAAGCCCTCGACCTCAGCGACCCCATGGCCCCGCTGGGCGTGGAAAAACCCACCGACTTCACCTGGAACCAGTTGCTCGGCTTCGACGCCTGCGTGCAGTGCGGCAAGTGCGAGGCCATGTGCCCGGCCTTCGCCGCCGGCCAGCCGCTGAACCCGAAGAAGCTGATCCAGGACATGGTCATCGGCCTGGCCGGCGGCAACGATGCCAAGTTCGCCGGCTCGCCCTATCCCGGAAAGCCGCTCGGCGAACACAGCGGCGGCCCGCACCTGCCCATAGTCGCGCTGGAAGGCAAGGCCCTGGTGGATGCCGAGACGCTGTGGTCGTGCACCACCTGCCGCGCCTGCGTCGAGGAATGCCCGATGATGATCGAGCACGTCGACGCCATCGTCGACATGCGCCGCCACCTCACCCTGGAAAAGGGCGCCACCCCGAACAAGGGCGCCGAGGTGCTGGAGAACCTGATCGCCACCGACAACCCCGGCGGCTTCGCCCCCGGTGGCCGGCTGAACTGGGCGGCCGACCTGAACCTGCCGCTGATGAGCGAGCAGAAGCAGGCCGACGTGCTGTTCTGGGTCGGCGACGGCGCCTTCGACATGCGCAACCAGCGCACCCTGCGCGCCTTCGTGAAGATCCTCAAGGCGGCGAAAGTCGACTTCGCCGTGCTCGGCCTGGAAGAACGCGACAGCGGCGACGTGGCCCGCCGCCTGGGCGACGAGGCGACCTTCCAGAGCCTGGCCAAACGCAATATCGCCACCCTGGCGCAGTACCGCTTCAAGCGCATCGTCAGCTGCGACCCGCACAGCTTCCATGTGCTGAAGAACGAATATGGCGCCCTGGGCGGCAGCTACGACGTGCTGCACCACAGCACCTTCATCGACGAGCTGGTGAAGAGCGGCGCGCTGCAGCTGGGCCAGAGCAAGGCCGACAGCGTGACCTACCACGACCCCTGCTACCTGGGCCGCTACAACGGCGAGTACGAAGCACCACGCGCTGTGCTCAAGGCCATCGGCATCGAGGTGAAGGAGATGCAAC
Organism: Pseudomonas sp. M1; assembly: GCF_022760135.1. Classification (NCBI taxonomy): domain Bacteria; kingdom Pseudomonadati; phylum Pseudomonadota; class Gammaproteobacteria; order Pseudomonadales; family Pseudomonadaceae; genus Pseudomonas; species Pseudomonas sp. M1. Next base: position 6,956,324 of record NZ_CP094343.1, read on the forward strand.
GCTCCGGCTTCCGCTCGCGCTGCTGCGGCGGTGGCGGCGGCGCGCCGATCACCGACATCCCCGGCAAGCAGCGGATTCCGGACATGCGCATGGTCGACATCAAGGAGACCGGCGCCGAGCTGGTGGCCGTGGGTTGCCCGCAGTGCACCGCGATGCTCGAAGGCGTGGTGGCGCCGCGGCCGGAGATCAGGGACATCGCCGAGCTGGTGGCGGAGGTGCTGATCGAGAGCGCGGAGGCGCCGGCAAAAAAGCCGGCGGCGGTTAAGCGGGAAGAAGTGGTGGGGGTGCATTGATGATTCGGACGACTTCAGGCCTTGGCCGTGTGCCGGCGGTGAGTCCGCAGGCCCTCTCCCTAACCCTCTCCCTGAAGGGAGAGGGGACCGTCTCTGCCACGGCGAATATCGGCTTTAGCCGGGTTGCCCGCTGCGCCATTACTTACAGGGAAGCTCGGGTAGCTCCCTCTCCCTTCGGAGCGGGGCGCGCAGCCAGGGCGGGGGGAGAGGGCGGCCCGGGCCTCGATGCCAGCCCGTTCGCGAGCAAGCTCGCTCCTACGAAAAGCCCAGGCTCCCTGGAGGTCCAAGCATGAGCGACATCATCCGCCGCGACCCACGCGCCGAGTGGATCGCCCGCAACCGCCTGCACCCGCTGCACGCGGCCATGCAGTCCGCCCAGGGTGGCGAGGTGCGCTGGATGGGCCCCAACGGCCTGATCCGCAAGAACCTCCACGCCGTTGGCTTCATCGGTCCCAACGGCGTCAAGCGCATCGACCGCTCCGGCGGCCAGCAGGGCACAGTCGGCAAGCGCTCCAGTGCGCCGGAAGTGGTGCAGCTGCCGCTGCAGGTCATCGAGCAACCGGCGTTCTACATCGCCGTGGTGCCGGACATGGTCGGCGGCCGCCTCTCCAGCCACGATCGCGACCTGCTGGGCCTGGCCCGCAAGCTCGCCGGCGACGCGGGCGCGGTGCTGGCCATCGTCTTCGGCGAACATAAGGAAAGCGCCTTCGACACCGCCGGCGTCGACCGCCTGCTGCAGGTCGAGGGCGACGAATACGAAGGCTACGCCCCGGAACAGCGGGTGCTGGCACTGCGCGCCGTGGACGGCCAGTTCGTGCCGCGCCACTGGCTGCTGCCCGACAGCCGCACCGGTGGCGGCGAACTGGGCCGGCGCCTGGCCGCCAGCCTTGGCGAGCGCCCGGCCACCCGCGTCTGGCAGGCCGAAGGCGAGCGCTGCATCGGCCGCGCCGGCGCCGGCCAGCAGGACCTGCAGCGGCCGCTGGCGCGCCTGATCCTGGCCGCCGCCGAGTGCGCCGAGCCGGTCAGCGAGACGCGCCACGAGGCCTGCCCGGTCGCCCTGGAAGGCGGCGTGGCGCGCAACCTGCCGCGCATCGAGGACCTCGGCCCGGTGGCCGTGGACCCGGCGCAGATTCCCATGGCCGAGGCCGAATTCATCCTCTCCGGCGGCAACGGCGTGCGCGACTGGGAGCTGTTCCACCGCGCCGCCGCGGCCCTGGGCGCCACCGAAGGCGCCTCGCGGGTGGCGGTGGACGACGGCCACATGCCGCGCAACCGCCAGGTCGGCGCCACCGGCACCTGGGTCACCGCACGCGTCTACCTCGCCGTCGGCATCTCCGGCGCCATCCAGCACCTGCAAGGCATCGGCGCCTGCGACAAGGTGGTGGCGGTGAACATGGACCCCGGCTGCGACATGATCAAACGCGCCGACCTTTCGGTGATCGGCGATTCCACGGCGATTCTGCAGGCGCTGATCCGCCTGGCCGAGGAGTACCGCCAGGGAGGGGCTCGCGATGCGGCTTGAGAGCGGCTGCAGGCGACAGGCTGCAGGCCGCAGGCAAGTGCGCAACATGGTGCTGGCCCTTATTCATAGGTACGAACAATGACCGACCTGAACATCGTCACCCTGGTCTCCATCGGCGCCCACCCGGCCTCCGGCCGCGCCCGCCGCGCCGAGCAGGATGCCCGCGCCGTCGAACTGGGCCTGCGCCTGGCCGGCAAGCGCCTGCAGGTGCTGCACGCCGGCAACCCGCAGGAAGAGGCGCTGCGCAGCTACCTGGGCATGGGCCTGGACGAGCTGGCGGTGCTGGAACAACCAGCCGGCGCCGACGCCTTGCCGGCGCTGGTCGACTACCTCGGCGGCGCCGGCGCGCAACTGGTGCTCACCGGCAGCCAGGCCGAGACCGGCGAAGGCTCCGGCATGCTGCCGTTCCTGCTCGCCGAACGCCTGGGCTGGCCGCTGGTGGTGGGCCTGGCCGAGGTGGAGAAGGTCGAGGGCGGCAGCGCCCAGGTGCTGCAGGCCCTGCCGCGCGGCCAGCGGCGCCGGCTGAAGGTGCGCCTGCCCTTCGTCGCCAGCGTCGACAACGCCGCCCCGGTGGCGCGCCAGAGCGCCTTCGGCCCGGCCCGCCGTGGCTTCATCGAGGCCCACGAGGTGGAGGTCGTCGAGGACGACCTGCTCGCCGCCGGCAGCCTGCAACCGGCGCGCCCGCGGCCCAAGCGGCTCAAGGTGATCAAGGCCAAGACCGGCGCCGAACGCATGAAGGCCGCTACCGCCAAGGCCTCCGGCGGCACCGGCCAGGTGCTCAAGGACCTGTCCCCGGAGGCGGGCGCCGAAGCCATCTTCAAGCTGCTGCGCGAGGAAGGCGTGATCCGCTGAACTTGCCGACCGCGTCGATGCGCTCTTCGTAGGATGGGTTGAGCTTGCGATACCCATCGCCATGGTCTGATGGGTATCGCTTCGCTCAACCCATCCTACGGAGGTTCGTCGCGCGATCAACCTGCTGAAATGGCACGAAATTCAGCGTCTAAGCTATTGAATTGACAGCATACTTTCCGTCAGGAAAGCGTGTATTTCCCTGGCCGCACAGGCGACTTTTCTTTATCCTCCGCGACCTTTACCACGGCCTCGGAGACTCCCATGCTCGACAGCACTATCGAACAGCTCGAACAACTGGTGGCTGAGCTGCTGCAGCAGAACAAGCAACTGGCCGACGACAACGCCCAACTGCGCGACAGCCTCGGCAAGGCCAGCGAAGACAACGACGCCCTGCAACTGCAGCTGATGGAGCAGGAAGAGAAGCACAACGCCACCGCCGTGCGCCTGCAGGCCCTGGTCCGCCGCGTCAGCGACAGCCGCGCCAGCGCATGAGCGACGACGGCGTGCGCGTCCTGCGCATCCTCGGCCGCGACTACAGCGTCAAGGCGCCGGCCGGCGAGGAGCGCGCCCTGCAGGAGGCCGCCGCCCTGTTGCAGGCGGAGATCGCCGCCGCCAAGCAGAAATTCCCCTACGTCACCAGCAACGAGCTGTTGCTGCTCAGTGCCTTGAACCTGTGCGCCCGCCAACTGGCGCCGCGCGGGGAGGCTGAAGAGGGTGACGAACGTGCGGTGGAGCGTCTTGCGGCGCTCAATCGGCGTATTCGTGCGCATTTGCAGGCGCAGGATTGATCTTTGCCCTGGGCCTTGGTGCTCGGGAATAGAGCCCCTCTCCCCCCGCCCTCTCCCTGAAGGGAGAGGGGGCCAGGCCGTGCCGAGAGAAGATATGGTTTCACTCTGAAACCCACGGAGCCGCCGGCTGACTCAGGAGTATCCAAGCACTCCGAACAGTCCCCTCTCCCTTCAGGGAGAGGGTTAGGGAGAGGGCGCTCTTTCTCACCGGCCAGCACCGTTCGCGAGCAAGCTCGCTCCTACGAAAAGTAGCAGCCACCCCCCAAACCCCAGGCAAAAAAAAAGGGACACCACAATCCGTGGCGTCCCTATGAATGGAGAGAGGGCTGAATATCCTCTCGACCGGTGAGACGTGGCGCTGCGGGCAAGCCCGTCGCGCCGGGCATAAAAGAAGGGACGGGGGATAGCCCATCCCTGAAGGGTGAGAGGCGGGTACTGCCCCTCGACCGGTGAGTCGTGCCCGGCTCGCGCCGGGCGGTGGATCAGGCGCGCAGCGGGATCAGGCGCGGGGCGATCATGTTTTCCGGGCGCAGGATGTCGGCCAGGGTGGCCTCGTCCAGCAGCTTCTCCTCGCGCACCAGCTCCAGCACGCCGCGGCCGGTTTCCAGCGCCACCTTGGCGATGCGGGTGGCGTTCTCGTAGCCGATGTACGGGTTCAGCGCGGTGACCAGGCCGATGCTGTGCTCCACCAACTGGTGGCAGCGTTCGACGTTGGCGGTGATGCCGGTGATGCAGTGCTCGCGCAGCATGTCCATGGCGCGTTGCAGCAGGCGGATCGAGTCGAAGATCTTGTAGGCGATCAGCGGCTCCATCACGTTCAGCTGCAGCTGGCCGCCCTCGGCGGCGATGGTCAGCGCCAGGTCGTTGCCCATGATCTCGAAGGCGCACATGTTCACCGCCTCCGGGATCACCGGGTTGACCTTGCCCGGCATGATCGAGCTGCCCGGCTGGCGCGGCGGCAGGTTGATCTCGTTGATGCCGGTGCGCGGGCCGCTGGAGAGCAGGCGCAGGTCGTTGCAGATCTTCGACAGCTTGACCGCGGTGCGCTTGAGCATGCCGGAGAACAGCACGAAGGCGCCCATGTCCGAGGTGGCCTCGATCAGGTCGGCGGCCGGCTTCAGCGGCTGGCCGCTGATGGCGGCCAGGCGTTCCACGGCCAGGTGCTGGTAGCCGGGGTCGGCGTTGATGCCGGTGCCGATGGCGGTGCCGCCGAGGTTCACTTCGGTCAGCAGTTCCGGGGCCAGGCGGCGCAGGCGGTCGAGGTCTTCGCCCAGGGTGGTGGCGAAGGCGTGGAATTCCTGGCCGAGGGTCATGGGCACCGCGTCCTGCAGCTGGGTGCGGCCCATCTTCAGGACGTTGGCGAACTCCTCGCCCTTGGCGGCGAAGGCCTGGATCAGGCTGTCGAGGCTGGCCAGCAGGGTGTCGTGGCCCAGCAGCAGGCCCAGGCGGATGGCGGTCGGGTAGGCGTCGTTGGTCGACTGCGCCATGTTCACGTCGTTGTTTGGGTGCAGGTACTTGTACTCGCCCTTGGCGTGGCCCATCGCTTCCAGGGCGATGTTGGCGATCACTTCGTTGGCGTTCATGTTGGTGGAGGTACCGGCGCCACCCTGGATCATGTCCACCACGAACTGGTCGTGGAAGTCACCGCGGATCAGGCGAGCGCAGGCTTCGCTGATGGCGGCGTGTTTCTCGCCGGGCAGGTGGCCCAGCTTGTGGTTCGCATCGGCCGCGGCCTGCTTGACCATCGCCAGGGCGACGACCAGCTTCGGGTAGTGCGACAGCGGCACACCGGAAAGGCGGAAGTTGTTCACAGCGCGCAGGGTCTGGATGCCGTAGTAGGCGTCAGAAGGTACTTCGAGGGTGCCGAGGAGGTCTTTCTCGATGCGGAACGATGCAACAGGGGACATGATGAGATTTTTCTCAGGAGAACACGGCCAGCGCCGCGATGCCCACTAGACTAGGGATTTCGCCGATCGTCGGCCAATGCTGTTGGAAGCTGTCTCATGCACAAACGGCATAATGTATTCTGTGACGACCTGATGACGGCGAGCGTATGGCCATGCTACGCGCGCCCGTTCATCCACTGACCGATCGATCAAGACCATCCCGCCGCGCCGGGAGGAGACGACGTGAACCTGGAAACCAAATGGCTTGAGGACTTCAGCACCCTGGCCACCACCCGCAGCTTCTCCCAGGCCGCGGAAAAGCGCTTCGTCACCCAGCCGGCCTTCAGCCGGCGCATCCGCAGCCTGGAGGACGCCCTCGGGCTGACCCTGGTGAACCGCCAGCGCACGCCCATCGAGCTGACCGAGGCCGGGCAGCTGTTCCTGGTCACCGCGCGCGCGGTGGTCGAGCAGCTCGGCCAGGTGGTGCGCCACCTGCACCACCTGGAAGGCGGGCAGGGCGAGGTGCTGCAGTTCGCCGCCGCGCACTCCCTGGCCCTGGGCTTCTTCCCGGCGTGGATCGCCCGGCTGCGCGCCGAGGGCCTGAACATCGCCAGCCGCCTGGTGGCGACTAACGTCGGCGAGGCCGTGCACCTGCTGCGCGAGGGCGGCTGCGACCTGATGCTGGCCTTCTACGACCCGGACGCGGCGCTGCAGATGGACCCGGAAGTGTTCCCCTCGCTGCACCTGGGCCGCACCGAGATGCTCCCGGTATGCGCGGTGAACTCCGCCGGCCTGCCGCTGTACGACCTCGACAGCGGCCAGAGCGTGCCGCTGCTGGCCTACAGCGCCGGCGCCTTCCTCGGCCGCGGCGTCAACCTGCTGCTGCGCCAGCGCAACCTGCGCTACACCACGGTCTACGAGACGGCCATGGCCGACAGCCTGAAGAGCATGGCGCTGCAGGGCATGGGCGTGGCCTGGGTGCCGCGCCTGAGCATGGAGGCGGAGCTGGCCCGCGGCGAGCTGGCGGTGTGCGGCGGCCCGCACTGGGTGGTGCCGCAGGAAATCCGCCTGTACCGCTGCGCCCTGGTGCGCAAGGCGCAGATCCGTTTGCTGTGGCGCAAGCTGGAGGGCGGCCTGGGGCTCGGGGAAACCGCCTGAGGCGGGGCTTGGTGCAGGAGCGAGCTTGCTCGCGAACGGAGCTTGCCCTGAAGACGCAGGATGGGTTGAGCTTGCGATACCCATCGACCGGCGATGATGGGTATCGCTGCGCTCAACGCCATCCTACAAGGCGTGTGGCCTACATCTCGACCACAATCCGCCCCTCGATCTCCCCCGCCCGCATCTTGTCGAAAATTCCGTTGATATCCTCCAGCTTCCCGGCGCTCACCGTCGCCTTCACCAACCCCTCGCCAGCGAAGTCCAGCGCCTCCTGCAGGTCCGCGCGGGTGCCGACGATGGAGCCGGTGATGTGCAGGCCCTTGAGCACCACGTCGAAGATCGGCGTGGGGAAGTCGCCCGGCGGCAGGCCGACCAGGGAGATGGTGCCGCCGCGGCGGGCCATGCCGATGCCCTGGCCGAAGGCGCTGTTGGACACCGCCGTCACCAGCACGCCGTGGGCGCCGCCGATGTCGCGCTGGACCACTTCCACCGGGTTTTCCTTCTTCGCGTTGATGGTCAGGCTGGCGCCGAGCTTGCGCGCCAGCTCCAGCTTGGCGTCGTCCACGTCCACCGCCACGACGTGCAGGCCCATGGCCTTGGCGTACTGCACCGCGACGTGGCCCAGGCCGCCGATGCCGGAGATGGCCACCCACTGGCCGGGGCGTGCCTTGGTTTCCTTCAGGCCCTTGTACACGGTGACGCCCGCGCAGAGGATCGGGGCGATTTCGGTGAAGCCAATGCCCTTGGGCAGGTGGCCGACGAAGTTCGGGTCGGCCAGCACGTATTCGGCGTAGCCGCCGTTCACCGAGTAGCCGGTGTTCTGCTGCTGCGTGCAGAGGGTTTCCCAGCCGGTCAGGCAGTGCTCGCAGCAGCCGCAGGCGGTGTACAGCCAGGGCACGCCGACGCGGTCGCCTTCCTTCACCCGGGTCACCCCGGCGCCCACCGCGGCGACGTAGCCGACGCCCTCGTGGCCGGGAATGAACGGCAGGCTCGGCTTCACCGGCCAGTCGCCCTCGGCGGCGTGCAGGTCGGTGTGGCAGACGCCGGAGGCCTCGATCTTCACCAGGATCTGGCCGGGGCCGGGCAGCGGCACCTTCACTTCTTCCAGGCGCAGCGGCGCGCCGAAGGCGTGCACCACTGCCGCTTTCATGGTCTGGGGCAGGGTCGAGGACATGGCAAGCTCTCCTTGTGCAAACGAACGGGGGCGGGCGAAAACCGGTCTGCGCCGCGGGTTGCATCAGTCTGAGCCCTTGAGCCTAGGCGATATTGAGCTGGAGCAAGAACCGCGCGCCTCATCCCTTGGCAGCACCCGCCCAACGGCCCGCGCACGGACTCCACGAACGGCGCGGCCTTGCGGTATACTGCGCCGCCTCCGAACCGGCCCCGCTCGTCGGTTCGTCCATGTACAAGCCACGCCCGGGACCGGAATGCGTGGCTTGTTGGTTTTTGACGCGCGGCACGCGCACCACCAAGAGGCACGACGATGAGCGTACTGGTTGGCGTGATCATGGGCTCCAAGTCCGACTGGAGCACCCTTAGTCACACCGCGGACATGCTGGACAAGCTGGGCATCCCCCATGAAGTGAAGGTGGTTTCCGCCCACCGCACCCCGGACCTGCTGTTCCAGTACGCCGAAGAGGCCGAAGGCCGCGGCATCGAAGTGATCATCGCCGGCGCCGGCGGCGCCGCCCACCTGCCGGGCATGTGCGCGGCCAAGACGCACCTGCCGGTGCTCGGCGTGCCGGTGCAGTCGTCCATGCTCTCGGGCGTCGATTCGCTGCTGTCCATCGTGCAGATGCCCGGCGGCGTGCCGGTCGCCACCCTGGCCATCGGCAAGGCCGGCGCCATCAACGCCGCGCTGCTGGCGGCGAGCATCCTCGGCGGCAAGCACCCGCAGTACCACGACGCGCTCAAGCGCTTCCGCACCGAGCAGACCACCTCGGTGCTGGACAACCCCGACCCCCGCGAGGCCTGAGCAGAACCATGAAGATCGGTGTCATCGGTGGCGGCCAGCTGGGCCGCATGCTGTCCCTGGCGGGCACCCCGCTGGGCATGGATTTCGCCTTCCTCGACCCGGCGCCGGACGCCTGCGCCCAGGCCCTGGGCGAGCACATCCGCGCGGACTACAGCGATCAGGACCACCTGCGCCAGCTGGCCGACGAAGTGGACCTGGTGACCTTCGAGTTCGAGAGCGTGCCGGCCGAGACCGTGGCCTTCCTCTCGCAGTTCGTCCCGGTCTACCCCTCGGCCTCCGCGCTGCGCATCGCCCGCGACCGCTGGTTCGAGAAGTCGATGTTCAAGGACCTGGGCATTCCCACCCCGGCCTTCGCCGACATCCAGTCCCAGGCCGACCTCGACGCCGCCGCGGCCGGCATCGGCCTGCCGGCGGTGCTCAAGACGCGGACCCTGGGCTACGACGGCAAGGGCCAGAAGGTCCTGCGCAAGCCCGAGGACGTGGCCGGCGCCTTCGCCGAGCTGGGCAGCGTGCCCTGCATCCTCGAAGGCTTCGTGCCCTTCACCGGCGAAGTCTCGCTGGTGGCGGTGCGCGCCCGCGACGGCGAGACGCGCTTCTACCCGCTGGTGCACAACACCCACGAGAACGGCATCCTGCGCCTGTCCGTGGCCAGCAGCGAGCACCCGCTGCAGGCTCTGGCCGAGGACTACGTCGGCCGCGTGCTGGACAAGCTGGACTACGTCGGCGTGCTGGCCTTCGAGTTCTTCGAGGTGGACGGCGGCCTGAAGGCCAACGAGATCGCCCCGCGCGTGCACAACTCCGGACACTGGACCATCGAAGGCTCCGAGTGCAGCCAATTCGAGAACCACCTGCGCGCCGTGGCCGGCCTGCCGCTGGGCTCCACCGCCAAGGTGGGCGAGAGCGCCATGCTCAACTTCATCGGCGAAGTGCCGCCGGTGGAAAAGGTGCTGGCCATCGCCGACTGCCACCTGCACCACTACGGCAAGGCCTTCAAGGCCGGGCGCAAGGTCGGCCACGCCACCCTGCGCAGCAAGGACCTGGCTACCCTGAAAGCGCGCATCGGCGAAGTCGAAGCCCTTATCGGCAAGGGCTGACGCGCCTGGCCGCCCGCTTCTCATGGCGGGCGGCCGCACGGAACGCCAGGCTTTCCTACACTGTCTGACAAGGGGCGCGCCGGTTGGCGCGTCCATCCACAGGAGGGAAAGCCATGGGTTTAATCGGAACCATCGTCATCGGCCTGATCGTCGGCCTCATCGCCCGTTTCCTGAAGCCGGGGGACGACAGCATGGGCTGGATCATGACCATTCTGCTGGGCATCGGCGGCTCGCTGCTGGCCACCTACGGCGGCCAGGCCCTGGGCATCTACCAGGCCGGGCAGGCCGCCGGGTTCATCGGCGCGGTGGTCGGCGCGGTGATCCTGCTGGTCATCTACGCCTTCGTGAAGAAGAACTGAGGCTCCACGCCGGGTAGCGCTTCGCGCTGGTCATTTGCCCGGCGATCCCCAAGAATGTGCGCCGATTCCCGCTCGCCCGGCCCGGGCGGGCGGTGAAGGTCATCCGCCGTCTTCCCGTTGCGTGGGCGCCCGCTGCCGGCGCCCGAGAGCCCATTCATGCGCCGTACCCTGCTCGCCTGCAGCCTCGTGCTGCTCACCGGCCTGGCCCATGCCGCCGACATCCCGGAAACCGACTGGCTGCAACTGATGCCGCCCAGCGACCGCAAGGCGCTGGAGGAAATGCCCGAGATCGACCACAACAGCCCGGAAGCCGCCGGCACCTTCACCCAGAAGCAGGGCGGCCTGAAGCAGAAGGGCAAGCTGCCGCAGGTGATGTTCTCGACCAAGACGGTCGCCGCGCTGGACGGCAAGCAGATCCGCCTCGGCGGCTATCCGGTGCCCCTGGAGAACGACGCCAAGGGCCGTGTCACCGAGTTCTTCCTGGTGCCCTACCCGGGCGCCTGCATCCACGTACCGCCGCCGCCGCCGAACCAGATCGTGCTGGTGCGCTACCCCAAGGGCATGAAGATCGACGACATCTACAGCCCGCTATGGGTGACCGGCAAGCTGAAGGTGGAGAAGGTCAGCAACGAGATGGCGGATGCGGCCTACGCGATGGACGAAGCCAAGGTGCGGGCTGTGCAGGATAGTGATCTGTAGGAGCGAGCTTGCTCGCGAACGGTGTTTCCCGGATGCGCTGGTGTGTTGGGTTGACTCCGCTCCCTCTCCCCAGCCCTCGGCTGCGCGCCCCGCCCTGAAGGGAGAGGGGGCTTGTCCGTGCCGAGGGGAGGTGTGGTTTCATCCTGATGGCGCGGAGTAGCCGGCTAACGCCGAAACACCCGAGCACACCGAACGGTCCCCTCTCCCTTCAGGGAGAGGGTTAGGGAGAGGGCGCTCTTCAGGCCCAGCACCGAACCTGGCCGACAGACCCCATTCACTTGGGCAAGCACAAGGCCCCGTAGGATGGTGTTGAGCGAAGCGATACCCATCGCCATGACCGCATGGGTTTCGCAAGCTCAACCCATCCTACGAAAAGCGCAGCCCTAACCCTCCAGCGCTTCGCTCCAGATCTCCACGCTCATCGTCTCGCTCCGCCCCGGCGCCACGCTCAGCACGTCGTCCCACACCCTTGCCGTCTCGATGCACAACATCCTTTGCCAGGCATCGTCGGCGAACTGCGACAGGCGTTGCGCCTTGTCCACCCAGGGGTTCCACAGTACCGCCGAGCGCGAGTGCCCGGCCTGGATGTGGATGCCGCGCTGCCACTGCGGATCGCGGATCACCAGGGGCCGGTCGACGTCCAGGTAGATGCGGTCGGTCTCGCCCTGGATGCGCACCACGCCGTCCTGGCGGCGTTCCTCCCAGTTCTCCAGCGTCTCGATGTAGCGGCAGCCCTGCAGGCCATCGACGCTTACCTGGCGAACGTCGCTGACGGCGAAGTAGGTGTGCAGCGCCTGGCTCAGGGCCAGCGGCTTGTCGCCGAGGTTGCGGGTGGTCAGTTCCAGGCCCAGGCGTTCGCCGAAGCGCATCACCAGGCTCAGTTCGGCGGAGTGGGTCCAGCCCGGCAGGCCCTGCCGGGCGTCGAGCTTCCAGTGTACGGACAGCGCGCCCTGTTCGTCGGCGATGTCGTCCAGTTGCCAGTCGATGCCGCGCACCAGGCCGTGGGCCGGCGGCTGGTCGCCTGCGTATTCGGTGCGCACCTGCACCGGGTTGCGCGCCAGCTCGCCGAACCACGGCCAGCACACCGGCACGCCGCCGCGCAGGGACTGGCCGCGCTTGTACCCGGCCTGCTCGCTGAGCCACACCAGCGGCGGCTGCTCGTGGGGCTGGTAGCTGAGCAACTGGGCGCCCTGCTGGGCGATCAGCGCTTCGCCGAATTCGGTGTGGATGCGCCAGCAGGGCAGCTCGTCGATGGTGGTCTGTTCGACGCGGGGGGTGATGTATGGGCTGCTCATGGAGGCCTCCGGCACAGCAAGGGGAAAGGATTCAGTATCACCGATCCCCCGGCGGCCGGGCAGTTCCCCGAAAAGGCTTTTTTCAGCCCTGGCGCAGGCTTTCCAGGCTGTGCTTCTGGCGCCCCTGGGCGTCGAAGTTGGCCGCGTCGAGCCAGGCTTCGAAGGCCGCCTGGCGCGTCGGCCACTCGCTGTCGAGGATGGAGAACCAGGCGCTGTCGCGGTTGCGGTCCTTGATCACCATGTGCTGGCGGAAGGTGCCCTCGTAGGTGAAGCCCAGGCGCTCGGCGGCGCGCATGGAACGGGCGTTCAGCGCGTTGCACTTCCACTCCAGGCGCCGGTAGCCCAGCTCGAAGGCGCGCCGGGCCAGCAGGTACACCGCCTCGGTGGAGGCAGGGCTGCGCTGCATGACGCGGCCGAAGGCGATGTGGCCGATCTCGATCACGCCGTCCTTGGGCGTGATGCGCAGGAAGCTCAGCAGGCCGGTGATGCGGCCGCTGCTGCGCTCGCGCACGGCGTAGAACTGCGGGTCGGCGCTGGCGGCGTTGCCGGCGATCCAGGCATCGAAGGCGGCGCGCTCGGGGAAGGGGCCGTAGGGCAGGTAGTCCCACAGCACGGGGTCGGATTCCGGGCCTTGCAGGGCTTCCCACAGGTCGTCGCCGTGGCGCGCGGCGTCCAGCGGCTCCAGGTCGAGGTAGCGGCCGTTCAGGGTTTCCCGGGCCGGGGCGGGCACCGGTTGCCAGTGCAGGGCGGGTTGGGTGTCGGTCATGGTCGCGCTCCGGTCAGAGAATCTTGCGGTACTGCACGAAGCCGGAGCGGTCGGCGATCCGGTCGTACAGGTGCATGGCGTCGGTGTTGCTCTCGTGGGTCAGCCAGTGCACCCGAGAGGCGCCGGCTGCGCGGGCCGCGGCGTAGACGTGCTCGATCAGCTCGCGGCCGACGCCGCCGCCGCGCAGGCCTTCGTGGACGTAGAGGTCCTGCAGGTAGACGTAGTCGCCCTGGGTCCAGCAGGAGCGGTGGAAGATGTAGTGGACCATGCCGATGGCCTCGCCGTCGCGCCAGGCGAGGGCGGCGTGCATGGGCTCGGCGGGGTCGAGGAAGCGCTGCCAGGTGACGGCGCTGGTGGCGTCGTCGATCACGGTCTTGTAGAAGCGCTGGTAGCCCTGCCAGAGCGGCAGCCAGGCGGCGTGGTCGTCGGCGCCGACGAGGCGGATTTCGAGCGGTGCGGTCATGGGGTGGCCTTTGTCCTTGGGGTCTGGTGCCAGACTAGAGCGGGAATTGGTTCCGCTAAAGAGCCATTCATGGTCCAATTCGAGGAGCCATTTCCGGAGCCCGCCATGAACGCCCCGCTGCCTTTCGACCCGTCCGGCATCCGCCTGGACCCTGCCAGGGGGCTGGGCCAGCAGCTGTTCCAGGCGCTGCGCGAACGCATCCTCGACGGCCGCCTCGCCGCGCGCTCGCGGCTGCCGGCCAGCCGTGACCTGGCCGCCGCCCTGGGCGTGTCGCGCAATACCGTGGTGCGCGCCTACGAGCAGCTCTACGCCGAGGGCTACATCGAAGGCCGCACCGGCGATGGCACCTACGTCGCCGAACGGGTGCAGCCGCGCAGCGCGCCCACCCCGCAACCCGGCAAGGTGCCCGAGGTGGCGGCGCTGGAACGCCTGCAACGGCACCACCTGCCCAGGCCGCCGCAAGGCGCGCCGCGGGCCTTCCGCGTCGGCGTGCCGGCCTTCGATCTGTTTCCCTTCGAGACCTGGGCGCGGTTGCAGGCGCGTTTCTGGCGCGAGCCGCCGGCGGACTGCCTGGGCTACGGCGACGCCGCCGGCGAATGGCGCCTGCGCGAGCTGATCGCCGCCTACCTGCGCAGCGCGCGCGGCCTGCATTGCGAGGCGGGGCAGATAATAGTCACCAGCGGCGCGCAGCAGGCCATCGCCCTGTGCGCCCAGGTGCTGCTCGCCGAGGGCGACCACGTGGCCATCGAGAACCCCGGCTATCGCGCCGCCGGCCATGCCTTCGCCACTGCCGGCGCGCACCTGCACGGGGTGGCGGTGGACGGGGAGGGCCTGCGCACCGAGCAGTTGCGCGAGCTGCCGGACTGTCGGCTGGTCTACCTCACCCCTTCGCACCAGTACCCCACCGGCGTCACCCTGTCGCTGGCGCGGCGCCTGGCCCTGCTGGAATGGGCCGAGCGCAGCGGTGGCTGGATAGTCGAGGACGACTACGACGGCGAATACCGCTACGCCGGCACCCCGCTGATGCCGCTGGCGGCGCTCGACCGCCAGCAGCGCGTGCTCTACGTCGGCACCTTCTGCAAGATCGCCTTCCCCGCGCTGCGCCTGGGCTACCTGGTGGTGCCGCCGGCCCTGGCCGAGGCCTTCGCCCGGCGCCGCGCCCTCGACGTGCGGCACTCGGAAGTCGGCACCCAGCGGGTGATGGCCGACTTCATCGCCGAAGGCCACTTCCAGCGCCACGTGCGACGGATGCGCCGGGCCGCCCGGGCGCGGCGCGACGCCCTGCTGCGCGGCTGGCCGGAGGTGCCCGGCTGCGCGCCCATGCCGCCGGTGGAGGCGGGGCTGCACCTGTGCGTGCGGGTGGAAAGCCGCGAGCGCGAGCGTTGGCTGGTGGAGCGTGCGTTGCAGGCGGGGGTGGAGGTCAACGCGCTGAGCGACTACTGGCTGCCCGAGTCGACGGAGCCTGAAGACGAGCGCGCCGGCCTGGTCATGGGCTTCGCCGCCGTGCCCGAGGCACGCATAGCCGAAGCCCTGAAGACCCTGCGCAAGGCCTGGCACCTTCCGCTTTCGTAGGATGGGTTGAGCCTTGGCGAAACCCATGCGGGCATGGCGATGGGTATCGCTGCGCTCCACCCATCCTACGTCGCGCCATGCGGGGGCTTTTCCTCGCGCTCGGCCCAGTAGGTCTGCTTGTGCCCGCGGCCCTGGTACTCAAGAGCCAGGGCCTCGGCCTCTTCGCGGTTCAGGCCGCGGCGCACGACGAAGCGGTTGCCGTTGTCGTCCAGGCGCCACAGGCACCAGTCGCGCGCTTCAGGCATCGAAGGTCGAGGTCTTGCGCAGGCGCAGCGCGAGCAGGATCAGCAGCACGCCGAAGAACAGCGCGTAGGCGCCGATCACCCAGACCACCGCCACCGCGCCGGCGCCGGGGTTGGCGATCATCAGCACGCCGAACAGCACCGACAGCGCGCCCGACAGCCCCAGCCACCATTCGTTGGCCAGGCTCCTGCGCAGGCGGAAGGCGGCGATGATCTGCAGCACGCCGGTGGCCAGCGCCCAGCCGGCGATCAGCATCAGCAGGCCCAGCGCCGTCAGCGCCGGCCAGAAGAACGCCACCAGGCCGGCCAGCACGCCCAGCGCGCCGACCAGCCACAGCGGCCAGATCGGCCGTTGCGACTCGCGCATGCTGGCCGCGGCGATCAGGGTGAACACACCGTCGACGAAGGCATAGGCGCCCCAGACGATGACCAGCACGGTGAGGGCGATGCCCGGCCAGGCGATGGCCAGCACGCCGAACAGCACCGCGGCCACGCCGCGCAGGGCGATCCATTTCCAGTGCCGGCCCAGGGCTTGCCACAGGGGATGATCGTTCATGGTTTTCTCCAGCGGGGTTCGCCAGAAACCATAGCAGCCCCGCGCCATAGGGCCGGAGCTAAAAGAAAGCCCGGCGCAGGGCCGGGCGAAAGGGCCTGCCATGGGCAGGCGGGTGGCGTCGTGCGGGACGCCACCGGGGAGCCTTGGATCAGCCGGGCGCGGGCCGTGCAGGCGCTCGTGGTCGGCGCGCATGGTCTTGTGCAGGCCGAACACAGCATTGCCGCCGCGACACTTCCGGGCAGGATTCTGCGATCCTTGCCCCCTGGAACGCATCGCGGTGATGAACGGCTCGGGCCCGCTTGCACGCAGGGGCTCGGGAGGGTTCACGGAGCGCAGCTTATTCTTAGTTGATTGAACGTTCAATAAAAACAAAATAGACTGGCCCACAATGACGCCGGACGGCACAGCCATGTCCCGCGTGAGGAGAGATATCAATATGCCCAAGGTCGGTATGCAGCCGATTCGCCGTTCGCAACTGATCCACGCCACCCTCGAGGCCGTGGACCAGGTCGGCATGAGCGACGCCAGCATCGCCCTGATCGCCCGCCTGGCGGGGGTCTCCAACGGCATCATCAGCCACTACTTCCAGGACAAGAACGGCCTCCTGGAGGCGACGATGCGGCATCTGATGTCGGCTTTGAGCAAGGCCGTGCGCGAGCGGCGCGCTAGCCTGCGAACCGACGATCCGCGCGCCCACCTGCGGGCGATCGTCGCCGGCAACTTCGACAACAGCCAGGTCAACGGCCCGGCCATGAAGACCTGGCTGGCGTTCTGGGCCAGCAGCATGCACCAGCCGTCCCTGCGCCGGCTGCAGCGGATCAATGACCACAGGCTGTATTCCA
Source organism: Pseudomonas sp. M1 (assembly GCF_022760135.1). Classification (NCBI taxonomy): domain Bacteria; kingdom Pseudomonadati; phylum Pseudomonadota; class Gammaproteobacteria; order Pseudomonadales; family Pseudomonadaceae; genus Pseudomonas; species Pseudomonas sp. M1. The sequence goes on from NZ_CP094343.1 coordinate 6,972,686, forward strand.
ACCTGTGCTGCCAGTTCCGCCGCGAGCTGCCGCTGGAACAGGCGCGCCGCGCCGCCCGCGGCCTGGCTGCGCTGATCGACGGCCTGTGGCTGCGCGGCGCGCTGTCGGGCGATGCCTTCGACACCGAGCAGGCGCTGGCTATCGCCTACGACTATCTCGACCAACAACTGGCCAAGCGCACCGGATAGCGGGCGCGGCCTTCGTGCACGGACCATAAGAGAGGACAACCGACCCATGGCTCGATTCGACGTTCAGAAGCTCTACATTGGCGGCCGCTACGTGGAGGCCAGCAGTGGCGCCACCTTCGAGACCGTCAACCCGGCCAACGGGGAGGTCCTCGCCCTGGTGCAGCGGGCTTCGAAGGAAGACGTCGAGCGCGCCGTCGCCAGCGCCGTCGAAGGCCAGAAGGTGTGGGCGGCGATGACCGCCATGCAGCGCTCGCGCATCCTGCGCCGTGCCGTGGACATCCTCCGCCAGCGCAACGACGAGCTGGCCGAGCTGGAAACCCTGGACACCGGCAAGCCGCTGGCCGAGACGCGCAACGTCGACATCGTTACCGGCGCCGACGTGCTCGAATACTACGCCGGCCTGGTCCCGGCCATCGAAGGCGAGCAGATCCCGCTGCGCGAGAGCAGCTTCGTCTACACCCGCCGCGAGCCGCTGGGCGTGGTCGCCGGCATCGGCGCCTGGAACTACCCGATCCAGATCGCCCTGTGGAAATCCGCCCCGGCCCTGGCCGCGGGCAATGCGATGATCTTCAAGCCCAGCGAAGTCACCCCGCTGAGCGTGCTCAAGCTGGCCGAAATCTACACCGAGGCCGGCCTGCCCGACGGCGTGTTCAACGTGCTCACCGGCAGCGGCCGCGAGGTCGGCCAGTGGCTGACCGAGCACCCGCAGATCGAGAAGATCTCCTTCACCGGCGGCACCTCCACCGGCAAGAAGGTGATGGCCAGCGCCTCCAGCTCCTCGCTCAAGGAAGTCACCATGGAGCTGGGCGGCAAGTCGCCGCTGATCATCTTCGACGACGCCAACCTCGACCGCGCCGCCGACATCGCCGTCATGGCCAACTTCTTCAGCTCCGGCCAGGTCTGCACCAACGGCACCCGCGTGTTCGTCCCGCGCAGCCTGCAGGCGCGCTTCGAGGAGAAGGTGCTGGAGCGCGTCAAGCGCATCCGCCTGGGCAGCCCCCAGGACGAGAACACCAACTTCGGCCCGCTGGTCAGCTTCCCGCACATGGAGAGCGTGCTCGGCTACATCCAGGCCGGCAAGGAACAGAAGGCCCGCCTGCTGTGCGGCGGCGAGCGCGTCACCGAGGGCGAGTTCGGCAAGGGCGCCTACGTCGCGCCCACCGTGTTCACCGACTGCCGTGACGACATGACCATCGTCCGCGAGGAAATCTTCGGCCCGGTGATGAGCATCCTCGTCTACGACAGCGAAGAAGAAGTCATCCGCCGCGCCAACGACACCGAGTACGGCCTGGCCGCCGGCGTCGTCACCCAGGACCTGGCCCGCGCCCACCGGGTGATCCACCGCCTGGAAGCGGGCATCTGCTGGATCAACACCTGGGGCGAGTCGCCGGCGGAAATGCCGGTGGGCGGCTACAAGCAATCCGGCGTCGGTCGCGAGAACGGCCTGACCACCCTGGCTCATTACACTCGGATCAAATCCGTGCAGGTAGAGCTGGGCGACTACGCCTCGGTGTTCTGACCACCGCGATCGAGCCCTGAGCGGCCGGTCGCCACGACGACCGGCCTTCCGACCTTCAGACACCGGCGCGCCATGCGTCGCGGGCGGTGTCGTGCCCAGAAAAAGAGGTAGGCCTGCATGACCCAGGAATACGACTACATCATCATCGGCGCCGGTTCCGCCGGTAACGTCCTCGCCACCCGCCTGACCGAGGACGCGGACGTCAGCGTGCTGCTGCTCGAAGCCGGCGGCCCGGACTACCGCGCCGACTTCCGCACCCAGATGCCCGCCGCGCTGGCCTACCCGCTGCAGGGCCGCCGCTACAACTGGGCGTACCTCACCGACCCCGAGCCGCACATGAACAACCGCCGCATGGAGTGCGGGCGCGGCAAGGGCCTGGGCGGCTCCTCGCTGATCAACGGCATGTGCTACATCCGCGGCAACGCCATGGACTTCGACGGCTGGGCGAAAGAGAAGGGCCTGGAGGACTGGACCTACCTCGACTGCCTGCCGTACTTCCGCAAGGCGGAAACCCGCGACATCGGCCCCAACGACTACCACGGCGGCGACGGCCCGGTCAGCGTGACAACGCCCAAGGCCGGCAACAACCCGCTGTTCCACGCCATGGTCGAGGCCGGCGTGCAGGCCGGCTACCCGCGGACCGAAGACCTCAACGGCTACCAGCAGGAAGGCTTCGGCCCGATGGACCGCACCGTGACCCCCCAGGGCCGCCGTGCCAGCACCGCCCGCGGCTACCTGGACCAGGCCCGCGAGCGCGCCAACCTGACCATCGTCACCCACGCCCTGAGCGACCGCATCCTGTTCAGCGGCAAGCGCGCCATCGGCGTCAGCTACCTGCTGGGCGACGGCAATGCGCCGAAAGAGGCGCGCGCGCGCCGCGAAGTGCTGGTGTGCTCCGGCGCCATCGCTTCGCCGCAGCTGCTGCAACGCTCCGGCGTCGGCCCGGCGGCCGTGCTGCGCGACCTGGGCATCGAAGTGGTGCACGACCTGCCGGGCGTCGGCCAGAACCTCCAGGACCACCTGGAGATGTACCTGCAGTACGCCTGCAAGGAGCCGGTCTCGCTGTACCCGGCATTGCAGTGGTGGAACCAGCCGCAGATCGGCGCGCAGTGGATGTTCCTCGGTACCGGCCTGGGCGCCAGCAACCAGTTCGAGGCCGGCGGTTTCATCCGCACCCGCGAGGAGTTCGAATGGCCGAACATCCAGTACCACTTCCTGCCGGTGGCGATCAATTACAACGGCAGCAACGCGGTGAAGGAGCACGGCTTCCAGGCCCACGTCGGCTCCATGCGCTCGCCCAGCCGCGGGCGCATACAGCTGACCTCGCGGGATCCGCGCAAGCACCCGAGCATCCTCTTCAACTACATGTCCAGCGAGCAGGACTGGCAGGAGTTCCGCGACGCCATCCGCATCACCCGCGAGATCATGGCGCAGCCGGCGCTGGACGCCTACCGCGGCCGCGAACTGAGCCCGGGGCTGGACAAGAAGAGCGACGCCGAACTGGACGCCTTCGTCCGCGAGCACGCGGAAACCGCCTTCCACCCCTCCTGCTCGTGCAAGATGGGCGAGGACGACATGGCGGTGGTCGATGGCCAGGGCCGCGTGCACGGCATGGAAGGGCTGCGCGTGGTGGATGCGTCGATCATGCCGCTGATCATCACCGGCAACCTCAACGCCACCACCATCATGATCGCCGAGAAGATCGCCGACCGCATCCGTGGCCGCCAGCCGCTGCCGCGCAGCACCGCGGACTACTACAAGGCCAACGGCGCGCCGGTGCGGGGCAAGCCGATGCGGGCTTGAGTCCTAAGCGGGAATAGGGAAGGGCGCCACGAGTTGGCGCCTTTTTCTTTATATAGGTGGGAGCGATAGGGAAGTAACCGGCTGAATCCGGCCTCTGGTCTGGCACGGACTGACCCCCTCTCCCTTCAGGGAGAGGGTTGGGGAGAGGGAAAGGCGATATCAGGATGGAACGGAACTATTCACCACTCCGAACGAGGATAACCCTCACCCCCGCCGCGGCGGCACCGGCCGCGTCCGCCCGCTGCCATCGATGGCCACGAACACGAACACCGCCTCGGTGACCTTGCGCCACTCGCTGGACAGCGGATCGTCGCTCCACACTTCCACCAGCATGCGGATCGAGCTGCGCCCGACCTCCAGCGTCTGGGTATAGAAGGACAGCTGCGCGCCCACCGCCACCGGCACCAGGAAGGCCATGCGGTCGATCGCCACCGTGGCCACGCGGCCGCCGGCGATGCGGCTGGCCATGGCGGTGCCGGCGAGGTCCATCTGCGACACCAGCCAGCCACCGAAGATATCGCCGAAACCATTGGTCTCGCGCGGCAACGCGGTGATCTGCAGCGCCAGGTCGCCCTGCGGAATGGGGTCTTCTTGTTCAAGCTCGATCATAGGTAAGGGCCTCGTGCCCCGACGGTCTCGATTCAAGGAAAGGAAAAGCTCTCCCAAGAGTCCTGTAAAAGTGGTTTCCTACAGAAACTTGGGACAGCTTTCTGACCGACCCCGCGCATGTCGCATCGGCATTATATAGAGGCCGGCCTGCGGCAGCGACCGCAGAATGCCTGATGACAATGTTGCGCTGACGCGCTCCCATTTGCCATGGTTCGCCTTCGGCGTTCCCTGTCAGCGCCGCCAACCTGCCGAGAAGCCTTGCGATGCCTTCTGCGAATACCACCGCTGCCCGTCCGCTGACCCGCAGCGACTACAAGACCCTGTCCCTTTCCGCCCTGGGCGGTGCCCTGGAGTTCTACGACTTCATCATCTTCGTGTTCTTCGCCACCGTGGTCGGCAAGCTGTTCTTCCCCGCCGACATGCCCGAGTGGCTGCGCCAGTTGCAGACCTTCGGCCTGTTCGCCGCCGGCTACCTGGCGCGGCCGCTGGGCGGCATCGTCATGGCGCACTTCGGCGACCTGCTCGGGCGCAAGAAGATGTTCACCCTGAGCATCTTCCTGATGTCGGTGCCCACGCTGCTCATGGGCGTGCTACCCACCTACGAGCAGATCGGCATCTGGGCGCCGTTGGCCCTGCTGCTGCTGCGCGTGGTGCAGGGCGCGGCCATCGGCGGCGAGGTGCCCGGGGCCTGGGTGTTCGTTTCCGAACACGTGCCGGCGCGCAACGTCGGCTTCGCCTGCGGCACCCTGACCGCGGGGTTGACCGCCGGCATCCTCATCGGCTCGCTGATGGCCACGGCGATCAACAGCTTCTACAGCGCCGACGAAGTGCTGGCCTACGCCTGGCGCATCCCCTTCCTGCTCGGCGGCATCTTCGGCCTGTTCTCCGTCTACCTGCGCCGCTGGCTGCACGAGACCCCGGTGTTCGCCGAGCTGCAGCAACGCAAGCAACTGGCCGACGAGGTGCCCCTGGGCGTGGTGGTGCGCGAGCACCGTCCGGCGGTGGCCATCTCCATGCTGCTCACCTGGCTGCTGTCGGCGGCCATAGTCGTGGTCATCCTCATGACGCCCTCCGTGCTGCAGTCGGTCTACGGCGTCCCGGCGGCCACCGCGCTCAAGGCCAACAGTCTGGCGATCATCTTCCTTACCGCGGGCTGCATCCTCGCCGGGCGCATCGTCGACCGCATCGGTGGCGGGCGTACCTTCATCGCTGGCAGCCTGCTGCTGGGCGCGACCTCATGGTTCTTCTACAGCAGCCTGAAGACCCACCCGGACTGGCTCTTCCCTTTATATGCGCTGGCCGGCCTGTGCGTCGGCATTGTCGGCGCCGTGCCCTACGTCATGGTCAAGGCCTTCCCGCCGGTGGTGCGCTTCAGCGGCCTGTCCTTCTCCTACAACCTGTCCTACGCCATCTTCGGCGGCCTCACGCCGATGGTCGTGGCACTGCTGATGAAGGAAGACCCCATGGGCCCGGCCTACTACGTGGCCGCGCTGTGCCTGGTCGGCTTCCTTACCGGCTGCTTCCTGCTGCGCCAGGAGCGCCTGGCTGGCGAGGCCGCTCTGGTTGCAAATTGATCGTTCGGACAGCTTTTTCGGGAAAGTTTCAAAAAGTCGTTGACGGGGGTTTTTAACTCCCTATAATGCGCACCACTCCCAGCGACGAAGCGCTGAAAGAGCTTGAAAATCAAGCACTTAAGCAGGTTAGAAGTTGAGAGTGGTGGTCAGGTGGGTGGTTCACTCGCCGCCTTTGGGTTCGGCAGCTGCTCCGGCAGCGAGCCAAAAGGAAGATCGCCGAGGTGCTTGACAGTGAGTTTGATCGCTGTAGAATGCGCCTCCCGCTGACGAGAAGCTCCGGCCGATCGACAGCGCAAGCGGTTGAGTAGGAACGAAAAATTCTGAAAATAACGCTTGACGAAATAAGAGGTTGGCGTAGAATGCGCGGCCTCGGTTGAGACGAAAGCCTTAACCAACTGCTCTTTAACAAGTTGAATCAAGCAATTCGTGTGGGTGCTTGTGAGTTAAGACTGGTGATCGCAAGATTATCAGCATCACAAGTAACACTCGTGAATTCGAGAGTTTTTTGCGATTGCTGAGCCAAGTTTAGGGTTTTCTCAAAACCCGATCAGTATTGAACTGAAGAGTTTGATCATGGCTCAGATTGAACGCTGGCGGCAGGCCTAACACATGCAAGTCGAGCGGATGAAGGGAGCTTGCTCCTGGATTCAGCGGCGGACGGGTGAGTAATGCCTAGGAATCTGCCTGGTAGTGGGGGACAACGTTCCGAAAGGAGCGCTAATACCGCATACGTCCTACGGGAGAAAGTGGGGGATCTTCGGACCTCACGCTATCAGATGAGCCTAGGTCGGATTAGCTAGTAGGTGGGGTAATGGCTCACCTAGGCGACGATCCGTAACTGGTCTGAGAGGATGATCAGTCACACTGGAACTGAGACACGGTCCAGACTCCTACGGGAGGCAGCAGTGGGGAATATTGGACAATGGGCGAAAGCCTGATCCAGCCATGCCGCGTGTGTGAAGAAGGTCTTCGGATTGTAAAGCACTTTAAGTTGGGAGGAAGGGCAGTAAGTTAATACCTTGCTGTTTTGACGTTACCAACAGAATAAGCACCGGCTAACTTCGTGCCAGCAGCCGCGGTAATACGAAGGGTGCAAGCGTTAATCGGAATTACTGGGCGTAAAGCGCGCGTAGGTGGTTTGGTAAGATGGATGTGAAATCCCCGGGCTCAACCTGGGAACTGCATCCATAACTGCCTGACTAGAGTACGGTAGAGGGTGGTGGAATTTCCTGTGTAGCGGTGAAATGCGTAGATATAGGAAGGAACACCAGTGGCGAAGGCGACCACCTGGACTGATACTGACACTGAGGTGCGAAAGCGTGGGGAGCAAACAGGATTAGATACCCTGGTAGTCCACGCCGTAAACGATGTCGACTAGCCGTTGGGATCCTTGAGATCTTAGTGGCGCAGCTAACGCGATAAGTCGACCGCCTGGGGAGTACGGCCGCAAGGTTAAAACTCAAATGAATTGACGGGGGCCCGCACAAGCGGTGGAGCATGTGGTTTAATTCGAAGCAACGCGAAGAACCTTACCTGGCCTTGACATGTCCGGAATCCTGCAGAGATGCGGGAGTGCCTTCGGGAATCGGAACACAGGTGCTGCATGGCTGTCGTCAGCTCGTGTCGTGAGATGTTGGGTTAAGTCCCGTAACGAGCGCAACCCTTGTCCTTAGTTACCAGCACGTTAAGGTGGGCACTCTAAGGAGACTGCCGGTGACAAACCGGAGGAAGGTGGGGATGACGTCAAGTCATCATGGCCCTTACGGCCAGGGCTACACACGTGCTACAATGGTCGGTACAGAGGGTTGCCAAGCCGCGAGGTGGAGCTAATCCCAGAAAACCGATCGTAGTCCGGATCGCAGTCTGCAACTCGACTGCGTGAAGTCGGAATCGCTAGTAATCGTGAATCAGAATGTCACGGTGAATACGTTCCCGGGCCTTGTACACACCGCCCGTCACACCATGGGAGTGGGTTGCTCCAGAAGTAGCTAGTCTAACCGCAAGGGGGACGGTTACCACGGAGTGATTCATGACTGGGGTGAAGTCGTAACAAGGTAGCCGTAGGGGAACCTGCGGCTGGATCACCTCCTTAATCGAAGATCCCGGCTTTCTCATAAGCTCCCACACGAATTGCTTGATTCACTGGTAAGCGACGGTTAGGCAACCCTATATGGGTCTGTAGCTCAGTCGGTTAGAGCGCACCCCTGATAAGGGTGAGGTCGGCAGTTCGAATCTGCCCAGACCCACCAATCGTTGGAAATTAGGGGGCCATAGCTCAGCTGGGAGAGCGCCTGCTTTGCACGCAGGAGGTCAGGAGTTCGATCCTCCTTGGCTCCACCATCTCCAAATCGTCGTAAAGCTCAGACAGGAATGTTCGATAGAACGAACCTTGCTGTCTGGTCTTTGTACCGGAACCGTTCTTTAAAAATTTGGGTATGTGATAGAAGTAGACTGAATGATCTCTTTCACTGGGGATTGTTCAAGTCAAGGTAAAATTTGCGAGTTCAAGCGCGAATTTTCGGCGAATGTCGTCTTCACGTTCGAGACGTATGACCAGATTGCTTGGGGTTATATGGTCAAGTGAAGAAGCGCATACGGTGGATGCCTTGGCAGTCAGAGGCGATGAAAGACGTGGTAGCCTGCGATAAGCTTCGGGGAGTCGGCAAACAGACTTTGATCCGGAGATCTCTGAATGGGGAAACCCAGCCAGCATAAGCTGGTTATCACACACTGAATCCATAGGTGTGTGAGGCGAACCAGGGGAACTGAAACATCTAAGTACCCTGAGGAACAGAAATCAACCGAGATTCCCTTAGTAGTGGCGAGCGAACGGGGACTAGCCCTTAAGCTTCTTAGAATCTAACAGAACGCTCTGGAAAGTGCGGCCATAGTGGGTGATAGCCCCGTATGTGAAAGGTTCTAGGAAGTGAAATCGAGTAGGACGGCGCACGTGAAACGTTGTCTGAACATGGGGGGACCATCCTCCAAGGCTAAATACTACTGACTGACCGATAGTGAACCAGTACCGTGAGGGAAAGGCGAAAAGAACCCCGGAGAGGGGAGTGAAATAGAACCTGAAACCGTATGCGTACAAGCAGTGGGAGCCCACTTGTTGGGTGACTGCGTACCTTTTGTATAATGGGTCAGCGACTTATATTCAGTGGCGAGCTTAACCGAATAGGGGAGGCGTAGCGAAAGCGAGTCTTAATAGGGCGTTTAGTCGCTGGGTATAGACCCGAAACCGGGCGATCTATCCATGAGCAGGTTGAAGGTTAGGTAACACTGACTGGAGGACCGAACCCACTCCCGTTGAAAAGGTAGGGGATGACTTGTGGATCGGAGTGAAAGGCTAATCAAGCTCGGAGATAGCTGGTTCTCCTCGAAAGCTATTTAGGTAGCGCCTCACGTATCACTCCAGGGGGTAGAGCACTGTTTCGGCTAGGGGGTCATCCCGACTTACCAAACCGATGCAAACTCCGAATACCTGGAAGTGTCAGCGTGGGAGACACACGGCGGGTGCTAACGTCCGTCGTGAAAAGGGAAACAACCCAGACCGTCAGCTAAGGTCCCAAAGTTGTGGTTAAGTGGTAAACGATGTGGGAAGGCTTAGACAGCTAGGAGGTTGGCTTAGAAGCAGCCACCCTTTAAAGAAAGCGTAATAGCTCACTAGTCGAGTCGGCCTGCGCGGAAGATGTAACGGGGCTCAAACCACACACCGAAGCTACGGGTGCATCGCAAGATGCGCGGTAGAGGAGCGTTCTGTAAGCCTGTGAAGGTGAGTTGAGAAGCTTGCTGGAGGTATCAGAAGTGCGAATGCTGACATGAGTAACGACAATGGGAGTGAAAAACTCCCACGCCGAAAGACCAAGGGTTCCTGCGCAACGTTAATCGACGCAGGGTTAGTCGGCCCCTAAGGCGAGGCAGAAATGCGTAGTCGATGGGAAACAGGTTAATATTCCTGTACTTCTAGTTACTGCGATGGAGGGACGGAGAAGGCTAGGCCAGCTTGGCGTTGGTTGTCCAAGTTTAAGGTTGTAGGCTGGGCACTTAGGCAAATCCGGGTGTTCAAGGCCGAGAGCTGATGACGAGCTTTCTTTTAGAGAGCGAAGTGGTTGATGCCATGCTTCCAGGAAAAGCTTCTAAGCTTCAGGTAACTAGGAACCGTACCCGAAACCGACACAGGTGGTCGGGTAGAGAATACCAAGGCGCTTGAGAGAACTCGGGTGAAGGAACTAGGCAAAATGGCACCGTAACTTCGGGAGAAGGTGCGCCGGTGAGGGTGAAGTATTTACTGCGTAAGCCCACGCCGGTCGAAGATACCAGGCCGCTGCGACTGTTTATTAAAAACACAGCACTCTGCAAACACGAAAGTGGACGTATAGGGTGTGACGCCTGCCCGGTGCCGGAAGGTTAATTGATGGGGTTAGCGAAAGCGAAGCTCTTGATCGAAGCCCCGGTAAACGGCGGCCGTAACTATAACGGTCCTAAGGTAGCGAAATTCCTTGTCGGGTAAGTTCCGACCTGCACGAATGGCGTAACGATGGCGGCGCTGTCTCCACCCGAGACTCAGTGAAATTGAAATCGCTGTGAAGATGCAGTGTATCCGCGGCTAGACGGAAAGACCCCGTGAACCTTTACTGTAGCTTTGCACTGGACTTTGAGCCTGCTTGTGTAGGATAGGTGGGAGGCTTTGAAGCGTGGACGCCAGTTCGCGTGGAGCCAACCTTGAAATACCACCCTGGCATGCTTGAGGTTCTAACTCTGGTCCGTGATCCGGATCGAGGACAGTGTATGGTGGGCAGTTTGACTGGGGCGGTCTCCTCCTAAAGAGTAACGGAGGAGTACGAAGGTGCGCTCAGACCGGTCGGAAATCGGTCGCAGAGTATAAAGGCAAAAGCGCGCTTGACTGCGAGACAGACACGTCGAGCAGGTACGAAAGTAGGTCTTAGTGATCCGGTGGTTCTGTATGGAAGGGCCATCGCTCAACGGATAAAAGGTACTCCGGGGATAACAGGCTGATACCGCCCAAGAGTTCATATCGACGGCGGTGTTTGGCACCTCGATGTCGGCTCATCACATCCTGGGGCTGAAGCCGGTCCCAAGGGTATGGCTGTTCGCCATTTAAAGTGGTACGCGAGCTGGGTTTAGAACGTCGTGAGACAGTTCGGTCCCTATCTGCCGTGGACGTTTGAGATTTGAGAGGGGCTGCTCCTAGTACGAGAGGACCGGAGTGGACGAACCTCTGGTGTTCCGGTTGTCACGCCAGTGGCACTGCCGGGTAGCTATGTTCGGAATAGATAACCGCTGAAAGCATCTAAGCGGGAAACTAGCCTCAAGATGAGATCTCACTGGGAACTTGATTCCCCTGAAGGGCCGTCGAAGACTACGACGTTGATAGGTCGGGTGTGTAAGCGCTGTGAGGCGTTGAGCTAACCGATACTAATTGCCCGTGAGGCTTGACCATATAACACCCAAACAATTTGTGTGTTAGACGGTGAAGTCGACGAACCGAAAGTTCGTGTGAACCGCAAAGAAGACCTGTCACATACCCGAATCAGGGTGAGCGTGAGCGCAAGCCACGAGCATCCGAAAGAATTGCTTGACGACCATAGAGCGTTGGAACCACCTGATCCCATCCCGAACTCAGCAGTGAAACGACGCATCGCCGATGGTAGTGTGGGGTTTCCCCATGTGAGAGTAGGTCATCGTCAAGCACCTATCCCAAAACCCCTGATCAGCCTGGCTGGTCGGGGGTTTTGCTTTTGGGGCGCGGAAAGCCGGGGTGATCCCATCCACGCCATTGCATTCCCCTTGTAGGAGCGCGCCCTGCGCGCGAATCGCGGGCAGGGCCCGCTCCTACACGTGAGGCATCGCCATGGCGATGGGTATCGCTTCGCTCAACGCCATCCTACGCGTCCCACCGACGTCACCATCCTACGCGGGGCCTGCACCTGTAGGAGCGGACCTTGTCCGCGATTGCCGGCGGTTCCGGCGCACTTCGCGGATAAGATCCGCTCCTACGCCGCCCCACCCGTGGCGTTCCCCTGTAGGAGCGCGCCCTGCGCGCGAAATCGCGGGCAGGGCCCGCTCCTACAGGTGGGTTCAGGCCTCGAAACCCATCCTACGGGGTGTTTCTTCGGCGCTCGTTTCGATTGAAATATTCCGTAATAAATACCGTCACATTTCTTCTCCGAGCCCGTCGGTTTTCATCTGGCTGTCACATTGCTTTCATAGAGTCTGCTCGCGCCCCATGAGAGCGGCGCCGAATTCCAGCCAGTCGGCCTTTCCTCAAGGAGCAAGGC